>NZ_FQXP01000021.1 GCF_900130005.1 Clostridium collagenovorans DSM 3089 | reverse complement strand
ATAGCGTAAAGGTAACACCCCTTCCCATTCCGAACAGGCAGGTTAAGCTTTACAGCGCTGATGGTACTGCAGGGGAGGCCCTGTGGGAGAGTAAGACATCGCCAGGTAAAAACTTGCGTCTTTAGCTCAGCTGGATAGAGCAACGCCCTTCTAAGGCGTGGGCCAGGAGTTCGAATCTCTTAAGACGCACCACAGCATCTTCTAATTTTAGAAGATGCTTTTTTATTGTTATATAGATAATTGACTATAATAATAAGATATATAATTAAGATAACACTTCACTAAATTCTAAGTTATTAACAATTTTAAGTTTTCAAAATCACATCTAATAATATATAAGTCAGATAGCATACATAAGTGTCTTAAACTTATAAAAATACTAAGTAATTATCCACAACATATTTTTAAACATATCCACAATGTATATAACTTTTACATAGTACCTGTTCATAAGTAGAAACAATTAATTTTCAAAGTATAGTATCAATAGAATAAAAAAATATTATTTTAGCCCTTCTTAAATATTTAAGTAGATACTCAAGTGTTCCTTTGTATATTTTTCAGTTAATATATGTGTAATAAACTTAATAATTATAAATACTATGCTATAATAGTAACTAATAAATTAAATAGTTTTATATGATAATTATAAAGATACTATAAAAAATATTATCTTTAATAAACATAGGAACATAATATCTTAAAATGATATATCTTAGGGATATATAGAAATGAGGTGTATTATGAGATTTGAAGAAAAGATAGAGAAAGCAAGATTTATTAAGAGGCCTAATAGATTCCAGGCTTATATAAATCTAAACAATGAAGAGATAATGGTTCACGTTCCTAATACCGGTAGATGTAGAGAAATATTAGTAGAAGGAACTGAGGTTTTATTAAGAAAGGGTAAAGAGGGAAGAAAGACACCTTATTCTTTAATAGCAGCTTATAAAGGAAATAAATTAATTAATATAGATTCACAAGCACCTAATAAAATTGTTGAAGAAGCTTTGCGAAATAAAATGATACCTGAATTAGTAACTTATGAGAATATAAGTAGAGAAAAAACTTTCGGTAATAGTAGATTTGATTTTAAGCTTATTAATGGCGAAGGTATGGAATACTATTTAGAGGTTAAAGGTGTTACTTTAGAAGTAGATGGCCATTCTAAATTTCCTGATGCTCCTACAGAAAGAGGGACTAAACATTTATTAGAATTAATAGAGGTTAAAAAGCAAGGTAAGGGTGCAGGAGTTATGTTTCTACATCAAATGGATGAGATAATAGACTTTAGACCTAATGATGAAATGGATAAGAACTTTGGAGATGCTTTAAGATTAGCTTATAGTAATGGAGTTGATATCTTTGCTTATGAATGTAGAGTAGATGAAGAAGAAATCTTCTTAACAAAACCTATAAAGGTAATACTATAACATTTAAATAAGGAGGGTGTATCATTTTTTAGTTATTAATAATGATACAATTAAAATAATGAAATTTAAATATTGCCCAATATGTGGGGGAAAGTTAGTAGAGAAATATAGTTGGGATGAGGGCGGAGTTCCTTATTGTGAAAAAGATGATAAAATGTTTTTTGATGTAGCAAAACCATGTATAGTTGTTGCGGTTATCAAAAATGATGAGGTTTTATTATTAAAGCAAAGTTATATTTACAAAGATTCTAAAGTCCTAATATCAGGATATATAAGTAATGGCGAGAGTGCAGAGGAAACAGTAGCTAGAGAAGTGCTTGAAGAAACGGGAATCGAGATAAATGACATCAGATATTTAGGAAGTGAAAGCATAGAGTCTAAGGAATTAATTATGTTAACTTTTGTAGCAAATTATCATAATGGTGAAATTAAAAAGTCTTCAGAAGTAGAAGAATTAGGCTGGGTGAAGATAGAGTCAGCTTTAGATGAAATGAAAGAAGATATAATAGGAAGAAATGTAATAAAGAAGTTGTTAAGTATGAGAAAATAAACTTTATATTTAAAATTAAAAGTTATGGCTAAGTATGAATTTAAAATAAGTTTTAATTGAGACATTCGATTTAATCCATAAAAGGTATTAAGAGTAGACTAATATATTTTATAGTTAATAATTTTAAGTATATTTAGGTTTAACTTTGCTTATATTTAGAAAATTATATAAAAAGCTAAGAAAGCTACACAATTATATATGTAGCTTTCTTAGCTTATTTAACAAATCAAAATATTTAATTTTAAGACTTATAATAAAGTTATATAATTACTTATTTTAAATTTAGATATAAATTATTAGTAAATTATAAGGTATTTAAATAAGCAATAAATATAATTTTTATATCTAAGCATTTATTAAATAAGAAAATGGTACATACAAGTGTAGAAACTTAATTTAAAAATATTTTAATCTTTTGTTATTTATGAGGTTATCTTTTAAGTTATTTATATAATAATGTTAAATTGTTATTAATTAAACTAATTTAAACGTTTTATATTAAATTCAAGTACTCGTTCATCCTTATTGTAATTAATTGAGTAGTCATCAATCATCATACCAACTAAAGTAAGTTCAGTATCTAAATCATTATCACCACTTAGATTCCAATAATATTCTTCCATCTCATGACATCTTGGTGCAGATAATAATTCATTAGATGATTCTAAAACTTTATCAGATATACTGATTCCAAATGCCTTTAGGTTTATAGTAGTTTCTTCAGTAGTAGTGTTAACTTTTATTTCTAAATTCGTACTACCATATTTGTAGCAAAAACTCATTAGTTCATTAACTAGTTTCATCGTTCTTTGATTTAAATGCTTCATATCTTTAACCCGACACAAAATCAGATTCTACCTCCTATCTTAATGATGTGTATATATCTTATAATATGTAACTTATTAAGTATATATTTACTTTATATTAAGTAAATTAATAGGCACATTAGTAAGTATATACATAAATAAGTTCAACTACAAGTTAATCATAGTTGAACCATATAGAAATATTAAATTAATCTTTATAATAATTTATCAAAGTTAATGATATTATACAATATAAATCATATTTAATCCAATAGTAAATATGAATAATTAGTGATCTGCAGAAGAATTAAATTTATTTTTTAAGGAAGTAATTATGGGTACAAGCATTACAGCTACTAATCCAGCTGCAAAACCATTATTATATAAATTTAATCCACCATGAAGTCCTCCAACATTGGCAACTATACATATGTGAAGAAAACCAGCTACCATTCCCCAGAAGAATCCGAAATTACCGGCAATAGGAGCTAAACTAGTACTAAATAATATACCTAAAATCATTCCTGGACTATCTATATTCCAAACATTAAAGAATACACATAAGGATGCACCTAGCATTATGGGAACTACATTTTTTATATGCTTACCAAAGCTTCCAAAACCAACTATAGTAAATATTCCACCCATAGTAGGACCGTTTAAACTACTGCCTAGTAACAATACTACGGAGGTAGCCAGTATACCTAATATACCCATATTTATAAAGGTCGCACCTTGCCCAAATAATATATAAAAGTCGGATATAAGTCTACCAGGTTGAGCAAATATCTTTTTTAGCTTTTTAAAACCATCTTTATCAAAAATTACTCCTAGTATTATAAAGGATATAAACATTGTGTATAATATTATTGAGAATAATAGGTTATCACCAGTATCCCAAATTAATCTTGGTTCAAAATCTATTCCGAAGGTTCTTAATAAGGACATTAATAAAGTTCCTATTAAACCAGCTGCAAAGCCTATATTATAAAGCGTATAACCTTGATGCATTTTTAAACAGTTAGAAGCAACTGGAGGTAATAAAAATCCTATTAATACACTTGTAAAAATAGAGGCTATAAATCCTATACTTGCATTATGAAAAATGCCTGTAAATAAGAATTCATTAAATATAGGAGCTAATGTGGTACCGAATAAGGCTATAAGGATATAATTTAAGAATGGCTCATCCTGATACTTTGAGTATAACCAAACACCAATTATTATAGGCCATACGTTTAACAAATTTTTGCCAAACAATCCAAATCCAAAGATTAAAAAAAGAACTGTTATAGTAGAACCATTTGGTTTAATTCCTACTAATACTAATAAGCCTAAGCATAATAAGGATAGGGTACCTGCATTTATGAAGGCTGCACCAATTCCACCTAATGCTATATAGTCAGTTATTAGTATGTTAGATTGAAATAAAATGTTTTTTAAACCTGTAAATATTTCTGTAGGAGTATCTATAAGGAATCCTAACAGAATAAATAATAAGAAATATGCCATTAATATATAATAAGTAGAATACATTTTTCTTTTTATATTATATTGCATACAATTAACTACCCCTTTAATTATTATTTTAAATGCAATTGAGATTATCCAATTATTTAAATATAGTAACAGATTAATAAATTTAAAAATTAAAATTTTTAAATTTTCAATCAAGAATGTATATTCAGTATCATTTAATACTTATCATTTAACAATTAATACAAAGTAAACTCATATTATATGGATAATTTATCTACATATTTTAATAATTTTAAAATATTATAGACTTTGTAAATGATAATAAATAACGTATATAATATAATTATATACATATAATGAGATACTAGCAACCTTATATAAGTTTATAATTTGTAAAAATTAAAAAATTTAAATAAACGACATAATTTTTAATAAGCCTTTATTTAGCTTGTCGTATGTTATAATAAATATACTAGTTTAAATAAAAGAGGTGATATGTATGGTTATGCCATATAATTGTAGTAAGTGTCCTGAAAATAAAAAGGGATGTAATTGGAACATAGAGCAATGTATGTGTAAAAGATGTCCTAGAAATTTAGCTGAATGTTTAATTGTTAAATATTGTAGAGAAACAGAGTCACCTATTTACATGGAAGAGTAACCTTTATTATCATAAAAATATATTTCAAAATTATGATTAAATAACTTTTAAAAAGAGATAATAAAAACATGCCTTAGATAAAGAAAAGGAGTGTGTTTTTATGAGGTTTAAAAATATCTTAAGTTCTAAAATGATAAATGATAGTTATATACCAAATAAAAATAGTTATGGAATGGTTAGTTCCTATAGTGGACCAATTACTAATGGAAGCTATGATGATAATGAAGGCGTAATAGAAAATATGGAAGAGGCAATCATGGAGGATGAGTATTTATCTGAAAGTGATAAGATGAAGATGGCTAATGTATGCGAAGGCTATAATCTTAATAGTGGCTTAAATGCAGAAGTTAACTCTCAAAGGAGTTGCAGTAACTGCAAATATATGAATGATAACAAATGTAGTAAAAATATATTCTAATATAATTAATAAGAATAGATGAATAAGAAGAATAAAAAAACTAAGCTTTAGTTTTTTTATTCTTTATTTTTTGTAAAACTAAATACATATCTTTAGTTTTATGAATTTAATCTATGTTTATAAATTTATAAGAAAATAAATAAATTTAACTTATATGTATAGTATTATAAATAAGATGAATAAACTCAAATTATCTTTATACTTTTAGCATAAGATAAGTAAATTTAACTTATATGTATAGTATTATAATAAGATAAATAAACTTAAATTATATTTATGCTTTTAGCATAAGATAAATAAATTCAACTTAAATCTATTACATTAGTATAAGATAATAAAATACTATTATGCTGTGAATATATGATTAAGTATATAACTGCGTAGCTTTAAGATTTAAAATACATAGAAACTATAAAAATAAAACATTTACAAAGTAGTTACAAAGAATAAAAATATTTTATGTAAACAACATTATATAGTATAATTATTAAAAAAATACATTAATTATAAATTATTTACTAATTAAAATTAATAAAGATAATTTAACAAATAATAAAGAGAAAATCTACTAAATTAATTAAAATAATATTTTAAATTAATAAACTTTCAATTAGCATATTAATACTAATTCATTTCTAAGAAAAAATAAGGACTTAATAATTTAAATTAATATGGTATATCACAATCTAAGGTCATGACCAAAATAATTCCCACTAAAAAATATAATATATCCAAGTTTTACTCACAGTAAATTATAAGACAACTACATATATTGTTATCTTAAATTATCAATTTGTTGATTTCATTTTTATCAAAAACTTAAATAAAAACATAAAAATATTATCTAAATTACTATGTTAAAAAGTTTGCTTTACTTAATTTTGAGTAATATGTAAGCATCAATTACTATCCTACATATATGGTTGAATGCTTGTTTTTTCAATAAGTAAATTGAAGTTTATTACTTATAAGTTTAGTTGTTGAAGTATATAAAATTAATTTTTTATAAGTTATAAGGGGGAAAGGTTTGTAGCCGAATATATTATGAAGAAAATAAAATTAATAATCTTAGCAATAGCATCTTTAATGACATTAACAGCTTGTTTTCCAACAGGGGAAAATGTTAAATCTGAACAATTAGAAACTTTGAGTACAAAGGAACTTCCAAGATATATAAGATTGGATGGTTATGAAAATCTAGTTGTAGATGCAAAGGTAGTGGCTGATATTGAGCAGAAATGGTATGAGTATAAAGCAAGCATAAAGAAATGGGACATAGATGAAGTTAAGGAAGTACTAGCACCAGATAAGGTGATTAAAGAAAGAGTGGAAGATGTAAATTTAAAATCCTATACATTTGATGATTCATTTTGTCTTTATTTAGATGAGGTATCAATTAGATTTGTTAACCAAGAGTTAAGTAATCGTTACTATGATAAGTATATTCGTAAATATTCTTCTTTTGTAGCTGATGACTTAGAAAATGATTTTCCTAAGGAAAATTTAGATAACGTAAATAAGGAGGAGGCTATTACACTAGTACGTAATAAAATTAAAGATTTAGGAATAGAAGTTAAGGAAGAACCTCTAGTTATTGCAATGGATGTTGATAATTTAACTAAATTAACAGATTATAATGAGGATATTCCAGAAAGCAAAAAACAACTTCATAAATGGGAAAAAGATGATGAAGCATATGCAATAATATTTTATGGGTTACAAGGGGGAAATAAAGTAACCAGTGAAGGTTACATGACTAATCCTGATTATGCAACAGGAACTAGGATAAAGTCTCTAGTAAGTAAAGATGGATTGATTAGTCTTAGTATAAGTGATGTTTATGAAATTAAAGAAAAGAGTGAGTTAAGTAAAGAAATTTGTTCGCCTAATCATGTTGTAGATGTAATAAAGGATAAATATAAGGATGTAATTTTAACTGACCCTGTGGAGGTTTCAGAAATTAAATTGGAATACCTACCTAAAGCTATCAATCTAAAAGAAAATTCGTACTCACTGTCACCATTTTGGGTTTGCAATATAAGTAAAACAGAAGAATATACAAAGGAAGGTAAAACTGATAAGGTTATTTCGAATTTTAAAATTTTTATTGATGCTATCTCCGGAAATGAATTTTCTATAGGGGGGATGATATAAGATGAATAAAAAAGTTTTTAAAATGAACTTAGCTCAAATATTTAGCAGTTATATATTTTATCTTTCTATAATTTTAGTAGCAGCAGTATGTTATATTGCTACTAGGCAATATATTAGACCTGGTTTTACAGATATTATATCTATTGTAGAGTTATTAATAGGACTAAGTATGTTTCAAAAGCTTTTATTAGTATTAGCCGCTATACCATTTGTGGGAAGTTTTTGTGATGAGTGGAATGATGGGTATATAGGAAATGTTGTATTGATATGTGGAGTTAAAAAGTATGCAGGAGCAAAGATATGGTCATGTGCTTTGTCATCATTTTTAACAATATTTTTAGGAATAACACTATATATATTAGTACTATCTATTTAATTACAAATTATTTAATTATATAAATTATAAGAGCGATGTATATGCAGACTTAATAAATATTTCTCCCTTAATGTACGCATATACATATATAACTATTTTTTCTTTAGGTATGTCTGTTTGGTGTGTCTTAGGAATGGTAGTATCAGTATACATACCTAATAAGTTTGTAGCACTTAGCTCACCAATTATACTTAGCTATTTATTAACAGAAGTAACGGTGTTAAGAGATATAAATATGAGCTTTGAAAGAGGTAAGATTCATGGATTAGTTGGAAGGAATGGATCGGGAAAGACTATGCTATTAAAATGTATTTGTGGTTTAGTCATACCTACAAGTGGAGAGATAATAGTAGATAATAAGAGGATTGGAAAGGATATAGATATACCAGATAACTTAGGTGCTATTATAGAGTCACCAGGTTTTTTACCTAATTATAATGCCTATATGAATTTGAAATTTTTATCTATGATAAATAGTAAGGTTACTAAGGAAGAAATATATAAAATATTAGAGAAGGTTGGACTTGATCCAAAAAGTAAAAAGCATGTTGGAAAGTTTTCTTTAGGGATGAAGCAAAGACTGGGATTAGCTCAAGCTCTAATGGAGGATCCAGATATATTAATATTAGATGAGCCTATGAATGGATTGGATAAGCATGGAGTAAGTGAAATGAGAGATATATTATTAAGTATATCTAAGGAGAATAAGACCATAATCTTAGCTAGTCATAATTCAGAGGATATAGATATATTATGTGAACATGTATATGAAATGGATGGGGGAATTTTTGCACAAATAAAGTAATCTACACAAGGGACTTTTAAATATATACCTTTCAATAACAACTCTTTATCATATTTAGAATTAACTGTAATTAAATAAACCTAGTTCAAATTCAAAGTGTAGATTTTTAATTGAAACTTATACAATAATATTGAGCAATTAAAATATTTTAAGGTAGTCACTAAAATATAAAAGTATTACTTGGGAAATAAATCCAAAATATTGTCAGGATTTATTAGAGAGTACTTTATATTATAATGGCTACCTTTTTTGTTTAAAGCTCATATTATTTTTTACTGTTATAGTTATAACGCTCAATAAATCTTTGAATAGGTAGAGTCAAATTCTCTATTTGCATAGGGGTTGGAATACCATTATTATTCATAGAAGCTACATTTTCAGTTGGCTTAGAACCATAAGAAGTATCAACATCATTTAACTCTTGTGAAGCATTATCGTTAAATTGAACATTAGTAGAATTATCAAGTGAGTGTTTATTCTTTTTCATAGCAACTCCTCCTAAGTTTATATGATTTTAGGCTCTATAGAATTTCTAGATTTTTTCTAGTATAGAATAAAGCATCTAATATTTTACATAAGGAACTCTAAGTATCAGATTAAAACCTAACCTAAAGTTTAGAATTCAACTTATTTAAAGTTAGTATGTAGTCAGAGGTATTAAAATATGTATAAAAGAAAGGTTTTTATAGTTTAAAAGTAAAGTTTTATTTTGAAAATTTTATGTAAGTAAATTTAATATATGCAATTATAAGTATTTTTAAATATTTATTTTATACTTATTGAGGTGTTATAATTAATTACTAGAATGAGGAGTTTAAAGTCATAATAAATTAGAGGGAAGTGTAGAAATGCATCTGGTGAGAAAAAATGAATAAGAAAAAAAACAATTTAATATTGATAGTGTTTATGTTTATTATAATGGGGGTAATGGCTGGAGCAGAAAATTTAATAAATATATTTATACCTATATTTAAAACTGAGTTTGCTCTGGATAACTCTATGATTGGAACCATAGTATCTATGGGATCCTTTGCGTACTTAATGTTTACGTTTATTGGAGGATTGCTTTCTGAAAAGTTTGGACAAAAGAAAGTATTCATTTTAGGACTTAGTGCCATATTTATGTCCTTAGTTTTTTATAGATTTGTAGGTGGTTATAAATCTTTATTACTTAATGTAGGACTACTTAATGTTGGATTATCATTAACAGCTATAGCCATAAACACTGTTATACCTGTTGTTGTTTTAAGTTTTCAAGCAATTATAATGAGTTTAACTCACTTTTTTTATGGTGCAGGCTCAGCAGCTGGTCAAGCCATAGGAAATACATTGTATAGTAATGGCATGCCTTGGCAAAATATATATACTATATTTGCAGGGGTAATGTTAGTTATATTAATAGCGTTTCTTTTTGTTAAGGTACCTAGGATTGAAACCTTAGAAGAGGAAAAGAAGGTAAGCTTCAAGGATATGTTCAAAAATAAATTAGTATATTTTTATATTTGTGGATTAGGGTTTTATATTATAGCGGAATCTGGTACCTTTAGATGGCTTACTAATTATATAATAGATACTTATGGCTACTCACAGAGTAAAAGTGGTATGTATGTAACTTTATTCACCATTGTATTTTCCATAGGAAGACTTTTAGGTGGATTTATAGTTGAAAAGTTAGGGTACCTAAATACTGTTATAGGATCTTTAGCTATAGGGGTAGTATTATATGCAGTAGGTTTATTATTAGGTGCTAATGGACTTATGCTTGTTGCATTATCAGGTTTCTTCTTAGCTATAACCTTCCCTGTTGTACTTGTAAGTATGAGTGGTGTTTTTAAGCAGAATGCAACTTCTATAACAGGAACTATAGTTACCTGTGCAACCACTATAAATATGTTAGGCCAAATGCTTATAGGTAGATTGAGTGATACAGTAGGTACGTACCATGCTTTATTTGTAATACCTTTAAGTTTAATCATATCTATAACATTTTTAACGTTAATACAAAGACAGTCAAAGGTATGTAGCGTTGATGATTAGGGAGAGAGTAGTAAATGTCAAAAAGTAAGTGTGTAAGTTTAGGTTTGGTAAAGGGAAACGATAGGGAGTATATAGTTAAGGATAAAAATAATATAACATTAGGTAGAATTTTTATTGTTGAATTAGATAAGGAAAATAAGAATTGTATATTTAGATTGAATTTTTATAAGATTGGAAATGAGAGTTATGAGTATCTAGTTGATACCTTAGAACTTATGTTGTCAATATTATTCCATAACATGTTACTTAAGAAAGCAAGCGTAATTGTAGATGAAGAAATGATTATAGATGCTTTTTTAGATGTTGGTTTTGAATTAGAAGGAATATTAAGAAACAATAAGAATGCTACTAAGAATGTTAAATCGGAATTTTTATTTGGAATAACTAGTGAGGATTATACAGAGGGATATATAAGACTTCCTGTGACATTAGAGGGAAAAAGAATAGATTTAAGAGTTCTAACACCAGGTGATTCAGAGGAAATGCTAGATTACTGTATTAGAAATAAGAATCATCTAAAAGAGTTTGAGCCTAAAAGAAGTGATAGCTATTATACCTTAGAGTATCAAAGAAATAGTTTAAGTGATTCATATAAGGACTTTCTAAATGGTAAGAGTATTAATTTTGGTATATTCGAAGAGGAAGAACTCATAGGTAAAGTTAGAATATCTAATATAGTAATGGGTGTATGTAAAAGTGCAACTATAGGTTACTCCATAGATGAGCTTAAACAAGGTAAAGGGTACATGAAGGAAGCTGTTAATATGGCCATGGAATATGCTTTTTATGATGTAGGTATACATAGAATAGAAGGCTCTACTTTAGTTGATAATTTAAAATCTCAATCTGTATTAATTGCATGCGGATTTAAGAAGTTAGGTTTAAATGAGAAATATCTATATATAAATGGTGAATGGAGAGATCACATTACTTTTTATAAAATAAGAGAAGAATAAATGAAACAAATAAATTAGTTATTAAAAAAGAGGCTGGGTAGTAAAGAGGTAACGCATATTATACTGAGTTAAGAATTTTAAATTAACAGGGTATAAAGTAGGAAACTTCTTTAATGCAATAGCCTTTTTTCTTTTATGTGTATTAAGAATAAGGATATTGAAGAAAAAAATATAGATTTAGTTAAATATTAAATCTACATCATCGTAAGTTATTACATATTAAATTTTTTTATGATAAGAAATATGAATGAAGTTGATTTCATGGAAGATATATATTAAAAAAATTAAGATAGCTATATCATATTTCCCACGTGAGTATTATTATTTAATAAGTATTAGGTAATAAATAAAAAATATAATGTAGAAAGTTAAAGTTTATAAGGAATATAAGATAAAGAAGTTTAATTAATAAATAAGATTTTAAGTTTTAAGTTATATAAATTAAGATAAAAGATAGAGTATATAGGGAAATTATATATATAAAACAGAGAGTATTTACGTAAATGGGCGTATAAAAGTGTAAATAATTAAGAAAACATATCCTAGTGTATCAATAAATCATATTTATAGAAAATAAAAGAAAAAAAGAGGAAAAAGCTTATAATTTCTCTAAATAAGGTTTAAAAGCATAATATGATTAGAAATTAATGATATTATATTACTTGTCGCTGAGAGGCGATGACAACTACGAAAGAAATTAACAAGTAGTTGTGAAAAAAACTTTTAAAAAATATATTGACAAACGATTAAATGTTTGTTAAAATATTAAGAGTCGTCAGGTGATGACGGCGAATGACATGGTCTTTGAAAATTAAACAGAGTAATAAAGAAACAACTCGTAAAATGCTTTGAGTAATAAATAAAATCTTATCGAAAGATAAGTAGTCAGTGAATACTGAGTAATCAAACTTTTAAATTGAGAGTTTGATCCTGGCTCAGGACGAACGCTGGCGGCGTGCTTAACACATGCAAGTCGAGCGATGAAGTTCCTTCGGGAA
>NZ_FQXP01000011.1:13950-135957 GCF_900130005.1 Clostridium collagenovorans DSM 3089 | reverse complement strand
CACTTAGTAACCTATACCGAGAGGTATAACTGAACATTCAGAAGTCAGTTCAAGTCATAGTACTGTAGGAGCTTCTTCGAAAGTTGAGGTTAGGGAAGGACTTGACGGTAATTAATTGAGAGTTATTGAGAATGGTAATCCATGTTTGAAAGCAGATAACCGTTGAACGGACTATCTAATTGAAGATAGAGTGGAAGTCAAAAATAAATATTAGAAGTGCTTAGTGGATCCTACGCTCAATACATGAACAAGATTCACTTAATTAATTGCTGAACCGCCGTGTACCGAACGGTACGCACGGTGGTGTGAGAGGACGGCGGTTAGTCACCGCCTCCTACTCGATTATAAAGAATACCACAGGTTAGACCTGTGGTTCTAAAAAGCTTTTAGCTATGAGTAGAAATAAAGAAACCTCCATTGTAAAATTATAGTAGGTTTGCCGACCGATACTATAATTTCAAGGAGGTGTGTCCAATAATGGACAATAGTAGTTTAGCACATAGTAAGTGGAATTGTAAATATCATATAGTTTTTGCACCAAAGTATAGAAGACAAATTATTTATGGAAAGATAAAGCAAGATGTTGGAATAAGATTAAGAAAGCTTTGTGAGCATAAAGGAGTGGAAATAATAGAAGCTAATGCTTGTAAAGATCATATACATATGCTTGTAAGTATACGGCCCAAACTTAGTGTTTCTCAGTTTATGGGATATCTTAAGGGGAAAAGTTCATTAATGATCTTTGATAGACATGCAAACTTAAAATACAAGTATGGAAATAGACAGTTTTGGTGTAAGGGATATTATGTTGATACAGTTGGTAGAAATAAAAAGGCAATTGAGGAGTATATAAAAAATCAAATACAAGAAGATATAGCATATGAACAGATGAGTTTAAAAGAATATATTGACCCGTTTACGGGTGAGCAAGTAAGCAAAAGCAAAAAATAAGCGCCTTTAGGCGTAGCCAGTGATGGTATGCGGTTGGCAAACCGTTCAACGTGCGAGTAGCACGGCCAGCAATATAGCCTTATAGGCGAAGAGCAAACCACCCGTTTTACGGGTGGTCCTGATTTGAGCAAAATTATTAAATCGTGGTTTAAGTCAAAGCTAATAAGAACTTAAATCTAGAGCAAGATTATTTTATAGATAAAAATTTATTGCAAAATTCTAACTTAGCTTTTAATAACTCATCGCTATATCTACCATTTCTAGGGGTAAGTACTTTATACTCTTTTATTATAAGATTAGCTCTTAATTTTTTGCTTATAATTACTAAATAAGGTTCAATATCTTTTAAAAGTTCAATAGCGTGATTATATCTTATAGTTAGAGTATAAGAGTCTTTATGTTTTTCAATATTATAATTTTTTTTCTTTGTAATAGTTCCTATTCCAACTACATTTTTAATATACTCAAGAAGTTCTAATGTGGTTGATGCAATTGTGACACAAGGGGAAGGTAATTGGTTTTTATGAAAACTTTGCAGCATTATACTACCTTCACCATCAATAATTCCAGCTATGTATGCTTTTTCTTCATTTGTCATTTATATCACCACCAATCGTTATTAGAAATAAATTATTTAATGTAGGTTGTGTAAAGAGTGAGAAAAATATTATTAAAGATAATTAAAAAGGTTTTTTCCTTTTAAAACGACAAATGTCAAAAAGAAAGTATGCTACAATTGTGTAAATTTAGAAATTAAAAAATTTCAATTAATGGAGTGAATATGAAAAAACTTATTTGTAGTATAGGTGTTATAAGTATTCTTGTGATTGTAGCTATTTTCTTGAAGCCTATTATATTTCAAGAGGAAAATCCAATACCAATAATGAAGGGGATTTTGAAATTTAGCACTAAAAAATATGATATAGTTGAGGTTTTAAAGGAGCCTATCAAGTACATTACCAAGACAAGTAACGGAGATTCTCTAATCAAAGATAAGATGAAAGAGGATGGGTGGGATCTTAAGGATCAATTAGGTTCAGCGTATTTATTTACAAATAAAGATTCTGATACTTTACTTGTAGAGAGTGTTCAATATACTGAAAAATATACTATTTGGACGATACGTTCTAAAAGTAGTAATTAAAAGAATATAGATTGTTGAACAAGCTTCAATAATCTATATTCTTTTATAATTTCATATGTTATTTTAAAAATAATTCCTTTCATGGTGGTTAGAGTATAAAGTTGTATATCTTTCAGTTATAACTAATATTAAAGATAAAGAAAAATATTTAATTTACTAAGAATTTGATGTTTAGAAAAAAGCTCTATAATGCATACTTATTTTCATAAATACAGTTAAATAACAATACTTTACATTAAAATATAAATATAGTAATATATAAAAGTAAATTCATTTATTTACTTCTATAAGGTTATATAAAGAAATGAAATTAACAAATATATCAATTAAATTACATATATATTAAATAAAATAAGGTTTTCAATTCTTAGAGAATCTATCTATAATCCCTACATTTAATAGTAATTTTCATGTGCAAATATTAAGTATCGTTACTTAAAACTGATAAAATGAATGCTTAGTATACTAAAATAAAAAGTAAAAATAGAAATTAAAGATTAATAAAATTAAGGAGAAGTTAAAGAGTATTGAAATTTATAAAAATTTATTAATTGTAGAAGAAGTCTTATATATTCATAAAGAAATGCAATATGATTTTGAACTGAGAAAATAAATAGAACATGCATTAGAGTATAGGTTAGTTACTATTTCAATAAAATATAATGGGGAAATTATTAGAATGGGTAGGTTTACTTAAATAACTAAGTTAGAATATGGGATTTGGTATGGTTAAAGATATATATTAAATAGATAACGGAATTAGAATGATAAGTATGATAGAGTTGTTTTATTTATTGGATAATTATATAAAATAACTTAGTACACACTAAAATTAAATAACAAGAAAAAGGGGGTAGTGGGGAGTTGGTATTTATAATACACTCTCTTACTAAGATAACTTATGAAGGAATATGTTTTTAAGGTCAAAAAACCATTAGTATTACAAATTATTTTTAGCACTCTTTCAACAGCTGCATTAGCGATACTTCCATATTTAACGAAGGTGCTATTTGACTCATTAACTCAAAAGGATTTAAGATTATTTTTGTTTTTAATAAGTGCTTATATCTTGTGTAACTTAGCAAATATATTTTTCTCATATATAGAAATGATATATTCTTGGAAAAAATCTATTCAATTTGAATTAAATTTGAAAAAAGATTTCTTTAAATCAATAGTTAATTACAGTTATAAAAGATTTTCATCTAAAGATATAGGTGAATATATATCCTTGCAAGGAAATGAAATAACACAATTAGAGATGGACTATTTATCACCTCTTGTAGATATATTTCAAGCATTAATAACTTTAATTGTTTATGGTGTAATATTCTTTGTGCTAATTGACTGGCGTATTGCATTAGTTATGATTATTGCATCTATTATAACTTTAATAGGGCCTAAGTTAACTTCTAAAAGGTTATCAGAAAAAAGAAAAATTTACTTAGATAAGATGGGGGAGTACGTATCTAAAATTAAAGATTTATTGGAAGGATTTAAACTAATAAAAACTTCAACAAAAAATAATATTATTGATGAGCATGAAAAAACTTTAAAGGAAACATCAAAGTTTAGATTTAATTATGGCAAATATAAATGTATATCTATGTTAATAAATGGGGCATTTATATATTCTCTAAATATTACTGGATTTTTAGTAGTAGCGTATTTGCTATACAAGAATGAAATTACCATTGGGACAGCAGTTGCTACTTTAGGATATTTAGAAGCATTCATGGGACCAATAGATCGTTTGGTTTATAATATAAATACCATAAATTCTACGGAGAGTATTAAATTAAAAGTCTTAGAGTTTTTAAAGATAGAGAATAAAATAGAATTAGAACACAAAGAAAGTTTAGAAAATTCAATTAAATTTTCTGGTGTAGATGTTAAATTTAATAATTTTACACTTGAAAATTTTTCTTATGAATTTAATAAAGGTAAGAAATATGCATTAATTGGGCATAGTGGATCAGGAAAATCTACTATAATAAATTCTTTAATGAAATATGTAGATTTAAGTGGTGGTGAAATATTAATTGATGATAAAAATATTAATGAAATAGATACGGATAAAATGATTACATGTATTAATCAGTATGAGCATATCTTTGCTACAGATTTGAAAAATAACGCTACAGTTTTTGATTCATACAACTTCAAAAGTTTAAATATGTTATTAGGAACTTTAGATAAACAAATGATTAAATGTATTGAGGAAAAACAGAACTCTCAACAATTAAGTGGTGGTGAAAAACAAGTTATTAGCTTCATGAGAATGTTATTAAGTAATTCACAAGTATTAGTCATGGATGAAATTTTTTCTGCAACGGATATGAATACGAGTAAAAGATTACAAGATATATTGATGAGTGTAACAGATAAAACAATGATCATGATAACTCATAAATTATCTGAAGAGTTGGCTTGTTTTGATGAAATACTTATTATGAATAATGGCAAGCTTGTTGAAAGTGGCTCTTATGATGACATATCAAAGTCTCAAGTATTTAAAAATTTAAAAGCTGTATAAAAGAATTTAAGCAAAATATTTAGTATGATTTAGTAATAGTTTAAGAATTTGAATTTATAAGATATCTATATAATAATTAGAGTGTGGTATGTATTTCCATATATTTCTTGCTTTTTTATTATTTTTACTCAACACAAAAAAGGATATGGTTAAGTTGCATCAAATTCTTTCACTAAAATATTTAGGATTCACGTTAGAGTATATAAAAGATAAAATATTTTCACTAGATAGTACTGAAGAAGTTGCAAAAATATTAGAAAATCAATCTATGATAATAAAAAAATAAATTAAAACTTTAGAAGCTGCATTAGTTGCTACTGAAACATTGCATAAAGAGGTACTTCAAGTTGAAAAAGTAGATTTTTCAAAATTTGCAGATATAATTTCTTTGCTTAAGCAAGAAAATGAAAATTATTGGATAGTTAAGTTATTTGATGATAAGTTATCAGATAATATTAGAGATAGGTTTGCCAATGATCCTAAAAGTGGAGCTTTAATTAAATAACCATATTATTTTTATATAAGGAATTTGTCCATGATTTTAAGATGAATTTCAAAAATGTAATTTGTTTTTCATGAGTTAAGCTACACGTTACAATAGCACATGGTTTTTAATATGATTCTCCTTAATATGAATATACATTAAGAAAGTGTTATGATTAATATATATTTTTACAGCTGTATGATATAATTATATAAGATATGGTTAGAATTTTACTAATGATAAATTATTGGAGGAACAATAATAATGAACATAAATGATAAGAATTTTCTTATGAAGCCAAAAAATGATTATGTATTTAAAAGAATTTTTGGTGATGAAAATAATAAGGACATATTAATAGATTTTTTAAAAGCGGTTTTAAAAATTGATATAGAAAATATACAAATATTAAACAGTGAGCTTCCTAAGGAGAATATAGCAGATAAGAAGAGTATATTAGATATAAGAGCTACAATAGATAATGGTGCTAATATAGACATAGAAATACAGGTGGCAAGGACAATATACATGCCACAGCGAAGTCTTTATTATTGGTCTAAGATTTATTGTGAGCAGTTAGAAATGAGCGAAAAATACAGCAAACTTCAAAAGACTATATGTATTAATATCTTGGATTTTGATACCTTACAAACAAAGAAGTATCATAGTATATTTAAGATAAAAGAGGATGAAGAAAATTATAACTTAACAGAATTGCTGGAAATACATTTTCTGGAAATGAGGAAAATGGTTGAATATAAAGAGGATGATAACTTATCACAATGGATAAACTTCATTAAGGCAGATTCAAAGGAGGTTTTACAAGAAATGGCTAAGGTTAATCCTAAAATTGATAAAGCAGTGAATGCTTTAGAAACTATGTGTCAAGATAAAAAGGCAAGAATAGAATATCTTTCTCGTGAAATGGCTCTTCATGATGAAGCTACTAGGATTGAAGAAGCTATGGAAGAAGGATACGAAAAGGGAGTAGAACAAGGAATTGAACAAGGAATAGAAAAGGCTAATATTAAGAATGCTTTAAATTTATTAAAGCTTGGAGTTGAAGAGAGTATAATCGCACAGGCAACAGGATTAGATATAGAAAAAGTTAAAGAGCTTAAAAAAGAGATTTTATTAAATAAATAAAGTATGGTAAGGTATATTTTAAAACTAAACTAAAAAAGTCACTTTCTATTGTTGAAAGGTGGCTTTTTTATTATTTATTATAATATTTTTAGTATTTTGAGGAGTTTAATTTCTTGGATGTATATATCTAAGGTTTTAAATAACTTGAAAGCTTATGTCGAAGACTATATAATCATAGTATAAAACTAAATAATGCAAAGCTAGGGAAATCTAGGGGCGCAAAGCTATAGGGGCTAAGGTTTAATAGAACTATGCTAGCCAGTTGCCAAAGGATTATTTTCTTTGTTATAGAAATATTGTAAGTATAGAATTTTATATAGGATATTTATATATTTTTTATGGTGACTACTCTAGCTGGGTAGTTTTTTTGTTTAAATATTAGAGTGTGGGGAATAAAAGGATGAGATTTAAAAATAGAAGAGGGTTAGCATGTTTTTTAATAGCTATTATGATATTTGCTCAATTTAATACTGTGGTATTTGCTTACGAAATAGTTGATAATACTAAGGTGAATGTGGAATCTGTAAATAAATCACCAATAGTAAAAGGGCATGAAGATGTGTTAGTTGTAAAGCATGGAACAGAGGTAACAAAAGATATGATATTAGGTGGTATAGAGATTGTTTGTGAATCTGAGTACACTATTGAAGTTAAAAAACCTAATATAGAGGAAGATGGACAATATGAAGCGGAAATAATAATTAATGATATAGAGGGAAGAAAAGCTTCTGTGGTACGAAAAATAATTATTACAAGTAGTTCCATAATAGAACTTCCAGAGAGTGGACAAGGATTATCTGAGGAGGATGTTAAGGTTCTACAAGTAGTAGATGAAGAAATGATAACATCTTTAAGTCATAGATTAAGTGAGATAAGTAAAGATTATGTCATCAAAGAAAGCAAAATTAGTTTTAGTGAATATAATAAATACAATTTTGTAATTTATAAGAAGCAAGCTGTTTTTAAAGAGCGTGAAAAGACATATGTTGAGATAAGAGTGTCAAAGGTAATTGAAGCAGCTACAGGTGGTATTATTATTGATAAATATAAAGAAATATTAGCTACAAGTGTAACTATAAACAATAAGGAGAAATTAAAGCATTATATAGATAAGGGAGAAGAGATAAATATTAGTGCTACAATAATTCCGGATAATACTACTAATAAGGAGTTAGACTGGATAAGCACTAATAATGATGTTATTGAAATTGAAAGAGTAGAGCAAGGAATAAAGATAGTAGCTAAGGAATATGGAGTTGCAACAATTAAAGTTGGGGCAGTTGATGGTAGCGATCAATATGATGAGTTTACATTCAGTGTAACTAATTCTACTGATGAAGTTCCAAGCGGTATAGAGGTGATTTGCGGAAATGGAACAGAAGATTCACCTATTATATATGCTACTAAAAATATTGATTCTTTAAAGGCATTGATTGGAAGAGCTACAGAGGAGTTTAATGTTTTATTACAAGATAAGGTTATCTTAAAGGAGAATTTAGTTCAGTATTCCATAAAGTTAAGAGAAAAGAGTAACTTTAAAAATGTATTTACTAAATCAAAGGAATATTACATAGCAGTACAAGTGCCTAAAAATCATGAGTTTAATGAATTTTTATATATGTTAGAAAGAGAAGACCTTAAATCACCAGTATTTAATTATAATGGAGATATGGAGATTATATTAGAGTTTGGACAAGCATTTAATAATCCAATTATAACGGCTTTGGATAATCTTGATGATGAAGTAGAGGTAAAAGTAACCACTAAAAAATCAGAAACAAATGAAGTTATTTCTGAAATAGATACTACTATTCCAGGAAATTATAATATAGTTTATGAAGCTGAAGACTCATCGGGAAACAAAGCAAGTTTAGTTATTAAAGTAAAAGTTAATGCTAAACTTGAAGTGCCTGAAGAGGATAAAGATGAAAATATAATTCCAGAAGTTACACCAGAAGAAGATGAAAATGTGAATGTAGATACAGAGGGTAATATAAGTAGTGGTAATAAGACAGAACATGAAGAGTTAGAAAATTCAAAAGAAGAAGATGGAGCTTCAGATAAAGAGAAGGATATAAACTTAATAGTACTATTAGGTACAATGAGTTTAGCTATAGGCACAATATTTGCTTTTAAAATGGAAAAATAAAAAGAGAGCTAGCAGAGAAAATAAAAGCATCTGCTAGCTTTTTTATATGTAATAAAAGCAGAATTTAAAGGAATGATTAATATCTTTAGGTAATGAATTTCAAGGTATTACTAATATAAAACATATATTAGTATATTTTGTAATAATAAGCTATAATTAGTACTGAAGTAAAAAATAAAAGGGTTCAAATTATACGTTTTTATAAAGTGTTAGCGAAAGAAACGTTAAATAGAGATGGTGATATTGGATAAAATTAAAATGTTTTAAATTTATATAATAAGGGGGATTAAATCATGGAAGAAAAGTATTTAAAGAAAATAATCAAGCCTTTAATACCAAAGTACTTAAGTGCTATATTTTTAGGGCTACTACTGAATCTTTTAATAGTAGGTTCAAGTTTCATCTTTAAGTTTCTTTTAGATGATGTAGTGCCTTCAAGGGATATGTCCACATTGACTATTTTTGTCATAGGCTATTTTTCATTTTATGTGTTTAAAAATGTGGTATCATTTTTGAAAGAATTCTTATTTTCAAAATACGGATATAAGATTCTTTATGATATAAGAAGTAATGTGTTTTCTTGTATTACTTCTAAGTTCAGCTTCACTTCATTTTCATCTGAGAAACAGGGGTATATTATAACCTTGTTTAGAGATTGGGTAACCTCCATTAGTTGGTTTTTGTCTAATATACTTCTTAGTACAATAACAGAGGGAATTTTACTTATCATCGGATTAATAGTTTTATTTGTTACAGATATAAAGATATTTTTAATTACGCTTATGACTCTTCCGCTGTATGGGATTATTTATCTTTGTTTCAATTCTAAAATTCGTAAAAATAGAATGGATATGATGGACAAGGATGTAGAAGTTATACAAAATCTTAAGGACTCCTTAGATAGTATTAAAGAAGTTAGAATACTTAATACAGAGGATAAATTTATAGATAAATATAATGTATCTCAAAATGAATTTAATGAAAAAGCTTTAAAATACGTAATTACTACAGGTACATATGATAGCTTGGCTAATATTATTAGTGTTTTAGGAAATATTGTTATTTTATATTATGGAAGCATAGAAGTTTTTAGTGGAAATATGACCATAGGAACTTTGGTTGTGCTAAATTCAATAGTTGCCTTGTTATACACACCTATAGAAAGGATAGTTAATTTTAATCGTCTTTTACAGGTTTTCAAGATTGAATTAGCAAAGATAAATAAGTTTTTAGAAGATAATATATCTAAGGATAGTGTAAAAGAAAATAAGGACTACTTAGGGAGTATTAATAATGAAAATAAAAATATTTTATTGCAACTTCAATCAGTATCCTTTTCTTACTCAAACTTAAAAGTTTTAGAAAATATAAATTTAGATATAGAAAAAGGAACATCATATTCAATTGTTGGGGAAAATGGTTGTGGTAAGTCAACAATAATCAATTTAGTAACGGGATTACTAAACCCTAACAAGGGCAATGTGTTTTTTAATGGTGTTAATATACATGAGGATTTATATAGTTTTAGAAAACAAATTGGATATGTTGCTCAAGACACTTTTTTATTAAATGATTCTATATTGAATAATATTATTTTTGGGCGCAGCGAGAAATCAAAAGAACACATAGAAAATTTACTTAATATATGTGAAGTAGATAATTTTATGAAGTTAAATTCTTTTGACTTAAACAGTGTAATTGGAGAAAAAGGTAATAAGCTATCTGGTGGACAAAAGCAAAAGGTTGCGTTATGTAGGGCATTATATAATATTCCTAAATTACTTATTATTGATGAAGGAACTTCAAATATTGACTCGGATTCAGAAAGAAGAATTTTTAAAAATATAAAAGCAGCTTTTCCAGAACTATCAATAATATTAATATCTCATAGATTATCAACTGTTAAGTTAGTGGATAATGTTTTTGTATTGAAAAATTGTGAGATTGCTGAAGAAGGAAATAGGGAGGAGTTGTATAATAAGGATTCAGAGTTAAATAGGATTTTCTCTAGTCATGTATAATGTAATATTCTAATAATGAATCTTCATTTTTTAAGAATGTAAAGGACACCTTGAAATAGGTGTTTTTTTATTTAAAGTACTTATATAGAATTATTAGACTAATAATCTGAATTTTGATAAAATTAGGATGAATGGTGAAAAGAGGTGGGTTCATTGAAGGAAGGCTTGTATGAGCAGGTTATAAATCAAGATATAATAGAGAAATTAAATACTTTAGAGAAAGAAAGTTTTATTATAAATAAAGCTGATATAGATAAGGAAGAAGCAAAGGCTATTTTATCTCAATACATAGCTCAAGTTATAAGAAAGTCTCTTAATTATATAAGGGACAAGGAGAAGGAAGATAGTGAGAAGTTATTAAAGCAGATTGAAGCTTGCAACGAAATAATTAATATATTAAGTAAGGTTTCTGATGAAGAGGATATAAAAAAATATAATATAGATGAAAATGGGGAGATGTTAGTTGCCTTGTATTCCAAGGTTAATAACAAGAGGGCTTTAAGTAAAAATAGTGTTATAAGACCAGTTACTCCATTATCTCAAAGTTCTCTCTTTACAGGGGCTTCTAAGGAACCTAATATGTTAGGTGAACTAAATAAGGAGATAGTATCATGTGATTCCATTGATTTATTAGTTTCTTTTGTTAAGTGGAGTGGTATAAGATGCATTATTGAAAGTCTTAGGGAAGCAACGGAAAATAATAAAAAACTTAGGATTATAACTACATCTTATATGGGGGCAACTGATTTCAAGGCTATTCAGGAGCTTAGCAAATTACCTAACACAGAAATTAAAATATCTTATGATACGGATAGAACAAGACTTCATGCTAAGGCTTATATGTTTAAAAGAGAAACAGGATTTACAACAGCGTACATAGGCTCATCAAATATTTCTAATGCTGCTTTAACTTCAGGTTTGGAGTGGAATATTAAAATTACAGAGCAGGATTCCTTTGATATTATAAAGAAGTTTGAGGCTACCTTTGAGAGTTACTGGTATGACTCTGAATTTATAACTTATAGTGGTTCAGATGATGATATTAGAAGATTACAAAGCTCTTTAAAGAGAAAATCAATTAGTGAATTGAATGATAGTGAATTTAATTTTACCTTTGATATAAAACCATATTCCTTCCAAAAGGAGATTTTAGAAAAGCTTAAGGTTGAGAGGGAGTTATTTAATAAAAATAGAAATTTAGTTATAGCTGCCACAGGGGTTGGTAAAACAGTTATTTCAGCCTTTGATTATAAAGATTTTTGTGAAGGTAATAGGGGTAAGAGAAATAGATTATTATTTGTTGCCCATAGAGAAGAAATTTTAAAGCAAAGTAGGGATACCTTTAGAGGAATTCTTAAGGATAATAACTTTGGGGAACTTATGGTGGGTGGAAGGAATCCTGATAGTTTAGAACATTTATTTGTTTCTGTGCAAAGTTTAAATAGTAAGGATTTATGCGAAATTACATCTAAGGACTATTATGATTTTATAATAGTTGATGAGTTTCACCATGCAGCCGCACCTTCTTATCAGAGGTTATTAAGTTACTATGAGCCTAAGATATTACTAGGACTTACGGCAACTCCAGAAAGAGCTGATGGTAAAGATGTTTTTGAATATTTTGATGATAGAATTTCAGCAGAAATTAGATTGCCAGAAGCTATTGATAGAAAGCTCCTAAGTCCATTTCAATATTTTTGTGTTACAGACTCTGTTGATTTAAGCAAGCTTAAATGGAGTAGAAAAGGTTATGAAATAAGGGAGTTAGATAATCTTTATACTAATAATGATTTAAGATCCAATCAAATTATTACAAGCTTAAATAAGTATGTTACTGAAATGGATAGGGTTGTTGGATTAGGATTCTGTGCTGGAGTTGACCATGCTGAATATATGGCTAATTATTTTAATAAGAATGGAATTTCTTCCTTAGCTCTTCATGGTAAAAGTAGTGATGAAGATAGAAATGATGCTAAGAGAAAACTAGTTAATGGTGATATTAAATTTATATTTGTTGTGGATATATATAATGAAGGGGTAGATATTCCAGAGGTTAACACGATATTGTTTTTAAGACCTACAGAAAGTTTAACAGTATTTTTGCAACAGTTAGGAAGAGGATTAAGATTAAGTGAAGGTAAAGAGTGTTTAACTGTATTGGATTTTGTTGGACAAGCACATAAAAATTATAATTTTGAAGATAAATTTAAAGCTTTAATAGGAAAGACTAATCATTCAGTAAAAAATTATATTGAAAATGGATTTTTGACATTACCAAAGGGATGTTATATTCAACTTGAAAAAGAAGCTAAGGGATATATTTTAAGAAATATCAAATCCGCTGTAAATAATAAATCTAACTTAATAAATAAGATAAAAACTTTTAGTTCGGATACTGGATTAGAACTCACCTTAGAAAAGTTCTTAGCTTATAATAGCATATCCTTAGTAGATTTTTATGGTAAGTCAGGGGATAGGAGTTTTTCAAGATTATCTGTACTTGCAGGAGTAAGAGAAAATTTTATTGAAGAAAGTGAAGAGAAAATAACTAATAAGTTAAAGAATTTATTTTTTATAAACTCAAGAAGATTTATAGGTTTTATGGTTAAAGTAATAAAGGACTATGAAAATATATCACTAACTAACTTTAATGAAGAAGAAAAATTAATGTTAAATATGATGTACTATACATTTTATAATAATTCACCAGATAAAGAGGGATTAACTTCACTAGATGATGGTATAAATAATCTTTTGAAGAATAAAGTTATGATGAATGAAGTCTGTGATATTTTAAATTACAATTATAATAATTTAGAGTTTATAGATAAGAATGTTAACTTAGGATTTAATTGTCCTTTAGATTTACATTGCGATTATTCAAGAGATATGATTATGGCTGCTTTTGGATATTTCAATGAAAATAAAAAGCCAGCATTTAGAGAGGGAGTTAAGTGTTTTGAAGATAAAAAGATAGATATATTCTTTATAACCTTAAATAAAAGTGATAAAGATTTTTCACCATCAACTTTATATGAGGACTATGCTATAAATGAGAGTTTATTTCATTGGCAAAGTCAAAGTACAACTTCAGTAGAAAGTGCCACAGGACAAAGGTATATAAATCATGTAGCTAAAGGGAGTAAGATAGCTATTTTTGTTAGAGAGGGTAAAATGCGAAATGGTATAACTTCAACTTATACTTATCTTGGCACATGTAAATATAGAAGTCACAGAGGAAGTAAGCCAATAAGCTTTGTTTGGGAGCTTCATGAAAAAATACCAGCAAGAATGATAAATGAAGCAAATAAAACAATAATAATTTAATTATTATAGGAGAATCCAAGTAAAGTATCAATTCATTACTTGGATTTTATTTTTTATTGAATGAGTTCTTTTCTGTTATAATAGTTTTACGATATAATTTTAATAAATAATAATTTTTATGAGAAAAATATATTTTAAATTACATTTGTTTATTAATATTCCGATATTAGTGATGAATTTTAGTAGGGGTAAATCTAAAGATTGAAGGTGTTTAATAATGAAAACTATAGCTGTAGTTACAGATGGTATATCAAGATTAGAGTTATTTTTAAATAAGAATATAGAGAGTATTTTTAAGGATAAAATAACAATAAAAAATTATTATTTAAATAGTATGGAGAAGAATCAAATTATTGAAGGTGATGTGGTTCTTGTCATGATAGATGAAAGAGCTGTGCAAATAAAGAGCTATGTTGATGATGTAAAGAAAATAATAAAAATAAATAGAAGTATAAAGCAAAATGAAGTTTATAAGTTATTCGCATTACCAGAGGGAATAGAGGTACTTGTTGTAAATGATAATGAACAAACCATATTAGAAACTGTGTCTAGTTTATATGATATGGGTATAAATCACTTAAATTTTATACAATATGATCCGAAGAAAGATTATAGTCATATTAAAGTAGCGGTTACACCTGGAGAATCCAGTTTGGTTCCAAGTTATATTGAAGAAGTTATTGATCTTGGACATAGGTGTATTGATAGCTCAACATTTCTTCAAATAATAGCAAAATTAAATATTGATGATAGAGAAGTAACAGAGAGGCTAATAAAGTATTCTGATAAGGTTATTAGTTCATATTCAGGTGTAAATACAAAATTTAAAGAACTTACTATAAAGAATGAAGAATTAAATTCCATAATTAACTTATCTAGTGTCGGAATGGCAATGCTATCAAATAAAGAAGAAATAGTAATTTGCAATCAAAGTGTAAAAAGAATATTAGATATTGATAATAATATAATTGGTAAAAAGGTAAAAGATATAGAAAATAAGGACCTTAGAATGATTTTTAGCTTAAGTAAAGCTAATGATGAGGTAATAAAATTTAAAAATAAATATATTAATGTGAATAAACACAATATAGAAAGCTTTGGAAAGATAACTGGAGCATATTTCTGTATTCAAGAAGTAACCTATATAAAAAAGTTAGAACAAAATTTATCTAAGAAATTAAGGGATAAAGGACAAGTGGCAAGATATCATTTTGATGATATAAAGACTAAGTCTGCGGAACTTGAGCAATCTAAGGAATTAGCAAAGAAGATTGCAAAGTCAGATTATACTGTTTTAATAACTGGAGAAAGTGGAACTGGTAAGGAGTTAATGGCTCAATCTATACATAATGATTCCTTAAGATTCAATCAGCCATTTATAGCTATAAACTGTGCAGCCATGCCTGAAAACTTACTAGAAAGTGAACTTTTTGGTTATGAAGAAGGAGCATTTACAGGAGCATTAAAGGGTGGTAAAAAGGGACTATTTGAACAAGCACACAATGGAACTATATTCTTAGATGAAATAGGGGATATGCCTATGTATTTGCAGACAAAACTTCTTAGAGTAATTCAAGAAAACCAAGTTATGAGGGTTGGTGGAGAAAATGTCATAGATATTGATGTTAGGATTATTGCCGCTACTAATAGAGATTTACTTGAAATGATAAAAAAAGAAAAGTTTAGAGCTGATTTATATTATAGAATAAATGTACTTCATATAAATATACCTCCTTTAAGAGATAGAAAAGAGGATATAACAGCTATGTTAACGTATTTTATGAATAAAAAAATTAATATAAGTAATGAGGTTAGTAAAATACTTAATAATTACTCATGGCCAGGAAACATAAGAGAGCTAAAAAACACAGCTATGTATATAGATACTATGTGTATGGAAGATGAGGTTAAAATTTGTGATTTACCGCATAATATTCTTAATAATAGAAAAGAATATACTCAAGAAATAAAAATTTTACAAGATAAAGCATCTATTGAAAAAGCAAAAAAGATTATGCAAATTATAAATGAAGAAAATAAATTAAATAAATCTATTGGAAGAAGTGGAATAGTAAGCAAGCTAAATGAAGAGGATGATTTTATAACAGAGGGCGAAGTAAGAAGAATATTAAGTATATTTAAAGAGTTAGACTTAGTTACATCTGAGGTTGGAAGAAAAGGAAGTAAACTAAGCGAAAAAGGAATATACTTATTAAAGAATATATAAATAGGATGAGTAATAGGAGAACAAATAGGTTTTAAACACAACCTATAAAACCTATTTATATAGAAAATTAGAGGAATATAAGAACTTTAAAAATAATATATGAACAAATAAAAAAATATTTTTAAATAAAAGAGTCGTTGGAAATACAAGAGGGGGAGAATAAAAAATTTTTCTCCTCTTTTAAATTTTTTGAAAAATAAGACTTTGGCATAGAAATTGCTTTAAGAAAGGTGTGAAATTTTTATTACTATCAATTTAGATATAGGAGTGATATTAGGAATGGAAAATAAACAATATCCGATAATTGGAATATCTGGAAGCTTAATAATCGATGAAGGTGGAATGTTTCCTGGGTATGAAAGAGCTTATGTTAATAACGATTACATACAATCAGTAGCTATGTGTAAAGCAATACCTTACATGGTTCCTATGATTAGTGACGAAGAACTAATAAGAGAACAAGTAGCTAACGTAGATGCCCTAATATTATCAGGTGGACATGATGTAAATCCACTTATGTGGAATGAAGAGCCACATAGCAAGTTAGGTGGAATATTACCTAAAAGAGATACTTATGATATGGCATTATTAAAAATTGCACTAGAAATGAAAAAGCCAATATTGGGTATTTGTAGAGGTGAACAATTAATAAATGTAGGTAATGGAGGAAGCTTATATCAAGACTTATCTTTAATAGAAGGTTCTTATATAAAGCATAACCAACAACATTTATCAAATGTTGCTACACATACGGCTTGCATAAAAGAAGGTACAAAATTACATGAAATACTAGGTGAAGATGAAATATTAGTAAATAGTTTCCATCACCTAGCTATAAATAAAGTAGCTCCAGGATATATAGTATCAGCTACAGCTAAAGATGGTGTAGTTGAAGCTATAGAAAAAGAAGGTGACCATTTTGTAATGGGAATTCAATGGCATCCTGAAATGATGACAAAGGATTATCCTAAAATGCAAAAAATCTTTATGGCATTAGTTAAAGAAGCGTCTAAATAGGAAATAATTATTAAGACACACAAGGTGGAGGGTTAACAATGAAAAAAGAGACGAAGTTAGGATTTTGGAGTATTGTTCTGTTAGGTATCAATGCAATTATAGGTTCTGGAATATTTGGACTTCCTGGTGCAGCATACTCAAAGGTAGGGCCATCGAGTATATTAGTATTAGGATTCTGTATGATTTTAGCAGTATCTATAGCTTTATGTTTTGCTGAAGCAAGTAGTTGGTTCGAAGAAGATGGTGGACCATATATTTATGCAAAAGAAGCATTTGGTAATTTTATAGGATTTGAAGTTGGATTTATGAAATGGGCTGTAAGTATGATAGCATGGGCAACTATGGCTAACTTCTTTGCAGTTACATTATCTTCAGTTTGGCCACAAGCAGCTGAACCATTAACTAAAAATATAATAATAGGTGTATTAGTAATAGGTCTTGGTATCATAAACTTAATGGGTGTAAAACAATCTAAAAAATTAAACAACATAATGACAATAGGTAAGTTAATCCCATTAGTATTATTTATAGCAGTAGGAATATTTTTTATAAAAGGTTCAAACTTTACACCATTTGTAATAATACCAGAAGGGCAAGCAACGTCTTCTGCATTTGTTGCAGTAGCTATATCTTTATTCTATGCATTCACTGGATTCGAATCTTTAGCAGTTGCTGCTAAGGATATGGAAGACCCAAAGAGAAATGTACCAAAAGCTTTAGTAACAGTAATGCTTGTTGTATCTATAGTATATGTTCTTATACTTGCTATAAGTATAGGGGTTTTAGGTTCAGGACTAAGTGGTGCTAATAACCCAGTTGCTGATGCTGCAACTAAAATAATGGGACCAATAGGTGGATATATAATAACAGCAGGAACTATAATTTCTGTAGGTGGTATAAATATAGCATCATCTATATTTACACCAAGATCAGCTACAGCATTAGTAGAACAAGGTTTATTACCTAAACCTATGAGTAAAACTAATAAAAATGGAGCTCCATATGTAGCTATAATAGTATCTATAATAGGAACTTTATTAATAGCTTGGTCAGGATCATTTATAACATTATCACAAATAAGTGTTGTATCTAGATTTATTCAATATATACCTACTTGTTTATCTGTATTAATCTTTAGAAAGAAATTTGCAGATAGAGAAGTAAACTTCAGAATACCAGGTGGTGCTTTTGTACCAGTATTTGCAGTAATAGTAAGTTTAATATTATTAGTTAAAGCTGGAATAGATGCTCCTATGAAAATAGTTTGGGGTCTTGGTGGATTAATAGTAGTAGTACCTATTTACTTCTATATGACTAAGGTTTACACAAAAAGACATAGTAATAATTAAATAAATTTCAAGTAGAATATAAAGTAATAATTAAAGAGATTTATAATTGAAAATAATATATGCTAGTTTATAGCAATATAGATTATTAAAATTAAATAGATAAAAAATGATAAAAGCGGTAATTATTTATTTTAGTATAAGTAATTATCGCTTTTGTATTTTCATTTATAAGGTGATTAAAGGTTAGTAGTGTGAAAATAAACTACTAGTACTTCAAAGTTTGGATTTGAAATACTGGTGAAAAGCTTAACTTATTAAAAAATATTAGTTTATAGTTAGATATGTAAATATGATATTATAAAAATATAAAAAGTATATACTGTAAATAATATGAAAATATTAGTTGATTTTAAAATATATACATGCTAAAATTGCATTAAAAATAAAAAATGAAAGGGTACGGATAAAAGAAAAATGAAGTTATAATTTACATTTAAAGTTTAAAGTATTATAAATTTTAAAAACCTATTTTATAGGTTTATTTATAGTGCTTAAATTAAGGAGAGTAAATTATATTTTTTACTTTTATTTAGCGTGCCTATTATTATAATAGTCTCTCCTTATATTTGAGTACAATTAAGGAGGGATTTTTTTATGCAATTAGTGATGATAGATAAATTAAAAAAATATTATTCGGATAAATTAGTTTTAGATATAGATAAATTTGAGATTCTAGAAAATGAAAAAATAGGCTTAGTAGGGTCCAATGGAGCAGGAAAAACTACATTGATAAAGGCTTTAACGAGACAAATAGAAATAGATGAAGGACAAATATATTTAACTAATAGTTATTCATATATTACTCAAAGTGAGGATTTAGATTTTTTATTAGAAGATAATAAGATAAAAAGTATGTTAAAGGCTCCCGATAAATTTGCAGATTATTTATCGGGGGGAGAAAAGGTGAAATTAAGAATAGCAAATGCATTTAAAGAAGAAAAGAAGTTAATAATAGCAGATGAACCTACTGCGAATTTAGATAAAGAAAGCATAAATATATTAGAATCTATGTTGAAAAAGTATAATGGAGCTATGCTACTAGTATCACATGATAGAAACTTTTTAGATGTATTGTGTAATAGAATAGTTGAAATAGATAATGGAAAGTTAAGTGTGTATAACGGAAATTATACGAGTTATACACACTTAAAATCAAAGGAAAGAGAAAGAGAAAAATTTGAGTTTGAGCAATATATTTCAGAAAAAAAGAGATTAGAATCTGCCAAGATTAAAAAAATTAATTCAAGAGATAATATAAAAAAAGCGCCTAAAAGAATGGGGAATTCAGAGGCTAGACTTCATAAAATGGGGGATCAAAGAGGAAAGAAAAATTTAGATGGAAATGTTAAATCTATACAAAGCAGAATAGATAAATTAGAAGTAAAGGAAAAGCCTAAGGATATAGCAGAAATTAAAATATGTATAAAAGATGGTCTTGAAATAGTAAGTAAGAATTTAATAGAAGTAAATAACTTTACACTTCTCGCACAGAGGAAAAAGTTGTTAGATAATGTTTCATTTAAGATTAAGAGAAATAAAAAGATAGCTTTATTAGGTGAAAATGGATGTGGAAAAACTACTTTAATAAAGGAGATTCTAAGAAATAATAATTCATCAATTAGAACAAATCCTAAGGTTAAAATAGGATATTTTGATCAAAGTCAAGAAATATTGAAGGAAGACAAAAGTATCTTAGATAATATAAAAGTATCATCATCCTTTAATGAAACCTTTATAAGGATAAATTTAAACTTATTTGGATTTAAGGGTACTGATGTACATAAAAAAGTAAACTTATTAAGTGGTGGTGAAAAAGTAAAAGTAGCACTTTGTAAAATAATTTTAGATGACAATAACTTTTTAGTTTTAGACGAACCTACTAATTATCTAGATATTACTTCATTACAGGCACTTGAAGAAGCATTGCGAAATACTGAGAAGACTATGCTTATAGTTTCTCATGATAGAGCATTTATAGAGAAAGTATGTGATTATGTTATTGAAATTAAGAACTTAAAAATTAAAGAGTTCAATGGAAGCTATAGAGAGTATATGGAAAGTAAAAACAATAAAAAGCTAACTTTAGCTTGCAATAAAAAAAATGAGGAAATTTTAATTTTAGAAAATAAGCAAAGTCAGTTAATTTCTATGTTGTGCTTAGAAACTAATGCTGATAAAAAAGTTGAATATGAAAAAGAATATTATGATGTATTAGCTAAACTAAAAGAATTAAGGGAATAAATAATTAATGTAGATAAATTATATGTTAGTAATTTGAACATTCGTACTTAATAAGGAACTATTTAATAAGAAATATAATAACTATCAGTGATATTTTTAGTAAATAACTTAAAGTATATATTATTATTTTTTAGTTCTTTTAATTTTATAGAATAATAAGTACTCTTAATAATAAATATTGATAAATAAATATTCTGAGAAAAGTTGTATAAGCGTGTAAAAACATGTATAATAATGTAGAAATTCATATGAATAATATAGTTTTATATAAATAAAAAATAATAAGGTACATGTATTAGAAGTTAGTTTCAATACATGTACTTTTTTAAAATAATGATTTTAATTTTCAAATAGTATTATTAGATCAATCATATTTTTGAAGTTATTAAAAGAACGGTAAGCCTATATATTATAAATTGTAGGCTAGATAAAAGTGAGGGGAAACATGAGCTTCGTAGACATTTTGATTACATTAGTACGTAATATTATACCTTATTATTATTTGATGAAATGGAAGGAACCAAAGAAAAAGTCTATTTCTATTGTTGGGATAAGTGTTTTAACTATGATATTAATTTCTAATTTGGCATTAATATATGGTTTTAGAAATCCAATATTATTTTTAATAATAGTTACTATTCCTAGTTTGGCAATATTTTATTTGTTTTCAGAGTATAAGGATGGAAGGTTCTTGTTAACTTTCTCAATGGTAGATAATATTACAGCAGTTATATTTTTTTTAGTTGATATATTTAGTTATTTAATAAATATAGATAAAATTGTAAAAATATTTTTGCAAATATTAATGTTAATATTAATTGGTTGTATATCCAAATTAGTTTCTAAACGATATCATGAATTAATGACAATTAAATCAAGTGGATGGATTGTTATTTCAGCACTATCATTTTTATATTATATAATGTTATACGCATTTATTGCATATCCAACTTATATAGTTGAAAGAATTGAGTATTTACCCATAGCTATTCTATATTGTGTGCTGGTCATTGTAACTTATATGGTGATTTTTAGGATAATGGTTCTTACAAAAGAGGTATATAAGAGAAAAGAAAAAGAGTATATTTTATCTGCTCAGTTGGAGAAGCAAGAAATACAACTTGAGTTACAAGATTTGTATTATAAGATGGCATATACTGATGGATTAACAGGACTTAAAAATAGAACTGCTTATGAAGAAAAGCTCGATGAAATTAGAACAAAAAGAGAAAATGTATTATCCTTATGGTATATTTCCTTTGATTTAAATTATTTGAAACAAACTAATGATAGCTTAGGTCATCATATAGGGGATAACTTAATTAAATCTTTAGCTAATGCTTTTAAAGAAGCCTTTAAGAATAATAAGAATATTTTTAGGGTCGGTGGAGATGAATTTGTAGTAATTTTAGAAGAGGATATTAGTGAAGAAGAATTAATTAAAGAGTTGGAAAACTTTCAAAGAGTTTTAGGTAGATATAGTAAGATAATAGATACAAACATAAGTGTGGCATATGGATATAGCTTATTTAAAAACAGTGAGGATAATTTTGATAAGGTAATTATATGTGCTGATAAACAAATGTATATTAATAAAAATAATATGAAAAATAATTAATATAAAGGAGTTGAAGAATGTATGAGAAAACTAATTATTTTTGTATAGCAAAGGCTATTGCAAAATTTTAATAGCCTTTGTCATATTCCTATAAAATTTTAGGAGGCAAAAATGGGCTATATTAAAGCAAGTGATATTTTACCAAGAGAGGTTATAGAAGTTATTCAATCATATATAGATGGAGAATATATTTATATTCCTAGACTAGAGAGCAATAAGAAAAGTTGGGGAGAAAACACCAATACAAAAAAAGAAATAAGGAATAGAAATAATCAAATTTATTTTGAAAATAAATCTGGTAAAAGTATTAAGGAATTATCTAAAAAGTACTATCTATCAGAGAAAAGTATCCAAAGAGTAGTTACAGAGTTAAAAAAGAAAGAAAAAATTCAAGCAGAGTCATAGATAAATTCTATGACTCTTTTTTACTTCAGAAAAGTTTATTAGGTTTTAAGATGTATTAGCTTGATTATAATTATAAATATAAAACAAATGAATTTTAAGAGTCAAAAATTAAAATCAAATATATAATAATATGTTTGCATAATTTAGGGGGATAATTATGGAAAAGGAATATGAAGAATATCTAGAAGAACTTAAATCATGGCTTGAAGAAACAAGGGATACAAAACTAGAGTCTATGGATCAATTTTTTGAAGAAAGGGTTGAGACTTATGATGAACATATGGAATCTTGGGATAAGTATTATAAAGTTATGGGAAAACTTATTCCTAAAAATACTAAAGAACTTCTTGATATTGGATGTGGTACAGGATTAGAATTAGAAGAAATTTTTAAACATCTTCCTGCTATTAGGGTTACAGGAATTGACTTAGCTAAGAGTATGTTAGATAAACTTGAAAATAAGTATAAAGACAAAAATACAGAGCTAATTTGTGGTGATTATTTTACTACGGAGTTTGGAGAAGGTTGTTTTGATACAGCAATATCCTTTCAAACATTACATCATTTTAGACCAGAAAAGAAAATTGAGGTATTTAGAAAACTATATAGTAGTTTAAAAAATGGTGGATGTTATATTGAGTGCGATTATATTGCAAGGACTCAAGAAATAGAAGATTTATTATTCTTAGAAAGTGATATTAGAAGGGAGAAAGAGAAACTTTCAGAAGAATATTTTGTTCACTTTGATACTCCTTTAACTTTGGAACATGAAATAGAGTTAATTAAAAAGGCTGGTTTTGAAAAAGTTGAATTTTTTAATGAAGGTGAAGATAAAAACACTGTTCTTATAGTTGCATGGAAGTAAAGAAATATTTAGAATATATATTAAAGTAACTTTTGAAGTTTTATAAAAAATTATAGAAGTTGGTATAGTGCATAAAATCTATAGTTTTAATTTTTAATAGATGCTAAAATAATTGAAAATATGAAATAGAGAGGTAAAAATTATGAATTTTAATTTAGTAGTCAAGTTATTTCTAATATCAATTATTTTTAGTATTTTAATTTTTTCTATAGTTAAAAATGAAAATCACAAGCTTGCAATAAATATAATGGTATTAATAATTATTACAGGAGCATTATTAGGTGCAGTGGGACTAACACTGAATTTAATAGTTGTAGAAAAAAATTATGGTAAAATGCCCGTAAGTACTGTACAAGGTGAGATAGTAGAAGATTACAGGCATATAGCTTTAAGTGAAGAAGTAAAGTATGAATTTTTAACTGACAAGTATTATTTAACTTTTCCTTGTAAAGGCATGTATTCTATTGGAGATATTTTAGCCGGCATAGGAGTAGTTATGGCTTTTTCAACTATGGGAAATGTAGTCTTATTAGCTAAGTCAAAAAGAATTTAAACTTCTTCAATGATAAAAGACGAAAAGAGAGTAAAAAGACCTAATATTTTAGTATATAAAATATTAGGTCTTTTTTTATTTATTAATTAGATTTAATAAATAGATAATATATCGTCGTAATATTTGCTTTAATATATAAATCACATAGGAATATCATTAAAATTAATCATAAGATTAATAAAATCAATTGAATGTCTGACTATAAATTAATAATATTAATTTTAATATTAAAATATTCAATAAAACTCTTCACATTATTTGAAGGATGGTGTATATTATTATTAAAGATAGGAGGAGTTTCATGTATAAAATATTAAGTCGCTGTCCAGTATGTTCTAATAAGCTAAAAGCAATAAAATTAAAATGCAATAGTTGTAATACAGTTATAGAAAATGAATTTGAATTATCTAAATTTGATTATTTAAGTAGTGAGCAGTTATATTTCGTTGAGACTTTTATAAAATGTAGAGGAAGTATAAAAGAAGTTGAGAAGGATTTGGGAATTTCATATCCAACAGTTAGGGCAAAATTGGATGAAGTAATTGAAAGTTTAGGATATTCGGTAAAAGAAACTAAAACTAAACAAGAAAGTAAGGATATTTTAGCTGCCTTAGAAAAGGGAGATATTTCAGTTGATGAAGCAATTAGTAAATTAAAGGATTAAAATTGGAGGGATTATTATGAATGAAGAGGTTGTTACAGTATTAAAAATGGTTGAAGAGGGGAAAATTTCTGTTGATAAAGCTAAGGAAATAATTGAAGCTTTAGAAAGTTCATCAAAAAATACTGATATTGTACCTGCAAAACTATATGATGATAAGTTTTTCAGAGTTAATATTTTAAGTAATGAGGGAGATAGAGTTAATATACAGCTTCCAATTAAAGTGATTAAAGAAGTCATAAAACTTACTGGTAAATTACCTATATCAACATCCATTGAAGGTATGGAGGGAATTGATATTGATGAAATAATGAATACCATAGTATCATGCTTAGATAATGAGGTTATGGGGGATATAGTAGATATAAGTTCTAGTCAAGGTGATATAGTTAAAATAGGAATAAGTTAGGGGTTTTAAAATGAGAATTTCTATAAGAAGCAAAGAAGCAAGGCTTAAATTAACTTTACCAGTTCCATTAGCTATGGGAAGTATAATAATAAGGTGTATTCCAAATGAGAGTTTTAGTAAAGAACAAAAGAAAATTGCTATAGAGCTTTTTAAGGGCTTGAAGGGAACTTTGAGAGAGTATAGGGGCTTAAGAATTGTAGAAGTTGAATCACAAAGTGGTGAGTATGTAAGTATTACCTTATAAAAAATATATTTTTAAGTTTAATTATTAAGAAGATTATAATATATCCATATATGTAGTGAGAGAAGTTTTAAATTACATATATAGGATAACTGATACTATAAATAGGGTAAGTACTAAGAATTAAGTTCTTAATATAAGATTAATATAATGTAAATAAAAGCAAGAAAAATCTAAGTGTAACGTAAAATCACATTTAGATTTTTTTTGCTTTATTTTTGATTTAATAAGATAGATTTTATTTGTTATCAAAAAGTAAGATTAGAATAAGATAATTGTAAGTTACACAGAATAAAATACTAAATATCAGGAAGAGCAAACAAGGAGGTAAGAAATATGAAAACCGTTTTAGAACTGAAGAATGTTAGTAAAATTATGGGGAATAAAACTTTAGTTGAAGATATAAGCTTTAAAATTAATGAAGGTGAGATATTTGGTTTCTTAGGACCCAATGGTGCTGGAAAAACTACAACTATAAAGATGATTACAGGGTTATACAGTATAAGCAAAGGTGAAATATATATAGATGGCAAAAGTGTTAGAAAGCAGTTTGAGGAGGCTTTAAACGGGGTTGGAGGAATAATAGAAAACCCTGAGATGTATGGATATTTAAGTGGACGAGACAACTTAAGACTTTATGCAAGGATGCATGGGGGAATAACCAAGCAGAGAATAGATGAAGTTGTTGATTTAGTTAAGCTTGGAAACAGAATAGATGATAAGGTTAGTAAGTATTCTTTAGGTATGAGACAGAGACTAGGTGTAGCTCAAGCTCTTTTACATAATCCTAAGTTACTTATATTGGATGAGCCTACTAATGGTTTAGATCCAATGGGTATAAAGGAACTTAGAGAAACTTTAAGAGATTTAGCTGAAAAAGAGGGGCTATCAGTAATGGTATCAAGCCATCTTTTAACTGAGATGGAGCTTATGTGTGATAGATTTGGTATTATTGATGGTGGAAAAATAATAGATATTAAAACTATCGGCGATATCAAGAAAGATGAGTCAGCAACTAAGAAGTTTTATAAGTTAGAAGTTAGTGATAATGAAAAGGCTATAAGTGTTATAAGTAAAAAATATCCTAACTTAGATGTAGAAATTTTAGATAATGCAGTAAAAGTAAGTTGTGAACGAGAAGAATTAGGGAAAATAAATAAAGAAATAATCTTAAATGATATGACTTTATATGTAGTTAATATGATGACTAAAACTTTAGAAGACGAGTTTATGGAAGTGACTAAGGGCTCTAAGGAACAAATTAGATAAAGGGGATGAAAAATTTGAAAATAGTAAGTTTAACATATAATGAACTAGTAAAGCAATTTAAAAAACCTAGTATAAAAATAATTTTTGCATTAATATTAATAACAGCTATGGTACTACCAATGTTTATTAAGAAAATGCCGGTTGATAGATATAGCAATAGTGCTTTAGAAAGCAATAAGTTTTTAGTAGAACAAGCCAATCAGATGATGGAACAATCTAAGGAAGATAAAACTCAAAAGGGAAAAATGTCATATCAGTATGCTATGATTGAGAAAGAGTATTGGCAGTTATATGTAGATTATAAAATTGGATTTGATGATTGGAGAAGAATTGAAGCAGAAAATTTTAGAGATGCAGCGTATGATTTAGCAGCTATAGAATTTGTATTAGAAGGATACAATCAAGAAGTAGTAATTGAGAACTTACAGAGTGCAAGCACTGATGAGGTTTCAGCATATTATGAAATGACTTTGGCTAAAAAGAAAGAAGTTGAGACAGCTTTAATATCTCAAAAAGAGAAAATAAAAAGTATTATAACTAATAATGATTATATGGCTCATACTGAAGAAGAGTTAAAAAGAAAGCAAGGATTTATAGATTTAAATAAAAAGACTATTGAGGATTATGAAAAGTTAAAAGCTAAAAATCCTAAGGATGAAGAAGGAAAGGAAAAATTAGCACAATTAGAAAAGCAAGCAAAATCAGCAGAAAGTTCAATTAAGAATTTTGAAGAAGATAAAAAGATAATAGAGTTTAGATTAAAAAATAAAATAGATTATGACTTAAACAACTGGAAAAATAACTCAATAAATACTATTGAAAAGGAAATTCAAGAGTTAAGAATTAATTTAATGACAGAGACTGAGTATAGTTCAATAGCTACTCAACAAGGGTATTCTATGACATATGATGACTATGTTAAGAATTATAATGAAAAGAAAGAACAAAGAATAAATAAGATAAATGAAGTATGGTATGGACTAGAAAATAATATTCCAGCTTTAAATGACATAAGAGATGCTAGAAGTGTATTAGATGGAACTTATGAAATATATATGATTTTAGCAGTTATAATGGTTATTATAATTGGTGGAGGAATTGTAGCATCAGAGTTTTCACAAGGAACTATAAGATTATTGTTAATAAGACCTGTTTCAAGATGGAAGGTACTATTATCAAAGTTATTAGCTGTTTTAATAATTGGATTTTCAATTGTTATATTAGGAATTGGTATATTATATATTTCAACAGGAGCTGTATTTGGCTTTGAAACCTACAAAACTCCATTATTACAAACAATAAATGGTAGTATAACTAGGGTAGAATATATCAAGTATTTACTTCCTAAAATAGTTATTTCATCTTCAAGTTTAGTATTTATATCATCTTTAGTTTTAACAATATCAACATTATCAAAGAATACAGCTTTAGCAGTTGCAATAAGTACAGTGCTTTATTTAGGTATAGCTCCTGTTACAGATTTGTTAGTTGGTATGAAACAAACATGGATAGTAAAAACATTATTACCTTATATAAATGCTTCTTACTTTAGATTAGTTCCGTTTACAGAGCAAGCTTTATCAGAAAGATTTGGTATACTAATGCAGTATAATCAAGGGGCTATTCAATTAATCATAGTTTCAGTGGTACTTTTAATAATATCATTTGTAGTATTTATGAAAAAAGATATTAAAAATTAATATAAATAAAAAGTTGGCTAAGGCCAACTTTTTATTTATATTCAAAACTAACTAATACAAAATATTAAAATAGGTATGTTGTAGAAATTTTAAAATCATAATATAGTTAAAAAGTATTATATAAGAAGTTTAAGGAGTTAATAATGAGCGCTATTAAAGTAATAAATGTTAGTAAAGATTATGGCAAAGGAAATAATAAAATAGAGGCCTTAAAAAATATAAATTTAACTGTAGAAAATGGAGAGTTTATTGCTATAGTTGGAGCATCAGGTTCAGGTAAATCTACACTGTTACACGTAATTGGAGGTGTAGATAGGGCTACTAGTGGAGACATATACATAGATGACATATACTTAAATGATTTAAATGAAGATGAAATATCATTATTGCGTTTAAGAAAGTTGGGATTTGTATTTCAGACTTATAACTTAATTCCTGTTCTTACAGTAGAGGAAAATATTGAAATGCCAGTACTTTTAGATGACGGGGTAATGGATGTAAGGTTTAAAAATGAACTTATAAAAATGCTACACCTAGAGGATAGGGTAAATCATTTACCTTCAGAACTTTCAGGTGGTCAGCAGCAAAGAGTTGCAATAGGAAGAGCACTTGCTAATAAACCTTCTATAATTTTAGCAGATGAGCCTACAGGAAATTTAGATTCCAAAACAGCTATGGATATTATGGAATTATTAAAATACACAACTAAAAAATATAAACAAACCTTAGTAGTAATAACACATGATGAAAAAATAGCGCAGATGGCTGATAGAGTTATTACTATAAAAGATGGAGAAGTAATTAGCAGTTAAAAGAGGTGAGTCCTATTAAAAAATATGGTGATATAGTAAATAAACAATTTAAAGTAAATAAACGACGAAATTTATCAACTATATTAGGAATAATTCTAAGTGTAATTTTATTTACAACTGTGGGTTTTATCCAAGAATATTACAGAGATATAAACATTTTATATGCTAAAAATAATAATGGTAATTATGATGTTGTTTTTAAAGGCATATCTAAAGGTGAAGTTGAATTATTAAAAAATAATGTACTTGTAGAAACAATAGGAGTATATAGTGAGGTTTTTTCATCTAGAATTAAAGTTGGTGAAGATAGAGAAAAAATAATAAAATTAAGTGCAGTAGACAAAATTATATTAAATGAATTATTTTCTCCCATAGTTAAACTGCAAAAAGGTAGATTTCCCGAGAAATATGGAGAAGTAATTATAGATGATTTAGGAACAGGAGTCTTAAATAGAAATATAGGAGATACAATAGAATTAGGTGGAAAAGAATATAAGGTAGTAGGTATATATACTAATGATACTTTTTTAAATACATATGAAATTAATATGATTACATATTTTGATGAAAAAAGTAACTATGAAAATATAAATACAGCTTTTACCGTAAAAACAGAAAAAGATAAAACGAGTATCATAAGAGATATAGCAAATAATCTAGGAATAAAAGAAGTAAACGAGAGCAAGAGTAAAGGAACAGGAAGTAAAGAGTTTATTTTTAATAAGGTACTTTTTTATCATTATGGAGAGAAAAATATAGGGGAAGGGTACTTAGAAAATGATTCTAAAAATACAGAAGTTATTTTATACGGGATAATATTAGTATTAACCACCTTTTTAACCTATGGTTCAATTAATGTATCCATAAAAGAAAGAGTAGAGCAATTTTCCATTCTAAGATGTATTGGAGCAAGAAAAAGTAAAATAAGAAAGTTATTGATAAAAGAAAGTTTGTTTTTAGCTATATTTTCATTGGTACCTGGAATTATAATAGGGCAAATATTTTCCTATGGAATTTCAAATATTCTTTTTAAACAAATAGTTGAATCAACTGTGTATACAGTACAATATAAAATATATTTTAATGTTATTCTAATAACCGTAGTATTAACTATAATTAATATATTCCTAGCTACTATTATTCCAATAATAAATATAGGTACAATATCGCCTATAGAAGGAATAACTAATGGAAGGGCTATAAAGAAAAATATTAAAGGAAGAAAATCTAAAATAATAAAAGGATTGTTTGGATATAATGGTGAGCTAGCTTATAAAAATATTAGAGCTAATAATAGAAATTTTATAATTACTACATTAACATCTATTATAATATTATCAACTTTTATAGTATTCACAGGATATAAAAATAATATTTTAAATAGTTTTGAAAGAGAAAATAATATTATCAAAGATTTTAGTATTGATATATCGGTTAAATACGCTAAAAAATATAATGATGCATATGAAGAATTAGATAAATATAAAGGTGAAATTGAAGATTTGCAGATAAGTGAGAAAATATATGGAAGGATAAGTAGTTTAGTTAGCGGAATATTTAAAAATATAAGTTTAAATAAATATATAAAGGATAGAGATAATCAGTATTATATAAAGGAAAAGAGTATTAATCAGGATGGAGAACAATGTGTATATAGTAATGGTATAAATTTTATTATTATGGATGATGAGGCTTTAAAAGAATTAATAACCGTGCAAAACCTAGATATAACATTAGAAGACTTTAAGGAAAATGGGGTATTAATAGCAGATAGAGCAGTTGTGAAAAACCTTGTAAATGTAGCTAGAGAACCTATATTTAGTTTAGAAAAAGGTGATAAACTTAACTTAGAGTTAAAAGCAGGTAAAGATGATTGGAGTCAAAAGGATGTACAAAAAGAAATTGAAGATATAAGACAAAATAATAGAGAAATAAGCTTTAAATATTTAGATTCAATTAATGGAGAAAAGATATTTGATAGCAAGAGATATGGTAGTGATAATTATATAAATTTAGTTGTGAGTAAAGACTTTTATTACGAAAATCTTGATCTATTTACAGGTTATAATAACAAGGAGAATAAGATTATTGATCCAAATTCAATAATTTTTGTATTAGAGTTAAAGCCTAATATAGATAGAAATGTAGCAACTGAAATTTTACAAAGTTATTCAAGAAAAATTGAAGCTACATACTTAGATAATAAGTTGAGTAATGTTAGAACTAAAAATCAGCTTATAATTAGCTCTAGTTATATGTATGTTGTACTATCTTTGATTATAATTACTGGAGGAATTAATTTAATAAATAATAAAAATATAAATATAAAGTTAAGAGGTAAAGAAATAGGAACTTTACTTGCTTTAGGTATAAATAAGAAGAGACTAAAAAAAATCCTGATGCTTGAAGGAATAGTACAATGGTTTATAGCCAGTGCATCATCAATAATATTGTCATATGCAGTCTTAAGTGTATTATATAAAGTATTAATGTATAGCACAGAAATAATTACAAACAGAATGCCAATAGGAGCAACTATTTTGGGGTGTAGTGTTTTATTTATAATAAATATTTTAGGAGTTTACTTACCTATAAGAAAATTAAAATATACAGACACTATGGGACTTATAAGAAACAAAGAGTAGATAATAACTTGTTAGATACTAAAAAGTAAATAATAAGAAGGAAGGGAGGATTTAGAGGGAGTTTGGTACTTACAATACAATCTCTCACTAAAGATAAATAATGAGAAAGGTTTTATTGGTAGAAGATGATAGAGCAGTAGCTTTGGCTGTAATATATAGCTTGAAAAAGGAAGGATTTAATATAGAGCATGCTATTAATTTAAAAGTAGCAAGAACATTAATCAAAGATGATATAGATATTATATTATTAGATTTAATGTTACCTGATGGAGATGGCTATGAGCTTTGCAGTGAAATAAGAGAAAGTGGGAGTAATGTACCAATAATTTTTATGACAGCCTGTGATGAAGAAGCTAATATAGTTACAGGATTAGATTTAGGTGCAGATGACTATGTAACTAAGCCTGTAAAAATAAAAGAATTAGTATCTAGAATAAATGCTGTTTTAAGAAGAAAAGGTAAAGAGGTTAAAGAAATAGAAATAAGTATTATGAAAAGTGAAAATATTGAATTGGATAAAGGTGCACATATTGTTAAAAATCATGGAGAGGATATATACCTAACATTAAATGAATTCAAGCTTTTACAAATGTTTATGGAAAATTATCCTAATGTATTGACTAGAAATATAATTCTAGAGAAGTTGTGGGATGCAGAAGGTAATTTTATTGATGATAATGCACTCAGTGTTTATATAAAAAGACTTAGAGAAAAAATAGAAAAAGACAGTAAAAATCCACAATTTATAGTTACGGTTAGAGGTGTTGGATACAAATGGAATACTAAGGTGGTGAAATAATTGATAGACTTTCAGAATAAGGATGAAAGATTAAAAATTATACTATACATAAGCATAGCCTTAGCTTTTCAAGCTATAATATTATCTTTTATATACTATACTTCCTTAAAGTCTGTAAATAATAGAACAATAGAAGAAAATTCAATTATAATATCAAAAATAAATTCTAAGGATAAGGATCTATTACAGGATATTATACCAGTTATAACAGGCAAAATTAATGGAAGTGAGCAGAATATAAAAGATGGGAGAGAAATATTAAACTTATACTCTTATGGTAACAATTTAAGTTATAAATATAATCCATTGATAGGCAATATAGCTAATAAGTATATAAGTATTATTACATTAATAGTGTGTATAACACTAATTGTATTAGTGGTTGGTATCATATATCTAATAGATCCACTGTTTAAAGAAATAAATTTATTAACTCATAGGGCTGAAAATATAGTTGAAAATAAGGATATAGAGAACCAGAAAACTTATAAGTATAAAGGAAGTTTAGATAAATTTATAGTAAAATTTGAAATGATGGAAGAGAGAATATATAATAACATAGATATTTTGAAAGAAGAAAAGTTAAATTTAAAAAATATAATAAATGATATATCTCATCAATTAAAAACACCTTTAATGGCTCTATCTATGTATAATGAAATTTTAAATGATCATAGAGAAATGGAAGATGAAGATGTAGATAACTTTATAACTTTAAGTAAGGAACAATTAGATAGAATGGATTGGCTTGTTAAAACGCTTCTAAAGTATGCTAGACTTGAAAGTAATATTGTAGATTATAATAAAGAAAAGTTCTTATTGAATAATACAATTGAAGAGAGTATAAATCCATTATTAGTAAAGGTAGAGGAGAAGAAGCAAAGCTTAATATTTAAAGCAGATAGTGAAGTGTATTTATATCATGACAGAAAGTGGATAGCTGAAGCACTAAGTAATATAATAAAAAATGCAATAGAACATACAGCTATAGGTGGAAAAATAGAAGTTGGAGTGCAAGAAACACCTATAACAGTTAGAGTGTGGGTGAAAGATAATGGTGAGGGTATAGATGAAAGTGAAATAAAAAAAATATTCAATAGATTTCATAAAGGTCAAAACTCACTTAATCCAACAAGTATAGGTATAGGACTTTGCTTGAGTAAATCAATAGTTAAATCACATAATGGAGATATTACTGTGGATAGTAAGGTAGGAGAAGGAAGTACATTTTATATTACTTTTATAAAAATTCCATAGAATTTAAAATGGATTTTCGTAGTATTAAATTAAACAATACATAAAAATGTTTAAAGAAAAGTGACTAAAAGATTTAAAAACTTTTAAATAAATAAAAGGTTTGAAGGTTAAGGAAATATAAAGTTAAATAAGTTACTTAATTGAATTATTAAAAAATTTAATTTGTGGGGATACAATAGATGTTTAATATAATGATAATTGATGATAATGAACAATTACAAAATGAATTGGGAATTCTTTTAATTAATAATAACTATGCTGTTACAAAAATAAAAGAGTTTGATAATATTTCCAATCAAGTAAAGGAAAATAATCCACACTTAATTTTACTTGATATTAACTTACCACAGGATGATGGATTTAAAATATGTACTGAAATAAGAAGTTTTTCAAAGGTTCCAATTATATTTATTACTAGCAGGGATACAAATATTGATGAGCTCATGGGGATTACCTTAGGAGGGGATGATTTTCTTACAAAGCCTTATAACACACAAATACTTTTAGCAAGAATAGCATCGCTTTTAAAAAGAGCTTATCCTAGTGAGAAAAGTACAAATACTATTGAATGTAATGGTATAAAACTTAATATATTATCAAGTACCGTAGAATACGGTGAGAGCAGCATAGAATTGACTAAAAATGAATTTAAAATATTACATTACTTAATTAAAAACAAAGGTAAGATATTATCTAGATTTGATATTATGGAATATTTATGGGATAGTTCATTATTTATAAATGACAATACACTTACTGTAAATATAACAAGGATAAGAAATAAATTAGAGGAAATAGGAGTAAAGGATTTTATAAAAACAAAACGAGGTCAAGGGTATATAATATGAGTTTAAAGAACTACTTAAAAAGTAGAATTTCATTAATAATAATTAATATAATTGCTTTAATAACTATGTCATTATTCTTATTTAGTACGGGAAATGCTATTGAGACCATAAGAATTATAGTAGGGGTATGGATAATAAGTTTGAGTACTTTTTTTTGTTATGAGTATAGAAAAAGAAAAATATTCTTTGATGAACTTTTAAAAACAATTGATAATTTAGATAAAAAGTATCTTGTTAGTGAGGTTATTGATATTCCACCTTATATAGAAGCAGTTCCTTATTATGGTTTACTTAAGAAAGCTAGTAAGTCCATGAGAGATGAACTTAATGAGAATAAGAATGCACGTAAGGAATACAAAGAGTATATTGAGCAATGGGTTCATGAAATAAAAACTCCAATTTCATTGATTAAATTAATAGAAGAAAATAATAAAACAAATCTATCACCGCTTATATTACAACAATTGCAGGAAATAGATAGGTATGTTGAACAAGCCTTATTTTATGCAAGAAGTGAGGAAGTAGAAAAAGATTATCTTGTAAAAGAAATCTCCTTAGAGCAGTGTATAAATAAGGTTATAACTAAAAATAAGCAAGTATTTATTTTAAATAATATAGATGTTGAAATAAGTGATGTAAATAAAAATGTCTATTGTGATAGTAAGTGGTTAGAGTTTATTTTAAACCAAATAATAGTTAACTCTATAAAGTATAGAAGCAGCAAAGATCCAAAAGTTATAGTAAGTGCCAATGAAATTAAAAATGGTGTTGAACTAATAATTGAGGATAATGGAATGGGAATACCTCAAAATGAATTAGGACGTGTTTATGAAAAGGGCTTTACAGGAAATAAAGGGAGAATAAAAAGTAAATCTACAGGAATAGGTTTGTATCTGTGTAAAAAGTTATGTGATAAATTAGGCTTATTAATAAACATAGATTCACAGGAAGAGGTATACACAAGGGTAAAGATTATTTTCCCTAAGGGTAGCTTTGTAAGCTTAGATGAGGTATAAATACTAATTGACTTTCTAATGTTAGGATAAATTTTTTGTGATTTATTTTTATTAAGCACACTAGGCGCTCGCTGTGAATTCTTAGTGTGCTTAGTTAAAAAAACACCTGTTATTTTAAAATGCTATTATATTCTCTATATAAGATTTTTAAGTTTTCATTTATTATATACTTTCTATTTAAGAATGGTATAAAGCATATAATAGATAAAAACCATATTGATACTCGCAAACCGCCTAGTCTTCCATGAAGAAAAACTTCAGCAAGGAATAAAATTATATAGCCTGAGATAAAACTTAAATTTTCAAAGACTATTTTCAGAAGCTTATTTTTATCATAATTCAAAACTAAACTTGTTAATTTAACATTTAAGGTCGTAAATACAAATAGTAATATAACACTAAAGATAATGAGTAAAATCATTAAGTTATTAAAATGTTTATATATAAAACTAGATATAAAAAGTCCAATATATATAAGAATGCAAACAATGTTTATTTTCCCAGATAGTATAAGAGCATGTGCCATACTATTTAAAGAATTATTTGCATCAATATCTAATTGAATTATATTATCCTTATTATTCAGAAGTTTAGTTATAAATTTATTAATTTCTACATAACTAACAGTAGTTGAGTTTTTCTTAGGAGAGACTTTATATATTTTAGATATAAATATCTCTATAAGTATATTTAGGATAAATAATATAGCAATACTAAGGTTAATTATTGCAAGATGAAAATCAAAATATAAATATAGAATATTTAGTATTAAAGATACTACTCTTGCAAGCACATCTATTGTTGATATCTTTTTCAACACACTTAATTTCTTTCTAAAGGATTCTTCCATTATAATAGTTGATAAACTTAGTGCTATATATAGTGCTACATGAACAATATAGTCATCACCATAGGATTTTAGTACAAATCTATGGAATAAAAGTAATAGATAAAAAATAATATTAGAAATAGATAAAAATTTAAATTTCGATAACATAATAAGTATCCTCACTTGTAGTTTAAGGTTTTACTAAAATAATATATGACGAACTTTACAATAAATTAAGCTATGCATCTCCTCGTTTTTTTAGTTAAAGTTTAGCATTTATACAATATATTATCAATAACTATCAGTAAATTTTATAAGTACTTTTATTCCATAACTTTTCTATATAAATGGGGATTGTTGAATTTTAATTTTTAACTCTATACTGTGATTATTTCTAAGTAATAGGTTGTTACTTTTGATAAGCTTACATATAAATATAAAGGTAAATGGAGAAAATTAATTAGAACTTATATATTAAAGAAAGCTCAAATATGATAAAATATATTTCTATTATATATACTTTGTAATACTAAAACTATATTATTAAACTTTAGTGCATCACTGTAATTTTACAGAGAAAGCCTAAAAATATAAAATAAATTTAATTAATGAAATGTACTTTATAGATTTTGTAATATTAAATCTATAATATAAATTAAAATTGATATCTATATGTTTATATATAAATCTAAATATGGTGATTGAAATTTAATTACTGCAAGATATATAATAAAATACTATTTAAACATAAAGAAAGAGAGGTAGTGGGAGAAGCATAACTTAAAATAAAATCTCACTAAAGACAATAGATGAAATATTACTTAGCACCAATGGAAGGAATCACAATACATATATATAGAAATTTATATGAAAAGTTTTTTCATAATGTAGACAAATACTTTACCCCTTTTGTTGTTCCTAATAGAAGTAAAAATCTTAGAACTAGAGAATTAAGAGATGTTTTGCCAGAAAACAACAAGGGTATAAATGTAGTACCTCAAATACTTACTAATGATTCAAAGGGCTTTATAATTACTGCTAGAAAGTTACAAGAACTAGGATATAATGAGATTAACTTGAATTTAGGGTGTCCTTCTGGTACTGTTGTATCTAAAAATAGAGGTTCAGGATTTTTAGCTAAAAGAGAAGAGTTAGATAAGTTTTTAGAGGAAATATTCACAATAGATGATATGAAAATTTCTATAAAAACTAGACTTGGTAAAGATAGTGCAGATGAATTTTATGAACTAATTAAAATTTATAATAAATATCCCATGGAAGAGTTAATAATACATGCTAGAACTCGTGAGGATTTTTATGGTAATACACCTAATTTAGAAGTATTTAGAGATGCTTTGGATTTAAGTGCTAATTCTGTATGTTATAATGGTGACATTTTTACTGCTAATGATCATGAGAACTTAACAAAGGCTTTTCCTAATTTAGAAACAATGATGATAGGACGAGGAATAATTGCTAATCCCGGGTTACTTGATGAAATAATAAGTGATAAATTTTTAGATAAGCAATTATTAAAACAGTTTCACGATGAACTTTTGTATGAATACCTTGAAGTTTTTAAGGATGAAAAGAATACTATGTTTAAGATGAAGGAAATGTGGGGATTTATGATTCACATATTTTCTGATAACAAAAAGTATCTTAAAAAGATAAAGAAATCTCAAAAGGTAAGTGATTATGAAGAAGCAGTTTCTATTTTATTTAATGAACAGGAAATAATAAGGGGAGCAGGATTATTTAGTAGTCAAGAGTAAGAAAATTTTATAATAAAGTTTATTTAAAGGCTCAAGGAAACATTAAGATTTTCTTGAGTCTTTATTATTTGATTGAAAAAAGTTATAAAAATAATAAGAAAAAAACCATTATATCAATAAATTAGTGAAATTATATAATATAACTACAAAATTGTAATAATGTAGTATAATATAGGTTATATAGTACAAAATTAGAAGTTATATTGTTAATAGGGGGGAACTTTAATGCCAAGACCATTAGTACTGGGAAGAGAAAAGCAAGAGAATAAATTAGAATTAAATATTCAACAAAGCTCTGCTACGAAGACAAGCATGAATCCAATGGAGCTAGAAAAGAGGCTGAGAAGTAAGAGATCCAATGAGTATATGGAAGCAATAAGAAAGCTTGATATTGGTGGGTGCGAACAATGTAAAAAGCAGTTTGAGGATTGTGTTGAAGCAATAAAAAATGAATTTAAGGATATTCCGGAAATTAGCCTTTTAGTTGGATTAGTATCAAAATGCTATTTAGGAGAGCCTTATGATGTTCATACAATAGATATGGAGGGGAGAATCTTAGTACATTATAAAATTTCCGAAAGCATGCCTATGTTACTTGAGAAAGCAAGGGGACTAGCACTTCATGGAGGGTATCAGTATATAGAGGTTTACACAGATTGCTTATGTGCTGTAAAAAGTGATGGAAGCGTTAGTGTGATTAAATAGGGGGTACATAAACAATGTCAGATAATCAAAATAATTTATCCAACTTAAGAGGGATAGAAAGTAATTTGAAATTTTTATCTAAGGATATAAGAGGAATAACTAATAATTTACAAGGTATAAATAAAAATTTTGAGGCTGTACTTAGTAAAGTTAATAGTGTAGATAATAAGGTGGATGTAGTTTCAACAGAGCTAAGTGCTTTATGTGAAGAGTTTAGAGCTTTTGTTAATGAAGCAAATAGAGTTGCTAACTTAACTGATGCAAAGCACAATATAGTTATGTTAGAGCAAGAATTAGAAAAAGAATTTGGAAACTATGAAGTTGTAAGGAGACATGCTGTTGGTATAATTCAAGCTGCAGATGTTAATATAGTCAAAAAAGAAACAATAGAGAACATAACAGAGGAATTGATGCTTGCAACACCAAGATATTGGTTGGCACCAGCATTAATAGCATTATCTGCTTGGTTAAGTGATAATAGGGAGCTTGCGGAAAAAGCACTTAAAGAGGCTATAAGAAGAGATGATGAAAAAACATCATTATTATTTTGCTTAATAAGTAGAAGAGCAGGAAGATTAGATGGTTCACTATTATGGCTTGAAAGATATTTTGAAATGCAAGATCCAGAAAAAATGGAACGTAAGATAATTATTGTCTTAGATGCTTTTGCTAGTGGTTTATTTGGAGGAGATACAAAGGGGTTATGCTCTTCTAAAATCAAACAATGGATTGAAGAGTTATCTTCAAAATCAGGCTTTGTTGAACAACAAAGAGAAAATTGGAAAAAGGTACTTGAATCTAAAAAGGTTGCAGTAAATGAAGAAGAATTCCCTGTTTTAAAAGAACATAGTCCTACATGGAGTAAGATGAAGGAATCCTTAGAAGCAGTTCAAACACATAATGAAATATATAAATATTTCAATACTATATTTAATGTTCCAGTAGAAAATGTAACAGCTGTGTCAGCTAAAATAGATGAAATATTAGATAATTTGGTTGGAAACTATGATATTGAGGAATTGCCAATTAGAAATCAATTAAGAAGAAATAGATTAGTAGTTGAAGAGAATGGTTCATTAGAGAAAGCAAATAAGAGATTTGATGTGGAAGCCAAGTCATTTGAAAGATATGAAGATTTTTCTCAGCACCTAACCAATATTGCTTTAACGCCAGAATCAACAGGTGCATTAATTGCTACTCAAAAACTTGCTGTGGCGTTATCTAAAGATTGGGTATTAGATGCTTATGAAGATTTAGCTGCTAAAGGAAGGATGGAAGTACCAGTAGAAGTTGATATTAATATAGAGAATTGGAGTGGAAAGACAAGAGATGGTTCTAATGGAGAGGAACTTCTTAACTCATTAAACACGTATATAGATGAAATAAAAGAAAAAAAATTAAGCAAAATACATTGGCTTAATGGTACAGTTGTATCTACTGGGTTAATTGCAACACTAGTGTCATTTTTCACTCTAGCAACCGTTGTAGTACCTATAATTGCAATGAGCATATTTACTTTAACAGGTATATCACAAAAAAGGTCTATTCCTAATAAGAGAGAGAAGATAGAAACTGAACTTGATAACTTTAGAAAGACATCACAAGAAATATTAAATGGCTTTTTAGCTGAGGTAGTTGATTATAGAAGATTGTATGCAGAGAAAGATATTGAAAGTGAGAAAGTAGTAAACTTCTTAAAAGAATTAACACCAGAGCAGTATATTTCAGTTCAAAGTAATAGTAAGGCTAGAGAAATATTATAATAGTACGGAGGGTAAAATTTAATGAGTAATGATTTATTATTGAATAGACATGCTACAACAAATTCTGAAGGGCATAAGGAAATTGAAGTTGTAAATAAAGAAGAAAAAGATAAATTAGCAGCATCCTTTCCAGAATGGACTTTAACTCCACCAACAGTTCTTGTAAGAAGAGTGAGGAGAAAATAATGAAGATTCCAACAATGTATTTAGATTGGGTAGAGTGCTTTGATATTGTAAAAAAAGGTACAGATGATAAAGAGGTTTTAAATTGTATGAAAAGTGGAACTCTTACGTTAGCTGCAGGGGTTGGGGGAAGAGTTGCAAAACAAATGAATGAAGTTATACAGTTAAGATTAAAAAAGGCATCAGATAAATTTTCAAGAGCTATGGATTTTAACAATGGAGATTTAAATATGCTTGCTAATTCGTTAATATTACTGAGAAAGGAATTTAAATTCTTAATAGAATTTGTAAATATTCCTATTTTACCAGAAGAAGATATTAAAGCTTTTGTAGATATAATAAAAAAACAGGCTGACTTAATGCAAGAGTCCCTTGAAAAAACAAGCAGAACTGATAGAACAGGGATGTTAGCTAGTGTAATAAAAAAGAATAGAATTAATAACTTGGAGGATAAGTAGGATGAATTTTAAAGAGTGTACTCAGAAGGTTAAACAGTATTCATTGGCAAGAATACCGTTTATATCATTTAATACTCTTGAAAAAAGTAGGGCGTTAGAGGTATGTAAAGTAGTATCAGAAGATTTATGCTTGCCATTTTATGTACACACACTTTCAAAAGGTATGTATGATATTTCAACAGGAAGAACTGTAAATGAAGATAAATCTTTAATGGGAGCCTTAGACTTTATTACAGAACAAATGAGAATTAAGCAAAATATGACTTTCATACTTACAGAAGTTCCAGATATAGAAACAGATACAATGACTTCTAGATATATTCAAGATGTTGTATCATTAGCTGAAGAAAATGGTGGAGTTATAATTGCATTAACTACAACTCAAGTATGGGGGCAATTACAAAGATTTGGTATGTCATTAGACTTAGATTTACCAAATGAAGAAGAAATGCTTCAGATTATACAAGAAAATATTGAACCATATAAGAGGGACATAACAATAGAGTGGGATAATAACGATTATCGTGAAGCAGCTACAGTTTTAACTGGAGTAACACAGGTTGAAGCACAAAATGTAATAGTATCTTTAGTAGCTAATAGAGAAATTAAGAAAAGTGATTTAACAGAGCTAAAGTTTGCTAAAAATAAACTTTTTACTAACATTGAAGGATTGGAGAAAATAGAAGTATCTCAAAATATCTTAGATGTTGGAGGATTAAGTGGTTTAAAAGAATGGCTTAATAATAAGAAGAAACTTCAAACTCCTGAAAAGAGAGATGAGTTAAGAAGAAGAGGTTTACAACCACCTAGAGGAGTGCTTCTAGTAGGGGTACCAGGATGTGGTAAATCCCTTTCGGCAAAAGCAATAGCAGCATTTTGGAATTTGCCTTTATATAGACTAGATTTTGCAACAGTTCAAGGTCAGTATGTAGGACAAAGTGAACAGCAATTAAAAGAGGCTTTTCAGACTGCAGAACATCTTTCACCATGTGTATTATGGATAGATGAGATAGAGAAAGGTCTTGGTGGATCAGGTAATGATAGCTCAGGAGTTACAACCAGAATGGTTGGACAATTTTTGTTTTGGATGCAAGAATGTAGAAAATTAGTTTTTGTAGTAGCTACAGCTAATGATGTTTCAAAGTTACCTTCTGAATTATTAAGACGTGGGAGATTTGATGAATTATTCTTTGTAGATTTACCTTCTGAAAAAGAGAGAGAAGAAATAATAAACTTATATGTTAAGAAGTATATTAATTTAGAGTTATCAGAAAGTGCTATAAGAGAGCTTGTTGATATAACAGAAGGCTTTACAGGTGCAGATTTAGAGTCGTCACTTAGAGATGTTGCATATAGATTAATTGCTGATGATGATTTAGAGTATTCAGATGAATTAATAATAAATTCATTGAAAAATGTTGTGCCATTGTCTAAAACTAGTCCTGAAAAGATAGAATCGATTAGAGATTGGGGAAGAGAAAGAGCAGTTCCAGCTTCTGGACAACCAATAGGAGGAAATATATCTAATACTAAAGCTTCTAGAAGAGTTTTAGTTTAGAAATATAACTATAAATAAGAAAAGTTTTATTCAAAAACCTCAAAAGCAATAAAAGCTTTTGAGGTTTTGCTATTGTAATTATATTAATTTATATTTAATTAGATAATCTTATTATAAAATATATCTTTTATGATAAAATATAACTATCATGAAAAGATAAAATGGAGGAAGATTCAAAGTGGTTAAAACTAAAACAAAAAAAGAATCCTTGCCAATGTCTAAGTTTATAAGAGTATTATTTCCAGAAATTCAAGTTGTAGATTATATAAAGGAAAACGGAATAATAGATCGAGATTATTTTAAGAAGAATAAGCAAGTAATAAGTGAAACAACTACTAATGTAAAAAGTAAAATTAGTAATGTGAGTATCAATAATACTGGGAATATTACTAATATGGCTAAAGAATCAGTTGCTAAAGTAACCAATGCGTATGAAAATACAAATAAATCACCTAATACAAATAACATAAAAACAAATACTAGGACAAGCAAAGAAGAATTAGATAAGGCTTTCTTAACAATAGAAAGTGTGCTTTCAGAATATGTTCTTGGACAAAAAGAGTATTTATCTAAACTTACAGTTGCTTTCAAAAGACCCTTTGTATATGGAAAGGAAGATGGAGTTAAAAACACAATTTTTATAACGGGTCCAAAGGGTTCAGGAAGACATTTATCAATAAAGGCTATATCTAAGTTTTTAAAGGAGCAAAAGATATTAAAAAAAGAAGGAATATCTACTTTAGATCTTTCAAAATACAAACTTGAAAAAGATGCAGAAAATTTATTTTTAACGGATTTTTATGGTGCACTTTATGGAAGTAACCCAGTAATTGTATTTGATAATTTTGAACAGTGTCATCAAAACGTTTTAGATTTAATTAGTAAGTTAGTGGTGGATGAAAAGCTTAAATTAAATAGACGATACATGGATAAATTAGGGGAAATGGTAGATGTCACTGGTAAAGGAAATCTTACATTAAATACTACGGATGAAATATTAGCTAATGGAAAGTATTTAGTTTTTATAACAGAAAAGAGTGAAGAAAGTATTAGAAATACTTTTTCTGGTGCTTTTATGAAAAAGGTATATGATATTATAAATACAGTTGAGCTTGAAAAGGATAGTCTAGATATAATAAGTAAATTTATTTTAAAAGACTATAAAGAAAAGATTTTTAAGAATCTTCATATAGTTATAAATTTTAATGAGTCAATTTTAAATTATGTATATGAAAGCTTTGAAAAAAGTTTGGGTGCACATGGATTATATGATGTTATTGAAAAAAATATATATGCACCTTTAGTTGAGCTAGATCTTATGGGTAAACTAAGTAGTGAGCAAGAGTATAGCTTAAAAGAGGAAGATAAAAAAGTATTTATATTTAATAGCTTACAATGCTTAGAATTATCAGCTTTGATTAAAGAAGAACAATTAGGTAATATTGAAGATTTAAATAAAGAACTTGATAATATAATAGGATTAAGTAGTGTAAAAGAATTTATAAAGAAATTAGAAGATAATATAAAAGTTCAAAATATGAGAGAAAGCAATGGAAGTAAAAAAGCAAAGTTATCTTTACATATGATCTTCACAGGAAATCCTGGAACGGGTAAAACTACAATGGCTAGAGTAATGGCAAAATATTTAAAGGCATTAGGATATTTATCAAGTGGGCATTTAGTTGAGGTTTCTAGAAATGATTTGGTTGGACAATATGTTGGAGAAACTGCACAGAAGACTATGAGTAAAGTAAATTCTGCAATGGGCGGAATCTTATTTATAGATGAGGCTTATGCTATAGCAAAAGATGAAAATGATGTCTTTGGAATAGAGGCTGTAGATACTTTGGTAAAAGCTGTTGAAGATAATAGGGACAATTTAGTTGTTATATTAGCAGGGTATACTGATGAAATGCAAAAATTCTTGAAGACTAATAGTGGATTGAAGTCTAGATTTAATTATAATGTAGATTTTGAAGATTATACCCCAGATGAATTACTGCAAATATCCAAGGTAATAGCTAAAGCAAATGGATATGAGATAGAAGAAACTTTAGATAATAGACTATTAGAATTGTTTGAAGGAAAGCAAATAAAGGGTAGAAATGATAGCGGTAACGGAAGATTAGCAAGAAATATAATAGAAAAAGCTATTGCTAATCAATCTAATAGGCTAGCTAATTTAGATGAAGGAAATATAGATAAAGAAGAGATAAATAAACTTACAATAAGTGATTTTGGCTTAGATAAAAAAGTAGAATTTGACCTTGAGAATGAATTAAGTAAGGTAATAGGATTAGAAGAGGTAAAGAGCTTTGTAAGGAATATAGAGAAACAGTTAATAGCTAAGGAAAAAAGAAAAAAACTTGGTGTAAGTGTAGAATCTTCACAGTCTCTTAATATGATTTTCACAGGAAATCCTGGTACGGGGAAGACTACAGTTGCAAGGCTTATAGCCAACCTTATGAAAAATATGGGAGTTTTAAAATCAGGTGAAGTAATTGAAGTAGATAGAAGTGGACTAATAGGACAATATGCTGGTGAGACAACTAAAAAGGTAACCGAAGTATTCCAGTCAGCTTTAGGTGGAGTTTTATTTATAGATGAGGCTTATGCATTAATGTCCTCTGAAAATGATCCATTAGGAAAAGAAGCTGTAGATACTTTAGTTAAACTTATAGAGGACTTTAGAGAAGATATAGTCGTTATTATTGCTGGTTATAATAAAGAGATGAAGGAATTTTTAAATACAAATACAGGATTAAAATCTAGGTTCCCTTTAAGTATAGATTTTAAGGATTATGAAATAGATGAATTAGTTCAAATTGCGAAGTTGATGATAAAGGGAAAAGGCTTTGTATTAGCAGGAAACTCTGAGGATGAATTAGAAGAAGCTATAAGAAGAGAAAAGCAAAATGGTGGACAACAATCTGGTAATGGAAGAATGGTAAGAAATATAATTGAAAAAACAATAAGAAAGCAATCATCAAGAATTGCAGATATGGATAGTATTGATGAAAATTCAGTTATATTATTACAAGAAGAGGACTTTGGAACTGTAGATAAATCTATAGATGAATTTGATTTAGAAGAAAAACTAAATGAAGTTGTAGGGCTAAATGAAGTTAAAGAATTTATAAGAAGTCTTCAAGCACAATTAAACATAAGAGCTCAAAGAAAACTATTAGGACTTCCAGTAGATGAGTCACAAACTTTGCATATGATTTTTAAAGGAAATCCAGGTACGGGTAAAACAACTATGGCAAGAATAGTTGGAGAGGTTTTATATAACATAGGAGTTCTTAGTAACAAAAATTTTATTGAAACAGATAGAAGTGGATTAGTAGCTGGGTATGTTGGACAAACAGCTATAAAGACTAAAGAAAAAATAGAGTCCGCACTTGGTGGAATATTATTTATAGACGAGGCTTATGCTTTATCTCAAGATTCACAAAGTGGTAGTGGATTTGGAAAAGAAGCTATAGATACCTTAGTAAAATGTATGGATGATAATAGAGATAATTTATTAGTAATATTAGCTGGATATAGTAATGATATGGATAAGTTTTTAGAGGTTAATCCAGGGTTGAAGTCTAGATTTGCTAATATTATAGAATTTAAAGATTATTCAGTTGAGGATTTATTAGTTATAGCAGATAACTTATTTAGTAGTAAGGGGTATGTTTTAACTGAAGAAGCTAGAGTGAAAGTAAAAGATATATGCCAAGAAGCTTGTGGAATTTCTGATTTTGGAAATGGTAGATATGTTAGAAATCTATTTGAAAAATCAGTAAGAAATCAGGCTGTAAGACTTGAAAAAATTAATGACTTAACTAAGGAACATCTTGTTACTATTGAAGAGTGTGATGTATCTAAGGTTAATCTGTAGTAGAGGTGCTAAGTATGAAATTTATATCTAAAATTATAGGTAATTTGATAACTGTTGCTTATTCAGTGTTGGCTATGCCTTTATTGATAATTATGGCTTTACTTTTCCCTATTATGACTATGACAGATGCATTCAAAATAATTGGTACAGGCTATACAGTTACAGGAGATTATATATCCTTAATTATGGGAATGTTGGTAATTATGTATGTATCCTTAAGGTTTAGAGTTATAAGAAGAATATATAGTATTTTTCCATCATTATTTGAAACTCTTAAATATTTAATTATAGCGTCTGTATTTATAGGATTTGGGACTGAGATTTTAAATTGGAGCTATATAACATTGACACCAGGAAGAAAGACTTTTGGCATAATTATATTTGTATTAGTGTTAGTAATTTGGAGAGTAGTAGTTTCAATTTATTACAGAAAAAAACCACTATCACAAACTATGTTAGAAGAAACTAAAAAATTACAAAATTATAATGAGGAGCTTAGCTAGGGAGGGTAACATGAAAAGATTTAATGAAAACACGCCCACTGATTTTGAGGAAGTAAGTACGATTGAATTAAAGGATGAACAAAATACAGATAATATGGAAGTAAATAAAGCAAATACATCTTTAGAAGAAGAGAGCTTTAAACACCTTGAGGATAAAGAGATAAAAGAAGAATATATTAATCCTGCAATGAAAAGATTTAGAACTATTATAGGAGCAATTATTATATTGGCTTTACTATCAACTAGCATAACTAGTACTAAATACAACAAGGTTTTAAAGGAAAACTTATCTTCAGGTGCTATAGAAAATGTAAGTGTTGGAGATATAATGAGTAAAGAATCATTGAAGCTTGAACCTAAGGATGCAACTGTAGAGATTACTAATGGATTTGGGAATCTAGAAATATCCATTTGGAATTTTGCAGAAAAGGAAGATAATGATTATGTACAGGTATTTATAGATGGAGTTGAGCAGGGAGCACCATTTTCTATTAGACATAAGGCTGTAAAAATAAGTGTTCCTGATAAAGCAGTAATTCAAGTTCAAGGTGTTAGGGATGGAAGTAATAACGGAATTACTTATGGAGTACAGTTTAATAAGACAGGAGAAACTTATTTAAATACAGTTCCTTTAAATGCTATGAATAGTTATACTATAATAAGTAAATAAGGTTAAAAATCTTATTTAAAAAATAATAAAATGCTTATTCATTATGGGTAGGCATTTTATCTTTTATAAATTAGAGGTGTGAAGTATGAAAAACAAACAGTTTTCTGAAAGTGAAATTAAAGAATTATATGAAAGAATCAAAAGTTTATCGGCTAATTGTTTAGAAGAGAATTTAAATAATAGGGATAAGGAATCTGAAGAGTGGAAGACATTTTCTTTAGAAACTAAGAGTGGAAGAGAGATATATAATAGTTTAAGTGATGAAGAATTATTAAAACTTTTATATGAAAAAGCAGAATCTTTTGGACGTTCTCCTTCACAAAATGAGGTATTTTGGGTTTGTAGGGATTATATAAAATTAAGATTTGAAAAGTGGCCATATGCACTTAGAGCTGCAGGACTTCCTACTTCTACAGGAAATGGTGGTAAGACTCTAGAGAGATTTAGAATTGAACAGAAGGAGATAGAGGAGTTTCTTAAGGAGGTAAGAGAAAAGGCAGTAGAATTAGGAAGATTGCCACATCCTAAGGATTTGCCTAATGTTCATAAGGGTATGAAGAGATATGTGCGTACTTGGGGAGAGGTGCTTGCAGCTGCAAATATAGATAGTGATGTAATTTTAAATAAATCTGTTTATAAAATTAAAGACTTAGAAGAGGAGTATATTGCTCTTTTAGGACAAGTTAAAGAACAAGTTAAATTATTAGGTAGGGTTCCGATGCATAGTGAAGTTGAATCTGATTTAAGAAAGAAGTTAATAAAACGCTGTGGATCATGGAGAAATGCATTATATCAGATAGGCTTAGAGCCAGTTAAGAGAATAAGTCCTTTTTCTACTACCTATCTTAAGGAAGATGTCAATGCAGAAAGTAAAGTTCATAGCAATCAGTTATATGATTGTTATTATAAAATACTTAAGTTAGATGAACAAACCAAACACGATCTTTTATTTTTAAAAAGATTATCAGAAAAAAAGAATAAAATTCCTAATAAAAAGGATGCTCCAGTTGAAATTAGACAAAGGTTAAAAGGTTCTTGTGGTTCATGGTCAAATGCATTATTTCAAGTTGGATTAATTAAGGAATAATAAATAAAAATAACTTAGTATATTCCATTGCTTTAGAGTGGTACAAGCATTAATTTAAGAAAAAAACTTATTCTTATAGTGCCTTTCTGAAGTAATGGATATTTTATAATGTTTGAGTATGTATGATACTTATATAAAAGTAATTTACAGTTAGCATAATAAAAATATCACCCTAATTATATATAATTACATTATTTCATAATTTATATTGTTTATATTAATATTTTACAATAGTTGCAATAAGTTTTATACTTATAGTGTACATGAGTTTATTTATATTTATGGGGGGAAATTATCAATGAATAAGGATCTAACGGTTGGAAAACCAGAGGTTGTTTTATGGAAATTTTCTATTCCGCTCTTAGGAAGTATTTTGTTTCAGCAACTATACAATATTGCGGATAGTCTTGTAGCAGGTAAATTTATTGGGGAAAATGCTTTAGCTGCTGTAGGAAACTCTTATGAAATAACATTAATTTACATAGCCTTTGCTTTTGGGTGTAATATAGGATGCTCTGTTGTCGTATCTCAATTATTTGGCGCTAAAAGATTAACAGATTTAAAAACTGCAGTAAATACTACTTTTATTTCAAGTGGAGTTTTATGTTTAATATTAACTATACTTGGATTTTTGTTATGCCCTTTTTTACTGAGAGTAATAAATACTCCAAGTGAAATTTTTAGTGACTCTATGTTGTATTTAAACATATATACTGGAGGTCTTATATTTTTATTTTTTTATAATATAGCAACAGGAATTTTTTCTGCCATGGGGGATTCTAAGACACCTTTTATATTTCTTGCTATATCTTCTACAGCTAATATTTTTGTAGATATTTTATTTGTTAAAGCGTTTAATATGGGTGTTTCAGGTGTTGCATGGGCTACATTTTTATGTCAAGGAATAAGTTGTGTTTGCGCAGTTAATACGATTTTTAAGAGGTTATCAAAGATAGAAACGGAAAAGAAAGGTGAAATTTTTTCGTTAAGATTATTAAAAAGAATTTCTGCTATTGCAATTCCTAGCATTTTGCAACAAAGTTTTATTTCAATAGGAAATATAATTATACAAGGAATTATTAATGGCTATGGGGCAGGGGTTATAGCTGGGTATTCAGCAGCTATAAAGTTAAATAATCTTGTTATTACGTCTTTCTCTACCTTAGGTAACGGTATGTCTAACTTTGTGGCTCAAAATATAGGCGCTAATAAAATGGAGCGTGTAAAGCAAGGATTTAGAGGTGGACTTATCATGGTTTATGTACTTTCCATACCTATAATAATACTATACTTTGTATTTGGAAAGAGCATGATACATATATTCATGAATCAAAGCACTGGAGAAGCAGTAGATACAGGAATTAAGTTTTTGAGGATTGTAGCGCCATTTTATATTATAGCTTCTACAAAATTAATTGCAGATGGTGTATTAAGAGGTGCTGGAGCAATGAAGTTATTTATGTTTGCAACCTTTACAGATTTAGTTTTAAGAGTTGTTTTAGCTAAATTATTATCAGGACAATTTGGTTCTGTTGGGATATGGTGTGCATGGCCAATAGGATGGACAATTGCAACTATTTTATCAGTTATGTTTTATCTTAAAGGTAAGTGGAAAAATAAAGTTGAGAATGTAGTAGCCATTGAATAATAGTAATATCAGAATTTAATTAGCTTTAAATTTAAAAACCATGTAGTAATTTATATGCTTATAATTTATTTTAAAGTAAGCATTTAAATAATACATGATTTTCATACGAAAAACTACTATACAATTTGATTATCAGCATAAACATTGTATCTATCGACGCTTTTAATGGGATAAGAACTACATTTTACCACAGAAAATACTACGATAGAAAAGGCTGTGATACGAAGTTGTCTTAAAATATTCCACCTTATAGATACAGCACATCAGTATTGGATACATGAAAAATTGAATAGTTTTGTATCGCAGTATGAGCTGATTCTTCACAAGGAGAATAACTGGAATATTGTAGGATAAGAAAAGCCGGAAGTACGGCATTAATGCCTGTACTTGCGGCTTCCTTTAATTTTCTGACAGTATTCTTTTGACTGACATATAACGTTCTTTGCTGATAGGAATAATTGTGCCGTTATGCAAGGTCAAAGTGTACCTCTGAATACCTGCCACATACGTTGCATGAACTAAGTAGCTTCTATGGATACGCAGTAAAAACGGACAACGTTCTTCTAATTCCCTCAAGGAGTATTTTGTAATAAAACTTCCGCTACCAGTATAGATAGTACTTTCCTTATCATTTGATACGGCATATAATATTTCTATAGGAAGAAGTGTATGGATGAGTCCTCTGATGTCTTTTAACAAAATTCGTTCTGCATGATGATTCTGTGTGTCAATCTGGCGTAGATATTCAAACCATCCTAAATTTTCAGAGAGTTCTTCTATCTTGAAGCTTTCGTATTGTAAAGGAACATCCCTGGAATCGGAACAATGAATATGAACCGCAAGCAGACTGTCCTCTACCTGTTTCCATACAAAAGTAAGACGCACCTTTGCAAGAAGCACAATACCGTCCGCCTGCTCTCCTGCCACGGTATAACGACCATAGACAGCAGTGTATTTCTTCTCACGGAAAATGAGAGCATACTCTTCCTGCAAGATTTGCACAGGCAGTTCTTTGCTTTCGGATTGTGTTTCTCTGATAAAGGCTTCCTTACCATAGGTATATTGGGAATCATATGTCCCAATCCAGACACAGTGTTCGTCCATAAAATCTACTACAGTAGAAATATCTCTGCTGTAAAAGCCATGTAAAACGGTCCTCGTTTTCTCAATGATCTCTTGTTCAGTAAATATATGTTTCGACATGGCGTCACGCTCCTTTTTTTCTATTATAAGGGAATACAGAAGAACTGGCAAGAAAAAACGGGCGAAAAATTGCCTGTTTACGATTATTTTTATACCGTATACGGTTCTTGGTTGAAATGGTGAAAAATATAAATTTGTGCATAGCCAATAGGCTGGACTATTGCAACTATTTTATCTGTTATGTTTTATCTTAAAGGTAAGTGGAAAAAGAAAGTTGAAGCTGTTGCAGTTACAGAGAAGTAGTAACATAAGAATTTAAGTAACTTTAAAGTAAAAAACCATGTATTAATTTAAAGACTTACGATTTATTGAAAAGTAAGCTTGTATACATGGTTTTTTATAATAAATTTTATAATTTTACTTCAGATTTAGATAAGTGATTAAGAGTCTTCAAGGTATTTATACAAAAGACTATACATACAAATACAGTAATTAAATCAGCAATAGGTTGAGCTAGCATAACTCCATATAAACCAGATTCCATAGGATAAGAGCCTAATTTTTCAAGAATGCTAGGGATACCATTATTAAAAATCTTAGGAAGTATAAAAGTTAATGGAATAAGAAGTATTCCTTGACGACCTAGAGATAAAAAGGTAGTTTTTTTAGTATCACCCATGGCTTGAAATACAGCTGTAATAATGGATATAAAGGCAAATCCAACTAATAAGTAAGTCTGCATCTTAAGACAATTCACACCAAGTTTTATAACCTCAGGATCATTGCTAAAAAGTTTAATGAAGAATTCAGGAATAATATTTATAATAATAATAGATATTATACTGTAACTAAATGTAACAATAAGTGAAAAGCATAATGATTTTCTTACCCTATCATATTTTTTAGCACCAACGTTAAACGAAGCAAAAGGTAAAAAAGCATTTGTATATCCGCCTATCATTTGAGTAAAAATAGTATAAATTTTATTAACAATACCCATAGCAGCAAGAGCAGCTACACCAAAAACAGAGGCTGCAGAATTTAGTATAGTAAAGGATATAGCAGATAAAAATTGTGCTATAAAAACTGGTATACCAACTGAAAAAATCTGTTTTAATATTTCCTTATCTTCAGAAGTTCGTTTGAAAATAGTAGTGAAATTAATTTGAACTTCAGATTTTTTACGGAGATAGAACATAGTCATAAGCACAGTAGAGATAGCTTGACTAATGGCTGTTGCAATGGCTGCACCTTTAAGTCCCATATTTAATCCCCACATAAAAACAGGATCAAGAATTATATTAGCAATAGCCCCTATTATAATTGTATACATGGACATTTTTGAGGCACCTTCTGTTCTAAGTAGATTATTTAGAACTAAGTTGGAGATTGTAAAGATAGCTCCAATTAATAGCCAGGTTGAATAGGATTTAGCAAAGGGAAGCACTGTATCAGAAGCTCCCATTAATTTCATAATACTATCCATAAATGTAAATCCAATAATCATAATAAATATTGAAAATATAATACATAATAAAATAGACAATCCACCTGCACGATTAGCTGATTCATATTTTTGTGCACCTAGAAATTTTCCTACACAAGATGCAGCACCTACTCCAATTAATAGACCTAGGGCCATCAATACTACAAAAAATGGAAAAGAAACTGAAACTGCAGCCATAGAATTTGTATCATGTAACAACCCTACAAATATAGTATCTACAAGATTATAAAGTGCAGAGGCTATCATTCCTATCATAGATGGTATAGCTAGTGTTAATAAGGTTTTTTTTATTGGACCATCTTTCATTAGTGTTGATTTTTTATTTTCTTTAGTCATATATATCCTCCTAATAATTTATTGTGTAGTGTAGTATAATATAAAGTATGGTGTAACACCATTGTCAAGGGAATTTTAAAATTAAAAGGAGAAATGAATTGTGACTTTAGATAGAGAAAAATATTTTTTTACTCCAAGATATACAAGAGGACAGGTTTGTAAAGTATTTGGAATTACCAAGGACACATTAAGACATTACGAGGAGTGTAGCCTAATAAAGCCTTACGAAAATAAAAAAAACAAGTATAAATATTACTCTATTGCAGATTTAGAAATTTTAAGTGTGATTTTGTTTTTAAGATCTATAGATATACCAATTATTGAAATTCCAAAGTTTATAGAATGTAGAGATATTAATGAGTATGGAAATTTTTTAGATGCTCAAATTAATGAAGCTATTAATAAAATTAATTATTGGAATAATATTAAAGAAATTTTATGTTACTTAAAGAACACCGTAGATGATTATAAAAATCTTTCACATAAGGTAAGAATTTTAGAAGATATAACTTTTAAATTTAAGGTAGCTCAATTTGATTATCAGAATTATGATATAGAAAAAATGGTTCCGGATGTAGTATCCAATTTATCCTTATCACATATTATTAAGTTGAAAATTATAGATAACAGTTGGATTTTAAGTAATAGAGAGGATACAACTCATATGATTGTAGGAAGCTTATGTAAGAATGTACAGAATGTAGAGAAGGATATATGTATACATAAATTACCCGTAGCACTTATGCTTACAACATTAGAGCCACTAGAAAAAATTCCGAAGATAATTACTGAATTTAGGGAAAGTTATAAAGGTGATTATGAGTTTGAGGAGAAAACTTATATAGTAGAACATACATTTTTTAATATTTTTAATCAAGATGCTTTGATAAGAAATATTTATCTACCCATAGTAGCTAAAAAATAAGTATTAGCTAAAAAAATAAGCTTAGAAATCTTATTTTTAAATATCAATATATAATAATTAGTATAGAATTTAAGAAATACTTTTATTATAAAAAATAAAAACTTAGATATAAAAGTAAGTTAGAGCATACTTTATATCTAAGTTTTTTAGAAATATTAACTTTCAGGTAAATCTTTTTTATACACCTTAGTAAATAAAAAAGGAGTATATACAATTATGCTGAAAATAATTAAGCTTATAATATCTTTTGAGGTAAGAACTGATTCAATACTGCCATTATTAAACATAATTATAAGACAATTATTTAATAAGTGAATCAATATAGGTACCCACATATTACAGGTATTCATATATGCATAGCCCATAAAAATAGCAAGTCCTATACAAGAAATTATATGTCCAATAACACATAAAATAGGCGTTTTAGGACTATACAATGTGAAACAAAGAGGAAGATGCCAAATTCCCCAAATAGCTCCTAAAATTATTACACCAAGTCTTTTACCATAAAGTTTTTGCAGTCTTGGTTGCAAAAAATATCTCCAGCCAAATTCTTCACCAAAGAATATTATAAAGCCAAAGAAAAAATTTAAAATGGAAGATAGTAGTGCCTTCCAAATAGCTGTTGGTGAAAATGCTATTGGTTTATTTAAAATCAATTCAATTACAAGAGGAAGAAAAAATATAATTATAAATATACCTAAATCAAAGTATAATGTTTTTATATTTTTAGTAAATTTTAAATTAAGGCTTTCAAAGTCGTTCTTATACTCAAAAACCTTTATTATTAAAACTAAGGAAGTAATACTTTGAGTTATAGAAATAACTATAGAATCTAAGTCTTCTATAAAAAATGTACCTATAATTAAAAATGAAATCTGTAATAAAGTGGAAAATATAAAAATCTTAAAAAAGTCATTTATATTTTTAGTAAATTCTATTTTGCATATATACTTAAGTACGATAATAGCTGCGAAGGCTGGAATTAACATAAAAGTTAAAGCAAAATTTGAAGGGGTATTAGGGTAGTTAGTAGTACTACGAGAAAGAAATAGTAATAAACCTAATATAATAATAATTCCAAAGTTGATTAATAAAAAAACTTTTACTTCTTTTTTAGTCTGTAACATATCTGCTGTCATTGTAAAAACTCCTTTCATTATTGGAAAAATTTTCAGATGAGATTAAAATTATTATAACACTTTAAAATACGAGGAACAACTCAGCTTGGTAAGGATAAGGTAAAATTAATTGCGAAATTTTAATATGTTTTCTTTTGTGTGTGATGAGTATTAAGAAATGAGCTGTTACCTTAATCAATTTATATTGAGCATATTATAATTATAAATCAATCATAACTATAATATGACTTTAAATTTATTCTTAGTTATACAGCTCATTTGAAATTTAAAATATCTTCATAACCTCAGAAAATACTTTTCCAATATTATCATTTATAATTAAAGTAGCTTTATTATCAGCGGAAGTTGTACTCTTATTTATGAGTATAAGATTTTTTCCTCTAAAGTAATCTATAAGTCCAGCAGCAGGATAAACTACCAAGGAAGTTCCTCCAATTATTAGTGTATCGGCTTGAGCTATAGCTTTAACAGCTCCTGTTATAACATTATTATCTAAACTTTCTTCATAAAGAATTACATCAGGTTTAATAGTTCCAGAACATTTAGTACATGTAGGTACTCCTTTTGAGTTTAAAATAAAATTAGCATCATAGAAATTATTACATTTAGTACAATAATTTCTATGAACAGAGCCATGAAGTTCAAAAACCTTTTTTGAACCAGCTTCTTGATGAAGTCCATCAATATTTTGAGTAATAACAGTCTTTAATTTACCTAACTCTTCAAGTTTAGCTAAAGCAATGTGGGTATCATTAGGTTTAGCTTCAGAATAAATTAATTTTGCTTTATAGAAATTAAAAAATTCCTCAGGATATTTAATATAAAAACTATGAGATACTAGTTGCTCTGGTGTAAATGTAATATTTAATCTTTCATTAAATAATCCATTAGCACTTCTAAAGTCAGGTATTCCACTTTCACAACTACAACCTGCGCCGCCAAAGAAAACTATATTATTACTAGTTTTTATAATTTCACATAATTTCTCTATTTTATTATTCATAAAGTCATCTCCGATTTTTATTTATTATGATAATTGCTATGATTTTAGTACATATCTATAATAATTGTAAATCAATATACAATCTAGTACAATTGCTACTCAAATAATAAAAACATATACGTGAATTAATAAAATATTTCAATCTTAGATAAAAGATATGAGTTTTATGAAAATATCATGGTATAATATGGATTAAGTATAAAAAAATACATATTAAGACTTGGAAATAGTTATTTTTAAAAATGTACTATAATTGTTTTGCATGAAAAATATAGGGGGAAGGTTCATGGAAATTAGTGAAGAAAAGGTATTATATGTATAAGATTTAGATAGAACCTTAATTAATGACAGTGAAGAGATAACATTATATACAGCTAGTATAATAAATAATTTGGTTAATAAAGGAATGATTTTTTCTTATGCAATGGCACGTTCTAATTCAACATCATCTAAAATAACAAAGAAAATAATTGTAGATATTCCAATTATAATTTATAATGGAGCCTTTGTTATTGACAATAAGTCAGGTGAAATTCTAATCTCTAATTATTTTGATACTAAAGATTGCCTTGAGGTATTAAATATTCTTATCTCCAATGAAATATTTCCAATTGTATATTCACATATTAATGGTGAGGAAAAGTTTTCGTATTCAGTAAATAAGCTAAATAAAGGTATGAAGGGATTTATAGATAGCAGAAAAGGTGACTATAGAGATAATCCTATAAAAAATTTAGAAGAGTTAGGAATTGGACAGATATTTTATTTTGTTTGTATTGATAAAGATCAGAAATTAATGCCTATTTTTGAATATTTAAAAGAAAAATATTCTTGTGTGTATCAAAGAGATAGAAACACTGGAGAATATTGGCTTGAAATAATGCCTGTAAATGTAAATAAAGCAACAGCAATTTTGCAACTAAAAGAACTATTAAAATGTAATAAAGTTATTTCTTTTGGAGATGGAAGAAATGATCTTTCTATGTTTGAAATTTCAGATGAGTGTTATGCTGTAGATAATGCTGTATATGAATTGAAATCAATTTCTACAAGCATTATAGGAAGTAATAATGATAATGGTGTTGCTGAGTGGTTAAATAATAATGTAATAGTATAAACATAATCATTATAGATATAAATCTAATGTAATTATATAAAAATTCTATTAGTAGTTTGTAAGTAATGCACTAAATTTATGGGTGGAAATTATTATAGTTATATAGTTTTAATCTAAACTAAGGCATAGCTTTCAAATATGAATCTTAGTTCTGCATATGATTAAGGATTGATTAAAAGATAAGTTGATTATAGTAATAAAGTTGAATATTAGTTAATAAAACCCTTGAATAGTAAGCAAATCTTCATAAATAGGTAAATTATTTTAGGATTTACTTACATTAGAAAATTTTTATGTGTTACAATAGAGATACAGCGAGTAGTTTTAATAACGTAAATCCAGTTGTTAAGGCTGCTTTTGTTTTTTTGCAAATATACTTAATTAAAAGAAAGGAGTAATTTTATGTTTGAAGTTAATGATTATGTAATGTATGGAATGACTGGTGTATGTAAAGTTATAGATATTAAAAAAGAGAAGTTAATGGATGATGTTTTAAAAGAATATTATGTGTTATCTCCTGTTTATTCTAAAAACACTGTAATAAAAATTCCTGTAGACAATAAAAAAATTCCTATTAGAAAAGTACTCTCAGAGGGAGAGGTTGATTTGGCTATAAATAACATGAATGATACAGAATGTTTATGGATAAATGATGATAAGCTTAGAAATGAGAAATTTAAGGCTATGCTAAAAAGTGGTGAATGTGATAATTTAATGACTTTAGTAAAAAGCATATATTCAAATAAATGTGATAAACAATCAAATGGGAAAAAAATAGGTAAAAATGATGAGGAAATTATGCAAACAGCAGAAAAATTATTAAATGAAGAGTTTGCTACTGTACTAGATATTTCTCCAGAATCAGTAAAATCATATATAAAAAGTCACACCTCTGATGAAGATTAAAATAACTATTTTAATAAGGTAATATTATTTTTAGGATTTAAAGAATAAGTAATGCTATAAGATCTAAACCGTTTTTTCAAGAAAGAGTTTAAAAAGTATAAAAAGTATTATAAGAATGAACAGTTTACATAAATAACATTGGATTTTAAAATTATATTATAATAAAATCAAAAGTAAAGATTGAAAATAAAGTATGCTAATATATGTTTAAAATACACTTGAATTTTAAGTATCAGTGTATTAAAAAACATCATATGATAACTAATATTATAAAATATACAATCAATGACGTAAAATCTATTTACAATTAAGCATAAAAGTGATAGTATTAATTTCAATAAAAGGTAAGTATAAGAAGAGTTTTAAATAATATTTATAGTTACTAAATTTCATAATAAAAGCTAATTTTTATTATGTTTTAGTACATTTATTAGGGAGACTGCTAGTTCTTTAAGGTATAAATATGGACTATGCAGCAAAATATATAATAAAAGATATAGATAAAAGCAAAGAGAGGGAAAAGTATTATAGAGTACAGTTTCCAGAGAGAGAATGTTACAAGTTGAGAACATTCTTAAATATGCCTATAAGAACAACTACCCTGGAGCTATGACTTAGTAGCTAGGTTTAGTGAAATGTCATCGGCGAAGGTCGTTAAACAATTGAGAAGAATTGAATTATTTTAATTCAATTTGGGTGGAACCACGGATAACAGCATTCGTCCCAACACTGGGATGGATGTTTTTTTGTTTTTAAATAAAAAAAGGAGGTAGAAAGATGATTAATATAAGACTTAAAGATGGATCAATTAAAAAGGTTGAAGAAGGTTCTAATATTTATGAACTTGCAAATTCAATAAGCAGAAATTTAGCTAAATCAGCTATAGTAGGTGAAGTAAATGGAACATTAGTGGGTTTAGACTATAAATTAAATGATAATGATGAGGTTAATATACTAACATCAGATGATGAAAGAGCAATGGAAGTTATCAGACATTCTACTTCTCATGTAATGGCTCAAGCAGTAAAAAGACTTTATAAGGATGTTAAACTTGCTATAGGTCCATCAATAGATAATGGATTTTATTACGATTTTGATATAGAAAAACCTTTTTCAGTGGAAGAATTGCAAAAAATAGAGAAAGAAATGAATAAGATAATACAAGAAAATTTATCCTTTGATAAAATAGATATATCAAGAGAAGAAGCAATAAAGCTTATGGAAGATAAGGGTGAGAGTTATAAGGTAGAACTTATAAAAGACTTACCTGAAGATGTGAAAATATCTTTATACAAGCAAGGAGATTTTATTGATTTATGTAGGGGACCTCATATCCCATCTACTAAATATATAAAGGCCTTTAAGTTAACAGGTGTAGCTGGAGCTTATTGGAGAGGTAATGATAAAAATAAAATGCTTCAAAGAATATATGGGGTTGGGTTTGCTAATAAAACATTATTAGAGACTCATCTTCATAATTTAGAAGAAGCTAAAAAAAGAGATCATAGAAAGTTAGGTAAGGAACTGAAGTTATTTACTTTTACTGAAGAAGGACCAGGATTTCCATTTTTCTTACCTAAGGGTGTAATTCTTAAAAATACTTTAATAGAGTTTTGGAGAGAGTTACATCAAAAGGCTGGATATGTAGAAATAGAAACTCCTATAATGCTTAATAAAAGGTTATGGGAGACTTCAGGACATTGGTATCATTATAAAGAAAATATGTATACTTCAACTATTGATGAAGAAGAATTTGCTTTAAAGCCAATGAACTGTCCAGGAGGAATGTTAGTTTATAAATCCGAGTCACATTCATATAGAGATTTTCCAATGAGAGTTGGAGAATTAGGTAGAGTTCATAGACATGAACTTTCAGGTGCCTTACATGGCCTTATGAGGGTGCGAGCTTTCACTCAAGATGATGCGCATATATTTATGCTTCCTGATCAAATAAAGTCTGAAATAAAGGGTGTTGTGGACCTTATAGATAAGGTGTATTCAAGCTTTGGATTTAAATACTCTTTAGAGTTGTCTACAAGACCAGAGGATTCTATGGGAAGTGATGAAGAGTGGGAATTAGCAGAAAACTCTTTAAAAGCTGCCTTAGATGAATTAAATCTAGATTATAAGATAAATGAAGGAGATGGAGCTTTTTATGGCCCTAAGATAGATTTTCATCTTGAAGATAGTATAGGCAGAACTTGGCAGTGTGGAACTATACAATTAGATTTCCAATTACCTCAAAGATTCGAACTTGACTATATAGGTAGTGATGGTGAAAAGCATAGACCAATAGTTATTCATAGAGTAATTTTTGGAAGTATAGAAAGATTTATAGGAATATTAATTGAACACTTTGCTGGAAAATTCCCAACATGGATTTCACCAGTTCAAGTAAAAATATTACCTATATCAGAGAAATTTAGTGATTATGCAGAAAGTGTTAAGGCTCAATTAGTATCTAAGGGTATAAGATCAGAAATTGATGGTAGAGATGAAAAAATAGGATATAAAATAAGAGAAGCTAGAAATGAAAGAGTACCATATATGATTGTTGTTGGAGAGAAAGAACAATCTAATAATGAAATTTCATTAAGAAGCAGAAAGAATGGAGAAGAAGGTAGCCTAAAATTACAGGAGTTAATAGACAGAATTGTTGTAGAAATTAAGAATAAAGAAATTTAAAGCAAGTGTTATAAGAAGTCCTTTATGATGAAAATAAGTCATAAAGGACTTTTTTATTGAACTTTATATTAAGTTAGTTTTTATAAAATATAATAAAAATATTTTATAAGAGCAATTTATTCATAAGTCTTTTAAATTATTTAATTTAAGATATAATAATATTATTGTACATAAGATAGTGAAAATAAATTATAAGGTGTGTTGAAATGGAAGAATTAATAAAGGCAATTGATGAAATTATAAAAGATGAGATTATAAAAGTAGTTATTAGTAATAAAATGAATAAAGATATTGAATATAATAAAATAAAATTTACTTTAAAAGAAAAGTCATCAAAACAGTACTATCAAATAGAGAGATTTACTGATAAGCAAGTTTTTCATGAAAATATAGAAGTGAATATGCTTAAGGAAAGGCTAGAAGAGTACATAGGTGAAAACTATAAACAAGTTGCAGCTTGGTCTAAGGAAACTACTTTTGATCTTAAGATATCTAAGAAAGGTAAAATTCATTTGAGCAAGAAAAAAGGTGATAATGCTAAGTTAGCTAACAAAGAACATAATAAGCAAAAGAACTATATACTTCAAGAAGGGATGATAATTGAACCTCTTATAGACTTAGGTGTTTTTACAAAGGAAGGTAAAGTAGTCAATTCTAAGTATGATAAATACAAACAAATAAATAGATTTGTTGAGATTATTGATGATGAAGTAAAGAAAAATGATTTTAAAGAACTTACTATTTTAGATTTTGGATGCGGTAAATCATATTTAACTTTTGTATTATATTATTATTTTGTAGAGATTAAAAAGATCAAGGTTAAAATGATAGGATTAGACCTTAAGGAAGATGTAATTAAAAAGTGTAATGATATAGCTAAGAGTTATAATTATGAGAACTTACATTTTGAACTAGGTGATATTAACGGATTTAAATATAACAATAAGGTTGACATGGTCATAACTCTGCATGCTTGTGATATAGCTACAGATTATGCACTATATAATGCTATAAAGTGGAATACTAAAATGATTTTTTCTGTTCCATGTTGTCAACATGAGTTTAATGAACAAATTAAAACTGATTCTTTCTCCATTTTGACAAAGTACGGAATAATTCAAGAAAGAGTAGCTGCTTTAATGACAGATTCAGTTAGGGCTAATTTATTAGAAGTACTAGGATATAAGACTCAACTCTTAGAGTTTATAGATATTGCACATTCTCCTAAGAATATATTGATTAGAGCATCTAAGGCTAATATATCTGAAGAGAAGAGAAGTAAGGCATTATCTGAGGTTAAGTCTTTAATGGAGGAGTTTAACTTAAATCCTACATTATTTAATTTGCTTAAAAATGATAAGCTAATTTAACAATATAAGTTTTGGCTAACTTCATATAGGTATAATTATAGGAGAATTTACTTAAATAAAAATTAAAGTTAAATATTATAAATATCTTTTCAGTTAACATATAAAGTTTTTAAAATAAAATTTATAAAAAAGAAAATATATTAATATTTGAGTAGTTAAATATTAATAATAGTAGATTTTAGGGTGAATATAGTTATATATTAAAAAGATAATTCTAATCATATAAATTAAGAATTTATAATTAAAGAGAGGATTCTATGAGAAAATTAGATGAAATATTAGCTTTTAATGAAAAATTTGTGGATAATAAAGAGTATGAGCAGTATGTTACATCAAAAAATCCTAAGAAAAAAATGCTTGTTTTATCTTGTATGGATACTAGGCTTACAGATTTGTTACCTAAGGCATTAAATATCAAAAATGGAGATGTAAAAATAGTTAAAAATGCTGGTGCTACAGTTACACATCCTTTTGGTAGTATAATTAGAAGTATTATTGTAGCTATTTATGAGTTTGATGCTGATGAGATATTAGTAATAGGTCATCATGGCTGTGGAATGTGTAATTTAGATACAGAACAATTACTAAATAAGGCTATTGAACGAGGTATTTCTAAAGAGTCCTTAGATATGCTTTACAATAGTGGTATAGATCTTAAAAAGTGGCTTCATGGATTTGATTCTGTAGAAGAGTCTATTAAAGATAGTGTTAAGGTCATAAAAAATCATCCATTAATGCCACAGGGGGTATCAGTTCACGGTTTAGTTATGGACCCTGTAACAGGTAAACTTGATGTAATAGTTAATGGGTATGATGAATAAATAAGGCTAAACATTTTTAATTAAGACGTAAAATTTATAAGTTTTATAGATTTTACGTCTTTAATTTATGCTCTTTAAGCAATAGGTTTGGATAAAATTATATAACAGGAGTAAAATATATATAGGTGTTTATTTAAAGTAAAATATTTAGAGTTGTCAAAACAAAAGAATTTAGGGGGATTGAAGAATGAATATGATTAATCATTTTAAAACAATAACTAATCACAAGTTGTTAGTTATGAAGTATTGCTTTAAGGTGGGGTTATACAAGCAAGGACTTCTTCATGACTTATCAAAATATAAATGGGTAGAGTTTTCTGCTGGAATTAAATATTATAAGGGAACTGTAAGTCCAAATGGTGTGCAAAAGAAAGTAGAAGGTTATTCGAAGGCTTGGTTGCACCATAAGGGCAGAAATAAGCATCATTTTGAATATTGGATTGATTATGGTGAAAAAATGAAAGATGGGTTAGTTGGAATGAAAATGCCAACTAATTATGTAGTTGAAATGTTTATAGATAGAATGTCTGCTTCTATGAATTATCAAAAAGAAGCCTATACAGATAGAAGTGCATTAGAATATTATGAAGCACAAAGGGAATATTATGTTTTACATGAAGATAGCAAAAGGTTATTAGAGTTTTTACTTAATATGTTAGCAGAGCAAGGAGAAAAATTTACTCTTAAGTATATTAAAGAAGATATATTAAAGAATAAAGATTTGGAATTACTTTCGAAATAGCTATATTTTTACAAAAATTATGGTGAAGTTATATAGAAGTTAAACTTTAATGTGAAAATTAAGAAAAAATTTAGTATTAAAGGTATATAAATTGGTGGTATTATAGTATTATGCAAGCTTGTATGTAAAATAAAATTAAAAAATATTATTTATGGAGATGAACTGTGAATAAGAATGTACTTATAGTAGATGATGAAAAGGAAATTGTTGAATTAATCGATTTATATCTAAGAGATAAAGGTTATACAATAGAAAAGGCTTTTAATGGTTTAGATGCCTTAGAAATTATAAAAAACAAAAGTATAGACTTGGCTATTGTTGATATAATGATACCTGGTATAGATGGATATTCTTTAATAAAAGAGATAAGAATGATTTCTAATATACCTATTATTATAGTATCGGCTAAAATAGAGGGAATTGATAAGATATTAGGATTAAACATAGGGGCTGATGACTATATTACTAAGCCTTTTGATCCATTAGAACTTCTAGCAAGAGTAAATGCTTTATTTAGAAGAATTTATTTTTTAGAAGATGAAGAAAAGAGTAGAGAGATTGAAGTAGGGGATTTAGTACTTGATAAATCAAGGGGCTCTATAAGTAAACGAGGAAAAGAGTTATTGCTGACGTTTAAAGAGTTCAAACTACTCGAAGCTTTTATGGAAAATAAAAATAAGGTTTTAACTAAGAAAAGCTTATTTGAAAAGGTTTGGAATGAAGAATATTTATATGATGATAATTTAATAATGGTTCATATAAGTAATTTGAGAGATAAAATAGAAGATGATAATAAAAATCCTAAATACATTAAAACAATAAGAGGAATCGGATATAGATTTGAAGATGAAAAAAGCAAAAGGAAATAAGAGTTTACTTAGGCTTTTTTTTATTAATTATACATTTTCATTAATTATATTTATTGTAGCTATAGGTATTTTTATTAGCATCTCCATAGTAGGATTAGCTTCAAATTTATCGGTGACAGATAGAGAAATACGACTTATGGAAGAAAACTTTCTAGTAGAAGATTTTGAAAAATTAGATGTAGAGGGAATACTAGAGGTCGGGGGATGGATTGAGCGTTTAGAAGATAATAGAGTTGTTGAAATAATAGGATCAAAAAGGGATAACATAGAAGAATATACTGTATTAAATGTAATAAGTGAGTACGAAAACTATGATAGTTTTGGTAAGAAATATAATAGTAGAGCGTATTTGCATGATTCATTTGTATATGTAGTAAAGGTTCCTAATGGGGAATATTTACTTAATAAAAGGTTGGATGATAAGACCTTAGGTGAAAGTTTTAGGGGAACCATAAAATATTCTTTAACTGTTTCTATTGGATTTATGGTAATTACTATGTGTATATTATTTTGTAAATCAATAAAAAAGGTTGAAGCACCTCTTAAAAAGATAGAGAATGGTATTCAAACTATGATAAATGGAGACTATACCATAAGGTTAAGCTTTAAGACCTATAAAGAGATTGACAAAATAAGAGAAAGTTTTAATTACATGGTTTCTAAGCTTGAAGAAGCAGAGGCCTCCAAGAAAGTAGCTGAAGAAAGTAAAAAGAACATGATAAGAGATATAACTCATGACATAAAGACACCTATAACATCTATTATGGGATATTCGCGAGCCTTATATGATGGAAAGGTAGAAAGTCATGAGGAAGAAAAAAGATATTTGCAATATATATTTAATAAGACATTGAGACTTAACTATTTAATTAACGAGCTCTTTGTATTTACAAAATTAGAAAGCTCTGAATACAAGGTATATCCTAAGATAGAGGAAATGGGTAACTTTTTAAGAGAAGTTGTTGCATTATATTATGGAGAAATTGAGGAAGCGGAGTTTGAATTTGAACTTATTATTCCTGAAAATGAGATATATTGTAATATAGACTTCAAGGAGCTAGAGAGAGCTGTTATAAATTTAATGGTAAATTCATTAAAGTATAATGATAAGGGTACAACTCTAATAATAGAGTTGAAGGAAGATGTAGAAAAAGCAGTAATAATAATAAGGGATGATGGAATCGGTATAAATAAAGAGTTAAATGAAAGTGTCTTTAAAGAATTTGTAAGAGGGGACAGTTCAAGACAAACTAATGGCGGTAGCGGATTAGGTTTAGCTATTACTAAAAGGATAGTAGAGCTACATAATGGAAGTATTTCTTTAAGAAGTGAAATTAATAAGGGAAGTGAATTCACAATAAAGTTGCCTAAAGTAAAATAGAATATATTTTTAATTTTATCGGAAGAGTGATAATAGTTACTATAATTAAGCTTTTAATTATAGTAACTATTATTATTTTTAGAATTAATATATTGTATTAAATTAACTTTAACTATCTTCATAGTCAATTATAAGTAGTTATAATAGTTTTCACTTCGTATCTAATTAAGAAATTAGTTCTCATGGTGATTCATGCCTAACAACAGCTTGAATAATACACATATTACTACCTCCGTAATCTACTTAATAAATGGGAAATTAAATAGAATATATACTAGAAGTACTAAGAAATACTTAAAAAGTTTTAAGTTTATTTAGTCAATTTTAATAAGGTTTCGTAATAGTTATTAGTTTCTTCAGGCGTAAATCCATTTAAAAATACATAAGTATCTTTTAACTTAATGCATATGAATGGAGGGCTTTTTCTGTAAATAAATACTTTACAATTACCGTAACCATCTAATTTGTAATTACCTAAACTATATAAATTGGTTCCTACTCCATTTGTTTTGATTCCTTTAGGAGGAAGTTCATTTAATAACTTAATATCCTCGATTTCATTTACATCAAAACTATAATTATACATAGGAGCATCAATACTAGCATGAATGCCATCAATTGACAAATAAAACTTAGTAAAATCTAGTCTAAGAAAGAATATAGAGAAACCTATAAATACTACAAATAAAATTACATAAAAGCTATAATTTATAATTTTCCCCTTAGTAGTTGCAAGATTATAGCATAATCCATAACCTACACGATTTTCTACCATCAATCTAGGGTCGTAGGGATTAGAATAATAGCCTTTCTCCCAAAACTCATCATTATCTGTATAAATCAAATCCTTAGTAGTTGCAAGTAAAGAACTTTGTTCATTTCTAACTTTAGTATAAGTAAATAGTATACCAGCACATATAGTTATAGAGGTTGTTATAGGTACAATTATAAGAAACATGTTAGGGTTATTTGAAAAAATATTATAATATAAAACTAAGGTCGATATACTGGTAACAAATGCGCTGAGTATCCAAAGTAATGACCAGGATTTTTGATGAATCATTGCATAAGCTAAGTTTATTTCACTATTTTCACTAGGACTCTCAGCTCTTTGTTTAGTAAAACAATTATAAAGATATATAAAAGCAAGAGTAGAAGCTATAGGAATTAAGGAAACTAAAAAAGGCATATTAATAAAAATATTAATCTTAACTATAAAAGTAATAATAGGAATCATGGAAATAACTATAGAAGGAATAAACCAAAGCTTAGAAAAAGAAAGTTTATTTTTTATTCTACAGACCTCAGTATCTATAGAAAGTGCATGTTTTCCACCTACAAACCAATTTCTATCCTTTTTTAATTTCAATAATGTTCTGAAATATTTTAAATATAATCTGTCATTTGCGTAAAGAAATATTCCAATCCATATAAAGAAAAATATGATCACTAAAGAGGCATAATCTTGCAATATAAATATTGGTAGAGTAGAAGATAAATATAGTGCATAAAATTTAAAAGTAGCTTTTTTATAGTTATTTACTATATATAATACTTCTTCATTATTTAAATATTCATAGGGTAAGGTAACCCCTAAGATTATATTTTTATTCGGCTTTATTATGCTTTTAAGTTCCACAAAGGAAGATATAAGACAAATAATTAAGGCTAAATATAATATAGCTATAAACATGAGTTATCCCTCCATTTTAGTTGATTTTAAGCCATTCATATTATCAAAAATATCATTACACATAGATAAAAAATCTTTTTTATTAATTCCTTTAATACCTGACTCAGCAATTAAAAGCATTAATTCATCTTCAAGTTTTTCTTTAAATTCCATGGAAGAATCAAGTTTAGGATTAATCTTTGCTCCATGTCTGCGGTCTATTTCTATAAAACCTTCATTTTTGAGTATTGTATAAGTTTTGGATACTGTCATAGTATTAACCCCTATATCCTCTGCTAATTGACGGACCGTAGGTAAGTTTTCACCAATTTTTAATTTGCCATTACCAATTCCAAGTACAATTTCATTACGTAATTGAACATATATAGGCGTATCACTTGCCATATTTAGATTTAAAATCATTCTATAAAATCCTCCATAATATTAAGTATGCTTTGTATTATATATACTAATACAAAGCATACTTAGTGTCAAATCTATTCATAAAGCTTTAAGAGAAAGTATAGATAATAGAAATATGATATTATTTATTCAGAATATGAGTAAAATAAAATGATATGGATTATAAGCTTTGAATCTTTAATAAGGAATATTAGTAATTAGAATTAAAAATCTTTATAAAGCGTGCAGAATTATTGAAAAATAAGTTTTATTTGAAGGGAAATAAGGTAAAAAAAGATAAAAAAACTTTTTATTGCAAGTAAATCGTTCAATTTACTAACTAAAGAATTAAAAATTGCATAAATGAAAGAAAAACTTCAAAAACTGAATAAATTCAATGCAAATCTAAAATTAAACGGATTTTTTCCCTCATAATGGACTTAGACAGTAAGCTACAATCATGCTAATATACGAGTGAAAGTTACGAATCATTAAGAAAGTTTGGAAAATTAATATTTTAAAAATAATTCATGAAATAAAATTTTAAGATTTATGGAGGCAAGAAAATGGATTTTAGAATAGAGTATGATTCAATAGGTGAAAAACAAGTTCCAAAGAATGCGTATTATGGTGTTCAATCATTAAGAGGTGCAGAGAACTTTAGGATAACAGGTTACAATCTACATGAAGAGTTTATAAAGAGTCTTGCACAGGTTAAGAAGGCCTCTGTTATAACTAACCATGAAGTTGGTCTTATAGAAAAAAACATTGAAGAAGCTATAATTAAAGCTTGTGATGAAATAATAGATGGAAAATTACATGAAGAATTTATAGTAGACCCTATCCAAGGTGGAGCAGGTACATCTATGAATATGAATGCTAATGAAGTAATAGCTAATAGAGCTATAGAAATTTTAGGTGGGGAAAAAGGTGACTATAGTATAGTTCATCCTAATGATCACGTAAATTATGGACAATCTACTAATGATGTTATTCCTACAGCAGGAAAGCTTACAGCATACAAACTTCTTTTAAAAGCTATTGATGAACTAAAAAGACTTCATACAGCATTAAAAGAAAAAGCAGTAGAGTTTGATGATGTTATAAAAATGGGAAGAACTCAAATGCAAGATGCTGTTCCAATTAGATTAGGACAAGAGTTTAATGCATATAGCACAATTATAAATAAAGATATAACAAGATTAGAAAAGGTTAAAGAAGAACTAACAGTTATTAATATGGGTGGTACAGCAATAGGAACTGGTATAAATGCTGATAAAAAGTATTTAACAAGAATAGCTCCAGTACTTTCAGAAATATCAGGCATAAACTTAGAACAAGCTGAGGATTTAATTGCATCTACTCAAAGCTTAGATCCTTTTGTAGTTGTATCAGGTATTATTAAGACATGTGCAGTTAATTTATCAAAAATATCAAATGATTTAAGATTAATGTCATCTGGTCCAAGAACTGGTTTTGGAGAAATAAATCTTCCATCAAAACAAAATGGTTCTTCTATAATGCCAGGTAAGGTTAATCCAGTTATACCAGAAGTAGTTAGCCAAGTTGCATTCAATATAATTGGAAATGATATGACAATAACAATGGCAGCAGAAGCTGGACAGTTAGAATTAAATGCATTTGAGCCAGTTGTATTCTATAATTTATTCCAATCTATAGAGACTTTAACTAGAGGAGTAGATACATTTATAGAAAATTGTATCTCTGGAATAACTGCTAATAAAGAAAAATGTAAAGACTTAGTTGAAAATAGTGTAGGAATAATTACTCCACTTTGTCCTCATGTAGGATATAAAAAAGCAGCAAGTGTTGCAAAAACTGCACTAAAAACTGGAGAATCAGTTAGAAGTTTAATTCTACAAGAAGGTATTTTAGAAGAAGCAGCTCTTGATGAAATATTAGATGCTGTAGCAATGACTGAGCCAGGTATATTATAAGAATAATTTTAAGGGATAATTAGAGGAGGATTACCATGAGCGATTTAAGAGAAAGAGCACTAAAATTCCATAAAGACAATGAGGGAAAAATAGCACTTAGATGTAAAGTTCCGGTAAAAACTAAGGATGATTTAACAATGGCTTATACTCCAGGAGTTGCAGAGCCATGTTTAGAAATAAACAAGAACTTTGATACTATCTATGATTATACATCAAGAGGAAATTGGATAGCTGTTGTAACTAACGGTACAGCAGTATTAGGTCTTGGTGATATAGGGGCAGGTGCAGGTCTTCCAGTTATGGAGGGAAAAGCTGTATTATTTAAAGCTTTTGGTGGTGTAGATGCTTTCCCAATATGTTTAGACACAAAAGACGTTGATAAAATTGTTGAGACTGTAAAGCTTATGGAGCCTACTTTTGGCGGAATTAATTTAGAGGATATAAAAGCACCAGAGTGTTTTGAAATAGAATCAAGATTAAAAGAAATTTGTAATATACCAATTTTCCACGACGACCAACATGGTACAGCAGTTGTTTCAGCAGCTTGTATAATAAATGCTTTAAAGTTAACTAAGAAAAACTTTGAAGATTTAAAAGTTGTTGTTAATGGTGCTGGTGCAGCAGGTATTGCAATTACTAAATTACTATTAAGCATGGGAACTAAAAACATAATCATGTGTGATACTAAGGGTGCAATATACACAGGTAGACCAGTTGGAATGAATAAATTTAAAGATGAAGTAGCTGAGATTACAAACCCTAATAAAGAACAAGGTAATCTTGCAGAAGTATTAAAAGGGGCAGATATATTTTTAGGAGTATCTGTAGCTAATTGTGTAACTCAAGAGATGGTAAAATCTATGAATAAAGATGCTATAATTATGGCTATGGCAAATCCTAATCCAGAAATACTTCCAAACTTAGCTGTAGAAGCTGGAGCTAAGGTTGTATGTACTGGTAGATCAGATTTTCCAAACCAAGTTAACAATGTTCTTGCATTCCCAGGAATATTTAGAGCTGCTTTAGATGTTAGAGCAAGTGAGATTAACGAGGAAATGAAAATAGCAGCAGCTAGAGCTATAGCAGATCTTGTAAGTGAAGATGAATTAAATCCAGAGTATGTAATACCTAATGCTTTCGACTTAAGAATAGCACCAAAGGTTGCATTATATGTTGCAAGGGCAGCAATAGAAACTGGAGTAGCTAGAAGAAAAGATGTAACACCAGAAATGGTTGAAAATCATACTAAAGAATTATTAAAATAGCTAAAATTTACTAGTAAAATTAGTTTAAGTAGCTTTACTTGAATGTGACCCAGTTGAATTATTTATATAAATAAACAATAAAAATAAGTTAGGCTTAATTAACTTGTTATTGGTCTATTAGTAAACAAAAGATACAATATCTAAATATTATATAAAATGAAGGTAGTACTACTAAATGGTGCTACCTTTATTTGTTTTCTAAGAATTATAGCTAATACGACCATTAAAGTATATTATACAATCTGTATTATAGTTTTGATATTTTAAGAGAACTAAATTTAAAGAGTTAGTAATAATAATTTATAATTAAGTATAAAAATTCATTAGAAATTTAACTTAATATAAATTAAATTACTTTAAATGTAAAACCTATGATTAAAATATAAATAATATAATAAGAATGCATTGTAAAAACAAATAAATAGACAAAAATGTATAGATATAATCTATTGGACTGAAAAAAATAGAATCTTATATAATTACATTATAATATTCTCAAAAGAATATGGATTTTAGGAGGGCTAAGAAATGGTTAAGGAAGTAAGTATTAAAAAGATTCAAAGTGATGCAGAAGAATTATTTAGAAAAGGAGATTTTTTCTGTTCAGAAGCAATAGTAAGCTCTATTAGAAGTAATTTTGAATTGGACATGCCTGAAGAAATGATAGCTATGGCATCTGGATTTCCAGTAGGCATAGGTAGATCTAAATGTGTTTGTGGGGCAGTTTCAGGAGCTATTTTATGCTTAGGTTATTTCTTTGGAAGAAGCAAAGGGGGAGATCCAAAGGTTAATAAAACATTAGAGTTAGCAAATGAATTACAAGCAAGTTTTAAAGAAAATCATAAGGTTTTATGCTGTAAGGTATTAACTCATGGAATGGATATGGGATCAGGAGAGCATAAAGCTCAATGTATTTCATTCACAGGAGAAATGGCTAGAAAGGCAGCTGAAATTATAGTAAGAGAACTTGGAATAACTAATTTAGATGTTTAAGGGTGGCTATTATGAATAAAGTGTTTAAGAAGGTTCCAATACCTATGGCTGGATTAATGTTGGCTTTAGCTGCAACGGGGAATCTAGTTTTGTCTTATGGAGAAGTATATAGAAATATTTTTGGAATATTAGCATCCATAATATTAATATTTATATTAGGTAAGCTTATAATTGATTTCAAGGATGTACTAGAAAATTTAAAGAATCCTGTAATGGCAAGCATAGCACCTACCTTTACAATGGGTATAATGATATTATCTACATACATAAACAAGCTTTCAAGTTCTGTAGCTTTGTCTATATGGGTTATTGGACTAGTATTACATATAATACTTATAGTTTATTTTACATTAAAGTTTATATTGAAATTTGATGTGAATAAAGTTCTTCCTAGTTATTTCATAGTTTATGTTGGAATAGTAGTTGGAAGCATAACTGCACCAGCATATAACTTAGCAAAAGTAGGACAAGGATTATTTTGGTTTGGTTTAGTAAGTTATGCTATTTTATTACCTATAGTAATTTATAAAGTTTTCGTAATAAAAAAGATACAAGAACCACTAAAACCGATTTTAATAATATTTGCAGCTCCTGCTAGTCTTTGTCTAGCTGGATACTTAGCAAGCTTCCCAGAAAAGAATATGACTATAGTGGGAATTTTAGCTGTTTTATCATTGATAATGTATTTAGGTTCATTAGTAATTTTACCTAAGTTATTAAAATTAAAGTTTTATCCAAGCTATTCAGCTTTTACCTTCCCTTTAGTAATAAGTGCAATTGCTATAAAGCAAACTAATGGTTTCTTAATTAAAAAGGGAACAGAGATTGTTTTATTAAAGTATGTTGTTTACTTTGAAACAATTGTAGCAGTTTTAATAGTTGCATATGTTTTCTATAAGTACATGAAATTCTTATTTGCAGGAAATGTTCAGGAAAAGGTAGCTAAATAATTAAAATATAAAGTTCAAGAGAGTTATTTTATTATAACTTTCTTGAACTTTTTTTATTTCAAAAGGAAATTATATAGAGGTACAATTTAAGTAATTATTTTAATAATAGATACAAATAATGAAATGTATAGTTAAAGCTTATAAATAAAACCTAATCTATAGAAGATTAATATAGTTGTAGAAAAAATATACATAATATACTATGATTAGAATCGTTGAACATATGGGGAAAAATGTAGTTGAATTTTATTTCATAAAAAGCTTTTTAAAGAAACATATCAAATTCACACGAATACTTTACAGTATCAAAGTGAAATACATAATATTTACAAAAATTATAAAATAAATTATAGAGCTATATTTAAAATTGATTTTGTCAACTTAATATTAAAATACTTACATTTTTAGTTGTCTTGTTCGTTGCGACCTTCTTTTACGTAGGTTTAATCTATGAAAGAAGCAATGTTCATATAAGTAATATAAAAAAGTTCAATTAAGGAGATTAAGGATGAGAAAGAGATTAAGAAAAGTAATTACATGTGTAATTGCTGCTACTATGGTGTTTTCGTTAGCTGGATGTGGTTCTAGCAAAACAGAGGGTAATTCTGATAGCAATGGGGTAGCTGCAGAAAACAAACAAAATAAGGTACTTAAATATGGTGGTAATTTAGAACCAGTTGGTAATTTAGATACTCACCTTACGAATTACAGAAATGTATTAGAGATATCAGCACATATCCAAGAAAGCTTACTTAGGCTTAATAGTGATACTTTAGTAGTTGAGCCAGCTTTATTAAAAAGTATGCCAAAGGTATCTGATGATGGAAAAACATATCACTGTCAATTAAAAGAAGGTATAAAATTCCATGATGGATCAGAGTTAACAACAGAGGATGTAGAATTTACATTTAATAAAATCTTTGATCCAACAACAAAAAATATTAATGCATCAGTTGCAGATATGATTGTTGGTGCAAAAGATATGTTAGATGGTAACGCAAAAGAGCTTTCAGGATTGAAAATATTAGACAAGTATTCTTTTGATATTGAAATAGAAGAAGTAAACTCTTCCTTTAACAAGGTATTAGCTAATAGTTCATTATGCATATATCCTAAAAAGGCTTATGAAGAAGCAGGAAGTGAGTGGGGTACTACAAAATTTGTTGGTGCTGGTCCATATAAGCTTAAAGAGTTTAACGCTAAAAGCAAAGTAGTCCTTGAGAAGTTCGATGATTACTTTGATGGTAAAAAGAAGCTTGCTGGTATTGAGTTCTTAAATATGGATGAAAGCACAAGTTTACTTGAGTTTGAAAAAGGAAATATAGATATAGTTGGACTTAAGAGTGACAAAGTTGATGAATATTCAGGAAATGAAAAATTCAAAGACAATGTACGTTCTACTCAAACACTTGGAATTGTTACCTTTGGATTGAATAAGGATATGGCTCCACTTGATAATGTAAAAGTAAGAGAAGCTGTGAATCTTGCTATAGATAGAGAGAGTTTAGTAAATGACTTCTTAAGGGGACATGCTGTAATACCTAATGGATTTATACCAGCTGGAATGGAAGGTTATGATAAATCTGCGGCTAAACTTGAATATAACACCGAAAAAGCTAAAAAGCTTTTAGAAGAAGCTGGATATCCAAATGGAATAGAATTAAATGCTGTTATTTCAGAAGCTGTAACTCTTGTACCAGTTGTTGAAGTTGTACAACAACAACTTTTAAAAGCAAATATTACTTTAAATATTAATAGAATAGATCATGCCTCATATGTTGATATGAGAAGCGCTGGAAAAGTTCAAATACCTTTACTAATTTGGTCTTCTGGAGATCCAGATGCATATTTTAGATTAGTATATGGAGATGATTCTCAAACATATTCAACAAATTATTTTAATAAAGAATTCGACGGTATGTATGAAGAAGCTAGAAAAACTCTTGATGATGCTAAGAGATATAAAATATATACTGAAATGGGCAATAAGGTTCAAAATGAAGACTTTATAGTTGCACCACTTTATTATCCAGAAAGTTACTACCTTGTATCAGATAGAGTTAGTGGAGAGCATTTGATGAAAAATTCATATTTTAGATTCTATGATGCAGAGATTAAAGAAAAATAAGAATATATTAAAATTTAGAAAAGAGCTATCTATATGATAGTTCTTTTTCTAAGAGGTGAGGAATTTGAAAAAATATATTTTAAAAAGAGTTTTTCAAACTATTATTGTGCTAATGGGTGTTACATTTGTGACATTTTTTTTAGTTAATGTTTTACCTGGTGATCCAGTGAGTGTAATGATGGAAGGAAGAGCTGATAAAGCTACTATAGAAAGAATACGTCATGAAATGGGGTTGGACAAACCATTAATGAATCAATATGGAGATTTTCTTAAAAATGCAGTAACAGGAAATTTTGGAGCTTCATTTTCTACAAAGATGGATGTTAAGGATATGATAAGAAAAAGTTTTGTGTATACGGCAAAGTTAGGAACTTGCTCTTTACTTTGGGGGGCTAGTATAGGTATTTTTATAGGAATAATTTCAGCCTTAAATAGAGGAAAGGTGTGGGATAGAATATTGATGGGCTTTGCTATGCTAGGTATAAGTGCACCTTCATTTTGGATAGCTATCATTCTTCAAATTATATTAGGGTTAAAAATTGGTATTTTTCCTATATCAGGTGTAGATTCAGTAGCTTCATTTGTACTACCTACTATTGCTTTAGGTAGTAGATATGTAGCATCTTTTTCACGAATCACTAGAACGAGTATGGTAGAGGTTTTAAGTAATGACTATATTAGGACATCAAAGGCTATGGGAATTTCTGAAGTGAAAATTGTTTTTAAGTATGCTTTGAAGAATGCACTTAGTCCAATAGTAACATTTTTGGGGCTTAGCGTAAAAGGTGTTTTAGGGGGAGCAGTTTTAATAGAAACTGTATTTTCTATACCTGGAATAGGAAGGCTAATGGTAAGTTCGGTTATGGCAAGGGATATACCACTTATACAAGGATGTACTATTTATATTGCCTTTATTTTTGTAGTTGTAAATTTAATAGTTGATATTTTATATGTTTTCTTAGATCCACAAGTGAAAATTTCATAAAAGAGGGAAGGCGAAATTTTGAAAGAAAAAGTTGTATTGAATAATTTATATTCTGATGCGTGGGAGAAATTAAAAAAAGATAAAGTTGTTATGATAAGCTTGGCAGTTTTAATAGTGATTATTTTATTGGCAATATTTGCTCCTGTGATTGCACCATATCCTCCAGAACAGCAAAATATGAAAAATATGCTTAGTACTTTTTCGAAGGAGCACTTATTAGGAACAGATGAATTTGGAAGGGATATTTTAACAAGAATATTATATGGAGCTAGGGCATCATTATTAGTTGCAGTACTTGGAGAAGTTATCTCTGTAATAATAGGTGTCACCTTAGGTGTTGTAGCTGGTTATTTTGGCGGAGTTGTAGATGCCATAATATCACGTATTATTGAGATATTTTCTTCATTTCCACAAATATTATTTGCAATTGCAATTATGTTTGCTCTTGGACCTGGTATAGAAAATGTTTTTATAACAATAGGTATAACTGGATGGACAGGTATTGCGCGTATAATAAGAGCTGATGTGATGAAACTTAAACATAATCAATACATAGAGATGTGCAAAATAAGTGGGGGGAGCACTTTGAGGATTTTGGTAAGGCATGTCATACCAAATTGTCTTTCTACTATTACTGTAGTTGCTACTATGAATATACCAGGTAATATTATGTATGAGGCAAGTCTTAGCTTTTTAGGATTAGGTGTACAACCTCCTACTGCAAGTTGGGGAGTTATGATAAATACTTCAAGAAACTTTTTAAGAACTAATCCCACATATAGTATATATCCAGGTATAGCAATTATAATTACTGTTTTGGCTTTTAATATCCTAGGTGATGGCTTAAGAGATGCGCTAGATCCAAAATTGAATTAATTTGAAAGAGGTGTTTATATTTTGGATAATATTTTGTTACAAGTAAAGAATTTAAGCACAACTTTTTATACTTCAGAAGGAAGTGTAAAAGCTTTGGAGCATGTATCTTTTTCTATTGAAAGAGGAAAAACTCTAGGGATAGTAGGAGAATCAGGTTGTGGTAAAAGTGTCTTATCGCTATCTATTATGGGGTTACTACAAAAAGAAAAGTCTAAGATTGATAATGGAGAAATTATATTTGAAGGAAAAAATTTATTAAAGCTTAGTGCAAAGGATATGAGGAATATAAGAGGAAAAGAGATATCTATGATTTTTCAAGAACCGATGACTTCTCTCAATCCTGTTTTTACCATTGGCGAGCAACTAAAAGATATCATAAAACTTTACAATTTTGATAAGAAGGTGGATTACGGTAAAGTAGCAAAGGAGCTTCTTGAACTTGTTGAGATTCAAGATGCTAAAAGTAAGTTAATGCAATATCCACATGAATTATCGGGAGGTCAACGCCAGAGAGTAATGATTGCTATGGCATTAGCATCAAAGCCTAAGTTGCTTATTTGTGATGAACCTACAACGGCACTTGATGTTACTATGCAAAGAGAAATATTATTACTTATAAATAATTTAAAAAAGCAAATGAATATGGCTGTTATAATGATAACTCATGATTTAAGTGTTATTAAGGCTGTGTCTGATGATGTTATGGTTATGTATGCTGGCAAAGTAATGGAGTATAACTCTGTAAGTGATATTTTTGAAAAGTCACTACATCCATATACAAGGGATTTATTAAATTCTATTCCTATTATAGGAAGAAAAAGTAGTAGGTTATCGACTATTCCTGGTATGGTTCCTAATTTAAGTAATAAGCCTAAAGGATGCTTATATCATGAGCGTTGTAAAATATCAACTTCTAAATGTAGAGTTGAAGCTCCGGAGTTTTTGATTTTAGAAGAAGATAAAAAGGTTAGATGTTTTAATTATGATTTATTATATAAAGAATCAAAGGAAAAAATAAATAATGAAAGTAGCACGGCTAAATCTAAAGTAAAATCTAGTAGTATTGTTTTAGAAGTATCCAATATTGAAAAAACATTTTCTCAAAGAGGTTCTTTTAATAAAGTGTGGAGCAGAATATTTAAAAAGCCAGAGTGCTGTAGTGGAGCTAAGGATGAAATAAAAGCTGTTGATAATGTTAGTTTCTCAGTAAGAAAAGGTGAAACCCTAGGAATAGTTGGGGAATCAGGTTGTGGTAAGACTACCTTGAGTAGAATTATTCTAGGTTTATTAAAACCTGATAAGGGAAATGTAACTTTCGATGCTAAACTACAAGCTGTTTTTCAAGATCCATATAGCTCTCTTAATCCAAGAATGAATATTTTTGATATTATATCTGAACCCCTTGATATAGAAAGAAAATTTACTAAGGCAGAAAAAATAAAAATAGTACAAGATATGATGAAAAAGTGTGGATTAAATGAGATGTATATGCATAGATATGCTAATGAATTCTCAGGAGGACAAAGACAAAGAATAAGTATATGTAGGTCACTGATAAATGAACCTGAATTAGTGATTTTAGATGAACCTGTTTCTGCTTTGGATATGTCTATAAAGTCTCAGATTTTAAACCTCTTATCAGATCTTCAAGAAGAATTAAACTTGACATATATTATGATATCACATGATTTGAGTACACTATATCATATAGCTGATAGAGTAATTGTAATGTATTTAGGTGAGATTGTTGAAATAGCTTCAAAGGAAGAATTATTTAATAATCCAATACATCCATATACACAATTACTTTTGAAATCAATTTTATCTATGGATAAGCTAAATGATGCAGAGGGACATTTAAATAATGAGAGCAATAAAGTAATTAAAAATGAAGTAAGAGGTTGTAAATTTTATGATAGATGTCCTTATAAAAGAGATGACTGTAAGACAAGGGTTTATAAACTTATAGAAGTTACAAAAGAACATTTTGTATCTTGCAATTTAGGAGAGTTAAGTGATTAAATTCTTTGAATAAGTAGTTTATAACATAAAATATAAGTTTTCAGTTTGAATTGATTTTGATAAATAACCCAATATAAAGTGGATAATAAATTTACAAGTTTATATTGGGTTTTAATATTTAAAAGTAAATGCTAAATGTTTTAATTTAAACATATTTAGCAAGGTAATAAATCACATATACCCAGCTCATTAGTCCATGTATAATAGCCCAAGGAATAGATTTCCATGCAGTGTAAGAAATAATCATTGCTAAACAAGAGCCAAAAGAAATGCCGTTCTTAACAGTTGATTTTATAACATTGTTGTTATTGTTTGAGCCCACTAGTATTCCCTCCTTTCTTAGAAAATTTAAAATGAAAAATTCATTATAAGAATGTTTTAACTTAATGTAATGTAACAAGTATGTATATTTAAATTATACATGATTTATATATAATAATCTTAGAAATTATACAAAAAATGTATTTATATAAATTTATAGTATATAAAATTCTTAATGACAGTAGGACTAGGGTATATATTATTATTTAAAATCAGGTCTTAAGTCTATGCAAGTTTATTTTAATAATAAAAGTGATTATAAATTTGATCTTTTTTATGCTTAAACTAAAGAATTGTGGAAAATTGAGTTTAATTTTAATGATATTAATTTTAAATATCATGAGATTAAAAGAAGTAAAAATACCAGTTAAATAATTATTATAAAAAATACATTAAATTTATAAGATGGAGATTTTATTTGTAAAATCAATGGAATTAGCTTTGATTATTATGAAAATAAATACTTATAAGTAATTATATAGAAAATAGATATAGGTAAAACTTGATTGATAGAAAATTAATATAGTTGTGGAAAAAATACAAATAATAAATTATTATTAAAGTCGGTAAATACATGGGGAAAAATGTAGTTTATAAAATATTATTTTGTGAAAAATCAAACATTATACCGAATTATGGAAAAGTTTTTATAAATTACATAATGAAATTACATAAAAATTATGATATGGGTATTTTTATTAAGGGGAGGACAAAATGAAAAAGAAAAAGATTTTAGCTATGGTTTTAGCAACTGTATTTTGTTTAGGTATGGTAGGATGTGGAGAAAAATCATCTTCAGCAGATAATTCTAAAAATGAATCAGCTGTTGAAGAAAAGAAGGTCGATGGTGGAGATTTTATAATTCCTATGCCAGGGGATGTATCTACATTAAATCCTCTTGTTGCACCAACTAAAGAAGATGCTATAATTTTAAATCCTATTTATGATCCACTATTTATGACTGATTCTAATGGAACTAGATATTATTTAGCGGAGAAATATGAATGGTCAGAAGATTATTTAAGTTTAACGATAAAGTTAAAAGATAACTTAAAATGGCATGATGGACAGAAGATAACAGCAGATGATGTTGTCTTTACTGTTGAAAGTATTTTAGATGAAACTAAGGGAATAAAGTCAAAGAATTCAGTTATGGTTAATGGAAAGCCTGTTAAGGTTTCAAAGGTGGATGAAACAACAGTTAAATTTGATTTGCCTTCAGTATCAGCACCATTTATTACACTTATAGGTAGACTTAATATACTTCCAAAACATATTTATGAGGGAGAGGTAGACCTTGCTAAATCTGAAAAAAATAATCTTGGTATAGGTTCAGGACCTTATAAGGTTAAGGAATGGAAAAGAGGCGGAAGTTTAGTTCTTGAAAGATTTGAAGATTATCATATGGGTAAACCTAATTTTGCAAAGGTAGTATTTAAAATAGTTCCAGATCAAAGTGCTCAAGAGTTAGGACTTCAAAATAAAGAATTAAGTATGAGAGAAATAAATGACGACTCTAAATACGATAAATATGAGAAAGATAAAGATTATAAAGTCTATGCTTATCCAGAGGGAAGAGTTAATTACATGGCATTTAATTACAACTCTCCTATAATGAAGGATGTAAAATCAAGAGAAGCAGTGGCACTTGCATTAAATGTAGATGAAATAGTACAGGGTGCTTATGGTTCAGAAAAAGTAGCTAAAGCTGCTAATTCATGTTTTAGTCCATCAGCATATTTCTATGATGATAAAATTGAAAACTATAAACAAGACTTAGATAAAGCTAAAAAACTTGCTGAAGAATCAGGATTAAAAGGTAAAACTATAAAATTAATTTATAATTCAAATAGAGGAAATCAAGAAAATACCGCATTAGTAATTCAACAACAATTAAAAGAAATAGGTGTTAATGTAGAAGTAATACCATATGAAACTCAATCATTCTTTGCTAAGTTCTTTACTCATGATGAGGATTATGAGTTAGGGTTAAATGGATACCCTGCACCAGACGAACCAGATTCATTTAAGGGAATGTTTGTTACTGGAGGAGCTAATTCACAAACTGTTTATAGTAGTGAGGAAGCTAATGCACTTTGGGCAGCAGGTGTTGAGGAAATGGATAAAACTAAAAGAGAAGAAATATATAAGAAGTTACAGCAACAAATTAAAGATGATTTTACCATATATCCTATAGCATATCCTAACTTTAGTATGGCTACACAAAGTCAATTTAGAGGATTAGATGCAATTAAAGCTATTCCTATTTTTGAAGATTATATGAAATTATATATGGTAGAGAAATAATGTGAAAAATAGGAGGACAAACTTAGGTCCTCCTATTTTTAAGTAAGTTTTATAATTGTTATTTAGTTAAGAGTTTTCAAGAAGGGGAGCTGTAATAATTTATGAAAAACTTTGTTTTAAAAAGAGTATTGCAAATTATACCGGTTATATTTTTGGTATCAGTTTTTGCATTTTTAATAATTAATTTAGCACCGGGAGATCCGGTAAATATGTATATAGACTCTTCTATGACTGAACAGGATGTCGAGAGAATAAGAGTTGAAATGGGATTGGATCAACCAGTTCATGTAAGATATGTTAAGTGGATTAAGAATGTTGCCAAGGGGGATTTGGGTTATTCCATTGTTAATCATCAACCGGTTTCGACTTTAATTAAGGAACGTATACCTGCAACTGTTGGATTAATGGGAACATCCTTACTTATATCTATCATCATCTCTATACCTTTAGGGTTAATAGCCGGACTCAACAAAAATAAAAAAATTGATAATGTTATAGGATTTGTTTCTTATATAGGAGTCTCTATTCCTTCATTTTGGTTTGCTATATTACTTATAGTACTATTCTCATTAATCCTGAAATGGCTTCCGAGTAATGGAATGAGAACTGTGGGTGTTGAATCTATGTGGGATTTGATTAAACATGGAATAATGCCTGTTATAGTACTTAGCTTATATAATATTGCAGTTTTTACCAGATACATAAGAGCCAATACAATATCACAACTATCAGAGGATTATGTTATGACAGCAACGGCTAAAGGGTTGTCTAGAAATGAAGTATTAATAAAACATATATTAAAAAATTGCTTATTACCTATAATTACTCTTGTAGGTATGAATTTAGCACATTTAGTATCAGGAGCTTTCATTACTGAAACTGTATTCGGGTGGCCTGGAATGGGTAGTTTAGGAATGAGTGGAATATTATCAAGAGATTATCCTGTGATTATGGGATTCACTATGTTATCTTGTTTGCTTTTAGTAATAGGAAATATGCTGGCTGATACTTTATATGGTGTAATAGATCCTAGAATTAAGCAGGGGGTGAAGTCATAATTATGTTGGAAAATATAGAGGTTAATAATAGTGATATAGAGTTATCTAAGGAACTTTTTACTGATATTGAAATTAATGATGGAAGTTCAGAAAATGAGGCATTAAGAAAACCTAGAAGTACTTTTTCTAATATAAAAATGATTTTAAAGACTAATAAATTAGCTATGATATGTTTAATTACACTTATTGTAATAGGTTTAGCTTCTATATTAGCTTTTTTATCTCCTTATGATCCTGATGCTTTGAATTTAGTTAACAAACTACAAACGCCAAGTTTAGCACATCCTTTTGGTACGGATGATTTAGGAAGAGATTACTTTACAAGAGCTTTATATGGAGGAAGGGTATCCTTAACTGTTGGAATATTTTCTATGTTGATATCCGTTACAATAGGTACTTTGGTAGGTACTATAAGTGGATATATTGGTGGAAAATTAGATGCTATTTTAATGAGATGCATAGATATTTTAATGTCAATTCCAAGTTTTTTATTGATTATAATAATAAATGCTTATGTTAAACCTAGCATGACTACGGTTATTGTGATTATAGGTATGTTTGGTTGGATGGGTGTATCTAGAATAGTTAGGGCTGAGACTATGAAGTTAAAAGAAAGTGAATTTGTTTTAGCGGCTAAGACCTTAGGAGCTTCAAATATTAGAGTGATATTTAAGCACATATTACCTAATATAACATCATCTATTACAGTAGCAGCGACTATAAGTATAGCAAGTGCAATACTTACAGAATCATCTTTAAGTTTCTTAGGATTGGGTGTCCAATTACCAAAGGCATCTTGGGGAAGTATGCTTCAAAATGCTCAAACATACATGATGGAATCACCGCTTATGCCAGTATTTCCAGGGCTATTAATACTATTAACTGTATTAAGTTTTAATGTATTAGGGGATGCTTTTAGAGATGTATTAGATGTGAAATCACTAGATAAATAATTAGGGGGAAAGCTATGTCTACAAGAGAATTATCTTTAGATTTAAAAGAATATATAGTAGATTTAAGAAGGTCTATACATAAAAATCCTGAATTGGGATTAAATGAGTTTAAAACAAAGGAATTAATTATAAGAGAATTAGAAAAAGAAAATATTAAATACGATCTTACTTGTGAAACTGGTGTAATAGCTTATATAGAAGGTAAAAACAGTGGAAACACAGTGGTATTAAGAGCTGATATGGATGCTTTACCAGTAGAGGAAGAAACAGATGTTGATTATAAATCGCAAGTTCCAGGAATAATGCATGCCTGTGGACATGATGCACATACAGCTATGTTATTAGGTGCAGCGAAAATACTTAATAATATGAGAGAGAAAATTAATGGTAGGGTTAAGTTAGCTTTTCAGCCAGCAGAGGAAATTGGGGGAGCATCATATAGAATGCTTAAAGAAGGTTTGTTAGATGATGTTAATACAGCTTTTGCAATTCATGTACTACCTGATATTCCAGCTGGAAAAGCTTCCGTGCAAGAAGGACAAAGAATGGCTGGAGCAGATGGCTTTAGAATTAAAATCAAAGGAAAAAGTGGACATGGATCAATGCCTCATCAAGGAATAGATGCTTTGTTTATAGCTTCATCATTAGTGGTTAATTTACAAGCTTTAGTAAGTAGAGAAATTAATCCACTTGACTCTGTTGTTGTAAGTATAGGTACATTCCATTCAGGAAAAAAAGCTAATATATTAGCTGATGAAGCAGAATTACAAGGATCTATAAGATACTTTAATAAGGATTTAAAATCTGTTTTACCAGAAGCATTTAAAAGAATAGTAACTAAAACTGCTGAGATGTATAGAGCAGATGTAGAGTTAGATTATAGAGTTGGTATAAATCCAACAGTTAATGATAAAGAATGTAGTAGAATAGCTGAAGTAGCTTTGAATAAAATAGCAGGAGAAGAAGCTGTGTATATTCAGGAAAAAATTCCAACTGGAGAGGATTTCTCTCTTTATTTAGAACGAGTTCCAGGCGTTTTGGCATTCTTAGGAGTGGGAAATAAAGAAAGGGATACTTGTTATCCTCTTCATCATCAAAAGTTTAATATAGATGAAGATACTTTAGAACTTGGAAGTGCTTTATATAGTCAATATGCTATTGAGTATCTTAATAATATAGAATAATTTATTAATCATCATGAAAAATTAATAAAACTATTGAATAGCTAAAACTTTGTATTAAAAATAATACTTAAGTTTTGGCTATTTTTTATGAATGTAAATTGATAATAATTCAAGAATTGAAAAAATAAATACTAAATATTGATTAAAGTATTAAAAATGACATTAAGTATATAATAAATTTAAAAAAATACGCAACAATAATAAAAAAATATACTATAAAATGCAAAAAAAACATTTAAAAGTAGAAAAATGTTGAAGTATAATTTTAAATGTGTTATTCTATATAAGAAAAAAATTCAATAAATATGATTATATAAGCATATTTATTGAATTTAACATATGTTAAAAATATATATTACACATAAAGAGTTTAAGTAAGTAATTAATATATAAACTTTAAGAGGTAAAAAAATGAGAAAAACTAAGTTGATAAACAGTGAAATATCTTATGTGGTTTCAAAATTAGGTCATACTGATAGTTTAACCATAGGAGATTGTGGATTACCAATACCGGATAATGTTCAACGTATTGATTTAGCACTTAAGTATGGAGTTCCATCTTTTTTAGAAACTCTAGATACAGTACTTGAAGAACTATGTGTTGAAGAAATAATAATAGCTAGTGAAATTGAAGATAAAAATGCAGAGATGTATGAAGAAATAAAAAAGAGATTTAAAAATATAAATATAATTAAAATTTCTCATGAAGAGTTCAAGGAGTTAACTAAGACTTCTAAGGCTGTAGTGAGAACGGGAGAGTGTACTCCTTATTCTAACATAATACTAAAATCGGGAGTGGTGTTTTAAATGGAAAAACCTATTCTTCAAATGAAAAATATCCTTAAGAAATTCCCAGGAGTAAAGGCTTTAGATGGAGTTAATTTAGAGCTTTGGGAAGGAAAAGTTATGGGACTTATGGGTGAGAATGGTGCTGGTAAGTCTACACTTATGAAAATATTAAGTGGAGTTTATAAAAAAGATGGTGGAGAAATATTTTATAAAGGTAATTTAGAAGATATTAAAGGGCCAAAGGATGCTGCCGAAAAAGGAATAGCTATAATACATCAAGAACTTAATTTAGTTAAGGATCTAACTATAGGAGAGAATATCTTCTTAGGAAGAGAACCTAAAAAAGGCTTTAAAATAGATTTTGATAAAATTTATGGTGATGCGGACAAGCTATTAAAAAGACTAAATATATCTATAAGTTCTAGAGTATTAGTTGAAGAGTTAAGTGTAGCACAACAACAAATGGTTGAAATAGCAAAGGCCTTATCTTTAGAAGCTCAAATTATTATTATGGACGAGCCTACTGATGCTCTTACAGAAAGAGAAACAGCTAGTTTATTTAAAGTTATAAATGAGCTTAAAAATGAAGGAAAGGCTATAGTTTACATATCTCATAGGTTGAAGGAGATTTTTGAGGTTTGTGATTATATAACTGTTCTAAGGGACGGAAAATATATAGGTCAAGAAGAAGTTGAAAATATAGATGAAGATACGATGATTGAAATGATGGTGGGAAGAAAGCTTACAGATCAATTTCCAAGAGTTAACAATGAGATAGGTGATGTGATACTTAAGGTTGATAATCTTACTAATCATTTAATACATGATATATCCTTTGAAGTTAGAAGTGGTGAAATATTAGGAATATCTGGACTTATGGGTGCAGGTAGAACAGATCTTGCTAAAACTTTATATGGTCGTTTTAAAAGGACCAGTGGAAGAATGTATATTAATAATAATGAAATAGAAAACAAAACATCTAAAGATGGATTGAAAAATAAAATAGCTTATGTTTCAGAAGATAGAAAGGGAGATGGATTAATTTTAGATCTTTCTATTAAAGAAAATATGACTATATCATCTTTAGATAAAATATCTAATTTCTTTAAGGTTGATAAGAAAAAGGAAGCAGAAGTTGTAAAAGATTATATAAAGAAAATGAGTATAAAAACTCCAAGTGAAAATCAATTAATAAGAAATTTGAGCGGTGGAAATCAGCAAAAGGTAGCTATAGCTAAAGCACTTATGACTGAACCAGAAGTTCTTATATTAGATGAACCTACTCGTGGAGTAGATGTTGGTGCTAAAAAGGAAATATATGACCTTATAAATGAATACAAAAGTAAAGGTAAAGCTGTAATTATGATATCTTCTGAAATGCCTGAGATATTAGGATTAAGTGATAGAATTATAGTTTTAAATCAAGGTAGAGTAACAGGTGAATTTGATAGAAAGTCAGCAACTCAAGAGGCTATATTAAAATGCGCTGTTGCATCAAAGGAGGCATAAACAATGAAAGAATCACAAGCTATGGAGAAAACTAAATCTAATAAGATAGATTTTAAAGAACTTATTATAAAGTATAAATCCTTAGTGGGGTTAATATTATTAGTAGTTGTAGTATCAATACTTAGCCCAGCATTTTTAAGTACAAAAAATATTTTAAATGTACTTAAGCAAACTTCTGTTAATGCTATAATAGCAGCTGGTATGACTTTTGTCATTTTAACAGGAGGTATAGATCTTTCTGTAGGATCAATACTAGCTATTAGCGGAGCTTTTGCAGCTAGTTTATTAGTAGGTGGGCATAGTATAATCATAGCTGTTATAGTAGCTATTTTAGGTGGAGCTTTAGTAGGATTTTTAAATGGAATTGTAATATCAAAAGGAAAGTTACAGCCATTTATAGCAACACTTGCAACAATGACTATACTTAGAGGTGCAACTTTAGTTTTTACAGATGGTAAACCTATTACCTTAGGAAGCAATGATATTGCTATGTCTTTTGGTAAAATCGGTGGGGGTAGCATACTTGGCATTCCTGCTCCAGTAATTATAATGGTTTTGGTATTTATAGTATGTTTTTATATACTTAATAGTACTAAAACAGGAAGATATACTTATGCTTTAGGATCAAATGAAGAAGCAACAAAGTTATCAGGAATTAGTACAGATAAAATAAAGATATGGGTATATACAATAAGTGGTATATTAGCAGCAATAGCAGGGGTAATAATAACTTCTAGATTATACTCAGCACAACCAACAGCAGGTACAGGATATGAATTGGATGCAATAGCAGCTGTAGTTCTTGGTGGTACAAGTCTTTCAGGTGGTAAGGGTAAAATAACAGGAACAATAATAGGTGCTTTGATAATTGGTGTATTAAGTAATGCATTAAATATATTAGATGTATCATCTTATTATCAAATGATAGTTAAGGGTATAGTAATTTTAATAGCAGTACTTTTAGATAGAAAAAGTAATTAAGAAAGGAAGAGATGATATGAAAAAGTTTCTTTCTATAATAATGGTTATAATAATAACTAGTTTAAGTTTAATTGGATGTGGAAGTCAAGAAAGTGGAAGTAAAAAAATAGGTCTTATAGTTTCTACTTTAAATAATCCATTCTTTGTGGATTTAAAAACGGGTGTAGAAAATAGAGCTAAGGAACTTGGATATGAAGTAGTTGTTTTAGATTCTCAAAATGACCCTGCAAAAGAAGTTTCTAATATGGAAGACATAAGTGTTAAAAATGTTTCTATGGTACTTTTAAATCCAGTAGATTCTGACTCAGCAGTTGCATCAGTTATGATTGCTAATAACTCTAATTTACCAGTTATGACTGTTGATAGAGTAGCTAATGGAGGAGAAGTTGTATCTCACATAGCTTCTAATAATATAGCGGGTGGCGGTATGGCTGCTAAGTATGTTATAGATCAACTTGGTGGTGTTGGAAATATAGTTGAGCTTGAAGGATTAGCAGGTTCATCTGCTACAAGAGATAGAGGAAAAGGCTTTGAAGATGGTATTGCAGAAAGTTCTATAAATATAATATCTAAGCAAAGTGCTGATTTTGATAGAACTAAAGGACTTACTGTAATGGAGAATATACTTCAATCTAAAAGTGGAATAGATGCTGTATTTGCACAAAATGATGAGATGGCATTAGGTGCTATGAAAGCTATAGAAGATGAAGGAAGAACAGATATTTTAGTTGTAGGATTTGATGCTACAGAGGATGCTGTTAATTCTGTTAAGCAAGGGAAGATGGCTGCAACAGTTGCACAACAGCCTTTATTAATAGGTAAAACTGCAGTAGATGCAGTGGATTCAGTATTAAATGGAAAAATTGTGGATAAATTTATTCCTGTAGAACTAAAACTAGTTTCTAGAGAAGATAAAAATTAAAGTATAGATAGTTAAAGAGGTTTCTATTAGTTTTATATATTAAAATTAATAGAAACCTCTTTTGTATTTTATAATAAAATTTAATATTATACAGCTGTAATTAAAGAGTTTGTATTTGATTTATAACTTTAGAGTGAAATATTGAGAGGTAACTAAGGTATTATAGTGAAGTTGTAATATTATAAAGTATATATTTCAAAATAAGTGAGAACTTATTTTGAAAGTTAAAATAAAACTAGAAATTTTATGTAAAAATTAAATTAATGTATAAAAAACCAAGAAAAAACAAGATAAAGTAGAAAAATTTTACGAAAATAGGGTTAAATTAAAAAATATTATATTTTAAATATTATGAATTTATATGATATAATGAATTAAATAGCTTATACAAAGAGAATAAATCTTTTTATATGAGGTATAAATAAAAAAATAAATTAAAAAAATTCTAACAGAAAAGAGAAATCTAATCTGACAGAAGCTAGAGGAAAAAACTTGATTTTACATCAGGTTATATTTGTGTTAAGTAACTTTAAGCTTCATTCGATTAGAATGGAGTTTTTTTAATTTGAAGGGAGTTACTATGGCGAAAATAGCTGTAATAAGTGCAATTTTAGAAAATCCAAGTCAATGTCAACAAGAATTTAATGATGTTATTTCCATGTTTAGAGGAAGTGTAAGAGGAAGAATGGGTATTCCTTTTGAGGAGGGAATATCAGTTATATCCGTAACAGTTACTGGAGAAGTAGATGAAATAAACAGTTTAACAGGAAAATTAGGAAATATAAATGGAGTAACTGTAAAAATTGCCATAGCTAAAAAGGAGATTTAGTTTATGGATATCTTTAAAACTATTGATAAGCTATATGAAAATAATAGCTGTGAAAGAGAAGAACTTATATATATATTAGATAATTTAGATATAGAAAGTAAGAGATACTTATTAGAAAAGGCTCATAAAACTAGAATGAAAACTTATGGAAATACGGTTTATATGAGAGGATTAATTGAATTCACAAATTATTGTAAAAGAAATTGTGTTTACTGTGGAATAAGAGCTGAAAATAAAAATGCAGATAGATATAGATTGACCATAGATGAGATTTTAGAATGTGCAGATTTAGGGGATAAACTGGGATATAAAACTTATGTACTTCAGGGTGGAGAGGACCCGTATTTTACTGATGAGGTAATGGTAGAAATAATAAGTAAGATAAAAAAGAAGTATCCTGAAAATGCAATTACCTTATCTATTGGAGAAAGAAGCTATGAGTCCTATGAAAAGATGTTTAAAGCAGGGGCAGATAGATATCTTTTAAGACATGAGACAGCAACTAAGAAATTATATGAGAAGTTTCATCCTAATGCTAGTTTTGAAAATAGAAGAAAGTGCTTAAATGACTTGAAAAAAATAGGGTATCAAATAGGTGCTGGTTTTATGGTAGGTTTACCAGGGCAAACCAATGAAGATTTAGTAAATGACTTAATGTATTTAAAAGAATTAGAGCCGCATATGTGTGGAATTGGTCCTTTTATACCACATAAAGACACAGAATTGAAAGATGAACAAGCTGGAACAGTTGAAAATACTACAACAATGCTTGCTTTAGTTAGATTACTATTACCTAATGTGCTACTACCTTCAACTACAGCACTTGGAAGTATAGATCCCTTAGGAAGAGAAAAGGGAATAAGAGCAGGTGCAAATGTAGTTATGCCGAATCTTTCACCAACTACGGTAAGAGAAAAATATTCTTTATATGATGGGAAGATATGTACTGGTGATGAAGCAGCAGAGTGTAGAAAATGTATTGAAAATAGAATAAATAGAACAGGATTTAAAGTTGAAGTTGGTAGAGGCGACAATATAAATTGGACAAGGAGATAATGTTATGTTTATAGATAAAAATTATATAGAAGGATTACTTGAAAAGGCAAAAAATGCTACAAGGGAAGATGTACAAGCTGTTTTAGAAAAAGCTAAAAAAAGAGAAGGATTAAAGCATGAAGATATTGCAGTATTATTACAAATAGAAGATAAGCAGCAATTAGATGAAATGTATAAATTAGCTGGAGAGATAAAAAAATCTATATACGGAAAAAGAATAGTTTTATTTGCACCTTTATATGTAAGTGATTACTGTGTAAATAACTGTATTTATTGTGGATACCATAAATGTAATTCATTTAAAAGAAGAAAATTAACTCAAGAAGAGGTTGCAGAGGAAGTTAAAATATTAGAAAAAATGGGTCATAAAAGATTAGCTCTAGAATTAGGAGAAGATCCAGTTAATGCTCCTATTGAATATGTTTTAGAGTGCTTAAAAACTATTTATAAGACTCAAAAGGATAATGGAGAGATTAGAAGAGTTAATGTAAATATTGCAGCTACAACAGTTGATGAGTACAAAATGCTTAAGGATGCTGGAATAGGAACATACATACTTTTCCAGGAAACTTATGATAAGGATATTTTTGATAAAGTACATCCTAAGTGTCTTAAGGGAAATTATGAGTATCATTTAACAGCTTTTGATAGAGCTATGGAAGCAAAGGTTGATGATGTTGGAGCTGGTGTTTTATTTGGACTTGCTGATCCTAAATTTGAAGTACTTGGACTTATGATTCACAATGAGCATCTTGAGGAGAAGTTTGGAGTTGGATTCCACACTATTTCAGTTCCAAGACTTAGACCAGCTAAAGGAGTATCCTTAGAAGAGTTTCCTCATCTTTTAGATGACGAGATGTTTAAGAAAATAGTAGCTATAATTAGAATAGCCGTACCATTTACAGGATTAATTTTATCTACTAGAGAAGAAGCTAAAATGAGAAAAGAGCTATTAAGGTACGGTGTTTCTCAGATGAGTGCTGGCTCTAGTACAGGGGTTGGTGGTTACAAAGAGAGAGAAGAAGGTCACAATGTAAATCAATTTGAAACTTCAGATGAAAGAAGTCCTATTGAAGTTATTAGAGAGCTAATAGAAGATGGATATATTCCAAGTTATTGTACAGCATGTTACAGAAAAGGTAGAACAGGTGAAAGATTTATGAAACTTGCTAAATCAGGGGATATACAATATGTTTGTGAGCCGAATGCTATGACAACATTAATTGAATATGCTTTAGATTACGGCGATGAAGAGTTACAGAAAAAAGCAGAGGAATTGGTTAGAAGAGAAGCAAACAATATGAAGAGAGAGGATATTAAAGAGTTATTCCTTTCAAATCTTGAAAAGTTAAAGCAAGGTCAAAGGGATTTATATTTATAAGGAGTTAATGATGAATAATACACCTAATTCAAATAGAAAGCACATAGTCATTTATGGAAATACTAATGTAGGAAAGTCATCTTTAATAAATAAGTTAGTTGGACAAGAAGTAGCTATAGTATCGGAGGAAGAGGGTACGACAACAGATCCTGTTTCTAAAGCTATGGAAATGATACCAATAGGACCAGTGTTATTTATAGATACAGCTGGAATGGGAGATAATTCGGTTTTAGGTGAAGCTAGAATGAACAAAACCCTTGAGTTTTTAAAGAGAACGGATATCGCACTTCATATTATTGATGTAAATAATATTGATACAAATGACATTAAAAGAATGGAATTAGAATTTAAAAAGTATGCTATACCTAATATAGTGGTCTTTAATAAAATAGATATGATAAGTAAAGAGAGACTTGAAAAAGTTAAAGATGATTTTAAAAATGCTATTTTTATTTCTACATTAGAGAATGAGGGAATAGAAAATTTAAAAGAAAAAATTATAAGCACTATAGAAGCGGATGAAGAAGAACTACCATTGATAGGAGATTTATTACCATATAACTCTAAGGTTATTTTAGTAGTACCAATTGATTCTGAAGCACCAAAGGGGAGATTGATATTACCACAAGTACAATGCATAAGGGATTGTTTAGACCATGGAATTAAGAGTTATATAGTAAGAGATACTGAATTATCACAGGCTTTAGAAGATATTAAAGACATTGACTTAGTAATTACAGATTCTCAGGCTTTTAAAAAGGTAGATGCTATAGTGCCTAAGCATATTAATTTAACTAGTTTTTCTATGTTGTTTGCAAGACAAAAGGGTGATATAGATGAATTTCTACAAGGAGCTGAGGCGATTAAAAGCTTAAAACCAGGTGATAAGGTATTAATTTCAGAAAGCTGTACTCATAATGTATCACATGAGGATATAGGAAGGATAAAAATTCCTAAAATGCTGAATAAATATGTTGGTGGAGAATTAGACTTTGATTTTAGAGTAGGTCATGATTTTCCAGATAATATTAAGGAGTATAAGTTTATAATACACTGTGGAGCTTGTATGATTAATAGAAAAACTGTAATTAATAGAATAAATCTTTGTAGAGAAAATAAAGTTTCTATATGTAATTATGGTGTAGTATTATCATTTTTAACTAATACTTTAGAAAGAAGCAAGAAAATATTTTTAACTTCTAAAATTTAAAAATTTTTATAAAAACACTATTTTAAACTATATACTATTAAATATATAGTCAATTAAAATAGTGTTTTTTATGTATAAATATATAGTACTTTCTAAGTTAATGGTATATCCATGCTAAATTTAGAGTATATAGTGTCGAATACTAAGCAAATCCTTAGAAAAATGTTGAATGACTTGTATAAATATGTTAGTCTATAAATATGTGAAAAAGTATAAGAGAATTCTTGATATAACTTACATTCATCAGGAGGTATATGTTGTGAAAAAAATATGTGTTATAGGAAGCTTAAATATAGATTTAGTAGTAAAAGTTGATAATATGCCTAAAAAGGGTCAGACATTAATAGGAAGCGATTTTAATGAAGTTCCTGGTGGAAAAGGAGCTAACCAAGCTGTTGCAATGGCTAGACTTGGTGGAGCTGTAAACATGATCGGAAAAGTTGGTGCAGATGGTTTTGGTGTTAGATTAATGGAACAATTAAAGAATAATAATGTTAATACTAATTATATAAGTGTAGAAGAATGTGCTACTGGAGTTGCTATGATAACTGTTGATAAAAATGCAGATAATAGTATAGTAGTTGCACCTGGAGCTAACTTCAAGGTAGATAAAGAATATATTGATAAAAGTATAGAAGCAATAAACTGTAGTGATATAATAGTTCTTCAACTTGAAACACCTTTAGAAACTATTAAATATGCATTAAAAAAATCAAAGGAGTTAGGAAAGTATACTATATTAAATCCAGCTCCAGCAGTAAAATTAGAAGATGAACTTATTGCTAATGTTGATTTACTTACACCTAATGAAACGGAATTAGAAATTTTAAGTGGTGTAGAAATAAAGAGTGATGAGGATATAGAAAAAGCTGCTAAAACTATGATTGAAAAAGGTGTTAAAGAACTTATAGTAACTTTAGGTTCAAAGGGTAGCTTATATATCAATAAAGATAGAAGCATATTTAAGAAGTCTTACAAAGTAAATGCTGTAGATACTACAGCTGCAGGAGACAGTTATACTGGGGCTTTAGCAGTAGCGTTTGCAGAAAATAAATCTATAGAAGAAGCTATGGATTTTGCATCAAGAGTTGGAGCATTAACAGTTATGAAAGAAGGAGCACAAAGCTCATTACCAACTTTAGAAGATGTGTTAAAATTTGAAGTTTAAATAATAAAAAGATATAAAATTTAAGAACAGACAAGAGGTCTTTACGTAATAAAAGTTTATTATGTGGAGACCTTTTTTATATTGGAATTTACTTAAAAGAACTTTTGCAGTAGCAATGTAAAATGGTTAATAATTGTAATTGTGCGAAATATATTTTATAATAATTAGCTCCTAAATAGATAAATTACCGCTTATGTATAGATAAATAAGATCTAATATTCAAGATTATATATGCAGTGATTTTAGGCATTATGAAAAGTAAAAAAGTACATTTTTAAAAATTATAAAAATTTAAAATATATTGAAAAATTGGTCTAATTAGAATATAATGAAGTAGTTAATTGAATAAGGATGTTTTTGGTACTCTATCAAGAGTTTAATAGGGAAAATGGTGAAATACCATTACAGCCCCCGCTACTGTAAGCGAATACAAAGTGATATACCCACTGGAATTTATATTCTGGGAAGGATCACGGAGGATAAGTCGCAAGTCAGGAGACCTGCCTAAAGCATACATACATAAAAGATTTCGGAGGGAGGTCAGTGTGAACACATAAAAGATTATAAATATGATTTTTTGTCATACTTATGATTTTATTTATGATGAGAACAACGTTAGTCAACATAGCTTCCTTTTATTAAAGGGAGTTTTTTTATGCGCAAAAATATATTTTGTAGCAACTAAGAGGCTAAAAAGCTAAATTAATTGGAGGGTCATATTTTGAAAAATACCAAGAGTTTATTAAAGAAAGTCATGTCTTGTTTTTTAATTTCTACAATGTTACTTGTGGGGGCAGTTGGATGTGGAAATGATGGAACAAAGGCTGAAAATAAAAGTGAAGTTAAAGAGAATGAAAAGCTAGAATTAAAATATGCTAAGGGATTTAGTATAGAGTATTTAGAAGATGGACTAAAGAAAGTTGTTGATGGAGAAAATAGGACTTTAATATTAGTTCCAGAGGGAAAAACTGTTCCTGAGAAGTACAAAAATGAAATAGTTATTAATACGCCAATAAAATCAGTATACATAGCATCCACAACTCAAGCATGTTCATTAAGAGCAATTGATGAACTAGGTACTGTAACAGCTGTAGATACAAAAGAATCTAACTGGACAATACCAGAAATTAAAGATGGGATTAAGGATGGAAAAGTTACATTTTTAGGAGATGCAAAGAATCCAGATTATGAAAAGTTAGCGACTTTAAAACCAGATTTAACTATAGTTTATACTGGGCCTTCAGGACAACATGATTTAATTGCTAAATTAGAAGAATTAAAATTAAACTACGTTGTTGATAATGAATATATGGAAGATAATCCATATGGAAGAATGGAATGGACTAAATTAATTGCTGCTTTTTATAATAAAGAAAAAGAAGCAGGAAAACACTTGGATGAGGCTGTTAAAAAGGTAGAAGAAGCATCTAAAAAATTAAATACAAGTAAAAAGCCAAAGATAGTTTGGGCTATGGTAAGTAAGGGAACTGTTTATGTGCCAAAGAAGGACTCATATGTTGATAAAATGATAGAGATGGCTGGGGGAGAGAATGTATTTGATAGCATGGATGTAGGAGATGGAAAGATCAGTTTAGAGCAATTATATGAAAAAGCTAAAGATGCAGATATTTTCATGTACTCTTCTACAAGAAATTATACTCCAGATCTTCAAGCGATTTTTGAAAAAGCTCCATTGTTAAAGGATATAGATTGTGTTAAGAACGGAAACATGTGGGTATTCCATGAGGACTATTGGCAGTCTATAGATAAGACTGATGAAGTAATAATAGATTTAATGGAAGTTTTATATCCAGGACAAACAGGAGAACAGGTAAGACACTTTTTAAATTATAAAGAATAGATAACATAAAATTTCACTGAGGAATGTGATGATTTAATAAGTTATATAAGTAACTTACTTCTTCATATTCCTCAATTTTTTAAATAAGTATTAGGAAATATTATGAATTGGGAGTTAAATAAATGGATTTTATAAAGAAATCAAAACTTAGAGTTAGGATTACATTTATATTATTAATAATAACTTTAGTAGTGGCGTTTTTATTTTGCATAGGATTTGGTTCTGTGAAAATAGGAATTAAAGAAGTGGTAGAGATATTATTTAATAAAAATAATATTGATAATACTTATAGCACTATAATTTGGAATATTAGATTTCCAAGAGCTCTTGCAGCTGTATTAGGTGGATGTGCTTTAGCTACAGCAGGCCTTTTATTACAAATCTTTTTTAAGAATCCTATTGTTGAGCCATATGTACTAGGTATATCATCAGGATCAACATTAGCTGTTGCTCTTATAATGTTAGGAGGATTTTCTTTAGGCTTTAAAAGTATATCGGCTTTAACTATGTTTTTAGCTGCATTTTGTGGATCTCTTATAGTAATGGTAATAGTAATTATATTCGCTAGAAAAGTAAAAAGCGTTGTTACATTACTAGTTATTGGGCTTATGACAGGATATATATGTAGCGGAGTTACTAATATCTTGACAGTTTTTGCAGATAAAGAAAAAATCCAAGGATTCACTATATGGACTATGGGAAGCTATTCAGGCTTCACTTGGGAACAGGTAAGAGTTTTGTGCATAATAGCAATTCCAACTTTAATTTTAAGCTTATTTTTAGTTAAACCACTTAATGCCTTTTTATTAGGAGAAGAATATGCTAAGAGCATGGGTGTTAATATAAAGTTCTTTAGAGTTTCAATTGTTACTATAGCAAGTTTATTAGCAGCAGGAGTAACTGCTTTTGCTGGCCCTATTGGATTTATTGGACTTGCAGTACCACAGATTTCTAGATTGGTATTTAGAACCTCAGATAATAAGATACTTGTACCAGGAACCATACTTTTAGGTGGAATAGTTTCTTCACTTTGTGATTTGATTTCAAGAACAATTTTATCACCAATGGAATTACCTATAAGCTCAATAACAGCATTTATAGGTGCACCTATAGTTATTACTCTTATATTGAGGAGGAAAACTTCAATATGATTATGTTAAATACAGAAAACTTAAATGTAGGCTATGGAAAGAAAATAGTTGTTGATAATGTAAATATTCAAGTTAATAGAGGGGAAGTTCTATGCCTTTTAGGAGCAAATGGTGCAGGAAAAACAACAACTTTAAGAACTTTATCAGGATTACTAAAACCTATGGGTGGTAAGGTGTTTTTAAAGGGACAAGATATAGATAAAATTAATAAAAAGGAATTAGCTAAGAAGTTAGCTTTAGTTTTAACCAATAGATTTTCAGGCAGTTTAATGACCGTATATGATATTGTTGCCATGGGTAGACATCCTCACACAGGATTCTTTGGAAAACTTACAGAGGATGATACAAATAAGATTTTCAGTGCTTTAGAAATCGTAAATGCTAGATATTTAGCAGAACGATATTTTGATGAGCTTAGTGATGGTGAAAAACAAAAGGTACTTGTTGCAAGAGCCTTAGTACAAGAGCCAGAAATAATTATTTTAGATGAACCTACCACACATTTAGATATAAAACATAGATTAGAACTTATGGATATTTTAAAAACCTTAAGTAAGAAGAAAGATATAGCGGTTATACTTTCTTTGCATGAAATTGATATAGCTTTAAAAAGTTGTGATAAAGTCATGCTTATAAAAAACAATAAGGTTTTAGCTTATGGAGAACCAGAGGATACTGTGGATGAAAATATTATAAATGGTCTTTATGGACTTAATGAAAATAACTTCAATAACCTTTTAGGTTCTGTTGAATTAAGCAATTTAATTAAAAAAAGAGTTTTTGTAGTGGGAGGCAATGGAATGGGAACTCCTATATATAGAGCCCTTACTAAAAAAGAAATAGGAATATGTTCAGGTGTATTGCATGAGAATGATATAGATTATGAAATAGGTAGAACCATAGGAATCAAGATGACTACTATGAAAGCTTTTGAAAGTATAACTACCAATATATTTAATAAGGCTTTAGAGGATTTATATGAGTCCGAAGTTCTTATAGATTCTGGTTTTCCAGTAGGAGAATTAAATATAAAAAATGTAGAGCTTGTAAAAATAGCTTTAAGTAAAGGTAAAAAGGTATTTTCTTTAAGAAACATAGAAGAAGGAAAAGAAATTTTCAAGGATTTAAATAAGCAAATAATATACAAGCGTGATATTTCTCAAATTATTAAAGAAATAACTAAAAAAGATATGTAAGTATAGGAGTGATTATGGTGAGGATATATAAATTATCTACAGGTGATGAAGTACATAGATATAGTAAAAGTGTAGTTGTACAGTTTAAGGGAAAAAGGGGAGTTTTAAGCACATCCCCTTTTAATGGTGGTTACCAAGAAAACTTACAATGTGTATTTAATTATGATTCTAAGCCAGGAGCAGGAATGGCATGCACTATGAAGGCTCCTACTTATGAAGAGCATATGAAAATAATAGCTAGGGAAATAGAATTAGATCCAAGTATTTGCGCAGGTATTTCTACAGCCGCTCAAATGGAGAATTTATCTATACAAAGTGAAAGTTATGATGATTTTACAGTTACAGCTTTAGTTACAGGTGGAATTGAAGTTAATGGTGGAAGAGTTGGAGATAAGGCATCTTATCATGAAAAGCAAGGTAAAGCTATACAGGTAAAGGAAGGAACTATAAATATTATATTAATTATTGATGCAGATTTACCGGCACCTACTATGGCTAGGGTATTAGTGACTTGTACAGAAGCTAAAACTGCTGCAATTCAAGAGTTAATGCTTGGAAGTAATTATTCAAGAGGATTAGCTACAGGTTCAGGAACAGATGGAACTATAATTGTAAGTAATAGTGAATCAAAAGTTCATTTAACTAATGCAGGTAAGCATTCTAAGTTAGGTGAATATGTAGGAAGAGTAGTAAAAAAAGCAGTTAAGGAAGCTTTATATCTTCAAACAAAGGTATGTCCAGAGTATCAATATAGCTTATTAAAAAGAATGAAAAGATTTGGAGTTAATGAAATAGATATAATTAAAAAATATAAAGGTCTTTATGAAGGGCATTTAAAATCAATGGGAAAAGAAGAGCTTACAACAGTAGAATTTATGCATAATCTTCATAAGATAGATAAAAATTCAGAGGTTATAACTTTATCTTCAATTTATGCACATTTAATAGATCAATTTGATTGGGATATGCTTAAAAGTGAGGATGTTATAAAAGAATGTAATAATATTTTAAATAGATTAGGGAAAAAAGAAGGCGAAATTAATACTTCACATGGTTATATAAAAAATATTAAGCAAAGTAAAGAAGAGCTTATTAATGAAATTATAGAAATGTATATTACAAAAATATCTTTTATAGTGGGATGTGAAGAGTATGTTTAAAATAGTTTTTTTAACTACAATGTATGATTCAAATTACATAATAAATAAAGTAAGCAAAAAACTTAAAGATGAATATGGGAATCTATTTAGCTTTAGAAGTTTTTCAACTTATTATATGGATAAGGATGAAGAGGTATTAGAAGAGGCTTTTAATGAAATAGAAAGTAGTAATTTAGTTTGTTATTTTGCTCATGGAGGAGTGAATAAATTCAAAAACTTCACTGAGATGATGAATATTTTTGGTGAAAGTAAGTACTTTTTTATGCACTCAGGTATGGAAGATGAGGCTAAAGAACTTATGAGAAAATCTAACATGCCAGAGGTCATTTTCAATGGAATGTTAAGATATTTCTTAAATAATGGGGAAGAAAATATAGAGAATCTTATAAAATTTGCTGCTAATAAATTAGGAAGTGTAGATATAGAATATGGAAAATTAGTATTCCCACAGTGGGAAGGAATATATTATAAGAAACAGATATTAAGTAAGGAAGAAGAAAAGCAATTTTTAAATAGAATATATGAAGAAAATAAACTAGTAATAGGTGTACTTTTTTATGGAAACTTTATGCATAAAAACAATTTGAAACATGTGGATTGTGCAATAGAGGAAATTGAAAAACAAGGAGTAAATGTACTAGCTGTATTTACTCATACAAGTAAAGATGAATCCATAGGGGCAAAGGGTATACAATGGAGCTTTGAAAATCTGTTTACCTTCAAAGAAAGGTTACTTCCAGAGGTTATTATTAACTTTATGGGAATGTCAACTAGTATATTATCTACTCCAGGTGATGGAAATAGCGTTGTTGATAAAAGTATATTTGAACAACTTGATATTCCAGTAATTCAAGCTATGACTACATATCAAAGCTATGAAACTTGGAAGGATAGTGTGCAAGGAATAGATGCAATGTCACTTACGAGTAATGTTTATTATCCAGAGTTTGATGGACAAATAATAAGTGTTACTACTAGTTATGCAGAGTATGAAAGTGATGATTGTGGTGATAGGATTGTGTACAAGCCTATAGTAGAAAGAATTAATAAGGTAGTTAGATTAGCTGAAAATTGGATAAGACTAAAAAGAAGTAAGCCAGAGGAAAGAAAAGTAGCTATAATTTTTCATAACATGCCTCCAAGAAACGATATGATTGGATGTGCTTTTGGACTTGATACTCCAGCTACAGTTTTTAATATAGTTAATGACCTTAAAAAAGAAGGAGTAAAACTAGATTATGACTTTAAAAATGGTGATGAAATAATTTATAGAATTATAGAAGGTGTATCTAATGATAAAAGATGGCTTACAGCTGAACAAGCTTTAGAAAAATCAATTGATATTATAGACAAAAATAAATATGAGAGTTGGTTTAAAACTCTTTCATCTAAGGTTCAAAATGAGATGAAAAGAGATTGGGGAAAGGCACCAGGAGAGTTTTTAGTATTTGATGAGAAAATGCCTATACCTGGTATTCTTAATGGAAATGTATTTATTGGATTACAGCCTTCCAGAGGTTTTATAGAAAAAGCAGAGGAAGCTTATCATAGTACAGATTTAGTTCCTCCACACCAATATTATGGTTTTTATAAATGGATAAAAGAAGACTTTGGGGCTCATGTAATTGCACATATAGGAACTCATGGTACCTTAGAGTGGTTACCAGGAAAAGAAGTGGGATTAAGTAATGAGTGTTACCCAGATATTATGATAGATGATTTGCCACACTTGTATCCTTACAGTATAAATATAACAGGAGAAGGAATTCAAGTTAAAAGAAGATCTAATGGAGTAATACTATCACATTTGATAGCTTCTATGACTTTAAGTGAGGGATATGATGATATATCAGAATTAGATGATTTAATAAAACAATATTATCAAGCTGTCATTATGGATAATGGTAAAATGCCAATTATTAAAGAAAGTATAATAGAGCTTTGTATAAAAAATAAATATGACTTAGATTTAAAGATTGATAAGAAGTATATGGAAGAAAACTTCTCGGAGTTTATGAATAAAATTCATGCTTATATAGAGGAGCTAAAAGGAAATTTAATAAAGGATGGACTTCACATATTTGGTCAATGTCCTAAGGAAGAGAGATTAAACAATTTAATTTTTGCTTTATTAAGAATTGATAGTGAAAATATACCTTCAATAGGAAGGGCTGTAGCTGAGATTTTTAATTTAGATTTTAACTACATGAAGGATAATGGAACTGAAATAAATTTTAATGCAATTACTAATTATATGATACTTGATGATATAACAAAATTAGCTTTAGAAATAATAAATAATTTCTCCTTAAAGGATTTTGATTTATGTATTATAGATGAATGTTTAAATTTAACCTTAAGTAATCATAAGGGAGTTTTAAATAATTTCATCAATGAGTGTAACATAGATTCACAAAAATCTATAAAAAAGCTTATGAAATATATAAGTAATGTTATGCTGAAAAAATTATATGCAACTGAGGAGGAACTTATAAATTTCTGCAAGGGAGCTCGAGGAGAATTTGTAATTCCGGGTAAATCTGGATGTCCTACTAGAGGTAATATAGATATATTACCAAGTGGTAGAAACTTTTATTCCATAGATCCTAATTGTGTTCCCTCAAGAAGTAGTTATATTGTTGGAAGTTCCTTAGCTAGTGATCTAGTTACTAGATATTTGAAGGATGAGGGCAAATATCCAAATCAAATAATGATTATAGTTTATTCTGGTGAAACTATGAAAACTAATGGGGATGATATTGCGGAGATTTTAAACTTAATGGGAGTTAAACCTATATGGTTAGAAGGAACTGATAGGGTAATAGGTTTAGAGGTGATTCCTCTTGAGGAGTTAAAGAGACCAAGAATAGATGTAACACTTAGAATAAGTGGATTGTTTAGAGATACCTTTCCTAATTTAATAGAACTTATAGAAGAAGCTGTTACTTTAGTAAGTCAATTAGATGAGCCAGAGGAAATGAACTTTATAAAGAAAAATATAAATGAAGAAATAAAAGAGCTTATAGAGGAAGGTATTTCACTTGAGGAAGCTACAGAAATATCAGGATTAAGAGTTTTTGGATGTCCTCCTGGAACTTATGGAGCAGGTATTTCCCAATTAATAGAGAGTAAACAGTGGAAAGATAATGATGACTTAGGAAATTCCTATGTTAATTGGAGTGCTCATGCTTATAGTAAAAAGCTTCATGGAAAGAAGCTAGAAAATACTTTTATAACTAGACTTTCCAAAACAGATGTTACAGTAAAAAATGAGTCTTCTAAGGAAATTGATATGTTAGAAAGTGATGATTATTATAATTATCATGGAGGAGCAATAGCAGCTGTTAAAATGGCTAAGGGAGAGTATGCTAAGGCATACTGTGGAGATGCCAGTGATCCTTCAGATACTAAGTTAAAGGATATAAATGAACAAACAGCCTTTATTATGAGATCCAGAATCCTCAATCCAAAGTGGTTCAATGGATTAAAAGAGCATGGATATAAGGGGGCTCAAGAAATTTCAGCCATGGTGGATATTGCTTTTGGTTGGGATGCCACATCAGAGGTAGTAGAAGATTGGATGTACGATAAAATCTGTGATGCTTATGTGCTTAACAAGGAAAGAAGAGAATGGATTAATGAGGTTAATAAGTGGGCTATGCATAATATGAGTGAAAGATTGCTAGAAGCCAATCAAAGAGGTATGTGGAATACCACTGATAAAAGATTAAAAGAGCTTAGAAAAGTTTATATGAATACAGAGGGAGAATTAGAGGATAACTAAAGAATCTCCACAAAAACTATAGGAGTGTTTTAATAGATTTGAATAATTCAAAGGGTAGAAAAATAAAATATTTAGTTTTATGGTGTACTAATAAATGTAATTTAAATTGTTCTTACTGCTATGCAAAAGATAACTTAGGAAAGGAAGATATGAGCTTTAGTATAGCTAAAAAAGCTATTGATATTTTAGAGGATGAAGGAACATTAATACTTGCAGGGGGAGAACCTTTAATTAATTTTAAATTAGTTAAAGAGATTTGTACTTATATAAATAAAAATAATAAAAAAGTGAAAATAAATATACAAAGTAATGGTACTTTAATCAATGAAGAAATAGCTAAAGAACTTAAAAAATTAAAGGTTGGCATTGGAATAAGTTTTGATGGAAAACCAAGAATAAACGATTTAAATAGAGGATGTAGTGCAAAGGTTATTAAGGGAATAGAGAATTTAAGAGAAGAAAATATATTAATTAATGTAAATGCCGTAATTACTAAAAGTAATGTTAAGGAATTGAGTTCACTTGTAGATTTAGCTTATTATCTAGAAAATGTTAATGGTATAGGACTAGATTTGTTAAGAAGTGAAGATACAACCCTTAGAACTACACCTAAGGAAGTTTATAAGGCAATAAATGAGGCGTATGAAAGAAGTATAGAGTTAGAAAAATTAACAGGAAAAAAAGTTTTTATAAGAGAAGTGGAAGATGCTAAAAGAAGAATTAAAACTTCTTATGTATCTTGTAATTACTGCTATGCATCTAAAGGACAAGCAGCCGTCGTTATACCTAATGGAGATATGTATTTATGCAGTTCTTTAGTTGGAAAAAAAGAATATTTTTTAGGTAATATAGAAGGATCATATGAACTCAGAGCTTTAAAAGATATAGAATTCGAAGAATGTAAGCAGTGTGAGTATTATGATAGATGCAGAAAGATATGTCCTTCTAGAGGGATAATTAACAATGTTGAAGGGGTTATATCTAAGGAAGAATGTGCCTTAAGAAAGGCATGTTTTTCAATAGTGGAAAAGAGTTGCTAAGGGAAAAGGAGAGTTATAGAGTATGAAGAGAAAAAATGTTTATCCATTTACAGCTATTGTAGGTCAAGAGAGGATGAAAAAAGCCTTGATATTAAATATAATTAATCCTGAGTTAGGTGGAGTTCTTATAAAGGGTGAAAAAGGAACTGCTAAATCAACAGCAGTTAGAGCCTTAGCAGAATTATTACCTGAAAGAGAAGAGGTCAAGGAATGTGTTTTTGCATGCGCCCCTAAGGATAAAGGAAATTTCTGCAGTGAGTGTAGAGAGAAAATGGATAAAAATCAAGAACTTCATGTTACAAAAGGAAAAATGAAAGTCATTGATTTACCAGTAAGTGCAACAGAAGATAGGGTAGTTGGTACTTTAGATATAGAATATGCCATAAAGAATGGTGAAAAGAAATTTGAAAAAGGAATATTAGCACAAGCAAATAGAAATATATTATATGTGGATGAAGTAAACCTTTTGGATGATAGTGTTGTGGACATACTATTAGATTCAGCAGCTATGGGAGTTAATACCATTGAAAGAGAAGGAATTTCATATTCTCACCCATCACGTTTTGTTTTAATTGGAACAATGAATCCAGAAGAAGGAGATTTAAGACCTCAACTTTTAGATAGATTTGGTTTAGTTGTAGATGTGGTAGGAGAAAAAAATGCAGAGAAAAGAGTTGAAGTTATAAAAGGAAGATTAGAATTTGAAAAGGATAGTGACAAATTTATAGAGAAACAAGAAAAAGCTCAGGAAGAGTTGAGAAATAAAATAATAAATGCAAAGGAATTGCTTCCTAGGGTGGAAATAGATGAGGAGCTACTATTTAAAATAGCTAAACTTTGTATAGAATTACAAGTTGATGGTCATAGAGCAGATATAAGTATGATAAAAACAGCAATTACTATAGCTGCATTTAATGGAAAAGAGAAGGTTACAAAAGAGGAGCTTATGGAGGCTAGTGAATTAGTATTACCTCATAGAATGAGAAAAAGACCATTTGAAGAAAATAGCTTTGACTTTGAATTAGTAAAAAGGATTATCGAAGAATAGGAGAGAGGGAATATGAAAAAAAATAGTGTATTTCCTTTTGTAGCAATTATTGGTCAAGAAAAACTAAAAAGAGCTTTAATTTTAAATATAGTAAATCCTAAGATTGGTGGAGTTCTGATTTTTGGAGAAAAGGGAACGGCTAAGTCTACAGCAGTAAGGGGCATTGAGAAAATAGTAGCTGATATAAAAGTTATAGATTTACCTCTGAATGTAACAGAAGATAGGCTTATAGGTGGTATAAATATTGAAAGTGCCATAAGTAAAGGAATCAAGGAATTAGAAGGTGGAATTTTAAAAAGAGCTAACAATAACATTCTTTATGTAGATGAAGTAAATCTTTTGAGTGAGCATATAGTAAATTGTATTTTAGGAGCTTCAGGAGTGAATAAAATAGAAAGAGAAGGTCTATCAGAGGAACATGATTGCCAATTTATCTTAGTTGGAACTATGAATCCAGAAGAGGGAGCTTTAAGAGCTCAATTTCTTGATAGATTTGGACTATATGTAGAAGTTAAAGGATGTAATAAGGCTTTAGAAAGAGTAGAAATAGTAAAAAGAAGGTTAGCCTATGAAAAAAATCCTATTGAATATGAGAGATTATGGGATGATGAAGAGGAAATATTAAGAAGTGAAATTAATAGAGCTAAGGAATTAATGAAAAAAGTTCAAGTAAAAGAGCAAGCTATTAATTTAGCAGCTCAACTTGCTAATAGTGCCAATTGTGATGGTCATAGAGGAGAACTTGTACTTATAGAAACAGCGAAGGCTATTGCTGCTTTAGATAATAGAAACTATGTAAACTCAGAAGATTTGAAAGAAGCAGCTGAATTAGCATTACCTCATAGAATTAAGGAAGCATCGAAACAAAATAATGAGAAAAAGGATGAAAAAGACTCTGAGGAAGAATTGGAAGAAAATAATTCAGAGAAAGAAGAAAAGGGATCTGAAGAGGATGAGAATAGTTTAAGTGAAGATGCGCAAGGAGATGAGCAACAGGAAGAAGAGAAGTCCCAATTAGAAAATGAGGAAAATGAAAATCAACCTGAAGCTAATAATGAAAAAGAAGAAGAAAATCACGAGGATAGTAGTAACTTAGATGGAAATTTAAAAGAAGATATTTTTGATATAGGCAAGGTATTTAAGGTTAAAAACTTAAATATTAAAATAAAAGATAATAAAAAAAGAGAAGGCAGTGGAAAAAGAACTAAGACTAAAAGTAATACATCACAGGGCAGATATATAAAATATAAACAAAGCAAAGATAAGGTAGTAGATTTAGCTTTTGATGCAACCATAAGGTCAGCTGCAGTACATCAAAAATTTAGAAAACATAATGCTAATACTGCCATAGTTATTAAAAAAAGTGATATAAAAGAAAAGGTAAGAGAAAAGAGAACGGGTGCTACTATTTTATTTGTAGTAGATGCTAGTAGTTCTATGGGAGCTAATAAAAGAATGACAGCTGTAAAAGGTGCTATTATGTCCTTATTAACAGATGCATATGAAAAAAGAGATAAAGTAGGAATGATAGCTTTTAGAAAAGATAAAGCAGAGGTCTTATTAAATGTAACTAGAAGTGTAGAGTTAGCTCAAAAACAACTGAAATCTATGCCTACTGGTGGAAAAACTCCATTAGGTTATGGAATACAAAAGGCTTATGAAGTATTTAAAGCCTGTGAAAAGAAAGATAAAGATATAGTACCTGTAATGGTTTTAGTTTCTGATGGAAGAGTTAATTATCATGGAAATTCTAAGGAGCCACTAGAGGAAACATTGAAGATTGCCAAGGAAATAGGAGAAAAAAATATTCAAAGTATAGTGATAGATTGTGAACAAAGCTTTGTTAAATTAGAATTAGCAAAAGAAATAAGTGAAGCTTTAAAAGGAGACTATTATAAAATAGATGATCTAAAAGCTGATGAAATAGCAAGTGCAGTAAGGAACTTTGTTTAAATTATTTATATATGCTATCAATTCTTTTATGAATGTAAGATTAGGTGCATTTAAAAGCGTTATTTTATCATATTCATTTATAAAATAAAGGGCTATTTTTAATATGTTAAATTTCTCAGATTACCGTTAATTAATTATGTTATACGTTTTATTGACTTATAAAAGATATGAGTATATTATAAATAGTGGAATGAATTTTTAGACTTTTAGCATAGGCTTAAAGTCTTTTTTATTTCATAGAAGTATTGAAGGGATATAGGGGGTGATATAAATGGAATCTGACGAACAGAGTTGTTTTACAAATGCAAAAAAGATAAATGCAGAAGAAGATGAAGTTTATTCACTCAGTAAGTACTTCATCCTCTGATTTAAAGGAGGATTTAATGTGAGTTTAGATTTAGAAAGAAATGAATTATTAGAAAGAATATTAAATGGAACTGATGAAGAGGTAAGCAAATTAGTAGAGGATTTGCATCCAGTAGATATATTAGATTTGCTTCATGATAACCAAGAGGAGTTTTTAGAGGTTCTAAAAAAGTTACCAGATTGGCTTATTGCAGATATAGTAGATGAAGAAAAAGATGAAGAGAAGTATGAAATTTTAAAAAAGTTTTCAGAGGCTAAGCAAAAGAAGATTTTAGAAGAAATGTCTTCTGACGAATTAACTGACCTTGTTGGAGCCTTAGACGAGGAAGAGTCTAAAAATATTTTAAAGAACATGAATGCGGAAGATAGAGAGGACGTACGTCAGCTCTTAACATACAAGCCTGACACAGCAGGTGGTATTATGGCTAAGGAGTTCTTAGCTATAAGTGAAAATCAGACTATTGAGGAAACTTTAAAATATCTTCAAAAGGAAGCTCCAGAAGCAGAAACAGCTTATTATATTTATGTTGTGGATGATAATGAGATTTTAAAGGGTGTAGTTTCCTTAAGAGATATAGTAAGTAGTAAGTTTAGTACTAAGATAGCTGATATTACTCATGAAAATGTAATTTCTGTACCGTATGATATGGACCAAGAAGAAGTTGCTCAAAAATTCACTAAGTATGGATTTTTAACAATGCCTGTTGTAGATGAGGATAATATAATATTAGGTATTATAACTATAGATGACATTGTAGATATAATGCAAGAAGAAACTACAGAGGATATTCACCGTCTTGGAGGACTAGATGAGGAAGAAAAGGTTAATGGTTCCCTTAAAGACTCTATAAAAAGTAGATTGCCATGGTTAATAGTAAACTTGGTAACAGCAATTTTAGCAGCATCTGTTGTAGGAATATTTGAAGGAACAATAAGTCAAGTAGTTACCTTGGCTACATTTATGCCTATAGTAGCTGGAATGGGAGGAAATGCAGGAACTCAATCACTTACTATAGTTGTTCGTGGTATAGCACTTGGCGAGCTAACAGGTGAAAATGCAAAAAGAGTATTTTTAAAGGAATTATTAGTAGGATTAACTACGGGTATAGTAATTGGTGCTATTATTGCAGTTTTAGGATACATATGGGAATCAAATGTTATATTTGGAATAGTTATTGGTGTTGCAATGATATTAAATATGCTTGTTGCAACTATGTCAGGTTTCATAGTTCCAGTAATATTAAAGAAATTGAAAGTAGATCCAGCTTTAGCATCAGCGGTTTTTGTAACTACAGTTACTGATGTTTTAGGATTCTTTTTCTTCTTAGGACTTGCAACAGTATTTTTACAATATCTTATTTAAGGTCAAGTTATTTATATGATTTAAGGATAGTATAGCAATTTATATATAAAGAAAAATATCTTCTATAGAATGATTTCTATAGAAGATATTTTTTTGTTTTACGAAAATTTATTTAGAAAATATAGTTATATTTAGGGGGAATGCTTTTGTAGAAACTATGTATAATAAGAATTTATATGTATAAAACTTTATTTCCAAACTAATACTAAAGTAAAATTATATTTGGAGAGTGTATTTATATGAATAAATTAAAGCGAATAGGAACCTATTTTATTTTAGTTTTTATGGTATTGGCTATAACTTTAACAGGTAGTATAAAAACATATGCAGAGAGCAAAATACCTGATAAATTAATTGTAGATATTCAACATCAAAGTATGGGAAAGTTATATTATGATGACTTTTCTATCAGTGCTAATAAAATAGTATCAAATATAGGTATAGGATATTGCTTAGAAATTGATAAGGATTACCCTCATGGACAGGAGTTTAGGTTAAAGGGCGATTGCAGTGAAGCAATTAGAAATATATTAATTGCAGGATATCCTAATAAATCTGCACAGGAATTAAATTTAGATTCTGAAAAGGACGCATATTTTGCTACTCAAGTTGCAATATGGAGTGTTATAGAAGGCTATGATGTAAATAGATTTAGAGGTGGAAGTGACAAGTTATTGAGAGCAATTAAAGAGATTTATAGTAGCAGTCAAAAATCAAATAGAGGAAAGCTAGTGTATGAAGCTAAGGAATACTATACAAATGAGGATACTCAAGATATAGTGATGCTATTTAAATCAGAGGATTTTGGAGTACCAATACCACCAATAGAGCCACAACCACCAGTAGAACCTCAAAAACCAGAACCACCAGTAGAGCCAGAGACACCAAAGGAACCACTACCTCAAACAGGAGTTGAGGATAATATAGGCTTTATAGTAATAGGGTTAGGTGCAATTTTAACAGGAATATATTTAAATATACATAAAAGGGAAGCGTAGATATTTAGTGAATTTACTCCAAGAGGAGGAATATAAATTGATCCATATTGTAACTATGGAAAGCCAGGTAGAAAGTGGGAAGAAGTAGCTTTTAATAGACTTGCTAATCATGATATGTACCCAGAAAAGGTAGATAACAGATAAAACTACTTATATAAAAGGCGTAGAAGTTATATTTAATGATGAAGCTAATGAAGAAAGTATAAAGCATTGTATAATAGAAACAGGATTTGAGGTTTAAAGATAATATAGAATATATATAAATATATAAAACAGGAGAAAACCATGGTTTTCTCCTGTTTATATATTTTATCTATATTACAAAGATTTATTTATTATAGTATACTTAATTTGTATAAGTAAAAAATTAAACTGGGGATGGGAGATGAACATGGAAAAGAGCCAAAGGGAATTAATGAAAAAACTGTTTTTAATTGCAATTCCAATTGCATTACAAAATCTTATTAATGTTGGAGTAAGTGTAACAGATACTTTAATGATTGGTAATATTAACGAATTACAGCTTGCTGGAATTTCACAAGCCAATCAACCATATTTTATTTTTACAACACTAATATTTGGACTAGCTTCTGGTTCCATGGTACTTAATGCTCAATATTGGGGAAATGGGGATAAGGATTCTATTAGGGCTATAATGGGACTTATCATGAGAATTGGTGTGGTAGCTGGTGCGTTAGTAGCTATTTTAGTTATTTCATTTCCGAATAAGGTACTATCAATATTTACTAATGAGGCTATGGTAATTAATTATGGAGCAGAATATATAAAAATAGTAGGATTGTCTTATGTTTTTTCTGCTTTTACAGGAGTATATTTAATGGGGCTTAGAAGTATTGAAGATGTTAAAACTTCTATGTATATATATGGTATGTCCTTTGTTTTAAATGTGATTTTAAATTATATCTTAATTTTTGGACACTTTGGAGCACCGAGATTAGAAATTAGAGGAGCAGCTTTAGCAACTCTAATAAGTAGGATTTTTGAAAGTCTCTTAGTGTTAATTTATATGTATAATTTTGAAAAAAATTTGGGATATACATTAAAAGATTTATTTCACAAAACATCTATGTACTGGAAAAAGATTACGAGGTACAGTTTACCAGTACTTTTTAGTGAGATAAATTGGGGACTGGGAATATCAGTGCAAGCAGCTATTATTGGTCATTTAGGAGCAAATGTAATTGCCGCTAATAGTTTTATAAATGTATTTCAACAGTTAGTAAGTATTGCCATTATAGGCATAGGAGCTGGATCATCTATTATAATAGGAAACTTAATTGGTAAAGGCAAAGAAAGTGAAAAGGAAGTACTAAAGTTTTCTAAGTTATTAGTAAAGATAAGTATATTAATAGGTGCAGTAATTGTATGCTTAACTATGCTTATTAGACCAATAGCACCATCATTCATTAATGCTTCACAGGAAACGGCTAAGTTAATAAAAGATATGATGTATGTATCAGCATTTTTATTATTCTTTCAATCTATCACAATTGTTACATTGGCAGGAGTGTTAAGAGGTGGCGGTGATACGATTTTCTGTGCGATTAATGATGTAATAACTTTATGGTTTTTAAAAATAGGCTTAGGAACTCTTTGTGCCTTTGTTCTAAAGTTAAACCCTGTACTTGTATATTTAATTCTATCAAGTGATGAGTTCTTCAAAGCATTAGTTACATTACCGAGACTTTGGAAAGGAAAATGGATTCACTATACTACAGTCAGTAATGAAGTTTAAAAGAATTTATATAAAAGTAATTTGCATAAGAGTGGATTTAAAGGTAGTAGAAACATAAAAAAATTATGATTTTTTTTGTATCTTATTGAAAAAAATAATAAAATATATTATTATACAAGTAATGTTCATAATATGAACTGTAAAATTAAGGATTTGGATTAAGCTAAAATTAAAAAAGTTAAGGGATGACATGGAGGAGTAACTATGATGTCTAAAAGTGAATTTGAAATACTATGTTTATTATATAAGAATTCTATAAACTGTGAGGCTGAAATATTAGAGAAAAGCAGCCTTTCATTAGAGGAAGTAAAGGAAGGAATTATAAGTTTAAGAAAGCAGTCTTTTGTAGAAGAGTTTAAAGTTACAGAAGAGGGGAAAAGTGAATTAAGCAAATATAAAGTTGATAATGCAATAATAATGGCAGCGGGCTTATCTTCTCGTTTTGCACCATTATCCTTTGAAAGTCCAAAGGGGCTTTTAGAAGTTAAAGGTGAAGTTTTAATTGAAAGACAGATAAGACAGTTAAAAGAAGCTGGAATTGATAATATAACTATAGTTGTAGGATATATGAAAGAAAAGTTTTACTATTTAAAAGATAAATTTAATGTTGAAATAGTAGTAAATGATGAATACAATAAGAGAAATAATAATTCAACACTTTATTTAGTAAAAGAAAAATTAAATAACTCATACATATGTTCATCAGATAACTATTTTACTAAAAATGTATTTGAAGACTATGTATATTCAAGTTACTATGCATCTGTATATGATGAAGGTGAAACTGAAGAGTATTGTTTGACATGCGATAAAGATGGATTAATTACAGAGGTTGCTGTAGGTGGTCATGATTCATGGGTAATGCTTGGACATGTGTATTTTTCTAAGGAGTTCTCAAAGAAGTTTGTAGATATATTAGTTAAGGAATATAATGAGCCTGGTGTAGATAAAATGCTTTGGGAAGATATCTATATTAACCATTTAAGTGAACTTCCTATGTATATTAATAAATACAATAAAGAAGATATTTTAGAATTTGATTATTTAGATGATTTAAGAGCTTTTGATAAATCTTACGTAAAGGATTCAAGATCTAAAATCATAAAAAATATATGTTCTGTTTTAAAATGCGAAGAAAAAGATGTTGAAAAAATAGTTTTAATTAAAAAGGGACTAACGAATTCATCCTTTATATTTGAAGTTAAAGGAAATAAATATGTATATCGTAATCCTGGTGTAGGAACAGAAGAAATAATTAATAGAGAAAGTGAAGCATTTTCACAAAAGGTTGCTAAGGAATTAGAGTTAGATGATACATTTATATATATGAATGCACAGGAAGGCTGGAAAGTATCTAAGTTCATAGATAACTGCGTAGATTTCGATTATAGAAATCAAGATGATGTTAAAAAAGCTATGAAATTAGTTAAGAAGCTACATGATGCATGTGTTCCTACAAAGTGGGAATTTAACATATTCAAAGAAGGCGGAAAATTATTAGATTTAGCAAGTAAAAGTGAGTCTATGCCTCACTTTGATGATACATATGATATATGTGAAAAAATAAGTAAAGTATATGATTTAACAGAAAAGGATAATGTTCCAAAGAGATTATGTCATAATGATTGCTATGATCCTAACTTCTTAACAAATGGAAAAGAGATGTATCTTATAGATTGGGAGTATTCAGGTGGTGCAGACCCAGCAAGTGATATTGGAACTTTTATTTGCTGTTCTGATTATAGTGTTGAAGAAGCAATAGAAATATTGAAAATTTATTTTGGTAGAGAATTAACTTTAGAAGAAAGACGCCATTACTTAGCTTATGTATCTATAAGTGCATATTACTGGTTTGTTTGGGCTTTATATAAAGAAAGCCTAGGTGAGGATGTAGGTGACTACTTAAAGATATGGCATGATTATGCTAATGAATATTCTGATATGGCTTTAAAGTTATATGAAGAAAAGTAATTAGGCTTAATCATATATAAAAACAAATAAAAATAATCTTTTATAAAGTTATAACATTAAAAATTACTAACAATATATTATTTTTATTAAAGAACAATATATTGTTAGTTTGTATTTTAATGGTATAGCTTTACTTTATTTATAAAGATCATTAGCTAAGGATTTTAAATCTTCGAGGTTTAGAATCCTTATTATATTTTTTTCTTTTTTTAATATGTTTTTATCACTTAGAGTTTTTATCACTCTATTTAAGTGCCTGTAGCTTGAACCTAATAATTCGGAAATATGAGTTACACCTTCAATTTCTATAATTAAAGAATCTAAGGAGGTAGAAGGCAGTATAGATAAAATATAACTAGCAAATCTATTTTCCAAAGGATATAACATGTTAATAGCACTATAGGTAGAATTATTTCTAAGTTTTTTATGTAATGAAGTTATAATAAATTTTAAGAAATTTTGATCTTCATAAGCAAATTCTTTAATTTTATCTATTGGTAGTGCTAAACATATAGATTCTTCCAAGGTAAGTACATTGCAGTCTGCAAGATTATTATCCATGAATTCGATATCTCCAATTATGGATAAGGGTTTATTAAAACATATAAGAAGAGACTTACCTGTAGACAATAAAGTATACACCTTGGCTTTTCCATGAACTAAAAAATACATATAGTGCATTTCTTCATTTATAGTTGATATTAATTCATTTTTATCAAATATATGTAGCTCACAACTTTCAATTAAATTTAAATTAAGATATTCTCTTAAAGAATATTTATCTATATAATTATTTTTTAACTTCTCATTAATTATTTTTTTCATAAAGTATTTTTAGTCATATATGTTATTAAAATATATAAATATATCACTAAGACCTCCTATTAGTAATAGCATTTTACATTTAATATTTGGAAAAGTATAATTTAATTATAGGACAAATGTCCTAGAAGTAAAAGAGTATATTTGATAAGATAAGGTTGCAATTATTAATTTACTTGGAGGAAATAAAAATGAATAGTATATTAGCTTTAATAATAGGTGCATTAATTTCTATTATGATTACTTTCAATGGAATGTTGGAAAGTAATATTGGAGCAATTAATTCGCTTATAATTATACATATAATGGGCTTGATAACTATAAGCTTATTAATGTTAATAAAAAGACAAAAGGTAAAATTAGATAAAAACATTCCTTTATACTTATTCTCAGGGGGAGCTGTTGGAGTAGCTTTAACTCTAGTTAACTTAATGACTATTGGTAAAATAGGTGTTTCATTAACAACTTCCTTAGCGGTTTTTGGACAATTAATATTTTCATCTTTAATAGACCATTATGGATTCTTTGGAATGAAAAAGTATAAATTTAATCCTAAAAAAATAATTGGATTTATAATAATAGCAATAGGATTAGTTGTAATGACTGTAGTTTAGGAGGAAGATGAAAATGATGATTATTTTAGCAATAATAGGTGGAGTCTTAACTACTTTATCTATGGTTATAAACTCTTCTCTTGGTAAAAGGATAGGTGTTTTACAAAGCACTTTAATAAATTACATAGTTGGTTTAACATTTTCGGTATTAGTATTATTAGTTGTAGGTAGTGGAATGAAGATTGGCTTTAGTGAGTTGAAAAGTATTCCATTTTATATGTTTTTGGGTGGAGTTATAGGAGTGTCAATCGTATACTCTTCTAATATAGTTATACCTAAAATTCCGGTTGTTTATAGCACGCTATTATTATTTATTGGGCAAATCGTTGCAGGAATACTAATAGATTTTATTATGATGGGTGAAATAGCAACAGGCAAAATTTTGGGAGCTGTAATAATGACTGTAGGAATACTGTATAATTCTTGGATAGATTCTAAGGATCAAAATGCATAAATTTATATTAAAGGAGATAGTTAAAAATAAACTATCTCCTTTTTAGAGTTAATAAAGTTAAATTTACTTATTTTTCAAGAGTGATTTTTCAATTATTAGTGTGTACATAAGCCAATACTAGACTACTATGTTAATTTGATTTAGGAGTTATATTGAAGATTATAAATTTTATATAAAATACCTAAAGTAAATATTGTAATTAATTTATATAAGGAGTAAGATATAGTTATAAAAATTGTAAATAATGTTATAGTTTAGGTATAACATTATTTATGTAGAATATAATTTAAACATCACATCAAATAATTCATTTCATATATAGCATTTTGAAATAGAAATTAAAAAGTAAGAAACCTTATAAACTATAAAACCTTCTAAATTTAAAATTTATAGTTATAGGAGGAAATCAAAATGAGTTTATTAGAAACATCAAAGTTAATAAAGACCTATGGATTAGTTAAGGAAACTAGGGTAGAGGCGTTAAAGTCCACAAATTTGCATATAGAACAAGGGGAATTTGTATCTATTATAGGGGCTAGTGGTTCAGGAAAAAGTACCTTATTGCATTTAATGGCAGGACTTGATACTCCATCAAGTGGAAAGGTATATATAGCTGGCAATGATATATATACAATGAATGAGAAGGAATTAGCTAAATTCAGAAGGCAAAACATAGGATTCATATTTCAATTTTTCAATTTAATACCCATTTTAACAGTTGAGGAAAATATAAAACTTCCATTAATAATGGACAAACAAAAAATAGATGAAGCATATTTTGAAGAAATTATACAAGTATTAGGGCTTCAGGATAGGAAAAAGCATTTACCAAATGAAATATCAGGAGGACAACAACAAAGAGTCGCAATAGCAAGGGCGTTAATGTCAAAGCCAAAGATAATATTTGCAGATGAGCCTACAGGAAATCTAGATAGTAAAAACACGCAGGAAGTATTAGAACTTTTAGCAAAATCAATAAAGAAATATAAGCAAACCTTAGTTATGATAACACATGATCCAGAAATAGCAAAAACAGCAGATAGAATTATAGTCTTAAAGGATGGAGTAGCATATGAAGGGGAAGAAGCCTTAAGTTCACTTACTATGGTGGAGAAGTAAGATGAAGAGCTTTTATGGTTTAATACCTCGTTACTTAATGAAGAATAAAAAGAGAAACTTATTTTTAGGACTAAGTATAATGTTTTCGGTTTTGATAATGACATCCTTTAATATATGTTTTAATGAAGCTATGGAGGATACAGTAACAAGAAATGAAAATAAAAGTTTAATTAAATATGATTTAAGGGCAGTTATTAAAGAGCAGGATAGAAATTCACTAGATGAAATAGGTAATAGTGAACTTATAGAGTCTGAAACAGAAGTTTTATACTTTGGGAAAACTAATTTTATGGACTTAAAAGAGAATATAAGATATGAGCTTAAGGTTGAGGGATATGACGATAATGTAGAAGAGTTTTTCAATATTAAATTATTAGAGGGACGATATCCTAAAGATAATAAAGAAATAGTTTTTGAAAAATGGGTATTACCTTATTTTGGTGAAAATTTATCCGTAGGAGATACTGTAAAGTTAAAACTATATATTGGGGATGAGAATAAAGAACCAGTGTATTTTGATGAAGAATATAAATTAGTAGGAATTGTAGAGAATAATACTGAGTTTAAGTTAAATGAATTTGGAGCTGAAGCATTTGTTTCTAAGGACTTTGCAGAAGAAAATAATATACAGAATCAATCAACTATTATTAAATATTATAAGGTGAAAAATGGAGAAGATATACTTACCACATATAATAAGTTAATTGCCCATATAAGTGAATCTATAAAAAATAGCGGTTATAATTCTGAAAAAAACTCTATTATGCAAAAAGTAAAACAATTAAATACTACTAAATATATTGGAAGTGTAATAATGACACTTGTATCAAGTATATTAATTTATAATATGTTTAGTGCAACTGTAGCTTTAAGAATGAAGGAATTAGGAATGCTTGAAGCTATAGGGGCAGATAAAAAGCAAATAAGTTTTCTGCTTTTAGGAGAGGCAATATTAATAGGAGTAATATTTATTTCTATAGGTATATTTTTAGGTGCAGGCTTCAATGAAGTTCTTAGTTGGTATTCATTCAAAGACACTTACAAATTTAATGGATTGAATATTACTTTATCAATAGTATTAGTGAGCATAATTTTTTCTTTTCTTCCTATGATTTGTGGAGTACTAATATGTAATGTTAAATTGAATAAAAGATCAGTAATAGAGACTATGAATTACAAAAACAGTGGAAATATAAAAAATGCAAAGGATACATCAAATATTAAGAATTCAAAGAAGTTTTATAATGATATGGCATCTAAAAATATAAAAAGGACGAAAGGTAAATTTATAAATACAGTAATTTCTTTAAGTATAACCATAATTATGTTTATGATGATTAATTATATAGTAAGTTGTGTTAATCCTATGAGTAAGGATAAAAATATAAAAAAGCCTACTTTTATTATAAGTGAATCAGGAAATGGGATTAAGGAAGAAAGCATAAATAAGATAGGTAAACTTAATGGTGTAGATAATGCATATGGAGTTGAGTCTATCTATAGTACTATTATAAAAGTTCCAGAGGATAGAATAACAATGGAAGGTAAAAGGCTAATAGAAAAGCGTAATTTAGAAATGGGGATTAAGAATGAAGGGACAGAGAATGGATATGCTTTAAGCTATGAACATTGTGGATATAGTGATGATATGATAAATCAACTCAAACCCTTTGTATTAGAAGGAAAAATTGATTTAGAGGAACTTAATAAGACTAATAAGATAGTGTTAGTTCAGAATTTAAATAACAATGATGTATCTAAATATGCTCTTGGAGATAAAATAGTAATTTCACCAAGAAAGGAGGTAATGGAGGAACTTAAAAATAGCAACGTAGAAAAAAATCAACCTAAGGGTAGGGTAGAGCCGGTGGAGTATGAGATTGCTGCTATTTTAGACCCTCAAAAATATATAGTAGATGAGATGGCAACAACAAGAGTAATTATGAGTTACAATATCTTTGAAGAAAATTATGGTAAAGGATCGATTTGTAGTGTGGAAGTTTATTTAGGGGATGATGAATATCATGATGAAGTACTAAAAGAGATAAATAATGAGTTTGACAAGAGAAATTATAGAATTATAGATAAACAAAAGGTAGAAGAAGGAATCAAAAAGGCTTCAGCTAGAATTTCTACGCTACTATATAGTTTTATAGCTATACTAGTAGTTATCAGCATTTTTAATATAATAAATATAATGTACATGAATATATCTTCTAGGAAAAAGGAAATATCCATGTTAAGAGCAATAGGCATGAGTAAAGATGAAGTTAAAGCTATGGTAGTTAAGGAAACCTTTTATTATTGTATATATGCAGCAATAATATCAATACCATTAGGAACCTTGAGTACCTATGTATTCTTCCAATTAACTAAAAGAGTATTTATTTCAGGAATGGTATGGTCTTTACCAATAGGAACAATTCTAAGTATTTTTATTGTTATGGCTTTAGTATGTTTATTTGCTAGTTTAAATGCTTGCAAGAGTGTTTTAGATGAAAGTATAGTTGAAGGAGTCAAAGCAGTAGAATAAGGAAATAAAAGGTCTCAATACAAATTTAAATATTAATTTGTGTTGAGATTTTTATTTAAAATCATGGATAGCGCATTAAATATACTTTGCGTATTTTTATAACATTATAGTAAAACATTAGAAGTTTACTAAGATATTATAGTGTAGTTATTATATTATAAAGAATATATTAGAGAAGATAAAATCTTAAATTAAAGAAGAAAATCTATTGCAATTACTTTGTATAAGATGTAACATAATATAAAATAACAATTAATTCAATATATGGTTATAAATATAATAGTGTAGAATATAATTTAAACATCACATCAAATAATTCATTTCATATATAGCATTTTGAAATAGAAATGCAAAAATAGTAACCTTATAAACTATAAAGCCTTCTAAATTTTAAATTTATAGTTATAGGAGGAAATCAAAATGAGTTTATTAGAAACATCAAAGTTAATAAAGACCTATGGATTAGTTAAAGAAACTAGGGTAGAGGCGTTAAAGTCCACAAATTTGAATATAGAACAAGGGGAATTTGTATCTATTATAGGATCAAGTGGTTCAGGAAAAAGTACCCTTTTGCATTTAATGGCAGGACTTGATACTCCATCAAGTGGCAAGGTATATATAGCTGGCAATGATATATATGCAATGAATGAGAAGGAATTAGCTAAATTCAGAAGGCAGAATATAGGATTCATATTTCAATTTTTCAATTTAATACCTATTTTAACAGTTGAGGAAAATATAAAGCTTCCATTAATAATGGACAAGCAAAAAATAGATGAGGCATATTTTGAAGAAATTATACAAGTGTTAGGTCTTGAGGATAGGAAAAAGCATTTACCAAATGAAATATCAGGAGGGCAGCAACAAAGGGTAGCAATAGCAAGAGCATTAATGTCAAAGCCAAAGATAATATTTGCAGATGAGCCTACAGGAAATCTAGATAGTAAGAACACGCAGGAAGTATTAGAACTTTTAGCCAAATCAATAAAGAAATATAACCAAACCTTAGTTATGATAACTCATGATCCAGAAATAGCAAAAACAGCAGATAGAATTATAGTTTTAAAGGATGGAGTTGCATATGAAGGGGAAGAAGCCGTAAGTTCACTTACTATGGTGGAGAAGTAAGATGAAGAGCTTTTATGGTTTAATACCTCGTTACTTAATGAAGAATAAAAAGAGAAACTTATTTTT
>NZ_FQXP01000011.1:0-11695 GCF_900130005.1 Clostridium collagenovorans DSM 3089 | reverse complement strand
GTATTTTTATTGTTATGGCTTTAGTATGTTTATTTGCTAGTTTAAATGCTTGCAAGAGTGTTTTAGATGAAAGTATAGTTGAAGGAGTCAAAGCAATAGAATAAAGAAATAGATATGTAAATGTAGGAAACCTTATGCACTATAAAACCTTCTAAATTTTAAATTTATAGTGTATAGGAGGAAATCAAAATGAGTTTATTAGTAACATCAAATTTTAAAAATACCTATGGAATAGTTAAGGAAAATAACTTAGAAGTTTTGAAGTCTATAAAAACAGCAGATAGAATTATAGTCTTAAAGGATGGAGTAGCATATGAAGGGGAAGAAACTTTAAATCCATTATCTATGGTGGATAAATAAAATGAAAAGTTTTTATGGTTTAATACCTCGTTACTTAATGAAGAATAAAAAGAGGAACTTATTTTTAGGATTAAGTATAATGTTCTCGGTTTTGATAATGACTTCTTTAAATATTACTTTAACAGAGATTATAAATGATAGCATAGAAAGAGATAAAAGACTATTTCCTGTAAATTATGATGCAATGGTTACATCTAGTACTGGAAATAAAACTGCTTTGAATGAATCAGAAAAATCTGAAATTGTGGATTCTTCTACTGAAGAGGTTTTTCTAGGAAAGTGTATCTTTAATGATCATGAGGATATTAATAAAAGATATCAGATGGATGTTTATGGATGCGAAGAAAATATAGAAGAATTTTTTAATATTAAATTATTGGAGGGCAGATATCCTAAAGATGATAAAGAAATAGTTTTAGAAAAATGGGTATTACCTTCTTTAGGAGAAAACTTAAATGTAGGGGATAAAATAAAATTAAATTTAAGGATTTCTACAGCAAATGGAAATGAAAATTATTTTGAAGAGGAATACACTATAGTGGGACTTATGGAATCTCAATGTAATGCAAAATTAAGTGTAGCTGGAACTAAGGCATTTGTAACGCATAAATTTGCGGAAGAAAATAACAAGGTACAATCTCACATAACTAAGTATTATAGGTTTAAGGAGGGAGAAAATTTAGTTCAAGGATATAATAAACTTCTTACGGTATTAGATTGTGAATCTATTAAAAGTGAATATAATATGGTGAGAGAATATTTGATTAGAGGAATTAAAATATTTGAAGGGGCTAAGTTAATATGTTTTAGTGTTATATCTTTAATATCTGTAGTATTAATTTATAATATGTTTAGCATAACAATATCCTTAAGGATGAAAGAGATAGGGATGTTAAAAGCCTTAGGTGCAGAAAAAAGGCATATAAGTTTATTACTTTTAGGTGAGGGATTGATAACAGCAATAATTTTTATTCCTATAGGAATATTATTAGGATGTGTAGGAGTTGAAGGACTTAAGTGGCTCACACTTAAAGAAGCCTATAACTTTAATGGTCTTTGCATAACTTCTGATGTAATAATATTGAGTAGTTTATTCTCTATTCTACCTGTAGTTTTAGGAAATTTAATCTGTACTAAGAAATTAAATAAAATCTCTTCAATAGAAGCTATGAACTATAAGGAAAGTGGAAAGATAAGTAATGTAAAAGGTGATAAAGCTTATAACGAAGAGAAGAAGTTTTATAACTTTATGGCAGTGAAGAATTTAAAAAGAAATAAAAGTAAGTTTATAAATACAGTGTTTTCTTTAAGCATAACAATAATAATGTTTATGTTAGTTAATTACATTATTAACTGTAGTAGCCCTGAACTTAAGAAACATATGATGAAGAGCCCTAATTTTATAATAAATACCTTAGGAGATAGTATTGGTGAAGAAAAGATATTAGAGCTAGAAAAGTTTGTGGGTATAAAAGAAGTAGAATACAATAGAGAGGTGAATAATGCATATATAAAAATTCCTAATGATAAGGTTACAGATGAAGGTAAGAAATATATTAAAAATATGGACAATAAAACTCTAGATAAGCCAAGAGAAAATCCTAATGAATATGTATTGAAAACTGAAAATTTAGGTTATAGCGATGAAAGGATTGAAGAGTTAAAATCTCTTGTTTTAGAAGGAAATATTAATATAGATGAGTTAAAAAATAACAACAAAATAATTTTAGCACAAAATTTAAATCATAACACCATTAGTAAATACGCAGTAGGAGATAAAATATCTATAGCAACAGGATGGGGAGATATACTTAATGAACCAAAGGAGTACGATATAGTTGCAATATTAGATTCTAAGACATTTATGCAAGAAGATATGTATAATACAACTACAATAATCATGAGTTATGATACTTTCATAAAGGATTACGGTAGCAATTCAATAAAAAAAGCAAGTGTTTATTTAAAGAATAACTCCTATTATGAAGAAGCATCTAAAGAGATAAATGAAAAATTCGATAAAAATAATTATGAAGTTAAAGATATAAAGAAAGAAGATATAGAAGGTAAAAAGAAAAATGTAAAGTTACTAACGCTTTTATATAGTTTTATATCAGTTTTAGCAATTACTAGTGTTTTAAATGTAATTAATATTATGTATATGAATATAACTTCTAGAAAAAAGGAAATATCAATGTTAAGAGCAATAGGTATGAGTAAGGATGAGGTTAAAGCCATGGTAGTTAAGGAAGGTTTCTATTATTGTATATACTCTTCAATAATAGGAATAAGCTTTGGAACCTTAAGTACTTATGTGTTCTTTCAATTAACTAAGAAGTCCTTTACAACAGGTATGGTATGGGTTTTGCCAATAGGAATAATTATAGGCATTTTTGCTATTATGGTTTTGATATGCTTATTTTCTAGTTTAAATGCTTGCAAGGGTATATTAGATGAAAGTATAGTTGAGGGAGTTAAAGCAATAGAATAAGGAAATAAAAGATCTCAATACAAATAAAAGTATAATTTTGTATTGAGATTTTTATTTGAAATTATATAGCTTTAAGTGAATAAATTTTACGAAAATTTATAGTTTTATGGTGAAATAGTAAAGTTAAACTAATATATATCAGTAATGTTTCTCCTTCATATTTATAAGTGTCTATTATTAAATAAATATAGCTCAATGAAAATGTAGATTGTTAATTGAAGCTTATGTATTATAAGAAAGTCTTAGTGTTACAAGCTTCAGGTAAATTAATCCAGTAAAAAGAATTAACTTTGAATATTATGAAAACTTTTTATTTAAGCATATATATTTGTAATATTTTTATACAAATCAGTAGAATTGTATAAATACAAGTTAAGTAGTTTAATCTATAATATTGAATAAGAAGTTTAAAGTTTAAGGTGGAGAGTGATTATTATGAGTAAACAATCAAACAAAAACAATAAGAATGTATTACTTGCATTAAGTGCTATAGTTGGAGCAACTGCTGTTGCTACAATAGGGGCTAAGAAATTAAAAGAGAAATCTCAAGTACCAAGAAGTTTATATACTTATACTGATCATGGAGATAAACAGGTTTATTTTATAGGTGGAGGCTTAGCTTCCTTAGCTGGAGCTGCTTACCTTGTAAGAGACTGCAGCTTTAAGGGTGAAAATATTCATATTATTGAAGGCATGCATATTTTAGGTGGTAGTAATGATGGTGCTGGAGATGCTATAAATGGATTTGTTTGTCGTGGTGGTAGAATGTTAAACGAAGAAACCTACGAAAATTTCTGGGAGCTGTTTTCTACTATACCTTCTTTAGATTTACCAGGTAAAAGTGTTACAGAAGAAATTTTAAACTTTGACCATTTACATCCAACTCATGCACAAGCACGTTTGGTGGACAAATACGGAATAATTCAAGATGTTACTACTATGGGCTTTAATAATGAAGATCGTATGGCTTTAGGAAAACTAATGATTACGCCAGAAGAGAAGTTAGATGATATGACAATAGAGGAATGGTTTAGTAATACACCTCACTTCTTTGAGACTAACTTCTGGTATATGTGGCAAACAACCTTTGCTTTCCAAAAGTGGTCTAGTCTTTTTGAATTTAAAAGATATATGGAGCGTATGATTTTTGAGTTTTCTCGTATTGAAACTTTAGAGGGTGTTACTCGTACACCATACAATCAATATGAGTCTGTTATTCTTCCATTAAAAGCTTACTTAGATAGCTTTGGAGTTGATTTTAGTATAAATGCAAAGGTAACTGATTTAGATTTTAAACCAGGTGAAGATATAACAGTAACAGCTATACACATAGAAGATGAAATGGGAGAAAAAATTATTTCCTTAAATCCAGGAGATGTGTGTATCATGACTAATGGTACCATGACAGATAATGCAACCTTAGGAGATTTGCATACAGCACCAGAATTTAAGCCAGAAAACCCAATGTCAGCTGAACTTTGGAGAAAGATAGCTAATAAGAAACCTGGTCTTGGAAATCCAGAGCCATTCTTTGATTATCCAGAGGAAACTAACTGGGAAAGTTTCACTGTAACTTGCAAAGGAAATAAACTTTTGAAATTAATTGAAAAAATTTCAACTAATATACCAGGTAGTGGTGCATTGATGACTTTTAAAGATTCAAATTGGTTAATGAGTATTGTTGTAGCAGCTCAACCACATTTTAAAAATCAACCTTTAGACACTACTATTTTCTGGGGATATGGTTTATATACAGATAGAGTAGGTGATTATGTAAGAAAGCCAATGAGAGAATGTACAGGTGAAGAATTACTTACTGAACTTTTACATCATTTACATGTAGAAGAGGAAATGGATGAAATAATGGAAACTGTAATCAATGTTATTCCATGTATGATGCCATATATAGATTCACAGTTCCAACCACGTAAAATGAGTGATCGTCCAAAGGTAGTACCAGAAGGATCAACAAACTTTGCAATGATAAGTCAATTTGTTGAAATACCTGAGGATATGGTATTTACAGAAGAGTATTCTGTACGTGCAGCAAGAATGGCTATTTATACTTTATTTGATGTGAAAAATAAAAAAGTTCGTCCAGTAACTCCTTATAAAAAGGATCCAAAGGTTTTAAAAGATGCTTTAAAAACTTCTTATAGATAATTTTAAGGCATAATAATTAGAAATAATATTTATTGAAATAAAACAAAAGACTTAAAGCTAATATATATGTAGCTTTAAGTCTTTTGTTTTGTATTTTTTCACAACAGTGATAATAGAATCTATAAAAGTAGAAAGATTAAATTCTTAGGGGAAATCTTAATTTTAATATTACAAAATTGCTATGGAGAAATTAAGTATGATGGAAATAATGTTTAATTTTAAAATAAATATATAACTCATATAATTTAAGTTTTTTTAGAAAACTTTATATTAGAGAGTGTGTAATAAATATAAACATCTTATGTATTATAATTTTAGAAAATATGTAAAAATCAAAATAATAAATATCTATAAATAACTATTATTAATTACTTTGATTAAATAAGCATAAGGATATATAATAATAAGTAAGAAAACATATTAAAATAATTTAGTCAGAAATTAAAAAAATAGATTATTAAGATGAAAAGGAGGATTTAGTGAGTAGGGTATTTAAAAAGTACAATACAGCTCACTAAAAATAAAGGATGAAATTAGAATTAAATATATATGAATTAGGGCAAGCTCTTAAGAAATTAGAAAAAGAGTATGGTTTAAATGTAGTAATAAAAATGAATTTAAGTGGTGGCTGGATGACTATGTCTGGTGAAGCATTCATTGAAAAGGTTCCTAATATGCTTTTATTAGGTGGTAAAGCTAAAAGTAACAATATAATAGACATAAGAATAAAAAATCATTGTGAAGAAGGTACTATTATGAAACTTACTGGGGCTAAGGATAAAAAGTTTACTGTAGATTTAGAGCCAGCTAGATATATAGAGTTATGTCCTAGCAACATAGGTTCCGATAATATAAAAATTAATGAGAAAGAAAGTAAGCTAAAAATAGATAAGGATCTATTATTTAGTATAAAAGCAAGTAATGAAGAGGTTTTAAGTATAATAAAATCTAAAAAATAGTATTATCACTAGAGCTTAAGGTAAGATTTTGGTAAAATAATATATAAAAAGGTTGTAGAGATATCTAAGGGGATTAATATAGGTATTTATGACTTAAACAATGAGGCTGTGGCAATAAGAATAAATTTCATAGTATATTGTGTTTTTAATCAATTTATAAATACAATGGTGTTATACGTGAATTTATTAATGCAACAGCCACATTTTATATCTTGAGGAGGGGACTGAAAAATGGGTTTTTTTAAGAAAACATTAGCGACGACAATGGGTGTAGGTGGAGCAAAGGTGGATACAGTATTGAAAAACAGCACTGTTGTTCCAGACGGAGTTGTTGAAGGCGTATTTAAAATTAAGGGTGGAAAGGTTGAACAAAAAATAAATGGTATCATTATAGATTTATCAGTAAATTATACTAGTAGTTCTGGTGATTCAAAGGCACGTTTAACTTATACTTTACCAAGTATAAAATTTCCACTTAAACATGTAGTAAAACCAGGATCATATCAAGAGGCAGCATTTTCATTTAGATTAGATTATAATTTTCCTATTAGTATCAAAAAGCATAAAACTAAACTTAAAACTAGATTAGATATAGAGGGTGCTGTAGATGATACTGATGGAGATGAATTAAATGTAGAAGCTAACATATATATGCAAAATGTCTTAGATGCTTTTAAAAATCTAGGATTTAAGTTAAATGAAATAGAAAATGAACGTAAATCTATTAAAGGACGCTTACCAATACTGCAAGAGTTTGAATTTATTCCTGTTAGTGGAAAATTCAAGAGGAAGCTTGATGAAGTGGAACTTATCTTCACAGGAGATTCTACGGGAATTAAATTATTTATAGAAGTGGATAGAAAGGTTAAGAATCCAACGTTTCTATGTGAATTATTTGAATTAGATGAGAAACATGTTAACTTGTATTTCTCATATAGTGAACTTCAAAACAAAAAATACATTGAAGAGTGTATATATAACTTAATAAAAAAATATGCTAAGTAATTTATAAATCTAGGGGGATTACACTATGTATTCAGCACAGGAAAATAGATATGAAAATATGAAGTACAATAGATGTGGTAGAAGTGGATTAAAGTTACCAGCTATATCCTTAGGATTATGGCATAACTTTGGGGATATCGATAATTTTGATAATGCACGAAACATGATCAAAAGCGCCTTTGATTTAGGAATTACACATTTTGATTTAGCTAATAATTATGGGCCACCTGAAGGTTCAGCAGAAATCAACTTTGGGAGAATATTAAAAGAAGATTTTAAAAGTTATAGAGATGAAATGATTATTTCTACAAAAGCTGGGTATAAAATGTGGGAAGGGCCTTATGGAGATCATGGCTCTAAAAAATATTTAGTTTCAAGCTTAGATCAAAGTTTGAATAGGTTAGGACTTGATTATGTGGATATATTTTATCATCACAGACCTGATCCAGAAACACCACTTGAAGAAACAATGCAAGCTCTTGATTTAATAGTTAAGCAAGGTAAAGCTTTATATGTTGGAATTTCTAATTATGGAGCTGAAGAAAGTAAAAAAGCAATAGATATATTAAGAGAACTTGGAACACCATGTATTATAAATCAAGTTAATTATTCAATTTTAGATAGGTGGGTTGAGGATGGGTTATTAGATGTTCTTGAAAAAGAGAATGTTGGTAGTATAATTTATTCTCCTTTATCAGAAGGAAGATTAACTAATAGATATCTTAATGGTATACCAAGTGATTCACGTGCTGCAGGGGCAAGTGTATTTTTACATGAAAGCGATATTACTAAGGAGCTACTAATAAAGATAGAAAAATTAAATGATATTGCTGAGAGTAGAGGGCAGAAATTATCGCAAATGGCTTTGTCATGGATATTAAGACGAGATTCTATAACATCTGTACTTATAGGTGCAAGTAAAGTAAGTCAAATAGAAGAGTGTGTTAAATGCATTGATAAATTAGAATTTAGTGAAGAAGAGCTTGAATTAATCGAAAACATAGTTAAAAGATAGACAGTGTTTTGAGAATATAAGTTAATATAAGTATATATATGTATTAAACTTAAAATAAATGGGATTTTAAAAAATAGAAATTATGTCCAATGAAAAAAGTGGTAAAGGAAGCTCGTCCTACTAATAAGGCAAAATACCATGCTTTGTTAGTTTACCATAAAAGGATAATGATTCATTTATAGGCGCATATATCATTGATTAGAAATAATTTATCCTAAGAAAACCCCGAAAAATATGATATAACTTTACGTAAGCATTAGAAAAAGTAAAAAGTACTTTAACTAATAAGATATTGGATTCCTATGATGAGTCCGAAAAAATAAAGAGGAGTGGTACAGATGAAAAAGAAACTAATTGCTATAATGTTAACAGCTACTATAGTAGGGGGAGTAAGTACACAGGTATATGCTGATGGTCCTAATTGTACAGGAGGCAATTGTGTATCTCAATGTTCACAAGGTAATTGCACAACAACCAAGGGAAATTGTCAGAAAGATTGTAACTCGGTATATAACGAGGATATACTACTTAATAATAAGTTAGGTAATAATTGTGATGAGTCTAGAATAGATTTAAGTGGTGTTGGGTCTATAAATGATTTAAAAGGAAATTTAAAAGAATTTATAAGTGAGGTTCATAAATTTATAAACTCTATAATGGGTAATAATTCACAGGGTAATAAACCAAATTGTGAAAGTGGAAATTGCGATGAGAATAGTGCTAATAATAATGAAGGTGATTCAAATGGAGGAACAGAGAATAATAAACCTGAGACTGAAAAACCTCCAGTTGTAGAAGCTCCACCAGTGGCACAAGAAAAACCACAAACACCACCAGCTACTGAAAAGCCAAAACCACCAGTTGCTGAAAAACCAGCACCACCAGTTACGGAGAATAAACCAACTGTAGAAAAACCACAGACTCCAAGTAACGATAAATTTATGGCGGCAGTAGAAAAAAGAATATTTGAAAGAGTTAATGAAGAAAGAGCAAAAGCAGGAGTACCAGCTTTATCATATAATGATACTATGGAAAAATATGCTAGAATAAAATCTCAAGATATGGGTGATAGAGGATACTTTGATCATACAAATCCAGAAGGACAACTAATTACTGCTAAAATGCAGCAAGATGGAGTTTCTTATAGAGCTTGGGGAGAAAATATAGCTTACATAGGTGGTATGTCTGATGCAACAGCTTTAGCAGATAGCTTTATGAATAACTGGATGAATTCTCCAGGGCATAGACAAAATATTTTATCAAACAACTTCTCTAGTATAGGTGCTGGTGTTTATAAAATAGGAAATCAGGTTTATGCAACTCAAGAGTTTTATAGATAAAATATATTCTTGTATTTAGTATAAAACTAAATTAATAAATTTAATCCTCTTTAATCAATATGTACAAGCGTTGCTGTATTTGATTTAAAGAGGATTTTTTACTATAAAATTTTATTGATACTAGTATTTTATTACTTGTATATATTTTAGTTAATATTAAGAGTGAAAAAATACATACTAAAAAATATATACTATAAGAGTAAAAAAATACAGAGTTATAAAATAAGAAGGTTCTTGATAAATCTGAGATAACAGTAAGGCAAAGATATAGTATATATATTTTAATAAAGAATCTTCGATGTGTTCAGATTTATTTTTAGTTATTAAATGAATTTAGTTAAAAGCATAAATTTATATAGTTAATTAAAAAATATATAAGAGAAAAGGGAGGATTAGTGAGAAAAGTATATTTGAGAGAGGATGTCTCACTAAAGATTAAAATATGAAAGAAGTAAAGATAGGTATAATATCGGATACGCATGGTGTTCTTAGAGAGCAAGTATTGGAAAATTTAAGAGAATGTGATTATATTTTTCATGCAGGTGATATTGGTTCTAAAGAAATTGTAGATAAACTTAATGAAATAAGTAAGCTTATCATTGTTAGAGGTAATAATGATAAAGAATCATGGGCGGATAAGATTAAAGAAAATGAAGTAATAGAAATAGAGGGGTTTAAAATTTATATGGTACATAATAAAAAGGATATTCCTAAGGAGGATAGCTCCATAGATATGTTTATATATGGACATTCACATAGTTTTTCTACAGATATAAAGGAAGGAGCTATATATTTTAATCCTGGGAGTTGTGGTAAAAAAAGATTCTCACTACCATTAACTATGGCTATAGCACATTTGAAAAATAAAAAAATTAGAATTGAAAAAATAGAAATTATGGCATAAATGAACTTAACTTCTAAATAATAAGTGAGTGTATTTATAAGAGAATTAGCACAAACTTATATTGATATGTATATATTAAAATTTTATTTAGAGGTGAAGTTATGGAAAAGATGCTTGGAAAGCTATTTATTTTAGAAGGTGCCATATTAGGGTTACTTGGCTTTATATTTTTTACTAATCCAGTTGATTCACTTTTAACTATAACTAATATTTCAGGATGGATTTTTTTAATTCTAGGAGTAGTTGTATTAGTAAAAGAAAATAGAAATATCCCTATGGGAATAATTGATATTCTATTTGGTATTACCTTAATTAGTCTTCCTATAACTAGTGTAGATATTTTAATTGTAATATATGGATCATGGTCAGTGGTTAGAGGAGTAATTTTACTTGCTTTAACTGTTAAGTACAAAGGATTTAGTTTAAACCTTGGTACTATATACTATTTTATTTTAATAATTTTAGGAGTTGTTATACTTATTAATCCTACAGCAACTTTCTTATCTATACCATATATAATAGGTACTTATTTTATAATAAGTGCAATATGGGAGTTATATATAGGATTTAAAATAGATTAACTTAGTTAAATATATTTAAAACCTTTAATAATTAATAAAATAAGTATAAAGGTTAATTCATAAGATATATTTAATAATTGAATCTGTTAGACTAAACTGTTTATATAGTAAAAATAAATGGAAGAGAAGTCTATTCCATTTATTTCATGGGTTATTTGAACATAGTTTCTACAATCCTAAGAGTATTCTTTAAGAAATTTATTAAATAGAGCACTGGATAATATTGAAATAAAAAATTATACAATTGAAAATATGAAAATTAAAGTATTAAAGACGTCAAAACTTTCACGGTTCTTTCTAATGTTATTAGATAAATGGAATTAATATGAAATTCCATTTATCCTTTTTAAATTTTCTAATTGAATAACTTTAGATCTCAATAACTCAAAATTATTGCGTCCATACATTATTCTTTTTATAGTCTTTAACTTATTTACACTGCCTTCTGCTAGTCCATTATTATAATCTAGTAAAATTGCATTAACTATTGAATTATAATCATTTTTAACACCCTTAATGTATCCATCTAATTGGATGAGAAACATCTATAGCAGCCTTGAAACTAATAGATTCATCTCTTACAATTACTTTTAAATTGGGATACTCCTTCAGCCATGTGGCAACATCTTTAGCATCTCTTGAATCTAATATATCAACAATACATCTTGTATTTATATCAATCATAATAGTTCCATATGTATGTCTTTTTTTAGTAGCAAAATCATCAATACATATATGAGTTATTTTTTCTTTATCTATTTTAAATGGTTTTTTTTTAGGTAGTTACAGATAGAGCTTTTCCTTATACTCACTGTTGATTCGCTTAAATAAGCACTAGCTGAAACAGAGCTCTGAGTTAGTGAAACACGAATAACTT
>NZ_FQXP01000004.1:12702-437944 GCF_900130005.1 Clostridium collagenovorans DSM 3089 | reverse complement strand
TTTGCACTACCTAAATATTTGTCGTCTAAGTATATTTTAACTTCTTTGATTCCTGCATCATTTAAAGCCCATCCATATACTTCAACGTTTCCTTCGACTTCACCTGTTGGGTTATCAACTCTCATCATTGATGGCTTTTTTGGTATAGAAGTATTATTTACTTCAACAATCATAGCATTAAGTTGACTTGCATATCCTTGTGCAGTTGCCCATAGTCCTTCTAAGCCACTAACTTTGTTAGCTTTTCCTAGTAAACTTGCGCTATGCCTTGGATCTGTAGTATCTTTTCTTGGGTAAGAATCTGCCCCAGCATAAAGAGCTAAATGATCTAAATGTGCTGATATACCTTCTTCCCAACTATTAAATCTATGATGTGCATTTGGATCCTTATCATCCCCACCAGAATTAGTTTTTAATCCGCAAGGATTCTTATAAGACTCATCCAATACACCACCAAATTTACCATAACCCGTCTCCTTAGCAGATTGTGCATATGCTACAACTGGATTTACTCCACCATGCTTCTTGTAAGCTTCCATATATATATCTGCTAACTCTATAAAAAATTCTTTGGCACCTTTTTTCCTAGCCCATTCTTTCATTTGCTCAACAGTTGCTGTTGGTTCACTTAATATATCAAAGTCTGTTGAAGCTTGTACAATTTTCGTTGGTATAATTGTACTTAGAAATATTAAGGTTAGGATTAGGCTTATTATTCTATTGCTTTTTTTCACACTTCTTCCCCCTATATTTACTTGAGTATAATTAAGAAGTTATCATATCTTAATTACTCTTAAAAATTATAAGCTTAAATTAGTCTATAATTCTAAAGTTTCTCTCCTTATACTTTTAAGGATTTAATATAAGTTAAATTCTTTAAAAGCTTGTATATTTTTTTCTTTTACAAAAGGAAGAATATCCAACAATATTAACAAGTGCTATCTTTGATATTTTAGCAGTATAAAGTTAATAAAATTCTTTTTTAATCGTAGACTTAGCAATAAAATATATTTTTTTAATTATTGCAAAACTTAAAATAACTTTTAGCTTAATAAACTACAAATAAACATCTTAGTGCATATAGCTTAACATATTTCACCCCCTATATTAAAATTGTTTTTAAAGACATAATTTAGAAATATATACCTTTCGCCATATATTATATAAATCAGCAATAAATCTTTAATTTTCTCTATGCTTTAATATAATAAATATGTTTTTTACTTCACGAAATATGAATATATTCTACTTTTTATACTTATGCTTTAATATGATAATTTATTTGCATTATTTATTAATACTATATGTAATATTTTATCTTACTTAAAGAGGATATGTCTATAATAATTTATTATTTTTGACAATTTACTGTATTTTAAATCAAATAATGCTTAACTAATACATATATTTATATTCCTAATTAATAATAGTTGACCATATTAAGCAAAATAAATATTCATACTAAAATAACATATTTCTAACTTAAACCATATATAACCGAGGATCTTTGTATATATAAATAAAAGGCAGTATTATAAATAATACTGCCTTTTATTTATTAATGAATTTTTCAACAATAAACTTAGGTCTTCCTTTACTTTCCATGTATATTTTACCAATATATTCACCTATTATTCCCATACCTAATAATTGAAGACCTCCAAGCATCCATACAGATGAAACTAATGTAGTCCATCCATGAACTGTTTTACCTAAAATCCATACAACTAATGAGTAAATTAATGCAACTAAACTTGATAAAAACATAACTATCCCTACTCCCAAGACAATTCTTATAGGTTTTACACTAAATGATGTTATACCTTCAAAAGCAAATAACAACATTTTTTTCAAAGGATATTTCGATTCTCCTGCATACCTTTCATTCCTCTCATATAAAACAATATCAGATTTAAAACCTATCAAGGGCACTATGCCCCTTAAAAATAAATTTACTTCCTTAAAATTTTCTAGTTCATCAAGACTTCTCTTACTCATCAATCTATAATCTGCATGATTATAAACTATATCTACTCCCAGAACTTTCATAACCCTATAAAAACCCTGTGCAGTAGTTCTTTTAAAAATAGTATCCATTTTCCTATCGCTTCTCACTCCATAAACTATTTCACACCCATCAATAAACCTATCAATGAACTTATCCACTACGTTTATGTCATCTTGTAAGTCTGCATCTAATGAAATAGCTGCATCACACTTTTCTTTTACAGTCATCAATCCTGCTAGCAATGCATTCTGATGCCCTCTATTTCTTGAAAGCTTAATACCTGAAAATTTTTCATCTAATTTATTCAGTTCCTCTATTATGCTCCATGTACTATCCTTACTTCCATCATCTATAAATACAATTCTACTGTTCTCACTAATCTTTTTATTCTCCATTAAAGATTCCATTTTTTCTTCTAATCTTTTAGCTGTTTCCTTCAAAACCTCTTCCTCATTATAGCAAGGTATAACAAAATATATAGTTTTCATAAAACATCCCTCTTCCCATAATTACTAGTGCATAATCAACACCTATTTAGTAACAAAAACATACTCATCATCCTCAAATAAAACTCTCGTATCCATCATGAACTTCTGATTATCATAATATAATTCTTTTTTTGCAATTAAAACTGCTGATTCTTTATTTTTAATAAATCCTCCTACCCCTCCATTTTCGCACTTAAAATCCCCTATAATCTCCGCCAGAAACAACCTACTTTGACTCCACTCATCTCCACTTATATCTATATAAGCTCTTTTACCTTTAACTTCTTCTACATAATAAGCACTTTTCTCAATGAACTTTTGTACAGAGTCAGAGCTCGGTGTATTTACAAAATTTACAATATCCTTTATATAAACTAATTGAGTAGCTATCAAGGTAACAAATACAATAATTTTAATACTTTTTATCACCTTTTTATCCTTTAATAGCCTTCCAAAAATTATAGAGCTAACTATTATCATAGGAATATATAATGGTATAATATACCACCCCAGTTTTGTAGATGCCTTAGTGAAGATAGCAAATGGAACTATTATCCATAATCCGAAACCTATCAAATGATTTTTCCTTAACATAATTTTATCGCTATAATATCCTATACCTAATAGAATTATTGAGCACATCAAAATAACCAGCATTCTACTTTCACTAAAAATGAACTCTAGATAAGTCCACACATCACCAGTATGTCCCTCTAAAGCAATATTACTTCTAGCTAACAAATCATACCTCACCATCTCAATTAAAAACTTAAAACCATCCTTACCTATTCTTAAAGCAATCCATATAGCAATAGGCATAATAAACGAACTCGCAAAAATTACCCACTGCTTTAAGGATATTTTTTTTATTTCACAAGTAAATAATAAATATAATCCACCAATGGCTACTATGGAAAAGGCATGCCAACTCTTAGTTAAAAAAGCTAATGCAAAGGCTAATCCACAAAAATAAAGATTTCTTTTATTTTCTTTTATACTCATCATACACAACATAGCTATTGTAAATAATAATAAAAACAATGAGTCTGCATCCCCATGTCTACCCATATGATTCATATATAATGGTAAACATGCTGAAAAACTAATTAGTGATATTATAGACTCTAATTTCCCATATTTTTTATATATAAATCTTGCACTAATAATACTAGTTATAATCATGGAAATAGCCGAGTAGAATCTCATTGAAAAGACTGATGTACCAAAAATCTTGAATGAAGCTATTATAGCCCAGAAGCTTAATGGCGGTTTTAGATTCCAATAATCTTGAGTGTAATTATAGGTATTTATTATATATTCATTATTTTTCAACATTTCGTATGCACTTACTCCATGTCTTGCTTCATCCCAATCTTGAACAGGAAACACACCTAAATTTTTAAAACATATATATGTTATTACTAATAATATAATCAAACTAATTATTAAACTGTACCTTTCTATAAGCGATATAATACCTTCATATATATTAACTCTATTTTCATCTGTTTTTTTTGACATATATTCCTCCAAATCTTAATTATATAAATACTTAAACTTAAATCTATACTTTATTATTTAAATATGATTAATTTACTTAATATGTAATTTAGAAGTATAACTATAACATTTGATATGAATTTTGCTAATATACTTTGAACTGATACTAACTCAATCATTATATACATAGTTAACATATCAATTGCGCCTGAAAAAATTCTACATGCAATAAATGAACTACACTCCCTTAAAGATTCCCAAAAACTTATAGTCCTTGACTTGAAGACATAAATCTTATTAGTTATATAAGCAAATATTACTGACGCTATCCACGCTACAGTATTACCTATTAAATAATTAATTTTAAATAAATTAACTAGTAAAAAGTATATACCTATATTAACAGCTGTTGTTAATACTCCAAATATTAAGTATTTGATAATTTTTTCATATTTTATGTATAAGCTTTTCATGGTGTTCTCCTGTACTAAATGGACTTTAGATCAGCCTTAGTTTTGTTATTTTTTACAACTTTTCTTATTTTCAAAAATTTATATTTTAAACCACATTATTATATACTTTATCATAAAAGTCTATTTTTTTCAATATTTCTCAGTATCTATTATATTTAACTTATTTTCAAACCATGATTCCTTATCTTTTTATTTTTTTCAACAAAAAAACTATAAACTTAAAACTTAAAAATACAGTCTTAAATCTATAGCTTTATTTCATGGCTAATCTACAAATATTTATATCACAAATAAATATCCACTTTCCTTAAAAAATTCAAATTCTTCTTCTTTTCCCTTAAATATAAGACCTATATCTTCACATGATTCTATAGATTCATGTAACTCCCTATTTTTCTCAATACCCAATAAAATTGATTTAAAAACCTTATTTTTAGAAACTATAGTTACCTCATCTCCAACTTTTAAAGTTCCTTTTAATAAATCTCCTATTAAAACCATATGTGGAACATCATTTATTGCAAGAGAAAACTTATCATATAAATACATTTCTACACTTTTAGCTTTTAAATCTTCTCTCATATAAATATCTTCTATACTCTTCTTTATATTGTCATAAAATACTTCCTTACCATTCACATAATTCTCTTCTTCATAGATGTATGAATTCTTTATAATCATATTTATATATTCTATTTGTTTTTCATCTAATCCTTCTATGTTTTTACCATCATTATATATAGATGCAAAAACTATTGTTCCTGAAAAGGTCTTACTCTTTCCATTTAGAAAGCCTCCTGGTATTTCTATATTTTTCTTCAAATCTCTACTATAGTTGTGAATAACGCCTATTTTATTGCCTATTTCTACATATTGAATTGTCAGTCCGCCTAAAATTTTCTCCATAGTTCCTAAGTTATTATCTATATCTAAAAGTTGCAACTTCTCTTTTGGCTTTAAAACTAATACTCTCATTGAAGCAATCCCTCCATATCTAAACTATATTTCTATACTCATCTATTGTACTATACACCTATGTGATTAATTGTAGTTTTTATATTTTTTAACAAAAAAGCTACAAAGAAATTGATCCTTGTAGCCTTTTATTTAACTATTTGCTTAAAGTCTTTAATACATCTTCAATATTTTCTATAACTTTTCTTGATAATCTCTTAGTACATTCAACTGAAGCAGCTGCTACCTTATTAATGTAAATAACATTTTCTAAAGAGCTTAACTCTTCTGCATAATCTCCCATACCTACAGCATCACATAAATAATAGTTATTTTTATTTTCTAACCATTTTTTAAGTGCTGGAACTGAGAATGTTGGTCCTATAGCAATATTAACTAAAATTTTATTGTTACCTAAAATTTCAAATTCTTTTTCATTCAATACTATTGTATTTTTAGGTAGATTAGTAGTTACTATATCCACTGTTTGTAAAAACTCTTCAAATGGTAAATATTTTATACCCTTCTCTTCTGCTTCTACTTTAGGTGTTCTACTATAGTAATACATATCTGCACCTAAGAATTTTAAAGTTTCAGCAGTCATCATACCAGTTGTACCTAAACCTATTACACCTATCTTTTGATTAGTTAACTCATTAGGTTTATCTTGCCATCTATGCTCTCCAAAACCATGTAATAGTCTTATAAGTTCACTTATTATATATTCTACTACACCTTCATCACCATAATCCTTAACCCCTAAAACCTGTATCCCTCTTTCTTTAGCACAAATTACATCTACATTAGCACTTTTTTCATCGAATAAGCTACAGCACATTCCTATATACTTAAGATTTTCACAAGCTTCTATAACTTCCTTTTGAATTAATGTTAAATATGAAACTAGCAGACAATCTGCATCGCCAATTCTTCTAATAATTTCACTATTCTCCTTTGGATAATCATCATAAAACTCAACAACTTCTCCCAATTGACTTAATTTTTCTCTAGCAATTGAATCTATCCCCGTATTATCTACTACTACGATTTTCTTAAACATGTAACTTCTCCCCTTCACAAACTTCTTTCTTTTTCCTAAGTTTAACACTTAACCTTCTCTATTATAACAAATTTTCTGTATAAAAAAATATATAGCAAATTTTAATTAATTATATTCTCATAATTTTTTAAGTAATTAATTAAAATTTACTATATAGCCCTTTGAAATATTTATTTTACCCACCCTATTTTCTATTAATATAATATTATCATTTATCACTTAATAGTTTATAAACTTAATTTATCTAATTTTAACTAACCCTCTTTTCCTCGCAAGTTTTTTCCAGTTAATATATCCATATATTGAGTTAACAAGATACGAACACCACATTATTAAGATTACTATATTGTTACTTTTTATAGAAACTAAAGCTGCATACCATAACATTATAGAAGTTAAGTCAACAATAATCCATATAATCCAACTTTCTGCATATCTCTCTACTTCTAAATACATAGCAATAAGTGATAGTATAGTGGTTATGGAGTCTAAAAGTGCCAATTTATCTCCCATTTCAATTAAGATTAAATAAGAAATAATAACTGCAACCATAGAAAGCAATATAAGCATGTTAAATTGCCTGCTTCTCATAATTCTAGTTTGTACATAACTGTTATTACCCTTAATCTTATTCTTTTTCCACTTTGCCATTCCAATAAAAATCATGGGTATATAATATACTACATTAAATATTACTTCTCCATAAAGTTGATGATTATAGGATATCAAAACATATATAATAATACTTAGGAGTTTAAATCCATAGTTACTTGCCATTCCCTTTGCACATAAAATAGCTGCTATAACTCCAGCTATTGCTGTTATAAAGGAAAGCATAGAATCATTCCATAAAACACCAAAGTAAAGCATAATAGCTACACTTATAAAAAGCAAGCTAACATCATAGGTTGTCCATTTTTTTAGACATTTAATCATTTTAACATTAATTACCTCCAATCATATAATAATTATAAACACTCTTACTTTGTAATTAAACCGTTTAATTAACTATTTTTATTTCTTTAGTTATTTTATGTATATTTATTTTACATAAATTTTACTTTAATTAAATTCTTTTTATACATATTATAATATATTATGTAATAAAAAACAATTTATTTATTATTTACGACTTTTTTAGCACTGTAGAACTTTAAATATTTTCTATAAAATAAAAAGCAAGCTATGTAATTAACTTTAAAGTTAATTACATAGCTTGTTTTGCTTTAGATATTATTTTGCTTTTGTATTTATTTTAATAATTTATATTAATATTCATTTCCCCAATAACAACCCTTTTAACATTTTTAGCATCTATATCCTCTTTACTTGTAAAGTCATAAATAAACTCACCACATTTATTATATTCTGTATTAGTTCTATTTAAATTAAGCTTTTCACCATTTTTATATATTAAGTAAGGATTTTCATTACCTGCTTCTAGGAGCTTCCCTAAGGATATATTCTCAAAATAAGCGCCTTTAAGTCTAACTCTTTCCAATGCTATATTAATCTCTTCTACTTTAATTTTCATGATTAAACTTTCTTGGTTTTCATAATTTATATTTTCCTGGACCTCTATCATAGTGGAGTCCTTACCTCTATTTAAATCTATATTTACAACCCATTCTTCATTTAAAACAGTCTCTTCTTTAATATAATTGACTACTGGTTTTAAATACTTTAATTCTTCTATGGAATTTATATCAAATATATATTGCACACTTTCAACTAAACCTTGCTTGTTAATAACTTCAACTTTTTCCTTTGGGTACATTTTGTTTTCTGTATTACTATTTATCAAATATTCTATCCCCATATACTTCTCTACAGAAGACATACTAAGATTATTTTTTGCTTGTATATATAAATCATTATTTATATACTTTACACTATTTACATCAATTCCTAAATTATTTTCTCTATTATTATTTATATACTTATTGCTATATACATTATATAAATCTATGTCTAGCTCTTTTTTATCTTCTATTTCTTTTATTAAATTATATGCTGTTATATTTATTTCATCTTCCATTATAGCTTCTTCTTTGTCTAATTTAACGGAACAAACTATCTTTTTATTGTTTTCTACTAATTCAGACTTAACTTCGCATTTTGTATTGTTAGAGTTAGTTTTTACTTCTTTTAACTTAGTATTTTCCTCAAAAAAACCTCCATCTTCCTTTGTTAAATTAAACCTTATAAATCCTTGCTTTTCTTCAAGATCTATACTTTCTACTGAGAGGTTTATACCCTGTTTACTATAAACATACTTATTTGAATTTTCCATTTTTTTATCAATCTTACTAGGATACATATATTCTGAAACTTCTGGTTCAGAATAGTTGAAAGTAACTATCTTAATTATCAAAATTATAATAAATATAGACACTATACTGTGCTTGTTTCTAATTTTCTTTTCTTCTTTTTTAATATTTTCTACACTTATATTTCTTTCATAAAAATTCTTTAATTTTCTGTGATTCTCTCTTTTTTTTATTTCTTCCTCTACTTCTTTAGTTACTTCTAAAGCTTTAATCCTTATTTTTTTCTCATCTAATTCTACATCATTCATATAAAATTCTATATCATCTAAATTCTTAATACTAATATTACTAATTAGATTCTCTAATTTAATCTCATTTGCTCTTTCTTTATTATTAAAAAAACTTATAAATATACTTTCACTCCTAAATATACTTTCATTTATCTCATCTATGTGACATTTTAAGATTTTACTTATCTCTTCTTCACTTTGATAATAAAAATACCTTCTTATTAAAATTTCCTTATCTATATGACCTAGCTCTTCTAAATAGTCCTCAAAATCATCATCTATTAATTTAATATCATAATTTTCTTTTTTAAACTCTATTTTTTCAGCGATTTCATTTTCTATGCACTTATTATACAACTTACTTTTCCGCTTTTTTAGCACTTCTTCTCTTACTATCTTAAATATATATGACCTTAATTTTCCATTCAAAACTAATTTTTCTTTACTATTCCATATATTTTCAAAGGTCTTATAACATATTGATTCCATTTCCTCTTTACATAGATATCCATTACATAAAGATATAACAATAGCTTGTACATCTTTAATATACATATCTATTAATGTCCTATAAGAAGAAATCTGCTTATTTCTTATAGATTTTATCAGTTTCAGTTCATTCATACTATGTATCATTCTCCTAACTCTTATATGCCTTTGTCTTTTAGCTTCTAATCTCTCTTTATAAAGCTACAAACTATACACCTACATTTTAACTTTAATAAGTTAAATGTATTTTAAGTTTTATAATTAAAATAGTTAAGTTTTAAATTCCCTCATTGTTAATCAAAAATTGTTTAAATACATATTGATAATTGTAATAAATAATTTAAAGCCCTTATTGTTAATCAAAAATTATTTTATACTAAAATTAAACCTTGATCCATGCTATATCTATATTTAGATGATTTTTTCAATAAACAATATCCTTCCTTAGTTATAATAAGACCTAAATACTTCATCTTATTATAAACTTCCTTAGACAATTGAATACTTTTACTTTCTAAAAAACTAAAGTTTCTTTTATAATCCTCTTCAAGTACAATTTTATAGCTAATATTAATTCCCTTAAATACCTTAGCTCGTTGTTTGCTATTGCTTACTATATTTTTATATGGATCAAATCTTAGCAATAAATCTTTACCTGTAAACTCATAAAGATTTATGCCATAGGTGCTTTTAATATCCCTATCCCCCATATTAAACTCATCTTTTATATATTTAACCGTATCTTCATTGCTGTAAAAAAGTTGTAATAACTCTCTTTCCAAAAATAACAGATTATTGTTTTTAATAAACCTTTTTAATATATTCTTACTTATAAGTTCTAACTTTTTATCATATTTCTTTTCCTTATCTTGAAAAATATAAAAAACTTGAAAGTTATTTTTTTTAACTCTATTAAACCTATAAACCATATCCTCTATGGAACAAAAATCACTTATAACATCCTCAAACTCTGATTTAACTTCAAAGGATTGAGTGCATATCCATATATCTCCCTGTGAATTTATAAGTTCTTCATATTTACTTTTTTTATCTTCAAGTTTAAATCTTCCATGTAGTATTCTTATATCTGCATAGGGATAACTCTTTTTTAACTCACCATAAAGTTTATTTATATCCTCTATACTATTTTTTATTATTAAGGTTCTTTTATTATCTTTTAAATTCTCTCTTAAAACTTTCCAAAACTCCTTATTATATAGAACTTTAACTTCACTTTCTTTTGAAAATTCAGTTTTTTCTATATATTCTTCGTGTACCTGTATAAATTTTTCCTTTTCTCCTAAGGATAATTTCAAGTCTAACAACCTTTCTTTATAACTTTCTGGCAATATTGCAGATCTAATATTAAAGTTTACCCTTAAATATTCAACTGAAAATTGCATAAAGTAAATAAGTAAGTTAAATATTTTAGGCTCTAATAAATTTGCATAATCAATTTCTATATTAGTCCCTTCTATAGCCACCAATATTTCTTCATATCCCTGTGTTTTAAACATAATTAGCAGTAATTGATCCACAGTTGATATAATATAATTTCTCATTAAATTTTCGCTAATATTCATATTCCTTAAAGATACTTTAAAATCAGTACAAGAATATAACTCCTCAGCTACACTAATGTTGGTATCACCTTGCAACAAACCTATCTTGCTTGTATTATTTAAGATATAATAACTATAAAGTCCCTCTGCAGAAACCTTATTAGGTATAATTACAAATCTTTTTTCTCCTCTTTTTATAGGTACTGCTACTTCTTCATATAATTCCAACTTCATATACTTAGCATTACTATAATCATCTATTAAATTAAGTAACCCCTTGTATAAGATATACTTTAAGCGTCTATCTTCCATAGACTTATCTATATCATAATCATATTCCTTTAAATTTCTTAAACTAAATCCCTCTTTTAAGTTCTCCATATAGTCATAATCTAGTTTTTCAGCCTCAAAGCTAAAGTCTATTTTCAAAATATAACTTATATACTCTTCTATGCTACTTAAATTATATTTACCCTCATTAAAAATACCGAGCTCTATAAAATTATATATATATTCCTGAACCTTAGTAGTGCTAATTTCTACGTAGTCCTCATACTTTCCATGATGCAGCATTAATACTTTATATATATACTCTATTTCAGTATAACTTAAATCCATTTTCTCTAAAATCATTTTTAAATAAGTTCCTGATAAAACATTATGTCTTATAACATCTTCATCACAATTTCTATTTAGATTTTCTAAATTATGAACTCCATTTTGAGTCTTAGAGTTAATTTTGCCCAAATCATGACAAAGACAACAAATTTTCATAATTAACTTATCTTCCTCTGTATATTTCAAATCATCATATAAATCTTCCAATACACTAAGAACATATTTCATGTGATGAAGTAAACTTTCATTACTTAAATTCTTTATTTCCATGTTACCCCTCAAAATTTTATTTAAAGCCATGTAAAAACTTCTTTACTTTCTCCATTATCATATACATTGACCTTAAGATTTTTAGGATATATTCCTTCTTCACCAATATAAATATAATGACAAAACTCTATTGTCCTATTTTCCTTTATATCCTTTATATCCTTATATTTTCTTGGCAATGCTATTAATGTCCCACTGTTTAGTATTTCTTCATACTTCTCATGTTCTTTTAAATCCACTTTAATGTAACTATTCTTTAGCTTAAGTCTATTTTTAACAGCATCTCTTGTAGAAGCACTAAAGGTCTCTAGCAACTCCACCTCTTCTACAAAGTCACCCTTAGTATAGGGTACTACAAAGTCTTCTTTTCTACCTAAATTCATATACTTTCCTGGGTTCTCTAGACTTCTTTTAACTAATAGATACTCTTCCTCATCATCGCAGGAGAAAAATATACTAAGCTCAACCTCCCTTAAAACTTCATAATTTAAGATGCTATTTTCAGCTTTATAATTTTTATAAAAATCATAGTATTCACCATACTTTAAAAATTTTTCTCTTTCCTTGGAACCTTTTAATTTTCTGTAGTTATCCCAAAAATCCATTTTTTCCCCTCTAGAAAATTCTACAGATTTATTCCTATAAGTTCCTATTACCCCTATATTTATACTAGACTTCCCATCTAGATCACTGCTCAATCTTTTATCACAAAGATACGTGATCATACCTAAGATACTTGTCCTTGTAGGTAAATTCAAGGTACTTATATAGTCATTTTGAAAAACCTTTGGATCTCTATAATGGGCTGAAGGTTGCTTTATTTTAAATCTCAATGCCTTTCTCATCTAGATTCTCTCCCTATTATGTTAAGTACCACATATTATCTTCTTTTATTTCAAGTCTACTTCCTAACTCTTTTATCTTTCTTATAGGATAATCATCTATTTTATAATTGTATTCTCCAAAAATATTTACTCTTTTATCTACAGCAAAAATTACATCTTCTTTTTCTAAATCATAACTTTCTATTGTATCAACAGCTGCAGTTAAATCTATACTATTATCTTCATTATTATAGATAATATCATCCCAGAAAAAAGGAACTACCTTATCAAAAGCTCCACCTATAACAATTAAGGGTTTTAATAAAACTGAAGAATGCTTTATATTTCTTGTAAATATAGTTAAGGCATCTAAGATATCTCGTACTGCCTTTTCTCTTATCTTTTTATTCATATATTTCCTTTCTTCTGGTAATAATAATTTTCCATCTTGAACTTCTATTACTCCTATTCTATCCAATTCTAAAGTTACTGTATAAACGTAATAATCCGCCATAACTTCCTCTACGGCTAAAGCTTGAGTCATAGGAAACTTAGAGTCCCTTAAAATTTCCTTACCACTATTATCATAATAACTTCTTTTAAATTCATTTTCTAAAAAGCCTTTATTAGTGATTAACTGAGTTGTATTTTTATAAGGATTTAGTGATCTAAATGGAATAACCCTTAAAGGTGATACCTTTGTAAGTGATCCCTTACCCTTAGCTGGAACAAAATATCCAAATACATCACTTTCAAGTCCATATTCATCTACACTTTCTATACTCTTACTATGAGCATACAAATTAGTAACTTCACCTTTAGAATTCTTGTTTAATACAATATTGCTTAAAGTCCAACCATAATTTTGATGTAACATCCTTCTCAAATCATATGTGAAGGTTGATACACTTGTCTTAGCATGTATCTTGTTTTTGTATTGTTCCTTTTTTATAGGTGTATAATTACCATAGCCTTGATCATAGGATAAAGGTACAGGACTTTCAGTCAATATGGTAAGAGTTATACACTTTACTCTACTGCTCATTACACTTCCCCCTATTGCATAAGTTCTTGTACAAAAAGGCCTACATTAGTATTTAGTTCAAGTTCACCTTGCTGCATTATACCCTCTACAAAGCCACTTTCTATATGCACTTCATAGGAAGCTAAGGTATGCATTATTGTTTGAAATAAATTATTCTTGTCATTAGATTTCAAAGACTGAATAACCCTAAAAACAAAGTTTCTCTTGCCAGGGTCATCCATTTTACAGGATAGCTCTTTGCCAGCTCTTGAATATATATAATTTTCTTCTTTAAAGCGATTCATTTGATTTTCCCCCTTATCATTTATGATCCATAAGAATTTCATATATGACATAAGGTTGTATAAAGAACTTTTATTATCTATCTCTCTTGAAGCACCTTCTGACTTAATATTAATTAAGTTATCTAAAAGTAACTCTCTAAAAGCTTCAATTGAATCATTATTAACCATATTCTTACCTATTTCTATAATTTTCATAGCATCTCTCGTAAAATTATAATTATCAATGATATCCATAAATTCTATTTTCTTTATTAACTTCTTATAGTCAACTATGGAATTAAATTTAAGTATTACCCCTTTATTAGTATCAATATAAAAATCGTAAATCCTTAAAGCACTAACTTTTTCGTGTAACAATTTAGAGTAAAAAGCCTTATCTGAATATATCTTTCTCTGTAGCATTAGCTTATAGTTTACAAACCAAAGTTCTCTTAAATTATTTACATATGCTAAGGTATTAGGCTTTTCTAAATTTATATAAAGTAAGCACATTAAATTAAGAAATTCACACTCAAAACAAATATTTCCCTCATCATGTCCATTATTTCTGAAGCCTGACTTTTCAGTTCCCCTAAATAGAAAGGTCAATTTGGAATCTATTTTTTTATTTAATGTAATATCCAGCTCTGTTATTTTATTTATATTACATACATTACAAATAATATCTTTTTCTTTAAATTTATTTAAATCTATTTTTTTTACCCCTATATTAGATTTAAAAACTATATTAACTAGTTCTCTAAGATTTTTCTCCATATTTTCCAGTGTAGTATTTAAACCAAACTTAGAACTATTCCTAATATATGGAAATCTCCTATTATTAAATTCCTTCATCAAGTCATATTTTTCTTTTATACTTATATTAGAGTTATCTATATACTTCTCAAAGTTTTCTATACTAAGATCATATAAATCCCCTAACTTATCTTTTAACTTTTCTCTCTTCCCAACTTTAAAAACTTCAAATATTAAGTTATTCAATATATAATCTGCTATTAAGCTAGGTTCTACATAATCAAACTCTAAATAATTTTTATTAAGTTCATAATTTATATCCATACAATTAAGGATTTCTGAGAAATAAATTATTCCAATGTCCCTAACTATATCCCCTGAAAGATAAAATTTAACCTTATAAGTAATATTCATACTTCTTATCTCAACACCTCTACCATGCCTGAATTTTGAGTTCTTCTATACCCTATGCCTGTTTTATATAAAGCATTTAAATCCTCAATATTTCCCTTTAAAGAAAAGGTTCCTGTGTGTGCATTTATATAGTAATATTCTCTTTCTTTAAAATCTCTTATTTTTTCTTTTAAAACCTTTTTCTTAAAATTGAGTGGCATGAATTCTAATTTTTCCTGCAAACCATATCCTCTTATAGTCTTTAAAGTTAAGTCTGCTATATAGTTTAAAGATTCTATATACTCTTTTGAATTGCAATCTAAATATATTCCTTTTTTATTTTTGATAACAATAGGAGACATGGTTTTAAATACAACCTCATTACTTTTTATAAACTTTTCCTTATTTATACTTATACTATTAATTTCAAATTCATATCCTTTAAAGTTAAAACTTTTTAACTTTAAAGCTCCATTGTATAAGTAATAATACATAGAATCATTATAAAAACTTATATTTAAGATAATATCACCCTTAACAATTAAATCCTCGTCACTGTCTACAAAATTTGAAATATATATAGATGAATTTATATCTTTTATTTTTTTATTACTTCTACTCTCTGTGTAAAAAAAAGTTTCCTTAGTAAAATCCTCACTTACCTTATTTAAAATCTCTTTTATAAGTGATACTGCCAACATATTTTTTTCTTTTGGCATTCTATTATTTATACTTTTCATAAAAATTGCTATTCTCGCTATTTTATACACCCCTCTTTAATTATACTCTATAATTTACATTTTCTTCAACGTATTATTTTCAGAATTTTCTACATTTAATATTACTTTATCATAAGTTTCCTATATTTTTAAATCTATATATACATACATTATTCAATATAAAAAACTCATCTATCCTTAAGAAGTATTTCCTCTTGTTAAGTATTTATTTTAATATTTATTGTTAAAAAATGTTGAAATTTTTATTTTATGTTTTCCTATAAAAATTTTTTATTTTTTCTTTACAACTTCATGTTAAGATGATATTGTATATATATAGTATATACAATATGCACTGAATATACAGGAGGTTATTATGGATGTAATCATAAGTAACTCCTCTGGTAAACCAATTTATGAGCAAATAACAACTCAAATAAAAAACTTAATTATAAGCGGAGAATTAAAAGAAGGTGAAATGTTACCTTCAATGCGTGCTCTTGCTAAAGAATTAAGAATCAGTGTTATAACAACAAAACGTGCCTATGAAGACTTGGAGCGTGATGGATTTATTGAAACTGTAACAGGGAAAGGAAGTTTTGTAGCTCAAAGAAACTTAGAGTTTATCCGAGAGGAACATATAAAAATAGCTGAGGAGCATCTACAAGAAGCTGTAGATGTAGCTCTTAAAAGCTCTATTACTTTAGAAGAATTACAAGAAATGCTTATTTTGCTATATGAGGGGGAATAAATATGGAAAATGTTATAGAAGTTAAAGACCTTTGCAAAAACTATAAGGACTTTAAACTAGATAATGTTAGTTTTTCAGTTCCAAAGGGTTCCATAATGGGGCTTATAGGAGCCAATGGAGCTGGAAAAAGTACTACTATTAAGCTACTATTAAACTTACTAAAAAGAAACTCTGGTTCCGTAAAAATTTTCGGTGAGGATATTATTGAAAAGGAGCAAAGAATAAAAGAGGAAATTGGTGTCGTCTTTGATGAAAGTAATTTTCACGATACCCTAAAAACTAAAAATATAGATTCTATAATGAAATCTATTTATAAAAATTGGGATGAAAAACTTTTTTATTCTTATTTAAAAAAGTTTAAATTACCTATTGATAAAACTATAAAAGATTTCTCTCGTGGTATGAAAATGAAACTATCTATAGCAGTAGCATTATCTCACAATCCAAAATTATTAATATTAGATGAAGCTACAAGTGGATTAGACCCTATTGTACGAAATGAAATCTTAGATGTATTTTTAGAATTTATAGAGGATGGTGAACATTCAATTTTACTATCTTCTCATATAACAAGTGACTTAGAAAAAATAGCTGATTACATTACCTTAATTAATGATGGGAAAGTTGTATTTAGTCAATGTAAAGATGATTTAATATATAATTATGGAATACTTAAAGGAAGTAAAAAACATTTAGAGTCTCTAGATAAAGCTGACTTTGTAAGTATCGAAAAAAACTCATTTGGATTTCAAGCCTTATGTTGTGATAAAAAGAGGATAGCTCTAAAATATCCTGAGCTTATGTTAGATACTGCAAATATAGAAGATATAATGATGTTTTTTGTAAGGGGTGAATAATATGTTTGGGCTTATAAAAAAAGATTTCTTATTACTTGCTAAAACTTCTAAAACTTTAATTTTAGTTTTATTATTTATGACATTAATACAACTACCAAGCGGTGAGACTTCTATACTAATTGGTACAATAACTGTTTTATTTGGAACATTAGTAATAACAACTTTTTCTTATGACGATTTGGCAAAATGGCAAAGCTACGAACTTGCTTTACCTATCCCACGTAGCCAAATAGTATTAAGTAAATATATCAGCGCTTGTGTTTTTACTTTAATAGGAGTATTACTTTCTACTTGTGTTACTTTTATTTTTTATATTTTAGATAAGATTCCATCTTTGCAAGAATCCTTAGGTGCTGTAGGCTTAACTGGGTGTATAGTATTCCTCATGGTAAGTGTTGTACTTCCCTTTGTATTTAAGTATGGTGCAGAAAAAGCAAGACTTTTTATGATGCTAATATTTATTCTTCCATGTTTCGGAATTGCTTTTCTTTATAAAAGTAATATTATAACAAAGTTTCAATGGTTTTTTACTACCTTTGTAAACTTACTTCCACTAATAACAATTTCCTTTATTATTATATCTTACTTTATCTCTTTAAAGATTCTTAATTCAAAGGAAATTTAATTGTTAATTTATACATCGAAATTTATACTGCTTTATGTAAAATTAATAAAAATAGCTTATATAAAACCATGCACATGAATTAGTCGTAGGGTAACTATTATAAAGTTCTCATCTTAGTAATTCAAATATGCATGGTTTTAATACTTATAAGTTTTTTCTTAACAGAGATTGTTCAATGTTACTATTTTGCTTCCAAATCTGAACCCATATTTCACTATTCTCCGTAACCCTATAAATATAGTGGATTTTTTTAATACAGTATACATAATAAATGAAGTTATTTAATTAGACATTTACTTTATTTCTCTTCATACTCTTCAAATAAATATCCTGGATTATTTTTAGCAATCTTTCTTAGAATACCCATTAAATATTGATGTTCTTCCTTATCTAAAGGCCCTGTTAATCTCTCTTCCCAAAGGGCTGAAACATTTAAAATCTCTTCCTTTTTATCTATAGCTTTCTTAGTTAGATATATATGATACTTTCGTTTATCATTTTCATTTAGTACCCTTTTTACATATCCTGATTCTTCAAGTTTCATTATAGCTCTTGTAGTTGTAGCCTTATCAACAGACATTTTCTCCGTTAATTCATCATGACTTAATCCATCTTTTAGATATAGTTGTATTAAAAATTGATATTGTCCCGCTCCAATATCATACTCCTTATATTTTTTACATAAAAAGCTATTACCCATTCTATAAAAGTGAGAAATATACCTACCTATAGACTCATTATCATACAGCTTCATTGAAGTCCTCCAATTCCTTATATAATGTATTGTGCCTAATATAAATTTTCTCCAAGAAAACCCTTATTATTTAAATCCTTCTCTCTATTATACCCTAAATAACTTCTTCAACAACGCTTTCTTCTTCAATTCCTTTTTTACTTTCGTCTTTCCCTAAAGCCTTAATCTCTAAAAAAATAATAATACCTGATATTATTACAGCTATAGTGTCTGCTACTGGTCCTGCTAACCATACACCCTTTAATTCATAAATCATAGGTAATATTATAAATGCAGGTATTAGTATTAGAACCTGTCTTGATAATCCTATTATCATAGATTTTTTAGGTTTTCCTATTGCTTGATAATAATTAGATGCCGTCATTTGAATACCTATAAGAGGTAGTGCAAATAAATACACCCTTATACCTTCTACAGCAATTCTAGTAAGCTCAGAATCATTATTAAACATACCTATTGCTTTTTGCGGAAATAATTGAATAAATACAGAACTCAACAATAATATTACAGTACATGATAATAAACCATATATATATGTCTTTTTTACTCTGTCATATTTTTTCGCACCATAATTATACCCTATAATAGGTTGTGCTCCTTGATTCAATCCAAAAATAGGCATGATAAATATTGAACATACTGAAGTAATAACAGCCATAGCCCCTATAGCTAAATCTCCTCCATGAGTCATTAAAGCTTTATTAGCTACAACCTGTACAGCACTTCCAGCTACTTGCATACAAAATGGTGCTGATCCTATCATTAAAATCTTTTTTACTATACTTGAATCTAATTTGAAGTTTGAACTTTGAAGTTTTATAATTGATTTCTTACCCTTTGTAAAATAGTAAATTACCCAACAACCTGCTATAAATTGAGAAATTACAGTAGCATAAGCAGCACCTTTAATTCCTAATTTAAATACAAATATAAAAATAGGATCTAGCACTATATTGATTATAGCTCCTATTATCATAGTAAACATAGCAACTTGAGGACTTCCATCTGAGTTTATTGAATGGTTTAACCCAAAGGCACATAAATTACATATAGTACCTATCATTAAAGGTCTAATATACGCCAAAGCAAAAGGAATTGTTTGCTCACTTCCACCGAAGAAAGCTAGAATAGAATGTGCAAATATATTTCCAAATATAGCTACTAATATACTAGCAATTATTATACATATAAAACCATTGCCTAAATACTTACTAGCTAAATCCTTTCTTTTTTGTCCAAGAACTATTGAAATGCTTGCTGATGTACCTATCCCAACTAACATACCTATTCCCGTTATTATAGATGTTACTGGCATAGTTATACCTACTCCTGTAATAGCAAGTCCGCCAATATCAGGTATATTGCCTATGTACATTCTATCAACTACATTATATAGCATGTTAACTACCATACCTATAATAGCTGGAATAGAAAATTTCACAAGTAATTTACCTATGCTCATCGTCCCTAATTCTTCTTGATCTTTACTTACTGCCGCCAATGACATCCCCTCCATAATTAAAATTGTTGCAAAAGCAACGAAGAGTATTATATAAAAAATTCATTGCTATTGCAACATTTTTTTCACTAAAAATAAAAGTAGGAAACTTTTGTAAATTTCCTACTTTTATTTTTAATCATTTTTAAAAATTAATCACTTTATTTGGTTTTATTTTGCATAAATTGCATTTGCATAATTACTCAGCTTTATCAAATTGAGAATTATATAAATTAGCATAAAATCCCTTAGCTTTTAATAGCTCTTCGTGATTTCCTTGCTCTATTATATCCCCATTGTTCATTACAAGAATTAAATCAGCATCACGAATTGTTGATAATCTATGTGCTATTACAAAGCTTGTTCTACCTTCCATAAGATTATCCATAGCCTTTTGTATTAGCACTTCTGTTCTTGTATCAACTGAACTAGTTGCTTCATCTAGTATTAATATCTTAGGATCTGCTAAAATAGCACGAGCTATTGTTAATAATTGCTTTTGTCCTTGAGATACGTTACTAGCTTCTTCATTTAATTCCATATTATATCCATCAGGTAAGGTTTTTACAAAGTGGTGAACATGCGCTGCTTTAGCTGCCTCTATTACCTCTTCATCTGTAGCACCTAATTTACCATATCTTATATTTTCCATAATAGGTCCATTAAATAACCAAGTATCTTGAAGTACCATACCAAACATATCTCTAAGCTCTGTTCTATTAAACTGTTTTATATCATGTCCATCAATCAATATAGATCCACTATTGACATCATAAAATCTCATTAATAGTTTAACTATTGTTGTTTTACCAGCACCAGTTGGTCCTACAATAGCAACCTTTTGTCCAGGCTTAATAGAGGCTGTGAAGTCATTTATAATTGTTTTATCTTTGTTATATCCGAAATTAACATTTTTAAAACTTACGCTACCTTCTAATCCTTTAATTGAAACTTTACTATTTTCAACTTGATCCTCTTCTTCTTCATCTAAGAATTCAAATACTCTTTCTGCTGCAGCTGCTGTAGATTGCATTAAGTTAGCAATTTGTGCAGCTTGAGCTATAGGTTGAGAGAAGCTTCTTACATATTGTATGAAAGATTGAATATTACCAACAGTAATTCTTCCATTAATAGCAAGCCATCCCCCCATAATAGATACCATAACATATCCTATATTACCTATAAAAGTCATTATAGGCATCATCATTCCTGATAAGAATTGTGACTTCCAAGCTGAAGCATATAAATTACTATTTAATTTATTAAATTCATTAATTGCATCTTCTTCACCATTAAAAGCTTTTACTATATTGTGTCCACTGTAAATCTCTTCTACATGTCCATTTACATGTCCTAAATATTCTTGTTGTGACTTAAAGTGCCTTTGTGATTTTTTTACAACTAAAGATATAGAAATCATTGATATTGGCAATGTCAACACTGCTACAAATGTCATAGATAAACTTATACGTATCATCATAATAAGTACACCAATAACAGTTGTAATGGATGTTATTACCTGCGTCATACTTTGATTTAAGTTTTGACTTACAGTATCTACGTCGTTTGTAACCCTTGATAAAACTTCACCATGAGTCTTAGTGTCAAAATACTTAAGTGGCATTCTATTAATCTTATGTGAAATTTCTTTTCTAAGATTATATGAAACCTTTTGAGATACACCACTCATTATAAAACTTTGAACAAAGGAAAATGTAGCACTTATTACATAAAGGCATAATAAAAATACTAGTAATCTTCCTATTGAAGTAAAATCAATTCCAGCACCCTCTGCTCCAGATATTTTTCCAACTAATCCATCAAATATTTCTGTTGTTGCATCACCTAGTATAGTTGGTCCAACTATATTAAAAGCTGCACTTCCGATTGCAAAAATAACAACAAGTAATATAGATATTCTAAAAGGTTTTAAATAAGCTAAAAGATTTTTCATAGTTCCCTTAAAATCTTTTGCCTTTTCTCCCCCTACCATAGGGCCTCCCATAGGACCACGTCCACCGCCAAATCCTTTTTTCATTTGATTTCTTTTTTCGTTACTCATTGGCTAGCTCCTCCTTTGAAAGTTGTGATAAAGCTATTTGCTTATAAACTTCACAGTTTTTTAGAAGCTCTTTATGATTTCCAATTCCCACAACTTTACCTTCATCAAGTACTATAATTTGCTCTGCATTTAAAATAGTACTTATTCTTTGAGCAACTATTAAAACTGTACTTTCACTAGTTTCATGTTTTAAAGCTTTACGTAAAGTTGCATCAGTTTTAAAATCTAATGCTGAAAAACTATCATCAAAAATATATATATCAGGATTTTTTGCAATGGCTCTAGCAATAGATAATCTTTGCTTTTGACCTCCAGATACATTGGTACCACCTTGAGATATTTCTGTATTAAACCCCTCAGGTTTTGAATCAATAAATTCAGTTGCTTGAGCTATCTCTGCTGCTTTTACAATAGTCTCATGTGAAGTATCTTCTTTACCATACTTTAAATTTGACTCTATAGTACCTGAGAATAAAACTCCTTTTTGTGGTACATAACCAATTTTTTCTCTTAATGTATATTGTGAAACATTTTTTATATTTACTCCATCTATTAATATTTCACCTTGTGTTACATCATAAAAACGCGGTATTAAATTAATTAAAGTAGATTTACCACTACCAGTACTTCCTATAAATGCAGTTGTTTCCCTTGGTTTTGCAGTAAATGAAATATTATTTAATACATCCTCTTCCGCATTTGGATATCTAAAACTTACATCCTTAAACTCAATATAACCTTTTTTATCATTTTTAAAGCTTTCTAATTTATCGCTATCTTTAACAGTAAGATCTGTTGTTAAAATTTCATCTATACGTGTTGCTGATACAGAAGCTCTTGGCAACATAATAGATACCATAGAAATCATTAAGAATGACATTATAATCTGCATTGTATATTGAATGAATGCCATCATATCTCCTACCTGCATTGCTCCAGAATCAACACTATGTGAACCGTTCCAAACAATAAGAATAGTAATAGCATTCATTATAAGCATCATAGCTGGCATCATACAAGACATAATTCTATTTACAAAAAGATTTGTCTTAGTTAAATCTACATTAGCTTTATCAAATCTTTTCTCTTCATGTTTTTGAGTACTAAAAGCACGTATAACTAATATACCTGTTAAAATCTCACGAGTTACTAAGTTTACTTTATCTACAAGCTTTTGTACAATTTTAAATTTGGGCATAACTATTGCAAATAAAAGCAATACTAATGATAAAATAGCTAATACAGCCACTCCTATAATCCAAGCCATAGATGTATTAGTGTTAAGTACTTTTATTACACCACCTACCCCTAAAATAGGAGCATAAAATACAACTCTAAGCAACATTACCATTAACATTTGAATTTGTTGAATATCATTAGTACTACGAGTAATTAATGAAGCTGTTGAGAACTTGTCCATCTCAGCATTAGAAAAATCCATAACCTTATTAAATACTTTTCCTCTAAGATCCCTTCCTAAAGAAGCCGCAACCCTAGCACCTAAAAATCCAACTGCTACAGTAGCAATCATGCTTATTAAGGCTACTCCTAACATTTTAGCACCAGATACTAAAATATATTTATTTTGCTTACTGTTCATATCTATTCCAATATTAGTATATTCTTTTTTCACATATGATGTAGCACTCTGTGTAACTATACTATCTGGCATTTCATTAAATTTAGAATTCATTTCTTCTGTTATTTTATCTAACTGCTCTCTTGGCATCATAGAAAATATCTTTATTACATCTCCATTAGCACTAGCAACTAATTGAGGTGGCATATTTTCAAGGATATTTTCTTGCATTTTCTTCGACTTTTCATCATCACCACTTAAACCACTAAATATAAGTGTAGGCTTTCCTAAAATTCCATTTAATTCATCTAATTTTTCTTTATTATCTTCTATATTCAATTTATACAGTGATTCATTTTCTAATGCAGGATAACTTTTCTTATAGTTATCAAAATCCTCCTGAGAAAGTGACTCTTTATCTAATAATGTATAACTTTCTAAAACTTTATCTTTATCCTCTTCACTCATAAATAAAGTAATACCATCTAAAGAGTTCTTTCTTATTATCTTTGGAACAGCATCTTCTACTCCACTTTGCTGTATACCTATATTTACAATTTTAGATGTAAAGTCCGGTAATGATAAATCGCAAGTAGCTTGTACAACTAAAAGTATAACTATAGCTAAAATAGATATTACCGATTTTTTTAAGTATCTAATTATCTTAAACATCCTCTTTTCTCCTTATGCTTGTTTAGTTTATTCTTCGAAAGGGCATTTTACCTTTTCTCCATTACATATAGTTTGCAAGTTGTCTCTTACTTGCATTAGTAGCCTTCTTAATATTATCTTTTCTTCTTCTGTAAAATTTCTAAAACATTCTTCCTCTATTTCCTTATGAATAACGATTAAGTTCTTACAAACCTCTTTTCCCTTATCAGTTATAAATATCCTAGAAACTCTTTGATCCTTTTCATCTTGTTTTCTCTCAAGGAGCTCATTTTTTTCCATACGTTTTATCATTACAGCAATAGTAGCAGGTTTTACCCCCATTTTTTCTGCCAATTCCTTTTGACTTCTTCCATTCTTTTTATATAATAAATATAACAATGGCGGTTGTCCTGGATATACTCCTGTTTTTTCTAAAAGAGAGTGTGTTCTTAAAAAATGTAATCTCATTACTTGAGAAAAAACTCCCTGTAAAGTACCATCAAACTCCTTATCCATATCTTGCTCCTTTCTATAAACTTATCCTTAAATTCCAATTAAGTTAGTCGGCTAACTATTATATTAATCCATAATACACCGTAAATCAATATTTGGTGTGTTATTTAATATAGTGTTAACATAAATTTAATTAGTCGGCTAATTTATTTTATTTTGAATTTTCTGCCATATTAATGTCTTTTATTTGCTCTTTTATTGTACATAACTAAAGCTTATTTTGCTTGAATATATTTTTTCTGTTATATCCTTACTTAATTTCAAAGTGCTACTTTCTACAAAAATCATACTAACAACTTGCCATAATAAAACCGTAGCTACAATATTAAGCAGTTCCTGTATAATTTTTGTCTCATTTGTTTTACTTAGTAAAACCCATAAAACTAAAGCGGCAGCTGCTATTGCAAGATATTTTAATATTCTTATTCCTGCTGCCTTTGTTTTTCTTTTTTTAAAAGTTATTTTTCTTTCATAATAATTTTCAAAGGCTTTTTTAATTTTTTCTTCTTCCTTCTCAGATTTAATAATTTGAGGCAAAACAAAATTAATTTCTAACTCTTCATTCCAAGGTATTTCTTCATACACCTCCTTTATAAAATCATGAATATCTGTATTTAACTTTCTATACTCTTTAGGTCTAAAATCTAAGTCATCATAAAGTTTCTCATAAGTTTGAATTTTTATTGGAATTATATATCTTCCTTCTTTACTTCTTATATAGTAGTCCTTCATATTACACATACCTTTTTTTATTTTAATTTAATATATTTAAAATTTACCTACACCTATTATTTTGCACCTTTTTTTACTAAATATTTATTTTAATATTCCTTTACTTAAAAATACTTTTTTAAATATGATTTAATTTTAAAATTTATCATAATTTATCTTTACTTTTATAAAAACAATAAATATATTATTAAATCCTCTTACCCTTATATAGAAAATATACTGTATATTTTAACATTTGATGTTTTAATATTAATTTCAAGATCTTGCTATCAAAAGAAAATATGGTGAAAACTTTAAATATAATTCCCATTCTCATCCCTTTTTTATATATTTATCGAAATTTTCTATATTTTTTGTAAATTTATTTTATTTTTCTATAAATAAAGTATTGTGTTATTTATTAGGATGGTATACAATTATTTCTATAAATTATTATTAAAGTATTTTAAGTTATTTTATTAAATTAATTTTAATATTTTATATTTATGTTATTTAATGCGATTATTCTATTTGTTTTAAAGTGTATTTTCTTAATTACAAAACTTTTAACTAATTTTTCTAGACACACCGTAGATTACTCCATGATATTTAATTTAAATTATATATAAGTTAATATTACAACTTATTATATGGAATAATTTTTTTCATGGTACTTTATGTTAAAATTTACTATTACATATTTTAAAATTAAATTATGAATAATAAGCTATAAGATTTTACTTATAAAATAATTAAATTTTATAGACTTTGTCCATTGATTTCTAAATTTTTATTTAGTAGTACTCTTAAGTACTATGTTAGATTTTCAATGTTCATATAACTTTAAAATGGATTTTAACTTTTAGGAGGGAACTATTAATGAAAAGCAAAAAAATTCTTGCTACAATTTTAGCAGTATCAGTAATTTCTACTTCTGCTTTAGTTGGATGCGGCGACAAAAATGATAGCTCTAAGGGGGGAAATGGATCAGGTAGCGGTGAAAAAGATAAAACACAATATCTAAACTTATTTGGTGGTGAGCCACAAATAATTGATCCAACCTTAGCTGGTATAACAACTACATGGCAAGCTTTAGCTCCTATTAATGAGGGTTTAACAAGAGTTGAAGGTGCTGAAGAACCTGGTGGACTTGATAAAATAAAACCTGGTGTTGCTGAAACTTGGGAAGCTAATGATGATTCAACTGAATTCACATTTAAATTAAGAAAAGATGCTAAGTGGCAAGATGGAACTCCTGTAACGGCAAATGACTTTGTATATTCACTTAGAAGAGTTTGTGACCCAAGGGCTGCTTCTGAGTATTCATCATTTGTGGCACCAATTATAAAAGGTGCCAAAGAAGCTACTGCATTAACTGGACAAGCAGATGCAACTATTGATGCAGCACTAGAAAACCTTGGTGTAAAAGCTGTTGATGACTATACGTTAAAATTTGAATTAGCAAAACCTATACCATATTTCTTACAACTTTCTTACTTCCCAACCTTCAGACCTGTTCAAAAGGCTGCTATCGATAAGTTTAATGGTAAATATGGTACTGAAGCCGAAATGACAATGTCAAATGGCCCATACATTTTGAGTGAATGGAAACATAACGGTGTATTAGTATATGAGAAGAACCCTAATTATTGGGATAAAGATAATGTATTTGTTGAGAAAATCACAAAAACTATAGTTGGAGATACTAACTCTGCAATGCAAGCTTTATATAATGGCGAAGTTGATAGAGGAGATGTAAGTGATCCTGAATGGGTTAAAAAGTTTGATTCTTCAGATAAATTCAACATCGAAAAAACTCCTGGATATAACGTTGAATCCCTAGTGTTTAACCTTAAGGAAGGTAGACCTACAAGCAATATCAAAATAAGAAAAGCTCTTGCTGCTGGATTTGATAGAAAACAATATTCTCAAGATATAAATAATGGAAATAGTATTGCTGGTTTTGAATTTGTTCCTGATAATGTATCTATAGATAAAAAAAGTTTCCAAGAAAGACTTGGTACTCCTAAGTATGTACAAAAATTAATTGATGAGGTTACAGATCCTAAAGCTTTATTAATAGAAGGTATGAAAGAAGCTGGTTTAGGTGATGATCCATCTAAATTAAAGATTTCTATTAATACAAGAGGAGATAATGCTTACTGTAAAAAGCAAGGTGAATGGTTCCAAAATAAATGGAAATCAAATTTAGGAATCAACCTTGAGGTTATATCAAATCAATATCAAATAATGTATGAAAACATGGAAAATGGTGACTTTGATATAGCAATAGGTGGTTGGTCAGCTGACTTTGATGATCCATCAAACTTTTTAGATATCTATTGTTCTGACGGTTTATATTCATATTTAAATTGGAATAATAAAGAGTATGATAAAGCTATAAAAGATTCTGATTCTGAATTAGATCCTCAAAAGAGAGCTGAATTATTAGGTAAAGCTGAAAAACTTCTTACTTATGATGATGTTTTAGTAAGCCCTTTTGAGCACTCTTTATATAAAATGTATACAGCTAAATATGTTAAAAACTACAGAGTTCCAGGTTTAGCAAGTTACTGTATGGACTATAAAGGTGTTTATACTTCTGGTAGATAATAAGCTTATATTAAATAAAATTTTATGATGCCTTACTTTATATAAATCACAGACTTAAGAAATTCATAAAGTTTACTTTTACAGCCAACTATAAATTCAACTATAAATAAAAAAACCTTGCCTAATTAGATAATTTTGTCTAGTTAGTGCATGGTTTTTTATTTATAGTACTAAAAGAAATCCTTAAAACTATTTTATGTAATGATTTAAAGATTCATCATATTTTTTATGCTTTTTTAACAAATTCAGATTTTAGTTGCATAGCACCAAAACCATCTATTTTACAGTCTATGTTATGATCTCCTTCAACAAGACGTATATTTTTTACTTTTGTTCCCTTTTTTATAGAAGAAGAACATCCTTTTACCTTAAGATCCTTTATTACAGTTACAGAATCCCCATCACTTAATATATTTCCATTGGAATCCTTAACTATTAGTTCATCTTCATTATTTTCTACTCCACTATCATTCATAGTCCACTCATGAGCACATTCTGGACAAATTAAAAGACTTCCATCTTCATATGTATATTCTGAGTTACATTTTGGGCATTTTGGTAAACTTGACATAAAATCATCTCCTCAATTCTTATTCTTAATATATATCTCATAAGTTTATAATTATATATAACTTATAAAGCATAAGTAATACTTATACCTTTAAATACAGTTCTTATATATTATCATATTCCTTATAGCTTTACAAATCTTTAGTTTTACTTTTTATAGGAGCGAGTTTTGCTGAAGCTAATGCCGCTATTGGTATAGATAAAATAAGAGCTATTCCCCCAGATAAGCCTTGAATTATTTCTATTACTATTAAGTCAATATTAATCAACTGCATATAAGGTATATTATACATAAAGTAAATAATCAATACATTTATACTACTCCCCGTAAAGGCTAATATAAGTGTATTAGTCATTGTTCCCATAACATCTTTTCCTATATTCATTCCTGAATTAAATAATTGTGAACTACTTAAATTATTATTTACTTCGTATACTTCAAATACTGAAGATGTTATAGATATTGTAGTATCCATTATAGCCCCTAAAGAGGATATTAAAATTCCTGAAAACAACAATTCTTTTACTTTCAGAGATGTATTAGCCGCCACAAATAATAAATCCTGAGCTTCTGGTGTGTTATAAGTTGAAATATTATTTATTGCCCCAAAGATATATGCAATTACCCCTGCTATAATTGTACATAAAATGCAACTTAAACATGCCACGACAGTCTTCTTGCTTAAACCATTTAAAGCTATCATAGTTACAGCTGTTGATAATACCACTATTATAATAGATGCAACTATTGGGTTAACCCCCTTTATTATAAGTGGTATAAATAAAAATATTATACTAATCATTGTAAACCCTAAGGAAAGTAAAGACTTAACTCCTTTCAACTTTCCAAGTATCATTACAATAACCATAAAAATACCTAATAATATATATAGTGATACTTCCCTATTATAATTTGCAATTACCGTAGTTCTAAAATCATCGTAAGTAGATAGTATGTACTTGCTTCCAAGCTTTGCTGGCTTATTATCAACTCGTGAAATAAAATTATTAGCTGTAACTATCTTACCCTTATTTTCTCCACTTAATATTAAAAACTCTAATTGTTGTTTTCCTATATTTATGTATTGAAAATCCGGATCCGGTCCTAGCTCCTCTGATATTATCTCTGTAACTTCAGCCTTTGCATATTTAATATTTTCCGGCGCATCCTCTGGCTTATTATATTTCAAATTCGAATTAAGCCCATATAAGAATATAAAAAATCCTATTATAAAAATAGTCCATATTATTGTTCCACCCTTATTTTTTAATATTTCATTCTTAAGTTTTTTCATTTTTCTTCTCCCCTTAATAATAAGATAGGTATAATTCCTCTATATATAATTTTACTTTTTCTTTCATAAGTTCTTATTAAAGCAATGTTAAGTTATGTTAAAGCTTATAAAAGCCCCTCTTAAATCCTTTGCTATATTAAACTTTTTTATAAAGTTCATAATAAGATTTAAAGTTTATTTATTCCCTACATTAAAAAGAAATCTCTAATACTATTAAGTCATTTAAATCATAAAAAAACAGGCTGTGATAACAAAAATTTTTTCTCAATATATCCTGCTTACTAAAAACAGATATATTCTTATTACTCTTCTTTGTATCACAACCTGAACTTTAATCTTTTATTTTATGTTATATTTTAATTTATAAGTTTAATTTTTTCATTTGTTATTTAATTTTCTTCTTAACTTGCAATCTAAACAGTTTTATCCTTTTTTCTTAATTTTAATGCTCCTAATAATACTAATACTGCTCCTGTCAAAATTGTAGCTGTAGATTTTTCTTGTCCTGTGCTAGGTAAAACATTACCCTCTTCCTTTCCTTGCTCTGGAGTTGTAGGTTTTTTCTTATCCTCTTCTTGCTGAGCTGCCTTTTCTAATTCTATTATCTTAGCTTCAGCAGATTTTAGTTTTTCTTCTACTTCCTTTGTAATTAAAACCTTTTGAGCTTCTGTTAATTCATTGTAAGCTTTTCTTGCTTCCTCTACTGCCTTTTTATCTTCTAGTGTTATTTTCTCTGGTAAAGCATTTATCTTATTTATTACCTTTTCTGATGCTTTTTTATCTTCTTCTGCAGGACCTTCCTCTTTTACTTCTCTAACTGCTACCATTGAATCATATAAATACTTATCTGTAGTAATTTTATCTGTTTCTGGATCATATTTAAACATATGAGTATTTAACTTTAACTCTTTATTAGAAATCTCCATTTCAACAATTACTTGTTCTCTTTTAACATCACTCCCTGTATCAGTTGAGTTAACATCTAAGAAACTATATCCTGGTGCAAGCAAATCGCCTTCCCCAACTGTATAGTTCTTTTTAGAGTACCATTTTAATCCCCCAGCATGTCCACCTACCATATATAAAGGTGCATTTTTAGGATCCTCAATTCTTCCCTGTGCATCCTTACTTGGGTTAGCATTATACCCCTTTGCATCTACATATCCCCTTGAGTAAACATGGTCATGTCCTTGCATAACTACATCAACATCTAATTCTGAAAAAATAGGTGTCCAGAATTGTCTAGCAGCTATTGCATCACTATCAGTTATATGTGAAGCTCCTGTGTACATAGACTTATGGAAACCAACTAAAGTCCATTGATTTCTATCTTTTGCTTCCTTAACTACTTTACTTAAATACTCCGCTTGTTTTGCTCTAGCATCAGCATCACTTCTAGCAGCTTCTAAGTTTAACATTATAAATGTTGCTGGGCCATAATCATAAGAATATACAATATTTCCTGCTTCTGCTGGAGCATTTATATGTCTTGTTAAGGTATTGTTATCATGATTTCCTTGAACAGCTGAAATCAAAATATTTCCAAACATATCTTGTCCACCAGTCGGAAAAGCACCGCCATTTTCAAATAATAGTTCCCACTGTTGTTCATTAGTTGATTTATCTGTAATATCTCCCGCAAGATATACAAAGGATAAATCTTTATTTTTATTTAGTTCTGCAAAAACAGCTCCTGCAGCCTCAGCATTAGTACCATTGGATACTTGAGGATCAGCAATATATGCAAATTTAAAGCTATCCTTACTCCCCTTAGGTAGTGCTGTTTTAAATTTTCCTTTGAATGTTTTATCTCCAGAGCCTACTTCATACTCATAAGTTGTATTAGGTTCTAGATTTTTAACTGATATTTTATGGAAGTACTTATCTGCATTCCCAATAGAATTTTCACCTACTACTGTAAACTTCTTATTATCTCCTACTTTATTAAGTACAGCTTTAGTTTCCAATCCCTGTGCTAAAGTTGTATAAGTAAGATTAACCTCAGTTGATGGATCCTCTCCCATATGAGCATTTACTTGTTTAGGTGATACATCCTTAATTTCTTCAACTGGTGGTTCTGGTGAAGTTATTTCTCCATACTGTGCTTGAAGATTCATATCAAAATAAATATCTGAGCTATTTCTATCTCTATTATGAACTGAAACTGAAATTTTATTTTTTCCTTCAACTAATAAATTTTTAAAAGAAGTTAAATCTAGTTTTTTTAATCCATCTGGTGATGATGGTTCATTTACATGATTAGCTTCTGATGAATGAGTAATTTCACCAGCATCCATATAGCTTCTATTTACCTCTACCCCATTAATATACATAACAAACCCATCATCTACTCCAACAGTTGCTTCTAATTTTGATATTTCTAAAGGATTTTTTACATTAAAATCCTTTGAGAAATAATAAGTTATAATTGCATTTGGTTTTGCTTGTGAATTTACTAAAGTTCCCCCTGATACTGGTCCAAAAATATCGCTATAGTCTTTTGCTGGATATCCAAATGGTCCTTTTCCCGTCTTCCATTCTGCATCGTCAAAGCTCTTTTCATAGAATTTTGAAGTATACATATCCTTATTTGTATCTTCATACTTCCATTCCGTGTTACCTCCTATTAATGTAACTTGAGTTGACTGTCTTTGAACATCATTTAATGTAGTTGCATTTACCCTTGGTGTTACCACTGAAGAAAATGCAGCTATTGTCATAGCACAAGCTACTAGTGAAGTTATTGACTTTTTGAATCGAATCATTATTAATACCCCCATTGTGTAATTTACTTTTTGTATCCTATTATGCACTCCTATTCTCATTAATAATGCAAAGACTACTAACAAGATACTTGATGAGTTCTACTGTTTAACTACACCATTATTGTACCTGGTCTACATTAAGTCCCTACTAAGATGGAGTTAATTTATGTTAAGGTTCTTTAAGATATGGTAAAATATACCCCAAATAAAAACCATGCATATTCATACTTTGCTTTATGATAACTAGATACTCTTCCCCATGAATAAATAGCTTTTGTATTCTATACTGCTTAGGATTTTCTATCATAATATTTATATATTTTTCTTAAATGAAATATCTTTTTACTTTAAAATACATTAATTTATTATCAAACTATAGTAACACTTCATATTATATAAATAATATTAATTCTTTGGTGATTGCGGTGACAAATTTAAAACAATGTAATTTTTATAATAATCCAGATTACTATGAGTATCTAATTGAATATAGAGGAAACTTCCTAGAAGAAATATCAAAGGTATCTTACGCCTGCGGTGATACAATAACTGAAAAATTTGCTATTATATCCGTTGAAGCTGGTAAATTAGATCAACTATTAAAGGATGTTCCTTCTATAATTTTTGTGAATTTTAGAAGCATGTTTGTTTTAGAAGCTACTTCTGGTGAAGCTACAAGTAATATAGAATCCATAAAGAATAGTCCTTATTTAGATTTATCTGGTACTGGGGTGCTAATAGGACTTGTAGATACTGGAATAGATTATTTAAACAAAGAGTTTACTTATGAAGATGGTACTACAAGAATAGAATCTATTTGGGATCAAACTATTTCTAATTCTACACCAGATAACAATCTATTTATGGGTACTACTTATTCTAAAGAACAAATCAATACTGCATTAAAAGCTTATGCTTCTGGTAAGGATCCCTATGAAATCGTACCTTCTAAGGATACAATTGGTCATGGTACTAATTTAGCTGGGATAGTAGGTGCTAGAGGGTTTAATAAGGATATTCGAGGAGTTGCCCACGATTGTAATTTTGTTGTAGTGAAACTTTCAGAATCAGCAACTTATAAAAGAGACTTACAGCTTAATGGTATTTTAGATGTACCTGTTTATAATACAGCTGAAATTGTAGCAGGTTTAGAGTATTTAAAAAAATTTGCTATAGCTTCAAGCAAACCTATGATTATATTAATTGGCTTAGGATGTTCTGATTATAGTCACGACGGAATAGGACTTTTAGCTAGATATGTAAATGAACTTGCTTCCTATAGAGGTTTAGTTGTCGTAACCTCAACTGGTAATCAGGGTGCTGCTGATTTACACGCTTCTGGACTTGCCTCTAATGTAGGTGACATTAGAACTTCTGAATTAAGAATCGAAAGGTTAATGCAAAACTTTTCTTTTAAAATTTGGGTAAGACGGCCTAATAAGTTTGCTTTAAATGTAATTTCTCCTTCGGGGCAAAGCTCAAAATTTATAACTTCAAAGATAAATCAAGTAGAAAAAATTAAGTTTGTTTATGAAAATACAGAGCTTAACATAAACTTTTTTGTTCCTGACAATAATACTGGACTTCAAGTTATAGCTCTGAGCTTTACAAATATAACACCTGGCATTTGGAAATTTCAATTAAAAGCTGAGTATGTTACTGATGGAAGATTTGATATGTGGCTATCTCCAGATATTACCTTACCAGAGGGTACAAGATTTTTACTTCCGGATCCACTTTCCACATTAACAGTACCTGCAGCTACAAAAAAAATTGTCTCCGTCGGATACTATAATTCCTTAAATGACACTATAGTTGCTCAATCTGGAAAAGGCTATCCTCTAAGCAACTTTATTAAACCTGATATTGTGGCTCCTGGAGTAGATATTTTAACTACAGGTTTAAACAATAAACTTGCAACCATAACAGGCTCTTCCGTAGCTGCAGCTATAGTCGCTGGTGCTTGTGCACTACTTGTTGAATGGGGAATTATAAAGGGAAATGATTCAACTATGTATTCCCCTAAAGTAATAAGTTACCTTATAACAGGAGCTACTAGAAAATCTACTGAAACTTATCCAAATCCAAGCTGGGGATATGGCAAACTAGATCTAGAAGGAATATTTAATACTTTAGCTGGTACAAGATCAATTAGCACCTTTTATAGAGGTGATACTCATACTGAATACCACTTTAATAAATTTTTTATACGAATTCCTAAAGAAATGGAGGGCAATTTATATGAATAAACCATTTTCTAATGCTCCACCTTCAATATTCGGAGATTCAAATTATATACACTATATAGTTGAGTATCAAGGAAATATAGTTGCAGATGCAAAAAACTCTTCTACAATGTATATAACTGTAATAAATAACAAATATGCTATTGTATCTATGCCCTTAAAGGATCCTAACGATAGATATACCCTTGAAAACAATCCTTTTCCTTCTATTGTATATATAGGTAGATATTATGGATATGTTCTTCAAAGCCTAAGTCCTATAATTGCAGCTAATATAAATCTTACTCAAATAGAACCTCCCTTTTATCTAACCGGAAAAGGTGTAATGGTAGGTATAATAGATACTGGTATCGATTACTTAAATCCTGAATTTATGCGTGAAGATGGTTCAAGCAGAATATTAAGTATATGGGATCAAAGTATTAATTCTTCTGACTCTGAAAAGTATGTTCCCTTTGGTTCCATTTACTCAACTGATTCTATAAACCAAGCTATCAAAACTAAAAGTGAAGGTAAAAATCCATATGATATAGTTCCTTCCAAAGATGAAGTAGGACACGGTACTGCCATGGCAGGAATAGTTGGTGCTAAGGGTATAAACCCTGAGGTTAAAGGAGCTGCACCTGACTGCGACTTTGTAATTGTTAAATTAATTGAATCACTTGCCCTTAAAAAGTTTCTTACTCCTACAGTTCCTATTTATGATAGAACTTCTATTATGCTAGCACTTAATTACTTATATGAGTATACAATACTTGCAAATCGCCCTATGATTATACTTTTACCTCTTGGTACTACCTTTGGAAATCATAAAGGCGATGGATTATTAGAGGACTTTATAAATGATATTTCTAATAATAAAGGGTTAGCAGTTATAACTGGATCAGGCAATGAAGCTGATGCCTCCGGCCATACCTCTGGTAAAATAGAAAAAAAGGGCGACTTTCAAGATATTCAACTATATGTATCAAAGGAACAAAATTTTCTCCGTCTAGAAATATGGGTTGATAAACCTAATATTATGTCAATTGAACTTATTTCTGCTTCTGGAGAAAACTCAGGTATTATACCTGCTTTTTTAAATCAAAAACAGGTAAATCAGTTCATCTTTGAAAAAACTATAGTTACAGTAACTTATTTTTTACCAGATGAACTATCTGGTGACGAATTAATAGTAATTGATATGAGCTATTTACAACCTGGGACTTGGAAGCTTAGACTATTTGGAGATTATATCTTAGATGGTACCTATAATGCATGGTTACTCCCAAAGGGAATAACCCTTGGTGATACTAGATTTTCTTCCCCTTGTCCTTATGGTACCTTTACAGGACCTGGTTCTGCTGAATTTATAATAACCGTTGGAAGTTACAATCAAAATAATTATGGAATTGTTAATAGTTCTGGAATGTCCTTTTTAAATTATATAAAAATTGATGTAGTAGCTGGTGGAGTTAATGTCACAACTACGGCTCCTAATAATACAACTGCTATAGTTAATGGAACTAGTGTATCTGCCGCAGTTGTAGCAGGTGCTAGTGCTCTTATGTTTCAATGGGGCATAGTAGATGGTAATGATCCTGATATGTACTCACAAAAGTTAAAAACTTATCTAACAAGAGGAACATCTAAAAGAATGAATGATGTATATCCAAATCCCGAATGGGGTTATGGTGTTTTAGATATGATAGGAGTCTTTAAATATTTAGAATAACTTATTTTTATAAATAAAGTTTCTTATTTATAAAGCTTTAATATATAAACCTAGATATTAACACCATATATTTACACTAATATCTAGGTTTATTATATAATAAGCATTAATTTTAAATACAAAAAATTTTTGAACTTACCATGTTTTTTTCTGAAACATTGTTATTTTTATTACAGATGCTTTTGCCCTAGATTTATTTGTCCTTTACTAAAAGCACCGTTGATCCTATTATGAAAATAGCTCCTATAAATAAAGCTACTGTAAATGCTTCACCGAATATAATTATTCCTAAGATTATGCTTACTATGGGTTCAAAAGTACTTAATATAGATGCTGTACCAGCTCCTATAATCTCCATAGCCTTAAGTAAAAGTACTATAGAGCATATAGTTGAGATAATAGCTATACCTATATAGCATAGTAAAAGCTTAAAATTAAGCTCATATATAATTGAATTATTGTATATACCATAAATAAGCATTCCTGCAAAAGCACCTAAGGATACATACATAGTTCTAACTCTATTATCAATATGCTTTAAAGCTTTAATTCCTAATAGTATTACATTAAGTCCATATGTAATACCTGATGAAATGGCAAGAATGACACCCATAGCACTTATTGTATTATTTTCAAAGGCTACTAAAGAATAAACTCCACACCCTGCCAATATAAGTGCAATAAGCTTTCTTTTACTTATCTTTTCTTTTAGGAAAAAGAATCCTATAACACATACCACTGCTGGATATATAAAATGTAGTGTAGTTGCAAAGCCTACCCCTAAATAATTATAGGACATAAATAAGGTTTGAGTAGTTACTGTATACCCTATAAATCCAATTAAAATTAAAATCCATGCACTTCTTTTATCTATTTTAATTTCTACCTTCTTTATTTTAAGATATATAAATAATATAATAGCTGAAATTAAAAACCTATAAAATAAAACTGTAGTTGGATTAGACCCATTTCCATAGGCAACCTTTGCAAAAATGGGCATTAATCCAAATGCTACCGATGATAAAATAGCATATAATATTCCCTTATAATTTTCCTTCACTTCCGTCACACCTCTTTAGCTAATATTAAGTTAAGTATAAATTAAACTTCTCATCTTACTTACTATTATATACCAAAAGCATTAATGGTGACGGATTATGTAAAATTTAATTAATTAGAACTTACTTATGTTGTATAAGCCCTATGGAAAACCTTATATTTTCATCACATAAAGTTGCTTCCACAAAGCCATTATGCAGCTTTACTATTTCTTGTGTTATGGCTAATCCCAATCCACTCCCCTTATCATTTCTAGCTTTATCTAACTTATATAATCTCTTAAATAAATTTTCTACAACTTCTTCCTTCATAGGATGATTAGAAGCATTCTCCACAGTAAATACCCCGTAATTAACCCCATTTATATTTTTTTCTTTTAATTCAACTTTAACCTCAGAGTTTTCCTTAGAATATTTTAAAGCGTTGCTTATTAGATTATTAAATGCTCTTGCTACCAACATAGGATCACCATAGGTATATGTAGCCTTTCTTTCTAAAATCACCTTAAGAGATAAATCTTTATTTTTAAAATTTATTTCTTCTCCATCTAATAATTGCAATACAACTTCATTTAGATTTATTAAAGTCTTTTCTAACTCTAAATCCCTTGAAGAAAGTCTTGAATAATCAAAGAAATCCTCCATCATAGTTTTTAAATAATTTCCCTTTTGATTTATTATAGAAATATATCTATTTAACTCCTCTTCATTCTTATAAACCTTTCTTTCAATCATCTTTGAATATCCTAAAATTGTAGTTAAAGGGGTTCTTAAATCATGAGATATGTTTGTTATAAATTCCTTTTGATTTATATCTTGCTTCTGTAATTCTTCAGCCATATAATTTATATCCTGAGCTAGGTCCCTAAGTTCATCCTTATATTTCAAATCTATTCTATTAGATAAGTCGCCAGTGGCTATTGTTTTAACATTCTTAGTTATATAACTTATATACTTCACTCTGCTATTTATTAAAATTAGAAATATAATTGCCCCTACTACAATAGCTATCTTTATGGATAACATATCATCCTTTATATAATTTTCTGTAAAATGGACTACATAACTATTTTCATTAAGTTTCACTATATTTTTAGCTATAAACATAGTTCCTCTAACACTTAAGTCTGTTCCTTCCCCAGTGCTTATATCTATTTTTTCTATGCCTAGTTTACTTGCTGAAAACTTAACATATCCCTTACTATCTACTACTAAAATTCTATTGATAATAGTACCTTTCATAACCTTTTCTAGACGCTTTATATTTTCATATACAATTTCCTCATTTTCACTTTTTATATCTAATTGATTCATAATATTTTGAAGTTCATCAGTGTTTCTTTTAGAAGCTAGCTCTCTTACCTTATTCTCATTTTCTAATATAAGCTTATTATTTAATGAATTAATAGTAATCCCAGCTACCATACCAAAAAATAAGGATACAAATACACTTATTACAAGTTTACTCCTTAATTTAAACATCCTTTTCAACCTTATACCCAACTCCCCATATAGTCTTAATATAAAAAGACTCCTTAACCTTATCACCTAGCTTTTCTCTTAAATTTCTAATGTGAGTTATTACTGAATTATCATTTTCAAGATATGCTTCATTCCATACCTGCTCATATATAAGTTGTGAAGTATACACCCTTCCTTGATTACTCATTAATAGTACTAAAATATCAAATTCTTTTTTAGTAAGATTTATATCTTCACCACATTTTGTTACAGAATATTCATCCTTATTTATAATCAAATCTTTATATTGTATAAGAGAGCTATCACTTGAATTCTTACTCTTTCCTCTTCTTAAAATAGCAGCTATTCTTAAACTTAATTCTACTAAATCAAAGGGCTTTGTAATATAATCATCGCATCCCCTTTTAAATCCAATTACCTTATCCATTTGATGTCCCTTAGCCGTAAGCATTATTACTGGAACCTCTGAAATCACCCTAATTTTCTCTAGGGTTTCATATCCGTCCATTCCCTCCATCATTACATCTAACATAATAAGATTTACCTTTTCTCTATTAAATAGCCTTATTCCCTCTTCCCCTCTATTAGCAATAAATACCTTATATCCTTCCTTCTCTAAATACTCCTTCACCATTTCTGCTATATCTTTATCATCTTCTATTATTAAAAGATTGCTTTTCATAAATAAACTCCCCCTTTCAATAATTTAGTACTAATATTTTATCACTAACTCATGATTAAAGTCACGAAACTGCACTAATTAGTATTTATTCCCTTTTCCTAACTTTTCTTCTTAAGGAAATCATAAAGCTACATATAGTAATAAATATTGATAAAATCATATTCCATATAACTATAGAACTTGATATTTCTGAGGTTCCATTGAACATAGCTTTAAAAAACAATTTAATTGCACCTGAATAAATGCCTAAGGATATGACACAACTAAAAATACTTAAAATAAACATTTTTATAACTTCACTTTTTATTATAAAACCTTTACTTATTCCTAACTTTCTTAATATATCTTCATCTTTTTCACTTTTAAGAGAATTCATATAAGTCATATTTATAGCAAATACTATCGTTCCAAAAATACAAAATACAGAAAGAATTCTAAAAACTCTTAAGAAATTAGCTACATTAGCAGCTATACCTTCTCCAAGTTCTCCTATACCAACTACATAAGTATCACTTAATTCATCTATAAATTTATTATCCTTAGCTTTTATTAAATATGATATTTCATCACCTAGTTCTATATTTTCCTTTAAAATAGATAAGGTATTTATTCCCCCACTTTCATAAATCCCTTTTATTTTTCCACTTAATACTCCTCTACTTGTTTCTATTTCTAATATGTCTCCAACATTGTATCTATTTACTTCCCTAAGATTATCTGCAATAATAAACCCCTCTTCTCCTATAAAAAGATTTTCTCCTTCTATAATTTTATAATTAATTCCGTAATCCTCCTTATTAATTTCGCTTATTACAACGGATCTAAATGCATTTTCTCTTAAGTTTTGATTTTTAATTCCTCCATCTATGGAAAAGCTCTTTATATAGCCCTCTACATCATTATGATTTTTCAATACTCTCTCTAATTCCTCATTATTTTTACCTTGTATATAATAATTGTAAGGAAGTATCCCTTCAAGAGAACTTTTAAAGCTACTTTTTATTGAAGCTTCTAAGTTAAATCCAAGTAGTATAAGCCATAAAGTAAAAGTTAAACTTAGTAAAACTATTACAAAGGAGAAAAAGTTCTTTTTTATATTTCTTAAACTATATAATAAAAGTGTACTCTTTGGTCTTCTCATAAATAGAATTTTTAATATACCTAATGTTAATAAGAAGAAAATAATCACTATAACCATAATTAATAAGCTACTAACCATATTACCAATGTTATCAAAGTATATTGAGTAAGCTATAAATAGCATGGGCATAAGCATTATAATAAGAATTGATGTTTTTTTATTTGCTTTCTTAAGCTCATCTTCCTCTTCTCTTATTATAGACATAGGATTAATGCTACTAAGAATATATAATGAGATAGTTATTATTACACCAAATACTATTAAATTAAAGAAAACCCCTTTTGAAATTAACTTTATGATCTCCTTAGTGAAAATAACATTAGCTATTCCTGAATAATTTAATACTAGCTTTGCAATTGGATAACTAATACCTATACTTAATACAACTGCTATTAATACCCAAACACATATTTCCATACCCATGGCTTTTTTTATTTCCTTTGAATCTATAAAAAGTATTTTCAAAGTTGCTATATCTTTCTTTCTCTTTAATATAAGCATCATCGTTGTACCAATTATAGATAGAATTGAAAATATGTATGCCACTGTACTCAATACCCCTAGGGCTGATTTTTCAATTAGTAATTCATCCTTTATTTCTCTACGCTTGTCATCTATAGTGTTGTAAATATTCATCTCACTTTCTTTAAGTAACTCTCTTTTTAACTTTTCTCCGTCATCTCCATTAATATGAATTAATTTTCCTCCTTCTAAGGACTTAAGATTATTATTATTTTGTACCTTACCATATCCTATTAAATCAGCATCCCTAGTAACTCCAGAAGAAAACCCTTCAATTTCCTTAACCTTATATTTAAATTTACCACTTCCTTGAGTATCTAATTCTACCCAATCCCCTATTTTTGCATTTAATCTTCTAGCTAAGCTACTTTGAAGTATAATTTCATCCTCTTGTAAGGAATACCCTCCTACCGCTATAGCTCCAAGGATATTATTTGATGACTTCTTATAGTATACATTTCTAAGAGTTATTTCATTTATATTTAAGCCTCTACTTTTAAGTTCATTTAACTTATTTTCAAATCCTATAGTCTTTTCTTGTAAAAGCTCTATGCTTAAATCCCCACCATTAATTTTCACTACATTTTCATTTATATATCTTTCATTCTCTAGATTTACTATGGGTATTATTAAAGATATTGTTGTTGCTATTAAAATAGAGATAAAAGTAAAAGTTACTATGGTTTTTTCTTTCTTAAGTTGTTTTAGATTATATATTTTAAAGATGGTTGTCCACTTCATGTATTTCACCCTCTCTTAACTGAATTTTTCTCTCTCCAAGCTCCCCAATTTCCCTATCATGAGTTACTATAATAATAGTACATTTTCTTTCATTTCTTATTTTCATTAATAAATCTATTACTCTTTTGCTATTCTGCGAATCCAGTGCCCCAGTAGGTTCATCACAAAGTATTAAATCTGGATCATTTACTAAAGCTCTTACAACAGCTACTCTTTGAGCTTCTCCTCCAGATAAGGAAGTTACATTGCAATTGTACTTCTTAGAAAGTCCTACCTCATCTAATAAACTCTTAGCCTTCATAACTTTTTCTTTATAACTTCTCTTTGTATCCATAGCTATAATTAAATTCTCTAAAGGTGTCAAAGATGAAATAAGATTTGCATTCTGAAATATAAGTCCTATATTATTTCTTCTATAATCATTTATATATCTTTCATTTTTGAAATCAACCTTATAGTCTCCATAATATATTTCTCCCTCTGTAGGTTCTGTAAGTAAGGCTATTATTTGCAATAACGTAGACTTTCCACCACCTGATACTCCCATAATCGTTATGAGTTCATCATAACCTATGTGTAAATTAATATTTTTCAATACTCTTTGCTTTTCATCTTGACTATTAAACTCTTTACTTAAATTTTTTACACTTATCATTAACTGCACATCCTTTTACTTTTCTTCTTTCATCTATAATTCTACAAAGATTTAATTTAGAATTAATGCGTTAAAAATAAAGAAAAAATAAAGAATGTCTCTTAAGTGTTTTTATAATTTCATTTATATATCTATGCATTACTATTAGCTTTATATAAAATGCTTAAATCATTATTTAAAGTAATTTATTATTATAGAAGTTACTAATTAAATATAATATAATGTAAATATAACAATATTTTGATTTATAATTAACCAAAAGGAGGCTTTGTTTTGGAATATTTCGGACTTATAGCATTTGTGCTTATAATTTGTTATTCTTCCTATCCAGAAAAGATAAAAAAACTTGAATCTAAAATCAAAAAACTTGAAAAATCTTTAAAAGGAGAAAAGTCTATGTCTAAAGTATTATCCGATCTTATAAATAAAAAATGTATATTAGTAACTGATGAAGGATTGGTACTAGCTTCTAAACGAGAGCTTGAATCAACAATCTTAGATGTTGATGATGAATGGATTAAATTTACCTTTACAGATAGGAAAGGTATTCTTAAAACTCAAATTCTTAGAGTAGATTCAATAGAAAGAGTTGACTTTATTGAAAATAACTTATAATAAAGAAAAAGAGATAAAGCACTACTCTGCCTTATCTCTTTTACTTTATTATTTAAAATTATATTCTGTTAAAATACTTTTTCTTCCTGTAGTTTTATCATTATAGTATTCATAGAAACTTAAAGCATTATAGCTTCCTGTTACATTATAAACCTTATCATATCCTAAGCTCTTCAAAATAAGTGCTGCATTATAACTTCTTTGACCGCTTCTGCAGTGAAGGTAAACAGGTTTATCCTTAGGTATTTCATTTATTCTTTCCCTAAATTCACTTAAAGGAATATTATTAACACCTTTTATATGTCCATTTTCATACTCAAATTTTTCTCTTACATCTATAATTAATGCATTTTCTTCTAAAAGCTCTCTTATTTGATCCACTTTTACTTGTTTAAAATCACCTCTTAAAAGGTTGCAACCTATATATCCTGCAAAGTTAACTACGTCCTTAGCTGTTCCAAAGGGTGGTGCATAGCATAGTTCTAAATTCTTCAAGTTCTCTACAGTACCACCAAAGGCCATAGCTGTTGCTATTACATCTATTCTCTTAACTACATTTCCTTTTCCTATAGCCTGTGCACCTAAAATTCTTCCTGTTGGCTTTTCAAATAATAATTTAAAGTATACAGGGCTATTATCTGGCATTAATCCAACTTTATCATTGCTAACTAAGCTAACTACTTCATAATCTATTTTCATGTTTAAAGCTTTAATTAATCCTTCATTAAGTCCTGTTGAAGCACCATTATAATCAAATACCTTAATAGCAGATGATCCTATGAAACCAGTATTATTTACACTTATTCCATTAATATGATCTGCTACTGCCCTTGCTTCTCTTTGAGCTGGTCCTGCTAAGGATAGTTTAGTCATATCTAATGTTAAAGAATTGTATACTTCTATAGCATCACCTACAGCATATATATCTTCATCAGTTGTTTTATAGTTTTGGTCTGTTTTAATAGCCCCTGTTTCTCCAAGTTCTAAACCTGCTTCCTTAGCTAAAGAAGTCTCAGGAGATATTCCTATTGCCATTACAACGGCCTGTGCTTCCACAGTTTTTCCTGATTCTAAAACAACCTTATCCTTCTCAAAACTCTTAACCTTATCTCCTACAATTAAATTTACTCCTTGGTCCATAAGTTCCTTATGAAATATTTGAACCATATCATAGTCAAAGGTCCTTAAAATTTGAGGCATAGCTTCTATTAAAGTTACCTCAAAGGAAGCTTTTTTTAAGTTTTCTGCTACTTCAACACCTATAAATCCTCCACCAATTACAGTAACCCTTTTTGAAGGCATATCTGTAATAAATTTATTTAATTTATCAATATCTACAACGTTTCTTATTGTGAAAATATTTACATTTTCAATACCTTCAATTCTAGGAACTACAGGTTTAGCTCCTGGAGATAATATAAGTTTATCGTAACTTTCCTTATAAATCTCATTAGTAAGCACATCCTTAACATGAACCTCTTTGTTTTCTCTATCTATTTTAATTACTTCATTATTTACTCTTGCTTCTATTTTATATTGTTTCATAAATTTCTGTGGATTCATTAAGACTAGCTTTTCAACTTTATCTACAGTTCCACTTAAGTGATATGGTAAAGAACAATTTGAAAATGACACATGAGGCCCCTTTTCAAACATTATAATTCTATCCTCTTCACTTAATCTTCTTAATCTAGCTGCAGCAGAAGCACCGCCTGCAACTCCTCCCACAATTAAAACCTTTCTACTCATCTATAATCCTACCTCCAAGTATTTTATAATCAATTTATCTTGAATTTTATTACATATCTTTTTTAAAGTGTTTATTCTTAAATTTAGCTCCCTCTCTACATTTAAGTTAATTGATAAAATATAATACCCTCATATAATGTTACTATCTTCTATTGAATTTTACTTCCAACATAAGAACCCATGCCACCAGAAACATTAATAACTCTATATCCACTCTTACTTAATCCACTACAAACTCTGCTGCTTCTCATACCAGACTGACAAAGTATATAATAATCCTTATCCTTTTCTAAATATTTTTCTACATTTTTTAGTAGTTCCCTCATAGGTATATTTTTAGCACCTTTTAAGGTACCTTGTTCCACTTCGTAAGGTTCTCTTATATCTATTAAATTAATTTCTCCAAGTAATTCTTCTAAATCATTGACATTTACAACTTCTGTAGCTTTATTTTTAAATATAGATAACATATATACTCCTCCTTTTAGAGCAAAACTCATAAATTTCTTACCTTCATATCCTTTGTGTATCTATTGGTGTTTTTCAATTACTTTATAGGTATAAAACTTATATTTCACTTTCTTTATAAACTTTCTAATGAAGAATTTACTTACTCATTTCGTAATTTAAGTAATTTATAACTAGATTAAACATTTCTTTAAGTAAAGTTCTTACTTATGTTATATAATTTTTCCCTTTTTTATTCTGTGATAAAGTCACATATCTTTCCAAATATTTAGTTTTCCATATAAATTCTCTTCAATATTGAAAAACATACATTACTTTTAAAAATAGTATTAGCTTAAATATATATCTTAACTCTTGATAGCTTTATATTATAGTGTATTCTTATTTCAGTAATGAGTAAATTATAAAATACATTGAGTAAACTACTTTATAAATAAAAATCATAAAAAAAGGCTGTCCTATTGGACAACCTTTTTTCATATTATAAACTAAAATTTTAAGCATTATATGGTCGTGAACTACTCCTTATTAAATAAAGAATGTTCTCTTCTTAAATCCTATAAAACAAAGGCTTTATTTTGATTAAAAAGATAATAATTTACTATTAAATAGCCCACTTTCTATCACCAGTAAAGGTAACACTAAGCCATTTTTTATAACTTATATGCTTTAGTTCATCGTTTAATTTTTCTCTTAAACAATCCATATCATCTAAATCATTTATATTAGTATCATTATTATAAACAAAGTCAATCTCTATTCTTAGTGATGTACCTGCCTTAGATACTCTTGTTATGGACTCTTCAAAGTTATATTCATCTTCTATTGTCTTAACTAAATTATACACCTCTTCATTAATACTATCATCAGCTTTAACAGAAATTATTTCTTTAAAGCTCTTTATAAAGGTCTTAACTGGCACTCTTATAAAGAATGCTGATGTTATAACTACCATAAATGGATCTATATATTTGTTAAGATAACTTAAAGAAGTCTTACTTAATAATGATGCTATAATAAATCCTACTAGTACAGCTAAACTTAATAAACCATCCATTAACCACTGTGCACTTTCAGCATTTATTAATTCTGAAGAAGTCTTCTCTCCTCTTCTTTTCATTATAAAGTAAATAATTCCACAGCCAATTACTGAAATTAATGCATAAACTAATGCAAACCCATATTCTACTTCATTTCCACCTAAAACAATTTGTTTAATCGCTCCTATAAAAGAACTTAAACACATATATGCAATCACTAAGGATTTAAATGCTATTACTATTGGTTCTAACATATGCTTTCCAAAAGGAAACTTATCCGCATCCTTTTTACTTATATAATTACTTATATATAAAGCAATTAAGGATAAAATTAAGCTGACAAATGAATACATTCCATCAAATATAATCATCTCTGATTGAGAAATTATACCCCAAGCTATACCCAGTATTGCAAAACCTAAAGCTCCTAATACTGACATCCTTAAAATTTTACTTTCTTCTTTCATAAATTCCACCTCTTCTATCTATATACTTATTATATATAAATTAAGAAGTTTATGGAATGATTAAGATGCTTTGAAAAGTACACAAATTTAAGAACTTAAAGCTTAAAAATTAATTCCAAATAACAATTTTGTACTTGAAAAACTCAAAAAACCTACCTTTTTTTAAGTTTTTATTAGTTTTATTAATAATTTTTTCATTTTCTATAGTAATTTTTCTTTTATCATTGCAATTTTGTACCTAAAATCCTATAGAAGCTTTATCAGTAATTTATTTTAAGAAACTTTAGATTTTGTTTTCGCTTTTTCCTTGTTAAAACTAATCCAATTTTTTTTATTTAAATACCTCATAAACAATATTAACCTCTCATTTAAAGGTTCACATCTACTTCCAAACTTTATTTTCATTTTTTCCATTATTTCATAAATTGTATTGTTGCCATCTATAAGCCTCCACACCTCACTGCTTAACTCATCTAGCTCAATATCCGTTGTTTTTGGCTTTTTAACAATTAATCTGGCAAGTTTTTCTACAATTTTATTGTGTTCAAAGTATAAAACTATTCTCCCCTTTATTTCTTTATAATTTATATGCTTTTTCTTTGGTATATACAATAGAAAATTTTCACCTTCACTTGCTTTCTTTTTATTCATGTATATCACACTTCCTCATATTTATTATATCTTTAAACTTTAAATTAAAATTTTATATCTTTTAAGCTTTCTTCTTAGCTTTCTTGCTATCTCCAGTAATATATTTATATACCCAGAACATTAATGCTAAGAACATAACAATTGCAAAAATCTTACTTTCTGCTAAAGCTGGTAAGATATTTGGACCTATACCAACTGCATCAGCTAATCCTAATCCAGTTAAAGCAGCAATTAATATACCTACTAAAGCATCTCCAGCAACTAATCCTGAAGCAACTAGTACACCCTTTTCAACCTTTTCTTTCTTAAGCTTTTCCTTAGCTTTGTATTTTTTATCAACTATTACTCTTAAAATACCACCAGCTAAAACACCAGCACTTAAATTCATTGGTAGATATATACCTAAAGCTACAGGCAATACTGGTAACTTAAACATTTCCATAGCAATTCCTATAGCTGCTCCTACAAGTACAAGTGTCCATGGTAACTTAGCATCCATAACCCCTTGAACAACCATTGCCATTAAGTTAGCTTGTGGTGCTGGAAGACCTGTTTCTCCTCCAATACCATAAATGTTTATTAAAAGTAGCATTGCCGCTCCACCTGCTATTGCAGATACAACTAAGCCTATTAATAAACCTATTTCTACATTTTTAGGTGTACCACCTATAATATATGTGCTTTTCAAAGCTTGTCCTGCTCCACCTGCAACAGCTGTAGCTACTGATACAATTCCTCCTGCTGTTAGCGCCATTACCATACCCGTATTACCAACTACTCCTATGGCTTTTAATATAGCTGTTATAAATAATAAGGTTGCTATGGTCATACCTGATATAGGATTGTTAGATGCACCTATTATTCCACATATTCTTGCAGATACGACTGCAAAGAAGAAGGAAAAAATAACCGCTAACAATGCTCCAACTGGATGAAGCTTAGTCATTGGTAATAACCATGATAAGAAAAATACTAAAACAGCTGCACCCATTACCCATGTTATTTTTACATCTATTTCAGTTCTCTTAGTTTCTACTGAACCAGACTTCATTCCACTAAAAGCACTCTTTATAGATTTAGCTATAATTGGAATAGCCTTTGCTAAGCTTATAAATCCACCTGCTGCAACAGCACCTGCACCAATGTATCTTACATATTCACTTCTAATTGCACTAGCTGTCATTTCTGCTATTGGAACTGTTGATGGATATAAAGGTCCAGCTAAACCTTCACCTAAAAACTTAATTAACGGTATTAATCCAAAACATGCAATTACTGCCCCTGCAAACATGTATATTGCAACTTCAATTCCCACTATAAAACCAACACCTAAAAGTGAAGCTATAGCATCAATACCAAAGATACTAGCAAAAATAGATTTTCCACCCTGTGTAACGTTAATAAGCCAAGTTGGACTTTCTGACCATAACAAAAGTCCACCTGATAAGAATTTGAAAATTCCTCCTCCAGCAAGACCAGTTACAACGCTCTTAAGTCCATCTCCACCAGCAGCTGAATTAACAAGTACCTCTGAAGCTGCCATACTTTCTGGAAATGGTAATTTACCATGTTCCTCTACCATTAAATACTTTCTTAAAGGAACTACAAATAAAATACCTAAAATTCCCCCTAAAATAGTTATTGAAACAATCTGTAATAATGTTAACTTTTGACCCCAAACTACAATTGCAGGTAAAGTAAAGACTATTCCACCTGCTAGAGCTTCTCCAACCCCAGCTACACCTGCTACTAAGTTAGCCTCTAAAATACTTCTTCTTCCAAAGGCAAATAACACCGCTGTTCCTAAAATTGATGCAGGAATAATTGCAGAGATGGTCATTCCAACCTTCAACCCTAAGTAAACATTAGCTGCTGAAAAAATTGCAGCAAATAAGGAACCAATAATTATAGACGCTATTGTTAATTCAGGTAAAGCCTCCTTAGCATTTACGTATGGAACATAATCTTCACCTTTAACCCCACCATAAGCTTCATGAGAAAGTCCTTTCTTTTCCGACATACAAAATCCCCCCTTGTATTAATGTAGTAATTATACTGATATGAATTAAGTAATGTTGTAAATAAAGATTAAAACTATTTCATAAATATTAGTTTTAATCTATTTACCATATTTTATTATTCATCTTATACTTTTATAATAACTTTGGTAATTTTTATTTCGACATTTAAAGGAACTTCTCAATAAAGAAAGGCTGTAACACTATGAATCTATATCATTATGCATTATGCATTATGTATTTATAACCAAGTATAAATACATAATATTACATATGAATTCATTAGTGCTACAGCCCTCTTTTTTAGTTTTTTGTTATCTTACTTTTTATACCTAGCTACAAATTCATAATATCTTTCTTTAATAATAAAGAATCCTTATTGAACTTTATATTTTGCTAGGTAATACATTCTTATTCAAAGCTGCTTTTAATACTTAACAACTTTATTAAGACCTATATTAAGCTCATCTTAAAATAATAAATAATTTTATTATAAAGTAATAAATAAGCTTATTAACTTATTGCTTCTTTTTATAAATTCATCTAATTGCTCTGCATTAAGATCTTTATTACCTATTAAAGCTAAGTCTAATATTTGGTTACATATTAATGATACCTGCTCCTTTTTATCTTCTACATCCTTTAAGGATAAAAGCTTTTGAATTATAGGATTATTATCATTTATAACCAAAGTCTTTTCCTCTTGGAAATTCATAGGTAAATTAGCGCCTGCAAATCTAGATTGCATTTCCTTCATTCTTCTAGAATACTCATCTACTAAAATCATAGCAGGTGTTTCTTCATTTTTAAGACTTTCAACGGAATAATTCTTTACTTTATCTCCTAATATTCCTTTAAATAGCTCTTCTAAATTTTTAGCTCTTTCCTTGTGCTCCTCACTGCTCTCTTCCTTACCCTTTAGAATTTCTGATAAATCAGAATCAATTCTACTAAAGCTAATTCCAGCTTCTTTATATTCAAGGAAAGAAATAAAATGATTATCTATTGTAGTATTTAAGATAATAGCATCTAAATCATAATCCTTAAATAATTTTATATACTGTGATTGTTGCTCCTCATCACTTACATAGAAAACCTTATTCTCATGTTTTTCCTTATAGTTTTCTAAGTAATCTTTTAAAGTAACGTACTTTCCATTTATAGTCTTGAAAATTAAAGATTCCTTAATCTTATCATAGAATCCTTCGTCCTTTAAGCATCCAAACTTAATAAATACTTGAATATCATCCCAGAAGCCTTCATAAGTTTCTCTTTCATTTTTAAATAGAGAATTTAGTTTATCTGCTACCTTTTTAACTATATGTTTAGATATCTTACTTACATCTCTATCATTTTGAAGGAAACTTCTAGATACATTAAGAGGTAAGTCTGGACAATCTATTACCCCTTTTAATAATAGTAAAAACTCTGGTATAACTTCTTTTATATTGTCTGCTACAAAAACTTGGTTGTTATATAATTTAACTTCTCCTTCTATAAGCTCAAATTCATTTTTAAGCTTAGGGAAGTAAAGTATCCCTTTTAAATTAAATGGGTAGTCCACATTTAAATGAATCCAAAATAATGGTTCATCAAAGGAATGGAATACCTTTTTATAAAACTCCTTATATTCTTGCTCTGTGCAATCCTTAGGTGCTTTAAGCCATAATGGTGTAGTGTCATTTAATGGCTTAGGTAACCCCTTTTTATCTTCCTTTTCTTCTGAGTTAACATCACCCTCAGCTTTATTAGAATCTTCGATTATTTCAGCATCCACAATTCCATCCTCTGATGCCTTGTTTAAATCACTCTCTAAATAGATTTCTACAGGTAAGAATGAACAATACTTAGTAATTATTTCTCTTACTTTATACTCTTCTAGAAATTCCTTACTATCTTCATCTATAAATAAAGTTACAGTGGTTCCTCTTTCACTTCTTGACTCTGAAGGTGCTATTTCGTACTCTATTCCCCCTTCACAAACCCATTTTACTGCCTTTGCATCTTGGGTATAAGAAAGAGTATCTATTTCAACCTTAGTAGACACCATAAAAGCAGAGTAAAATCCTAATCCAAAATGTCCTATTATGTCATTTCCTTCACTGATTTTCTCTTTATACTTTTGAACAAAATCCTCTGCTCCTGAAAAGGCTACTTGATTTATGTATTTTTTAACCTCTTCCTCAGTCATACCTATTCCATTATCACTAAAGCTTAAAGTTCCTTCTTCTTTATTCACAGATACAATTACTCTAAACTTCTCATTTTCAGGACATTCTGCCTCTCCTAAAGTAACTAATCTTTTAAACTTATTTACAGCATCACAGCCATTACTAATAAGTTCTCTAATGAAAATATCTTTGTCTGAGTACAACCACTTTTTAATTATTGGAAAAATGTTCTCTGTATGAATTGAAATATTCCCCTTTTCAAAACTCATAATTTACTCCTCCTCATATTATGTAGCTATAATATTTTATCGAATACTAAATATTCTTCTTTTAAAGATTACAGCATAGCATTATTTTTAATTTTTTATATATAAATCTAGCACCTTAAAATGCTTAGATTCTAAGCTTTATAACATTAGTTTTCGTTGTAACAATAGTACCCTGTAAAAATCTTATAAATATTATTTTAATAATGTAGCTTGCAACTGTCAACCCTGTTATAATATTACTTAATATCCTTTATTAAGAATGATTCGACTTTATTCTTTTATAAACTTAATCTTAATACTACACTCTTAATCTTACAATACACATATTCTAATTTTATTTTTAAAATCATATACTTCAATGTTAAAGCTTAAATAAAATAATTATTAATACAAAAGGCAGTATTCTAATGAAATTTAAATATAAGTGAGGTAATTAAAATGCATAAATATTTAATGGATATGTTACAGTGCCCATTCTGCCATAGTAATTTAACATGGGATATTTCTAATGAAACTGAAGAGAGATTGATTGAAGGACATGCTCTATGTACTCAATGTAATGCAACCTATGAAATTCATGATGGAATAGGTGTTTTCCTTACTCCAGAACTTCAAAGAAATGACTTATGGGAAGAATCTAATACCCTATTTCTTGAGCATCCTGAATTAGTAGATGCACTTATGGAACATGAAAATAATGACTTATGTGCTACTGACAGATTTGTTAAGGCTATGCTTTTAGATGAACAAGGAAATTTTGAAGAAGCTATGCCTTTATTTAAAAATGCTAGAGCTGATTTATACACTAAGGATATTGTTAAAGGTACTGAAAGTCAGCTTGAATTCTTATGTAACTATTTAAAAAATTCTTGTGACCCTATAGTTGATATTGCTTCTGGTAGATGTTATTTAGTTGAAGAATTAGCTAAGAACTTGGATAATTACATTGTTGCAACAGATTTTAGTCCTAGTATTTTAAAAAGAGATAAGGCTGCCTTAGAACACTTAGGCTTATATAATAAGGTAAGCTTACTATCCTTTGATGCAAGACTTACTCCTTTTAAAGATGCCTCAGTTAAAATAATGACAAGCAATCTTGGGCTTGCTAACATTCAGGACTCAGCTAATGTATTAAATGAATTGCGTCGTGTACTTGAAGGGGAACTTTTATTTATAAATCATTTTTATGCTGAAAATGATGAGCCAAATATAAATGTACTTAAATACTTTAAAGTTGATACCTTTGCCACAGAGAAAACTACTAAGGAAGCATTTAAGGCTTCAAACTTAGACCTGAAGATAGCAAATGAATTATTTGCTTATTCTACCCCTATCTCTAAGGGAGAAATCATTGATGCTGCTCCTGATATAACACCTATTGTTGCAACTAATATTAGCCTTCATATATTAAAAGCTAAATAATATATAAAAGCCATGTATATACAGAGAATAATCTCTACATATACATGGCTTTATCTCTTCTATTTATAATCTTCTTTTTTTAACTCATAATATACAACTGATTGTAAATTGCCAACTTCATCTTTCCATGAATCTATTTTAATATCTACTTTTTTAAAACCTATTTTTTCATATACATGTTGAGCTCTTTTATTATTAAGATTTGTATCTAAAATTACTTTTAAAACTTTTACTTCACTAAACAAGTAATTTAATAAAAGCTTCAAACTCTTGCTTCCGTATCCTTTTTCTTGATATGAAAATTCACATATTTTAATACCTATATCAGCAATATTATCTTCTATTAAATAGCTCATTTCTCCTATAGCCTTAGATTTTACTTCAATTATTAATCTTACTCTCTTATGAAAATCCTTAGCAATGTTTTCTATAATATCTTCCCTACTTATATGAATTCCATTAGGAAATCCTGCATGCTCCATTACTTTTCCATCATTCCACCAACTGCAAAGAATATCAGCATCTTCAAGCTTTGCATTTCTTATTAGTAACTCCCCTTCTTTTAAATACAATTTTATTCCCCCTTAATAGTAAAAAAACAACTATCTAAACAAGCCGTATTTTCTTTTTAGTCGCTCCATTTTTTCTTTCATAGGCATAGCTAATATATATAAGAATATAACTGTTGATACTGCATGTATTGTATCAAAGGGAATACTTGCAGCATAAATGGCTATAACACTTTGTGGAGTAATTGGATTAGCAGCAGCAAAAACAGTCCATAGATTTAATATGATTCCATATAAATACCCTGATATTGCTCCAAAAAGGCATATTGTAAGCTTGTTTCCAATTACTTTATGCTTATATAAAACCCCTGCTAAAAATCCTATTATACCAAAACCAAACATTTGCCACGGTGTCCAAGGTCCTTGCCCAAAGAAAAAATTCGATACTAAAGCTGATATAGCTCCTGTTAAAAAACCAGCCTCTGCACCAAATGAAATACCTGTTATAATAACTATTGCTGCAACTGGCTTAAACTGTGGCAACATAGCAAAAGCAAATCTACCTATAGCAGCTATAGCTGACATAACTGCTATTGGAACTATTTCCCTTGCCCTTGGCTTCCTACTTTCAAAAATTGAAAAGAAGGGTGCCATAGCTAAAATAACAAGAATCACACTTATTAACCAGTAATTTTTATTTCCATTCTTAACTGCCATAACAAGGATTATAGGTATTATTATAAGGCTAATTATAGCTATTTTAAATGATTTTTTTCTTTTTTCCATAACTTCACCACATCTTCAACCTTTAATATATTATTTAAAATTCCTCTTGTCATTTTATTTGCAGCTGTTGTGTAAAAAGAGTTTCCACAGAAAAATTCTCTTGGTGTTCCCTTGGAAGTTATGCCTCCATCAAAGAACATTGCACATCTATCAGCATTTTCTGCTGCAAATTCTATATCATGAGTTACCATTAAAATAGTTACTCCACTTTTCTTTAATTCTTCAAAAATTTTTCCTAATTCTCTTTTAAAACTACCATCTATTCCCTTTGTAGGTTCATCTAGTATTATTATTTTAGGATCTAATAAAAGCACCTTAGCTAAAGCTGCTTTTTGCTGTTCTCCCCCACTTAAATCATAGGGATGAGAGTTAAGTAATTCTTCTATCTTTAAAGTTTTACTTACTTCTTTTATTTTATTTTCTCTTTCTTCCTTTTTTACGTCCATACCATCAAATACTTCTTTAAGATCCTCTAATAAGGTACTTTTAACAAATAAACTTTGAGGATCTTGAGGTAATACCCCTAAGTTTTTATTAAATAATTCTTTAAGTTTATACTTACTTACCTTTTTATTATTTATATAAACTTCTCCCCTATATGCCTTATTATTTCCTGCTATAACACCTAGTGTAGTACTTTTACCTGTTCCATTTCCACCAAGTATACATAAAAGTTCATTTTTATATACCTTAAGATCAACTCCTTTTAATATATCTGGAGCATTTCTATCATATCTAAACCATATGTCCTTAAGCTCAATAACCGTATCTTCTTTTGTATAACTTTTTGCTTCCTTGCTTTTATCTAAGCTTACTTCTTTAAGCACATCACTTAAAGCTTGGAAATTTTCCCTTGCCCACTCTCTTCCTTCTTTTATTGTAATAGGAGCACTTCCACTGCCATCACATTCTTCAAAAATTCTAGTAGGTGTAGGAAGTGAATAAAACATTGGATGTTTATTTTCTTTATCACTTATTATCTTTCCTATTTTTCTAGGACTTTCAACTCCTACTATTTTCCCCTCTTCCATTAATACAACTTTATCTGCTGCTGAAAATACATCTTCTATTCTATGCTCTGTTAGCACAACAGTTATCCCAAGTTCTCTATTTATCTTATAAATAGTCTCTAAAAATTCCGCTGCTGCTATAGGATCTAGTTGAGATGTAGGTTCATCTAATATTAAAAGTCTAGGTTGCATAGCCATTATAGCTGCTAAATTTAATAGCTGCTTTTGACCGCCACTTAGTTCGCTTACATCTTTTCTAAACCAAGTTTGTATTCCAAAGAAACTTGCCATTTCTGATACTCTTCTTCTAATTGTTTCGGAATCTAATCCCAAACTCTCAAGTCCAAATGCAAGTTCATGCCAAACTTTATCGGTAACTATCTGATAATCAGGGTTTTGCATTACAAAACCAATTTCTGAGGCTGACTTTCTTTGGTCCAGGCTTTTTAAAGGTATTCCATCATATAATATTTCTCCTGAAAACTCTCCAAAGGGTGCTAATTCATTCTTTAGTTGCTTTAAAAGAGTACTTTTACCACAACCTGACTCTCCTATTAGTAAAACGAACTCTCCCTCTTTTATATTCAAATTTATATTATCTAAACTTTTCTTGTTACTCTCATCATAACTAAAGTTTAGATCTTTGATTTTAATAAGTTCCATCTTATTGCCTCCTCGACTTCAATTGCAAGAGGGAAAAACACTAGTATTCCATAACATATATACATAAATATAGTTATTATATTTGTTTTCTTCATGTATATATTAGGATAAAATTGCATGGTATTTATACCATATACATATCCTAAAGTACAAACCGAAATTAAAAAACATAAAATTGCTATAGCTACTTTATCTCTTTTTTCTAACTTATATAAAGAAAAACTTGTTCTTCCGCTTAATCCGTAACCTCTCCCTCTCATAGAATCTGCCGTTTGCACCCCATTTTCTAAAGCCCATGTAATAAGAATTGATATTATAGTACAACCGTGTTTTACTCTTTGAATCACAGTTCCATTATTTATATCTCTTCCTATATTTCTTTGAGAGGTTCTAATTTTTTTAAGTTGTTGTTTAAATTTAGGTACAAAACTTAAAGTCATTGATATTAACAAGGCTATAGCTGGTACAGTCTTACTAAACATATAAATAAACTTTTCTGATGTAATTACCTTATTGTAACAACTAAACACCATAACCATATTTATAAGCATTACTGCTGTAGCTATTCCATAAAGAAAGGATTCTAAGGTCATAGGCTTATTATTCAAATAAAATAATATTGTCATTCCCTGATGACTAAACAATGGATTTAATACTATAATCATAATCATCATTGGAAGTAAAAAATATAAATTAAATTTTATTGCCTTCACTCCATTTAAACTTATTGAATAAATAAAGAAAGCACTTAATCCTATTATTAAAAATATAGGATGCATAAATATCATATTAAAAACTATAACTGATGCAAAGTATAAAAAGTTTACTACTGGATGATACTCTGCAAAGCTATTGTATGATTTGAGTTCCATAAACTTATAGATCCTTTCCTAAATCACATGTATATTTCCATTCTATTCTATCACCATTTTTCACATTTATACGGCTACATCCCTTATTAGGAAATACACCATTTACACTATACATCCATCCACTTAAATCTCCTCCATCAAACTCATAAAGGTTTTGTATTCCTCTGATGTAAGCAGTATTATAAACTGGTGACTCAACGAAATCTAAATGTATTCTCTTTTCCCTTGTCACTCTTGAAAGTACTTCAAAAACTGACTCTCCTTCTGTAATTTCTACCTTTTGTTCTCCTAATATTACACCATTGGAAGGTATGATTCCTTTTTTACTCTCATCTACTTTATCCATGTTATCTAAAAGTGTATTACATGTTATAGATAAAGTAACATACTTAGCAGCTGGCTCTGGTTTAGGTGCTGGTTTTTCTGTATTATTATTTGATGGAGTCGAAGGTGTATTATTATTTGATGAAGATGAACTTTCTTGTGATGGAGATTTAGTTTCCTCATTTGAAGGTTTATTCTCTAAACTAGAAGCTGCACTTCCATCCTTGTTTTCTTCCTTATCATCTTTGCTTTTATCTGAGTTTTCCTCACCATCTTTATTTTCTTCAGGTTTTTCCTCTTCCTTGTTATCTTTCTCATTATCAGATACCTTATCAGCACCGCTGTCATTTTTTTCTATAGCTACCTGTCCTGAGCTTTCCTTCTTATTATCATTATTTCCACAACCTGTAAGCATAGTAATCCCTAATACTAAACTTAATACTAAAGCAATTCTCTTTTTCATAATTTTCCTCCACTTATATTATTATAAGTATAGTAATTAAAAATTATAAAAATTTCTTACCTATACTTAATAATATATAAAATTATTAATTTCAGCTTAGTAACTTAAGAGTGTTTGTGGAAATACATTGTTAAATTTCATTAATATAGTATAACACCCTACATTGACTGTCAATGATACTATTTCCACTTTACCCTATATTTGAAACTTATAAATAAAATAATTAAACTAAACTTAATCATTTTTTCTAAACTTCTTTAATTTTAATATTAAACGCTAAAGAGTACTTATTTAAAATTTCTTCCAAATAAGTACTTTCTAGATTAACTTTTGTAACTATTTCTCATTAACTCTTTTTTTCTTACTTAATGCAATACCACTAATAACTAATATCATACCAACTAATATGAATTCCCATGGTATACTTACCCCTGTTTGAGGTAATGCACTATTATTTCCTACATTGTTTGAATTACCTCCAATATTAGGCTTAGAGTTATCATTACCATTGCCTGGCTCCTCTACAGGCTTAGATGGATTTTCTGCTTCAAGTTTATCAATTATCTTTTTAGCTTCTAAAACTTCATCAAAGTGTTTTACATAAACCTTATCTCTATCATCTAAAGCTTCATATCTTTTTATTAAGTCATAAACTACTTCTTTATCTTCTAAAGTTATATTTGATGGATTTATTTTATTCCATATATCTTCTTCTATTGAATTTACTTCAGCTCTAGTTTTATCAATTTTAGCTTTAGCAGTTAATATTTTATCTTTATTAGTTACTTTTTCTTTTTGACTTTCTGTTAAATTATTAAAATCCTTATAAATTGAATTAATTAATTCTTCTTTATCTAAAACTATATCTTTTAATTCAGGTAGAGTATCAATTTTAACTATTATATTCTTGATTAATTCCTCTTCTTCTAAAGCTTCTATAGTTTTCTTAGCATCTAATAATTTATTTATATTAGTCACCTTAGCTTTATGACTTTCTGGTAATCTTTCATAGCTACTAAATAATTCATTTACTTTTTCTTTGTGACTTAAAGTAATATCCTGTGGTAACTTTTCTATCTCACTTAATAATCTTTCAACTTCTTTATCACTATTTTTTAGCTCTTCCATTTTATTAAGTGCAGCTTGTAATTTATCATAGTTTGTTACCTTAGCTTTTTCTGCATCAGATAAATCATTATATCTTTCTAAAGCACTGTTTATAATTACCTCATTATTTAAAGTTATATCTTCTGTATTAGGTAGCTTGTATATAAGTTTTATTACATCCTCTGAACCGAAAGCACCATCTAAAGTATTTTTAAACTTAAATACCTTTCCTGAATCATTTTTAAAGTATATACTTCCATCTTCATCTATAGCAGCAGATGATGAATTATATTGTTTACTACTTGGTGTAGCTATCTCTTCAAAAATTGGTTCTGTATTACCTTCAAAATCTTTTACAGCATATATAACATCTGGATTAGTGTATTTAAATGCATATAAATATACTGTGTTTTTATTCTCCTTTGTAGCATAAGCAGTAGTTAAAATTGGTGATGACTGAGTTTGTATATCATTTATTTGATAAATTACTTCTAAAGTTTTAGCATCTAAAACTGAGAAGCCAGCACCACTACTAATTCCACCGCCACCTACATATACTCTTCCATTATATGTTACTGGACTTGATGTTATATCTTGTCCAATTTTTGTTGTTAATAAAGAGCTTTTATCAAAAGTTCCATTAGAATTAATTTTTATAGAGTGAATGTTTCCAGCCTTAGTAGTTATAAATACTCTTCCTAAATTCCTGTCATAATGAACAGAAGATCTTATAGCTTCATTAAGCTCTAATTTATCAGTAATTGTATTATCAGTTAAGTTGTGTATAACAACTTCACCTTTCTCACCACCAAAAACTATGCTATTTCCAACCACAGTTCCTGCACTCCAATAGTAACCTGACTTACCCACCTCTGGTGCATATGTCCAAGTATATTCCTTTATTTCATCAACTTTCGATGGGTCCTCATCCTTTGCTGAAACAGCATAGAACATTCCTTTATCTGCTGAGCCATTAGTAGTTCCCATATAAACATGCCCATTGTAATATACAGCTGGTGATAAGGCTTGTAAATACATATCCTTTGGAGTAACTTCTGTTATCCATAAGGATTCTAGTGTATTTGCATCAAAGCATTGTAATCGTCCTGCACCTATAGGTATAAATAATTTTCCCTCTCCATAAGACATTCTTGAGAAAAATCCAATATTTTCTGCCAGTGGAGCTGACTTTATGACTTCTCCAGTGTTTCTATCAAGCATCTTTATATTAGAGCTATCTGTAATATATACATACTGTCCTACTATAATAGGATCACTATAATTCCAACCTGATCCTATTTTGACTGCCCAGTCCTCTTCAATTTCTGCTGAAGTTCTTGGTGCTTTGCTGTCAGTTATTCCTGGATTTAATACTTCCCCTCTAAATTGTGGCCATGCAGACTCTTTTCTAGGTGAAGCAAAAGTTGATGTTGCACTTATAGCAAATACACATGTTGCTAAAGCAGCACAAATTAATCCTCTCACTTTAATAGATCTTTTCATCTTTGTTTCCCCTTTCGGCATTACATAAAATAATAATTTTATATTTATTACCTCATAATTGAATTATTGAGCAATAAAAAAATCTCATAATAAAATAATAATTTTATATTTATTACCTCATAATTGAATTATTGAGCAATAAAAAAATCTCATAATAAAATTATGAGATTTAAGTATACATATGGAAATTTTAAAAAGTTTTAAGTTATCTCTTAGAGACTTGTCCTTTTATACACATTTTAAGTATTGTGCACAATAAACACACATCTCCTAATAAGACTTTATTATAAACTAATAATTTATCTTAACATTTTACAAAGAATTGAATTTATAAATTTTCGCAACTTTATAAACGTAAATCTTATATTTACATGATAATTTATTAATTTGTAGTAATATAACTTAATTCTTAATATACGATCTTAACTTCTCACCGAAATTTTTAATACTTAATGGCAGGTCTCCTGACTTAAAGCTTCAAACCTACTCCTCTACCTTCCCAAGTTTATATACTCAGTGGTTATCATGTTGATTCTTAGAGTTTCGTAGCTCTTACAGTAACGGTGGCTGTTGTGGATTTTCACCACATTCCCTTTTAATTTTGCAAAAACACCATAAAGTGCGTAATATTAAATTTTATTTATGAAATTAAAACATTTATTTGCTTTATAAATATATTATTTGAAGTTCAGATTTATTCTACATACATTTATACAAATGAATTGTAATTCATCTTTAACTTTCATCTTCATATTAAATCATATAACTATATTTGTCAACGAAATAATTAATAATGATTATTGTTTCCTTTATTATAGGATTTCTATTTTAATATAGTGACTTTCTGATAATAGCTATATTTATTCTATAATATCAGTTAGCACTAAATAGTTATAGTATGTTTCTTAAAATACACATACTACAACTATTTTCATCTCCCATTATCTTTATATATTTTTTAGATTCTTCATGCTTAAATCTAAGATTTTAGCTGAATGTGTTAAAGCACCTACAGACACATAATCTACTCCAATTTTCCCTATTTCCTCAATTGTATTTAGGTTCACATTCCCAGAAAATTCAGTAAGTGCCTTATCTCCAATTAGATCTATTGCTTCACTTGCCATATCTAAGGTCATATTATCAAGCATTATTATATCGGCTTTAGCTTCAAGTGCTTCTTTCACCATTTCTAAACTTTCAACTTCAACTTCTATTTTTCTCACAAAAGAAGTATTTTCTCTTGCAAGCTTCACAGCATTCTTGATTCCACCTGCTGCACTTATGTGATTGTCCTTAAGCATTACACCATCTGATAAGTTAAATCTATGATTGAAACCTCCACCTATTTTCACAGAATATTTTTCTAAAATTCTTAAATTAGGTGTTGTTTTTCTTGTATCAAGCAATTTTGTTTTAGATTCATTAAGCTTAGATACAAACTTATTTGTTAAAGTTGCTATTCCACTCATTCTCTGTAATAAGTTTAAAGCTATTCTTTCCCCTAAAAGTATATTTCGTGTACTTCCTTTTAAAAAAGCTATTTTCTCCTTTGGATATACCTTGTCTCCGTCATTTTTATATAATTCAACTTCTACACTTCCTAGTATTTCAAAAACCCTTTTAAATACTAGAAGCCCTGCAATTATACCCTCTTCCTTACAAAGCAAATCAACAGTAGATAAGCTCTCTTCACCTATTATTGAATTAGTTGTTATATCTTCATTAGGAATATCCTCTAGAAGCGCATCTTTTATTATTTTATCTACAATTAAATAATTCATAATCTAAATCCTTACACCTTTCTCTTAAAGCACCTATGACCATTCTTTCATTTCTAATGCTTAATTCTTCAATGCTTTCATTTAAGTTACTTACCCTTACAGTCTTAACTTTATTATAATGTATAATATTATTTATATCTATTGCAGCCCTCTTAGAAAAAACAAGTCCCTCTAAAAGTGAAGTGCTTGCTAATCTATTAGCACCATGAACCCCCGTACAACTTACTTCTCCTACAGCATAAAGGTTTCTCATGGAAGTTTTAGAATCTACATCTACTTCTATACCTCCCATAAAATAATGTTGAGCTGGTGAAACCTTTATATAATCCTTTGTAATATCCGTTCCCTTCTTCAAACATTCTCTATATATGAAGGAAAATCTATTTTTTATATATTCCTCACCTAAAAATCTTATATCTAAATTAACATATGGTTTTTCATCTTTTTTCATTTCTTCAAAAATAGCCTTTGAAACTACATCCCTCGGAAGAATCTCGTCCACAAATCTTTCTCCCTTAGAATTTATAAGCTTTCCACCCTCTCCTCTTATAGCCTCTGATATAAGTAATCTCTTATCATCTACATTCTCTTCATAAAAAGCCGTTGGGTGTATTTGTATATAATCTATATCTTTTAACTTAATCTTATGTTTAATAGCCGTTGCTATACCATCACCTTTTAATATCCTTTGATTAGTTGAATTATTAAATAATCCACCAATTCCTCCCGTTGCTAATACTACTGCCTTAGCATATATATTAATTTGCATATTGTCCTTAATTACAATAGCCCCAGTACACTTCCCTTTATCTTCTATTATATCTACAAAATAAGAATCCTCAAAAATTCTTATATTATCTCTTAATAAAGCTTCCTTAATTAAAGCTTGTGCTACACTTTTTCCTGTATAATCCTTTGTATGAACTATTCTATTTATACTGTGAGCACCTTCCTTAGTGAAACTTAAATCCTTACCCTCTTTATCAAACTCAACCCCTAAGCCTATTAATTCATCTATGTTTTCCATAGACTCATCTGCTAATATCTCTACAGCTTTTATATCATTTTTGTAATGCCCTGCCCTTAAAGTGTCTTGCACAAAGAATGGCTTGTCCTCTTCGTTTCGTGCAGTTGCAATTCCTCCTTGAGCTAAATAGGTATTACTACTTTCTAATTTACTTTTTGATACTACTAATATGTTTAAATCTTTTCTTAAGTTTAAGGCACAATAAAGACCTGCTACCCCTGAACCAATAATTAATACGTCAACTATATTATCCATGTCACTATTTAGCCAACTTATGCATGTTTTCTAGAGAAATAAATGCCTTTTCTCTAATATCTTCATCTAGAATCATTTCATTTTTCATATTAAGTAAAGTATCATATAAACCTTCTAAAGTAGTCTTTTTCATATCTTCACAACATATTCTTCCGCCTGGAATATGAAAGTTTTTATTAGGATTTTTCTTTTTTAATTGGTGTAAAACGCCTTCTTCTGTTGCAATAATAAAATCCTTAGCTGAACTTTTAGTAGCAAAATCTATTATACCGCTTGTACTTCCTACATAATCCCCAAGTTCTCTAACTTCTTTCACACATTCAGGGTGAACTAATATTTGAGCATCCTTATATTTATCTTTTAGATCTAAGATAGCACTCTTCTCAATTTTATTATGGTATTTACAATATCCATCCCATAAAATAAATTCTTTCTTTGGAAATGCTTCTGCTATATACTGTCCTAAATTCTTGTCTGGTAAAAATAAAACTTCTTTGTTAGGTATATTTTTAAGTATATTTAAAGCACTTGAAGAAGTAACAGATACATCACAATGTGCCTTTACCTTTGCCGTTGAATTTATATAGCATACTACATAAGCATTAGGATACTTTTCTTTTAATTTTACTAATTCCTCTTCATTAGCCATATCTGCCATAGGACACCCTGCATTTTCACAAGACATTAATACTGTTTTCTTTGGTGATAAAATCTTAGCACTTTCAGCCATAAATTTAACTCCACATAAAACAACAACATCTTCCTTACAGTCCTTAGCTATTTCACTTAGATAATAGGAATCCCCTACAAAGTCAGCTAAATCTTGAACCTCTCCTGGTTGATAGTAGTGAGCAAGTATAATAGCATTTTTTTCTTTTTTTAACTTTAAGATATCCTCTACAATGTTTCTCTCCATGATTACACCGTCCTAAAATATTACAGCTGTATATACACCTGCAAAGTCATTATAACACCACTATTTTCTATCTTCAATATTAAGTTGTATTAATAACTATTTTTATAAATTATGTATGAAATTAAAGGAGAACTAAATTATAATTGAAATCCTTACAGTTCTTAAGTTGTAAGTATTTAGTATTTCATTTCTTTAATAGATTGTATTGCAATTTTCAATAATATAACTTTTAAAATTTATAAGTCCTATTTTCAGTTTTATTTTATAAGTCCTTTAAAAAATATATTTTATATACATTATTAATTACCTTAAACTTTAATCCTAAATACATAAACCTATCTAGCATAAATGAGTATTTTAAAATAAAAAAAGAACAAGATATAGAAAAGAGAAGCTCTTTTCTATATCCTATTCTTATCTTTGCAGTTTACTTTCTGATTTACAGATTTATAATTTATTTCCTTGAAAATATTTAATTATATATTACTTACAATAAAGTACCTTAAAGCCTTTACCTGCTGGTACTATTTTTATTTTAAGTATTTTTTGAAGCTGTGTAAAATTCTTAAGTGGGTGTACATACTTAGGATCATTTCTCTTTAAGATTAATTCAATCATAGGAATTATATCCTTTTTCTGTTTTACACTTAATCTATTTTTATCTCTTATGCACCAAGAATTAATATATTTTATTGTAGTCCAAATTTGCTCATCTACAATTTTATTAATATCCATAAGTACCCAAGTAAAATCTTTTCTTCTATCCCCTTCTGGATAAGCTAATTTAAAGAACTCAATAAATTCATTAGTAGCTCCTGGATCTTTCTCCTTTACAAGCTTTCCTAATTGATCTTTCAATTGATTCTTTAAATACATAATTGTGTTTGGCTTTATGTTACTTGCCATATCATCTATAGATTTATATATTAAATTATAAGTATCTTGAATTTGCTTTTCTGTTACATTAACATGTTTAAGAGCTCTTGTAATTTCAATATATTCAAGTACTGTTTTCTTAGTATTTAACTCTTTATTATATAGCTCTTGCCAAATCTCCTTAGCATTTAAACCTTCTAATTTTTTAGCCATATCCTCATTCATAGAATTATTTTTTTCTGTTGTCATAAAATACCTTCCTTATTCCATTGCATATATTTTTATATATAATTTTCACTTATTCTACTCATTATATCACAATATACGCTAATCTATTTTGAATTTAAATAGTATTCTATAGAATTTTTAACTTTTGGTATTACTACAGAGGAACCGCCTCTATTCTTTACATCTTCTATTATCATAGATAAAACAATTTTAGAGTCGTCTGTATCTAAAGCTACAAACCAAGCGTCTTCTTTACCATTTTCATCACTTTGTGAAGATTTTATTTCAGCCGTTCCAGTTTTTCCTGCTAAATTCACACCATTTATTTTAGCTCCAGCAGCTGTACCATCTGCATCCTTAATAGGAGCTGAAAATGCCTCTACTAAATTACTTAAGTTAGCTTCAGATATTGTTTTCTCTTTCAATACCTTAGCTTCTGGATTTTCACTTAAAACTAGTCTTGGATTCATTATATTACCCTTGTTTCCTAAGGCACTGTATGCCAAAGCAACTTCTAAAGGTGATACCATAACTTCACCTTGTCCATAAGCCGTATCTGCTAATAAAATTTCCTTATCTAACTTTCCATCATTAGATATTTGAGAATTATCCATTGGATAGTCAAACTCAAGTTTATCACCTATTCCAAACTTTTTAGCAGTTTCTATATACTTTTCACTTCCTAACTCTAATGCAACTTGCGCAAAGTATATATTATCTGAATACTTAACTGCATCTCTTAAATTAATTGGTCTACCTGGGTCAGTAACTCTTGTAACAGAGTATCCACCCCATGAAGTATCCTTTTGCCATGAAATACCTTTAATATCCTTAGTTCCTGTCATATCTATTATTCCATTATCTAATCCTGCTGTTGCTGTTATTAACTTCATTACAGAGCCTGGAGAATACACATCATTAAATCTATTCTCCATATCAGCCTTTTTATTTCCTTCCCATTTTTGACTTTGAGCTTTTGTAATATACGTTGTAAAGACATTAGAATTATATGATGGTGATGTTACCATAGCTAAAACCTCTCCAGTTTTTGGATCAACAGCTGTTGCAGCACCCTTATCACCATTCATTTCTGCATACACTTTAGCTTGTAACTCTGAATCTATAGACAGTTTTACGTCCTTTCCATTCTCAAGCTCCCTTTCAGCTATAGGAATACTTTCACTTCCTCTTTCTATATAAATTTTAGCTCCATTTTTTCCTTTTAAAGTATCTTCATAAACCTTTTCTATTCCTGCTTTACCAATTAAACTATGTAAACCATAACCCTTACCTGAATTTTGTTGTAATTCCTCTTCAGTCACAGGTCCTATATATCCAACCAAAGCTCCTAATGCTTCACTATCTGAATATATTCTAGATTTTTTGGTTTTTATTAAAATGCCTTCATCTACTCTACCACTTAACTTTTTAGTTTTTTCATCATTAGATAATATATCCACTATAGGTACGAAATGATCTGGATTAGAATTATTGTTTAATTTACTTTCTATGGTTTCAACACTAATATCTAAGGTTTCCGCCATTTCTTTAATCTTTTCTTCTTTATTTTCTTTATCAAAAACTACAGGATGTATACCTATAATACTTAGTTCTCCGTCAACAGCTAATTCTTTATTATTTCTGTCTAAAATTTTCCCTCTACTTGCTTCCTTATCATCAACTCTAACTTTATCATTAGGAATCATTTTAGGAAAAATAAGTGACTCATCCCACTTAATTTTATACTCTTTATCTTCTTTTATGATTTTAACTTTATAATCTTGTAAATCTATACTTCCCGCCACAGTATCCATGGATAATTTAAATGGAAGAACATTTTCATTTTCTGCTTTTTCCACCTCTCCATTGTTTTCTATAGCTATATTATTAGCTTCTATGGCATCATAAATATTATTATATCTCTCTACAAACTTTTCTTCTGTTATATATGCCTTAGATTCAGTACTCAGCATTGCATACATAGACTTAAAATCCTTAGCAATCCATTTATCCTTATACTCATTGAAAGCATTTTGAACCTTATCTGTTTTAGAACATCCCACAGTAAATAATGAAATTAAAATTATCATCATAAACCCTAGAATAGTTTTTTTGCTAAACCCTCTCATAGTTATCATCTCCTCTTCACAGTTTCTCTATATTAGTAACCTTATCTTCTAATTTAATTAATATAGTTATTCTTATTATAGAACCTAAACTTTGCTAATTCAATTAATTAAAGTAAATAATATTGTTAATACTTACTATTATGAGCATTATTAATACACTTAACTTTATTCCTGATTATTTTTACTAAACCCTACAAGTCTTTTCCCTAAATCTAAAGCTTCTTTTACCTTTTCTGCATTTTGTTTGAAATCCTCTTTAAACTGTACTCTCTCTACCGTAAATCCTTCAACTGGATTTATTCCTAAATGTCCATAATAATGTTCTATTGTATTTATCAAATGTATATTTTCTTCAACTCTTGTACCTGTTCTAACGGCTATAGAAACACCTATCTTACCCTTAGGTACTAAAGTTTCTCCATTTGTATCACTTAAGGGAGTCGACCTATCAAAAAATACCTTTAATTGCCCAGTAACATCACCCCAATAAGAAGGTGAAGCTATTAGTACTATGTCTGCATCCAGTAAATCTTCAATTATTATGTTCATATCATCATCTTGAATACATTTCTTTGTCTTATAACATTGCATACATCCCTTGCAATAATTTATATCCATATCTCCAAGAACATATCTTCTAACTTCTATATTACTTTCTTTCATTCCCTCTATAATTGTGTCCATTATACATGCTGTACTCCCATTTGACTTTGGACTTCCTATAATACATATTGCTTTCATAATTTAATTCCCCCTATTTTTTATATAAGTAATAAAGATATTTTCAATATAAATTTCTCAATTTTCTAAATTTTATTTTTTTTATAAACCTTTTATGAGCTTCTTCATTTACAATAAGTTCATTTATAAGACTTAAATACTTTTTTAATATATACTCACCATAAAGTTAATTTAGTATATCATTCTTTTTACTATATAATATAGATGCATATTATACTGATTTGCCTCTATATTTAAATGTAATATAAAAGCTCAGTTTTGCAGAAATTATTCTCTACAAAACTAAGCTTTTACCAAGTTGCTTATTATCTTAAAGCTATATATTAAGAATTTTTATTTTCTTCTATTATCTTCTTAATTACTTCTAAGGCTTCTTCACCAATTATAACTTCTAATTTAGATGCAATCTTTCCATCTTTGATTCCATCATTAGCTTCAACTACACCCATAATCTTATCACTTAACTTTTCATAAGTCATAAGTCCTTCAAAGTATAAATCAACTAAATCCTTTAAATGCGTTGCTAGTTCCTTTGGATTTTTATAGCTCTTTCTCATGTTTTTCTCCTTAATGATATTAAAATAAATATTATAAAATTTTCTTTATATTAGTATATATTTTACTATATTATACTACAGTAAATTCACTTTACAATAGTAAATTTCTTATTTTAGAAGACTATTTTATATAAAATTTATCTTCATCTTACTTTCTTAAATAATGTTAGAATATAATTAATTATAACCATACCTATTATACAACTTCCCATAACTATATAACTAAACTTATATCCAAGCTTGCTGAACATAAATGCTAATATTAAAGAATAAATAGCCTTTATTATATTGGTAACTAAACTATTCAGAGATGAAATAGTACTTTTCATATTATCCTCTGGTGATTCCTCTAATACCATATTCTCTAATATTAGTTCCCAACTTCCAAAACAAATTTGCTGCACCATTATACCTAAAAGCACAATATATAAACTTGAGGTTTTACTAAAAATAAAAAATGTACTACTTATTAATATCATATATGTATAAAAAATTGAATACGTTGAATATTTTCTAACTAATTTAGAGGAAATTTTATATCCTATTCCCATAAATATCATAAAGCTTGCATATAAACTTCCATTATATTTACTTGGAAAATTCAGCTTTTGAAGAAGTATTTGATAATATTCAAAGTTAATAATCAAAAATGTAAAGGTTATAGAGGTATATATTATTATTTTCATAAGATACTTATTTTCTAGTAAATTCTTTATAGCATCTTTAGTCAAGATATATACTTCCTTAAAAAAACTTTTTTTCCATATTTCCATATAACTTACCATACTATCTCTAGGCAATGAAAATACAACTATAAAAGCAGCAATACCCATAATAAAGGTAATTGCAAAATTATAATATGGATTAATATTATAAATTATAGAGCTAATTATAGATAAAATAGCTAAAAACCATTTAGATATATACCTTATATCTCCAGTTACCTTTAAAAAATCATCCTTTGTATTATTCTTTATATAATTATGTAAATATGATGAATCTGCACCTGATATAAATGAAATACTAACTCCCAACATTATTTGTGCTATTATAAATCCTGTGTAGCTCGGCAAGAATATATATACTATAGAGTGTGCTGAAAAAAATACACTGGCTATAAGCATAGATAATCTCCTACTTACCTTATCTGCTATTATTCCTGTAGGAAGTTCAAAGAAGGTAACAGTAAAGGCAAATATAGACCTCAATACCCCTATTTCCCCATATGAAATATTAAAAGCTATCATGTATAAAACTCTAATAGATAAAATTAAATTTGTACTTAATAGTATACGAATAAGTAAAAACTTTAAGTATACCTTGTCCTTATTTATTATCATGTCTACTCTCCCCAATTATATCCTTAGCCCTATTATACAACATAAATAATTTATTAATAGCAATAATATAAAAACCTATAGGGTAGACTCTAAGATTAAGCCTACTCTATAGGTTGAGTTTTATTTTAGTCTCTTAATATATTTAAATCTTCTCCATTTAATATCTTTTTCATAGTTCTCATAGAACACATCTTTCCACACATTGTACAACTTTCTTCATCATGTGGTTTTGACTCTGCTCTATATCTTTCAGCTTTTTCCTTGTCTAAAGCAAGATCAAACATAGTGTTCCAATCAATATCAGCTCTAGCTTTACTCATTTTATTATCCCATTCTCTTGCGCCCTTAATACCCTTAGCTATATCTGCAGCATGTGCAGCTATCTTAGTTGCTATTATTCCTTCTTTCATGTCATCTAAGTTAGGAAGTCTTAAGTGTTCAGCTGGAGTAACATAACATAAGAAGTCTGCCCCATAGGTAGCAGCAATTGCTCCCCCAATAGCTGAAGTTATGTGATCATATCCTGGAGCTACATCTGTAACTAGAGGACCTAACACATAAAAAGGTGCACCATGACATAATTTCTTTTGTATAACCATATTGCTTTCTATTTCATTTAAAGCCATATGCCCTGGACCTTCTACTATAATTTGTACATTTCTTTCCCATGCTCTTTTAGTAAGCTCACCTAAAACTATTAATTCCTTTATTTGATTGGCATCTGTTGAATCAGCAATTGACCCTGGTCTTAATGAATCTCCTAAAGAAATAGTCATATCATATTTTTCACATATATCTAATAATTTATCAAAATGCTCATAAAAAGGATTTTCCTTATTATTAAGCTCCATCCATGCAAATAATAAAGATCCACCCCTTGAAACTATATTAGTAAGTCTTTTATTTTCTTTAATAGTCTTTATAGCTTCTCTGTTAATTCCAGCATGTATAGTAATAAAGTCTACACCATCTTCCCCATGCTTTTCTACAACCTGTAAAAACTCTTCAGCTGTTATATCCTTAAGCTCCTTATCATAAAAACCTACAGCATCATAAATAGGAACTGTTCCTAGCATAGCTGTTGACATTTCAACTATTCTTTTTCTCATCCCCTCAGTTTTACCATAGTTAGAAAGGTCCATTATAGCTTCAGCTTTCATTTCTAAAGCTACTCTCACTTTCTCTAACTCTTTTTCACATTCTGGACAATCCTTTGAAATTCCAAGGTTAACATTAATTTTAGTTTTTAAGCCTTGTCCTACTCCCTCAGCACTTAAAGTTTTATGGTTCTTATTAGCAGGAATAGCTACCTTACCCTCTGCAACTAATTCTCTTAGTTCCTCTACCTTCATGTTTTCCTTTGAAGCAACAATTTCCATTTCCTTAGTTATAATGCCCTTTTTAGCAGCATCCATTTGAGTAGTATAATTCATTTTTTATATCCCCCTGTTTTTTAATAGTTTCTTAAGTTTTTACTTATAAACTAAATTAAATTGAGATATATTGTTTTAATAGGCCTTTATTCTAGATAAGCTTAATAAGTCATTGTAAGTATAAGCACTTTTAATAAAAATAAAAAAACCCCCAGCCTTTAATTATACTAGGAGTTAATTTTATATTTTTCCAATAAAAAAGCTTGCAACAGCAAGCTATAATTACTAAATTAAATATTAAAGTAACTTTGCTTCCCTACGATGGCACTATCCACATCAGGTTTTAAGAGTTAGGATTTTTCAATCCCTCTCAGCCTTTAAAGGCACCCCTAGCAATATATTCTACAAATTTGACTTAATTATATAACATAAAACTATAATAAACAACCTTTATTTTGTATATATTTTCTTATTATTTTATTAATTCAGAATAATCCACTCTCAATATTTAAGATTCTACCTAATATATTTTCTTCGTTTGTCTTCTATAAAATTCTTTAAAAGCAATTTATTTCTTTATAAAAAGCCCTATAATTACCTCTTAACTAAAAATATTTTTGTAACATTCTTGGGTATTATTTTATACTATGTAGTATAACGTCAATTCAACGTTATTGTTTACGTTCATATGGAGATTAGCTAAATCATTTTCTTTATTCCATTCTTTAGAATATGTGTACTAATCTCAATGAAATCAAAAACAACTATAACTATTAATCTTTAAGGGCAAAAAAGTTATCCATCCTACTAAGTTAAAATATGAAGGGTATTTATTAATTACAAGGGTATTTATTTCAACAGAACTAACAAATTTAAATCAAGTAATTCACTTCCTTTCTTAGAGCTAGAATTCGAAATTCTAGTTCTTTTTTTATCTTTAAATTACTACTTTGTAATTGATACACATAGTTCTTTAGATAACTTTTCTACCCTGTAACATAGTTATTAATAAATATTCTCACTCTGTATAGAAACCTTTTTTTAAATAACCGTACTATACTTTACCTTTTTAAGATCATCAATTCCTATTTATATTTTTATAAAGTTATAAATTTATATATAAAATTTAAATTCTTTTGTATTTTTAAATAAAAAAACATACTTTAGTGCTATAAATTTGGTCACGTTTAGGTATCTATAATCTCACCTTTACTTCATATACTTATAGTAAAGGATTTTATGAAATACTTTAAACCCAAACTTTATTTTTAATTAAAGTTTAGTTAAGTTTATGTAAGTTATACTGAATAAGGAATGTATCATATTGTATATAAATCATAAGTTCTTCTTATTTAATATTAAAGCTTTAATATTAAAACTTTTATAAAATAGATAATCTATATTTCACAATATACATCCTTATGAGGCTTTGCATAAGCAAAAACCTTAACCTTGGAGGTAATTATGGAAGAGAGAATGGAATGCATCAAAAATTTAAAACAGTTAAAAAGTAATATGCCTAATGATGAAATTGTAGATTATATAAATGACTTAATTGACACCTTAGAAGATGACAGTGTTGAAGAAGTTATATTTTCCTTCAATGAATTAGTTGTTAAATATTGTTTTAATCTTATAGAAACTTCAAAAGTTAGATTAGAAAACTATAGCTCCTTAAACACAACTGAAAAATTAATTCTAGCTAAAGGTAAAAATATATTAGATAAGCTTTTATATCTTATTTGGATAGATTCAAATGCCTTTTGCGATTCTGTATCCACTTGGTATAATATCGAAAATATACCTTATTCACTTCATAGTATAGATGAGATTTGTCAGTATATTTCTTTATTCTGTGATGAAGCTAGAAAGAGCCTATCTTAGTCTTTGCTAAAGTTAATATTAGATATTTAAATATACTATACGGGGAAGTTATATACTTTCCCGTATTAATTTTTAGCATTAAAGATGCAAGTAAATCCATCAACAAATAGACTTATCTATTTTTATTTTTTTTAAATAATAATCATATTTTTTTTAAATTCTTGCAATTCATTGTAAATTCTTGAGATTTATGATGTAAAACCGATATTTCCATAGATAAAGTCATTTAAAGTCATTTTACATAGATACACTATTTTTTACTTATTTTTATATTTATGTTATTATCACCTTGATAGACTAATTGAGGCTAATACATATTTCGAAAGTGAAAACCATTCAATATAATTAGTTGCTTACCTAATTTATAATGAGATAAGCGCATTAACCTCTATAGAGTTTAAAAATAATTTATTGTAGAAAACTACATACGATTGGAGGCTTATTATGTCAAACATAATTTTTAAATTATATGAAAGAAATAAAAAAGAAAATGTAAAACAAATTAGAAGTGCAGGATTTACTCCTTGCGTAATTTACGGTGAATTTCTTCCTGAACCAATTTCTGCAAAAATGGAAAATGTAGAGTTAGCTAAGATGCTTAAGTGTAATTCTAAGGGTTCAATTATTCCATTAACTTTAAATGATAAAAAATTTAATTGTGTAGTTAAAGAAGTTCAAAAAAGCAATTTCCGTGAAATATTACACTTAGATTTACAATATGTAAAACCAAATGAAGTAATAAAATTAAGAATTCCTGTTAACTACTTAGGACAGTCTGCTTTAGAAGCTAAAAGACTAGTACTTCAAACTTTTACCTCTTTTGTAGATTTCCAAGGTAACGTAGAAAAAATTCCTGAATTCATTGATATAGACGTATCTAAAATGACATTTGAGGATAAAGTATGTGCAAAAGACATCCATGTTCCAGAAGGTGTAACTTTAATAACTGACCCTAATACAGTTTTAGCTGTTATTAACGCTTAATTTAAAAGCTAGTTTATTTTTATATAAATAGTAATTTTTCTGCAAAATTTAGGAGACCATCTTTAAAGCGACCTAATTTATAACATATAATACTTTGTACTCCTTTGCGAAGTATTATATTGTTATTTACTTTAATAATATGGTCTCTTATTAATATTAATTTTATATTCTATAATTGCTTTTATGTAATTCTCCTTAATTATTATTAACTATGAAAATTGGATTAGAAAAAGCAAAGGGTGCAGAATCAAAAGCTATACAGTCTAGTTTAAGATGTTCACTTTCTTTTCCTTGAACTTCCATTCTTAAAAAATCTCCTGGCTTTACCTGTACATTTTGACTTATATTAAATTCATTATTATCTAAATCCTTGCTATAAATTATTTCTCCATTTTTTATTAAAGTTACCTTACTTAATTTTTCATGATACTTTCCGCTCATTTTAACAGTAACTACTTTATTGTTTTTTATATGAAGGTCATCTCCCATCATAATATCTCCTATTTTAAAATCAATTACTGGACCATTAGACCCATAAATATGACCTTTTTTATGAGCTTCAACTACTCCTTCACTAGAAAATTCCTTTAGATATGCTACTGTGTATGTCTTTCCTATATATTTAGATTCATGATTATCAGTAGTTGCTATTCCATAAATATGTCTACCCTCTTTGTTCAGCTCATCCCATTTAGAAAAGGCATCACAGTTAGGCTTGTACTTAGCTCCCCACCAACCATTCCATACTTCGATTCCGTCTATATCACAATTCCAATCTTCTTCCTGCCATGTATATGCACTTTCATAGGGATGTGCTGCATATACAAGTGGATTTTTATAAGAAGCTTTTATATATTTGCAGAGCTCATTTGTATTCATTCCTGAATAATTTTTTTCATCACTTACATTCATAATAACTGCATGGCAAGATTTTGAAGTGTATTCATTTCCTCTTATAACTATAAGATCCTCCCCCTGCTCTCTTTGGGCATCATTCCAGCCCAAAGAGTTATTGTGATCTGTAATAGACACATAATTAAGTCCTGCTTCTCTTGCAGCATCAAAATTTTCTGCTATAGTACCTTGACCATCAGAATATTTTGTGTGGGTATGGTTATCACCTATAAACCATCCCTCTCCCTTAACTGCAATATTGCTTGCTTTTATTTCAAAGGCTTTATTATTCTTTTCTATTACCCCTATAAATATCTTAGAAGCTCCAGTATTCGCCTTCACTTCCCAGATAATTTCAGTACTTTCTCCTAATGGAATTTTCTTTATTTCCTTTGTATCACTACCAATAACTTCACTATTACCATCTATCATAAGTTTAGCTTTAAAGTCAAAGTTATCCTTTTCTGTGTCGTTTTCTACATGTAATTTAACCTTTACAACTTCTCCACTTTCAACATAACTCTTATTTGGAGATAGTTCCACAGAATATTTCATATTGCTGCTGCTTTCTCCCATAACCTCTGTACTTGGTATGACGCTAATACCAATACCGCACATAATAGCCATAATCATAAAAATTACTTTTTTAAATCCTTTGGTTCTTTTGTTACTTTTCATTATTCTTTCTCCTACTTTTTTCTTTTAACAAATGCAACCTTTATTATTCCCAAAGATTTATTTTATATGAAATTTTTTATTAAAATTAAGAAAACTGACATGAATTGAATCATATCAGTTTTAAAATGCTTAATTTAATTTTTTATGGCCAAAATTCTTATAATATTCAACTTATATAAAGCTCTTTATATAATTATGAATACTTTCTTGAGCTTCCCCATTCTCTTCAAGAAAATCAATTATACTTTCTATTGAGGGTTGCTTATACCTATGTCCTATCTTATTTCTAATTAATCTAGCTGAATTTAAGTATACTTCTTGATTATCATTTAATATATTTCTTTCCCTTAATTTCTTTATGGCTTTATCAACAGACAAACCTATCTCATATAAATTATACTCTTTTAGTAACATAGAAATAAAATCCTCATATATAATAAACAAACTTAAATATTTATACTTTAAACTATTGGAGAACTCACTTTTTAAGTCACCATTATCTATATTGTTTTTTAATAACTTTAATGAAATTTCAATATCATTATTTGTTATTTCCAAATCATATATTAATTTTTTTAATCTTTCCTTATTCATTACCCAAAACCTCTCTATCTAAAATATCCCAAAATTCTCTATTTTCTTTATATAATCTATCATATTTTTCTATAGCATTGTTTAGAAGCTCATCATTTATTATTATTTTCTTACTATTTAAAGCCTCTATTTTTATAATGTTATTTATATTTTCATCATTTATATCTATAAAGTCAACATCTCTACCTAATAATTTTTCCAGTTCTAATGTTATATTTATCTCAGTTTTGAAAGGAATTTTATTCTGAGCAATGACTGCAATATCTACATCAGATTCCTCATTAAACTCCTCTGTATATAGACTTCCAAATATTAAAACATTAAATATATTGTTTTTTATAAATATCTCTTTAAATTTTTCACTTTCTATTATAGCTAAAAGTTCAGATTTATTATAGCCTTCATTGAAGCTCATATTCCTCTTCTCCCTTCCAATAAAGTGTACATAATCAATTTACAACTTTATTTTACCACAATCTAATATATTATTTCTATTTACCATATAAAGCTATACCTCTTATCATAGATATTCTTCACAATACTGCTTAAATTTTTTATGTTCAATTCTAATCTTTAAATGAACCTATTTATAGCTATAGAGAGTTAATTAACTATCTATAGCTCAATTTTATAATTTTGATTATCTTGAAGATAACTATGCAAATAAAACATATGAAAATCTTTGAATATGACTAAATGCTAAATACATACTTCCACATGCGACTAAAAAGCTAGTAAGGCTTCCTTTCTCAATTAAGGAATCACTTTCATAATTTATTTTTCTTCCTATGAATATTATAGAATAGAAATAACCTATGAATAATACCCCCATAACCATCTCCATTATCTCTCCAGCTGAACTCATATTTCCACCTGGAACTAAAAATTCACATACTATAAAAAATGCCCAAGTTAAAAGATATCTTAGAAAATTTACAAATATAAAACTAAGCAAAAAACTTTTTGAAGAGTTTCTCAAACTATATATCTTCTCACTAAGCCAATAACGAAATTTGCCAAATAGCCTTGGCATGTCCATAAATAACCTTATAGTTGCAATAACCATTCCTATTGCTGTAGATACTGCAATTGTTGTCATTTGTACCATAAGCAATGTTAATGTAAAAATATTAGTCAAGCTAAAACCTACTATGCAAATTACTGATATTAATAAAGCTCTAAAGCCGAAAAATGAAGATATTACTATTATTAAAAAGATCCCTATTTGATACGCTATTACCATTGATGTCCCCCGTATTATTCTTCTGTAAATTTAATTAAATCTTTTGATATATTGATATTATATTGTAATTACTGTAAATATACAATCCTATGCAAATAATACATAAAGCCAGCAATTATACTTTTAATATAATCGCCGGCTTATATTACTTAATACTATACTTTAAAATTTAAAAGTATTTAATTTACTTTGTATCATCTCTATTATTAAGCTTTCTTAGCTACAATTGTAAAAATCTTAGGTATACCCTTATCAAAAGTATCTGATGACTGATTAGGTTCTTCATCTAAACATTTAATTACTAAATTACTTTCTGCAATACTTGTAACAATTTCTCCTAATGTCCAAAGACGAAGTAAAACCTTTGACTCTTCATCACTTTCATCAGAGTACTTAGAATATGCCACATTTTTCTCTTTAAGTTCCTTATCAAAGTAATCTCCTGTTACCTTGTGCTTACGTACCTTAGCTGTAGAGCCTCTTGAAGTAATGAGTTTAGTTGATACTGGATGAAAATCCTTAATTACAAAGATACCATCTTTCTTAAGTAGCTTATATATTATGTCCATAAACACTTTTAAATCTGAAAAATAATGTAATATGCCCATTTCAGCAAATACAATGTCAAAGTCTCCACTTAATTTACTTTCTGATAATTTAAGAACATCTGATAATATGTACTCTATACTTACTCCTGCTTCTTGTGCTAATTCTAGAGCATATTTTTTATTACCATCAGAAAAGTCTACAACTGATACATTTGCACCTAATAAAGCTAATGACACTGCCTTAGTCCCATTAGAGCCCATAAGATTCATTATTTTTTTACCCTTAACATCTCCAAATTTACCATAAATACTTGAAACCATTTTAGCTGGGTCCTTAGTTATCCTTTGTATTGCTTCACTTGGCATTCCAAATCTGTTTACCCAAGCCTCATAGCTGCTATCATTCCACGAATCTTTATTCTTCTCAATACACACTTCTTTACTCTCATTTTCATTTCCTACAAGTTTTGTTTTCTCCATATTAATTATCCTTTATCTTATATATTTTAACTTAGTTTTCTTTAGATTACTTCTTTATATATGATTAATTAAATAAACTTTACTTATTTTATAGCTTTTTAAAATTCACCTTAAAACAAAGTTAGTTAATGTAGTTTCAAGATTACAATATATACTAAACTCTATTAAACATACCTAAATTCAAAGTATATATTTTCCATTTAAGCACTAACCATATAAACCGTGAAACTCATAAAATTACTTTTTTATTATACCTATAGTTTATATCTTAAACTTTTTAAGACTAATTTATTATAAATAAAAATAATTTATTTTAAAAGTATAATTTTACTTTTTTTAAGATTTTTTATATACAATAAAAAAAGTGGCTTTGACCTTAAGAGTAAACATACCCATATATTGCGCTAATTTAAACCTTCAAAGCTAATATATCTATATATACTCTTATTGTTAAGCCACTTATATTTAAATTTTTCAAGCTATTTCATAAAACCTTCAGTAAATTCTTGCTTTGCTTTTAAATCTATATTTTTAATAAATGCATCTTTGCCTTCTATATATTTATCAATATCATATTTGAATTTATAAGCTAAATCCTTTTTTAAATTCTTATATTCCTCTGCTTCCTCGGGATGATTTATCATATAATCTCTAAAGTTCAAGTGTCTTTTTATTTCAGTATCACCAGTTTCAAAAGCATGAATATGATGCGTTCTATCATTCTCACCTTTTAAAAAGAACCTTCTATTTCTTATTCCATACTCACCCTTAGGTATATATCCTATTTGCTGAATTTTTTCATTGTAATAATCAATTGCATTTATATCCCTAACCTCAAGTAATATATCTATTACAGGTTTAGCACTCATATTAGGAATAGATGTACTTCCTATGTGGTGTATTTCCACAATCTCATCTTTTAAAATATCTCTAAGCTTGTGTGCTTCTTCTTTAAACTCAATATGCCAGTTTGGATTATATTCAACAACTTCAACCACTCTAAGATTATTATTAGTCATATTAAACGCCTCCCTTATATAATGCCCTCATAAGATTCAATAAAACACTTTCTATATTATTTATAAACATTATAATTTTCTAGCTTAAGTCTAAGATTATAAAACTCCACTTTCTAATATAGAAAATTTATTTTTATCACAATCTATTTCTGCTAAAGCACCATAAGGTATTGTCATTATTGGAGCGGTATGTCCAAAGTTCATATTAATCATAATAGGTAAATCTTTAAGTCCTAATTCTTCTCTTACAATTTTTAATATTATCTCTTTATATTCTTCATAATATTTATTGTCATAAGGTTTTCCAAAGATTATCCCATTAACCTTATTTAAAATTCCCTGTGTTCCATAATTTCTAAGCCAATATTCAAAATATACAGGAGGAGTTCTATTTTCAGAGGTTTCTAAAAATAATATAGCATTTTCCCATGACTGCTCTTGAGGCCAAAGTTCTGTCCCCTTAAGCATTTCTAGAACTTCCATACATCCACCTATTAAATGTCCTTGGACCTTTCCTACACCCTGTAATAATTCTGGTCCTTCACATTTATTAGTTTTCCTTGCAGTGTTTTTATTCTTTTCTTCCCATGATAAAAACTCACTAGTCCATACATCTGATGGATACACTTCTCCTATTGCTTCATTACTAAATAAAACCTTTTCAAGCCAATGCTTTGTATAATCAAACATAGATATGTTTTCAGCAAAATCACATAAAATTGCTGGTCCATAGAAACTTGAAATACCAGCTTTTAAACACATCATATGTGTTGTAGTTGTATCTGAATATCCTATAAATACCTTAGGATTTTCTTTTATAACTTGAAAATCTATATAAGGTAACATTCTTACACTTTCTTCTCCACCTATACAAGTAAATATTCCTTTAATAGAAGTATCCTTAAAAGCATTCATTAAATCCTCTGCTCTTTTTTCTGGATGTTCATATAAATACTTACACCCCTTTAAGGTATTATCCATTTCAACAACCTCAAGACCAAATACTTCTTCTAATCTCTTTTTCCCTTGTTCATATCTCCATAAAATATCCTTTTCTCCAGCAGTACCAGCTGATAAGCTTATAGTAGCTACCTTGTCACCCCTTTTTAAAGCCCTAGGCTTTAACAACTTCATAGTATTCATTATATTCACATCCTATCTTATATTTTAGGCAAAAACAAACTAAAGGTACTTCCCTTACCCTTTTCTGATTTAACCATAATACTTCCACTTTGATCTTCTAAAATCTTTCTAGTTAAATATAATCCAACCCCAGAGCCTTCTATTTCAAGCTTTTCAACTTCCTTGCCTCTATAAAATCTCTTGAAAATATTATTGAACTCATTTTTGCTTATTCCTATTCCATTATCCTTTATATTTATTTTTATATAGTTTAAACTATCTTCTACATCTAAATATATTTTTTCACTCTTATTGCTATATTTTATTGCATTTTCTAAAACATTAAAAATAGCTTCTTCTGTCCATTTCTTATCATGTTTTGTAATAGTATACTCCTCTATATCTCCTAATACAATATCTATATTCTTATGTTTTGCTTTAATATAAGCACTATTATAAGCTTTTAATATAGTATCTCTTAAATTATTTTTCTGTGGATTTAGTTTTATCATAGCAACTTCTAATCTAGATATATTAACTAAAGAATCTATTAATGCATTAAGTTTACTTATATTTTTATTACTCATGTCCAAAAACTCTTTTTTCTCTTCCTTTGTAAGTTCATCCTCTTCTAGAATACTATTGCACATACTTAAAGAAGCTAAGGGTGTTTTTAATTGATGTGATATATCTGTTACAAGAGACTTAGAACTTTCCTTTTCACTTTCTAGTTTATTATAGTTAAAGCTTACACTTCTCCCAAGTTGATTAAGTTGAGATTCTATTACATTTACTATTCCTTCATCAGCTAAGTTATCTTCATAATTAAACTCCCCTTTTATAAAATCATCTAAAACCGAAGATATTTTCTCTAAATATTTTAAGAGATAAAGCAAAATGTAAGTTATCACTAAAAATATTATTATTAAGAAGCTCCCTATTGCTATAAAATTATTTCTTAAATATGATCTCCTAATTTTTCTAAAGCTGCTTTGTCTTTCAATATCATTTTCTAAGCTATAACCATATTTTTTTAAAATCTTAGCTCCATAAGTAGAGTCTTCCTTACTCTCATTAAAGAAGCTTTCTATTATATAAATTTCATCTTCAGGATGTTGCTTTACTAAAGTTCCAATGAGTCTCTCATAGGTTCTTATCTTTTCTCTATGTATATTATTAAGGTTTTCATATTGAAAAACTAAAAATATAGAAGCTGTAATTATCATAATAATGCTAAGTAAAAAACATATTTTTTTAAACTTCGGTTCAAATACCATCTTACTTATCATACTCTAGTACACTCCTCATTCCATCTGTAGCCTATCCCCCTTATGTTTTTAATGAAAAGAGGCTCTGATGGATTCTCTTCTATCTTTTCTCTAAGTCGTCTTATGTTAACAGCAACAGCGTTCTCATCTACATATACTCCATCCTTATCCCATAAAGACTCTAAAAGCTGTTCCTTTGTTATGATTTGCAATGGATTATTTATAAGACAACTTAATAGTTTATATTCATTTTTACTTAAAACAACTTCATTTCCTTCTATTAATAACTGCATTTTAGAGGGGTTAAAGCTTAAAGCTCTACACTCTATAACTTCTTTTACCCCCTCTTTCTTTGCAATTCTTCTCATTAGTGCATTTACCTTAGATATTAAAACCATAAAACTAAATGGTTTAGTTATGTAATCATCCGCACCTATATCATATCCCGTAACTATGTCAACTTCTTGATCTAAAGCGGTTAAGAAAATTAAAAGTACATTGCTCCTCTTTCTTATTTCCTCACATAGCTGAAATCCATCACCTTCTTCTAGTCCAATATCACTAATTACTAAATTTATTTCATTGTTATTAAATATATCTAAAGCTTCTTGAAGCTTTGATGCACAAAACACCTCATATCCTTCTCTTTTAAGCTTGAAACTTATTCCTCTACTTAAGGATACATCATCTTCTACTAATAATATGTTCTTCATATAAAATACCCCCATTTACGTCATTACTTACTGAATTATATCATAAAAATCTATATATTAATAAAACCATGTATTCTTCTAGTTTTTAAACTCCTAGTTATACATGGTTTTACTTATATATATTTTGGGGCAATAATAATTAGTAGATTTTCTTTCTTATCACTTAATATATACAAAGCCATTTAAAACTCAGATTTATAAAATACCTAATATGCTTTTCAAACTTAAATCCTTAATTTTACTTAGAACTCTATGAAAATCTATTAATTATAAGTATAGAAAACTAATACTATATTACTCTTTAAATTACTCATTATATCTTATTCTATCTACTAAGGAATCCTTTTTAAAATTATTAGCTATTAAATAGGTTATTAATATTTGTACTAAAGTTATTGCTATAATCAATACTATAGTAGGTATTACAGGATAACTATATGTTGCATAAGAAGCTCCTGAATTTTTAAACATTATAACAGACATATACCCTATTATATTTCCTATAGTTAAAGTAGCAGATAAAGTTCCTACAGTGTAAAATAATCCTTCTATTTGCAACATTTTTATAAGCTGCTTGTCTGAAAGTCCAATAGCTTGAAGTACTCCTAGTTCCTTTTTTCTTGCTAAAATACTTGTTATCATTGTATTAACAAGATTCATAAAGCCTATTACACCTATTATTATAACTAAAGAATATCCTAAAACCTTAGTTGCTTCTAAGGACTTTTCATTTAATTTTATTTGTTCTTCTAAGGTTGATACTTTTATGAATCCATTGCTTTCAACCATTGCCTTTAAAGTCTCCTCAACAGATTTTATCTTATCCTTTTCTACAACTACACCAACTGCATTAGTTAAATCCTTCTTAAGTATCTTTTCTCTTAAAGACTTTGGAATTAAAAACTCATCTCCATAAACAGCACTAATGGCATCTACTGTAAATTCCTTCTCAACATAATCAGTTCCATCCATGATTTTTAGCTTAATCTTTTCTCCAACCTTAACTCCATTTTCTTTAGCAAAATCCGGATATCCGTAAATTATACCTTCTCCAGATAGCAATCTTTCTTTCTTAACTTCTCCCTCAACTAATTTTTCTTCTATTTCTTTAAAATAATCTTCCTCATACTCACCAAAGGATACCACAATCTCTTCACCTGAAGTATTATTAATATGCTTTGCACTTGTGCCTATGGACTTATTTACTTCTTCAACCCCAGGTATATCCTTTATTCTATTTCTTAATTCTTCTCCTAAAGGATTATTATCATGAAGCTTACCTATGGTCATATCTGTAGTCATTTCTGATTCAAATTTATAATTACTTAAAGATAAAGTAATATCTCCTAAACTGTGCATATTAGCCATTTTCTTAGCATCTATACTGTACAATAAACTTGATACTGTTATAAATAATATTCCACTTAAAGCAAGTGAAGTTAAAGTTATAAATGTTCTTTTCTTATTTCTTGAAAGGTTTGCAAAGGTTACTTTTTTTAATGTAAGCTCTTCATAACCTCGTCTATTATTTTTCCCCTTACTATCTTCTGTATATCTTATAGCTTCTATTGGTGATACTTTAGAAGCAATTTTCATAGGTTTTATTAAGGATATAAAAACAGTTAAGTAACTTATTATTACAATTCCCATTATTATTGGTAGGTTAAATCCACCAATGTTATACTTGTCCAATTGGATAAGTTTTATAATTATAAGGTCACATAAAAAATATCCTAGAATTACTCCTATAGGAATTGATATAGTAGCTAAAATAACTCCCTCTCTGAAAATAATTCTTTTTATTTGTCTTTTCGTAGCTCCAATAGCTCTAAGCTTTCCATACTCTTGAACCTTATTTATTATTGATACATAAAAAATACTATAAATAACAAGCATACTAGAAAAAACTACTATTAAAGCAACTACTATTCCACCCCCTATAACAGATGGATCTGGATTAGAAGCATTTATATAATCTTCATTAATTTTTACTCTATATTCTTCTATGCCAATATCTCCTGCCACAGTCTTAATCTTCTCTTTAAGTTCAGTACCTGATAATTTATCTTCTCCCTTTACTCGTATATATGTGGTAAAGGTCATATCAGTAGAATTTGCTTTTTTATTTAAAAACTCTTCAGATAGCATAGCCGAATATTTTTTATTAGCTAAGTTAGCTTCTGAAGTTTCAATAATTCCACTTATTATAAAATCCTCTTTTATGGTTTCTTCACTTTCTCTGGATTCATATTCTAAAGTTATCTTTTCTCCTACTTCTGCTTTAATACCTAATAACTTTAGATATCCCTCCTGTATTGCTACCTCATTTTCTTTAATTGGTGCAGAACCCTTTATAAATTTTACATTATTCATATTCATAGCATTTTCATCTGCATACGCTATAGATAACTTACTTTCCTCTTTCTCTGCATATCCTATAGTTTTAATAACTCCAAAGCTTTCTATATCTAAATTATTTTCTATTATCCTCAATTCATCCACAGTACTTCTTTTATAAATTCCATGAAAGCTACCAGAGTATTCAATAGTTCTTTGCTTGTTTCCTTCAATCCAATCAAAACAAATAAGTCCAACAGAAGTTAAAAGCACCGTTGTTAAAATAATCGTTATAATGACCAATATATTTTTTGATTTATTTTTACTTAAATTCCCCTTAACCAAAGCTGATAAAGTACTCATTATCTTACCACCTTACCATCTTCAACTTTTATAACTCTATCTGCCATTTGAGCAATTCCTTCATCATGAGTTATCATAACTATAGTTTGGTTATATTTTTTTGCCGTAAGTTTAAGTAAAGTTAATACCTCTTCCTCTGTTTTAGAGTCTAAGTTTCCAGTTGGTTCATCCGCTAAAATTATTGAAGGTTTAGATGCTAGCGCTCTTGCAATAGCTACTCTTTGTTGCTGACCACCAGATAAAGTATTAGGCATATTGTATTTTTTATTTTGTAAATTCAGAGTATTAAGTATCTCTTCCACAAATTCAACATCTACCTTTCTTGAATCAAGCCCAATTGGTAAAACTATATTCTCCCAAACATTTATTGAAGGAATTAAATTATAATATTGAAATATAAACCCTATTTTTCTTCTTCTAAAAACAGCTAACTGTTCTTCCTTCATATTTGAAATATCATTATTATCTATTAGGATCTTACCACTTGTTGGTCTATCTAAGGCTCCAAGCATATGCAGTAATGTACTTTTACCAGAACCTGATTTACCAACTATTGCAACAAACTCTCCCTCTTTAATTTGAAGATTAGTATTATCTATAGCCTTTACAAGATTTTCACCCTCATCATAGTACTTATTTAAACTTATAGTTTCTAATATATTTCTCATAAAATATATCCTCCCATTTCTTATGTTAATTATAATTTCTCTTTACTATAACTTAAGTATAAAATCCTTCCCTTTCTTAAAGCTTTCAAGAAAACTTACAGTTCTGTAATAATCACTTTCCAATATAAACTTGAAGTTGACAACTATAGGATTTAGTATTAAAAAGGTCATTATATAATTCTAGTTCGATTAATATTTTAATGTCTAAATCCTTGCTCTTTACATAATCGATTATCTTCTTAACCCTTTCATCCTCATTTTCCTTACTATAAACTAGAGTTAAATATTTTCCCTTTGGTAGTATACTTATATTTTCTTCATTTTCTAGATTTACTTCTTCTTTAAAACCATTAAAAACATAAAGTGGTTCTACCTTACCCTCTCTATTAGCAGAGTACAATATGCCCCTTTCCATAGACATTTTGTCCTTTTTATCTTGCAAAAGCTTTTCTAGCTCAGAATAATACAATAGTTCCTTTAGTTCTCCTGCTTCTTTACAAGGCACTACAAGTATCTTTCTCTCTTCAAAATATTTAATTTCAATTTCTTCATTATTTAAAATATCCTTAGAGTTTTTTACACTATTATTTAGAACATCAATATTCTTTATTATTTCCTTCATCTTAATTATGTTATCTTGTGCTTCCTTTCTTTTTTGCTCTAAGAATTTAAGTAACCTCTCTGTGTCACAATCCTTAAAAATCTCCTGAAGTTCAGCTATGCTAGTTCCCAATGCTCTACATCCTTTTATAATATCTATATAAACAAACTGATCTATTGAATAATATCTATACCCCGTTTCTTCATCTATGTAGCTAGGAACCAATATTCCTACCTTATGATAATATCTTAAGGCTTTTATTGTAATATCCTTTATCTTAGAAACCTCTCCAATAGAAAATAAATTATCCATATTCAATATTTAATGAGAAAACACATTTTTAATATTCTCTCACTAAACTCCACCTCCATCTATAAAATTTAATTTTCTTCATTATAACATTCCTCTTGACACTCCCTTTAGGGGAGACATTATTATCATTATAAAGTATTTACCAAAAGTATTGAACTTAAAATTTGTTATATGAAAGGATGATAATGTTATGAAAATCAATAATGTAATATACAGAGATTTAGTTAAAGAGGATTATGAAAGACTTAAGGAACTAATAGGAAGTGCCTTTGGCTTTAATCAATTTATAAAGGACAAAAAATTTTTAGATTCAGTTTTAAACCTTTATTTACAAAATTGTATCTTAGGAAGCACCTTTGGTAAGGTAGCTGTAAAAGATAATAACGTAATAGGACTTATACTTGGTGATGCTAAAAAGGACAAGCATCACTTAAGGAAAGCTCATAATCTTTTTAGTATTGCTAAAAATGGAATTAAAGCAATCTTTAGTAAAAGTGATAACAAAAAATCGCTTAAAGAGTTTTCAAAAATTGATGATGCATACAAAGAAATAATAAAAGGTAAAAAAGATGACTTTCAAGGTTGCATACAATTGTTTATTGTATCAGAAGAATCTAGAGGACTTGGAGTTGGTAAAACACTAGTAAAACAATTATTCTCCTACATGAAAAGCATGGATGTTAAAAAGCTTTACCTATATACAGATACTCGTTGTAACTATGGATTTTATGATAGCCAAAATTTTAAACGTCTAAACTCAAAAGAAGTATACTTCGACTCTTTAAATGAAAGTTTAGATATCTTCTTATATGGCTATGATTTATAAAGAATTTAAATTTACAAGTTAGATAAAAAAGGAAACCTTATAGGTTTCCTTTTTAAACTTTTATTATATTTTAATTTGCTACTTCAAACTGACTATAATACAACGAAGCATAAAAACCATTTTGCTTCAATAAATTTTTATGATTTCCTCTTTCTACTATATCACCATCTTTTACAACTAAAATCATGTCTGCATTTTGAATAGTAGACAATCTATGAGCTATAACAAAACTCGTTTTATCTTTCATAAGTCTTGATAGAGCTTTTTGAATTTCCACTTCTGTTCTAGTATCTACACTTGAAGTTGCTTCATCTAATATCATTATGCTTGGATTAGTTAACATAGCTCTTGCTATAGTTAATAGCTGCATTTGTCCTTGAGAAACGTTAGCTATTTCACTAGATATAACAGTATCATATCCATGTTCTAAAGTACGAATAAAGTGATCACAACAAGCTGCTTTTGCTGCTGCAACAATATCTTCACGTGTTGCATTCATATTACCATAAGCAATATTTTCTGCTACCGTACCTTTAAAAAGCCACGTATCTTGGAGTACCATTCCAATTTGTCTTCTAAGCTCATTACGTGGAATATGAGTTATGTTAGTACCATCTATTGAAATAGATCCTCCATTTAACTCATAAAAACGCATAATTAAATTAATTAATGTGGTTTTTCCGCCCCCCGTCGGTCCTACAATGGCTACCATTTCATTTGGCTTTACCTCAAGATTCAAGTTACTAATTAAAGTTTTTTCACTTGTATATCCAAACTTAACATTTTTAAAGTTAACTTTTCCTTCAGTTATAGGTGTTTTACCTAAGGAATACTCACTATCCTTAACTTCCTCTTCTTCATCTAATAACTCAAATACTCTTTCAGCTCCAGCAATAGCCGATTGTAGAGACATAATAACATAGGATGCTTGAGTAACTGGTTCTGAAACTTGATTTACATATTGTAAAAATGCTTGAATTCCACCCAATGTAATATAGCCATTTAGTGTCATAATTCCCCCTATAATAGCTGTAGATATAAAGCCTAACTGACTTAAAAACCTTATAGTTGGATATATTGCAAAGTCAACAAATTGAGCTTTTCTATTTACTTCAAATTGTTTTTTATTAAGCTCTACCATTTCACTCACAACATCTTTTTGCTTATTAAAGACTTTAATAATAGCATTCCCTGAATATACTTCCTCTACTTTACCAGTTAACTCACCCATAACAGCGAAATTCTCTGCATAATATCTTTGACTTAACTTTGATACATAATTAGTTGCAAATGCACTAATTCCTATAAATATAAATATTAATAAAGATAGCTTTATATTTAAAAGAAGCATTGCAATAACTGTAAGTGCTATTGTAAAAGTAGATGAGATAAATTGCATAAATCCAACCTGCATAACTTGTGATACTTTTTCAAGATCTGTAGTTATTCTACTCATTACATCCCCTGTTTTATGAGAATCAAAATATTTAAGTGGTAATTTGTTTATCTTATTGCTTATTTCTTTCCGTAATGAATATGTTAAATTTTCACCTATACTAGCTATAATGTATTGTTGTATATAGGATAATAAACTACTTATAATTGTAACAGCTACTAACAATACTATTGGAATTGTTAGTACTTCTATAATCATTGATATTGCACTTACACTTCCATCTAAACTTTGAATTCCTTTAAGTAAATTATCTATTGCACTACCAATTATTAATGGCATAACTGCATAAGCTACACTTCCAAGTAATGCAGATACACCTACAACTATTAGCTTATTTTTTTGATCCTTTAATCTTATCATTAACCTTTTAATAGTCTTCTTTGTGTTTTTAGGTATATCTTCACCAAGGTCCTTTATATCTATATCTTTATCTTTATCTTTTTTCATAAAATCACACCTACCTATATATTCATCTGACTTTTAGCAATTGCCTGATATACAGAACATTTTTCTATTAATTCTTCATGTTTTCCAAATCCAACTAATTCTCCTTCATCTAATACAAGAATTTTATCTGCATCCATAATAGTACTTACTCTTTGTGCTATTATTAGCTTAACTGCTTTTGTCATATTTTCTTTAAGAGATTTTCGCAGAGCTAAATCTGTCTTTAAATCAAGTGCAGAAAAGCTATCATCAAAAATATATATTTCAGCTTCTCTTACAAGCGCTCTAGCAATAGCTAAACGTTGCTTTTGACCTCCTGAAAAATTAGATCCCCCTTGAGATACTGAAGATTCTAGACCCGATGACAGTTTATTTACAAAAGCTTCTGATTGAGAAATATTAAGAGCCTTTTTAATTTCATTAATTGTTGCTTTTTCATTACCCATTCTTAAATTACTTTCAATTGTTCCACTAAATAGTAAAGCCTTTTGAGGAACATATCCCACTTTATTTCTTAAATCCTTTTGAGTAAAATTCTTTATATTAACTCCTTTTATAGAGATTTTTCCATTACTAATATCATGTAACCTTAAAATAAGATTAGCAATAGTGCTTTTACCTGATCCAGTACTTCCTATAATAGCAATAGTTTCACCTTCATTACATGAAAAAGATAAATCTTTAATAACTGGTTCTTCAGCACCATGATAATAAAATGATACATTTTCAAAACTTAAAGCTGGAGCTTCTTTATTTATAACCTCATCTTTAGTAACTGAATCTTGAATCTCTGGAGTAATTTCTAAAACCTCTTCAATACGATTAAAACATGAAACCATTTTAGGCAGTGTAACACTTGTTGATGTAGCAAGTATTAAATAACTAAGAGTAATAATTGCATATTCAATAACCGCTGTTATTTGCCCTATCTCCATTGTTCCTTGCATAGAAAACAAACCACCAAACCAAAGCATAACTACCATAGATAATCCAATAATCAACCATATAATTGGATTAAGTATGGCAAATAATTTATTTAACTTAATCATATCTATAGAGTATTCCTTATATGAATCACCTGCTCTATTTTCTTCATACCTTTCATTTCCGAAAGCACGAATAACTCTAATTCCTGTAATATTTTCTCTTATTACTTGATTAATATGATCTAATTTCTTTTGAACTCTTGTAGAAATAAAGATTGATTTTTTTACTATTATCCAAGCTAAAATTATAAATATTATAATTGATACAATCAGCACCACTGCTAATGTCTTACTTATATTTGATGTCATAATTATTGATGAAACTATTAAAAATGGTGCTGGAATTATAAGTTGTAATGCTAACCCAAAGGTTTGTTGTAAGTTAGAAATATCTGAAGTTGTACGCGTAATCATAGATGAAATACCTATCGTATCAAAATTGTGAATAGATAATTCCTGACTTTTACGAAAAATCTTATCTCTCATTTCATAACCTAAACCTGCTGCTAAATCTGCAGAATAATAACTTCCTAAAGTTGCCACAGAAGTTGTAATAAGTATAACTACTAACATTACCCCTCCGATTTTAAGAATTTCAGTTATGTCTCCTTTTAAAATACCATTATCTACAATGTTAGCGATTAAAAATGGTATTAGTAGTGTTCCTATTGCTTGTCCTAAAAGTAGACTTAGTGTTAATACTACTTTCCCTTTCTTCTCTTTTAGGAATTGCTTTAAATACTTCATATGTTGCCTCCATTACCTAAATAAGTTTGTAGAATTTCCTTTTAAGGTGTATTATAAACCTTAAAGTAACTTTAATGTCAATAGGATATATATTGGGAGGCAATTATGAAAGATAAATCTCATATGCCAATTAGCGAATTTTCTCGTATAACTGGTATTAAATCTGAAAATCTAAGATATTATGATCAAATTAAATTGCTTTCACCAGAGTTTAGAGGTGAAAATGGGTATCGCTACTATACTAGAAGTCAACTTAATACTGCATACTTAATAATTTCTCTTAGAGAAATTGGTATTGGTATTGATGAAATAAGAAAATATATTGAAAATCGTACTCCTGAAAAAATGTTTTCATTATTTAAGGATCAAGAAACTCATATATTAGAGGAAATAAAAAAACTTCAAATTACTTTAGAAATTATGAGACTTTATACCAATATGGCTGATACTGCACTTAAATATGAAGAAGAAGGTATATTTATAGAATATAAAAAGAAAGAACCTATTTTATTAGGTCCAATTCTTACAGATCCATATACTGATGATTCTTTTATTTCTTTTTATGACTTTGCCTATAATAATGGTTTTGAATTAGGATACCCCTTAGGTAGTATTGTAAGTAAAGATAATCTTGCATCTAATCAACCTTTAGTAGCCTCAAGGTATTTTTTCAAACTTGAAAACAGTGAAAATTCTTATAAGCCTAAAGGAAAATATGCAGTAATTTATGGAAGATGTGCTTATGGTAAGTCTGATGATTTGTATAAAAAATTGCTTTCTTTTATAAAGGAAAATAATCTTGAAATATGTAGTGATGCTTATGAGGAGTATCCTCTAAATGAACTTTCTATTGTAGATGAAAATAAGTATTGCGTGAGAATAGAGATTATGGTGAAGCCTTCTTATATAGAATAGTAATTTTATTGATAGATTCTTGTGCAATGGATTAGCCTCATTTGACATACTTATTAGATTCCAATCTTCATATTTTAAATTATCTTATTATGGAGAAAATGAAATATATCATTTTCTCCATAATGTGTAAGAGCTACAATCGCCGAAGCTTCCATATGCACTTGTTCCTTTACCTAATAACTACTAAGTCTCCATTTTATATCATAAATTTTATTTATTAGAATGTATTCACAGCCATGCTTTTTACATTCTTTAAAGGTTTTATTATTGTCTCTTATCATCAATTCCTTTGAATAATCATAATCCATACGTTTTTCAATAGTATTTCTATGTTTTATAATTTCCTTATAGTTATTCTTAATATAATTCTCGCTAAATACAAGGCAAACATGTTCTATAGATTCTAAATATTCCTCTGAAAAGTCATTTTTAAAATCATATGGAATATAGCAACCTTCCACAATTAAATTCTGATTATTCTCTATGGCTGTTTTAATCATTTCACGAACTATAGGCCATAAATATTCTGTTAGCTTATCATCATCCTCAGGTGTAAGCGTAGTTTGTCCACTACGTATAAGCCCCATTTTAAGATGGTCTATTGAAAGGTATGGATACTTATATTTTTCTAGTAGCTTTTGAGCTAATACAGTTTTTCCCGTATGTGAACTTCCTGATATTAAAAAAATCATGTTTTATCTTTAGTGAGAGAGTGTATTGTAAGTAACAAACTCGCACTAAATCCTCCTTTCTTATTATTCACTTTTTGGTGTCTAATAAGTTATTTTCTATTTCTTACTCTATTCCATAACTTAAAATTTCCTCCTATATTTCCAAGGTTTCTATTAAATTCTGAAACATCAATTTCTGTACATAATCTGATGGATGCAACCCATCATTCATACAGTTATCACCATAATTTATATCATCAATTACCATTTGATTTTTTTTAAGATGCTCAAGTACATATTTATAGTTATCTACTAGTAAAATATTTTTATTCTTTGCAATACTACGTAAAATTTCAACAACTTCATCGGTATGATAAAGCCTATTTGGGTAGTACTCATTACTATGAACTGATGGTGTTGGAGTTAATAAAATCACCATTTTCCCTTTGCTAATCAATTTATCAACAATACCTTCGCAATTACTCTTTAACTCTTCCATACCATTTATAAGTTTACGATCATTTAACCCCATTAAAACAAATACTAAATTGTCATCAATTGATATTAGTTCATCTATATGCTTATCTATCTGATAAGTATATGCTCCTCCACATCCTTTATTCTCAATAGTACATGCATAATAATTCTCTTTCAAGTATTCTTCCAATAACCCCCACCAACTGTTAGGTGCTATTCTTTTCAAGAATTTCTTTCTATCCTCCTCCATTATAACTTCTTCAGTTTTAAAGCTCATTGAACTCCCCGCACCAGCAGCTACACTATCACCTATGATCTTAATTTTAACTCCCTTTGCCAATATATCTTTATACATAATTTATACTTAGTGAGAAAGTCTATCCTAGATAGCAAACTCACTAATCCCTCCTTTATTTTTTACTATCATACCTGTGTCCTTAAATACATTTTTTCTATTGTTTTATAATTCCCGATGTTTATCAACCATAAATATCTGCATATAAATTCCCTATTTTGTAATTCAATTATTGTTTTACACATATTTAATCTTTTATTTCTATTCTTAAGTTCTTTTATATAAACTAAATAGGACTTGGCTAATTTGTATGTATTTTATTCTTAATACGAATGCTAGCTTCAATATGCATAATCCAATGTCTTGAAAATGCCATATGAATTAATCCTTGAACATTTTTATTACACCAATAATCAATTAGCCATATTGAATTCTTATCTTCACTTACTACTCTCAATGATCTAAGTATTTCTTTGTCTTGTTCCGTCATTTTAATTTTAATATTCTGATAATTTAACTGATATAATAATTTTCTTGTTGACTTATCTACATCTATAATATATTTATATAGTTCATCTAAATTCAGTTTAGCAGAAAAAGCTGCTATCTCTTGCTTTACTAATTCATTGCCTGTTGTTATAATCGATGAATTCATTCTATTTTGGTAATTATACTCAAAAAATATCTGCATGTCTTTTCTAATCAAAGAATTAGCTACAATATCTTCAATTCTAAATACATGATACAAAGAATATGAAATAGTCTTACTATGATAACCATCTGCATTTATAAAAGGTATCTCATAAAACTCCTCTATGCTTAAGATTTCTTTTAATTCAAAAATTTGTTTCATCAATTTTTCTCTTAAAGTTATCAATGTATCAATTCCACTTCTAAAAGTTTCTTTTTTCTTTATTTGAAGCTGCATTTTTTTATTTAATTCTGACCATTCCTTATTCATAATTCCTCCATAAATTAGAGTTTAAACTAATACTCTGAAGTTTAAGTAAAGTTCTAAATATATGTGTGAGTCCGCAAGTTCAACTTACCTTTTAAACTTAACACAATAACCATGAAACCTAATCAAAAAACTTTCCCTTATAAAAATTCTCATTATCAAGCTTCTTTGCTGTAAGTCTAAACATGACGCAACCATCTGGACATACAATATCTTTGCTATATTTATCATTACCACCAATATTCTCTAAATCTCCACCGCTTCTGACCGCCTCCATGATTGGAAACATAATCATCATAACCTTGGAACATATCCCCTGTCCATGGGAATTTACAGGACAGCCATAGGTGCACGTATACTTATCTCCAACTTCCTCACCATTTCGGCAATATCTCTCTGTATGGTCACTGCGAAGAAACCCTGTTACTTCAATTTCAAATTTGTACTCCTCATCATACCATTTTTTCATAATTAACCTCCAAATTCATATTTTAGCTTCAATATAAAGTAAATTTATTCATGAACTCAAATATACAAATTAAATTTATCTACTTAAAAATATAAAAATTGCAAATAGATAGTTTATTATTTAAATTTCTACTATAGTTTAACTTTATTAATTTAAGGTTTTTATTTTTTTTACTATTTCAGTTATAAGGTTATCGATACTTAAGTTACCATCAATAATAAAATCTGAATTAGGCTTTATTGTATTTAACATCTCTAAATAAGCAATTCTTCCTTTAGAAATATAATAAGTTAAATCTTCTTTTAATACCTCAATTGATTCATTTTCCCTATCTCTTAAAATTCGTCTTGCCATTGCAATATCCAAAGGAGTCTCTATAAAAATTGTATAATCAAGATATGATGCAACTTTATCATTTTTATATGCAAAGGGATAATCAAGTAATACATACTCAAGATTTGGTTGACTTAATAGCTCTTTAATATCATTTACTAAGATTTCTGTGTTCCATTCATTATAATTACAACCTCTTTGTACCCATTCAAAAAAGTCATCAGGACATTCATCAAAATCATACTCATCAAAGTAAAGTGACTTTGAAAAATTAAGCTCATTATTTAAAGCCTGTACAATTGTGGTTTTACCTCCACCTGATACTGCTGCAATTGCTATTACTAATGGTTTATTCATATAAACCTCCCCTATTACTTTTTTTGTTAAGATCTCCTTGATTGCATAATGAATTATCTACATTCTATTTTTTCTTATTTACTTAACAAATGCTCTAATAATATTAGTAACCTCTTCATTATTCTCAAAATATAGCATATGTTTTCCTTCTATAACTTTTATCTTTTTATTAGGAAACTCAAAATTTTTATAATGATTTGTTCCAATAGCATAATCTTCATTTCCCGTTATAATAAGTACAGGTTTAAATATCTGCTTTGTAAGGTTAAAATAACTTTTAAAGTACTCTATATTACTAAAAGCTTGATTAGCCATAACGGTATTAAATTTTTCTATCTTATTACTGACCTCGTTTACAGTTAAAAAACTTTCATAATTAGTATACTGCAGTTTATAAAACAAGTTTTTTTCAATAAGTTTATTAATTATATTCTGCCAACTTTCTAAGACAGTTTTACCTTTACCATATTGTAAATTTTCTTCTGCTAAAAGCTTAGCTCCATATTCTAATTGATTTATAAGAGAATCCTCCATAAAAAGTGTTGAGTTTAGTAAAACAAGTTTATGTACAAAATTTTGGTATTTGTATACATAGTTTACTGCTATAATACCACCAAAGGAGTGTGCTAGTACTATCCACTTTGATATTCCTAATTTTTTTCTTATTTCTTCAATATCTTCAATCATTCTATTTATAGAATAATCATCATTGACATTTCCTTCTGACCTAGCACACCCTCGTTGATCAAAATATATAACCTGCATAAAATTCTCTAAAGAATTTCCACCTAAAGTTTCAAAGTCAAGACTTCCCTCTCCTGGTCCTCCATGAATAAATAAACATGGAATACCTTCACCAGATATTTTTACATATAAATTAACTTTATCACTCATTTCCATATACATTTAAACATGTCCCCTCTTTTAAATTACTCTACAATGTAACCACAAGTTCAAATTAATTTTTATTGTCTATCATCTTGCTATTAATATACTCCTCTTTAGTAATAGCATATACTAAATGTCTCATGTTTTTGCCCTGATATACTTTTATAAAGTTACTTTCTATTTTCATTCCAATTCTTTCTGCAACTTTGCAAGATGATATATTTTCTGGACGAATAGTTGCTATTATTTTATCTTTTTTAAGTACATTAAAAGCATACTCTATCATTGCCTCCGCACCCTCTGTAGCAAGTCCCTTATACCAAAATTCTTTTTTTAATATATATCCAATACCCGTGATATGTTCTCCATTTACAATTTCATCTAAAATTCCAATCTGTCCAACAACTTTCCCTGTTAATTTATCAGTAGCAAGAAAATAATCATATCCAAACAACTCATACAATGCACATCTTTTCTCAATCCATGCATTTACATCTTCCTCTGTAAAGTCATGCTCCCAAGCGTACATCACCTCCGGATCTTTAAGTATTTCACAAAGTGAATCAAAATCTTCTTTTCCAATATATTTGAATTTAAGTCTTTTACTAGATATCATAATGCTATAACCTCTACCTTATTTATAACTTCATTACATCATTTGCATTAATACAATCATTAATTTTATATTTTTAGTATATTATACCATTGAATTCTTTATATTTCTCTTTTATTTACACAAATATGCTTAAATTAACTAAAGCATTTATACCCTCAAAACATTAGGAATAAAAGCGTTAATATTTCCTTAAGTTTTTCTTTCAGTTAAAGTATAAAATTCATTTACAATAAATATATTTAAATTGTAAAAATCTATGCTGTATGTGGTTCTAATCATTGTCATATTGCTCAATATTGGATAAATAAGTTGAATAAAAGAAACATTATTGCATATCAAGCATTTACTAGGGGGAACACTTTATTGTAGTATGGAAGGTACTAGCGTTAAACTTAGTGGAAAAGCTGCACTATATTAAATATCAGATATTTATGTTAGTCTATAAAGTTAAAATGTGAAAACTTAAAGCTTTTTTAGTTTACTAATATACTAAAAGTCCACTTAACTCTAATGTATGCTTTCTATATAATAATAAAGCTAAGTTCAAAATAGTATGAACCTAGCCTTATATCTTTCTTATATAAAATTTAAATGATTAATGTGTAAATCCATAAACCTTTTTTTCATTGTCTTTTTTATGAGTTAATATTCTTGCATTATTTAAATCATTAATAGCAGTTTTAAAATCACGAATAAATAATTCTACCATATCATGACTTAAATCAGCTCTACAAACTACACGTTGAATTATTGTATTTTGTAAATCCTCTGGTAATGGATAAGCTGGCACTTGCCATCCTTTCATTAATAATCTATCCGCTAAATCATATAATGTCCATTGTACACTGTCTTCATCTTTTAATTTATAACATACTATTGGAAGATTTTCTCCATTATTATATATTTCAAATAGCCCTAATTTTTCAATTTCATCTGATAAATACATTGCTACATCTTTAGTTTTCGCATGAATTTTTCTATAACCATCAAGTCCAAATCTTAAGAAGTTATAATATTGACCTATTACTTGGCTCGCTGATCTTGAGAAGTTTATAGCCATTGTTGGCATATTACCACCTAAATAGCTTACTTCAAATATCAATTCCTTTGGAAGACACTCTTCATCTCTCCAAAGTATCCAACCTATACCAGGGTAAACTAAACCATATTTGTGTCCTGATGTATTTATTGACACTACATTTTTTAATCTAAAATCCCACTCTAATTCTGGATTTATAAAAGGTGTAAACATTCCACCTGATGCTGCATCTACATGTATATATACTTTATGTTCTGTTGTACTATTATATTTTTCTACAACATCATTTAATGCTTTAATATCATCAAATTTTCCTGTATATGTTATTCCTAATATTCCTACAATACCTATAGTATATTCATCTACATAATCTAAGACTTTATCTACATCTATGCTCATATGTTCATTATCCATAGGAACAGTTCTCATTTCTATATCCCAATATACACAGAATTTTTCCCAGCATACTTGGAATCCTGAAGAAATAACTAAATTAGGTTTTCTATTATTCACATCTAATCCTAATTTTTTAGCTCTATTTCTCCATCTGAACTTCATAGCCATTCCACCAAGCATACAGGCTTCAGATGAACCTACTGTTGATGTTCCTAAGAATTTGCCCTCTTTTGGAGCATTCCATAAATCTGCAATGATGTTGACGCATCTATTTTCCATCTCTGTAGTTTGAGGATATTCTGATTTATCTATAGCATTTTTTTCTAAGGTTTCTGACATAAGCTTAACAGCTTCGTCCTCCATGTAAGTTTGACAGAAAGTTGCAAGATTAAGTCTTGCATTTCCCTCATCCATAAGCTCGTCCTTTATCATTCTGTAAGCTAAATTTGGAGCAATAGAATCCATCCCTAATTTACATTTTGGAATCTCTGAGTTAGATTCGATTGATCCAAAAATTGGTGTTGAGTTACTTTCCCTATTGGTTTCATTTGTTTTACTAAATAGCATTTTAAAAGCCTCCTAAAATTTATCATTAATATTTATATTTTCGAAAAAATTTATATTACTATAAATGAAAAGCATTGGCTTTTTTTATGACTTAATACTTCCTTTTTTCTTCGCAATAAAATATATAGCAAATGGTATAATAATTGTTACTACAAAAGCAACACTTAATATCATTAAATAACTAGGTATACTTTTACCTGTTATCTCTGCAGGTGGTACAAATGAAATTACTAATGCAAAAATTGATGTTAATAATCCTGCTATTGCAACAATAGTTTTAACTACTGTTCCTCCCGGAATTTCATATGAACGTTTTAATGATTTTTTCTTAAATATTAATACAAAATAACTAATAAAGAATAATAAATATCCTACTAGATAAATTACAACTGTTAAAGACATTGCTGTTAAGAAGGATACATTGCTTCCTCCACCACTGAAAGTTAAAACTGCTGCCCAAATTGTAACTATTATGCCTTGTACAAATATTAAATTAATCGGAACATCATGTTTATTTGTTTTAGTTAATGCTTTAGGTAATATTCCTTTTTTAGCTGCAGAATACATTCCCTTTGAAGGTCCAACTATCCATGCACTTACTTCTCCCAAAACACCAAGTGCTAATAATAAAGCAATTCCTTTTACAAGTAATTTTCCTTTTGGGTAAAAATGAAGTATTAATGCTTGGAAAGTTTGTACAACACCAGCACTTAAACTAATTTGATCTTCTGGTATAACTGCTGCTACTGTTAATCCACCAATTGTATTTAATGTTATAGCTAAAACTACTAAAATAATCATAGCTAAGGGATAGTTACGTTTTGAATTATCTAATTCATTTACATGTGATGCAGAAGATTCTACACCCATATATGCTAATATAAATGATACAAAGACTACCAAAGTATTTGCCTTAGAAAAATCGGGCATCAAATACTCTGCTCCTATTTTTACATTTACAGGGTTTCCTTGTATTAAATAAGCAATAGCTAGTGCAAATAATATGATTGCAGGAATTACAATACCAAATACAAATCCTGTTTTTGCAATTTTAGCTGTATGTTTTGTTCCTCCTAATTGAGTTAATGTTAAAATCCAAAATATTGCTAATACCCCTATGAATTTAACTTCCGGTACTGAATTCAATGCTGGAAAATCAAATATGTAAGATACGCAACCTAAAATAAAATAAATCATTGTAACAAATCCAACTGTTATTTGGAACCATTGAAAAAATATAGCTGCGAATCCGAATTTTTCTCCTAAAGTATTACCTACCCATGAGAATATTCCACCTTCTTGCCATCCATCTACAGTGGCCATTTCTGCTGCACATAAAGCAACTGGTAAAAACCACAAGAAACCACCAAGTAATAAGAAAAATACTAAATGTAGTCCTGATGTTGCAAATGTAGGATATGCATAAATTGTCATAACCATTGATGCAGTCATTGCGAAAAAGGCAAATAAACTAAGTTTACCTTTACTACTTGCTTTTTCATCAATCATTTTAATCATCTCCTAAAATGTATTAAGTTTTTATGTTTAAAAAGGATTTACCTTTTCATGAAAATTATTATACTCTTCTCAATCATTATTACAAATCCAAGATTAACGGTGTAAAAGTTTACCTTCTTGTTTTTTTCAACATTTTTTTGTTTTTTGTTCACAAATACTAATATTCCACTAAAAAACACCTAAAATTCGACATTAATTTCGCATATTTACCCTTAACTCTCTCTTAATTCTTTACAATACTTTAAAATTTCCAAAGCATTTTCTGAATAATATTCCTTTTTTTTGAAATAATGCATGAATTATAACGATTTAAATCTTTCCAAAACTTCAGAATTGTGCAAAAATAAATTTATGTATTATTAATGAAATGATACCTAATTTTAAATCATAAGAAACTAAATAAGTTACATAGTAAGAAGATTAACTACAGCTATTGAATAAATATCTAATATAAAAATCTAAAATATTTTTTAAAAAAGAACCATAAATACTTTCACTCTCTGAAAATAATTATGGTTCTTTCTTTATATATTAATTGCTTTTCGATTTTCTTTATAACTTGTCTCTTTTTTAAATATATCAACTTTTTCTATATCTAACCTTTTTTCCTGTACTGTTATACTTTTTTCAACTCCATGCTTTAAGACATTTAAAATATTTATAATATTAGACTTCTCAATTCCATATTCGATCCTATATTATTAATTTTAATAATAATATGCTTTACAACTAAATTTCTAGCTATACTTTAATTCTAAAGGCCTTTTCTAAAATTTTATAATCACAAATCCATTTATTAATTGCTTTCGTTATATCAATAAATGTATCCTCTTCAAAAGGTGAAGAAATACCCGTGCCTTTTATTAAATTTAAAAAAGATAAACTGCCTCCTTTTTTACAAACTTCTGAGTAAACTTTCCATGCCCTTTTGTTGTCTTCTTCACATATTGACCATAGCTGCAAAGCACATATTTGTGCTAATGCATAATCTATATAATAAAATGGCAATGTAAATATATGTGACTGTTGTTGCCAGAAGTTACCTTGTAGTAAATATTTATTACCATCATAATTTAAATTCGGCATGTATTTTTTCTCTAATTGTATCCACTTTAATTTTCGTTCTTTTATTGTTAGTTTTTGTTTACTATAAATATATTCTTGAAATTCATCAACGCAAGCTCTGTAGGGAATCCATTTGATTACTTCTTCTAAATGATTAAATTTATACACTTCTGCTTCATCTATAACTTCATTAATATATGGCCATATTAAAAACTCCATAGCTATCGAGCTAAATTCAGCAGCTTCTTTTGTAGGTAAAATATATTCTGGAACTTCATTTTTCTCATTAAATACATACATCTGAAAAGCATGTCCAAATTCATGTGCTATAGTTTTGAAGTCTTTTTTTATTCCTGTTAAACTGGCAATTATATAGGGATATTTAAAATCACATAAATAAGTAGTCATTGAAATCTTTGCTTTTCCTTCTTTAGCTTCTAAATCCATTAAATTATTTTGTATTATAACTTCAAATAATTCTTTAGTCTCTAAAGATATTGATTCACAAACTATTTTAAACCTTTCTTTAATCCACTCTGTATTTTTTATATCCTTTTGCTCATATTTTATACTATCTATTTCATCATCATAATATTTCAAAGAATCTATTTGTAATCTTTCCTGCATACTTGTTTTCAGATCATTACAGATAGGTACTATATACTTTATTGTTAAATTTCGGAAGTTTTCTATATCTTTATATGTGTATCCACTTCGATTCAATCTTGCATATGCAAGCTCTACAAATGACTTATAACCGAGCTTTTTAGCAATTCTTGATCTTACCTCTATTAAAGAATCTAAAATCTTATCTAATTCTAGAGAGATTGCTTCTAATAGTTCATATTTCTTCTCATTTGCTTCTTTTCTAATAACTCTATCCTCAGATGAACAAAAATATTTAAGTTGAGCTAAAGTTTTCAACTCTCCTTTATATTTAATTTTTGCCAATCCTATAGTTTTCGTATAATCTCTTTGTAATTTATTTTCTAGTTCTAAATCCTCCAATACATCTTCTCTTATAGTGTTAATACTTGATTTTGCAATATTCATTAACTGCTCCCCATAAGTATCAATTATATCCTTATTGAATTTAGAGTTGATTAGTTCCTTGTAAAAATTTCCACCAACTAAGTCATATATGGGCCATTTTTTGTTTATGTATTTTGATTCTTCATTATACACATCACTTTTAAGATTTATAAGACCCCTTATTTCTCCAACCATAGCCATAGTAAGGACTTTATTTCTTAACGAATTTATTTGATCAATTATTTCCTTTTGCTCATGAAAAGTTTTAGAATTTTTAAACTCTCCCAATAATTTAGATACTTTCTTTTCAAAGCCATCTATATCAGGTCTTTTATAACTTATATCTTCAAACCTCATTTTATCCTCCCTTAAAGCTATCTCTAACCTATTACCAAATTTTATTATATTTAAATATAATATTTAGAACTTCTTAAATCCAAATAACCTCTAACTTCATAAGGTATTTACCAAGAATTACCTTGAAACTATTACTCAAATTCATTAACTACTATATTTAGATATATAACTTAGTATTCTATCTCCCTAGTATACTTTACCCTCTTTACAATTCAATCCAATATTTCCTTATTATCTTATTTAATTATACACGAATACTAGTAAGTTCAAAACAATATTTCTAAATAGCCATGAATATATTTTTTAATATCTTAAAAATGCCTTACTGTATATTTATATCGTGCCAAAGTTTAACACAGTTATTAACTTCATCAAAACCTTTATATAAATTCTGCTTATTGTCATTGTAATTTGTGTATTATTTGGTTTATACTTACTATGTATAATTACGTTTATAGTTTTTATATTAACTCTTATACGGAAGTAGGTGCTCTGTTGAAAAAATGCAATAAAAATCTTACTATTTTATCAGTAATCTGCATTCTGATGTTATTTAGTTGGTTTTCTTATATAAAACTTTATACTACTCAAGTATCATTTAATAATGATCCAACTGTTGCTATTGTAAAAACTCAAAATGTTCAATGGTTACGTAATAATTATGAAATTAAGGATAAAAGCCTTAAAGATAATTGGTATAGCGATTATGGGTTTAAGCTTTTACACGCTGATGAAATGGGCTCTATGTTACAAAGAATTCATTCTTTAATTATAATTCTATGGTGGATAACTTTGATACCTATATTATTTATGCTATTATCAATTATATATAAAATAAGCAAATTAATATTTTAAATATAAAGGAGATTTATACCTATGCCTTACATTAATATAAACATTACTAATAAGTTAAATGAAGAAGAAAAGAATACTTTAAAATCAAAATTAGGAGAATTAATTACAATTATTCCTGGTAAAACTGAAGCTAGATTAATGATAGGAATCAATGATGACTACTCTTTATATCATGCAGGAGATAAAAAGGAAAAGGCTGCTTATATAATTGTTCAGCTATTCAAAAGTTGCGACTTTGAATACAAAGCTAAATTTACTGAAAAAGTCTTTGACTTTCTTGAAGAAGAATTTAATATTCCTAAAGCCAATGTATATTTAAGTATCAATGAACACCAGTGTTGGGGCTCTAATGGTACTTTAAATAAGTAATTTCTTAAAATGCTTTCTTCATAAAAAAGAATGAACTATAGAATTAAGAGTAGTTATATTAGCACAGTGTATTTATATCTAATATATAAGTACACTGTGCTATATAAATTTATTAATGCTAGATTCCTATAATTTTTTACTTTTTCTTAAAGTCTTTGTTACATGCTTTCTTTTCTTATTTTCTTTAAGGCTTTCTTTGATCCTCTTTCTATATCTCGTTCTAATTTTCGCTCTTTATAACTTACAAAGAGTTGGTTTAAATCATAATCCTCTGGATAAAGTTCACTTGCTTTTATCTCTAATTTCATTCTTTTATAGTTAACTTCTATGAATTGATTTTTGTATAATACAGTTACATTATTTAATTTATCCATTTCTTTATATACAATGGCACTTTCATTATTGTCTAAAAGAATCACCTTATCTCCAATTGAGTATTTATATATATCATCAATTTTACTCTCCACTTTATCCTTAATAACTTTGCTATTGCTTACTAAGTCATAATTATAGCTTTTACTATCCATATAATCCTTAGCTCTTTTTAAAATTGAATCATATATTCCCATCTTTTTAGAAATATATAAGGCATTACTATTTCCAACCTTACCTATGCTAAGTTTATATAAAGGCTCAAGGCTCTCCTTTTCAAATTCCATAGCTGCATTTTCAAAGTCTGGATGTTGTTCTGAGAAATTTTTTATTTCTCCGTAGTGTGTTGTTGCAATAGTTATACATCCCTTATGATATAATTCTTCTAATATTGCAATAGCTAAAGCTGATCCCTCATTAGGTTCTGTTCCACTTCCTATTTCATCAAATAACAATAAAGTAGATTTAGAACTTTCCTTTATTATTTCTGCTAAGTTCTTAACATGAGATGAGAAAGTACTTAAGGCATTAGTAATACTTTGATTATCTCCAATATCTACAAAGACCTTATTAAACACTGCAATCTCCGTTCCTTCCTTTGCACATATATGAAATCCTGATTGTACTGCTAAAGTTAATAATCCAAGAGTTTTTAGCACTATGGTTTTCCCACCTGCATTAGGACCAGTTATTATTAAGCTTCTGTAGTCTTCTCCAATTTCAAAATCTAAAGGAACGCTATTCTCAATAAGAGGATATTTTCCCTTATTAATTTTAATATATCCTCTTTCATTTAATTTAGGCTTAATGCCTTGAACTTCTTTACTATATTTAGCCTTTGCACAAATCATATCATACTCAGATATAACCTCTATATTCATTTTTAATTCTCTTATTTTCTCAAATAACATTTCTGTTAAAACTGCTAATATCCTATATTCCTCAACACTTTCCTCAGCTTTTAATATGCTAAGTTCTGTTGTATATCGAGATATTACACTAGGCTCCATGAAAACAGTAGTCCCCTTTGAGGATGTCTCTATAATGCTTCCTTGTACCTTATTCTTATACTCTGATTTAATTGGTATAGTGTACTTTTCATTACGCTTGCTTATGAAAAATTCTTGAATATACTCCTTATTTCCAGCACTTTTAAGGAATTTATCTAACTTTTCTTTTATCTTATCTTCACATATATCAATATGCCTTCTTATTTTCTTAAGCTCTTTACTTGCATTAGAATCCACTATAGACCCTCTTATTGATAAATTTATTTCTTCCTCAATGTAGCTAAGGTCCGAAATATTTTCACTATAGATATTTAAGTTAGGTGCATAATACTCCTTATCCTTCATGAAACCCTTAACCTTTCTGCATCCCCTTAAAAAGTTTGACATCATAGTTAAATCTGCTGGTTCTAAAGAAGCTCCCTTTTCAATCTTTTCAATAAGTGGATTAACATTAAATATCCCTTCTAAGGGTATAACATAAGAAGCATCTAAAAGCTTTCTTGCCTCTGAAGTTTCATCTAATCTCTTATTAACAACTCTTATATTTGAACTTGGTTCTAATTTATCAATTAATCTCTTGCCTAATCCACTAACACAATATAACTTTACTATTTCCTTTAATTCATAGTAATGTAACTTCTCTAATGTAGTTTTGTTCATTTCCTTATACCACCTTTAATTTTATTACATTACAAGTCACCGAATCCTGATAGATCTTATTTCTACAAAAATAAAAAGCTGTGGACACATAATCCCACAGCTTAAAGTTCGACACTAATAAAGGTAATACTATTACCTTTAGGAAGCAAATTCGTGGACTTGTATCTTAAATAGTTTTAATTACAAACAATTAATTCCATAAGAAATAAAGGTATAAAACCCCCATTTTTTAGAACTAATATTAAATTACCTATTTTAGATACTAAACACTCACAAAATTCCCTCACTTTATATTAAAATCTATCATGATACTATAATATAGTAACTTTAAATATTTTGTCAATATTATTTTTATTCCACGGATTTTAATGCCTCTACCATATCTATTTTTCTCACCTTTCTACAAACTATCATATTTATAATTAAAGAACATCCTATGGTAACTCCTAAGGAAATTATTAAAGATGCCATAGTTAAATGTGCTTTATATTGAAAATTTGAAGTAGATGCAACCTTTACATACATATTTAAAAATACATTTCCTACTGGAATACCTAATACCAGCTCTATTACCATCTGAAATAAAACAATATACATAGTTTTCGTGATTATGTTTACTTGAAGAAGATTTTCTTCCTCTACTCTTTTCAAAAACTGACTAATTTAAGTCAATTTTATATTGCTATATTTTTTACCATAGTCAACTTATTTTGTATTTCACACTTTTTTATTTCTCCTTATTTAAAGTTAAATTTAGTAGCAAATCCTAGAGTTTATGCACTATTTTGAATAATCGATAAAATATTATGTAAATTGTTAGACAAGCATTAATATTTAATATATAATTAACTTCTAAGTGCATTATTATGAAAGAAATAATGTAATTATATTTAAGGTATAACTTTAGGTATTATTTTCAACATTTCAAATTTCCTCATGGAATTAAACCGATTTAACCTCACTTTTATATAGAAAAAATAATATTTTCCTTTAATAATTATTCATTTCCATTGGAAATAAGTTATGCTTAAATATATATTTTTATATTAAACTATGAAAGGAAATAAATAAAAACTATATGGAAAAATATAAGTTTAGCGTAAAAACATTTATATTTATCGTGATTTTTCTTTCTTTTATTGTTAGTGCGTTTTCTTTTACAGGAATATTGATTAAAAATTCTAAACTTATTGAGAAAAATATAACTTCTCTGAAAATAGATACTAAAGAATCAAGAGATCAAACAATAAAGAATTTAACCAACCTTTTAAATGAAAGACGATTTTTAAGTAAAAATCAGCAACTTACAGTATTAAAAATGATAAGTACTACTTATTTAATAAACTTTGATTATATTAATGGACTAGAGTATGCAATAGAAACCATTTATCTCTCTAAAAAATTAGGGGATAATATGACTTGTGCTTCTGTATTAATTGATTTATCTAATGTATTTTCAGATTTAGGAGCTTATGATATAGCTGAAGATTCAATAAAGCATGCATTATCCTTGCAGTTTGATAATGAAAATGATAGGAATGCTGTTAATTTATATGCTAATATAAATCTTGCAGAACTTTATTCTAAAACTTATAGAACCAAGGAAGCTCTAGAAACTATTGAAGTTGCACTTAATTACACTAATCCTAAACGTAGATTTCATCAAATGGATTTATTATCTTTATCTTTATCAAAGGCTAGATCTCTTTTTTATGAAGGGAAAGTATCGGAGGCTAAATCTATATTAGCAGATATTGAAAAAGGTATCCATGAAATTGAAAACAATCCTGTATTTAATGATATAAACTTAGCTTTTAATCTTCAAATACCATATTTGTCTCTTATATCTCAGATTCAAATATCTGAAGGTTATATAAGCAAGGGAATCGAGTCCTCTAAAGAGCTTTTTGAATTATGCGACCTTGAAGGTAGCAACGAAACAAAACGTACTTATATGAATTCTATATTGAGAGTATTACAGATTTCTTCAACGGAAGACTCAATAGATGAAATTAAACTTTTCGAAACTGAAATGCTAAAAGAACTTAATAACATGATTAACAATAAGAATCACATATTTGTAGATTTTATTATAAACTCCTGTGAAGCAAAGTTTGATGTTATGGATTCTAAAGAAACTCAATTAAAAGTTGTTATAAAGTTTATCTTTATCATACTAGCTTTATCCATTATTTTAGTAATAGTTTCTGTATACGCAAGAAACTCTAAAATCCAAACTGAAATAGATGAATTAACTCAAATATATAATAGGCGAAAATTTAATTTAGATTACAAAAAATCTATATCTACAATTAAAAATTTAGGTCTACTAATTATAGATATAGATCACTTCAAAGCAATTAATGATGACTTTGGTCATGACTTTGGAGATATTGTATTAAAAGAACTTTCTTCTAAGATAAAAACTAAGCTAAGTAAAAATGAAGATGTCTTTAGATACGGCGGAGAAGAATTTTGTGTCTTATGTAGGGATAGAACCCTAGATGAAGTGGTTAAAATTGCTGAAGTTTTAAGGTTTGAAATAGAGCATATGCCCTTAGACAACAATATTTCTGTGACTATTAGCTTAGGTGTTGCTCACTCAAAGCAAACAAATGATATATTTAAATTGGCAGATAATAATTTATATAAATCAAAGGAATCTGGTAGAAATAAAGTTACATATACGGATTTACCTTAACAACTTAATAATTACATCCTTAAGGGATATTGTATATATGCTTTTATACAATATCTCTTTTTTATTTTACTTAATATTACATAATGTTATTTCCATTCTATTTATATATTTTTTATAGTTATATACACTTTTATTCAATGTTCTTCTTATTTTATAGAAATTAGAATAACTTACTTACATTAGTGGGATTTATATATATATATATATATATATTCTAATTTATTCAGTAATTAAATTTAATTGTACCATATTAAGGGTTCTTTCTTTAAATATATAAGCTTCAATTAACGATCTACACTTTAATTTAGAGTTAACTTTATTTAATAATAATTAATTCTAAATATGATAAATATTCATTATTGAAATACATATAAGATTTATAACATATCTACAGGAGGATTTTATTAATGAAAAGCTTTAAGAAGCAATTTTTTATCTTATCACTAATAATAATTTATATTTTTAGCTTTACCCCATGTTTTGCAGATTCATTTTATGACCATGCTACAAATAATATTAACGCTACTTCTTCAAATCCAGATTCTAATAATGGTTATATAAAAAATTCTATAATCCCTAAAAGACTTTATGTAATCAGTGAAAAGGACATGACTAAAGCAGAGCAGGTTATGATAGCTACGCTACAAGGAATTATTTCAAATAAGAGTAAAAAACAAATTTATATTCTTCCTTCTAATGAGCCTGATTATGAAGTTTGGTTAAAGGATTTAAAATATCATCACAAAATCAAATATGAAATTATCACTAACCCTTGGAAACTCTTGAAGAAATTCAGAGGAGATATTAAGGGATATATTCTTTATGATACTGGAAATCCATGTTCAATTAACAATGCTTGTAGTCTTGCTGGATTAAATGATGCAATTGTTATTGAAGGCTCTATAGAAGACACTGTTAAGTCTCATGGCATAACTAATTTAATTAAGGATTGTAAATTCACAGATAAATCTTGGGCTTATGATACACTTTGGAACTCTGGCTTAAATCATTCTACAGTAATAGAGTTATCTCCTGATAAAACTACGCCCTTAAGAGATTATGCTCTTTTATCTAAATCCTTAGTTTTTTATGAAAATGAAGTCAATAACCATGACTTAAGAGATAAAATTTTTAGTTCCATGAATGAAAATGGAGTTGTTTTAGGTTGGGGACCAGATGAACATGAAAATGTATCTCTTTGCTCTAAATATGGAGTGGATATGGTTGCAGCTGATTGGTCATATAATCTTTCCACCTTAAGCGCCTTTCCATCAACGCCTCAAAAACAGCAAACTTCACCCTCCATTAAGGATGAAGATGGATATCATTATATTACCTTCATTATGTCAGATGGGGATAATCAGCAATGGCTACTTGGAAGTAACTATAATAATAAAAATTGGTTTGGCTCACCTTACAGAGGTAAGTTTAATTTAGGATGGTCCTTAAATCCTTCGCTTTATTATTTAGCTCCTACAGTCTTTGAAAGATATTACAAGAGTCCTATTAGCAGAGATTTCACCGACAACTTTGTAGTTGCCCCCTCTGGAAATGGGTATATGTATCCTAGCAAATTTCCCTTTAGTAAACTAGACTCCTATACTAAAAGATTAAATAACTATATGGAAAAAGTAGATCAGAAGTATGTACTAATCTTAGATGATGAATCCTTTTATGATAATAAGCTTTGGGATAAATACACCTGTCAATCTAATATAAATGGACTATTTTATCTTAACTATTATAAGCATAATACTTACAATGGTGAAATAAGGTGGTCTAATAATAAACCAATAGTTTCTTGTAGAGATTTACTTTGGGGAGGCTTAGAGGATGAGGCTAATCTTATCTCTAATATAAATAACAGAATTAATGAAGGTCATACAAAATTAAATGACCCTAATACATATACCTTTGTTTATGTTCATGTCTGGAGTAATAACATGGATAATATAAATGATGTTATAAATAAATTAAATGAAAATCCAAAGGTTAAAATAACAACTCCAGATAACTTTATGAAGCTTATAAAAGAAAACTTAAGTTAAAAATAAGTATATATATTCTAATAAAAAATCTTCATTATTTTTAGATAGAAGGTTCATTATAGAATAAATTTAATAATTAATATAAATGTAGAATATTAATTAAAGCTTATATATTATAATTAGACTTTTGAAAAGCACTTAATGCATAATGAAGACCTAAGTTTATTATTCTATTATCTTCTATACTTTAATTACTTCATCCATAAAAAAATACCCTAAGAAAATCTAAGTTTTAAACTTATATCTTCTTAGGGTTTTGCTATATTTTTATTGTTTATATTTAATTTATTTATATTAAAACTCTTTATGATTTATTACACTTTATTATATATTTTTAAAAAATAATATCTCTACTTCAAATTAAACTGACTATTACTAGCCTTGTTTTTAATATTCTACTATATTATTTCTAAGCTACAAAATATCCTCTAAGGTATACTGTTCCATTTCCTTTATAAATACCTTTAAAGACTTTGATATAAGACCTTTTAACTTACATCCATCCTTCATAAGTGGACAAGAATCAGATTCATTCATACATTCAACTAAATTTAAGTTTTCCTCAGTTAACTTTAGAACTTCGCCTAAATTTATCTTCCCCGAATCTAAACCTAACTTTAATCCACCATTTCTACCCTTAGTTGAAATGATATAATCTGTTTTAGCTAATTTATGTACCACCTTTTTCAAATGATCCTTTGATATATCTAGTTCCTTTGCTAATTCATCCACTGTACAATTCTTATGTACATTCTTTGCTAAATATATTAAAGTTCTAAAGGAATAATCCGTAAATTTTGATAATTGCATAGTCTTTTCTCCTAATTTATTTGTAAAATCTATCAATTCCATTATACACATTCTAATAAATCTTTTATCTTATTAAAAGACTATATTCATTATTAAGTGAATCTAAGTCTCCGTATAAAAATTAATTATACCTTATATAATCAACCTATATTAATTATAACATTAACTTTAATTATTCTTAATCAAAGCTTAAAGATCATAGAAGTTTTTCAAACTTTATTATGTGTTTTATTTGACCTTATTTTCTTCATTCTTTATTTATGTTACGAATAAAGAATAATTATAAACAACATTTTCATTAAATCCTATAAAAACAACCACCTTAAATAACTTATATATAGGTTATAATTAATATTCTACATTTATATTAATTATTAAATTTATTCTATAATGAACCTTATATCTAAATAGAACGACTATTCTTTAGTAGAATATATGTATTAATATTTTTACTTATTATTAGTAAGCACTCCCCCTTAAATAATAAGTATTCATCATATTTAGAATTAACTCTTATTAAATAAACCTAGTTCAAATTCAAAATATAGATTGTTAATTGAAACTTATATTAACTTTATTACTTGAATCTTATAGCATAAAAAATAGGAAGTTGTATACTATATAACTATTAAAGTTTTTGATTTCACAAAAATATCAAAAGGAGAGGTTTTCTTTGAAAAACAAATTAACAAAAGTATTTTGGCTATCATTAATATTAGTTAGCATTACTGTATCTTTTGCATTACTTTTCCCTAATATTTTTCTAAACACTACTAACGAAATAAGAGAGATAATTGGTACAAATTTAGGGTGGTACTATTTATTATTAGTAACCTTAATAGTTTTTTTATGTTTATTCTTAATTTTTAGTCCTATAGGTCAAATACGCCTTGGTGATCCTGATTCAAAACCCGAACACTCTAAAATTTCGTGGCTAGCTATGCTTTTTTCCGCGGGTATGGGTATTGGTTTAATATTTTGGGGTGCAGCAGAACCATTATCACATTATGCTATTTCAACTCCATCAATGAATGCCGAAACAGATTTTGCACTTGCAGAAGCATTTAAATATACCTTTTTCCATTGGGGAATTCACGCTTGGTCTATATATGGTATTGTAGGATTAGCTCTTGCTTACTTCAAATTTAGAAAAAAAGAGAAATCTCTAATATCTGTAACTTTAAAACCTCTATTTGGAAATAAGACTGATGGTATAGTAGGTACTACAATTGATAGCATAACTATTTTCTCTACTGTTATAGGTGTTGCAACTACTTTAGGGTTTGGAGCTATTCAAATAAATGGTGGTTTAACTTATCTATTTGATATACCTAAAAATATATATGTACAGATGATTATCATTGCTATAACTACAGCTCTTTTTATAGCCTCTGCTCTTAGTGGTATTGGAAAAGGTGTTAAAATATTATCAAATATAAACCTAATTTTAGCTGTAGGTCTCTGTGCTATAGCAATTTTAATCGGTCCAACAACACTAATTCTAAATACCTTTGTAAACTCACTAGGTAATTATCTTCAAGACTTTATTCAAATGAGTTTTTCAACTGCACCTTTTAATATAACCCAACATAATTGGATAGAGAAATGGACTTTACTATATTGGGCTTGGTGGCTTTCTTGGTCTCCATTTGTAGGAGTTTTTATTGCTCGAATTTCAAAAGGAAGAACTATACGAGAATTTCTTATAAACGTTTTACTTATTCCATCACTTTTTAGTTTTTTATGGTTTACTGTTTTTGGTAGCATGTCAACAAATATTCAAAGTTCTGGAATCGATTTAAGAATCTTTTCTGTTGAAGAAACACTATTTGCAACGTTTAATTATTATAATTTTGGTGCTTTTCTATCAATTATAGCACTTATACTTATTTTTTCATTTTTTATTACTTCAGCAGACTCGGCTACATTTGTTTTAGGAATGCTCTCAGAAGATGGCACATTAAATCCTAAGAATAAAACAAAAGTTACCTGGGGTATGCTTGTATCATTAATTTCTATAGTTTTATTAATAGCTGGAGGATTAGATGCATTACAAAATGTACTAATTATTATTGCATTGCCTTTTTCAGTTGTTATATTACTTTTAATGATATCTCTTTTTATTGAGCTTAATCATGAAAAAAAACAAATGGGTTTATATATTAAACCTGATACTTATCCAGATAAAGACGAACCATTTAAATCCTACGAAAATTAGGAAACTCCGGTAAGGTAAAATATTTTTTACCCTTATCGGAGTTTATTCATTAAAATAATTTAATCTGCTCTTCAATCTTGAATCTAGAGGCTACCATAATTTCTTCATTATTTTCCTCTTCTTCTTTTCCTTTTACATGTTTACTTGTCATGTATTTAATTCCATGACCTAAGATTGATTGCCTAGTATTTAATACATAAATATTTTCAAATCTATTATAAATAGCATCGTCACCTAAAGCTGTAAAACAAATTAATTGAGTATTGCTTTTCTTAGCTATTTCCATTAGTGGCTTTAATAAATGTTCTGAACTTGTTTGAGCAAATGGGTTATCCATAACCAATACTTTACCACTTTCCATTCTATTGAATATATCATTACTATCCTTTCTTATATAGGAAAGTAAACTTGATAAAATTACAAAGGCTGAAAGGAATCCCTCTCCTCCTGAATTAGTGGCTACTTCATTCCAGCTTATTTGTCTTTGTCTATCTTCTTCTATCTTATATAGCTTAATATTTACGCTACTAACTGATACAACTTCATTAAATAAATTATAGTTGCTTATTCTACTACTTATAAGATCTTCAATGCTCTCATTTTTTCTTAATTGCATCATTGCTTGCTCTCTCAATTGATGAATATATTCCTTTAACTTCATTTTATAAATCTCTTGATTTTCATCCCATTTAGGAACAATTATATTAAGCATTTTAAAGCTTCTATTTTTTATATAAATACTAGAATTGTTATCTATATTTCCTAAATTTTCATTAACTTCCTTAATATATTCAAGTATGTTTTCTAATATTTTTTCTTCTTCCTTCTTTATAAGATTAATATCTTGAGCTAACTTATCCATTTGCTTTTTAAAAGCATCTTTAAACACCTTAAGCTGCTCTAATAACTGTCTTGGTATAGAAGCTAGTTTAAAAATAGTCTCAACAGGATCTTTAAAATGCTGATTATCCATAAATACCTTATTATTCAATAGCTTTCTTGTTATTTCATTTTCTAAAGTATTTAATTCACTTCTTTCTTTATCCGCTAAATTTCTTAAGTCACGTCTTTTAATTCCAATATCATCACTTAGCGTTTTAATATCTAAATTTATAGAAACTTCTTCTTTAATTGTAAAATCACTATACTCTTTAAGTGTAGATATTGCTTCACCAATCTTCTTTATAATATTAGAGTTTATATCTTTTTCTTTTCTTATATCCTTTATATCTATTTCAATTCGAGAATATTCTTGTTCATAATCCTTTTCAACAATATCCTCCCTAGATTTAGGTGCTTCTCTTTTACATTCCTTTTTAAGTTCCTTATATACTTGATCAATCTCGGCTTCAATTTTATTTAATTTACCTGTGCACTTAATAACATCAGAGTTATTTTTATAAAGAAGTTTATTTTGATTCTCTATTAAATTATCGACTTCTTTCATTTTTTCAGTTGTGTATTTAATACAAATATAATCTTCATCTATAAGATTCAACTTTTCTGAATAATACTTAAGTTCTCCTGTTTTATCGCTATATCTTTTATTAAGCTCCTTTATCTTTTCATCTATTTCTTTAATATTCTCATGTAAGGTACTGTTCAAGGCTTTATACCTAGCTATTAAATCTGCCTTATCTTTCTTCATAAAGCTTCCTTTATCATATCTTAAATAATCTATTCTTTCCTTCTCTAAACCTTCTATAACCTTATTTGAAGAATTGACTCCCTCCTCAGCATACCTTAGAGTTTCTTTTTCCTCTTTCTCATTTCTTTTTAAATCAATTTCTGTTCTTTCAATTACCTGTTTAAGTTCATCCTTCTCTTTAAGTTTTTCCTTACTCTTGACATACTGAGAATACTCCTCTTTAAAATTATTAAAGTCCTTCTCTTTTCTTGAAATATTATCAATATTAGTTTTTAACTCACGTCTCTCATCTTCAAGCTTCCTTAGATTCTCCTCAATATCCTTAATACTTTTTATAAGTATACTTAATTCACTATTCAAGTTTTCACACTGATTTTTTAATTCATCTATTTCTTTTAATATCCCTTCGTAACCTTCCTTAGTTAATTTAGATATTGCTATTTCAGCCTCTTTCTCTACTAAAAGCTTTATATTACTAGTAAATCTTTCTGCTTCAGCTTTCAGCTCTTTCAGTTCCTTACTTTTCTTATCTATTAAAAGTTTTAACTCCTCTTCATTTAACAGCTTTTTATTAAAAGAAACTAAAAATTCTACTACTTCTAAATTAACTATTCCTTCACTATGAATTTCTAATTCTCTAGTAAGATTTTCTCTTTTTATAATTAAAATTGGTGTAGATGTAAATGTGCTCAAAGGCTCTCTACTTAACAGCTCTAGTTCCTTTGAGTCCATAATCAAAGCATATGGTATAAATGGATTCTTATTTATCATCTCTAAGTTTTTCTCTTCTGAATACCCATTTCTCTTAAGCCATTCCATACCATAAACTGGATTTATACCTCTATTAATAAGTTCATTCTCTATCTCCCTTGGTAGCTCTAGAAGTTTTCCTGTTTGTAATCTTTTTATCTCCTCCTCTAGAGAATCTACCTTCTTATTAACATCCTTTTCCTTAATTTTCAATAACTTAATTTTATCTTCAAAGGCATCTATTATCTTAATACTATTAAATATATGTTTTTCATCTAAGTCCACATACTTAAGGATAGATTTTCTATTTTCAATTTCTAGCTCAATATCCCTTAGAGATTTTTCCCTTTCTTTTAGTACTCCTTCATTGCTAGTTAAACTTTTTATTACATTTTCTTTCTTACTTTCCTTAAGTTTTTTATCTTCTATTTTATTATTTAAATTTTCATTAATACTTTTATACTTATCCTCATATTGGTTCTTAGAATTAAAAATATTTTTTTCTAGAGTTTGAATTATATGTCCTTGATAGAACCCCTCTATATTTCTACTTAACTCTTCATTATAAGTAGAGTTAAATCTATTTTCTTCCTTATCAAAGCTCTGTACGTCAGAGTTAAGTCCTCCAATGCATTCCCTTAATTCCTGAAGATATTTATTATTCTTTTCTAATTTTTCTTTTATGGTTCTTATTTTTTCCTTTATACACTTACACTGATTCTCTTTTTCTAACTTCTTAGGTTTTTCTCTACCTATTTCTTCTTCAATAATAGATTTTATTGAAAAACCTATATTATTTATGTTAGATTTACTATCCTCCATTGTATTTAAAGCTATTTCTCTTTTGCTTTCAAACTCTTGAAGCTCACATTCTATATTTGTATAATCAGCATAAATCTTTGAACATTCTAAAATGGACTTTTCCCTATTCAATGATTCTAAATTTTTTTCCTCTACGTTTTTTTCTTCATTAAGTTTATTTAATTCTTCACTTACTAAATATTTTTTTTTCTCCTTTTTATAAAGCTCCAGAGATATTTCTTCATATTTTATTTCATTAAGATACCCTTGAAGTTCATATATAGTCTCATCTAGCTTTTCTTCTTGCTCGTTTCTTTGTGCTTCCTCTTTATCTAAATAACCCCTTATATTAGCTATTTCATTTTCTAAAGCATCCTTTTTATTCCTTGTATCAATTACTTCTTTAAGCTTCACTTCGATATCTTCTGAAATATTATTAAACAATTCTATAACTTGCTTTTGCTCAATCTTACTTTCATTTTCCTTATATTGATTTATGTAACTGTTTATTATGCTTCTAAAATTTTTTATTCTATCTTCGCCCTTATTAAGCTTTTCTTCAACTGTGGGTAAGAACCAGTACTTTAATAATCCCTCATTATTCTTAGATTTAGAAAATAACTCTGATAACCCAGATTCTTTCAAATTAATCTTATGTATTATCTCTTCCCACTCTTTATAGTTTATATCATAAGTAAGCAATTTATCAAAATACACCTTTGAAGTTGAAGAGTTATTCATATCATAATGAGAAAATGCACTTCCAAAACTCCTCTTAATATCATCAAAAAGCTTTTTAGTGTTAGCAAAACTCTTTATTCTCTTTTTACCATCAACTTTTTCTATAATAGGAATATTATCTATATCATAATTATTTTTCCCCTTATATTCATATATAAAATTAATTATATCCAAGCTTTCCTTTAAATCATCATCAATGCCCCTGTCCCTTTTCTTAACCATCATTCCCGTTAAAACATATGTAGCATTATCATCTAGTTTCCATTCTATAAGTATATACGTAGGGGAACTTTGAGTAAAATAGCTGTCAAACTTTCTCTCTTTTAAGGTTCTATATTTTTTATGGACTAAAGGCGCCATTATCATTTGCACAAGTACTGACTTTCCTCCCCCATTACGCAAATTAAACATAGTATCTTCACTATCTAAAAAGAAATCCAAATCATCAACTTTTATATTGTTATTATTGTAATTTAAATTGATTATTCTAATCTTATTAATTTTACTCATCTATATTCTCCCCTAAAGCCTTAAGTACCCTATTATAATTATTTTTATTTAATAAGTTCCAATCCATAAAACTATTTAGTTTTCCAGTGGTTTTTATAGTCTCATCAGCCTTAATATAATCAATTAACCCCTGCTTCTCTAAAAACCCCAAAATTGTATTTACAAAGCCTTCCTTAGTTGTTTTAGAGCTACTTTTCTTCTCTGAGCTTCTTAGAGCCTCATACCTCTCTAATAAGTCACTATAATTAATACCTGCCGTATCCTCTTCCGCCTTACTTATCCCTTCATTAAGTCTATCACTTATAATATTTAAAAGTTCTCCAACCCTCATATAATCTCTAGAGTTACTAGATATGCCTTGAGAACCATAAAAGTTTACAAGAAGAGTTAAGATAATAAATTGTGATAAATAATAATCCTTATCATTAGCATTAGATTTACATAACTCCTTCTTTAGGTCATTTTTAGAGTAACCTAAAAAATCATTTTCCTCCTTAGGCATTACATACACCACTCCACCATATTTATTAATCTCACACTCAGCTGCTTCTCCTAGACCCTTAACTAAGTAGGTTATGCTCTCATTATCCGAGTAAGCTTTATATAAATCCTCTTGTGAATCATCCAAAGATCCGTTTTTTAAAAGATAATAAAAAATTCTATTACTTAGATTTATTTCATCATAAGAATATCTCATAACTTATATTTAGTGAGAAAATATATTATCAATAGAAACCTCTCACTAAGTCCTCCTTTCTTCCCTCTTATTTTTTCAGTATTTAGCTCATTGTTTTATATTTTAATTTCAAATAAAATATTAGAACATATAAAGTTCTTATATTCCCCATTTTCGTCCTTTAAGTCCTTAAGCTTTATATCTTCACTATTTTCTATCTTTTCTACATTTATAAACTCGATTTTACTTAACACACTATTTTCCTCTATTACATCTAAAATGCATCTATTAAGCTGAAAAGCTATTTCATCATTTTCAATAGTGTTTTTTCTTTCTTTTCTAATTTCTTCTACTGAAATCATTTTATTTTTAAGCATTTCTATAACTACTTCTCTAAAGATTTGAACATTAGGTATAAGCCTACTCATTAATTCATTACTTTCATCTAAAAGCTCTTTTATCTCTCCTAAAGAAATGCTATCCTTCTCTAAGGCTAATTCCAATATAACATTGATTACACCTTTATATTTAGCAAGCTTGTCCTGTTTTCTTTTTTCTTCATCCAGAGCAAATTCATCTTCATCAAAGGATATTATCTCATTATCATCGCCGCACTTCCCCTTCTTGCCCATTTCATAAACTAAAGCCTTATTTAAGTTGTAAATTTTTTCAGGTTCATTTACAAACAAAGGTCTTAATAAAATATCAATATTTTCTATTTTATTTAAATCATTAAGTATCTTATCGTATACCTCTTTTTTTAAGTTAAACCTTTCAATTAAAGACATCTTGGACATATTCTCAAGCTCCCTAGAATATACTTCCTTCAAGCTAAAATGAGATCTTAAAATCCTTTGATCCTCATCAATAGTTCTACTTAAATAATCATATATAATTTTCAACTTTTCTAAATTAGCTTCTTCTTCTTTATTTAGCTCCTCTATATTTATGTTCTTTTCATTGAATTCCTTTATCTTCTCATCTACATGCTCCCTATGTGCTATGTACTTCTTTTTACTTGAATCTAGAAGTTCAACATTACCCTCTGTGATTTTCTTGTACTCTTCTATGGAGTAACTTAAGGGATTCTCTCTAATTCTTAAAATATCTGACTCAATTTTCTGAACCCTTTTTCTGAAATCCTTAAAAATATCTTTTATATCATCTACAGCCTTTCCATAATCAGCTTTTTTTAAATGCTCTCTAAAAATTATTTCATTTACTGTAAATCTTAAGTTCTCTTCTAGCTCTAAAGTTGATAACAGCAAGGAATAACCATTATCTGTTAATTTGTAAGAGACCCTTTTTACCCCATCAACATACTCTATAGAGTTTCTAACAAAGCTTATATTAATAGACTCATATTTAGAATCATTATAATTAAAAGCTTCAAAATACATAGGCTTTCCTTCATTGCATAAGACATTGTTAATTATAAAGTCCCCAAGCTCCTTACATTCCTCATAAATAATAGCTTTACCATAGTACATAGAATTAATATCATCTATAAAACTAGCTATATTATCTAATGTACATATTTCTTCCTTCAATGATTGTTCCATTATATAAAGTAATACTGAAAAAAGCATATTATCCTGGTCATATTCTTCAAAACCATACTTTTTCCACCTATCTTTTCTTATGCTGTTTCTAAAAAGTATAGAATAAGCACCTATCTTCTTCATCCTTATGTGATATGAATCTAAAAAATCTAAATACATTACTCCTCCTACAAATCCCTAATATTTAATATCTCTTGAGGGATATACTCATCCCTTTCTAAAATCTTTAAAATTCTATCTTTATCATTACAAGTAAAATTTTCAAAAAAGATATTAGAAATATTTCTATTTTGCCCTACCTTAGTTACAGGTAAAGGTACTTCTAATTCCTCTGCCTTATCAATCATCTTTAAATATCCCTCTACAAAGGGAGCAACTTTATATCTTGCACTAAAATACTTATAAAAACTTTCATATATAACTATACCCTCACAATCAATATCACCTAAATACAATACTAAATTTTCTTTATTAAAAACATGTTCTTCAGCGGAAATCTCAAAATCCTTAAAAGTTTTATTTATGTTTTTTCCCTTACCATATATAACAGTCTTAATATCTTCATTTAAAAGAGTTGAATTTTTGTTAATTAAATGCTTTCTAAAAGTATAATAGGTATCTTTATTTTCAATAATTAAAATTTTTTGTGGAACTTCCTTTGAAACAGAATAGTATGCTAATGGTTCAGAGGTATCATAATAATTCAAATCCTCTTCTTTCAAGCCTAAATTTTTTAAGATAGTTTTTCCAGAACCCTTTTGTAAGAACTTTTCTTGTCCCCATATTTGAAAGGCTCTCTCATTCATAGAGATAGTATCACTTAGAAGATGCTTTTTTCTTATAAAAAAATCATTTAATAACTTAATTTCTTTTCTATTATCCTCATACTTATCTAAATGCGTCTTATAATATGACGTATCAAATTCTATACATAAGCTATAATTAATTTCATACAGTAACTCACTATTATCCTTTTCTGTCCTTATAACTTTATATTTAGTATGTAAAGCAGGCTTTTTTCCATTTAAAGGACTAGCCTTTACTGAAATAATTTTACCATTATCAAGGAAATCACATATGTTCTCATATATCTCTATATAATCCTCATTTTTCATGGCTTTTATAAGTTCATCTAAACTTATATAGCTACCCTTAATTTTATTAAAATCTATCATATATAAACATTCCTCTCTAAATTAATATATCATAGTTATACGTTAAGAATATTATAGTAACTAAATTAAAACAATCCCTTAAATTAAAATTTAAGGGATTGTTTTAATAATATTTTTATAAGAATATAATTATCCTCCTAAAAATCTACTTTATATCTTTTCTTTACTCCATCCTTCAATGGCTTTTATCATACTCTCCTTATTTTCCTTAAGTTGAGGTATTCTATTTACATTTGCTCCTGATGGGTGAGGAAATCCTATAAGAATCTGTTTTTCATTTATTATTTTTTCCTCAGCAAGTTTTAGTAGCACTTCTTCAACTGCTCTTCCTAGAGGTACTAGTAAAACCTCTTCTGCATACTCTAATTTTTTAAATTCTTCTATAAAATTCTCATAAACATATTGCATTAAAAAGTCGCTTTTTATGAGCTTAGGTGTATGTCCAGAGTAATTTTGTTGTTTTACAAAAACAGAATATGGAATAAGAGATACTGTATGTAATAAATAATCCTTATCTTCAAATACCTCACTACAGCTTTCTATTTTTAAAGCCTCATTTAATTTTATATCATCTAGCATAGATATTATATTTTTTCTAAGAGTTCCACTAAATCTAGCTGCTGCTTTGCACTTATATTGAATATCCTCTATTTTAGAGTTCGATTCTAACTCTTTTCTTGCAACTCCAATAGCAGTACTCATTTGTTGAAATCCTGGAGTTATACCTATAATGAAAATCTTAGCCTTAGGATTCAAATATTCATTATGAGGAGCATAATATATTTCTACATTACCTTCCTTATCTACTAAAAAATCATCTATAAGTAATTCTTTCTTTGTGTACTTATCTTTAATAGGAAGTTTTTTTATTTTATCTTTATAGTCATTTAAATTCTTTTTCATAGTTTACCCTTAAGTTAAAATTCCCCTTATGTGTTTATTAATCAACTCTAATATATAAATTCTAATTAATCTTCTGCATTTATATTACTCCTTGAATCTATTCCATAAAAAACTTATGTTTTAAAAAGAATGAAGGCTCTTCATTAGAATGTATATTATAAAGTTTCATAAGAAAATCTAACTACTTAATCCTTTCTATATAATATATCTTAATTATATTTTACTTATTAATCTCCACCCCTACAAGTAACAAGGCTTCATTAAAATTTCCATCAATAAGAAAAAATTAAGCCAACAACATTTATTAGTTATTGGCTTAATAAAAAATTTATATATAAATTAAAATAGAGTTTATTATTATATAGCTCCTAATTTAAACTTATATAGTCTCCAATTTAATTTTCTACCTTTGTATTTATATACACTTATTTTATAAGTAAAGTTAGATCTTATAATAAAAAATGCTTTATTATAATATGTATATTAAAATCTTAATTATTTATTATCTCCCCAAATGCTGCTATCTTTATAATAATTGATGCCTTCGTAATTCATTCTTGATCCTTGTTTTTTAAGTCTAAGCTTATATTCATTCCAATCTCTGCTTTCTTTAGGAGTCCAGCCAATTTCAGCATAACCAGGTAATCTTGGATATATCATATAATCCATTTCTTCTACCTTTGATATAGTTTCTGTCCATAAAGGTGCTTCGATTCCTAAAACTAACTCCTTAGGTGCAAAATCTGTAGGGTCCCAATTATAAGCAGTTTCAACTGGAATATAACCAGCCCAATCTAATCCATAAGGTGTACTTTCATCATACTTCATATCTAAGTAAGCTTTTTTTGCAATAGATATAACCATCTTCATATTTTTCTTTCTAGCAGCTTCATTAGAATCCTTCCAGTTTTGAAGAACAACACTAGAGTTTATTTGAGGTGCCGTATCAATAGGGTCCCAGCCAATTGGAGTTTTTCCATACTTCTGAACAATACCAGATACTTTACCTACAAAGTAATCATAATCATCCTTTTTAGTACTATCTGCTTCATCTCCTCCAATATGAATATATTTAGAAGGTGATATTGCTGATACTTCCTTAATTACATCCTCAATAAATTCATAGGTTTTATCGTTATGAGTCATAAAAGAGCTAAAACCTACCTTAGTTCCAGTATATAAAGGCTTTTTTTCACCATTTTCATTTAAGAAACCATAGGATGCCAAAGCAGCATTACTATGACCTGGCATATCAAACTCTGGAATTATTTCAACATACCTTTGCGCTGCATATTTAACTAAATCCTTAAATTCCTCTTGAGTGTAATAGCCACCAGGACCACCACCAACCTCAGTACTTCCACCTATTTTAGTTAAATCAGGATATTTCTTTATTTCTAGACGCCATCCTTGGTCATCACTAAGATGTAAATGAAATCTATTTATCTTATATTGAGCTGCAAGATCAATTTGACGCTTTACCTCGTCTACAGTAAAAAAGTGTCTTGCAACATCTAACATAATTCCTCTATAACCGTACTCTGGCTTATCTTCTATTGTAGAGACAGGTATACTCCACTCAACATTAGTAACCAAAGTATTTTTTTCAATTTCTGAAGGCAATAACTGTCTTAAACTTTGAACAGATCTTGAAAGTCCCTCTGGATCATAAGCAATAACCTTAATCCCCTCAGGAGTAGTGTCAATCTTATAACCCTCTTTACCCATAGATTCTTCTCCACCTACTGTAGTTAAATAAATACTTCCAACAGGCACTTTATCATCATTTATAACCTTTAATTCAAAACCAGTTGCAGGTTTTAATTTTTCTTTTAAAAACTCTGCAATTCTATTAATTTTCTCTGTTTCGCCTTCATTATTGCCCTTAACATAAATAGCAGCATTCTTTTTAAGTATAAACTTTCCATTACCTTGTTTATAACTTAAAGGTTTAGGAATAATACCATTACTCCCTTCAACAGCTAAAGTTGGCATAGACTCACTGCTTCCTCTTAAAACCATAGTCTGAGAAGTAGTTATAAGTATAGTAAATATCATAATTATAGCTATATTCCTGCTAATCTTCTTAAAATTCCTTTTCATTTGTTCACCATCCTTGCATATAAAAACTATGCTTATTTATACTAAATACTAATATGATATTTTAATTTTTCTCTTCAATATTAATTTATAACCCAAAACCTAAAGACTATACCCAAAATATTAAAATTAATAAATTAAGACAAAAAAATAAGGCATTTCTCCGTTGAAACAACCTCACTTAGTAACTAAAAATTATATTGCAAATAAGAACTCATTTTTTTCCTTTTCTATTAAACTCTATAACCACCTTACTAAGAGTCATAAGTATACCTATGAAAGCAGGTATTATAATAGCTGACAATGAAAATATATTTAAATTAAACAAAACCTCAAATATTGGTATGAAAGGTACTGCCAGTATAATACATATATTCAAAACAACCTTTGGAAATATACACGTTGGAGTGCTTTGAATATATGCTGCATAAAAATAATCCTTATCAATAATAAGTATTATGAATATGACTAAAATGTAAGTAAGAAAAAATAATGCACTTTGGCTTTCAACCTTAAATAATCTAAGAGATACCAAAAACACTACAGTATTAAAAAGTACTATTATCCATGCAAAATTATTAACAGATATAAAAGGCTTCTGTGTTGCCATACCTATAATTAAAGTTGGAATGATCAATATCACATAAATCAGTAAAAATTTTTCTTTGTCTTTCATTTATTTTCTCCCATTTTAGTAAAGTATTTGTTAATTTACTTATTAATTATACAATATTATTTAAAAATAATGTTGATTTTCTTGAAAATTAAGTATATTTCAAAAATAAAACTAAACAACATATATATTCTCCCCATGGTTCCACACTATAATTGCACCTTTAAGATTTAAATTTTTTATATAGTATAAGGTAAATTGTACTAACATTGTATTTATGATATGATTAATTAAATTTATAGTAGGGTTTACTTATGCTAATATTAAGCGATTTAAAAAATACTGAATTAAAAAACTACATTACCTCTGAAGAAAATTTCGAAATATATACAGATGCTTGAAAATTTTCTCAAAAATCATCATAGTGAAAATATAGAGATTTACACTGTGATTAACTGCGGTTTTATTGAAGAAAATCAAAATGTTCATGCTATAGAAATGATGAAAATATTAACTAGTAAACCCTAAACTTTCAAAAATAATATTCATAGCCATGGGAACTCAATTTTGGAATAGTAAAGCTAAAACCAAGGGACTATGTAAAAAAGACTTGTACAATAAATACCATAAAGCACTTTAAATAATATTTTAAAAAAATAGCTGAAGTTTAACGATAAAAAGGAGATATTTCTATGATTAAAAGAACTATAAAAATCATACTAAGTATTCTATTAGTTATTATAATATTATTAACAACTTTCTTTGCTGTAGACTTCATAAGAGCTAAAAATAATAAAAAGCCTATTTTTTATATTCCAAGTCTTACAAAAGAGTGTAATGATGGCGGTACCATGACATATTATGGTTTAGGATATAAAGTAATAGATTTCCATAGATCAAATGGATATGATGAAATAAAATTTGGTTCATGGTCAATGGATTATGACGACTTTAAAGATGAATTCGGTCCTGACAACTAGTGCTAATAAGCTTTGATATATTAAGCTCAATTAATTATAGATTTTCTATATTATAAATATACTTAAAAACTATGCTGGCTTTCAAAGGTAATATTACGATAAAATCAGCATAGTTTTTTCCTTAAATATATCTATTTAATACAACCTTCATGGATTAACTTCAATATAAATTTGCCATTTTAATCATATTCTTATACATAAATGACTTTAATCAATATGAAATTATATTTACTATTTATTTAAATCAACTTTATCTACAACTTGTATTTAGGAAATATTACGCTTACCCTTGTTCCTTTATTTTCTTTGGATTCAAGTTTTAATCCTAAACCTAATTTATCACAAAGCTTCTTGCATAAATATAATCCCATACCAGTACTTTTTCCAAAGATTCTACCATTTTCTCCTGTGAATCCCTTTTCAAAGACTCTATTTACATCTCTATCTATTATTCCAACTCCGGTATCCTTTATATTTAATACCACAGAATTAGAGAATTCTTTAGTTTCAACTTTAATACTACTTTCCTTTTCTTTTGAATACTTTATTGCATTCCCTATTATTTGATTCAATATAAATTCAAGCCATTTTGCGTCACAGTACACAATTTCAGGAATATCATCTAACTGCAACACTATCTTTTTGCTTATAAAATCCCTATGATTCCTCTTTATAACCTTTCTTATTAATTCACCAAGCTTAACTTCTTTTATTATGTAATCCTTACCAACCTCATCACTTCTTGAATAATATAATACCTGTTCTACATAATTTTCAATTTTATCTATTTGAGTATCTATCTTCTTAGTAACTTCATTGCTATTATTCTCGATTAAAAGCTTAGATGATGCTATAGGAGTTTTAATTTCATGAACCCACATTTCTATATATTCTCTATACTCCTCTTGCATATCTCTATAATATTTAACATTCTCATGCATATCTCTGCTTAAAATCCTTAATAACTCATTAAATTTCTCACCTACTAAAAAACTCTCTTCTTCTATGACTTCAGGCAATAAATACTTTTTATCTAGATTCTTCAAAACATTTTCTATATTACTAAAATACCTTTTATATTTTATATAATCTATAATCATATAACTAAATAAAGGCAAAAACCATATACACCAAACTACAAACATCATTACTAAACTAGTTTTTACAGCTACCATACTGCTCATAACCACAATAAAAAAAATAATATTTAAAGATAAAAATACAGCCTTTTCCTTTAAAAAATCCAAAATTTTCATATCATTATATAACCCAGCCCTCTTCTTGTTTCTATAGCATTCATTATACCAATACCCTCTAATTTTTTACGCAACCTAGTTATGTTAACAGACAGTGTACTATCATCAACAAAATAATCCGACTTCCATAAATGCTCTATAAGAGCTTCTCTAGACACTATAGCTCCCTTATTTTCTATTAAATATGAAAGAATTTTAACCTCATTTTTAGTTAACTCTAGCTCCTCATCCTTATATAGAACAGTAGCATTAGATAAATTCAATTTAAACTCCTTATAAGTTAAACAACTGCTTATTGTTGAATTTCCACTAGTTCTCTTTAGTAATGCTCCAATTCTAGCTAAAAGTATCTCTGTATTATAAGGCTTTGTAACAAAATCATCGGCCCCTAAATTCATACTCATTAATTCATCCATATCACTGTCCCTACTAGTTACAATGATTATTGGAACCTCTGACTTTTTTCGTACTTCTCTACATATGTAATAACCATCATAAATAGGCAAGTTAATATCTAATAATATAAGATCAGCTTTCTCATTTAATATAAACTCTACTATATTTTCAAAATCCTCTGAAACTACAACTTCATAGTTATATCTTCTTAAAAAGCTTTGAAGCTCCTCTCTAATTATACTATCATCCTCAACTATAACTATCTTTTTCAATTAACCTTCCTCCCATAATAATCATAGATTTCTAATAATATTATCCCAATTACTTATTTAATTAATTATAGCAAAAATCTATTCAGTGCAACATCTTGCTCTAAATAGATTTTTATATATCTATGCTATTTTGTTTTTAACAATATTTTTATAACCAGTGTATGTTGTGTAAAAATATATTCCATATACCACAATGAAAATAAGCGCTGTTATAAAAGATGATGCACTTATATCCGTACTACCATACATAGTAATAAACTCATTAGTTACCTTTATACCAACTATAGAATGAATAAAGGCTAATAAAACTGGAAGACTAAAGTAAATTAAAGTCTGATAAAATATAGTCTTGTTTATACTCTTTTTATTTGCACCAAGCTTCTTTAAAGCTACATATCTATTAATACTATCACTTGCTTCACTTAATTGTTGTAAAGCTAAAACAGCCATGCTACTTATTAGAAAAACAATTCCTAAATATATTACTACAAACAATACAGTAGTACTCATACCCTTGACTTCCCCATAAACTTCAGTTCTAGTATTCCCTAATGCAAAGCCTACCTTATCATAATCTCTATTAGGGTCACCGTAAACTCGGTTCATATTAGATATAAAATCACTTTCTCTTTGAATTTTATCGTTTCCACCAAAATTAATATTAATATTACTTGAAGATAATTCTATACCATTACAAAAATCATCATTAATTATTATTGATAACATATTATTTTGCATATAGTAAGTTCTTAAATTATGCTTAATTACTTTATCATTTTTTATTTTATAGACCTTATCCTTAATTTTCACACTATGATTTTCACTCATATATTCTTCTATATAAGGTAATACCTTAGAAAAATTTGATGTAATTAAAACCTCATTATCTTGTAACTCTATAGGCTCCTCATTATCCAATTCTCTTATTCTATTATACTCAGAAACTTTAATAAAACTCACATGAAAATACATATCCTTAACATCATTATTTAATGTAATAATATCTGAAATCACAGTATCATCTCTGTACTCATTGTAATATGCAATCTTATCATCCTCATGAAAATTAATACCTGCAACCTTAAAGGCTTCCTCAATACTTTGAAGCTTGTAATCGGGATTTATAAACATATTAGCACTTGCATCAAAAGGAGTTGCACCCTTTAATCCAGCCTCCAATGCTGACTTAAAGCTAAAGCCAGTAGATAAGACACATATTGTAAGAAATAACATCAAAGAGATAACACTCATAGATAAAAAATTAGTATTAATCTTACTATTTATTTGTTTTATTGTAAAAATATTAAGTCCCTTAAAATAAATACCCTTGCTTTTTTTAACTATATACAACATAAATCCAGCTAAGCTAAAGAAAAATAACACCGTACCTATTACACCAAGTATAATTGACATAAGAAATTTAGGATCCGAGGCAATTAATCCAACATCAATTATAAACTTATACGCTGTAACTAAAGATACCATAGATAAAACAAAAGCTATCAAATAAACAAATGGACTCTTAAACCTTATCTCCTCTGTTTTCTTACCCACTGTTAATAAATCAATTATCTTATACTTTGAAATAACATAAGTATTAAATATCATTACAAGCATAAACATTATGCCAAAATAAAGCACAGTCTTACCTATAGCAGCTATAGATATTACAAAATTATATTCACTCATCTTAACTTCAAAAAGCTTAGAAACTACTACAGATAACCCCTGAGATGTTATAAGCCCTAGAATCAATCCACTTACCAAAGATAACATACCAACAATAACTGTTTCCATAATAAGAATTCTAGAAATCTTTTGTTTACCCATGCCCAAAGTCATATAAATACCAAGCTCTTTATTTCTCTTTTTTATTAAGAAATTATTAGCATATAAGATAAGACTTCCTAGGATAACAGCAACAAAAACTGATACATAAGATATAATTTGAGTAAGCATACTCGCATACTCCTTACCTGATGCAGACATCTCGACTAGTGCCTTCTGTGACTCTATGGAATTAAAGCTATAAAATATACATACTGCTAAAGTTAAAGTTAAAAAGTATATCGTATAGTCCTTAAAGCTCTTCTTTACATTACCAAAAGCTATTTTAAAATACATTCCCATCATCCCCTCCAATTAAAGTTATTACCTCAATTATTCTATTGAAGAACTCCTTTCTAGAGTCATTTCCCCTTACTAATTCAGTAAAAATATTACCATCCTTAATAAACAAAATTCTATGAGCATAACTTGCAGTAAAAGCATCATGAGTAACCATTAAAATAGTTGTCTTTAAATCCTTATTTAAACTCTCAAACCTTTCAAGCAATAACCTTGCTGATTTTGAATCCAATGCACCTGTTGGCTCATCTGCAAGAACTAAAGATGGATCAGTAACAATAGCTCTAGCTGAAGCAACTCTTTGTTTTTGACCACCAGACATTTGATAAGGATACTTATGTAAAACATCCTCAATATCTAAATACTTCACTACGTCCTTAATCTTCCCCTCAATTTCACATGGCTTTTCACCCTTAATAGTTAAAGCTAAAGCTATATTCTCATATGCTGTTAAAGTATCTAACAAATTAAAATCTTGAAATATAAAACCAAGCTCATTTTGTCTAAACTTATCAAGCTTCTTTGACTTCAATCTTGTAATATCCTCATCATTTATTACTATTTTTCCTGTTGTAACAGTATCTATAGTTGAAATACAATTAAGTAAAGTAGTCTTACCACTACCAGAAGGCCCCATTATACCAACAAACTCCCCCTCATCAACTTGAAAGCTTATATTATCTATAGCCTTTGTTACATTGTCTCTATTCCCATAGTACTTCTCAATCTTCTCAACCTTTAAAATATTTTTCATAACCCTCTTCTCCTCTCCTAAATCTATTATTAAATCTATATTTACATCATATTATTGGCCTTTAAAACCTCTTCATCATACCCAGCAAAAATAACTAAACATATCATCTTAAATAATTCATATATCTTCAACAAAAATCATCTCCTTATTTAAAACCTATGAACTCAGTATATAGTATTAACAACTTATTAGATATTGATTTACTTTTCATTAACATTACATTTTTGTAATATAAAAAAGCTTAAATTATAACTATAACCTTTCTACATTATTACCGTGTTAATATAATATCAGCTCCTTAAGCATTTATTAAAGTACCTAAAATAAAAAGAACATTATGAACTCCCTTATTCACTTAATAAATGGAAGTTCACAATGTTCTTTTAATACCCATTTTCAATTAATTTATTTAACCTCTAAAAGCACTATCCCCTCTTTAAATCCACCTTTTGCTTCTAGCTTTTCATTTTTTTCTATTAATTCTTCTTCACTATAAAATCCTGTACACGTTGTAAAAGCGAATCAATGCTTATTTCTTCGATATTATCATTACTTCTTTCCTTATATTCAACTATACCTTCACTTATCTTTCTACCAATGGTAATTCTAAGTGGTATACCAATCAAATCAGCATCCTTAAACTTAACACCAGCTCTTTGATCCCTATCATCCAAAATAACATCAAGTCCTATGCTCCTTAAACTCCTATATATATCCTTTGCAGCATTCATTTGTGCCTCATCCTTATGATTAACTGGTATTACTATAACCTTATATGGAGCAACTTCAAGAGGCCATATTATTCCCTTATCATCATGATGCTTTTCTATTATAGCCGCTAATGTACGTGTAACTCCTATACCGTAACATCCCATAATCATAGGCATATTCTCACCCTTTTCATTTAAAAAGTTACATTGCATTAAATTACTATATTTAGTACCTAATTTAAATAACTGACCTACCTCTATACCTCTTTCCATTCTCATTAAATTTCCACAATGAGGACATTTATCTCCTTCAGAAGCATCAACTAAATCTAGAACTTTCCCTTTAAAATCAACTCCAAAGTTCACATTTTTCAAGTGATAGTTTTTTTCATTTGCTCCAGTGTAGAAATTACTTAACTGCTGAATTTCCCTATCAACTAATATTTCAACATTTTCTAAATTCACTGGTCCAATATATCCAGGCTCACTACCTGCCCCTCTTATATCCTCTTCACTTGCCATCTCAATATATTCCTCAATAGTCTTAAGTTCATTAGCAAGTTTAACCATATTAAGTTCTCTATCACCTCTTATTAAAGCTAAAACAAGTTTACCATTTACTTTAAACACTAAAGATTTAGCAATTTTAGATCTCTTCTCACCTAAAAATGTACTAAGCTCCTCAATCTTACTATTATCAGGAGTATAAATCTTTTCACAGCATAACTTTACTTCTTCACACACTTGATTTTCTAGCATAAATTCAGCTTTTTCCTTATCAGCAGCATAACTACAATTATTACAATATAAAATATCACTTTCACCAACTTCACTTAAAGCCATAAATTGATGAGAACCAGCTCCACCAATTACACCAGTATCAGCTAAAACAGCTCTCCAATCTAAACCACATCTAGAGAAAATTTTGCCATAAGCATCATACATCTCTTCATAACTTTTATTTAAACCAGCCTCATCCTTATCAAAGGAATAAGCATCCTTCATAATAAATTCCCTACTCCTTAGCAAACCAAACCTTGGGCGCATCTCATCACGATACTTATTTTGAATTTGATATAAGTTAATAGGTAACTGTTTGTAAGAATTAATTTCCCTTCTTACTATATTAGTAAATACCTCCTCATGAGTTGGCCCAAGACAGAAAGCCCTTCCATTCCTATCTTCAAGTCTAAACATTTCCTTACCATAATCACTCCATCTCTCAGACTCCTCCCAAAGCTCCCTTGGTTGAAGTGCAGAACATAAAATCTCTTGAGCATCCTTTTCATTCAACTCTTCTCTAATTATATTTTTAATATTATCTAAAACTCGTAATCCTAATGGTAAATAATTATAAACACCAGAAGTAAGACTTCTTGCTAAACCCGCTCTAATCATAAGCTTATGACTTGCAATCTCACTATCATTAGGTGCCTCTTTAAGGGTTGGTATAAACATCTTAGACATATACATAAATATACTCCTCCTATCATGATAAAAAAATAAAAGCTTCCATCTCAAATATTGAGACGAAAACTTTCCGCGGTACCACTCAAATTGATTAATTTAATAATCCAACTTTATATAACTTTAACGGGTTAAAACCGGTAAGCTTAACTTACAACTAATAGAGTAGGTTTCAACAATTAGTGACCACAAAATCTTCCAGCCATGAATTTTGTTCTCTTAAGATATAACTGTTTACTGGCTCCATTCACTGTCTTTAATCTTTTAAATTCCTATGATGATATCATAGGAAAAGCAATCTTGTCAATTATTTCGTTATTTACAAACTATATTTTCCCTTTATATACATTTGAATATTCTTAATATTTGATTCAAATTAATTTATTTCTAATTTCATATAAGTTCATATTATCTATCTTTATATTATGATAATCCATAAATTCACCAAGAACTTGACTTTTGAGTTCTCTTCTAAAGCAAATTGCCAACCAAATAATAATTTTATTTTTTGATTTTTATAAAAATTAAAATGTTTTTATTTATCTAATAACCGTATAACGAGCTTAATATCCACTTTTTAGCATGTCTAATATTGTATAAAATTATTATCTCAATAGCTAGTCCTATAATAATTTTGATTAATATTAGCTTTAAATTTAATTCATTCACTCCTTCTAAGATATAAACTAACATCTTTGAATTTATTAATACAATACTTCCATATAGAATAGATCCTAAAACAGGCGCCTCTCCTTTATTATAAACTATTCCTACCATATTATAACAGATACCATATAAAATTATTCCTCCTAATAAATAATTAAATATATCTGCTAACATTGAAGCTGATGAACTTAGTGCAGAACCTGAAAAATATAGTTCAAATAATTTAGTAAATGGATTGGGAAATATATATGTTCTTAAAAGTTCACTTATTACACTAACTAATATATACATTGAGTTACTCCTCCTTTTTATATTATTCCCATTAGCTTAATAAAATAAGTTATAAAAGTTTATCACAATACATTTATAGAGCTCTTACCTTATAGAAAGTTAATTTAATATGATCTCTACAAATGTTTGTTCCAATTATCATAACCTATTTGCCATAAATACATATCAAGTAATTTCATTTCAGAGTAATTATCACCACACTTGTTAACTAATAGTTTGCATTCATCAAATGCTATTTTATTTGCTTCGTAAAAGCTTATTAATTCTATCAAAGATGTTTTATTATACATTTGAATGCCAACTTTCTTAATTTTAAGTCCTAATTTTAAAAATCTATCATAAGCAGGTACGCATCCAAATGTGCCCATTAATATTTTAGTAATTAATGTATCTGATACTTCTTCTAAATCATCAAGACTTTCTCTTTTTTTTATATATATTTTCTTTATTTTTTCACTAATCTCTAATACTAAATCCACCTTATTTCTTAGATCTTCACAATTTATATCCCATAGAGAAGTATATTTTTCTTTTAGAATTTCTTTTACCACTTCATTATGAACTTTGTAATCCTTTTTTAAAAGAAAAGATGATCCTCTATACATTCCCCAACTAGCAAGATAAAAAGCTAAGTGTAAGCACATATTATCTGTTATTTCTTCGCTAGTTCTAAATCTATTATTTAAGAAGTATTCATGACAATGTTTCCAAGAGTTGTATCTACTATTTTCATCCTTCAAAGTTTCACTATAATATTTTAAAACATTCACTATTATATCTTTTTCTTGTAAAATGTAATTATCTAAGTATGAAACTTTATTTGAATCAATTCTAGTAGCAATTCTTGTTTTAGCATTTTCTAATTTAACCTTATCTAAAATTATAATTCTATTTTTCAAATCTAAACTTTTCAGTATATATCCTTCATTTATCCAAGCTAATGGGAATGTATGTGTCTTAGATAAGCTCCAATATGCTTGATAATTATATGCTGACTTACACATTTTTTCTCCTAATATCGATTCAATTTCTAAGAAACTTAGAGTAATAGTATCTTCATCCTTATCCCTTAAATATTGGGATAACTTGCTAAACTTATAGTGTTCTCTCATATCATTGCACCCCTCATAATAACATTCTATAAAAACTTTTATTATATAGATCATATTTACAAATAAACTGTTTTTTCTATAATAAATCTATCCCTAATTCAAAATTCATTTATATTTTTATCCAATACAAATAACCTTCCTTAATTATAATTAAAAAGCTTACGTCTCAAATTTTGATACGCAAGCTTTCTTAATGTCATTAAAGTTTATTTAATTGTTCAACTCTTATTTTTGAAAAATATTATTATTCTATTTTTCAATTAATTTATTTAACCTCTAAAAGCACTATCCCCTCTTTAAATCCACCTCTTGCTTCTAGCTTTTCATTTCTTTTTTCTATTAATTCTTCTTCGCTATAACCAAGATTTTTAGCTAATCCAAATAAAACTTCCATTACATCTGCTAACTCTTCTAAATTCTTATCTTCTAAGTATTCATTAACTTCTTCCATTAGCTTTCTTTCTAATAATTCAGCTCTTTCTTCAATTGGAACTACCTTCGTTACACATTCTTTCCCATCTGCTTTTATTATCTCTGGAATTCTATCTCTAACTAATTTATCGTATTTTTTCATTTTAAATATCTCCTTTATATATCTCGTGTATATCCTTACACAAGTCTTAATTTTACTTATCTTATATTATACATAGACTAACATATAAACTATGTAGTCTATAATTTGATTATTTTAGCATTATAATTAATTCTAACTATACTACAAAATTATCATTAAATCGTACATATTATTATATCATTTTTACTTTATCATTCTATTTTTATAATAAGTTTTTAATCTAAGTTCTATTGCATCATTCATATGCATTTTAAAGCTCTCATTTTTAAAAAATTCTTCTAAGTCTTCGCTTAATCCAAGCACATAATTTTCTCTTTCCTTTACAAAGTCACCATGTGTTAAAAGCATAAATTTCACAGGATTTTTTACAGCTAACTTAATCCACTCTTTTTTTCCCCATGAATCTAAGTTCTTCTTATCTTTATCATTTTTTATGTCTATTATATTTGAACCATTTTTATAAAACTCTTCAAAACTTTCATAAACATCCTCTTCAGTTATGTTAAGTTTTATATCTCCCTTATTATAAAAAGCTTTAAGTAATGGAACTTTATATGTCTTACTCATGCTTGTTGTTTCTATCATATTAATGAATTCTCTTGCTCTTGTATTATAAAGCAATTCTTCCTCTTGCGTAAGTTCATTTAATTCCTTTAGGAATTCCAAATAATTCGTAAATGGATTAATAGCACTTTTAGATTTTATGTTATCATATATATCATCATCCATTAATGTAAAGAAATCTATTCTAGAAGGTTTTACTCCCACTACTTCTTTAACTCTATAATATTCCTCTTTGATTTTATCCTTTATACTCATTTCTCTTTCCGCTAACTTTTTAAATATATCAACAAGCCTAAAATCAAAATCAACTATACAATCCTCTGGATAACTATATTCATCTAACTTCTTAATTTTAACACCTACTTTAGAGTAAGCTTTTCCAGCTAATAAAAATGGAATTAAATCAGCTTTCTTATAATTTCCTATAAAATCTAGTACATTTAAGTATTCTTTTCCCTTTGATTTTCTAAGTCCTCTACCAAGTTGTTGTAAAAATACCGTTGGTGAAGCTGTTGGTCTTAGGAACATTACCATATCTATATCCTTTATATCCAATCCCTCATTGAACATATCAACAGAAAATATAACTTGTACTTCACCCTTAGTAAGCATTGAAATAGCTTTATTTCTCTCTTCTGAATACTCACCCATTTCACCTGAATAAACAGCTATTGCTTTAACACCCTGTTCTGTGAAATATTGAGCCATATACTCAGCATGTTTTTTAGATGCACAAAATCCCATAGCTCTTTTACTTGAGTATTTTGAATAATGTTTAAGTATAAGATCAGCTCTAGCTTCTACCATTACCTTTTCATTTAATTGATTATCATCATATTTTCCATTTTTATAATCAATATTATCATAATCCACAGTTTCATCATAAACACCATAGTATCTAAAAGGAACCAACCAACCCTTTTCTATAGCCTCTTTTAATCTAACTTCATACACAAGATTGTAATCGCAAAGTGCAAATACATCCTTAGAATCTAAACGTTCTGGTGTAGCTGTTAAACCTAAAAGAAACTTAGGTTTAAAATATTCAATTATCTTTTTATACTGTGAAGAAACTGCATGATGAAATTCATCCACTACAACATAATCAAAGTAATCTTTAGGAAATACTTTTTCATTTAAGTACTCATCCTTTCCTAAGGTTTGAACAAGTGCAAAAATTAATGATTTATCCTTGTGTTTTTCTCCACCATAGAAAAATCCAACATCATCACTTTTTCTAACACTCTTGAAACTCTCAGCAGCTTGTTTTATTATTTCTTCTCTATGCGCTACAAATAATACTTTCTTATAATTAAAAGAATCAAAAGCAGCAAGATATGTTTTACCTATACCAGTAGCAGCTACTACGATACCTTTATCCAAGCCCTCATTTCTAGAGTTTTGAAGTTCATAAAGCGCCTCTATTTGAGCACCTTTAGGTTGAATAAGTTCAGTTACATTAGGATTTTCCTCTGACTTCTCTTCTATCTCCTTAATTATCTTAGGCTTTTTCCAAACCTTTGAGTATTCCTTAAGAACCTCATCATCTACAATAGTAGAATGGTTTAAAAATAAACTTTCAAACTCTCTATAAAAAGCATTAAAATCTTCTTCATTACCATTCTTATCAAACCTATAATTCCATTCAACTGAACTAGTTAAAGCACCATAAGAAATATTAGAAGAACCAACATATATCTCTGAATTATCATCATTATGAAAAATATAAGACTTTGGATGAAATGATTTATTAGTAACATTATATAATCTTAAGTCTACCTCATCCCCAAACTCCCCTCTTATTAAATATAAAGCAGCTGGTTCAGTTATATTAAGATAGTTTCCTGTTAAAATTCTAATTTTAACTCCTCTACTAACAGCTTCTTTTAAATCATTAAGAATAAGTCTAACCCCTGATACCATTAAAAATGACACTATAATATCAATGGATTTAGCCTCTTTAATACTTCTCTTAAGTCTTATATATAAATGTTCATTTATACCCGTTATTACGTTTCTATTACACTGATCAGTTAAAATCCCCTTGGATTCTATATTAAATGTTTCCTTTTGTTTAATCCCCATAAATTGCTCCTAAATTCTTTTTAATCCTCACAACTATATATTAATAACAAATATCTTTTCTAAGCTAAAAATAGTTTTTCTAAGAATTTTTATATACTAATTATATCAAATAATAAATGAATTTTAAAATTATTATTCTTTGATTGAAAACATACATCCCTAAGTAACATCTATATTTAAATTAGGATATATTGAGTGTATTATTAAAAATATATATTTAAAATTACATATCTTCTTAGTATACCTATATTACTTAATATACTACACACACTATTTATACATAAAATATTTTTTATGGTATAATTTTGTATATATTCCAAGATGAAAAAAGATATTTTTTTCAAATTTAATATATGCTTATGAACATTTTTTAATTAGAACTCTTATCAAAGATAGCGAAATCCTTTAATCTCTAAGAAAAATTATAACTGAACTATATTCAGGTTTAAATCCATTGAAATAATTTAGTATATATAAATAAACTGAAGCTATATATTTACAGTACTTCTAAAGAAATTAATAGTATAAATAAGTTCTAAATAGTAACGATACTTTTAAAAATTTCAAAAAATATTTATAAGGAGTGGTAAGATGGAAAATAATGAACTGTATAATTTAATTGAAGATGGACAAATAAATACTCCATCAGAGATGGGGATAATTCTTAGGGAGGATATTGAAACTTTAAGTTATGAGGAGATTTTAGATAGATTACAAAAAAGTGATTTATTTAAAGACGTTAGACTCTTAAAAAATGATGATGAAATTGTTGGATCAATAACATATGAAGATTATAAATATGATATAAAAATATATATAGGTGGAGCAATAAGTGCTGAAATAGATGTTTCTTCACTTAGCAGTATGAATGGACTATCAGAGGATGAATTGTGTAATATAAACAAATCAAAAGTGAATATTCTTACTGTAATGAGATTTAGTACAAATGCAGCTCACTCATATTTAGCACAATTAAAAATATTAAATTGTATTTCAAGTGACTATGTAGCATTAATAGATTCAAGCTCTGAGAAAATAACCTCTGGAGAATGGATGAGACTAACCTTAGAAGATGACATTGAGCCTTTAAATATGTATCTATACACTATTCATGCTGTTTACAGTGAAGAAAATGGACTAAAAAAGTACTGGTTTCATACTCATGGATTAAGTAGATGTGGTTGTATAGAACTAGAAATGCTAGAAATAAGTGATGAATCATCAAACCATTATCAGGCATTAAACACACTAGCATCAAGATTTGTTGAAGAAGGAATGATAAAAAGAAAGCACTCAATACAAGTTGGATATGCAAGTAGTATTTATTTAAATTACACATGGATACCTTGGGAAGAAGCCTTAAAGGAGTATACTAAGAAATCTTTTTTTAAAAAGAAAGTTGATATTTTAGGAGGTTTAGAAGATAGAGATAATTATCATAGACAACCATCAGGAGTATTATTTGCAGTACTTAATAATAAAATAGAAAAAGTTACAAGATATAATACTCTATTTCACAATAACCCTATATTTTTTGTTACAAATAGAGAAAGTGAAAAAATGTCTTTAAGTGCTAAAAAAAGATTAAATTATTTTAAAAGTGCCTTTGAAAAAGAGCTTTTAGAAAAGGTTAATGGTTATACATTCAAAGCTGGCATACTAACTGATGACGCTTCAGATGAGTATGATAAAGAGCATCTATGGTTTGAGTTAAAAGAGATTAAAGATGAAGTTTTAGTAGGAAAATTAATAAATGATGCTTATAGAGTAAGTACTATGACAAATGGTGAAATATATGAAATACCTATAAATATGCTTACTGATTGGACTATCTATAGTGAAAAAGGTACCTTCGTACCAGATAATATATACAAATACTTTCAATAGTAAAATCCAGTATTAAAATAAAATTTTAATACTGGATTTTTATTATTTATATTAGATTTATATTTTAATAACTAATTCAGAATACACATCTGATTTACATTATTAAACAAATTATAGTTACTATCATAATTACTACTGCTAAAATTCTAATAAGTAATACGGTCTTTTTTACTCCTAGTCTGTCAAATGTCTCTGGTGTACCAAAAGGTAGTGCTAACATTGTCCCACATAGTAAGAACATTGCCATTGCAACAGTTGAAATACCAAAAGTAACATTTGCTACTGTTACTATAGAGCCAAAAAAGGTTACTATTATACTAATAGCCACTAAGACTCCAAAGAAATTTTTTCTTTTTTCTAAGAACTTATTAAACTCCTTATACTCATGCTTACATTGATCATTACAGAATTCTTCATTGTTATCTATTATAGATCCACAATAAGAACACTTATTTCCACTCATTATAATTCCTTCCTTTCAAGATTATAAAACTCACGACTTTTCATTAACGAAGAAAATTAATATTATAAATCTAAAGCATTCAATAGTTTCTTAAGTTCTCTCAACTCCTCTAAACTTAATGTTATACCTTTACCCATTTTTTCATGTCCTGGAGCCCAATCTCTTAAATCATATTTAGGTTCTTTATCATTCCAGCTAACTAGGTTAAGTTCTTTTTTCCAACCCTTAGCTGATTCTGATATTAGCCCAAGCTCCTCTTTTATTTCATACTTAATCTCTGCCATAAAGCTCTCCTTCTTATCGCTTACTTATAAAATTGTGACCGTTTTCAAATTTATAAGTATATTTAACCTTAAGATTAACTTCGCTTAATCTGGTTAAAGTTTCAAATAGTTAATATTAATTTTATTCTACCATATAATTATTTTTATACAACTAAATATAAAACTCCTTTTAAATAATTTAATAAATTTTTAACTATATGATTTTATTTTGAAAACATCTCTAAAGTCATTATCTCTTCTAAAGCATTCCGTTGTTTCTATTTTTCCTTAATTTTCATCCACGTTATTCATTGTAAAATATATACTTAATTAAAATAATAATGTAAAATTTAAATAAAATAACGTAATAAGGGAGATCACTATGTATAACTTTTTAATAAATGGTCATTTAAACTACGGTACTTCAAGGGAGCTTCTTTGCAAGACTTCCTTAGGTTGTGATAGTACTTCTATTAGAGAAACTGTTATTGTTGCACCTTGGTGGGAGCCTGATAGATTAGCTAATATAGAATCAACTTTAATTAAAGATGGTTGTATTAAGGTCTGGGATTGTACTTTGTTTGATAAAAAATTTACTTTTATCAAAACAGGTATGGGTGCAAGTATGTGCACAGATGCAATACTAGCTTTAGGTACTACTAATTGTAAGAAGCTTATCTTCCTTGGTTCTTCTGGTGCACTAAATTCAAATATGAATATTGGTGACATTGCAATTCCTTTATTCTCTATCTGTGGTGATGGGGTATGCAGGTACTTACAGAAGGATATTACTAAGGATTGCTTCGGTGAAAAATACTATCCTGATGATGAGTTTAATAATACACTTATTGATAAAACTAAAAAACTATGTAGTGATGAAAATGTTACTTATCATTTGGTTAACAACTTTAGTATTGATACTATATTTGCTGAATTTGCTCATTTGGAACACATTTTAAATTTAGGCTGTAATAGTATTGAAATGGAAACTGCTGCTGTATTTAAGGCAAGTTCTCTTTGTAATATACCAGCTGTAGCTATTTTCAGTATATCTGACAATACTCTTCAAAAGAAGTCCCTATTCAACGAAATAAATGAGGAAGAACACCTATATAGAAAGAAGATACGAAAGGAACTAATTCCAAAGATAATTTATGAGATTATTTAATAAAACTAAAAGGAGGACTTTATTTTGTATAGTGAAGATTTTGCAGAATGGCTGGATAACTGTTTAAAAAAACTTCCCTCTAAAGCTGTAGCTATTAACTTTAATTTGTATGAAGGTTCTGATAAAACTTACGATATTCAATTAATAGCAACTGATAGCTTTAATGAAGATGATGAAGATTGGGCTTGTGAAGAAATTTTTTCTACTGAAGAAAATTTATTTCTTATACCAATAACTAAGGATATTGAGAACTGGGAAGATGGTTTACTTCTTATATCTAATATAATTAAAAACTATCTTAACAATGGTAAGCATGCTACTATGCTAAAAGAACTAGAAGCTATAGGACTTGGCTTTGTAGATGGTGATATTGAGCTTTTATATAAAAAGTAATACTTGAGGCAAATTGTGCTTATAGTTAATTCATAAACACAATTTGCTTTATATTAATTTAAGTACTTTATCAACAACTTCTTCAACACTTAATTTAATATTACTATAAAAAATCAAATCTAAATGATGCAATGTTTAATACAATACTATTTTAACATATTATTCTTGTTTCATATAACTATTTATGTCTTTTATACGCTTGAGAGCCTTGGATTACTCTTTATAAAAACTTGTTTTCGAATTAAAAGTATAAGAACATCTCCCTTATCCATTATGTACAAAGGGTCTTTTTTAGTAATATTTCGTCCATTATTTCTATTTAGTGATGACTCATTGATGATCTTTTTGATGACTCAATTCTTACCATGACACTTTTTGAATTTTATACCACTTCCACATGGACACATGTCATTTCTCCCAACCTTATTAGCCCAAGTTAATGGTTTAGTTAGATTTTCTTCAACTAATTTATCATAATGTAAATTTTGTTCTTCTTCCCATTTAAAATACATTACCTCGTTAATACTCCATAATGGATCATCTATAAATTTACAAATCCCAATCCACTCATATGATTTTTGTTGATACTTCTTTAACCTACAATACCCTTCTAGCCTCTTCCCTACATCCGCTCTCATCGATGATAATGCAGTAAAAATTGTAACTCCAATTCCAGTTCTTTTGTCATTAGGATTATTTAATACTATAGATGTTACATCATGAATTTTTTTATCTACTTTCGTTCTTTCCATCTGTAACTTTAAATTATCAATAATCTCATTTCTAGTAAAACCATCTAATTCCAAAAGTGATACTATTATATCAGTGTAGCCAAATGTATTTAACTTTTCTATATCAATTAAAATTCTTTTAAAATCATTGTCTATATTCTGTTTAATTATTAAATCCTTGTTTTTACTTAAATAATATTCATTTATTATTTCTGAAGAATCAGGAATCATAACTAAATTATATTCCTCACAATCATCATAGTAAAGATTATTCTGTAAATAATGAATAAATAAATCTAACTCATCATTACACTTTATTTCTGCTATTTCATTTGAGCGATTATTTATTTTTAACCTTCTATGAATATAATGTATGAATTGAAAAGGATATTCAATAAAATCTTTTATAATATCTAAATCATTGATATTTACTGACCAGGGGTACTCATCGTTGTTATATAGTCCCATTTGTTTGAATTTATTAATTGATGTTGCTACTTCTCCAAAATTCTCCATCGTAGTATTTATTATAAAAACCTCACTATAATCACTACCTCTAATCTCCACTACTTTATTTCCATTTTCATCATAAAATATTGCTTCTTCATTATCATTTATATATTGCTTGGCTCTACTCGCTTGCTCAAAAGCATATTCAATATTTTCTTTAATATTGTTTTCTAATTTTTTTAATGCTCCTCTCCTTGCTGGTGTATGAAATAATCCACTTTTAGATTCTACTAAAAATATCTTATTATCATATACTAATAATAAATCCAATTCACATCTTCTAACTTCTCCTGTATTCTCAACAAAATCATAAAGTAATGATTCATATGATTTAGAACTTGGTAATATTTGTTCTAATATAACCTTTGTCCTATTTTCAAGATAATCTCCCTTGTTTTTCTGATATTTATCCCATATTTTATTTTTTTTCATATCATTCTCAATTTCATATTGAATGGTTGAAATTAAACTAGAAAGATTAGATACTACATATTTATCATTATATCTCATTATTGGTCTTTCCCTTATAATATTGTTATCTGAAGGATACTTAAATTTTTTATTTAAATCCTTATTGATTTCTGATGAAAATCTATCTATAAACTTTCTAAAGGATTCAACGTTAGTTATATCTTCTTCCTCGCAGAAACTTTCAATTGTAAAAGTTAGTGTACCTTTATATGTGCAATCAAAAAGAAATGCTGCACTACTTTGTACTAAATTTTTCTTTTTACCTTTGAATATTTTTTTGAATATTGATAGTGGCAAATTATTCTTTATGTTATCTTTGTTATTAATTAATTCATTTACCATATCTTCACTAGAATTAATAATATTATTTCTACATTTATTTAACAACCTTTCATATCTCTCTTTTATCTTTTCAAAAAATAATATTGCTTCTCTTATTGTAAATCCTTCATTTTTCATAATCCATTCATCATATTTTTCAAATAAACCAACCATTTGATTTATTATTTGATCTCCAAATGCATCTCCTCTTACGATACCATAATTAATAGATAAAGAAGAGATCATAATATTCTTTTCATTCTCTTTATTACTTTTAGTTTTATCTATTCTTCTATAATAGTCAGATAATGTCCATAAAGTGAAAAATTTATTAATACAATCTTGGATTTTTTGAATCCGTTTTGGAGCAATTTTATTATTATTATTTTCATTATATTTCTTCTTCAACATTAATCCGCAAATATACTCCAACTGTGATATTTGTAAGAAATTACTGTCAGAATAATTTTCTTCAGAAAAAATTGATATTACTGACAAATATTCCATTAAGTTGATAGGATTAATATCTGTAATTAACTCATCAATTTCTAAAAATAAATTTTCAAGTTCTCTAGGTGTATTTTTATTCAACTCTTCAAAAAATTTTTTTACCATAAATTTTATCTCCTTCACTACTTACTATACATAATTTTAACACAAATGGTTTCTAAAGTAATTATATTGATTTAGAACTCATATAAATCATTTCAAGGTTAAATTCAGTAGTATTTAGGGGGTGCTTTAGGTTTTATTATCTCTATAAGGAAATCGTTTCTAAAATTCCCTTTCGATTCTGAAACCACTTTTTATAAAGTTTCCAAATAAAATTGAATTAAAAATTTGATTTTCCTCTATTGGTTATTTATATTGTATTGACTGTAAATACTTATACAAACTTTTGTTGTTTACAACATTTACAAATATAAATATTGAAATGATTGATGTTTATGAGAATCGAAGAAAACTACATTTATTTTACTAAAGGAGATAACAAAATAACTTTTAATGATATCAATATTAGAAGATATTCAAAGAGTTATAAATTCTGCACCTACCTAAACTCATAAAGTTGCTTTTACCTTAGGTTTTCAGATGGGCATGAGGCGTGGAGAAATACTAGGACTTACTTGGGATAGTATAAATTTTGAGGAACAAGAATTGAGTATAACTAAGCAACTAGTATTAACTACGAAAGGACCTATATTTAAAGAACCAAAAACTAAGGGTTCTGTCCGAATTAATCCAATACCTAATTCAGTATTTAAACTATTGCTTGAACTACAGGAATATCAAAAATCTTTAAAGGAGAAAGTCATGGTAAATGAACATAATCTTGTTATATGCAAAGATAATGGATGTAATTATAATCCATCTTCACTAACTAGTAGTTTAAAGAGAACTCTAAAAAAAATTAAATTTATCAGAGATGCGATTCCATGACACTAGACACTGCTGTGCACAACAACTTTATCTTTTAGGTGTTGATGAAAAAACAGTTAGTGATCTATTAGGACACTATACTCCTGTTTTACTAGAAATACTTATCAACACAGGAACAAAAATATGATTAAAAATGCTCTAAATGCCTTAGATACAAGCCTTAACGGACAAGCCACACAAGAATAATTGTGTGGCTTATATTATTCTATAATTCTATTATCATTTAATATAGCCTAAACATATGCTGGTCCTCTAACTATATTGTTTATCTTTCCTGGTCCATCTAACGGTAATAAGTTATATGCCTTCTTAAAATCATTTTTATTTAATGGGTAGTTTGTTCTATAAGGAATAATATCATTTCCCTTAACTTTATATTTAAATTCAATATTACTTTTAGTTACAAATGTTTTTCCTTTATTAAAAATTATATTTTTCCACACCACATCAAACATATATATTCTCCCATATTTAATATGATAATTTTCCAATAATATTTTTAGAGAAATCTAAAAGATTATCATAATGTAAAAGTATTATATTTTGATCTTTTTGATATTCTCTCTTTATGCAGTAAGTATTTTCCTTAAAATTTTCTCTTCTTCCTGCAATTACAACATAATGTATTCTTGTTGAATCATATTCTATAAACTCACTTGGTAATCGATCATGATCTCTAATATTATTGGCAAAATTTTCTCTAAGTGATTGATAATTTCTATCAAGCCATCTTTTCCAATCCTTAGTTTGTTCAATTCCTTTTCTAAATACTCCCCCTAATTTGCCATCCTGTTTAGTTATACTACCACAAGGATGTTCTAATTCAATAAATATAAATTCATAACCTCCAGAACTTTTTCCTACTAATAAATAGTCTACTCTATAAGTTATACCTAACTGAAATTCTGGAAAAATATATGCTTCATGATGTCCAAAATTATATTGTGAAAATATAGAACCTATAATGTAATATGCCTTATTATCTTTTATATAATTCAATATTTCTCGTTCATTACAATTAGAATCTAACAAAGTTTTAAAACCTTCATTAAACGACTGTAATTTTTCTATATCCTTTAATTCAACAATATCTAAATAATTATTAGGAAATAATTGATCATAATATCTTGCTGCTTTCGGATATTCTCTAAACAAATTTCGTTTCCCTATTGGTAATCTACTACCATCTTCATTATATTTTTCTCTCTCTAGAACCTCATCCCATTGTTTCCTTTCTTCTTGTGTTAAGAACCTATAATCTCTACCAAATAACCCCATGTTTCCTCCTAAAATATATTTATATAACTCTTCACTTTAAATCATATACTCGACAAGAGCCATCTCTATCAAAGTTAAATCCAACTGGTCCAATGTTTAAGGTGATACCACTAAATCTTTTTGTTATATTTCTAATGAAGTTTATAATCATAGGACATCCCCCTTTATTCTCTTGTAATTTTGTTGGCTCTTGTAAGGCATGAACCTTGTCCAATATACTTAATTCTATTTTAACATATTATTCCTATTTTATACATTTATTTATGCTTTTTATATGTTTGATGAGCCTTTGATGACTCTTTATAAAAATAAGGATTTTCATAAACCTAATAAAGACTCATTAAGCCATTATGTTTTCAGTATTAATCACAACTTAATATTTCCCTCCAAATATTAAGTTAACTTGTTTTCTAGATAAATTATATTATATTGCATTGAGCAATATAGCACTTATCAATCTATCATATGATACAAAATATATTTATTATATTATTCAGGAAATGAAAGCATCTACGTTAGAAAAAATTTTTTGAACACTATATCTTCTCATTTTTGTGTAAATTTTATATTTAAAAAAGGTATGAACTTCAAGGTTTAAATGATAAATGTAAGTGAACATGAAATCTATCAATTAAATTCTAGTTGCAGAGAATTATTCAATAAGTTAAAGGAGTAGATAATCACCTTATCTACTCCTTCCTTATATCATTGCATAAAGCTTTTTATCTAAGCTTTTCATAGAGCTTAATCTAAGCTATTTTTATACCAAAGTGTAGTAATTGGTATTTCTACCTCCTTATTGTCTTGGATGTTTTTTGATGTACCTTGCTTAATAAGCCAGTTTTTGCTTAATTCCAAATACACTTCTCTCGCAACCTCGGCACTATCTTTTCCTGACTTATTTTTAACTGGTAAAAACTCTAATTCTCTGTTAACTCTCATAATTGCCATGTCCTGTAACTTATTGAAAATATCAAAAATAAACATTTCGAATTTATAACCCTTTTCAACCTTATTTTTGCCATTTTCACTTAGCACTTCATATGACTTAATTGCTCTGTGATATGGAAGTTCTTCTTTTGCTATATTTTCAAGTGCATCTAATTTAATCATATGACAAAGAATATTTAAATCATTATATTTTAATTCACCATTATCATCCACTGAATACTTAATTTCATCATCAATTTCAGTGTATTCCAAAATAGATGGCTTATTATTTCTATAACAAAAAACTCCTCCATTTTCTTCAGGATCAAGTCTTTTAACAGATTTACTTGAACAATCAAGCCCAGATTTAATTGTAAATCCAATAAAGTATGGGTCTGCTACTTTAACTAACATATTATCAATTCCATAAATAAACAACCATTTTACACCTTGATTTTTCATTCTCTTTATATTGTCTGATTTAATAAGTGATTCAAAAACTCCTCCATTTCCATTTGACCCTTTCAGAATTTCCGTATCATTTTTTAAAAGTAAATCTCCATTAAAACTTATTATAGGAAGCTCATCTTGAATGAAAAAATTTATTGCACTTTCCTCAAGTCCATAATAATTATTTTCCTTGAATGTTTTAATGGTATCATAATTATTCTCCAAAGAAGTCATAATATACCAAGGAATACTTTTCCCTGTTAATGTTTTCATATAAGTTAGTTGTTCAGCCTGTAATTGAAAAAAAGATTTTCCTGAAGGCAATCCTATGCTATAAGTTCCCTTAGGTCCATTATGTCCTAATCTTGTTCCTTGCCCTCCTGCTAATAATAAAATAGCTACTTCTCCATTTTTCAAAGCTTCTATTCCAAGCTTAAATAACTCTTCTTTATTACTAGCATCTTCAATATCAAAATGTTTTGCTGCTGTTATTTTATCATTGCTACTAGCATTATTTTCATTCATTTTAGATAAGGAATATATACTAAATGCTTTATCTAAGTTTGTAATACTTTTAATTAGCTTTTCTTGTTTTATTAAGGACAACTTTTCTAGATGCTGTATTAGCTCTAATTGCTTGTATTGTTTTAAATCTTCAATTATTCTCTCCATAATTTCTAATTCCTTTCATAGCGCATTATATTACTTCAATAAAATAAACATATTAATATCTTAATTTATATTAACTTTCCAACTTACATTCTATAACACCTATAACACCTATAACTCATTTAATTCATTTAGTTTCACTATTCTCTTACAATATTCTATAGTTGATTCTCTATGAGATATTATTATTACTGTTTTGTTTTTACTTATTTTATTTAATTCATTTATTATGGTTCTTTCTGCTTCACGATCTAAGGCTGATGTTGATTCATCAAATATTAGTATTGGGGCATCTTTTATAAGAGCTCTGGCAATTGCTATTTTCTGCCTTTGTCCTCCTGATAGTTTTGTACCGTTTTTTCCTATTACCGTATCATAGCCCTGTGGTAATGTAACTATAAAATCATGGATGTCGGCAATTTTACATGCCTCAACTATTTGACTTTCTGTTGCTTCACTACTAGCAATCCTTAAGTTTTCTTTTATGGATATATTAAAAAGCATGGTGTCTTGCATTATAGCAGAGATATTTGAGTACAACTCTGTATCCTTTACCTCTCTTATATCTTTGCCTCCTATATAAATATTCCCCTCATAGTCATCATATAATCCTAGAATTAACTTTGCCAAGGTTGATTTACCACAGCCACTTTCTCCTAATATAGCTATTTTCTCTCCTTCCTTGATTAAAAGCTTAAGATTCTTAAGTACAAAGTTAGAACTATTAGGATATTTAAAATATAAATTTTCTATTTTTATATTCATATTCTCAAAGGTATTTTTACTTATTGTTTGTTCCTTTGAATTTTTAGCAAGCTTCAAGAATTCTAATACTCTATAGATTAATATTTTTTCACTTGAAAATTTAATATCATAACCATTTATAGTTTCTATACTATTAAAAAGCAATTGAAAATACTTTATAAACATAAGTACTTGTCCTATAGTTGTCAAGGAGTAATAAACAAAAACCCCTCCAATACAGTAAATGCTTAGTTTTTTCACAAAGAAGTTATTAAAGGATGACAGAATGTATCCTAAATCAGTATTTACTGTCTTTTTTACGTAATGAGATTTCAATCCATTCCATCTCTTTGTAAAGTCATTGCATACATCATCTTCAATATTTAAGGCTTTTACCTCTTTCCATCCTAATAAAGTCTTCTGCAGCCAGTTTTCATAGCTATAAAATTTCTTTTGATATTCCTTTGTTTCCTTGGAAATATTATTTTTTATTTTCTTAGATATTATAAAGGATGTGGGTACAACTAAAAATGATATGAATGCTAACTTATAATTTATACTTATCAAAAGAGCTGCACTTATAAGTAATTGAACTACTTCTATTATGCATTCAACAATTTGTATTTGAACAAAATTAACCATTGATTCCACATCATTATCCAAACGATTCTTTATATCTGCATTTTCAAATCTCTCTGTAAAATCATTTTTTTCATATATGCAAAATTTAAATAATGTTGTTTTAATATCATATGATAATTTATTGTATACTAAGTTTTCTTTATAGGTTTTATAATATAAAATTAAGGATTCTATTAAAAATAAAGCTATATATAAGATAACTACTATTTTTAAATAAGATAGCTTTTGTTTTACTATTACATCATCAATTAAGATTTTATACAACATTGGTGGTATAAGGGTGACAATCATTAAAAGTAATTTCATTATTATAATTTGATTTAACTTAAGCTTTGTATTACTTTTAATTAAGTTAAAAATCTCAAATCTTTCTTTAAATCCTCTCATGTTATCCCCCTTTACTCACTGTCCATTGAAAGTACTCTATCCGCTATTTGCACCATGGATAAACTATGTGTTATAAATATTATCGTCTTTTTACCTTTGTAACACTCTATGGTTTCCATAATGATTTTCTCTGTTTCACTATCAAGAGCTGAAGTGGCTTCATCAAAAATTATAATCTCAGGATTTCTTAGTAAAACTCTAGCAATACACAGCCTTTGTTTTTGTCCCCCTGATAGTTGTATTCCCTCTGTACCTAGTATAGTATCCATGCCTGCAGGTAAACCGCATATGAAATCATACAAATTCACCTTTTTACATAGCTCTACTAAGTCTTCAAAGCTACAATTTTCATTTCCAATTTGTAGATTATCTTTTATGGAACCATCAAAAACCATGTGATCTTGAAGTACAATACCACAATATTTTCTTAGATAATCTAAAGGTATTTCTCTTATATCTACATTACCAAGTGTTATTTTCCCTTCATCAGCTTCATAAAATCTCATTAATAAATTCATTAAAGTACTTTTTCCTGAGCCATTTTTACCAGTAATAGCAATGGTTTCTCCTGATTTTATTTTAAAGTTTATATTATCCAGGATTTTGTCTCTATTATCATAACCAAAATCAACATTACAAAACTCTATTTCTGAACTTGATATGTAAGTATTATTACTACTATTAAAAGCTTCCCCCTTTTCTAGACATTGCTCCATATAATTAAGCAAGTTCTTAATGTACTCAAAATCTTTACATAAAGTTACCTGTGAGGTAGCTAAGCTTCCAAGCAAACCTTGAGTATTTCCAAAGTAATCAATAATAGCTACAAAACCTCCTATTGACAACTTACCTGCACTAATAAATATAACTGATGATACATATACAATAAGAGTTCCAATAAGTTCTGCAAAGCTTATTATTCTTTCAATTATTGCATTATTAAGATTAAGCTTCATTTCCTTGTTATTTATCTTATTAAGCTTTTCCTTATATAAATCAATTACACTTTTATGAGCAGACATTAATCTAATATCCCTAATCCCCTGGATAATTTCAAATAACCATCCTGATAGCTTGCCACACTCTTTCCTATACTTCATATTTTCTTTGCTTATCTTTCCTCCAAGCTTATGAGAAAGAACAACTATACAAGGTACAATAAACAGTATAATTAAAAATAATTCTTTATTCATTGTGTATATAATTATTAAAGTCAATATTAATTTTATTGCATCTGTTATATTGTAAAATATTCCATAAACAAAATAGAATATATGCTCCATATCCTTATTTAACTTCATTATTTCTTCACCTATGTTAATATCATTCATATACTTAGGCTTTAGAAAAATAATAGAATTAAAGGTTTTACTCCTTATATCTAGTAAAAAATCCGTAAGCATATTAGCTTTTATACGACTCTCAACTAAATTTAGCAAACTTCTTATTAAAAACAAAATTAAATAAATACCTATAACACTGCCTAATACACTTAAGTTTTTATTATAATATACCTCATTTATTAAATATGAAAATATAAAAGGAAATAATACGCTTATACTCGCCTGAAAAAGTATAGCAAAAAAGAATAATACAAAGGACTTACTATAAGGTTTCATTAATTTAAATAAACTATTTAATACCTTCCTATTATCGTCTTTCATGGTAATTGCACTCTCCATAAAATATTTATAATTAAATGAATTCACTATCTATAAATTTAAATTTGTAACTAAAGTTAAGTTTAAAAATACTAATATATATTCTAATAAACACTCTTGATTTTATTTAATATTAAACCTAATTTCGGAATAAACACAAATGTAGAATATTAATTAGATCTTATATCTCTTATATAAATATCCTTTAAATTCCTAGTTAATTTTACCAAAGATATTATAACATATTTTTTATACTAAATTGACATGCTCCTTCAAATGAAAAATATATTTAACACTACAGGAGTTATAAAAGATTTAAGTGATGAGCTTATTGAGTTTTTAAAGTACGTGGCGAATTCTGATGATAAAACCTCAGAAGAAGCTACTGGAACTTTGGTTAAGAATATTAATAAAAGAGTAATTGAAGTTAAAAGCAATCCTAGTGTGGAGGTGGAATTTATGACATTATTAGACCGTGATAAAGAAAAGATTGAAGAAGGAAAAAAAGAAGTGGCTATTAAAGTTACTTGATATATTAGATGATGAAACCATAGCAGAGAAAACTGGATTAGATATAAATGAAATTAAAAGATTACGAAAGGAACATTGTTAAAAATAACTATTTTACAATTTAAAAAAACCAAGCCTAAAATCACTTTATGCTTGGTTTTTACATTTTATTTTTACTATAACATTACTTATTTGAGCTATAGTTCTCTACTTCTTTAACAAATTCTACAATTGGAGCTATTGTGTTTTTATCTGAAAAATCTATTTCTTTTCCATAAGTATCTAGGAGAGTAACCTCTTCACTTTTAAGTTCCTTAGGATCTTTTTTGCTTAAAACTTTTTTAATCATAGCCATCATAGCTTTATGCATAAAATTAAGCTTTTTATAATTGATTCCGCCTCTTAAATGAAAAAACTTTATATCCTTCATTGCTTTTTCATCAAAGACTTTGCTAAGTGAAACTTTTATATTTTCTATATTTATTTCTTCCTTAGGATCTGCAAGTCCACATGTGAAAACAACTACTGTTTTATCCTTTAGTTTATCATAATTTTTAGTGATAAGATTTATGCCGCTTATTCCTCCAGCATAAAGACCACCACCATAAATAATACAATTATAATTGTTTAGCTTTTCTAAATTAATATCTGATGTTGAAAATAAATCCGTATCCAATTCTTCAGAAATCCATTTAGCATATTTTTCAGTGTACCCATACTTAGACTCATAAACTACAACTACATTTTTCATAGTATCCACTCCAATTTATATGATTTTATTTTTCTAAATGTGATGTGTCGCACTCTAAAACAAATCTTGCTTTTCCCTCTATTACTTCTATTACACTTAAGCAGGTATTATGAATATATGGTTCTTTCCAATACTCTTCAAGAGTTAAATTCTTAATTATACTATAAATAGCTTTTATTAAAGCTGTATGAGTAACTACAAGGATGTTACCCTCTTCATGATTTTCTATAATTTCATTTAAAATTCTTTTAGCTCTATCTATGACTTCAGTGTACTCTTCTCCCTCTATAGACTTATATAAATGAGGTTTATTCCAAAAGTTATCCCATTCAGTTGAATACTTCTCTTTTATATCCTCATAAAGTTCTCCTTCAAATATACCAAAGTTCATTTCCTTTAATTCATCCTTATAGATTATCTCTACATCCCTATCTCCTGCAACATACTTTGCTGTATCTGCCGCTCTTCCTAAGGGACTAGAGTATATTGCATCAAAATGAATACTCTTAAGACTTTCTCCTAATAACTTTGCGTCATTTACCCCATTCTCTGTTAAGTCTGAATCATAAGAGCCTTGCATTTTCTGTTCTAAATTCCAATTAGTTTCCCCATGACGCACTAAATATATTTTCATATTTTCCCCCTTCACTACTAAAGCAAAATACTATTAAAACTCTATATTACTTGTTACTTTTCTCATGTGCCTGTTGTTTTAATAATGATATTTCCTTCGCAGCTTTTTCTTGAATTTCTTTTATTTTAATTAGAGTAGCTTTATCCAGTTTTGCTTCTTCCTCTAATACTTCTTCTTTTAGAGCTTCTTCTATTAACTCTTCATCAATCATTTCTTCGTCTACCATCTCTTCTATAACTTCTTCAACATGCTCTTCCATTGCCTCATCTTCATTCTTAGGTAACCAAATTCTATTTATAATTATTGATACAAAAATCCCAATTAAAGTATCTAATATTCTATTAAATGCAAATCCATATGGATTTACGTCTATTGCATGGGAAACTGTTACACTTAAAAAAACAACACAACTTATATATGATGCTGTGGTTTTTTCAATAAGTACTGTAATATAAATTAATGGTATGATTGCAACTGATATTAACATATATTGTATCATAAGGGGACTACTAGCGAAAAGTCCTCTTTCTAGGAGTAATATGACCATTCCAAATATACCACCAATTAAAGTACCAATAACACGGTTTTTCCCTACCTTTATGCTATTTGCTACACAAGGCTGCATACATAAAATCGCTGCTATAGCGGAATAAAATGGTACCCCCTGTTCCCCCCTAATTAGGTATATTAAGAAACAACTAAATACGGCTATGGACGATTTAACAATTCTCATTCCTATTTTTGGCATTATAAAATCCTCCCTTATCTTTTGACTGTTTAAATGTATAGTTTTATACTATTTTTATAATATATAACTTATTTATAAAATATACAAATCTATAATATTTTAAATTCTAAGAATATGTTCAAATAAAAAAAGCTACCTATAAAAGATAGCCTTTTTCACCCTTTTTCTTCTTCCTTTAAATTCCTTTTATATTCACATTTTTATGAATTTTTGAAACTTTTTATTTACATTCCTTCATTTTAAATTATCAAAATATTAATTCACATAGTTTAATTCTATATTTTAAATACAACTCCAACCACAGCTGCTATTCCAATATAGAAAATCGGGTGTTTTTTATACCTATTAGTTAAGTAAATTAAAATTGCCAGAAATATGGTGGCTTTAACATTTATAATGTCACCTATAGATTTAATCTGTACCATGCTATTCCATGTTATAATACTTAATTTCAGAACCTCAAATCCAGCTGCAGAAATAAGCCCTACAACTGCTGGACGTAATCCACTAAATACAGACTCCACATATACACTTTCCTTAAACTTATCTAAGAAATGAGCAACAATTATAATAATTATAATTGATGGAACTATCAACCCTATAGTTGCTACTATTCCACCTAAAATCCCACTAGAATGGAATCCTGAATAAGTTGCCATGTTTACTCCAATAGGTCCCGGAGTAGATTCTGATACAGCTATCATTGTGGATAACATATTTTTATCAAACCATGTATACTTATCGGCTAATTCATATAAAAATGGAAGAGTTGCAAGCCCTCCACCAACAGAAAATAATCCTATTTTAAAAAACTCTAAAAACAAAGTTAAATAAATCATGCCTTCTTACCTCTCATTCCCTTTGATAATAGCCCAACAAGTGCAGCTGCTATTACAATATACACTGGTGATATTCCAGAAAAGGCAGTAAGTACAAAGGCAATAATAGCAATAACTGCGCCTAACCAGTTCACTATAGAGGTTTTTCCTATTTTTATTACAGCATTTATAATAAGTGCAACAACAGCTACTCTAATTCCATTGAAAGCATGTTGTACAACTGCAATCTCTGCAAAGTTTTGTAAAAATGCAGCTATTATAGTGATTATAATTATAGAAGGAAAAATAACACCCAAGGTTGCCATAATGCCCCCCATAATCCCCTTTTGCTTATATCCAACAAAGGTAGCCGTATTAACTGCTATGACTCCTGGAGTACATTGTCCAACAGCAAAATAATCTATTATCTCTGCCTCTGTTGCCCATTTTCTCCTCTCTACAACTTCCTTTTGTAGCATAGGTAACATAGAATAACCTCCTCCAAAGGTTAAACCTCCTATTTTACAAAAGGTCCAAAATAAATCCATTAATTCCTTCAAAACTTCCCCTCCTAATTTTAATGCTTATATATATTCTAACTGTTTACATTTTTAATCTTTACTTCATACTTTAATATCTATTATTCATATGTTTTTCATATTTTTCCATATTAGTCTTGACCTTACTTATAGCTACATATTATAATGAACACATATTATACTCTAAAAGTATTCCAAGAATAATTGTACACCAAATAAAAATATTTTTCCCATATTAATATAAATTTAACACTAAAATTCATGAAATTAAAAGCAACCTTAATATCTTTCACTAGTATAATCTTAAAATTAAATTTATTTTCAAACAAATATAACTACATAATCCGCTAAGTTTATATAGGAAGATTTATCTATTGAACATATATACTTTAAAAGTGATTTTCTACATATTATATTAGCTCGGAGTTATTTAATAATTAAAAATAAATACAAATATACTAAGTATTCTTTATTGAGATACATATATTTAAATATAAAAAGAAAGGAAAGTTATTCATGAAAGCTAAAAACTTATTAGCAATATTATTTCCATCAATAATCATGGCCATGGTAGTACTTGTTTGTTTTCAAAATATATTCGGATTTGATGCTCTTCATATTAAGGGGTTAATGTTATACGCATTAGCATTATTATTTCCTATAATATTCTTTATTCAAGGCATAATAAGCGCTTTAACTAAAACAAACTTCTTTATTGGAATTCTCGTCTCTACCTTAATATTCTTATTAACATTAGTTCTTTATATGAATTCCTCTGCCCTTGGATATAGCCTTGTATATCTATTATTCGGTTCTCTAGGATACCTATTAAGCAAATTCTTTACTAAACCTAAAGCATGCAAAAAGTAATTAAAACTCAGTAGTATTGATATTATCTTAGATAAATTAATATTTACTGAGTTTTTTAGTTATTTTTTATCACAACTTATCATATTATAAATCATAAATGTTTTTTTATTTGATTCCTTGAAAAGGAGCTGCTACCTGAAGAGTACTTACTACAACTCTTTGTATGTAATATTCTTAGTGTAACAGCCCCTATTTTTTATTTATCCTCATCTTTTATTGTAGGTTTTTTTCTCTCTTCAACTTTATTTTCAAATCTATTTCCTGTATTAGCATAAAACACAGCAAAGATAACTATTCCAACAATACATATAGGAGTTAAATAAATCATTCCCTCTATGTTATACTTTTCTCCTATTAAAGGTAATGCTACAGAAAAAGCTATTAAAAACATGATCTTACCCATGAATTTACATAAGGACTTCACATCATACTTTTCCTTTTCTTCCTTGGTTAAAGTATTAAAGCCAGCTATTAAAAATGAAAATTTACCTAATGATAGCATTATGCCTAAAAATACAAATATTACGATTACTCCAACTTCCCCCATTATAATCTCACTCCTATTAATAACTTTACGTTCACCATGTAATAAGTTTTATTATAACTTATAATATAATATTACTTCACGTTTTGCAACGGTTTTATAGAAGTTGTAGGAATTTATTTTCAGTCAAATATCGACTTTTTTGTAACCAAATTTTAATTGTAAATTTTTAAGATTTATGTATAATAATATATGTGTGTATTCCTTAATATTGGAGGTGAAGTCGTGAAATTTTTCGATAATTGTACTTACTTCGGAATAGCCTTAAGTGGAATATGGTTATTTTCAATTCGATTAAATTTATTGCCAGAAATCCTTGAAGAGTTATGCGTTGTATTTAGTCTTATATTCTTAGCCATAGGAATATTTTTTACAAGGTATAATGTATCTAAGCTTAAAGAGCCTGAAAAAACTTTATTCATAAAATAATTTACATTCTAATTAACCTTCTATAGTTTGTATTTATAATAAAATATGGCTGTATTACTAAGTCATCTACATTTTAATATAGTATCCATTCATTTAAAGCTACTACAATATATAGATATCTTTTATTAGTAACACAGCCTACTATTATATAAACATAAAACTTTCATTTTCATATAAAATATCAATCATTACTTAAGCTTAAACTTTTTCTCCTCATCTTAATTAACTACTGTTAATTAATTTAAAAGCTTTACCTCATCATAAGTAACTACTATTAATTAGTCTTAAAGCTTTGCTCTTCATTATAAAGTGTATGTAATTTTATGATTATTCTTCTATAAATTCTATTAAGCCTTTACCTAGCTTTTTAACACGCGCTAAAGAATATACATCATATCCCTTTTCATCTAACATAGCTCTTCCTGGTTGGAAAGACTTTTCTATTACTATTCCAATACCAGCAACCTTAGCTCCTGCTTCTTCTACTAAACGTATAGCCCCTAAAGCTGCTTCTCCATTAGCTAAAAAGTCATCTATTATAAGTATAGTATCATTTTCATTTATGTACTTTTTAGATAAAGTAAGTTCATAATCTAATCCCTTTGTAAAGGAATGTACTGTTGTTTGATAAACCTCACCCTTTAATATTTTAGATGATTGTTTTTTTAGCGTAACCATCGGTAAATCCATTTGCATAGCAGTCATTACCGTTGGAGCTATGCCTGAGCTTTCTATGGTAAATATCTTTGTAACACCATGATTTTCAAAGTACTTTTTAAAGCATGTTCCCATTTCAAACATAAGTTTAGCATCTACTTGATGATTTAAAAAAGAATCTACCTTTAATATAGTTTCACTCAATGCTTGTCCTTCTTGTAAAATACGTTCCTTTAGTAATTCCATAGTATTTTCCTCACTCTTCTTTTATAATAAACTCTTGAATTTTTAAGTAAAAAAAATACACCTCAATTATAAAAATTGAGGTGCTGATTTCCAAATATAAATAAAAGTTATCTATATATTATTCATACCTCGTAGTCTACTAATTCATGGTTAGTAGGTAGAAACTCTCGGACCATATCTCCGACAAATATACGAGTTTTTAAGTTGTATTCATATAATACTATATTTTTCAGAAAAAAACAACAAGTTTCATCACAGAACTTTATTTATATATACTTTTTCTATAAAAAAGAGCCTAGATTATAATTTTAGAAGTTTATATCTAAAACAAATCTAAGCTCTTTTTTAAACCTGCACTACCTTTTAACTTTTTAGGAGAAAAGTTATTGTTTTTTAATGCTATTATTTTATGTCAAATGCCTTAATAAGCACTTTTCAACTTTATCTTCCTTGTATATAAACTCCTTTATAATCCATTGATGTTGCTGATAAACCTGGAATATTGAAGTTTTTGATATATTTCTTTTGGTAAGTGTTAGTTACATGGTGTTGGAATGGTGATGTTATAGCATCATCATAAAGTAAGATTTTTTCAGCCTTAGTTAATAAGTCTGCTCTCTTTTTACTATCTGTTTCAACATTAGCTTCATTTACTAACTTATCAAACTCTTTGTTGTTCCACCCTATATAAGAGTGATACTTACCATATTCCTCAGATTGGAATATTTCTAAGAAGTTTACAGGGTCATCATAGTCAGCTACCCATCCACTAACAGCTATATCATAATCACCTTTTTTCATATTTTCAAACATTATTTGATATTGTATAAGGATAACTTCTACATTTACCCCTAAAGTTTCTTTCCATTTATTTTGGAACCATTCACCTTGTTTCTTAGAGAATTCTCCATCACCTCTCATAGTAATAGAAACCTTTAACTTAGATGGATCATCTCCTAAACCTTCTTCCTTCATACCTTCAATTAATAATGCCTTTGGATCCTTAATATCATTTATTAATTGCTTTGTATATTGAGGTTTACCAACCATTTCTTGGAATGACTTATCTCCAATAGCTACAACCTCTGGAACGAACTCATAACCTTGAATATCTAGTCCATTATATAAATCCTTACTATATGATTCTCTACTAAATCCAACTGTAAATGCTTGTCTTATTTTTTTATTTTTCATTGGACCTGATTTAGGATTAAATACTAAAGATTCAGAATCATATTGAGGCTTACTTACAACATCAAATTGTCCTGTAGAATCAAGCTTTTGAATCCATTGAGGATCAGTTACGTTAGCTCTATCAATTTCACCATTAAATAAAGCTGTCATTGTAGAGTTTTTATCTGCACTCTTTAAGCTCACTATTTTTTCTAAGTAAACATTATCTTTATCCCAGTAATTAGGATTCTTTTCATAAACCATCTTACCATTGTGTACCCACTCAGTTAATATAAATGGTCCATTAGCAACTGTTTTATCTGCCTCAGTACCATAACTATCACCATACTTTTCAATAGCAGCCTTTTGAACTGGTTTTAAACTATGGAAATAAGATAATTGTAAGAAAAATGGCACAGGTGCCTTCAAATCAAATTTAACAGTATAATCATCCGGTGCTGTAACTCCGAAATTCTTTAAAGCGGCATCTATTTCTTCATCAGATTTACCAGTCATTTTTGTAACCTCTGCTGCACCCTTAACAAAAGGATTTAAAAATGTTGAGTATTCTGATGCTGTTCTTGGATCTATTAATCTTCTTAAAGAGAATATGAAATCTTGAGCAGTAACAGGTGATCCATCTTGCCATTTAGCATCTTTTCTTAAATGGAATGTCCACTCTGTAGCATCCTCATTAGACTCCCAAGTTTCTGCAACTCCAGGTTCAATCTTATCTGGACCATTATTTTGTCCAACAACTCTTGTTAAACCTTCACTTATAGGACCAACAGCCTCTGAGTCAGTAGCATTAGACATAACAGTTGTATCTAATGTTTTAGGTTCTCCACCTACAATTGTTAATTCTTGCTTGTCATCCATTTCCGGTCTATTTCCCTGTGATGTATTAACATTAGAATTTCCTGAACCACTGTCCTTTTTATCACCACAACCAACTAAGGCTGAAGATGAAACAACTGATAATGCTAATAATGTTGCTAAAATTTTCTTTCCCTTCATTTTTTACTTCCCCCTTTTTTTAATTAGCTTAATTATCTTGCTAATTTTTTAATTTAAAGTCATTCTAAATTCTTTCGTAACTTTTACGTAATCTTTTAGTAACTTTCTTTACTTTTATGTTATGTTTTATATCATACATCTAATTTCATAAATATGCAAGATTAAGTTATAATGTTCTTCAGATAATCGTATTACTTTTTTTTGCAAAATGCACTTTAAAAACTTTACCTATTCACTTCACTTCGAAAAGTTTCGCGTTAAACTTCCATAATTCTTATGTTTTTTATGTGGATTTGGCTAGAAAATTCGACTTTTACGTAATTTTTAATTTTCTGAAAATTATAATAAATAATTTTTATTTTTGTTTAAATTCAAAAAGTAAAATGTTTTCTATAATTTAAAGCTTCTAAATAGTTACGTAAAAGTTACATAATCAATACTTATTAATTTAACCGTATAATTAGCTGTTTCTATTAAAGTAAATATTAGCTCATACTTAGAATTTTTCTTTAAAATATTAAAAAATAAAAAATAATGTAGGGATTTTAATATCCTTTACTTTATTCCTGCAAATGAAAATTTAAAGACAGGATAAACTTAAATTAATTTATAAATTTAAGTTTCCTAATAAAATAAAAAAAGACTTAAATTTAGCTCTTTAAAGCTATTTTAAGTCTTTTAAAATCTTATAGATTTAAAATTTCTCTCTGTATTTTTAATTCCTTAAGTCATATTTTTATGTATAAAATTGTTCAATCACTTTCTTTGGCAAATTTCAATAACAAATTGCACTAATTTAAGTATATGCCTTAAATGTACTTAGAGTTGATATATTTTATCTAAGTACGATTTCATTTTATTTTTATTCATTTATCTTATTATCAAAGTATCTATATAAAACCTTAACAAACTCTGGAATTGTTTTTTCTACTGATACTCCCTTAGCTTTAGCTTCATAGCTTAATTCCTTTTCTAAGCAACTTAAACTATATTTTATTATCTCTTCACCAGTACATTTTCCACCTGTCTTAGCGTGATATAGTTCAGTTATAATCTCTAATGCATCTTTGTTATCTATTAGTGCAAAGGATGAAAACAAACAAAATCCTAAATTTTCTAGAGTTATTATTTCACCATATAATAATTCTAAATCGCTTATTTCAGGGAATTTATCCTTATTTATAAGTTTAACATTAAAGTTTCCTTCTTCTCTTGTAGATGGTCTAGATACCATAGGTTTAAGCTCTTTTTTCTCTTTATATAAACTATATATTCCCTCTGTTCTACTTCCTACAACTCTTCCCACTATGCTCAAGTTTTTTATCTCTTCCAATAATCCATTTAATACTTCTTTTGTTCCTTCTATGTTTTCAGCTTTTAAATATAACGCACATGCAAAGATAAGCTCTGTTGAATCTAAACCTAACTCAAAAGCCTTATTATTAAACTCTGAAGTAAATTTCATATCATCTATATTAAAACATTGTTTTAAAGCTGCATAGGCTTCACTTTCAGCCGGAGATGAAAAAATACTATTTTCATCTTTGCAATGTCTATTTAAACATCCTATTACACAAATAGGTGAGCAAGTTCTGTTTATCTTATTTTCTAATATAGTTGTGTTTGCTTTCTTTTTTATTTTTTCTATTTTTATATTTCTTCCAGCTTTAAGCATCTTCATTAAAGTTATTGACCCATATCCAGGCAAAGCAGTTCCACATACAGGATCACTCACCATTAGTTTTCCTAATCTTTTAGCTGAAATTTCTAAACTCTCTTGATCAAAAACCTCTGCCTTAAAATAACTTTCCTCTGCAACCACAATGCTCTTAATTCCTTTAACTCCAAAAACATCTCCAACTCCACCTCTACTACAGTAGTAAACCGGATCACCCTCTGGATATGTACTAAATAAAGTACTTAAAGGAAGTAATGCTTCTCCACTAGGACCTATTCCTATAATTGATGCATCCTTTCCATAGATTTTTCTCATAACTTCAATACTTTTTGAAACTTCAGCACCTTTTAAGTCCTCAGAGGATATTATCTCAATTCCCTTATGACTTATAATCAAACTACATAGTCCCTCTTCATAATTGCCTTTTATAACTACAGCAGCTATATTAAGTGATGCAATTCTTTGAGCTATTGACCCTGACATGTTATTTATTTGAGCACCCTTTTCTTTATGCTTCTTAGTAGCTACTACAAGTCTACCAGTAGTTGGTATATATGTCCCAGTAAATAATCCCGGTGCCATAATCACCGCATTTTCAGAATCATATCTATCCACCTGTGGTGCAACATACTTCTCCATTAAATCAACAGCAAGTCCTCTTCCATAATGTTTATAAGCTTTCACATCATAATTTATAGCTTCAACACTTTTATTACTCAAATCTACAACATAAATTTTATTCATTTTCTATCCCCCTCAAAAATCTATAGCTTTCAATTAGCTTCTTACTATAATCACTTTTACAATTTATTTGGAACTCCTTAAAACCTAAATCCTCAACTACAACTCCATCTTTAATAACAATAATTCTATTCCATGGATCCTTCTGAAAATCTACCTCATGGACAATTGATAAGATCGTTACCCCTTGACTTTTTCTTATATTTTCAAAGGCCTTTAGGACTTCCTCACTACTCCCCTCATCAAGCATAGATGTACACTCATCAGCTATGATTATCTTAGGCATAGGAATCAACGCTCTTGCTATAGAAACCTTTTGTCTTTGACCACCACTTAAATTCTCTATTTTCTTATCCATGTAAGAAAGCAGATTTTTATCAACAATTTCTAAGGCCTCTGATGGAGTTAAAGTATTACGTTTATGTCTTTTACATATTCTAATCGGCTCCGTAAGAACTTCATTTACAGTTTTGTTTTCCTCTAAGGCAGCATAAGGATCTTGAAATATATACTGTATATCCGCACAATATTTAAAATCTCTTTTTCTTAAACTTTTAAGCTTTACTCCCTCATATAAAATCTCACCGCTGTTTAAATTCTCTAATCCAATTATAAGTTTAGCTAAAGTGGTTTTTCCCCCTCCACTCTCACCTATAATTGCAACCATATCCCCCTTACTAAAAGCAATATTAATATCCTTTAAAACAAGCCTTTCCCCATAAAACTTATTTACCTTATCTACAACTAAAATCTCCTTCATAGCTCCCCCTAAATGTATATAATCCTATCACATAAATTATTTAAAAACTCCTTATTATGTGAGACTATTACTATAGTTCTACTTCCTCTAATTGACTTTATAAAATCTACAATAGCCCTTAAAGTTATAAAATCTAAAGCTGATGAAGGCTCGTCCAATATAAATATTTCTGGATTTTTAATATATGAAATCAGCATTACAATTCTTTGTTTCATGCCCCCACTAAGCTCATAAGGGTGCTTAAATAATACCTCTTCACTTAAATCTATATTTTTTAATAATTCTATAATTTTATTTTCGTCGTAAGAAATATTATTACATTTCAGTATTAGCTTTACTATCTTGTCTATTCTTAATAATGGATTTAAAGCATCTTGGGAATATTGAGGCATATAACTTATAAATTTATATTTTTCGTGATTCATACTTTGTAAGTCCTGTCCTAAAATATTTCCACAGGAATATTCCCTTTTACCCCTAAAGTCCAAAGCAAAAAGAGAATTTAATAAAGTAGTTTTTCCACATCCACTTTTACCCATAATACCCACTAATTCATTTTTGAATATTTCAATATTTCTGTAATTTATAATCTTACCATCATCATAACTAACCCTATAGTCTATTAACTCTACAACCTTATCACAACTCATAACCTACTCCATTTTATCAAAAGTTAAAAACGCTAAACTCACTATAAATACAATAAGGCACAAAATTGGAGGAATTAAATACCACATATATACTCCATCATAAAATATACCTTCGAAATTCATGGCTGACTTTATCACCTTTCCCCAAGTTTTAACTATAGGATCACCTATACCAAAATATGATAAAGTAGTTTCATAAACAGCTGCCTTACTACACTGAAGTATGAACATAGTTACAACGGTTCCTCTTATGTCATACCAAAGCTTTTTACTTATATCTATAACATTACCCTTCATTAACAATGTATATTTAACCTTGCTTTTATCTTTAACAGCCAAAATTTTAGCTCTTAATATTCTAAATACCTTACCCCAGGAAAAGAATATAATAGCATATAAAGTATTAAGCAAAGAAGGTTTTGCAAAGGCTGCAAAGAATAAAATGATTATTATCTCTGGAATCATAATAAAAACATCACATATTCTCACTAAAATTTTATCTACTATTCCACCCATGATTGTAGATATTAAAGCTAATAAGCTCCCTATTAAAGTACTAAAAACAGCTGATATAAGTGCTATACTTATAGTCACTCTAAATCCGTTCATTACCAAAGAAAGTAAATCATGACCCATTTCATCTGTTCCTAAAATATGCTCATAGGATGGCTTAAGCAACACCTCAAAGCTGAAATCATCAGTGCTATAAGGAGCTATTTTATCACTAAAAATAGCCATTATAATAAATAGCATTAGTACAATAATTGCTTTCTTTTTACCCTTCATAACTAGTACCTCGGAGTGAATTTCTTTAAAATAATCTCAAAAACAAAGTTTACTACAAGACCATAAAATGCAACTAATAACAATATTCCTTGAAGTAAAATATAGTCTCTATTAGATGCAGCTACATTCAATAATTGTCCCATACCAGGATATGAAAATACAGTTTCCACAAAAAGTGACCCTGTAATAACATATATAAACTGTATATTAAGCTTTCCTATAAGCTCTGGAATCATATTTAAAAATATAAAACTTTTAGTTATTTGAGCTTTACCTATGTTCAAATAAGATGCCATCTTAACATAATTTTCATCCTTAATTCTCTTAGCTGAATTATAAGATAAAATATACATAGCAGGTATTTCTCCTATTAACAAAGTTATTAAAGGAAGTACCATATGCTTAAGTACATCAATGTAAAAAGCACCTGTAAAAAACTGAACTCCCACAGTATATGCTCCTGAAGAAGGAAATAATTTAAGTCTATAAGCAAAAATCAGCTGTATTATAATAGCAACTATAAAAGCTGGTATCGCTTGCATAGTAACAATAGACATAACACTATACTTCTTCATTTTCTTACTTAAAGCATGTTTAATACCAAGAGGTATAGCAATAAAGCATGATAGTAATAGAGAAACCATGGACAATAGTATAGTCCATGGCAATCTCCCAACTATTAGCTTTGACACAGGCATTTTATAATAAAAAGAATACCCCAAATCTAAAGTTAAAATATTTTTCAAATATAATAAGAATTGTTCTCCTAAGGGCTTATCAGGAGCATAGTACTCCTTAAAGCTATTAAAAGTTTCCTCTGGTAAGGACAAGTTAAGTACATAGCTATCTGTATCACTTAATGCCAAGGGACTTCCAGGTATTATTCTAGGAAGCAAAAATGTAAATCCCAGTATAAATAACACATATAAAACATACTTAAATTTTTCTAAAAACTTCATTAGTTATTCCATTTCCCCTTTATAAATACTAATTTATTTTGAGTAGTTGGAACAGCTATAGCAACCCCATCCTTAGTGAAAAACCATCCATCTAACTTTGAACTATCATAAGCAAAAGTAATTTTCTTATAATATAAAGTTAAAGTAGGAAGTTCCTCTGCTATAATAGATTGTAGCTTTTCAACCTCTTCATATCTCTTTTTGTTATCTAACTCTTTTAATTGAGATTCAAATAACTTATTAAACTCCTCATTAGACCACTGTTTTCCACCTTGAGTTGTTACCTGTGGTGTTGATCCCTGTGATTTACTTGATACAAATCTTTGTAAAAGAACTGGATCTCCCCCAAAGGAACCATGACCATTTAATGCTAAAGTAAAGTTCCCTTCTTTTATCATTGCATCTAAAGTTTTAGAATCTATAGTTTTAACCTGTAAATCTATACCTATATCTCCAAAATACTTTTTAAGCATTTCAGCTTCAGATACCTTATCCTCTGAAGTTATTAATTCATAAGAAAGATTCTTACCATTATACTCCACAATACCATTTCCATCATTATCCTTAATTCCTATACTAGCTAATAACTCCTTAGACTTCTCAGGATTAAAGTCATAGTTTTTAACCTCTTTAGAGTACCACTCTGAATCTGGATGAATATGTCCTGGATTACCAGCAACAGCACCATTCTTTAAAGCCTTTTGCACATACTCTTCTCTATTTATAGCATGATATAATGCTTGTCTAAATTCTTTCTTATTAAATTCCTCTACATCAAAATTAAAATATAATCTTCCAACCCAGAATCCTGGACCTTCCATTACTTTAAATTTTCCTGCTTCTTTTATTTGTTTAGCTTCACCATATTTCAAATTACTAACAGCATCTAATTCTCCTGCCTCTAAAGCCTCTTTATCATTATTAACTTTGCTTATTATAAGCTTATCAATAACAGGCTCCCCTAAGAAATATTCTTTATTAGCATTAAAAATATAACTTCCAGCTTCTTTATCATAACTTTCTAAAGTTAAAGGACCAGAACCTATTACTGAATCAGCAGTGTTAAACTTCTCAGGTTCAGTTACATTCTCCCAAATATGCTTAGGCATAACAGGAACATTTCCAGCTATATCAGTTATAAAAGGAGCATAAACTTCCTTAAGTTCAATTTCAACTGTATGCTTGTCCTTAACTCTAACCTCTTTAACAGGATCTACAGATACCCATTGATAAGGGTGATCTTTTATGTACTCGAAAGAAAACTTTACATCCTCAGCTGTAAGCTCTTTTCCATCAGTAAACTTAGCTTTATCGTTTAACTTAAAAGTCCAAGTTTTATTATCCTCTGATACCTTCCACTCCTTAGCTAATAATGGTACTACCCCATTTTCATCCTTCCAAGTTAAAGTATCAAAAATGTAACTAGTTAATAAATACCCTCTACCTTTAGATGAAACAGTATAAACAGATGGATACCCTAAATTATCTCCACTCATCCTTAAAACTCTTTCTTCTCTAGGTTTCTCTTCCTTGTTCTTATTCCCCTCTGCTGAAGAATCTGATTTACCACATCCAACTACAGAAATCATCATAAAGCAAACTAATAAAAAACTTACTAATTTCTTCATAAACCCTCCTAATATTCTAAACTTTTCGTATTTTTTCCTACTAAAGTTTAACACAGCACCCTAGTTTATTAAAACTATTTCATATTACTATTGAAACTCTAAATGAATAAAGGTTCATCTATAGAATCTTCTAATAATTGCGAATAAGCTAAATAATTATAAAAATTCAATCTATGTATTATTTTATTATTACTTCACAAAACAGAAGTTAATCTTGATTTTATTACACTCTTTGGTTAAACTTGGATTATATAAGTATAATTTGGATTATATTGCCGTAATAATGTTTCTCTTTTGCATTTATATGTACTATCTTTTTTAAAATTGCACCTTTTAATAATTAAAAATTCTCATACTAACTTAGAATTTAAAACTAAAATTAACTTTTCAAACACTAAAAATAAAGTACTAAAAATCAAATAATAAAAAGGGGGCCTAGGGAGGGTTTGATACTTACAATACATACTCTCACTAAGGATAATAAATGAATATTAATAAAAAAACATATCTAAGTATAGATGAGCTTATTTCATTACCAACTTTACCAGAAATTAATATAAGTAATGATGGTAAAAATGTAGTCTTTGTAAAAAATACAGCTGACTTTGAAAATAATCAATATAAAAGTGACATATGGATATATGAAGAATTTAAGGATGAATCCTATACCTTAACAAATACAGACATAGAAGGTACATCACCTTCATGGTCTCCAGATTCTAAACATATTGCTTACCTTAGTTGTGGACAAATCTTTCTTAAATCAATGGATAACTCTAATATTATTCAAATTACTGATGAGAAAGAAGGAGTCCTTAATTTTAAATGGGAGCCTCAGGGCAAGGGTTTTTATTATGTTGCACCATCAAAGGAATCTGAAGAGCTAAGAAAGCGTAAGGAGATTTATGGGGACTTTAATTATGTAGGCAAGGAGTACCAAAACAATTCTCTATATTATATTGATATAAGCTCTACTATATCAAAGGTTACTACTCAAGATAAGAACATAGAAAATCTTAGTATGACTAATAATGTTAACATGAAAGAAAACACTATGATTCCTTATGAACTAACCAGTAGTAAAGATTTTCATATAACTGCCTTTGATATTTCAAAGGATGGGGAGAAAGCTGCATTTATAGCTACACCAAGTCCTAATGGAGATGATGATCAGAATGGAGAATTATATATACTAAATATTAAATCTAAAAAATTGCACAAGATGAATGGAGATAAGTTATTAAGAGGCAATGTCTGCTTTTCTCCTGATGGTGCTAAAGTATGTTATAAGACAAGTTTAAGAGAAAACACTTACTATAAGACTCACATAGAAAACAGTACATTAGAAATATATAATATTGCCAATGAAGAACAAATCCAGCCTTTAAAAGATTTTGATAGTACCATTACTCCAATAAAATGGACAGATAAAGGTATTTTAATTCTATGGCAAAACAAAACCAACTATATTACTGGTCTGCTATCCGAAAACAGCCATATTCACATGTTAAGTGAAACAAGTGATTGCTTTGTAATAGATGCTTCTATAACAGAGAATGGAACTAACTTTTCATGTATTAAAGCTAAATCAAATGAAACCTTTGAGATCTATTTAAACAATAAAAAAATAACAGATATAAATGATATTTTTAAGGATAAACTTAAAAGCACAAGAAAAGTAATCTCATGGAAAAGCAGCGATTCTCTTGAGATAGAAGGAGTTTTATCAACTCCAGTGGACTTTGATCCTAATAAAAAATACCCTTTATTAGTATTAGTTCATGGTGGCCCAGAGTGGTCTGCTTTCCCGGTCCATTCAGGATGCTTTAATGAAAAATATCCTGTTGAACAATTTATTGAAAAGGGCTTTATAGTTTTAGAACCAAACTACAGAGGAAGTTCAGGATATGGTAATGAATTCTTAAATGCAAACTATAGAAATTTAGGCATTGGTGACTATACTGATCTTATATCTGGTGTAGACTCACTAATTGACAAAGGAATTGTGGATAAAAATAAAGTAGGAGTTATGGGTTGGAGTCAAGGTGGTTATATATCAGCCTTCTGTTCTACTTATAGTAATAGATTTAAAGCTATTTCAGTTGGTGGTGGTGCTAGTGACTGGACAACCTACTATATAAGTACAGATATTCCACACTCTATAAGTATGTTTTTAGGAGATACGCCATGGAATGATCCAGTAATATACGCTAAAACTTCACCAATGACATATATTAAATCAGCCTGCACTCCAACTTTAATTCAACATGGAGAAAGTGATACAGGAGTTCCAGTTATAAATGCATACAAGTTATATCAAGGATTAAAAGATATGAATATTGATAGCGAATTAGTTGTATTTAAAATGGGCTATAGTCCTGAAAACCCTAATGTTACTAAGGCTATTATGAAACAAAATTTAATGTGGTTTTCACACTATATCCTAGGAGAAAGCCTTGAAAATCTTAGAACTTTATAATGTTCCTTAGAATTGTTACTCTAGTATTAATGTTTACATGTATTTTTCTAATATAGCATTTATTTTACAAATCTTATTCCAGTATTAAGATTAAAATATCCTAGTAAAGTATTATAAAAGCTTTACTAGGATTAATTTAATCTCTTTTCTTTAGTTTTTATAAATCTAATAGCTATAAACTCTTTTTCACCATCAACAGTTTTACCAATGAACTCATCAGTTACTTTAAAATCTAAATTTTTATAAAGTCTAATATCTCTCTCATTAAATTTAAGCACCGATAATCCTATGGTACTTAGATTATATTTCTCTTTTGCAACTTATATAATCAAGCTATACATAATACTTTGCCTGAGCATTCCAAAGCTCATAATACTTACCCTCTTCATCACTCAAAAGTTCTTGATGACTGCCATTCTGAATTATGCTACCATTATGAAATACCACAATACTATCACAAAATATGCAAGAAGATAGTCTGTGAGATATATAGATTGCAGTTTTATCTCCTACAACCTTATTAAACCTGGAATATATATCGTATTCTGCCACAGGGTCCATGGCTGCGGTTGGTTCGTCTAATATTATAAAAGGAGAATTTTTATATAATGCTCTAGCTAAAGAAATTTTCTGTGCCTCTCCACCTGAAATTTCCACTCCATTGCCGCTATCAAAATCATTATATAAACATGTTTCAAGACCCTTTTCCATAGAATCAAATCGCTCTTTAAAACCAGCTTTCTCCAATGACTCTATAGCTTTATAGCTATCATACTCACAGTCACAAGATATATTTTGACCCAATGTGAAGGACAAGAGCCTAAAGTCCTGAAATACTACACTAAATATAGACATATACTCTTTGTAATCATAGCTTTTAATATTTACACCATTTAATAAAATTTCTCCCTCTGTAGGATCATAAAGCCTACATAAAAGTTTTATCATAGTAGTTTTTCCACTACCATTCATACCTACCACAGCAAGTTTTTCTCCTACTTTAAATTTGAAAGAAATATTTTTAAGAGAATATACATCGCTAGTAGGATATTTAAAAGACACATTTCTAAATTCTATTTCATAGTCATTATCACCATTATCACAGAAATACATTTTTTCAACCGGAAGCGATCCCTTATGCATTTTGTTAGGATAATTTAAATAATCCAAGGTACTTTGTTGACGATTACAAGTTAGTTTAAATTCAAAGAAAATATCAACACCTAAAGAAAGATTTTCACACATAATGTATATTATACCGGCATATTTAACCATGTTTGCAATGCTTAACCCAGAACTTTTAGCAGCGAAAACCACAGCAAAATATGACCCGCACATGATTAAACCCTTTATCATAGATAGATTTCTAGACTTTAACCCCATATTTCTCTCAAATTTTTTACCATGTTCTCTTGCAAAATTATATTCATTATCAAAAAGACCTTCACATAACTTATTGCCCTCATATATTCTCATATCTTTTCCATTATTGTAACTTAGCCCTTTATCATAAATAATATATGAACTTAATGAAGCTGGGATAGGTTTCTCTAGAAGTTCCCTCATACCCTTCTCTCCCTTTATGCATGTGTAAATAGAAATACCTATACTGAGAAGTATTAATCCAAGAACTATTAATATAAAATAATATGGCTTTCCTGTCATTCCACGCCCACAAAGCAATGGAAAAATAACTATGATTGACATGATTATTTTTAAAACTGCACTTATTAATTCATCATAATACCAATAAAAACTTACTATACCCCAACCCCAATTTCTATCTTGAGCCATCTTATTCTTTATTTCTTGAATTTCAGAACCTTCCAAAGCTTCGTAATCCATATCAAGATTTTTCTCAGTGACTTTGCTATTAAGCTCAGTTTCAGTATGGAAAATACGTGCTGATTTTATCTTTTCAGCATATGAACCACATAACATTAATATGAAGATAGCAAAGATAACTAAAATTACATTCCAAATTATAGTTCTATAAGGTATAGCTGTATCCAAAGCTTCTATACAATATGAGGATAAAAGTAATGCCATTACAGATATCATAGCCACACAAAATGCATGTACCGTTATAGAAATAATACATCTTTTGTCTATATCCCATGCTAATTTGAAAGTATCCCTCATGTTTTTTCCAGCTTCTTTAAACATACTCTTCACACTTCCTCTCAGCTTTATCTTTATAGTACTGACTCTGAAGATCAAACATATTTCTATATTCTCCATGAAGCTCCATTAAAAATTCATGGGTACCCTCTTCACATACTCTACCATTCTTTATAAGTACAATTTTATCGCAAAATCTTGTACTAGATAATCTATGTGAAATGTAAACAGCTGTTTTACCTCCTATGATTTCCCTAAACTTTCTGTATATCTCATCCTCAGCTATTGGATCTAAAGCTGCTGTAGGTTCATCAAATATCATGACTTTTCCATTTTTATATAATGCCCTTGCCATAAGCAGCTTCTGAAGCTGTCCTCCAGAAAGGTTTATACCATCCTCACTAAAATAATTAGTGATATAGGTCTTTATTCCATCCTTATGCTCCATAACCTCGTCATAAAGTCCAACAGTTTTAAGGCATTGATCCACTAGGAAAGTATCTGTATCTTCTAAACATTTCATTGATATATTTTCTGCTATGGTTAGTGGAAGCATAGTTATATCCTGAAATACTACAGAATATAATTTTGATACTGTTTTCCTATCCATCTTATTTATGTTCATACCATTTATGAGAATTTCACCTGAATTCACCTTATAAAAACCGCACATAAGCTTTACAATACTAGTCTTTCCAGCTCCATTTACCCCAACTAATGCTACCTTTGTTCCCGCTTCAATCTTCATACTAAAATTATCAAGTATTTTCGTATTTTTATCATAGGAAAAATTCACATTCTTAAATTCTATAGAAAATTCTTTGTTTTGTTTTAATTCCTTATTGAATTTTTGCTCTATACAACTTATAACTCTACATTCTTCATCTTCATAATCTATATATTGTCTAACATCACTAATCTCACTAGATGCATCCATAAGCTCACTTATATTACTTACCATTTCTGATACAAACCCTGAAAACCCTGTTATAGCCCCAAAATACAAAACAAAATCTCCTACAGATATACTGCCATTACTCACACAAATAATAAGGTATATATATGAAATTCCATCTCTTAAAATAAGTGTTATAGCATTGATAATCTGTGCATTGTATTTTTTCTTCTCAACCTGGCACTGTAACTTATGTTCCTTATTCATAAGTTTTTTCTGAATGTCTAGTATAAAGGCTTTCATAGAATATATCCTAATATCCTTAGCAAAAATATCTTCTTTTACCTTTCTCTGAATATAATAAAGCCTATGACTTATATCAGCCTTTTTATCCCTTTGCTTTATCTCATAGTCTCTAGCAAACTTTAAAGCAAACCAGTTCACTGCAGACATTGAAATACATAAAACTAACACCAAAGGATTTAGAGTAGATATAACACCAGAGTATAAAACAAAACAACTGCCATTGATTATAAACTCTTTACTTGCCCTAAGAACAACAGAAGACCCAGAAACATCACCACGTGCTAAAGCATTACGAGCTCGCTCATACATAGTTTGTCCCTTAGCACTTTCTGCAAATTTATAATCACAGGTAAAGGTCTTTAGAATAATTTTTGTATTAATATAACCCCTCAGCATATTGGTATACATATACTTTCCATCCTGTGTATAACCATGTATAGCATAAACAATAACCATAACTATAGTGAATATTAACATTATCCACATAGTTCTCGAAATATTCTGATTTGCAACAACAATATCAATAGCCATTTTAGGTAAATATACATTAGCCACAGGGATTATTATAGAACATATTACTTCTATTAAAGTAAGATATATTATTTTTTTCATAAATTCATTAGCTTCACCGTAAACATATATTACATTATTAACCATACTGTATTTATTCTTCTTTTTCATTTAACTTCACCCCCTCATGAATTTATTATATATTCTTCTTTAGCAAATTTAGAAACCTATGCATGAAGGGTAAAATATCAGCATAAACGGCAAATATGTCACATGAAATATTCATGTGACATATTATACTTTATTCAATGGAAGCAATATTTCTGTGGCGAAAATTCCACCCTCACTTTGCCTATTTAAATATCCATCATATTTTCTTACAATACTGTCTACAGTCATAAGACCAAAACCATGATTGCTACTATTTTTCGTAGATAAAAATCTATCTCCTCTTCTTTTAAGTTGACTACTCACTGCATTAGCAACAGATATGTATAGTTGTCCCTTTAAAATCCCCATATATATCCTAATTATAGGCTTCTCCACCTTTTCACTTGCTTCTAATGCATTGTCCAAAAGATTTCCAAGGATAGTACATAGGTCCATCTCTGAAATATTAATATTCTCTGGTACCTTCACCATAACCTTTGTCTCAATATTTCTTGAATTTATAAGAGTAAGTTTGCTATTTAATATTGCATCTACCATTATATTTCCCGTTTTTACCACAGTATCTACATTATGAAGTTCATCCTCAAGCTCACAAAGATAATCTGAAACCTTGTCATACTGTCCCAAGGACATATAAGCTTTCATAATCTGCATATGGTTATGATAATCATGACGCCAAACCCGCATCTTAATATACATACTGTTTACTTCATCATAGTGCCTAGTTATTAAATCACTTTGATACTCTTTTATTCTTTTGTCAATGAGTTTATTTGCAATAAAACTAAATATGCCCATGAGTATTACCACCTAAAAACTATAATGTTATTTAACTTCGCTAGTATAATATGAAATAAACTTTTCATTTATTTCTTTATATTTTCTTCTAGAGAGAGGTACTTTATCGCCACTATCAAGAATAACCTCAGTTTTCCTTATACTGTCCATGTATTTTAAATTTACCATGTAAGATCTATGACACAATATGAAATTTACTGATTGCTTACTCAACTTATCCTTAATCTCCCCTAAAGACTCTTTAACAAAATATATATGCTCTTCACAAAACACCTTACATTGATGTCCTATAGCCTCTAGATACATTATACTGTTTAATTTGATTTTTGTAATGCCATCCTCACCATTGAATAACACATAATCCTCTCCATGGGCTTGTTGACTCTTAAGTTTGTCCACAGCTTTTATAAACACATCACAGAATTTATCTTCCTTCACAGGTTTTAAGAGATAATTTAAAGCCTCAACTTCATAGCCCTCTGCCATAAATTCGCTATATCCCGTTATGAATACAATTTGAACGTATGGGTTTACTCTGCGAATCATTCTAGCTAACTCCACACCATTTATTTCTTTCATCTCCACATCTAGAAATATTATATGAAAATCACCTTTATCCTCGTATTTAAACAAAAACTCTTCAGCACTGTAAAATCTACTAATATATATATCCATTGTGCCCTTATACTTTTCCCTTAATTTTCGTACCATATTTTCAAGATAATCTAACTGACTTTTTTCATCATCACAAAGGGCAACATTTATATTCATAGTACTTCCCCCCTATTTGTATAATGCAAGTATACTACAACCAACACCATACATAAAAGGCCTTATCATACATTGATTCAAAATCTACTATAGTACTTAAATAAAGTTTACTTTTTTCTTATAGCTTTTTCTTTAAAAAGTACTGTACTATACCATCAGGATAGTCATCAAGTTTTCCGAAAACTTCATAGCCACATCTTTTATAAAACTCTGGTGCTTGGTAGCTAAGACTACAGGTGTGAGCGAAAATGCAACCATTATCTTTAGCTATTTTCTCTGCCTTTGATATAAGTTCTTTTCCTAGTCCCTTTCCTCTGTATTCCTTATCTATCCACATTATTTCAATATAAAGACAGAAATTAAAGGTATCACATAGTATGGCACCAACAGTTTTATCACCATCTTTTAGATATATATTTATATCAATAGCTGGTTTTTTCAGTAAGCCCTTAGTTCCCTTAGTGTTATGCTCAAAGATTCCTTTTAAAACTATATCAAAATCCTCTTCAGTATGAGTGTTAGTCATTAAAATACCTTGTGCTAACTTATCATGAAAAGCAAGTCCACCATTTTCATAACTACGAGAATTTAATTTATCCTTTAACTTCTCTATAAGCTCATGGATTTCCCAACTAAATACATCAATAAACATATCTTTTTCTTTTACGGTTTGTTTAACTTGTTTAATTACCTTTCCTCCAATATATCTATAAAGCCCATTAGACTCACTGTCATGAAAATTCTTCACTATTAGTGTATCTACTCCATAATCTTCAAACTCAGCTATAATAGTTAGTATTAATTTAAAACTCAGTGCCATTCCACGATATTCTTTTTTTGCATATAAATAATTTAATTCAACACCATGTTCTGCATCTTCTTTTTTAGCTAGACTTCCACCTACATACCCTAAAAATTTCTCTTTATCAAAAGCACCATATATACGTCTAATCTCTTTGCACTCCTTATGATTTATCCAATTTGATAAAAAGCTAAACTCCTTTTCTATTTCTATAGAATTAAGAGGTCTATCCTCTTCAAATTCCTCATTTAAAAAGCTACAATTTAATTCAGCAACCATTAATAATTCTTCATGTTTCAACTCACGTATTATCATATTCTCTCCTTTATAATACAATTGAATTTTAATCTTTGTTTTTACATTTTTGAATTTTATAAATTTTCTAACTTTTTATAATATATAAAGGTGTCACATAGTATAACCCCCAACGGTTTTATCACCATCTCTTAAATGTATATTTATATCAACAATTAAAAGCTTCATTAAATAATTCTTCTATATCCTTTTCAATTATTTTAAAACTTTCTTCCCAAAACTTCTTTGAATGGATATCAATATTCATAAATTTTGCTATATCGTAAAGATTATTTGTGCTTGTAATCTTAAGAAATTTATTATAGTTATTTACGAAAGCTTCTTTGTTTTTTAAGTATTCTGAGTATAATCCCTTTGAAAATAATACTCCGAAAATATACGGGAAATTAAGAAACTCATTACCTACCATGTAAAAACCAATATTAGTAATCCATGAATATGAATTCATAGAATTTAAGTCTACTGAATCCCCATATGCTTTTGCCATAGAATTTTTCATAATATCATTTAATTCATTAACAGATAATGTACCCTCTTTTCTTTTATTAAGCAATTCACTTTCAAATAAAAATCTGCAATACACCTCTACAATGTAATAAGCTGCATCTGAAATGCTTCTTTCTAAAATCATTAGTCTTTCCTCTTTATGAACAGTATTAATTAGTTCATTATTAACTATAGTCTCACAAAAAATTGATGCTGTTTCAGCTATTGGAGTTGGATAATCTGTATTTATTAGCTTTTCATCCTTAATACAATAACTGTGATACGCATGTCCAATTTCATGTGCTAAAATAGGAACATCTATATATTTCTCTGAAAAATTACTCATTATTCTACTTTCTTGTATTGGAAATATGTCAATTGATATTGCGTAATTGCCCTTTGTTGGTGATGGCTCTGCATCAATCCATCTAAACTCAAAAGATCTTTTAGCAAAATCAGAAAGATCTTTACTAAAGCTTTTAAAACTTGATATGATTATATCTTTGCACTTTTCATAAGATATTTTCCCACTTCCATTACCTATTGGTGCATAAAAATCATATGCTGGAAGCTTGTTTTCATGTCCTAAAATCCTTGCCTTTATTTTATAATATCTATGCAGTATATTTAAGTTTTCCTCTATTACTTCAATCATAGCATTTAAAGTTTCTTGATCCATTCTAGAATCAATTAAAACTTTATCAATAATGGAATTATAGCCCTTCATATTATATATGTTCATGGCCTCTCCACTAATCGAATTTATACAAGAACTCATACTTAAAGCTATTTCTTCACAAGCTTTTTTCTCCGCATTACATGCCAATTTTCTTAAATTAACATCTTTATCATATGCCATAGCTTTTAATTCTCCAAAGGAAACTTCCTTTAATTCACCATTAACATCAATCTCCACATTAAATGAAGATGCTGTCTCCATATAGAGTCTCTGCCAAGCTTTTGAACCTGTACCTTGCATTCTTTTTATTAATTCCTCTTCGTTTTCACTTAAAATGTATCTTGATTTACAATAAACTTCCCTTAAATAAAATTTATATTCTAACAACTCCTTAGATGACTCTATAACTTCATCTAAATTCTCAATATACTTTAGCCACTTTGTAAAAATAACAAAGGAGTACATAAACTCATTATCCTTTTCCTCAAGTTCATCTAGCATGTCCAAAGCCTCAATATTTTCTCCATCTAAACTCACAAGTAAATATGTGTAACAATATAATCTTAAATATATATCCCTATACTCATTATAAAACTCTAAAAACTTCTCAATTAAACTTGCAACTTCAGTTAAATTTCCAACTTCAATTTCATTTATAACCTCAACTTTTTTTGCAATCTCAATATCTTTCCTAAGATTTTCATTACTCCACAGATTAACATCTTTTATATGTCTATTCAATTTACTAAAATCTCGTTTAAAATCCTCCGAACCAATAGAAGAATATATTCTGTCCAAATCACATTTCATTTCCATATTAAAATTCACTTCCTTAGCTTCTCATTAAATAATTCAATTAAAATATCACTGAATTTCACCTTTGTATGATTTACACTCTCTAATCCTCTAATGAATTAACAAAGTCCTTACTTTCTTGGAGTGAAGCTCCCGTAACCATTCTATATTTCTTTATAGCTTCAAACTTTTTCCCATGCACACTAAGAGCTTTAAGCTCATCTATTAAATCCTGAGGAACTACAAATCTACTATTTACTCTAAATTGACTATTCTCATTAAACTCTCTATTTAACCTAGTTTTACTTATATTATCTGATTGTCTATTTTCACTACACCCACTATTCGTCCTAGACTTTCTATTAATAGATCCTCTACCCTTAGTAGCTTTACTTAAATGTTTGTCTTCCCTCATTGACTCACTTTTTTCATGAATAGCATTACCAACAATCCACATTAGTAATACTCCACCCAATACAACTAAACCAATAATAAAATAATTCATTACCCTTCCCCCCTTTTCGCATTTAACCTTTAACTATTATTTCTTTACAATAACAATACCCCTTATTCCCTCTCTTTTACTTTTTATCTTTTACTTAATCTCTATTACTCATTATAACATCTAATTCCATTTAATTTCATAAAATATTTCATTTTACCAAATATACAAAATATATGTTTTGAACACTCTAAAATATTTTTACAATTAATTATATTTTAACGTGAATTATGGTATAATTCTTTCATTAAACTTATATACCTATACTCCTATAGGAAATGTACTTTATAGTTTATATGAATATCTACTTAAATGAATTTTTTAAGCTTATGTTTAGAAATATCCTAATATCTAATACATATTCAAAGTAAAAATATATCTTGTGAAGGGTTTTTATTAAGCCTAGAACACAACTATTAATTTTATATAACTAACAAAAATAATTACATATATTAATAAAAAGGTGGTAAGATTCTTGTTTAAGTTTGATCATTTTATAATTAATATCAATAAAAAATATCAAAAGGATAAAAAAATAATAGCTAGTATTACTGATGCTGGTCTCCCTTATAAACCATCTTGGGGTAAGGGCACTAAAGGTTTTAAAGCTTCTAATCTATGGATTGGAAATGAATATCTAGAGATGATTACCATTTTAAATCCTAATGGTGGTGGTTGGAAAAGCGATTGGGTTGACTTATATAATAAAGGACATAGAGGATTAATTTGTATTATGTTAGATGTGAATAATATAGATGATATTTATAATCTTTTGCTGTCCAAAAATGTAAAAATTACAAAGCCAGAACCTTTAAAGTTTAAGTGGTTTTTTAATCTCTTTACAAGAGTTATGCCTTGGCAAAATTGCTATAGTGATTTTCTAGAAGGAATTCCTCTTCAAATAGGTTTTCAACAGATGAATGACGAAAAATCTCGAGAATTTATGCAAGGATATATGATTCCAAATAGTAAAGTTAATAATATAACTGGTATAAGTAAGGTTATTATAAATGGACCTTTAACCCCTAAAGATAGGCAACTTATTTCTAAAATATTTGATAAAAATATAGTAAAAAATTATCCCTTAACTATACATTTAAATCATAATCAAGTGTTAGTTTTTGAAGAAAGTGCTGATTATTCAGTAGATATAATGACAAACTGTGATAATAAAACCTTTAATAATAAACTAATCTCCATAGAAAATGTTCAAATTAAAAATTGATTTAAACACATCTTTACCTTACTTAAAATTATAGAATTTAATGTGTATTCAATTAATACTTAGTATTCTTTACTTAAGTTATGAATAAACTTATCTACAACTAACTTAATTGAGGTGAATTTTATATTGTGGAACTAAATTTTAGATTAGCTCAGAATACGGATTTTAAAGATGTTGTAACTCTCTTTAATAATGCTATTGCAAAAATGAATAGCATTAAAATATCCTAGTAAGGCAATGTTATAGCTTTACTAGGATTAATTTATCTCAACTTAATTTATGTGAGTACTCTAATTTCTTATAAGATGAACTTGTTAATTATTTACCATCAATAAATTTCAAAGCTCTAGCTAATTTCTCTTCTAAATCCTCAGGATACCAATGACCTATTCCTTTATTAATGTAATATTTATATGGAATTCTATGATCCTCTAACTCCTTAATCATTTCATCTACTTCCTTCATTGGTATATCTTCTTCCCCATCCATAAATACAAATTTCAAACCTTTCTCAAGCGCAGCTAGAATATTCTCCTTTGTAAAACTTCTTGGTTTTAATGAACATAGTGAAACCACACCTTTTACAGGAATAACATCTGATACTGCAATGTCAATAGAAGCTACAGCCCCTCCAGAGTACCCACCAACTATTATGTTTTCATTATCAATAGAATATTCTTTACAGATTGAATCATAACATGTTCTAATCTCTTTATGCATATCAATATAAGTATATGGATATTTCCTAGTTTCAATTGCTTCATTATAAAAAGCTTTATCTATCCAAATAAACCTTTCATGATAATGAATTTTTGATGATTGAGGAGATACAACAATAAAACCTCTTTGTGTAAGCCACTCTGGTAGCCAGTATTTTTCATGATTCCTAATATTCTCTCCATCTCCGTGGAAACTAAAGAATAAGGGATATTTTTTATCTTTACTATACCCTTCCGGAACATGAACAACATACTCAAATTTAGTGATTTTTTGTTTTTCTATTTTTAGTAGTTCATTCTTAGCATTTAACTCTTTATATCTCTCATGCCCTTTCAGCTCTTCAAAATTCCAATCTATAGGGCATATATACCCATTTTGAATCAGATTTGTAAATACTTCAATAGCTTCATCAAATTGTCCATTATTACAATATAACCAACACTTTTCAGTCATAATATCATAAAAGTTCTTTTCGACTTCATCATCTGAAAGATTTCTTATGCCTTCTTCAAATAATATTATAGATTCCTTAAATTTTTCTTGATCCAAAAGCTCACAGTAAGCTATTTTTAATTCATCAAAACTATTATATTTCATAATTATATACATTCCTTTCGCAAGCTCAAGGCACAAAACGTAATGAACATGTGCTTCTTGAACGAATTTTATTTTCTAATCAGTCAACAATCAAACTATTGGAACTTTAGTACGCTACAAAGCATGGGGATGTGAGCGGGCTAATTCATTTTGAAGTGACCAAATAATTATCATTAATTTCCGAAATAGGTGCAAACATGGATATTTTTCCTGCTTCAAAGCATTTGTGTTCTTTGGGTGGGCTTACTCCAACAAATAATGAGTTAAAGGTCCTCTACATAAACCACCAATTGATAATCTTTTACTTAAGTTTACCAATTGGAGGTAATGGTTTCTAATCGCTTAATTTTTGACGCTTAATTTTAATTATTATTTTTGTCATATTCTATTTTTTTACTTTATATAGTATTAAGAGGAATCTATACAAAACTACTTTTATTTTGTAGTAAGCTTAATGATTAAATTGTGGAGGAAATAAAATGAAGAAAACCACTATGAAAAAGAGAAAAAAAATATTTACTGTATCTATTATTCTTACTCTTCTTTTAAGCATTGGTATTTTTTTAGTTTATACATTCTTTTATAATATAAACCATTTGCCACAGGGAGACTTTTTAAGTGAATCTACTTCACCAGATGGAACTTACACAATCAAAACATATATTTGTCCTAGAAGAGGACGTGAAAACTCCTTTGCTGTTAGAGCTGAACTTATAATAAATTCTGAGCCTAATAAAATCAAAAATATTTATTGGGATTACAGAGTAAACGAAGCCAATATAACCTGGGAGGACGAAGAAACAGTAATAATAAACAAACATAAGTTAACTCTTCCTTATGATAAATACGACTGGAGAAATTAAAAATACTATTAGGAGTTATTACACTAAGAATAAAGGTCATATTATAAATACACTATGTTACCTTTATATTTAGAAATAATATTGTAATTAAATAACTTTAGCAAAGAGTTTTAGATAAATATGAAAATAGACAACCTAAATAAATATGTTGTCTATTTTCACAGCTATTTTACACAGTATTTCAAAATAAAGTCTTCTCATTTATGTTAGAATTCATTGTCATACTAATATATTAAATTCAATTGTCTCTTAAAGTAAAAACTAAATTTAAAACTTATAAAAGCCCCTTACATAACTTTCCTTTTTGAGCTCCACGTCCATACTTTCTAGCAGCAAACATATATGCTTCTAAATTTTCTCTTGGTACTCCTAATGGAATCTGACATCCAAATGCTAGGGTATATCCCATAGGACTATCACTACCCTTTAATAAACATTGTCTTACAGACTCAATAACATCATCAATGCTGCCATTTTTCAAAACTTCTACTGGTGGAACATTACCTGAAATGCTCATTTTATCTCCTACAGCTAATTTCAATTGCTCTAAATCCTCATAATTATCAACACTAAAAGTTTTAAATCCAATATCACTTAATTTATGCCATATTGCTTTTGTCTTTCCACAAATATGTAGTCCTGGCTCACGTCCTGTTATCTTAACAATTCCCTCTAATAAATCCTTCATATGTGGTGTTGTAAATTCATCAAACTGCTTTTCACTAATCAAACTAGTAGAAGTTGCAGGATCAGCTAAACCTACTCCAACAATTCCAAACTCATCTTTTAAAGCTTGTATCCATGCAAGATTGCATTTAACTGAGTAATCCAATAACTGATGCAATCTTTCCTTATTCTTTATCATATCTCTCATAACTAGTTCTGTTTTTCTAATTGCTATTGCTGTACTTAACGGACCTGCCACACCTGTTCCTATAGGTAGCTTCTCCCCAAAAACTTCTCTATAGTTTCTTATTCTATCCATCATTTTTTTTAATACAGGATTAGTGTAAGGATCAACCACCTTCATATTATCTAAATCTGAATAATCCTTTAAGACATGCTCATCTACATATTCAATTGAATTTTCAGGATAAATTATCTTTGATCCAAGAGCTTCTCCTATGCCCTTAAGTCCAGGTCCAACTCCAGCAGCAAAAACACCGAAATCCCTTTCAATGTTTCTAACCATTTCACACTGAACTTCAAAAGATTCTCTAAATTGCTCCATTGAGTATCCATACAATGAAATCAAAGTATCATTTCCCGAAAAAGTAAAAGGGATTCTATCAACTTCCTCTCCCTTCATATACGCCCTCATTCTCTCACCATTACTCATAGTATCCTTATAATTTTCACTCTCACATCTTAATTCTTGATAATCCATATTAGCCCCCCTAATATATTAAAAATTATAAATATAATAATAACTTTACCTCTAGCAATATTTTTCACTACTATATTAAGTGTAATCTTACAATACTTTAACCTTCATAAAAAGTATTGTTATATATTTCTATAAATTGACTTTAAATCATCGAGATTTCAAATGCTTAATATCTAATCTCTCAAATGACTATTTATCTTTTTAAAACTAATTATCCTATGATAATTGTTATTTTATGAAGTTTATATGACTTTCACTGAATTATAAACCATAGTTCCTATATAAAAGAAATATATTTATTTTATATCAAGAGAAAATACTAACATAAAGTTAAGTTGCACTACATGATGATATTAATATGAATATCATTTCTAAACTAAAACTTTATAATGAAAAACATACTTATAAAAATAAATAACGAGCTATCATACTAAGAGAAATTATAATAATATAGTGAATTATATCTAATCTTTAAATACACTATGTCATAGTTTAAATCTCTAATGTGGTAGCTCATTTATTTTATCTATTATTTAATTTTCGCAGTGCTTTAAAATTATAGGACTGCACTTTATGTATTTACTTTTTAACCCTATAATTATTTTTAAATTTACAAATATTTTTTTAATTCTTCTACATTCTTTTCTTCATTATTAAGTAACTCTTTAGCTAAGCTTAGTAGGTTCTTCTCTACTTCACCTTCATACTCATTAAGCCTTTTGCGCATATCAATTATACCCATAGTACTACCTTGCAGCATCATTTCTGCCATATGAGAAGGACTTTTATCCATCAAGGTATTCACCTTTATCATAATGTATGTGGTTGCAGTACTAAGAGCATTGATTTCCTTTGGCTCTTTGTTCTGACTTTTAATTAATGAAATGGCTTTTTTATTTATGTCTTCATACATGGAATGATGTGCAGCTAAGACTTTTTTAAACTCTTCATCCTTACATATATCCATAAGTTCCTTTAATGTCGTTACTCCCATTTCAGAGTTTTGGTATATAAAATTCAAAAGTTCATTATTGGCATTCATAAAATCACCTCACAATAAAAGATAATTTTATTATTCACTAAAAATCTTATTATATCCCTAAATATATCCGCAAAAATAAGCACACTTAATTTATTTCCTTTAAGTGCGCTAATCTCGTCATTCTATACAAATTTAACTTATCATCAATCTTAAAATCCTTAAGTTTTTTCATAACATACCTACCTTATAAACAGCTAAGTTTATTTTCATATAAAATATGGTCCATATATTAATTATATCCTTTAAAATACAAAATTTATAATCTAAACAATATATTAGTTATACATATTAAAATAGAAATTTAATATTTCCTTCTTTAAAACATCTTAGCACAACTAGTAAGATGTAAAGTTCGCTATACTTCCATATTGAGTAATTTTTACTAATTTTATAATTATTTTCTTTTTCAAGTCTTTTATTCCAAACTCATAAAATCAAAAAAAACTTTATAAACTATGTATACTCTCACATTGTATAAAGAGCTACAAATCAAAAGTTTCATTGACATTTTCACTCAGTTTCTGTATAATATTGCAAGTTACTGATAAAATTTAGTATTTCTAGATTTTAATTTTTCTTATATATTGCATTAAGTAAACTACATATATCCTTATAATTTTATAGTCAAATACTAGAGTTTAACTGTAAAGTTATATTGAAGTTTTCTTATTGCAAAATATATATTAGTATCTTATTAGCCATAAAATCGACATAATATTCATGCATTTCTTTGAATAAGCGGGGTGATATAAGAAATGTTTAAAGTAGCTATTTGTGATGATGAGGTTTGTATATGCTCTCAATTAGAAAAAATTCTTTTAGCCCATTCTAAAAGATCCTTCTTAAAAATTGAGATAGAAACCTTTTTATCCGGTGAAGAATTGTTCAGGTACATACTTTGCAATAATTTCTTTGATTTAATATACTTAGATATTGAAATGGGGGACATGTCTGGTATTGATGTAGGAAAAGAACTACGCAAAAAGCTTAAGGATTATAAGACTGAAATAGTCTTTATTTCTGGAAAAGATCAATATGACAGGCAATTATTTGATGTACAACCTCTACATTTTATACCTAAACCAATAAATGCTGAAACTGTTATAAAAGATTTAGAGTTAGCAATAGAAAAATCTAACAATCTAAATGCTTATTTTAAATATAAAAAGAGATCAGACAGCTTTAAAATACCAATTGAAGATATAATTTATTTTGAATCTATGAATAGAGAAATACGAATCGTAACTGTAAATGGTGAAGATTTTTTCTATGGCTTATTAAAGGATGTATTTCTTACCTTGGCAAATCACCAATTTGTTAAGATTCACAGGTCATATGTTATAAACTATCATCATACTGTATCCTTTAAGTATGATGAAGTAACAATGTCCAATGATAAAATACTACCTATAAGTCAATCTAAAAGAAAAGAAATTAGAGCTATGCAATTAAATTCGGAGTAGGAGTTATAATGTATTGAATAATCATTTATATAATTTAATTTATTTTATAGGAAACTTTTTCATAGCATATGTTATATATAAGTTTATGAAAATATTTTTTGATAAAAAGAGAAGTTCTGATTCAATAGAAGCTTTGTTATACATAGCTTATGCCCTATTGATTTCCTTGATATATTTCTTTATTAAAATACCAGTTTTTATATTATTGGGTAATATTTTGTTGTTCTTTGCATTAACATTCAATTATTGTGGGACTATTAAACAACGTTTACTTACAACACTATACCTGTACACCACATTATTTTTTGTGGATATAATAGCTGTAGCTTTTACAGGATATTTACAGACAAATATTTTAGCTAAAAGTGAATATAACTCTATTTTAGCACTTATTTTCATACATGTTCTTTCTTATCTTATTGTGTTAATAATTGAGAACTGCAAAAATATTAAAAATGGTAACTTCGTAAGTCTTCCCTATTGGTTAAGCATATTTATTATCCCTCTAGGAACTTCATTTTTACTATCAGTAATATTTTTTTCAGGTGTAGCTACACCAAATCTTGTTGCAATAAGTGTTATTATAGTACTTTTAATAAATATTTTAGCCTTCTATTTATATGATAGTATTGCTAAATTTTTTACAGAAAGAATGGAAAAAAAGCTTGTTACTCAACAAAATATATATTATGAGAATCAATTAGAGTTAATGAAAATTTCTCTTGATAGTAATAAAAGTTTACGTCATGATCTAAAAAATCATATATCCTTTTTATATGAAATAGCTAAAACAAATGACAACCAAGAAGTTATGCGGTATTTATCTAACATATTCGATGTTTATAGCAATAATAAAAAGTATTCTAAATCTGGTAATATAAGTATTGATAGTGTAATCAACTTTAAATTACAACAAGCTGAAGAAGAAAACATATATACAAAAATAGATATAAGTATTCCTAATGATTTTTCTATGCCCCCCTTTGATATTGCAGTTATACTAGGTAACTTACTTGATAACGCAATATCTGGTGCAAAAACATCACCTAATAATAAGTGGGTACATATAAGCGTAAAACACTCTAAATCATTACTTATTATAAAAATAAGTAACTCCTTTGATGGAGTAGTATTAAAAGAAAATAACTCACTAATAACACGAAAGCAAGACAAAGAAAATCATGGCTTAGGAATAAAAAATATAGAAAATATCTTAAAGAAATATAATGGTGCATTAGAATTTGATTATACTGAGGAAATGTTTTCCACAAAACTATTAATGTACATAAATTAAATCCATAATAAAAAAATAGGCAAAGTAGAAAATAGGAATGTAATCTACTTTGCCTTTTGAAGGATTTTGATAAAACTATTTATGACTTGTATTGAAATAGTTCGATTTGTCATAATCCATTATGTAAGTAATTCTGTAAGTAACGTATAAATTAAAATTTATTTTTAAAAGTTGTATGCTTGCACCTTAAAACTTAATTAATATTTACATATCATAATTTAAATTATAGCTTTTTTGATTTTTTATGCATGGAAATGTTGTGAACTATATATTTTTTTGTTGTAATTCAACATATTTGTGACATAGAAATATCAAGAATTCTATAATATCTACATCTTATCATTTATAATCTTAAAATTCTTTTATAAAAAAATCCTATATATCTTTTTAACCCCATATTTTTAACTTATTTACTATTTAATTGAAAATATTACTTTTTATTCATCAACACCTTTTTTCCCTATTTTATGCACTACTGCTTTCGACTTTATTTTATCGTTAATTTGACGTTGTTCAATTTTTATCATTATTTGTAAAATTATGTATGGCAACACAATTTTATTTCCCAAATTTTGTATACACCTTTAGTAAATTATTTCCCGACTAATTTTTATAAAAATAATTATTTCCCAAACCCATTTATTTTCATAAGTAATTATTTCCCAGACTGTGAATATTGTTCTATAACCTCTTCTTACCCTGGTTATAACTTAAAACCTTAACTTAAAATGATAAACTTTAACCTTCTACCCAAATAACATAAGTAACATAAGTAACATAAGTAACATAAGTAATTAGACCTAACCAACCTAAAATCATGAAATAATTTAAAGTAAGCAAACAACTAAAGTTAACCTACCAACCAAAAGCCATTAATCAATTAAAACTAATCGGCATGCAAAAATCACATAATAAAAAAACAGTTATAGTTTAGAAATAAGCTCTTCACTTACCTCTAAATTACAACTGCTCTTAATTATAACCAACCCTGCAATTAATATTTACTTTTAATATCTACTTTTCTCTTTAAAGCACTAGTAATACTCTTTTTATTTATTATTTTTCTAGTAGTTATTTTTAAAATTACCTTGTCATTAATCTGTCCACATTATATACCATGTTAATAAGTAGCTGTATCCTAACCCTTATGCCCTTTTAATTAAATTAAACTTATTTTTTCTTTCATTGAAAATAGTTTTAATTTGATTAAACCTTTTTATCTTTGTATAATCTAGCTTCTTTCTATCTTAGCTTTGCTTCCACCTTTACCTGATTCTGCTGGTGTTATCATAAGCTTAACTGGTACTCTATTTTTTATACTTTCCACGTGACTTATTATTCCTATCTTAAGCTTATCATTATGAATTCTCTCAAGAGATCCCATAACCACCTCTAATAAATTGTCATCTAAGGTTCCAAATCCCTCATCTAAGAAAAATAGTTCAAGTGGTGCTGTTCCTTTTAATTGGATTTGAGCCGATAAAGCAAGTGCCAGTGCTAAAGATGCTAAGAAAGTCTCTCCCCCTGATAATGTAGAGGCATCTCTTTCTGCTCCACCATTTTTATAGTCTCTAATTATAAACTTACCATTTTCATCAACCTCTAAGCCATAGTTATTATTAGTTATCTCCTTAAGTTTCTTAGAAGCCTCAATAGATATATATTTTAATTGTGATGCTGCCACGAACTCCACAAACTTTTTACCCTTAAATAATTTTTCTAAATCTGAAAGCATACCTAGTTTATAATCTAGCTCTTCCTTTTTCTTTAATAAATCCGCAAGCTCTTGAAGTTTAGTCTTTAACGCCTTAACCTCTTCTTCTAACTTAACTCTGCTTTCATTTAAAATTTTTAGTTCCTCTTCTTTTTTGCTTTTTAGCTCTTGAATCTCTCTCCATTTTTCTTCACTTAATTCTCTAGAATCTATCTTTTTAAGTAAAGTCTCAATGTTACCCTTTACCTTAGCCAAATCTTCTTTATATTTTTCGACATTTTCCTTAAGTTCGTCAATTTTTGCATTTTCTATGAAGCTCTCTTTTACTTGAGATACTGATTGGAAATTCTCATTTTTTAAAGCTACATTTAGATTTTCATTGTCAGTAACTTTTCTGTTATTAAGCTCCAGAGCTTTACTAGACACAGCTATGAATTTCTCATTAATCTCTTTGTACTTATTATCAGTCAAAGTCTTATGCTCTTCAGCCTGTACAAAAAGCTTATCTATATTTTCTATATCCACTTTTATTTTGCTTAGTAAGCCTTGTAAATCCTCTACTTCTCCAACCTTTATTTTTAGAGCCTCAATCTTCTCTTCTCTATTTTTATTCTTTGCTTCTAAAGTTCCCTTAAGAATACCACCATCTTCTCCTATTTTATTTAAAAGTTCCTGCAAAACTGCTCTTTCTTTTTCTAACTTTTCAAGTTTAGTTCTATTTATCTTCATAGCATTGGAAAGCTCTTCTCTTTGCTTTTCAATTCTCAGTATTTCCTTATTTTTCTCATGGAAATCCTCAACTAAGGTATCTTTTTTAAGCTTATCTAATTCCTCATGAAGCTTACTGTAGTCCTTAAGCTCCTTCTCATAGTCCTCTCTTAAAATACCTAATTGCTTTTCACTCTCACCCTTAATACTATCTAAGTTAGTAATCTTATTAAAGACTAAATTGATCTCATCCTTTAATAATTCCATACTTTGTTCGAGAGCTTCCTTTTCCTTGCCATACTTTTCTAACGCCACATTCAATTCATTAAATCTATTTTGCATCTCATCTACAGAAAGCACTTTAAAGTCCTCTCCTAGCTCCAAAATAGAATTTTTAGCATAAGTCATCTTCTCATTTTCGTTAGCAATGTTAGTCTCTTCTCTTATTATGGTTTCTCCAATTAACCCTAAATCTTTTTCCTTTTCTTCAATTAATTTTTCCATGCCTTGTGAGTCCATATGCTGAAGCAATTCCTCATGCTCCTTAAAATGTTCAAGAGAACCACACACTGGACAAGGTTCACCATTTTTTAAATCTGATCTTAACTTATAAGCTAAATGCTCCACTTGAAGCCTCTTATAATCCTCTCTTAAGTTAAGCAATTCCTTTTCTAAAGCTTTCCTTTTCTCCTTATGTTCCGCAACAGATTTATTAAGATTTAAAAGTAACTTTTCGCTTTCTTGAAGTTTTAATGAAGCCTCATTAAACTTACCCCATTTCTCTTTGCTTTCAGTTAAAAGCCTTTGCAATTCAAGTAAGTCCTTTTGCTCCCCTGGAGAGTTTTTAAGTAGATTTTCTAAGTTATTTTTACTTTCATTAAGCAAATCACTCTTTTCCTTATGCTGCTTACTTAAAAGTTCTCTTTCCTTACTAGCATCTTCAATACTCTTTTCATAGCTATTTATCTTAGCTTTGTTTTTAGATAAGGATTCTTGAATCCCATTATGTTTTTCGCTTAATAATATTCCTTGCTGAACCTTAAGTTTTAAATCCTCATCTATCTTTAAGCTTTCAAAACTCTCTTCATCCTTCTTAATAAGGGTAGTTAAAGATTCTATTTCTTCCCTAAGAGCATCACTATGCTTTTTCTTTGCTTTATAATCATCTCTAAGAGCATTAATTTTAATTGTAATAGAGCTAATTTCTTTCTCTAGCTCACTTAACAATTTCTTTTCCTCTATGGCATCACGTACTCTTTGTTCCTTTATTTTAAGCTCTGGTAATTCCTTATCCTTCTTCTCCCTAGCAACAACTAATCTCTTTTCAGCCTCTTCCTTTTCCTTCTTTAAGGACTCTAAGTTTTTACTTAGTTCCTCAATTAATTTATTAGTTTTTTCTATTTCTAAAAGAGTATTTTCAAAGGCTATAATATAAGGATTTAACTTTAAAGCACGTTCACCTAAACTTATTCTCTCCTTACATTTTTCTATATCCTTAGACCTTTCCCTTAAAATCTCCTCTTCTTTTTTATAAGATTCAAGTTCAAGTTGAAGATTCCAAAGCTCATTATTTTCCTTATAAAGCTTTTCAAGTTCATCTAAACTCTTTCTTTCATTTTTTATATTTTCATAAAGAACTTCTAAAGCTTCATTCTTCGTTTTTAGAAAATCTTCACTAACCTCTTCATAACCCTTAAGTTGACCTAAAAGTACACTATTTTCACTTTTCTCTTTAGCTATTTCTCTAGATAATTTTATAGCCAAGTTATCTCCATAGTTATGAAGGTTAAATAATCTCTCAAGCATATCTCTTCTAGTTTTACCCTCAAGCTTTAAAAATTCACTGAATTTACCTTGAGGAAGTACCACAGTTCTAGTAAAGTCATCTAACCCAAGACCTATAACCTCTTCACACTTTTTAGTAACCATTGTGGATTTATCCGCCAAAACCTCAGGTGGGTCCATTGTAATATCAGTTATCTTAGCACCTGCTGCTCTTGGATTACCAGTTTTAGCATCTCTTTTAAACTGTCTTTCAACAATATATCTTTTACTCTCAGAACCAGATATCTGAAATTCAAAGCTAACATTTAAAGCTTTACAATTAGTATTTATATAATTAGAACTCTTTCTAGCAACCTCACCATACAAAGCTAAAGTAATACCATCTAATATGGTAGACTTACCACTACCAGTAGGACCAAAAATTCCAAACAACCCCCTACAAGTAAGATCCTCAAAATCTACAGTTTGTTCCTCTATAAAACTATTTAATCCCTTTATTTTAAGCTTAATTGGTTTCATTACTATCACCATCCTCTGACACAATTGATAAAAGCAACTCTACAAGATCATCTTGAGCCTCAACTCCTCTTTCCTTCTTGTAAAACTCCTTAAATATCTCCTCAAAAGACTTCTCAGAAAAATTCAAAGCCTCATCCTCATGATTTTCCATAGACTCAAGCTTAGGAAGAATCTCTAAAATATCAGCTTTCAAAGACTTCATAAGTTTTATCTCATCTTCTCTTATATACCTATCAGTAGTTACCTCTAAATAAACCCAACATTCTCTACTGCTATTTTCCTCACACTTAGAAATAGCCTCCTCAATACTGCTACACTTCCAAATCTCAATAGGCTTATAAACATCTAGCTCAATCTCATTTATAACACACTCTTCACAAGCTTTAACATCAACTAAAATACACTGCTTCTTAAAGTTAATCTCTTTTTTATTGTAATGAATAGGAGAACCTGAATACCTAGCTTTCTTTAAAGTACCAGGAACAACTTGAGGTTTATGAACATGACCTAAGGCAATATATTGAGCCTTCTTAGGGAAACAATCCCCACTTACAATATAACTTCCACCTAATTGAATACTTCTCTCAGAGCCACCCTCTTCACTACCCATGGCAAACAAATGTGAAACCACCAAATTTATAGTATCATCTCTAAAATTACTCTCCAAAGAATTGAATAAAGAATAGATTCTATCACTATAAGACTTTAACTTCTCCTCATCCCCATCCATATCATTATATAAAACCTCATTTAATCTCTTTTCACTTGGATAAGGTACAGTAAGTATAACAGCCTTATCGTCATTAATCTCAAGCTCCACAAAACCCTCACCAGAATTCACAACTTTATGATTGCCATAGTCACCACACTGCACAACAGACTTAGGTGTGCCCACCATTATAATTCCATGCTCCCTAGCAAGAGGACCCGCTGCAACCAATCTCTCAGGGTTATCATGATTCCCAGCAATAACTAAAGTAAGCCTTTCACCATGATTAGAAATCCTCTTTAAAGTATCATAAAATAACTTCTCCGCCCTAGCAGGAGGATTACTAGAATCATAAACATCACCAGCTATAATAACCAAATCCACCTTATTACTCTGCACAATTTGAACAAAATCCTCTAAAAAAAGCTCCTGCTCCTGAAGCCTACTTTGACCCTCTAAGTTCTTACCTAAATGCCAATCACCAGTATGTAACACCCTCATAACCTAACCTCCTACTAAAAATAACATTAAATTCATTATAACATTTAAAATAGACAAAATAACATTAAAATATAGTTTTAAAAATCCCGATAGCTTAGCAGTTATGCTTTCCATCGGGATTTTTATTATATAAAAAATAATTTATGTTACTTAGTCATTAACATCTTCTTTTCTGGATATTGACATATTACTAATTTAGGTGGGTCCTGTTCTATTTTTTCAAGAGAAGTATATAATTCTGTTGATATATCATAGGTTAATGTAAATTCCATTCCAACATCATCAATATTTAAAGACATCTTTGTTTGCCCATCCATTTTAATATTTGCTAACTTATATGCTATGGAATCCATTGTTAACATATAATCTGTACCTTGAAGTACATACTCCCTAAAATCAATTCCTTTTTCTCCCATAAATTGGTTGTATTTATTTTTCACTAATATTCTAATAGAATATATGTAATCAAAGTCAGAATCAATAACACTTGGATCTTCTCCATGAGATTCTAAGAACTTATTTGTTGGAATAATTTCAGAGTCTATTACAGTAACCTCATAGCCATCCATATCTTCAATACTGCTTTTAAAAAAATTCTTTCCAACTTGGACAGCTTCTCCCTTTGGGTAAACCTGAACAATTTCTTTTTTTAAACCACTATTTACCTTATATATTCTGAATATGCATAATGCACTTAACAAGATAATTACAATGATAAAAACCTTCTTTTTCATATAATACCCCTCTCTTTCTATTTCATTATATGATTACTTATCTTTCCCTCTGTAAGAACAAAAATTTCGTCTGACATGGATTCTAAAACAGCTAAATCGTGACAAGATATTATGACCAATGCATTTCGCTTTTTCTCTTCCATCAAAATATTCTTAACCAGTTCAACTCCACTAGAATCTAAAGAATTAGTTGGTTCATCAAGAATAACTATTTCAGGCTTTTCCATTACTGCAGCTGCTATACCTAATCTTTGTTTCATTCCTAAGGAGTACCTTTTGTACTTCTTTTTATCCTTACAATTTAATCCTACCTTTGTTAGCACATTTTCTATATCTTCATCTGAAATTTTATCTTGAATGGATGCTAACATCTTCAAATTATCAAATCCAGAATATGAATCTATAAAGGATGGATTTTCAAGAAGAATACCTATGCTGTTTGGAAGAGCAATATCCTTACCAAGTTCCTTATCATTAACTTTAATAGATCCCTTAGTTGCATAGATCAATCCTGACACTACACGCATAAGCATAGTTTTTCCTGATCCATTAATCCCTTGAAACCCATATATCTTCCCTGACTGCATTGACATGTTTATGTCATCTAGAACCTTTACCTTTCTTATCTCTTTTTCTAAATTTTTTATTTCTATATTAACCATGAAGTTTACCCCCTTATTCCTTATTAATAATGTCGTAATGTCTAAATTTCAACACTCCAATTATAATAGAACATACAATAACAAAAATTGACACAAAAATACCCATATAAAAATTTAATCCATTGGCCACAATATAATCAAAACGAATTAATATAAGAAAGTTTCCTATTAAGCAAGGCGATAATACATATGCAGAAAACACTAGTAATACTACAGTTACTAAAAAGCTAAATATTGGCTTTATGAAAAGTGAAATTGTCATTTGCATAATGCTAATAGCACTAGTTACTATAATAGGTAAAACAAACATATAAACGGGCATTAATATGTTATTTCCATCTATTTCTTCAATTTTTGTATTATACACACTATTGAGAAGCTGTACATTAATTTTGCCTGATATTTCTGCACCTGTAATCAAACAAAAAATCCATATTACTCCTAAAATTATAGAAAAGAAAAATAAACAACATATAAGATTCCAGATACATTTTGATATCCACCAAGAAATTCTTCCCTTAGTCCTAATTAAAATCTGCTTTCCAATACCGCTCATATCATTGAAGGGATAATTTAAGGTTCCATAAAATAAAGTAATAAATACTATACTCCACATTATAGGCATAATAAAATTTGTTGTTGGAGATGGAATATAATCTTTCATACCAAAAACAACACCTTCCTTCACCCCCCCAAAAATATACATATAGTAATCAGCAAAGGATAATGTAACTTCTTGTCCAAAGGTTATACCTTTAACTTTAATAATATAATCAATACATAAAATTATTGGAATAATTAAACTTGCACTAAGTAATACTTTATTTTTTAGTAACCCGTTTTTTATATCAAACTTAAATAACTTAATATACATCTTTTTTACTCCTTGTAATTGCAAAGAATGTATATGTCACTATAAACAAGAAAATAAACTCTGCAATAATAACTCCCAACTTACTGTCATACCCAAATTTCATTCCTTTCACAAATTGCATAGGAGAAAGCTCTACTTTAATAAAGGCCTCTGGTATCCTTTTAAAATAATCTACAGCTAATACTAAAAAGAAGGGTGATAAAATTACCGCTACCTTAGTTTTAATAAATCTAGCTACTATAAAACTAATACATGCTATAACCCCACTAAATAGAAAATTCATTATTAAAAAAATGAAAACATATATAAGAGGCTTAGTATAAAATAATCCTGACAATAAAGAATTTCCACTAATAGCATAGTAAATATAATATTGTGAATCTGGTACTGATGCTGGAAAAAACATTGAGGCTAGTAAGAAATTTAATACTAATGGTATAAGTACAGCTAGTCCACCAGATACAAATACAGCTATATATTTTGCAGTATAATACTCCCTCTTTCCAGAACGAATTATCATATTTTTAACATACCCACTATTACGTTCTGAACAATAAGACCATGTATAAGGTATAGCTGCTAAAATAGGCAAGATAAAGAAAAATATTACTGATCCTAAGGTATGAGTTTCACCTAAAACCCAGTTATTAAATATAGTTGATGACCTTACCATAGGATTATATACAGCATTCATAGCAATTTCTGCTTCTTTAAGCATTCTTAAATCATTATTAAAAGTTTCTAAATTGTATAAAAAATTCATCATTGTCGCCATAAACCCAATAGCTATGGCTATATAAAAAAATTTATTTTTAAGAGCCTTATTTAATTCTAGTTTAATTATATTCTTCATTTCTTACCTTCCCCTATATCTAATTTAACAAATTTCTGATATTCATATGATGTATGACTGCCAATACAAATATATAATCTATCTAAATCAACTTCATTTGGATCTATAATCCATCCAATTTCAGCAATCTTACTTTCACCTTTTTCCAAATTATAATTGTAATAGCCTTTTTCTTTGCCATCTCCCTTTAGAGTTGCTAAAGAAAAATACTCAATTTCTGACATAAAATTCCCTGAGCTCTTTTCTCCATTTTCCATAATGTAATTTAATCCAAGTTCACCTATATTAATATTACTATTTCTATCAACATTTTTTACAGTTACATTTGCAAGTATTAGTTTTTTTCCATTACCTAAGATTTTATCAATATTTTCATTATTCCTATTTAGAATCAAATTCTTATCAATATTACTTTCATCTAAAGATGAGTATACCTTAGTATTATTTATCGTATATTCAATTATATGTTTTTCGCCTTCATAGGGTAAATCTATGGTAATTAAACTCCCCATTTCACGGATCGCATTATCTTTAATTATATTTTTGGTGCTTTCCTCTAATTTTTCACTTGACTTTCCTGAATCTACATCATCATTCTTTGCGTAATTATTTGAATCATTGCTCTTTTCACTATTAAAAAATTTTTTAATTCCACTTAAAGTCTTATCTTCAAACTCTTTATATGAACACCCCGTCATAGTTCCAGCAATAATACAAATGACAGTAGCCATAGATATACATCTTATTTTTTTCACTTTATTACTCCTTTATATAAATAATGAAGTAGTCATATCAATTAAATAATATGCTTACTTCATTAAATATTATTTAAAATTACTTATTTTTATCTTCAACTATATCTAATTTAACAAAATTCTGATATTCATATGATGTACAAGAACCAATACAAACATATACATTATCTAAATCAAATTCATTTGTATCTATTATCCAGCCAACTTCAACATTCTTACTTTCCCCTTTTTCTAAAGGAAATTTATAATAACTTTTCCAATTGCCATCTTTATTGTAGCCCGTTTCAGAAAAATACTTTATTTCTGGTGGAAATTTTGTGGTGCTGATTTCTCCATTTTTTTCAAGGTAGCTTAATCCAAGATCACTTATATAAATATCATCATCTCTACTAACATTTTTTATAGTTACATTCATAAGTAACAGCTTCTTTCCATTACCTAACATTTCATCAACATTCTCATTATTGTTATTTAAGATTAAACTTTTATCAATATTACTTTCATCTAAAGAGGAATACACATCAGTACTATTTATTTTATACTCACTTATTGGTTTCACATCATCACTTGGAAGCTCAAGTTTAATTACACTTCCCATTTGAGCTATCTTATTATCCTCAAATATATTGAATATCTTAGGGTTGAAAACTTCATCACCTTTTCCAACATCTTCACCATAATTTTTTTCGTCGTTATTTAAATTCTTATTCTCTTCTTTACTATTTTTTTCACTGTCAATAACTTTTTTAGTACTACTTAAAAGCTTATTATCAAACTGTTGATGTGAGCCCCCAAGCATAGTACCAGAAATAATGCACACAGCAGTAGCCATAGATATACAATGTATTTTTTTCATTTTTTACTCCCCCTCAATTAATATACAGTATTAAATACCATTTTATATTTTTAATATTTATAAAAAAACTAATTGTCCCCCCTTTATCTTTAAAATTCATTGCTCAAATCTGGATTTTTATGTCTTTAATATTAATAATGTTCTGATAAATATAGAATTAATGATTTTAAATTTTGATAAGTCAAGACCTACTAAATGATAGAACTAATGATTATATAGGTAGTGAATACTCATATTGATGCTTCACCCTTTAACCTTTAAATATACTTTACTTAAAACATCTTTATAAATTGGTAATTTATGTAATATAAATAATTTATACCTCTAACATGAAAACTCTCTGATATGATTTTTATGTAAGCTTTTAATTGCAACAAAGATTTTCCATAAATATTTTTTTCTTTATGATTTGCATAACTATGAAGCAAGTTTTAATATATATATTCTATGAATTCAATTTTATTGTATTTATGTTATTTAATCAATATGATAACAGTTTTTGTTACTTTTGTGTAAATCAATGTCATAATACTTTAATAACAGATGTACATAAACATTGTTAGAATAGTTCTACTACATGATACCTGGAAGTACAGACTGAAAACTTCTAATAAAATATATTACCTCCACCCTATTTACAACACCACTTAATCGCAATACAATATGGATATAATTTCAAATAAAAGAAGGTGAAATCATGAAAAATACCTCAAATATCACCGAAATAAAAAAGACCTTAAAAAGAAAATGGCTTAAAGACAATACTCTTGCATTATGCATAATCACCTTAATAATTTTAGTTATATATGTGGTAACCAAAATATTAAATAGCATATTCCTTGTTGCATTTAATACAATACTAGCATTTTCAGTTTACTTATATATGAGAAACAAAATGATGAGCTTCATAGAAAAAGAAATGTACATTAAGAATAAAGAACCATAAGAACCTACAGAATACCAAAGAATAAAACTTCGAAAAATAATGAAACTTAACAATAAAAAAGTAACCAATAAGAAATAACAATTCTCTTGTTGGTTACTTTATGTTGAAACCTTCTTCAATTATAAACTTCACTTCCTACCTCACTTATTAGTACTGTCACCAAATTTAAATATATCTAATGTTAATCTTCAAGTCTTTCAAATTCATTTTTGCTAATTTCTCTACATTCATTTAAATACATCTAATGTTAATCTTCAAGTACAAGAAATGATTATCTTATGGCAACACTTAATCCATTTAAATACATCTAATGTTAATCTTCAAATTGTGATTGATCTTTTCCTAATACCCATTCAACAAAATTTAAATACATCTAATGTTAATCTTCAAGTTAGAGTGGAAAGTTAAATATATAAAAGCTTTTAAATTTAAATACATCTAATGTTAATCTTCAAGAGTTTTAATCTAAAAGCATGCTTGGTATTTTCACTAATTTAAATACATCTAATGTTAATCTTCAAGGACATTTAGAGAAGTAATTGCAGATATTAAAGAAGGATTTAAATACATCTAATGTTAATCTTCAAGCTAGCGTAAATTCTAGCATAGTTACTTATTAATTTATTTAAATACATCTAATGTTAATCTTCAAGGGCTAAAAGCTAATGGAACACGACATAGAATACTAGTATTTAAATACATCTAATGTTAATCTTCAAGTTCACCTAGCTTAAGTATAGGAAAATTACCCATACATTTAAATACATCTAATGTTAATCTTCAAGTAAGCAAAATGTGTACGTATTTAACTATTTTAACGAATTTAAATACATCTAATGTTAATCTTCAAGGTATAGTATATGAATGGATTACATATAAACTCAATTATTTAAATACATCTAATGTTAATCTTCAAGGTTATATTTATTTCTAACCTTAACCCTTTCAAACCAATTTAAATACATCTAATGTTAATCTTCAAGTCCCAAAAGTCCAATACTAACGTTGCTCAATTAGGATTTAAATACATCTAATGTTAATCTTCAAGTTACAAAATATTAAAGGCTATCGTAGCCGCTAACAAATTTAAATACATCTAATGTTAATCTTCAAGTTTCAACTGCCTTCTCTATTTCTCTTTTAGTAAATTATTTAAATACATCTAATGTTAATCTTCAAGGGTATGAGAAGTGGAAAATTTGATGACTTTAACAGAATTTAAATACATCTAATGTTAATCTTCAAGGATCCATTGGTTACAGTGAAAGAAGTGGACCAACAAAATTTAAATACATCTAATGTTAATCTTCAAGGCTTACCTATTTCTCCTAATTCACACTCATTTTTACTATTTAAATACATCTAATGTTAATCTTCAAGTGCCTTAGGCTGCGCAAGCTTAGTAGATGCACTTATATTTAAATACATCTAATGTTAATCTTCAAGATTAAATCAAGTGAAAAATACTGGTATATCAATGGGATTTAAATACATCTAATGTTAATCTTCAAGATTTTCTCCTTTCATTGTCGACCTTTATCAAACTAATTTAAATACATCTAATGTTAATCTTCAAGTTTCATAATTCATTCCTCCTAGAATTTTTAAATTTATTTAAATACATCTAATGTTAATCTTCAAGCGATGATTTTCTAAGGTGATTTATTTTTTTAGGACAATTTAAATACATCTAATGTTAATCTTCAAGCACAGTAAATTAGCCATTCTTATAAATGGCATTTTTGCTGTATCCCTTGTATTTAAAGGATTCTAAGATTATTTTACCAAGTAACATACAAAAAGTCTATAACTTATAATAAACTCCCCATAAACCTAGTAAAATCAATGGTTTATAAGGAGTTTATTTTATTTCAAGCCTGGTAAATTTAGAAGATAAGATCTTCTCCACTTTGACCAGATACACCTATAACTTCTTCATCAAAAACTTCATCATTGAGTAATTTAACTATACATATAAAATCTTCGCTTTCATTTACTACCATCTTCAAATCTTTTCTTAGCTTTATTAAATTAGATGGCGTTATACTGCCTCTAAATACGGATTTTTGATAATGTGAGAGATACTTTTTACACACCTTGAATACCTTATTTACTCTCTTTTCTTTTACATCATAAAATAAAAATGCATAATTATAATTGAATTTTTTACTCACCTTTTACATTTTCTCCTTTATGCTAAAAGTCCTAAATTCTTTATCTTCTAAAATAGTTTTTATTAGTTTATAGCAATCTAATTTTATTGCAGTCCTATATGTTACTTTTCTTTTTAATTTTGCATGCATAAAAGCTGTTTCTAACCTTTCTTCAAAGGCTGTTATAAAAATTTTTCTTCCTTCCTCATTTAAAATGCAATAGTTAACCTTTTTCTCAAAATGTTTATTTACTTTAAGCTTCTTGTTATTTACTAAATCAAATATTGTCTTAAAAACTATTATTGGTTTAAATGATTCACTTATATCTAGACTCAAAGAAAACCTTCCTTCAGATGGCTCATGTAAAAAACTTATTCTTTGATCTAGATGAGTTTTATATATAATTGATACTGTTTTAGAATATAACAAGCTATTACCAAAGGATATTAGGGCATTTATAGGATTATCCGGTGGTCTTTTCACCCTTTTATTCATAACAAAGTCCTCTGGTAGTATATACTTAAAATCTCCATAAAATCTTTGCCAAACTTCACCCTCTACTTGCATAAGTTCTTGTGTTGTGCTTACTCTCTTAAGCTTTTCTTTAAATTCACCTTTTATCCAATCAATAGTTTCTTTAACTTCCTTTTTATCATGTTTATAATAATGATATAATGTTTCGCATATGTTTTCTCCTATTCCTTCAACTATTGCTGTAGCTATATATAACCTTTTAGTTTCATATGCTTTTACTTGTTTTACTAATAGTCTTCCACTAAGCATCTTATCTTTAGGATAAAATGTTCCACTATACCCCTCATAATAATTAAAGAAATGTACCACTATATTATTTCTAGCTAAAAAATCTAATAGCTTACTATTTAAAGATATTTCTGATAAACAATATATTTCTGATACATTTTCTATTGGAATATAGTTATTTTTATTATTCACTCTAAAACATAAAGAATTATCTTTTCTAGAAAGTTCTCCCATAGACGTTAAATATTTTGTACTTCCCATTTACTCCTCCACTAAATATAACAATACTCATAATATGCACATTTTTTACACTTATTTTGGAACTCTGCTACTGGTGGAGTATCTGATTTTAACAGAGCTTCCACCTTATTTTCTATTTCTTCAAGTTCCATTTCTATTTCTTCTGTCAATTCCTCATAGAATATTTTATTTTTTTCTTTATTTTTCTCTATGAACTCTATTTTGCCTTTTCTATATATGCCTTTACTTTTAAGTATCTTTAAATAAAATAAAACTTGCCACTTCACAGCTTCATAATCTGAATCTGATTTTTTAATTTCAACTAAATATTCCTCTGTTATCTTATCAATCTTTATATTGTCAATAGATATTTCCGTATTTTTACTTTCAAGTTCCTTAACTTCATGCAATGCCTTTCCTATTTTTACATCTTCACTATTAGATTCTAGATTTATTCTATTTCCGTGTAACCAACATTGTCTTTTACAATGAAAATAATAATTTATAAGAGTACCATTTATTTTCACAGCACTTTCCTCCTAATACCTAACAGAACTCAAAACTTTCATGTTTTTGTAGTAATTCCTTACTAAACTTACCATTCTCAAAGTATTGTTCTCCATCTTCTATATAAATCATATTTCCAAGAACATCATTATAGGTAAAACCTATTTTATCAATTTGGTAAGTAAAATAATCTAATTTTTCTGCTATAATAGAGAGCTTCACTCTTCTCTCTGCATAAGGTAACTTATTATCCATTAATATACTTTTATATTCCTTCCATATATTTTCTCCAGATATAACTTTACCATCTTCATCTTCTATTTCTCTATTTAAAAATACTGTATACATAAATCTATCATCATTGATTAGTTTCATCTTATCTTTTATATCTTCAAACTTAAGTTTACACATTTTCTCTTTTCTAAAGTCGTCTATGTTTATATCTACGTTAATTCTTTTACTTTCTTCCTCTAATCTTTCCATTACCTTTTCATAAAATAAATCAAAGTTTTTATTCATTAATATTGTTTTTATATCATCATTCTTTAAGATCAAATCATTCATTTTTCTTACATCATTTTTATATATAACATTTGCTTCATCCTTATTAAAGAAAAATACTTTACAATTCTTTTTCTTACAAGAACGATTAATTCTTCCTAAGAATTGCTCTTCACCATCTAAAAGAGCAGTGTCCTTAAATCCAATATCCATGTCAATATCTACACCAGCTTCTATGACTTGAGTTGCAACTAAAATTAAATTCCGTTCTTGTTTTACCTTATTAATAATTCTTTTACGCTCAATTTTATTATCATCACCTGTTATTAATAGAACTTCTACATCTAAATTATCTTCTTCTACCCTTTCATTAAGTGCCTTAAAAAACTTCATTGCTGAAGTCTTTTTTATAAATTCAACTACCACTTTTCCTTCTAAATCATCAATTTCCTTTAACTCTAAAGATGATCCTATTACTTTATCTAAAAGTACATTGTCATCATTTGATAAGTCACATTGTAAAAGTGAAAAATCTAATTCTACCCTTTCTTTAAATAATTTATTTGAAAAGTATTTTTCTCGCTGTTTTATAAGTTTTGTAAATCCCGTCTTATCATAGCTAAGCTTTTCTAAATTAGGTAAAGTAGCAGACATTATTATTATCTTAATATTTAGAAGCCTAGCATAAGCTTTCAGGAAAATAATTATTTCTTTCCATATTAAATTTCTATAACTTTGTATCTCATCTAAAATCAAAACTCCATTTGCCATATGAACTAATGGAAATACATCTTCTCTTCCTATACCAAATAAATAATTAAATATATTCACATGCGTAGTTAAGGTCATGGGATAATGTAAGAACTGTCTTGATAATAAAGACTTTTCATACTTTAAAGTACTTTCTTCATCCTTACACATTTTTATTGGAGTAATTGAGTTTATAACAGCTATCTCATTTTTTATATCTTCATAATTATTAAATACCTTAAGTAAAGAGTCTTTTGTTTGCTCTACTAAAGTGTTAAATGGAAAAACATAAAATATTTTATTAAGCTCTTTATTCTTTTCTAAAAGAGTAAAAGCCAAATTTATTGAAGTATTAGTTTTTCCACTGCCCGTTGGAGCTTCTAAAAAGAATATATCTTCATTTAAATTCTTAATTAAGTTCTCCTCACTTTCTAAGAACATCTCAGTTCTTAACTGGTTTATATCGTCTTTTCCAAATGGATTTATATCCTCTCCATCTAAAAATCTTCTATATTGATTGATACTTTTACATACCTCTGTTTCTCTAAAGCCCTTAAGGTATTTTTCAACGTCTTCGATTACACCTATATCCTCAATTTCCTTATTGCCACTATAATGTGATGTTGCATAAAAATCACAAGATACTAAAATTCCGTATATAAACCTTGTATATATGTATATATCCAGCGAAATCCAAGTCTTTCCTCCTTCTAATTCTGCAATTATTTTATTGAAATTCTCATTTAAATTTCTTAATTTAGAGATACTTTCAAAGCTCCCCTTATAATTTATAAGTTCTTCTTTTTTATCTTCTTTTAATGAATAATATAACTTGTCAATGTATTCTTTAATATCTCCCAAGTATCCATGATGTCTACTTATAACATAACTATTTATGAGTAAAAATAAAAGGAGAGTTTTCTTCTGCTCTCCCTTTCTTTTATTAACTTCATTAAAATAGTAATTAAAATAAATAATTGAAGACATTAAAGAATGTTTACTATTCATGCTATTAGTCATTTCAAAGAACGTATTCTTCATCTTCTCTCTTTGAAAGTTAGGATTAATTTTACCTAAATCATGCATATATATGGTATTACATATTAATTCTTTCCATAATCCTATATCTTCATAAGAAGCCTCTTTAAAGAAACTATTTTGAAAATTCAAAAATACGTTGTCTAGGTTTTTATCCTTACATAACTTTTCAAAATAATGCAAAGATAAATTCATATGATTTTCTAAGGTTTCATATTGAAGTTCATTTTCTTTTAAGTGAGCATATATTTTATCTATGTTTCTAACTTCATCATTTAAATTAAACATCTTTATATTGTCAAAATACATTTTAACCACCTTTATAAAAAGAATAATCTTTTCCCATCTATTTCAAATATATAAGTTTCACTTTTAGCTCTTAACTTAAAATTTGTATTAATACAGCTTGATGTTATATATTGATTCCATGAATTCTCTAACTCTATAGGTAAACGTTCTTGATACTTCCATTTTACTTCAGTTTCAAACAAGTCATCCTCTTCCATACTATCATTTTCTAAAGAAAACATTGAATCTAAAGCTAAACCATAAATATCAGTAATTTCCCCTTGTTTAAGATATGTTTTCTTTGCATCTTCATATATCTTTACATCAGTTATATTAGCATAATGATCATTTTTACCCAAGTAAGGTATATATACAAAATTTCTATTTATCATTCTTTCTTTAAATTCTTTAAGAATATCCCTTAATTCTTCAGTATATTTTTCATCATTTAAACTTATATATATATCCCATATAGGTTTTTCTAACCACTGTTCCTTTACTATTAAATTACCGCCTTCTTCTTTAGAAGCATATCCAACAGAGTTATTGAAGACTTGTACCTTTTTATTCGTATATCCCTTGTCTTGTAATGGAACTATTGATAATTCTATATCCTTTAACCTTTCATAAAACTCAGGATATACTGCTAACTCCTTGCTTTTAGAAGATTTTTTAATGTCATTCTTTATTTTTTGTTGATTATATCCTCCAAAACCAAGTATAGCTCCCATTATACCCATTAAAGCTATTTTATGAATATTTCCATAGGTAAAGTAGTAATATGAGTTAACATCAGGCTTTTTAAAAAAAGCTGTATCACCACTAAGTGTAAATTTTAGAATTTCCATATTTACACCTCTGCTTTAGTGAATATATTAAAGTATTTAGCTTTATTTAATTCTCCCTTTATTATTGTTGTATATGGATTATAATACACTTCTATTGAAGTTATTTTATCTTTAAAATCATTTATTAAGTCATTAAAGCCTAACTCAATTATATTTTTCTCACCTTTATTAAAAGTAACATATTGAGCTAATTCTGGAAGATATAATTCCTTTTCTGTTTCTATAAATATGGCAAATTCATTTTCACAGCCAACTTTAGCATTAGTATTAAAAGATGTAGCTGATACCATAGCAACTTCCTTGAATTTATTATAATCTTCCTCTGTATATCCCTCTGTTACTCCCATAGCAACATAATCTTTATATGATAAAGGATTTATAGAAAATGAATAAAAGTAGTGCGCTTCATTGCTTACTATTTTAGTTCCTAAAGTTGATGACTCTGCCTCATCCTTTGTCCCATCTCTAAAAGGAGATAAAATTTGTTGTTCCTCAACATTATGTCCATTGTATTTGTTAAATCCTTGAGTTATTTGAACTGCTCCAGTTATGGAAATGTTATTTTTTTCTTCAGCAAATGTACATCCAAAGTTTTTTACGTCTACAGCCTTAAACAGGTTAGTTAATACCTTAATGCTATCTTCCTTTTTTAGATCCTCAACTTCAAAAACTTCTTCATATCTCTCTTTTAAAGATTTAGGTCTTACCTTAGGTCCTTCAGCATCCTTCTTACCCTTTTTGCCCTCATCCATTTTTAATGATTTGATATAAACTACCTTTTCACCTTGTTCATTCCACATCTTTTTCATAGGATATTTCAAAGCTTTATCACTACCAAAAACCTCTCCTGTTGAAATTGATTTTGGATTTCCTGTAAAATCAGCATTCCAATTAGCCATAACTGATTTTATACCTATAACACCGTAAACTCTTTTTTCCATAACTAATTACTCTCCTTTTTTTCATATATTAAATTGCTATATAAATATCCAGCTATTATTGTCTCTTCATTAGAAATTTTATTTTCTGGTTCATAACTTATTATCATTGCATTTAAATTATTGAATCTTCTGTTATTTTGGTTTATATCGTAACTATACTTTTTAAACATTCTACATACTTCTTTTTTTAACTTATCATCGCTTTTACAATTCAAAATAGGATTTATTAATGAATGAGTTTTTTTGCTTCCCTTGTTTAAAGATATTAAGTAACTTACTAATTGTCCTACTGCAAAATAATACTCATCATCATTAGAGATACTTGAAGTATTGTCTTCGTTTATTTTTCCTCTTAAAGAATCATGTATTGTTCTTAACTTATCACCCATTTCTTCTCTTCCCTCCAAATAGTTTAAAATAGCACTTCTAAGATTAAACTTTTCTATTATTCTTAATTTATTATCATTACATTTTAAAGAATTTTTAATAATTTCCAAGGAGTTTACTTTAAATTGAGACTTTATTATGCTACTATTTCCTTTATGAAACCATTGAAAAAAGCCATCTCTATATTCCAAGATTTCTTTTTTTAATCTTTCATCTCTTACTCTTATATCTTTCTCTTCAGTAAAATAATGAGATAATAACATTCCTGAGAAAAATACCGTATTAATTATAGCTTTTAACTCTTTTAATAAATTCACAGATCCATACTGTAATTTATACTCTATTTTACTATTTAAGAAATCCTTAACCGGAATTACTTGATTTATATTTAAATCTATTATTTTAGGATTATAATCAGCTATTGTATCAAACTCATGTATTTCTAACTCTTTTCCTTTTTTTATCCTTAGAAAGTACCCTTTAAACGCTTCTTCTGGAGCTTCATTAGATTCACAGGCCTTAATATTTTCTTCATTTATATAAATATTTGTTTTTCTATTGCAAGCTTCATTATATAAATAATCTATAAACTTCTTTTGTAAATTAACTTCTTCTGTGGAAATTAAATATGGTATGCTATTTACTCTTGTTTTATTTTCCAAATAAGGTTTTTTAGAATTTAACCCCATATTGTCATTGGGTAACCCATATATAATATTATCCTTATCAACATTATAATCCGTTGAATTGTATATATTAGGGACTATATATCTTTTATTTTCTCTTTCATATTCTTCTACATCTGTTTTAAAAAATATTTTAAGATAACTTTTGTCCTCTTTTATTTTTAACTTCTCTAATATAGAAAATATATTATTCTTTATCCAAGTTTCACATTTTAAGATTTGCTCTTTTGGTGGTTCTCCTATTTGATTTCCTATATCTTCATATAAAGTTAAAGCTTTTCCCTTTTTATATTTTATTTTAGGGTCAGAAAGAATTTTATAATAATCCTCTATAATATTATTAGTTAATTTTCTTTCGCCTTTGTTGTCTACGGTTAAGCTCTCCTTTTTAACCCAAAAGCTTAAGTAGTTATTACTATGAATTACCTTTCTGCCATCTATGGGTTTATTCATATCTATTAACTTACTTAAATAATCTATAACTATAAAATCACTAGCTGCTATTCTATCAAAATTCTTCTTAGAAACTTCTAATACATTTTCAATATTTCCATCATCATCAACAAGTATATAAGTCCCTTCTGATAAAATATAATTATCAGTAATTAAAGCTTCTCCCTTTTCTTCATATAACTTTTTAAAGACCTGTAAGCAGTCCTTTAACATCTTCTCCCCTCCTATAAAAACTTATAATTAACAAACCCCAAGCCACGGGTACCCATTTCAAGCAGGCCCGTACCTAAAGCTAAATATGCTAAGTCCTGTGCCTTCTCATTTTCAGCAATATTTAAAGTCATTTTATCACCTAGTAACTTAATATTTTTATACTTGCATGGAATAGGATTAGCATTTTCTAACTTAAAGAAAGAAAACAATTCAAAGTCCTCATCAATTTTATCATTCATTAAAGTATTATATTTCTTAATTAAATTTTCTTTTATCCTCTTCTCTAAAGCTTCAATTCCCTCACCATTTTTCCAATACCCATTTTCAAACTTAGCAACAGCTGGAGTTATATTATAAATTCGCTCTATATGTCTTTTAGGAATAACTCTAGTTTCTATTAATAAAGCCTTTAATTGCTCATTATATTCATTAGCAAGATGTTTTTGGAAATGTTTTACTAAGGTTTCATCAATAGTTCTTATTATTAAGGTATATATATTACCAGCTTTATAAAGCTTATCATTTTCTATAGGATATAAATTATTGAAAGTATAAAACTTAAATTTATTTTCATTATGTAATTCAGCAGTAAACTCATCCTTAAACAAGCTTTTATCTATTAAGTTACATACACACTCTCTTAAATTATTCAATTCTATACTTTGTAACATAAAAACCTTCAATTTCATTTCATATACTTTCATGACTATCCCCCTTTCCTTCTATTCTACAATATAATTACAAAAATGCAAATATATATTCTATATTTGTATAAAATATTCCATATTTATTGCTAAAATTAATATATACTGTTACTCTTTAACACAATATGTTAAAGAACAAACACCTGAAATTTGTCTATTTAAATACATCTAATGTTAATCTTCAAGTCTAATATTAGTCATTTATACACCTTCTACTTCAAAAATTTAAATACATCTAATGTTAATCTTCAAGTATGAAGAGTTGAGAGCATGGCAAAATAAAAATGCATTTAAATACATCTAATGTTAATCTTCAAGCACATCATCATATTTCCAAACACTAGGATTAAGATATTTAAATACATCTAATGTTAATCTTCAAGTTTAAATTTACAAAATGGTATAATATAGTCAAGGAGATTTAAATACATCTAATGTTAATCTTCAAGTATGTTTGGGATTTTAGTAGACTTGCAAGAAGTAATTTAAATACATCTAATGTTAATCTTCAAGGGTTGAGTATAAAGAGGATTTCGGAAAGATGAAAATATTTAAATACATCTAATGTTAATCTTCAAGGTGGTGCAGATTTTCACAGTGGGGGTGGTTCTAAAATTTAAATACATCTAATGTTAATCTTCAAGAACGGAAAAATGTTTTATTGGGCTAGTCAAGATCAATTTAAATACATCTAATGTTAATCTTCAAGATAGTGGTCAATTTATAACTAGTTTAGACAACATTAATTTAAATACATCTAATGTTAATCTTCAAGGAATACCTAGTCTCGTGCATTCGCTTGCATTTCTCTATTTAAATACATCTAATGTTAATCTTCAAGCCTAAAGTAGCTGAAATAAATGAAGTAATGCAAGTTGATTTAAATACATCTAATGTTAATCTTCAAGAATAGAGGGCATTGCCCCTCCTTAGGAGGTATAGCAATTTAAATACATCTAATGTTAATCTTCAAGTAAGCGGTATTTATATTAGATATATCAGAATAAACCATTTAAATACATCTAATGTTAATCTTCAAGTCTTATTTATGAATGGTATAAGGAGAATAAGTAGAATTTAAATACATCTAATGTTAATCTTCAAGCTATTGGTGTGGTATTTATGCAAATAAATATTGGTTATTTAAATACATCTAATGTTAATCTTCAAGCTACATTAGAAAGAATGTAATAGAGGCATTAATAGGATTTAAATACATCTAATGTTAATCTTCAAGAGCTGCAGGAGATGGAAATAACGGTATTGGATATACATTTAAATACATCTAATGTTAATCTTCAAGTGCATTAGAAGCCATAGCTAATACATCTGCAAAATGATTTAAATACATCTAATGTTAATCTTCAAGCCCAACAATTAATGGGTATGTTAGGTAATAATCCAAATTTAAATACATCTAATGTTAATCTTCAAGCACAGTAAATTAGCCATTCTTATAAATGGAATTTCTGCTTTATCCCTTGTATTTAAAGGATTCTAAGATTATTTTACCAAGTAAAATACAAAAAGTCTATAAATTATAAAAAACTGCCCTTAAAGCAAGTTATATCAGTGCTTTAAGGACAATTTATTTTCTTTCATGCCTGGTAAATTTATTTTCTACATTTCCACTTTATTTCTATTTTTAATTTTCCTTCTTTTAGTTCGGCTTTGATTTCGTTGCCTAGCTCTTCTACAAAGGCTTTTGTTATGCTTAATCCTAAGCCTGTGTTGTTGCTGTTTCTTGATTTATCTGCTATATAGAATCTATTGAAGATTTTGGGTATATCTTCTTCTGTAAGGTTTGGTGCATTGTTTATGAATTCTGATACTATAGCATTTTCTCTTTGCTTTAAGGATATCTTGGTGTAGTTTTCTCCATGTTTTAGCATGTTGTTTATTAAGTTTGAAAATATGCGTATTACTGCATTTTCATCACTTATTATGTTTGGTAAGTTATCCTCTATTTCTATAATTGGTTCTATGTTCTTATTTTCAAATTCCATGTAGAAGCTTGCTAGGTTTTCGCATAGTATGTTTCCTAGGTTAAGGGGTTTTAGCTGGAAGTTGTATTCTTTTTCTTGTATTTTGGATAGTTCATAAAAGCTTGTTATAAGGTTTTGTAGTACCTTAGTTCTTTTCTTTACTATTTCCATGTATTCTTTTTCTTCTCCAACTAGATTTCCTTTTTCTATTAATTGCACGTATCCCATTATTGAGGTTAGTGGTGTTCTAAGATCGTGTGACATATTTGCTATGCTTTGTCTTAGCTCTTCTTCTGCATGTTTTGCCTTTGCATTTACTTCTTGATTTTTATCATATAATATATTTATTTTCTTTGCTAATTCTTCTATGTCTTTATCTAAGGTATTAATGTATATATTTCTATACTCGCCCTTTGAGTTTCCTATTTGATTTGATATTGATTTTATATCTTTTTTTAAACCTATAACAAAGGTGAGTAAAGCTATAATAATTCCTATTAATACTAAAATTATTATTATAATCTTTCTCACCTCTCTTGTTCTTATTATTTCTTTAATTAATACATAATATATTAGATATTTTTCTCTTATTATTTTTATAGTCAATGTATCATATATTAAGTGTTTTTACCATATTTTTAATTCTTACTTTTACTTAATGTCTTGTTTTTTAAAGATTGCTATTGCACATATAGTAGCTATTACTAAGGTTACTGCTCCAATTATAGTTGCTGTTATTACATCCTTTGATGTTGATAATATGGATGTAGCTAATGCTGAGCTATAGAATAGGGTTTTTTCATATATTGCATCAAACCAATCTAATTTTCCATATAAAAATCCTAGTATTGTTGGTACAAATACAAATATACCCATACTTATTCCTATTGTTGCTCCATTGCTTTTTAATATTGTTGCAAGTAACATAATTACTGCTGCTATTGCTGAATATACTACTGTTGCTCCTAGATATACTCCTATGATATTTAGAAGTTGTGATATTTCAAAGCTTCCACCCCAACCATTTTTTATTGTTATGATTATTGTCGGAATTATTGTCATTATTGCTAGTATTATTGCAACTCCTATGGATATAGCTATAAGTTTAGCTATATAGAAGTGATCTCTTCTCTTACCATAAGCTAAGGTGTTTTTTATTGTTCCCTGTGTATATTCCTTCGCCATCATTGAAGCTACTAATATTGCTATTAATACCTCTGCTACTCCTGATCCAAAGGCTACATGGAATACTTCTTGTCCTGTTACCTTAAACATATCCTTTACACCATTTGTATTATATCCTAATTGTCCTGCTACTACCACACTGTCACTTGAACCCATGCTTTTTAATTCTGTAATCATTTGTTCCTTCTGTGCCTGTGGTACATCCCCTAAGCTATCCATAAGAAAGTCCTCTGTAATTATTGAGGTTATACCTACTAATAATATTCCTAAAACAACTGCAACTACACATAAGGTTTTAAATGCTCTTCCTTTAAATAATTTATAAAGTTCTGCTTTCATTAATCTAAGCATTTTTCCCACCCCCAACGATATTCATAAAGTACTCCTCTAGATTTTTACCTTTTAAAGTAATTCCTTCTACAATTACTCCTTTTTTTGAAAGGGTAGAGTTTATATTTCCAATATCATCTAAATTACTGTATATTTTTATATTATTATTTTCTATAACTTCATAGTTGCTTATATTTAATTCATTTTCAAGTATTGTAACTGCTCTATCTGCATAATCTACTTTTAGAGCTATATATTGTCTACACTTTTCTTTTAATTCCTTTGCACTTATCTCTTCTATAAGCTTTCCTTCTCTTATTATTCCATAGCTAGTTGCTAATTCTGAAAGCTCTCCTAATATGTGACTTGAAATTAATATAGTTACTTCCTTATCCCTATTTATTTTCTTAAGGAGTTCTCTTATTTCAACTATTCCCATAGGATCTAAACCATTTATTGGTTCATCTAGTATAAGAAGTCTTGGATTACCAAGTAAGGCATTTGCTATTCCTAATCTTTGCCTCATACCTAATGAGAAGTTTTTAACCTTCTTTTTACCTGTATCTTTTAATCCTACTAATTCTAATACTTCATCTATACATTCTTTTCCTGCTATATTTCTAACTAATCTTGATACTTCTAAGTTTTCTCTAGCTGTCATATTGCCATAAAAAGCTGGTGTTTCTATTAAGCTTCCTATCATTGTTCTAGCTTTATTTAAATCACCCTCACTTGATAAATTAAATAGTTCTAATTCTCCACTTGTTTTATGAGCAAGTCCTGTAATAAGACGAATTAATGTTGTTTTACCTGCTCCATTTTGTCCTATAAATCCGTATATCTGTCCTTTTTTTATAGTCATATTTACATTATTAACTGCAAATTGATTTCCATATTTTTTTGAAATATTGTGAGTCTTTAAAATTACTTCTCCCATGTATTTCCCCTCCTCTTATCTTATATTTATATCTTAATTATAAACTTATAAAATAGATTAAAAAAAACCTTAAGAAAGTATTAAGTTATAAAAGATAAACTCTTACCTATTTTAATTATAAGTAAGAGTTTATCTTTTTTATTTATTCTGAGACTTCCTTAAAATATTTTCTTAAACTAATTAGATATAATAATATTTGAATAATAGTCCCAATTAGAAGTACTATTGAGGCTTTGCCAATAAGCAATTTTGTCATTCCAGAATTTGATACCATTATATATAAGAAATACATTCCTAGGCTCCCCCCAAGAATTATTGGAATGAAAAACGTTATAGCTAATTCCTTACTAATCATTGACTTTACTTCTCTTTGTAAAATTCCAATTCTATTTAATGATATAATTCTTTCCTTATCATCCCTTATATCAGAACATGCTTTATAATATAATACTACTCCATTAGCAATAACAAATAATACTCCTATAAATATCATTGTAAATAACATTATGCCATTGTTATCAAGCTGCATTCTAATAATTTCTTCTCTATAAATAGGTCTATATGCTTCTGTAGTTCCTCTTTCATCATCCGTTATCTTTCCACCCCAAAGATTTCCTTCTTTCCAATAAGTATTGTCTAATCTATTTGCATCTTTTAAATATCTTATCAATTCATTGAATGCTATATCCTTATTCTTTACATTTATCAAATGTAATTTTTTTATAGATTTTTCTGTGAAATTATTTTTTAATACATCATAATCTTTATCATCAATAACTAGTGCAGTACCTGAGTTATATTCTCCTCCATATCTAAAGTTTGTAAACTTAACATTTTTATATTCTTTAATACTATTCTCTTCTATTCTCAATTTAAAATTATTTCCAATAATACTATCTAAGTTTTCTCTATCTACTGAATAGTTATGGTCTACTGCTGCTTTTCTAACCTCATCTAATCTTTCTTCTGTAAGATTTGTTAAGATTGTTGCTGGATGTTTAAATTCTAATCTCTCATTAGCCACTGTTATATATATAGCTTCATTAGTTTTAATATCCTCTTTAGTTCTCATATGCTTGTTGTAGTTTGATTCACTTATTACAGATTGTTTATCTGTCCATAATCTTAACTTACCTTCATTTTCTCTAAATGAAGGTACCTCTATAAATTCTAATACACTATAATTTTCCACTTTGCCATTAGCACTATTTATTGATTGCTCAAGATTTTCTTTATCTACTTTATTATACTTATCACTTTCTACAAACATTATCTCAAATGGATTATCATTATTTACATACTCTCTACTAGATGTATAAAGTGAATAACTATATCCAACAAAGAACATTGCTCCAGCTATCAGTAATGAAAGTACATATAAAAGATTTTTATATGCTAAAAATCTATGTGATAAATTAGATAATATTAACAAATTCTTATTGTAAATTTCAGGAAACTTGCTCAGTATTTTCTTAAATATAGAAATAAATGAGCCTATTATCAAATATGGAGAAATCATAATTATAACCACAAATACCCCAATCATATAAGATTGCTCTTTAAATATTTCTTTTAACATTGTTTTCGGTAAACAATATAGGGCTATTATTAATAATATTAATGAAACTGCTCCAAGCAATATATTTGATTTTCCAACTTCCTTTTTCTTCTCTGCCTTTATAACATCAATAATGGACACTCTTTTTATATAAATTACATTAAAAATAAAATTACATATAAATATTAATGTGAAGATTCCTCCACTTAATAAAAAGCTCTTGTAATTTAGTTCATAAGGAATATTTGTCCCAGTTAAAATTTTATTTAACCCCATATAAAATAATCTACCAAATAAAGCTCCACTTAATATTCCTGTTACTACTGAAGCTACCATTACTCCTAAGTTCTCAACTAATATTAATTTAGTTAAGTCCTTTGTTGTCATTCCTAATGTCAAATACATTCCAAATTCTTTTCCTCTATTTTTAAGAAATGATATATTTGTGTATGTAATAAATACTATTGAAAATAATATTATTCCTAAAAGTGCCATGTTAACTGTTTCATATAAAGAAGTCTTTCCTATGTCAGCTAATATAGCTGGATTATAACTTAAGCTACCATACATAAAAAGCATTGTAGTAATTAATGAGTTTACAAAATAAAATGATATATACTTATTAAAATTATACATAAAGTTTTTTCGTACTATAGAAGAAAAAGTCATTAGTTTTCTCCTCCTATAACACTTTGAACTTCAAGTATTTTATCAAAAAATTTCTTTCTATCCCCATCTGATGCTATTTCCATTTTTATCTTACCATCTTTTATGAATACAATTCTTTTACAAAAGGAAGCTGCAAATGAATCATGAGTTACCATAAGTACTGTACTATTAATTTCATCATTCATTTTACTTATTGTAGTCATTATGTTATTAGCTGACTTCGAATCTAAATTTCCTGTAGGTTCATCAGCAAAAATTATAGCTGGATCATTAACTAAAGCTCTAGCTGCTGCTACTCTTTGCTTTTGTCCCCCTGAAATATGATAAGGATATTTTTTCCTTAAATCTAAAATATTAAAGAAATTCATTAAGTTATTTACACTCTTTTCAATTTCTTTGGGATTTTTTTTATCTAAAATTAATGGTAAAGAAATATTCTCTTCAAGTGTTAAGCTATCTAAAAGATTAAAATCTTGAAATATGTATCCAATATTTTTTCTTCTAAATAAAGCTAATTCATCTTTTTTCATTTTACTAACATCTTTATTGCTTATAATAATCTTTCCTGAAGTACCTCTATCTACTCCTGAAAGGATATTAAGTAAAGTAGTCTTACCGCTTCCACTAGGACCCATTATCCCAACAAACTCACCTTTATTAACAGTTAAATTTATTCCCCCTAAAGCATTAACTTCCTTAGCTCCTTTAAAAGAACTATATACCTTAGTTAAATTTTCAATATTTAAAATCTCCATTTCTTCTTACCTCGCTTATATTACTTTTAAGCATTCTTTTATTCTGAACACTTCTTAAATATAAGTATAAAGCATAGTTTTAGATTTTCTAATTGATTTACCTTACACAACCTTACAGTCCTGAAAGGTTTATGTCTTTAAATAATATCTTAAACTCTGTACACTTTCCTACTTGTGAGGATAAACTAATGCTATGTCCCAACTTCTTAGCTATTATCTTAACCATATAAAGCCCTATGCCAGTTGAACTTCTTTCCTTTCTACCATTATTCCCTGTAAAAAAGGGTTCAAATACTCTTGGTAAATCTTCTTTACTAATTCCTATACCCTTATCTTTAATTATAAGTTCAACTTCTTCACATCTTCTAACTGCACAGATTTCTATTTTATTCCCATCTTTACTTTCAGAATATTTTATAGCATTCGTAATAACTTGCTCTAGCATATATATACACCATTTTCTATCAGTATAAATATTAACATCATCATTTATACTAACCATTGGAAATACACCCTTATATATGAAATCTCTCTTTTTTGAGTTAACTACAGTGTTTATTATTTCCTTCAAATTGCAAGATGTTGTTATGTAATCTCTTGAAAAGTCATCTAATCTTAATACATTTAGGCACTCATCTAAATTTTTTTTAAGAATTCCATTTTCCTCTTTTATATCTTCAATATACTTATTATTTCCCTTTGTTAATTCATCCTTATTACAAGCTAAGTCTATTACAGTTATAGATGTTTTCATATTATGAATCCACTGTGAAAATAATTGCTCCCTTTCATCTCTTTCCTGCTTTAAACTATCTATTCTACTTAAATACTCCTTGTGAATACTACTGATTATCTCTAAAATCTCCTCTTCATTAGAACTTAAACTATTACTTTGATAATTGGGACTAACCCTACTATCTTCTAACTTAGTTTTAAATACATTATACTTAAAAATTTCAACAATAAAGTAAATAATAATTATAAATGCACTTAACATTAATGGATATATAATTTCACTATTTTCAAATAATAGATAATAGAATGTAATTATGATTAATGCATTTAATATAAGAGTTGTTAGTTCTCTACGCTTTACCTTAGCTACTTTAATTATTAATTCCATTAAATACATAGCCTACTCCTCGTTTAGTTACAATTGCATTTTCAATACCTAAATCATTTAATTTTTTCTTAACTCTAGTCATATTTACAGTTAAAGTATTATCATCAACAAATACTGTGTCATCCCATAAAACTTCTAACATTTCCTCTCTTGTTACTACTTTTCCTGTATTGCTTAATAGAATATTAAGTATTTTATATTCATTTTTTGTAAGCTCAATAACCTTATCTTTATATTTAAGTTTCATACTCTCATGAATTAAACTTATTTCCTCTTTATAATCATTCTTATTTTCCTCATTGCTATATTTCATGTCAACATACTCATTAGTTCTTCTTAGTAATGCATTTATCTTTGCAATCAATATTCCAATTACAAAAGGCTTTGTTACATAATCATCTGCACCTAATTCCATTCCCCTTATTTGTTCTCCTTCATCACTTCTTGCAGACAGTATAATTACTGGTGTTTTATATTTTTTCCTAATAAGTCTTAAATAATAGAAACCATCAAACTTTGGCAGATTTATATCTAGTATTATTAAGTTAGGATTTGTTTGTTCAACTATATTCATAACATTATTAAAATCATCTATTGCTCTAACCTTAAAATCATAAGCCTCTAAATATTCACTAATATACTCTTTTAGTTTTGTATCATCTTCAATTAATAAAATCTTCATAATTGCTCCTTAGTTTTCTTTGTTATTTCTTAATTATACTATAAAATTGCATTATATATATCAGACTCTTATACCACAATGCGTACCCTCCATACATATAAGTTCAAAAATTTATTATATAAAGATTCACTTTTAATATTCCAATTTATTTCAGAGTATATTTCTACAAATAGAAGTTCCAAGAGATTCCACTGTTTCTTCTTGAAATGCTCCTTTTAAAAAGAATACCAGTATTTTGCCGATACCTTAATAAGGTATAAAAAAACAACTCTAGGTACTCCTAGAGCTGCTTTTTATACTTTAAGTTTCCTACTTTATTTATTAATAACTAAGAGTTTAATAAGGATATTATGTCCATAACAGCTTCTTTAGCTTCCTTTGGTAATTTAGCTATAGCTGCATCTCTTTGTTTTTCATCACTTATTTGTAATATTCTCATTACTTCTTGTTGTAATCCTGGTATGCTTGTTACAACCTGTGATGATTTTTTAAATCTTTTTGCAAAAACGGGATCATTCATCTTCTCTTTTATTTTCATAACTATTCCTAAAATATTCATTAACAGTCCTCCCCACTTATAAGCTGAATCTAAAACCTAGATTCATTTATATAACAAGATTTGATTTAGCTTTCTTAAACTATTTGCTTTATATTTTAAAAGCTTAGTTTATGACCTTGTAATACCATACTTATATAATATTCATGTGGCGAGTAAATGTTATCAATTAATGATATTTTTGAAAGATTATTTTTATTAGTCCTTTAATTTGAAGCCTATTCCCCAAACTGTTTGTATATATTCTTCCTTTTCATCTACCTTTGAGATTTTAGAACGAAGGTTACTCATATGAACATTTACGGTATTGTCATCCCCTAAAAATTCGCTTCCCCATACTGACTCAAAAAGGTTTGCCTTTGTAAATACCTTTTTAGGATTTTCCATAAATAATTCTAAAATTGAATATTCTCTTGCTGTTAATGAAATCTCTTTATTATTTATGAAAACTTGCCTACTATCTTTATCTAAAATTATATTTTTATGTTTTAATTTACTATTTGAACTGTTTACCTTAGTAAATTGCGTACTTCTTCTTAATTGCACCTCAACTCTAGCTAATACTTCATTTATGTCAAAGGGCTTACATATAAAGTCATCAGCTCCCATCTTTAATACTTTTATTTTATCTTCCTGTGATGTCTTAGCTGATATAACTATGATAGGCATTACTTTTATCTTTCTTATTTCTTCTATAAGTTCTTCTCCCGTTGCCCCTGGTAACATTAGATCAAGCAATAATAGTTCATAATTATATTGCTCTATACACATTTTAGCTTCTGTACCAGAGTAAGCACTTCTTACTCTATACCCCTCTTTACTTAATATACTGCAAAGTAAAGTATTTATATCTAAATCATCTTCAACTACTAAAATATTAATATCCCCATTCATATTTTTGCCTTAATAAGATTTCTATTAGCTAATTTTTAAACTTTCTTTAAACTTAAGATTTTATTTCATATGAAAATAAAATTCTAGCTTAAATTAAAACTTAATTTTACTTAGTTCTAAGAATCTTATTATCCTCCTCTTTTTATGTAAATTTATTCACTTAACCTTTTTCTTATATAACTTATTACTTTATTATGTGACTTGTATCATAGCCTTATTTAACTTATTTCTTCATAACTTACTTAGAATCATCAACTCATATGAATATATAACTCAACTTTAAATAAACTACATTGTTTTTACTTATTTTAAGCTATCAATTAAATTATACCTTGTATGTTAGAGCATTTTCAATTAATTCTCTAACTATATCTTTTATAAATCAAAAAAAACCATGCACTTCTAAGTTTTATCCTAGTTATGCATGGTTAAGTTATTTGGTTATTTAAATTAATTTTCAGCTTTTATTTACGCGTACTGTTATTTAATCTTAATAAATAAAGTAAAGCTTGTTGTCTTACTTTATTTATTATTTTGCTTCATTATATATTGTGTTACTATAATTATTTTGCTTTTTTAGCAGTTCTTTTTCTTGTTGCTACAAATGCTATAGTGCATATTGCTGCTACCATTAAAATAGCATTTAATTGAATATCTAAAGTATTTGTATCCCCTGTTTCAACCTTATCTGTGTTTTGTGTACCACTGTTATTGTTATCACTTGGTGGATTTACTCCATCATTTGTACCTGGTTTATTAGTATCATTTCCATCGTTGCTATTGTTGTCATTTCCATTGTTATTGTTTCCGTTATTATTGTTGTCATTTCCATTATTGTCGTTGCCATTGTTATTATCATTTCCGTTGTTGTCATCTGTACCTGGTTCTGTAGTATCTAGTTTTACATCGCTCATGTCATATAAACTAGTCTTGTTATTTAAGAATCTTTCATATGCTACTAAGCTGTAAAGTACTTGTTCTGTTGCCATGCCATTTGCTTCTGTTTCATCTTTACTGTGTTTAAATCCACCATTTTCAGCTGCAAAAGTCATAATATTTGATACTAGCCAGTTTCCATTTTTAACAAATCTTCTGTCCTTAGGATCTATTCCTAAAGCTGTTAATGCAACTAATGTTTGTGCTACTGATTCAACATTTTCAGTTCCATAACTTTCAAATCCACCATTTTCTAATTGTGCTTTTGATAAAAAGTCTAAGGCTCTCTCTATGCTTTGTGCTACCTTTTCTTCATCCTTATATTTTGCTAAGGCCTGAAGTGCCATTGCAGTTACATATACATCGCCTTCTTTACCTGATAAGTTGAAACCACCATCTTCAAGTTGAGAGTTTAATATTCTAGTTATCATTTTCTCTCTTGAGTTACTTGCATCTTCTGGTATTGCATAATTCTTTGTATCTAAGGCTATTAATGCAAATATAACTCCATTAATTCCTTGTTTTGATACTTTATCAAAGTCATATAGTTTTTCTACAAGATTGTATCCTCCCACATTTGTAGGATCTTTTCCTATAGATGTTAAAGCTATTATAACTCTTGAGTACTCTGTGTATTTATTAGGACTAATGTTTCCTTCATACTTTTTAACTGCTTCTACTAAGTTTGCATAGTACTTATTTACATACTCTTTATTTGAGTAGTAATCTGTTCTTGATAAACCTAGCATGTACCATTCACTACCTAATGTTGGGTTTTTCATATTTTCTAAAGCCCAATTAATAGAAGATTTTATTCCCTCTTCTACTGTCATAGCTGGGTTAACCACTTCAACCTTATCTTCAGTTACTTCTAGTTTAATAACTGGCAGTTCACCTTTATAGAATTCAGAGTCAGAATAAAGAACACTTTTTTGCCATTCTTTAAATACTCTACCATTTGTAATGGTGTAAATACCTGCCTTAGTATCCTTTGGAATTGTAAATTTAATACTTTGAAGTTTGCTTGCATCGCTTGCTGCATCTTCAGATTGTATTTCATCTAAGCCCTTAATATCAGTGTTAAATACTGTGTAAGCTTGAATTACTGCTCCTGAACCAGTGTTTGGCATATCAAGATTTTTTATTGATAATGTAACCTCATCTCCTGCCTTAATAGGTTCTTTATTTAATATTTCTACACTATATTTATTTGTATAGTCTTTGTTTTCTTTAACTTCTAATTGGAAGTCTGGTAGTTTTGAGAAGTTACCTTGTTTAACTGATGCTGACATATTTGGTCCTTCTCCGCTTATATCTCTTTCACTGAATAAGTCGTCTCCCCACCAAGCTTCTTCTATATTTCCACCTGTAAAGTTAAATGTACCTGCTTTACTTGCTGTAAATATTATAGCATTATCTGTAGCTACATTATATTGTGTTGGATTACCAAATATATTTGTAGCTCCTGGAATATCTGTTTTATATTCTACTCTTGTTCTCTTAGGGTTATAAACTCTTAAGAACTTTGGAACTGGTGTTTCTATTCCCTTAAGACTAATTTTAACTTCATTTCCTTGAACTATAGGTTGTCCAGGATTTGTTAAGTTTTCTATATCAACAGAAGCTTTTTTAGCTCTTAAATTATAAGTTTCATAAGTTGTCGCTTCACCCTTTGTAGCTTTTACTTTAATTAAGTTATATCCTTCAGTAAGTTTAGCATTGTATTTTCCATTACTGTCCTTTGATAATTCTGAATTATTAAAGCTTACAGTTACGTCACTACCTTCTGCATCTACTGTGAAGTTATAATCATAATTATTTCCTGAGTAATATAAAGTATCATACTTTGTTTCTTTTATTGATGTTGTAATTTTAGGACCATTTGCTTCATTTTCACCTTTTACATGAACATGTATTATAGCTGAAGTTTCTAATCCTGGGTATCTAACACTTATTTCTGCTGAACCTGCTTTTAATGCTGTAACTAATCCTGTTTTGTTTACTTTAACAACATCTTGTCCAGTTACAACGCTATAAGTCATTTTAGCTGTATCTTCATCTTCACTTGATCTTGCATCTGGTGCATCAACAGCTATTATCTGATGAGTATCCCCACTGTTAAGAGCTAAATCTAAAGTATCTAATATTATACTTGCTCCTTCTCTTAACTTAACTTTATAGTTAATTGTGTATACTTTATTAGCTTTATTACCAGCTGCATCAATTGCTTCTATTTCAATTTTATTTTCGCCTTCATTTAAAAGTACGTTGTATTCTCCAGTTGTATTTCCTTCTATAATTTCATTGTTTAATTTAACAGTTGGTATTATAGATGTATCTACATTATCGCTTATAATAACCTTAAAGTTTAATCTTTCCTTTGAAACTGTTGTATTATCATTTAAAGTTGTTGAAATTTGTGGTGCTTCTTTATCCTCTGGTATTCCTTCTCTAACTTTAAATTGTACCTTTGGAAGTATTGAGAAGTTTCTCTCACTCTTTCCGTTTATATTCATTCCCCACCATGATTGATAAATAGCTCCATCAAACATAGTATAAGTTCCAACCTTAGCGTCCTTTGGTACTGTAAATTTTACAGTATTTAATTTTTCACGATCTACAGTTGTAAAGCTTCCAGCCTTTTCTGATTCAATTTTATCTACACCTGATAAATCAGTGCTATAAACTGTTTTTATATTATTAGGATTATACTCACTTGGAATATATAAGAAAGCTTCTTCTAAACCATCAAATACAACTTGAACCTCTGAACCTGGTATTATAGCATTTTCATTAACTATTCTATAAGTAACCTTTTTAACAAATACCTTATAGTCTTTTCCATCAACTGTTACTGTATTATCACCTACTGGTAATTTAACAGCATATAAATTTTCTATTGGATTTATAGCTTCTCCATTTACTAAAACCTTTGAAGAAACATTAACATTGTTCAATTTTAAAAGTATATTGTCTTCTAAAGAGTATACTTTATCAAATTTAGTCCATGTGCTTAAGTCTATATCATAAGCTTTGCTTAAATCCATCTTTGGAGTTACATTTAATTTAATATTAGGAAGTACTGAGAACTTTCCTTTAAAAAAATCGTTACCATAGGAAGTCCCACCCCAAGTTTGAGATACTCCTCCATTAGTTAATTCATATTCCCCAACTTCTGTATCCTTAGGAATTGTAAAAGTTACCTTTGATAATTTTTCTCTATCTACTGGTGCACCACTTAAAGTTTCTGAAGTTACTTTTTTAAGTCCTGGAATATTAGTGCTAAATTCTAAAGTAGTTTCTTCTAACTTATGAGCTGCAGTGTTTTTTAATCCCTCTTCAACTCCACCTTTAAAGTTAATAGTAACTGTTCCACCTGGTGTAGTATCACCTTCTATTGTATAAGGTAAAGTCTTACAAGGTATAGAGAATTCATATGTTCTTCCCCATCTCATTAATGATATAGTTTGTATTCCTGGTTTAATTTCTACTAATGCATTTTTATCTACAATAGGTAATTCAACTCCATTAAACTTAACAGGTTTATTACTGTCTGAAAGTCTAACTATTTTAGCCCCTATTGATTTTTGTCCTTCTTGTAAATATACAGTATTAGGTTGTTCTGATGTCTCAAAATTAACATTATCCCAGTTATTAAATAAGTCAATGCTAAACTCTGGATTTATTGTTGGTTCTACTGGCTTTTCTTGAAGCTCTGCAATTGCTTTTTCTAAAGCCTTTAAAAAATTGTCCATTTTTTTACCATAGGCTATAGTATCACATTTACCATCACCTATTGTATCTGACATCATTTCTCCGATTTCCACGTTACTTGGAAGTTCTGATTTGATTCTAGTTATTTCACCTTGAAGCTTATTAAAGCTTTCTTCAGTGTATTTGTCCTTAGAAATTTTCTCTGCTTCTTGAAGCTTTTCTCTTACTGCAAAAATTTTATCAACAGCTATTATGTCATCTCCGAAATCCTTAGCTGTATAATTAATTCTTACAACATCTCCTGGATTTAAATTGTATTGTGATGCTCCCACATTAGGAGATTGTCCATTTACTCTATACATCCATCCACTCATAATGCCATGTTGGAATTCTTTTATCCATTCACCACTCTTTGGATCCTTTACCTGTGCAAGATAAAATCCATTTTCTATGGTTCCTGTACTTTTATATTCTATTCCACTTTCCTTAAATGCTCTATCAATAACACTTGATGCTTTTTCCCCTGGTGTTATTTTAATCTTCATAGGAGCAAGTATGTCCTCTTCTCCTAAAACTCTTCTCTCAACTGAAACAGTAACACTATTTTCAGCTGTAAGTAATTCCTGAGCAAATGCTGCATTAGGCATAATTATGTTTAAAACAAAGCATAATGCTACAAGAATCGAAAACATCTTTCTTGAATTTCTCATTGTTCTTTTCATAAATCATTCTCCCTTCTTGATTTTAGACAATAAAAAAATAGATATTAAACTTAATATCTATTCTAGGGATCATTTTGATTACACTGTAATTGTTTATTAGATTTATATATTATACATTATAAACCTAACTATAAACTTGTTAAGGTTTGCTAGTTAAGTCATTACTATAATTTTAAGGCTGCGGGCATGCTTATATAAACTTATAATACAATATAACTCATAATTTATACAATATAAGCATGCTTATAAATCTCATAATAATTTATTCAATTACAAATGTATCTTTCCCCAGAAAGAGCAGTTGCAAAATAGGCAGATCTCCTGGCTTATGACTCAAACCTCACTAGAACCTTCCCGTAAAATACAGTGGCATACACTAGCTCGTAATCATTTACAGTTGCTGGGGCAGCTTTAGCATAAACTAAATTCCCTATTAAGTAAATATATACACCTATTTCGTTCTCTTACATTTAACAACATAAATGTTGCATTGTCAATAATAATTTAACATAATATTTATATTTGAAATATCATTTTAAACTTAAAATAGCTGTTATACTAAGGGTTTTTCACAGAATATATATACCTTAAAACTTTATATTGTATAAATATATTCTATGAATTTTTCTTAATTTAACAGCCTATTTTTACTTAGTAATTTTATTTTTTTATAATCACTTCATATTAATGAATTTTCTTTAATATTCTTATATAAGTTTTAATTAATATTCTATACTCCTAAGAGTAGCTGCATTTATTCCACAATGAATTTTAATTACAAATACAGCGAAGATTTTTTATTATAACATATATATTAACTTTAAATTAGATAATTATTTTTTATCTTTCTTTTATAACAGCTTTTCTAATTAATACATATAAAAGCACTATTAGTATTAAAATACCACATATAAAGGTAATAATAGCTGAGTATACGTTTTGTGTACTAATTCCAAATATCTTGTCTATAACCTCTATAACTCTCATCTGAAGTTCTGGATAACTAAGTGCAATTGCATTGAATGCCATTATAATAGCTATTGGTACCACTGATATTACTACTCTTAATTTTTTATTACATCTGTAATACATGACCCCTACAAATAATCCTATTAAAACTATTAAAGTATATAATGAAAATTGAAATAAAAATGTTTTAAATAGTGTTACTACATCACTACTTTGTACCCATGTATTAAAACCTAAATTTGAAAAAGTACCATATAGCATATCATAGCTGCTTGGACATGTACTCATTAAATTAAATAGTCTATTTATTATAATGTCCATAATAGAACATACTGCTGCTAAGGGAAATGCATGCATAACTATACCCTTAAAATAGTCCTTTCTTGAAATATTGTTAGCTTGTGAAAAGTAGAATGTTTCCTTAAAGGTGCTTATTCCTGCAATAAATAAAAATATTACTGTTGCTACATCTATTGCTGAGTTTCTTATACTTCCATTTTCTATTACATTAACACCAGTCATAACAACAAGTAAACTTAACATTACAGTATAAAAAATAACAACTGGTTTTATGCAACCTTCAATATTATATTTAGCTACTTTAAGACTTTTCATTATTTACACTCCTCCTCTCCAGTTAAATATATAAATAGCTTTTGAAGCTCTACCTTAGAAACTTCTAATTCTAATTTACTTATTAATTCCTTTTCTTCTTTGCTTAACTTCTCCATAATAGTAGCTGCTTTAAAATTAGCCATGGATTCTACATTAATGCAATTTTTATCTTTAATATACTCATCTACCTTTTTGCTTAAGCCTGATACAGTATAACTATTACTTAAAATGTTCTCCACATCATCATTCTTTAAAATGTTTTTGTCCTTAACAATAATTACCCCTTCTAAAATACTTGAAATCTCTTCGATAATATGAGTTGAAAGAATAATTGTCTTTGGCTCCTCTGTATAATTTCTAATTAACTCTTTATAAAAAAACTCTCTATGATGTGCATCTAGTCCTAAAACTGGTTCATCAAAAATTAAAACTTCAGCCCCAGATGCTAAGGTAACTATGATCTTACTTATGGAAGAATATCCTGTTGATAATTCCTTAAACTTCTTTTTTATATTAATTCCAAACTTCTTTGAAAGCTCTAAAGCATACTCCATATCAAAATTAGGATAGAAGCTCTTCGTCCACTTGAAAAGCTCATTTACTCTCATACTATCAGGGTATAAGTCCTTTTCCGTCATAAAGTATATTTTATCAACTATTTCTTCGTTGCTTGCTACATCTATTCCATCTATAGTTACCTTTCCTTCTGTAGGAAATATTCTATTTGTAATAAGATTTAAAAGTGTAGTTTTACCTGCCCCATTTCTCCCAAGTAAACCATAAATCTTATTTTCTTCAATTGTTAAAGATAAATCCTTTAATGCATACTCATCCCCATAGGCTTTGCTAAGGTTAGAAATCTTTATTAGTGCCATATACTACTTCCCCCTCTTAATCATATCTACAATATCTTCCGTTGAAATATCTAATTTCTTTGCTTCCTCTATTAAAGACACAACATAATTTTTATAAAAACTATCTTTTCTCTTTTCAACTAATTTACCTTTGCTCCCCACTGCAACAAACATACCTACACCTCTCTTTTTGTAAATTATCTCATCATCTACAAGAAGCTTAAACCCCTTAGCAACAGTCGCTGGATTAATCTTATACTGCACTGATATCTCTGTAGTTGAAGGTATCATTTCTTCTTCCTCAAAAATTCCTTTTAAAATATTGTCCTCAATTGCTTGAGCTATCTGCATGTATATAGGACTATCCTCATTTAAATTTAGTTTCATAGGCTGCCTCCTTTCTTGAATCTCATAAAGCACTTGTCTTACTTTGAACTCATATTTTTTATTATGATAATACTTCACCTTAATCTCTTAATAATTCTCGAAGTATATAAACAGCTTTCTTTAGTTTTATTTATATTCTTCAACTTATCTATAACCAAAGCAAAGTTATTGTTTTTTAATGAAACTTATAAAGTTTTGAGTTTAATTCTTCTTGTAATTTTACTATATTCACTTCCAACTTGTTTGGTTCATTACTTATGTAATTAACTATATATGTGTTTAAGTATATTGTCAACTTAATTTACATTAAAATTTTAATTTTTTTCACTATGCCTCTATTTCATAAATCACTCTTCCTGTAAAGTTACTCATTTCACAGTGTAAATTTATATATAAAAAAGGCTGCCACATCAATAAATTAACAACACATTTTCTTTGTAAATTACTCACAAATATCATGTGTTGTCATATTTATTTTAATGCGCCAGCCGCTTAAAATATCACTATTATACTTTTTCCATTAAAATATTAATTTAACAAATACTTATTCTAAAATCAAAAATATAACATATAACTTTCATAATTATATACTGCATATTTTAATGATATATCTTCATAATACTTAAAATTAATTCCAATTAATTACTTTATCTCATTAATTCTTCAGTTATCTCTCCATTAGGTATATCCTCATTTATTTCTTCAGTTTTCATTATTTTTTTAATATATGCTACTAGGAAACATACCCCTGCTCCTGCTAGTGATGATCCTAAACCTACATAAAAAGTACCTAAATAAAGTGGGTTTACTATGCCTGACTTTCTAAGTAATACTCCAAAAGTAATCATAAAAGCCATAATTAAATAACCCTTAGCATCAAAGAAAGCAAAAGCACAAATTTTTGACTTAACATAAGAATTTATTCTCTTATTATGCTTTTTGAACATCTTGAAGAATACAAATTTAAAAAACAAACCAAATATAACTAAAGCAAAGATTAAGTTAATTATTGGAGTATGCCAATTACTTATCATATCTGGAATACCAAGTCTTAAGATATTATATCCAGCAAAACCCCAAACAATACCTGCTAATAAAAGTAATACTCTTTTAGAAACCTTTGGTGAATATTTTTCTATTAAACTCATCTTTTCTTCCATATAATCATCTCCTATGCTTCAACTTTCTCTACACTTTTCTTTAATATTAAGAAAAACATTATAACACCAATAGCTATAAATAAATGTCCTATACCAGCTATCCCTGAAATAGATGCTGTAAGTGCTGAGGATAATTGTATTTTTAAAACCTCAGTAACACCTCTCCATACAAAGGTTATTGCTGTTACAATTAATCCAAAATTATAAACAACTAAAAATTTATTGAAGTTTTTATGTTCTCTAAGCTTAAACTCTTTGTCCACTAAAAGAACTATAAGGAAAAAGAACATCCCTAATACAAATAAATGTGTATGTGTAAAAGAAAGACTTGTTCTCCCTGTAAAGTCGTTAAATTTTGTAAATTCTCTATAAAAAACTCCACTTATCATCGCTAAAATTCCATAAATAAAAGAAAGATTAATTAACTTTTTCATGATCGTTTTCTCCTTATTTTTAATTTTTTTTTAACAATTGAACCTTGTTCATTGTTTATTATATTCCTGAATTTTAACAATGTCAAAGCATATTTTTTGAACTAAATACATTTATTTGAATATATTTTTTCTAATAAAATCCTCATAAACCTTGATATTTCAATGTTTACGAGGATACTAGACATTTAAAGTTAAACAATAAAAATTATTATTTAATTATTTTTAAAAATTATTTTATATAAATTTCAAAATTTTATTAGCTATATAATTTACCTTTATATTCTAATATCTTTATCTTACTACCCTATTCAATAACAAAGCAGATACAATTCTACCTTACTCAAGTTTACTTATTGTTTTTAGTAATCTTGATACTCCTTCTACTGCATGTATAGTTAACTATCTAACTAACTATAATAGTTTTCTTAATGATGTCTAATTATGTATTATATATCATTAACATAATTAACTAATTAAACATACTAGTTTCACCTATCACTATAGAGATATCTAAAGTACTTACTGCAAAAATAAAGAAAACAGTCCTTAAGACTGTTTTCTAAAATTCAAATTAACATTTATATTTACATATAATTATTGGTATCCTTTGGGAGGTTCTTTTTCTCTAGTTGCTCTTCAATTATTTCTTTTATTATTGAATACACTAAAGCAAATAATGGCACTCCTATTATCATTCCCATTAAACCTAAGAATTTACCTGCAACTAATAATGAGAATAAAATCCAGAAAGCTGAAATTCCTATAGAGTCACCTAAAATCTTAGGTCCTATTATATTTCCATCTATTTGTTGGATTATTAATATAATAAGTAGGAACCATAAAGCTTTAATTGGTGATACAAATAAAATTATTATAAAGGACGGAATAGCACCAAAGAATGGTCCAAAGAATGGAATTATATTGGTTATTCCTATTATAACAGATATAAGTAAAGTATATGGCATCTTACAAACTGTTAATATAAAGAATGTAAGAACTCCTATAATGAATGAATCTAAAATCTTTCCACTTAAGAATTTACCAAAAGTATCATTACTTCTATGTGTTAATTCTAATATTTTATCTGCCCATCTTTTATTGAAAATACCATAAGTAAGTTTTTTACCTAATCCATAGAACTTTTCTTTATCCATTAATAAATATATAGATATAATTAGTCCAAGTACTATATTCCAAATGCTAGATGCAATTCCCTTAACTACATTCCCCACAACAGGAAGTAAATCCGTTGCGAATCTAATAACATAATTTAAAAACTCATTCCATTTATTAAGTGCTAAATCATAGTACTGATTATCAATGTTAAATTTATTCATTAAGTCATTAGCAACCTCTGTAAGATCCTTTACATAATAAGGAACATCATTTGCTAACCCAACTATACTATCCACTAATTGTGGTAAAACAAAATGCATAAATAAATACAATACTACAAAAGTAGTAACATAAGTAATAAACATACCTAATGCACGTTTTCCCTTTGGCTTAACTTTATCAAAGGATTTATGGCTTAATAAACGATTCTCATAAAAATTTAGTACGAAGTTTAATAAATAAGCCATAATAAAACCTATAATAAAGGGCTGTAATGTAGTTATAATCAAGTTTAATTTACTTGTAAATATGGTTAAATCTGAAGCTACCAAATAAAAGGCTATGCTACAACAAATAACTATAAGCATATATACAGCTATAGTTGTATATTTAGTATTCCAATTAACTTTCAAAGTCATCCCCCTCTATATTATGTCTAAACCTTATGCTACCTATCTTTATACACTTAGTTTCAACTTAAATCTAAGTTTCAAGTTCATCCTATAAAGTAAGAAGATTAAAAATTTAAGACTATTATACTTTTTTTCTCTATTTCTATGCTATTATACCATTAAATTCTTAATAAATTATTACGAAAGCATTTATATTATTATTAATTTCTCCTTAAGAACTATTGTTTGAAATTATTTTAATACAATACTTTTATTTTTAAATTCTTCTCTCCATTTATTATTGTGACTGATAACCATAATAATACTTTCTTCATTACTGAACTTTTTTATTATATAGTCTTGAGCATTCTTATCAAGTGCATTATCTGGTTCATCTAAAATTATAAGGTCAGACTTTGCAACCAAAGCTCTTGCTAGTGCTACCTTCTGTCTTTGTCCACCTGATAAATGTTCTCCGTTTTCACCTACAATTTTGTCTTTTATACTATATAAATCCAATTCCTTTAATATATCTTCTATATTATCACCTTTATCCACTCTATAACAAGTTTTTATATTATCAATTACACTTAAATTTAATAAAAAAGGATTTTGAGTAACTACTGATATATGACTTCTAAATTCATTTATATCAATTTCGCTAAGATTTAAATCATTTACACAGATATCACCAGTATATTCACTATATAATCCTGTTAAAAGTTTTATTAAAGTACTTTTTCCACTTCCATTTTTCCCTTCAATAAGTACTTTATCACCCTTATTTATCTTATAAGTAAAGTTCTCTATAACAGCTTTATCCTCATACTTAAAGCTAAGCTTTTCAAAGCTTATGGAATTTATTTCCTTAAGTTGCTTATCCCCAAAGCTCTCCTCATTTCCAGTCCATTCAACATATCTTGTTGTGGCAGCTTTTAATCTAAAATAGTTAGCTAAAACCTTAGAAAATAACTTTGCATTATCCTTTAATATAATTGATAGTCCAAAAAATTTCACAACATTACCTATATTTAATTGATTGGAACTAACATAATAACTTCCTATTATGTATATTAAAACTTCACACACTATAGAAAAAATATCCTTAAAATTTTCTAATGCCTTAATAATAAATGTTTGATTTTTATAGATATCATAATAGCTATCATATTGTTCTCCTATGCTACTTATAACTTTATTATTTAAAGAATGGCTTCTTACAAAGCTAAAATTTTCTATAATACTTCTTTCCATATTAGATATCTTACTTAAAGAGTCCTGTTCCTTACTATATAAATCTTCTATCTTCTTATCAAAGTACTTAACTAACAAAATAGGTATTGTACTTAAAATCATACAAATAACTGCAAACTTAATGTGGATAGTACTCATTATATAAAAGCTTTGAATTATAACGAAGATGACTATACTTCCATCACCTAGTAAAGTATAAATTCCCCCTGTGTATGATACTTCATCCTCTGGTATCCTATATATAATTTCTCCCTCATCATATTGATCTAATATTCCTCTTTTTTGTTTTAAAAATTTACTATATGATAGAATACTAAAGTTCATGATAAGTTTATCATATCCCTTTGAAGACAAAAATAAAATTGCTGGTACTACAAAGGAAACTATTAAAAGCAAAATTAAAAATTCACTTATATTACTTTTCAAATAAATAAAATTTCTATCAATTAAAGCATTGGTCACATTACCAACTACATTAACCATGTATATGCTTATATACTTACCTATACTTTGAGCAATTATATAAATAACTATTGTGCTATAAAACTTCTTTACAAACTCAAAAATACTGCTTTTTTCTTTTAAATTCATATTTTTAAATCCTCCATTTGTACAGCTCCCTCTTGAATTAAGAACCTTTTTTCAAGTACTTCTTTAAATGAAGAATCATGACTTATCACTATTACAGTCTTATCAAGTTCCTTAATTATGTTTTTTAATATTTCAATGGATTTATAATCTAAGAAATTACTTGGTTCATCTAATATAAGCACATCAAACTCCCCAATTAAGGCTCTAATTATACAGACTTTCTGCTTTTGACCACCTGATAATTCATAATATGGTTTATCTTTAATTTCATGAAAAGATAACTGAAATGCTTCTAAATATGCTTTTATAACTTCAATATCATCATTAAATAACATTAAATTATCCATAACATTTTCTAATATAAAACATTGATTTTGAGATACATATCTTATACGATTTTTATATGACTCTTTGTTTATCTCTTCTATATTTAAATCATTTATTTTTATACTTCCACTGAAATCCTTATATAAATTTAATATAAGCTTAAGTAGAGTGGACTTTCCAGCACCATTCTCCCCCTCTATTAAAACCTTATCCCCATTATTTATAATAAAATTTACCCTTTGAATAACTTTATTTTCCTTTTCATAGCTAAATATAACATCTTCAAATTCTATAGTTTCTATGGATTTTAAAGTCACTCCCTCTTCTTTTTCCTCACTATTTAAAATCTCATAAACTCTATTTTTGCATATCTTATATTTTTGTATACTGCTATATTCATTGAATACATCATTCAATAGCCTTAAAACTTCTTTACCTAAAAATACGCAAATTATAACTTGTCCAAAACCTATTACATCTTTATATAATAAAAATCCTATTATAGCAAAACCTATTACATTACCCAAGTTCTCAACAAAAACCTTTAGTCCATCTTGCATATGTACAGTTTTGTCTAAATTTATTGAAACTCTTCCTATATCCTTCGCTACAATAAAATACTTCTTTTCAAAATACTTATATAAGTTGTTTAGCTTTATAAAATCAAAGGCTTTAACAGTGGTAATTAAGGAATTCTCTAAAGCTTCCCAACTAACATAATAATCACTAATAGCCTTATCAAATTTTTTCTTTAATATAAATGGAACTATCAAAGTTCCTAGCCCTAATGAGATTACTGTTATACTATAATAACTACTTATATTGAATAAGACCACAACATAAGTTATTAAGGTTAAAACTGAAATACTTAGTTCACTTATTTTAATATCTAGTATTTCTATTATTTCCTTCATATCCTTATCAAGTCTAGTAATAATCTCTCCAAAACTTCTTTTTTCAACTTCCTCATAAGGCATTTTTAAAAGTCTTTCATAGACACCACTCATGAAAGCTTTATTATTTTTTTGCCTTTTTAAATTAATTACTAAATCCATTATAAAATTAAACACAGTAAATAAGGTTACTATTATAATGAATTTTGGAATCTCATTTAAAATTTTATGAGTTTCTCCCATAGTTGCACTATTAAAGATTTTAGATATTGAATAAATTACAAATAATCCAACTAAGCTCTTTATATACCCTACTCCTATGTTAATTAATGAATTTAATCCATAAATCTTGCAAAAACTTTTATGCATATTTCCCCCTTTATTATGTATATTTTCCATTTTAATATTATCACAATTATCAAATAATTCAATCTATTATTTATATGTAAATACTTTTCTTGTAAAATAATGAACTAAAATCACAATATAAATTTTGATTTTAAAGCCATACTATAATTGTACTTCTTCACCAAAGTTAAACGTATTACTTTTGCCTAAGGAGAGATGTATTATGAAAAGCAAACAAAAAAGAGAATTCTCTAAAGAAAATTACTTAGCTAATGGTTTTAAATCTCAACACCAATATGCTAAAAACAGTTTTAATACCACTATTGAGGAACCTGGAATAAACGAAAGTGGTATAGAAGCTAAGAAAAAAGGGTTCCATTAAAACAACAGGGCTATTGCACTAAAATATATAAATACAATGCATTAAGTAAAGTTATCTATTAAATAAATTCACTTAATAATTATTATTGTATTTACACCTATTTATGCAATAGCCAACTATTTTTAGCTAACTTACCTTTTCTATATTTCTCCATGACTTCATAAAAAGTATAATGCTTGGAATCATAAGTGACAGTGCTAATATTAGCATCCACATAATATTTCTTGCAGTATAAATATTTAAGAATCTAATTACTAATACACAGAATGTTATAACCAACATATTCATTAAAATATAACTTGGTATTAAAACATATAACTTCTTCTTATTTGCAAAGTAAAATATTATTGCTGAAATAGCTTGAATTTGCATTACTGCAATAGCAACTAAATGTATTATTTGAGTATTTATCACCAATTCTAAGGCAAACTTAAAGCCCTTGCTTTCTAAATATGGACTAATTACAACTAAAATCACCATATTTATGATAACTATAATAGGATAAAACTTAATCCATGACTTTACCCCCTTAAAAAATAATTGTTTTTTACTATATGGAAGATGTGCTATGGAAAGATTTGATTTTCCCTTTGACTGAAGTGGACATATAGTTAATAAACTACATACGGGTCCAAATCCTAGCATTCCAATTGCTGTTCGTGAAAATTCCTCATAAATAGTACGCATTACATAAGCAAAGGTATCATTAATGCTCATTGAAACTATTGCTATAACTCCAATTGAAAACATTATTATGATTATTACTAAAGCTATAATCTTAAGCTCCCATAGCCAATCTCTTTTAAATTTAAGCATTGCCATAAACCTCCCTGTAAAAAGATACTACTGACTTTCCATTACTTCTTAGATCTTCAACTAAGACATTTTCGATTATTTCTCCATCTCTTAAAAGAATTACTCTATCTAGCATTTTCTCTATATCTGAAACTAAATGACTTGCTATTATTATGCTACTATCTAAGCTAAAGTTTTCTAATATCATTTTTATAACATCATCTCTTCCAATTAAATCAATAGCAGCAAGAGGTTCATCCATTATATATAACTGGCCTTCTACAGAAATCGAAAGTGCCAAATGTAATTTTTCGCTTTCTCCCTTTGATAAACTCTTTATCTTTCTATCTAAATCCAATTTAAACTTTTCTAGTATATCCATACACTTTTTTTCATTAAAAGTATTAAAATTATTTCTATAGTATTCAATGCTATGCTTAATTCTCCAATAACTAGGTATTATAGAACTATCATTCATATAGCCAATGAATTCTTTATGAGTGTGGTTGAAGGTTTCACCATTGAAAGTATATTCTCCACTGTCCATAGAAATATGTCCACCAATGATTTTTAAAAGTGTACTTTTTCCTTCGGCATTGGGAGCTAAAAGTCCTATGATTTCCCCCTTATTTATTTGAAGATTTAAATTATTTAAAACCCTTTTTTCCTTATAAGATTTATTTATATTAGTTAGTTTAATCATTAATTTTCTTTAGTGAGACCTTACATTCTAAAAGCTCACTAAAGTTCACCTCCTTTTTAAAAATATATTCTAGCATATAATAAATTTAAAGTTCTGCTTAATTTATCTTCAAAGAATTTACCTTGTTTAGTATATAATACATCTCTAAAATTAAAGCCATAAGTATAATACTTGCTATAATTATGCTAGATTCTATAACTGCACTTAATAAGGATATTGGTAAATATATCAAGGAAGCAGCAATAACTATACTTACAATATTCCATGTTACTGTAGCAGACTTTCCTAAGGAGCTATTTTTACATTGCATATCCATAATAATAGCAGCTAAAGCTACAAATATTGGTATTGCCCATTTAATTATTAGATTTCCTACTACAAAGATAAAATTCATATTAATATGACTAAGTGATAATATTAAATGCCCAATTACTGTAATAAATAAATATATTCCGTAAGCCATACCCCATAGTTTTAATTCTCTCACTAATTTTTCTCTATTACTTTTAGGTATTATCTGTAATTTATTTTTTTCTCCTGAAAAAGTATTTATATAAATTACAAATAATGTAACTCCACATAAAATAGGTATAATATTTAAAGCTAATTTAAACATCATAACCATAGGCATAGCTACTATAGTAATAGCTCCAATCTCCATATTACCAATAGGTCTATTGGTAATCCAATTTATATATCCAAAGCTATTACATAAGTAAGCAACTATTCCACATATTAAATATATAGGAATAAATCCTATCATAACTTTAGTTAGTGCATTTGAAAAAAATACATCCCCAAATAATTTTTTCATTTATTCTTCCTCCAACTCTTTTATTATTTTTATAGCTTCCCTTTTTTCAATTCCCATTGATTTCATTTCCTTAAGAAATTTTCTTGCTATGTCATATACCATATCCTCTTTAAGACTATCTGCACTGTCATCAGTCTCATTAACAAAAGACCCCATCCCTCTTTTAGTGTAAGTTATCCCCAATCTTTCAAGCTCACCATAAGCTCTTTGAAGTGTATTAGGATTAACTCCTAGCGCTGTTGACATTTCTCTTACTGAAGGAAGTTTATCTCCACTTTTTAGCTCTCCTAAGGCAATGCTTTTCTTTATTAATTCAATTATCTGAAGGTATATGGACTCTTTGTCATTAAATTCAAAGTTTTTAAGTTCTAGATTCACTAGTACACCTCCTTACCACTGTTCTAGTTACATAGTACACTAACATTTTATAATTGTAAACATTTTTTTGTTAAATTATTCTAAAAAAATTCCTCCAAGCAAAATTTAGCTTAGAGGAATAAATACACATTTTTTTATTAAACTTTAAAGCATTTCTTTAATTACTTTTTCTTAAAAGTTAAAGTACTCTTCTTTAACTTTTAAAACCCATTTTTTCCATTGAATTTCATACTCTGATAAATCCCAATCTAAATACTCAAATATATATCTATGCGTACAGTTCTTTGTAATATCTACTATTCCTTCTCTACCGTAAAGCTCATCTATATATTTTAAAAGTACCCCTCCCCATTCATAAGATAATACTACATTATTGTTTATTTCTCTTAAGGTTGGTATTTCATTTTTTGAAAGTGATTTTTCAACTGAATCTTTAAACTCAGGTTCTATGTTCCATTGCCCTGATAAATAAATAGCCTCCCCTTCTTTAAACCATATGGGAAACCTCCCACTATCGACTATTAAGTGCTCTTGAAACATATGAACTAACTCATGAAAGATTAGTCTCTCAAAATCTTCACTTTTATACTTATAACTTGATTCTGTTTCGTAAGCTATTGGCGATAATAACACTAATTGACTTTTATTTGGCTGAGCAATTCTGCTACTTCTTTAGGGTATCTCTATAGAAACGTTTAATTTACTAATTATTATATATTCAAATTCTAACCTGTTAGGTGCCAAAATTGTCATTATACTTATATCATTCTGTAATTCGAAGTACTCTTTTAACTTTTTATAAGAACTCTTCAATGAATCAAAGGCTTTTTTGGCAAAATATTCATGTCCCTCTATAAAATGAAGTTCTATATTTTTATGCTTCATATGTTTATATCTATCTATCATTTCAAACTCCTGTTCTTTATATTTTTATCTTAAGTATTATATCATACTTAAGATTTTATTTTTGTTATGAAATAATAGTTGTATTTATTTAACAATATTTTGTGGTGTAAATTTTGCTCTTATCATTTTTATAAATACATCAGCTATCTTAGCATCAAATTGAGTTCCTTTGCATCTTTCAATCTCATTTAAAGCTTCCTCAATAGTTTTAGGCTTTTGATAAGGTCTTACACTTGTCATAGCATCATAGGAATCCACTATACTTATAATTCTAGCCAATAATGGTATCTCTTCTCCTTTTAACCCTAAAGGATATCCTTTTCCACTCCACTTTTCATGATGAGCTAAAACTGCCTTAGCTACACTTTCTAATCCATTAGAAGCCATTACTATTCTATAGCCTTTTTCAGAGTGAGTTTTCATTATTTCAAATTCATCCCCTGTAAGCCTCTGTGGTTTTGTAAGTAATTCCTCACTTATACCTATTTTGCCTATATCATGTAATCTAGCTGCTATGACCAATTCGTCTAGGTCAGAAATACTTAATTGCATTAGTTCTCCAAGTTCTAAAGCTAAGGATACCATTCTTTGAGTATGTTCTTGAGTCTCTGAAGTCTTGGTTTCTAGCATCTCAAGTAGTGACTTTACTGAACTACTTACAATACTCTTTTGCTCTAGAAGCTTATGCTTATATACCATCTCTTCCGCAACTTTTAAAGTATCATATATATCTGTTTTGCTATCTTTGTAAATCGCTCCACCCATTGAAATACTCAATTCAATATACTTATTCTGATAATTCTTACATTCTTCTTTTATTTGATTTATTACATTATCACATATGTCTTCTGCTGCATTAGGAATAGCTATTACAAATTCATCTCCACCCCATCTAAAAACATCTGCATAATCTCCACAAACTTTCTTAAGTACGTTAGCTATTGACCTAAGTAGCTTGTCCCCTTCTAAATGCCCAAAGGTATCATTTATAAGTTTAAGACCATTAACATCTCCCATAAGAATTGCAACTGGCATTTTTTCTGCATTCCCATAACCCTGAATTTTTTCCTCAAAACTACTTCTATTATATACACCTGTAAGAATATCCGTATAACTTATGTACTTTAATTTTTCCTCCAACCGCTTATTCTCTGTTATATCTCTAGAAATACCTACAACCCCTTTTACACTTCCATCTTCTCCAATAAGAGGAGCTTTAGTTACATGCCTAACTGAATAGCTACCATCAATTTGTTTCATTGTAGGTTGTGAATGTAACGTAACACCTCTGTTAATTACATTATAATCATCTTCTTCAAAGGCCTTGACTAAGATAGGATCTGGATTAATCTCTGAATCTTTTTTTCCAATTATACTCTCTATACCTAAATCAACATAATATTTACTACAATTGGTGTTTGCAACCTCATACCTTCCATCTACTCCTTTAAAAAAAATAACATCTGGAAGTGTATCAATTACTGTTTGTAATATGTTTCTCTGCTTTATTACTTCATTTCGCTTTTCAATTATCTCGCTTACATCCACTACATACCCTGCAATATACTGAATTTCATCCTCATCATCTTCATTGAACATAATAAAGATTTTACATTCATAATAATTCTCATCTATAACTTTATTAAACTTCATTTGTTTTTTTAATAAAATAACCTTGTTTATATTTTCAGTATATTCTGAAGTTAGATATTCAGGAAGAATCTCATAAATAGTTTTTCCTATAATATTGGGATTTTGGAGTTTATACAATTCATAATATTTTTTATTAACATATACATATTTAAACTCTTTATCTAATACCCATACTGGAGAGTCGATACGATCTAAAAATTTACTGTGCAACATATTAAACACACCTTTTCCCTATATATTTCAATTTACAATTTTATCCTCAACATTTTATTTATTTCTACACAATTCTATATTTTAACTTAGTTTTTAACTGATGTAAATACATTTACTGTAAAGTAATTCTCTAACTTAAACTTTATTTTTTACCCTATACTTGCACTTCAATTTTAAGTTATTTAAAAGACTATATCAAAGTATAGAAGTAAATCACCTTCTAAACTCTCCGATATAGTCTATCTATTAATATTTTATTATGGACTAGGTATTATCACTAAGGATAATGTCTTAGCATTGTCAATTTCAACATGATAACTTATACCATTAAGTTCAGCATTTGCTTTATAATTTTTTGTCCACTTATCAGGACTAGTTAAACCTAACTCTATCATTACTTTTGTCCCATCTTCAGAGTTCATCTTGCCATCAACAGCATAAAATAATTGAGCTGTGTTAGTACCCCACATTGCAGAATCACTTTTCCCATCTAATTTTAAAATAGACACAACTGATGTTACCTTATCTTCTACTAAATCTGAAGTTGTTAAGATATTTACCCCATTTTTATAATCATATCTTCTTAAAACTTCACCACCATCAAATTTCTCTTCCCATTCTCCTAATTTGCCCTTCTCATCTTTGATTCCTTCATTGAATCTCTTAGTGAATTCCTTATTATTAAAACTGAAAGCCTTAGCTCCAGATTTTAAAGTAATAACCTTTGCACCCTCTTTACATCCTGTAAGTAAAAATAAGCTCATAGAAGCTACTAGTAAAAAAGTAATAATTCTTTTCATAGAAAATATCCCCCATAGTATACAATTTATTATAAGTTAATACATAATATTAAGTTATTATGTAGCCTTACTTAGACTTTTAAAAACATATAATATATATTGTTTTATATATAGTATATATTATTTTATTAAGTATACTTACATACTATCATACTTTGAAATATTTTGTGAATATTTTTTAATTTCCGTTAATATTTTATTAAATATTTTTTAATATAAATACTATTTTTTATATTTGTAAAATTTACTTAATTCATATTTAAATTTACCAAAACACTTATAATAATGATAAGAATCCAAGTAAGCACATTATTGCTGTTACTATATAAAAACTATTTACTATAGTAACTTCACTCCATCCTTCTAACTCAAAAGCATGATGTATAGGTGCCATTCTAAAAAATCTTTTCCCAGTTATTTTAAAAAATACTATCTGTATTACTGTTGTTAAAGCTTCAATTAAATATACAACACCTATTATTGGTATAATAAGTTGTAATTTGAGAACTATAGCAATTGAAGTTATAACTCCACCTAAAGCCAATGCCCCCGTATCCCCCATTATGATTTTAGCTGGATGCTTATTGTATTTTAAAAAGCCTAATAGAGAAGCCATTAAAACAATACATACTGCACAAATTGAATACTTCTTAAAGAGAAAACTAACAACCCCTAGAAACGTTACAACAATAACTGATACCCCTCCTGCCAATCCATCTAATCCATCTGTTAAATTAACTGCATTAGTCATAGACATATACATAAAAATAATAAATGGTATATAAAAGATTTTTAAATCTAAAGTTTTTTTTATGAAGGGTACTATAATAGATGTATCTAGATTTAAATTAGTCTTAAAATAACATACACAATAAGTTATAGCTATTGTAAGCAAAATAAACTTTTGCATAATGGCTAAGCCTTCATTTCTCTTATGGATTTTCTTCAAAAAGTCATCTATAAAACCTACAAATGCAAAAATAATAAATGATATAATTATAAACTTTATTTCATTGTCTACTCTTTCAATATTAAATAAAATTATAATTAAAGTAGGTATAATAAATATAACTGCTCCAAAAGTTGTAACTCCTGACTTCTTTCTGTGTTCTTTTGGAGCATCTTCTCTTATATATTGCCCTAGTTTTAAACTCTCAAATATCGGAATAAGTATCTTCCCCGTAATAACTGCTAAAATAAATGAAGTCATCCCCATTATAATTATTTTTATCATTTTCTTATCTCCTTTATTGTTAACTCCAATCTCTCTTTTGAATTTTACTTTTCTATAAAGCCATTCTAGTTATTCTTATTAATTAATTATTATGGTAAAATATTAATTACATTAACTCAATAACTATATAAAAACTTAAGATAGATTATAAAAATATAAAATATATAGTTGAATATAATTCAACTTTTTTTTGGAATTTATTATATTTTACTTCTAAAGGAGGATCATTAATTGAAAACAAATTTAGAAATCTCAAAGCCATCATGTTACTTAACAAATTCTGTCGAACCTAATCTAGATACAACGGATATGAATGCAATTAAGATAATTAAAAATAATATATATAGAGAAACCTGTGAAATCTTTCAACATAATTTAAAAAGACTTATTCAAATTGAAGGAACTCAGAAAAAATTAGCTTTTAAAATTGGAATATCTCAAGATTTACTATCTAAATATAAATCTGGTGAAGCCTTTCCTTCAATAGAAACCTTAATTTATATATGTAAACTTTATAATCTTGATTTAAATAAATTTTTAAGTGTTCCACTCAATGCACTAGATATGGAAAGATTAATTATTTCTTCTGATTTTAAGTTTGATTGTTTTCTTGATATATATCACGTATATTTTCTAGTGACTAATCTAAATAAAGAAGGGGCTATTCATGAAGGCATTATGGAGTTTTCTAATTCAAATGTAGTTTTTAGAATACTCTCTAATAATAAAATAGTTAAATCTTTTTATGGTACCTATACAATATCTGATAAATTAGTTTTTTTTAATTTATACAGTAATATTGACGGCAATGCTTATATAAATATGATTAAACCTAATATAAATAAAAACAAATATGTTGGCGGCCTGGGCCTGATGCTATTACCATCAGATGCAAATAGTAAACCATGTGTGCAAAAGATTTTATTTAGTAAGACTAAATTAAATAGAGACTTAAACTTTAATGAATTGAAAACTTTTTTAAGCTTTAACTTTAAAGATATACATATAGAAAATTTAAAACTCTCTTCCTATGAAGATGAAATAGTTTATAATTTTATAGAAAGTTTATCTTAAAATTTAAACTCTTAAAAATAAAAAAGAATGTTACAGTGAATACTCTAATAAAATATCCATATTAATTAATAGGATATTTTATTAGAAGCATAATGTAACATTCTCTTTTTTATTATTTTATATGCTTTGTTCTTTTAAGCTTTCATTAAACATATTAAAGATTTCTTCTAGATTAATAAGTAGTAATATATCTGAGCTACTCCTTACTTCTTTTAATCTTGAAACTACATAATCTCTTATACTATCTTGTCCTGACTCTACTGCATAAATTACTTCTTTAGATATCTCTTCTACTTTAAGATTATCATTGCTATCTTCACTTAAATTTTTAAATAAGAAATACACATTGTTCATAGATATACGTTGTTTGTTTAAAAAGTTCTTTACACTATCCTTATTTAAAACCTGATTATTCATTGCAATTTCTTCATTAATTAATCTATTACAAATCATTAATTCTTTTATTTCTTCTTTCTTTGCTTCATCCTTACATGATAAGAAAATATCCTTTAATATCTTTTTATCTAAATCTATGGAGTTCTTTATTAACTCTTTAGTTGAATCTACAATTTTATATGGTAAAAGATACTTGTTTCCTAATAAAGCTACTATAATTCCCCCTATTATGAATAAAAATCTATCTACTGCAAAGTGAGTAAAATCGCTTCCTACTGCAACAGCACCTAAAGCAGATATTGTTACATAAATCATTTTAACATCATATTTTTCTGGGAATGTACTTAAATAACCTACTAATAAAATCAATAATACTCTAGCATTAGTTGATGGAATTAACATAAAAGCAATCTCAAAGATTATTATTCCTATAACAGTTCCCTTAAGTCTTTTTATAGCCTTTGTTTTACTTTCTTCAACATATGGAAGTATTAATGTTGAAAGTGTCAAGATAAACCATCTACCTGTTTCTAAGTTAAAGTAATTTATTATACATGCACTTATACTGGCTAGAATAGCACCCCTTAAAGCAAAGGAAAATCTTAATGATTTTCTACTAAACTTAAACTTTAGAGACTTAATATTTACCCATTTATTATGGATGCTACACTCTCTATTATAAAAATCCTTTTTGTTAAACTCTACATCATTTATACTATCTAAAAGTAATTGGAAATCTTGCTTAATTTCATAAGTAAGATATTTATTAAGTGTATACTCTTCATTATATTCTTCAAAATTACTCAATTGTAATTTTAATAATTCTACATCTATTTCTCTATTTAAACATTTATATATACTATCAATACAATCTGCAGCCCCTCTTAAAGCACCTTCATACAAATCTATATTTTGATTTTTGTCCACTTCTAAAGCAATTTTATATAAAGTTACATTTAAACTTTTAAGAGCAATTAAAATATTAAGTTCTACTTCTCCAATTTTGGTTTCATAAAACTCTTGCTCGCCCCTAGAGTAAATTTCATCCATAAGATTTACTAAGGAAGTCTCTATATCTATGTTTTCCTTTGTTAACTGATGAATATCTCTTTTTTGAAAAATATATTCAATTTCTTCCTTAACTTTAAGCACTTGATTTTTAATTCTTACATTTAAAGATTTTGAAAACATATTTCTATTAATTAAAAGCTGTAATGCCATAATAAGTATTCCACAGGCAGCTAAAGCCATTATACGCATTGGTAACTTATTTAAATCAACTTCATAGTACAGCATAAATATATACTCTAATATAAATGGGAAAAATACAGATTTCTTTGCATCATATGTGAAATAATATAATATAAAGAAATACACTGCAAAAGTCATTATTAATGCTGTTATAGGATTAAGTGACCCTATAAAAGCAGCGGCACCTATACCCACTTGTATTAGGACAAACTTAATTGTATTATGTAGTGGATTTATAGTGTAATCTATGCATAGTAATGTAAGTCCTACTGTTATTCCTGCAACTCCTACTATTGAGTTTTCTACACCAAAAATACTTTTAAATACTGTAATAAATAAAACAATAATAATAAACATCTTTGTTTTTTCTATAATTTTTTTCTTCATCCTATCACCTTCACTTTAGAATTTCTATTTATATAGTTTTTTTCTATTATCTATTTACTTATACTATAAAGTTTATAGTTAGCATTTTAAAGAAATTTAAAAGCTGTAATAAAAATTACAGCTTATTCTTACAATTATTTATTAATATATACTAGTAAATAATCTTATTAATACTTTTATTCAATTACACTACTTGAATATATGCAAAACTGTAATTAAAATTTATAATAGTTGCATTAAAGAAATCTAATTCATATTTTATATAATAGAAGTATTTAATATTAGTTGTTTAATGCTTAGCTTGCACTAAATTATTCTTATATAAATTCAATATTACAAAGTATATATTCTGATAAATATATTAACCTCGTATTGTTGCTATAGCAACAATATTATTATATCTTATATATTTTTTTTATTCAATACGTTGAATTATTTTTATTATATTCAGATTTTTTTGTAAGTATTAACATTTCATATATTTTATAATAATTTTCATTTTAATTACCTTATTATTGAATTTATACTTTTATATGTTTTAAGTTTTTGTTGCTTATTTGTTAAAATTAATTTATCATTTATGTAATAATACACTATTAGTCATAATTTTAAAGTTTAGGAGGTTTATTATGACATATTTTGTTATAGGTTTAATTTTCTTTTTACTTAATGCAGCCTGTGTTTTTTCACTTATATTCATTGAAAGAAGAGAACCTGATACAACTTGGGCTTGGCTTTTAATTTTAATACTTTTGCCTGGTTTTGGATTTCTACTTTACTTAGCAATTGGACAAGATTTAAGTCGTGAAAAAATCTTTAGAGAGAAAACAGCTATTGATGTTAGTAAAAGAAAAAATTTAAAGGACTTACTTTCTAACACTAACTCTCATAGTTCTTCTCAAAATTATATGGATTTAATTAAAATGAACTATAATAACTCTGGTTCTTTGTATACTTCAAATAACTCCGTGGAAACTTTTATAAACGGAGAAAATAAATTTAAAAGCTTACTTAATGATTTAGAAAATGCTAAGGACTTTATTCATATTGAATACTACATTTTCAGATTAGATAACTTAGGGAAAGAAATTGTAAAAATCCTAGAGAAGAAAATTAAAGAGGGTGTAGAGGTAAGATTATTAGTTGATGGTATGGGTTCTAAAGGAGTTAGAGGTGATGCTGAGAAATATATTAAAAGCCTTGGAGTGCAAATGGCTGTATTTTTCCCTGGATTGACTCGCTTAGTTAACTTAAGAGTTAACTATAGAAATCATAGAAAGATTGTTGTAATTGACGGAAAGGTTGGATATGTCGGTGGCTTTAATGTTGGCGATGAATATATAAACCGTGGAAAGCAATTTGACTTTTGGAGAGATACTCACTTAAAAATTAAAGGTGATGCTGTTCAAGAACTTAATAAACGATTTGTACTTGACTGGGATTATGCTGCAAGTGATAATATTTCCTTAAATCCTAAATACTTTCCTGATGTTGAGGATCAAGGAGATGTTGGATTACAAATTGTCTCTTCTGGACCAGACCACATTGAAGAATATATTAAGTATAACTACTTAAAAATAATAAATAATGCTAAAAAGAGTGTGTACCTTCAAACGCCTTATTTAGTTTTAGATTCTCCAATGATACAAGCACTTAAGATTTCTGCCTTATCTGGAGTAGATGTTAGAATTATGGTTCCTGATAAGCCTGATCATTTCTTTATGGAATGGGTATTAAGTGCAAGCATAGGTACTTTAATAGATTCAGGAGTTAAGTTTTATAGATATAAACATGGCTTCATTCATGCTAAAACTATAGTTTCCGATGGTGCTGTATCTAGTATTGGTACCGCTAATCTAGATATTAGAAGCTTTAGACTTAACTTTGAAGTTAACGCTATTATTTATGACAATGAAATAGCTAAAAGTCATGAAGAAATATTCTTACAAGATCAAGAAAAGTGTGATTTAGTTACTAAGGATTCTTATAATAATCGTCCTAGAAGACTTAAAATTGAGGAGGCTATTATAAGATTACTATCACCTATATTATAAGATTATGTGTTTATATGCTAGGCTTATAAATCTAAAAGCCTAGCATATTATATTAATTAGGTTTTAGTATTTTACTATAGGTTTGTAAAAATAAGTATAGTTTATTTAATGAACTATATAAGCTTTTTAAAGCAACTCTTTATTTAAGCATTTTGATAGCTTCATCTACAAACTTCTTTTCCATTAAGAAATTCTTGTTTCCATTTAACTCTAAAACATAGAAGTCTTTATCTTTATCGTAATTATAGAGTTTAGCATCAACCTTATATTTTCCTTGTAAGTCAATTGTTATTACTGGTTCAGAATCAGCTACATTCTCCTTTAATTCTCCCTTAATACTTAACTTTTTCAATAAGTCATAGAAGGTTTTAAAATACACTTCATCCTTCTCCTCATCATTTAATTTATAAATGTATTTTGAAGAATTATTACCCTTTAACTCTGCTTCTACTCCATCCTTATTTTCACCCTTGTTTTCTTCTATAGTCCAATTTTTATTGCCATATTCACTACTATTTATAATTATCTTAGATACATCTGTATCATTAATAGCAAACAGGTTCACATCTACCATATCATAGGCATTAATCTTATAACTCGCTAAAATACTTGAACTAGTAGCATATATATTATCAGTACCCTCCACATTAAAATATGATTTTCCATCTTTATCTTCACTAAACTTAATCTTATACTCTTTATTAGAATCTGTAACTAATATTATATAGGCAGGATTATCAAGTCCTACTTCACTTGAGGATTTACCCGTAGTATCAAAAGATTCTTTAGCAGATAAGGAGGTCACTGTAGATAAAATACTCTCCACCTTGCTATTATTAGCAAATATTCTCTTACTATATGGACTTACTACATACCATTTATCATCAGATTTATTTAATGCTATTTCCTCTTCACCTTTAGGGGTAACACTTATATTTCTAACACTGTCCCATACTATATCAGCTGTTGGTAATTTAATTTGTATCACATCTTCTAAGCTTAAATATAACTGATCTATAGTAGTTTCATTTACAGTATAAATTGTATTGCTATCACCTAGTTTACAATATACGTCATACCCTGTTGGAACCTTATCTCCTATTATAAGCTCCTTTGTAGAGTTATCTTCAAGAGTTAAAATAATCTTTTTAGAAGAATTATCTAAGCCATATTGTTTTAAGTCCTCTGCATTTTCAGTAACCTTTTGCTCGGCTTTTAATGTACCAAAGATATTAAGTCTTTCATTTATCATCTCTTGCTTTACACTTTCCTTACTTCCCTCTGCACTCCAAAGCACCTTAGCTTCTTCACTCTTCTCATTTACCTCTTCATCATTTTCTTTTACTTCTTTATTTTTAATAAGTGTAAAGTTTTCTTCTCCATTTATATATTGAATTTTAGAAAGCTTATTTGTATCAATATTTAGAAGGTTTATTTTATCCTCACTACTGTTTTTATCCTTATCTTCCTTGCTTGGCATGAAAAAGTACGCTGCACCAACTAAAGCAAGCACTACAACTAAACTAATTATGGTAATTAATTGCTTTTTCATAATACTCCCCCTATTTTATAAGTGTTTTCTCTTCATCCAAACAACAACACCTGCAATTGCAAATACTAGTGGTAAAGCTATAACACTAAACATAGCTAATACATAAAATTGATTTTGTTGTATCATTATTTGTTCTGGTTGTATGTTTTTAGATCTTATAGAAATATTATTTTCTCTTTCTGTTAACCAGTTCATAGAGTTCATTATAAGGTCTAAGTTTCCACCCTTTGTTAAGTTAACTAATTGAGGATCTCCTATTTGCTTAGAAGTTATTACTACAAGCTTAGCACTTCCTAAAGCTTCATTATCTAATTTATCACTTACTGCAACACCTAAGTTAAATGGACCATTTTCATCTCCATCTTCCTTTTGAATTGTTTCAAACTTTTGGTTTTTCTTTGAGTAAGCAGAATCAGTTGTTTCTAAAAGCGGTTTTACTTCTAATGAAGAACGTTTTAAATCCTTAATCTCTATTCCTTGTGATGCTGTAACTAAAATTGGTAGTTTTGCATTTGCTATTGGATTAGTAATTTCGTGAGATTCTATACTTGGTATTATGTTAGTATTCATCTTATAAACCTGAGAATTATCTCCTTCAACTACTATATGAGGTTTAATAGCAATTCCATAATTGTCAAATAACTTATTAAAGTTTTCTAATCCTTCTGGAACATAATCCATTATAAATAATGCTCCACCACCAGCATTAAAGAACTTCATTACTGAGTCATACTCTTCAGTAGTTAAATCCTTTTGAGGGGCATTTATTATTAATACATCTGAAGATTTATACTCCCAATTTCCTTCACTTAATAAGTTTAAATCTTTAACTGTATAGTTTTCAGTTTTTAAAGAATCACTTACTGTAGTAGGAAGAGTTCCTTCATTATGTCCTTGTAATACAAAGGCTGTAGGAAGATTATTATTAGTTACATAATCAATGGCACTTGTTACCTGTTGTTCTATTTTTATTCCCTTTACAGTACCTTGGTTATAATCAACATCATACATATCCATATTACTTATAACCTTAAATCTATCCTTATTTTTTACTATTATACTTCCAGCAGTTATGTTTTCACCATTAGTTGAATACTCCTTAACTATGCTAGGATTAACAACTGGATCTACATATTCAACCTTTACATTTTTAGATTCTGATTCATATTTTGAAAGCATATCTCTAACTGCATTATTTTTCTTGTCCGATTCTTCTAAGGACATAATTGTAATTTCATTTTGTAATGCATTTAATATATTGCTTGTTTGCTCAGATAATGAATATAGCTTATCCTTAGTTAAGTCAAATTTGATATCTAGCTTACCAAAGATAAGATTAACTACAAGTACTATTAAAATTATTACACTTGTAGACACTGTAACTAATGAACCATGCTTACTTTGTTTAGTTTTAAAGGAAGCCTTAGCATTAGTTGAAATATTTTTAAATAAATCTTTTTTCTTTATACCCATGAAAATTCCTCCCTTAGCTCCATCTTCTCTTCTCAATTAATCTAACAGTGAAAAGTAGCATTATAAAAATAAATGATATATAATACACTATTGATGCTAGGGGAATTAAACCTTCACTAAAGCTATAGCTTTTATCAATGATTGCAAACCATTGAAAAAATTTAGTTATAATCCCTGAAAACACAGCCTTATTAACAAAGAATGTAATAACTGAAGCTGCAGTGCCTATTAATCCCACTATAATAGGAATTACTATGTTCTTAGTTGCAACATAAATTATAGCTGCAAAAGCTATAACTAAAATTATTACAAATATAAGTCCTGAAACTTCATCCTTAGGAAGTGAATTTGTAATTGGTTCAATAAACCAAAGCCCAAGTAAAGCTCCTAAGGTTCCTATTGCTGCTGTTACTTGACTTTCTGCAATAGCTGATATTAACATACCTATTGATATAAAAGTTCCTCCAATAAGTATAAATCCTATATAACTAGAAATAATTTCTGAAAGTGCTAATTTACCAAATCGTCCTAAAATAATAGGATAAATTATAGTAATGCAAGTTCCTAATAAAAATAAAGTAAAGGCAGCTGCATATTTACCTAAAACTATTCCTGATATACTTTGAGGAGATGTATATAGTAATTGATCCGTTTTATTTCTTCGCTCCTCAGATAAAAGTCTCATAGTAAACACTGGCACCATAAATAAAATTATAAGCACAAGATCATTTAATACATAGTTAAAAGAACTATTCATATTAAATAAGTTAGTAACCACAAAGTATATTCCAGTAAAAAACAAGAATGTACTTAAAAATATATAGGCTATTACATTATTAAAATAAGCCTTAAACTCTTTTTTAAATAATATAAACAATTAAATCTACCCCTTTTTATTCTGTAATTTTTAAGAATATATTTTCTAAATCTAAATTTTCAGTATTCATAATCATAATAGGTAATTTTTTATCTGCTAACTTAAAGAAAATATCCTCACGAGGATCTTTATTTTCCTCTAATTCTAAATTGAAATCATAAGAGTTTTCTTCAATACTCTTTAATTCATTAATACTATTTATTCCATCTATAGTGTTTAGAACTTCTAATATAGATTTCTTTTCTCCCTTAACTCTAAGGAATATCTTATTAGAACTAGAAAGTTTCTTTTTAAGTTCTTCCTTTGTTCCTATAGCTACAAACTCACCCTTATTTATGATTAATAATTTATCACATACCTCTTCCACCTCAGAAAGTATATGAGAACTAATTATAACTGTTTTTTCTTTTCCTATTTTCTTGATTAAATTTCTAATTTCTACAATCTCTTTAGGATCCAATCCAACAGTAGGTTCATCAAAAATAACTATTTCTGGATCTCCAATTATAGCTTGAGCTATGCCTACTCTTTGCTTATATCCTTTAGATAAGTTTTTAATAAGTCGTCCTCTTACCTCAACAATATTTACTGAATCCATAATTTCTTCAAGAACATTATGGATCTCTGTTTTCTTAACCCTCTTAAGTTCACAAACAAATTTCAAATATTCTTCAACGGTCATATCTAAGTAAACTGGCGGATTTTCTGGAAGATATCCTATAAGTCCTTTAACTTTATTTACCTCATCCACACTATCATGACCATCTATTAGAACTCTACCACTGCTTGCACCTATGTATCCAGTAATAATGTTCATAGTCGTTGATTTACCTGCACCATTAGCACCAAGAAATCCTAAAACTTCACCTCTTTGAAGTTCAAAGGATAAATTATTTACAACAACTTTATCACCATATTTTTTTGTAATATTTTCAACCCTTAACATGGTAACCCTCCTTTTTAATTTCACTTTCCTACATTATTTTAATTGCCTAATGTGTCAACTAAGTGTCAAAAAACCTTTTTTTGTTAACATTAAATGAATAAATTATAAAACTTTTTATCCTTTTAATTACTTTTGAATATAATGATATGAATCACATTTAATTGTTTAAGAACCTTTAAAATATTATTGTATACACTGTTATGCTAAGGATTTATTTGTAATCTAATGTAAATCTTTAATTTTTACATTACAATTTACTAGCTTTTCTATAAAAATTTTTGTTCTTTGTACTTTAAATTATAGTTATGGAATAATATTATTTTTAGAAATAGCTTATAATAAAATAGCTTGTAAAATAAAGCTTTTGAATTTATCTTTTCAAAAATTGGATATAATTTAATATGACACTTAAATAAAAATACAGGCACTTAACTAGGAGGAATTTATGAATGCTTATTTTGTTTTATTAACAATAGCAACGGTAGTAAATATAGCCTGTGTATTTTCTCTTATATTTTTTGAAAGGAAAGCTGCCGATACCACTTGGGCTTGGCTACTAATTTTAATTCTCCTACCAGGATTAGGTTTTATACTGTATTTAGCAATAGGACAAAATCTAAGCCGTGAAAAAATATTTAGAGAAAAAACCTTCGTAGATGTTACCAAAAGGAAAAAATTAAAATCTGAATTCAATGTTGATTGTAACTCTCATAGTAGCTGCAATGATTATAAAGACTTAATTGAAATGAATTATGCAACTGCAGGATGTAAATACACAGATAATAATAATGTAGAAACCTTTATAAATGGTGAAAATAAATTTAAATCTCTATTAAAGGACTTAGAAAATGCTAAAAATTTTATTCATATAGAGTATTATATTTTTAGATTAGATGACCTTGGACATTCCCTTATGAAAATTTTAGAAAAAAAGGTTGCTGAAGGAGTAGAAGTTAGAGTTTTAATGGATGGAATGGGTTCTAAGGCAACAAGAGGACAGCACGAAAAATACATGAAAAGCGTAGGCATACAGGTTGCTGTATTCTTCCCTGGAATAACTCGTTTTGTAAATTTACGTATTAACTATAGGAATCACAGAAAAATTGTAGTTATAGATGGAAAGATTGGCTATGTTGGTGGTTTTAATGTAGGAAATGAATACGTTAATAAGGGCAAACAATTCGCCTTTTGGAGAGATACTCATTTACGTATTAAGGGTGATGCTGTTAAAGAGCTTAACAAAAGATTTGTGCTTGATTGGGATTATGCCGCAAAGGATGATATCTCCTTGAATCCTAAGTACTTTCCGGATATCGAAGAAAATGGTGATGTGGGACTACAAATAGTATCCTCAGGTCCTGACCATATAGATGAATATATAAAGTATAACTATTTAAAAATAATAAATAATGCTAAGAAAAATCTATTTATCCAAACTCCTTATTTGGTTTTAGACGCCCCTATGATACAGGCATTAAAGATGTCTGCTTTATCAGGAGTTGATGTAAGAATAATCGTTCCTGGTACACCTGACCACTTTTTTATGGCGTGGGTTTTAAGTGCTAGTATAGGTGAACTTATAACCTCTGGAGTTAAATTCTACGGCTACAATAATGGATTTATTCATGCTAAAACCATTGTTTCTGACGGTACAGTATCAAGCGTAGGTACTGCAAATTTAGATATACGTAGCTTTAGACTTAACTTCGAAGTAAATGCTATTATATACGATAAAAATATAGCCAGTGAACATGAAAAAATATTCTTAGAGGATCAAAACTACTGCACAAAACTTGATCTTGATACCTATGAAAACAGAAGCAGAAGTCTTAAAATCAAGGAAGCTCTTATAAGACTTATAGCTCCTATTCTATAGAGATTCTAAACTTAGTAAAACCATGTATTGATAAATTATATACTTATATTTCAGTTCATTATAAGATGATTTTATAAGTATACTTTATAAACATGCATGGTTTTTTTTATATTCTTTTTTCTTTATAATAAAAAACCATGCACTAATTATGCATGATTTTTCATTTATAATTGAATTTATAGTTGGCTTATACTAATAAATTTTATAACTTTTCTAAGATTGTAATTTACAAATAATATTAAATTATAAAACTTTACAAAATATGAGTTTATTATCTACCAGAAGTATAAACACCCTTATAATCCATACAGAAACCTGCTAAACCAGGAACTCTATAATTTTTAACATATTTAGCAGTATACATTTTATATAAAGAATGCTCAAAAGGACTTATTAAAACTTCATCATAAGTAAGAATCTTTTCAGCCTCACCTAATAATTCAGCTCTCTTTTGAGGATCTAATTCTAATCTAGATTTTTCGATTTTCTCATCATATTCTTTATTATTAAAGTTTAAATATGAATAAATACCATCAGAAGCATATACATCTAAGAAGTTTGATGGATCATCAAAGTCGGCTAACCAACTACCTACTGCTATATCAAAATTACCATTTTGCATATTTTCATACATTATCTGATATTGATTTGATATAACTTCAAGGTTAATTCCTAAAGCTTCTTTCCATTTATTTTGGAACCATTCTCCTTGCTTTTTACAATAAGCATTATCTCCTCTTGTATTAATAGAAATTTTTAATTTAGATGGATCATCGCCTAACCCAGCTTCTTTCATGCCTTCTATTAATAAAGCTTTAGGATCTTTTACTTCATCTATTAGTTTTTTTACATACTTAGGATTACCAAGTCTCTCCTGATAGCTTTTACCATCAATAGATACATTTTCAGGAACACATTCGAAACCAGGAATGCTGTTTCCATTACTTATATCTTCAGAATATTTTTTTCTATCTACACTTGCAGCAAGTGCTTTTCTTATTTTAATATTACCAGTAGGTCTGTCTTCTTTAAGATTAAATACTAAGGATTCAACATCATATGCTGGAACCTTTTCTATATTAAATTTGTCAGAAGAATCAAATTTTCCAACCCACTGAGGATCATTTACATTTCCTCTATCAACTTCCCCATTATATAAAGCTTGCATAGCAGAGTTTGCATCCTCCACTATAGTTTTTGTTACTTTTTCAATGAATACATTATCTTTATCCCAATAATTTGGATTTTTTTCATATACTAATACACCATTATGTTTCCATTCACTTAAAATATATGGTCCATTTGCCATTGTCATTTCAGCTTCAGTACCATATTTACCAGCGAACTTTTCGATAGCTGCCTTTTGAACAGGTCTAAAAGTTGGGAAGTAAGAAAATTGTAAAAAATATGGTGTAGGTTTCACTAATTCAAATTTTAAAGTATAATCATCTACAGCTTTCACCCCGACATTTTCTAATGCAGCATCTATAGTAGCATCAGCTTGTCCAGTTAAATCTAAAACTTCTTTAGCTCCCTTTATAATTGGTGATATAAATGATGAATAATCAGAAGCAACCCTTGGGTCACAAACTCTTCTAAGTGAGTATACAAAATCATTTGCTGTTACAGGAGTTCCATCTTGCCACTTAGAATCCTTTCTTAATTTAAATGTAAATTCTGTGGAATCATCATTGCTTTCCCAACTCTCAGCAACACCAGGTACTATTTTATCCGGTCCACCAGGTTCTTCAGAGCCCTCAACTCTTGTTAAACCTTCATTGATAGGTGCTACAGCTTGCCATGTAGTTGTTATACCAGCTATTGTTGGGTCAAGGATTTGTGGTTCACCACCAAATAAATTTAGGTATTGCTCTTTATCCTTTTGACCACTAGCTGAGCCAGTACCCCCATTAGAACTATCTTTTTTGTCGCTGCATCCAACTAAAGCAGAAGTAGAAAGTACTGATACTGCCAAAATTGTAGCAAGAATTTTTTTGCTTTTCATTAATAGTTACCTCCAAAAGTTAAAATCCATTTTAAAATTATATGAACATTGAATTTCTAAAATTTATAAAAATCAGAAAACAATGTGCAAAATCTAAAAAAACTTAATAGACATCAAACTACTTAATAAGTGAGCTTGCAAGGTAAAGCAAAATACTTTTAGTTAAAAATATATTATTGTAGCCTTAAATATAGATTTACCATAAATATTTTTATTTAATAATAGGAAGTTTTAATATCAACTTGTTATTTCAATAAATATCATTGTGTAATATTCATTGAAATAACAAGTATTAATTATCAGAAAATTCAAGGTTTTATACACCAAAAATATCCTTCAACTAAAATAACAAATATATTAAAGTTTTTAAATTAAATACCTAAATATACTTTAATAATGTTTTATAGAAATTATTGTATACTATTCTAATAAACAACACAATAGTTTTATTAATAAAAAATTAAAAATATTCATAAAAATCATGAAAAAAAGATAAAATATTGCTTAAAAACTAAAAAAAAGATACTTTATGTATGTTTTTATAGTATTTTTTGAAAATTTTAAAAATATTTTGTGAAAATTATAAATATACTGAATACTTTAAAAATAAGTCTTAATAAGATTTAAAATATATTAAAATAATTTTATAAACATAATAAATAAAGCTCCTGCTCAAACTATCTCTTCATGTTACAGTTTAAGTAGGAACTTTATTAATAATTATTACCCATACTAATTCAAATCTTTAATTGTAATTATGATTTTTTATTTAAAATTATATTTATTCTTCTAAATACTTGCATATAAGCTTAAAATCTTCTTCACTAAAGTTCTTTTTAAACCTCTTAGATTGCTTTTTAATCTTCTTATCCACCATCTTTAAAAACTTAACTCTAACAGGTAAATATCTTTCAAGCTCTTTAATATACCTTCTTTCAAAGTATGTTTTACTTCTACATACAGAATATAATACAAGTAAAAAGCTATTTTCTCTTATGAATTTTGTCATAAGTTCCTTTTTTTCAAAATCCATACTTTGTAAATCTATGGACACTAAATTATCTATAAACCTAAATAGTTTATTAGTAAGTGCTTCTAAATTATATTTCCCAGCCAATATAGAAAATATAGTATTACTATTGCTTAATTTATCACTTTTTATATCTTGAATATCATCACCTAGTTGAAGCACAACTCCATAACCAAGTAAAAATCTTATTGCATTTTCACTTAATTCACCTGCAACTAAATACCCATCTGCTAATACTGAAGTGCCTCCCTTAGAGAAACTTATAGAGATAATGTCATTTTGAAAAGGAATTATATTTTCCTGTTGGATAAGACTTCTTACTTGCGCTTCATGGATAAGCACTAAACTTTCAAAGACCTCTTCAAAGGCCTCTCTTGAATATTGAGATTCTATATTATCAACTAAGGAAAAAAGCTTATCTTCATATATATTATTACTACTTATTTCTTCACCCTTAAGCTTTTTATAAAGTCTTTCATTTATCTTTGTCTTCATATTGCTATTTAATAAAGGATCATCTAAATAATTATCAGTGTACGGATACAACATACTATATGCATAAGCCGATTCCGTAACTTCAACGTCCTTTCCTAATATCAATTGGATTATATTCATGACTATGAAGTTCTTCATTGCTTGCATTATATTTTCTATAGTAAGAGTTTCCTCTTCCTTAACAGCCCTACATAAAAACTTTTTTATTGCCTCTCCAATACCAGAAGAAAGAAAATAATCCTTTAACTCCTCATCAAGTATACTTATACCCCTAAACTGGCTTTCTATTAAAGAAGTAAAATCCTTTACCCACTTTTTTCTTTTCTCTTCTTCTTCTGGAAATTCATTTAAAGTTCCAAAGCTTCCATCTATAGAATACAGTATCTCTTTTTCTATACTTAATTTTTCGTCTAATGTATAGGGTTTCATATTACAAAACTCATCACCACTTAGACTATACCATTTCGTAATATTCTCCTCTGTAATATCCTTAAATTTGTATATTAAATCCATCCCACCACTTATTCCTTTAACTAATTTTATAATCCATTCCTATAATATATATTTTTTATATTTATTTATATAATATCACATAATATGTAATAAGGATAAGTTTTATGTTATGGGATTATTATAACTATTTCACTTCTTTTAGATTAAATATTAATATTTTACATATTTACTCTATAACATAGTCTTTATGATTTTATTTTTAAAAAACTATTGACAATATTATCTAAAATTTATACAATATAATTGCCAAATATAATTCATAATGTAATAAATTTCATCCGAATTTAAATCGTTATTTTATCATAAAATCAATTATAGTGTATTTGACTCATTAAATTCCAATTAAATTCCAATTAAATTTCGTTTTATAACATTTGTAAATTTATAAAATATATATTATTAAGTTTTTGCAATTAACACTTAGTATTCTTCAAGTGTTAAAATAAATATTCATAAGGGGATACAACTATGAAAAATAAGAAAATCAAATTATTTTTATCACTTTTAATCGCTGGTGGAGTTTCACTTTCTGCTATCTCAGCATTTGCTGCAACAGCTCAATATGGAATAACACTAAATGCTACTGGAAGTCATGGAATCGGAAATGTAAAAAAAGATTCTAAATATCCAGCCTTAGTTAATAATGTTACCCATGTAGATTCTGGAGACAGATATGACTTCTGGGGATATAAAATCGGAAACTCTATAACTAGTGATGAAACGAATAGATCCTCCGCACATGGTACAGGACCAAAGTATGCATATTATGTTAATGAATCTCATGCATCTGCTTTAATCGGTACTAACATTGGATTAGGTATTAAAACTGGTCCAACTGTATACCATAAAATGTTTGTTAGCGGGACATACACTCCTTAATTTACTAAGGTATTTGTATTTTTAAAGTTAATATTGAAAGTATAATTGAAAACCATAGTAACTATTTTAATTATCTTAAGTATAATAAAAAATATTTTACTATGGTTTTTTCTATTAATTATATTTTTAAAATATCATTCAATAATTTCAAGGAGGTTTTTATGTGAATAATTATGTAAAATATGAAGTAAAAAGATGTTTTTTTTCTAAAATAAACTTAATGGCTATGATAATGGTTATGGTATCACTATTAATACCATATGTGTCTGATTGTAAATTTCCATACCCTAATTCAGATGGAACAATATTTTTTATACGAAGTAACATATACCTATTGCCATTATTAGCACCTATTATATGTTGCCTTCCAAGCTCGACTAAATACATAGAAGATGAGACATCTGGAATTTCAAAATTTCTCTTTATAAAAATAAAAAGAAAAGATTATCTTAAGGTCAGATTAATTGTTAATGCCATGGTAAGTGCTTTTACTATAGTAATTCCGCAAATAATAATGTTAAGTTTTCTTATTTTAAGACATGGCATAAATGGTACTGAAATAGAAGTGGTAGGAGCCTTCCATGAAGTATTTTTTATATCCAAAATAGGATATATAGGTATCGTGCTTTTAGTAACAATGCTTTCCAGTATTGTATTTTCAACTTTCTCTATGGGACTTTCTAAGGTAGTTAAAAATAAGTATCTTACAATAATAGTTCCATTTGTATATGTTTTGATTTCTGGAACTATATTCTATGTGTTTGGTATAAATGATATCTTTAATTTAAATGTTTCTATTTTATTTGATATATCATATAACTTATATTTGACCATTGCTAACCTTTTAATATACGAAGCTATCTTATTATTTATTGGAATATCATTATTTTGTTTTTGGGGTGAAAAAAACAGTGAAGAATAAATTTTATTACTACTTAAAAATTACTATAGGAAATATGAAAATTAATTATTTTGTTTTAATAGCTTTGATAACTTATGTATTTTCTGAATATTTATTACTTCTAAAATATAATAATGTAAGTCAACTTAATATATATGATATAAGTATTTCACTTTCTAATAGCTATTTAGCGATTGCTTATATGCTATTTTTATTATTTTGTTTACTATACTACAATATAACTTCTAATAAAGGCTTTTATAAATATGTTTTTTTAAAGAATTCCAGTAGCATGGAATGGTATAAATTTAATGTATATAAAATTTTTCTTTATTCATTTACTTTTGCAACTGTAATATTTTCTCAATGTTTTTTACAAGGAGTTATTAAACTAGATTTAAATAATTCTTGGAGCCAATATATTGTTAATTTAGCAAGTAACAATACAATAACTTACTTATACAGTCAAGAAATGCTTTCATACATTATGAAAACATTTTCACCATTAACTTTTGTTCTCATAAACTTCTTTTTTGTAATTTGTTTTTTTATAGTTATAGGACTATCAATTTTTATTCTTTCTTTAATTATAAAAAATAAAATTATTTCATTTTCTATTATGTTTTTTATAAACTGCTTAAATATAGTTATTTATACTGGTGATTTAGGAGTTGATTTTATAAGGAAAATATCTTTATATTATAATCTCATTATCTTGAGTTTTCCAATTGGTGATATTAATGTATTTAGCATAGTTTATAGAATATTATATTGGGTAATATTAATTACAGTATTAATCATTATAGGAAATATAATAAAATCTAAGGTGGACTTTTATTATGAAAAGTAATTTTATGAACATAAACTTAAATATTGTAAAAAATAATGTATTAGGTTTTATTTCTAAAAAAAATATATTCCAAGTGTCTATATTATTTATTCTTGTAAACTTAATAACCTTAAGTTCATATGAAATTAATACCTTTAACGAATTACTAAACCTATCCTTTTACGGAGTACCTAAAATAAGTGAATTGCCAATAGAATTTTTAAAATGGAGTGCTATTCAATTCTTTATTTTATATATTATACTAAAATTATTTTATACTGAAGTATACGAGAAGCTCCACATGACATTATTAAGAGTTTCAGATAAAAAAACCTTTATTAATAGTTTATTAGTCTCTATGTTTTGCATTTGCATTTTATATTATTTAATAGGCTTCCTTGTATTAATTTCATTTAACTTAAAACTATTATTTACTACTATAAATTCAATTTATCTCTTTAAAATTTTCCTATTATGCATATTATTTAGTTACACATTTTCTCTAATAGGAATATTAATGTTTTTCTTTATAAAAAATGAAAATTTAGTTTTTACACTAATATTTTTCTTTACTATTATTTCAACTTCTATAGAAGGAAATATAAATAAGTATTTGTTAATTAGTCAAGGTATGTTAATAAAACATATTTCTTATAATTTTAATTACGTATTTTCTATAACTTTAATATTAGTATTTTTAGTTATTACATTTTATGGCATTAAGTCATTGTTTATGGGGAGGGATATTTATTGAAAAATAATATTATACAAATAAATAATTTATCTAAGATAGTGGGCTCTAAGGTAATATTAGATAAAGTGAATTTAAATCTTGAGCCTGGTAAAATCTACGGTATAGTTGGACGAAATGGTTCAGGTAAAACTATGTTATTCAAGTCAATCTGTGGCTTTATAAAGCCAAGTGAAGGAGAAATATTTGTTTTTAACAAAGCTATACATAAAGGAGATTTACCAGAAGATACTGGTGTTATAATTGAAAACCCTGGGTTCTTACTTCAATATAGTGGTTTTAAAAATTTAGAAATGTTAGCTAGTATAAAGCATTGTATAGGTGAACAGCAAATTAAAGATTCTATAAATCTTTTAGGCTTAGATGCAGAAGATAAAACTCCCGTTAAAAAGTATTCTTTAGGCATGAAACAAAGATTAGGAATAGCTCAAGCAATAATGGAAAATCCAAAATTATTGATTTTAGATGAACCTATGAATGGTTTAGACGAAGAAGGAGTAGAATTAGTAAGAGACTTACTACTAAAATTAAAGTCTCAAAATGTAACTATATTAATAGCTAGTCACAATAAAGAAGATATCGAAATTTTATGTGATGAGATTTATAAAATGAATAGTGGTAAGCTAAGCTTAATTTTATAACCTAGTTAACCTTAATATTACTTTAATAAGCTAACTTAAACACACTAAAATTTACTCATATAAACACAAAAATTCTAAGCTTTAAGATATATATACTCTACTTAAAGCTTAGAATTAATTTTACACTAAGTCATAATATTCATTGTGAATCATTTACTTACAACTTATCTTTCACTCTCTATTAAATTCTTCATAGTTTTTTTACTCATTGCTCCTGGAATATATTTAGTTATATATCCCTCTTTGTTTATTATAAAGGTTGAAGGGAATGCATTTATACCATACTCAAATGCCATAGGTGACTTTTCATCAAAAACAACTGGGAAAGTATATCCTTCCTTGTTTAAAAAATCCTTTACATGGTCTGCAGAGCCTTCTCTCCCCACATTAGGAGTTGATACTCCAAGTATTATTACATCATCGTTATTTTCATTATACTCTTTATATAATTCATCTATATAAGGCATTTCCTCTCTACATGGTGGACACCAAGTTGCCCAGAAGTTTAAAAATATAGTTTTACCCTTATATTCACTAAGTTTATGTTCATTTCCATATTGATCATATAAAGTAAAGTCTAACGCTTTTATTGCTTCCTCCTTACTTTTTTTCTCTTTATTTTCTACAACATTACTTGAACCATTACTATTTTCACTACTTTGAGTTTGATTTCCTGATTCTCTATTAGTTGATAGCTCTCTATTTATTCCCATAACTCCATTTACTAGCATGATTAACCCAGCTATTATAATAAAGATTCCACTTATCTTCTTAATCTCGTTCATGTACTTCTTAACTTTATCAAACTTTTTATATAACTTACTATAAAATACTGATGCTATTATAAATGGTAAAATAAATCCTATTGTGTAAATTAAGATTAATAAATTAGCTGTAAGAAAACTGCTTGAACTAGATGCCATAACTAGAACTGAAGCTAATATTGGTCCAATACATGGAGTCCAACCAAAACTAAATGTAAACCCTAAGAAAAAAGCTGATAATGGTGACATTGTTTTATATTCAACATTAATTCTTTTCTCTCTATTTAAGAAATTAGATTTTATTACCCCTAAATAGAACAACCCCATAATTAATATTATAATTCCCCCTATTAACATTATAATATTTTTATTAGTTGTGAAGAATGAGCTTAATACACTTATTGAGGACCCTAATATGAAAAAGGTCATAGAGATACCTAATGTAAAGAATATAGTATTTTTTATTAAAACGCTCTTTGAAGAGTTAGAACTTTTTAAATCATCTACACTACTATTAGACAACATACTTAAATATATGGGAAGTATCGGCAAAATACACGGCGAGAAAATCGATAATATTCCCTCTATAAACACAATAAAAAAATTGATATTTTCCACTGAAAATTCCTCCTGAATCATAATTTCTAAACTTTACTTTTTAAACCTCTAATAATTAAGATACAATTATATACCTTATATAAAAAATAGTATTAAATAACAACCTTATATTAGCTATTATTTAATACTATTTATTTAATTATCTTCCACAAGCAAGATTATCATTGCTCCACTTTATCATTTTTGACATAATGGGTAATAATAATATCCCTGCTTCACTTAAATAATAAGTTGATTCTACAATGTTATTTATTGTTTTTTTATCATTTATTATGATGTTATTCTCAATTAACATCTCTAGTTGCTGTGTAAGCATTTTTTTACTACATCCATCTAGCCTTCTTTGAAGTTCACCAAATCTAATACTTTTATCTTGTATACTCCATATAATTTGAGCTACCCACTTTTTTCCTAATATATTGGATAATGCCTCAACAGGACAACCGTACATAATTGAATCTATATTATACATTCTTTCCTCCCATATAATATTCCTTAAATATAAGTTCTTCATTAGAACTTAATATATTATTTTTAAAATACTATCTTCCTACTATAGTAAGATAGGTAGATATATTATATATCACAAATGTATAATATTCATAGTTACAATTTTTTATTAATTATAAATATCTATGATTTATAAGATTGAATTGCTTTTACCCTTATGAGCGTTTTCTATCATTCCAACTAAAGAATCCTTAGGTGCAAACCCAACCTTTGTAGTAATAGCATCTCCATTTTTAAATAATTTTATTGTAGGTATATTGCTAACTCCATATTGAGCAGCTAAATTAGGATTTTCATCTATATCTACTTTAACTATTTTTACATTATCCATTTCCCCTTGAATTTCTTCTAATACAGGTGCTAACATCTTACAAGGTCCACACCAAGTTGCAAAGAAATCAACAACAACTAATTTATCCTCATTTAATACTTCTATTTCAAATTCTTTTTCATTTACATGTTTTAACATAATTATCTTCAGTAAGAGAATTCATTATTAAAATCCATTCCCTTACTAAAGTTCACCTCCTTTAATATATAACTTTATTTTCTTTTTATAAGTTACCTTTAACTTGTCTTTATTGTACTAATAGCTGAAGAACTTAACAATTAGGCACTTTAAAGTTACCACTGAGAGTATAAATTAACTACTTTTAATTTTCTAAACAATAATCTACCTCTTTCTTTATTTTACGAGTTTGGATATAAAACTTATGGAATTGAATTATGTAAAGACCAATTACAAAAGGCTAATTTATTCTGTGATGAACATAATTTAGATTTAAATATTATACAAGGTGACATGATGAAAATTCCATTTGATAACGAATTTTTTAGTTTCTTATTTTCATATAATACATCAGTTCATATAAGAAAAGCAGACTTTTCACTTGCATTATTAGAGTTTTACCGAGTATTAAAATATGGAGGACTATGTTATGTGAATTTTTTAAGTGAAGAATGTGATTCATATGGTAAAGGTACTGCGATAGGTAATGGAGAATTCATAGATATCAATGATAATGATGAAGTGCTTTATTGTCATTATAATGATACTGAAATCGAACAATATTTCGGTGAATTTGAAATTCTATACAAGGAAAAACGAATAATCAAAAGAAAACTAGATGATGAAGAGTACATATCTGCTTATTATGATTATATATTAATGAAAAATAATAATTAATAATTGTTATCTATAACTTTTCTAAGGTTTGTTTTATTCAATATAAAAATAATATACTAAAATTTATATAATAAAAAAACAAGGCTTTTTTTAGTCTTGTTTTTTCAATTTATCATCTACTTAATATTGCTCTGTCATACTAAAATAAATCTCATACCTTTATAACTATAATATGTATATAACATTTTATTACATAATATTCAATTGTTTTAATAAATTATTTATTTCTCTCCTACTTCTAAGAACTAAAAAAGGCTTATGTGAATATCTTTTATGTAGATCATTAATAACCTCTTTTCTAGTTTTATTAAATGTCCATAGACCTTTTAAAAATTTAAAAAACTCTAAATCAAATCTTTCTTCAAGGTTTTGAGGCATATCTGCTCGTTTTGTACCATATCGTTTAAGTACACTAAATAAACATACAAGTCTATTTATATCAAGAAATATTATTAATTCTGCATTTTTAACTCTTAATTCCATTGTTTCTGTATGATTACCATCTATAATCCATTTTTCCTTTGATATAAATTCACTTTGCTTAGTTATCCATTGTTCCTTTGTTGGCTTCTCCCAATTAGGACCCCAAAATTGCGCATCTAAATGAGTAACTGGTAATCCCGTTATAGCACCTATTTCTCTAGCTAAAAAACTTTTACCACTACCATTATTGCCAATAATAATAATTCGATTATATTCAAATATATTCATATATCACCTCTAGAAATTTTTCTTTATAATTTAGCATAGATTTGAAGGCTATATTTATCTAATATTATGTAAATACATGAAATAGGTTATTTTATATGGCTCTTTAGAATTATTCTAAGTAATAAACTACAAAATAGACTTTCAAACCATATTCTTACTTTATTTTGAATATTTTATTTTTATAGATATTTTATCATATACTATAAGCTAAATGAATGTTTTATTCTTTAAAAGTAACCTAATATATTGGGCTGTCACACTAAAAAATAATATTTACAATACACTGAGTTTTGCAAATCAATTCCAAATCCATTATGTTGTATATAAATTTATCAATATAACAACCCATATATTATAGATTTTTAAATAATTTAGATTTTATCTATATATCTTTTCTTAATTAATAGTTAATTCTTCACTTAAGCAAATGATTTTTGTATTTTAGTTATTAGTTAAAATTTTATTAAGGAACTAGTCTTTTTCTATCCCTTGGAATCAATGTAGCTTCCCTTACATTTTCTAACCCTAAAATCTTTGCTGTTATTCTTTCTAAGCCTATAGCAATACCACCATGTTTAGGCATTCCATGCTTAAATAGCTCTAAATAACTTTCATAATTACTAGGATTAAGTCCTTTATACTTCATGTTCTCTACAAGCATATTATATTCATGAATTCTTTGTCCACCAGTGGTAATTTCTATTCCTCTAAACAAAAGGTCGAAGCTATGAGTTTCCTCATTACCACAAGGCATAGTATACATAGGTCTCTTTTTCCTTGGATAATTAGTTAAAAATACAAAGTCGCTATTAAATTTCTCCTTCACATACTTACATAAAAGTTTTTCTGCCTCTGGATCCAAGTCCTCTTCAATACCTTCCTTATTGTAAGTTTTCTTCAAAATTTCAACTGCTTCTTTAAATTTTATTCTTGGTATTTTTTCAGTTATTACTGGTAATTTCACATCCAATAACTGAATATATTCCCCTCCTTGCTTTTCTAAATAATTTATCATAAATCTTAAAAAACTTTCTTCTAAGTCCATAATGTCATATTCATTTTCTATAAATCCCATCTCTAAGTCCATGCTTACATATTCATTAAGATGTCTATTGGTATTATGCTCTTCTGCTCTGTATGCATGTGCAACCTCATATACTCTTTCAAAGCCTGCTCCAACCATCATCTGTTTGTAGAATTGTGGACTTTGTGCTAAATAAGCTTTATTTTCAAAGTATTTTACTTCAAAAACCTCAGTTCCACCCTCTGCCCCTTCCTTAACAATCTTAGGAGTATGAATTTCTGTAAATCCCTCCTTATTCAAGAATTCTCTAAAGGAATTCACTATTAAATTTTGCACCTTAAAAATAGAACTAATCTTTCTATGCCTTAGGCTTAACACTCTATTATTAAGCATTGTATCTAAATTTATTTCTAAGTTTTCCTTATTTATTTCTATTGGAAGCTCTCCATTAACCTTGCTAATAATATTTATATCTTCTATTTGTAGTTCAAAGGAATTCAATGCATTCTTACCTTCTTTAACAATTCCATCAATAGATACAACAGACTCTAATGTTAATTCCAAAGCCTCAAAGCTATTATTATCAAGTACACATTGAAGAAGTCCTGACCTATCTCTTAGAATTACAAAGGTTACAGCTTTTAATTTTCTAACTTTATGAATCCATCCTTCAACACATACTTCTTTATTCAAATGATTTCTCAACTCACTTATTAAAATTCTTTTCATCTCAATTACCTCCAAAAAAATTAGCCCCTTGAGTTTTATACTCAAGGGGCAAAATATTCGCGGTACCACCCTTTTTAATAATGTTTTCTTAAATTAAAATAGCACCTTATATAAAATGAGCTCTTTTTTTATTATAAAAATAGCATAAAAATCTAGTTATCCGCATAAAAACTGGACTTATCACACTTTATCAAGGTCAAAACCACTCAATTTACTACTAATTTACTACTTATGAATGAGCTTTGATACGACGATTTATCCTTGAAAAGTGAAGATATAAAGATACTTCCAATAAAATTTGAATATTTAATAGGTAGACACTTCAAAAAATGAGGTGTCTATTTTTTTACCCGATTTTGAAAGGAAGTGAACTTATGAAAACAAAAAATCAAGAATCAAAAGGTCGTTCCCCACTCTTTAAGACCATCAAACATTCATTCAGCCAATAAAAAAGAAAGGATAGGTAAAAATATGGAACTTAAATTTGTGATTCCCAACATGGAAAAAACATTCGGCAATTTAGAATTTGCTGGCGAGGATAAAGTCGTTCAGCGAAGAATCAACGGACGGCTAACTGTCTTATCAAGAAGCTATAATCTCTATTCTGATGTTCAAAGAGCAGATGATATTGTGGTGGTGCTTCCTGCTGAAGCTGGCGAAAAACATTTCGGCTTTGAGGAACGTGTGAAGTTAGTCAATCCACGTATTACCGCAGAGGGCTACAAAATCGGCACTCGTGGTTTTACAAATTACCTTTTACATGCTGACGACATGATAAAAGAATAAAGAAAGAGAGGAAAAATGATGAGATTAGCAAATGGCATTGTATTAGATAAAGACACGACTTTTGGAGAATTGAAATTCTCTGCTCTACGTCGTGAAGTGAGAATCCAAAATGAAGACGGGTCGGTTTCAGATGAAATCAAGGAACGTACCTATGACTTAAAATCCAAAGGACAAGGACGCATGATTCAAGTAAGTATTCCTGCCAGCGTGCCTTTGAAAGAGTTTGATTATAACGCACGGGTGGAACTTATCAATCCCATTGCGGACACCGTTGCTACTGCCACCTATCAAGGAGCAGATGTTGACTGGTATATCAAGGCAGACGATATTGTGCTGACAAAGGATTCTAGTTCATTCAAAGCTCAACCACAAGCAAAGAAAGAACCGACACAAGACAAATAGTCGCTAGGTAGAAAGGAGACTTTTTCGCATGAAACAGCGTGGTAAAAGGATTCGCCCATCTGGTAAAGATTTAGTCTTTCATTTTACGATAGCGTCACTCCTGCCTGTTTTCCTGCTGGTTGTCGGACTGTTTCATGTGAAGACAATCCAGCAGATCAACTGGCAGGATTTTAACCTATCACAAGCAGATAAGATTGACATTCCCTATTTAATTATCAGTTTCAGTGTCGCAATTCTTATCTGCTTGCTGGTAGCGTTTGTATTCAAACGGGTTCGCTATGATACGGTTAAACAACTTTACCACCGTCAAAAACTGGCAAAGATGATACTTGAAAACAAGTGGTATGAATCTGAACAGGTCAAAACAGAGGGTTTCTTTAAAGATAGTGCTGGTCGTACAAAGGAAAAGATAACCTACTTCCCTAAAATGTATTATCGACTTAAAAATGGCTTGATACAGATACGGGTGGAAATCACGCTGGGAAAATATCAAGACCAACTCTTACACTTGGAAAAGAAATTAGAGAGTGGCTTGTACTGTGAGCTGACGGATAAAGAGTTAAAGGATTCCTATGTGGAATATACTTTGCTCTATGACACCATAGCCAGTCGTATTTCTATTGATGAAGTAGAAGCTAAAGATGGTAAACTTCGCTTAATGAAAAACGTATGGTGGGAATATGATAAGCTCCCTCATATGTTGATTGCTGGTGGTACAGGTGGCGGTAAAACTTACTTTATACTGACACTGATTGAAGCCTTGCTTCATACAGATTCAAAACTGTATATTCTTGACCCGAAAAATGCTGATCTTGCGGACTTAGGTTCTGTGATGGCAAATGTCTACTATAGAAAAGAAGACTTGCTTTCTTGCATTGAAACATTCTATGAAGAAATGATGAAACGTAGTGAGGAAATGAAGCAGATGAAGAACTATAAGACTGGCAAAAATTATGCTTACTTAGGTCTCCCGGCACACTTCTTAATCTTTGATGAATACGTCGCTTTCATGGAAATGCTGGGAACAAAAGAAAACACCGCAGTTATGAATAAGCTGAAACAGATTGTCATGTTAGGTCGTCAAGCTGGCTTCTTTCTAATACTGGCTTGTCAACGTCCAGACGCAAAATATTTAGGCGACGGAATCCGTGATCAGTTTAATTTCAGAGTGGCTTTAGGTCGTATGTCTGAAATGGGCTATGGCATGATGTTTGGCAGTGACGTACAAAAGGATTTCTTCTTAAAGCGAATCAAAGGTCGTGGCTATGTTGATGTAGGAACAAGTGTCATATCAGAGTTTTATACTCCCCTTGTACCAAAAGGATATGATTTCTTGGAGGAAATTAAAAAGTTATCCAACAGCAGACAGTCCACGCAGGCGACGTGCGAAGCGGAAGTCGCAGGTGTGGACTGATCTTGCTGGCTGGTGTGGCAATAGCCACGCCAGCACTTAACCCCCCGTATCTAACAGGGGGGTACAAATCGACAGGAAACAGTCAAAAAAACATTAGAAAATCCTTTGGTTACAAGGGATTTACAAAATTTCAGCGTATGTCAAATGGGCTTTAAAAGTTGACATACGCCTTTTTGATTGGAGGGATTTTTACTGAATGAACAAACTTGGTTACAGCATTTAAAAGAAAAACGCTTGGCTTATGGACTATCTCAAAACCGTTTAGCTGTTGCGACTGGTATTACAAGGCAGTATCTAAGCGATATTGAAACAGGAAAAGTCAAGCCATCAGAGGATTTACAGCAGTCCCTTTGGGAAGCTCTGGAACGCTTCAATCCCGACGCTCCCCTTGAAATGCTGTTTGATTATGTAAGAATTCGCTTTCCGACAACAGACGTACAGCAGGTGGTCGAAAACATCTTACAACTGAAACTGTCCTATTTTCTTCATGAGGACTATGGTTTCTATTCTTATTCAGAGCATTATGCTTTAGGCGACATATTCGTCCTTTGCTCCCATGAACTGGACAAAGGAGTTCTGGTGGAATTGAAAGGTCGTGGGTGCAGACAATTTGAAAGCTATCTTCTGGCACAACAAAGAAGCTGGTATGAGTTCTTTATGGACGTTTTGGTGGCTGGCGGTGTGATGAAACGCCTTGACCTTGCCATTAACGATAAGACAGGGATTTTAAATATCCCTGTACTCACTGAAAAGTGCCAACAGGAAGAATGTATCTCCGTCTTCCGCAGTTTTAAAAGCTATCGCAGTGGCGAACTGGTACGCAAAGAGGAAAAGGAATGTATGGGAAACACCCTCTATATCGGTTCATTACAAAGTGAAGTTTATTTCTGTATCTATGAAAAGGACTACGAGCAGTACAAGAAAAATGATATTCCCATTGAAGACGCAGAAGTAAAAAACCGTTTTGAGATTCGATTGAAAAATGAGCGTGCCTATTATGCAGTCCGTGATTTACTCGTCTATGACAATCCAGAGCATACCGCCTTTAAAATTATCAATCGGTATATCCGTTTTGTAGATAAAGACGATTCCAAACCTCGTTCTGATTGGAAACTGAATGAAGAATGGGCTTGGTTTATTGGGAACAATCGTGAACGATTAAAACTAACCACAAAACCAGAGCCTTACTCCTTCCAAAGGACGCTGAACTGGCTATCTCATCAAGTTGCCCCGACCTTAAAGGTTGCGATTAAACTTGATGAAATCAACCAGACGCAGGTTGTAAAAGACATTCTCGACCATGCGAAACTGACAGACCGACACAAGCAGATTTTGAAGCAACAGTCAGTAAAAGAACAGGACGTGATAACAACAAAAAAATAACTCAAATACAAATTCATTGAATATAGAGAGGAGAACATTTTTATGAATTTTGGACAAAACCTTTATAACTGGTTTCTATCAAACGCTCAATCACTGGTGCTTTTAGCAATCGTTGTGATTGGCTTGTATCTTGGCTTCAAGCGTGAGTTTAGCAAACTGATTGGCTTTTTAATTATTGCGATTATTGCGGTTGGCTTAGTCTTCAACGCTGCTGGAGTAAAAGACATTTTACTAGAGCTATTCAATCGCATTATTGGTGCTTAAATAAAACCGTTCTTTTGTGGAATATAAGTGGTTTTCTTATGTTCCGCAAAGGAATGGTACACCAAACGAAGTGCGGTAGGGATTTTTGAATCTCTACAAAGAAAGGACGTGAATATATGGACGATATGCAAGTCTATATTGCGAATTTAGGCAAATACAATGAGGGCGAATTGGTCGGTGCGTGGTTTACCTTTCCCATTGACTTTGAGGAAGTCAAAGAGAAAATCGGCTTGAATGATGAATATGAGGAATACGCCATTCATGACTACGAGTTACCCTTTACGGTTGACGAATACACTTCCATTGGCGAACTCAATCGACTATGGGAAATGGTATCGGAATTACCCGAAGAATTACAATCGGAGCTATCTGCTCTGCTCACTCATTTTTCAAGCATTGAAGAACTAAGCGAACATCAAGAGGATATTATCATTCATTCCGATTGTGATGATATGTATGACGTGGCACGCTACTACATTGAAGAAACGGGTGCTTTAGGCGAAGTACCAGCTAGTCTTCAAAACTATATTGATTATCAAGCCTATGGTCGGGATTTAGACCTTTCAGGAACGTTTATCTCAACCAATCATGGGATTTTTGAAATCGTCTATTAAATCTGTCGGTACATTACTACTGGCAGATTTTCTATTTTACGGGGTGGCTCAATCAGCTACCCCTATTTTTTATGAAAGGATTGATTACATGAAGAAAATACGAAGCTATACCAGTATCTGGTCTGTGGAAAAGGTACTGTATTCTATCAATGATTTTAGACTTCCGTTTCCCATAACCTTTACGCAAATGACATGGTTTGTCGTGTCACTCTTTGCAGTGATGATACTTGGCAACTTGCCCCCTCTTTCCATGATAGAGGGAGCATTTCTCAAATACTTTGGGATTCCTGTGGCTTTCACATGGTTTATGTCTACAAAAACTTTTGATGGTAAAAAGCCTTATGGATTTTTGAAGTCTGTCATTGCTTATGCACTGCGACCAAAGCTGACCTATGCAGGAAAAAAAGTAACGCTTGGCAGAAACCAGCCACAAGAAGCCATTACAGCAGTTAGGAGTGAATTTTATGGCATATCCAATTAAATACATTGAAAACAATCTCGTCTGGAATAAAGACGGGGAATGTTATGCTTACTATGAGCTTGTTCCTTACAATTACTCATTTCTAAGTCCAGAACAGAAAATACAAGTGCATGATTCTTTCAGACAGCTTATCGCACAAAATCGTGATGGCAAAATTCATGCTTTACAAATCAGTACAGAATCCAGCATACGTTCTGCACAAGAGCGTTCCAAAAATGAAGTCACTGGCAAGCTCAAAGCGGTTGCCTATGACAAAATCGACCAACAGACAGACGCTTTAATATCCATGATTGGCGAAAATCAAGTGAACTACCGTTTCTTTATCGGCTTTAAGTTGCTTCTCAACGATCAGGAGTTTTCTATGAAAAGTCTTACCGTTGAAGCAAAAAATGCTTTGTCTGATTTTGTCTATGATGTGAACCATAAGCTGATGGGCGATTTTGTTAGTATGAGTAATGATGAAATCCTGCGTTTTCAGAAGATGGAAAAGCTCTTAGAAAATAAAATCTCTCGTCGTTTCAAAATCCGCAGGTTAGATAAGGACGACTTCGGCTATCTGATTGAACACCTTTACGGACAGACAGGCACTGCCTATGAAGAGTATGAGTACCATCTATCAAAGAAAAAGCTGGATAATGAAACGCTGATTAAATACTATGACTTGATTAAGCCTACTCGCTGTTTGGTGGAAGAAAAACAGCGATATTTGAAAATCCAGCAGGAAGATGAAACCGTCTATGTAGCTTACTTTACCATTAACAGCATTGTCGGAGAACTGGACTTCCCGTCCTCTGAAATCTTCTACTACCAGCAACAGCAATTTACATTCCCGATTGATACGTCAATGAATGTGGAAATTGTAGCGAATCGTAAAGCCCTATCTACTGTCCGCAATAAAAAGAAAGAACTGAAAGACTTGGATAACCACGCTTGGCAAAGTGATAATGAAACCAGCTCCAATGTGGCGGAAGCTCTGGAAAGTGTGAATGAGCTGGAAACCAATTTAGACCAAAGCAAGGAATCTATGTACAAGCTGTCTTATGTGGTAAGGGTATCAGCAAATGATCTTGACGAACTCAAACGTCGTTGTAATGAAGTGAAAGATTTTTATGACGATTTAAGCGTAAAACTGGTACGACCATTTGGGGATATGCTCGGCTTACATGAAGAATTTTTACCTGCCAGCAAGCGTTATATGAATGATTATATTCAATACGTGACCTCTGATTTCCTCGCTGGTTTAGGTTTTGGTGCTACTCAAATGCTGGGGGAAAATGAGGGGATTTATGTTGGCTACAGCTTAGATACTGGACGCAATGTCTATCTGAAACCTGCTCTTGCCAGTCAAGGGGTTAAGGGTTCAGTAACCAATGCGTTAGCGTCGGCTTTTGTTGGTTCGCTGGGTGGTGGTAAATCCTTTGCGAATAACCTTATCGTCTATTATGCGGTGCTTTATGGGGCACAAGCAGTGATTGTAGACCCAAAAGCAGAACGTGGCAGATGGAAAGAAACCTTGCCAGAGATTTCCCATGAAATCAATATCGTCACTCTGACTTCTGATGAGAAAAACAAAGGCTTACTTGACCCTTATGTGATTATGAAAAATCCCAAAGATTCTGAATCACTGGCTATTGATATTCTGACATTCCTTACGGGGATTTCCTCTCGTGATGGGGAACGCTTCCCAATCCTTAGAAAAGCCATTCGTGCAGTAACCAATAGTGAAGTACGAGGGTTGATGAAAGTGATTGAGGAATTACGGGTTGAGAATACGCCACTAAGTACCAGTATAGCCGACCATATCGAAAGTTTTACAGACTATGACTTTGCACATTTATTATTCAGTAATGGTTATGTGGAGCAGTCTATCAGCTTAGAAAAACAACTGAACATTATACAGGTTGCGGACTTGGTACTTCCCGACAAGGAAACTTCCTTTGAGGAATATACCACTATGGAGCTTTTATCCGTTGCTATGCTGATTGTCATTAGTACCTTTGCTTTAGACTTTATCCATACAGACCGAAGCATTTTCAAGATTGTAGATTTAGACGAAGCATGGAGCTTTTTACAGGTAGCACAAGGAAAAACACTATCTATGAAGCTGGTTCGGGCTGGTCGTGCTATGAACGCTGGGGTATATTTCGTGACCCAAAATACAGACGACCTCTTAGATGAAAAACTGAAAAATAACCTCGGCTTAAAATTTGCATTTCGTTCCACTGACCTTAACGAGATTAAAAAGACCTTAGCCTTTTTTGGTGTAGACCCAGAGGACGAAAACAATCAGAAGCGATTGCGTGATTTGGAAAACGGGCAATGCCTTATCAGTGATTTATATGGTCGTGTCGGTGTGATACAGTTCCACCCTGTATTTGAAGAACTGCTCCATGCCTTTGATACCAGACCACCTGTGCGAAAAGAGGTGTAAATGTGAAACCATCAATAGTAAACAGAATAAAATCAAACTGGACGCTGAAACGTCTAGGTAAAGTGGCAATGACAGTGGCTTTCACACTTGTGATTGCCATTTTTCTTTTAGCCATGCTGGGAACGGTGGTTCAAGCTGCGGGCTTGGTAGATGATACGGTCAATGTGGCAAATGAATACAGCCGATACCCACTTGAAAACTATCAACTGGATTTTTATGTGGATAATAGCTGGGGCTGGCTTCCGTGGAACTGGTCGGACGGGATTGGAAAACAGGTCATGTATGGACTATATGCCATTACCAATTTTATTTGGACAATCAGTTTGTATGTTTCCAATGCGACAGGTTACTTAGTACAGGAAGCCTATTCCTTAGACTTCATTTCCGCTACAGCAGATTCCATTGGTAAGAATATGCAGACCTTAGCTGGTGTGAGTGCAAACGGATTTTCAACAGAGGGTTTCTATGTTGGATTCCTCTTACTCTTGATTTTGGTTCTTGGGGTTTATGTTGCCTATACGGGACTGATAAAGAGAGAAACCACAAAGGCAATTCATGCCATTATGAATTTTGTGCTGGTGTTTATCCTATCGGCTTCCTTTATTGCCTACGCTCCCGACTACATTAAAAAAATCAATGACTTTTCATCAGACATCAGTAATGCCAGTTTATCACTTGGCACGAAGATTGTCATGCCCCATTCCGATAGTCAAGGCAAGGACAGCGTGGACTTAATCAGAGATAGCCTGTTTTCCATACAGGTTCAGCAACCGTGGCTACTGCTTCAATACAACAGTTCAGACATTGAAAGTATCGGTATTGACCGTGTGGAAAGCCTGCTCTCCACCAGCCCAGATTCCAACAATGGCGAAGACAGAGAAAAAATTGTTGCGGAAGAAATTGAAGACAGAAGCAATACCAATCTAACCATTACAAAGACCATTAACCGTTTAGGTACAGTCTTCTTCCTATTTGTCTTCAATATTGGGATTTCCATATTTGTATTCCTATTAACAGGAATCATGATTTTCTCGCAGGTACTTTTTATCATCTATGCTATGTTTCTGCCTGTGAGCTTTATTTTAAGCATGATTCCATCATTTGATGGTATGTCAAAACGAGCCATAACAAAGCTCTTTAATACCATTTTGACACGAGCTGGAATCACATTGATTATTACGACAGCATTTAGTATTTCAACCATGCTCTATACCTTATCGGCTGGTTATCCGTTCTTTTTGATTGCTTTTCTACAGATTGTGACCTTTGCAGGAATCTACTTCAAGCTGGGCGATTTAATGAGTATGTTTTCTCTACAGAGTAACGATTCTCAAAGTGTGGGAAGTCGTGTGATGAGAAAACCTCGTATGCTTATGCACGCTCACATGCACCGTCTACAGCGGAAACTTGGACGTTCCATGACTACTCTAGGGGCTGGGTCTGCCATTGTTACAGGTAAAAAAGGACAGTCGGGTTCGGGGAGTTCTGCAAGGACACAAGCAGATCACTCCCGACCAGACGGAAAGGAAAAATCAACACTTGGAAAACGTATCGGTCAAACCATCGGTACAGTAGCTGATACCAAAGACAGAATGGTAGACACTGCTAGTGGTTTGAAAGAACAGGTTAAAGATTTGCCGACCAATGCAAGATATGCAGTATATCAAGGAAAATCCAAAGTAAAAGAGAATGTCCGTGATTTAACCAGTAGTATTTCTCAAACCAAAGCGGACAGAGCCAGTGGACGCAAGGAACAGCAGGAACAAAGGCGAAAAACCATTGCGAAGCGTCGCTCTGAAATGGAACAGGTCAAACAGAAAAAACAGCCTGCTTCTTCTGTTCATGAAAGACCGACTACAAGACAAGAACAATATCATGATGAACAGACCTCAAAACAGTCTAATATTCAGACTTCATATAAGGAATCTCAACAAGCCAAACAAGAGCGTCCAGCAGTTAAGTCCGATTTTTCAAGTCCAAAAGTGGAACGCCAAGGCAATACCGTTCAAGAAAAAACCGTTCAAAAGCCAGCAACTTCAACCACTACAGCAGATAGAACTTCACAACGTCCAATCACAAAAGAACGTCCGTCTACTGTTCAAAGAGTACCACTACAAAATACAAGAAGTAGACCACCAATCAAAACCGCCACCATTAAGAAAGTCGGTAAGAAACCATGAAGTTGAAAACTTTAGTGATTGGTGGTTCTGGATTATTCTTGATGGTCTTCTCACTGCTTCTGTTTGTTGCCATTTTATTTTCAGATGAACAGGACAGCGGAATTTCCAATATTCATTATGGAGGTGTGAATGTTTCCGCAGAAGTGCTGGCTCATAAGCCTATGGTAGAAAAATATGCCAAAGAATATGGCGTTGAAGAATATGTCAACATACTTCTTGCGATTATACAGGTGGAATCGGGCGGTACTGCGGAAGATGTTATGCAGTCCTCGGAATCCCTCGGTCTTCCACCTAATTCATTGAGTACAGAAGAATCCATTAAGCAAGGTGTGAAGTATTTCAGTGAATTATTAGCCAGTAGCGAAAGGCTCAGTGTAGATTTAGAATCGGTTATCCAGTCCTACAATTATGGTGGTGGTTTCTTAGGGTATGTGGCTAATCGTGGAAATAAATATACCTTTGAACTGGCTCAAAGTTTCTCAAAAGAGTATTCAGGTGGCGAAAAAGTGTCTTACCCCAATCCCATAGCCATACCTATCAATGGGGGCTGGCGATACAACTATGGCAATATGTTTTATGTGCAACTGGTAACGCAGTATCTTGTCACAACAGAGTTTGATGATGATACGGTACAAGCCATCATGGACGAAGCACTGAAATATGAGGGCTGGCGATACGTTTACGGTGGAGCTTCCCCGACTACTTCTTTTGATTGTAGCGGACTGACACAATGGACGTATGGAAAAGCTGGAATTAACTTACCACGAACCGCACAACAGCAATATGATGTGACCCAGCATATCCCACTATCGGAAGCACAAGCTGGCGATTTGGTTTTCTTTCATTCTACCTATAACGCTGGCTCTTATATTACTCATGTTGGGATATACCTTGGCAATAACCGTATGTTTCATGCAGGCGACCCAATCGGTTATGCCGACTTAACAAGCCCCTACTGGCAACAGCATTTAGTGGGAGCAGGACGAATCAAACAATGAGAAAGGAAGATTTAATGATGAAATTTAGAAAAAATCAGAATAAAGAAAAACAGATACCAAAGGAAAAGAAACCTCGTGTCTATAAGGTCAATCCTCATAAAAAGGTTGTGATTGCCTTGTGGGTACTTTTAGGGCTTAGTTTCAGCTTTGCGATATTCAAGCACTTTACAGCTATAGATACTCATACTATTCACGAAACAACTATCATAGAAAAGGAATACGTTGATACTCATCATGTAGAAAATTTTGTAGAGAACTTTGCGAAAGTCTACTATTCATGGGAGCAATCCGATAAGTCCATTGATAATCGAATGGAAAGTCTAAAAGGCTATCTGACAGATGAACTTCAAGCTCTCAATGTTGATACAGTACGCAAAGATATTCCTGTATCGTCTTCTGTAAGAGGATTTCAGATATGGACGGTAGAGCCAACTGGCGACAATGAGTTTAATGTAACCTACAGTGTAGACCAGCTCATTACAGAGGGAGAAAATACAAAGACCGTCCACTCTGCTTATATAGTGAGTGTCTATGTAGATGGTTCTGGAAATATGGTACTGGTTAAGAATCCGACCATTACCAACATACCTAAGAAATCAAGTTATAAACCAAAAGCCATTGAAAGTGAGGGGACGGTTGATTCCATTACAACCAATGAAATCAATGAGTTTTTAACGACGTTCTTCAAGCTCTATCCTACAGCGACAGCCAGTGAACTTTCCTACTATGTGAATGACGGGATATTAAAACCAATCGGAAAAGAGTACATCTTTCAAGAACTGGTAAATCCTATTCACAATCGTAAGGATAATCAAGTCACGGTATCGCTGACAGTGGAGTATATCGACCAGCAGACCAAAGCAACGCAGGTATCTCAATTTGATTTGGTACTTGAAAAGAACGGGAGTAATTGGAAGATTATAGAATAACAAATATTGGTACATTATTACAGCTATTTTGTAATCACGTACTCTCTTTGATAAAAAATTGGAGATTCCTTTACAAATATGCTCTTACGTGCTATTATTTAAGTATCTATTTAAAAGGAGTTAATAAATATGCGGCAAGGTATTCTTAAATAAACTGTCAATTTGATAGTGGGAACAAATAATTGGATGTCCTTTTTTAGGAGGGCTTAGTTTTTTGTACCCAGTTTAAGAATACCTTTATCATGTGATTCTAAAGTATCCGGAGAATATCTGTATGCTTTGTATGCCTATGGTTATGCATAAAAATCCCAGTGATAAGAGTATTTATCACTGGGATTTTTATGCCCTTTTGGGCTTTTGAATGGAGGAAAATCACATGAAAATTATTAATATTGGAGTTTTAGCTCATGTTGATGCGGGAAAAACTACCTTAACAGAAAGCTTATTATATAACAGTGGAGCGATTACAGAATTAGGAAGCGTGGACAGAGGTACAACGAAAACGGATAATACGCTTTTAGAACGTCAGAGAGGAATTACAATTCAGACGGCGATAACCTCTTTTCAGTGGAAAAATACTAAGATGAACATCATAGACACGCCAGGACATATGGATTTTTTAGCAGAAGTATATCGTTCATTATCAGTATTAGATGGGGCAATTCTACTGATTTCTGCAAAAGATGGCGTACAAGCACAAACTCGTATATTGTTTCATGCACTTAGGAAAATAGGTATTCCCACAATCTTTTTTATCAATAAGATTGACCAAAATGGAATTGATTTATCAACGGTTTATCAGGATATTAAAGAGAAACTTTCTGCGGAAATTGTAATCAAACAGAAGGTAGAACTGCATCCTAATATGCGTGTAATGAACTTTACCGAATCTGAACAATGGGATATGGTAATAGAAGGAAATGATTACCTTTTGGAGAAATATACGTCTGGGAAATTATTGGAAGCATTAGAACTCGAACAAGAGGAAAGCATAAGATTTCATAATTGTTCCCTGTTCCCTGTTTATCACGGAAGTGCAAAAAACAATATAGGGATTGATAACCTTATAGAAGTGATTACGAATAAATTTTATTCATCAACACATCGAGGTCAGTCTGAACTTTGCGGAAAAGTTTTCAAAATTGAGTATTCGGAAAAAAGACAGCGTCTTGCATATATACGTCTTTATAGTGGCGTACTGCATTTGCGAGATTCGGTTAGAATATCGGAAAAGGAAAAAATAAAAATTACAGAAATGTATACTTCAATAAATGGTGAATTATGTAAAATCGATAAGGCTTATTCCGGGGAAATTGTTATTTTGCAGAATGAGTTTTTGAAGTTAAATAGTGTTCTTGGAGATACAAAGCTATTGCCACAGAGAGAGAGAATTGAAAATCCCCTCCCTCTGCTGCAAACGACTGTTGAACCGAGCAAACCTCAACAAAGGGAAATGTTACTTGATGCACTTTTAGAAATCTCCGACAGTGACCCGCTTCTGCGATATTATGTGGATTCTGCGACACATGAAATCATACTTTCTTTCTTAGGGAAAGTACAAATGGAAGTGACTTGTGCTCTGCTGCAAGAAAAGTATCATGTGGAGATAGAAATAAAAGAGCCTACAGTCATTTATATGGAAAGACCGTTAAAAAAAGCAGAGTATACCATTCACATCGAAGTTCCACCGAATCCTTTCTGGGCTTCCATTGGTCTATCTGTAGCACAGCTTCCATTAGGGAGCGGAGTACAGTATGAGAGCTCGGTTTCTCTTGGATACTTAAATCAATCGTTTCAAAATGCAGTTATGGAGGGGATACGCTATGGCTGTGAACAAGGATTGTATGGTTGGAATGTGACGGACTGTAAAATCTGTTTTAAGTATGGCTTATACTATAGCCCTGTTAGTACCCCAGCAGATTTTCGGATGCTTGCTCCTATTGTATTGGAACAAGTCTTAAAAAAAGCTGGAACAGAATTGTTAGAGCCATATCTTAGTTTTAAAATTTATGCGCCACAGGAATATCTTTCACGAGCATACAACGATGCTCCTAAATATTGTGCGAACATCGTAGACACTCAATTGAAAAATAATGAGGTCATTCTTAGTGGAGAAATCCCTGCTCGGTGTATTCAAGAATATCGTAGTGATTTAACTTTCTTTACAAATGGACGTAGTGTTTGTTTAACAGAGTTAAAAGGGTACCATGTTACTACCGGTGAACCTGTTTGCCAGCCCCGTCGTCCAAATAGTCGGATAGATAAAGTACGATATATGTTCAATAAAATAACTTAGTGTATTTTATGTTGTTATATAAATATGGTTTCTTGTTAAATAAGATGAAATATTTTTTAATAAAGATTTGAATTAAAGTGTAAAGGAGGAGATAGTTATTATAAACTACAAGTGGATATTGTGTCCTGTATGTGGAAATAAAACACGATTAAAGATAAGGGAAGATACTGAATTAAAAAAATTCCCCCTCTATTGTCCGAAATGCAGACAAGAAAATTTAATTGAAATAAAGCAGTTCAAAGTAACTGTGATTACAGAGCCAGACGCAAAGACGCAGAGCCGATAAAATGAGATTAATACAATCTCATTTTATCGGCTCTTTCCGTTATGTATGGATTCTTTTAATTAGTCTTCGATGTTTCTTGCTTCGTTGATACCGCTGGCTAAAGATTCCATTAAGGATAGTTCTTTGTCTGTAAAGCTATCCATGTATTTCTCTATCTGTAATCGTCGGGTGCTTTTTACCAAGTTATTAGCAGGTAAGAAAAATTCATCAACGGAAACATGAAGTAACGATACAAGGTCATAAAGAACTTGTATGCTGGGGTGTTGCCCTTTATTTTCAATATTAGTTAAGTACCGTGGGTCAATTTCAATCAATGCTCCCACTTGTTCACGAGTTAAACCTCGTTTCAATCGAGCTTCTTTAATGGCTAAACCAAAGGCTCTAAAATCATATTTATCTTCTTTTTTACGCATAGTAGACCACCTCTATACATTTTATTGTTCCTACTGAATTAAAAACAGGTATAGAAAAACGTGTTATATGGTTTATAGGTTTATATTTAATAAAAAGCACTACTAAACGCCAATAAAAAAAACCGTTATATGGTAGTGCTATTTACGCTGTTAAAATATTGTATATTACTTCCAAATGGCGGTTTGTTGGAGGTCAACGTCGCCATGAAGTACATCATATACAATAAATTTCCTTACATTGGGTTCTTGTCAAAAAAAGTCGTCTATCTGCAATAGATAAGTACGTCCACCAATGTGGTTTTATAAATCATATAGATAGAATAACAGAAGCATGTAAACAGAGAAATAAATCTGTTTATATGCTTTTTTGGCTATTCAGAACTTTTTTACAAAGTTTATTTATCAGTAATGCAACAAATCCCCCTTTCACATTGGGACTAAGAGTGAAAGGAGATAAACGAGCAAGGCTCACTTCCTTTCCTAGACAGAAAGGGGGTGAGAAACATGAAACCATCTTCTTTTCAGACCACAATAGAAAATCAGTTTGACTATATCTGTAAACGTGCTATGGAAGACGAGCGAAAGAATTATATGCTTTATCTTTCAAGGATTGCAAAGCGTGAGGTGTCCTTTTCGGATGTTGGCGATTATCTTGTTAGCCAGTTTGCGACAACAGATAACTATTCAACTGACTTTCAGATTTTTACACTCAATGGGTTATCAGTAGGCGTTGAAAATGATTTGTTGAGTGAAGCATTACGTGAGTTGCCAGACAAGAAACGTGAAATTCTACTGCTGTTTTACTTTATGGACATGAGCGATTCAGAAATTGCAGACCTGTTGAAATTGAACCGTTCTACTGTCTATCGGCATAGAACCAGTGGACTAGCCTTAATTAAAAAGTTTATGGAGGAATTTGAAGAATGAAAACACAATATCCTATGATTCCCTTTCCTCTCATTGTAAAGGCAACAGATGGCGATACCGAAGCGATTAACCAGATTCTACATCATTACAGAGGGTACATAACGAAGCGTTCCCTACGACTTATGAAAGATGAATATGGCAATCAAAGTATGGTCGTTGATGAAGTCTTACGTGGAAGAATGGAAACCAGACTGATTACAAAGATTTTGTCATTTGAAATTAAGTAATATCCTCTCTCCTTTCGTGGAAGCGTGCTAAACCATTCCACGCTTCCCGAACAGGGAGGTTTGTTATTCCACCAAAGCATATTGAGCTTTCAATGTGTTTTGATAGGCTAACGAGCCATTGTTCTTTGAAAACTGAATAAAAGTAATCGAATACGTTTCGATAAGAAAAGAGCCAACGGAACTAACCGCCATGACCTATCTTATAAAGATAGCGAGCGATTCATGTTAGTGATCCGAGAAGCAATCTTTAGCAGGATTGCCTGCAACGACATTCTTATCGTGATAATGATACTCCCATACAGTCAATAGTCCGAGCGTGATAAAACCGTCGCAGGCAATGAGTATGGCTACATGAGAACCATGCAGGGGTGGAACTCCCGTGAGCTTTGCTAAAGCTGTTCGATTGCTGGTAAAACAACTTTTATGAAATCCAAATAAGTGATTTGGAAAGGAGGATTTTATGAAGCAGACTGACATTCCTATTTGGGAACGTTATACCCTAACCATTGAAGAAGCGTCAAAATATTTTCGTATTGGCGAAAACAAGCTACGACGCTTGGCAGAGGAAAATAAAAATGCAAATTGGCTGATTATGAATGGCAATCGTATTCAGATTAAACGAAAACAATTTGAAAAAATTATAGATACATTGGACGCAATCTAGCGTCGCCAAAGGGTCTTGTATATGATAAAATAGTATTAAGTCGTATCAAGGCTCTTTCCATAAAGGAAAGGAGCAAATGCCATGTCAGAAAAAAGACGTGACAATAAAGGTCGAATCTTAAAGACTGGAGAGAGCCAACGAAAAGACGGAAGATACTTATACAAATATATAGATTCATTTGGAGAACCGCAATTTGTTTACTCGTGGAAACTTGTGGCTACAGACCGAGTACCAGCAGGAAAGCGTGATTGTATCTCACTTAGAGAGAAAATCGCAGAGTTACAGAAAGACATTCATGATGGTATTGATGTTGTAGGAAAGAAAATGACACTCTGCCAGCTTTACGCAAAACAGAACGCTCAAAGACCAAAGGTTAGAAAAAACACTGAAACTGGACGCAAATATCTTATGGATATTTTGAAGAAAGACAAGTTAGGTGTAAGAAGTATTGACAGTATTAAGCCATCAGACGCTAAAGAATGGGCTATTAGAATGAGTGAAAATGGTTATGCTTATCAAACCATCAATAACTACAAACGTTCTTTAAAGGCTTCATTCTATATTGCTATACAAGATGATTGTGTTCGGAAGAATCCATTTGACTTTCAACTGAAAGCAGTTCTTGATGATGATACTGTCCCTAAGACCGTACTAACAGAAGAACAGGAAGAAAAACTGTTAGCCTTTGCAAAAGCTGATAAAACCTACAGCAAAAATTATGATGAAATTCTGATACTCTTAAAAACAGGTCTTCGTATTTCAGAGTTTGGTGGTTTGACACTTCCAGATTTAGATTTTGAGAATCGTCTTGTCAATATAGACCATCAGCTATTGAGAGATACTGAAATTGGGTACTACATTGAAACACCAAAGACCAAAAGTGGCGAACGTCAAGTTCCTATGGTTGAAGAAGCCTATCAAGCATTTAAGCGAGTGTTAGCGAATCGAAAGAATGATAAGCGTGTTGAGATTGATGGATATAGTGATTTCCTCTTTCTTAATAGAAAGAACTATCCAAAAGTGGCAAGTGATTACAACGGCATGATGAAAGGTCTTGTTAAGAAATACAATAAGTATAACGAGGATAAATTGCCACACATCACTCCACATAGTTTGCGACATACATTCTGTACCAACTATGCAAATGCAGGAATGAATCCAAAGGCATTACAGTACATTATGGGACATGCTAATATAGCCATGACGCTGAACTATTACGCACATGCAACATTCGATTCTGCAATGGCAGAAATGAAACGCTTGAATAAAGAGAAGCAACAGGAGCGTCTTGTTGCTTAGTAGTACAAATGAATTTACTACTTATTTACCACTTCTGACAGCTAAGACATGAGGAAATATGCAAAGAAACGTGAAGTATCTTCCTACAGTAAAAATACTCGAAAGCACATAGAATAAGGCTTTACGAGCATTTAAGAAAATATAAAAAGATAATTAGAAATTTATACTTTGTTTATATAATAAAAAAGCACCACTCCAATTTAGGAGTGAATGCTTATGTTCACGGTACCATCCTAGTTTAATAACGTATTAATACATTATCATCTCAAGTCCCTTTAACGGAGGAAACCCGTCTTATCCTACTATATATTCAAATAAGCATCTCCAGAATGTCTTTCAATATAACTTTTCTCATAGGCTCTCACCAACCCTACTCGCTTTGGATACTTAGTACATATTTACTCTTTCTTTCATAGAATTTAAATTTATTATTACCTAGTATATGCAATAATATTTCTATTGTCAACATTTATTTTAAAATTTCCATTGAATTATAACCCATAAATCCTATATAATGTAACTACATTGATTATAAATAATATTAAATAACAATAAAATTGTTTATAATTAATGATATTACTACACAACATGTGTTTTAATAAATCTTAAATACAGAAAGGATGATGTATTATGATGAAAAAAGACTTTTTTGTAACCATTGGGTGGAGGGAAGAAATTAAGTAACCCTCCTATATTAGAATCAGGAGGAATGAAATGAACTTAAAAAAAGCAGAGGCAAAATATATAGATCAAGCTGTTGAGTTGGCAATAAGAGAATATAAAAATGAATGTAGCAATAATAATCAATTACTAGTTGCAGATTACAAAAATACACTAAAGGATTTAATCTCTAATATATTTAATAGCAAGTATGGATTAGTAGCAATAGAAGATGAACAACTTGTAGGATATTTAATCTTTTGGGGTGGAATTGAAGATCATTTTGGAAATGTAAAAGGGGCATTTTCCCCATTATTCGGAAGTGCTTTTTCAGGAAAATGCAGAAAAAAAACAGCTACCCTATTATTTCAAAGTCTATCAGAAATAATGATTAAAGATAAAATATTTAGTTTTGCAATCTGTAAATATGCACATGATAAAGAGATTGCAGAATCTTTAGTATTGAATGGTTTTGGTATCCGATGCAGTGATGCAATAAGAAGCCTAGATAATATAGCTGAATTGAATATGGATACTAGGTGTAGATATGAAGAAATCAATTATCAAGAGGCGACTATCTTATTAGATTTTAAAAATAAACTTCTTAAGCATCTGAATGATAATCCTATATGTCTTCCATATGTACAATTCACAAATGAACAGTTTTCAGAGTTATGCAATAAAGAAAAAAATAGGTTTTTTGTTGCATATGTTATGGATAAACCTATTGGATATATTGAAATAAGTGAAGGAGCCGAAACATTTATTTCAGAGAATTCTAAAATGCTCAACATATGTGGTGCATTTATTGATTATGACTATCGAAATGGTTCCATAGCAAAGGAACTCTTAGGATACACTATGAAAAAACTAGCAAATGAAGGTGTTAAGTATTTAGGTGTCGATTATGAAACATTGAATCCCACTGCTCTTGGATTTTGGACAAAATACTTTAAATCTTATACTTATAGTTTTATTAGAAGAATTGATGAAAGAGCTTTAGACTAAATATACTAAACACAATATAAATACGCATTATGTAACTATATTTCTTTAAGGTATAACATTTTTAATATTATAGAACCTAAAAGTGGACACCTTAATTGTCCACTTTTAGCTTATTTATTTATAAACATAACTTTTTTAAAAATGATTTTTTTAAAATATATAAGTTCTAATAAATATTCTACATTACTAATAATGGTTATATTTATTATATAATGAATGTTACCTCTAAATATAAGAAAGATTGTTTATTAGAATATATATGCTACCTTTTTTGTAATTGTTCCATAACTTTTTTAATATCAAATTCCTTATTTTGAACTTTATAATACTGTTCTCTATAACCAGGATATTTCTTAAAACCCATTATATTACCTTTATAAAAGTTAAGAGTAAAAACTGGTTTAGTATATTGTATTTTTTTATCTTCTTCGTAGGTTGCAATAAAAGTAATGCTATACTTAAACTTATTGCTAGACTTTATAGCTTTCTTAACTGATAAATCATCAATTATATGAACTAACTTATCTATATCGCCAACATCAGTATCATCAAGCCAACCTAAATCACCATCTAAATCTAAAGTTTCTAATTGTACATATTCGTAGTCATAGTTATTTTTTGAAATTAAATTATTTGATTTGAAAATATATGGATTAGCAATCACTAATACTATAGTTATTATAATAATTATACCTATTACCCAAATGACTCTTTTCTTACTCATAGGTTCCCCCTTATAATATAGCTATAACATTTGATAGAAAACTTAGTATTTTATACGAAAATACTAAGTTTCAAGTCTACTTCTCTTAAAGATTGGGTATATTTTACTATTTATTTAATTTATAAGCAATTGATATATTGATTTTCTTATGTTAAAGTCTATTTTCTTAAAGTAGGGCTATTCCCTTATTGTAATATTCTTTCATAATATCTTTAGGTACCATACTGCCTCCTGTTGCCCAAGCAATATGTGTTATATTATTAAGTTTATCTTCAAGTCCTTGATCTTCTAAATATTTTTTTCCTTCTTCTGAAGTAAGTAGGTTTACTATGCCTGGTAAACCTGCTAGTGCTGAAGGTTCCAAAAATATATTTTCACTATCTCCCATTTTACTTAATAACCTATACATATTCTCATCAGTGACTGTATAACATCCACTAAGTAATTTCTCTAGGGTTTTTCCAACAAAACCTGAAGCTCTACCAACTGCCAAGCCATCAGCATCTGTTAAATTATCTATCCCAAAGTCTTGAACAGATACCTTATCATGCTGCTGAGTCATACACCCTAGTGTCATACATGGAGAATGAGTAGGTTCTGCAAAGAAAAAATGTACATTATCTCTGTATAACATTTTAAGACCAAAGGCAACTCCTCCTGGCCCTCCTCCAACTCCACATGGTAAATATACAAACAATAGATTTTTTGAATCTACCTTTATTCCCATAGAGCTTAATTGTTTATCTAACCTCTTTGCTGCTACTGAATACCCTAAAAATAAATTTTTAGAATTTTCATCATCTACAAAATAGCTATTTGGATCTGCTTCTGATTGTTTTCTCCCTTCCTCCACAGCCTTGCTATAATCTGATTCATACTCTATAACTTCTACACCTTTACTTCTTAATAAATCCTTTTTCCATTGCCTTGCATCAGCTGACATATGAACAGTAACTTTAAATCCTAACTTTGCACTCATTATTCCTATACTCAATCCCAAATTACCCGTTGATCCAACAACAACAGAATATTCCCCGAAAAATTTTCTTGCTGTATCACTATCCAATTTTTCATAATTATCATCTAGGTGAAGAATATTATGTTCTAAAGCTAAATCTTCAGCGTGCTTTAAAACTTCATAAATTCCCCCTCTTGCTTTTATGGAGCCTGAGACCTTTAGATGACTATCGCACTTTAATAAAACCTTTCCATAAATCTTACATGCATACATATTTTCTAATTCTTTTTTCATATTATTTATTTCAACTATAGGAGATTCTATGATTCCATTTTCAGCTTTAGTTTCTGGAAATACTTTAGCTATATAGGGTGCAAATCTTTCTAATCTTCTTTCAGCATCTATTATATCCTCTTGTGAAATACTAATCTTATCAACAGCTTCTTTAAAGCTACTATACTTAGGATTTATCCATAAAACCTCTTGTAAATCTATCATCTCTTTTAACAAGGGATATTCTTTAGTCCAAGTTGATATTTTTTTATTTAACACTAATGACTCACTCATAATTTATCTTTAGTGACAAAGCATATATACTATATGCTATCACTAAACCCTCCCTTCTCTCTTAATACTATATATCTTATAATTCAACCTTATATTCATTATTATATCTTCAAAATAATTAACTATGTTGAATTTATTTATTATAAAAATAAAGATTATCAATCTTATAATCTCAATGTAAAGTTAGCTTGACATTCATTTTATATATGCTATTATTTAAATATGGAAAGTTGACTTTACATGAATTTGAGGAGGAGTATTTATGTATGAATAATCGATTGGAAGAAATTAGAAAAGGACAGCAAATTACTCAAGAAGAGTTAGCATCTATACTTGAGGTTTCTAGACAAACTATAAGCTCTTTAGAAAAAGGAAGATATAACCCTTCTATTCTTCTTGCTTTTAAAATTGCTCGATACTTCAATATGTCAATTGAAGACATATTTATCTATGAGGAGGATGATGAAAATGCCGAATAAAAAAAATACATCAATTATTATACTATTAGGAGTAGCATTATCGATAATAGGATTACTATTAACTATCTTCGTAAATGCAGGAGACGTTTTTTCAAGATTATCAACACTAATTTTTGCTTTAGGATTCGGTTTAATTGGAGGTGGTTTAGGTAACTTATATAAGATTAGAAATATTGAAAAGATACCTGGAAAATCTAAACAAATGGAAATTGATTACAAAGACGAAAGAAATGAACTTATACGAAATATAGCTAAATCCAAAGCTGGAGATATTACTAATTGGTTTGTAATACTAATAGCCTATATTTGTATTATTATGGGATATCCATTATGGCTAATCTTCTTTGTTTTAGGAGTATTCTTATTAAAGTATATTATTGAAATAATGCTTATAATTAAATATAATAAAGAATTTTAAAATATTATTTTATAAAAACTAAATAAGCTAAAAAGGAGTTATTGTTAATACTGCAATAACTCCCTGCTATTTAAAAATTCTCATTATATAGGAAAAATTTATCAATTAAGACACTAAGCAATTATATATATTATAATATCAAAAATCATCCTATATTTTATAAGTTATGTTATAATAATCCTTAAATCAACTTAAATCTTTTTCTTATCATTTCAAGAAATAATAACTAAATGGAGGGTATATTTATGGAGTATTTAATAAGAAAGGTTAAAGATACTGAATTAGATAGGGGATTTTCATTAATTTGGAGAACATTTTCAGAATTTGTGTCACCGGACTATACTGATGAAGCTGTTGATAACTTTAAGCGTAATATTATAGATAATATGGATTACAGAAATTTCTTTATATCTGGTAAAGAGGTCATGTATGGAGCTTATTCAAAGGATGAACTTCTTGGAGTTGTGTCAGTTAGGGGAAGTGACTTTATTTCATGTGTATTTGTGAATAAGGAGTATCATAGAAATGGAATTGCTAAGGCATTATTTTCACAAGTTATTTCAGATTTGAAAAAGCAAGAAGTAAAAAGTATAAAATTAAATTCTACTCCTTATGCTGTTCCTTTTTACCACTCAATTGGATTTAAGGATTTAGGAAAACAACAAACATATCAAGGAATTTTATTTACTCCTATGGAACTAAGATTATAATATTGCTATAGACTTGAAATTATTTATGCATCATTTTAGGAGGGACTCAAGTGTCTATAAAAAAATCCATATTACTTTTAATTTTAAGTATGGTTTTATTTTTAGGTATACCATATGCTTATATATTAGGTACCTATTATTTAGAAAGCAACAGCAAATATTATATACCGCTAATGGGAGTAAATTTTATATTTACTCCCATTAATTTATTCATACCCCTAGGCACAAATTTCATATTTTCACAAATCTTTAATTTTATATTTTAAAATGCTGTAAAACCACCATCTACTGGCATAAATATACCCGTTACATTACTAGCTTCATTTGAAACTAAGAATAAAGCTACATCTCCAACTTCCTCTACTGAAGCAACTCTATTTTGTGGAGATACTGTCTTTCCTGAAACTATTCCACTATTACTTTCTATATTAGTTTTAGCTGCCATCTCTCTTTTTTTCTTTAAGAAATCTAAAGCTTCATGATACATTGGTGTATCTGTAGTTCCTGGATTAACAGCATTTACTCTTATACCATTTTTAGCATAATCTAATGCCATATTTCTAGTCAAACCATTTAAAGCATGTTTTGAAGTAACATATGCACTATGTCCTGGGAAGCCAGTTAATCCAGCTACTGATGATATATTTACCACAGCTCCACCCTTACCTAATTTAATCATTTCATTTATACCAAAGTGAGAACAATGGAATGCTGACATAACGTTACAATCAAGAACATATCTAAACATTTCCTCAGACATCTCATGTACTGGAGCCGGAGTTCCTGTTACACCTGCATTATTTATAAGTATATCTAATCCACCAAATTTCTCTATTGCAGTATCTATAACCTTTTTACAGTTTGTTGCTTCTCTTAAATCAACTATTAAAAACTCTACATTAGGAGTTATTTCTTTTATCTCACTTAAAGTTTTCTTACTCATTTCTTCTTTTTTGTCTGCTAATACTAATTTTGCACCTTCTTTTGCTGCTCTTAGTGCAATTGCCTTACCTATTCCTCCCGCTGCTCCTGTAACAACCATAACTTTATCTTTAAATCTATCTTTTATTACATTTATCATAAAAACTTCTTAGCGAAAGAGTATATTATGAATCATAACCCTCGCTAAATCCTCCATTCTTTATTATTAATATATATTCATTATTTATAGTATAGTCCTTAAAAGTTAAATTACTATATTATAAAAATTACTAATTTGTAAATGTTACTTTGTAAACATTGTAAAATTCCTATAATAATTTTATCTAATATAACCTTAAGATATCATTCTTTCATATTTTTTATACTTTAAGTTACTATAAATTATATACTTTTAAGGAAGTTATAAAAGTAAACTTTTGTTTTACCTCATGCAACCTCTTTTACTTTTTTACCGTCCATAGATTAAATCTTTAAATACCTTTCTTGCTTTGATTATAGAAGTAATAATCTTAAGAAAAGCACCTCTATTAATTTTCTCAAACTTCTGTAATAATAACTATCTCCTAAATATAAAAAAGTATCCACTAATTTAATTAATGAATACCTTTACCTTATCTTCTGCAATATTTTAAGACTACGACTCCCTTTTCTACTACATATTCTTCTAAATGCAAATCTATTTTAGGATTATTTTTCAGAAATAGTGGTCTACCTTTCCCTAATATAGTTGGTATAATTCCAACTACATATTCATCAATGATATCAGCTTTAATAAAATTATCAATAAGCTCTCCACCACCGAATAGAAAAATATCCTTTCCTTCATTTTTTCTTTCCTTTTCTATAGCTTCACATAGGTTTCCATTTATAAAATGTATGTTTTCATAGTCTTCTAGCTCAGCTGAAGTTGCTACATATACCTTTTTATTCTTAAAATCTTTATGGAAATTTTGTTCATAGCATTTTTTACCCATTAATACTACATCAATATTGTTTAAAAACTCACTATAATTCCACTCATTTTTAGTATCTAAGGTGTTATCCTCTTCTCCAACTATCCAATCAAAACCACCATCTTCTGAAGCTATATAACCATCTAAACTCATAGCTAAATTTAATATTATCTTTCTTTTCTTCATATGCACCTCACAAATCATTAATATGTATTTATCTCAATAATAGTAATTTAAATATTATAGCTATATATTCCAATAAATAGTCTTAATCTTATTTATAGATAACACTAATTATAAAATAACTACAAAACTTACTATAAATCTATAATATTAATTAAAACCTACATACTTTTACTTAATTTATTGATATAAGTTATTATTCAAAAACCTCTTAATACTATAGTTTTATTTAAGGATTATTTTTTCTTAAAACTATATTTTAAAATATAATTTTCAAATTGTTTATGAAACTTTATAAACAGACTCTTATGTACTACTAATTAAGTCAAAAGGAATATCCTCAACATGTGAAAATACATATGATAATACTTTTTCTCATAAACTCCTATTGGAAATCCTCCAAGTTCTGCCCATACGTAAGGTTCTGCATTTTTCTCTAGTTCCGAATGTAAATCTCTACCATTCTTATTTTCCATAGATACCTGAGCTTCTGGATTTACATAAATACCATGACAAGCTAAGTCACCACTTACATGAGAAACCCATCTAGCTGCAAAAGCTATCTTCTTATAATCTCCTGAATCTAAAGCTTCTTTTAATTGTTCTACTGCATAAGTACCTACTTTGTAGTAGTGATACCTATCAGCTCATGGGGTAACCCTCCGAATTGTGATGGTTGAAAATATCCTAAATCTGGTGCTACTGCTCCCCATGCTGCTATATCAGGATATTTCATTATTGATTTTTTTACAACACTATCCTTGGGTAACTCATGCACTACCCTTTGAATTAATGCATAATGTGATGCAAATTGAAACGCTTGTACCTCTTATGGCTTTAATACACTTAGAATGCACATTAGAATTATTAAATATACTAGTTTTTTGTTAAATATCATAGTTTTTTTCTCATACCCATATTGATTATTTCTCATTTTATTGTATAAAATCCCCATTATAAACTTGGAAAATATATTCTTTAGATCAAATATAATTTGCTACGAAATAAAATAATTAAATAATATGGTTTATTTACAAAATAGATTCTATACTTTTTTTTCAATATATGATAAATTATACATGTATTTTCTTCTTAGATTCGTAGAGATAAAATTTTATATTACCTCATTTTTACAACAATATAATATACAATAAAATAAATGTCAATATATTCTATTTTTACTTCATGTGATGAACCTTATATACTAATACTGTTAAAGCTACATTAACCACACTATTATTCATATTAAATATTTCTCACTTAGCTTAACTACTTTAATATTATTAGTTCCAAAATTCATAACTTTCAATTAATATTCAATGCAAATAGGAGGGATGCTTCATGCTAAAAATTGCATTTTGTGACGATTGTCAATATGATAGAAATATACTTATGTCACACTTAAGCCATATTGAAGAAGAATGGAAAGATACCTTTGATATCTACCCCTTTAAAAGTGGAATATCATTATGTGAAAACCTAAAAGAAAATAGCTACGATATTATATTACTTGATATTCTTATGGATGATTTAGATGGAATTGAAACAGCAAGAAAAATTCGTTCCATGGGCGAAGATTCTAAAATTATTTTCATTTCAAGTTACGACGAAAAATTAAGAGAATTATTTCGTGTTGGTACAATAGCTTTTCTTGATAAGCCTTTAAGATGTTCAGACTTAGAAGATGCTTTAAAAGATGCATATAATACTATTCAAAAGGAAATTGAAAAGGTCTTTATATATACTAAAAACGGTAATACACATTTCGTTCCAATAAAAGATATAGTGTACTTTGAAGCTAATAGAAATCAAGTAAAAATTCAGACTACTAAAACCTTAATATGTTATTCCGATTTATTTAAAAATGTATGGTGTAAAATGAGTGAAAATAAAAATTTTATTATGCCAAATAAATCTTTTATATTTAATTTAAAATATGTAATCTTAAAATCTAATAGAGTTATTTTAAAAGATAATTCCTTAGACTTTAATATTGGGCGAAAATATAAAGAAGATACATATAATCGATATTTTAATTATATAGAATGGAGAAGTGAATAAATTGAATATGTCTTTTAATTTACAAATTATTATATACTTCATTATAAATTTAGTTTCCCTATATACAGTTACCTGCTTTTTTAAAACAACAATGAAACTCAAAGAGTATATTCCTAAGTTATACTATTTAATTACCTATATAAGCTACTTAGGAATAAATATTACAACCTTTATAATAGCTGGTACCCCATTAGTTAATGTTTTTATTCAAATTCTATTATTAATATTATTATCTAATTTGTATCATGGAGATATAAAAAATAAAATTCTTATTTCTATATTTTTTATTGCTTTTATGGTTAGCATGGAACTATTAATAGTTTATATATTTAGTTCTATATTTAAAATAAATACCTATAGCGTTTTAACAACAGATTCCTCAAAAATATTAGGCTCTGTTATATCAAGAGTTATTCCTTTAATTATAGTTAAATTTTTTCAAAGCTATACAGAAGGTAAGCAAGATAATGAACCTTTAAATTTACTTCAAGCCATGCAAATACTCCTTATTCCTGCTGGTAGTATCTTTGTAATGCATGCTTTAGTACAAGTATCACTGTTTACTTCATCCAATATTCAATGGCTAATAATTTCATCAATAATAGTTCTTGTTATAGTTAACTTATTTTTTTATTATGTATTTGATAAGCTAAAAAAAGTTGAGCAGACAAAATATGAAAATAACTTATTAAAGGCACAAGCTCAATATTATATTAGACAACAAGATAATTTAAAAAGCAACTATGATGCAGTTAGAACTTTGAAACATGACTTAAAACATCAATTATTGTATATTAAAAATAAACTTGAGGAAAATTCTGAGGTAGCTATCAATGATTTAAAGTTTGAACTAGATAAACTAATAGGTAGTATTGAATTAAAGGAGCTAACCTTCTACTCAAGTAATACTATAATAAATTCAATTTTAAATTATAAATTAGATAATGCTATAAAACGAAATATTAAAGTAGATGTGAAGGTTGGACTTAATAACTCAGCCTTAGTAAATGAAAATTTATTGTATATAATACTAGGTAATGCCCTTGATAATGCCTTAGAAAATTATAATGACAAAAAATCATCTTCAAAAAAAATTGTGGTTAGAATATATGAAGAACATAGTAACTTATACATAAAAATTTCTAATCCATACCTTAGAAAACTTACTCTTAAAAATAACCTTCCACTAACTCATAAAAAAGATTCTTTTATGCATGGAATAGGTTTAAAAAGCATTAAAAATATGGTTGAAAATAATAATGGTCAACTACGCTTATCCCACAATAACAATATATTTGTCTTAGAAATTATATTGTTTGAATTAGTAAAATATAGATAATATTATCACACCTTAGCTTTTTTAAATGTATTTAGTCCTTAAAACCATGTAACTTGTCCTAAATATGAAAATAAGTGCATATTTTGTTTTATAAATAGATTATAAAAGTTATTTAAGGAGGCGAACATAATGAAAAAATTTGTTCAAAAATATGGTACTGTATTAACTGCTTTAGCATTAATGGTAACAGCTCATAGTGCAAGCACTTGCTGCTACTACGTTCTTCATCAACCTGAACTTCCAAAGGGAGCAAAAGCTTTACGTAAGTTCTAATGCTTATTAAACAATTTGAGAAATTGGCAGATGTACTTGTTGAGAATGAGACATGCCCTGCTGAAAATCGTGACTTTATCGTTTATGGACTTTCCTCAGCTTTAGAACTAAGTTTAAGTATTATAACTACACTTATTCTTGGCTCAATCTTTGGAATGTTTATAGAAAGCATTGTATTTTTAGCAAGCTTCTCATTCTTGCGTACATATGCAGGTGGATATCATGCGGAAAAAGCAAGCACTTGTTATTTTGCATCAAGTTTAATTATTGCACTAGTGTTAATCACAACTAAATTAATACCATTAAAATTAATATTAATTGTTAGTTTAGTATTTTTGATAGTATCAGTACCATTTATTTTGAAACTATCTCCAGTTTCAGCAAAACACAAACCTCTAGATAAAGAAGAAGTAGCATATTTCAAGAAAAAAATATTACTTCATATGGCTATTGAGTTAGTCTTTATGATTATTCTGTTATACTTCAATCAACTTAGACTAGTCTTTATATGTGCTTTGGGTATGTTTATTTTATTAATTGCACTATTACTACAATACATACTTTCAAAATAGTTTAAATAAATTATATTACTTTAAATAAAACAATTCTATTTATTCTAAATACAATGGTCTTAAAAATATTAATTTATTTTTAAGACCATCCTCTCTTTTATATACTATTCACCCCAAGTATCTACTATTGTATTAACAATTTTAAATCCATTTTTTAAGTATAATGAAACAGCATTTTCATTTAGATCTGCAACGAGTAACCTAAGTTCCTTTTGCCCTAACTTTTGCAAAGAACTAATAGCAAAGCTTAAAAGCTTTGTTCCATATCCTTTATTTTGGTACTTCTCATTGACAAACAAATGATCTATTGTATTGTCATATATTTCAACTGATCCAATCATTTCTTCATTTATAAACATAATAAATACATTGTCTTTCTTTTTATTCATTTCTTCCTTAGTATAAAATTCATCTGGATCTAACCCTGTAGATAAGCTTAATCTTCTAAAACAATCACAACAAATTTTTCTATAATTTTCATAATCCTTTTCGCTATAATTAACTAGCTCTATGTCTGAATTAACTTCATCCCCATAATATTGCATTTCATGTACAACAACCTTAGACATATCCTCTCCCCCTAAAATAATATATTCACACCCATATAACCATTTATTTCTTATATTGTATATTATTCATACATTTTTTTCAATAAATATATCTTCTAAATTATATATGCTACATTACTTGAGTTTGAAAAAATACTCACAAAACTTATGCCACTTTACTTCATACTCCTCATGTGATATAAATTCTAAGTCATAAGGTGAGTAAACCCCTCTTTTTCTGGCTTCCTCTACAAATCCATTTATATAGTCACCAGCTTCTGTTAAATATCCCTTCACCTTGGAATACTTTTACTTACTGCGTAATAAAGCCTAGTATGACCATCTAAAGATACAAAACTATCATTTATTTTTACCAATGGAATAATAATATCCTTCTCATTTCTTATAAAAGATTTTATAGCTTCAATTTTATCTTTATCCACAAAGAATTGAGATGGTTGAATATCCTTAATCTCTATATCAAATATACTTATTTCATTAAACTTCCTTACCAATTCCATATCTTCATTATAAAAATTTACAATATGCTCAGAATAAAATCTAAACTCATCTATTACCTTATTTACCTCAACTTCTTTATCCCATTTTACAATTGCTGAGTCCTTATTTATTATTATAAAGCTACATTTATACTTATCATCAACAATAAAAGCGCCATGTTGCTTTAAAACTTCTTTATCAAACCTGTTATCTTCATAGCTATTAACTCTCTGTATTTTTTCACTCATGTCCCCACTCCCTAATTTAATATATTTATTTTAAGCTTAAGACCCCATTTACTTATATAATACAATTTGTATTTATGTAAATGAGGTCTTTTCATATTATGATTTATTAAGTTATCTATAGTTATAATTTTTGTGGTAAAAATACTGTTATTCTTGTTCCTATTTCTTTTCTACTTAAGATACTAAAATATCCTCTGTGACTATCCACAATCCATTTGGCTATTGATAGTCCAAGTCCTGTACCTCCATCTTTTCTAACTCTTGCAGTATCTGCTCTAAAGAAACGTTCAAATATATGAGCTACATCCTTTTCATCAATTCCTATTCCTGTATCTTGTATAGAGAAATATGCTTCTCCTTTATCATTTATTCCTATCCTAAGAGTTATAAAACCATCCTTTTCAGTATATTTGGCCGCATTTTCAACTAATATTCTAGCTGTTTGTTTAAGCAATGCTACATCCCCTAGAATGCTTATATCCTCTGAATCAATATAATTATACGTATGATTTTTATCTATCATTCTAGATTCTTCTAATACTTCTTTCATCATATCATTAAGAGAAAATCTTCCTATAGTAAGCTGAGTTTTGCCATTAACTCCTCTTGCTAAAAACAATAATTGTTCAACTAAATTCTTCATATTTTCTGATTCACACTTTATTGCTGTAATTGACTCTTCTAACACACTTTCATCGTTTTTCCCCCAACGATCTAGCATATTTGCATAACCTTGAATTACAGAAATAGGAGTTCTAAGCTCATGTGAGGCATCTGAAACAAATCTTGCTTGTTGCCTATATGACTCTCTCATTCTATCCAATAATTTATTTATAGCATCTTCTAATCCCTGAAGTTCATTATCTCCAATGCTTATTCTCTCATCTGAAATTACAGGACTAATTTTAGATATAGCATCTTCAAGATTTTGAAATTTTTCCTCATCAAAAGTCATGTTACTAAGTCTACTTGCTGTTTCTGCCATTTCATTAAGAGGTTTTAAAATTCTTCTAACCTTAGCTGTACCAAAGATTATCTCTTCTAATAAAAATACTAATTCTACAATTCCTAAGAGTATAACTGTTTGTCTAAGCATATATAAAAAATCCTTAGCTTCCTTAACCATGGTTTTACCATTATCCCACACTACTGTATATTTTGAAGTTTCTATGGGATAAAAAACAAAGGATCTCTCTGCTGTTTCTACTAATTCCCCATAAAAAGTTTTTTCAGCATTTAAACACCAAAACACTGTTAATATGGCCATTAAAGCTATATTAATTATAAGAAACTTAAAAAATAACTTTCTTACAGAGATAGCATTAATCTTTATTGCAATAGATGTTACATTTTTATTTTTTTGCTTTCTTTTACTTCTACTCATCTTTTATTACATACCCTACGCCACGGACTGTGCTTATTATTTTCACCTTAAAAACATCATCGATTTTAGTCCTCAAATATCTTACATAAACATCTATTACATTTGTTTCTCCAATATAATCATATCCACAGACTTTTTCTATAAGCACATCTCTAGTTAATACTATATTTTTATTTTCCATAAGAATTTGTAACAAAGTAAACTCTCTATTAGTAAGTTCAATTTCACTTTCTTTATAAGTTACTTTATGTCTCATCTTATCTAAACTTAATAATCCACATCTTAGTACATCTTCATCTTTTTTTGCTGTAACTACTCTCTTTTTAAGAGCTGTTCTTATTCTCGCAAGTAATTCTTCTATTGCAAAGGGCTTTGTTATATAATCATCTGCTCCTGCATCTAAACCTGATACTTTATCCATAACAGCATCCCTTGCAGTAAGCATTATAATAGGAATATCTGAGTTTTTCCTAACCCTTCTTAAAACTTCAAGCCCATTAATTTCTGGTAGCATAACATCAAGAACAACTAAATCTGCATCCCCTTGTTCTATTAACTCAAGTCCTACTCGCCCATTATTTGCTTTTATTACTTTATAGCCCTCATGAATTAATTCAAGTTCTAAAAATCTAGCTATCTTTTCTTCATCTTCAACTATTAAAATTTTAACCATTCCTAAGCCCCTTTTTATAATTTTTCTTTAAAGTCCCTAACACCTCTAGACATCTGATTAAGCACATTATTTATTTTCTCTAAATTATCAGTGTTAATTCTATTACTATGAACAAAAAACTCTATCTCAAAAAATAATGCTATTATAATTCCTGGAATTGTAACCCAAAATGTAAAAAATAAAAGTATTATTAATACCGTAATTGGAATTTTTAAAAACACCTTATTCTTTCTTTTTATTGAAAGAAATATATTATTGCAATTATCTATGGTTTTACATATAGCCTCAAAAATTCCTTCAAAACTATTTTTGTTTTTATAGTTATTTCCCTGGCTATTTTCTTTAATATTAACTACTTCTCTATGATCATTATAACTTTCATTTAATTCGTTAGTGTAAAAAACACCAACTGAAGGCTTTTCAACTATTCCACATTCCTCTAAATAAAGCATAGCCTCTAAGATATCCCAATCAGCTTTTTCTAAGGCATGCCTTGCTTCCTCATAACTTATATCAGTCTTTTCTCTTAATTTATCTATAAGTTTAAGCTTATCCATAAATCTTCCTCCATATCTAGGTATAATAAAGTCTAAGGTTTTATTATACCTTAACAATTAAATTATACCATTTAACTCAATATTTCTATACAAAAATAAAGAGACTTTGAATATTAGTCAAAATCTCCTTATTGCTTCCCTATTTATAAAGAATATTATCTTTCATATCCTTTTTTGAAATCCTTTTTAATACTATCTGCTGATTTTGATACCTCTTCAAATACACTATTTACACCATCATAATTAATGTTTTCGCCTACAATTGAGTACTTATATCCACAGAATAAACCAGCTACTAATAAAATTGAAGTTGGAATTGCTAAAAATACTAATAAGATTACTGATATTGTAACTGATACTCTTATAGGTTTTTCATTTTCCTTTCTTACTTCAAAGTAATTGTCATTACCTTTCTTTAAAATTTTACCTGCAAACTTGAACATTCTTCCTAAGATCTCTCCTATACCACCAAAGTGCTCATTGTTCTTGCTATTTTGTTTATAGTCATTATTATTTTCAGGTACTTTTACCATAGTTGTAACCTCCTCATTAGGAACTTTTCCACTTCTTTCTAAATAAAGAACAGCTTCTAGCATATCCCAGTTGCAGATTTCTAATGCTACTTGAGCTTCCTCATAACTTACATTAACCTTTGACATTAAAACTTGAATCATTTCGTTTCTTTCCATATTAAGATTCCTCCCTAAATTGCTTACTAATTTCTTTCTTCATCATGGTTATATAATATAATTGGAAAATTAATCTTAAATATAAGAAAGATTAAAATTAGATTAAAATTTTATTTTTTTATTTTAATTTTTATTTTTACATTTTTTGCCTAAATTTTAAAATAAAATCTTTAATTACTACAGAAAAAATACTATACTTATATAATGATGTTATTTGAACTTAATCCTAATTGGTTTAAATATATGGGATATTTTAAGGAGGTGAACTTTAGTAAGAGCTAATACCTTTAGCCCCTTGCTAAGGATACTATATGAGAAAAAAAGATATACTTGAATTAAAAAAGCGTTTTAAGAAAGATTATTGTACCTTCACAAAAATGTGTGGTTGTTATGTTACTGGTGAAAAACATGTGATGCTAAAGTTTAGAGAAACCTTTCTAAATTTAGATGAAGATGAGTACTTTAAATATTTAGAAATTGCTAAAAAGGTCCTATCAGGGACTATTGGAAATAATATTTTAGAACTTAACTTTCCGGTTAATGAGGATTTTATAAATGAAAAACAAGTTTCTCTTATGCAGCTTAAGAATAGCCAATTAAAAGATGATACCTTACTTGATGCCTTTTATAATTCAATTATTGAAAGCTATGGCTTTGCAAGTAACTATTTAATACTTATATTTCATGATGCCTATGATGTTATTACCAAAACTAAGGATAATTCAAAAATAGATGAATCTGAAGAAGTCTATGAATATGTATTATGTGCAATTTGTCCCGTTTCACTTTCTGAGCCTGGACTTAGATATTTTGAAGAGGAAAATAAAATAAAAGCTCGTATTAGAGATTGGGTAGTTGAAGCCCCTGTTAATGGATTTGTATTTCCTGCTTTTATTGAGCGTAGTTCTGATGTTAACTCCATTATGTATTACACTAAAAACGCAAAGGATACACACCCTGAGTTAATGGAAGGTGCTTTAGGCTGTATCTCAAGACAAACAGCTACTGTACAAAAGGAAACCTTCCAAACAATTATTAAGGATTCCATAAATACTGATGAAAAGAAAGCTGAGAAAATCTTTATGGATATTCAAGAAAATCTAAATAATATGGTAGATGAGTACAATGCCATTTATGATGATACCGATGCTGAACCTATAACTCTAAGCAATAAAGAAATTCAAAACCTTTTAATCGAAAGTGGAGTTCCTGAAGAAGTGACATCTAAGATTGAAAAATCCTACATGGATAACTTCGGTGAAGATCTGCCTTTAGTAGAAAACTTAATTGATTCTAAAATCCTTAAGGCAAGTTCTCAAAGAAAAAGAGAAGATGCTCTTCAAAAGCAAGTAGAAATACTTGAGACTAAACTTGAGCAAGTTAAACAAGAAACTTCTGAAAGTATTGAAGCTCCTACAGTAGTAGAATCTGAAAATGATATTGAAATTCTAGATGCTAATTCTGAGAATAATAACTTAGAAGAATCCTTAGAGTCTACAACAGAAGAGTCTACTGAAGAGAATTTAGACACCTCCTCTGAGGACAATGAAGTTGAAGCTAGTGAAGATGCTACAGAAGAAAATTCAGCTTCAGAAGATACTGCAGCTACAGAATATGATGTAATACTTAAAGTAAAACCTGAAAAAGTCCCTCATATAAAGTCTCAAGTAATTGACGGACAAAAGTGTATCATCATACCAATTAACGAAAATGAACAAACAACAGTCAATGGCTTAGATGACTTAATTTAAATTTAATCTTTGCTAAAGAATAATATTGACACTATAAAAAAATTTTAAGGGAACTCATGAAAAAGTTCCCTAATTTATACTGAAAATATTAATTTGTAATTAGATACATTTTGAAAATATATTATCTCCATGATTCAAGCTCTATAGATTAAATTTTTGGAAATACTAAGCTTATCTCAAATCCTTCTTTATAATTCTCTGAAACCTGAAGTTCAATTTTTAAATTATGTGCTAACTGCTTTACTAAGTAAAGTCCCATTCCTGTGGAGTTTTTTCTTTGTTCTCCGATTTCACCTGTAAATCCCTTTTCAAATATATATGGCAAGTCATATGCCTTTATACCAATTCCGTTATCTCTTATAATAAGCTTTATATCTCCACTAATTTCATCTTGCTCAGCTGAAAATATAATAAAATGACTTTCTTCATTTGCCTTTTTATATTTTATAGAATTACTTATAATTTGCCTTATTAAAAATAGCAATGCCTTTTTATCTGAAATAACTTGTGAGTTTTCTATTTCCATAACTGTAGATATATTTTCTTCTTTTAATAAAATATCGTATTCCTCTACCACTTCATCACAAATTTCTTTTAAAGACAACTCTTTGAAAAAGTAATCTGAACTAGCAGATTTTAGTCTTGCATAATAGAGCATTCTTTCTATATCCTCTTGTATTTTCGTTCTAGAGTACTCTAGCCTCTTATAAACAATTGGTGATATTTCTTCCTTACGATTATCTAACACAAAGGTCATAAGTGCTAAAGGTGTTTTTATTTCATGAGCCCAAGACTCTATGTATTCTTCGTATTCATCTATACTCTTTTCTTGACTTTTAATAACACTATTTTTATTTCTTAATATCTCACCAACTTCTTTTATTACTTCTTTTTCTTCTAAAGAAAATAAACTAAGTATTTTCTTTTGCTTTTCTATATCCGGATTATCTAAGAAATCCATAAAATGTTCTTTCTTTTTTTCATCAAAAAAATATACTATTAATCCTATGGCACAATATAACATAAAGGAAGCAAGTAACATTGTAGGAAAAATGGCTAAAAATCTTTCAGTATCTATAAGCCACAACATAGCACCAAATATAAAATTTAATATTAAAATGCTAAAAAACCATATTTTATATTTTCCAAATGCTCCCATTAATTTTCTAACCATTATACTTTTCTCCCATTGCTTCAATACAGTACCCTTTTCCTCTTATATTAGTAATTTTATAGTCTATTTCTAACTTCTTTATTGTCTTTTTTAGTCTTGTTATATTAACTTGGAGTGCATTCTCATCCACAAACTCAGTTGTTCCCCATAATTTCTTAAATAACATTTCCTTTGTAACAATCTCCTCAGAATGTGATAATAAAAGCTCCATGATTTTCCCTTGATTTTCTGGTAAAACTAAGGAAGTCCCTTTTACATACATGGTGTAAGTTTGTACATCAAGTTTTATGCCCTTAAGTTCTAAAAAGTTTTCTCTATCCTCAAATCTACGAAGTAAATTAGAAATTCTAGCTAGTAGCCTTTCCTTATGGCACGGTTTATTTAAATATTCATCGGCACCTAAGCCCAAGGCATGTAGCTCATCCTTTAATTTATCTCTACTTGTTAATACTAGGATTGGAACTGTGCTTTTTTGACGAAGCCCCTTGCATATTTCAAAGCCTGTTATGCCAGGTAAGTTCAAATCCAATAGCACAAGATCAGGGCATTCCTTAAGTATCTCTTCTACTGCATTCTCAAAATTGGTAATACAACTTATCTTATATTCTTCCTTTTCTAATATGGAAACCAATTCTTCCCTCATAAATGCTTCATCTTCAACAATCACAATCTTTTTCACACAGTTCCTCCTACTTATACTCTTAATTTTCTTCTATTAATTCTACAATACTCTTATCGCTACTTCTTTTTACAAGCATCATATAACAAAATTCTACCATACAAAGTACCATAATAATAGCAGCTGCAATTATCATTAATGAATTTACCTTTCCACTCATTGTTCTAGTCATAAGTCCTGCAAACAATGCCCTTACTCCAAAGAAACTACTTATTGTTGCTATTATTACTGGCAGTGAAAAATACCAATTAATTTGAGCTCTTGCTGATTTACATAACATTCCACAATCTGTTCCAAGACTAATTAATGTACTATAACGTTTCTTTGTTTTCTGCTGTTGCATTAAGAACTGTACACCTATTACAGTATTAGCAATAATTAAGAAAATAATTGCTATATAAATTGTAGTGTAACTTGCTGATACTGTGTAAAACAACCCTCTACCCATGTTTTGAAGATAGCTCTCATAGGATAATTTAGAAGTGTCAAGTAGCTTATTCACTTCTACAATTGCTTGCATTAATCCTTTTTCCTTAATAAAGTTCTTATTTAAGGTAGCATTCCAATAAGAATCACCCTTATTTACTAAAATATTGTATACTTCATCCGTAACAATAAATCCTTTACTAATTGTAATAAATCTATCTGTAACTATCTTATCATCATATAGTTTATCAACTAATTCATAGCTTTCTTTACCCATTTCTATATATGGTTTTTCTTTAAGTAATCTCTCAAGTATTTCTTTTGAATCTCCATACTGAAAATCAGAATTCATATAAAATGCCATTTGATTATTACTAAGCTTAATAGGTTCTCTACCACCTGATTTTAATAGTTCATTATAACCAGATAAGGAAATTAAATATGGCGATTCTAAGGTTTCAAAATTATTTATTAAAACATTTTTCCTTTCACTTTCTCCTTCAGCTTTTATCATAGTAATTAAATTCTCTATAGAAAAATTGTATTCACTTTTTTCTGGGAAATACATACCTACCTTCATCTCAAATATCTTATCTATATACTTTTCAGCTTCTACTCTCTGTAATTCTGACTTCACAACTTCCGATGGTTCCTTAAAAGTATAATCAATTACATGAGCATCCGTAGAGTTAAATAAAAAACCAACTGATATTCCATAACCAAAACAACATAATGCCATTAAAACTAAAAGTGATGAAATTGCAAGTGCATTGGGTTTAAGAAATACCGATTCCTGTAATTGCCTAAAGGTAAACATTCCTAAACCATTTTTGTTCTTTCTTTTAACTAAAATCATTTCAAAGAAAATTCCAATTCCATGAAATAAAAGAAATGTACCACAAACACCCATAATCATTGCAAATGCCATGGAACTTATTCTTTCCCAAGCTCCACCGTAGATTGCTTTATTATAAGCAATTCCTAGTAAGACAACTCCTGCAACTAATTTAATAGCAGTGAAAATCTTATTATTTTTTCTATTCTTTTCTTCTTGAGACTCTGAAAGCAATTCTATGATTTCCTTTCTAGAAAACTTCCCACTAAGAATTAATAATGCACTAAGCCTAATAAGGAAGTATCCTATAATCGTCCCTAAGACAGCTGATATTGAAAAGGAAAATTCATGTCCTATAATCCCAAGACCAACTATCTTTGCAGTAATTAAGCTAATCATTTCTGACAATAGAATAGCAACAGGTAATCCTATTGCTAGAGAAATAATGCTATTCCAAAATTCCTCTAAAAATAACATGAAAAATAATTTGCTACGTTTCATACCTAGCATTAAATACATGCCTAATTCATGACTTCTTCTCTCTAATTGATATTTTCCTGCAAAATATACTAAGAAAAATAATATAAATAAAGAGAATCCATATAACACAGGAATTAATAAAAATAATTTATTTATAGCATCACTTTCCATAGTTTTTAGAAATATAATTACATCTTGTTTCCCTAATGATAAAATAATGTAAAATGCCACAATTGATACAATAAGAGAAATGAAAAATAACCCATTCTCTTTTCTATTTCGTTTACTATTCTGCTTAACTAAATTAGAGAACATTAGCACTTCCCCCTCCCAATTGTGCCATTACTAATAAAATTCTTTCATAAAAATCTTGTCTAGATTCCTCTGGAAACTTTCTTCTTACCTCATGAAATAACTTTCCATCTTGTATGAATAAAATCCTATTGCAATAACTTGCTGCATTAGCATCATGAGTTACCATTAAAATTGTAGCCTTTTTATCTTCATTTAACTGCGATAACTTCTCCATAAGTGCCTTTGCATTCTTTGAGTCTAAGGCTCCTGTTGGTTCATCTGCAAGAACAATTTCTGGATTTAGAATAAGTGCTCTTGCAGCAGCCACACGTTGTTTTTGTCCCCCTGACATCTCAGTTGGAAATTTATCTAAAACATCCTTGATTTCCATGTAATTTGCAAGTTCTTCTACTCTATTTTCATTTCCTTCTTTTAATTTATTATGAATAGCTATGGGTAACATGATATTTTCTCTTGCTGTTAAATTTTCCAGTAGCTCAAAGTTTTGAAAAAGATATCCTATTCTACTTCCTCTATACTCCGCTAGTTTTTTTCCTTTAAAATTACCAAGATCCTCTTTATTTAAAAGTATACTTCCCTCAGTTGGTTTCGTTGTAGTTGCTATACAATTAAGTAATGTAGTTTTACCAGAACCACTACTTCCCATAATTCCAATGAATTCACCATTAATAACTTGAAAAGTTATACCATCTAATGCCTTAGTTATAGAATCCTTTTTTCCATAATACTTTTTTAGATCCTTTACTTCTAATATCGTATCCCTCATTTTTATACCCCTCTTTCATGTACTAATTATAGTTAGATAAAGCTCTAATTTATATATCTTATATTTTAATAAATAACATTCACCCTAGAATGATTAAATACGTTTTTTCAAAAATGCGATTTATATTATGTTATTTTATAATTTAAATCTTATATCCAACTTAATCTTGTCATATTCCATGCCCTTATTATATAAAATAATCACCCTATATAAAACTTACATTGAATGAAAGGTTATTTTTGCAAAAAATAAAAAAGGCTGTAGTTTAAACTACAGCCCTGAACATTCTAAAATTATCTTCTATTTTGTTCTTTTTTAGCTCTTCTACAAGCAGCACATCTTGTTGGCTCGTTATCGAATCCTTTTTCTTTGTAGAATTCTTGCTCTCCTACTGTGAATACGAATTCGCTTCCGCAATCTCTGCATACTATTGTCTTATCTGTCATAATATATATTCCTCCTAAAATTAAAGATTCTAAATGGATATAATAATCTCTAATTTCAAGAAACTATTTATCTAAATGAAACTTTTTTTAATTAGCAACTTCGCTGCTACTTATTTATAATAACATAGCCTTTATATTATTGCAACACTTTTTTTAAATTATTTCTGAAAATAATTCGAATTTAATTTTTAACGGTTTCTATGGTCATTCATTATATCTGAGGTTAAGTACTTACTACTTAGTTCTTTTAATTTAATTATTAATTCTAAAAAACATTTTTTAACTCATATTAGTTTCTCTCAATTCATGTAAGCTATTCTACTTTTTTAATACTAAAGTTTTTTATAACCAAACATCAGCACGAAATATTATCATATCGGAATAATAATTTATTGATAAACAACAAATTATTATTGTTTTTGGATTGATTTCATGGTATTATAAATTTACAAAGTTTAAAAGGAGTGTTTTATATGAAAAAATACATTTATGTTTTACCATTTATATTAGGAATATGTTGTTTTATCATCTCAGAAATATCTGGAGCAACTATCTCACCTAATGGAATGCTTATTGAACCATTTTTCTTTTTAATACCTATTGGATATATGTTCTTATTTATTGGAATCATTATATCTTTTATTAATTTTTTATGTATTTTGTATAAAAAAGTTAAAAAGGCGTAGTTTGAGCCTTTTTAACTTTATAATTTTTTTCAAAGTGTGTTAATTTTATTTTAAAATAAATTATTCCCTTTATATTTATTCTACTAAATTTATGGAGGTAACAAAATGAACGAACATTTAACTTCAAAGATTCTAAATATCATTCTGATACTAGGTATAATTCTAACCTTCCTTCTTCTCTTAGGAACGCCATTAATTACTACTGCTTTTTTAAAAAGCGCATTTGGAATTTTAAATCAAAATTTAATTTTAAAAATCTCTTTTTGTATTTATTTATGCTCTATACCTTATATTATGTCTTTATTTAGCTTAAAAAAAATTTGCACTTTAGTAATTAAAAATACACCATTTTCAACTGGAAGCGTTAAATGCTTAAAAACAATAGCTGTATGTGCCTTTAGTGAAATACTACTAATTATTTTTACTTCATTATTTTTAAAATTTAATACAAATATCTTTAGCAATTTTTTAATAACTCCAATAATATTATTAATTTCACTAATATGTATACTAATAGGACTTTTATGTTTAGTATTTTCAGAGTTATTCTTTAATGCTAAAGAAATTAAAGAAGAAAATGATCAAACTATATAATAATAGGAGATTTTAATATGCCAATAATAATAAATTTAGATGTGATGATGGCTAAACGAAAAATATCTTTACAAAACTTAGCTAAAAAAATTGATATAACTAATGCTAATCTTTCTATACTGAAAAATGGTAAAGCCAAAGCTATACGTTTTTCTACTTTAGAATCTATTTGTAAAGAACTAAATTGTCAACCAGGAGACATTTTAGAATATATAGATAATGATATAAATAATACTTAGACTATATTATATTTAAAAAGCACTAATAGCTAAGATAAATTAATTATTAGTGCTTTTTATTTTATTAATGCTGATTTTTACTATGCAATACAATGTTTAAAGACTTCTTTTATTTATAGTTTTTCATATTATTTTCAAGTTTGTTATGTACTCACCAATTTTATAACTACAATTATTTTATCAATCACTTTATATCTCAATACTGTAGTATTAATATGCTATTATTTTCCTGGATCTGCATCCTTAAATTCTGGTGCTTTCGGATCTTTTAAGTCTCCAAAATATTGTCCAGGCGTAGATAAATTAGCATATATTTTAGCATCCTCTGTAGTTCCCCAATCCTTTAATGAACCTGTGCCTAAAATTTTACTAAAGGCTTCTCTAAACATTGTGTTATGAGCTTCTTCACGTTCAAGTAAATACATAATAGTTTCTCTTACATGTTTATCCTTTATTTGTCTATATAAATTTTCATAGGTCGTCTTAGCTCTTTGCTCATTTCCTATATTAGTTAATAAGTCTGCAGCCAAGTCACCTGTTTCATTTACATATGCAGCAGTCCATAAGTAACCTGATGAATTTGCAAGCATAGGTGTAAGTCTACTAGTAGTTGTTGCTTCAATTGATCCTACTGGAGCTGGTGGCGCAGTAACATCCTCCCCATTTAACAAATTTATAGTTGTTGCAACTATTTCTGCATGACCAAATTCCTCTGCCGCAATATCCAAAAATAAATCCTTAATTTCTTGATTCTTTATTCTAAAGCTTTGAATAAAATAAGTTAAAGCAGCTGTAAGCTCTCCGTTAGCACCACCAAGTTGCTCCTGCATTAAATTTGCATATATAGGGTTTGGTTTTTCAACTTTAACTTCTGTTAACAAATGCTTTTCATGTTTAAACATAACTAGTCCTCCTGTAATAAAATTAATTTTATTTTCATTATTACTATCTCATAAACATGAAAAGTTATTCGTTGAACCTTTTTTATATTTACTAATATGGTATACCTCTATTTTTTCTATCCTATAATTCTTATAAATTTTCTTCTTTTACTCAAATATTAAAATTAAATTATTATATTTATTACTTTAAATATAATATACTTATATCTCTATCTTTAATATTTTATTTATATTTTAAATTTCAAGAATTCAATACTTTTTTCTTTGAAATCTAAAAATAGTGGCTATAATTTCTCAAAGGCCACTATTTTAATAATGCTAATTTACTTTTAACATAAACTTTAATTACTCTTTTATAATATTTTTGCTACATAAATAAGTTATTAAGAAGTAACCTCCATATATAACTACTAAAAATACTGAAGTAATTACTATAGTTTTTAACATTCCACTTCTTCCAAAGGATTCAAGCATCATGTTGCTTACCTGTATGCCAAAAATAGAGTGAATTATTGCAAGTATAAGTGGGAATGCAAAGAATATGGCAACTTGTACAAATAATGATCTATTTATCATGGAATCATCCAAACCAATTTTTCTTAAAGTTCTATATCTTTCCTTAGAGTCAGCACTTTCTGATAATTCCTTTAAAGAAAGGATGGCAGCACTAGATATTAAAAATACTATTCCTACATATAAACCAATAAATATTGCCATTGCACTAGTACCAATATTGGCATTATAAATATCTATTTTAGTGCTAAAACCTAATTTACTACCCTTTAATTTTTCTCTAAGCTCTGAAACCTTATTTTCTATTAACTGTTTTTCTTCCTTACTACTTCCTATGAAATTAGCAGCCAGTATTTCCGAAGTAACCATTGTCTCATCTACCGCTTTATCAGGAAGTAAAATTACTCCAAAGTTTTGAGGTTCTGAACTCATCATAATATACCCATCCTTGCACTCTTTATATTTAGGTATATATTCTTTTCCTTTTATACTTATAGGTGTTTTATTTTTAAGTCCTGAATTTCTCATATTAATGGTATTTTTCACATTACAAATTATCATGTACTCATTTTCACTAAGTTCATAAGTATTAAGTCCATAAAGTTTGGCTATTTTATTATAATCACTTATTTTTACTAAAGTTTCTTTTGAATCAAAACCTTCATCTTCTACATCTAAGGTATCCCTAAGTGTTACATCCTTCGTTTTATATGTCTTGATGCTAACTATATCTTTTAAGTTTTCATTTATTGAAAACCCAGCAATTTCTAAGTATTGATTAATAGCTATATTAGACTTTTCAATTTCTTCATCAGTATATTCCTCGCCTTCTTCCTCGTTTACTTTAGGTAAGTTTGAAGATTTTAAAATAGCTATATCTACAGTTGATAATTTTTTCATTCCCTCTTTCAAAGAAGAATTCATGGAAACCGAGCTTGAAAAAATACAAATAGTTAAAAATATCATAAGACAAATCACTGTCATAGATAAAACTGTTGTATTGATTTTGCTACTAATCTGTCTTAAAGTAAAACTGTTTAAGTTCTTATAATAAAAACCTTTTCTCATCATTACAAGCTTCACAAGAAGTCCTGATAAAGACCAAAATAACAAAGCTGTTCCTATAATTCCATATACAATCTGCAATATAACATCTTTTAGTGTACCTATACTAGATACATCACTAGTAACCTTATAATATGCATAGCCTAAAAGAGCTGATGAAAATATAAGTGTAACTGTGCAAATGTATGGATTTTTAATTCTTATCTTCTCAGATTTTTTCACACCTTGAATTAAATCTATTAACTTGCATCTATTGACCTGTATAACATTAAATATCATGACAACCAAAAATATTATACAAAAATAACTAACTGTTTTTATTATTGCACTATAAGAAATTACAAATCTAAACTTGCTCATATCTGCTTCAAAAAGATTTGCAACTACAATAGACATAACCTGTGATAAAGCAGTTCCGATAATAAGTCCAATTAATAGCGATATGGCACCTATAATCATTGTTTCAAATAGTATAATCTTAGAGATATTCCCCTTTCCCATGCCTAAGGTCATATATATACCAAACTCTCTGTTTCTTCTTTTCATTAAAAAATTATTAGCGTAAATTACTAAAAAAGCTAACACAAAGGACACAAATACACTTATAACTGATAATGCTTTTGTCATGGTAGAAACTGCATTGTTAGTTGTTTTTGTTAAGTTAAGCATAACTGTTTGACTTTCTATTGAATTGAAAATATAAAATATAGAAATACCTAAAATGAGAGTAAAAAAATATATACCATAATCTTTATAACTCTTTTTTATATTCTTCAGTGAAAGCTTAAATAACATCATTGCCGTCGCCTCCTAGCAATGAAACAACATCTATAATTTTCTCAAAGAATATTTTTCTAGTATCATTCCCTTTTATAAATTCATTGAATATTTTCCCATCCTTTATGAAAATCACTCTTGAAGCATAACTAGCTGTAAAAGCATCATGGGTTACCATTAGAATAGTAGATTCTAATTCTTCATTAAGAACTTGAAATATTTCAAGAAGCCTTTTAGCGCTATTTGAGTCTAAGGCTCCTGTAGGCTCATCCGCTAATATAAGTTTAGGATTTGTTATAACTGCTCTTGCAGCGGCAATTCTTTGTTTTTGTCCCCCTGACATTTCATAGGGATATTTATTTAAAACCTTTTTAATATTAAGCTTTTCTGCAATTTCATTAATTTTACCTTCTATTTCTGTAGCTTTTATGTTTTGAATTTGTAAGGCTAAGGCAATATTTTCATAAGCTGTAAGGGTATCTAAAAGATTAAAGTCTTGAAATATAAATCCAAGCTCCTCTCTTCTAAATTTATTAAGTTTAGGTCCCTTAAGTGTAGTTATATCCTTATCATCTATAATTATATGTCCGCTAGTTACATTATCTATAGTAGAAATCGTATTTAGAAGTGTAGTTTTTCCTGAACCACTCGCCCCCATAATTGCAACAAATTGACCCTTCTCAACCTCCATTGAAAGATCATCTAAAGCCTTTGTTAAGCTAGATTTGTTACCATAATATTTACTTATATTATTTATTTTTAAAATATTAAACATATAATTTTGCTCCTTTCTTATTGATTCGTAAATTATTTCTAAAATAATTATATAAAAAAGGAAATATTGCTAACATCGATTTATATAACCTTATCTTACATCTTTGTAATATTCATCACAGTTGAATGTTATAGAAACTCTAGTGAAAATATTTTTTTCTGAGTTTACCTCAATAAAGTGACCTATCTTATTACATAACTTCTTACATAAATAAAGTCCCATACCCGTTGAACTTGAGTTACCCCTACCATTTTCACCTGTAAAAGATTTATTAAAGACTCTGGGTAAATCACTTTTGTTTATTCCCAAACCATTATCCTCGATATGCAATATTATTTTACCCTCTTTACTCTCACTCCTAAAGCTTATCTTTGGACTTTCATCCTTAGAATACTTTATACTATTGCTTATTATCTGATTTATAATAAATTCTAACCACTTACTGTCACTCAATATACTTTCAGAAACATCTTCAACATTTATGGCAATATGCTTTGAAATAAGAATATCCTTATTTTTCCTTACTACACTATTTATTATTTCCTTCAAATTACACTGTTTTATAAGGTAATCCTTTTCTGCATTTTTACTTCTAACATAATATAGAACCTGTTCTACATAGCTTTCTATTCTATTTATTTGAAGCTGTACCTTTTTAACTGTATCTGGTTTATTGTTATGAAGAATCAAAACTGAGCTTGCTATTGGTATTTTAACCTCGTGAATCCACATTTCTATGTATTCCTTAAAATCACTTACACTATTTTTGTACTGCTCTATTTCCTCATAGATATTTTTATTAATATCTTGTAGTGATTCATATATAATTTTACCCTCAATAAAGTTAGGCTTCTTAATTATTTCTGTAATAAGATATTTTTTATCTAATTGATCTAAATTTTCTAAAAACTCATTGAAAAAATCTTTTTTTCTATTGTAATCATATGTAACTTCTAGAATTATAAAAGTAAGCATTAAAATTAAGATTGAAATCATTAATGGTGAAGGAACCTTAAACATATAAAGCATAAATTGAATAAGACCCATTAAAACAATATACATACTGATATGTACAACTTTATTTTGTAAATAATATTTTAGTCTCATATAAGAATATACCCCTGATCCCTTCTAGTCTCTATTACTGATTTCAAATTAACACCTTCTAGTTTTTTTCTTAGTCTATTTATATTAACGGTTAAGGTATTATCATCTATAAATCTATCATTACCCCATAAATAATTAATTATATCGTCTCTACTAACAATCTCTCCTCTATGCATTAACATATAATAAAATATACTTATCTCATTTTTAGACAATAATACTTCCTCATCTTTACACTCTAAAGTACTTCTAAGTAAATTTACCTTGATATTCTTATAAGTTAAATCCTGTCCTACTTTACTAGTTCTCTTAAGTAAAGCCTCTATTCTTAAAAGTAATAATACTGGATTATATGGTTTAGTTATATAATCATCTGCACCATAACTCATACTAAGCACTTCATCTGCTTCAGAGTTTTTGCTAGTAAGCATTATTATAGGTACATCAGATTCCTTTCTTATGCTTCTTAAAAGTTGCTGTCCATTTATATATGGAATCTTAATATCAAGCAAAACTAAATCTGCATTTGAAAGTAAAATCTCCTCCTTAGTATTGCTAAACTCATTTACATCCTTTGGTGTATACCCATTGTCTTCTAACAATATATGTAATTCTTCTCTAAGTTCCTTATCATCCTCAACAATTAAGATAACTGCCATTACATCACCCCTAAGTTATACCTATTTAGAAAATTATTAGCTAAATTACTATAAATAAAATTTAACTTCTCTCACTACATTCTTATATCATTTTAACAAACTATAAAATAAATATTCAATATATATTATAATAAACACTCTTCATTGCATTTACAGCTACCATTCATTTTAGAATACAGCTATTACTAAGAATGTAGAATATTAATTAGAACCTATATATTAAGCTCAGATTTTATTATAAAACTTTCTTAAAATAATTAAGAGCTATCACTCTAATAAATACATATATAATATATTACTCTGTAGATTATCTTCAAATGTAACATATCATTATATTTATTGTTCCTGTGACAGCTCTTATATAAAATACTTACTTTAACTGTATTTCTCCATTTTCTATTTTTATAATTCTATCTGCTGTTTTAGCAATCTCTTCATTGTGTGTTACCATTATAAGTGTACTTTTATGGTTTTTTATTGATATATTCAACAAACTCATAACCTCTGCTCCATTTTTTGTGTCTAAGTTTCCTGTAGGTTCATCTGCTAAGATTATTTTAGGCTTATTTGCTAAAGCTCTTGCTATTGCTACTCTTTGCTTTTGCCCTCCTGATAATTGACTTGGAAAGCTTGATTTCTTATTTTCTATTCCAAGGGTTTTAAGTAAGTCCTCTATATACTCTTCATCAATCTTTCCTTCATCTAAAAGTATTGGTGTTACAATGTTCTCATAGACTGTAAATACAGGGATCAAATTATATGCTTGAAACACAAAGCCAATATCTTTTCTTCTTATCTTTGACATCTCTTCATCATTTAGTTTATCACACTTTTTACCACATATATAAACTTCACCCTTTGTTAATTTATCTAATCCACCTATCATGTTTAATAAGGTACTTTTCCCTGAACCGCTTGTCCCTAATATTGCTATAAATTCACCTTCTTCAATAGCTAAATTTACATTGTTTAAAGCCACAACTTTACTTTCATTTTCACCATAAATCTTAGAACCATTTTTTATTTCTATTACCTTCATCTTAAACACCTCCTAATACTCATTTACTTCTGTTATTATTTCTTCACTTAAATTCTTCTTTATTTCTAAGGCAGAGATTCCATATATACACAAGATAGCTATAATACTAATTAAAATGTATATCCATAATTTAATTTGTGATTTTTCTGTTAAAGTATAGGTTACATACATATTAATAGGCATTGATATAATAATGCTTGTAATATCTGCATAAATTGTTAGCTTTATATTTTCTAGTTTTATTACCTTGGTCAAAAGCTTATTTGACATTCCAATAGCTCTAAGCACTCCATTTTCTTTTTTTCTGTTTATTATATTAGCCTTAATTGTGTTTCTAATATTTAAAAATGTAACCAATCCCGTAGCAAATAGCATATAAGCAATTAAAATAACCATACCTAATACTTGTCTTTCACTTTCTTCAAAACCAGCATCATACTTTCCATGGGTAACTTCTATCTCATCCTTTAATAATTTAGAAATATTTCTTTGAAAATCTTCTGTTACTTTTCCACCTAAATCAATCATTATGTCCGTATAACTTATTTTCCCATAAAGCTTTCTTGCTAGATTTTCATTTATTATTATATACTCACCATCTGGCTTTGGAGTTCCTCCTTGATTTACCCCATAACCCTCTATACACTTATTAAGTTTAAAACTTACTTCCTTCTTATCCTCTGTATAAGTATTTCTTATATATCCTTGCAAAGTATTGTTTACTTCCTTTTGAAACTTCTCAAAATAATTTTTTTGTGATTGGAGGTTTTTATCTTTTATAAAAATAGCTATATCTTCATTAAGATAATTAATATCCTTAAGATTATTATCTTGTATAAATTTATCAAAAAGTTCATTGTTGTAAATTACTAGTGAAGGACTATCTTTATCATCTAGTGTACTAAAAGTATTCTCTACAATATTGTTTAAGGCATAAACCTTTCTTACATTTTCCATATCTGATATTTTACTTATCTTTTCTTCTGCTATATAAGATTTATTTCCACCTGAAAATCCTTGAACTATCTCATAATCTGAAAACTTGCTTTTATAGCTTTTCTCTGGTTTATTTATAGAAAACACTCCATTTATAATAACCATAATTAGGGTAATAGATACTACTAAAGATATAAAATTAACTATAGTTTTATCTAAATTTCTTTTTAAGTTTCTCTTAGCAAATAAACTTATAAGCTTTTGCTTTTCCTTTAAATTATAGGAGCTTGTTTTACTTTTAAAAAACTTATTGCTTTCTGAATAGTTTAGGGCTTCCGTAGGTTGAAATTTTTTCATTTTTAAAATTATACCTACTGAAACTATTAACAGTGAAAAAGCGACTAATATTAAAATTTCACAATAGGATTTAAAGGTTCCTGCTAATTTAACTTCACTTCCCACCACCATATACATTATTTTTTCACCAATTACAGAATTAAGCAATGTACCTAGGATTATTCCAAATGCCACCCCTACTACTCCATAAACTACTGTTTCAAACACTATCATTTTTGATAATTGTTTTTGACTCATACCTATGCATCTAAGTGTCCCATACTGCTTAACTCTTTCCATAGTAACTAAATTCATGTTACTATACACTAATAAAACCATTGCTATTGATATTATTATTGATATGGTTTTTATTGATATTTCAACGGAATCGTAACCATCTTTTTCTCCATAGGCATTAGATTTAGCCTCATTAATTTTAACCTTTTTTAATACCTCTCCAATAGATTTTGCTTCTTCCTCTGTAGCTTCTCCTTTTCTATTCTTATCAACCTTAATCAAATATTGCTCATCAATCATAGGATAAATGCTCATGATTATCTCAAAAACTTTGTCTTCATCAAACTTATTTTTATCTACTAAAAAATCTATATTATAATTATCCTTTAGAAATATAAAATCTTCCTTTTCTAAGGCTTCTACAGTACTTTTATTCGTAAAAATATAACTTTGCTTCCCTAAAGTGCTACCTTGTATAGGTGTATCACACATAAATCCACTAATGACAAAGGATTTTTCAATTAAATTTCCTTCACCATCCTCCACATCAAGATTTATTTTGTCACCTATTTTGAAGGGTTGGTCAAATTTATTATTAACACTTTTCTCTATAGCAATTTCGAAGGATTTTTCTGGATATTTCCCCTCAAGTATTTTAAAGTCATTGATTTCTCTAATTCCTTCTTCATTAGTTAATATCAGTGTTCCTCTAGTAGTATCCACATTTTCAAAGTAAGCTTGTCCTATATATGCGCTGAATTCTATTCTCTCTACCTCATCCTTATAAACTTCATTTACATTTTTTATTATCTTCTCACAGGTTTCTTTATCTATGGATGATACTTTAAAATCCTGCCTTTCGTTACTAATCAAAAAATCCTTATACTTTAAACCTATACTGTTAGCAAGCTGTATCAATGAAAACATCATCATTACAGGCAGCATAATTCCAGCAATTATTATAAAAGTATACTTTTTGTTTCTTGCAATAAACTTTTTAGACAACTTAAACATATTTAACTCCTTCCTTAAAATTACTTATAAAATTACTTATAAAATTACTTTTTAAAAATACATTCATAAAAAATTTCTAATATTCTTATACATTCTTATAAGAATATTTAAATATAAACTAAGCTTTAATAATGAAGTCTTAATATTACAATATATAAGTAAAAATACTCCCCCTCTTCTCTTTAAAAGTTTTTATATTTAAAATTACTAATTAATTTACTCTTGAATTTTTACAAATTATGGAATGTTCTAATAAGACAAGCATTGAAGATGCATCCACTTTTAACTTTCGACTTTGTTGTTTAAAAAATACTCTTAGATGAAGTTTTATAGATTCACTACTTCTATGAGGATTTGCTCTTTTATCTAATTTCTAAAATTTTTATTTTCTACTATATACTTTATACTTTATTTCTTTACTCTCATTATATACTTTTATATGTTTTAATTTTAGATATATATTTATATTGTACAATTTAATACCATTTATGTAAATCAGATTCAAATTCAAACATGTTATATATTTTCACATAATACATAAGCAAGCTTTTAAAAATAGTACTTATTTAGCTTAATTTATATATACTTAAAATCTACAACTTCTAAGTAGGTTATTCTATATAACCCAATATTTAATATTTTATTATCTCATAATTAAAAATCAAAAGTACAATTTAAAATATACTTGTTATATCTAGAAATATATTTAATATTATTACTATTTATATAAATATTGTATATAATTATTTGGTAAGCAACTGATGTGTATAATTATTTACTTATCATCTATATAATAATTATATATTTTACTTATGTTAGGTTTTACCTTAAACTTAAGTTGTTTGACATTATAAATTGAATTTTATATGGACATAATTCCAAATAATAATATAAGGAGTGTTTATAAAATATGGACAATAAAAAAGTTAAAAGAGATTGGAAAGTTTTATGGCAACTTTTTAAATCTACCTTTATGCTTAGTGCATGTACTTTTGGTGGTGGATTTGTAATCGTATCTCTTATGAAGAAAAAATTTGTTGAGGAATTACAATGGTTAGATGAGAGTGAAATGTTAGATATAACTGCTATATCACAATCAAGTCCTGGTCCTATTCCTGTTAATGCCTCTGTTATTTTAGGTTATCGTGTACAAGGTATATTAGGTTCTCTTGTTGCAGTAATTGGTACAATTATTCCACCTATAATTATTATATCAGTTATAGCTATGTTCTACGATCAATTCAGATCTAACCCAACCATTGCTACTGCTTTATTAGTTATGCGTGCTGGTGTTGCTGCTGTAATTTGTGATGTAGTTATTAACCTTGCTAAAAATATTATTAAAGCTGGTAACATGTTTTATATTATTTTAATGATTGTAACATTTATTATGACATATGTTATGGATATTAGTGCAATGGCTGTTATCTTACTTTGTGTTGGTATCGGTATCGCTTCTCTTATCTTAGAAATATACCGTGATAAAAAACAAGTGAAAGGAGATTTATAAGATGCAAATTCTTACCTTACTATTTTTCAGCTTTATTCAAGTAGGATTATTTAGTGTTGGTGGCGGATATGCTGCTATTCCACTAATTCAAAATCAAGTTGTTAATGTTCATGGATTAATGACCTTAGCAGAGTTTGCTGATTTAATCACCATTGCAGAAATGACTCCTGGACCTATATCCATTAACTCAGCAACCTTTGTAGGAACTCAATTATCAGGATTACCTGGAGCTCTTATTTGTACATTAGGATGTATTATTCCTTCATTTATAATTTGTCTTATATTAGCTCACTTTTATTATAAATATCGTAATTTAAAAGGTGTACAAACTATCCTTTCAAGCCTTAGACCAGCAGTAGTAGCCTTAATAAGCTCAGCTGGATTATCAATACTGACTTTAGCACTTTTCCAAGCTGAAAAGGCTGATATAGTATTATCAAATTTCCATCCAATAGAAGGGCTTTTATTTGTTGGTGGGTTAGTTGCTTTAAGAAAGTTTAAGATTAATCCAATACTTGTTATATTCGGTTCTGGTGTAATTGGTACTTTATTATATACCATAATCTAATTATTATTAATGTATAATGGGGCTTGTGGCATTAAAAGATTTATTCTTAGTGCAACAGCCCCATTTCTTTTTATTTATTAAAATTTATATAGTGGTTCATATATTAATTACACTCAATTATGCGATGCTTTAAGTACTTGCTTTTCCTTTTGCTAAGTATATGATATTCTATATATTATTGAAACTTAAAGGTTCTTTTAAAGGAGTGTTTAATTTGAAACAGGATATAGTAAGGGAAAAAGTAATAAAGGACAAAAAGATTTACATTGTAGAGAATCATCATGAAGTTATACTTCCATGGTCAGAGTACGCCTCTAATAATGAAATTGTACCAGTATTATTAACTTTTGACCACCATATGGATACCCGTACTGCATTTTATAGACATAGCTGTGCTATTAATGAATGTGAGTGGAAAACTATTAGCAAGAAATTATTATCAACTGTAGATATAGATAATTTAAGTGACATTACATCATCATTAGATAAGCTTCGTAATAATGAGCATATAGATTTTTCCTTAAAAACTGATATGATAAGTCATGCTGTAATATTTAGCTTACTTGGTGTTGGTATTTGTAAAGACTACTCTAATGATAAGATATATTACGTAGACCCATTCTGTACAAGTACATGTATGAAAGAATCCCATGATGAGGAATGTTTACTTAATACATATAATACTGTAATAGAAAGTGACGAACTAATATTTAAATTAAAACAAATAAATAAGTTTATCCCTGGCTTTTTTACTGATAATAGTATAACTAAAAAATTCATCTTAGATATTGATTTGGATTGTTTCCATACTAAAAAGGCTATAAATCCTACTAATATATCTATTTTAAATTACTTAATAAATAATGCAGAAATAATTACTATAGCCACAGAGGGTTCTTATGTTGAATTAGAAAAAAAAGAAGATGATATAAACGAATTTTATCTTTTAGATAAGCTATTATCTCACATAGAAAATGCCTTAAAGTAACTTACGGTTACACTGAATAAGAACTTTATATAAGGTATATTTGCATTGAAAATAAATATTTATAAAAAATAGAGTGTGACTTATTCACACTCTATTTTTTCATATATTGCATTAATTATCCTAATAAGTTACCTTATTAATTTTCCACATTAAAATCTCACTATAAAGTAAAGTTTCATAATATAAATTCAATACATTAAAGTATATCTAAGTTGTAATTAATATTCCATATTTACATTAAGTATTGAATTTATTCTATAATGAACCTTCTATCTAAATAAAGAATGAATATTCTTCATTGGAATGTATATCCAAAAAAACAATTTTTAATAACATTTAAATTTTATTATTAAATTATTCTTCTCTTAAATTAAAATACATATAATTAGCTAAAACTTACATGTACCTTTATTAAAATTGTTTTGAAAAGAAGAAGAAAAATGCCACTATAGCTACACCTGCTGCAGTTATAAGAGCTTTTGTTTTCTCACCCTTTACATCATTTAAAATTTGATCCTCTGACTTTACAGAAACCATTGAACTTTTATTAGCTTGATGAGCATAACCAAAGTAAAGATCATTACCCATTCTATATAGCTCTCCTAAAATATAAAGAGGCTGTCCTTCTCTAAGAATACGTTCTTTTAATCTAAAGCCTAAGAAATCAGCACCAGATCTATAATTTGAAAAATGACTTCTTGAAAATTGAGAATCTTTATTTTCAAAACGATCACAACCAGCTGTTAAATCTGATTTACTTCCAAAACTTTGAAGATCCAACAGTATAGGTGATTCTATACTATTATCCTTAATAAAAATAGGTTCTGAACTATTGTCAGAAGAAAGCTCACTCTCCCTTTTTACAATACGCTCATGTCTCTTATTTTCTTTATCATAAGTAACCTGTTTTTCTTGAGTTACAGAAAAACATTGATTACTATAATAAATAACACTTTGACCGCTAAATGGTGCTGGAAAACTATTATTACCATGAGCTGTTACCTTAATCTCTGCATAATGTCTATAATTAGTATCACTGTTAGACATCTCATCTAAAACACTAATAGCATCACTTAAACTTGAAGTTTTCATATAACTAATGTCTAAGGATTTACTATCAGCTTGTTTAAACACATATATGACATATCCTACGCATGCTATTATCACAAGAATGAAAATAAGAACATTCATAAATTAACACCTCAACTATTTAGACTCTGAATTCATTTCAGCCATTAAACGAGCTAATTCCTCGTCTACACTGCTATTTGTAGCAAGTTCTTTAAACTCATCCTTAGCTAGAATATCATCCCCTGAAACATTAGTAAAAGCTTGTGCTTCAGCTTCCTTCTCTTCAATTTTACGTTCCATCTTTTCCATTCTTGAAAATGCACTTTTACTATCTACACCACTAATAGCTTGAGCAATGTCCTTTTGTGCATCAGCAGTACGTGCACGTGCAATTAGAATATTTTGTTGCCCTTGAGCTTCTTCTAATTTAGCACGAAGCGCTTCTACTCTTGAACGTAAATCAACAACCTGACCATGTATAGAATCATAGGTCTGTTGGAATGAAGCTATGCTTTGATCAGAATTTACTTTAGCTGAAAGTGCTTTCTTTGCTAGCTCTTGATTACCTGCTTTAAGAGCTATTTTTGCTTTTTCTTCCCATTCACTAGAAGTTTTCTTTGCTTTTTCTAAGGTATTAAAAGCAGCTTTTTCACTAGCCATAGCTTGTCCCAGTGCTTGTGTTGCACCCGTTAATTGTTTTTCCATGTCAATAATAGATTGCTTGATCATCTTTTCTGGATCTTCAGCACGATCAATCATATCATTTACATTTGCTTTAAATAAATCTCCAACTCTTTTGAAAATAGACATAATGTATCCTCTCCTTTTAATATTAAATTATTTTTTATTTTTAGGTGGAAATAATCCTCTTGTCATAAGTCCTAGTCCCGCTAATACACTTCCAAACATAAGTACATAATTAAATAAACTTGTTGTTTTGAAAACAATACGAATACTCATGATAATAGTAATAAGAATAATAGCAACACCTATAAATACTACGAATTTTCCTAAAAACGAGTCGGAATTGTAAAACAGAATGCCTATACCTATGAGAAGTGGTAAAGTTACGAAGCCTGTAGGAATAGAGTATGATCCTAAACTCCAGGTATACCAATTGGCACTAACAGTTGTCATTTGAAAAATCATATAGCTTCCTAATATAGTTAGGACTAAGCCAAATAGAAAGGCTTTAAGACTACTTCGACCATGTAAAGAATCCTCCTCTTCAGGACTTTTCTTTTGCAAATTAGCCATCTTGCACCTCCGTGAAAATATACTATTTTCTATAAATATATAATACCATTATTGGAATTGTCAACATTTTTTAACATTTAAGTATTTTTTTATTTACATTTTAAATTTATGCTAATTGCCTTCTGAAAATTCATAATTAAAATAAAGTTCTTTTAAAACAACTAAAATACCTAAAAAAGTTCAAAGGTATTTTATTTTCTTGCTAAATATAAGTCCATTGTGTCATATATATTTATTTTTCCCCCCACATCATCAATTGCTTTTCTCATATCTTTTTCAAAATTCAACTTAATTTCTAGGAGTAGAGCTCTATGATCTGAATATGTGTTTAATAACTTAATGTATTCATCTGTAGTAAGAGTTCTTGTATTATAATACAATTTAGATTTGATATCTTTGAATCCAAGGATTTCTAATTTTTCAACAAGTCCTTTGCAATCTTCTTCTGAAAATTCATTGATTGGCTTTTTAGGTTTAAAATACTTATCATATACGCTTTTACTTGCCATATTGCTTTCATCCTCTTTACGATTTGGGAAAGGATGATTCCAAAACAAAGCTATAGACCCATTATTTTTTAATGTGTTTTTTACTTTCACCAAAGCTTCATTCAATGGTAGCCAATGAAAAGCCGTTGCAGAATATATTAAGTCATACGACTCTTCTTCAATGGAGTATTCCATAAAATCATCATTGATTACCTCAAAGTTATCATAATCATGAAACTTATCTTTAACATAATTAGCAAGCTTATCTCCTAATTCAATAGCAGTTACATCACACCCACTTTTTAATATAGGTAATGTTGCCTTTCCAGTACCTATTCCAATTTCTAAGGCCTTGCATTTACTATCTAACTTTGAATAACTAATAATATCTGAAAGTAATTCTTTGCAATATGTTGGTCTAGCTTTGTCATAATTATATACATCTTCATTAAACTTTAACCTTAAATCCATAAACACCCCTCCATATTACACTATTTTTACCATAATATATTATAACATTTATTTGAATTTTTTTGTAATAAAATTTATTTAATTTCATATATCATATATACTAAATAAAATTTTGATAAAATTTTGTATTTTAGTATACTAAAATATCACATTAGGATTTGTATATATTCTATTAATATTCCAAAATAACTGTAAAATCAATTGATTAAGTACGAGATATGCTTTACATTATTTATTGTAACTTTTTTTAATTACTATGGTTTTGATTCATCTGAAAAATAAAGGAGAATAAACTAATGAATTTTTTCAATCAATTTTGGGCACCTAGAAATGCTTATGATCCTGTGGGCATGTTTACACGAGGTCATATGTTTTTATTGTGTATATCTTTAATTTTACTAATTATTTTATTATACAACTCAAGAAATCTTAAAAGACCTACTTTAGAAAAAATAACAAAGTTTTTAGCAATCATTATGGTAACCTTAGAAGGAGTAAAAATCTACTATAGCTTTTCTTTTGGATATACTTGGCTAAATGAATGGTTTCCTATTGCTTATTGTTCTATATTCATGTATGCTCTATTACTTAGTGGCTATGGCAATGGTAAATGGAAGCAAATGGGACAGGCTTTTTTAGCTGGAGGATGTGTTTTGGGAGGAACAGCATTTTTATTATTTCCTTCAACCTCTTTAATGATGTACCCTATATGGCATTTTCAATGTCTTTACAGTATGCTTTTTCATACTTTGATGATTTATATAGGAGTTATGTACCTATGGAAAATGAATATGGAGCTTAACAAAGTTACATATAAAGCTTATACTAAACTCTATACCTTATTTGCATTAATAGCAATTATTATGAATACAACATTTAATAGTAATTTAATGCTTCTTAGAGAACCCTTTAAAATACCTGTGCTATTTGTACACCAACTAGTTAAGGATGCTCCTTGGCTATACACAATATTTGTATTTTTAGTATATTTGTTAGGACCTTTTTGGATCACAGCTTATTTCATTAATCTTATAAGAAGATCTAAAGAAAAGGATACTTTAAAGGATTTGGGGGAAATTTCTGTTTAAATTTTTGTAGGCTTAGATTATTTAAGCTTCAATACTCTATTTTCTTTTATACTAAAGTTTCTTCTTATAAATCTCTAAATACAACTTAACTTTATTCAGTTAAATATATAAACTTTAATTATTATATTAGAAACTTTAAAGGAACCTCAACGCATATTTTTTATAGCATGGGTTCCTTTAACTTATTGTTTTATTATTTAATCCTGTTTAATCCTACACATAGTATATATAACTTAAATTCTCATACATATTATTTTATTGCTATACATATAGAAACCTACAAACATACTCCTTAAAAATAACATAAAAAACTTATCTTAAACATATAAATTAAAATAATTTACTTATTTTTATTAATAATAAATCTACTTATTATAAACTTGTATATTGATACTTATGTATAGATATTTTAAGTAAATTTAGGTAAAATTATAATTAATGATTAGAATTTGTTTTAATTTGATTCGATTATGCTTTAATGAAATCTGGGGGGCACCTTTATGAAAAAGATAATAAAATTTATAACTTTGTTTTTATTCGCTTTTATATTCTTATTCAAATTAATTAATGCATCAGAGGCTTTTGCAATAGATATCAATAAGAAAAAAGAAATAACCAAGATATTTAATTATGATATCTTTATAAAAGGTAGAGTTATTCCTATTAATGATATAGAATCTTTAAATCAAGAAATCGAGGCTCGAAAACAAATGCTTAGCTTTGTAGCTGGGTATAATGAAAATTATGATGAAGCACTTCTTACTGTAGAATCCTTTGATTTTAGTGAAATTGACATAAGTAAAGTGGGTACATATACTATAATAATTAAACTTCAAATAGATTCAGATTATTCCGAAGAGTATTTTATTTCCGATGAACTTCGCACCTTATATATTCCTATTCGTATATCTGATCCTAACTATTTAGACATTTTTGTATTAGGAGTTAATGCTAGTACCTACGATATTGATTTTTTAAAACCTGTCACTGAAGATTTAGATCTTCTTTGTTTTCAAAGTGATATTCCTATGACTATACAAGAACTTGAAAATGTAACTTGGGATTTATATGATACAATGCCGCCTATAAAATTTTTTAGGATATCTAGAAATGAGTTAGAACTAAATAAGCATTACTATTTCCGAATTAAGCATGATACTGAATATTCTAATATTATTCATATATTTGATGATGGTAATATTTCAGTTTATGACTCTATAGGTGGTGATAGGGACGGTGGAGATTCGGAAGGTGATGATGTGCCTGATATTATCCAACCACCCCCTATTAATTTAGGTTCATCAATTAATTCTAGTGACGATGGTGATGAATCAAATAGTGAATCTTATAAACCTACTTTAAAAGACCCTTCTGATAATGAATCTGATAAAAGGGTTTATTTAAGCGATAAAAAACTGCCTACTATGAGCAATGTACCCAATGTAGATAACACTTTAAATAGAGAAGATGGTGTATTTGAATACTTTGGGGAAAATAAAGATATTATATCCGGATATAGATTAAAGTTAATGTATGAGTCAAGTGGTGGAAAAGCTATCTTTTCTAAAAATGGAGTAACAGTAATTCTACTACAATCACTCTTGGAAACTTTAAATATTAAAGATAATGATAGTTTTTGTATTGAAATCAAAAATATTTCATCCTCTGAGTTTTCTTTGTTTATTGCTGTTAATGGAGTAGAAGTTAAAAATATAGAAAATATAACTTTCATGGTACCATATACTAAAAACTTCACTGAAGGTTCCTTATCCATTTTATGTGATTCTAGTAACATAATATCTCTTTATGATTATGATATGAATCAAAAGGTATTGTCATTTACTGCTAATAGCACAGGAACTTTTAATATAAGAGAAAATGTAGATAGACTAGATGCTCAAGAATCAAATATAGAATCAAAACCCCCAAATAAAAGTATCTTTATAGGATGTATAGTCACTATAATAATATTATCTATTAGTGCAATACTTTTTATAGCTTATAGATATACAAGGAGATAAGGTAAATGTATATTAAACAATCTGTAAAAAAAACAACTACAATTTTTATTGCAATTGCAGCTTCATCCTTGTTTTTTTTGTGTATTTATTCTTTTGATAATAAGTATACACATAATACTTCTCAAGGAGTTAATAGCCTTCTTGTATTATCAGAAAATGATATTGAAAATAATCCTGTTAGATTTTTAAATCATGGGTGGGCCTTTTATCCAGGTGTATTATTAACACCAGAAGACTTAAAGAATCGAGATACTGAATATTATATGAGATATATCTCTATAGGAAGTAATATGAGTCTTAGTTCAGATTCAACTAATATTTCACCATATGGAAGTGGGACATATGTTATGCATTTGAAACTACCGGAAACTGTTGCTACCTATGCTTTAGAACTACCAGAAATTTATTCTGCCTTTAGACTTTATGTAGATGATAAATTATTACTTGAAATAGGAAATCCAGATAAAGATACCTATAAAGATTTAACACAAAATAAGATAATAACCTTTGAAAAGTCTGGTTTTGTAACTATTACTATTGCTGTAAGTAATTACTCACATTTTTATGGTGGCTTAGTTTATCCTCCTAGCTTTGGTACAAGTGATGGAGTTAATTTATTTAATTTAATTAGACTTATAATTACACTAGTATCTATTACTCTAGCTATTGTTACTACTATTATTTGTCTTTATTTAGGATTTAAAATGAAGCAAAAAAATACATTACTCTTTTCTTTGCTCTGTATTGCTATGTGCTTCTTTACTTCATATCCTTTATTAAATAATATATTTATACTTCCAACTTTTCCTTGGCGTACCTTTGAATTAACTTCCGGTATTGTAATTCTGTTATTGATCTTAATCTTACATAACAGAATGTGTAATACAAAACCTATTATTGCAGTTATAAGTAATACTTTAGTTGGAGTATTTTGTATAATAACTTTCTTGTTTGGAGTATTCTCCTATACTTTAGAACCTTGGATGATAAAGCTTTATTCTAATTTAGTTGCATATTTTAAGTTTTTTACTGCAATCTACTTAATTTTTACATCTTATGTTACTATTAAAAAGCAAGATATCTACTTAAAACCTCTATTATACTCTTCAGTATTTTTTGCGTGCTCTTGTCTTTGGGATAGATTACTTAAAACCTATGAACCGATTTTTGGTGGGTGGTTTATGGAATGGGGGGCACTTGCATTAGTTTTAGGCATAGGAGTTGTTATATTACATAATATAATTAAAGCTTACTCTTATAATCTTACTTTCGCCGAAGAGTATAGACAAGTTACACGTCAGCTTGTTATGCAAAGAGAATATTCAAGACAAATCAAGGAATATTCTGATGAGAATCGCCGTATAACACATGATTTTCGTCATCATTTAAGAACTATTTACTCAATGGCTGAACGCTCTAAAGAAATCGAAATTTTAACTTATTTAAATACAGTTACAGGAATCTTGAATAGTTCAAAAACTATAGCTACGAGGAATTTCTGTGATAATACTGCCGTTAATGCACTATTAAATTATTACTTTAATATGTCTACACAAAAAAACATTATTATAGATATTAAACTACATATACCAAATAAAATATCGCTTTCAGATGTAGAGATTTGCACAATTTTAGGCAACCTACTAGAAAATTCAATTGAAGCCTGTGAGTTATTACCCCAAAGGGAAGGTAAAATACTTCTTTCAAGTAAAGTATCTTCACAAATGTATTTTGTTTTAATTGAAAATAACTATGATGGAAAGTCTAATATTCTAAATAATAAACTAATCTCAAGAAAAAGTGATAAAAGTCGTCATGGCATTGGACTTCAATCCATTAGTAAAATTATCAAGGGGCATAATGGTACTGTAGAAATCCATACCTTAGATGATAAGTTTAGAGTTGCTATATATTTACCCTTAGATTAACTTAAATTTATAATATAGTTTTATTTTATTAATAGACTGTCATATGAATAAATTTTATAATATTTCACATTTGCGAATTAATTGCAAATAGATTCTATTCCAAAATTTATTTTAAGTATGACAGTCTCTTTAACTTTTATATAACTTTTCTAATATTATAATCTCTTTAAATACCATGCATCACATGCATAATGTTCTGATTTTATAAGTGGCTCTTGAAGCTTTTCAAATCCATACTTTAAATAAAACCTGTTGGCCGCAAGCATATTGCTTAGAGTTTCTATATAACAGTATTTATAATACTCCTTGGCAAAATCTAATGCTATAGTCATTAACTTATTAGATATTCCTGTACCTCTAACTTCATTTAGACAATACATCTTTTGAAGTTCACAAGTATCCTCTGGTGCGCCCTTTATAACTCCAATACCACAACCCCCTAATATAGTTCCCTCATGATCTTCAATTACCCAATACTTAGTTTTTTCTTTACTATATACTCTTGAAAATTCACCTAGATCAGGATCTGCCCATGCTAGCCCCTCTCTGTTACCCCCAAACTCCAATAAACAAGTTCTAATAACGCTTTCAACTTGCTTATTGTCCTTCTCTTTTATTTCTCGTATCCTCACCTTATCACATCTCTTTCTTTAAGTTTTAAATCTTATAATAATTATATTGTATATATCTTATTATCATCTAATATAGCTTTGCAAGCTATATTAGTAAAATAAACAATACATCATTCTACTAGCTTTAAGTAATCTTCTGTATTTATATATAAATTTCATTATTAAAACTAAGATATAAAATCATATTTTAATAGAATCATAAAAATATCAAACTTATTTTTAATCCTATATTATTTTAAAATTCCATACATCTAAACTAAGAATTATTTACATTTACTTAATATTCAGCTTATTGTTAATAACATGAATTTTTGGTATTATCAACTTGTAAAACCAAAAACAAACTTAAATAAAGAGAGGTTTATTATATAATGAGATATGCAATCATTGCTGATATTCATGGAAATATGCCAGCTTTTAAAGCTGTTTTAGAAGATGCTAAACAAATGAAAGTTGATGGATTTATTTTTCTTGGAGACTATTGCTTATTTTCACCATTTCCAAACGAAGTAATAGACACAATAAAAACTCTTCCTAACTCTTACGTAATTCGTGGAAACCATGAGGATTACTTTAATAATATTTCAACTGAGGATAATACTGATTGGATTAATGGTCAATTTGCTACTCTTCATTGGACTTATAATGAACTCACAGAAGAAAACTTAGATTACATATATAGTCTTCCATCAGAACTCACTGTAGATGATTCAAATATTCCAATAAGAATTTCACACTATCCTCAAACATATTTTAATAATACAAAAGTTATCCACTTTAAGAATAGCACTTATTCAAAAAACTATATCAAGAAACCTTTTTCTAAGAATGATTTTTCAACTCTTGTAAATAATACTTTAAGTAATGACAGTGATTTAAAAGAAGTTCTTAGTAAACTTCCTAATGGAATATATGCCTTTGGTCATACTCATTTACAATGGCATTTCCAACTTGATGATAAATTATTAATAAACCCTGGTTCCTGTGGGATACCACTAGATTGCTTAACTGGCGCTTCCTACACAATCATTGATACTTCAAAGAATAAATTTGAAGTCATAGAACGTCGTGTACAATATAATATAGAAAAAACTATTGATACCTTATTAGAATCTGATTTATTTAAAAAATCTAATGTCCTAAGCAGTATTGTAGCTACTGAATTAAGCACTGCATTCGGTGAGCTCCATGCTTTTTTTGATTTCGTACATGATTATTCTGTTAAAGTTCAAGATGATTCTTATCCATATTCAAAGGAAGTATGGAACAATGCTTATGAACTCTGGGAATCTCAAAAGCATGATTATATACTTAATAAATATAAGTAGAATTCATTGGTTAACTAAAAAGACTATATAATATAAAGATTTTAATTATGATATAAATAGTTATTTATCAAAATGCTATTTATATTATATCTTTTATTACATAGTCTCTTTTTATTGTATTTTTAACTTTGTATTTATTACTTCTCTAACTTAATACCCTTATACTGAATCTTAGGTTTTTTATTAAATAATACTGTAATGGCCATTTTAGGACATACGTTAACACATCTATAGCATAACATGCAATTGTTATTTTGTTTTATTCCCTCCTCATCTAAAATAAGATTTTTCATTGGGCATGACTTCACGCAAACACCACACTTAACACAATCTTCGTAAACCTTTACTGAAGATTTGTTTTTTTCTTCAACATTTGGCCAAAATGAACTTTGGCTTTTACCTATAAAATGAGAAAAACTACTAAAGCCACGCTTTTTTATGATTCCTTCTTTTATGTCCTTGCATACCTTGTCCATTTTCTTTTCTGCTGATATGATGTATTTTTTTATACCCTCACCATTTTTTATAGAAAATAAGCTAGAATTACAAATGTTATTAGGCATATTGAAGTGTTCTGCATAAATAACCTCCACATAACCCTTAGGGAAAATATCCATTAAAGCCCTTGCTCCATCTCCTGAAAACATAGCTTGCGTACAAAATATTATTAACTTTTTATTTTTAAGTTTTTCAATATTTTTATCTACGAATTCTCTCATAATACGTGGTACACATGAGCCATAAATAGGGTAGCAAAATCCTATAGTGTCACTTTCCTCTATTATTTTAGAAAAATTCATTTCTTCTTCAATGGAATAACATTTAGCGTCAAACTTTTCACTAAATAAATTTGCAATATATCTTGAGTTTCCTGTTCCTGAGAAATATAACATTATCATAAAAACTCCCCCTAATAACATAGTATTACTTATACACTTTCCAAATCTAATTTTAATAATCCTTATATAGTTTTATATATTAATATAAATTTGCCCATAATATTATTCCTTTTATTACTTAACATAAACCCATAATCTATCTTTTCCACAATACAAACATTTGAATAAATCTCCATTAACATTCCTACTTTAAAACCTTAGGATTATGTTTAAATTCTATCCCTTTTCCTTATATATCTCATTATTAATAAATCTAACCCAGCTCCAATCATAACCCCTATTGTATAACATACTAAATCGCTCCATAAGAATCCATATCCAAGTACAAGTGCTCCTAAGGTTGTCCCTCTTATCCCATCAATCCACGGTGCGTGATATAGCTGACTTATTTCTACTGAATATGAGAAAATTATTGCCATGGAAATAATAAATATTGAAGAGCCTTTATTAAATATAAATGCTATAAGTAAAAATATCATAAGAGACCATAGAATATCCCCTGAATAAGCTGATATTATTTGTGGTAAATTATCTATTCTCCTTGATAGCAAGCCTAATATCATTACTAATATTGATAATATTAAATATGTCATTCTACTTCTCTTCATAGGCTACACCCCCTATGCCTATTATACTACTATCTTTCTTCATGCCAATTCCATAACAGCTCAATTTTATAATATTAATCCCCCATTTAATTATATATATTTTGCTTAACTTTAAGTTAAAGACTTAACTTCTATAGCTTAAAGTTAAGCTTTTAAAATTGACCCTATCATAGTTATCTAAATTTATGTTCCACAATAAGTTCTGTATGGCGTATCTCTTGACTTATCTGGCTTAGTATAATATTCATCTATATTAGAATAATCATAGGGTCTTGTAACAGCCTTTAAAAGTGATTTAATTGAGCTATAATCATTATTATCAACAGCTTCTTTTAAGGATTCTTCTACTCTATAATTACGTGGTATAACTGTAGGATTATTTTTCTCCATAAGTTTTTTATATTCTCCTACTGAATTACTTTGTTTGGTTAATCTCTTTTGCCATAATTCATACCACTTCTTAAATTCTCTACTTTCATAAAGTTCTCCTTCATGAACTCTTTCTAAGGTTAAATCACAAAAGGTATTTGTATAATCAGCTTTATACCTCTGCATTATGAATAGCAATTCCTCAATTAATTTTTCGTCTTCATTTTCTTCTGTGAATAATCCTAATTTTCTTCTCATTCCACTATGCCAATTTTTCTTATATAAAGACATATAATTTTCTATTGCATCCTGTGCTATTTTTATAGCTTCATCTTGATTTTCATGAAGTAGTGGTAATAATGTCTCTGCAAATCTTGCTAAATTCCAAGCTCCAATTTGAGGTTGATTTCCATAGGCATATCTTCCATAAGTATCAATAGAGCTAAACACTGTATTTGTATCATATACATCCATAAATGCACATGGTCCATAATCAATTGTTTCTCCGCTGATAACCATATTATCAGTATTCATTACTCCATGTATAAATCCAACTAATTGCCACTTTGCTATAAGATCAGCTTGCTTTTTTACTACTTCATGCAATAAATATATGTATGGATTCTCTTCAGATATTCCTTTTTTAAAATGCCTATTTATACTATAATCTGCTAATTCCTTAAGTTCCTCTAAAGTTCCCCAATTAGAAATAAATTGAAAAGTTCCAACACGTATATGACTTTTAGCAACTCTAGTTAATATAGATCCCTGTAACTCCTTTTCCCTTATTACTTCTTCACCTGTTGTTACAACTGCTAAGCTACGAGTTGTATCTATTCCTAAAGCATTCATAGCCTCACTTATAATATACTCTCTTAACATAGGACCTAAAGCAGCCTTTCCATCTCCACCCCTGGAATATTGAGTCCTTCCAGCTCCCTTAAGCTGAATATCAACTCTCTCTCCATTCTTAGCAACATACTCGCCTAATAAAACCGCTCTTCCATCACCTAACATTGTGAAATAACCAAATTGATGTCCTGCATATGCCTGTGCAATAGGCGTTGTAGCACTTAGAATTCTATTCCCTGAAAGAAAGTCTACACCTTCTTTACTTTTCAAAAACTGAACATCTATTCCCAATTCTTTAGCCAAGACTTCGTTAAACATTACTACTTTAGGAACAGGAACTTTATCTGGATTTTCACTGGAAAATAGCTTTTGTGGCAGAGATGTATAAGTGTTTTCTAACTCTAAATATTTATCTTCAATTACTCTTTCCTTATTCATATGTTATCTTTAGTGAGAAATTATCTTGTATATACCTAACTCTCACTAAATCCTCCTTTTAAAATTTAGATTTGGCATAGCCATAGATTTAGGTTTAGTTTATACCCAGAGTCTTTTCTTATACTAAATAATATAATTGAACTAAAGTTGCTTAGCACTAATTCTAACTCCTTAATAAATTTAATTAACTATATTAGTATACTTATTATTTATTATTTATTATTTGTTATTTATTTTCTATAATCCCAGTATTTAAATAATATACTTTTTACACATTTTTTCAATATATTTTTATATTCTCCTGTGTATTGATGATTTTAAGTTGCACTATAAAAGTATAATTAAACTCATATTGTTACTCTTAAGTATATCTATACTTAGTCTTCATCTACTTAGTATTTCTATGAGTAAATAAAAGAATGTAAAATCTATATCTACATAAGCAAATACTAAAATATTAATACTTATTTTACCTACTTCAAAATTATAAAAATATTTAAATAGCAAATTAAATATTATTTAAAACTCATATGGCTAGTAAATAGATACATTAATTCTACTTGCTAGCCATAATTTTATGCCATATTATCATTTTTCTTAAAGAACTCTATTTTAAAAGCCTTTATTGTATATATATCATCTATAAGTAAACCTAAAAGTAATATAGGTGCTAATCCTATCCATATTGGCATAATAAGTTCATATAAAGAATTTATTATATAGGGCTGAATATATCTTACCCCTACAAAGGTAAGTAATGTCCAATACACTGAAAATCTAGCACATATTATTCCTTGAAAATTAAATTTCACCTTAGAATAATCCCAATACTCCTTATTAAAGTAGTGCTTCATAAGAACTCCTGTTATGTACTCAATTGATGTTGGAATTACAAGGCACATTAAAATCAAGCCATATGTATTAGGGTTAATGCTATATACAGATATTATTATAGCCATTGCAAAAGCATACATAGGTTTAAATGGACTATTTAAAAAACCATCCTCTTGAAAATGTTTATTTTTAAAATAGCAATAAGCATTCTCTATTATCCATCCAATGAATCCATACAAGAAAAAGTTAAATAAAAAATACATTATAAAATCTATACTCTCCATAAATATCGCTCCTCATAGGTGATTTTCTTTTTAATTATTCTTCACCTATACTCATGGAGTTATTCTTCTTTTTCATTAAATTTATCTTTTAAAACTAATTTATAATTACTATTTATAACCTCTTATAAAATCTAAAAGCTTTTGCATAATAACTATTACAATTAATTCTTCAACTGTATATTTTTAAATTCTTATAATTATCTCTCAATGTAATGTGGGAGTTTTATTAAAATATCTCTATATAAAAAAAAGTTATCTTGAAATAGCTTTTCAGCTATTTCAAGATAACTTTTATAAAATACACCCTATTATTAAATGCTCTTATTTATTTCTATGCTTATAGTGTCTTCTTTACAAAAGTTCCTTCTTTCATGATAACTCTCATTTTATCTACATCTACTTCATGAATATCCTCTAAGGGATTGCCCTCAAGTACTAATAAATCTGCAAACTTATCCTTTTCAATAGTTCCTGTGATATTATCAATTTTAAGCATTTCAGCTCCGTTTCTAGTAGCTGCAAGAAGTACTTCCATTTCTGTAAGACCAGCTTTATTAAGTGCATACATTTCAGTTATAGCATATTTACCATATGGAGTTAAGCTACTACAGAAAGAGTCTGACCCTACTGTAATACGTATTCCTTTTTTATTTGCATTTTGAAGATTGCTTGTAATACGATTAAGCTCTTTTTCAGCTATTGTATCTCCTTCAAAATTATCTAATATAGGTCTATATGGTGGTTCATATACTGTAAACCATTCAAAGAAAAATTGGAAAGTTGGACAGAAGCTTATGTCCTTTTCTTTCATTATTTCCAAACACTCTTCATTAAGTTCTTGTCCATGTATTATTGCACTAACTCCAGCTTTACATGAATTAAGTGCACCTTCATAGCCTTCTGCATGAGACCATACTGGGATTCCAACCATATTACACTCATCTACAACAGCCTGAATCTCTTCCATACAATAATGAGAATCTGCCTTTGCATCTAAACGCCAAATTCCTCCCCCTGTCGACCATATCTTAACTGCATCAGGATTTTCACGTAATCTATGTCTTATAGCTTTTCTAAGCTCCCAAGGCCCATCTACACGCTCTGCCCAAGGATGAGACCATTCATTATGTTCCCAAGGTAAGTTATGAGAATCTCCATGGCCTGCTGTTCTACAAAAACCAAGACCTGTTGTTACCATACGTGGCCCTTGTATTATTCCCTTTTCAATCATGTTACGAAGATGAATACCTGATCTTGAAATTTCCCCTACAGAAGTAAGTCCATGTTCAAGTGCCTCTTTAGCTTGTGCTACTGCTACTATAGTTTTTTGAATTGGTGGTTCCATAACCCAATCAGTATCACTGTCAGTTAAGTTACCACTAAAATGTAGATGAGAGTCTATTAATCCCGGCATAATAGTCTTTCCTTTTATGTCAATAACCTCATAAGAATTATCAAACTCTATTCTTTTTCCTGCATAGAATATTTTTTTATCCTCTACTAAAACTAAAGAATCCTTTATAGGTTCATTGCCTGTACAATCTATTAACAAACCACCTACAAATGCTATTTTCCCCATAAAAATACCTCCAACTTTTGTTTTGAAATATATACTTTATTTTTACATTGTAGTAAATATTTATACCCTCTTCATTATACTATCAAGAATTATCTTTTCAATATATTTACTCATAATTATTCATATATTTAGCTATAGGTTTCTTTATATACTAATCATTTCAAGGTTCATAAAATATTCTAGTATTATAAAATAAATTCAATGATTAATATAAATGTAGAACATTAATTAGAACTTCTATATATCTTTAAATAAAATTCAATATAGCGAACTTTAATTTATTTATTGAATCGATGTGAGAATAACTATATGTGTAGAAGCTTAATTAAAACTTATATATTATAAAAAAAGTAGATTTAGCCTGACTATATGTCAAACTAAACCTACCTTTTTCACTATGCTCTAATTTCTTTTTAGGATTATATTTTTAAATTATTGTACTATTATCTATATAAATTTAGGATTTTACTTTTTTATTACTTATTTTTACTATTATATTTATCTTGGTGCATATTCTGAATATTGAGGTGTTCCTAAAGCGAAACCTCCTGCAACTTCATGTATCATTCCTGTAACATAACTTGAATCATCACTTGCATAATATAAAACTGCATTAGCAATGTCTTCTGGTCTTCCTACACGGTTTAAAGGTACATGCCCTAAGAAAGATTCTCTAAATTCATCAGTCATATTTTCAAGTGCTGCCTTTGTACCTATAAGACCCGGTAATACCGCATTACATCTTATGTTTTGTCTAGCATATTGAAGAGCTATATTTTGAGTTAATGAATTTATAGCTGCTTTAGATACACAATAAGCTGTTCTTGATAAATCTGGAACTATTGATCCTATAGTTGATATATTTACTATGCTTCCTCCGCCATTCTTAGCCATATAAGGAATTGCAGCCTTACATGGTAAGTATACGCTTTCTATATTTGTATTTAAAATGTTAAAGAACTCAGCTTCATCACCATTCACAAGATCTCTATCAAGTCTTACATTGGTTCCACCATAGTTATTTACAAGTATATCTATTCTATTTTCATTTTTATAAACCTCTTCTACCATAGAAGTATAAGTTTCCTTTTCTTTAGCGTTAAAGTAAACAAACTTTGCACATCCGCCTTTGCCTTTTATATTCTCAATTACCTCATTAGCAAGCTCCTCAGAACGTGCTGCTATATAAACTATAGCTCCATTCTCAGCTAAAACCTCTGCACTTGCAAGACCAATCCCTTTTGTAGCTGCTGTAACTATAGCTACTTTACTCTGTAACTTTTTCATAGCCTTACCTCCGTAAAATATATTTATAATAATTATTAATTGATAATAATTATCCTCAATAAATTATATAACTATTTAATAAAATAATCAACCAGTATATTAAAATTATTATTAAATAAGTTCATTTTTATTTTTGCCCTTATAAATTAATTTACCCTAGAAGTTTTTACAATAAAAAACCATGCATATACTACATCATATTTTAATAGCATTGCATGGTTCCAATATATTAATACTAAATTACTTTAAATCCTGTTCTTTTTCTCTCTTCCATTACTTCATTCATCTTTGCAACTACTTCTTCCTTCGTAAATCCTTTTAATTTTTCTGGTTCTCCATATTCTACTCCAAAGGTTTCAACAGTCATAGTTTCTATATACACCTTTTCTACTGCTCTATGTAAAAATCCATCTTCAACACTTTCTAAGCTTCCAATTCTATCTGCTTCATCCATACCTTCTATTACTCTAGCAAAAGCAGTAAATTTATCATCTAATTGTGGTGTATCTACAAGGACAATATAAAAATCGCTATTTTCTGTATTAAACTCAAATCTCCCTAAACCTACTGTTCCTCTAGTGAACTTAAGTTTGTTATCAACCCCATTTTCCTTACATTCACTTTTTATACAATATTCTAAAGCTCCTGCACCATCATTGTCTGGACATCCACTTTGTATAAGCTTTCCATTTTCAATTCTCCAAAAATATAAGCCATCAAAAAAACCTCTTTTACTTAAGCTAATAAAGTTTTTAACTGATTCTGGCGCTTCCTTTGGAAACAACTCCATTTTTATTACTTTTCCATTTTTCATTTGCATAGTTGCTATTGGATTTTGCATAAAAACTCCCCCTATTTATTTAGCTTCTTTATGCTAAATATTAATTTATACACATATATAATTATACTTACTTTTCATTTTAAAACAATGTCACAATAAATTTTATACTTAATATATATGAGTTTAAATAACCTTCTAAATGTCTTCAGTATAATCACTATAATATGAATTTAAATTAATACTATATCTTAAATACTAATATTCAAAATTAAGACTAATGTTTCAAGATATAAAAAAGTTTAGCTTCAAGTTTTACCTTAAAGCTAAACTTATCTTATATATTCTGTTAGTTACCTAATTCTGGTGGTACCGGTTCTAGTGGTGGTACCGGATCTGGATTCGGTGGTATTGGTGGATTCGGATCCACCGGTGGCACTGGATCTGGATCAGGTATTGGTGGTTGTGGTGGTGTCGGATCCACTGGTGGTACTGGATCTGGATCAGGTATTGGTGGTGTCGGATCCACTGGTGGTGGTGTTGGATTCGGTTTTACTTCTGGAGTAGTATTAGTATTTTCTCCATTAGAATTATTTAAATTGTCATTTTCCTTTGTATCCTCTTCCTCTTTTTTATTTTCCTTTTCCTTCTCCTCTTTTTCCTTATCTGGTAACTCCTTTAACTTTTCATCATAACTTTTTTTAAGGTTTTCTATTGTATCCCTTGCCTTACTATAATCCTTTTTAGATATAAGTAATTCAATGTCCTTAATACTGTCTTCCAACAACTTTTTTTCTTCCTCTGGTAATTTGGAAATATCTATAGATTTTAAATCTTCTAAAAGTTCTTCAACTTCCTTTTTCTTCTCTTTTTCCTTCTCTTTTTCTAACTCATCATTATCTGCCTTAACCACTACATCTTCTTTGTTCTTCTTACTATAGGTGTTGTAATTACGGGTGTTGGCCCAAAATCCTATAATCACTACTACCATTACACTGGCAATTCCTAGAGTTGATAAACAAATTGCTTGCTTATTGGTCAGCTCTTTCTTAATAAACTTCCTTCCCATATGTAATTTCTCTCCCTTATTATAAGATATTCTTAATTTTCTTTCTTACATTATACCAAATAATGCAAGTATATTATATACAAATATACTTTTTATAACAAATAAATTCTATAATTTTCTTTTCTACACTTCTTAATAAAAATAAAATAAAACATGACCCCTCAGCATATTTAACTAAAAGTCATGTCTTATTTTTATAACTAAACTATTAAATATTTATTACTCATTTATATAAGAACAGCAGTAATCTGCAACTTCTTTTACAATTAATTGAAATTTAGAATTTGCAGGTACTTCGAAACTTTCTCCTTCTTTATATGTAACATAAGAGTCTGTTCCTGGTAACCTAACATCTAAAGAACCTCCTAAAACTTCCATAAGTTCCTTAGCTCCTGTAGCAAATTCGTATTCTCCTTGTAACATTATACCTAGAGTTTTTCTTTCCCCATCCTCAAGTATAACTGTTCTACTAGTTACCTTTCCATCAAAATAAACATTAGCCTTTTTTACTACTGTAGCATTTTTAAATTCACTCATTTTTATCCCCCTAGTAAGTTTGATAAGGTTATTATAACCATAATTCTCTTGCCTTTCAATTCTTTTCTCATGAGTTAAATAAAAGTTCCTATGGTTCTATAATTTAATTAATTAGATTATATTTTTTCACTATTTAATTGTTATTTTTTCCTAATAAAAAGGATAGATTTAAAGAAGTTATTATTTCTTTAAATCTACCCTTATAACTTAAATCTTCATTGTATTTTATCTAAATATAATAAAGAAAATCTTAACTTAAATGATTCTTCTTTATTAATTAGTAACTAACTTTAACTTCTAAACAATTTAATTAATCTTTAAAACTTGTCCAGGATATATTACATTTGGATTACTTATATTATTTATCTGCGCTAGTTTTTGCCATGTGGTTCCATATTTTTGTGCTATTCCACTTAAAGTATCTCCTGCTTGTACTGTATAGGTTTCACCTGCTGCAGTTGAACCACTATTAGAGCTTCCACCACTTATTTTTAACACTTCTCCTGGATATATTACATTTGGATCACTTATATTATTTAACTGTGCTAGATTTTGCCATGTTGTCCCATACTTCTGTGCTATTCCACTCAAAGTATCTCCTGTTTGTACTGTATAGGTTCCACCTACTGCAGTTGAATTACTATTAGAACTTCCACCACTTACTTTTAATACTTCTCCTGGATATATTACATTTGGATTACTTATATTGTTTAGCTGTGCTAAGCTTTGCCATGTTGTTCCGTATTTCTGCGCTATTCCACTTAAGGTATCTCCAGCTTGTACAGTATAAGTTCCATTGTTTGAATTAGATGATTCAGTTTCACTTGGTCTACTACCAGGTATGGTTTCGGTGCATGATAAAAGTATTTCTTCCATAAATTTATCTAAATCACACTTTCCATTTACCCCAGATATACTTCCACTATCAGAGTATTGGAAACCTATCCAACTATCCCATACTCCATTATACCCTGGAGTAGTTACTCCATAATGAGCTATCCATAATGGATATTGAGATATTGATGATGTTAAATTACTCTTTGCAAAGCTTGTATAAGTGTATACTACAACATCTAAGCCTGATAATCTTTTCACTTCCTCTAAGAAGTCTATACATCTACTTGTTAATTCATCTGGGCCATATCCTTGTGTAGTCTCTATATCTAATGCTAATCTGCAATCAGGTGTTCTTCCTGATATACTATTAATAAAGTATTTTGCTTGTTCTTTAGGGTCTATATTAGCTCTAAAAAAGTGGTAAAACCCAACTAATAAACCATTAACTTTAGCACCAGAATAATTTCTATTTAAACTTGTATCTGTATAATAGTTTCCTTCTGTTGCCTTCATATAAACAACTTGCACTCCACTATTTTTAACTTGACTAAAATCAATAGATCCTTGCCAATTTGAAACATCAATTCCACTATATTTTCCTTCATCTAATGATTGTATGATAATCACCTCCAAAACATACTTCTTATATATAATATGCTTGTTCTTTATAAAAGTGTACAAATATACATTTCTCAACTTTTATTTTACATATTCAAATGATTATCTGATCATTTTACATTTTATTTAAAATATAGTTGTTGAATCCTATACTGATATAACCCTACTACTAATAGCCTTTACATCTTCTATATCATGAGTTACAAAAATACATGTTGTATTAGACTTTTCTATTATCTCTTTTAATTCTATTCTTATTTTGCTTCTTAAATGGCTATCTAAATTGCTAAAGGGCTCATCCATAAGTAACACCGACGGTTTTGGAGCTAATGCTCTAGCTAATGCTACCCTTTGCTGTTGTCCACCTGATAATTCATATGGATATCTATTTGTAAATTCTTCTAAATTAACTAACTTTAAAACTTCATTTACCTTTGATTTTTGTTCTTCTTTGCTCAATTTATGTAATCCAAATCTTATATTTTCATAAACCGTTAAATGAGGAAATAGTGCATAATCTTGAAATACCATTCCTACTCCTCTTTCTTCTGGATTTAGAAATAGCTTATCATTAACTACTATTTTGTTATTTATAGTAATCTCACCAGCACTAGGCTCTTCTAATCCAGCAATTAACCTAAGAATAGTACTTTTTCCACATCCACTTGGACCTAATATAGCTACTATTTCTCCTTTATCAATATCCAAAGAAAAATTTTTTATTACTAGATCCTTTGAATTATCATACTTAAAATCTAAGTTTTTAACTTGAACCTGCATTTCCTCTACCCCCTCTTTTCACTAATTTTATGAAATATATAAATAGATATAATACTTAACCCTATTATTATTAAAGCTGGAATTGCTGCCTCTTGTAATCTCTCATCACTTGCAAATTTATATGTTTGAGTTGCTAACGTCTCAAAGTTAAAGGGTTTTAAAGTCATTGTTAAAGGTAATTCCTTTACTACATCCACAAAGGTCAAAATTGCTCCACTTAAAATCGCACCCTTTATCATTTTTACATCAACTTTAAAGAAAGTTTTAGTTACATTCATTCCTAGCATTCTAGATGCTTCGAAATAACTTGTCCCAACCTTTTGAAAACCAGATTCTACATTGTTAAATCCAACAGCTAAAAATCTAATTACGTAAGCAAATATTAATATAATAACGGAGCTGCTTAAAACTAAAGTCTTACTGTTTATTCCCATAAGGTTATAAACTCCACCTAAAGCCCTATCTATAGATATGAAAAACACTATAACAGCAATAGCTATAATAGCTCCTGGTATGGAATATCCTAAGGTAACTATTTTAGCAAAAGCTTTACTTACTTTAGATTTATTAATTCTACAAAAGTTAGCCACAATTATTGCAAAGAAAATTATAATTGAAGTAGTTATTGAAGCCACCATAACAGTATTCTTTAACAACTCTACAAAATTATGATTTAGAACCCTGTCATAACTCATAAATGCCCATTGAATAAGTTGAGCTACTGGAATAATAAACGCAATAGCAAATACTATAAAGCAACTTAAAAATGCCATAGCAGCTTTAAGTCCTGTTAACTTTTCTCTTTTCAAAGTTCTTATTTTACTTGTAGTAAATGCAAATCTTTTTCTTCCTCTTAATTTATTTTCTCCCACCATTAACGCTACAACAAAAATCATTAATATTGCCGCAAGCCTTACAGCAGTGTTTATATCACCCATACCAAACCAAGTTTTAAATATGGCTGTTGTAAATGTGCTTACACCATAATAATTAACAACTCCATAATCACTAAATACTTCTAGTATCACAAGACTTAGTCCACCCACAATAGCACCACGTGAAACTGGAATTATAACCTTAAAAAATATAGAGCTTGGTTTATGTCCAAGTATTCTAGCATTTTCAATAAGTGCTGAACTTTGATTTTCTAAAAATGCCTTAGTTATAATATATATGTATGGGAATAAGAATAAGGTAAATATGAATATTACACCATTCATAGACATTATATTAAAGTACTTTTGATTTAACTGTAAATCAAAGGCGCTTCTTAGAGTCTTTTGGATAACTCCTGTATAACTAAGCATACCAGCATAAGTGTATGCTCCTATATATGCTGGTATTGCCATTGGTAAAATCAATGCCCAACTAAAAAATTTTCTTAGTGGGAAGTCATACATACTTATAATCCAAGCTAATACAACTCCAATTATAAGGGTAAATATTCCTGTGAAGATTGCTATTTTAAGTGAATTAATTGTGTACTCTTTTAGTAGAAACTCTTTTATATGGTACCAATTATCATTAGGCTTAGTGAATATATTAAGCACTATATCTAAAGTAGGCATTAAAACTAACACTACTACCACTACACTTAAAATAGACCATAAATTCATATTTTTCTTTAAGCTTCTCGTAAATTTATTTATCATCAGTTTCTCCTGCCTACTCCTTTATTTTTTACTTCCAGCCTACTTTATTCATTATTTCAACAGCTTTTGAATTATACTCTCCTAATAAAGATAAATTAATTTCTTGAGCTTTGAACTCTCCCCAAGATTTTAATAACTCTGATGCTTCAACCTTAGGATTTGCTGGATATTCAAAGTTTGTCTGCGCAAATTGTTTTTGTGCAAAATCTGAAGATAAGAACTCCATAAACTTAATAGCATTATCTTTATTTTTACTATTTTTAGTTAGTCCGATTGCACTAACATTTATATGTGTACCTGTTGTTTCTTGATTAGGGAAGAAAACTCCTACCTTCTCTCCAACTTTTACTTCCTCTGGATCTGATGAATTTAATAACTTACCTACATAGTAAGTATTCATTATAGCAACATCTCCCTCACCAGCTACTACTGCCTTAGCTTGATCTCTGTCACTACCCTTTGGATCTCTAGCAAAATTATTAACTAATCCCTTAGCCCATTTTTCTGCTTCTTCTTCTCCATTAATAGCAATAAAGGATGCTAATAAAGATTGATTATATATATTTCCTGAAGATCTTGTTAGAATTTTGCCTTTCCACTTTTCTTCAGTTAAAGCTTCATAAGTAGATAATTCTTCTGCTTTTACTCTTTCCTTATCATAAACTAAAACTCTAGCTCTAACAGCTAATCCAAACCATTGATCATCTTTATCTCTTAAATTTTCTGGTATGTTTCTATTTAAAGTTTCTGAGCTTACAGATTGAAGTAAATCCTTTTTCTTAGCAGCATCTAACCTTCCAGCATCAGCTGTTATAAATAAATCTGCTTCAGTGTCCGCACCTTCTCTTTCTAATCTTTCAAGTAGTTCATCAGGATTTCCTTCAACCACATTAATCTTAATTCCTGTTTCTTTTGTAAACTCTTCATATAATTTATCATCAGTTTCATAATGTCTACTTGTATATAAATTTAATATCTTACTTTCACCATTATCCTTTGCATCTGATTTATTGCTTGTACACCCCGCTAATAAACCAACTGATAAAACTGTAGCCATAAGCATTGATACTATTTTCTTACTCTTCATTTTTCTTTTCCTCCACTTTGTATTTATTAATTTATTCTTCTGTATTTTTGTTTCAGTGATAACTATTATCATTTTCATTTATAATTTATCATATCCTACTTTTTTCGTCAAGATTAATTTGTAATAATTATTGATTAATACTTGTTTTTTATATTTTCTTTATTTTCACTAAACTTTTATTGATATATCATCAATTACAAAATACTTGTTAATTATTATTTTTCAAAAAATATAAAAGTGGACAAAACTCATACTCCATCACCATAAACTCAGTTGCCTTTCTCAAACTGAATATTATAATTGAAGAATTTTAAGTTGCTTTGCCCACTTTCCTTCATATTTATTTATAAATTAATTTTGCTTATAATTACATCTTTTTAAATTTTTCATTCAATCTTATCATTTAAAGAATTAATTATTTTTATTTTTAACTCTCTATTCTTTAAATATCCCTTGTTCATATAGTATATCTGAAGTATTAAAAACCTTATATCACTGATAACAACACTTTTCTCAATTATAAATTTTTTAATTTTCTTCTTTATCATCCTTACATACAAAGTCTAGATTTTCACTTACTTCTTTGTATAGTTTGCTTCCTCTAATGTAAAAATATACAGCTGATATCACTAATATTATTGCAACTATAACTCCTTCTATTCCCCCTAGAAGTTTAAGTAAAGTTATTGCTGCAACACTAAAACTTACTACTGTTCTCATATATGATAAATAAGTTCTTTCATTGGCTAACTTTGTTCTATCAATAGCTAAGCTATCCCTTAAAATAATCTTTTCTGGATTGTTTTTATAGCTATCATACTTCATTTTAACCCACCCTCTTCATGCATAAAAATATACTATAGCTTTAAATTTCTATATCGATTATATGTTGCCATTATTTCTTGTTTTCTAGGTATAGCTAAACTACCTAAACCACCTTTGGTTTTATCTATAGATAATAAACCTTTTATATTAATTTCATCTAATATAAAATCTATCATATCTTCAAAGGCTAAATTTCTATTCATAAGATTATTTTCTGCATACTTCATTATTGAAACTATGCTATTTAATTGTTCATTATCAACTATTTGCTCAACAGCTCTTAAATCTATATCTTCTTTGTTTATAACTATAGTATCAACTCCTATAGTTTTGCTTTTAATTCCCTTAAACCCTTCTTCTATGGTTCCTCTTTTTAATTTTCTATTAAACTTAATATCTATATTGATATTTCCTTCTTCTACCCTTTTTAAGATTTCTCCTCTTTTTAAGCTACAAGCTTCCTCTGTCACATCCTTTATTTCGTAATTATCCATTTGAATTACACAATCTGCAACATCAAAAAAGTCTCCTGAACTACCTACAACCATTATAGTTGAAATCTGTTTTTGATTATAAAGAGGCTTAACTATTTCAATAAATGGAGTTATTGGCTCCTTCTCCTTTGAAACTAACCTTTGCATTAAATCATCTCTAAGCATAAAGTTAGTTGCACAAGTATCCTCATCAATTAAAAATAGCTTTGTACCACTTTCTATACCCTCTATTATATTGGCAGCCTGTGATGTGCTTCCACTTGCATTTTCAGTACAGAACTCTATGGTGTTCTTTCCATTAGGTAAATTGTTTATAAATAAAGATATATCTGTTTTAGTTATTGCTCTGTTATCTTCAGCCCTTACCTTTAATGCACTTAAGTCTGTTATTACAAATTCTCTTCCATCATTCTCAATATGATTATATACTCCTAGTTCTAATGCTTTTAGTAAAGTTGATTTGCCGTGATATCCTCCCCCCACTATAAGAGTTATACCACTTTTTATACCCATACCTTTTATAATACCTCTATTAGGTGTGTTAAATTCAACTTCTAATGCTTTAGGTGATAAAAATCTTTTTCCATCCTTTAATGGCTTATTAGAAATTCCACTCTCTCTTGGAAGTATTGAACCATTAGCTACAAAAGCTACTAAGCCTTTATTATTAAGATTCTCTCTTATGTATTCTTGATCCTCAACTAACTCTACCCTTTTTAGTAGTTTTTCACTATTTATATTTTTATATATCAAGGTATTATTAACTATACTAGGTATTATATTAAATAATATTTTCTCTAGTTCCTTGGATAAAACACTTCTTCCTCTAGCAGGAAATCCAACATAAAACCTTGCTTCTATATTTTCCTTATTTATAATAATTGCAGTTCTTTCAAGAATTTCTTGTGGACACTTACTTATGGATATTAAACCACTTTTACCTGAACCAAATACCTTTTCTCCATATCTGTGTATATTAGAATAAAACTCTCTTGTTAAATAATCAGCAGTTGCTACATTATTTATTTTCTTTTCATACACTCTCTCTGGAAATTTAGCTACACTTTGTTTTACTATTACTCTAACCCTAGAAGGAGAAGCAAAGGGATCTCCTTGCACATGATCTATACTTAAGGCATAATTTTCGAAGTCCCATTTACCTTCTAACCCTTTATATGCCTTATAACTCTTACCATCTATTTTATCTAATTCTTTTTTTAAAGCTTCACAATTCATTTTTAATAACACTCCTTATAAATTTCTACTTAATTTTTATGAAGTAATCATCTATAAGCTCTTCACTCATTCTCTTATAAATGTTGCTCATATTAACAAGAGAACATAAAAGTAAAAAGTTTTCCTCAAACTCTCCTGAAAGCTTCTCCTCCGAATTTACTTTCTTCTCTATATTTGAAAACTTATCCATGATAGTTTTTTCAGCATATTTTACATCCTCATCATACTGCTGTAAATAAGCTTTATAAAATTCTCTAAGTGGATATTCTTCCTCATTATCTAAGGTAGTAACTATTTTGTCTAAGGTAGTTTTTATATCATTTATAGATAAACTCTTTTTTAAATTATATATTACACTCATAAGAATAAGGTGTTCTTTACTATACTTCTTATTTTTCACATTCATTAAAAGCTTACCCTTAGCATAATTGTTTATCATTGTCTTAGTTAAAATCTTATCTTCTTCACTTCTTTTTGAATTACCTAATTTATTTTCAAATAATTGTATTACTTGATCCATATATAAATCAATATCCGGAATATCTTCTAAAACAATTTTATCTTCTAAATTTAACTTATCAAATTTCTCTTGTAGTACATTTAAATCCATAGATACCTCCATGTAGTTTTATAAACTACTTAATAAAACATATATATTTAATAATAATAGTATTACCTAGATATTTCAAGATAAACCACAAAAAACACTTATATTTTGCTAAAAACTCCATAATATAAACTTTGACTATGTTGTAACTTAAATGGATAATAGTCATATAATATTACATAGTTTTTAAAACTACGTATCAAAGCTAAGAGGTGATAAATTTGGATAAATATTTTAGAGAACCTATGAATAGCTTGACTCATTTTATGGGTGCTATATTAGCCATTGTTGCCCTTATTGCTATGATAATTAAGGGTATTTCTGTAAATATTTCAACTATAGGCTTGGTTTCAGTAATTATTTTTGGTGTAAGTATGATACTTTTATATACTGTTTCAGCTACTTATCATGCTGTTATATCCACTGATAAAATTATAAAGGCCTTTAGAAGATTAGATCATTCCATGATATTTATACTTATTGCAGGTTCTTATGCTCCTTTTTGCTTAATAGCACTAGATGGAACTATGGGAAAAGTTTTCTTTACTATTATGATATTGGTTGCTTTAGGCGGCATAATATTTAAAATGTGTTGGTTTAACTGTCCTAGATGGCTACAAACTTCACTTTATATAATAATGGGTTGGAGTGCCTTATTCGTTATAAAACCTTTGTCTCATACATTAACACCTGTTCCTATGATGTTACTTGTTTTGGGAGGAGTTTTTTATACAATAGGTGGAATCATATATGGAGTTAAGCCAAAGAAACTTCAAATAGGTAGTTTCGGATTTCACGAGATTTTTCACATATTTATTTTACTTGGGAGCTTAAGTCACTTTATATGTGTGTACACTTATTTATTGTAGCTTCACCTTATCTTTTTAAGTAATTTTTTATAACTAAATAGTTTAGAAATTTTTATTTAAATAATCTATTATAAGAGAAAAGGGACTATTGAAGTAACATATGTTGCTTCAACAGCCCCTTTTTATTTAAATTATAACTTCAAAAACTTCTCAAATCTTTCTCTTGTTTTTTCTTCACCTAAGATTGTAAAAATAGTATAAAGATCTGGAGTATTGCTTCTATGAGCTACTGCAGCTCTTACTGCACCTGCAACATCTGATACCATTCCTTTGTAACTATCAGGATTAGCTTTGTATTCTTTTTTATTTGCACAATAACCAAGATCTAAAGCTATTCTCTTTAAGTCCTCAAACCAAGCTTCTTGACTATCTACATTAAAGTTAACTTCCTTTGCATAAACCTCAATTATAGATTTTGCATTTTCTAAAGATAAAGTTTTTGGTAATTCAACTTGCTCAGCTGTTTCCTTATCAAATAACTCATCAAAGAAATAGAAGATTTTTGCTTTAACTTCATCCCATTTAGCAAAGTCTTTTCTTGGCTTAGGACCTTCTTTATCTATATTAAAGATTTCTTTAGCCATAACTTCATTAGCTGTTACTAAATCAAACATTTCTTTATCAAATTCTTTAGCCCAAACTATGTATTGATTGTATACATCTTCAGCTTTCATCTTACATATTACTTCTTTACTTACATCATTTAACTTAACCATGTCAAATAAAGCACCACTTTTACTCATGTTATCTAAAGATATTTTGAAATCATGGTAATCAGCAGTTGGGTTTTCAGCTCTCCACTCTTCAAAGTTTGAGTTTATAATATTTAATAAATACTCTATAACTGAAGCTGTTGGATATCCAACTTCTTTATAATAAGAAACAGCTGCTTCTGCATCTTTTCTCTTAGATAATTTTCTTTTAGAACCATTATCATTTTTCATTATAGTTGGAATATGAGCAAAGTTTGGTCTCTTAAATCCTAAAACATCAAATAATTGTAAATGTATTGGAAGTGATGATAACCATTCTTCTCCTCTTATAACATGAGTAGTTCTCATTAATGTATCGTCTACTGCATGTGCAAAGTGATATGTTGGAAGACCATCACCTTTTATTATAACTATATCTTGATTATTTTCTGGGAAACTTACATCACCCTTTATTAAGTCATGAGCTTCTACTCTATTTTCAGGATTTCCTGGAGATCTAAATCTTAAAATATATTTTTCTCCATTTTGTATTTTTTCTATTGCTTCTTCAGCTGTTAAATTTCTATATTTTGCATATTCACCATAGTATCCTGGTGTTATTTTCTCAGCTGTTTGTCTTTCTCTAAGTTCAGCTAATTCTTCTGGTGTACAGAAACATGGGTAAGCTAAACCTTTTCTTATTAAATCCTTAGCAAAGGCATTATATATTTCAAATCTTTGACTTTGTCTATATGGACCATATTCACCTTTAAAAGTGTCATTTCCAGTCATACCTTCATTAAAGTCCATTCCAAAATTGTGCATTGTTTCTATTGTATCTTCAATAGCACCTGGAACTTCTCTCTTTTGATCTGTATCCTCTATTCTTAAATAGAAAACACCTTCACTTTGGCTTGCTAATCTTTCATTTATTAAAGCTGCAAAAACTCCTCCAATATGTTGGAACCCAGTAGGAGATGGTGCATATCTAACAACCACTGCATCTTCTTTTAAGTTTCTTTGTGGATATTTTTCCATGTAATAATCCATAGTTTTATCTACATTAGGAAATATCAAATCTGCTAATTTCTCTAAACTCATTTTATTATCATCCTTTCTAATTTTTTTTAATAAAAAAACCCTTCATCCTATAAAATTAGGACGAAAGGCTACTTCCGCGTTACCACCTAAATTGATTAAAGATATACTACCTTTAACCCTCTTAATTTCTCTTTAAGGGGAGAATCCCAAAGACTTACTCTACAAATTAGTTTTCAGTCCCTAGCTCCAGAGCTTCCTTCTATAGCACTAACTTCTAGGCTTCCACCATCCCTAGATCTCTTTAAGTTAATTATCTATATACTCTTCTCCTTCAACACTTATAATATTAAATTACATTAATATTAACATTATAACTTTACATTAATTAATTGTAAACATGAATTTGTTAAAATTTATTTTAACCTTTCCACCCTATATCCTATTTCTTTATTAGCCAACCTATAACCTTCTCTAATCATATCCTCTTTAGTTTTTTCTGTACCTAATAAAGTATCTATTGTAATCTGACCTCTTGTACTAAAATATTTATCAAGCAAACTTTTCTCAATATCTTCCTGTGTACCTAAAGAATAATCATGTAAAATATGCCTCACATTAAAACCATTTTCTATTAAAGGCTTTCCCATTAATATGGCTCTATGACATCGTATAGGATCTTGCATAGCTGCTAAAATTGCTATTTTATATCCCTTTTCACATCCAATCTTAAGCCTTTCGATTCCATTTAAAAAATCCTCTTCCTTAACTACCTTTTCAAAATCTGAATAACCTTCACTATTGTAAGAAACCTTATTTATTCTATTAGCTGCAAATTCTTTTCCCATATAAATATAAGTAAATCCTAACCTTATTAAAGTTTCTCTAAAGTCTTCCCTATCATATTGCACATTATATTTAGAATAAGGTGTTCCTCTAATATCTACAACGCAATTAATATTATGGTGTCTTAGCATATCTATTAATCTTTCCATAGGATAGTTTGAATGTCCTATTGTATATATATCCATAAATATCCTACTCCCTTAAAACTATTTAAGTTCATATTTAATCTTCCTAATAAATTTTGAATAAACCTATAATTATAGTATGTCTTAGTTAATTATAACTTATTTATATGTTCATTTCATTTTTCTTTAAAATGTTCTATAATATAATTTAAATATATATTTTTTCTAATAAATAACATGTACTATATTTAAATTTAGTTATTCTTATAGTTGAAATTTAGATATTAGAGCATATGTAGAATATGAATTAAACCTTATATATTACTTATTACTAGCGAGGAGAAGATTATGGAGAATAAAAAAGAAACTACGAATAAACTCTTGGCAGAAAGTCTAAAACAACTTATGCAACACATTGCCTTTGAAAAAATAACAATAAAAAATATAACAGATGCAGTTGGACTTATTCGCCCTACTTTTTATAATCATTTCTCTGATAAATATGAGTTAATAGAATGGATTTTCTATAATGACATCATTACTCACATTAAGACCCTAATAGAGGAAAATATGATACAAGAAGCTATTCTTTTAATGCTTGCGAAAATGGAGCAAGATAAGGAATTTTATATTAAAGCCATAAGAATTAAAGGTCAAAATTCCTTTGAGGGTATCTTATATAAAACATTCTATGAATTATTATTAAATATTTTCAAGTTCAACTTAGATGAAAGTAAAATTCATAGCATTTTAATTACTCCTGAGAACTTATCAAAATACTATGCTAATGGAATTACCTTTATTATTATAAGCTGGATTGAAGATGGAATGAGAGTCCCTGCTAAAGAAGTGGCTAACATATACTTAGACCTTGCTTCTAAATCTGTAGATGACTTTATAAAAAAACATTAAAAAGAATATACAAAAGCTTATATTTGTAATATTAAAACTACATTTCTATTGTTTTGTATATATTTAAATAACAATTAACAAAGATTGGATATTCTAAGATTCAGTCTTTTTTTTTATATTTAAGTAAAGTTATTTATAATAATAATTAATTATTTTTAAAGGTGGTAAAGATTTGAATATATTAACTGTATTACTTGCTTCCATTGGATTATCTATTCATGTGTTTCATACAACTTTAAAAATGGGTGCTACACAAGTTAACTTGAAAAATACAAAAACCACTCTTATGGGACTTATCTTTGGATTGGTACAAATTCTTATGGTTGTTCTAGGTATTGGACTATCTCTAATAATAGAAGAATTAACTTCTATGACTATTATAAGTGAGATTTATAAATATTTAGCCTTTGCATCTTTATTTGTTTTAGGGTTTAAAATGTTGCATAGGATATTCTCTGAAATAAATTTTGAAGAAAAAAGGCAAGAAGCCATTTCTTTAAAAACCTGTACCATTATAGCCATTCGTACAAGTTTAGAAGCCTTTATTATTGGTATGGGCATTTATTATTTCAATCCTGATACAGTCTATGATATTTTATGTGTTTTAATTTGTTCAACTTTAGCTGCAATTTTAGGATTATGGTATGGATATTGGAATGGATTTTACTATAGTAAAAAGCTTTGCTTATTAGGTGGTATTTTACTAAGTGTAACTGCATTTAAAATTATATTATAAATTTACAAGGGGGTATAGCCTATGACAATTACAACTAAAATGGAAAGATTAGCTCTTAGTAAGGGAATTGATGGTGTACTAAAATATATAAATAAAGACAGACAAAAAAACTTATTAAAGCTTGTGGATATCACTGAAAAAATAGCTGGTGATATATTCTTAAAGGAAAGTTATGAAAACACTAGAAAAACTATTGAAAATGAAAACTGCAAATGGATGCAATATGTTAATAAGCTTCTAGATGAGCTTCATCCTAATGTAGCTAAAGTTACTGCTCTTAATTTAGGGTTTCAAGCCTCTTATATTGGTACCAAAACTATTAGAGAAAAAAGAGAAGAACATCACTGTAATATTCCCTGGGTTATATTATTAGATCCTACAAGTGCTTGTAACTTAAAGTGTAAGGGATGTTGGGCAGCTGAATATGGTCATAACTTAAGATTATCTTATGAATTATTGGATGACATAATAACTCAAGGCAAGAAATTAGGAATATATTTTTATATGTACACTGGTGGTGAGCCACTTTTATGTAAGGAAGATATTATACGTTTATGTGAAAAACATAAAGAATGTGCTTTTCATGCCTTTACAAACGGTACCTTAGTTGATGATGATTTCTGTGAAGAAATAGTTAGAGTAGGTAATTTATCTTTATCTATTAGCTTAGAAGGCTTTGAAGAAGTAAATGATGGACGTAGAGGTAATGGTATATTTAAAAAGGTTCTAGACGCTATGGACAAGCTCAAAAAACATGGATTAATCTTTGGTACTTCTATTTGTTATACTAGAGCTAACGTTGAAACTGTAACTTCTGATGAATTTTTAGATATGATTATTGATAAAGGTTGCCGCTTTAGTTGGTATTTTAATTATATGCCTGTAGGAAGCTCTGCTAATGTAGACTTAATTCCAACTATAGATCAACGTGAATATATGTACCACAGAATACGTGAAATTCGTGGTAACGAAGGTGGAAAACCTATATTTGTAATGGATTTTCAAAATGATGGTGAATTTGTAGGTGGTTGTATTGCTGGTGGTAGGAATTATCTTCATATAAATGCTAATGGTGATGTAGAACCTTGCGTGTTTATTCATTACTCCAGTGCCAACATTAAGGATGTAACCTTATTAGAAGCATTAAAGCAGCCATTATTTATGGCTTATCACAATAATCAACCTTTTAATTCTAATCATCTACGTCCTTGCCCTATGTTAGAAAACCCTGAAATTTTAGAGAGGATGGTAAAAGAAACAGGTGCAAAATCAACTGACTTGCAATCACCAGAATCTGTAGAAAATCTTTGTTCAAAGTGTAAGGCTTATTCATGTAAATGGAAAGTAAAAGCTGATGAACTATGGGAGTGCAATCCCCATTATGTAGAGCATTACCAAAATTATAAAAAAACTGCTGTACTAAGTAAATAAGTGTACTTCTAATGTTTAAACTTACAACGGTAAATTTCTCATAGACTTATTTAAATTAAATATAGAATATACTTAATTTAAAAGTTATATAAGAGATTATATAATATATTCTCTTATATAACTTTTAGATTTACATTTAATTTCATATAGATATTTTATTGTTTTTACCATATCAAAAACCACTTTATACTACTATCTTTTCATAGAGTAAATTATGCTATTAATTTGTTCTTCATAACCTTCATTTTTAAAATCAAGTTTCTTTAGTAAATTCTTACTTGCTTTATTTTCTGGATGAACCATACATACAATTTCATATTCGGGAAATATATTAAAGAGATATTCTATTGATCCTTGCAGTATTTCATAAGCATATCCTCTTCTTTGATTTTTAGTTGATATTGTATATCCTAATGTTATTGTTTTGTTTTTAAAAGCAATGTATATATCGCCTAAAAGTTCTTTTGTATTCTTATTAGCTATAGCTAATTGAATTCTACTTGAATTTAATGTTTTTACTTTTTCATTTTTTATAAAGTTTCTTAGATATTCTCTTGATGTATTGCTCCATGATTGATATCTTGAACAATTAATATCATTCCTATATTCACATAATATATCTAAATCATCATCTTTAAAATTTCTTAATATCAATCTATTAGTTTCTAAAATTATATCTTTATCTATTGTTTCTATCCAACTTTTGAAGCTATTATACCACTCCTCTGTTAATGACTTATGTCCGCACTTAGAAATCTTAACCTCTAATCTTAAATTTACATTTTTTAATTTATCTATAAATTTTTGAACTTCATTATAATTACAATTTAAATCCTCTTCACCATGATAAATAATCATATTTGCATATTCAAATGCTTTGATATTGTTATCTTCTATATAATTTTTAGCATCTATAAAACCAAACTCTTTTCCTAGATCATAATGTCCTGAAAATATAGCTACTCCCTGAAATATTTCTTTTTTATAATCAAATATTCTTAAAGCTCCATATCCTCCCATTGAAAACCCTTGTAATATAGTAATCTTATTCTCTAAATTAAATAGTTTCTTTATTCGTTTTGTAATATCAATAGTATCTTCTATTGCTTCTACAGGACAATAGCAATTAGATTTTCCTCTGGCTAAAGGTGCAAGTAATATTATCCTCTTCTCCTCTGCTATCTTTAAATATAATTCATTACTTAAAACAGATATATCATCACTACCACTACCATGTAAACATACCATTAATCCAATTATCCTATTATCTTTGCAACTACTTGGTATATATAGTGAATATGCTTGTAATGTACTATCTACATTAGCTCTGAATCCTAATCTTAATTTATACCCTACTTTGAATAAATCATTTCCCTTCTCCATCTCTTCTATACTTTTATAAAGTATTTCTTTAGACTTTTCTATTTCGTTAAATTCCTCATAACTTTTAAGTTTTCTAATTTTATCTTTTAACTCTTTATAATAAAACTCTATAGAAGTTAAACTTTCTTTTATAAAAGAATTACTTGATGTCTTACTCTTTAACGTGTCTATTTTAGATTTTATAAAATGAAGTTCCTCTTCATCATATAAAGTAATATTAAAATCTTTACGTTTCTCCATTTCCTGCAATTTTATTAATATCTTTATTTTATTTTTTCCTTTATTAAATTCATAATCCCTAATAGGTATTTCTATTTTATTAATTCCATTTACAAAAGTAATATTTTCCTCTTTTAGTTCTTTATCATTAATATATAACTTTAATTTTGCTTCTTCTTTATTTAAACTAAATTTAGAAATAATAACATTTAAAAATTCTCCAACTTTTAGATTACACTTATCAACATCTATAATAAAAAAATCTGAGTTTGGATATTCGAACTCAAATATTTCATATTCTCTCAAAGACTCCTCTTCCTGAATTCCCTCATCATCTTTTAATATAAATACTTCTTTCTCATCTCTTACAGCTTGTACATAGCTTATGTTAAATCCATAATTTCCATAAATATAAGGTTTATAAGGTTCTATATCCTTCCAATTAATCTTAACTGTAAAATAAGTATATCCATTCAATATCTTATACTCTATTTCACTATCTCTTAATACTTTAAAGTCTATATTAATATCTTTATACCATGTTATAATCCTTCTATCATTATCATTTAAAGGTGAAACCCCTATAACATAGAACTCATGAGAAGCCATTCCATCATTTTGTGGTTTAGCTATTACAAAATGAAACCCATCCCCATTTTGATAAGCTCTATCTCTATTTATTATTTTTTCTTGCTTACATTTTAATAAAAAATATATATAATCCTGTGAATAAGCACTTATGCATTCCACATTATTTGATTTTTTAGTTTCATTACTTATATTTTTTAGTTTATTTCCTTCATATTTAGACCATAATTCTTCCGGACTATGTACTGCTAGTTCTTCATAGCTATTGCACAAATAGTAAAATATTCTTTTCATTATCCTTCTCCCCAATTCACCTTTTATAAGTTCCCTTTTATATATTATAAGTATTGAAATCAGTATAATTTTATTATCCAATCATCACCCGACTTTTTACGTTCATACATAAACTCATTATAAGACTCTGAATCAAAGACCTGTAGTAGCTCCTTAAAATCATCCACTAAATTACACTTATCTAATGAAGCTCTATTAATCCATTTCATTTCTCCTTCATCAGAAGAAATTAAAGTACCTTCAAATTTATCTGTCTTGAATAGAAATACAATATACCTTTCATCTTCATCTGTTTGAAATTGCTTTACTCCACATAATTTAGGTTCACTTATAGTAAGTCCTGTTTCCTCATGTACTTCGCGAATAACAGCTTGAACAAAGGATTCTTCTTTCTCTACTTTACCTCCTGGAAAAGTAAGCCCACACCAATCTTTTTTAATCCTATCTTGAAGTAATATCTTATCATCTTTATATACCATACATAAAACTGTTACTATTGCTTTTTCACTTTTGCTCATTTTATCCCTTCTCATTCTTTTTTCTTTAATTATATACCAATCCACTTCTTTTTTCCTTTAATTTATTCAAAATGTAATTATAACCCATGTAAATGTATAATAAATTTAGTCCCTATTAAAGAACATTATTTAAATTTGACTACTAATGAAGATCTTATTATACTAACTGTAGAGTCAGTAAAGAATTATATAGAGAATTTATGGACAGAAGGACAAGAGGAAATACTACATTATCTTAAAGAAGTGTTGGTGGTGTTATAACTAAATATATTGCTAACTATATGTATTGGTTTAAATGGATTGAAATCTTTGATACAGAGAAAAGCACTATAAAAATCAAAAACCTACTAGTTTAATCTTACACCTATCATACAAACACAAAACTAAAAAATTTTAGGATAAAAGAAGCAATCTATGTATATTCTATGTAAAACATTGTAAATAAACTTAATATTAGGTATAATCAAACAAATGCATATTATATATAATTTATGTTAATGAAAGTTGAGGAATATCTGATGAACACAATTTTGGTCTTTATTGATGGTACAATTTGTGATGATAGACATAGATTACAGCTTTATGGTACATCTCATTTTAATCAAGTTGAGAATATTTTAAATGACATTTCTGTTATTGGTAGTGTTGAATGTTTAAATGAATTGCATGAACACTTTAATATTATTTATATTGGAGCACGTCCTGAGCAAATGAAAGAAGTTACTTTAGAATGGTTAATAAGAACTGGTTTCCCCAATGGCCAAATTTACTTATCGGAAAAACAAGAAGATAGACTGAAAATAGCAAATGCACTTTCAAAAAAATACGATATAGTTGCAGGTATTGGTGATAGATGGGATGATAATGAACTACATTTAGAAATTGGGTGTATGAGTCTGATTTTGGAAGAGTATAAAGGAAATTGGAATACTGTTAGAAAATATTTATTAAAACCCGTCAACACTATGATAAAATAATTTAAATATGTGTTTATTTAATACTATTTAAATATTTATTATAATAAACATTATTCTTAAACATAGCCTAAAAATATAATTTTTGCATAACTTCATTATGCTTTATTACTCTACAGATAATTATTAAATTTTTAAGGTTTAAGGAGAAAGCTACATGGATATTAAATTAAGAAGTTTAAAAAACCAGGATAAAACTTACTTTTTTAGCTGGTTAAGAGATCAAGATGTCATACGTTATTCTTTATCCATATTTCAGAATATGAAAACTCATGAAGATATATCACTTTGGTTTGATAATATTTTATTAGATAATTCTACATATAACAAAGCCATCTTTGATAATTCCACTGGAAATCTTATTGGCTATGCAGGAATTTGTAATCTCAGTAAAACTAATCTATCTGGAGAGTATTTTATATTTATAGGAGATAAAGACTATCATAATAAGGGTATTGGAACTTACGTAACTAAAGAAATTATTAAGTATGGATTTGAAAATTTAAATCTTAATCGAATAATGCTTACTGTATCAAATGAAAATATTGGAGCTGTAAAAGCATATACTAAAGCTAACTTTAAGCAGGAAGGTGTAATGAGACAAGCTTCCTATAGAGATGGTAAATTTCATGATAAAATAATAATGGGAATTCTAAAAGACGAATGGAAAAATAATTAAATTAAAAGGAAAGCTTCAGTATAATAATGAAACTTTCCTTTTAATTTAGAACTTTTAACTTCTTATATATAGGTTCTAATTAATATTCTACATTTATATTAATCATTGAATTTATTCTAAAAAAACTTATATATATTATTATATAGCGGCATTAATAATAAAAAATAAGTAAATAAAAAATGATATGGTAGCTAGTCCATGTAATTTTCCATATAATTTTCTATTTTTCTTAATTAATGCTCCTGTAATTACTATAATTCCTAGTAATATAGAAAATCCTACATATTTAAAAAACTCTGCATTTCCAAAATTCATAAGCATTTCAGAAGCCATAGCTATGAAAGATAAAGCTCCTAAAGTTATATGAGCCTTTATAAAACTTTTACTTTGTTTTTTCATTAGCTTCGGAATGTAATAAACTAATAATGATGCCATAAAAAACATTGACGATATTCTAGACATAACTTCTCCTTCGTTCTTTAAAACTCTTATCTTATATTTGTTTTATTATTTTTAGACTATTTTAATTTGTTTCTGCTTTAATTTTTATTGTTTTAATTCTAAAAGTAAAATAATATAATTTAAATAATATTGTAGCTATAAGCATTAATTTAACATGTAAATTATCTATGATAATTAAAGGAAAAGCCATCATAGTATCAGCAAATAATAAAATAACTATCTTTTGTTTTAAAGTCATTGCCTTTTCTTTAGCAAAACTCTCTAAATGCTTTTTATAAACCTTTGTACCCTTGAACCATGCATCAAATTTCTCTGATCCTCTAACAAAACAAAATGATGCTAATAATAAAAATGGTGTTGTTGGCAACACTGGTAAGATTACTCCTATAGCCCCTAATCCAAAGGCTATAAACCCTACTATAAGATATATTATTCTACTTATTTTCCCCATATTTAAACCTCTCCTTTTAAGTAATACTATTATTTAACTTCTTTAAATTTAATTTTTATTGTGTAAATTTACTTAATATAAATCTTGTTTTATAAGCCCACATTATTTCTAATTGCCCTATATTATGCTTCTTATAGCTAAGTATAGATGTAATTTATTTAATAAAAAATATTTACTTTTAAGCTTTCATGATGATATTTTTATACTTAAACCTCTTTTTTAAAATAAATATATACCTTTTTAAGACCTTTTCATTGACTAAAAATATACCTTTGTATAAGTTTTATTAATACTAAAAATAAGATATCAATAAAATAAATGCCTTATAACTTCTATAGGATTATATAAAATTAATCTTGGACCTGAGAACTTCATTACTTCTTTTACTTTATTTCTCATATCCTTTTTATAACAATGAATTGGACATTTGCCACAAGTAGTCTTTTGCTCTCCAAACTTACAATTGCTTAATCTTGTATTTGCATAATTTAATAACTCCTGACACTCTTCACATAAGTTATCTTTACTTTTATGTTTTTTCTTACAATATATATTTATCATAAGTGCTATGGTTTTCTTTTCTCTTTCTACCTTATTCATAGTATCCTCCTAAAAGCAAAAGATAATCATTATCATTTATCTTTTTTTAAATAGAGGGTTATTGATTTTAACTAATAACCCTCTTTAAATCTACTATTAATTTCTCATTTAATGTATTTAATTATATTTTATGCACTTACTAATGTTTTGTTTTCTAATTTATAAACCTTTTCACATACAGCTGTTGTAGACTTTCTATGTGAAATAAGTATTATCGTTTTATCTTCACAGTTCTCTTTAATGGCTTTTAATATTTCTCCTTCGTTTAAAGTATCTAAGTTGCTTGTAGGTTCATCTAAAATCAAGACTTCTCCATTACTTAGAAATGCTCTTGCTAATCCTATTCTTTGTTTTTCTCCTGAAGATAAGTTACCACCAAGCTCTCCTACCTTAGTTTCATATCCCTTTGGAAGTGTTTTAATAAATTCATGTATAGATGCCTTTTTAGCTGCTTCTATAATTTCATCTTTCGTAGCATTTTTATTACCTATCTTAATATTCTCTTCAATAGAATCATTGAAAAGGTAAGTCTCTTGACTAACTAAAATTTGATTATCTCTTAAATCACTTGTTGGTATTTCCTTAAGGGCCTTGTTATCTATCTTAATCTTTCCGCTACTTACATCCCAGAATCTCATAAGTAACTTAATAAATGTGCTCTTTCCTATACCACTTTCCCCTATTAAGGCTACTTTTTCACCCTTTTTAATATCCACAGATATGTTCTCAAAAACACTTTCTTCTCTGTTTGGATATGTAAAACTTACATCCTCATAAGCTATGTCATTTTCTTTAATTTTATAATCACCTATAACCTCTTCAACATAAGGCTTTTCATCTAATAAACCAAAAATTCTCTCTGCACAAGCAAAAGTATGAAGTAAATTGTTTGATAGATTACTTAAAGCTACTACTGGTCCAAAGGATGAAGCAATTATTACTATAGCTATAATTCCTTCAATAAAAGATATAGTTCCAGCTGAATATAATGCAAATGCTATAACTACAAAACTTAAAATTGCTATCATAATAGTAAAATCAGTTACAGCTCTTATAATTCCCTCATGATTTTTTATCTTACTTAAGCTATCATTTAATTTTTTAGAGTTTTGATTTAAAGTTTTTAGACGTTCTTCTCCATTCTTAAATAATAGAACCTCTTTAAGTCCTCTTAAGGAATCTAAAATATAGGAATTACTTTCACCAAATATATTTCTATATCTAACTCCTTCTTCCTTAACACTAGATGAAGATGCATAAGGTATAATAAATCCCACCATTAAGAAGAATGCTGCCCCTATAATTCCAAACAATGGATTTATAGTGAATAATATTACAGCTATTATTAAATTAGTTAAAACCGCAATACTAATTGGTGCTACTGTATGAGCATAAAAAACTTCTAAAAGCTCTATATCAGAAGTTATTAAAGAAATTAAATTTCCTTTTCCCTTACCTTCCAATTTAGCTGGTGCTAATCTTCTTAAAGCTGTAAATATTTTATCTCTTAATATAACTAATATTTTAAAAGCTATATAATGTCCTGATAATTGTTCACAATATCTAAGTAGTCCTCTTAAAACTGCACAAACTCCCATTACTATTAAAGAAGTCTTAAAGCTTATAAAGCTTATTTCTCCAATTAAAGTTCCAATTGCTACAGCTCCAAAGGTAGCTATAGATATTGCTGCTAAAAATCCTAATACTCCCATTACTATTGTTATTATCATAAAAGGTGTTAATGGTTTTAGCTCTAATATTAATCTTTTCATTATCTGAAATCCAGATTTTCTCTCCATTATTAACACACCTCTCTTATCATTTCTAGTTCATTTTGTTTATTTACCATATTGTAGTATTCACCCTTTTTATTTATTAGCTCTTGGTGATTACCATTTTCAACTATATGTCCTTTTTTCATAACATAAATATTATTAGCATCAACAACATTAGCAAGTCTATGGGAAATAACTAATACGGTCTTATTAGTAGCTATTTCATAAATAGCCTTCCATATGTCTTCTTCACTTTCTACATCTATATTAGAAGTAGCCTCATCAAATATTATAACTTCTCTATTAGATAAAATGGCTCTTGCTAAAGCTAATCTTTGCTTCTGACCACCTGAAAGCAAGCTTCCACCCTCTCCAACATTAGTATCTAATCCTGAATCTAAGGAATTTATGAAATCATATAATCTAGCTGTTTTTAATGCCTCTTCTATTTCATCTTTTGAAGCATTTAAATTTCCCATTAAAAGATTTTCTAAGATAGTTCCATTAAAAATATAACTATTAGTAGAAACTAAAGAAATCTTACCATATATGTTCTCCAAAGATAACTTCTCAATATTAATATTATTAAGTTTTATCTCTCCCTTTGTTACTTTGTAATTGTTTAAAATAAGTGATGCAACAGTACTTTTACCACTACCACTTTCTCCAACTACAGCAACTAAGCCACCTGATTTTATTTCCATGTTTATATTATGAAGAACCTCTCTTTCTCCATCATAACTAAAACTCACATCATTTAAACTTATTGAAGTGTTACATAAGTCCTCATCATTAACTTTTATAACTTCTTTTTCTCTTTCTTCAGTATCTAATAAAGCAAAAATTCTATCTGAAGCAGCCATACCATTCATTGCTATGTGGAAAAATGATCCTAGCAATCTTAGGGGGATAAAGAATTCTGAGGATAATAATATTATAACTAATAAACTTCCAATTAGAATTTCTCCATTCTTAAACTGAATTAAGGCTACTATAGTACCTAGGGCAGCACCACCAAAGGCTATTAAATCCATAATATTTATAGAATTAAGCTGCATACTTAAAACCTTCATTGTTATTTTTCTAAAGCTTTCTGCTTGAACATTCATTTTTTCATGCTTTTCTTCATCTCTATTAAAAACCTTTAACGTGGTTAATCCCTGAAGATTTTCTAAAAAAACATCACCTAGATTTGAATAGGTTTTCCAATAATCCTTAAGTATTCTTTTAGCAATTTTCATAATTGCAACTATTGATAATGGAATTAATGGAACACATAATATAAATACCAAAGCAGCTTTAAAAGATATAAAACTTAAAACTGCAAATAAAGTTATAGGTGCAATCATTGAATAGAAAAACTGTGGAAGGTATTTTCCAAAGTAAACTTCTAATGCTTCCACTCCCTCTACTGTTACCTGTACAATAGAAGATGTACTTTCAACATTAGTATAGCCTGTACCTAATCTTAATAACTTTTTATAAATAAGCTCTCTTAATGTAACTCTTGCTTCTGCTGAAGCTAAATACGAAAATTTACCATATAAAATATTACTTAAAAATCTAGCTATTAATAAAACTATTATTATTAACATCGCTGCAAATAAGGATATATTCTCCGTAACCTTAAACTGCATCATTGCCTTTATAAAAGATGCATTATCATTTAAAATTAATCTTTCTCCTAAATAAATCTTATTAATAAATTGTCCTATTAAAAGAACAGTTATTATATTACATAAAATCGAAATCCAACTAACTAACACTGTAAGGCCTATATATTTTTTAGAATCTTTACATAAGCTAATTAGCCTCTTATTAATCATCATAAGTACTTGTCTCCTTTTAATTGAATGAAAATATCACTTGATATTAATTATCACTATCTTATAGTATAATAAATGATAACTGTTTTCAACTAACAATTTCCTTATTAAAAGAATTTATTTAATACTTACTTAATATTTCTCTATATTTCTTTTATTTACTATATTACCTATTCATAATATATATCTTGCATTAAATAAACTTCATTCATATTTTATAGAATTAAAAAACCTTAATATGATGTAGCTTTAATATTCTAAAGTATCTATTAAAACTATAGAATTATATTATTGTATATAACTTTTATAAACTATATTAATACCTGTTCTTGAACACCTACTTGGTTTACTTTTTATTTATAAAATACAATATATAATTATTAGACAATTAGGACTTTGGACAGTGTATTAAAGAATAATAGTTACTAAAAAAGTGATTATAAGAAACCGTTAAGTCTTTATTTTTCATGTATTTTTTTATGTATATCTTCACCTTAAATCTATGAAAAATTAAAGTCCAGCAAATTTCTTTGCTAGACTTTGTTAATATGACACACTATATATTACGTGCTAATCAGACTTTTATTATATTCACTGAACTTTACTCTTAATAATTTTAAAAGCTTCTTAATTTCAAAATATACTATTCAAAATTAAATATTGTCTTTGGTATTCTTATATATGTTTTTTCTAACTTATATTCAATACACAGTTCATCAATAATATTTCTATTCCCCATATTAGTATCTTCTAGGCTTCTCAAACTATTAAATATACCTTCAATATCCAGTATACCATATCCCCAATCAATATTAGGGAACTTATATGCTTTAGGGCGCCTAGCACCTTGTATAACTAAGGTCTTTATATCATATGCATATATTCCTGGTATATTTTCCTTTACTATAGCCCACTCAAATATCAATGCTAAAGCCCCTGCAAGTACAGCTGCTGCCACAGATGCCCCCGAAAATATTGCTGTACCCCCACCAGGTTTTAATACTAAAGCATTAATTCCTGCAGCAGTAACTTGAGGTACAATATCCCCAAAAATAGTATACCCTTTTCCTGAAGTTGCAACTATAGACTCATTGCTTTGATTATAATAAGAGCATACCATTAGTGATGCAGATTTATTAGGTACAGTTATAGTAGATTCCGTTGATGAATTTAAAAATTTAGTTCCTGGAGCCAATAACTTTCTTTGGGGAAGATACGCCCAGTACCTTCCATCGATTATATCATTACCAACTAAAACAAATTTCCAAATTCCTTCTACTATATTAAAACATTTTATTTTTATTGTAGATCGTGGTTCTTCAAAAAAAACTTGAATCTTAGTGCCTTCATATATAAATTTTATTTCCTTTTCTAAGGATTTAGGATTGGACTCTTGTACCACTTGCCCACTAGGAGAAACTATTATTAAAGAATATTTGTCTGGAACCTTGTAATGTATGTTAAAAAATAGGTCTCCTTGATCCTTATCCACCTTAAGCTCTAAGGTGGCATTTGCTCCACTTTTCTCAATCCTTCCCTGCGCATGATTTTCATCCATTCCTTGATTACCTGCACCAGTTACAATTATAGTTCCTTTTCTTCCAACTAAGTAATCCATATATAGCTCTAGCATATTCTGACCTTCTCTATTAGCTATACAAGTTCCTAGAGGTAGATATATAACTATAGGTCTTTTTAACTCCTCTGAAACCCTAACTATATATCTTAAAGCCGCCAATATATATTCTGGAGAGTAAGCATCAGCTACATTTCTCTTTACTCCTGCTAAATCTAATTTTAATTTAGATGCTGGTTTTAATTTGGCAACTATAAATTCACACCCCGGTGCTGCTCCAGTTATATTTTGATTATCATAACTTTGAGCTCCCCTTGCACCTATAATGCCAGCCATAGCAGTACCATGTCCTAACTCATCCTTGCTTGGTACTATCTTATATGGATCTTCCCCTCGTTGATTTGCTGCTATAGCTTCATTAATTTCTTTATCATTAAATTCCGTACCTAATTTCAAATCATATATTGGCTTATCACCTTGTATTGTTTGATCTAATATTCTTACTATCCTAGTACTTCCATCCTCATACTGAAACTCTTTATTTAAATAATCTATTCCAGTATCTATTACTCCGACAAGAACTCCCTTACCCCTTAAATATAAATATGGCTTATTATGCATAACATAAGCTTTACTTTCTTCTACTGGACTTCCCATTAGTGTATAAATAGACTCCATTTGCGTTACTGATACACTCTTTAAATACTTAGATACTTCTCTCAATCGTGAAGTCTTAGTATATATTAATACAATTGTATCCTGTACAATTATAGCTGAAGTTTCAGGGATACTATTTATCTTACTCAATGCATCAGGATACTCTTGTCCATATATAAGCACATATACATCATACTTCTCTGCTGTTTTAATAAATTCATTTTCAGCCTTACTATATTCCTGTTTATAATCAAATTCCATATCTCTCATTCCTTAATTAGAATACTATATAATATACTATTAAGTGTGATTTTTAAAAATGATTAAAAGATAAATTTATCTTTTATTAAATAAGCAAACAGAGTTCTAAATATTAGTAATAAAATTTATTCTAATATATATTTTTTATTTAAGCTTCTATTATTCTTAGTTGATATTTAAATCCTTTTTCTTATATACATAGTTAGCTATAAGAAGTGAAATTATAATTATTACAACTCCTATAATAATGAATTTTCCTTCTATGCCATCCTTAATTATATTAGCTGGTACAACCCATTCATATGGAGATATATATTTCATCCAATCTAAACTTTCTTTAAGTTTAGAAGCTATACCTATTATATAAGTTGAAAAGAATAATCCAACTATCATAGATGTAGCTCCCTTTTCCTTTTTCAAAGCTGAAGATATTATTACTCCAATGGCCATAAATATATATCCAAGTAAAGTGATACCTAAAAATATATTTCCCATATTTCTTAATAGTTCAGATATCTCTATACCCTCATTTTTTACTACCATACTCATTAATATAGTTGTAAGAGAAACAAAAACTGAATATATTAAAAATAGTATTGTAGAGGAAAAAACCTTACTCCATAATATCTTTTCTCTTGATACTGGCTTTGAATATAAAAATTCTATAGTTCCTTCTCCTTCTTCTCTTATAAGGGAGCTAACACCTAATATTCCTCCATACATAGCAAATGCCATTGCAATATACTGAAAACAATAAGCTGAATAATCAAATATATTGCTGAAATCAACAGCTTCTGAGAAGTTTAATGCCTCTAAAAGTGCTGGTGGTATGCTATTTATTTCCGTAGATATTATATCTTTCATTCCACTCATACTTGGAAAAAGTGCCATGAACATAGCAATTATAGATACTGTAGATACAGTCCAATAAACCATAGTTTTTAAGCCTCTTCTAAATTCAAACTTAAAGATATTCATCTTATTTCACCTCTCCACTTTTATAATAATCTAAGAAGGAATCTTCTAGTCTTATTTCTTCAATAAGCAACCTATCAACCTTAAATTTAAATAAGAATTCTATCAATTCATTAATGTCTTTATCATATATAAAAACTATCTCCTTCTCATCCTCTTTTAATATTTCTCTGCTTATTAATCTTACTTTCTCTTTGTTTATTTCCTTACTTTCAATAGTTATTCTCTTTCCTAGATTTTTACGTACCTCACTTAAGGTAATTATATCTACAATTTTTCCATCCTTGATTATAGCAACTCTATCACAAAAATTCTCAACTTCAACTAAATTGTGAGAAGATAGAAATATGGTAGTACCTTTTTCTCTTTCTCTTAGTAGTATTTTAAAAAGCTTTTGCTGTACTAGTGGATCTAAACCATTGGTAGGCTCATCTAAAATTATAACTTTAGGTTTACTTATTAAAGCTTGTACTATAGCAACCTTTTTCTTATTTCCAAGACTTAGCTCACCCATCTTTTTATCCATCTCTATTTCCAATTCATTACATATTTCTTCTACATACTTTTTATCCACATTATTAAAAAAAGACTCAGCATACTTGATTATATCCTTAACCTTAGATTCGCTATAATACCTTACATCACTTGGTACATAGGTTACATTCTTTTTTATTTCACTACTTTGCCCTACAATATCATAGCCTAAAATTTCTCCATGTCCTGAACTTGGAAAGATAAAATTTAATAAGGTTTTTATAGTAGTAGATTTTCCTGCACCATTAGGACCAATAAACCCAAAAATTTCACCTTCCTCTACTGACAAATTTACATCAGTAATACCTCTGCTACTTCCATACTTTTTCGTTAAATCCTTCACTTTAATTGCTTCCATCTTTATCACTCCCTTATATCATTTTTTTCTTTAATATGTTTCAAGTACCTTAAATGAATTGATTCCTAAATTCTAAACATATATAAAAAATAAGAGATTTAAGTATGAAACCTAATCTCTTATGTTAAAACTTCTATTTTTCCTCTACTTAACTTTAATTTACCTTCCTTTTCTAAGCTCTTTAACTTTCTACTTACAACCTCTCTTGATGTACCTATTTCTAATGACAATTCCTCATGAGTTGCATAAATTATCTTTGAATTTTTAGTTTTTAAATTTTTTATAAGTCTTTCTTCAATTGACTCGTGTATTATTTCTTCCTTAGAATCTACTATTAATTTAAACTTATTGTGTAAACTCATATACAGATATTTTAAAAACTCAACATCCTGTAAAAAAAGCTTATCAAAGATATCCATAGGCACCATAAATAGCTCTGAATCTTGAGTTGCTTGAGCAAAAATATTCAGTGGTATACACTGTATAATACAACTTAAAGTTTCATGACACAATTCACCCTTACCTATATTATATAAATTAGTTTCCTCCCCCTTTTGGTTAATCCTAAAAATTCTAACCTGCCCCTTTATAATAAATGGTATTCCCATACAAGGACTATCTGCTGTTTTTAAATACTCCTGTGAAGAAACCTTCCTTAAAATCAATTTTTCCTGTAATACTCCATTACTCTTTACATTTAATTTTTGTAATATAGGATATTCTCTATATAAAGATTTAATTCGTTCCATTACATCACCTACCTTAATTGTAAAACTTTCTTATAATTTATTATAATATAAAATTTTAAATACTACATCTCTTATATGGTTTTTAATGTTCTATAACTTTATGTGATTAAGTCACATACTTTTTTTCCCTTATTATATATACTACTAACTATAGAAAACCTAAGAATACATAAACCTAGTTTATTATTCTCTGATATAAACATTATTATAAGGAGTGACTAATTATGTTAAATAAAGCAATAAAGCGAAGTGCCTCAGTAGACCTTTCTTATTGCGTTGCCTGTGGTTGTTGTGTAAAGGTATGCCCCTTTAATGCCATAACAATAGATAGAGGTATAAATGCAATAGTTGATACTTCTAAATGCGTTGGCTGCGGTAAATGTGCCAAAGAGTGTCCTGCATCCATAATAGAAATATTAGAAAAATAATTCAACTTATGTACATTTAAGTTTTCATATATTTAAATATTTAAACTTAACTATGTATATTTTATATTAAAATTTGGAGGTTATATATGAAAAAAAAGAAAAGTCCTTGGGATTATATGTGGATAGTGTCTACACTTTACTTATTTCTAGGGTTATTTAATATATTATTCGCTTGGCTTGGAATGTTATGTTTCTTGATTCCACTACTTATTTCTATTTTTGGTGGTGGTAAAGTTTATTGTAATAAATACTGTGGAAGAGGTCAGTTATTAACCATTATAGGAAAAGATCTTAAGCTTTCAAGAAACAAACCTATGCCCAAATTTCTTAAATCAAAATATTTTAGGTATGGTTTCTTAATTTTCTTTATGACCATGTTTGGAAATATGATTTTTAATACCTACCTTGTATTTAAAGGAAGTAATACTTTAAAAGAAGTTATTACAGTACTTTGGACCTTTAGACTTCCTTGGCATGTTGCAGAGATTTCTGGAGTTACTCCCTGGGTTGCTCAATTTGCCTTTGGGTTCTTCAGTGTTATGGTAACCTCTACAATTTTAGGTATCGTAACCGCGATTTTATTTAAACCTCGTTCTTGGTGTATTTATTGTCCAATGGGCACTATGACTCAAGGAATATGTAAACTAAAGTCTAGTGTAAAGAAACCAACTTCTTAAGTTATAAAATAAGTTAATCCCCATACCCTTTATTCTTATTTTAAATTTAAACTTTATAAAACAAAGTAACTTTACCACTTATAATTCTAGCATTACCTAAAATTATAAAATGGTAAAGTTACTCTTTTTTTTGTATATTTGAATTATCTACTACATAGAAATCTTTTACAGTTGGTAATATTATACCATCCGCAATCCTTGCATATATCATCAAATTTCTCTTCATTCATATTTTCATAAATTTCTTTAGCTATTTCACTATAAATATATTCCCCTTCATTTATATTAAAGTTCTCAACTACTCTTCTATCAAGCTCTTCTATATGAGCTTGACTTGTACAACTTTTTCCTTCAATATTATTAGGGCATTTAGAACAAATATTGTCTAAAGAAGATACTATCTTAATTTTTTGATTAGGATTTTTACTTAGAGCTTTAATTGTCATTTCCATGTTGTTATTAAATTCTTCACTATAGCCTTTACCTTCATATGCCTTCATGCAAAGCATATGATGTGGTCTAAGTTTTATTATCTCATTACACATAAATTCACTCTCTTTTTCACATTACACCCTATAACTGTAGCTAAGCTAATTTTTATTAAATCTACAACTACAAAAGGTAAACAACATATAGTCAGAGCTTTTAAAAATCCTACATTAGCAACCAAAGCATATTGTGCTGCCCCTACTGTATAGTTAATAATGATAGCAATTAGCATTGTAGACATAATATACTTAATATCCTTAAATTTATAAGAAACATATCCAACAATAAGTGCCATAATAGGAAAGGTAATTATAAATCCTCCCGTTGGTCCTACTATTATAGGTAAACCACCACTAAATCCAGCGAAAACCGGTAATCCTATTGCTCCTAATAATACATATATAATCTGTGATAAAAATCCTCTTTTAGCTCCAAGTACTACCCCTGATAAAGTTACAGCAAAAACTTGCATTGTAAATGGAACCCCTGGAAAAGGTATTGTAATCTGAGCTAAAACAGCTGTAATAGCTGCAAATAATCCACTTATAACTATATCCTTAGTTGATAATTTCATAATAACAACTCCTTTTGTAAACCCAATTAATTTTTATAGTTTACAATTGAATTATATATTATATTTTTAATTGTTGTCAATAAAATTTATAATTTAAATATTTTATTATTTAGTCTAAATATTTTTAGAATATATCATCTGTGTATAGCACCCTAAAAAAGTTTTCTCATATTCTTTCTGCAACTCTCTATCTGGCTCCCTTAATTGTAAGCATACTTGATTAACCTTGCCCTCATATATATTTGTAAATTTAACTTTATATCTATTATTATTTAATGAAAGTAATTGTTCTATTCTATGGCTTTGAGACTGTATTAATAATGAACCTATATATCCTAGCTTGCTATAAAACCTTTCTGCAGATTCAACGGCACCAAGATTAATAGTATGAATTCCATGCTGAACTGCTCGTTCTTCAAGTAGAGGAACCATCTCTTTTGCTATTCCAAGTCCTCTATAATCTTCATGCACAGCCACCGGTCCCATTGTAATACTATAGTTATCATTAACTCTACCAAAAACAATACCTATTACTTGATTGTCTATACTTGCGTAGAGCATCAAATCACCGTAATCTTTCATACGCTCTTGCCATTTTTCAAAAGAATATTCTGGATTATCAACCACAGGCATACCTATAAAAATCCTTTTAAATAAATTAAAAGCTTCCTCAAGTTCTTCTTTCGTTGAAACACTTTTGATTAAGTAATTCATGTTTATACTCCTCCTTTATTGCTATATTAAAAAGCTTCTTGTCAATATAATACGTGTAGAATATTCTAAAACCTTGATTGCTAAAAGAATTAAAGGAAAGTGTATTGAAATAATTAATATTTTTTATGAAAAAGTCAGTATTTAATAACTCAATAACAATTATATCACCTATCTATATTACACAAAATAAAAATAAGCATTTACCTATGGTAAATGCTCACTTAACTTTAGTTATACTTTTTTTTCCTTACTATTAAAACTCCAGCTACTATTATTAAAAATGCTACTATAACTGCTATAATTTTTATTTTATCAGTGTTTTTAGCTATTAATTCACTTTCATTTTTATCTTCCTTTTTCTTTTCTGATGTGTTTTCTTTTTTAATTTCACTTTTATTCTCTTTAGTTTCCTCTTCGATTTTCTTACTTTCAGTATCATTTTCATCTTTTTTAGAAGTAGTTATATCCGTCCATTTGTTTACTTCATTTGATGTTTTATTTTCTATTTTATTTGCAGTAGTTATTTCCCCTATACTTAAAAGTTGATTATATATAGGATTTTTATCCCTATTATTTTGTAAAGAACTTTCTTCTTTTACAGTAATAAATTCATCCTTTGAAACATTATTTTCAATAGATTCTGATACACTGTTATTAGATTCTTCTTTTTTATTTTCAATAGAACTTACACTATTATTAACTTCTTCCTTGGAAGATTCGTTTTTAGTATTATTCTCATTCAAATCTTCCTCTTTTATACTATCATCCTTTGCTTCTTCCTTAATACTTTGTAACTTAACATCAAAGTTAGTTAGTATTATTTTTTCATCACTCAATGCTATTTTTAAAGTCCTATCCTTTAAGTTTTTTTGTTGTAATGTTATTTCACCATTATCATCTGTTTTATACTTATCTCCATTTATCATTACAAGTTGATTTTTTAAAACTCCTTCATTACTAAAGAATTTTAAAGTTACTTCATTTTTATTTTCTTTATATTCAAGCTGTGGTAATATCTTTTTAGTATTTTCTAGAGTTATTTTAAAGTTAAGTGGTACTATTAATATACCACCTTTTTCTTCATCTCTTTCTCCAATATAAATTTCTAATACATCACCATTTATTGTTTTCTTTTCTAAGTTTATCTCACCATTATCATCAGTTGTATAATCTTTTTTATTTATGATAACAGGTTTATTTTTTACTACTCCATCTGAAGTAGATAATTTTAAATTAATCTTATCATCATTTATTCTATATTCTAGTTTAGGAAGTTTAGTTATAATATTAGCATCAATATAATCAGCAATGAAAAATATTAATTCATCATACTGCATATTTCCATCTTTATCTTTTAACTCTTTAAAGTTATCCATAGATACCATAGGCATGTTTATAGTATTATCTTTAACTAAAGCATAACACCACCCATAGTTATCTCCTTGAACAGTACCTAATATTGATGTTACAAAATATCCTGAATCCCCTTTACTTTTTCCTTCAACACCATCGCAACCAACAGAAAGTTTTAATAAATCTAAAATGTTTTCTATTCCATCTCCTACCATAACATCTTCATTAAGTAAAATTTTATCTCTTCCTTCAATCCTTACTCTAATATTACTTTTAGGGTTTTTATCAATTATAAATTTTAAAGTTTCACTGCTTTTATTTCCATTTTCATCAATAGCTTGTACTACTAAAGTATAAATTCCAGAGTGAGAAATTTCTTCTCCTTTAAAAGGTTTATCATTTAATGTTGCAGTCCAGTTATTTCCCTTTGTTGAAGTTATTTTTACATTTACATCATCTCTATATAATTCATTATTTTTAATACCTTCTATTGTAATAACTGGTGGATCTTCCTCTTCCATTTCTAGTGAGGATTTAACTCCAAAGATAGATTTTTTAGTATATAACTCTGTAAGCGCTGTAAATCCATAAGAAGTACTTTCATCATAAGTAACTTCACCTTTACCATTGGTAAAGCCACCTATCTTCTCTTCATATTTTAATTTTGTAGATCTATATTTTAATAAATTGTCTACTAAATTTTTACCCTCTTTATTAGTAAAACTTTTTCCCATTGGACTTATGTTATTTGCAACTAAAGCTTCAATTACCATACTTATAGCTCTAGGTTCCATTCTGCTATTTAAAGCAACATTATTGTTGAAGTCATTTTTAAATTCCGTAACTATTTCTTTTGTAATTTTATCTATTTCTTTAGTTCTTTTACATCCAGCTAGCATAGTTATGAATACAGCTTTGCTTTCTGCATCACTAAAGGAGTTCACATTATATTTTCCGTTCTTATACAATTTAATAATTCCTTCTAAAGCAGCATCCTTATCATATTTACAGCCACATAAATCTAAGGCTAATACTGCATAGCTTTGATAAGCTAAGTTAGTTTTATCTAGGTAATTTTTAATAAATAACCCCTTATCTTCTCCTTCTTTAACTTGAGATGATGCTAGTTCTTCTAATAAATTTCTTCCATTATAGTTTGTAAAATCTCCATTGGAACCTTTTAATGCAAATAATGCCTTGGCATAATCATAACAAGTTGCAAGGTTTCTGCTTATATAAATTTTCTTATCTACTGAAAACTTACTTAAAGCTAAAGAAGCTATCCCCTCAACAGAAACTTGTTCTTTATAATGAAGTAAAAGATCATCTATTTGTTTTTTTACCAAAGCTTCTTGATCTTTAGTTATTTCATCTAATCCTAAGCTTTTAGTAACTTGAATTTTAATTGATGTAGAAACTGACTCATTATCTTTAACATAAGCTTTTATATTTACAAAACCTTCATTTTTTCCAAAGACCACTCCACCTTCATTTACTATTGCAACCTTCTCATTATCACTTTCAAAGATAACTTTTGAGTCTTTTACCTCATCTCCATCTTCATCTAATGTTAAAATGCTTAATGTAGTATTATCCTTAACCTTTAGTGGCAACTCTTCTTCATTTACTTTTATTTCAATAGTACTTACCTTAGGTGAATAAGCCTCCACTTCAATTGAAGTCTTTATATTACCATGGTCCTTTAATGAAACCTCTATTGTGGCAACACCTTCTTTAAGCGGTAATATTTTATCATTATTTATTGAAATAATACCTTCATCACTGCTTTTTAATACTACATCTTTTAGTGCCATTAAATCTCCGTTATTATCATAAACTTGAAAATCTAATTCCGTTTCCTTTCCAATCTTGCACTTTATTCTTTCTTCATTAAACTTAATACTCTTTGGATAAACAGTTTTATATTCTTGAAAATACATTGATGGTTTACTTTTATATTTAAAGTTATAGTAATCTACAAGAGCTGCTAACTTTGATATTTTTTCACTTTCATTTCTAACTTCAAAATCTCTTAATCCATCTAGTAAATTTTTACCTTCATCAGTCCATTCTTCTGAAGTTGGATCCTCACCTAATGCTACAAGAGCTTGAATCATTAATGAATTATAAAATATCTCCTGCTCACTCTCACATCCAAAATCATCACAGTACTCACCTGTAATTTTTCCTTCTGTATTACAATATTGTAATTTTTCCTTTACCTTATTTATGTATTCATCTCCATTGTCAAAAGCTTTTAAAGCTATAAGTGAAAGACAAAGAGATTGTATTGAGTTACTGTCAGTTCCATCACTTTCTTTATCTATATACTTACATAAAACTCTAAATGCTAAATCCTTATCATAGTCTTCCTTTACCATATTTAAAGCTATAATTCCAAGAGATGTACCCTTTAAATCTAAATCTACCCTCATTGCTTCTGCAGCTTTATCTAAAATAAACCCTTTTTCACCTAAAGACTCTTTAAGTTCATTAACATATATTGAGTTTTCTTCCTTAGTAAAATCTGCTTTTGCAGCAAATAATTTTATTATATTTTGACAGTATACTAATGGTCTTTTAGTATCACCTAAATATAAATTATTTATGTCTATTGGTTCATCTAGTGCTCTAAAAGTTAAATATCTTAAGTAATCTACATCACTATTATTTGATATTTCTGCTCTTATCTCATTAATCTCCTTTAATAAAGCTTCTTCTTCTCCTTCAAAAGCCATGGCATTAATTGGCGTCATGAAATTTACCAAAAATAAAAATACCAAGAAAATACTCATCAACTTAAACTTCTTTTTCAAAATAAATCCCCCTTAAAACTAAATATATATATATAGCTTTTAATTTATTTTTTCTTCCTAACCTCCACAAAATATTTATTAAAAACTATTTATAAACATAAGTAAAAAAAGCCTCTTAGTAAAAACTAAGAGACTTTCCCATATTAAGCCATCAAAATCTTGCTTTTCATACTCCCCATGAAAAACATAACTAGTACATTAAGGCAGGTCTCCTGACTTATGCATCCTCCTCATCTTAATCTTCCCATAAAACTTACAGTGATTTATTAAAGACTTGTCCGCAACTACAGTGGTGGGTCCGTGTGGGATTTAAACCCACTTCCCTATTCTCCTTTTTAAAGGCACCTTAACTTCATATTCAATTTTAAAAATTTATATGTAAAATATTTTTCAACATATTATAACATTTATTGATTAAATTTCTTTTTAGAACTTTATTTTTCAAAACTTATTATAATAAATATTTAAAATTTTGTCAATTAATAATGTATTTAGTAAAATTTTATACTATAATACACTATTTATCTGTACTTTAAAAAGCTTAATCTAAAAAATATATTAGTACTCATAGAAGTTTAGTTAGTGTTGTACTTTCTATTATTTAGAAAACTCATCACAGTCTAGTTATTCCTGGTATCAAACTCATAAGAGACTTTTATAATTAAGTTTTTGAACACAAAAAAAGATGTAAGAAATATCTACATTAATTTATTCCTTACATCCTTTATGACTTATTTATTTTTTATTCTTCCCCATATATAAATTTGTGGATATCTTTTGAAGTTTCATTTAAATCAGTAATTATATATGATACCCCATTAATTAAATCACCTTTGCACTTATCTTGAAGAGGGAAGCGATTTTCCTCTACATTGCTAACTCCAGATAATAGTATATCCTTACCTAAACTTAAAATTGAACTTGGTGACATACTAGTTTTAACATATGGTATAAGTTCAGTAGCAACACTGTACATTTCCATAGGAGATGTTTTTAAGCATTTATTTATAGCTGCCATAAGTACTGTTCTTTGTCTATCAGTTCTTACATAATCTCCACCAGCAGTGCTTCTTATTCTTCCATAAGCAACAGCTTGTATACCGTTTAAAGTTTGTGGACCTGGTGCACTTATAGGTTTTACAGTTTTCCCTTCTGCACTAGCCATCCCACTTGCCATACTATTTATATATTGAATTTCCTCTTGTTTTACATCTATTGTAACTCCACCAAGACGATCCACTATTTTCTCTAATCCATAGAAATTAACAGATATATAATCCTTAATATCTAAATTAAAGTTAGAGTTTATAGTATTTATAGCTAATTCACCTTGTCCAAATGCATAAGCATGATTCAACTTATCCTTTCCTTCTCTTCCCTTAATGGTTACATATGTATCTCTCATGATTGAAGAGAGTCTTATAGTCTTATCCTTTTTATCTATAGATAAAACCATTATAGCATCAGATCTTGAAGGGTCATTTCCTTCTAAATCTCTAGCATCAATACCGAATAATGCTATGTTAATTATATCCTCTTGCTTTGATTTTTCCTCAGTTTCCTTTGTTATTGCTAATTCTTCAGGTTCTTTGGTTATAGGCTCACTTTCTATTTTAGAAAGTTGATAATATAAGTAACCAAAGCCACTTGCTACTACTACTGCCATAGCAATTAAAATGCTTATACCTGTGATTATCAAAGTTTTTTTAGTTTTTTTCTTCATTCTTTTACCCTCGCATCATATTAATTGTGAAAATTTTAAGATATATTTTAAGAATTATCTATTAATTGAATTTAAAGTTTCGAGTCACTTTCAAGAGAATTCACTAAAATATTTTATTAAGTTATGTGAGTACATTTTTTTATTCACTATAATACTACATCAATACTAATTATTATATATTTTTATGAATTATATTTGCTATTATAGCATATTTAGTATGTTACTTACATATGTTTAATTAAATTGTAAAACTTTTCTTTTTATTCTATATGTATATAGATAATTATTTATTGAACATACTCAAGTTATTCATAAAAAATAACACTATATAATATAAAAAGGTTATCTTAAAAAACCCTAAGATAACCTTTTTCAAAAATAATTTATTTCATCATAATTATTCTTCTACATTATATCCCTTTGGATTTGAGCTTTGCCATCTCCATGAATCTCTGCACATATCTTCTATTCCTTTTTCTGCTTTCCATCCTAATTCATTATTTGCTCTAGTTGGATCAGCATAGCAAGTAGCTATATCCCCTGCTCTTCTTCCTACAATTTTATATGGAACCTTTTTACCACTAGCATTTGAAAAAGCTTCTACTAAATCTAAAACACTATACCCTTTACCTGTACCTAGGTTATATGTAACTAACCCTGAGTTTGTGTTTAATTTTTCTAAAGCCTTAATATGTCCTTTAGCTAAATCTACAACATGTATATAATCTCTGACACCTGTTCCATCTGGAGTATTATAATCATCACCAAATACACTTAATTCCTTAAGTTCCCCAATAGCTACCTTAGTTATATAAGGCATTAAATTATTAGGAATTCCACTTGGATCCTCTCCAATTGTACCACTTTCATGTGCTCCTATTGGATTGAAGTAACGTAGAAGTGCTATATTCCATGAATTATCTGATTTGTATAAATCTCTTAATATATTTTCTATCATTAATTTAGTTTGACCATATGGATTAGTTGCAGATAGAGGTGACTCTTCTACTATTGGAACAACCTTAGCATCTCCATAAACTGTTGCTGAAGAACTAAATACAAAATTCTTAACTCCATACTTTCTCATAACTCTTAACATAACTAAAGTACTAGTTAGGTTATTATAATAATATTCTAAGGGTTTTTCTACTGATTCTCCAACAGCCTTTAATGCTGCGAAATGTATTACTGACTCTATTTTATTTTCAGCAAATAATTTATCTACATCTTCTTCTACTGTTAAGTCTATATTAATGAATTGTACATTTTTTCCTGTTATATTCTCTATTCTGTCTTTAACTAATTCTTTACTATTGTATAAGTTATCTGCAATGATTACATCATATCCCTTGTTTAAAAGCTCTACTGTTGTATGACTACCTATATACCCCATACCACCTGCTACTAAAACTGCCATATTTAATCATCCTTTCGCATAAATATTTAATAATTTATAAATATATATAAACTACGATTTTTTACTTATTTCATTGTAGTATTTTAAACTATTATTGTCAATTAACTAAAGTTATATATTTTTTTACATTTTGTAAATTTTTATACATAAATCATACTTATTTTTATGTTTATAATTATCAAGTTTTAATATTCATTGTCACCTAATAAAAAATTGTCATATTATATATTAATGAAGTTGAATATGTTTTATAATTCCAGTATAAAGTATAATTTATATTTAAATTCAATTTTATCTTAAATTGCTATGAAGATTTATGTAAGTTCTACAAATTGGCCTATTAAAAATTGAGGTGATTATATGCCAAATGAATCAAATAACACAGGTCTTTCAGTTTCATCTATATCTAAAACTGTAGACAAAACCAAAGTTGGGTTAAATGAAAACTTTAACTATACTATAACTTCTAGTTTTAGTGGTATAGTAGGAAGTTTAGGCTCTGCTAAAGTAGAAGACTTTATTCCTAGTAATATTAACTATACTTTACCACCTGTAACTCCCCCTATACAGTCAATTACCCAAACTCCACAAGCGGGTGGTACATTGCTTACCTTCACCCTTAATCCTAACGAAGCCTTTGGGCAAATTGTAAATATTAATGTAGGTGCTAGTTTTAATCCTTCAACAGCTTATAATTCTACCTTTACAAATACCTCGCACCTTTATATTAATGGAGCCTTAGATTCAAGCTCATCAGCTCCACCAGTAACCTATATTAATAAAGCTGATTTTCATTTACAAAAACAATTATATTCTCCTTTCACTCAAAATCCATCACCTGGAAACTCTGTTGTATACTCTTTAAATCTTAAAAATCTCCTTCAAGGTGAAGGCGGGAATGGTATAGCTGGCTCAAGCATTAACAATGTAACTATAACTGATAAACTTCCTAGCTGGCTTACTGTAGATTCATCATTTTTACCTGTAGGTCAAGATGCTTCGCCTTATGACTCCGGTAATCCTCAGTATAATGGCTTAAAGGGTACCGTTGATGCTGCAAATAACTCAATAAGCTTTACTTTGCCTAAATACAACGGAACCGATTATATAATTTACTTTAAAGCCAAAGTTAATGCGGATGCAAAACCTGGAACTATTCTAAATAATACTGCTAATTGGAATGTTAATGGAGAAAATAAAACACCAGCTTCTAATAGCGCTACTATAGCTTCACCTAAAGCTCAAGCTAATGCAGGAAAAACAGGACCACTTTACGCATCTCCTGGTGATCAAATTATTTACCAACTACTTCCTACTAATGTTGGTAATACCGATTTAAATAATGTTTCTCTTGTCGATAATATACCTGATGGTTTCACACCATCCTCTGTAACTACAGGCGCTTACACCTTAACTACTGCGAATATCCCAGTAGGCGGTACTGTAAAATTAGAATATTCAACTGATGGTGGAACTAATTATACAACCTTAGGCACTTATAGCGGTGACAGTTCTACTAAAGTTACTTTACCAACTTTACCAGTAGGAGAAAAGTACACTCAAATAAAATGGTTAATATCTAATTTACCTTCTGCCATGAATACTAGTAATGGTCCTACAGTATCTGGTACTGTAGATTCTAATTATGCTAAGCCTACAATTACTAACACAGCAACAGTAACCTATAATACTGAAAGTGGTCCTGTAACTGGTCCAGCAGGAAGCGCAACTACTAATATAAGTAATAAGAGTATTGGTTCCTTAGTTAAATCTGTTGATAAATCTTCTGCTAGTCCTGGCGATGATCTAAATTATACACTTAGTGCTACAGCTCAAAGTACAATAACAGGACCTATATTAGCAGACTTATTACCAGCAGGAGTAAGCTTTGTAAGCATGACCGGAAGCCTCTTCCACAATGGTGCCACTGGAGAATCTGATTATAATCCTCCAATTACTGTAACCACTTTAAAGAACTACAACAACACAGGCAGAACCTTAGTTAGATTTACTTTCCCTAAGGACTTTAAAGCACCTCAAAACAGTACTATAGGTGTGTATTTTACTGCAAAAATTGATAGTTCAACCTCTGGTAATTTATCTAACAGAGGAGTTTTTGGTAATGCAACTGGTACTGTAGAACCTCCCGCTGGAACTCCACCTACTATTGATAATAATGACTTATTAGGTAATGGAATAACTTCTCAACCAGTAGTTGAAAGTAATCCAACTTCTACTCAGGTAGCTGGTATTAACTCTTTAAGTTGCAATAAGTATGTAAAAGGAGCCTTAGATACAATCTATACAACCTATCCCGAATCTGGTAAAACAACTAATGGTGGATCCTTAGAATATAAAATAGTAATAAAAAACTCTACACCATTCAACTCAAAAAATATAGAATTGATAGATATTCTTCCACATGTAGGAGATACTGGTGTTATAGTTAATCAAGCTAGAGAGTCCCATTTTCCAGTTTATCCCAAAGGTGTTATTAAGGCTATATTAAGTCCAGCGGATCCTAACGATCCTAATCCAGATCTTGAAATTCAATATTCTACTAACTATGACCCTATTAGATTCTCAGCACAAGAGAAAACAGGAGAAAGCGTTGGAACTGGTACTTGGACCTCTATAGCTCCTAGCCCTCCAACTAAAATAGCTGCTTTAAAGCTAACTTCTCCTACCACCATTTTAAAATCTGGACAATCAATAATCATATCTATACCTGCCATGGTTCCACCTGGTGTAAAACCTGGAGATATAGCTTGGAACAGTTTTGCTTATAGAAACTCTTTATACAACCCTAATACAAGCTCCTATGAACCACAATTGCCAGCTGAGCCTATCAAAGTTGGTATTAAAGTAGAAGAACCTTCACCTACAGATGCTGAAATAGGTGACTATGTATGGGATGATATAAATCATAATGGATTACAAGATTCTGATGAAAGTGGAATAAATGGAGCTAAGGTTAATTTACTAAATAGTGCAGGACAAGTTGTAGCTACAACTTATACAACTACTAATCCTAGTACCGATAAATCTGGCTATTATTTGTTCAGTGGTTTGAAACCTGGAACCTATCATGTTCAATTTATAAAACCAGATGGATATGACTTTACAACTCCGAATGTAGGCACAGATGACAGTAAAAACTCCTGTGCTAATCCCTCAACTGGAATGTCAGGAACAATAACCTTAACAGCAGGTGCAAAATATTTAAATGCTAATGCTGGTTTATACAAACCTACAACACCACCTGAACCACCTACACCACCTGAACACTGTAGCCAATCCGTTATAGACCTTATTGAGTCAATAGCCTTAGAAGAAACTGCTCTTTCTCATATAATAAATGCAGAAGGAGAAAAAATTCAACAAATGCTTAAGTTAAATCCTACTAAACAAGACCTTTTAAATGTCAATGCATCTGTTAAACAAACTATAGATGCCATAACAAAATTAGAACTTGTTTTATTTCAAAAGTTAGCCACTGCTAAAAAACTTTGTGCATCAAAGGTTACTGAAGATACAGCTAAATAAGAGAAAAATAAAGACATCTTAATTTGAGATGTCTTTATTTTTACAGTAATGAATCCTTTAATATATCACCTTTACTTCTTTTATTTTATTTATATCTATAATTTAAAGTAACTTTACTGACACCAAAGTATATTATGGTAATATATACCAATTTAAAAATGTGTTTAAGTTAATTTGAGTACATTGACTTGGATGTTATACTTAATCAATTATAGGAGTGATTGATATGAAAAATTATACCCACATCTCACCTTACAGAGGTTTTGATAGTGAAGACCTAGATAATGGCCGTCAAAATAATTATGCTTGGTCTATGTGTGAATTTGGAGATTATATCTATGTTGGAACTGGACGTAACTTAATAAGTTCTCTTGCTACCTCTATGTTTCCTGATTTAAAAGTAGCTATTGATTTCATGTCTACTAATAAGGATATGGCAGCAGAAATATGGAGATATAAAAAAGATGGTTCACTTCCTATGGAACGAGTGTATAAAGCCCCTGAGGCTACAGATAAAGAACCTACTATATATGGATTTAGATACTTACAAAAATTCAAATCCTTAGGTGTAAAACCTGTTATGTATGCTTCAGGAATGTGTAAGGATGGAATTAAGATTTTAAAATCAACTAATGGAGTTAACTGGTTTGAAGTACCTAACAAATTAGGAAAGGGTCTTTCTTGTAGATCTATGCTTCAATATAAAAATAAACTTTATATGGGCGTTATAAATAATTCTGCTAAACTTAATTCACCATCACTTTTATATTCTTCCTATGACCCTGAATTATTTGGATGGAAGTTAGAAAGTACCCCTGAAATTTTTGGTAAAAATCCTATAGGAAACATATGGAGTATGGCTGAATTTAATGATCATCTTTATGTTGGTACTGAATCCAAGGAAGGTTTTATGATTTGGAGAACTGAAGGTGAAGAACCCGAAATTAATAAATGGGTATTAGTGGTTGATAAAGGAGCTGGAGATGCTACTAATGAATGTCCTATAAGCATGGAGGTATTTAATAATTATCTTTATATAGGTACCGCTACAGACCCTACTAAATTAATACCTTTTGTAGTTCCTAAAGGCGCTGACTTAATTAGAGTTAACACTGCTGATAAATGGGAAGTTGTAGTTGGTGGAACACCTTTGCGTCCAACTTATCCTACAACAGGTATGAGAGGTAATGCTTTAAGTGGTTTATCCTCTGGCTTTAATGACCCTTACAACTTTTACATTTGGCAGCTAAAGGTTTACAATAACAGACTATATGTAGGTACCTTTAATGCTGCAGTATGTGTTGAACCTATTATAGAAATGGCAATAAAAAATAAGCATTTATTTAATAAGATCTTAGAAAAATATCCAATTGGAGAATCCTTTGAGGAAGTCCAAAAACGCATAAAGGCAAACCTTAGCAGATTTATGAGTCATAAGAAAAGCTTCGGATGTGATTTATACTCAACCGTGAATGGAGTTAGTTTTGCTCCAATAACTCAAAATGGATTTGGTAATCACTATGATTATGGTATAAGAAGTTTGGTAGTAACTAAAGAAAATGCTTTATTTGTAGGTACTGCTAATCCATTTGAAGGTTGTACTATATTAAAATTTGGTGGCTATACAAGAGGATGTTAAAAAAAGTGAGAATCAAGAATGATAAATTACTTGATTCTCACTTTTTTATTCAAAAACTTACTCTTCAATACTAATACTTAAGCTTTAATAAATTCTTAAGTACATTATTGACTTCATAGTTCTAATCCATTAAGGTTAAACTCTTAAATTCATCTAGCATACTAGCAACCTTATTATCACTTACTAATACTACAAGATAATCGCCACCTAAGATAGTAACATTTCCTTTAGGAATAATTTCTTCGTTCCCTCTCTTAATAGCAACTAATAAACATTCCTCTGGAAAATTTAATTCCTTTATAAGTTTTCCCTCAACATAGCTACCTACTTCAACACCAATTTCAAATAAAGTTTTGTTAGCACTTTCCTTAGCTTTAGAAACTCCTACACGCTTTAATAATCTTTCCAGTAATGATTCATATATTGGATCACTTTTGAAAATATCTGAAACAATATATGATACAAATACAACTAAAGATACTGATAATAATTGTTCAAAGGAACCTGTCATCTCCATTATTAATACTATACCTGTTATAGGAGATTTTACTATAGAAGCAAAATGTCCAGCCATTGCTAATATTATAAAATTAATAATAAAGATTTCTGGGATACCAAATGTATTACTAAGAATTACTCCAAAGATATTACCTAATAAAGCTCCTAATAGTAATAGTGGTAAAAATATACCTCCTGGTACTCCTGATCCAAAACATATAAGTACTAATAAAAATTTAATACCAAAATAAAATAACATAGTATATATACTCATGTCGTTGTTAAACAAAGACATGATAAGATCGTGTCCTCCCCCTAAAAGGTCTGGTATAAGGAATCCTATAACACCTGTTATTATAAAAGGAATTGCAACTTTAAATTCAACTCTTAAGTTCTTAAACTTTCCATAGATATCTTGAAAAAGAAGTATACCCTTTGAAAAAAGAACGCCTGAAACTCCAACTAAAATTCCTAATATTATTAATGTCCAATAATATCTTAGTGGTAAAGAAATCAATCTAGAAGAGTTTAAAACTGGTTCAACTCCTAAAAACTGCTTTGTTACAAAGTCTGATGTTAAAGCAGCTGCCATAGCAGGTAATAAAATCATAGGTGAAAAGCTTCTATGAACTTCTTCTAAGGCAAATATAACACCTGATAAGGGTGAGTTAAAAGCAGCTGCTAATCCAGCTGAAGCACCGGATGTAATAAGAAATTCCTTGTTTACAGGTGTTTTCTTAAATACCTTGCTTACTCCTTCTCCTATAGATGCACCCATTTGAACTGAAGGACCTTCTCTTCCTAAAGACAATCCCGCAGCTAGTCCCATAACTCCACCTAAAAACTTGTAAATTAATATTGTAAACCAATTCATTTTTAGTTTTCTAAGTAATCTTCCTTCTACTTGAGGAATACCACTTCCTGAAATCATAGGCTCTTTTCTTGCCAAAAAACCTGTTATTAAACCCATCACTATAAGTATACAGAATACTCCTATAACCTTTAATGGATTTCCCTTAGCCGTAGCATATAAAGTTTTAAAAAAAACTGAAAATTTACTTATAGCGAGTCTATTCAAGACTATAACTAAGCCTGTAATAAGTCCTACTATAACTCCTTGAAATATTAAATTAAATCTAAGGTTTTTTCTATTGCTTAAAAGCTTATTCGTGTTTCCAACTTCCATTTTCTCACCGTCCCTTAATATAAATATGAAACCTTCGTTAAATGAATGCCAATTTATATTGTTAATAGAAATTTAACATACATTAATATTATTATATATTAAAACCATAGTTGTCAATAACAGTATATTACAATTATTTTTCATTAATTTCCCTTATTGATATTTTTATGTATTTTAATACTTATTGTATATTATTTAAAATATGCTTTTTCATAATAGGCTTAATTAAATATATATTATATAAGTTTGAATTAATAACCTAGATTCTAATGTAAAAATATCTTTATTAAATAATATTACTTTCAAATATAATGAAAATTCACTGTTAAAATATATACTTATCTATGTTTATATTGCTAAGTGCAACTTTGTGTAAAATCTTATTTGACAAATATAACTTTAATTTTTATTATACTTAATAGGAGGTGGCTTTATGGGAAAAGTTGAAGAAAATAAACGCCAAAAAGAAGAAAAGTTATTTCAGACCGCCTTTAACTTATTCTCAACTAAGGGAATAAATAATACAGCTATTAAAGATATAGTTGATATTGCTGGAGTTGGGAAAGGTACATTTTATCTGTATTTTAAAGATAAATATGACATAAGGGATAAACTTATAGTAAAAAAAACAAGTGAGCTTTTTCAAAAAGCCATAGAAGATTATTTGAAAGAAGATATTTCTAACTTCGATGATGAAGTAATTTTCATAGTAAACCATATTATAGATGAGCTTTCTCAAGATAAACTATTGTTAAAAATGATTTCTAGAAATCTCTCTTGGGGAATTTATAAAAAGGTATTAAATTCTACAGATAAAAAGTCATCTTATAGTTATTATGATTTGTTTATGGAATCTTCAAGACGACAAAACATAAAGTTTAAAAATGCAGAAGTTCTACTATTCATAATAATAGAAATGGTTGGTTCAACTTGCTATAGCTCAATTTTATTAAATCAACCCGTTTCAATAGAAGATTTAAAGCCTCATTTGTATGATAGCATAAAAGCAACATTAAAATCTGGAAGAGAGTAATCTAAATATAATAAAAAGGTTGTTTCACTAAAAAATATCTTAACAATATAATATTATATTGTTATTAAGATTTCTAGTGCAACAGCCTTTTTGAAGTTAAACATTTTACTTAAATAAATCTCTATCAATATCCTCTCTTGTAAGTACTTCTTCATTTTCATAAGGATAACTACAAAGTACACTATCTAAAAATTTAATCCCACAAAAATATTTACATATAGATATTCCCTTTACAGCACATTTATGCTCCTTAGTCTTATCTTCAACATTCCACGGGCATTGAGTCTGATTCCAATCAACATTCTCACTTGATAAATCTATATCCAAATTTCCCCCACTTAATGATTTAACTCTACTATCCATACTCCCCCTCCTTTACAATATATATTTTATTAAATATTTCTCACTAAATAATATTTTAATTAATTCTGCTCATTAATTAAAATAAACCGTAACCAATTAGCTTTATATTTATATAGTACCTTCATACGCTATAATACAATTTTTAACATTTAAGGTCAATTTTTTATTTTTATTTTTTTAAGTACTTGAGCTTATTCTTACACCTTATTGAATATCATACTAGATTTTAAAACTTCAACTCTTAATAATTAAATTACTATTGCATTTTATTATAATAAGCTCTTATTATTCTTTAACTTTTTACAATATGGAAAATATATATTAACAAATTATAACATTTATTAATATACTATAATTTAACAATCAAAAGTTGACTATTGGTCATAATAATGTTATTGTATTCTTATCAAATGACCTATGGTCATTTTTTAATGATTTTATTTTAATGTAAGAGGTGATAAATGTGTACAAACTAGGAAAATTCATAGGTAAGCATAGAGTTTTAGTTCTTATACTAGCAGTACTTTTAACTATACCTTCCTTCTTAGGAATGGCTGCTACCAAAACTAACTACGACTTGTTAACATACTTACCTGCTGATTTGGAATCTGTTAAGGGTGAAGATATAATTACAGACTCCTTTGGTTCTTCTCAAATTGCTATGTTAGTTTTAGAAAATATGAAAGATTATGAAATTTCTAACATAGTAGACGAAATAAAAAAAGTTAATGGTGTTGATTCAGTAATTTGGATTAGAGATACCCTTGATGTTAATGTACCTAAGGATATGTTACCTGAGGATGTTATGAAATTAGTTTATAGAGGAGATTATACTCTTGTTCCTATAAACCTATCTTACTCTTCTGCTAATGAAGTTACTTTATCAGCTATTGAAGAAATTAGGAATATATCTGAAAAATATACTGATAAGTATCACTTAAGTGGTATAGCTCCACTTATGAAGGATATGATTAATGTTGCTGACGGCGAAAGAGGTTTTTATGTTGTACTTGCTGTAGTACTTGCTGCAATAGTTCTAATACTTTCTTCAACTTCATTCTTAATACCTATATTATTCTTATTAGGTATTGGATTCGCTGTACTTTATAATTTAGGAACCAACTACTTCTTAGGTGAAATATCTTATATAACAGCAGCTATTGCTGGTGTACTTCAACTTGGAGTAACAATGGACTTTTCAATTTTCTTATTTCACCGTTATGAAGAAGAAAAAGGGAAAGGCTTAGATAAAGTGGAAGCTATGGCCCTTGCTATTAAAAATACTGCAATTTCAGTATCTGGTGCTGCTTTAACTACAATAGCTGGATTTTTAACTTTAGTATTTATGAAATTAGGACTTGGTAAAGATATCGGCATAGTTATGGCTAAGGGTGTTTTATTAGGTATAATTTGTACTCTTACAATATTACCAGCACTTATCTTAAGCTTTGATTCACTTATTACTAAGCTTAGCCATAAAGAACTTATGCCATCTTTTAAGAAACTATCTGAAATAGTTACTAAAAAACCTACTATATTTATAGTTTTAGCTTTAGTACTTGCTGTTCCAGCTATATATGGACAAGTTAAAACTCAAGTTTACTATAATATCGATAGAGGATTGCCTCAAGATATGGACTCTATTATAGCTCTCAATCATTTAAAAGAGACTTACGATATGCAAACTACTCATTTTATTGGATTTAAAGATAATATTCCTGTAAATCAGAAAAATAAAATGATTGAAAGAATAGAAAATGTTGATGGAGTTTCAACTGTACTTTCTTACTCAAATATAATTGGTCCTATGGTTCCTCAATCCATGGTTCCTGAAGACTTTCAGAATATATTCTTTGGTGGAGGATATGAAAGAATATTAGTTAACTCTGAATATTCTACAGCATCACCTGAAGTTGGAGCACAACTAAAAGAAATAAGCTCAATTCTTAAGGAATATGATCCAGATTCTTTTATAACTGGAGAAGCTCCTTTAACTGATGACTTAATAACTATATCTGATACAGACTTTAAAACTGTAAACCTTATTTCTATAGCTGTTGTATTTATAATTATTGCTATAGTATTAAAAGCTCCTTTATTAGCTGCTATATTAGTTCTTACTATAGAACTTGCTATATCAATTAATATGGGTATACCTGCTTATACAGGAACCTTAATTCCTTTTGTATCTTCAATTGTTATAGGTTGTATACAGCTTGGTTCTACAGTAGACTATGCGATATTGCTTACAACAAGATTTAGAGAGGAATTAGAGTATCATGAAAATGCAACAGAAGCAATGAAAGTAGCATTATCTTCTTCTGCAAAATCAATAGTTACCAGTGCTTTATCTTTCTTTGCTGCTACAATCGGGGTTGTATTTGTATCTAAAATTGACTTAATTAGCTCTTTAACAGCTATGATGGCTAGAGGAGCAATTATAAGTATGTTAATTATATTATTTATACTACCTTCAATACTTCTTAAATGCCAAAAACTATTCAGAAAAAAATCTGAAAATTCGAAAGTTACTGCAAATAATTAATATTTAGGGGGAATTTAAAATGCTTAAATCACATAAAAAATATATATGTTTATTTTCTACTATAACAATGCTTTCTTTAAGTTGTACTCCAGCTTTTGCTGCAACTAAAAACGAAAGTGTTTATGTTGAAATGGATTCATCTGGTAGTGTAAACAAAATAACTGTTAGCAATCATTTAGAAACTAATGGGGATAAAACAGTAAAAGACAAATCCGATTTAGAAAATATAACTAACCTAAAGGGAGATGTTACCCCTAAAAAAGATGGTGATATTCTTACTTGGGATGCTAATGGTGAAGATGTATTTTATCAAGGAAGTTCTAAAAAGGAACTTCCAGTTGAAACTAAAATAACTTACTATCTAAATGATAAAGAAATAAAACCTGAAGAGTTAGGTGGTAAAAGTGGAAATTTAAAAATATCTATTGCTCAAAAAAATAATCAGTGTACAGAAAAAGAAATAAATGGTGAAAACAAAACTATTTATGCACCTTATTATACTTTATCTATTTTACCATTTAATGCAGACTGTATTTCAAATGTAAAAGTAAGTGAAGCTGGTCATCTTATTAGTGATGGTAAAAGACAAGTTGTAGTTGGAGTTTTACTTCCTGGAATGGATAAAAATCTTGAAGGATATGATGATATAAAAACATATGATACTATCGAGATTCAAGGAACAATTAAAGACTTTGAGATGCCTTCTATATATTTAGGTACTTCTACAGAACTACCTGATTTAAGTACTGCTGAAGGTTTAGATAAGTTAAATGGTATGAATTCTGATGTTGATGCTTTAGTGGATGCAAGTAAAAAACTTTTAGATGGAGCTAACACTCTTTCTGAAGGTGAAAAAACTTACTCTAGTAAAATGAAAGAATTTGAAAATGGTCTTAGTACCTTCATGAATGGTATTGACAGTGCCTTAAAAGGCCTTGACTCAGCTGCTGGTGGTGTTAATACTCTACACGATGGAAGTAAATCTTTAAGTAGCAATGCTGAAGTTTTTGTTCAAAAGGGACAAAGTCTTATAAATGGTGCTGATACTCAACTTGGTGCTATAAGTGCCTTAAAAGGAGGTATTAGCTCTATTACTTCAACTTTACCTGACAGTCTACCTCAAAAGCAAGCTCTTTTAGGTGTTATTGCTAAGATGGGTGAATTAGAAAAAGGTGCTACAGCTTATACTAGCGGTGTAAAAGAATATGTTGCTGCTGCTGGTAAATTAAAGGATGGTATTAATCAAGTAACTGCTGGTGTTGAAAAGCTTCAAACAGGCCTTGGTGGTTTAAATGGTGGTAAAACTCAACTTGTCGATGGTAAAAAGAAACTTCTAGATGCAAGTTCTGCCTTAACCTCTGCATCTGGTGAACTTTCTAAAGGAGCTGATACACTAGCAAAAGGAATGAGTCAATTCCATAATGATGGAATATTAAAAATGGAAAGCTCTTTAAAAGATACAATGGATAAAATTAATTCTTTAACTGACTTAGGAAAAGAAATAACTGATTATGGAAAATCTTTAAATAATTTCAGTGGAAACTATGAAGAAAATACAAGCAAAGTAAATTTCATAGCTAAAACTAAACCAATAACCAATGATAACAAAAAAGAAAATGATAAAAAAGAATCTAAAAAAGTTACTGTAAAAGATTCTTCAGATGAAAATTCTTCTGTATTTGATAAAGTGATTTCTTTCATTAAAGAAAAATTATCTTAGAAATAAAACTTAATATTTTCTGTATTCTTTTTAGCCTATAGGATACTCTAATAGTGAGTTTAATCACTTTATGAAAGGAGTTTTTCAAATGGCTAAAAACTGTGGTTGTAAAAACAAGAAATCCACTGCTAGTAAATCAGACCCAACAAGTCCAAACTATGCAGAAAATGTAAAAAATAAAGCTAACACTAATACACCTACACAAACAGATTTACCTACAAAACATATTTAAATTCATCTTAATTTAATATGCTTTGTAAGTAGGTTCTCTTGTGAATATATAAGTTATAGATTCTCTTCACAACTTATATTAAAATATCTTAGGGAATCACTTTAATAAAGCTGTTGTACTAAAGATATCTAATACAATATATTTTAACTTATATTTAAAGTAACTATATTGTATGTAATCTTTTAGCACAGCAGCTTCTTCTTTATATTATGCATAATTAATTTCTTAGCTAACTACTTCTCTTTTCCAAATAATATCTTCTAAATTTTACATAAACCTAAATTATCCCTTAGATATAGAAGGTAAATTTATACTTTTTTATATCTTATTAATAACTCTAATAAAGTTTCTTTACTAATATATATCTTCTTAGTCCACCATACTTTTCCTTCTCATTTGCAACTGTATATCCTAACTTCTTAAAAGTATTCAAGCTATATATATTCTCTGGTGCAACCGTTGCACAAATAATTGGAGTTTCACACTCTCTTCCTATATTCTCTAATAACTCACAAATTATCCTTTGAAGTTTATTTCCTCTAAAATCCTCTCTTACAAGGGTAGATTCAAGTTGCCCAACTTTTAATAATTCTTCTCCCTGAAGTTTTATATCATAACCATAATTATTCTCATGATATCCTAGTTTAGCATAAGCTCCCATAGCTATTAATTCATTTTCTTCTAAAGTTACGCAGCCTACTAATTTACCTTTATTCATAATGTAATCTTCAAACTCATAGTCATAAGTTGGAGCACATATATCCTTATGAGGCAATCCCCCTAAGACCATATCCTGTAGTGCTAATATCTTTTCAAGGTACTTCATATCAAGAATTTTAAACTTTGCTTTTATAAGCTTACCATCTTTTCTTTTTAATTCTATTATTGAATTCATGACCTCACACCCCCTTATAAAATTAAAACACTTACTCTCCTTAAAATTACTAACATAAATTATATTTTCTCTCTATATATTCTAGTAAAGAATCTTCATTTTTTTATATATAAGGTTCATTATAGAATAACTTCAATGATTAATATAAATGTAGAATATTAATTAGAACTTATATATCAGTGATTTATAAATAATATTAATTTATATTCTATCATAAATATTCATTTCAAAAAAGTTATAATTTATTTTATACTTATATGTGAGTAAAATAAATTTAATTCATTTTTTTACATATTTATTTTAATTAAACTTACATAACATCAATTTTCATTTGCAACTTTTTACATATCAAACCAAATATGTTGTATTTTTTTCTTCTAAAGTATATAATTTCTATGAGATTATCAATAGCTTAACTTATCTCATTATAAAGTTATTATAATTATATGTTGCTACATTCTTTACTTCAAAATAACTTTATAAACTTAAACTAACTTTAAATATAAGGAGGTTACATATGCCAAGTTTAATATTAGAAGGCGGAACATTTCGCCCTATTTTCAGTGCTGGTGTAATGGATGCACTTTTAGATAATAATATTATGTTTCCATATTGTATAGGAGTTTCTGCAGGAATCACCAATGGATTCTCATATTTATCAAAACAAAAAAGAAGAAATCTAGATATTTTAGAACAATATAGACAAGATAAGCGTTACTTAGGTATTTCTAATTATTTTAGATGTAAAAGTCTTTTTGGATTAGACTTTGTTTTTGATGAGATTCCTAATAAACTATGTCCCTTTGATATGGATACCTTCATGAACTATGAAGGTAAGGCTGTAGTTGGTGTTACCAACGCTAAAACTGGTGAGACCGAATATTTAGATGGTAAATTAATAGATGATAAATGTTCTATGTTAAGAGCTACCTGTGCTTTACCTATATTCTTCCCTGTTATTAAAATAGGAGAAAATGAATACTACGATGGAGGGATCTGCGATCCTATTCCCATAAGAAAAGCTATAGCTGATGGTAACGAAAAACATTTAATAATTCTTACTAGACCTAAAAGTTATAGAAAAAGTCTTAGTAAAAATAATATAGTTGCTTCTAAACTTATATGTAAGAGGTATCCTAAATTAAAAGAACCACTTCTTACTAGACATATACAATATAATAAAACTGTTAAGTTTTGTGAAGAACTTGAAGCTCAAGGTAAAGCTATTATTTTAAGACCTTCAGAGGAAGGTGCAATAGAAAGCTTTGAGAAAGATATTGACAAATTAAGAGCTGGATATAACCACGGATATAATTTAGCTCTTGAAAATTTAGAGGCCATAAAATCACTATTCAAATAGGATTTTAATATAGCAACATTAAGGGGGATGACGTTATATGAATTACAAGAATTTAGAAACTTCAACTAGATGGTCTTGGTTTATTTCTCGTTTAATATTACTACTTATATTAGGCGGAATACTTATTGGAATTAAAATATCCTTAGGAAAAATAATTCCTGATTTTAATTGGTTAATTAATTTAATAGTTATTGTTTCATTAGTACTTTTATCACTTAATGCTTTAATATATCCTTTTTTTGAGTATAAACAATGGAAATATATGATAACTGAGGATAAAATCGAAATAGTACATGGTCTATTCTTTGTAACAACTACTATTATACCAATATTAAGAATTCAACATGTTAGTATTAGCCAAGGACCTATAAATAAACTATTTAATTTAAACAATATAACAATTAATACTGCTGGTGGCGCTCATAATATTACAGGACTTACCTTAGAAGACGCTAACAAAATAAGTGAGTACTTAAATGCTAGAATTATAAGTAAGGTTAAAAATAAACTCGCTACTACAGAAGCAAAAGGAGTTTAATCATGGACATACCAAATAAAAATAGTATGGGATCTGTTTTTTATTACTCCTTCAACTTTCTTAAAGATGTAGGCTTTCTATTATTTTTAGCTTTGCTTAAGTTTAAACTTTGGGCAATCTTAGGAATAGTTTCTGCTTATTTTATTATATCTTTACTGTATATTATAAAATGGAAGTCTATATCATTTTACATAGAAAATGATAGCTTAATTTATAATAGTGGCATATTTTCTAAAAAAAATATGCTAATACACTTAGATAAAATAACAACTATAGACTTAAGCCAAAACTTAATTCTAATGGCTTTTAACCTACATAAATTAAAAATTGATAGTGGTGCTTTAAGTGATGGTGCTGAAATTGAAATCATCTTAAAAAGAGACTGTGCCCAAGCCTTTAAAGATAAACTTTTAAATTTCAGTAAGGAACTAAAATTAACTAATACAGAAAATGGCTTAAATGAGGATACTAAAGACCTTCTAGCTAATTATAATTCTCAATTACTTAATAATTCCTTAGAAAATATACCTTCTTATGAAATATCCTCTAAGGAAATATTAATAATGGCATTAACTAAGAATTTTTTCTTAGCTGGACTTGGTTTCTTTTTCTCATGTTTCGCCTTTGCAGATGATGTATTCTCTGCCTTTGAACTTAATTTTGATGAAATGGTAAATAGCACCGTAAATTCAGATATATTTACAAAGGACATTTTTATTCTTATATTACTTGCTACTGCTTTATTTATAGTAATTTTAGGATTTTGTTTAATAGTAAGTACCTTAACCTCATTTTTAAAGTATTACAAGTTTAAAGTGTATAAGTTAAATGATCATATTAATATAGAATACGGACTTCTTGAAAAGAAAACTTATTCTTTACCTATAAATAATATTAATGCTCTGACTTATAAACAATCATTTTTTAGAAGATTTTTTAAGTTATATACTTTAGAAATAAGTACAATTGGGTATGGAGATGAAAGTAAAGAGGAAGCAATTTTATTTCCTATTGGAAAAGAAGAAAAGTTACAAGCTATAGTAAATGATTTTTTACCTCATATGAACTTTACAGGTACTATGAATTATGTTCCTAAAAGAGCTCTTTTTAGATACTTTAGATGGAATTTGCTTTATGCACTTATAATAATCCTATGTGCTATTTGGTTCAAACCAATAATTTGGGCATTATTATTGTTACCTATATTTATGTTAAGTTCTTACTTAAGTTACAAAGACTCTGCTTTAGGTTATAATGATTCTACTTTAATGATTACAAATGGAGGACTTTCGCTTTCAAAGATTATTCTTCCTATTTCAAGAATAGAATCAATTGCTAAAAAAAGTAACTTCTTATTAAATAGAAAAAAACTTTGTGATTATAATATAGATTATAAATGTAATTCACTATCTCAAATAATATCTATAAGAGGCTTAGATACTTCTCACTTTAGGGATTTAGAGAAAAAGTTGGACTTCAATTAATAAAAACTAACTAAATTGAGGCTATGGCACTAAGAAGCATATACATCAACATATTTGTCATTGCAATTAATTTGCAACACTATGCTGTACATGAATTTATTAATACCTTAGCCTCATATAAATATATTTCTTCTTAATTTCTACTAAATATTTTTTCTATAATGCTCTATAAATTTTAGAACTAAATAAAACTATTTCTTCCCTATTATTTTATAACCATTCAAAATACTTTTCATATTATAAAGAACTTTATTTAAAATAATATATTAATTACAATTTTTAAAATCAACTTTCCTCTGAAACTACACCTTTATTTAATTGAGTTTTTAAAAACAATATGCAAATCCTTATTAAGTTTAAAGCCCAACTCTTTAAGCACAGTGTTTAATGCTTCTAAAGTAACATATAACTTATCTTCATAGCAATTTTCACCCATATGACCTATTCTTATTAACTTATCCTTTAGAAAGTCAAATCCTCCAGCTATTAATATATTATGCTCCTTTTGCATCTTATTAAATACATCTGAATAATTTACTCCCTCCGGAACCATAATAGCTGAAACTGTATTTGAAAAAGAATCCTTGGCAAATAACTCTAGACCACATTCTACAAAAGCTCTTCTACACGCCTCTGCATAAACTCTATGTCTTTCAGTAACATTCTTATCTTCTAATAGATTATCTAATGCTCTATCAAAACCATAAAGTGCACTTATAGGCTGAGTATATGGAAACCACTTATTTTCATACCAACCTTTCCAAATACCTAAATTAGTATAAAAACCTCTTACTGGCTCTTTTCTATTTTCAATAACCTCTAAGGCCTCATCACTTATACTTAAAAAACTTAATCCTGGTGCTGCTGAAATACATTTTTGAGAACCACCTAATACTACATCTATATTCCAATCATCCACATAGACTTCTTCTCCACCAATACTAGATACAGCATCCACAACAGTTATTATATTATACTTTTTAAGAAGCTTACATATCTCTTTAATTGGATTAGTCATAGCTGACGGTGTTTCACAGTGTACTAAGGTTGCAACTTTAAAATCATGCTTTTCTTTTAAATATTCTTCTATCTCATTGAAATTTAAACCTTTTCTTTTATCACCATGAATATAGTGAACATCTCCACCATAAATCTTTGCAAAGTCTCCAAATCCGTAACCAAAAATTCCATTTTCTATACATAAAACCTTGTCTCCAGTTTCTATTAAAGAAGCACAAGCTGCATCTAATCCTAGTATTCCTTCACCATCTAATACTAAAGTAGTATTTTTAGTGTGTAATATTTTTTTAAGTTTTTCACATATATTTTTGTAAAATTCATAAAATTCCAAATCTAAATCAGGATTAGTTATAGCTTTACTCATAGCCATTCTAACATTTTCTTTTATATAAGTTGGTCCTGGAGTCATTATTAATTTTTCCATTACACTCTTCCTCCTTATATTTCAGTAGCAATCTTTCTGTTTTTAAAACCTAATTTTAAAGAGACTGAAACTGGTACTGATAATGCTGTTCCAACAACACATTGCATTAAATTACCCCAAAGTGATTGAATTGGAGCTATCCAGTTTCCAAAAAGTATAACCTCTGAAATGTAATACCCACCTAACATGATTACACAAGCACTAAATAAACCTACTCCTGTATATATACTACCTTTTAATTTACTTTCTACTTTGATATTTGCAAAATGACCAATAATATATCCCATAGCAAATCTAATTACTAATGTAAAAGGTGCCCAAACTGCATATGGACTTGTAATATCAAACAATGCCATACCTACCCCACCAGATATTGCTCCTGCTCTCTTTCCAAAAACCATTGCTATAGTAAAGAACATTACGTTACCTAAGTGAAATAATCCACCTTCAGTTGGTCCTGGAATATTAATAAATCTTGTAGCAATATAAACTAATGCTATAAATAATCCATATATAGCAACCTCTCTGCCACTAAATTTCCCCTGTGAATTTTTTGCCATAATATATTTCCCCCAATACGTATTAAAATAATTAAGTGATACCATTCCTACCACACTTTAATATAATACTTTAATTTCGGAAAAAGACAAGTGTACCGATACATTTATATTCTTCAATATATATGCACATAATTTCACTTCAAAATAAATTTTAAAAAACTTAATTTGCTCACCTTATAATTGCTTTTCATATTCCAAAACTTTAAATATTGTTTTTATCTTAGTATTTCTTTTACTTAATAAACATAAGTTTTACTTTACATAAAAAAATAATATAAATCTTCTCTTATATTTAAATAAATTTTACTAAAATTCCTGTTTATATTTATAAAAATATTAAAATTTATATCAAACTTTAGATAATTAAGGTGTATTTTTTGGTATAATAATTATGAGTTTAACTAAATTAAGTTGCCATATTAGAACTATTTGTAAGGATTTAAAACATTTTAGAACTAACAGTATTATTTTTAAAATTGTTGATTATTATAATTTAACTGGGATTATATAAATATAAATTTTACTTATTCAATGTTAATTTTAAAAGGAGATGTAATTTATGAATTCAACGGAACGACGAAATAGCATTATAAAAATGCTAACAGAGTCATCAAATCCTATTAGTGGATTATACTTAGCAAATGAATTAAATGTGAGTAGACAAATTATAGTTGGTGACGTTGCTTTATTAAGAGCCTCTGGAGTAGATATCATTGCGACACCAAAGGGGTATATTTTAAATAAACAAAACTCTACAGAAGCATATTTAATAAAAACTATAGCTTGTAAACATTCAAGAGATGTAATTGAGGATGAACTTAATACAATAGTTGACGAAGGATCTACAGTTGTAAATGTAATAGTTGAACACCCTGTATATGGTCAATTAACTGGTGATCTTCATTTATCATCAAGACGTGATGTTGCGGAGTTTTTAAATAAAATGCACTCTGACGCTGTAAATCCACTATCTCAATTAACAGATGGTATACATTTACACACTATAAAGTGCAAAGATGAAAAAGAATATAATAATGTCTTAAAAGTTTTAAGAGATAAAAATTATTTACTATAAACTTAAATACATACTTATAAAAAGGATTATTTACTATAACCAAAGTAAATAATCCTTTTTTAATTAATTGTTGACAATATACCAAAAACATACTATTATGATTACAGATGTAAAGACACCTATCTTTATAGGTGCTTAGGGGGATTAATATGAATAAGACATTAAATACAAAAAAAATGGTTATAGCAGCCTTATTATGTGCTATTGGAATAGTAATTCCAATGTTTTCACCAATAAAAATTGTGCTTGAACCAGCATCTTTTACTTTAGCTAGTCATGTAGCAATATTTATTGCCATGTTTATTTCTCCATCCACTGCAATATTTGTGGCTATAGGAAGTGCTTTAGGCTTTTTACTTGGAGGTTTTCCTCTATTAGTAGTGCTAAGAGCATTTAGTCATGTAGTATTTGCTGGATTAGGTGCACTTTATATTCAAAAACATCAAAATACACTTTCAAACTGGAAAAGTGCAACGATTTTCTCCTTTGTAATTGCATTAATACATGCTATTGGAGAAGTTTTAATAGTAGCTCCATTTTACTTTGGATCATCACTTTCTCAAAGTTATTATAATAGTGGATTTGTAACTTCTGTAATGGGACTAGTTGGTTTAGGAACAATAGTTCATAGCATGGTTGATTTTACAATTTCAAAATATATTTGGGATGCTATTCCTAAAAGACTATTAAACAAAGAAGTAAGTAAAGTTGCATCTTAGTACATTAATTAAGCAATAATCTAAAAACCTTTATACAATAAATACTTACATTTTTAAGAGCATTCATTTAAATTATGAATGCTCTTTTACTTTATATTCAAACATAGAATTTCTAAAGTTCCTCATTTACATCTTTTAAAAACTTAATCACTTCTTCATTGCCCTTTAGCATCCTCTTTACAATAGCACTTCCTATTATTACTCCATCACAATTATTTTTTATTCTTGCAACAGTTTCTCTTGATGAAATTCCAAAGCCAACAAGTATAGGAATCTTAGTATATTCTCTTACTGTATTTAAATACTCGTGAATATTAGAGTTTACTGTACTTCTTTCTCCAGTTGTGCCATTGGTTGAAACACAATATACGAATCCTTTAGAGTTTTCAACTATTTTACTTATTCTTTCTTTTGAAGTTGGTGCTACCAAAGGTATTAAATATATATTATTCTCCTCACACTGTTTCATTAATTCAGCTCTTTCTTCTAGAGGAATATCAGGTACTATTAATCCATCCACTCCTTTTTCCATAGCTTCTTTTAAAAACCTTGCAACTCCATAACAATAAATAATATTATAGTATGTCATTAAAATCAGTGGAATCTCACAGGTATTTCTAACTAACTCCACACATTTGAAGACATCTTTAAGTTTTGTACCATTTTTTAAGGATCTACTATAAGATTCCTGAATAACTTCTCCATCTGCAAGTGGATCACTAAAAGGTACTCCAATCTCAACTATGTCCCCTCCAACCTCATAGATTTCCTTTATTAATTCTGCTGTATCTTCTATACTTACATCTCCACAAGTTACAAAGGGAACTAAAGCTTTTTTATTATTTTCTTTAAGTCTTTTAAATGCATTATCTATTCTATTCATTATCTTTACTCTCCTATAAATACTATCTAATTACTTAAACTATATTTCTTCTTCATTTAAATACTGAATAACAGTATCCATATCCTTATCCCCTCTACCTGAAAGATTTACTAAAATAATATTTGAGGAATCCAAGTTCTTAGCTAATTTTTTAGCATAGGCTATAGCATGAGAAGATTCTAAAGCAGGAACAATGCCTTCTCTCTTTGTTAAATATAAAAATGCCTCTATAGCTTCATCATCAGTTATGCTTTCATAGGTAGCACGTTTGATTTCATTAAGATAAGCATGTTCTGGTCCAATAGCCGGATAATCAAGCCCTGCAGAAACTGAATATGCCTCTTGAATTTCACCTTCTTCATCCCTTAATACATAAGTCATCATTCCATGTAGAATACCTCTTTCCTTCTTAGCCATGGTAGCTGCATGAGAATTACTCTCTACTCCCTTACCCCCACCTTCTATTCCTATAAGCTTTACTTCATCATCATTTATAAAAGGATAAAAAATTCCCATGGAGTTACTTCCCCCACCAACAGGAGCTAAAATATAATCTGGAAGTCTACCTTCCTTTTCTAATATTTGAGTTCTTGCTTCATCTCCTATTATTCTTTGGAAGTCTCTAACCATAGTTGGATAAGGATGCGGCCCTACAACAGAACCTATAACATAAAATGTATCATCAATATTACTAACCCAGTATCTAATAGCCTCATTAACTGCATCCTTTAATGTTTTAGTTCCACTTTTTACTGGTGCAACCTCTGCCCCTAAAAGTTCCATCTTCTTAACATTAAGAGCTTGCCTTTTTATATCCTCTTCTCCCATAAAAACTTTACATTCCATATCAAACTTAGCTGCAACTGTTGCTGTTGCAACTCCATGCTGCCCTGCTCCTGTCTCTGCTATAATCTTCTTCTTACCCATTTTCTTTGCAAGCAGTACTTGTCCAATAGCGTTATTGATTTTATGAGCTCCTGTATGATTTAAATCTTCTCTTTTTAAATAAACCTTAACCCCACCTAAGTCCCTAGACATATTTTCTGCATAGTATAAGGGATTCGGTCTTCCCGTATATTCTTTTAAATAATATCTATATTCCTCTTTAAACTTCTCATCTTCCATTGCCTTTTCATATTCTATTTCAAGTTCTATTAAAGCATTCATCAGTACCTCTGGAACATACTGACCACCAAAATCATTAAATCTACCCTTCATAATTACACCTCACTAATTCTATTAACCTCTTAATCTTTTCAAAGGATTTTACTCTTTCTCCCTTTTCATCTATAATTTCAACGCCTGAGGAAACATCAATTCCCTTTGGCTTTATAATCTCTATAGCCTTTAAAATGTTTTCTTCTTTAATTCCTCCAGCTAAAAATATATTTTCATTTAACTCTTTTTTATTAAATTTATCCCAAGGAAAGCACTCTCCACTTCCTGGATCTACTCCATCTAAAACTATGGCATTTACCTCTTCAATATAAGGACTTACTACTTCACCTTTTTTTCCTATAAAAATAGCCTTCCATATATGAATATCTTTTTTACATGAAGATTTTATTCTTTTTATAAAGTTCTCATCTTCATCACCATGTAATTGAACTACATCCAAATCAACCTTATCTAAAACCTGTAATATCTCTTCTGCGGAATTATTTCTAAAAACTCCAACTGATTTTATTGACTTATCTAGTTCTTTAATTAAAACTTTAGCTTTCTCAATACTTACCTTTCTTTTGCTCTCTGCAAATACAAATCCTATATAATCTGGCTTTAGAATATTAACATACTCTATTTCTTCAATTTTTCTTAAACCACAAATTTTCACCTTCATAATTCAGTGTGAACTTAAAGCAACCTATATCTTAAGAAGTCACTTTAAACTCCTTAAACCTCCTTATAAAAGATTCATTATCTATATTTCTCATAAACATTTCTCCAATAAGCACTCCATTTACACCTAAGCCCTTAATTATCTCTAAGTCCTCCACACTCTTCATACCACTTTCTGAAATTACAATTTTATTTTGTGGTATTTTATTTAATAAATTTTTTGTAGCGTCAAAGGAAGTTTCAAAGCTATGAAGATTACGATTGTTTATTCCTATAATTTCACAATCACATTTTAAAGCAAGCTCTAATTCTTCTTCATTATGAACCTCAACTAAAACATCTAAGTTAAATTTCTTAGCTTCACAATAAAACTTTTCTAAATCATCCTTTAAAACACTACATATTAGTAATATTGCATTAGCACCTAAAACCTTACTCTCATATATTTGATAAAAATCAACTATAAAATCCTTTCTTAAAATAGGTTTATTAATAAGTTTCTTTACCTCTAAAAGATTCTCATTGCTTCCTAAGAAAAAATCTTCCTCAGTTAAAACAGAACAAGCATCAACTTGCAGTTCTTCATAATAAGATGCAACCTTTTTTAAATTAAAATCCTCTACTATTATTCCTTTAGAGGGAGATGCTTTTTTAAATTCTCCTATAACAGAAAGATTTTTTCCACTTAAGGCCTCTTTAAAACTTAAATTTTTAAGCTTACTATCCTCTTTTAAAAGTTCTAATGCTTTACCATACATGCTCTCAAGTGAAGTTTCTCTTTTTCTTGCTTCTATACTTATTTTCTTTTTTCTTATAATTTCATCTAGTATCATTTGTCATCCCCCTATAAAAGAACATTCTTTCTAATTATTTCTTACTGATATTAATTGCTTATATTTTTCATAAGCTGCACCCGAATCCAATAGCTCCTCTGCCTTTTTTATACCTTCTTCAAGACTTTCAGCTTTTTTTCCTACATAAAGTGCTGCTCCACTATTTAAAACCACAATATCTCTTGCTGCTCCCTTTGAACCTTTTAATATATCTAATATTATTTCTGCATTTTCCTTAGGACTTCCACCTTGTATATCTTCAGGCCTTGATAATTTTATTCCAAAATCCTCTGGTGATATCTTATAGGATTTCATTTTTCCATCTTTAATTTCACAAATCTTAGTTGTGGTTGTGGTTGTTATCTCATCTAATCCATCATCTCCATGAACCACCATAGCTCTTTCTAAACCAAGATTTAATAATACTTCTCCTACTGTTTCAATTAAGTTTCCATCATATATTCCTAAAAGTTGTCCTTTTATTGGAGCAGGATTAACTAATGGTCCTATAAGATTAAATAAGGTTCTTGTAGCTAATTCCTTTCTTTCCTTAGCAACATTTTTCATAGCACTATGATAGTTAGGTGCAAATAAAAATGCCATTCCAATATCCTCTATTATTTTCTTACTTTCCATTGAATCTAGATCAACTGGAATTCCCAACTCTTTTAAAACATCCGCACTTCCACTTTGACTAGAAACAGCTCTATTACCATGTTTGGCTACTTTCACCCCTCCACTAGCTGCTACCATGGCAACTGCTGTAGAAATATTGAAGGTTTTACCCCCATCTCCTCCTGTTCCACAAGTATCTATTAAATTATCGTATTGCACATCTACTTGTGTCATATTATCTCTTAGGGCTTTTACTGCCCCTAAAATCTCCTCTGATGTTTCTCCCTTAACTCTCATTCCTACAAGGAAGGCGCCTATTTGTGCTGAGGTAGCTTCCCCCTTCATTATTTCATTTATAACAGCTCTTCCTTCATCTTCAGTTAAGCTTTCTCTTTCAACTATTTTTTTAATTGCATTATCTATAAACATTACAAATTACCTCCACAAAATTTTGTATAACTCTATTTCCCTTTGGCGTATATATTGATTCAGGATGGAATTGAACACCATATACCCTATGCTCCTTATGTCTTATAGCCATAATTTCATTATCATCAATACTTTCACCTATAATCTCTAAACACTCTGGTAAAGACTCTCTCTCAACTACTAAAGAATGATATCTCATAGCATCAAATCTTCTGCTAATTCCTTCAAAAATCTCATTACCCTTTACCTTAATCTTCGAACTCTTTCCATGAATTATATTTTTTGCCTTTACTACCTTTCCACCATAAGCCATAGCTATAGCTTGTTCACCTAAACAAATTCCTAAAATAGGAATCTTATCTCCTAAAGCTTTTATTATATCTAGAGTCTTTCCAGCCTCTTCTGGTCTTCCTGGCCCTGGGGAAATAACAATTCCCTTTGGATTTAATTTAACTAACTCCTCTACATCTATTTCATCATTTCTGAAAACCTTCACCTCTGTAAGCTCACCTAAATATTGATATAAGTTAAATGTGAACGAATCATAATTATCTATTAAAACTATCATCTTAATGCCTCCTTTAATACAAGTAATTTATTTTCTATTTCTTCTGCCTCTTTCTCTGGTATAGAATCATAAACAATTCCTGCTCCTGCTTGTAAATAAGCTATTTTATCCTTTAATACTAAAGTCCTTATTGCTATACTCATGTCCATATTTCCACCATAAGAAAAATAACCTACAGCTCCAGAGTAAAGACCTCTTTTTACATCCTCTAATTCTTCTATTATTTCCATAGCCCTTATTTTAGGAGCTCCTGATACAGTTCCTGCTGGCAAACAAGCCTCTAGAGCTTCAAAACAATTTTTACCCTCTTGTAATTTTCCTTTAACCTTAGAAGTTATATGCATAACATGTGAAAACTTTTCAACCTGCATAAATTCACTTACCTCTACAGTTGAAAATTTACTAACCTTTCCAATATCATTTCTTCCTAAGTCAACTAACATAACGTGTTCAGCTAATTCCTTTTCATCCTCTAAAAGATCTTTAGCTAATATTTTATCTTCTAAATTATCTTTACCTCTTCTTCTTGTACCTGCTATTGGATTAGTAATAACCTCATCATCCTTAACCGAAACAAGAATTTCTGGGGAAGATCCTATTACTTGATATTCTTCATAATCTATATAAAACATATATGGAGAAGGGTTTTCTTCTCTTAACCTTCTGTATATTTCAAAGGGTGATTTTTCTGTTTCACAATACATTCTTTGTGAAAGCACTACTTGAAATATATCTCCATTCACTATATACTCCTTAGCTTTTTCAACTCTTTTTATGAATTCTTCTCTCGGTATAGCAAGCTTTATTTCTCCTAATTCCTCATGGATAATATCAATAAAAGAATCCTTTACTGATTCAAGCAATCCCTTATAATACTCTCTTTGATCCCCTATTACCTCTTCATAGGTTCTGGAATCATCTTCAAAAATATTATCCACAACATAAACCTTATGAGTAAAGTTGTCGTAACAAATATATCTTTTATAAAAACTAAAATTTATTGATGGAATCTTAAGCTCGTCCTTATTTTTGAAATTTAATTTTTTCTCATATAAAGCTATAGCATCATATCCTATATATCCTACTGCCCCACCCTTAAATGAAAATAAGTTACTATCATTTTCAAAAGCTATACTAGCTTCCTTTTTAATTTGCTCTAGCTCATTTTCGGTATCTCCTTTTACTACTAAATAAGGATTCTCTGAAATATAAGAATATCTCCCAAAATGATTTTCTTTACTTCCACTTTCTAATATGAACTTTCCTTTTCCACTCATACCCTCAAAAATTCTTATTGCACTTACATTATCTCCTCTAAATTCACTTATAACTGAAAATACCTTCTTACTAAGCTTCTTCTCTATAAATTCATTTTCTGAAATATTTATCATGTTTATATCCCCCTTATATACGATAGCTAAAGATCTTATTGAGCCCTAGTACCACTCTTACGAATATTACAGCATAACATTATTTTTATTTTTAAATAAAAAAAGAGCCACTTCATCCTATAATGGGACGAAGTGACTCGTGGTGCCACCCATTTTGTATAACTTAAATTTCATTGTAATAAAAAAGGTACTTCATCCTAACTAGGACGAAATACCACAATTTCGCAATGCCACCTAAGTACATATTCTTCATCAGGTACGGATTTGTAAAAACTCCTCGATACCCTGTCCTTTTAACGGTAGACCTCCGTACCTTCCTACTATAATTCAAAAAGTCACCTCAAAGACCCATTCAATAATAGCTACAGTATTTGGCTCGCACCTACCCAAACTCGCTGGAACTAAACTCCATTACCTACTCTCTCTTTTCAAAGGTTTTAATATATTAATCTAATTATATGAATAGTGAAAAAGATTTGCTAATCTCATATTTGCTTATTTTTTACCATTATATGAAATTATACTTAATTTATTCTATTTTCCTTTGTTTTTTTCAGTTTTATAACTTTTTATTATATAAATGCTAATTTTTTCTTTATATCTTCAATAGATTTTAGTACTGAAATTCTTCTCTAACTTTAACAATTTTTCTTTTATATGTATCCCACCTAAATATCCAACTAATTTTCCTTTACTTCCTATAACCCTATGACAAGGAATAAAAATTGGTATTGGATTTTTATTGTTAGCAGAGCCAACCGCCCTTGATGCTTTATCATTTCCTATATTTATAGCTATCTCTTTATAACTTCTAGTCTCTCCATAGGGTATATTACAAAGTTCTTCCCATACCTTATTTTGAAATTCAGTCCCCAAGGGTTTTAAAGGTAATTTAAATTCTCTTCTCTCCCCTCCTAAAAACCCCTTTAACTGAATATACGCTCTCTTTATTAATTCACTTTCTTTAACTTCATAATCCTCTAATTTATAACTTATATTTTCAAAAGTCACCTTTGTGATATATCCATTTTCTTCTGCAATTCCTATCTTACCTATATCAGTATCATAAAAAAATATATTTTTCATTTTCCCTCCAATTAAACTCATACTTTATTTCTTAACATAAAAATCTATATTTAAGATAATTATCTAACTGTCTTTCCTAATAGACCTCTAAAATATATAAGAGTAAGTATATTTTTTAATACAACCTATACTTTGTATATCTTTTTCCCTTTTAGAAATATATACCTATAAAATTAATACAACTTTTTCTTCAATTAATATCATACTATAAATAATTTAATAGGAGGTATTTTTATGAGAAAGAAAATATGTTTTTTTATATCTATATTTTTTATTTTTAGTTTCTGTATAAGTTCCGTTTATGCAATGGATTTTTCATCACAAAAAAAATTCACATTAAAGCCATTGCCTTATGCCTATGATGCTCTAGAACCATACATAGATAAAGAAACTATGATACTGCATCATGATAAACATGAAGGTACTTATGTAGATAACTTAAATAAAGCTCTAGATAAACATCCTGAATTGTATTCAAAAGATATTGAATTTTTATTAAAGAACTTAGATTCCATACCACAAGATATTAGACAAAGTGTAATAAATAATGGTGGTGGAGTATACAACCATGATTTTTTCTGGAGTATAATGACTCCAACTAAAAATGAAGATCCTAATGGTAAATTAAAAGATTCTATAATTAAAGATTTTGGTTCCATTGATAATTTTAAAAACAAATTTAAAGAGGCAGCTTTAAATAGATTTGGCTCTGGTTGGGCATGGCTTGTTTCTGATAAAAATGATAAACTTTCTATTATATCAACAGCTAATCAAGATTCCCCTATATCTCAAAATCTAACACCTATTATTGGTATAGATGTATGGGAACACGCTTACTACCTTAAATATCAAAATAGACGTAGTGATTATATTGATAACTGGTGGAACATTGTAAATTGGAACCAAGCAGAAGAAAACTACATTCAAAGAAATAACTAACATCAAAAGGCTATTTCACTAAATATTTAATAAATATTCGTGAAATAGCCTTTCATTTTACTGTTTATATATGATATTTTCTCCCAAGCTCTGTTCAAAATAGTTCTCATTTATCTTCATGACTTCATACTCATTGACTTCAGTATATATTCTATCCCCTATAACTTGCTTCTTAAGCCTTGAATTATATTCATTTAACTTATATAGTTTCTCTTTATCTGCATCATAAAAATAATTTCTATAAACTATTTTTCCATTATCTAAATACACGTTTTCATTAGAATTTGCATTGCTTAGAATTATATTAGTATTTAAATCGAAATCTACTTGTACAAAATTTAATCCGTTTTCTTCTTTCTTACAAGTATACACCTTATCCTTGTATATTTCTAAGGGCCCAGTAAAGTCAGTTCCACTATTAATGATTTCCTTAGTATTAATATCTTGAATATAAAGCTTATAATCTACTAAATAAGCAACCTTCTCTTCATATATAGAAAGAGGTATGTTCTGACAAGCTTCATTTAATTCTAATAATTTTACTACTTCCTTTGTATTAATATCCTTAACTGCTATAACAGTTTTGTTTTTCCAATTATGATATGCATATACAATCTTATCATCATAGATTTTATAACTCACTATTTTGAATACTTCATCTTCAACATCTGTTTTATCTAACAAGATATTAGTCTCATTATTTTCAGTGTTAATTCCCATAATTTTTTGATTTTCAGCATCATTTATCAATATCCAGTTACTTAAACCATTTGCATTTTCTATGACCATAGGATATTCTTTTGAAGAAAAGTTTAATTTATGTTCTTGTTTTATATCATTATTCTTATCATAAGCTATTAACTTAACATTCTCAAAATTATCTACAAATTCCTTTGTATCATTATTTTTTAAAACATAATAGTAATCATCATTATATCCCACAGACTTTATTGATTTACGCTCCCTATCTACTGATCTTTCCTTATATGTTTGTACTGCACTTACTCCATAAATTAAAGCTATTCCTATAAAACAAGTCATTACTATATTGTCTATTACACCTTTTTTACACTTAGACATGAAAATCCCCTCCTAATATAGTTTTGACCTTAAACCTTATGGTAAAACCTAATCATTCCATTATATAATACAATAAAATATAATAAATTCCTAGTTTTTCTTATTATTTCAAGCACAAAAGACTATACCTTCAAATTATTTTTAAAGTTATAGTCTTTTATTTTTATATGAACTCTTTATATTTCTGTATAGTTTCCTACTTTGTATATTTTAAAAACCTAAAATATCTAGTTTTCAGCAGAATTTTTCTCAAGATTTGCAATTATTTTTAGTTTTATCTAACTTACTAAATAAATTCTTAAGGTAGATAATTAGTTGAAACTTATATATAGTTCTTTTAAGTGTTTTTAATTAATATTTCTACTTGAGCTAGGGATTTATCTTTACCATCATTTCCCACTCTAGTCATTATGTATACTTCGTAAAAATCTCCTTGAACCTCTATATTATGTTGCTCAATATAATCCATAATTATATTGAAATACTTTCTATTCTCTTCATAACTATCATCAAAATATAAAGTAAGATAATCCCCTTCAGGTAAAGTTACTACATTTTTTTCATTATGCGGAGTATCCTTTATTATGTTAAGAAGTAAACTATCGTATTTTAATTCTTCACCATTTTTAACTTGGCTATAAGAGGTTACAAAGGCTAGCTCAGATATAAAGCTACTATACTTTTTCTCCATATCAAGCAAAGCTTTTCTCAAGTTCATTTCAAATTCATCTGTAAACCTAGAACCATAGTTATATTTTATATAATTTCTTTCTTTATTATGTTTTATGAAAACCTCATTGAACCCTTTATTTAAGGAATCCTTTATTCTATTTTCAAGATAGCTTATATTATTTTTTATATTACTTAATTCTCTTATTTTTTCATCTATTACTTTTTCTTGTTTACTCAAAATACTTATTACAGATTCTAGAGATGTATAATTGCCTATGAGTTCTTTTATCTCATCTAGAGATAATCCCATAGCCTTACACTGCTTTATTAAATCAATAGCAATAAAATGCTTTATTGAGTAATACCTGTATCCTGTTTTTTCATTTGTATAAGTAGGTCTTAGCAAACCTATTTTGTCATAGTGCCTTAAAGTTTGAATAGAAATATTACTTAACTTTGACATCTCTCCAATGGAAATATATTTACTCAATTTATCACCTCTTTACTCTTCACCTATAAGAATTAATCATATTTTTTATACCTTATAAATAACTGTTCCAAAATATTTTAATTTTTTATTACTCAAATTTTAGCATATAATTTTTACTCTTTTTTTAATTTCACATTATATAATACCATAAAAAAATATAATGTAACAAAGTTTAGCTTATAAAAATTATAAAATAAAATACTGTTGTACATAGAAGGATTTCCTACATATAACAGTATTTATATATTTTAAATACTTTATAAAATTTTATACTTATTATTTATCTAATTACTACTCTCCTATAGCTTTTGTAGTACAACTTCTTATATTTGCTATAAATAACATAACTATAAGAGTTACAACCTCAGCACTTAATACTCCAGCCCATATTCCTGTTATACCAAATAACTTAGCTAATATAATTAAACATACTGGCAAGAATACAACTGATCTGAATATACAAATCATATTTGAGAATCTTGGCATCTCAATAGCTTGATAATATACAACTGTATTTAAGTTTAATCCTGCTATAAAGTAACCTAAGATTGCTATTCTTAGCCCAGTATAAGTTAACTCTACAATACTAGCATCGTTAGTAAATATACCTATTAACTCTCTACCAAATACGTAACATACAAATGTAAAGGCTGCTGTTACTAGAATTGATGATATACAATTTATCTTATAATAACCAAGCATCTTTTTCTCATCTTTTTTACCAAAATTAAAGCTTATTAATGGTTGAGCTCCAAAAGTTAAGCCTAATAAAACCATGTATGCGTTAGTAGTTATATAGTTTATTATGCTATAAGCTGATATTCCTATTTCTCCTACAAATCTAGCTAATGTTAAGTTATGAAGTAATACTATAACTGAAAAGCTAGCCTGTGAAAGAAATGATGGAATTCCTATTACGCAAAATTCCTTAATACTTTCTTTTTCTAATTTTACATTTCCAAAGCTTAAGTTACCTTTTTTCTGAATGAAGTGAGGTAATAATATAACAACTGTTATTATTTGTCCTAATCCTGTTGCTATAGCTGCTCCCTTTATTCCTAAACCAAATGTAAAGATAAATAGATAGTCTAATATAATATTCGTTACAGCACCAGCTATTGTTGATACCATAGCTAACTTAGGTTTATTATCATTTCTAACAAAACTATTAAGTACTATACCGATTAAGTTAGGTATACAAAATATACCGTAATATCTAAGATACTCTACAGCCAATTCATGTAAATTCTCTGTAGATCCTAGTAGTTTTACAATTGGGCCTGTAAATACTACACATATTACTGTTATAATACCACTTATAATTAAAAGAAATTTAAACACTTGTCTAAATATATTTATAGCTTTATCTACGTCTCCAGCACCTACATTTTTAGATACTAAAGCACCACCACCAACTGCAAGCATACTAGCCATACCAAATAACATTACTGTAAATGGCAACACTATATTTACTGCAGCTAAGGCTGAACTTCCAACACCTTGCCCTACAAATATTCCATCAATAACTGTATATAAAGAGGAAACAAACATTGCTAAGGCAGATGGAACGGCATATTTTAAAAATTGTTTTACCATTATTAAACCCCCTGCTTCAAAAATTCGACAAGCTTTATTATAAACTCTATAGTAACTATAGAGTCAACCTAATTTGCAAAAATATTTTCAAGGAAATTTTCTATTACTGGTGATTTTTCAAAACCACGCTTAATAATTCTTAGTTGGAGCAACTCTTTAACTACATTGAATAGATATTTACTAAACATATTATATTTATTTCAAAATTTTAGTTATAATATACATATAATAATTTACAATAATATTAGAGTGTCAACTAGTAATTAAAGTGTAAAGGAGAATATCATGTTTGAATTTAAGGAGAAATTTGATGAATTAACTAATGATAAGGTTCACTTAAAAATAATCGAAAAATTTCCAGGCGATGATATTATGATACCTTTTTATTATTATGATATATATGAAAATAAATACAATGAAAAAGTTGGTAAAATAAGCATTAGAATAGGTTATAACTATCATTCCTATTATAATGGACATATAGGTTATGAAATTGATGAAAAATTTAGAGGAAATAATTATTCACTTTATGCATCTCGTATAGTTTTACAAGTAGCAAAAGAGCATGGAATGAAGTCAATTAATTTATCATGCAAGGAATCAAATATAGCATCAAGAAAAATAATTGAATATTTAGGATGTAAATTAATAGAAATAATTGATGTACCTAAAGAATATTTTGGTTGGTATGACGGCATAGAGAAGCAATGCATATATGAATTGATATTAAAATAATATTACTTACAACTTCTGTGTTTAAGAATGTAAGCGTCAAAGTTTTGACGTCTTTAATATCTTCAAAAAAAGTATTAAAAATCCTAGTAAGACAATGCCATAGCTTTACTAGGATTAATTTTATTTCTTTACTTTAATTTTCATATTTTCAGGCATTTTATCTCACTAAGTCATAAGATATTCTAGATTTTTACTGTCTTTTATGTCTATCCTTGATAAATTTGAAATGCAACTATAAAAATGATTAATAATGCACTTAATAAAGTTTAATTCAAAACATTTATCATTAAAATCTACTAAATTGTTAATGTGAATATTATAAAGCTCACCTTCGATTAATTTATTTTCATAGTTTTGTATAGCATCCTCTAATATATTAAGAATTTGAACGAAACATTGCTGTTCTTTTGCAGCTAATAATATTTGCGTTATCTTTCTATCATATTCAAACCCTAAATAATGATCTATCTTAAAGCCAGTATAAAGAGGATACTTTATTTTATTAGATGAATCTTCAAAAAAAGGAAATCTAATCTCCATAATTTCAAGCTCTAATTTGTTGTATTGCGCCATATCAGGCTCTTTTTCTCCCCTTATTTCAAGTATGGCTATAAAATCTGGCTTAGGTTTATGTAGTGTTATTTGTATACCAGGCTCCGTACACCATTCTTTTGGAACAAAATATCCTTTGAAGCATTCTTCAATTTCTTCTCTAGAGCAAACTGCTCCAAATTCTTCAACACACATTGGACCTCTGCAATGATTTTTTCTCTCTGATAATGTTACAACATGATCAAGTATTTCAGTTTTTTCAAAGTCTAAAAGAAAATACTCTCTTGAATCTTGATTTTCTCTGATAATTATATTTCTAGGAGCCAAATCTCCCCATAGAATTCCTTTACTATATAGTGTATCTAGTATAGCTCTTACATCATTAAGATAAGATGATCGAAGAGAAAGATCATGTATATTTAGGAGAATCTCTTCTAATGTATGTCCATCTATAAATCTTGACATAGAATAGAATTTTTGACTTTCAACATCAGCAAATACAATAAGTGGTCTTACAACCTTCATTATAGACTTTTTATTTGACAACTGAATGTATGAATCCTCCTCATCTAAATGCAATATTTTAATGAGCGATAATATATTACTTTGTTCTTTTAAAAATTTACCTTTCTTATTTGGATTATTACATTTTGTAACCACTGTACAATCATTATCCAAAATAATTGATTTAACTAATCCTCTTCTTACAAGTGAATTAACCCCAGGTAAATCATAATGACTATTGATAAATGAGGACATTTCTCCTAGAACCTCGTTAAATAGCACTTCAAACTGTTTACGTATTGTTAAAGAAGAAGTAAAAGTAATAACTCCCTTTGATAATCCATTAGAAAAAACCTCTTCAATAGTATCCACAAATACTAATTTTTTTGTTAAATTATTGATTTGTGGAAATTGTTTTTTAAACATGATTTGATTAAAATATTTTCTTTTTTCTTTGCTTATACAAATATCCTTTATAGCTTCTAATAGCTCAATGTCTTTTTCTTTTAAAGCATATAAATAAGGACCCAATATTCTAAAATCCTCATTTTTTAATAATTCATATATTTGTGATTCTTCTCCATTATTTTCAAGAATTGCTTCCATTATTTTATCTAAGATTTTTCTTGAATTCAGGTTATCATAATAAGAAAATGAATTACTATATAGTGTTTCCATAACTTAATCTCCTAACTTCCATAGTTTATTACTTTATTGATATTTAATTGAGATATATTCTGATAACTCTTCAACCTATATATTTTAGCTCAAAAATTAATTATATTTTTATAGTTATCTTATCGTAACTGCTTTTGATAATGAAGGAGGCTTATCAATTTTTCTTACTTATTACTCCTAATATAAACGTAGATTTGGCAGAAAATCCAAGTTTATATATGCACATTATACTATGTATTTTTATTCTATAAAAGTATTAATATTGTATTTTTTAAATGAAACACTTTACATGAATTTTTGTATTTAAATACTCTATATCATTTTTTTCATGATATTCTATAACTATTTTATCATTTAGCATATCTCTATCTCCTATAACTATTGACTTTATTCTTCTTAATAGACTTTCTTCCAAAGTCTTAATTGTTTCATTTTGTAGGTCAATTAATTCTCCTATCATATAACCATGTAATGTGATTACTCGTCTTGTAAGCGTCAAAGTTTTGCCTGTTTTCAGGTATTTTATCTTACCAAACCATAAGAACTTCTAGATTTTTATTACCTTCTATGTCTAGCCTTGATAAATTATCAAAGAGATAAATTACATATATTTCTGCAACATCATTGTCTAATTATCTATACATAAGTAAACCTCCAATTGATAACTGTTACTTAAGTTTACCAATTGGAGCTAATGGTTTCTAGGTGCTTAATTTTAACACTTACTTATAAACTATCCTCTTATTGTATTTATTAAATAGTGTACACGCTAATATCTAATGATATTACTCTGATGTTGTATAAATAAAGTTGACACCTTATTCTCGTATAAGTCAAAATATAATTAAGAGAATAAGGAGGTGCTTATCATGGCACAAAAACGTTATGACCAGGATTACAAAATTCAAGCAGTAAAGCTAGCCAAGGAAATTGGTATTAATAAAGCAGCAAAAGAAATAGGAGTTGCTCCAAGCACAGTAAATGGATGGGTAAAAGCTTCCAAGGAAGGCATGTTAGATTTAGGAATTGGATCTCAATCGCCTGATAGTGCCCTTACACTTACGGAAGAGCTTATAGCTTTGAAAAAGCAAGTTAAAGAACAGAACAAGGAAATTAAAAGGTTAAAAGAAGAAAATGAATTTCTTGAAGAAGCAAGCGCTTTTTTCGCAGCGAGCCGTCTGAAGTCAGCAAGAAATCGCGAATGAGCTTTATAGCAACTAAGACTAATGATGGCCTGATTAAAGGGAAAATAGCATTTTACTGCAGAATGCTTAAAGTTAGCCGTCAAGACTTCCATAATTACCTTATAAATAAAGATAAGCCTTGGAAGTATGCGTCTCTTGCTAAAGAAATGGTGAAAATCCATTCTGAGGATGAATATAATGATACCTACGGAAGAGTGCGTATGCACCAAGCTTTGATTTTAAAGCAACTGAGCCTCTAAAAAAAGCTATAACAGATATAACTGAAATAAAGGCAAAGGATGGAAAACTTTATGTATCAGCAATTTTTGATTGCTATGATTTAGCTGTTCTTGGACTTGCAATAGATACAAATATGAAAGCTACACTGTGTGTAAATACTCTTGATAATGCGTATAAAGCATATCCAAAGCTCAAGGGTGCTATTATACACTCTGACAGGGGTACACAGTACACCAGCAAAGAATACCGCAAGGTAATAAGTAAATATGGTATACAGCAAAGCATGAATAGTGATGGTGGAAGATGTCATGATAATGCAAGATGCGAAAGCATGTGGGCTAGGATGAAGGAAGAATTACTGTATGGACGTTATAATACTAAAGAAATGACTGTTGAAGAACTTAAGATTCTTATATGGCGCTACTTCATCAGTTATTGGAACAACAGGAGGATCTGTTCTGTCAATAGAGGACTACCTCCTATGATTAAGAGACATAGGTACTATCAATCTCTAAATACAGCTGCCTAGTAACAACCTATACGAGAAAAAACTGTCAAGTAATATTGACAATATCAATGCGACGATATCCATCAATCAATTCAGCTAAAGTATAAGTTATTTCAATCCACGCACCCGTAAAGGATGCGACTC
>NZ_FQXP01000004.1:0-9806 GCF_900130005.1 Clostridium collagenovorans DSM 3089 | reverse complement strand
TTCATATAACCTCTAAATTTTGTATAAATATAAACTATATATTCATTTAATAAAGATTTCAGTAGTTATTTTTACATTTAATAGGTTAAACTCACATTTAACTGAACATAAAAACTAAATTTGGCTGCGATTCCTATGACTTTTTCTGTTCACTTATCTTTCGCAAATAAAATTATACTCACCTATTGCATAAATATTAATATTAATTAATTTATAATATAAATAGCTACTATATCTATAAAATTATATTATAATAACATCATCAATTGGATGATATGTATTATTTTTTCCTACAGTTTCTAATCTTCTTTCCCAATTACTTCCTAAAATATAAAATCTTAAACTGTCTTTTTCTTCGTTTATTATATGTTCTAATGAATTTCTCAAAGCTACAAACTGTGCTGGATCAACTAAGCATTCAAATACTGAGTTTTGAACCCTTTGACCATAATTTATACATTCCTTCGCAACCTTTCTTAAACGTCTTTTTCCACCTTCACTTTCTGTATTAACATCATAAGTAACTAAAACCATCATATTTAATCTCAATCCCCCTCTATTAACTCATAAAGTATGGTGGATACCTCTCTATGTCACCTCTAATATACCTTGCTAATAACATTGCCTGAACATATGGAATTAAACCTATTTCAACTTTTTCATTCAAAAATGGATGAGTAACAATCTCTTGCTTTCTCTTCTGCCAAGCTGTTAAGAATGTAGCTTTTGTATCTTTATCCATGATAATTCCACCACTCTCTTTTTTAATAAATCCATCACCAGACACTTGTTTTTTATTTATTAGTGAAATTACAAACCTTTCTGCTATATACGGCCTTAATTCCTCCATTAAATCTAATGCAAGACTAGCTCTTCCTGGCCTATCTGTATGCATAAACCCAACATAAGGATCTAAACCTACAGTTTCTAGTGCACTTTGAATATCATTTGCTAATAAAGTATATGCAAATGACAACATAGCATTTAAGTTATCTGTTGGTGGACGTTTACTTCTTTCATTAAAATAAAACTCATTCTTTTGAGTTAAGATCATATTATCAAAAACAGAAAAATAACCTCTTGCAGCCTCCCCTTCAATTCCTCTTAATTCATCAATGTTAGTGCTTATTTTTACATTATCAATGGATTGATTTAATCTATTGATAATATTTTTTACTGCTACACTATCTATCTTCTGACCATGATCCCTTAAGCTTCTATTTAGAACTACTCTACAATTAACTAGTTTTCCTAAAATACAATTTTTAGCTATATCTAAAGATATATTCTCATCATCTGCATACCTATATTGAGTCCTTCTAAGTAAAACATTTCCACTCACTGCACCATTTACCCTTGCCATAAACCTTCCAAACTCACTTATAAATGCCATATTAACATTATTGTCTACACATAGCTTCATCAGCTGTGGACTCACGCCTACATAGTTAAAACATACTATACCTTCAAGTGTATGAATAGGTCTTCTTACCGCCTCCTTATTATCTATTTTAACTACAATATTTTCTCCATCTCTTGAAATATAAGCCTCTGGATTAGTAACATAAAGTGTATTAAGTAACTTTCTCACTAAATATTTTCTCCTTCTTCTTTTAAATATCTTTCAATGTAATTAGAAACATTAACTTTTTTATTTGTCATTCTTGGAATACATATATCTACTAAAGAACAGTTTCTGCAACTTTTCCCCTTTATAGCTGGTGGGGTGAACTTTTTATCATATATACTATGCATCTCTTGTCCTAGCATTATTACTTCTTCTCGTAATTCACTGGTAATTTCAACCTTTACTCGTCTTCTTGTTTCATTGTAATAGAAGTCTGAAGAGGAAATGTTACACTTTAGCATCTCCTCTAAACAGATTACTTCTAAAACTAACTGAACAATATCTCGCCTATCTTCTTTAGACTTACCACGTTTATACTCAACTATATTAGGAATCCATAACCCCTCTTTACCCTTTAATACTACTCCCTTAGATGATTTCTTAAACTCTATAATATCAGCTACTCCAATAAACCCCAAGTTATAAGAAACTAAAGGCACAGCTCTACTAATAAATGTATTTTTTCTGCTTTCCATGAAAAAAGGGTCATCTGCATTTTCATGAATAAACTTACCTTCCATAGTTGCTCCATTTTCTTCCCATTGCTGCTCAATGTGTATAAGTGCCCATTGACGCTTACAGAAATAAAAATGCTGTATACCAGATAACATTAACAGTTCTTCATCTCTATACATATTATAACTTCTCTATTATTGAAACACCTTCCACTGGTGTCTTGTCAATCTGAATTTCATAGTCACTAATACTTCTTGCAGGACTATTAACACACTCCACCTTAACCTTATCAAACAATAAATGAGAAGGAGCATTGCCAAGCGAGGATTCGTGTTCAAAAACGATCAACTTTCTAGTTGCCATCTTTCCTCTTGCTGCTGAATGATCATGTTCAAACATATTAATTATTGCTTGCCATAAAAGCTCTAAATCCGCCTCTGTAAAGCCTGTGGTTCTCTTTGCCAGTTCTGCCGAAACATAACCCTCCACTTTATAAAGACCATAAGGAACTATATGCTTTCTTCCCATCTCTGTTTTCTTTTCTTCACCCTCTTTAGTTACTGCAAGTCTAGTTATTCCTACTTCCTGCTGAAATATTGGATCAATACTTCTAGCAAAATTAATTTGAACTGGTCCCCTTACTGTTCCACAGTTAACTTGTGTTGACATTACTGCCCCAAAGGTTCTAATATCATAAAAGTTATCGCACATGAATTTTGTAAGCTTCTTCTGAGATTCCTTATCTTTTGCAATAGCCTTCTTTTCTGCCTCAGTACTATTGTTAATTTTAAGGTGATCATAGGCTCTTTGATGCTGTAGGTTTAATATAGCTCCATCTTTTACATAAATCTCAAAGCCTGCAGCTTTATCTTTAACTAAATCCACATAGTTTCTTATCTTCCTCTTAATGCATACATCTGTTACTATTCCTCTTCCTGTTTCTGGATCAATTCTAGGCATATTGCCTGAATCCGGATCACCGTTAGGATTTCCATTCTCCACATCAAATAGCGCTACAAACTCATATCTTTTATTTATTACATTACTCATTATTATTTAACCCCCTTAGCTTTATATAAATCTTGATTCTCATGATAGTACCCTAATATAAATTCTCCTTGCTCATCTAAGGACAAACGTTGTGGAAATTTAGATATACTCTCTAAAATATCACCTTTTCGTTTTTCCATCTTAAAACCATATTCAGCCTTCTTCACATGATGAAATGATAAATTAATAAGCCTTGGGAAAACTGATGCTGGAGTAGCACAGGCACTAGTAAAGTAACTATCTTTTATAGTAGTATTTAGATTTGGTATTGCATCCTTTTGTGCCTTTTCTAAAACAGCGAATAATCTCCCTAAATGATAAGGAATGCTTTTACTTTCTTCATTTAAACTCACTGAAATTACCTCCTGTTGATTATTTAATCTACTTTTTCTATTTAAATAAGCCTTAATTATAGCTGCTCTCTTATAATTTATGGTTTTGTCTGCTCTTATTCTTGTAATCATAGCATTATATAGTGATACTGGATATTTTCTGCCCTCAAATATAGAAGCCATTAAGCTTTTACTTAAAACTGGAGAAATCTTTTTATCCTTTGAAGTCTTAGGAACTGTTTCACTAAGTACCATCCATATTGGCATGCTCTTTTCATTTCCTATTATTGATAAATCCTTATAGTGCTGACTAATTCTTTTAGCAAAGTAATCGAAGCTATTAACTTCATAAAAAGCTATGGCTAGTCTAGCATTGTTAGGTGAAATCCCTAAAATATGAATCTTTGTATCAGTTTCTATTTGATAATCTTCACTGGTTAACTTTAACCCCATAGAATATTTTGTTAAAATATCCTTCGCAAGTTGCATTGCTTCATTATTTATTCCCGACTTTTGCAAATTTTCTTTATCTTCATCTGCCATAGTAGGGCTTAATAGCTCTGCTAATAAATCTTCATATATTCCATATTTCTCAGCCCAAAATACTACAGTGTTATCACCTATAGTCATTTTATTCTTACTGCTTCTAAGCATGTAGTTTAGCACTGTTGTATATTTAAACATTGCCTTTTTACTAACCGGAGCATTGTAGCTAGCAGTTTTCCCATATGAATTAAAACTCTCATCATTAAAAGATACAATACTAGCTCCTGCTGCTTGTGCATTTCTTACTCCCTTTATTGGAGTATGGATTCTAGCTATTGACGCCACCTCACCTGTAATTAAGCACTGCATTTTCTCCTCGTCTTCTGATAATAAGCTATTTTTCCATCTATCAAGAATACCTTCCTGCTCATGATAATAGCCACTCTTTCCTTCAATCCTAAACACTATATTACTATTTTTCTCCAACTCTTTAATATGAGGTACTAGTATTGTATTATCTCTACACTTTTCTGGCTCCCAAGAATTAATAAATTTAAGAACTGGACTATCTTCCTGCAGGTATTCATTATGAACACTCTTAAAGCTATTAAATGAAGGATATTCCTCCTTATCACCAAGCCCTAACACATATTTCGAATTATCACATAAAAAGTATGAAGGGGCATTCTTTCCGCTTCTTCCTGGCTGCTCTGGTACTAACAATTGTCTTGGAAATTTCTTTTTTCCCTCCAACGTACTTAAATCCATAATAGCTTTAAGCTTCCCCTCTTCTGAAATAACCAAAGCAAACAAAACCTTCTGCATTGATGTGTTTTCTCGTGGTAAATCCTCTACACTTTCTTCCTTAGCTAAAATGTCATAGTAGTTACATAAATCCTGTAGTATCACCTATTCTCACCTCCAAACAAATCAGGAACTTCTAAAACACCATCCTTCATTATTGGTCTAAAGAATATTGGTGTTTCATTGCTTTTAAAATCAATATCCCAAAGCATGAAGCCAAGGTCCCGTTCTTCTCCTTTATAAAAGCTCTCTATCATTTCCCCTGATTCTAAAAGCTGAAAATCCACTGGAAATTCCCTAGTTCCAAAATAAGGTCTATGGAAGCATTGTCCCCTTATACACCTTCTAAGCATAATATTATAATGCTTCTCTACTGTATCCGTTTCTCCCATTTTATCCGTCATCTCAAAATGAGCTTCAATGATATAACACACATCCTTTAATAAAAGTGATGACCTTTGAACTATATCATCAGTGCTTTGATAAAGCTTAACCTTAGAATTTCCTTTAAAAGCACTCTTTACAGAATTCATAGAAATTTTTCCAAGCAGTTCATTTCTTCTTATACTTTCAAACTTAATTGGATTAATCACGGTAATCTTATCAATTACCCAACGTATTGAAGGTTTCCAATATATAGCCTCCAGTATCCCCCTTGCTGCTGAAGGAGTCATTACATCGTAACTAACCCTCTCTACCTTCATTTCTGGTCTACTAAAACAAGCGTAATCGCCGCTTACTTTAAGCCTAACTCCATACCCCATTTCATACCTCCTAACATATTATTACATCTTGTTTCCCTAACGTAAAACCTGTAGCTTCATCATAAAATCCAGACTTAGTTGATAAAATATTTATCTTGTCATTTATAATAGTTAACCCACCCATTTTTCTTAACTCTATTAGCTTAGTATCATGAATGCTAATAGAATATCTCTGTAGCTTTCTAAGGCACGAATTAGGATAATCTGAATACTTAAGTTCCTCAATTAAAGCTTCAGCTCTTTCATCATAAGAAATAATTAAACTCTCACTCTCTTCAATAAGTTTATAGTCTCTAGCAGTTTTTTCAAATTCAAAACCAAGCTCCTTTACCCTGTCTGAAAAATTCTTCATAATTTCCTTGCTATCTAAATTTTCTCTTTCCATATCATAAAGCAGTTCGAAATAATTAGAAATTGCATCTAAGGAAATAGGATCTTCATAATTCTCAAGGATCTGTCTTCCACATTCAGCTACTACACTTTGATATCCTCTGAGCTTTGCATAATCTTCAGTGGAACTAAACACAAAAACCTTACCTATCGTTAGTTCTCCCTCTCTATTACATCTTCCTGCTGATTGAACAATGGAATCAATTCCACTAATAGATCTATACACTACAGGAAAACTTATATCAACTCCACATTCTATAAGTTGAGTTGATACAACCTTACACTTTTCACCATCCTTAAGTCTTTTTTTTATTTCCTTCAACTTATTACTTCTATGCTCTGGACACATATTAGCACTTAAATGGAATACATAATCGTGATCCCCTAGAGATTCATAAAGATTTTGTGCATGACTTCTTGTGTTTACAATGATTAAAGCTCTATCTTCATCCTCAACTCTACTTAATAAACCTTCATTACTTATATCTCCTACATACTTAACTGAAACCCTTTTCAAATCATTATATAATTTATCTGGATTATCAATTATCTCAATACAATTTCTTTTACTAATTCCATCAGGAAATTTTGGCTTTGTTGCCGTTGATAAAAGCACTGTGGAATTATAATTGCTAACCAATTCATTTATTGCAGCAACTGTTGGTTTTAAAAAGTTTGTTGGAAGCATTTGTGCTTCATCTATTACAATAACACTATTGGATATGTTATGTAATTTTCTACACCTTGAGCTTTTATTGGCAAACAAGGATTCAAAAAACTGTACATTTGTAGTTACAACTATTGGTATGTCCCAATTTTCACTGGCGAGTTTTAACTTTAAAGAAGTATTATCTCCGTCTATTTTATCCTCACTCCTAAAATCAAAATTGCTATGATGCTCTAGCACATTCTCTTTTCCTAAAATTGACTTATACACTTCAGCATTTTGTTCTATAATACTGGTATATGGTATAACAAATATTATTCTATCAAGTTTGTTGTATCTCAAATGCTTTATTGCAAATGCCAGAGACGATAAGGTCTTACCTCCACCTGTTGGCACTGTAAGTGAGTATAAATTAGGTTTGTTTTCTGATATTCTGACACATTGATTAAAAATTTCATTTCTAATTCCATTAATAAATGTTATTTTAGCTCCCTTTGATAAAGTCTCCATATGTAGATTAAAGACTTCTTCTAGTGCTTTAAAGCTTTTATAATTTCCACGCTCTATAAATTCATCAACTTTGCAAAATGCTTCCGTATCAAGAAAATCCGCATCTGTTAATGCAGAATAAAGCATTCTAATATAAAATCCTAATACAAAGCCTTTTTCATTATCATAATTTTTAGGCAATTCGCCACTTAACTCTTTTACTGTCCACTTAATCTCTTGTAAAATTTCATCTGCATTATATTCCGGAATAATCTTATTAAGTCTTTGAATAAAACCTCTTTCCTTACTACCTATATCCGGGAGTCCAGAATGATGTCCTACTATTGAATAGCCTAAAAGTCTTTGAATTACTTTACCAAATACTCCTTTGAGCTCCTTGGCACCTGCTGTAGCATGATCAACTTTGGGTCCTCCATTAAATAATCTGTCCTCGAATTCCTCACTGCATTTTCCAATATCATGAAGTAACCCTATAATTTCACCAGACTTTTTAGCACCAAACTTGCTTGCTAGCTTACCAGATAATTTTCCAACATTAATCCCATGATCTTTTACCGTCTGCTTTTCCCCATTTTTGTTTATGTGAGCATAAAACACCTTATTATTGCTAATGTTACAATTTTCATACTTCACTATATCCCTCCATATATCGTCTTTCACCTTGTAATATTGGTACCACAAAATACATTTTTACCCAAACTTTTTATCTTTATTTTATTCTTTTTTTAATATTTTAAACTAATTTCATTCAAAAACTTATTAGTCAAAAGACCGTTGTCTATTTCTATTAAAACAGTTTTATCGTAGTTATCATCTATGTTCATTCTATATTGAGTATAGTAGCTGCCCTTCATAACTTGAATTATAGCTTTCCTGCATTTGCAGTTGGATTTCTTGCTAAATCCTGAAGGGTTAGCCCTGTTTCATACTTAACAGCTTCTAAGTTGTAACTTTACTTTTTAAAACTCGTTTAAATTTTTCCTTAATCATAATAAATATACCATTATTTAAATTTATTTTTCTAACTTAATTATAATAAAGTAGATATTCATATATTATATAACTACAAATTTTTCAGTAAATTGTTTTTATTTTTTAGTATAATTGATACATTTTCTTTATTTCTTCCTTAACTTTTACCTTTAACTCTTCTGGATATAAAACCTGTAACTGACTTCCCTGCTTTAAAATCCAACGTATTAAACCATCATTAAAGCCTACTTCTTCACTAAATATGAATTTTTCTCCATCCTCAGGATCTTTTCTTATAAAATTTTTATTTCCAAACTTCTCAATGACAGAATGTTTTAACCCAACATTCACTTTAAATTCAGCTCTTATAACCTTATTTGCTGGGAACATATCGAAATTACGAATTGAATACCTTTGTAAATCAACTTTTACTGTACTGTTATGCTCGTCCTCAATCCTTACATTTTTTATTCTATCAATTCTATAATTCCTTAACTTATCCTCTTCTGTTAAACCAATTAAATAGTACCTATCATTTTCATAATAAACCGCATAAGGAATAATTCTTCTCTCCCCCTGATTAATCTTAATATTATTATTGGCATCTCTCGTAACTCTATCAACTTTAATATATCTTCGTCTTGCAATAGCTGTATGAATCCTATCTAAATTATAAAGTATATCTACCCCATTATTTTGAAACATATTTGTTATAACTTGATTTTTCAACTTTATCCTATTTTCTATTGAAACCTTAGATAATAGCTTCTCCTTAATTTCTCTTTTTTGTTTATCATCCACAAACTTATTGGAAGCCACACCATCAAGAAGAATACGTGTTTCTCCGATTGTAAATCTATTTTCTATGTAATAGCCAAAGGTATTGTGCCTTTTAGTTATAAACCTAATTCCAATGCTACAATCCATTAGCTCTTCAATATCCCTCTTGATAGTATTTCTATCAACCTCTATACCCTCAAGCTCCAATAATGCCTGAAGCTCCTTAACTGTTACTGGATTATTAATATCAGTTTTCTCCTCTAAATGCTTAAGTATTGTTATTGCTCTTTTAATTCTCATTGCTTTTCTTTCCTTATCAATTGATAAATTAAACTCACTGTTACTTTTCTAAAATGGCTTACCCATTCTCTACTATCCACTACAACGATCCAATCAAATTATAACATAATATAACAATCGCCTCTACTTTCCTGTATCTAGAATAAAAACCAAAAGTAAGCATCAAAGTGGTTCTTTCCATAGTTATTGGATTTTAAATTTTAAATAATGTATTATATAGATATATATGAATCGGAGGACAGCTATGGAAAGCATAATTAAAATGTTGGATACATCACTTGAATATAAATCTCATGAGCTAATAGATAATACACTGTATATTACTGTAATTTCAAAAAATGAGGATTTAAGATGCTCTAATTGCAATACTTTAACAAATAAAGTGCATTCTCGTTACCCTAAAAGTTTTCATGATTTACCTATACAAGGTAAAAAAGTAATTATACTGATAAGGAATCGCAATATGTTTTGTATTAATAAAGATTGTCCTAAATATACATTTTCAGAAACTTTTACTTTCTTAGATGCAAAGGCTAAGAAAACTAAACGACTTATAGATTAAGTTATTCGTGTTTCACTAACTCAGAGCTCTGTTTCAGCTAGTGCTTATTTAAGCGAATCAACAGTGAGTATAAGGAAAAGCTCTATCTGTAACTACCTAAAAAAAA
>NZ_FQXP01000018.1 GCF_900130005.1 Clostridium collagenovorans DSM 3089 | reverse complement strand
TATCCGCCGCGGGCGTAGGAAATTTGAGAGGAGCTGTCCTTAGTACGAGAGGACCGGGATGGACTGACCTCTGGTGCACCAGTTGTTCCGCCAGGAGCACAGCTGGGTAGCTATGTCGGGAAGGGATAAACGCTGAAAGCATCTAAGCGTGAAGCCTACCTCAAGATTAGATTTCCCATGTATATCAGTAAGACCCCTTGAAGAACACAAGGTTGATAGGTCGGAGGTGTAAGTATGGTAACATATTCAGCTGACCGATACTAATAGGTCGAGGACTTGACCAAAAAACTCTTAACATTATGCAATTTTGAGAGAACATCTCAAAAATATGTTGACATTAGCTCTAAAAAGAGTTATAATATCAGTGTAATAAATGATCTGGTGACAATAGCGTAAAGGTAACACCCCTTCCCATTCCGAACAGGCAGGTTAAGCTTTATAGCGCTGATGGTACTGCAGGGGAAGCCCTGTGGGAGAGTAAGACATCGCCAGGTAATATTCCGCGATAGCTCAACGGTGGAGCACTCGGCTGTTAACCGATAGGTTGAAGGTTCGAATCCTTTTCGCGGAGCCATTTGGATATAATACAATTTATATATAATAGACTAGAAAATTCTAGTCTATTTTTATTTTTTGTAAAAATCCTATTTTAAGCCTTGTCGTAAAGTTCTTTCTTAAGTTTCTTAAAATTCTTTTCTAAAAATATTATAAATGAAATTATTTTTATTTCATTTTAGATATGTGTAAATTCTTCATTTTATATAAAATTATATAGTACTATAATATAAAAACTTAAATTATAGATTAATACCTTATATATTTTCATTTATAGAACACATGAAAATAGAAATAAAGCTACGAATAAAGTTACATGAGTTATAGGTAAGTTGTAGAATATAGAAATAAACTTTTAAGTCGAGTGATACTTTAAGTTCTATAAATATTCATTTAAAAGTATATATAATATAAGAAAAAACTAAATGAGACTTTGAAGTATGATTAAAAATAAATTCTTAATATGGTACAGTTCTGATATTAGTTAGTATAAAGACTTATGCTTTTAATATTATATAGGGGGGCAATATCATGAATTCTCAAGAAATTAATCTAAGAAATATAGGTATAATAGGACATGGTGATTGTGGCAAAACTACTTTAACAGAATCTATTTTGTATAAAACTAAAGCTATAGATAGATTTGGAAAGATTGAAGATGGAACTACATTAAGTGATTATGATTTGGAAGAGAAAAGGAGAAAGATATCTATATCGGCGTCAGTTGCATTGTGTAAGTACAAAAATAATAAGATTAATTTAGTTGATATACCTGGGTATTTTGATTTCCTAGGGGAAATGATACAAGGCTTGCAGGCTGTTGACTTAGCTTTAATAGTTGTATGCTCTGTTTCTGGTGTTGAGGTAGGAACTGAAAAGTCTTGGACATATGTTAATGAAGAGAATATACCAAGAGGATTTTTTATAAATAAGTTAGACAGAGAGAATAGTGATTTTGATAAAACTTTAAAGCAACTTCAAGACTCTTTTGGGAATAGTGTAGTACCTATTCATTATCCTATGGGTTCAGAAGCTACATTTAGAGGTGTTATAAATATAATTACAGGTAAGGCTTTAATTTTAGATGAAAAGAGTAATAAGGTGGTTGAAGTAGACATTTCTAATGAATATAAAGATAAGATTGAAGAATATAAGTCTTTAGTAATTGAGGCTGTAGCAGAGACTGATGAGGAATTATTAGAGGCTTATCTTGAAGAATCTACTTTATCAGATGAACAATTATATAAAGGTATGTGTAAGGCGGTATCTAAGGGGGATATAACTCCTGTTATGTGTGGTTCTTCTTTTAAGGAGTTTAGTATAGAATCTCTTTTGGATAGTATGCTATATTGCTTCCCTTCTCCTATAGATAACTCTTCTTATGAATCACTAAATAAAGATGGTGAATTAGAAGAGGTGAAGATTGACAAGGATAAGCCATTTGCGGCCTTGGTATTTAAGACTATTGCAGATCCTTTTATAGGTAAGATGTCTATCTTTAGAGTTATAAGGGGGACTGCTAAGGCGGACTCAATAGTATATAATTCCAATAAGGAAAAAGAAGAACGTCTAGGTACATTATACTTCTTAAAGGGAAAGGATCAGATTCCAACTAAATCTATAGAATGTGGAGATATTGGTGCAGTTTCAAAACTACAAATTACAAGCACTGGTGACACATTGTGTGATAGGAGTAGTGTATTAGAGTTTAAGACTAAGGGGTATCCTATACCTATGTATGCTAAAGCTGTTATACCTAAATCTAAGGGGGATGAGGATAAGATATCTAATGGATTAAATAAATTATTAGATGAAGATTTAACCTTTAGAGTTAAAAGGGATACTGAGAATTCAGAGTGTATCGTATATGGAATGGGTGCAATTCATTTAGAGATATTAGGTAATAAGCTTAAAAATAAATTTGGAGTAGATATAGAACTAAGAACTCCTAAGATACCTTATAGAGAGACTATTAAAAAGTTTGCTGATGTTCAGGGTAAGCATAAGAAGCAATCAGGTGGGCATGGACAATATGGGGATGTTAAAATCAAATTTGAGCAAAGGAATGATGGTATTGATTCCTTAGAATTTGTTGATAAGGTTGTAGGTGGTGTTGTACCTAGACAGTATATACCAGCAGTAGAAAAGGGATTAAAAGAGTGTATAGAGCATGGTGTTGTTGCGGGTTATCCTGTAATTAAGTTAAAAGCTACTTTACATGATGGATCATATCATGCAGTTGATTCTTCAGAAATGGCATTTAAAATTGCAGCTTCTATGGCTTTTAAGAAAGGCTTAAAGGAAGCAGGACCTATATTATTAGAGCCTATCATGTCTATTGAAGTAACTTTGCCTGATAATTTTACTGGAGATATAATTTCAGATATAAATAGGAAGCGAGGAAGAATTATAGGAATAGAGCCTGTTAAAAATGGACAAAAGGTTGTAGCTGAGGTTCCACAAAGTGAGATGTTTGAGTATGTTATGGATTTGAGAGCCATGACTGGTGGTAGAGGCAAGTTTACTATGGATTTTGCGAGATATGAGGAAGTTTCAAGTGAATTAGCTGGAAAAATTGTGGAGTTATCAAGTGAAAAATAACAATAATACCAAAAAAGCTTTATAGATATAAAATTTATATAAATTTTATGTATAATTTATCATTAAGGATAAATACTAAGCATATGAAAAAATAATTAATAACTTAGAATTAAGGGGGGAAAATTATTTGTCAGATTATTCTTTAGACATACAAGGTAATATAACTTTATCCGATTATAGCATCATTGAGGATTATATGAGAATAGTTGGGAATAGAGATAAAATAACTATTTCACTTCAGGATAAAAGTCCTGAGGAAATGGAGATGATTTGTGAAATTCTAAATAGAGATAACTTTGAAATAAAATCAGCAGGAGGATGTCAAGATGGAAAACTATTCATCGAAGCATTCAAAAAAAATTAAAATAGATTATGTAAATATGAAATATAACGAGATAAGTAGTAGGAAGTTTTCAAAATGTAATGAAGATAACACTGAGGAAATAAAAACTTTAGATAGTTATGATATTATAGAGTCTTATGAGGAATCTTAGAGTATAAACAAGTAAGTATAAATGTATTGAAGATATTTTAGAAAAAGTAATTTTTATTTTATGAATTTTAAAAGAGGTATGTAATATAAGAATATGTAGACACAAATGGCGCACTATATATTCTTGCAGAACATACCTCTTTAATTATATATTTTATAATAAATAATCTTTATTAGATTAGATGGATATCAGCGTAGAGCATAGTAAAAATAAATCTGTAATCTTAAATAGGATTTATATATCCACTTTCGAGCAATCTTAATTAAAAGTTATATATAGTCACTTTCGAACACTATTAGTTAAAACTTATATATAGTTAACTTTAGCAAATAGTAATTAAAGTTTATATTTTAACTCTTAATTAAAGTTAATTAAAGTTAATTAAAGTCTATAAATAGTCACTTTCAATTATATCTAAGGTGAAGGTAACCATAACACCAATATCAGTGTTTTTAATTTCATAGTTACTTCCATGTAAATCTAGAATGTTTTTAACTATAGATAGACCTAAGCCTGTTCCACCAGATTTTTTATTTCTAGACTTATCAACTCTATAAAATTTTTCCCAAATTAACTTTAAGTCTTCCTCATCTATAGGTAAACCTTCATTTTCGATGGATATATTAAATTTATTATTAATTGATTTTAAGTAAATATTTATTTTACCTTCAGGTGGAGAATACTTAATAGCATTGTCTAGAAGGTTAGTTAATACTTCTTCTAATCTTAATGGATCACCCTCCGTTGAAAGTTCACATAACTTTTGGTCAAAGATGTAATTTATTTCTTTAGTATTATAGTTGAGAACATACTTCTTATATATAGTTTCTATTAATCCATGCAATTGGAATATAGTTGGTTTTAGTTGAAAATTACCTGATTCTAAAGCAGATAAATCTAGCATATCTATAACTAATTTGTTCATTTTATCAGATTCATCTAATATTACATCTAAATAATACTCCAGATCTTCAGCGTCCACTATACCGTCTTTAATACCCTCAGCATATCCTTGTATAAGGCTTATAGGAGTTTTAAGTTCGTGGGATACTCCAGCTATAAAGTCTTTACGCATTTTTTCAAGCTTTCGTTCTTTTTCTATATCCGCAGTTAACTTTTTGTTGGCAGCCTTAAGTTCAGTAAGGGTTATATTTAGCTTTTTAGATAAAAAGTTTAGGGACATAGCTAAGTTACCTATTTCATCATAATTGCTAACTTCACATTCTGTTGAGAAGTCTAATGAAGCCATCTTATCAGCAGTTTTATTTAATTTTATAAGCGGTTTTGAAATCATCTTAGCATAAATTAAAGATAACAAAGTTGTTATTATTACTATACCTATAAATATATACATGTAAAATCTTTTAGTTACATATACTGCTTCATCAAGAGGTTGAAGTGTTGAAACTACAAATAGTATGTCTTCAACATCTGAATTTATAACAATTGGTGATACTACAACTAAGTTTTTACTATTAGATATAGGATTTATAAAATCAAAACTTACTGTTTTATGGTCTTTTATTACCTCAAAATAACTAGTTTGATAGTTTAACCAGTTTGCTATAGCTAAGTTAATAATATCATTACTATCTTCACCATTAGTATTTGTTGATCTAAGATATTTTTTCACTCCATTTTTATTTAGTAATGCTATTTTAGAGTTGTTTTCTTCCTCAAAGTTGTATGCATAGGTGAAGAAGTCTATGTTGCTTCTTATATTTCTATAATAGTTTGTTTTAAATTTTTCCACACTCTTAATAAGATTTTTTTCTTTTTGTTTATAATAAAAGGTTTCAAAGAATAAATTTTGAACTACTAAAGAAATACTAAGCATAAAAATGAGCAAAGTTAAGGTTATACAGAAAAGTTTAAATGTAATACCTTTACTTTTAAAAATATCTTTAATTTTTTCAAGGCTTGCTTTAGTCATTTTTAACCTCGAATTTATATCCACTACCTCTTACTGTGGTAATAAAATCAGCTTTATTTTGTAACTTTTCTCTTAATCTCTTTATATGTGTGTCTACAGTTCGTAAGTCACCGAAATAATCAAAGCCCCATACATTATCTAGCAAAGTATCTCTAGATAAGACTATTCCTTTATTTTTAATTAGAAATTCTAATAAATCGAACTCCTTTGGGGATAGTATAACTTGGGAATCATCAATTAGAACTTCCTTAGAAGTAAAATTAACAGTTAGTCCATTTAATATAATAGTGTTTGAGGTGTTACCTAAGGTTCCATCAACCCTTTTTATAAGGGTTTTTACTCTTGCCACTAATACCTTAGGACTAAAAGGTTTAGTAACATAGTCATCAGCACCTAAATCAAATCCTATTAACTTATCTTCATCTTCAGATTTTGCTGTTAACATAATAATAGGTACATCAGAGCAATTACGAACTTCTTTACAAACTTCAAAACCATCTAATTTAGGCATCATTACATCAAGTATAAGTAGATGAACTTTATTTGTTTTAAAAACATGAAGACCTTCGTCTCCATCCTCAGCTTCTAGAACCTTAAAACCTTCACGTTTAAGGTAGTCTTTAAGTAGTTTACGCATTCTCATTTCATCTTCTACAATTAAAATCGTCTTATTCATATATTATGTTTCGGAAGTTAAATTCCTACCTCCTTTGTAAATGATATTCTTATTGTAATACTTAATATTTTCATACTCAAGAGAATATAATGATGAAATTATCATATTAACAAAGATTTAAGCGAATTTTATGATATAATACAAATGTTGCCCTATTATACTGACATAATATTTATGAATTTTAATAGGGAAATGTTGAATTGCTAAAGCCATAATTTAGTTATATTTTTAAATTACATATATTTTTATGATTAGTTTAATAAAAGATATAATTATCTAGTAGGTTTCTTATAAATGTATCTTTTTAAGTATGAGAAGATATAATTGTTAGGAAATTTTTGTTAAAAAGTATTTGGATTTATTTGAATTGTATGTTATAATTTGGATAAATGGAAAGTAATGAGCTAAAGATTGTAATTTATAGTTAAAAGTTACATTTACTATGGTGCAACTTTGTCCTTATAATTCACAAAAGTGGTGAAAGAAGTATTAATTTGTGCTAAACTATATAATGCACAATTAATGAAAGCAGCAAAAATAAAAATCATAAAACAATATGTAAAAAAAAGGAAATATTCAATTCCTATAGAATATAACTATTAAGATATAAAATACAAGGTCTTTATTATAGTTATATAGTAAGATGTTAGTGCAGAAAAAACTAGTTTGGGGGAAAGAATATGATAAAAAGCAAAAGTCATTTAGAAGAATTAATTCAGGAGGTTAAATCTTTTACATATGCTAAGGATTCAGGTGAAGTTGACGTAGCATTAAAGGATGAGACTGTTAGCATTAGATACGATATGCCTAAATGCATAGTAATTAATTTTTTAGAGTATGAACAAGCTCTATCTTTATTATATAAGGACAGAAAATATATTAATCAACAATTATTTAGCTAGTAATTTAAAATTTTTATTTTAAATATAAAAGGTATATCTCTTTTAGGGGATATACCTTTTATATTTTTCGAGGTGATAAAGGGACTTTATTGAAGAAGTATATTATGAGTACTTATATTTGAGATGGATTTGGATGGAGCTTTTAATTAATTAGCTAAGGTACATTTTATAAAAGTAATATTTTAGAAAAAGATATTTAATTCTCAACTTATAACTAAGCATATTTAATAATAATTGAGAGTAAGTATGACGAAGAGACATCATTGAAAAATATATATAATAAATTTCAACTTTCAGTTTAAGATGACTAAATATGGATATAATTTTAGATAATAATATAATTAGGAAATAATATAGTTTTCTGGAAGGGGTTACGAGTATGATGTTTAATAGATTTACTGAGCGTGGAAAAGGCTTAGTTTTAAGCGCTAAGGATGTTGCAGTTGAATTTAAGCATGGATATATAGGAACAGAACATATTTTATTAGCTATTTTAAGAGAAAAGGAAGGCATAGCCTTTAATATACTAACTTCTATGAATGTTACAGCAGAAAAAGTTCAAGAATTAATTATTAGTTTTGAAGGGTATGGAGAACTTGAATTACCATCTGAGGATATTCCATTAACACCAAGGGTTAAAAAATTATTTGACGTAAGTTTATCAGAAGCTATGGAATTCCAACACAATTATATTTCTCCAGAGCATATGTTACTTGCTATAATTAAAGAAGGTGAAGGGGTAGCATATACTATTTTAAAAAATTTAAATATGAATTTTGATAAATTAAAGCAATCTATCAAGGATCAATTACAGGGCTATAGCAATAATAGCTACACTAGTAGTAATAATAATTCTAAGACAAAGTATAAAAAGACTCCTATACTAGATAAATATAGCAAGGATCTTACGGAACTTGCTAAGAGTGGTAAGCTAGATCCTGTAATAGGTAGGGATTCGGAAATGCAGAGGGTATTAGAAATACTGTGTAGAAGAATAAAAAACAATCCTTGTTTAATTGGAGAACCAGGTGTTGGTAAAACTGCTATAATAGAAGGCCTTGCAGAAAAAATATTTACAGGTGATGTACCTTACATGTTAAGGGATAAGAGGGTAGTTACTCTAGATTTACCATGTGTAATTGCAGGAACTAAGTATAGAGGAGAGTTTGAAGAAAGGTTAAAGAAAATCATTGATGAGGTTAATGAATGTGGTGATGTAATTTTATTTATTGATGAGATCCATACATTAGTAGGGGCTGGTGCAGCGGAAGGAGCTATAGATGCTTCTAACATATTAAAACCTGCTTTAGCAAGAGGATTGCTACAGTGCATTGGTGCAACTACAATAGATGAGTATAGAAAGCATATAGAGAAGGATGCTGCTCTTGAGAGAAGGTTTCAATCTGTTATGGTGGAAGAGCCTAGTAAAGATGAAGCACTTCAAATACTTTTTGGATTAAGGGAAAAGTATGAGGAGCATCATAGAGCAAAAATAACAGATGAGGCATTAAGAGCTGCTGTTAATTTATCTCAAAGGTATATAACAGATAGATTTTTACCAGATAAAGCTATAGATTTAATAGACGAAGCTGGTGCTAAGGTAAGGATAAATGGATTATCATCTTCTCCAAAATTAAGAGTTCTTGAAAGTGAAGTTGATAAGATAAGTAAGGAAAAGGAAGAGGCTGTGGCACTTCAGGATTATGAAAAGGCTGCTAGCTTTAGAGATAAGGAAATAGAGGTAAAAAGTCAAGTTGAAAGTATTAGGTTAGATTTAAAAAATAGATGGTATGGTAATGAGATTGTAGTTACGGAATCTGATGTTGCTAATATTGTATCTAGGTGGACTAATATACCAGTAGATAGAATTACTGAAGAAGAAAGTAAAAGGTTATTAGAGCTTGATAGTATATTGCATAAAAGAGTAATAGGGCAAAATGATGCTGTACTTTCTATTACAAAGGCTATTAGAAGAGCGAGATTAGGGCTTAAGGATCCTAAAAGACCTATTGGTTCATTTATATTTTTAGGACCAACAGGCGTAGGAAAAACAGAGCTTAGTAAAGCTTTAGCAGATGCTATCTTTGGAGATGAGGATAGTATAATAAGGATTGATATGTCTGAGTATATGGAAAAGTACTCTGTATCGAAACTTATAGGTGCGCCACCAGGGTATGTAGGCTTTGAAGATGGTGGGCAGTTAACTGAAAAGGTGAGACGTAAACCTTATTCAGTAGTATTGTTTGATGAGATAGAAAAAGCTCATCCAGAGGTTTTTAATGTTTTACTTCAAATACTAGAGGATGGTAGAGTAACTGATGCAAAGGGTAGAGTAGTTAATTTTAAAAATACAATAATAATAATGACCTCTAATGTTGGAGCTGAAAGATTAAAGAAATCATCTTATATGGGATTTGCAGCTCAAAATGATAGTGAAAACAATGAATATGAAAAGATGAAGATGAATATGCTAGAGGAGCTTAAAAAGAACTTTAAGCCAGAGTTTATTAATAGAATTGATGATATAGTGGTATTCCATAAATTAAATGAAGAGAACATACAGCAAATAGCTAAGATTATGATAGCTTCTTTGGAAAAACGATTAAGAAGCAATAATATTAATATTAATGTATCCTTAGAAGTAATAAATTATTTAAGTAAAAAAGGGTATAGTCCTACTTATGGTGCTAGATCCTTAAGAAGAGTTATAATTAAGGAGTTAGAAGATAATTTATCTGAAGAAATTTTAAAGGGAAATATTCATACGGATAAAAATATAGATGTTGGAATAAGTGATGATAAAATAACCTTTAAGTGTTCATAAATTAATAGAATATAGAAATTAAGAAAACTGTCTTTAAAATAAAATTATTTATAGTATGAGTATTTTTGGTAATACTTAAAGTAATATTATAAGAATTTTATTGAGGGCAGTTTTTTATTAAGAAGGATAAATGACTTAAGTTAAATAAAACTATATAATTTGCAATAATTTAGTATTATACTAGTATAGTTAACAATAATACATATTTAATAGAACAATATACATTTAATAGAAAGTTGATTATAATTTACATATGAATTTAAATTTAGCTGCTCAGTATATTTGCAGTATAAGATATTATATTTTAGTATTAAAGAATATTTTAAATATGTAAGTAATAAAAATATAGGAGATACGGATTATGGCTAAATCAAAGAGCATTTTTGTGTGCCAGAATTGTGGAAATGAATCACCTAAATGGATGGGAAAATGTCCAGGGTGTGGAAATTGGAACACTATGGTTGAAGAACAAAAGATGGTAAATACTCAGCCACAAAGGGCTGTTACCATTACTAATGGAAATAAGCCTCAAAGTATTACGGAGATAAAGTCTAGTGCATATGAAAGATATGATACTAATATAGCTGAATTAAATAGAGTACTTGGTGGAGGACTAGTAAAGGGATCATTAACTCTTATATCTGGTGACCCTGGTATAGGAAAATCAACTTTACTATTACAAGCAGCAGGAGCTATTGCTAATAAGTATGGTAAGGTATTATATGTTTCTGGAGAAGAGTCTGAAGAACAGATAAAAATGAGAGCAGATAGATTGGAAATATCTCATAGTAATTTATACATAGTAGCAGAGACTAATATTGACTTAATAGAAGCTCATGTAAATGATATACAGCCTATTTTTGTAATAGTAGACTCTATACAAACTTTATTTAAAGGAAACATATCATCAGCACCGGGAAGTGTATCTCAAGTAAGAGAATGTTCTAATGAAATTATGCGAATTGGAAAGACTAGAGGGATACCATTTTTTATAGTTGCGCATGTTACTAAGCAAGGTGAATTAGCGGGACCAAGAGTACTTGAGCATATGGTAGATACTGTACTACATTTTGAGGGTGAAAGAACACAGGAGTTTAGAATATTAAGAACTATAAAGAATCGTTTTGGAACAACAAGTGAAATTGGAGTTTTTGAGATGAGAGGGATTGGATTAAAAGAAGTTTTAAATCCATCTAGTATGTTTTTAGAAGAAACAAACTTTACACAAGAAGGGTCGTCTGTTATTGGAATTGTAGAAGGAAGTAGACCGGTATTAGTTGAAATACAAGCTTTAGTTAGTGAAACCAAGGCTATAATGCCAAGAAGAACAGCAGTAGGTGTTGATGTTGCTAGATTAAATCTTATTTTAGCAGTATTAGAGAAAAAATTAAAAATCCCCTTTTATAACTGTGATGTCTATGTTAATGTTGTAGGTGGTTTGAATTTAGATGGGACATATGGTGACCTTGGAATGGCCTTGGCACTTATTTCTAGTATTAAAGGAGAGCCTATAAAGTTAGAAAAGACATTAGTTGTTGGAGAGGTTGGACTTACAGGAGAAATAAGACCTGTATCATTTTGTGAAAAGATAGTTAATGAAGGTAGTAAATTAGGGTTTAAGAACTTTATAGTGCCTTTAAAGAATAAGGATAAAATGGATATGAAGGGAAGTAACATAGTTGGAATATCATCTTTAAAAGAATGTTTTTCTAAAGTGTTTTAAAATGGTAGGGTGATTAGAGTGAGAATAAAAAAGAACGATAGTATAAAAGATATACTTACAATGATGGCGCCAGGAACTCCTTTAAGGGAGGGGCTTGAAAATATTTTAAAAGCTAAAACTGGGGGATTAATACTTATTTCTAAAGCTGATAAAGCTTTGAGCTTAGTAGATGGAGGCTTTAATATAAATGCTGAATATTCACCAGCTTATGTATATGAACTTGCTAAGATGGATGGAGCAATTGTAATTACAAGTGATTTGAAAAGAATCTTATATGCAAATACTCAACTTATGCCTGAACAATCTATAGCGACTTTTGAAACAGGAACAAGACATAGAACAGCTCAAAGAGTAGCAAAGCAAACTGATTCTGTTGTTATAGCAATTTCACAAAGAAGAAATATGATAACTGTTTATAAAAGTGATGTGAAATATGTTCTAAGAGATACTAGTGTAGTTTTGGCAAAGGCAAATCAAGCAATACAAACTCTTGAAAAGTATGTATCAGTTTCTGAAAGAGTAATGAGAACTTTAAATTTACTAGAGTTTCAAGATTTAGTTACCTTATTTGATGTTGTTACAGGAATTCAAAGAATGGAAATGGTAATGAAGATTGTGGATGAAATAGATTTGTATTTATGTGAAGCTGGAAATGAAGGTAGATTAGTAAGTATGCAATTAGATGAACTTGTTAAAAATATAGAGCAAGAGGGAGTATTTTTAATAAGGGATTATTGTAAATCAGACTTAAGTTACGAAGATATATATAATCAGCTACAAAACATGGATAGCAAAGAGATCTTAGAGCTTGATAATATTTCAAAAATTCTTGGATATCCTAATGCTCCTCTTGTTGATACCTTGATTTCACCAAGAGGCTATAGAATGTTAGATAAATTACCAAGAATACCTTCTTCAGTAATAGAAAACTTAGTTCATCATTTTGGAGAATTAAAGGCAATGACTGAAGCTTCTTGTGATGAATTAGATAATGTAGAAGGTATAGGTGAAGCTAGGGCTAAAGCTATTAAAAGTGGATTAAGACGTTTAAAGGAACAATTTATATTAGACAGATAGAAGTGAGTAATGTATATACAGGAATAATTTAAGATTAAAGCAGGGTGTTTATTAAAAAATAAGAATTTTTCAAGGTGAATAATGATAACAATAAACTTGTAAAGATAAAATATTTTAATAAAAGAAACCCTGAATAAGTTGAAAAAATTTAATAAAAAAGTATCATGACTAATCATGATACTTTTTTATGGATTTATTAAATTGGTATGTTTTTTATAATTCCGCCTATTATTTTAAGGTAAATTTACCTAAGGTTTTCAATTCTGATAGTTCATTAAGTAGAATATCATACATATTAAGGTCTAATGTATTACATAAGGAGGCAAGATAAAATAAATGATCTCCTATTTCTTGTTGAATCACCTCTCTACAATTATCACACAATTTACCTTTTATATTAGAGTCTAGGCATTTACTTAGATATCCTAAATCATCAGAGTCATTTGCAGAAGCTTTTTTTGAATTTGCATGTGTTGAAATTTGAATACAATCACAGTTAGTTGCAGATTTTATAACAGCTCTATTAATACGACTTTGAGACTCCTCAAGTTTAGTTGTAATATCTAAAATACTTCTGTGACGAAGTAGACACTCTGATACAGAATCTTGAAATTGGTCAAAAATAATATCCTTCATTATAATTTCTCCTTTATATATCGTACAATCTTAAAATAAAAAACAAATATGTATTATTTATTTATAGTTTGCTAGAAGATACAGGACTGAGAATGTTTAGTTGAGTAACATGTATTTATGATAATATAGGATTTGAAATTTTCATAGGGGGCTAAATTATAGAAGAGATTCTATTTGTGGAATGATATTGTACAAGATGTAAATTATAGTTAAAACTTAAATGTAATAAGTATAACCTTGTTAAAACAAAGAGGGTAAATAATGAAATTATGTATAAACTAAGGTCTTTAAGGTTAATATTTTATTAAAGTATTCTAAGTTTTATTGAAAATAAAATTATATTAATATATATTAATATAAAAGCATATTATATGCAAAATTTGTTAATAATCTAAAAGGAGGTGAATGTAAATTGGTAAAAAAAATTTTAAGAGCTTTATTAACTCTTGGTGGAGCCACAATTGGATATGTATTAGCGGAGATTTTAATAAAGACAGGATTATTAAATAGTATTAACTTCTTTAATGATATTTCAGATAACAATATAAAAAAGTTAGTAATTATAACAGTATCAACTTTACTTTGTGCACTTATAGTATATTTTATAGCACCATTAATAACTAATTTAATTATTAGAGGTATGGATTATATCGAAAAAATGGTACAAAAACGACCTACTAATGAGTTGGTAGTTGGAACAATTGGAGCAATTATTGGTTTATTAATATCAACCTTATTTTTCAGTCAACTTAGAAGCACTTCAACTATATGGAACATAGCAACAGTAATAGTAACAATAATAGTCACTATAATATGTATAGATGTTTCTATAAGGAGAAAAGAGGAGATATTTGGATTTGTATCTAATGTGAAGAAGGGGACAGCTTCTTCAAAAGAGAAGAAGTTGAAAGGAAAAGCAACTCCAAAGGTTTTAGATACTTCAGTTATTATTGATGGAAGAATATTTGATTTGTGTCAAACAGGATTTATAGAAGGAACACTTATTATACCTCAATTTGTATTAGATGAATTAAGACATATTGCAGACTCTTCAGATGACTTAAAGAGAACTAAGGGAAGAAGAGGACTAGATATACTTAATAAAATACAAACTGAATTAACAATACCGGTTGAAATAAGCGAGGCTAATTTTAAGGATATTTTAGAGGTGGACAGTAAACTTCTAAAATTAGCACAAGTTATTAACGGGAAGGTTATAACAAATGATTTTAATTTAAATAAAGTTGCCACCTTCCAGGGGGTGGAGGTATTGAACATAAATGAATTAGCCAATGCCATTAAACCTATTTTATTACCAGGTGAGCAATTAAAAACACAAATAGTTAAGGATGGTAAAGAATCTGGTCAAGGTATAGCTTATTTAGATGATGGTACAATGATAGTTGTTGAAGGTGGACGTAAACATGTTGGAGAAGTGGCGGATGTAGTTGTTACATCAGTACTTCAAACTTCAGCAGGTAGAATGATTTTCGCTAAAAGAAAAGAAGTTTTAGAAAATGCTAATTAGCACTTTAAAGGTCAAGTGTTAAACATTTAAGTTAATACCATTAAACAATAAAGGTAATATGTCAAGAGGTTATAGAAATAGGATTAAGTCATTGGTCCTTATAAATAACCTCTTTTGATTTATCCTAAAAACTTTAGAGGTTTATACTAAGGTGTATTATTCAAGGTTAAAGTTTTATATTTAAAGTTAAGGTTTTATTGGTAATTAGCTTTATGGATTTCTGGAAGTATTAATACGGATTTTAATATATATTTGCAAAGATTTAAAATTATCATGTATTTATACCTAAATTTACTCAATCAACTTAATTAAAATAAAGGTATTCTGTGTTATGTAATTACATGTATTATATAATCTAGAGTATTAAGAGTAATAGATGTTGTATATAGAACGTAAGTTTAGTTATAAATATTACTATATGTATATATATAATAAAAAAGATGATATAATTATTTTAATATATAAGTTCTAATTGATGTTCTACATTTTTATGAAAGCTTAATTTTAATATGTATTAAAGTTACTTTTGAATAAAGTGAGGAATTGATATTAGGTATATAATAAAATTTACATAATGACGAAAAAGGAGAATTTAGATGAATTGTGAAGAACTAAATTTAACTCTTTCTTGCAATGAGGCTAAACAGCTAAATCCTTTAGTTCTAGCTTACATAGGTGATGCAGCTTATGAAATTTTTGTGAGAACATATTTACTTAATAAAAATATAAATTTAAATGCCCATAAACTTCATGTTAAAGGGATTAAATATGTTAATGCACATGCTCAAAGTGAGTATATGAAGAGATTAATGGATAAAATAAGTGAAGAAGAGATAGGTATTTTTAAAAGAGGAAGAAATGCTAAGTCTCCTACGGTTCCTAAAAATGCTAATGTTACAGAGTATAGAATGGCAACAGGATTTGAGACACTTTTAGGGTATTTACATATAAGTGGACAAAAGGAAAGATTAAAAGAGATATTTGAGTTTATAATAGGGGAGGGGGAAGTGTAGATGGCAGTTAAGGTAAAATTAATAGCACATACACCAAATCCAGAAAACATAATAGCTGCTTCAGCAAAGTTATGTTATAGCTCAGCTGGAATTGATTCAATACAAGAAAAGTTAACAGAAGAAAAACAGCAGAAGTTTCTTGAGATGCTTATGTCTTTAGGACATGAGTCTCCTATAGAACATGTTAGTTTTACTTTTGGTATAGAGGGAGTATCAAGAAGCTTAACTCATCAATTGGTACGTCATAGAATAGCTTCCTACTCTCAACAAAGTCAAAGATATGTTCAATTGAAGCAATTTGAGTATATCGTACCACCAGCTATTGAGAACAACGAAGAGGCTAAAAAGATATTTGTTGAGGCAATGGAAAAAAGTCAGAAATCTTATGATGACTTAGTTAAGATACTTATAGAAAAGTATGTTGAAGAAGGAATGGATGAGAAGGTAGCGCAGAAAAAAGCTATAGAGGATGCAAGATATGTATTTCCAAATGCTTGTGAGACAAAAATAATTGCGACTATGAATGCAAGAACTTTAATGAATTTTTTCCATCATAGATGTTGTGAAAGAGCTCAATGGGAAATAAGAGAACTAGCAGATCAAATGCTAAAAGAAGTAAAAGAAGTGGCACCTATATTGTTCAAATATGCAGGGCCAAGTTGTGTTAATGGACCATGTCCAGAAGGTAAGATGACTTGTGGTAAGGTTCAAGAGAAAAGGGAAAAATATTTAAATTTAATTAAATAAGATAAGAGGAAGATATATGAAGAATAACAAGAATTCTAAAAGACAAGATAGACCGAGAAAAACAGCTCCAGCACCTAGAGAGAGATATGCAAATAATAGAGAACAGAATGCAAGAGGAATGATGCAAGAAGAACAGCAAGTTCCTGTAAATGAAAATTTAGTAGAAGGTAGAAATGCTGTTATAGAAGCTATAAAAACTGGAAAAAGTATAGAATATATACTTATTAGCTCAGGAAGTACTACTGGTTCAATAAACGAAGTAATAAAGTTAGCTAAGGAAAATAAGATAGTTATCAAAGAAGTTGATAAAAAGAAGTTAGATCTTATGTCTCAAAGTCATTCACATCAAGGTGTTATTGCAATGACAACACCATATAAATATTGTGAAGTAAATGATATTTTGGAATTAGCAGCTGAAAGAGGAGAAGATCCATTTATAATCATACTAGATGAAATAGAAGATCCTCATAACTTTGGAGCTATTATTAGAACAGCTGAAACTTGTGGTGCTCACGGTATTGTTATACCTAAAAGAAGAAATGTTGGAGTAACACCAGTTGTATACAAATCATCAGCTGGAGCAGTTGATCATATGAAGATAGCTAAGGTTACAAATATTAACACTTACATAGATAGTATAAAAGAGCAGGGAATATGGGTATATGGTGCTCATATGGAAGGTCAAGGATTTTGCTATGAAACGGATTTAACTGGCAAAATAGCTTTAGTAATTGGAAGTGAAGGAAGAGGTTTAGCTAAACATACAAAGGAAAAATGTGATGGATTAGTTAAAATTCCTATGGTTGGAGAAATATCTTCTCTTAATGCTTCAGTTGCAGGGGGAATCCTGATGTATGAGGTATTAAAGCAAAGGTTAACAAAAGGGAATAAATGAAGACCATCTTTATAGACGGATATAATGTAATTAACAGCTGGCCGGATTTAAAATACATGAAGGAAGGTAGTTTTGGAGGAGCACGTCAAAGCTTAATTGACATTCTCCAAAACTACTCTAGCTATAAAGGGTATAAGATAATTTTAGTTTTTGATGCTCACTTAGTTAAAGGAGCTATTGAACATAAAGAAAAATACGGTAATTTACTAGTTGTTTTTACTAAGTATGGAGAAACAGCTGATAGTTATATAGAAAAGAATGTAAATAAGATAGGTAGAAAAATAGAAGTAATGGTAGTTACATCAGATTCCCTAGAGCAACAACTAATATTCCAAAGAGGGGCGACTAGAAAGTCATCCTTAGAGTTTTATCATGATATAAATAGTGTTAATTCAAGAATACGAGATAGGATAAACCCTGAGTTAGCGGTGAAAAGAAATTTACTAGAAGATAATATAGAAAATGATGAAATAAGAGAAAAGCTTGATATAATGCGAAAGAGTACCTAAAAGCATTGACTTGTAAAAAATTCCTAGTTATAATCGAGTTATATTTTGTGAGTTTATCTTAGACGGAGGGGTTAAGTTGGATAAAGGGCACAACTCTGGAGATTTTAGAAAAGACCTGGAAATTAAATTGGAAAAGGTATCAGATGAAGATATAGCAATTCAGGCTAAAAATGGTAATAAGGATGCTGTTGAATATTTAATTGAGAAATATGATAATTTTATAAAGGGAAAAGCAAAGTCGTACTTTTTAATAGGTGCAGACAAGGAAGACGTTTATCAAGAAGGGATGATAGGTTTATATAAAGCCATCCGAGACTACAAGGGAGATAAAGTATCATCTTTCAAAAGTTTCGCAGACTTATGTATAACTAGGCAGATTATTACTGCGGTTAAAACATCAACAAGACAAAAACATATACCACTAAATACCTATGTCTCTTTAAATCGGCCTATATATGATGAGGAGTCAGATAAGACACTTATAGATGTTGTAGGTGGAAAAAGTATAACAAATCCTGAGGAATTGCTTATAGATAGTGAAGAAGTTAATAATATAGAAAATGAAATAGAAAATGTGTTGTCAAAGCTAGAGATGAAAGTGTTGTCGGAGTACATGAATGGAAAGTCTTATCAAGAAATAGCATGTGACTTAGATAGACAAGTGAAATCAATAGACAATGCGCTTCAAAGAGTGAAAAAAAAATTAGAAAAATCTTTAGTTAAAAGATAAAAAACCTGGTTGACAAAATCACAAAAGAATAGTAAAATTTATAACTAGTCATGTAGTATTTAGAAAGACTGAAAATAAAGTAATTTTACTGTCCTTGGTGTGCTTAGAGCAAAAAAAGTCTATGCCCACATAGCTCAGTCGGCAGAGCGTCACCTTGGTAAGGTGGAGGTCGTCGGTTCAATCCCGATTGTGGGCTCCAGGATAATTTTTGTTTTCAAAACAGAACACCAGGATGAGTGTATCAATAAAATGATAAGTATTAAGTTAAGGAGGCTATTATAATGTCAAAAGCTAAATTTGAAAGAAATAAACCACACGTTAATATTGGAACAATAGGACACGTAGACCACGGTAAAACAACATTAACAGCTGCAATCACAATGGTATTAGCACAAAAAGGATTTGCAGAAGCATTTAACTATGCAGATATCGATAAAGCACCAGAAGAAAGAGAAAGAGGAATCACAATTAACACAGCACACGTAGAGTACGAAACAGACAACAGACACTATGCACACGTTGACTGTCCAGGACACGCAGACTATGTTAAGAACATGATTACAGGGGCAGCTCAAATGGATGGAGCGATCTTAGTTGTATCAGCAGCAGATGGTCCAATGCCACAAACAAGAGAGCACATCCTATTAGCATCAAGAGTAGGAGTTCAACACATCGTTGTATTCTTAAACAAAGCTGATATGGTAGATGACCCAGAATTATTAGAATTAGTAGAAATGGAAGTTAGAGAGTTATTAAGCGAATA
>NZ_FQXP01000017.1 GCF_900130005.1 Clostridium collagenovorans DSM 3089 | reverse complement strand
GGTGACAATAGCGTAAAGGTAACACCCCTTCCCATTCCGAACAGGCAGGTTAAGCTTTACAGCGCTGATGGTACTGCAGGGGAGGCCCTGTGGGAGAGTAAGACATCGCCAGGTAATTTGGACCATTAGCTCAGTTGGTTAGAGCAACCGGCTCATAACCGGTAGGTCTGGGGTTCGAGTCCCTGATGGTCCACCATATATGGGGGTATAGCTCAGTTGGGAGAGCACTTGCCTTGCACGCAAGGGGTCAAGGGTTCGACTCCCTTTACCTCCACCAAAACCACTCAATTTATTGGGTGGTTTTTTATTTTATATTTTTATAATTTATGATATAGTTTAATATGAGAGATAAAGTTAGTAATTATACTAACTTTATATTAGTGTATATTTAGGTGCACAAAGTAAAAGGAAGTAAGCTATGTACCCAAAAAGAGTAAAACAATTTTATATAGGTTTTACTTCAATATTCAAAAAGATCACAAAAGAAGATCTTGAATTAGTAAAATCTCATTTAAATGAAGTAGAGTATAGTCTTTTTAATAAATACTATGAATATGATAAAAAGCATGTTTTAAGAGTAGCCAAGGATATTGAAAAGATTTGTACTGATGAGGGGATTAATAACTCTAAAAAAAGTTTATTAGTAAAAACTGCTTTATTGCATGATATGGGAAAGACAAAGGCAAAAATAAATATTTTAGATAGAGTTATTTTAGTATTGTTAAGTAAAGGTTTGGGGGATAAAGCTAAAAGCTTGAAAAATAAAAAAGTTCAAGTTTATTATAATCATGGATTTATGGGATATGAGATATTAAAGGATTACATTGAAGATGATGAGATACTATTTTTAGTTAAAAATCATCATATAAATGATATTGAATCCTTACAATGTAATAATGATGATTATATTAAAGATTTAAATTTATTAATGAAGTGTGATGAAGAAAATTAAATTTTAGAATTAATGAATATATACTATGGAGGATCATATGGATTACGATGTTCTTATTTTAGGTGGTGGATTAGTAGGATGTTCTATTGCTTATGAGCTTTCTAAATACAACCTAAATATAGCTTTAATTGAAAAGGATTATGATATTGCAGATGATATATCTATAATAAATACTGAAATTGTTTATGCTGGTTTAGAGATTAAGGATAATGAAGCTACCTTATTACAGCATAAAGGAAATCAATTAATGGATGAATTAGCAAATAAGTTTAATGTCCCATTTAAAAGATGTGGGTCTATAATTTTAGCTGAGGATAAGGAAACAGAGGATAAATTAAAAAGTATATATGAGAACAATAAAGATAAAGAAGGATATAATGTAAAACTAATTAATAGAGATGAGATAAGTAAATTAGAGCCTGAATTAAGGGGCTTATATAATAGCGCATTATATTGTGAAGATATAGGAGTAATATCACCTTGTGAGCTGGCTTTAGGTTATGGTGAGGTAGCATTCCAAAATAATGTTAACTTTAAGCTTGAAGAAGAGGTAATAGATATTGAAAATATAGCTAAGGGCTTTAGAGTAGTTACAAATAAAAATAGATTTACATGTAAAATTGTTATTAATACTACTCCTGGAGAAAACTATAGTATGGATTTCTCACAGCCTTGCTGCGATAATACTGAAAAAGAATATGCCAATATAATATCATTGAACAAATATTATAATAATGGATATAAACGTGTTATATTTTCACTTAATAAAGATGGTGATAAAATAATATCTTGTCCTACAAACAAAGATGAAACTATAGGATTAATATGCTCTAATGATAATTTAAAAAATCATCTAGTTATTGAGAAAGTATCTAAATTAATTCCAGACATAAAAGCTAATTATATAAATTCATTTTTTACCTCTGAGTTTTGTAAAAATGATATTATAATAGATGATTCTCAAATAAAGGATGGATATGTAAAGATAAGAGGGAAACATCCTGCTATCGTTACTATGACTCCAGCTATAGCTGAAAAGGTCAGGGATAATATATTAGGTATATTAAAATGTAAACCTAAGAAAGAATTTTTAGATAAGAGAAGAGAGTATTATAAATTTAATGAAATGTCTAATGAAGAAAGAAATGAAATTATTAGATTAAATAATAGATATGGTAAGATAGTTTGTAGCTGCGAAAGAATAACTGAGGGCGAAATAGTAGATGCTATAAGAAGACCTTTAGGTGCTAGAACTATAGAAGGAATAAAAAGAAGAACAGGAGTATGCTTTGGAAGATGTCAAGGATCTCAATGTTTTAATGAGGTTGTGTCTATATTAGCAAGAGAGACCAATAAAAGTATTAATGATATAGTCAAGGATTCTAAAAACTCTAAAATAATATTAAAGAGAATAAAAGAGTTTGATGAAATGTAGGGGTTGATATATATGAGTAGCAATAAGGAGATATTTACTACTATAATACATATTAAAGGTTCTAAAGAATTCAATGTAGTCCCAGTAAGAACCAGTGAACCTGTAGATAAAGATTTATGGAAGGAACTTTCTAAGGCACTAAGTAGACTTAGAGTAGGGCCTCCGCTTAAAATTGGTGATGTTGTATGTCAGAATATATTAAATACAGGTATAGATGTGTTATGTAGCAAAAATATTAAAAAATAATATAAAATAGATTATTAGAATATTTATATATTAAATGGTCAAAATATTTAAGTAAGAGTTGTAATTTAAGAACATAAATTATTACCTTGTGTATAATATGATTTATAAATAAAAGTTATAACTTTATAAATTAAGGTATTGACTTTATAAATTATTGAATGTAAAATTACAAAGTATAGAGATTGTTTAATAAATATTTAAAATTTCATGAAATTTTTTAAACCTTTGATAAGGCTAGTAACTTAAATGAGAGTTAAAGAGAGTCGGTGGTTGGTGTAAATCGATGCTTAAATTTTTGTGAATCCACCTTTGAGGGACTGTGATGAGCAGTACGGTTATAGCCGTTAATTATATTAAGAGGGTTAAGATAAGATTTATTATTTTAATCAATTAGGGTGGCAACGCGGAGTCTATTCGTCCCTGTATAGGGAACAAATAGGCTCTTTTTTAATACTCAAAATTACTGAAAATAAAGGTTAAGTTTAGATAAGGCGCCTTCTAGACTTATAGTATTTTATAAATTCTACAAATGATATGTAAATAAAAGAGGAGGAATTAGAATGTTAGATTTAAAAAGAATCAGAACTAATTTAGAAGAGATTAAGAAATTAATGGAGAATAGAGGAGAGTCTTTTGATCCATCTCAATTAGATGAAATTTTAGAATTAGATAGAAGAAGAAGAGATATATTAATCGAAGTTGAAGAAATGAAAAATGAGAGAAATAAGAAATCTGCAGAGATTCCAAAGCTAAAGAAAGCTGGAGAAGATACTACAGAGCTTATGGCTCAAATGAAAGGACTTGCTGATAAAATTAAAGGTTTTGATCAAGAGCTTTCAGAAATAGATAATAAAATTGAGTATATGTTATTAAGAATCCCTAACGTACCAAATCCAAATGTACCAGAAGGGGATACTGATGAAGATAACATTGAAATTAAAAAATGGGGAGAGCCAACTGAATTTAAGTTTGAACCAAAACCACACTGGGATTTAGGAACTAACTTAAATATATTAGATTTTGAAACAGCTGGTAAGATTACTGGTTCAAGATTTACAGTATATAAAGGTTTAGGAGCTAGATTAGAGAGAGCTATAATAAACTATTTCTTAAACAAACACATTGATGAGAATGGATATACTGAGATACTTCCACCATACCTTGTTAATAGAACAAGTATGACTGGTACAGGTCAGTTACCAAAATTTGAAGAGGATGCATTTAGAATTGAATCAGAGGATTACTTCTTAATACCAACTGCTGAGGTTCCAGTAACTAATATGCACAGAGATGAAATATTAGCTGGTGATAAACTACCTATGAGCTATGCTGCTTACAGCGCATGCTTTAGAGCAGAAGCTGGTTCAGCTGGTAGAGATACAAGAGGGCTTGTAAGACAACATCAATTTAATAAGGTTGAACTTGTTAAATTTGTTAAACCAGAAGAATCTTATGCTGAACTTGAAAAATTACTTCAAGATGCAGAGTCTGTATTACAAGGTTTAGGGTTACCTTATAGAATAGTTAGAATATGCAAAGGGGATTTAGGATTTACTGCTGCATATAAATATGATATTGAAATTTGGATGCCAAGTTACAACAGATATGTTGAGATATCAAGCTGTAGTAACTTTGAGGATTATCAAGCTAGAAGAGCTAATATAAGATATAAAGAAGACGCTAAAGCTAAACCTCAATTTGTTCATACACTAAATGGATCAGGTGTTGCAATAGGTAGAGCATTAGCTGCTGTATTAGAAAACTACCAACAAGAAGATGGTACAATATTAATTCCAGAAGTATTAAGACCATACATGGGTGGTAAAGAATATATAAAATAGTATCTTAGATTCAAGGTATAAATAGTACAATAAGAAGTTAAAGAGTATGCAATTAAAGGCTCTTTAGCTTCTTATTGATTTAAAAAACACATTTTAAAGATAAAAAATTAAAAATATTGTTGACATATATATAGGTGGTTGCTATAATATTATTTGTCAGTGAAAAACATGGAGAGATGGTCGAGTTGGTTTAAGGCACCGGTCTTGAAAACCGGCGTACGTGGAAGCGTACCGTGGGTTCGAATCCCACTCTCTCCGCCAATATAAATTTTGAAGGCATGGAGAAATACTCAAGTGGCTGAAGAGGCGCCCCTGCTAAGGGCGTAGATCGGGCAACCGGTGCGAGGGTTCAAATCCCTCTTTCTCCGCCAGGACTTAGTCAAATGACTAAGTCCTTTTTCATTTTTCGAAAATTAAATTTATATTATAGATTTTAGAATAATAGTAAAACTACTAAATAAGAATCAATATCATAATGTACTGGTAACTAACTTATAAATAGAATATGTATATAAAATTCAATATAAGATATATAAATATAAATCTCTTAATGCCATAGCTACCTTTTTTAATATATAGATAGTTTGGAACAAATAGATATTTTCACTTGAAATATTTATAGGAATAAATGTATAATATATACATAAAAGTGTTTTAACACAGAAAGTAGGTGAATCTATGAGGATTGCAATATATGATCATGAAAATATAACACTTCATGAAGAATATAAGTTAATAAGCCAGATTTTTAAAGAATACTTTGATGATGTAGTAGTAGAAACATTCATGTCGGGAAAAGACTTAATCAAAAGGTACAGTATATATAAATTCGATGTAGTATTTCTAGAAATAGAAAATTTACCAGATAATAGATTTAAGCTAGCTGAAGAACTCAACAATAATTATCCAGACATAATTCTAATCTTTTTAACTAATCAAGATAAATTAGTTTTTGAAGCGCTTAAATTCAATCCACTTCGATTTATTAGAAAATCCCATTTAAAAAAAGAAATTAATGAAGCAGTAAGAGCTCTAAGTAAAGTAAATACAAATACTTGCAATTCAATTTACATTAAAACAAAGCTAGGAAATACCATAGTAAGAAAAAAAGATATTATATATATTGAAAGTCATAGAAATAACATAATAATTAACTGCAAAGAAAATATTTTAACTACAAGATATAGCTTATCTAGCATAGAAAAAGACTTAAATAGTAGAATGTTTATGAGAATTCATTCAGGATATATTGTTAACTTCAATCATATAGAAAGTGCAAATAAAAATGAAATAATACTTAGTAATGAAATTACGATAAATATAAGTAGAAGTAAATTAAAAGAATTTAAAAATAAATTTGAACAATATACAAAAAACATTAAGTAAATATAACCAATTAAAACAACAATACAGCCAGTTATACCAATATTATTGATAATAATTAATATTTTAAATATCATTATTATTAATTAATGTTAATTAAAGTATTTCTTATTAGTATAAATTTGTATTTAGTATATGGAGGTGATTTTATAAAACAGTTTATTAGATTACTTGGAGTCGATTTAAGAAGAGCAATTTTATCAAAGGGATTTTTAATTGGGATAATAGCTACATTTTTATCTATATATGTTTCTAGTGGAATGAAATTTCACCATACTCAAAATATAGTTGAGACATTTAATATATCGTATTCTCAGGGTACTAATTATTTGATAATAATATTAGTATGTACATTTGCATACTCTTCCTCACTTTGTTCAGATTTAAATTCAAATATAACGAATTTTATAGTAGTAAGGACAAGTCCTAAAGAGTATTGTATAAGTAAATGCATATCTTGTTCTATAGCATCGGGAATATCTATATCTATAGGATGTTTTTTATTCTTAATATTACTTATTAATAATTTATCGTCATTTATGCCTAGTATAAATATTCCATGGGTAATAAATGAAATGGAGGCTATAGCTTTTGGAAGGTTACTAATAGCTAATAGACCAATTTTATATTTTTTATGTGTATTTATAGCTATTTTTATTCAAAGTTCATTTTGGTCATGTTTAGGATTATGCATTTCAAGCTATTTACCTAATAAATATATTGCATATACATCACCATTTATTAGTTATTTTATTTTTATTGAAATTGCTAATATATTAAGGCTACCAATTTGGTTAAGACCTGTTACCTTAGGTTTAATTATGTACGATTTAGGGGGAACTATAAAAACAATGTTTATAACTCTTGGTGTATTTATAACCTTAATCGTAATTTGTAGTACTATATTTACAATAAACGTTAAGAGGAGGATTGCAAATGATTAAAAGGTCAATAAATATTGCTATGTATTCTATGCGTAGATGGCTTACTAATCCTAGATATGCAATATTATTTATAATGCAAATTCTTTTAATGTGGAATACATTTAAGCCTATAAATAGTTTATGTATTTCAACTGGTGTAAGAACTAACCCTCTACTATTTATGTTTTACTCATCTAATTTTATACAGCAGTTAATTTTAATGGCTGGCATAGTTTTTTTATTTGCCAATGCACCATTTATTGACGAAAGTGGCCTTTATGTAATTCAAAGAAGTGGAAGAAGATCATGGGTTATGGGTCAAATATTTTATATATTTATGGCAAGTGCAGTATATTTTTTAATTCTAATAGTAGTATCTATTTTGATTCTTATGCCTTATGGAACATTCTCAACAGATGGTTGGGGAAAAATTGTAAATACCCTTGCACAAACGAATGCTGCTGATAAAATAAATTTGAATTTTATGGTGGAATATAAAATTATAAGTTTGTATTCTCCTTTTCAAGCTATTTTTCTATGTTTTATATTAGAATGGCTAGCTGCATCTATTATTGGAATGACTATGTTTATGATTAATTTAATATTTAAAGAATCAGTTGGATTAGTATTTGGGTCAGCAATAGTTTTAGGTGATATATTAGCATTTAATATACTTGGAGAGAGACTATATAAAATTTCACCAGCTTCGCTTGGTAGGCTTTCGGTAATGGATCCTAGTAAGACTTTTATATATCCCAATCTGGTAGATGCTATCATTTTTGATGTATTAGTATTATCGATATTATGTGTAGTAGCGATTATAGCAGTAAAAAGAAAAGCTATTGAAGTTAAAGCTGATATTTAAAAGAGGTGATAAAATGAATGAAAATATCATAGAAATTAAAAACCTAAATAAACAATTTAAAGATGCTAAGGTATTAAAGGATATTACGATAAATTTTGAGAAGAGCAAAATTCATGGGGTTATTGGTAGGAATGGATCTGGTAAAACCTTGTTGTTTAAGTGTATTTGTGGACTTTTACCAATGACAAGTGGAGAAATCATTGTTCAAGGTAAAAGTGTAGGAAAAGATGTAGATATACCTAAGAATATAGGGATAATAATTGAGTCACCAGGCTTTCTTTTAAATTACAGTGGATATAAGAATTTATTATTACTATCTAAAATTAATAAAATAATAGGTAAGGAAGAAATTATAGAGTCTATGAAACTTGTTGGATTAGACCCAAGTAGTAGAAAACATGTTGGAAAGTACTCCTTGGGAATGCGTCAGAGACTAGGTATAGCACAAGCAGTTATGGAAAAAAACTCAATATTAATTTTAGATGAACCTATGAATGGACTTGATAAAGAAGGTTTAAATGATATGAGGGAACTTTTTAAAAAATTGAGAGATGAGGGTAAAACTATATTAATAGCTAGTCATAGCACAGAAGATATTGATATTTTGTGTGATACAGTATGTGAAATGGAGAAAGGGGTCTTAGAGGTAATTAGATAAATTAATTATCTTAGATTTATTGATAGTGGGGGATTAATGAATATGAAATCACATAGATACTTTTATAGAATATGTATTATATCTTGTATGTGTTGTTCTTTAATTGCATTAAGTGGGTGTAGGTCTGAAATGATGCATAGTTCAAATGAGAAAGGAGATGTTAGTTCAGAGAGTTATGAAATTGATAAAACATCTATAAAGACGATGTTAAATACTACACCTAAACATATTAAAAAAAACTTAGGTAAAAATATTTCAATTGATGCAGAGGTTATCGTACCAAAAGTTGAAGAAGCTCCAGCTTTTATAGGAAAACATATTTTGATTGATGAGGAATACTTCGTGGATAAGTTTTTTAAAAATAGAAAGCCTGAAATAAAGGAAACAGAAAGACAGATGATCAATGAAGTAGAGAAAATAAAAATTTACACTATAGAAAATGAAGAAATGGTAGTTGGCAGTGGTTCGGTAGTATATTCAAAAGGTAATATACTAGAGAAGTATACTCTACCAATTTATAATAGAGAAGCACATGGTGTTTTAGATGTATATTCTAATGGGAATTTAGAATTCATGTCAAGGGAAGAAGCAATAGGTAATGTAGAAGAGATTTTAAGTAGAAATGGTGTTTCAATTTATGGGGAAGCTAAGGTATATGCACTTACGGCAGAAAAAATGAAACAAGAACAAGAAAAAGCAATAAGTGAAAATGAGAATGTAAAGCAACAAATTAAAGAGGGTTATTTAAAAAAACAAGAATTTGTTAAAGATGATGAATGTTATGTATTATTTTTCAGAAGTGAAGTTAATAATATTCCAATTACACAGGATTTATATTTAGATGAAGTTTCAGGAAGAGTAGTTGAGGGAATAAATACAGAGGTATGGATAAATAAGGATGGAATAATAAGCTTAATAATTTCAAATGTTGTTGAAAAGCTTAGTGAATTAGAAAATCCTGAAAATCTATTAAGTGTAGATGAGGCTATGAGTAAGTTGCAGCAAAGGTATGATAGTGTAATTACAGATAATAAAATGAATTTTAATGAAATTACTTTAGAATATGTAGGAATACCAGATGGTAAAAAAGTAACAGAAATTAAATTTGTACCAACATGGTGTTTTAACAGAAAGGAAAGACGTCCTAATGAACAAAGCTCCATGAGAGTAAATGCAGTTACTGGAGAGGTATTTTAAAGAAACTAGAATATATTAAAGAAAACATTAGAAAAATAATTAATATAGTATGCAGATGTTCAACTGATTAAATAGTTAAAATATGATTATTTACTACAGGACTTAGTCAAATGACTAAGTCATTTTTAATTTTTTAAAATTTAAATTTAAAGTATATATCTTATTAAAAAAAGAAATTAATGAATAAGGAGTAAAAGAAAATATTTTAAAATAAATTTAATCTATTAAATCGTATTTTAAGAGTGCAAAATACATAAGTCTATTAGTTAAATAGATAAAGGTGATCTAGAGATAATTAGATAAATTAAATATTTATATTGATTAATAGAAGAGGAGGAATGAATATGAAATCACATAGATACTTTTATAAATCATGTATTATATTTTGTATGTGTTGTTGTTTAATTGCATTAAGCGGGTGTAGGTCCCAAATGATTAATAACTCAAGTGAAAAAAGAGATGTTGATTCAGAGAGTTATGAAATTGATAACACTTCTATAAAGGCAATGCTAAAGAATACTCCTAATCATATTAAAAAAAGTTTAGGTGAAAACATTTCAATTGATGCAGAGGTTATAGTACCAGAGGTCGAGAATACTCCAATATTTATAGGAAAACATATTTTATTTGATGAGAATTACTTTGTTGATAAGTTTTTCAAGGATAGAAGTCCTGAAACAAAGGAATCAGAAAATTCTATGATTACTGATTCAGATAAAATAAAGGTTTATAGGATAGATGATGAACTTATGATAATACGTAGTGGTTCAGTCATATATACTAAGGAAGAAAAATTAAAAAAATATAACTTAGCAACCTATAGTAGGTTTATAAATGGTATTTCAGATGTATATTCTAATGGGGAGCTAGATTTTATGTCAAGAGAAGAGGCAATAAATCATGTTAAAGAGATTTTAATTAAAAATGGAATTTCAATTTATGGGGAGCCTAAGATATATGCACTTACAGCAGAAAAAATGCAAGAGGAACAAGATAAGTTAATACGTGAAAATGATGGTATAAAAAAAATTATTGAAAGTGGCATCATGGAAAAACAAGATAAATTTATTAAATATGATGAATGTTATGCATTATCTTTTAGAGGTGAGGTTAATAATATTCCAATTACACGGGATTTATATATAGATGAAGTTTCAGATAAAACAATTGGGGGAATGAGGATAGAGGTATGGATAGATAAGGAGGGTATAATAGATTTAGTCATTTCAAATGCTTTTGAGAATCTTAATGAGGTAGAAAACCCTGAAAATCTATTAAGTGTAGATGAGGCTATGGATAAGTTGCAGCAAAGATATGATAGTAAAGTTATGGAGAATAAAATTAATTTTAATGAAATTGCTTTAGAATATGTAGGTGTCCCATATGAAAAAAAGGTAACAGAAATTAAATTTGTACCAACATGGTGTTTTAAGAAAAAGGAAGGACGTTCGAATGAAGAAAACTATATGAGAGTAAATGCAGTTACTGGAGAGGTATTTTAAAGAAATATAAATTTAAAGTGAAAAAATATTAAAAAAATAGTTGACATAGTATGCGTGCGTTGGTATAATAATTAATGTCGAAAGGCGAAAAGCGTGGAGAGATGGTCGAGTTGGTTTAAGGCACCGGTCTTGAAAACCGGCGTACGTGGAAGCGTACCGTGGGTTCGAATCCCACTCTCTCCGCCATTTTTTTTTACGTAAAAAAAGATTATTAAGTAAGGTATGGAGAAATACTCAAGCGGCTGAAGAGGCGCCCCTGCTAAGGGCGTAGATCGGGCAACCGGTGCGAGGGTTCAAATCCCTCTTTCTCCGCCATAATGAGCGGCAGTAGCTCAGTTGGATAGAGTAGCTGGCTACGAACCAGTTGGTCGGGGGTTCGAATCCTCTCTGCCGTACCATAAAAGTTGCAATGTTATTGCAACTTTTTTTTGTTAATTTTCATAATATAATCAGGATATTATTACATAGCCTCATCATAATTATAAAAATATCTATGTATAAATTCTAATTAATATTCTAGCTTTATGTTAATTATTATATGCATTAATTATTATGTGTATTTTATAATGAGTATTATCTATAAAAAGAATTAAGAGTATTTATCATAATATATATTAAAGTTTATAATATTTAATATATAGCACAAATCATATTTTCTAGTTGAAGTGATCTTAAGAATTAAAATCACTATAAAGAATAAAATCAAATTAACTTATATTCTCAAATACATAATAAATTATAACGTAAAAAGCTTAGTTAACAATAGATTTTTTACTATAATGCATTCACCATAAAAATAATATAAATTATTACTACAAAATATATGAAAAAGCTTAATATGAATTAAAATTAATTTAAAATAAAATATATGGTATATAAAGTAAAAAAATGAAAATTATAAATTAATATATCCTTAATATATCGCTAATTTGAATAATGAAGATTAGTAACTTTTATATTTTATTATAAATATGATTTTTAAATCAAAACATAAATGAGTTAAATAGCTAAAGTATAAAATAGTTATGAATAAAAATATATTAAATTTGATTTTATATTAAATAATAAAATTATTTTACTAAATAATATAAATAATATGAATATTATTCAGAAGTTTACAATTATTCAAATTAAATGTACAATTAACATAGTAATATTATTTTATGTTAATTGGTTATTAAAATTGGGTTATTTATAATTACTAGTATATTGATCGATGGGGGAAATATTATGAATTTGAAAGATCTATTTAAGCGATTTAGTAAAGAAAAAAAGGATAAAACTGATTATATAGTTTTTATTAAGGATGCAAGAGTAAACAAATTTAATGAATACGCGCTTATAGAAGCTAAGGATGAATTAGAAGCTAAAGAGGTTTTTGGGAAAAATATAATGGTTAAGGATGAAGATTTCCTAACTAACTATGTTTATGATAGAGCTGTAAATATGGCTTTACCAAGTATATTTTTTAGAGATGACAAGGGTCATTTCTTAGATGGGCATGGGCAATATAGAAAAGGTTTAAAGGGAGACTATATTCAGGAATCCTTTGATAAAAATATTGAAAAATTTTTTAAAGGTAACAATACATATATAGCTTTGTATAAAGAATTTTATTATAATAGAAATAATACAAAGGTACATTTCCCTGATGATATGATTTTACATATTTTCGTTAATGGGGAATATTGTGAATTACAAATTGAAAGTATAGAAAGATTAAACATATTTATTGAATAAAATTATTTTTAAATGCCATTATACAATAATATAGTGGTATTTTTTTTAAATAAAAATATATATAATATTTTAACATGAGGATGTGTGGTTAGTGGGGGAATATAAAATGAATAAGACTAAAAGAGCGATATATAATGCATCTATAGAAGTATTCTCAAGATTAGGATACAACAAGGCAACTATGGAATTAATAGCAGAGGCTGCTAATGTATCTAAGGGAACATTATATTATCATTTTAAAAATAAAGAAGAGATATTTAACTTTATAATATATAATGGGATGAAATCTATAGTTGATAGAGTTAAGGAATTAGCAGAGAAAGAGGATAATATATACATTCAGGTTAGAGATATACTTAAGCATCAAATTAAGATTATGTGTGAAAGAAAAGAATTTTTCAAAGTAATAATGAGTCAGATTTGGGGAGAAGAAGAAAGACAAATTCAATTAAGAAAAGCTGTTCAGGATTATTTAAAAATAATAGAGTTTTATCTTAATAAGGCAATGGAACATAATCATATAAAGGAATATAATTGCGAACTATTATCTTATACTGTATTTGGAATTTTATCATCAACTGCTATATATGATTTATTGAGCCCAAATTCTCTTAGTACAGAGGAAATTACTGAACAATTAATGCAGCTTATATTCAAAGGTATAACGATTGGAAAATAAAAATAAATGGGATGCAACACTAAGTAATAGTGTTACGTCCCATTTGCTTCTTAATTAAAGTTTTTTTCCAATAGCTTCTCCAAAGGATACCAAAGTTTCAACTCCATCACTACTGTATTTTAGTATGTCTTCATCTATAGAACAGATATCCTTTTTTAAGAATAAAATTACTGTAGAGCCTCCAAACTTAAAGTATCCCTTTTCTTCACCACGTGAAATTTCTTTTCCGCCATCATAACTTTGAATTATTGAACCTACACAGGTAGCTCCAACCTCAACATATAAAACTTCATTGAAATTTTTAGAAGAAAGAACACTCCACTCTCTTTTATTTTGGCAGAACAACTTAGCCTTATTTTCCAAGGCTATTGGATTAACAGAATAATATGACCCAGGTATTTTAGTAGGTGCACTACAAATTCCATCATCAATAAAGTGAAATCTATGATAGTCAGTAGGACAAAGTCTAAAAACTAAACATGTACCTCCAGAATATTTAGAAGCTAGTATATCATCACCTATTAATTCTTTTAGGCTATAAGTTATGCCCTTAACTTGAATTATATTTTCAATATCAATATTAGTATAAGCTAACAGCTTACCATCACATGGAGATATTAATATATTTTCATTTAAATCAACCTTTAGGTATTCAGGTTTTAGTTCACGTGCAAAAAAGTCATTAAATGAATTAAACTCGAAGGAAAGTTCCTTTTTATACCTATTCATATTTATATCATATTCTTTTATAAAATTATCAATTTTTTTAGCACTATATTCAGTATCACAATAAGAACCATATAATTTAGTAAAAAGACGTTTTTTAACAAATAGCTCAAGTAATCCTTTACCTAAAGGATTACAATATATGGCTTTGATAGATTTATCACCTACAACTTTTTCCGTTTCTAGAGATTTTGTTTTTCTATCATAATAACTAATCATAATTACCCCCATTAACATAACCTAAAATAATTTTTATAATAAAAGTTTTAAGTTTATTTGAATAAACTTATTTTAGACTAAATTACTTAAATAAATTTTTATAACAACATAATTTTAACATTTTACAATATAAAGTAAAAGAAATATATTATAATATAGCTTTTCCTTCAAGGTTTAAATATATTTATTTTTACTATATATTTTATAAATTACATTTAACATGAAGAATTTATAGGATAGAGATATTAGAATAGAGTCTTATATGTAGAGAAATAATTAATAAAATAAAGAGCATAACTATATAAACATGATATATTGCAATATAAATGCCAAATTATAAATAAGAATGACTTAAATAGTTAAATGTACAATATTTACATAGAAATACTTTTATAGTAGAATTATATATAGTGAATTATTGTGCACCCGTAGCTCAGTAGGATAGAGCGTCCCCCTCCTAAGGGGAAGGCCGGGGGTTCGATTCCCTTCGTGTGCACCAATAAAAAATCATGTGATTACTCGCATGATTTTTTTATTATTAAATCTTAAGGCATATCTCTTACTATTTATATACAAATTTCAAGCTATTACAAATAAGTTTTAAGTAATTATCTATAGTTGGCATTTATATGTAGGTTTATTCTATGATTAAAATTAACTATAAGTTTTTGAAAACTTTCTATTGAAATATATAATGATAATAGATATGAGTAAATGCCTTATTATTTAATTTATACAATTGAATAAGTAAAGATTATATATTAAAATAATATAAACAAACACCGATATATATTGTCAAATAATAATAATTATTATATAATGATTTGGAGAAAAATATGAAAGAAAACTTTATGAATGTTGCTTTAGAAGAAGCTAAAAAAGCAATATTGTTAGATGAAGTACCAGTTGGTGCTATTATTGTAAAAGATAATAAGGTTATAGCTAGAGCACATAACCTAAGGGAAAATTTGAATGATTCTACTGCACATGCTGAAATTATAGCAATAAGGGAGGCTTGTAGAGTATTAAACTCTTGGAGACTTGCTGGTTGTGATATGTATGTTACATTAGAGCCTTGCATTATGTGTACAGGTGCAATTATTCAATCAAGGATAAGAAATCTTTATATAGGAACCTTTGACCCTAGAGGAGGGGCATGTGGAACGGTTATAGATTTGCCTGGAAATGACGCTTTTAATCATAGGGTAAATGTTATATGGGAGTATGAAGAAGAGTGCGGTGATATATTAAGTGAATTTTTTCAGTGTAAAAGAGGATTAAAAAGATAAGGAATTGGTAATAATATGAGTGATGATTTAAATCAACAAGTTTTAGATAAATTAACTAAAGTATGTGTATGTAAGGTTGTAACACGAGCTAAGGTAAAAGAGGCTATTGCTGATGGGGCTACGACTTTAGAGGAAGTTGCCAAAAGGACAGGTGCTCTTACAGGGTGTTGCAAGGGAGCTAGATGTAAACATAAAATACTTGAGTTAATAAAAGAAAATAAAAGTTAAGTATAGTTGCAAACTAAAAAGAAGTAATGATCATTACAAAACAACTAATACAAAACAAATAAGAGTACAAGATAAATTATTAAATAAATTTAGTATGTTCAATAAGGATGCACAAAACAAAGAGTTTGTGCATTTTTTTATAATATATATTTTTCAGTAGTGAGTGTTACTTTATGATTAAGCATAAATATTAAAACATATATTAATATATTTCAAATTATTTAGGAGTAAATAACAGGTAGCTTATATATATTACATTAAATAAACTTTATCTATATTTTGTAGGATAAAGAAATTTAATATGCAATAAATTACGAGGATGTAGATTTAATATTGCAAAGTATATAGTGGATTAAAATAAAAAAATCTACTGTAAAAACTAAAGGTATATGTTAATATATGTATAGACGGATTTTAAATGATATTTTAATTATATGTAATTACGTCTTTACACAGGGGGGATAAAAATGGATTTTAAAAAAATGGAATATAAGAGACCTGATATAGAAGCGTCTCAAGAGGTTTTTCAAGGGCTTATAGAAGAATTTAAAAGTGCTGATTCGTTAGAAAAGGCTAGTGAAGCATTAAAAAAAATAAACTCTCTTAGAAATGAAATTGATTCAATGTGTGCCTTAGTAACATTAAGAAATACTATAGACACAACTGATAAATTTTATGAAGAAGAGCAAGCTTATTTTGATGAAAAGTTACCAATATACGAAGGTATAGTGTCTAAGTGTTATGAGGCTATGAATAATTCTGAATATAAAGAAGGTTTAGAAAAGATATTCAAACCTCAAGTATTCAATATAGCTAACCTTGCAGTTAAAACTTTTTCACCAGAAATTATAGATGACATGCAAGCACAAAATAAGTTAGTTACTGAGTATACTAAACTTATAGCATCAGCTAAAATTGACTTTGAGGGTGAAGAAAGAAACTTAGCAGGAATGGGTCCTTTTAATCAGTCTAAAGATAGAGATATGAGAAGAAAGGCTACTGTAGCTACAGCTAACTTCTTTGAAGAAAATGAAGCTGAATTTGATAGAATTTATGATGGTTTAGTTAAATCTAGAACATCTATGGCTAGAAAATTAGGCTACGATAACTTCATTCAATTAGGTTATGATAGATTAAACAGAACAGATTACAATCCAGAAATGGTTGCTAACTTTAGAAAGCAAGTTAAAGAAAGTATAGTTCCATTATATGCAGAGTTAAGAAAGAGACAAGCTAAAAGACTAGGAATAGAAAACATGAAGTCTTATGATGAAAATCTACAATTCTTAACAGGAAATGCAACTCCAAAGGGAGATGCAGATTGGATTATAGATCAAGCTAAGAAAATGTACAGTGAATTATCACCTGAAACAAATGAATTCTTTAACTTTATGCTTGATAATAATTTAATGGATTTAGTAAGTAAAAAAGGTAAGGCTGGTGGAGGATACTGTCACTTCTTAGGTAAGTACAAGACTCCATTTATATTCTCAAATTTCAATGGAACTTCAGGGGATGTAGATGTATTAACTCACGAAGCAGGGCATGCGTTCCAAGCATATAGCAGTAGAGCATATGATGTTCCAGAATATTGTTTCCCAACTTACGAAGCATCAGAAATTCACTCAATGAGTATGGAATTTATAACATGGCCTTGGATGAACTTATTCTTTGGTGAAGATGTAGATAAGTACAAATTCACACATTTATCAAGCGCTATACTATTTATACCTTATGGGGTAGCTGTTGATGAGTTCCAACACTTTGTATATGGTAATCCAGATGCAACTCCAGATGAGAGAAAAGCTGCTTGGAGAAGAATAGAAAAAGAATACTTACCATTTAAAGATTATGATGGAATAGATATATATGAGAAAGGTGCTTTCTGGTTTAAGCAATCTCACATATTCCAAACTCCATTCTACTATATTGATTATACTTTAGCTCAAATTTGTGCATTACAGTTCTGGATTAAACGTAATGAAAACAAAGAAAAAGCTTGGAATGATTATATAGCATTATGTAATGAGGGTGGAAGTGAGTCATTCTTAAGTCTTGTTAAAATAGCTGGATTAACTTCACCATTTGAAGATGGATGTATAGCTAAGGTTATGCAAGAAGTTAAAGCTTGGTTAGATAAAGTAGACGATACAAAACTTTAATATAATAAAAGAGGATAGGAGTATATATACACCTATCCTCTTAATTTTAACCTGTTAGCTTATAAAAATATTTATTATATATAAGTTTTAATTAATATTCTGCATTTATATTAATAATTTAATTTATCATATAATGAACTTTCTATTCTAACTAAAGAATGAAGATTTCTTATTAGAGATATACATAAAATGTGATAACATATGGAAATGTATGGTGAATAAAAATATATTCAAATAAAGGTAAATTGAATATAATATAGAATTAATTAAAGAGTAAGTAGTTTACTTAAGGAGGATTAAATTTATATGTTAACTAATCATATTGGTATTAAGGTAAAAAATATTGAAGAATCTCAAAAATTTTATTGTGATAACTTAGGATTTGAATTAGATCATAAATATGATGATGATAAAAGAACTTTAGTATTTTTAAAAAATGAAAATTCAGTAATAGAGCTTGTCTATGTAAAAACGTCAGAATATAATTCAGTTATGAATGGAATAGTTGAACATATAGCTTTTACAGTAGATGATATAGAAAAATATACAGAGGATCTTATGGATAGAGGAGTAAAATTCGTTACTTGTCATCCAATGGAAATTGATGATAAATTAGTTATATTCTTCGAAGGTCCTAGTGGTGAGAAATTGGAGTTAGTTCAGCATTTAATATAAATTTATTCTGTTTTAAATGGAGGATTTTCAAACTTCATTTAAAACAGTAATATTTTTTTCTGATTTGAATATAATAAAAACGTTGATTAAATAAATAAAGCAAAAGATTACGGAGGCTATTAATAATTTATTAAGTTCAATTAAATGGTTGAATTTATAGAGAAGTAATAGTATAATAAAAAAGTATCTTAAAATGACTATGGAGAGATGTCTGAGCGGTTGAAGGAGCACGCCTGGAACGCGTGTGTAGGGGAAACTCTACCGAGGGTTCGAATCCCTCTCTCTCCGCCATGTCATACTAGCTGGGGAGTCAGCGGTGCCCTGTAACCTGCAATCCGCTATAGCAGGAGTGAATTCCTTGCTGAGGCTACATACTGTGTGGTCTGGCCTATATAAGTGGCGTTGAGAATTGGGTCCCACGCAACAGAGATTTGTGAACCTCGTCAGATCCGGAAGGAAGCAGCGATAAGCAAACCCCTCTGTGTGCCGTGGAGCAGCCTGGTTTGAGTTAACTGTATAGGTAACGCGCATAGTATCTAGTCGAAGCAAGGTGTGTGACTTTAAATTTTTATATTATTAATGGTAATTAAGCTCGACTTTTAGTCGGGCTATTGTTATATTAAGGTTAATAAAGATAAAAGGGGTGAATTATTATGGCTTACACCGCTTTATATAGAGAATGGCGTCCGAAAAAGTTTGAGGATGTAGTTGGACAAAAGGCAATAACAACTACATTAAGAAACCAAATTAAAACAAACAAAATAGCTCATGCATATTTATTATGTGGAACAAGGGGTACGGGTAAGACTTCCACAGCTAAAATATTAGCTAGAGCAGTTAACTGTTTAAACCCAGAAGATGGTGAGCCTTGTAATGAGTGCGATATGTGCAAAAAAATCAACAATGGCATAGCTATTGATGTAAATGAGTTAGATGCTGCATCAAACAATAAAGTAGAGCATATAAGACAAATTATAGAAGAGGTAAAATACCCACCTCAAGAGTCAAGATATAAGGTATATATAATAGATGAGGTTCACATGCTTACAATAAGTGCAGTAAATGCATTTTTAAAAACATTAGAGGAACCACCGAGTAATGTTATATTTATACTTGCAACTACAGACCCACAAAAATTACCTATAACTATTTTATCAAGATGTCAGAGATTTGACTTTAAAAGAATAAAAAGCGAAGACATATTCTCAAGACTTAGAAGAATTGTAGATGAAATTGGGGTAGAAGCAGAGGATAGAAGCTTAAAGCTTGTATCTAGAATATCAGATGGAGCTATGAGAGATGCATTAAGCGTTTTAGATCAAGCTATATCTATGTCTGATAATAAAGTTGAATATGAAAGCTTAATAAGTATGTTGGGTATGGTTACCAATGATAGTTTAATAAAATTAGTAGATAATATAATAGAGGGTAGTACAGAAAACTCTATTAGAGCAATAGATGATGTTATGCTTGCAGGTAAGGATGTTTATACACTTATAAAAGATTTAACAGTACATATGAGAAATCTTATGATGGTTAAAATAAGTGATAGGCCAGAAGAGGTTTTAGATATGTCTATGGAAAACATAGAAATACTTAAGGCGCAAGCAGAAAAAATAAAAACTGAAGAAATAATGCGATTTATAAGAATCTTACAAGAGGCTGAAGAACAGTCAAAGTGGAGTAAGCAAGGAAGAATATATTTAGAACTTGCTGTAATCAAAATGATAAAGGCAGAGTTTGACACTTCACAAGAAGTACTGTTATCAAGAATAAATAAAATTGAAAATCAAATTAGGAATGGAGAGATTGTTGTATCATCTCAAAGTATAAGTCAAATTACTAATAAAGGTGAAAATAACTTAAACAAGAAAGTTGATGCATTAAATAAAAAAATTACAAGCAAAGCACAAGAACAAGTTAGTATTAGTAGTAATATAGAAGTAAATGAAAATTCAAATATAACCTTAGAAAAGGTTAAAAACTCTTGGAGAGATATATTAGACTTATTTAAGGCTAGAAGACTTATGATTATTTTTGCATCACTTACAACTGGGGTGCCAGTAAAGTGTAGTGGAGGAGTAATTTATATAAGTTACGAAAAGAATTTTTCTTTTAATAAAAATAGGTTAGAAAAAGAAGAAAATAGAAAAAAAGTTGAAGATATATTCTCAGAAGTATTGAAGGAAAGAGTTAGAATAACTTATATAGTGGAACCAGGAGAGGAAGAAATAAAATCTCCAGAAGAGCTTTTAAAAGAAACTTTTGGTGAAGATGTTGTAGAGATTATTGACTAAAATACAATAATTACCTTGATATAAATCCAATTACAAAGTAAACTTTTATAGTGATGAAAAAGTTTAGGTTAGAATAGTATATGGAATATTAAATATTTAAGTAAATTAGTCATGAACTAAAGCCAAAAGATAGATTTTTGTATATAATATATTTATGAAGTATATTTATTAAGGTTGTATTTTATAATTTTAATAATACTAGTAAGGTCTTAAATGTATAAATAAGGGGACTTTAATAAAAATAATAATTAATATTAAAATTTTTAGGAGGTATTATCATGGCAAGAGGTGGATTCCCAGGAGGCATGGGTGGAGGCAATATGAATAACTTGTTAAAACAAGCTCAAAAGCTTCAACAACAAATGAGTAAGATGCAAGAAGATTTAGAGAATAAAACTTTTGAAGCATCAGTAGGTGGTGGAGCAGTAGTTGCAGTTGCTACAGGTAAAAGACAAATTGCTGATATAAAAATAAATCCCGAAGTTTTAGATCCAGACGATGTTGAAATGTTACAAGATTTGATTTTATCTGCTGTAAATGAAGCATTAAAAAATGCTGAAGAAGCAACATCAAGTGAAATGGGTAAATTAACAGGTGGAATGAATATTCCAGGATTATTCTAAAATAATCTTTAAATTACGAGAGGTGGCTGGTTAAATGGAGTTTTATCCAGTAGCAATTGAAAAACTAATAGAGGAGTTTGCAAAACTTCCGAGTATAGGACAAAAAACTGCACAAAGATTAACTTTACATGTATTAAATTTACCTAGGGAAGAAGTAGAAGAGTTTGCTAATGCTTTAATAAAAGCGAGAGGAACTATAAAATACTGTTCTGTATGTGGAAATTTTACAGATAAAGATCCCTGTTCAGTTTGTTCAAATCCTAATAGGGACAAGAGCATAATATGTGTTGTTGAAAATCCTAAGGACATAATGACAATGGAAAAAGTTCGAGAATTTAATGGCGTGTATCATGTACTTCATGGTACAATATCACCTATGGCGGGCAGAGGTCCAGAAGATATTAAGTTAAAAGAACTTATAAGAAGGATTAATGGAGAAGTCAAAGAAGTGATAGTAGCAACTAACCCAAATATAGAAGGTGAAGCTACTGCTATGTATATATCTAAAATATTAAAACCACTAGGAGCTAAAGTTACTAGAATAGCACATGGAGTTCCAGTTGGTGGAGACCTTGAATATGCTGATGAAGTTACTTTATCAAAGGCACTAGAGGGTAGAAAAGAGATTTAATTAAAGTTAATATAAATCTAAGATCAAAAACAAAGGAATTAAACAATTAAACACTTGGAATTAAACACAAAAGAGACTTTAAATAGAATTTAGATTTTATTTGAAGTCTTTTTTGTATACAAAAACCATATTATGTTAAGAATCTTAATAATAAGTTTAGGATGGAGGTATAATATGGATAGGAGACTTATATTAGATGTAGTATTTGAGAAAATACAGTATACAAATGAACAAAAAGAAATTATGTATGCTATAGAAGACGCTAAGGAAGAATGGGATTCTGCAAATAGTATGTTTCAGTTAGTTAAAGATCCTCAATTAATAGATTATGCTATACATAAAGAAAATGCTGCGAAGTCAAAGTACTTATTTTATTTAGCTAAGGCAAAGGAATTAGGAATATGTATGAATTTAGGATACACTATAGAAAAGGGCTAAAGGCTTTTATTTAAGGGGGAGGTGGATAGTATGTATTTAAGTTCTATGATTTACTTTCTTGTAGCTGCAATTGGATTATTTATTATAGTAAAAATATTCTCATGGCCTATAAAAGTATTAATAAGACTTCTTATAAACGGAGCATTAGGTGCTTTAGTTCTATGGGGAATAAATTATTTTGGTGGTAGTTTCAACATATCTGTACCTATAAATGGAGTTACATCTTTAATAGCTGGATTTTTGGGAATACCAGGAATAATATTTTTAATTATATTCAACAAGTTTTAGCTTAAATATTATGAAGGAAATTTCTTATGTATATAGTTAATATTAATGATTTTATTATAAGAGGATAAAATTAACTTTAGCATTTATTATAAAAATATTAAATAATATTAAATAAATTTGAGTTTTTGTATAGTTATTAGCATGAAAAATAAAGAAAAGTTTTAAATGAGTGTTGTTTTTACACTCATTTAAAACAAAATTGTCTTTTAATATGATGAAATATTACATATACCTTACCTAGTGTATCAATAAAAGAAAATTAAAGTATAAATAAGAATGTAAGAGTAATTTACATTTAATTTTATTAAATTAACCAAAATACTAGAACTTAGAGTGATATATGTGATAATATATTCCTTGTCGCTGAGAGGCGATGAGAAATCAGGAAAAAAGTAAAAGTTTTAATTACTAAGTAAAGTTAATAAAACTAAAAAACTTTAAAAAAACCTGTTGACAAACTATTGAAAGTTTGTTAAAATAATAAGAGTCGTCAGGTGATGACGGCAAATGACATGGTCTTTGAAAATTAAACAGAGTAATAAAGAAACAACTCGTAAAATGCTTTGAGTAATAAATAAAATCTTATCGAAAGATAAGTAGTCAGTGAATACTGAGTAATCAAACTTTTAAATTGAGAGTTTGATCCTGGCTCAGGACGAACGCTGGCGGCGTGCTTAACACATGCAAGTCGAGCGATGAAGTTCCTTCGGGAACGGATTAGCGGCGGACGGGTGAGTAACACGTGGG
>NZ_FQXP01000019.1 GCF_900130005.1 Clostridium collagenovorans DSM 3089 | reverse complement strand
TAATTACCGTCAAGTCCTTCCCTAACCTCAACTTTCGAAGAAGCTCCTACAGTACTATGACTTGAACTGACTTCTGAATGTTCAGTTATACCTCTCGGTATAGGTTACTAAGTGAAAAAGTTCATTTTCATACATAGCATGTCACTCAGATCTCCCCAGGTAAGAGCCTAATCTTTCTCTCCATCTATCTGCCACATTTACATTACCTATTTTCGAGTAGTTATTGGGCTTTGATTTGTTTGGCAACCTTACCCATAGATACTGCCTTATATGTGATTTCTATCCGTCAGACCAGAGATTTGCCGCCGACTTCCTTCAGATTCCACCTCACGGTGGACACCCTTGTCTTAGGCTATACACTTACCACTACTAGGTCGTGTTAGGGACTTACACCCTTAAGATTAAACCCATGCTGGGCACACAAAAAAACTCTTACCTGTATATTTAATACAAGTAAGAACTTTACTAAACTAAACTTTTATAAAATTCTATTGTTGGCTCATTATTATTAATTAATAATTCTAATTTTTTATATGTTGAATTATAAAAATTATTTTCTTTTGCATATTTAATTACTTCATCATAAGATAATTCAAAAATATTATCAGCTATACCATAATAAAAATCATCATTCATAACTCCAAAGAAATACTTTACTGCATCTTCATAGGTCATTCTTGGAACTTCCTCTAAATCACAATTTTCATCTGTGTAACAACCATTTTTATCATTCCATTGAAGAAATTCAGTTATCTTAATTCTATCTTTATCCATATATAATTCACCTATAATATAATATTCACATCATTATAATATATATTTGAAAATTTATATTATATTTTAAATTTACAAAACTATCTCTTTTTATAGTATGCTTTATAAACTGTCGGTATCAAGTTAAAACTTTCTTCAATCTGCCCATCTACAAAATAATACTCAGCAGTTCCGTTTTCTATATTAATATTGAAAACTCTTGCTATAACATACTTTGAATTTTTTTCAACATTTAATATTTTAGACATCTCTATTTCATTTTTACTTATTTCAAAAGGCTTATCTGCTCCTACAGTTGTTTTAACCTCTATATATTTAGTAATAATCTCATTATCTTTTACTTCATATGATAATATGTCATATCCCTTACTATCATCTTCTTTAGATATCCACTTTACTTTCTCAGCTAAACTTCCATAACCACTTAATTGAAGTTTTAATTTTTCTAATTTAAATATATGTTTTTCACCAAAATTTCCAATAATCATTTTCTTTTCTGCATCATTAATATAGTCTCTTTTTTTATTTACTACATTTTTTTTATTTTCACTATTAGGAATTTCTATATAGCTAGGATGTCCCTTAATTAGTTGTACTTCATTATCTTCTAATTGATTAATATCTATTTTTATTTCATTACTATCACTTCTGTATTCTGAATTTTCTTCTAATATTGTACTTACTTCATTAATATCATCATTGATAGCTTGTCCTTTTTTAGATTGTACTTTAGATACTTCACAGAAACCACTTTCGTCATACGCCACATAATCAGTAGATGGAATAACTACTAATAAATATCGTTCCTCATCACCTTTATATTTTAAAAATAACATTATATCTCTTGTAAAAGTAATATCTCTTATTATCTTAAATTCTTTTCCATCTTTTCTTTTTTTAGATAACTGAACTTGCGGTGATTGATTATTCCTTTTAGATATTTTCTTAACCGTATTAGTCTCTATAAAACATGACTGCTTAGTAGATTGAGCTTCACTTTCTTCCATTTTACCGTTACGTCTAAAATATCTAGACCTTTGTAAATAGTCAATATTAGTATTAACTAATACTATTGGAATATCAATATCGTCTGTTGATTCTTTTACAGAATATATATATTCCTCATTATAAAAGAAATTCATATTTCTGCTTGTTATATGTATATGTGTTTGATGACTACTACTTCCATCTAATCTATTGCTGTGATTTAGTACACATACATCTGGCAGTTTAATATATAACCCTTTTTCAAAATCCTCTGTTTTTATCTGTTCTATTATCGATTTATCAGTTCCTAATTTTTCCAGAAAATTATGTACTAACTTTACATAATCATCTATTGTTATAAGTTTAATATTATTAAGCATATAATTCCCCCTTTTATAGGAGAATTATATACTCTGTTCCCAATTAATTCAATACTATAATAGTAAATTAATGTTATTCTTAATAACTCTTGCTATTTCTCTACTCATTAACGGTGGAACACTATTTCCTACTTGCATATAAGTTTTAGTATAAGACCCTAAAAACATATAGTCATCTGGATAAGATTGAACTCTCGCCGCTTCTCTAGGTGTTAACCCTCTTGCTTGGTATGGATGAATGTACATATTACAATCAAATTTCATGTGCGCAGTTATTGTTTTGCATACTTCATTTGGTTTTAATTTGTAATACTTATCTTTAAAGATGTCATTTCTGCTTTTATATGGCATAATATCTGCTATTCTTTCACTATCTGATTTATCACCTGGCAGCATCCTTCCAAATATCTCTATATCTCTTTCATTGTTATATCGTGCTTTATGATTAAATACCAATTTACTAAATCTATTCTGATTTATAAGATTAACATAATCTGAATTTATATTAACTCTATTGTTTTCAATTTTTCTACCTGATTCCTCTGTATCTAATTCTGTAGCATTTTTTATTGTTAAAGCTTCTAGCTCTCTTAAATCATATATAGAATCTTCCAAAATATATTTTTTAATGTTTTTGGTGCCATTTTCTATTTCTTCTATAATATCTTTAGCTGTTTTGTTTATTTTTTTGCTTATATCTGCTCTTATACCTATATATATAAGTCTCTCTCTATTTTGGGGCACTGAAAATTCTTTTGCATTAAACAAATGATAAGCTACATCATAATCTTCACCCTCTAAATTGTGAAAATCTTCTTTAACTTGTTCTGCTACACTTAACATTCCTTTAACATTTTCCATTACAAAAAACTTCGGTTGTAATCTTTCCACACCTTTTACATAATATTTGTAAAGTATGTTTCTTGGGTCATCGATTATCCTCTGCCTGTTAGCCATAGAAAATCCTTGACATGGTGGACCACCAATTATAACATCAACACTATCTTTCACATACTCATCTACGTTATCTACAATATTTCTTATATCTCCAGTAATAATTCTATTCCTAGGCATTTCTAAGTGATTAAATGAATATGTTTCTGTACAAACAGCTTCAATATCATTTGCTAACAATACCTTAAATCCATTCTGCGAAAAACCTAAACTCATTCCTCCAGCTCCACAGAAAAAGTCTACAAGTGTTGGACTTTTATTATCCTGTAAATAAGATATAACACTTTGTTTTCTATAAAAATCCATATATTTTTTTAAAAAACTATCTATTTCCACATCTAATTCTAAAAATTTATTAATTACATGTATAAATGAATTATAATCCTTTCCTAATAAATTATTTAATGTATTGAGCTCAACTGAGTTATTTATTATACCTAACTGTACTAAAAATTCAATTACATCATTATTTATTTCAAGATTATGTATTTTAGTATTTTTATTTATTTCATACAATTCGCATATACACTCTATAAAATCTTTTAATATAGCTTTTATTTTTTTCTTTTCACTTAGAGAATTTATATTATCGAACAAACTAAATTCCGACTTATTTATATTATTCATATTTTATCCCTCAATTTCTAGTGTAATATTTAAAGCTCTAACAATTTGCATAGCAACATTATACGCTACATCAACAGTAACAGCATTTCCGAACTGCCTATATGCTTGAGTGTCAGATACATTTATTTCCCACTCACTTGGGAAACCTTGTAACTTTTTACATTCATTAGGTGTTAGTCTTCTAACATTAGATATTCTTTTTTCTTCTGTATCTTCAAATCTTCTTCTATTCTCAATATCTGTAACATAATTATCCTGCGAAGCTCTATGCATTTTATGCATTGTTGCACATAAAGGTCTTGCAATTCTTAAGTCTATTTCTGATTTAGAATAGTAATTACCAGTTCCATGTGATAATATTGTTGGTAATATTTTTTCACTTAAAAAATATTTTTTATCTACATTACCATCTAATATATCTCGTAAATCTTGTTGTAGTTCTATTGGTTGTGGAAATTCAAAATTTATATTATTAAAATATCCTCTGTCAAAAGCAACAACAAATACTCTTCTCCTAGTTTGTGGTATTCCAAAATCCGCACTATTTAATACTTGGTAAAAAACACTGTAGCCTAATCCATTATCATCTAATAATTCATCTCTAAGAATTCTTTGCATTCTAGCAAAAGTTTCTCCTCCATTATGTGTTTCTAAATTTTTTACATTTTCTAAAACAATAACTTTAGGTCTATGTTTTCTAACTATTTGTTCTATAGTAAAAAATAATGTTCCTCTTTCATCTTCAAAACCTAATTGTTGCCCCATCATACTAAACGGTTGGCAAGGAAACCCTCCAATCAAAACTTCATGAGAAGGTATGTCATCCAATAACTGATTTATATCCCCTAATACAATATGGTCAGATATATTATGTCTATACGACTCATATGCATATTTATCAACATCATTTGCCCATATAATATCAAATCCTGCATTCAAAAATCCTAAATCCAATCCACCAGCTCCTGCAAATAAACTTACTGTTTTTAAATGCCTATTTTTATACTTTATTCTTTCCATAGGTAGTATCCAATCCTTTCTTTAAACAAGCCCTTATTTTTTCCGCTCTACTTTTCCCTTCAAATTCCTTATCAATTCTATAAACTATATCATCTTCTACTCTTACATTAATAACTGTACCTATCTTTTTTCTTCCACTATTATTACGTTTGCCACCTTTCGACAATAATATCGCCTCCTACATAACATATTATCATTTTGTAGTTTGAAAAACAATATCGTTTTTCAATTTTAGGAACATTTGTTCTGTTATGTGTAATAAAAAACCCCCGACAACACAATCTGTATTGTCGAGGGTTTCATGGTGGAGGCGAGGGGACATGCTGTTCTATTATTTCTAATAGCACTGACTATATCTTGTTCTTATTGTATAAGAACCTTGGCGTATTATAGAAGTCATAGTATAGTTTGAAACTTCTATCCTAGTGCTTCATGTCTTTAAAAGATTTAGAAGCCTATGAGTCGATACGTGGCTGTTGAATTTCTTCACATACCACTCGGTATTGCCATCAACTTAATGTTATGGTTTCACCGATAAAGCCAAGTTATCACTTAGGAATCACTTCCCAAGGCGACTCTTTTATGAATCGAACCCCTGTCCGAAAATAGCCCCACCTAGGCATCTCCGAGCGCAGTTAGCATTTTAACATTCCCTCCTCTAGACTCCTACTAACAGGATTCTAGATTTAGTAGCTTCATAAATTCCGTTTCTAACTCAAAGCTTTGTTAGACTCGGTTCCCCACTAAATGACGCCCTAGTCCAAGCCGTGGGACTCAAGGGTAGGACGAGCAGCTACTAAGCTGCTAATGCAAAATTGTTTTCTGCGTTTATCTTTAATTTCTAGTTTTTTACGCGGGACCAGAATTCCCTCGGCTCGCTTCCCAGATGTAACTTACCCCCGTCGAAAGCCATATGCGCCCCCATGAGGATAACTAACAAGCTGTTTAGCTGTTAATTAAATTGTATATTAATTTTATTACATTCTCTTCTCTTTGTCAACTTATTCAGTTTACTGTATTACATACTTTATGATTTTATGGGATTTTATTGAAATTTTTTTATTAATATATAGCCTTTTATTAACTTTGTATGCAATCTTATTCAACACTTCAATATAATTTAAGTTTATCTATAAATTAAACTTATTGATTATTGCCTATAACTATATCTAAGTTCTAACTTAATATTCTAGATTCTTAATAATGCTTTTATTTATTCTATAATTAATGTTAACTCTAAATATAATTAAGATTATTTTCTGAAGATGTATTTTAACAATCCAAGTTTTAAAAACAAACTCCTACTTACCTTTTCTTTTAACTTAGATTACTCAAATTTCTCTTCATTAATTTTTAGCTTTCCAGTAAAGATTTCTTTTTTCACATAATCTTCATCTATTAAATCTCTTAGTGCTAATTCGTCTTCCTTATTTGTCTCTTCTACTAATCTATAAGGTTCTTCACTATTCCTTATTTTATTAAGTATTTTATAATGTACATGCCTTAGTTCCATAATATAGACCCCCTTATTCTGTTCCCCACATAATAGAGATTTCACACTAAAATCTATTACTTTTAACTATCCTAAGGTGCCTTGCTATCTTAATATAGTAATTATAAGTAGGAGTTTTTACTTTCTTTGCAAGTTAAATTTATCACTTATATATATTATATAATATATTCTATAATTTTCTATGACATCCTTATTATTCTTTTCTTAAGTTTTTCTTAACTCATTAACTATTAGTTAATATAGTATTTATACTTTAAAATCTTCATTTTAAAATTTTGTTTGATATTTATATTGCTGAACTTTTTATACAAGCTTCTCATATACCTTAATATTATTTTAGAAAATATATTTTTAGTCTATGCTATATTCTATTACTACTCTTATAGTTATATATTAATTATAGAAATCTCAAAAACTAATCTTCTATAAATATGAACTTTAAAAATAATATATACTTGGCAATATTAAATCTACATCATCGTAATTTATTACATATTAAATTTTTTATGCTATAAAATATGAATGAAGTTTATTTAATGCAAGATATATTTACAATTCCTTACCTACTTATAAATTGTAAAAAAACTCATATGCTTTGCCAAACTTATTATACCCATATACCTATCTCTAAGCTTACCTTATCTTAATGGTTATATTTTACATTTTATTCCAAATTACTTTTTCTTACTTCATCATATTTCTTTTTATTTCCTAAGAAATAAAAAAAGTGATTTTCCTTATTGTCGGAAAACCACCTTTATATACTCTAATTTTATCTGTATCTTTCTTTCATCTGCTTATCTATTTCCCTCTTAGCAGATTTTTCTTTTAAAGCTTCTCTCTTATCGTAATTATGTTTACCCTTTGCTAAACCTATTTTCACTTTAACTTTTCCTCTTACTAAGTATAAAGCTATAGGTACTAATGTATATCCTTGTCTTGATACATCTTCATCTAATTTAAGAATTTCATTTTTATGCATTAATAATTTTCTATTTCTTAATGGGTCTCTATTAAATATATTTCCTTGCTCATAAGGACTTATATGCATATTGCATATAAAGATTTCTCCATCCTTTATTTGTGCATAACTATCCTTTAAGTTTGCTTTACCTAATCTTATAGACTTAACCTCTGTACCTACTAAGGAAATACCTGCCTCATAAGTTTCTTCTATAAAATAATCATGAAAGGCCTTTCTATTTTCCGCAAGAGTTCTATTTCCATTATCCTTTTTAGCCACTAATATCACCTACTTTTTCTTTTTAACCGTAATACAAATTCAAATATATTCTTATATACTTTGCAATTTTAAAACTACTTTAGTTCCCTTTAGTTAATTCACATTCTATACCTAGGTCATAAATATATTTAAAATTCATTTTGCAACATATCAACTAAATTATTTGATTGTTTCATTATGTTTACTTAATTATAATATACCCATATTTTATAGTCAATATTTGCAAATTGCTCTTTATATGTAGCATTCTTCATCAATACATCTTTCATTTGCTCACCTTTAACATAATAGTTATCATTTTAATTATTAAACATATACTTATAATTCTTCATATATATTAGGTTTATAAACCTTGAATGTAAAAAACAACCTTTTTATTTCCATATTATCCTTAAAATAATTACTATCTTGATCTATTATATTATCATACAGAAGTTTAATATATGCCCTTATTTAAGTATAGTCTCATTAAAAATCATGAAAGTCTTTAATATAGTATTGATTTTAGCAAAAATAATAATATAACTTTATAGGATGAAAAACCAGCAATACTGTTGCTGGTTTGATTTATTCGTAAAATATTTAAATTATACCTAGGTAATAATAGATAGATTATAACTTATCAACATAACTCTATTGTATATATTTCGTTTACTGGAAATGAAATTTTAACCAAACCAACAGCTACAAACTCTCCACACATTTTTTTGAACTCATGTAATATCAAATTGCTCGCCTTATAAAAAACCTCTTCATCATCTTCACCAGTAAGTGCAATTGTACAATGTGGAACCCAAGAGTTTGGAGAATACCACTCCCAACCACTTATATCAAACTCTTTCATACAATCATGTAATTCACTTTGTAATTGATACATCTCCTTATTCATAGTTGGTGAAACAAATATTGTTTTTGTATCATTAAACATTCCAACGGAATCAATACATATTGGTAGTCTCTTATATTTAGTTGCAAAACCTTTTAATATGTCTATACATTTCGCTTCGTCAATATTATTAAAGCATGCCAATGTTACATGAGGACGTGTTTTCCACTCAAAAAATTTTGTACTTAATTTTTCATCAGCAATTCTCTGTGCCAAATTAAATATTTTTTGCTCTGTACTTTTATCATAATAAAGTTCTATTGCGTACTGCATTCTACTATCCCCTTCTAACTTTTCAGATAATTATAATTATGATTTGCTTTTTTTTATTTAACTATATCATACGTATCTATATTTTTCCAACAGTTAAAAGCTCATACATTTTCAACATATTCTTATTTCATTAGAACCTAATTGTTCTTAATGAAAATTCATCTGTTTTACTTATTATCTGAAATATATTAGCGTGTACTAACAGGTTTTATCTTTATAAGTTTTAAAGTATTCTAGTCAGCAAACACTTCAAGATAACAAGATATATATTAGGTTGCAATGCCATTAAACTTAGTCATATAATTCAATCAAAGAGCAACAATATTCAAGAAATCGCTAGAATTATTTATAAAGCTCTCTGATTCTAAAACATAAAAAAAGAGATATCTTTCGATATCTCTAATAATAAACTATCTTATTTAGCTTTTTCAGGTGCTGCTACTGTAGCTTCTGTAGTCTTACCGTCTTTTGCTAATTTTAAAGCTTCTTTTGCTAAAGCTTCGAAATCATCTTTAGATGATGTTGCCCCAGTAACTACGTCAACTTTCTCAAGATTTTGGTTTTTAGTTAATTGCTCAGCATATTTAACTGTGAATTCATCTGGTCCAATTCCTGATACACTCTTCATTTTCTCGTTGTATGCTTCATCCTTAGACTTAAATTGTCCCTCTGCGTTTTTGTAGTCAAATACTGTATTAGCTATTTTTCCGTCTTTAACTTCTACTTCTACAAAAGCTGTCCAGCCCTTTGAATCCTCTTTGTCATATGCTACCTTGTAGTTTCCATCTTTATAAGATGAACCCCCACAACCTGTTAAAACCGATAATGATAATACTGCTGCCGCTACTAGCGATAGTGCCTTTTTCATTGCTTGTCCTCCTGATCTTAAATAAAATAATTAATAATAACCCTTAAGTAAATAATGTTGTTTCAAATTTAATATTATTTTAACACAAGGACAAGCAATTTTCAAACTTTTCTTGATACTTTTTCGTAACTTTTTTCGATTTTTCAACTTTTTTTGCACTTTTGAGTATTCGTTAAAGGTTTTACTTTTTAATATTTAGACATTTTTCCATTTAAATTGAATTTTTTTATAAAATGTAAAGACATTTTTCCTGCATTCTTTGTTAATTTAATAATTATCATTTAATTATTACTTAACATTGAAGAATATTTTGTCATAAATTTCCCATTTTATTCTTTTTTATCACCATAAAAAATTTAATATATAATAAATTACCACGATGTAGATTTAATATTGAAAAATATATATTCTAATAAATCATCTTCATTCTTTTTATATATAAGATTCATTATAGAATAAATTCAAGGATTAATATAAATGTAGAATATTAATTAGGGCTTATATGTACAAAGAAAAAACCTACAGAGTAAATTTTTTAATATCTACTCTGTAGGTTACATTTTTTAGTTATTAACTAAACTTCAGTATTTCACATGAACATATTGAATATATAAATATAAGTTATTAAGTTTATTTAACTTATACTTATATTTTTTATTCATTAAGCTCTTATACTTTTATTCTAAATCTTCATGTAATGTCTCATTCTCTACAATTACTTCTTTAGTTTTATTTTCTTCCTTCATGTTTCTTATATAATCTTTTATTTCTTCAAAGTTTGCATCTTCTTTGTTTTCTTTTGCAAACTCAAAGTAAATTTCGTGATTATCTAAATCTACTTTACTTACAACTATTTTTACTTCTTCACCTAATTTATATACTTTTTTAGTATGCTCTCCAATTAAGCAAAGATGTCTTTCATCATATATATAATAATCGTCATCTAAATTATTTATATGAATTAATCCTTCAATTGTATTAGGAAGCTCTACGAATAATCCAAAGCCTGTAACTGAAGAAATGATTCCTGTGAATTCTTCTCCAATTTTCTCGCTCATGTATTCTGCTTTCTTTAAATCGTCTACTTCTCTCTCAGCTTCCATAGCAGCTCTTTCTCTCTCTGAGGATTGTTGTGATGCTATTTCAACTTCACCCTTTAATCTAGTGATTTTCTTTTCGTCGATTCTTCCATTTATATATTCCTTAATTATCCTATGAATAATTAAGTCTGGATATCTTCTTATTGGAGATGTAAAGTGACAATAGTATCTAGCTGCTAATCCAAAGTGTCCTATACACTCTGGTGAGTACTTAGCCTTCATCATAGAACGAAGCATTAAAGTACTTACTACAACTTCTTCCTTTTTACCCTTTACTTCTTCTAATATTTGTTGAAGATGTTTTGGATGAACCTGTTGAGTATTCTTATATATATATCCTAAATTATGAATAAACTCAGCAAAATGCATTAGTTTTTCCTCATCTGGATCTTCGTGAATTCTATATACAAATGGAACCTTAGTCCAGTACATATACTCCGCTACTGTTTCATTAGCTACAAGCATAAACTCTTCTATCATTCTATTTGCTACAGCTCTCTCATATGGCTTTATATCAATAGGCTTTCCAAATTCATTTAATATTATTTTACATTCTTCAAAGTCAAAGTCTATACCGCCTCTGTCCATTCTCTTTTTATTTAAAATGCCACAAAGCTCTTCCATGTTTTTAAAAGTTTCATATAAATAATCATATTTCTCAATTAATTCTTTATCCTTATCTCTTAAAATCTTTGTTACATCTGTATAAGTCATTCTTTCATTAGTTCTTATTATACTTTCAGCTATTTCATGAGATACAACTTTACCCTTTGAATCTATTTCCATTATACAGCTTAAAGTTAATCTATCCACCTGTGGATTTAAACTACATATTCCATTTGAAAGCTTTTTAGGTAGCATTGGTATAACTCTATCAATTAAATAAACTGATGTACCTCTTTTTAAAGCTTCCTTATCCAGTGGATTCTTTTCTTTAACATAATGAGAAACGTCAGCAATGTGTACTCCTAAACTATAGTTACCATTTGGAAGTTTTTCTAAGGATACAGCATCGTCTAAGTCCTTTGCATCCTCACCATCTATAGTTACCATCATTACATCTCTTAAATCTTTTCTTCTTTTATATTCTGCATCTGGTATTTCTTCGCTTATTGCCTCAGCATAGTCTAAAACCTTAGTTGAGAACTCCTCAGGAAGCTTATGTTTTCTTATTATAGTAAGAATATCTAAACCTCTATCTCCCTTATTACCTAAGACCTCTATTATTTTACCCTCTGGATTTCTTCTATTCTCTGGCCACTTGTAAATTTCACATACAACTATTTGACCTGATTTTGCATTCATGTTTTTTTCCTTAGGTATAAATATATCGTTATATATTCTCTTATCATCAGGCACTACAAATCCAAAGTTTTTGCTGTCCTCATAAATTCCTATGGTAACAGTGTTGGCTCTTTCTATAATTCTAACTATCTCACCTTCACACTTTCTACCATTAGCTTCTTCTCTCTCTATTCTTACATATACCTTATCTCCATTCATGGCACTGTTAACCCCTGAAATAGGTATAAATATATCCGGTCTTTCTTCTTCACAAATTACGAAGCCAAATCCCTTTTGATGTCCTTGGAATTTACCTCTTACTAGTCCTAATCTTTCTGGACATGCATATGTCTCTTCCGTTGTTTGAACTATTTCTCCATCTTCCTCCATATACTTTAAAATCTTTTTAAAGTCTTTCAATTCGCCCTTACGAATATCAAAAACTTTAGAAAGTTCCTTTAAATTCATAGGCTTATATGCCTGTTCTGTCATGAAGTTTAATAGTATCTCTCTAATTTCTTTCATTTAATTTTCTCCTTTCTTCTTAAAGTCACATCTTAATAGCATTGCTGCATCTCTTATTAACTTATTATATGCCCCGTTTTCTCAAAGGTCTTTACTTATTTTATTTATGTCAATTAAATAGCATAGCTCCTCATTAATTAAAGATATAATGCTATAACTAAATTCAATAATTTTCTCAATTTCTCTATAAGAAAGTTTTAACATAAAACTCTCTTATAATCTTCTTAAATCTTAAAAATGTTTTTAATTATATATTTCAATAAATGATAGATAATATTGTAGATTTCAATTTAGCGATTTAACAAATAAGCTTATAACTACATATATAAACTATCAATTGAAGACTATATATAATTAATTTATTTGACTACATGTATTTTGCACAACTCTATTATAAATAATTTATACTTTAATAAAATTTATCATATTAAATTCTAATCCTTAAAGTTAAATTTATAATAAAAAATATCTTCATCTTATTTCCAAATTAATCTACTTACATTATTATAGTTTTAAAGTCCTTATATTACAATGTTTTAGTGATTTTTATTAATTTTATTTTTTAATTCAACTGAAAAATACTTTTTTAGATTTTAATATAGATATGCACACCGACTAAATTTATACCATTTTAAGGTAGTATCTTCGAAATTTGAATTACGATTTCCCCATATAAAGTGTATAAGGTACCAAGCTAAGCTAGGTACCTTATATCAGGGGATTTTCGATATTTTGCTACATGAATTATTATCTTTTTGGGGATGAGTTGTTGATTAATATATAAAAGGGGGTACTTTTATACTTCATCTACATTTATTATTATAATAAACTTTTTAATATGTTTCAAGTATTTTTTAAATTTTTTTAATAACTTTTTGTTAACTTGTCGAAAGATGTGGTGGGAACCTTTATACACTTTGTAGTGCTTCTACCTCTTCTGGAGTTAACTCTCTGAAAAATCCTTCATCTATACTCTCATCCAACTTTAAAGGACCAAAACTTTCTCTTCTTAAATATACAACTTCTTTATCTCTACTTTTAAACATTCTTTTTACTTGATGGAACTTTCCTTCTTGTATAGTGACTAACACTTCTGAGCCATCCTCATCAGCCTTTAATATCTCTAACTTACCTGGCATGCATTTGTATCCATCATCTAAAACAATACCATTTTTGAAGGCCGCAACGTCTTTCTCATTTACTGCCTTATCTATTTCAGCATAATATACCTTATCTACATGATTCTTAGGTGAAATAAGTTTATGATTCAATGCACCATCATTAGTTATAAGTAGCAATCCAACAGTATCCTTGTCTAGTCTTCCTATTGGGAATGGTTCAAAAACCTTATACTCCTCATCTAATAAATCAATAACTGTTTCATCGTAATTATCAAAGGTTGCTGATACAACTCCATCTGGTTTATTCATCATTAAATATATAAACTCTCTATATAATACCTTCTCACCTGATACAGTTATGTCATCCTTATAAGGATCTACCTTAGCACTACTATCCTTAACTATTTTACCATTAACTAATACCTCACCCTTTTTAGTTAGTATTTTAACTTCTTTTCTAGTTCCATAGCCAACATTAGCTAATACCTTATCTAATCTTTCCATATGTAAAACGTCCTTTCCTCTACATTTATATTATGTGCTTATTTATTAATTTATAAACTCATTATTAAAAGTGTACTTATATACTCTAATTATACAATATATACTCAAATTAATCTGAACATCAGCTATTATATAACTTAGAATGAATCCTATAAGTCTCATATACTTACTTCTTAAGTAATGTAATTTCTACATTCAGCTTCATTAGTAGCTAATTTCTTAATCTATATACTTTTTATATCATAGCTTTATTTTAAAAACCTTATAAATCTGTAACTTATCTAATAATAATTTATTAATTCACTTATTGTTACATAAATCTAGCCTTTATTCTTAAATCATAAATCTATAAATAATTAACTTAAATAAAAAACTGACATACTTAGTATATATTATACCAAATATATCAGCGCATCATATTAATTATACACAAACTTCTCTGTATTTTTCAACTTTAAATTCACATTGTGAAAAAGCATCATATTCATTATCGCTTTTTGGATTTTTGCACAACATTAAAAATCTATATACATCAGCCTTAAATGGTATAAATGTATAATAGTTTTTTCTACTATATCCTTGTACTTTTCTCCATTCACCCTTAGTCATCATATAAAATTCATATAAAGGAGATGCTTCTCCATCACACTCTGCAAAGAATGTAACTGGGTCCCCCTCTACAATAGTTTCTTTATCACATACTATTCTTATATTCTCTATATTAACTTCTTCTTGTACAAATAGCTGAACAACCTTTAATTCATCATACTCAGCTGTACTCATTTCATTCTTAACTAAGAAATGGAATGAATATTTACCTGCACATCTTGGAACAAATACAAATTGCTTATTGTAATCGTATTCTACTTCTTCAACAAAGTTTCCATCTATAAATACCTTGTACTTACATAAAGTTTCATTATTACGATCTGTTATAGTCTCAAAGCATATATTTTTACCAACAATATATCCACTACTTGCACTTTTAAGAACATATTCAATAGAAGCTGGTCTATAATCCAAAACTCTAAATTCTGCTATTCCTTCAACACACTCTTCACTTCTATTATCCTTTACTCTTGTTTCAATTACATAGTTTCCATTTTCATTTGGAGTAAAATAAATATAATTTCTTAAAATATTTCTATCCGAATGTATAACCTTACCATCCTTCTTCACAAGAAATGAAAATTCTTCTATACCTTCTCCATATTGAGCTTCTATTAATAATAGCTTGTCTCTAAGATACGTTGGTTTATTTGCTATATCTCTATATCTTTCTTCTGAACCTATAACCCCTGAATTATATAGATTTTCTATTTCTTCAACTTCATTAGTTTCCTTATTGAATTTTGTGAAGTTATGTATGAATACCTTATCACAAGGCTTTACTTCATAAGAAACCACTGCTCTATCATCAAATTCCCTATCACTATCACTATATTTTACAATAGCCAATAATTTATATTTCCCTGGTAACTTTTCTATATAAGATAGATAATTATCCTCAGAGTAATCTCTTATAATTTCCATATCCCCATCTTCAGAAATTTTAATAAACTTATAAAGTACCGACCTAAATGGTTTTTGTATTGTAGCTACCTCAAATGTTATATATTCACCTGTAATCTTTTTCTCATTAAGACAAGCAAATGAGGTTATTTCTAAATCTCTTTCTATTTCCTTATTTTCTTCCTGTCCTATAACGTACTCAATCCTTTCTGTATAATCAAAAGGTTTATTACTGTACTTTTCCTTCGCTTGAACCATAACCATATAATGCCCCTTAAGGTCTCCCTCCCAAATAACTTTATTTTCTAAGGAATAATCTCTAATTAAACTCCATTTGCCATTATGACCTATCAAAACCTTATATAATAATTCTTCGTTCCCCTCATTCTCTATAGTAATCAATAATTTTATTCGATCTTTCTTTTGAGGACTAAATTCTTCAATTTTTATGTTAAATTCATTCATATTTTGGCCCCCCAATTCCCTTTATGTTCCTATTTTATTATACTACCTTTCCATAATATGTAACAGAACTCTATAAAGGAAATCGTAACACAATTATCAACAAAATTTTTCATATATAGATAATTAACTATAAATTATTTATTCAAAGGTCAAATATTCACTCGTTTTATGTATTAAGCACTCATTTTAAATAAATACTTATACAAATTTATTGATCATATTTTTATACTTCTCACTTATTCCTTATGCACATATTGCATATGTACATATTCTATTATAAAACTAATTTTCATTTTGGCAAAGTATCTTATTTCTATCTATAAGTCTGCATAAATTCTCATATAATTTATCATCATCATCCTTAGTTCTCTTTTTAGGATTAGCATACCTCCCGCCTGATTTTCTAACCTTGGCTGATATATGTCTTTGGAATAGTAATCCTTCTATATTTTCATTAGTAAATAACTTTCCTTTAGTGCTAATAGCACTTGCCCCTTTAGCTAAAACCATTGCTGCTACCCCATAATCTTGAGATACAACTATATCATACTTTTTAGCTTCATTACTTACCTTCATATCCACCATTTGTGATCCTTTATCAACATACCTTACCTCTGCATAATCACTGACTATCATGTGATCTATACTGCAATATATAATAACTTCTACATCTCTTTCCTTTGCAGCCTTTTCTATTAAATCTCTACCAGGACATGCATCTCCATCAACTATTACTCTCATTGTTGTTTCTACTCCTTTCTTAATTCTAATATACACTTTTCAATATTAAATCTTAAATTCATTCTCCTAATAATCAGTATCCTAATATTAGTATCTCAATTAAAATTCCTTATGTTATTTAAATCCAATGTTTTATTGTAAATATCCCTCTCTAATTTCAACCTATTTATTTATCCATGTATTTTCTATACTTATTATATCAAATATATTACAAATTTAATCCTAAGTACATCTTATAATTTTATATTTTAATATACCCTTTATAATGTTCTCTATTTAAAATCTACTTAAACTTAAAATCTACTTAGACCTTTTTTAAATCTTTTCAAAGCCTGTCCCAGTATCTTTAAACCTTAAAAACTTCAAAAAATAAAAAAATACTTCACTAAGTGCCCGCTTAGTGAAGTATAAGATGTTCTACCCTACGTTATATGTACATTTCCTTGGTGCACCCAGCAGGATTTGAACCTGCGACCTGCAGATTCGAAGTCTGTCGCTCTATCCAACTGAGCTATGGGTGCTCCTTAAACTTATTTCTAAGCTTAAGTGAACTTTATTTGCGTTACCATTCTTATATGGTAATGGAGCGGGTGAAGAGAATCGAACTCTCACAGCCAGCTTGGAAGGCTGGAACTCTACCATTGAGCTACACCCGCATGGATTATTTTTAAAATTGGAGCGGAAAACGGGGCTCAAACCCGCGACCTCCACCTTGGCAAGGTGGCGCTCTATCAACTGAGCTATTTCCGCATTGGTGCAGATGAAGGGAGTCGAACCCCCACGCCTAAGGCGCTAGATCCTAAGTCTAGTGCGTCTGCCAATTCCGCCACATCTGCATTTGGTGATCCACCGGGGGATCGAACCCCGGACACCATGATTAAAAGTCATGTGCTCTACCGACTGA
>NZ_FQXP01000020.1 GCF_900130005.1 Clostridium collagenovorans DSM 3089 | reverse complement strand
ATGTTGTTTTACCGTGGTCTACGTGTCCTATTGTTCCAATATTAACGTGTGGTTTATTTCTTTCAAATTTAGCTTTTGACATTATAATAGCCTCCCTTATTTATAAATTCCTATATTAAAAATAAATTTAGCTTTATTAGCTATTTAATTATTTTTGTTTGCTTGCAGCGATTTCTTCCATAATACTCTTTGGTACTGGTTCGTAAGCAGCGAATTCCATGCTGTAGTTACCTCTACCTTGAGTTTTTGATCTTAAGCCTGTAGCGTAACCAAACATTTCAGATAATGGTACCATTGCTCTGATAATTTGTGCTCCAGCTTGTGGATCCATTCCTTCAATTCTACCTCTTCTTGAGTTAACGTCACCCATAACGTCTCCCATGTACTCTTCTGGTACAACTATTTCAACCCTCATAATAGGCTCAAGTAGTATTGGGTTTGCTTTAGCCATTGCATTTTTGAATGCCATAGATCCAGCAATTTTGAACGCCATTTCTGATGAGTCAACATCGTGATAAGAACCATCAACTAATCTAACTTTGAAGTTAATAACTGGGTAACCAGAAACAACCCCGCTTTGACAAGCTTCTTTAATACCGTTTTCGATTGGTCCTACGTATTCCTTAGGAACAACCCCTCCAACGATAGCGTTTTCAAATAGGAATTCTCCATCATATGGTTCCATTTCGATAACACAGTGTCCGTATTGTCCACGTCCACCAGATTGTCTAACAAACTTACCTTCAGCCTTAACAGCTTTGTTGATAGTTTCTTTGTAAGCAACTTGTGGCTTACCAACATTACACTCAACTTTGAACTCTCTTTGTAATCTATCAACGATGATTTCTAAGTGAAGCTCACCCATACCAGCGATGATTGTTTGACCTGTTTCAGTATTTGTGTAAGTTTTGAATGTTGGATCTTCTTCTGCTAATTTAGCAAGAGCTATACCCATCTTCTCAGTACCAGCTTTTGTCTTAGGCTCGATAGCTACAGAAATAACTGGTTCTGGGAATTCCATGTTTTCTAATATTACTGGTGAATCGTCTGAACATAAAGTGTCACCAGTTGTTGTATTCTTAAGACCTATAACAGCTCCTAAATCACCAGCTCTTAGTTCTTCAACGTCCTCTTTGTGATTTGAGTGCATTTTAACAAGTCTTCCGATTCTTTCTTTTCTACCTTTTGTAGAGTTTAACACGTATGTACCACTTGTCATGATTCCTGAGTAAACTCTTGTAAATGCTAACTTACCAATGAATGGGTCAGTAGCGATTTTGAATGCTAATGCTGATAATGGAACTTCATCAGAAGCTTCTCTTATGATGTCCTCACCTGTTTCAGCATCAACACCAGTGATTGCAGGTATATCTAATGGTGAAGGTAATAATTCAACTGATGCATCGATCATCATTTGAACACCTTTGTTTTTGTAAGAAGATCCACATATAACTGGTACTATTTCATTAGCACAAACAGCTTTTCTTAAAGCAGCTTTTAATTCTTCTAGAGTTATTTCTTCACCTTCTAGGTATTTCATCATTAACTCTTCGTCAGTTTCAGCTATTGCTTCAACCATAGCAGCTCTGTACTCTTCAGCCATATCAGTCATATCTGCTGGTACATCTTGCTCTTCAAATTGAGTTCCGTCTTCGTTTAAGTATACCTCAGCTTTATTTTTTAATAAATCTATGATACCTACAAAACTATCTTCTTTACCTATTGGTAATTGAATTGGAACTGCATTTGCATGTAATCTTTCTCTCATCATATTTACTGCTCTGTAGAAGTCAGCACCTAAGATATCCATTTTATTTACATAAGCAATTCTTGGAACTTTATATTTGTCTGCCTGTCTCCATACTGTTTCAGATTGAGGTTCAACCCCACCCTTTGCACAGAATACACATACAGCACCATCAAGAACTCTTAGAGATCTTTCAACTTCAACTGTAAAATCTACGTGTCCTGGTGTGTCTATGATATTTATAACATGACCCTTCCATTGACAAGTTGTTGCAGCAGAAGTAATAGTGATACCTCTCTCTTGCTCTTGAACCATCCAGTCCATTGTAGCAGCACCTTCATGAGTTTCTCCTAATTTATGAGTTCTACCTGTGTAGTATAGGATACGCTCTGTTGTTGTAGTTTTACCAGCATCAATGTGTGCCATGATACCGATATTACGGAATTTTTCTAATGGAAATTGTCTAGCCACTATTTCTTCCTCCTCTCAATATTCAATTAATAAATTTGACAAAACTGTTTTGGGGTTTACCCAAAACAGTTTTATATATCTTAGTATCTATAGTGAGCGAATGCCTTGTTAGCTTCAGCCATCTTATGAGTATCTTCTCTCTTTTTAACTGCAGCACCTGTATTATTAGATGCATCTAATAATTCAGCAGCAAGTTTTTGGCTCATGCCTCTTTCGCCTCTTTTTTTACTAGCTATTAATAACCATCTAATAGCTAATGTCTGTCTTCTCTCAGGTCTAACTTCGATTGGAACTTGGTAGTTTGCTCCACCTATTCTTCTAGCTTTAACCTCTAGTAAAGGCATAACATTATTCATAGCAGCCTCAAAAACCTCGATTGCTTCTTTACCTGACTTCTCAGCCATTATAGCGAATGCATCATAACAAATTTTTTGAGCTGTTCCTTTTTTACCATCTAACATAATAGCATTAACAAATTTAGTAACAACTATGCTGTTGTACATTGGATCTGCTAAAATTTCTCTTTTTTGAATTTTTCCTTTTCTTGGCACTTTACTTCCCTCCTTAAACATTTCATTTTAAATCACAGGTACTCGATACTTGAAAATATCGCAAAGTGTCATGTAAAGTTTTATCTCTACCTAACCTCTGCCTTTTAATAATTTCAAATAACTTGCAACTAAGTCTTGAATTTATTAACATTATGTATATAAATGTAACGCTACAGCATTTAATTTAACCGGAAACTATTTTTTAGCCTTTGGCTTTTTAGTACCGTATTTAGATCTACTTTGTTGTCTATCGTTAACACCTGCTGCATCTAACGCACCTCTAACGATGTGGTATCTTACCCCTGGAAGGTCCTTAACTCTTCCACCTCTTATAAGAACAACACTGTGCTCTTGTAAGTTGTGTCCTTCACCTGGAATGTAAGCAGTAACTTCGTATCCATTTGTAAGTCTTACTCTCGCAACTTTTCTTAAAGCTGAGTTTGGTTTCTTAGGAGTAGTTGTTTTTACTACTGTACAAACTCCTCTTCTTTGTGGACATTCTGTTAATGCTGCTGATTTTGATTTAGATGGCATTGTATTTCTACCTTTTCTAACTAACTGGTTAATTGTTGGCATTCTTACACCTCCTCTAAGTACTATGAATAAATTTTAAAAGTCTAACTTTTAATTGTGTAAACCGACATTAATCACTTTACTAACTTGAAACAAATAATTGTTTCAAATGCTGTTAACATTTTTTTGATATAGCTATTTAAACATTACTGCTTAAATAACAGAGCTGCTGCAGCTCCTACATCTATACCACAAAGTTCACCTAATTCTTTCATTGTAGCCACTCTTTGGACCTCAATATTTAATTCTTCTGTTACCTTAAGCAAAGAAGAAAGAACACTGTTTTCCGCATCATCTGCTACATATACAATAATTTCTTCATCACCACAAAGTCCCTTAAGTGTCTTTATTGTTTGTTTAACACCTATTACTTTATGATTTTTCAATTCATTGAACATAATTCTAGCCCCCTAAAGAGTAAATTATGTTTTATATTATCAATTTGTTGTGAAACACATTTAGTATTTCACAACAAATTGTATTTTATCATTTAATATTAACCATGTCAATAAATTATATGACATTAAACTCTTACTCTGCTACTTCTTCTGTCTCTTGTGGTTTATTCTCAGTATTGATTTTCAAGGTTCTATATCGAGTCATACCTGTTCCTGCTGGTATTAACTTACCAAGAATAACATTTTCTTTTAATCCAAGTAATGGATCTATCTTACCTTTTATCGCTGCTTCTGTAAGAACTCTAGTAGTTTCTTGGAATGATGCAGCTGATAAGAATGAGTCTGTAGCTAGGGCTGCTTTAGTTATACCAAGCAAGTTTATAATACCTTCTGCTGGCTCTCCACCTTTTTCTACAGCTTTTCTATTCTCTTCGTTAAATTCGAATAAATCAACTAATGCACCTGGTAATAGTGTAGTATCCCCTGACTCTTCTATTTTTGTTTTTCTAGTCATTTGTCTTACTACTACTTCAAGATGTTTATCGTTGATATCAACCCCTTGCAGTCTATAAACTTTTTGTACTTCTGATAATAAGTAGTGTTTAACACCTTCAACACCTTTGATTCTAATTATATCATGTGGGTTAACAGAACCTTGAGTGATTTCATCCCCAGCTTCTACTCTTGACCCATTAGATACTTTTAATCTTGAACCAAATGGTATATCATAGCTATATTCTTCTCCACCATCAGTAGTTACAACAACGACTCTCTTCTTCTTAGTTTCTTCAACTCTAACTGAACCTGTAACTTCACTTACAATTGCAAGACCTTTTGGTTTTCTAGCTTCAAATAACTCTTCAACCCTTGGAAGACCTTGAGTTATATCGGCCCCTGCAACCCCACCTGTGTGGAATGTTCTCATTGTAAGCTGCGTACCTGGCTCACCTATAGATTGAGCAGCTATTATACCAACAGCTTCACCAATGTTAATTTCTTCACCTGTTGCCATGTTCATACCATAACATCTAGAACATACACCAAACTTAGATTTACACGTGAATACTGATCTTATTCTAGCTTCTTTAACACCTAATTTTTCAATTAGAGATGCTGTTTCAACATCCATATATGTGTTTTTCTCAACTATTATTTCACCTGTTTGTGGATTTAAGATATCCTCTGCTGAGTATCTTCCAGTAAGTCTTTCTGTTAAGCTTTCGATTAATTCGTTTCCTTCCTTAATCTCTCTTACTAGATATCCTTCTATAGCTCCACAATCTTCTTCTCTTATTATAACGTCTTGGCTTACGTCAACAAGTCTTCTTGTTAAGTATCCTGAGTCAGCTGTTTTAAGAGCTGTATCGGCGTTACCTTTTCTTGCTCCATGAGTAGACATGAAGTATTCAAGTACGTCTAGACCCTCTCTGAATGATGATCTAATAGGAAGCTCTATGATTTTACCAGATGGACTCGCCATAAGTCCTCTCATACCAGCAAGCTGTTTGATCTGGCTCTTAGATCCCCTCGCACCGGAGTCCGCCATCATGAAGATTGGATTGAATTTATCAAAGCTATCCATTAAGGCATCAGCAACATCTTCTGTTGTCTTAGTCCATTTTTCAATAACTTTTTCATATCTTTCATCTTCAGATATTAGTCCTCTTCTATACATTTTTTCAATTTTATCAACAGTAGCATCTGCATCTGCAAGTAATTCTTTTTTAGCATCAGGAACTATCATATCAGATGCAGCAACTGTTATAGCTCCAACACTTGAATAGTGATATCCTGTTTCTTTTATTTTATCTAGCATTATTGAAGTTTCACTTGGACCATACTTTAAGTAACACTTATCAATAATTTTACCTAGATTTTTCTTACTTACCAAGAAATCAACTTCTAATTTGAATTCATTTTCTGGTAATTCTCTATCTATAAAGCCTAAATCTTGAGGTATAGATTCATTGAATATTATCTTACCTGGTGTAGTTTGAATAATACCAGTTCTTTCTACTCCATCAACGATTTTTCTCATTCTAACATTTACTCTAGCATGTATGTTTATATCTTTACATTGATATGCCATAAGTACTTCAGCTGGAGATGAGAAGTTTCTTCCCTCACCTAAAGCACCTTCTTTATCCATAGTTAAATAGTATGAACCAAGAACCATATCCTGTGTAGGTACACATACTGGCTTTCCGTCAGATGGTTTTAAAATATTATGTGCTGCAAGCATTAAGAATCTAGCTTCTGCTTGTGCTTCAACAGATAAAGGTACGTGAACAGCCATTTGGTCTCCATCGAAGTCCGCATTATATGCTGTACACACAAGTGGGTGTAGCTTAATTGCTCTACCTTCAACTAAAATTGGTTGGAAGGCTTGAATACCTAATCTGTGTAGAGTAGGCGCACGGTTAAGCATAACCGGATGATCTTGAATAACCTCTTCAAGTACATCCCATACTTGATCCTCTATTCTCTCTACCGCTCTCTTAGCACTTTTTATATTGTGAGAAATTCCTTTCTCAACTAAAGCCTTCATAACAAATGGTTTAAATAGTTCTAAAGCCATTTCCTTTGGAAGCCCACATTGGTACATTTTTAATTCTGGACCAACAACTATAACAGAACGTCCTGAGTAGTCAACACGCTTACCAAGTAAGTTTTGTCTAAATCTTCCTTGCTTACCTTTAAGCATATCAGATAATGACTTAAGTGGTCTGTTTCCTGGACCAGTAACTGGTCTACCTCTTCTACCGTTATCAATTAAAGCATCCACTGCTTCTTGAAGCATTCTCTTTTCATTTCTAACGATGATATCAGGAGCGCCTAAAGCTAGTAACTTTTTAAGTCTGTTATTTCTGTTGATAACTCTTCTATATAAATCATTTAAGTCAGATGTAGCAAATCTTCCACCATCTAATTGAACCATTGGTCTTAAATCTGGCGGTATAACTGGTATTACATCAATTATCATCCACTCAGGTTTATTGTTGGACTGTCTAAATGACTCAACAACCTCTAGTCTTCTAATAGTTCTGATTCTCTTTTGACCTGTATTATCCTTTAATTCTTCCTTTAACTCAGCTGATAAAGATTCTAGGTCTATATCACTTAATATTTCCTTTATAGCTTCAGCACCTATTCCAGCGACAAATGAATCATAGCCATATTTATCTACAGCTTCTCTGTATTCTTTTTCGCTTAATAATTGTTTCTTTGTTAAAGGTGTTTCTTTTGGATCTAAAACAATATAAGAAGCAAAATATAATATCTTCTCTAATGATCTAGGAGACATATCTAAAATTAATCCCATACGTGACGGAATACCTTTAAAGTACCATATATGAGATACTGGAGCTGCAAGCTCTATGTGACCCATTCTTTCACGTCTAACTTTAGATTTTGTAACCTCAACACCACATCTATCACATACTATGCCTTTATATCTAACTCTTTTGTATTTACCACAATGACATTCCCAGTCTTTCATAGGACCAAAGATCTTTTCACAGAATAACCCGTCCCTCTCTGGTTTTAATGTTCTATAGTTAATTGTTTCAGGTTTTTTTACTTCGCCTCTTGACCATTCCCTAATTTGTTCAGGTGAAGCTAATCCTATTTGTATAGCGTCAAAATTATTTAATTCAAACAAGGGTGCATCCTCCCTTCACATTAGTGTTCATCATCTATATTGTTTAACTCATCTATATCGCTGCCGAAGCCCTCTAAAGATAAGTCATCCTCATACTCAATATCTTCAATATTTTCAATATCTTCTTCAACTTCTTCAACTTCTTCAACTTCTTCTGTTTCAACTTCTTCCAACTCATCAACAATACTTAATTCAACATTCTCTTCTGTTGGAATATTAAATGTTTCATCTTCATTCCCAGCGATATTTACTTCTAAATCTTCCAAGTCCTCATCAACGAATTCTTTTAATTTTATTTCGCCATAAGTCTCATCAAGAACCTTAACATTTAAGCATAATGCTTGAAGTTCTTTAATAAGTACCTTGAATGATTCTGGAACTCCTGGTTCTGGTATATTTTCACCCTTAACAATAGCTTCATAAGTCTTAACTCTTCCTACAACGTCATCTGACTTAACAGTTAAGATTTCTTGAAGTGTATAAGCTGCACCATAAGCCTCAAGAGCCCAAACCTCCATCTCACCAAATCTCTGACCACCAAATTGTGCTTTACCACCTAATGGCTGTTGAGTTACTAGTGAATATGGACCAGTTGATCTTGCGTGAATCTTATCATCTACCAAGTGGTGAAGTTTTAAGATATACATTATACCAACTGTTACTCTATTATCAAATGCTTCTCCTGTTCTTCCATCGTATAGAACAGTTTTACCGTCAGCATTGTATCCAGCCTTTTCTAGATGTTCTTCTATATCCTCTTCAGTAGCACCATCAAATACTGGAGTAGCTATATGCCATCCTAATTGACTAGCTGCCCATCCTAAGTGAACCTCAAGTACCTGACCGATGTTCATACGAGATGGAACCCCTAGAGGGTTTAAGCATATTTGAAGAGCTCTTCCGTCTGGTAAGAATGGCATATCTTCAACAGGAAGAACTCTAGAGATAACCCCTTTGTTTCCGTGTCTACCGGCCATTTTATCACCAACAGATATTTTTCTCTTCTCTGCTATATAACATCTAACTAATTTATTTACTCCTGGTGGAAGTTCATCACCATTTTCTCTTGTGAATACTTTTACATCTACTATTATACCAGTAGCACCATGAGGAACTCTTAAAGAAGTATCTCTTACTTCTCTAGCCTTTTCACCAAAGATAGCTCTTAATAATCTTTCTTCAGCAGTAAGCTCTGTTTCTCCCTTTGGAGTAACTTTACCTACAAGAATATCACCAGCTCTTACCTCTGCACCGATTCTGATTATTCCACGCTCATCTAAATCTTTAAGCGCATCATCACCAACGTTTGGTATATCTCTTGTGATTTCTTCAGGCCCTAGCTTAGTATCTCTAGCTTCTGCTTCATATTCTTCTATATGAATAGATGTAAATATATCATCACGTACAAGTTCTTCAGATACTAACATAGCATCCTCATAGTTATAACCTTCCCAAGTTATAAATCCTATACGTATATTCTTACCTAATGCTATTTCTCCAAGATCAGTAGATGGTCCATCTGCTAAAACTGTACCAGCCTCTACTATTTCTCCTTTTGAGACTAAAGGTCTTTGATTTATACAAGTACCTTGGTTAGATCTCTTAAACTTAAGAAGTTTATAAGTATCTATAACACCATTTGAAGTTCTCTTAACCTTAACTTCATTAGCACTTACATAAATAACTTCTCCTGCATACTTTGATTTAGGTAATACCCCTGAATCTACAGCAGCTTTATTTTCAATTCCTGTACCTACTATAGGTGAACTTGGTTTTAATAATGGAACTGCCTGACGTTGCATGTTTGATCCCATTAGGGCACGTGTTGCGTCATCGTTCTCAAGGAATGGTATCATAGCTGTAGCTACAGATACAATCTGTCTTGGAGATACGTCCATTAAATCAACTTCTGTGTTTGGTACAATTAATACTTCTTCTCTATCTCTAACAGTTACTTTTTTATCTATAAAGTATCCATTTTCATCTAAAGGTTCATTAGCTTGAGCAACTAGATATCCATCTTCTTCATCAGCTGTGAAGTATTTTATTTCCTCAGTTACTCTACCATCTTTAACAACTCTATAAGCTGTTTCCATAAATCCAAATTCATTAACTTTAGCATATGTAGCTAATGAGTTAATTAATCCGATGTTTGGTCCCTCTGGAGTCTCGATAGGACACATTCTTCCATAGTGAGAATGGTGAACGTCTCTTACTTCGAAACCAGCTCTTTCTCTTGAAAGACCTCCAGGTCCAAGAGCAGATAATCTTCTCTTATGAGTTAACTCAGATAATGGATTTGTTTGATCCATGAACTGCGATAACTGTGAACTACCAAAGAATTCTTTAATAGCTGCTGTAACAGGTCTTATATTAATTAATCCTTGAGGATGTATTCCCTCTTGGTCTTGAATTGTCATTCTTTCTCTAACAACTCTTTCCATTCTTGAAAGACCTATTCTATATTGGTTTTGTAATAATTCACCTACAGATCTTAATCTTCTGTTTCCTAAGTGGTCTATATCATCATTTTCACCAATATTGTACGCTAAGCCAATTTCATAACTAATAGTAGCATATATATCATCTTTTATTATATGTTTAGGTATTAGTTTGCTAATGTTTTTAAGAATTTCTTCTTTAATAGTTTCTTCATCTGAGTAGTTATCTAATATAGCTTTAAGAGTTGGATAGTGAACCATCTCTCTTATATTTAAATCTGTGATATCAAACTCAACTTGTTCATTTATATCTACAAAATTATTTCCTATTACTCTTATTTTCTTATCTTCAACTAATACATCAACACTATTGATACCAGCATTTTGGATTTGACTTGCTTGCTCTCTAGTGATTTTAGCTCCAGCTTCAACAATTATCTCACCTGTTTTAGGGTTGATAATATTATCTACTGAAATTTGGTTAGCAATTCTTAATGATAAAGCTAACTTCTTATTAAATTTATATCTACCAACTTTTGATAAATCATATCTCTTAGGATCAAAGAATAATGCATCTATTAAAGACTTAGCACTATCAACTGTTGGTGGTTCACCTGGTCTTAGTCTCTTATAGATTTCTAGTAATCCTTCTTCTTCTGTTTTAGTATTGTCTTTTTCCATAGTAGCGCTTAATCTTTCTTCTTCACCAAAGAAGTTTATGATTTCTGCGTCACTTCCATAACCCATAGCTCTTGCTAAAATCGTTATAGGTAATTTTCTAGTTTTGTCTATTCTTACATACATTATGCTATTAGAATCAGTTTCAAATTCTAGCCATGCCCCTCTATTAGGGATTATTGTAGCAGAGAATAGTTGCTTACCTGTTTTATCAACAGTGTGGTTGTAATATGCCCCTGGTGATCTAACTAATTGGCTTACTATAACCCTCTCAGCACCATTAATTACAAATGTACCTTGTTCAGTCATTAAAGGTATATCACCCATAAAGACTTCTTGTTCTTTAATTTCACCAGTTTCATTGTTACGTAATCTAACCTTTACTTTTAGTGGTGCTGCATAAGTAGCGTCTCTATCTTTGCATTCTTCCACGGAATATTTGTAGTTATCTTCTTCTAGAGTATAATCTACAAATTCAAGTACTAGGTTGCCAGTATAATCTTGGATAGGATTTATATCGTCAAATACTTCCTTAAGCCCTTCTTCTAAAAACCACTTGTATGAATTTAGTTGGACTTCGATTAAGTTTGGCATTGTTGTAACTTCTTTAACTTTAGAAAAGCTCATTCTGGTTCTTTTACCAACTTGGACAGGATGTACCATCAGCTTTCACTCCTTGCTTAAAGTAAAAATAGGCAAAGGGAGCACTTTTTGTGCACACTCAATGCATACTTATCTACTCTTTATTGTATCCAATATTATGAAAATAATTCAATATTACCATTTATATCATAATATTGTTTTTTTGAAATAATCCGTACTTTATTAAATCAATGCAATTATTTATATTATCACAATAGTGCTTTTGTGTCAAACCTTTAATTTTAAAAAAGGGCACTTTCTTTTGAAAAGTGCCCTTGTATTTGGCCTATTGATTAAATAGAAACTATTTTAATTCAACGCTAGCTCCAACTTCTTCAAGTTGTGCTTTCATTTTTTCAGCTTCTTCTTTAGCTATGCCTTCTTTTAATGTCTTAGGAGCTCCATCAACTATATCCTTAGCTTCTTTTAATCCTAATCCTGTTAATTCTCTAACAACTTTAATAACTTTGATCTTTTGAGAACCAGCGCTAGCTAATACTACTTCAAATTCGCTCTTCTCTTCTGCTGCAGCACCTGCAACAGCTCCACCTGCAACAGCAACAGGAGCAGCAGCGCTTACTCCAAATTCCTCTTCACAAGCAGTTACTAATTCGTTTAATTCCATAACTGACATTTCTTTTATAGCTTGAATGATATCTTCTCTTGTCATTTTAAGTACACCTCCAAATTATTAGTCAGGCCTATTCTGCTGACTCACTCTCTTTTTTCTCTTTTATTGCGTTTAATAAGTATGCTAAATTAGATAATGGCGCTTTGAAGCTTCCAAGAAGTTTTGCAAGTAACACTTCTTTTGATGGAATAGCTGCAAGTTTTTTAACCTTATCAAGATCGTAAACTTCGCCTTGAACTAAACCTGCTTTAAGCTCTAATTTTTTATGATCTTTAGCAAAATCATTTAAAACTCTAGCTGGTGCAGTAGGATCGTCGTAGCTGATAGCCATAGATACTGGTCCTTTTAAGAACTCATCTAAACCTTCGATTCCTATTTCTTTAAGTGCAAGTATTGCTAAAGTGTTTTTGTATACTTTGTATTCAACACCTGCTTCTCTTAATTTCTTTCTTAATTCTGTATCTTCTTCAACATTAAGCCCTTGATAGTCTGCAAGGATTACAGCTTGAGCTTTCTCTAGCTTGCTTTTAATCTCTTGAACTTTAGCTTCTTTTAATTCTCTGTTTTTGCTTAACACTGTGTGTCCACCTCCTCACAGTTTATTTTGCTATATAAAAATCAAAGCCTCTCCGCAGACATACGAAGAGACCATTACTATCAACAAGTATGGAAACCTCGGTAGGCGAATCATCTTACGCTTTCGCACCTACTGTCTACGGAATACTTTAAATATTTATTTTCTTGATAATTATTCACAACATGACATATTATATCATGGTTGTGCATATTAGTCAATACTATTCTAAAACTTTTATTGGATTAACTTTTGCTCCAGGCCCCATTGTGCTAGAAACTGATACTGATTTAAGGTATTGCCCCTTAGCAGCAGCTGGTTTAGCCTTAATTAAAGCTTCCATTAATACTTTAAAGTTATCTTGTAACTTTTCAGCACCAAATGATTTTTTACCGATTGGTACGTGAACGATAGAAGTTTTGTCAACTCTATATTCAACTTTACCAGCTTTAATTTCAGCAATAGCTTTAGCTACATCAAATGTAACTGTACCTGATTTTGGGTTTGGCATTAATCCTTTAGGTCCTAAAACTCTACCTATTCTACCAACTAATCCCATCATGTCTGGTGTTGCAACAGCTATGTCGAAGTCGAACCAGTTTTCTTTTTGAATCTTTTCAACTAATTCTTCTGCTCCTACAAAATCTGCTCCAGCAGCTTCTGCTTCTTTAGCTTTGTCACCTTTAGCAAAAACTAAAACTTTAACAGTTTTACCTGTTCCGTGAGGAAGTACAACAGCTCCTCTTACTTGTTGGTCTGCATGTCTTGGGTCTACCCCTAATCTTACTGCTAATTCAATAGTTTCATCAAATTTAGCTTTAGATGTTTTTACAGCAAGCTCAATAGCTTCTACTGGTGTATATAAAGTGTGCTTATCAACAAGCTTAGCACTTTCTATGTAATTCTTACCTCTTTTTGGCATAATAACATCCTCCTTTGTGGTATTAACGGTTACTACCTCCCACTTTTCTACCTAAGAATAATAACTATTCTACTACTTCAACACCCATACTTCTTGCAGTTCCAGCGATCATGCTCATTGCAGTCTCAACTGAAGCAGCGTTTAAGTCTGGCATCTTTAACTCAGCAATTTCTTTAACTTGAGCCATAGTGATCTTAGCAACTTTCTTTCTGTTTGGTTCTGCTGAACCACTCTCTAATCCTGCTGCTTTCTTAATTAATACTGCAGCTGGTGGAGTTTTTAAAATAAAGCTGAATGATCTATCTTGGTAAACAGTGATTACAACCGGAATAATCATACCTGCTTGATTAGCAGTCTTTGCATTGAATTCCTTTGTAAACGCCATTATATTAACACCGTGTTGTCCTAAAGCTGGACCAACCGGTGGAGCTGGTGTAGCCTTTCCAGCTGGAAGCTGAAGTTTTATCATTCCTGTAACTTTTTTAGCCATGAGTTTACACCTCCTAAATTGTGGTTATGCGGATTATTAATCCTCCCACTTATTAAGACAATTAGTCTTAAATAAGCAATTAATCTATTATTTTTATTTGATTAAAATCAAGTTCAGCAGGTGTTTCCCTACCAAACATATTAACTAACGCTGAAACTTTGCGTCTATCTACATAAATCTCTTGGATTAATGCAACGCAATCTTTTAATGCACCAGAGATTATCTGTACATTATCTCCTACCTCAAAATCTAACTCTATGCCATTTTCAACAATACCCATAGACTCAACTTCTTCTTCTGTAAGAGGTACTGGTTTAGATCCTGGCCCGACAAATCCTGTTACCCCTCTAGTATTTCTAACTACATACCAAGAGTCATCTGTCATAATCATTTTAATCATAACATACCCTGGGAATAATTTTTTCAAAGTAACCTTTTGTTTGCCGTCTTCTTTTATCTCCACTTGTTCTTCCATAGGAACTTGAATGTCGTGGATGAAGCCGTGTAAATTCCTGTTCTCTACAACTTTTTCGATATTGGCTTTAACCTTATTTTCATACCCGGAATATGTATGAACAACATACCATCTTATATTATCATCATTCATAACTAAAGGGACTTATAACTCAACTGTCCCTACCTCCTTTAAACTATCTAAAAATAATTTTAAAAATATTATTGAACCCTAAATCCAAAAGACCTACAAGGATCATATACATTACACAAAAACCAATTACCGCAGTTGCAGTCTTTTTAACGTCTTTCTTTGGGGGCCATGTAATTCTTTTAAACTCAGCCTTAAGCCCTCTAAAAAAATTTAACATACCTTTATCACTAGAGGCATCTACTGCTTTAACTTTCCCATTAACAGCCATATTATTCACATCCCCAACTTAAAATGAACGCTATATTATTTTGTTTCTTTATGAAGTGTATGCTTGTGACAGAATTTACAATACTTGTTCATTTCAATTCTCTCAGGATCGTTCTTCTTGTTCTTCATAGTGTTGTAATTTCTTTGTTTGCAATCTGAACATGCTAAAGTTACTCTTACTCTCACCTTATGACACCTCCTAGCTTATAAATAAAACTTTAAAAGCTTTATCACTTAAATTAATTTATCATAACTTATATTACATGTCAACTAAACAGTGTTTTATTTCTGTAGTTAATATATGTAATTTACTTTCAAGAGGACTGGGGGTACCAGTCCTACTCAAAAGATATATATCATAAAAACGAATTACAATTACTCAGTTATTGTAGTAACAACTCCTGAACCAACTGTTCTTCCACCTTCTCTGATAGCGAATCTTAATCCTTCT
>NZ_FQXP01000008.1 GCF_900130005.1 Clostridium collagenovorans DSM 3089 | reverse complement strand
GTTCCCGAAGGAACTTCATCGCTCGACTTGCATGTGTTAAGCACGCCGCCAGCGTTCGTCCTGAGCCAGGATCAAACTCTCAATTTAAAAGTTTGATTACTCAGTATTCACTGACTACTTATCTTTCGATAAGATTTTATTTATTACTCAAAGCATTTTACGAGTTGTTTCTTTATTACTCTGTTTAATTTTCAAAGACCATGTTTTTCTTGTCGTTTCTCAGAAGCGACTTCCTTATAATATCAAACCTGATATCATTTGTCAACAACTTTTTTAAGTTTTTCGACTTAAGTTTTTGTTGTTTTTTCTCTGTGCCTCTCAGCGACAAGTAATATAATATCATAATAATCCTCTTATACATTTGAAGTTTTACCAATATGCTTAAATTATTTTTATATTTCTTTATTTTTCTCTTATTTTCTTTATTTTTCTAAGATTGACACACTAGGTTTTGTTTCCCTTATTTTATTAGCATATTTTCATTGTTTTAGTTAATACTATTAAAGTATTTATATTAAAACCATCTTTTATAGCATTTTAATTGTTTTAAATTTAGGATATTATGTCCGTTTATCTTATATTACATGTATAAAGGAGATGTAAATTATGTTTCAATCTAATACTTCTATACCTTACATAGAAGATAATAACTTTATTTCTACAGGATTTAATACTACTAATAATACAACTACTTCTATAGAAGAAGATAAAAGCACAAAAAACTCGGCTCATTCTTCTATTGCAAATACTTATGAATCTTCTATTAATGGATTACTACATAACCTTAAAAACTTTTAGAGTAAATTATTCATTTAATCTTATATAAATAAAAAAGACTATCTTTCTTAACTTTAGAAAATTCAATATATTTTGGATAAACTTTCTCTTAAATATATTAACCTAAAGTTATTGATAGTCTTTTTAGCTTCTATTTTAAAACTCTTTAAATATGTACCTGTACCTAATTCATCATTTTGTCATGTTCTCTTTTAGCTTTAGGAGTATTTATTATTTGTGCTGATAATACTTCATCTATTTTCTTTAACTTATCTGCTATTTCTTCTGAAATATATTCATCACATTCAACAATTAAAAAGGCTTCTTCTCCATGTGATCTTGTAGCCTTCATATTTGCTATGTTAATTCCGCCTTCTGCTATAACTTTTGTTACTTTACTTAATACTCCTTTTTTATCTAATTGTCTGATTAAAACTACACAGTATTCGCCTGTTAATTCTACTTCAAAACCGTTAATTTCATTTATAACAATATTTCCCCCACCAATAGAACATCCCATTATAACTGCATCCGTTCCATCATTCATGTGAAAGACTATTTTAACTGTATTAGGATGCTCAGCATTTTCTATTACAGTTGGTATAAATTCATATTTTATTCCTTGTTCTTCTGCAATCTTAAAAGCTACTCTAAGATTTTCGTCTTGAGGTTCCATTCCTAATATACCTGCTACTAATGCTTTATCAGTACCATGACCTCTATAAGTTTCAGCAAAGGAACCATGTAAATAGAAACTTACGCTTTTAAACTCAGAACCAACTATATCTCTAGCAACTTTACCTAATTTAGCTGCACCTGCAGTATGTGAACTTGATGGTCCAATCATTATAGGACCAAGTATGTCAAATGTACCATATTTTTTCATTTGTCAACATCCTTTCACCATTTAAAATTTATCGCCTTAACACTTCAAATCTTATCACATTTCTTTTGCTTTTTTAACTATTTTTTCGTTTTTTCTACAAATTTCTTGTTTTATTTTGCATTTTTCGACTTAGATGTTTTTTATTTAAAGTTTCTTTTTATATATATTAAATAAAAAAATAAAATAGAAGCTAACCAACTTATTATTATAAAGGTAAGTGAAGAAAATATTATTCCTAAACTTCCTATTGCTACATCAATTAATCCCTCCAAATTACACATCTCTATAAAGCCATCTTTTACTTCTGAGTTTTTATCCTTTAAAACTTCACTTAAAATTTTCTCTTTTTTTATTAATAAAGATATTAATCCTTCTGTGCATCCTATAACTATTAAAGCTATACCTAAAAACTTATACATGTCTGTCCCCTTTTTATCTGATTTCTTTCTTGAAAATAGGTCACAACATATATTATAATCTTTTTTTTAAAACTTACCTAGAAAAATAATTGAATATGAACCAATTAAATTATCCATTTTATATTGTTTTTATTTCTCTTATATGATATTATTGTATAGTAATTTAATTACTTTTTTGCCGAAGTGGTGGAACTGGCAGACGCGCTGGACTCAAAATCCAGTGGGCTAATTACCCGTGCGGGTTCGATTCCCGCCTCCGGCACCATAACACACTATTATAATGATAGTGTGTTTTTTATTTCTCTTTTTTCTTTATTAACCCTTATGTAATATATTTTTTTATTATTCTATAACTATTCTTAATGTAAGCTTTATCTTGATGTTCTCTTTATACTCTCATTAACATCCTTTCTATATATGTTATTCTCTCATATAATTACTATTCTTTCTTCTAACTTAATCTTTTTATACTTCTTATTCTTTCTTCTTATTTTATTTATATCTTTTTCTCCTTATAATTATAGTATTAATTTTTCTTATAATCTTATTACATTTTTCAATTCCTATTATTGTAGTTTATTATTTATTTGTAATATATATCTTACATTAAATAAACTTGAATCATATTTTATATTATAAAAAATTTACCCTATAATAAATTACCGTGTTGTAGATTCAATATTACAACGTATATATATATTTATATAAAAATAAGAGCTTACAATATTTTTATATAATATCATAAGCTCTTTTTTATATGTTATTATGCTTCAGCAGTCTCTAAAGCTAACTCTATCATTTGAGTAAATGTTGTTTGACGTTCTTCTGATGTAGTTTCTTCTCCTGTAATAATGTTATCACTTACTGTTAATAACATTAACGCTTTTCTTCTATATTTTGCTGCTAATGTATATAATGCTGCACCTTCCATTTCAAGTGCTAATACATTATATTTTGCCCATATTTTCCAAGCTTCAGGATCTTCATGGTAGAATAAGTCAGCAGATAGTACATTTCCTACTGCAACTTTCATATTTTTCTCTTGTGCTATTTGGTAAGCTCTATATACTAAATCAAAGCTTGCTGTTGGAGCAAAGTTTGCATTTCCAAATCTAATATTGTTTATATTAGAATCTGTTGATGCACTCATAGCTATAATTACGTCTCTTACTTGAATATCTTCTTGAATTGTTCCACATGTACCAATTCTAATGATATTTTCTACTCCGTAATCTCTAAATAACTCTTCTGCATATATAGACATAGATGGCATACCCATACCACTACCTTGAACTGATACTTTTTTACCTTTATAAGTTCCTGTATATCCATACATACCACGAACTGTGTTATAACAAACTGCATCTTCTAGCATAGTTTCTGCTATAAATTTAGCTCTTAACGGATCTCCTGGCATTAATACTGTTTTAGCAATTTCATTTTGTTTAGCACCTATATGTACACTCATTATAGTACCTCCTAAAGGATATTAATAATTATTATAGAATTTTCTATCTTTCTTCTTTAATATAAAGTTTATTGCTTTATTATAAAAAATATAACAACTATATATTTCCCTAGTATAAATAATATATTAATAATAATTCAATAAATAGTATGTACTATTTTCCTTATTAATATTGTATCTTCCTTATGCTTACATTATATTTTTTAAATTAAATACTCTTATAAAAAAATATATTCTAATTAACATCCTACATTCATATTAACTTCTATATTTATTATATAATGATAGTTAAATCTAGACATGCTGAAAATTATTAATTAGCATAAATCAATTACTATATGAATTAATTCATTAGAATTTCAATAAAATTTACACTAGATATAAGTAAACTTATTATATCATATCCTGTAGAGACTTCAATAAATTTTTGAATATTTTTTAAAATCATTAAATTAAAAAATGTTTTTTTATTTTTCAACCTTCAAATTTAGATATTTCAAAATAAAATCAGCTACTAAACATTACTACTTTAGTAGCTAATTTTATTAAAATTCAATATCTGAAAACTCCATTTCTGCTTTTTCTTCATTATTTTCATAGGCAAAAGTGTCAACAGCACATTCGCTTTCACTAATAATTTTCACTGGTAACTCAATAATAAATTCAGTGCCTATTCCAACAGCACTATCTACTTGAATTGTTCCTCCATGTAAATTCACCAAATATTCAACAATAGATAATCCTATTCCACTACCTTCTTTTTTTCTATTGTATAGCTTGTCTACTTGTCTAAATCTCTCAAATATAATTTTTTGTTTTTCTAAAGGTATACCAAATCCACTATCCTTTACTACTATGATAACGAATTCTTCTTTATTTTTTATATTTATCTCTATTGTATCTCCAAAGGTGGAAAATTTAAAAGCATTGGATATTAAATTTAGTATTATACGCTCAATTTTTCCTTTGTCTATAGCCATAACTAATTCTTCTACTTCTGTGTCAAAAATTATTTTTCTATCTATTCTTTCTGCATATGGAGCAGAACAATCTATCATTCCTTCTACTACATCCACTATGTTATAGTTTCCTAAGTTTAAATTTATTAAACCACTATCTATTCTAGTTATATAAATTATGTTGTTTACTATTCTTAACAACCTATATCCATTTTGTCTCATTGTTGAAAAGTATCTATCAACCTTTAATTTTTCTTTGGAGTTTAATTCTTTTCCTATATATAGTTTTAGAACTTGAATAGTTGAAAATAATACATTTAAAGGAGTCTTTAATTCATGTGATACATTAGAGAAAAACTCATTTCTTAAATTATCATATGCCTCAGCCTCTTGTGCTAACCTCCTATTTTCATCCATCAAATAATTAAACTTCCCTTCTACCTCTTCAATTACATCTTCAGCTATATTTTCCTTTTTATCACCTTTACAAGAATCTATTTTTGTAGCACAACATTCACCTATTGAAGAATACTTGCTTACCTTATATTTAAAGTATGTTATTATCAATATCATTATAATTATCAGTACAAGTACACATACAAGTTGACACATTTTTGAAAGAACATCTAAAATATCTATAATTTGATAATAATTAACTCCTACTGCAACCTTAAAATCAGTTCCCTTTATTTCCTTGTAGGCTATAGCCTTATATCTTATATTATTAGAATAAATTTCTGAACCATCACTTTTATGACTACCTGAATTTATAATATTTTCATAATCATTTTTCATCTGCAATGAATGATGTCCTGTACCATTCATATACTCAGCGTGAGAGTTATATATAATTTTCCCCTCATTATTGGTTAAGCAATAAAACTTTCTAGCAATGAATTTAGGATCCATATATTGCTCAAAAAACTTATTAAGGTCTAATTCAATTACAGCAAACTTACTCATTTTATCTTCTATAGAAACAATAGCTTTTATAATAAATATACTATTATCCTGTAATCCACTTACTATAACTTCCTTATCTTTACTTTTATGATAATTTTTTAATTTTTCATAGTTCTCAGCTATATTAAGATTATTTCCTTTTTTTGTCTTTAAATTGTAACTCTGCTCTTGATCTACAATATAAGCATTACTTATATAATCTACCTTTAATAACTCTTCTACTTCTAAGGCAGCTTCATCATACTGATGATTTTTAATGCTATTAAGATTAGAAAAAGTACTTGTTATTGCTTTATTATTTTCTAAAACACTTCCTAAGTCATAAGCTATTTGTTGAACAGCTTCACTTGCATTCTTATTCATATAATCTATACTCTTATTATTAATTTTTATATATATATACGAAGTTGTAAATATAATAATCATTAATAAAAAAACAAAAACACTCAAAAAATGCAATGGTTTTATTTTCTTCATCAATTTAATTACTCTCCTTCAGCATAAATATTACATATAGCATCAATATTTCTTATTTTTCAAGGTAAATTTTAGCATATTAATATGTTATTTTCAATTAAAAGCATTTTTACATGTTTTTCTCTTTTTTTATATTTTTAACTTATATTAATTAATTTATTTTAATTCTATCAAAAATAGCATTCCATTTTGTATGTTTTTGTATTTTTTTTGAATATAATAGAGATTTTTTTCCTTCTTTATAAAAACTTTGTTCCTAATTGTTTTAATTTGTTTTATATTTTTTTCCGATTTCTCCCTTTAATTTTATATTTCACAAACTTTTTCCTTCATATTTCGATTTTAATTTTTCCTATAAAAAAAGTTCTTGTCATAAATATCATTATATATTTACAACAAGAACTTTAACTCTTTTTATTATTTTAAATCTAATTTACCTAATTTCTCTTTAAATAAGTCCGCTAAAGTTCCCATTGAATCATTATCATCAACAAATTCTGATAAATCCTCAACTGGTCTCTCTATAGCTTCTTTTATACTTAAAGAAATTTTTTGATTCTCTTCACTTACTTGTAAAACCTTAACCTTAACTTTATCCCCTACATTTAGAACATTTGATACTTTTGCTACTGGTTCTTCTTCTATTTGAGATATATGAACTAATCCCTTTACAGTAGGTTCTAATTCAACTAAAGCTCCAAAATCTAAAATCTTAACAACTGTTCCTTCATGTACACTTCCTTTAGCGTACTTGTTTTCAATATTGTTCCATGGATTATCTTTAGCTTCTTTTAGTGTTAAAGCTATCTTTTTACTTTCCTTATCTACATCTATTACATATACTTCAACAGCATCTCCAACAGAAACGACCTCTGATGCATCCTTTACTTTTCTCCATGAAAGTTCTGATAGATGAATTAATCCTTCAATACCGTCTAAATCTACAAAGGCACCAAACTTAGCTATTCTAGTAACTACACCATGTTTTTTATCACCTTTATTAATAGATTCTAAAGCGCTGTTTTTCTTAGCCTCTACCTCCGCTGCTTCTACTTCTCTTCTTGATAAAACTATTTTTTTCTTTTCTTTATCAAATTCTATTATTTTAACCTTAAGGTCTTTACTTACAAATTCATTTAAATCTTTAACGAATCTAACTGACAACTGAGATGCTGGAATAAATGCTCTTTCTCCCTTTATTTCAGTTATTACTCCACCTTTAACAACTTCTTTTACTTTTACTTCAAAAATCTCTTTAGAATTATATAGCTCTTGAAGTTCTTTCCAAGTATTTATTGAATCAATTCTTTTCTTAGACAATGTAACTTCATTTTCAGAAGTATTTACATGTAAAACTAATAATTCTAGTTCTTCATCTTCCTTAAATATGTCCTTTAACTCTACATTATCATTTATGTTTATTTCAGTTCTTGGTAATATACCATCAAACATACTACCAGTGCTAACTATAAGTTCATTATCTCTTACTGAAACTATTTTACACTTAACTATTTGTCCTTTACGTACACTTTTCATAGAAGCTTCCACTTCATTTAACATATCTTCCATTGAAAGTTCTTTATTCATGCCAATACAACTCCTTTTAGTTTTTTAACTTAAAGATTTCAGCACACTTACAAAGTTATATTATATAAGTTAATTATAAATACTTTTAGTTAATTCAACTAATTACTACCACTTATATATGTAGTAACTTATTATCTTATAAAATAACATATTAAATCACTTGCTTAATACTAATATACCTTTATTAAAAGTTGCCATTACTACTTATTATACAACATATTGTACTACTATAATAAATATATTATACAAATTTTACACATTATTTTCTTTTAATGCCATAAGAGCCATAGTATATCCGTATGCTCCAAATCCACAAATTTGTCCTATACAAGCTGGAGCTGTAACTGATACCCTTCTAAATTCCTCTCTTGAATGTATATTACTTAAATGTACTTCAACAGTTGGTAAGTTCACTGCTTTTAATGCATCATATATTGCTATGCTGTAGTGAGTATATGCCCCTGGGTTTATTACAATTCCATCAAAGCTCCCTAAAGCCTCCTGAATATAATTAATTATTTCCCCTTCTATATTGCTTTGCTTTATTTCTATTTCAAGACCTAAGTTCTTTGATACTTCTTGTAAATTATCACATATTGATTTGTAGCTTTCTTTCCCGTAAATATTTTTTTCTCTTATACCTAACATATTTAAATTAGGCCCATTTATAACTAATACTTTCATCTTTATTTACTCCTTTTAATAATTTCTTCAATGACTTCATTGATACTACTATTATTTATAATTCTATCATTACAATATTTCATATATAGATCATATCTTTCATTATATAAATTATATATTCTATCCTTCTTATCTTTTAAAAGAGGTCTACTATCTGTATCAAGGTCACTTAGTATATCTTCTATAGGTCTATCAACAAAAAATATAACCCCATTTTCTTTTAATGCTTCTATATTAGCTTTTCTTTTTATAACTCCTCCACCTGTTGATATTACTATACCTTGCTTTAAAGCTACTTCTTTAACATATTTTTCTTCAATATCTCTAAAATGTTCTTCACCTTTATCAAATATCCTACTTATTGATGTATTTTCTTGTTTTTCAATATACTCATCTATATCACAGAACTCATAGTTTATTTTTTCTGAAAGCATCTTACCTATAGTGGTTTTTCCACAACCAGGCATACCTATTAATACTATATTACTTTTCAACATAATTCCCTCACCTATAATACTACCTTATATTTTTTTACTATTATATAAGTTCCACTTGCACTTATATGGTATTACTCTTATTTTATTCTATATCAATAATATTAACTATTTTGCTTCTCTACTGATATGTTTCTCTAATTAAAGTTTTAAGAGGTACTTATAAAAAATGTGAGAGCACTTTTAAAGCATCTCCCACAATAATTCTTTATCTTCCTATAAGTTTTTCGATTTCATTATTTATAGGCTCTATTATTTTATAATCTATATCCATGTCATTCCAAAACTCTTGTGCTTTAACAGCTTGTGCAACTAACATGTATAATCCATTTATAGAAACTAAGCCTTCTTCCTTAGCTTCTTTTAAAAATAACGTTTCTAAAGGATTATATATAATATCCACTGCTACTTTGAAAGCTTTTAAAATCTCTTTATTTACTGGAGACTTATCCACCTTTGGATACATTCCAACTGGTGTGCAATTTATAATAATTGAAAAATCCTTCAATTCTTTAATTTCATTATATGATATTATTTTATAATTAGGATATTTACTCTTAGCTTCTTCTATATTTCTAGTTGCAAATACAACCTCTTCTATTCCATTATCAATTAAGTACTGCACAACAGCCTTTGATGCGCCACCTGTACCTAATATTAATGCTTTTTCACCCTTTATATTCACATTAAATTTATCTAAAGTCATACCAAAACCATAGTAATCACTATTGTATCCTATTGCTTTTCCGTCCTTAAGTGCAACTACATTTACAGCTCCTATTTTTTTAGCCTCTTCCGAAATTTCATCTAGCTGAGCCATTATATCAACTTTATATGGAATTGTTACAGTTATACCCTTTGATCCTAAGGTCTTTAAACTCAATATAGTATTATGAAAATCTTCTTTTTTTATTTCAAAGACATCAAAATTCCCTTCAACACCTATATTATCAAAAATTAATTCATGAATTTGAGGAGAAAATGTATGCCCTAATTTCTCTCCTATAATTCCAAAAAATTTCTTCACTATAACTCCTCCCCTTTTATGAACTTATCCTGTAATTCCTTACTTACATTCATAAGTTCATACATGAACTTTTCAAAATACTCTCCAAGGTTTTCATTACTTAAATATCTTTTATTTTTCTCTATTACTTCATCTTCTCTTTTGGCATTTAAAATAGGTAGATTATTACTCAACTTATATTTAGCTACATCTACAGATAGTTGCATCCTTTTTTCGAAAAGTCTTACTAATTCTTTATCTATTGCGTCAATTTCCTCTCTACACTTTTCTAAATCTTTCATAAATCAATTCCCCTTATCTTCTTCTATTTAATTATACATCTTTTTACTTAAATTCAAAATCTGTCTTTTATTTAACTTTTACTTAAGTTCAAAATTTATATATAAGCTTCAATCCCTATTATAAATATATAGTTATATCTTCATTCATACTATGAAGTTCCTATACTATATTTAATCTTAGCTTATTTTCAATCCCTCTTAAATTGCACTAATTAAAATTTACTTCTTTCAATCTATCAATAAATAAATCTAACATTACCAATGCTGTTACTGACTCAATAACTGGTATTGCTCTAGAAATTATACATGGATCATGTCTTCCCTTTACTTCTAAAGTTGTTTCAGTCATAGTTCCAATATCAACAGTTTCTTGAAGTTTGGATATTGATGGAGTAGGTTTTATTGCAACCTTAAATATTATAGGCATTCCATTAGTTATTCCCCCTAATATCCCTCCATTTTTATTGGATTTAGTTTTCACCTTTTTATTTTCAATTACATAAGCATCATTTGATTCCGATCCTTTAAGGCATGCCATATTGAATCCGTCTCCGAACTCAACTCCCTTAACTGCCGGTACTGAAAATAAAATTTGTGATAATCTACTTTCCACAGAGTCAAAGAAGGGTGCGCCTAAACCTTTTCCAGGATTCAATACCATAAGTTCAATTACTCCCCCTACAGAATCCCCCTCTTCTCTAGCTTTTATAATAATTTCTTCCATATCATCTTTTACTACTTTATTTAAAAGAGGTAAACTTTCTTCCTTTAAAGATAGTAGCTCTTCTTTATTAATACCTAGCTCATTAAAACTAGTATCTTCTATATTATATATAGATTTAATATGAGCACCTATGAACATATCTTTTTTCTCTAATATTTGTTTTGCTATGGCTCCAGCAAAAACTAAGGGTGCAGTAATTCTTCCTGAAAAATACCCTCCACCTCTATAATCATTAAAACCAAAGTATTTTACATTACCAGTGTAATCTCCGTGTCCTGGTCTCATTATATCTTTAAATAAGGAATAATCCTTTGACTTAGTATTTGTATTTTTTATTATAAAGCTCAAAGGTGTTCCTGTAGTTTTTTCTTCAAAATATCCACTTAATATTTCAACCTCATCAGCTTCTTTTCTAGGAGTACTTAGATTATTGTTTCCTGGTGCCCTTCTAGCCATTTCTTTTTTTATAAATTCTACATCAAGCTTTATTCCTGCAGGTATACCGTCAATGACACCACCTATAGCTGCTCCATGAGATTCTCCAAAAATAGTTAACTTTATATTATTCCCCCATGTTGTGCTCACTAATATCCCCTCCTAACTTTGCAAAGTCATCCCAAAATCTTGGGTAAGATTTATCTACAACTGTACTATTTTCTATAATAACTTCTTCTTCACATTTAATAGAAGCAATTGCTAAAGCCATAGCGATTCTATGATCATTCCAGCTATTAACTCTTCCTCCTTTTAAAGTTTTCTTTCCTTTAATTATTAATCCATCTTCAGTTTCACTAACCTCTGCCCCTAATTTATTTAATTCTGTACACATAGCCTTAAGTCTATCAGATTCTTTTATTCTAAGTCTTTCAGCCTTTATTATTCTTGTTTCACCTTCACTTAAAGCTGCTAAAACTGATACTATTGGTACTAAATCCGGACATTGTGAAGCATCTATAACCGCACCTTTAGTCTCACATTTACTAGTTATAACTGATTTATTATTTTCATCATCTTTTACTATATATTTCCCCTTCATTTTATTTATTATATCTAGTATTTCCTTATCTCCTTGAAGAGATTTTATGTCTAAATCTAAAACTGATATTTCTCCACTTAATAATCCACCAACTAAGAAGAATGCTCCCTGTGAAAAATCTCCTTCTACTCTGTAGTTTCTTGATTTATATTCTTGATTTCCCTTAATAATAAATTCCCTATAATCCTTGTTTTCGATTTTAATAGAAAATTTATTAAGCATACTTAAGGTTAAATCTATGTAGCCCTTAGACTCAAGCTCTGTAGTTATAATTATCTTAGAATCTCCATCTAATAGGGGTAATGTAAATAATAAACCTGATATAAATTGAGAACTAATATTTCCTTTAACTTCATATTCACCTGCTTTTAAAGAACCATTTACCTCTAAGGGTAATTGCCCATTATTAGTAGAATACTTTATTCCTTGATTTTCAAATATATCGTAGTAAGTTTTTAATGGTCTTTCAACCAACTTTCCTTTTCCTATAAATTCTAAAGCTTTATCTAAAGTCATTGCTATAGGTATTAAAAATCTCAATGTTGAGCCAGATTCATTACATTGAATAACTATCTTGTCTTCACATTTTCTAGAATTTATATCTTTATTTTTTATATTTTCATTGAATTTACATCCATCTACTGATAACTTTTGTAAGGCTGAAAACTCCTCACTTATATTAACTATTTCTACACCTATAGCTCTTAAAGCTTCTGATGTTGCTATTATATCCTTAGAAAATTCAACATTATCTATTATACTTTTTCCATTACTTAATCCTGAACAAATTAAAGCTCTATGGCTCATACTTTTAGATGGTGGAATTGTTACCTTTCCACTTAAAGACTTTGGAAGTATTCTAATTTCTTTCATTGGCTCACCCATCCTTTTAATAAATGTATTTTCCTATCTCATTATTATCTATACTTTTTATAAAAGACACACCTATTTCTTCTAATAAAATTAAGTTCATCTTATTTCCTATATTCTTTTTATCTAAAGTTGTAGATTCAACTATTTCTTTCATATCTATATTATCTAAGTTATATTCTAAATTGTACTTACTTAGTATCTCTTTTATTTTATTACTTGTTCCTAACTGTGTTATTCCTAGTTCTTCACTATTTTTTGTAATCATATACATACCCATTGCCACAGCTTCCCCATGAGTATACTTAGAATAATCAAAGTACTTTTCTATACCATGTCCTATGGTATGTCCAAAGTTTAATATCATTCTTAAACCTTTGTCCTTTTCATCTTCTTGTACTACTTTTCTTTTTATATCACAGCACTTAAAAACTATTTCATCTATATTATTTAATAATTCCTCTTCATCCTTAAATTCCATCAATCTTGAAAATAATTCTTTAGAGCTTATACATCCATACTTAATAACCTCAGCCATTCCATCCCATAAAAATCTTTTATCTAAGGTTTTTAATAGTTCCGTATCTATAAGCACAAATTCAGGGTGATAAAAACTACCCACTAAATTCTTTCCTCTTTCTAAGTCTATTGCAACCTTCCCCCCAACACTACTATCTATTTGTGCTAAAAGTGAGGTTGGCACTTGAACAAAGGGAACTCCTCTTAAAAATGTTGATGCTGCAAAACCACAAAGGTCTCCTACAACTCCTCCACCAAAGGCAATAATTAAATCACTTCTTGTAAGCTTAAAGTCTAAGAATCCATTATAAAGTTCTTGTAAAACTCCAAAGGATTTGCTTTTTTCTCCCGCTGCTACAACTATTAACTTAACCTCAAAACCATCTTTCTCTAGATTTTTCTTGACTCTTTCTCCATATATTGAGTTTAAGTTTTCATCGGTTACTATAGCTAATTTAGTACCCTTATAAAACTCCTTAATTCTCTCTCCTAATGTATCTATTAAATTCTTTCCTATAACTATAGGGTAGGATTTATCCTTTAGTACAACATCTAATTTCTTCACTTATTTATCTCCTCTCTTCTTATATTAGCTTTTTTAATAACTTCCTTTAATCCATCAAGGTCCTTATTCACTAATAATTCTCTGAAAAATTCTATATCCTCTCTAAACATATCTAATTCTTCTATCAAATTCTTACTATTACTTAAGAATAACTGAGACCATAAGTCAAAGTTTAAATTAGCTACCCTTGTTGCACCCTTGAAACTTCTACCTATGCAAGCTACTTCTTCTTCTAAATTTTTGCTATTTGCTAAACTAATAGCTATTACATGTGGTAAATGACTTGTAAAAGCTATAGTTTTGTCATGTTCCTTAGAATCCATTATTCTTATATTTCTAAAACCTATTTTTAAAATTATATCTTGTATTATATCAAGATTTTTTGCTTTATTTTTAGTAGTAGGGATTAATATATATTCGCTATCCTTAAATAGCTCTTCATCTGAAAAGTGAAAACCTCTAAATTCGTTGCCTGCCATAGGATGTCCTGCTATAAAGTCTACATCTTTTTTAATGAAAGAGTTCACTTCTTCTATTACCCATCCCTTTACCCCTACAACATCTGTAATAATAGATTCCTTTTTTAAACTTTCATTATTCTCTTTTAAAAACCTAACTGTATCTTGAGGATATAAACACATTATTATTATATCAGATTCTTTGAGAACCTTTTTAAAACTTCCTTTATTAAAATCAGATTTTAAATTAACAGAGTCATCAACATTAAATCCCTCGTCTATAACTCCTAATTCCTTAGCTTCTTTTAAACTTTCTTCACTTTTGTCTATAGCCCATATTTTATTAGGTTTTATAAATTTTCTTAAAGCTTTAGCATAAGAACCGCCTATTAACCCTAGTCCAACTATAGTTATATTAAGATTTTCACTTTTCATAGCCTCTTTTAGCAATATAATATGTTTTACACATTATACCTACTAAATCCTCCCCTCTTACTAAATAAACTTTTTTTATATTTCTCTATCCTCTACCTCTGCAATAACACTTAATTTTTTCATTAAATTATTGAACCTTTCAGGTGTTATAGATTGATTTCCATCACACCAAGCATTAGCTGGATCATTATGAACTTCAACTATTAATCCATCTGCACCTACAGCAACTGCCGCTTTAGCTAAAGGTTCTACCATCCACCATAATCCTGCTGCATGACTTGGATCTACTATTACTGGCAAATGACTTAATTTTTTTATAGCTGGTATAGCACTTAAATCTAAAGTATTTCTAGTGTATTTTTCAAAAGTCCTTATTCCTCTTTCACATAAAATTACATTTTCATTTCCACCAGCCATTATATATTCAGCTGACATCAGTAATTCTTCTATTGTTGAAGATAACCCTCTCTTCAATAATATTGGTTTATTAGTTTTACCAAGTGCCTTTAATAAATCAAAGTTTTGCATATTTCTTGCACCAACTTGTATAACATCAACATCTTCTACAAAATCATCTATATGTGAAGTTGACATTATTTCTGTTACTATTGGAAGTCCTGTTTCCTTTTTAGCCATCTTCAATAATTCTAATCCATGTTTCTCTAAACCTTGAAAACTATATGGTGAAGTTCTAGGTTTAAATGCCCCACCTCTTAAAAATGTTGCTCCACTTGCCTGTACATCCTTAGCAATAGTCATAATTTGCTCTTCTGTTTCAACGGAACAAGGACCAGCCATGATGCTTAATTTTTTTCCACCTATACTTCTGTCTCCAACTATTATTTCACTATTTTCTGGATGAAATAATCTATTTGCTTTCTTGTAAGGCTCTTGTACAATTATTACCTTTTCAACAGAGTCATTTGCTTGAAGTAAATGTGCATCTATTCTAGATGTATCCCCTACCAAGCCTAATAAACTGTAGTTTGCTCCATTAGATTCGTGAATCTCACATCCTAAACTTATAATTTTTGCCTTTATCTTATTTATTTCCTCTAAAGACGCCTTTGGTTTCATTACAACTATCATTTTACTTCCTCCTCGATAAATCAATTAATTTTTATAGATATTAGAAATTTTAGACAAATAAAAAAGAGTCCTAATAAAGGACTCTTAAATTTCCATTGCTTTTAGCTATATTTTTACTTCTACTTAGAAGCTAGTATATTAGCTTAATATGAGAATGCTACTTCTTTTTTATCAATCCTCATATGCTCTGATAATCCTTTATAAATAAATCTATATATTTTATTGTAAGCAAAAAAGCAGTAATACATATAATAGTAGTTACCGTAATAATATCTGTTTAATTTGCTTACATAAGATTTATTTATAAATTTCATATATACTATCTCCTTTCAACTTTATGCTTTAAATCATTAAACTGATTATAACACCACATTATGGTAATGTAAATATATTTTTGCAATAATATTTTGCAATATTTTTTATATTCTTTATCCTATGCTATAAAGCATATATGTTGAATATAATTTTATTTACTAAATAATTTGCTTCAAATATCATTAGCTTTATATTTATAAAATTGTAAAAGGACTATAAATTTATATTTAAATTTATAGTCCTTAAAAATTCACTTTATCTATTCATAATTCTAAACCTTAGCTGAAGTTAAAACTTTCACCTAAGTAAAGAACTTAATTTATATTATTAGTATGCTTTTCCCCAGTATACTAAAGATTTAGCTGGTTTTCCACAACATACACACACATCTGATACTTCTTCTTGTTCAAATGGCATACATCTTGAGCTTGTTCCTGCTACTTCTTTAATTTTCTCTTCACATTCTAAGTCTCCACACCACATTGCTTTTATGAATCCTGGTTTGTTTTCAGCAATTTCTTTGAACTCATCTAAGTTTGTAGCTACGAAGGTATTTTCATCTCTATGAGCTTTAGCTCTTTCAAACATAGCAGTTTGAATTTCTTCTAATAATTGAGGAATTCTTACTTCTAAATCGTCCATAGAAACAACTTCTTTTTCTCTTGTATCTCTTCTTACAAGAACTACTTGATTGTTTTCTATATCCTTTGGTCCAACTTCTAAACGAACTGGTACACCCTTCATTTCATATTCACTGAATTTCCATCCTGGCATTTTATCAGTGCTATCTACTTTAACTCTAGCTACCTTAGCTATTCTTTCTCTTAATTCTTCAGCCTTTTCTAATACGCCCTCTTTGTGTTGAGCTATTGGAATAATAACTGTTTGAATTGGTGCAATTCTTGGTGGTAATGCTAATCCTTCGTCATCACCATGAACCATTATAATTGCTCCTATTAATCTTGTAGTTACACCCCATGATGTTTCGTGAACATATTGTTTCTTTTGGTCTTTATCTGAATATTGAATTCCAAAAGCCTTTGCAAAGTTATCTCCAAGATTGTGAGAAGTACCACTTTGAAGAGCTTTACCATCATGCATTAAGCTTTCTATAGTGTAAGTTCTTACACCACCTGCAAATTTTTCTTTTTCTGTTTTTCTACCCTTAACTACTGGCATAGCTAAAACATTTTCACAGAAATCTGCATATACATTTAGCATTTTTACTGTTTCTGCTTCTGCTTCTTCAGCTGTAGCATGAATAGTGTGTCCTTCTTGCCATAAGAATTCAGTTGTTCTTAAGAATGGACGAGTTGTTTTTTCCCATCTTACAACTGAACACCATTGGTTATATAGCTTTGGTAGATCCTTATAAGATTGAACTATTCTTGCATAGTGTTCACAGAATAAAGTTTCTGATGTTGGTCTAACACATAATCTTTCAGTAAGTTCTTCACTTCCACCATGAGTAACCCAAGCAACTTCAGGAGCAAATCCCTCTACGTGACTTTTCTCTTTTTCTAAAAGACTCTCTGGAATAAACATTGGCATATATACATTTTCATGCCCAGTTTCTTTAAATTTAGCATCTAAATACTTTTGAATGTTCTCCCAAATTGCATATCCATATGGACGTATAATCATACATCCCTTAACACTTGAATAGTCAACTAACTCTGCCTTTTTTACGATATCTGTATACCATTTAGCAAAGTCAACGTCCATAGCTGTAATATCTTTTACTAGTTTTTGATTTTTAGCCATAATAATTTTCTCCCTTTTCATCTATACATTATTGCTTACTTTTATTAAGTTAAATTTTTACTTTTTTATAAAATAAAAAGACCTCAATCCCAAAAGGGACCGAGGTCTCGGCGGTGCCACCCTAATTTAGTACAATTTTATTTAAGCGCTGAAGCTTAAGTAAAATTATACTCACTTAAAATAATTAACGGTAATAACCGCTGTAGCCTACTACTATTTCGGTACAGAACTCCAAGGCTGGTTCAAAGAATGTATTTTAAAAATCTTGCACCAAATGATTTTCTCTCTGTAAAAATACTTTCTAAAATTTAATTTTAGATTTTTCTTTTACTATTCCTTTTCTTAGTCTTTAAAATATTCATTTATATTAATTCGTTATTTTGCATTTATTTTTATAAAATTTAAATTTCACTCAAAAAAAATTGTTTATTTACTTTCAAATCTTATACCATTTTTATTTAAAAGTCAATAATATAATTTTTTCAAATAAATGTTTGCTTTTTTCAATTTCCTTTTTCTCACCCACTGTGGTTTTGTTATTTTCATCCATGCCTTTTTTAAACATTTCACTATATGCCTTAACCTCATCAATTGTAGCATTTAAAATTTGATTCAACTCTTCTATTCTATCTTCTTCGCTTACACCCATAAAATAATCTCTATCAGCAATTGCTACCTTTTGATATATAGTTAGTGGATGATAATATTTATATAAACAACTTATTTTATATTTTTCAAATTCTTCTTCTGATATATCTAAGTTACTTAAATACTCACTAATTCCTGCATATACATCATAAGTTCTTTCAACTCTAGGGTCTCTATAAGAAGCAATAGCAATGTCACCATTTCTATCGTTTATTATTCTATAGCCATATGCTCCTCCTGTAACCCTAAGGTTCTTCCACAAATAATCTAAGTCTAGCATATTTAACATAACTACCATAGAACCATTATATTCATATCCATGTTTTTTAAAGTTAAAACCTTGGCAATTATATTGAACTCTAGATGCTATTGGAATAGCCTCATTTTTACTATCATATTGTAAATCATAATTCTTTGACTCTATTATGTCGGTACTTAATACATCTAATACATTATTTACTGATTTCTTGAATATTTTATAAGCATTATCATCACATGTAACACTAATAGTTAGGTCATTTTCATTAAAAACTCTATAAGCTACATCTTGAATATTTTTTATTATTTTTTCATAATCTTGATCAAAATTTTCATATAAATTATCTATAAAATTTTTATAGCTTACACCTTTTAAATTCTCATTATATGCTCTTCCTTGTGAAAAATAAGCTAGATTTCTATTAATAGCTAATTCCTCTGGATTATCTGAAAATATATTATCTAAATTACACTTTATTGCATATAAATTTTGCTTTATAACACTTTTATTTGAATAATTCGAGTTTTGTATATTATATGCAATTAACTTTAAAATTTTATCAATATTTTTTTCTAAAACCACTGTAGATACAGAAAATTTATTAGTATAATTATTGCTATCATCCTTAGATATAAAGTTCATTGCACTATATGAAATTCCTTTAGATAACTGCTGTTCAAGCTTTTGAAGTTCATTTATAGAATACTCCTCACTTCCAACATTGCCCATTAAATCTGATAACAATTGTACATAAGGAATTTGTTCTTCATGTACCTTTGAACTATCAAAATAAAAATTAGTAGAAATTACTCCATTTGTATTCATTGGATGATGTAATATTTTAGTACCTTTGTACTGTTCTACTTTTAATGGGGTTTTCTCTACTACAGGATTTAAATCATTTAAAGTTACCTTAGGTATTTTATCTAAGTTTTCCTTACTTTCTGATTCATTTTGCCATTCTCTTAACTCTTCATTATCTTTTATTAATTTTGCTATTTCTTTTTTACTTAAACTTTCTTTATATTCCTTTAAGACTACTTCTTCATCATTATGACTCCTAGTACTTTCATGTACTGGACTCATAACATTTAATGTGCTGTGATTATTTTTTAGGATATATTTATCTATTATTCCTTCTAAATAATTACCTTCTAAAGAATCATTTAGACACTTTATTATCTGTTGTGAATCAAAAATATTCATAGGATCTGCATCATAAATCCATTGATTTAAAATAGATAAATTGTAAGATGCTCCTGTTTTACTACTATATCCACTATTTTCTCTAACATCTAATTCTAATCTATTTATAGTTGTTTTTATTATTTCTTTATCTATTCCATTTTGAACTATATCCTTTAATGAATCCTCTATAACCCATTTATATAAATCCTTTTCTTCTTCTGATGCATTAGTAGCAATTATAGATAAAAATGGTTGATATTGTCCCGTACTAAAAACTCCTGATACGTTACTTATACCAGCCTTATTTAAATTTTTTATTACTGGTGAAGATGGATTATTAAATAAAATATAATTTATAAGATTAAAAGCTGTAGTTAATTCTTCATTATCACTAGTTCCTATAGCATAATTTAAACTTAAAACACTTTTATTTTTTATATCTTCTTTTTCATCTACAATGTATTCATATTGATTCTCTCTTTGACTTTCAAAGGGTTCTTGCTTTTGAACCTGTGAGTTAACTTCTGATTTATCATAATCCTTTAAATAATTATTATTTAAAGCTCCTAGTTTACTTGTGATGTCAGTATTTCCATATATAAATATATAGCTATTTGAAGGATGATAATACTCTTTATGAAAATCTTTTAATTCTTCAAAACTTAACTTTGGAATTTCACTTGGAACCCCACCAGAAACATATTGATAATTTGTATCTGGGTATAAACTCTGCATAATTGAATTATATAATTTTGAATTAAGCGCTGATAAGGAACCCTTCATTTCATTATAAACAACCCCATTATATTTTATAGGGTCACTTTCTTTGTTAAGTTCATAATGCCATGCTTCTTCTTTAAATATTCGTTCATCCTCATAAAGTCTAGGCTTAAAGACCATATTTAAGTATACATCCATTAAGTTATTAAATTCCTTTTCATTAGTTGTACTAAAGGGGTATACTGTCATATCTGGTGCTGTAAAACCATTTAAATCCTTTGTTATAGATACTTGTAGCAATTCTTTAAATAATTGCTTTATAGGATACTTTTCACTTCCTCCCACTAACACACAATGTTCCAATATATGCGCTGTACCCTTATCATTTTTAGAAGGCGTCCTAAACCCTATAGAAAACATTTTGTTTTCATCCTCATTTTTTAATTGAAACAGTCTAGCTCCACTTTTTTCATGTACAAATACTCTAGCCTCTCCTGAGTTGTTAGGTAAAATTTTCTCCTCAGTTAATTTGAATCCACAATAGATATTTCCAACCTTAAACTCTACTTGCTCTGCTGCAAAAACCTTAGTAGAAAATGCGGGTATTATTCCTGTAAAGCTGTATGAAAATATTAATATTATAGATAAAAATAACTTTAAAGCTCTGTTTTTCTTCATTAGTTCATCACGCCTTTCTATGTTATTTCTTATCAATAAAACTAGTATACCCCTTAAAATAAAAATAATTATATAAAATAAAAAAGCCCTATAAAAAGCTTTAACTACGCTTTTTATAGAACTTAATTTTTTAAGTATTAATTTATTTAAAATATGTAAAAGTATGATCTAATAATTCCATACATAAATCTAAAGTATCATCAGTGTTGTCTAACTCTGCATTTAACTCTACAAAATCCATTGATTTTACTAAGTTACTTTGGCCTAAGGATTTTAATAAGAATTTAACCTCATCTATTGTCATTCCATTTTCCACTGGTGTTCCTGTTCCTGGTACTAACTTAGAATCGATACAATCAATATCAAAACTTAAGTGCACATTTTTTATGTTTTTTTCATTTAACTTAGCATATATGTCCTTCATAATTGACTCTATGCCTTGACTTCTAACTTCTTCTGTTGAGTAAGCATTAATATTTTTATTTTTTATTAATTCTACCTCACCTGCATCTAAATCTCTTGCTCCTACAATAAATACATTTTCAGGTTTAACCTTTATCCCCTTAAAACATAGTTCTGTAAGTTCACTTACTCCAAATCCCATAGCTGCTCCTAATGGCATTCCATGAACATTACCACTCGGAGAAGTTTCTGGAGTATTTATATCTCCATGGGCATCAACCCAAATAACAGCAAAGTCATTATTGTGTTTTGCAATTCCAGAAATACTTCCTAATCCTAAAGAGTGGTCTCCACCTAATACTAAAGGAAAATATCCTGCTTCTTTACTGCAAAATACTGCATTAGCTAAGTTTTCATTTACATCAATGATAGCATCTAAGTATTTCATATGTGAATGATAACTATACTTATCGCTTTCTTGTTTCTTCTCCACGAATATATTTCCTAAATCATATACTTCGTGACCATGTGCTTTTAAAACCTGTGATAAATTTCTAGCTCTTAAATAGTCTGGACCTAAGTCTACGCCCTTTCTATCGCATCCATAAAATAATGGAACTCCAATTAGATTAATTTTCATTTTATCCTTATCTCCCTCCAAAGTTCTTTCGTATATAACTTCTATACCTTTATTTATTCCACAGTTTCTTAAATTTTATAATTTAATCCCTCTATGTTTCCAAATGTTATTCTATCACTTATATTTTTATATTTCTACAAATTTTTTATATTTATTTTAATAATTGAATAATTATTTTTCCTTAGTTATTTCATTATTTTTTTCAATAAATTTAGCTTATCTTTATAAGGAGCATATCTCACCTTAATATCAAATTTACTACTCTTTTTTAATATGCTCTTTTGATGAGTAAATAGGTCAAAACTATATTTTCCATGATAAGCTCCCATACCACTATTACCTACTCCTCCAAAGGGTGCATAAGAAGATGCAACATGAATAATAGTATCATTTATACATCCTCCTCCATATGAAACTCTCTTAACAACCTTATTTTCAATTTCCTTGCTCTCAGTAAATAAATATAAAGCTAAGGGTTTTTCTTTATGCTTAAGTATATTTATGACATCATCTATATCCTCAAATTCTATAACAGGAAAAATAGGACCAAAAATCTCCTCTTGCATTACCGCATCCTCGAAACTAATATCAGTTAAAATAGTAGGTTCCATATATTTTTCTGAAACATCATACTTTCCACCAAAATAAACACTTCCACAACTTAAATATGAAGCTAATCTTTCTACATGTTTATTAGTTATTATACGTCCAAAGTCATTACTACTTTTAGGATTTTCACCGAAAAATTCTATTATATTCTTTTTAATATTTTTAAGTAACTCTTCTTTAACATTCTTATGTACTAATAAATAATCTGGTGCAACACAGGTCTGACCTGCATTTAAAAATTTACCCCAAACTATTCTCTTAGCAGCAATTTCAAGTTTTGCATCTTTACAAACTATACAAGGACTCTTACCACCTAATTCTAAAGTAACAGGTGTTAAATGTTTAGCTGCATTTTCCATGACAACTTTCCCAACATCTACACTTCCAGTAAAGAATATATAATCAAACCTTAATTGAAGTAAAGCTTGAATAGACTCTCTTCCACCCTCTGCTTCTACTACAGTTATGTAATTTTCATCAAAGGCTTCTCTTATTATAATTTCTATAACTTTACTTGTACTTATAGAGTATTTAGATGGTTTTAGCATAGCACAGTTACCACCAGCTATTATTCCTATTAATGGTGCCATAAGTAACTGAAATGGATAGTTCCAAGGAGCTATATTAAGTACCACTCCATAGGGTTCCGAATGAATATAAGTATCAGTTTTATAATGCATTAATGGACTTTTTACTTTCTTATCCTTACTCCATTTTCTTATATTCTTACTCATTAAAGTTATTTCTTCTAATACTATACCTAACTCTGTTTCATAAGATTCAAAGTTACTTTTATTTAAATCCTTCTTAAGAGCATCTAAAATATCTTCCTCATGCTTAATAATAGAGGTTCTTAATTTATTTAACTGCTCTATCCTAAACTCTATATCCATAGTTTTTCCGCTTAAGAAAAACGCTCTTTGATTATCTAAAATTTCATTTAAGTTTTTCATAATTCATCTTTAGTGAAAAATCAGTGCATTGTATTTACCTTTCTTCACTAAATACCTCCATTTCTAAAATAAAATTTATATTATATTTCTAATTAACATTATACATATATTCTAATTTAATCTTACACAGCTATTCTAATATCTAACCACTATATTTATTAAATAATTAAATTAAAATATACATTCAATGAAGCTTTCATTAAGTTTATTATGTGATTTTGCCACTTATAATTTCTATTATTCCTATCTTATTATTTAAATCACTGTTTGCTTTAAGTACAAAAATATATTTTTTTATTTAAATAAAGCTGTTAAACATTATGTTTAACAGCCTATAAATCATTCATGAATATTGGTAATATTTTCTATTATTCCTTTGTACGGGTCTATTCCAAGTATAACTTTAGTCTTTTTAGATGTAAAATTTTCAAATTTCGCTTTGTATCCGTAATGACTATCCTTCTCTATAACAAGATTAGTATTATCATAATTACTTATTCCATATACCCTCTTCAAAAAAGATTTCACTAAATTTTCAACTCCCAAAGATGTTATTACTTCTATGTTGTTGCCTTTATCGTAATTGACCTTCATTGCCTGCTCTATATATCCACTATCTTTCCTTATAGATGTAATATACTTGCTTTGTGATGTTTTAATATCTAACCAATTTATTATAAATAAATCTTTTTCTGTTCCTATACCTTCTTTTAGATTTAAGTTATGCTCTAAATTTAAACTATCTACATCATCTTCAAAATATATCTTTATACATTGCTTTGATATTTCAAGAGCTCTTTCTTCATTTATTGGCCCTTTAATATTCTCTAGAACTTTTCCATCATAAAAGTCACTACTAGGGTTATTAGTTTCCTCTTTATTATTTGGGTCTACGTTTCTTACCCCAAAGGTACTAGCTATTATTATAATACAAACAAAGGACACTATACCACATACTATGGTAGTTACTGATTTAACATTCATAAAACTTTTCATAACTATTAATAATGCCCCCCAAACCTCAACTTACTTATTTTTCTTTTGTTAAGAACATACCATTAATCATTATATAACTATTAATGCTTTTATTCTATAAAAAATGACTCATTTAAAAGGATTTTTTCTTTTTTGTAAATTATTTATTTTAATTTTCCAAATCTACTAAATGGGAATATAACAATTTGTGCTTTTCCCATTATCTTATCTTGAGTTATATAAGGATTTTCCCAAGATCTACTATCCTCTGATCCACTTCTGTTATCTCCCATAAACAAAAAGTTCCCTTGTGGTACTTCAAATTTCCCTGCTTTTCCACCTGGGTTTAAAACATATGGCTCATCAACTAACTCACCATTGATAAACATCTTACCTTCCTTAGTATATTCAACAGTATCCCCTGGTAATCCTACTAATCTCTTAATTAAGTCTTTTTCATCCTTATTAGAGTGAAAAACTACTATATCACCTCTTTGTAATTTATCTGTATTATGTACTCTGGTTACTAAAATTCTATCATTTGCTTGGATAGTTGGATACATTGATAAAGTAGGTACCTCTATATTAAAAAATAAAAATTTATGTATAAATATAACTAATGCAAAAGCTAATAATATAGGTATTCCCCATTCTTTAAATATTTCTACAGCCTTATTTACCTCGCCATTATTATTCTCCATGTAAATCACTCCTCAAATTAAAAAGTAATAACTTTTTCTTACTCTTTTTATATATTTTATCAGTATATTTTTGCAACTATATCTATTATACGTAATTTTTTTTTATATTTAAACCTATTTTATTAAAAACTCTTTTATACATATTATTACCAATAAAATGCAAATTAAAAATACTTTTTTAAATAATATCTAACACACTAAGAAATTCTCTCATATATTAATTATATATGTATTATGTGCAATTCAATATAAACAAACTTTAACTTTTATATAAATAAAATTTAACTAATTTAATCTTCAATATAATTCTAAATACTTATATTAGATAATAGTATATAATAAAATCTAATATGTAAAGTTTTACTATATATTATATGAATTTTAAACTCTTTCATTGAAAATCATTTTTTTATATGGTATAATTATCTAAATATTCTGATATATTCAGTCTTTAGGGGGGATTAATCATGTATGTTTGTCCAAAATGTAATGGAGAAATGATTCAAACTTATGTTGAAGCACCAATCTTTAATCTTAGAAAAACTCCATCTAAATTTTTAAGCTCTACAGCAAGTGATATTTTATCTTGTGTATGTTCCGAATGCGGTTATATAGAGTTTTACGCAAAACAACCTGATCTTTTCAAACAAGAATAAAACTTCATAAATTTTTTTATAATAAAAGTTAGTTATGTAAATTAATATATGACTAGCTTTTATTTTCATATTTATTTCACATTTTTTAATTTTATTGCTACTAATTACATAGAATATATACTGCTCTTATGTTAATACTATTTTGTACATAGGAGGATGTTTTATGATAACTTTTCTTAAATTTTGTGTAAACATAGTCTTAGTTACATTTGATACTAAGTCACTAGTTGAAAAAAACTCTGAATTAAAGCGAATAGTAAAGTTCTAGCGTAGATAATAATTTATATTGATCATAGTAAAAAGAGTCTTAGAGTAAATATGTATAATTATACATAACTTTATTCTAGGACTCTTTTAATTAATAACTTAAAGTACCTACTGAAAAAATTCTAAACAAGGGCTCTGACATTTCGATTTTCCATACTCCTAACTTTCTTTTCAAGGTAATATCTATGGTGTTTTTTTCTCTAACTAATTCCTCGTTATTTAACACATCTTTTATTATATGATTCCCTATTGACTTTAAATCATTTTGAGATATTTTCTCATTTTCTTCTTTTTGATAATTTTCATAATCTACCTGAGTGTATCTCTCTATAAACTTATCAATTGCTGACAACATATTATAAGTTTCTATTTCAGTAGTTACAATAACATCACCATCTGAGTTTTCCTTAGAGGATATAATAGAATATTTTAAATCTCCATATAATAACTTTGAAAACTTTTCATATCCATCTTTCTCATAGTTACCCTCATCATTGCCTTGTATTAGTTCTAATTCTGCGTCCTTTGGCATATCTTCTTTTATGATATATTCATCAGCCTCATCAATTTTTATATTTTGTATTTTACTAAAAAACTCATTTACAACACTTTCTGCTGATTCTATTTTTGAACATCCCATTAATAACATAGAAGCTATCATGATTATACTAGCTAATTTTATTATTTTTCTCATATTCATCTCCAATTAACTAAATTTATATGTGATTAAAACTATTTATACTATCTTACTGTATGGTTTTAATACATAGCTATTTGCTAAAGTGATTATATACTTAGTGAAATTCCTTGTCAATTTCAGAAAGTTCTATATGATCTTTTTCTTTAAGCTTTGTTCAAATTTTTCATCCATAACATTACATATATTGTATAAAAATTTCTGTATTGTAAATAATTAATGTAAGCAGTTATTGAAATTTTATAAATTAGGAGTGATTTTTTTGAGACTACCAAAACACATAGGTATTATTCCCGATGGTAATAGACGATGGGCTCAATCTAATGGACTATCAAAAGAACAAGGATATGACTTAGGTCTTGACCCAGGTTTAGAACTTTTTAAGTTATGTAAAGAATGTGGCATAAAGGAAATAACTTATTATGGATTTACAATAGATAATACTAAGCGTTCTACTCTTCAAAGACTTGCTTTTACTAAGGCTTGTATAGACGCTGTAGAAATGCTAACAAAAGAAGACGCTGAACTTTTAGTAGTTGGTAATACAAAATCCAATATGTTTCCTAAGGAACTCTACCCCTATACAACTCGTAGAACCTTTGGTAAAGGTGGCCTTAAGGTTAACTTTTTAGTAAACTACGGTTGGGAGTGGGATTTAAACCCAATAAAAGAATGTGACGAAACTTTAAAAAATATAGGTCAAGTTATTCATTCTAACGATATATCTAGAATCGATTTAATAATTCGTTGGGGTGGAAGAAGAAGATTAAGTGGTTTTCTACCTGTTCAATCTATTTACTCTGACTTTTATATTGTAGAGGACTTTTGGCCTGATTTCAAAAGACAACACTTTTTTGATGCCTTATCTTGGTACAATACTCAAGATGTAACCTTAGGCGGATAGAAGAAAATAGGCTGTCATTCTAAAAATTTAACTATATATAATGTAACTTATTTCATTACATTAATATATAAACTATATATTTTAGTTAGACAGCCATATTTTAATATTAAACTCTTAATATGTATTTTAATAAACAATATTCATTTTATTTACATGTAACCCTGAGTATAGAGTAAATATAAAGATTAAGCAAATGAAGAATATTAATTAGAAATTATATATTAAGCTTAATTTAATACTATAAGCTTAATCTTTATACTATTTATTATTGGTCCTTATGTTTTTTATATCTTTGATTTTTCTATTTACGTTTCTTATTCATATCTTTATTATTTTTATGCTTCTTGTTATTATCCCTCTTGTGTATAGTAGTATTTTCAGTATCTCTTTCAACCTCATTAACTAATTCTCTAGTAGCAAGTTGCACTATTGACATTCCTGCACCTGGATGAACTGAGTCTCCAAGAAAATAGAGATTTTTTATATTTTTCAACTTACATTTAGGTCTTTTATATGTAATTTGCTTTATATTAGGAAGTATTCCAAAGGCTGCTCCCTTATAACAACTGTACTCTCTTTCTAAATCCACAGGGGTTAAATAAGTTTCATACTCTATGTTATCTTCTATATCCTCTAACCCATTTATTTTCTTTAAATTATTAATCACCTTATTTCTAAACATTAATATATCATTGTCATTCCAACTTATATTGGATAGTTGAAGATTAGGTACTCTAACCATTACATTCATGCTTTCACCGCCACCCTCTGCCATAGATTGATCTACGGCACTAGGACAGTATATGTATAGTGGTGGATTTTGAGGTAGCTCCCCTTCAAATACACACTCTATATTTTCTTTAAAATTCTCACCTATGTACATGTTGTGTACCTTTAGAGCATTATATTTTTTCTTTACTCCTAACCTTAATATAAAGGTAGAGCAGGAGTATTCTAAATCATTTATTTTCTTTTCTAGTTTTCTTTCCTTAAGTGTATTATCAATAAGAAGTTTCTCCACTGTATATGAATAATCAGCACTACTTATGGCAATATCACACTTCTCATACTCTTTAGTAGTTATAACGGAAGTTACTTTCTCCTTATCTACAAGTATCTCCTTTACCTCACTATTTAACTCTATAACTCCACCTAGATCTAATACCAATTTTTCTAAGACTTTAACATAACTATAAACTCCTCCTTCAACATATCCTATTCCTTGAACCTGCGTAACCGCTGGAATCATGGAATATATGGCTGGCATACTATATGGAGATATACCCATGTATAAACACTGAAAACTTAAAAACTCTCTTAATTTCTCACTCTTTATATAATTAGAAATATATTCATAACTAGATTTAAACCCTTTTAACTTATATCCTTTGCTCACCAATTTATAATTTACATAATCCTCAATATGAAGAAAGGATTTTCTTAGAATATTCTTATCAATAAATTTATATGTGCTATAGGCATCCTCTATAAATTTTATATAGGAAATATCCTCTCTAAACTCTAACCCTTGCATCATTTTCATAGTTTCATTTATGTCATCATATATTTCAAAATTGTACTTATCACTAAAATTTACTCTGTATAAGGTGTGTAACTTCTTTATCTTAATATAATCCTCAATATTCTTTCCCACATCTTTAAAAACATCCTTATAATTACTAGGCATAATCATAATAGATGCTGTTAAATCAAACTTATACCCTTTTCCTTCAACCCTTCTAAGCTTCCCACCAACACCACTTTGTTTTTCAACTACTTTTACCTCATAGCCTCTACTTAACAATCTCGCTGCTGTTGTTAATCCACTTATTCCAGCGCCTATAATTATAACTTTCTTATTCATTTCGCATTACTCCTAAGCTATCTTAATAAACCAAAGTTAAATTAAGATATTCAAAATCTATAACCATTAAATAGTTACAACTTATTATTAATTTTCTCTAAAATTAACTATTTATACTTCAAATTTATAATTACAAAGTAAAATAAGCTTCTTATATATTTAACTGCTTTACAAGTATGTTATTTCTCAACTTCAAAAACTATATAATCTATATTCAATTTTATGCATTTATATTTATTTCAACACCCTAAATTAAAGATACATATACTAAGTAATTATTGTATTATATACATAAAAATTTTAAGTTTAACTTAATAACTCCTATAGGTTTTATCTATAGATAGATGTTTTTTTATAAATAAATGCTATTTTACATCTTTAAGTATTATTTGTATAATAAAAACATAATATTACTAAAGAAAGTTAAAACTTTGACTATATCTTATTCAAGTAAACACGTCTATGTATATATTAAGTAAAAAATTGTATCAAGTAAATTAGAAAAACTACTGAGACCCTTGTCACCTCAGTAGTTTTTTTATTGCTTATATATTATTATAAATCCTCTTCACCATAGGTAAAATCAAGTTTAGTTACTAAATAAATTTTACTCATTTATTACCCTCTCATTGGTATTGCGATACATAGTACTATTATTAAAATTATTGGTGCTATTGTTAAAATCATTCCTAAAGTTGTACCTAAATTAACAGTCCAACCTCCCCCTGATCTTTTTTCTACCATTAATGATGGATCTTCTTTATTATAATAAAAAGTTCCCATAATCCAATATTGATCGTCATCCTTATCTATAAATAACTCCTCTTCTTCTTTATCTTCAACATCCTTAATCTTTAATTTACATCCACCTTGACCTATTTTAATAAAGAATACAGTTGCAAATACCACAAGAATTAAACTTATTATAAGAATTATACTCATCATATATTTAGAAGATACAATTCCAACCAAGGAAAGATCTCCAATTAAAAACGTAATACCTAACATTGCTGAAGTTATAGCCATAAATACCTCTAAATATTTATAATATAATCTAAGTTGAGCTCTAGATTTTTCTGTATTTAAAGAGTTTATTTCCTTTTTGGATCTTTTAGTTATTACAGTAGTTACATACAAAAATACTGTCATTCCAAAGGAAATTATAGGTAGCATCATTGCATTTAAAGGTGTCTTATTAGTATATCTATCAACTTCTCCTGCTAAATTGTAGTGCATAGGAATTTGCTCTGGTAGATTGCTGTAATTACTAGCAACAAGTATAACCTCAAATAAAATAATAATGAAAGGAAGTAACCACCAATAATTAACCTTATTTATTTCTTTGCTTAACTTTGTATCCACAATTGATATTTTTCTAGCAACATTCCAATTTCCACTATCCTTTTCCTTTGCTTTTATAGTTCTTACACTTTTGTATGCAATATAATATGCAAGTTGTAATAAAGCCATTTGTACTAAGGTGATAAAAATAAGCCATGAAGCTTGAAAGTTCTCTCCTAATGCCCATTTGTAAATTAAATAATATCCTATTGCATAAACTAAAATAGTTGCTATTGTATAACTTATAATATTAATATTAAATCTACTTCTTATCTTCTTCATATCTTCTCTTTTTCTTAAAAACTTTGGCATTCTAATACCAAAGTATATATCTACTCTACTCATACTTGGTATAAATAAAAATGTTGCACCTATAATAACTAAACAAATACTCATAAAAAAGAACATACTTAATTCTCCATTCATGATACTCCCCCCTAAACTGTATATTGATTATACAACTCTTTACATATATCTAAAAATTCTTCTTCATTTATCCCTCTTAAGGAACTCTCAACTATAATATTATCTAAATTACTTTTGAGTTTAGCTTTATATTCCTCTGTAGGTTTCTGTTTATCCTTTGATACAATTGCACCTTTTCGTCTATCTATATTAATAAGTCCATCTTCCTTTAATAAGTTATAGGTCTTATTAACTGTATGCATATTTACCCCAATATCCGAAGCCATTTCTCTAACTGAAGGTAAACTCTCCCCCTCCTTTAATTCATTAGTCAAAATCCCTTTCATTATGGAGTTTTTGAGTTGCTGATAAATAGGTTCTTCACTTTCAAAATCTATAACTATTAACATAATTTAAATTTAGTGAGAAAGTATACTTTATCTACTAATCTCTCACCAATTCCTCCTTTCTTTCTTACTTTTATAGCACACTTAAATTTATCTTTTTAATTTTCTTTTCCTATGTTCAAAAGTTTTACTAATCTTATCTCTTATAACTCTCCTTTTTATTTAAGCAATAATTTATTATTAAACTTACCTTTTATACTTCTGTCTTAATCTAAAAAGGTAATCCTCACTTATTTTTATTATTGCTATATATATTATAGTTGTTCTATATGTATTATAACATATGAGTTTTATCTTTGTACAGTTCCAAATAAAAAATATCCTTGCCAATTTACTTGACAAGGATATCCTAAATATAAGTACTGAACTTATTAATATATCTAAATTTAAAATTTTATTTATCTTCTAACTTTCTAGCCATCATAACACCCATTGCAGATGCCATCATAAGTCCTCTAGTCCATCCTGAAGAATCCCCTAAACAATATAATCCCTTTACACTACTCTCAAAGTTAGTATCAATATCTACTTTATTACTGTAGAATTTTATTTCTGGACCATATAATAGTGTTTCTTTACTTGCAAAACCAGGTACTAATGTATTCATAGCCTCTATGAAATTTAAAATATTAGTCATTGTTCTATATGGAATAGCTGATGTTAAGTCACCTGCTACGGCATCTTTTAATGTAGGAACTACATTAGATCTCTCTAATTCATGTTGCCATGTTCTCTTTCCTTCAATTATGTCTCCATATCTTTGAACTAAAATCTGTCCTCCACCTAAAAGGTTAACTAATTCTGCTACTTTCTTACCATATTCTATAGGCTTATTAAAAGGTTCTGCAAAATTATGTGAACTTAAAATAGCTAAATTTGTATTATGAGATTTTTTTTCTTTATATGAATGTCCGTTAACTATAGCTAAATCATTATCATAGTTTTCTTGAGATACAAAGCCTCCAGGATTTTGACAGAAAGTTCTAACCTTATCATCAAAAGGTGCTGGATAACCTATTAACTTTGATTCATATAAAACATTATTAACTCTTTCCATTATTTCATTTCTTATTTCTACACGTACTCCTATATCTACAGTACCTGTTCTATGATTTATATTGTGAACTTCACACATTTCACTTAACCAATCTGCGCCTTTTCTTCCTGCAGCTGCAACAACTGCATCAGCAAATACTTCCTCTTTCTTACTCTTAGTTAAAGCATCTACTATAATAATTCCCTTAATTTTTGAATCCTCAATAATTAAATCCTTTACTACTGTATCAAATTTTATTTCTACTCCATTATCTAATAAGTAGTTTTGAATTTTCAAATATATTTCTTGTGCCTTTTCTGTTCCTAAATGTCTAATAGGACAATCAACAAGTTTTAAATTAGATTCTATAGCTTTTCTTCTAATTTCTTTTACATTTTCTTCTTGACCTAATCCTTCAATCTTAGGGTCTGCACCAAACTCCAAATATATCTTATCTGTATAATCAATATACTCCTGAGCAGTATTAGCTCCTATTAAAGTAGGTAGCTCTCCTCCAACTTCATAGCTTAAAGAAAGCTTTCCATCAGAAAAGGCACCAGCACCTGAAAAGCCAGTTGTAATATGACAGTATGGTTTACAATTTACACATTTGTTTGTTTTTTCCTTAGGACAATATCTCTTATCTATTCTTTTTCCTTGTTCGATAAGTAATATTTTTTTATTAGTCTTTTGTTTGACTAATTCTAATGCTGTAAAAATCCCTGCTGGACCAGCTCCTATGATTATTAAATCATACATAATTAAATACCCCCTACTTTTTTAACCCGTGTGTTTTTTCTTGATATTTCAAGTTATCGTTCGTATTTTTTTTCGAACATATATATAATATCATGAATTTATCATTAATTCACTATAATATTCATATATTTCGACTATATTCACGAAAAATAGTTCGTATTTTTGCTTTATTTAAAGTAAATTTAATTTTACTTATTTCACGAACTTTTTTCTGTTCTAAAATTACTTATATATTATCTCTCTAACTTAAATTTAAAATTCATAGTATATAATTAGGTTTTCAAATAATCTTTTCATTTTTTATATTTTCTCAGTTTTAATGTATTTTCATTTAATATATTATTTAAATTCTCTATTTATAAATATTTTTCATCAATCTTTTCATCAATTATTATATTCTTTACTTTTTAAAAATTATATATATATTGCATTAAATACATTACATTCATATTTTATAGGATAAAAAAACTTAATATCTAATAAATTACTATGATGTAGATTTAATATTGCAAAGTATATAGTGCTGTTTTGTCTATAGTTTTATTTATCAATCTCTTTATTTACTACATATTGAGTTAAAGATAAGTTTATATTATCTAAAATTGCCTTTTCCTTATTCATTAAATCTATAACTTCCCCTATAGATCTCAATAGTTTTTTTACGTTCTCCAACTCTACCTTTTCACATTTTTTTGTCAAATCTTCAACATCTTCTAACTTAGTTTCCTCAAATTCCTTACATTGTTCTAATTGTTCATTTTTATAAAGTTCACTTATTTCTTCTAAACAATTAGTGCATTTAGAACAACTTGGACATTCCCCACAACATTGATGCTCAGTATCCATCTGTTCTTCCTTTTCTTTATTTTCTTCAACAACCTCTGTATCTTTTAAAACTCTCTCTTTTAGATATGCATTTAATACTTTTGTTACATAGGATTTAGCATATCCTAATTCTAAAATATCACTTTTAGTTTTGCCGCTATTAACCAATTCAATTATTTCTTCTTTTTTAGATTTAACCATAATAACCTCCTATAATATAAAACTCTCCCTAAAACCCTTATATAAAACCTAAATTTTATTACACTAAAATAATTTTTCGTAGATTTATTACTTTATATAAATAAGTTCATTGCTTCATTCATAGGATTTAAATTTCCTAGAATATCTATATTATCCTTAAGCTCTAATTATTACCTAAATATAAATATTTTCTTGTTTTTCCCTTCAAAATTTTTTAATATTTAAAATTACATGATAATTGCATAAATTCTCTTCTAATTTCCCCTTAGTTTATAGTATAATAGTTTTAATATTTTATCTTTTATCCTTAAGAGAGGATTTTTTTTCTCCAATAGTAAAACCTTTTCTATTGGTTTTAAGGATTAATTATATAGGCAATAGGGGGATTTTTATGATAAGAGAACAATTTTCTACAAAGTTACAAAGTTTAATCAGTGATGATAAATGGCTTATTGTACAAGATAACTATGATTCAAAGGAAAATCTAGTTTACGAAACAAATTTTGCATTAACAAATGGTTATATGTGTACTCGTGGTTCCTATGAGGAAACTACTAAAACATCTTTACCTAGTACATATATAGCTGGAATTTATGATAAATCCGAAGCCTTCATGAGAGAGCTTGCAAATACACCTGATTGGCTTGGTATTAAATTATATGTAGAAAGAAATTTACTTGGTGTAGAGGATTGCGAACTACTTGAATTTAAGAGAGTTTTAGATATGAAAAAATCTATACTTTTCAAAAGATTTAAGTTACGTGATGGGGATGGTCGTGAAACTTTAATAGAGGGTTATAGATTTATAAGTAGAGAAAACCTTCACAGAGCAGCTATAAAACTATTTGTTACACCATTAAACTATTCTGGAATAATGGAAATGGAAAATATACTTGATGGTACAGTTCTAAACTTTAAAGACTTTCCTAGATTTAGAGTTAAGCATACCAATACCTTAGAAGTTTCAAACTTAAATGGTAAGGGTTGTTACATAGAAACTGAAACTCGTGACTGGAATACTCATATTGGTACTGGTACTATTATGAGAGTTTATAAGGATTCTGAAAGAAAAAATCTTATTAAAAGTAAACGCTACTCTACCTTTGGAGAAGTTGCTCTTGAATTCATGGACTTTGATGTTAAAGAAAATGAAACAATAGTAATTGATAAATTTGCTTCTATCTATACTGAAAGAGACGTTAAAAAAGAAGATATTAAAATTAATATAGAAAAGGAATTAAGTGACTTTATATTAAATGGTATTGAAGCAGAAGTTAAAGATCACACAGAAGTTTATGAAAAAATGTGGGATATAGCTAATGTAACAATCAATGGTGATGATTTAATTGATAAAGCACTTAGATTTAACCTATTCCACTTAATGAGCACTGCTAATCCAAAGGATGATACAGTAAGCTTAGGTGCAAAACTATTACACGGTGAAGAATACGGTGGACATGCTTATTGGGACACAGAAATATTCATGCTTCCATTCTTTATATTTACTAATCCTGAAGCAGCTAAAACCTTACTTAAATATAGATATAACTTAATTGGTGCTGCTAGAGAAAATGCTACGTTTAATGGTTTTAAAGGTGCTAAGTATCCTTGGGAATCAGCTGATGATGGTACTGAGCAATGCCCTGACTGGACTATAGAGCCTGATGGTTCTTGCTATAGATGCATGGTTGCTACTTATGAACACCATGTTACTGCTGACATAGCCTTTGGAATTTATAATTACTTTAGATTAACTAAAGACTTAGATTTCATGCTAAAATATGGTGCTGAAATTATAATTGAGACAGCTAAATTCTGGGTATCAAGATGTAAATATAATTCAGAATTTGATAGATACGAAATATTAGATGTAACTGGACCTGATGAATGGCATGAACCTGTAAATAATAACTGCTATACAAATTACCTTGCTAAATGGAACATAGAAAAAGGCTTTGAAATGCTAGAATTACTTAAAAATTCAAGTGCTTCTATTTATGATGATGTAACTTCTAGAATCTGTTTAATTGAAAACGAACTTGAAGCTTGGAAAGAAGTTCATGATAAAATCTACATTCCTTTTAATAAAGAAGATAAGTTAATGGAGCAATTTGAAGATTACTTTAAGTTAAAAGATGTAGTTATAACTGAATATGATAAAAATGATATGCCGGTTATACCTGCTGAAGCTAGAGAGTATGGTATAAAAAATACGTGTATTAATAAACAAGCTGATGTTGTTATGTTAATGTTTTTACTTGGAGATGAATTTGATAAGGATATTCAAAAGGTAAATTATGATTATTACGAAAAAAGAACTTCTCACCGTTCTTCTTTAAGCCCAAGCATTTTCTCAATAATGGGATTAAGAGTTGGTGACAATTCTATGGCTTATAAATACCTAAGACGTTCTGCTTTAGTAGATCTTCATAATAATCAAAATAACACTAGAGAAGGTATACACGCTGCTTCTTGTGGTGGAACTTGGCAATCAGTTATTATGGGATTTGGTGGTATGGAAGTTGATAAACATAATGTACTTACATTTAATCCTTGGCTTCCAGAGCATTGGACAGATATTCACTTTAAAATTTACTTCAGAGGATTGTTACTTGAAATTACTTTAAGCAATACTTCAATAGATGCTAAAATTCTTGAAGGTGATTCTGATAACCTAACTATTAAGTTTAAAAATAAGGAGTTAGTTATTACTAAATAGTTTTCATATATACTTCAATATTGAAGTCACTTGATTAAAGCTTAGCTTATATTTAATCTTTTTTTTACAAAGCTTAGTAAGGAAATTTATGTTTCTTTAATTTAGTATATATTAAAATTTATATACTATCTTATATCTAGCTTTAATCATAATTACTTAATAAAGTTATATGAATTTAATTTATAAATTATTTTAATTCATGACTATGTGTTAATCTTAGTCATGAATTAATTACTACATTGGGAGGATAAAGTTTTGACTATAAAAGCTGTTATTTTTGATTTAGATGGTGTAATTGTAACTACTGATAATTATCATTATGAAGCATGGAAACAACTTGCTGATGAAGAAAATATATATTTTGACAGAGAAATAAATGAGCGTCTAAGAGGGGTAAGCCGTATGGAAAGCCTAAATATCATATTAGAAAAAAGCACTAAAAACTACTCTGAAGATGAAAAACTTGAAATGGCTACTAGAAAAAATAATTACTACAAAGAACTAATAAAAAATTTAACTCCATGCGATATTCTTCCTGGAGTAAATGAACTTTTAGCCTCATTAAAAAGTTCTAATATTAAAACTGCTATAGGTTCTTCAAGCAAAAACTCTCCTAATATTTTGAAATATATAGGATTAGATAACGCCTTTGATACTACAGTCGATGGGAATGATATTAAAAACAGCAAACCTGATCCTGAAGTTTTCTTAAAAGCTGCAGAAAAACTTAATGTTTCTCCTTCTCAATGCTTAGTTGTAGAAGATGCTGAAGCTGGAGTAGAAGCTGCCTTAAGAGGTGGAATGAAGGTTCTTGCTGTTGGATTTGCTTCTAAATGTTGCGATAATGCTACATTATGCAGTGAAGATTTAACTAAAGTTGCCATTAAAGATTTATTAAATATATAAGTGTTTTTATTAAAAAGAAAATTCAATTAGGCTTTTGAAAAATTTTTATATTTTAAAGCTTAATTGAATTTTTGCTTTCTATAACTTATTACAACACTTTTCATTTTATTAAATCCTAAAGTTGCTCAATGGTTTTATCACGACTATACTTTCTATAAGGATATATTATTTAGTATATTTTCTGTTAACCCTGTCCATGTAAAACTATTAGTGTCTAACTTCAAACTTTCACTAAAGTCCAATATTTCAACTGTATCCTTCATAGCTCTATATAGTCTCTCTATATAATTAGGTAATTCACTTCTTATAGGTTCATCTATTGTATCCATTTTAGGAAGCTCAACATACTTAATCTTTCCAGAATTATTTATCTTATCTCCTAACCAAGCACCTACTCCACCTGTATCAGATGTTACTACTGAAAGCCCTGAAGCTAGAGCCTCTACTATAACTAAGGGTAGTCCTTCATAGTAAGATGGTAATACAAAAATATGACTTCTACTGTATAAATCAGAAAGCTCCTCTTGAGATAGTTTTCCTAAAAATTCTACTTTTCCCTTACTATCCTTATATAAATTCTTTATTTCTTCGTACTCACTTCCAGAGCCCATACCAACTAAGTTTAATGTTATATTTCCATAATCCTCACATAGTTTATTAAAACTATAGAATAAGGGTTCTAACCCCTTAGCATAAGATATTTTTCCTGTATAGACAATTTGAATATCCTTATTTTTTTCTAAATTCTTATAATTAAAAATCTTTTCATTATAGCCTATTCCACTTACAATAATTTTGTTTGGATTTATATTAAAGGTGCTAATCACATCTTTTTTACACTTTTCATGTAATGCGAAAATACCTGCTAAATTTTTTATATTTTCTATAATGAAGTCTTTCATAATATCATTGCTGTGAAATTGCCTTAAATCTGTTCCATGACATATACCGTAAATACTTTTGTCTTTAATAAGATGCGATGTTAGTGATGTTACTAAGTATAAATGATGACATATTATGATATCAGGATTAAATTCTTTATTAGCTTGTAATATCTTCTTTTCAAATGCATTCATATATAAGCTTACATCATTCTTTGACATATCTTTATAACATTTACTTTTATATGGCATTACATCACTCATTCCAACCACATTAAAAGGAATATCTTCACTTGAGAAGTATACAGGATAACAACTATCCACATTTATATCAGCACTCTCTAAGTTTTCAATTCCACAAATAGCTGCCTGCTCATGTCCCTTTTGAGATAACTGATCTATTATATTTTTAAAATATACCCCACTTCCAGTTTCTCTAGGTTTTTGCGCTATTATATGCAAAATTCTCATCTCAAAGCACCTCCCCTTAATATGATTATAAACAATTTATAACTATTATAAAAATTTATAATTCAAAAGCCATCTATAGTTTTTTTCTATAGATGGCTTCTTATTTAATCTTTTTATTTAGTTTTTAGATTTTTTATCTCTAATTTTCTTTTTAATTTTAGAGTATGAATCTCTAACCATTGAAATCATAGGTAGTGATGTAAAAATTAACAAGGTTGCAAAAACTACATTTCCAAATCCCTCTAAACTCAAATTAAAGATACTCTTAGATACTGGTATAAAGAATGTAGCTAAAAATACTCCCATTGTTACACATACTAGTATTAATTTTAAATAATTAAAAGGCTTTGCTAATTTAGCTAATATAAATAAACTAATACCACCCAATACTATTACGGATAAACTTCTTGCTGCTTCAACAGACATACTAACCCTATAAGTTGATATAAATATTATTGTTATAAACACACTAATTACTATACCGTTACTAATTGCAGCCTTTAATACCCGATTTAAGTAATCTCCTTTCACTCTTTCCTTATTAGGTCCAAGAGCAAGAAAAAATGAAGGAATACCTATAGATATTGATGCTACTAAGCTAAGTTGTATTGGTGTAAATGGATAAGGTAATAAAAGTAAACTAAATATAACTGATAATATAACTGAGTAAATGGCCTTTGTTAAAAACAGCTCTGATACCATCTCTAAATTATTTATCATACGTCTACCTTCTGATACAACCTCTGGTAAAGCATTAAAATTAGATTCTAATAAAACAAGTTGAGCTACTGCCTTAGTTGCATCACTTCCACTAGCCATAGATATACCACAATCAGATTCTTTTAAAGCTAATACATCATTAATTCCGTCACCTGTCATTGCAACTATGTGACCTTTTCGTTGAAGTGCTTTAACAAAATCTCTTTTTTGATGTGGTGTAACTCTACCAAATACAGTATTCTTCTCTAATACCTTTTCAACTTCCTTATCATCACTAGAAATTTCACTAGCATCTATATAATTTTCTGCTCCATCTACTCCAGCTTTCTTTGCTACAGCTGATACCGTTAAAGGATTATCTCCAGATATTATTTTTAATTGTACTCCTTGTTGCTTAAAGTATTCTAAAGTTTCTGGTGCGTCTTTTCTTATTACATCTTCTAAAATTATTAAGGCTTCTGGTTCTACAATTCCATTTAAATCTACATCAAAATCTTCTCCTTTAAAGTTTGCTAATAATAAAACTCTTTTTCCTTGAGAAGCTTGTAGTTCAACCTTATCTTTTATACTTTCATAATTAGATTTTAATATCATTTCTGGAGCACCCATTATATATACTCCATGGCTTTCAAATTCTATTCCACACCACTTTCTTGCAGATGAGAAAGCTATGTTATTAATAATATTCCAATTAGGATTCTTGTCATATTTATCTAAAATAGCCTTTTGAGTGGCATTAGTATTAGGTAGAGAATTAACTACAGCAGCCAATTCTTCATGAATTTCTTCATCCTCTTTATTACATAAATTTATTACATCTCCTAACCTAAGGTCACCTTCAGTTATTGTTCCTGTTTTATCTAAACACAGTGTATCTACTCTAGCTAGAACCTCTGTTGCAGGTAATTCTTGAACCAATGTATTCCATTTAGATAATCGTACTACTCCTGCTACAAAGGTTAAAGTTGTAAGAAGCACTAATCCTTCTGGAATCATACCTACAATTCCAGCTGTAGCACTTATAATTGACTCTTGCCATGACTTATCATTAGATATCAATTGAGTTGTAACTAATAAGATACCTATAGGTATTATTAACCAAATAAGAATCTTTAAAATTTTATCTATTGCTTCTTGAAGTTGAGAATGTATTACTTTAAACTTCTTAGCTTCCTTGGATAACTTAGCTATATATGTATTTTCACCAATCTCAACTACCTTAGTATATCCACTTCCTGATTTAACAAAGCTTCCTGAATATACTTTATCTCCAGGCAATTTACAAATAGTATCTGATTCTCCTGTAAGCATAGATTCATCTACTTCAAATTCACTTCCACTCATAACTATTGTATCAGCTACAACTTGATCTCCTGGATTCAGTAATATAACATCATCCATAACCACATCATTTATATCTATATTTATTACTTTTTTATCTCTAAGAACATTAGCATGTAATTTATTTAATAAGGCTAATTTTTCTAGAGTTCTCTTTGCCTTTACTTCTTGAAAAACACCTAAAATAGTATTTGTAAATATAACTACAGCAAAGATGGCCTCCTTAGGAGCACCAGCTATAATTACCATTAAAGCTAATACCGTATTTAGTACATTAAATTTATTAAATAAATTAGCTTTTAATATTTCCCATATAGTTCTCGATGGAACTTCTGGTATTTTATTTACTTGTCCATTGTTTATACGTTCCTTAACCTCAATACTAGTTAAGCCCGTTATCTCATCATATTCCCTAGCGAATTGTTCCATAGTACAAGATCTCCCACTTAAATATTAAGCATTTTTATATACTCTACTAGTACAATATATTATGTACTATATGTTATGATATTATAGCTAGTAAGATTTATCAATGTATATGCCATTTTTTAAGATTTTTTTAAGATATTAAACATATTAATTTAAGATGTTAAGTTTTCTATTCTTTACATACCATTTCAATTTTTCTCACACCTGGAATTTCATTCAATTTATTTATTAGTTCTAACATATCAACTGACAATTCTATAGTTTCCACTGAAACCGACGCATTAGCAATTCCCTGAAGAGGTATACCTTGATTTATTGTTAAAATATTTCCACCATATTTAGCTATAGTATTTAATATTGATGATAATACACCTGATTGATTATCTAATAATAATGATAATGTTACTATTCTTTTATCAGTTGCTTCATAAAAAGGAAATATTCCATCTTTATATTTATAATAAACACTTCTTGATATCCCAATAATTTTCACTGCTTCATTAACCGTTTTAATTTCACCCTTTAGTAAAAGCTCCTTAACTAATAAAGTTTTATATATAGGTTCTGGTAATATATCTTCACTTATAATATAAAAAGTTTTATCCTTACTTTGCATACTCTTCTCCTAATTACTATTTATTTTATTTACTAAAATAATAAACTTATCTTAAATTATACTACTAATATTCAATACGGTGAACTAAATGATTTTACGGCTTTTATAAAAATATAAGGTTAACCATATAATAGAGAGACCTACATATAAATAATTACATTAAATATATAAGTCATTTCTATTTTTAGCTAACCTTATACTATATATTCCTTATGCTTATACTTTATTCTTCCTCATTTTTAGAAGTATCTTCTATAGTTTCATCTTCTAAGTTATCTTCATTACATGATACTTGAATCTTTTTTTCTATGAGCTTCTCATTTACAACTGTACCAAAAACAGTGTATGCAACTCCAAATAATGGAATACCTATCAACATACCTAATATTCCAAATAAGCTTCCTCCAACCATCATGGCAAACATAACCCATAAAGCTGATAAACCAATTGAGTTTCCAACTACTCTAGGATAAATTAAATTTCCTTCAATCTGTTGAATTACTATTATTAAAATAATAAACCAAAATGCCGTAATTGGGCTATACATAAATATTATAAATACTGCAGGTATAGTTCCTACAAAAGCACCAAAAATCGGTATAAGTGCCGTAACCCCTATAATTACACTTACTAAAAGAGGATATGGCATTGAGAAAATAAGCATTCCTACAAAACATAAAATTCCTATTATTACAGCCTCTGTACATTGACCTGCTATAAACTTAGAAAATTTAAAATTCGCTATTTTACCAATTTCTATGGCTTTATCAACAAAATGCTTTTTCATAAAAGCATACATTATCTTTTTTATTTGAAGAACTAACTTTTCCTTGCTAGCTAACATATATATAGCTAAAATCATTCCTATAAAAAAGTTAATTATAGATGATGTAACTCCTATAGTAATGCTTAAAACCTGAGTTACTAAAGTTCCTGTTACTTGACCTAATACCTGTAGAATATCTTTCCACATTGTTAGAATCTGATTCCATACCTCATTAAATATATCTACTGATGCAGTATAATTGTTCATCATAGCCTCTAAGCTCTTTAAATACTCCGGTATACTACTTACCAAAGTTTCTATGCTATCAGAAAGCTGAGGAATTATAAATATAACAAGTCCAATAATTAAAGCAAATACTAATAATAAAGTTATTACAATTGCTAATGGTCTTTTAATCTTTTTTATTATACTTTTCTTACTCTTATCTAGTGGAAATAGTAGCTTCTCCTCTACTATTTTCATAGGTATATTTAAAATAAAAGCTATAAATATAGCTATAAAAAATGGACTAATTATTCCAAGTGCATATTTAATCCCACTAAAAACAGTACTTAAATTTAATAAAACATAAGTTAAAATTACTACATAAGTAGCAATGCTAAAATAAAGTTTAGTAGATTGATTTTTAGTTTTTATATCTTTTCACCTCTGTTTGTTTATATATTGGTAATTTATATTCTTACCTAATTTTACTCCTTACTATAAATTATGAGTAAATCCATAACTAATTATATATTAAAAAAATTTATATAAATAGCTATAATTTGTTATTTTCAAAACTTTAATAAATTAGTAATATTTCTACCCTTTTTACTAAAGCTTATATTATTTATTTTTATTAAAATTTAAATACCTATGTAAATTTTTTTATACATATGTTCTTAGTTTTACTTAACTTTTAATCTTTCCCAATTTTTATTTAAATTATTATTTTCAAAGCCTAGAAAAATACTCTTTCTTAGTTAGCTAGAAATTTCTTTACTTTCCTATGTGTATTTACCTTATTTAAGGACATCATAATTAAAGTGAGTATTATAAAATTTGAATTTTAGGAGGATATATAAAATGGCACAAATAATTGATTCAAGTAACTTTAAAACTGAAATTGAAAATGGTATTGTGGTTGTTGACTTTTTTGCTACTTGGTGTGGACCTTGTAAAATGCTAGCTCCAGTATTTGATGAATTAAATACTGAGTTAGATGGTAACGCAAAATTTGTAAAGGTAGATATAGATAAAAGTCCAGAACTTGCACAACAATTTAACGTTTCTAGTGTTCCTACTATTCTTATATTTAAAAATGGTGAACGAGTAGAATCTTCTATAGGTTTTGTACCTAAAGATTCCTTAAAATCTAAAATAGATAAATTATTATAAAATTCTAAGGCTGTAGTTTCAATACAGGCTAAATTTATTTAATACAATAAATACTTAACCTTATTAACACTACAGCCTTAAGTTGCAAAAAAATAAACTCTAAGTAAAACACTTAGAGTTTATTTAGTATACTTCAATTCTTATAAACTAATTACTCTAAAATAATTTTATTAATAAATTAATCTCACTATTTTAACCTTAAACTTTTATACATGTAAATATTTTTTTAAAGATATAAAGCTACCAATAACACCAATTCCTAATGAAATTACAAGCATAATAGGAATTAATGTTTGCAATAGTATTGGAAGGCTCGGTAATATAAATCCACTCATAAGTGATTCCATAGTTCTTAATAAGCTAGCTCTTAATGCAAAGTAACTTATTGATAAGGTAAGAGTACTTAAAATAGCACCTATAACTCCAATGGAAATTCCTTCAATTATAAATGGTAATCTTACATAGTTATCCGTTGCTCCTATGTATTTGATTATACCAATTTCTCTTCTTCTTACAAAAACAGCTACCTTTATTGCACTAGATATAAGTAATATTGAAGCAATACTTAGTACAATCATTAATACAAAACCCCCAGCTTTTACTGCTGAATTTATACTATTTAATAACTCTGCAACTAAGTTTCCATCACTAACTCTATATATTTCATTATATTTAGCTAATTCCTTTCTTATAGCTTCATTTGCCTTAGGGTCTTTAGTTTGTACTGATAAACTAGCTGGAATAGGATTTGAGCCCTCATTTTCTATATCATTAAGTATTCTTTGCATTTCCTTATCTTCTTCTTTTTCAAAACCTTCTTTATAACTTTCTAAACCTTTCTCCGAAGAAACAAATTCTACTTTATTAACAGTTGATATATTTTTTATTTCTTCTCCTATTTCCTTAGCTCTCTCTTCACTTACATCTTCATTTAAAAATGCAACTAATTCTACCTTCTGCTGAAGTGCCTCAACATTTACATTAACTATATTTATCATAGAATAAAATATACCCAATATACTTAAAGAAATAAATACAGTTACTATGGCAGCTAAGGATACTAATCTATTTGATAATATATTCTTAAAACCTTCTACTACTAGATGCTTAACAGTATTCGCTTTCAAAATCTTCCTCCATTTCTTAAAAGAAATTTAGTTCTTAAACTATTTTCTTTTCCTTTGTTTTATGTACCTACTTATTATTTTAAATATAGTAGCGGATCTACAACTTGTCCATTTTTCTTTACCTCAAAGTGACTATGGTTTCCAGTTGAGTATCCTGTACTTCCTACAGTTGCTATTTTTTGACCTCTTGTAACCCTATCTCCAACAGAAACTACTCTCTCTGTATTATGAGCATATAATGTTACTATTCCACCACCATGATCTATAGCAACCACATTTCCATAAGACACCTCATACATTGACATTATTACTACTCCATCATTGGCTGCAACTACTGCTGCACCTGCTGGAGCTGCTATATCTATAGCCTTATGAAAAGACTCTTTTCCCGTTATAGGATCTACTCTTCCTCCAAAGTAAGAAGTTATGGTAGTATATCCTGGTACTGGCCATGCCATCATACCACCTTCATATACTCCTCCCCCTGTAGATGCTTCTAACTGCTTATCTATCTCAGCTGACTTCTTTTCTAAGGTCTTTATTTGATCCTCAGTTAATCTTATTTCTTCACTTATACTTTGCTGTGCTTCAACTAATTTCGCTATTTCAATATTTTTATTTTCTACTAAAGCTTCAAGTTTTTCTTCCTCAACTTTAACCTCTGATTTTTTAGCTTCTAAAGACACTATCTGCTCTTTTAACTTATTTTGTTTTTCTTCTAAACTTACTTCCAAAACTTTAGTTTCTTCTATAACTTTATTATTATTTTTTATCATACTAGATACAACTTCTAACCTTCTTAAAAAGTTGGCAAAATCCTTAGCCTCTAATAATAAATTCAGGTATCCTCCAGCCTGTTGCTCATATTGTATCTTTACTATTTTTCTAATAATTTCATAATTCTCATCTATTTTATTTTTAACTTCTTCAACTTCTTTGCTTATGGAATCATTATCCCTCTGCAAATCATTGATGTTATTTTCTATTCCTTTTATTTTACTTTTAACTTCCTCAACTTGTTTATCAACTTCAGCAGCTTCTTTTTCTATCTTTTTTCTTTCTTCTTCTTTCTCCGAAATTTTTTGCTCTGCATTATTGATTTTATTTTTCTCTTCTTTTATCTTTTCATTTATTTCACTTTTAGTTGATGGTTCAGCCTCAACTATATTAATTCCTGTCATAGTAAAAGTATTAACTAAAATTGCACTAGCAATAATAACTATTATTCTCTTCTTCACTTCACCTTCTCCTTAATCTATTAGTAATATGTTAAACTTAATCATTTTTCTATATTGCCTGTAACTATCCCATTTTAAGATATTACGATTATATATTGTATACCTAAGCCTGTCAACGTAATTCACCCCTTAATTACATATATATACCAAATGAACATTTTTAAATTCTTCTTATTCTTTATAGTAATTTAACAAAGCTATATACAATCTTTTAATTATTCATTTAATATCTAGCTGAATCTTATAATCCTGTCTAAATAAAAACTCACTTAAAGCTAAAAATTATAAAAAAATAGAACTACGTATTAATGAAACGTCTTCTATAAGCCATATAAAATTTATATTTATTTTACATACAATTTCTATTTATCAACTTATATACTTAATACTCCTTTACACTAGTACTTCTATATTAATTAAACTCTTTATTTTCTGCATACTTCCTTTAATTTAGACTCATAAAAAACGCACGTAAAAAGAGCTGTTACACTAATTTTTAGTGTAACAGCTCTTTTAAATACATATTTATTTTATTAACACAGCTGCAATTGGAGCTATTATAACTGTCATAAGTCCTGCTACTACTATAGCTAAACTACTCATTGCACCCTCTATTTCTCCTATTTCCATAGCTCTTGTAGTACCGATAGCATGTGCTGCTGTTCCCATTGCTAATCCAACCGCCACACTATCTTTAATCTTACAAACTCTACATATAGTTGTGGCTATAATAGCCCCAACTATTCCAGTAATTATTATTACAGGAACTACAACACTAGGGTGTCCCCCTAATTCTTCTACTATTCCCATACCTATAGTTGTTGTAATAGACTTAGGTATTAATGAATAATATAGTTCTGGGCTAAATTTAAATATCTTAGCTAAAGTAAAAATACTTATAGCTGATGCTATACATCCTGACCCAATACCTAGAATTATAACCTTAAGATTTTCTTTTAGTACCTTTAATTGTCTATATAAAGGTATTGCAAAGGCTACCGTTGCTGGTCCTAATATTAATGTTATAATTTCTCCACCTTTATTGTAACTATCATAATCTATATTTAGAGTTACTAAAAATGTAATTATAATAGCTATTGCTATTAATAATGGATTAAATATTAACATCTTAGTTTTTCTATTTATAAAAATTCCTATTTCAAATGCTAAAATCGTTATTATTATACCAAATAAAGGACTATTAGTAATATCTGTTGCTAAATTACTCATTGATTTTTACCTCTTCCTTTTCTACAGCCTCTTCTCCTATAACTGCCTTATCTTTTTTTCTCATTTGTTCAACAACAATTCCTGTAACTACCATTACAGCTACCGTTGAAACTAATATAACAATTACAATAGCTCCTATATCATTTTTAATCGCATCAAAACTTGTCATTAATCCTACTCCAAGTGGTACAAATAAAAATGCCATAATTGCTAATAAGAAATCTGCAGCCTTTTCTACATGTTCTAACTTTACAACCTTTGTGCATAGTAATATGAACATTATTATCATACCCCATACACTTCCTGGAACCGGTAGTGGAATAACCATATTTAAGACTTCACCAACAAAAAATACGGCAGTAATGATACCAAACTGTTTGATATTTTCCATAAATTATCAATCCTATCTATATTATTATGCATTTCATAAATAGCTTCTATATCATGCACAATTTTAAATTATACTCTATTTTTTTCAGATGTACAGGCTAGAAAATCTGTAAATTTTCTATTAAATAAAAGATAATTTATTGTTACCCCCTCTCATACCTGTAAGAGAATAATTTTAGACTTATTTAAGCTTTTATACTTTAATGTACTATTATTACACTACATACATTCTCTTTTAAAGCTGTATATATCTCAAACTTAAACATTACCATAATACATTTATGTAATATTTACCTCATGTTTATTCGCAAGTATTGCATATTGTTCAAATAATTTAAAGTTTTTAAAACTAGGCATTTATTTTAAAATATTATACAATTCTTTTAACCTTATTCACCCTATACAAAGTATCTATTCAATATATTTTTAGTTTTAAATCAAAAAAGAAGAAACCCTAAGCTTTCTTCTCTTTTATGTTATTCATCTACAAACCTATACCCAACCCCTACTTCTGTTATGATATATCTTGGTTTTGATGTATCCTTTTCAATTTTTCTTCTTATATTAGCCATGAAAACCCTTAAGGATTGAGAATCTTCCAAATTACTATATCCCCATATTTCTTTATTTATAAAGCTATAAGTGAGTACTTTACCAGTATGCTCTATAAGTAAAACTAAAAGCTTATACTCAATTGGTGTTAGATGTACCTCTTTATTATCAACATAGACTTTTCTTTTTTCAAAATCTATTTCTAGAGTATCTAATATAAACTTCTTGCTTTTAGTTATTTTAGGTTGTCTCTTTCTGATAGCTACCCTTATTCTAGCTAGAAGCTCGCCGATATAAAAAGGCTTAGTTATATAATCATCTGCACCCTTATCTAAAGCTTCTACCTTTTCCTTTTCTTGTCCTCTTGCAGAAACTATTATTACTGGTACATCTGAACTTTCTCTTATTTGCTCTAATACAGTGATACCATCTATATCAGGAAGTCCAAGATCTAATAGAATCAAATCTGGATTATTAGCAAGAAATAAAGATATACCATCTAGACCTGTCATAGCTGTCATATAATCATAACCTTTAGTCTTTAGAGATATCGATAAAAAATTCAGTATATTTTTATCATCTTCTATAATTAAAATTTTCGTATTCTCATCCATTTTCTGTTTCCTCACTTATATTGGTAATTTAAATGAAAATGTTGCTCCTCCAATATCATTATTGAATCCTTTAATCTCTCCACCATGTGCTTCTATAATTGAATTACATATATTTAAACCTATTCCTATTCCTCTACTAGAGTCACCCTGTAGATTATTAACTGATACAAAACTTTCAAAAATTTTATCTAGAACTTCTTTCTTTATGCCTCCACCATTATCACTTACCTCAAAGTTTATAAAATTATTGCTCTTATATACATTGAGTAAAATTTCTGTTCCCTTTGGTGTATGCTTAATAGCATTATCTAAAAGATTAATTATAACTTGAATTATTAATTTTCCATCCATAGGTACCAATACTATATCCTCTGGAATCTTAATATTGATTCTGTGATCCTTTTGACTTTTACTAACTCTTCTGTATGCCTCTGTTATAATATCATCTATAACTTCCATTTCTTTTTCAATTATTAGCTTTCCATCTTGTATTCTAGTCATATTAAGTAAGTTCTCTACTAATTTATTAAGCCATGTAGCATCATTACTTATATCTTCCAACAAACTTTTAATTGTAGTGTCATCAAGTTTATCATAACTATCAATTATAAAACTACTTGACCCTGCTATAGCAGTAAGAGGAGTTCTTAAATCATGTGAAATTGATCTTAGAAGATTACTTCTTAATTTTTCTTTTTCTACCTCTACTTGAGTTTTTTGCTGTTTTGAATATAAAATTTCTCTTTCAATGGCCAATGTCATTTGAGATATATTCGTGTTAATAAAAATATTCTCCTCTTTATTAAATCCATCTGTACCATACTCCATAACTATTACACCGAAAACTTCACAACTACTTACTATAGGTCTATATATCCACTTAGAATTGCTGTAATTAGAAGTTCCAGGACCACAAGATACACAATTGCTAAAACAGTACTCTGCTATAGTATTATTTTCTATAATTGACTTATCTATATATTGCTCCTTTAAATAATACGGATTAGAAAGCTTACCATATTCATCAACTAAATATATTAAACTTTTTACTTTATGTGCTCCATACAAACTTTTCATAGCATTATATGCTATATTATCTACCCCAGATATATTCAAATAACTTTTACTCATCTCGTAGGTGTTAGTCGTTTGTTTAACATTATTTTCTGCTATCTTAACCTGTCTTTGTAATTTTGATGTTAACGTACTTGTAATAAATGAAACTATTAAAAACATTATAAAGGTTATGATATAATTAGGATCCTCCACCATAAAAGTAAGTGTAGGATTTGTAAAAAAGAAATTAAAGGTAAATACACATATTATTGAAGATATAATTCCCCATACATATTTTTTAGTTTCAAGTACTACCATCAAAACTCCCGTTATATACATCATTATAATATTTTCTTCTTTAATTTTATACTTATCAAATATGCAAGATATAACTGTACATATTAAAATTATACATGCAGTTTTTAAAAGATTCAGTAATATCTTATCCCCAAATATCTTTTTAACCTTCTCCATAGCTCATCCCTCATTATCATTTTATATAAGAACCTAAGACTAACTAGCTTCTTTATCTTACAAAGCCTAAATTACACTTCATACAATTATACTAAACACTGTATTATTTAGAAAGAGTAAATATCTATTTTATACCTTCTTCCATTTCTCTCCCTCATTAATTCCTCTATACTTCCAAAGACATTTTTCTTTGATTATCTGCAATATATTGACTTTCTAAAGCAATAGCCACTTGAGTCGTTATTGCCTGAAGAAAAATCTTATTTTCTTGAGTTAATAAATTCATTTTATCACTAGATACACCTATAACACCTAAAACCTTATCATGAGAAATTAAAGGTATATAATATGCACCTGCATTCATTAAAGTATCAGTGCCAGATCCTGCTGACTTCTTATTTACAAAAACCCAACTAGCTACTGCCTTTTCTTTTTCTGATAAAAATCTCTTTTTCTCTTCATCTTCTATACACTTTAATACGCCTCTATTTCCTTTAGCTGGATCCTTTAAATAAAATATTGTTGATCTATTAAAGGTTTTTACTATACAATCATTAGTAAATCTAACTATACCCTTTAATCCTCTTATAGTTATAAGATTTTTATTTATCTCATATAATGCTTGGGTTCGCTGTTCTCTAACTGCTGAAACCTTAGCCTGCATTTTAGCTTTTATAGTTAAAGTACTTATTATTAATGCTATAACGAGCATTATTATATATGAGAATATAAAGCTAAATGAAGGTGAACTAAAGAAGTAAGTTACTCCTATTATTCCTATGATAGTAGATAAAATCCCATATAAATATCCTGATGTAATTCTAGATACTATAACTACTGATAAAATATATATCATAGCTATATTGGGACCACCTAATTCAATCTTAGCTATAACTCCTGAAAATAAAGAAGCTGTGCATAAGGTTACTATCATTTTTATAGTATCTACAGTTGATAATTCTAAAGTGTTCTTAAAACTTAATTTACCTCTTTGCTTATAAGCTCTTTTGTTTTCAGTGTAAGGAATAATGTGAAACTCTTTATCTTCTAATAAGTTTATAAGCTTATCTTCAAGACCTTCATGAAATAATTTTGAAAATATATTTTTATTAATTTCTTTTCCTATAACTATATTAGTTATATCTGATTCCTTGGCATACTCTGATACAACTAAAGCAGCATCCTCCCCACATAAGGTTACAACTTGTCCACCTAGTTGTTCTGCTAAGAGCATATTTCTAGTTATATAGTTATTTGTTTTACTCTCATTATCTGATTTTACATTATCAACATAAACAGCTATCCATGGTGCTCTAAACCCCTCAGCAATTCTAGCCGTTGACCTAATTTTTTTAGCTGATACATTACTTCTGTCTAATATAACCATGAATTTTCTACCAGCATTTTTCTTGCCACTTTTTTTAGCTTCATTTTCTTTTATTATTCTCTCAGCAGTTCTTCTCATAGAGATTTCTCTAAGCATATTAAGATTATTTTCTGTAAAGAAATTATTGAATGCTGTATGAATTCTATCTGCTTTATATACTTTTCCTTCTTCAAATCTCTTTAAAAGCTCTACTGGTTCAATATCTATTAGTTCTACCCTATCAGCTAAATCAAAAATATAATCAGGAACTGTCTCTCTAACTACAACCTTTATAAGATTTTTTATTATATCATTAAGACTTTCTATATGCTGTACATTTACTGTGGTATAAACATCAATACCTGCATTTAAAAGCTCTTCTATATCTTGATATCTTTTTTTATTTCTTGTTCCTTCTACATTAGAGTGAGCAAGTTCATCAACTAAAATGAGTTGTGGCTTTCTTTTCAAAGCTTCCTCAAGATCAAATTCCTTTAAAAATATATTTTTATATTCAATAATTTTAGGAGGCAACACAGCTAGTCCATCAACTAACTGCATAGTCTCCTTGCGGGTATGGGGCTCAATGTATCCTATTACCACATCTCGTCCCTTATCAAATTGATCATGAGCATCTTGAAGCATAGTATAGGTCTTACCAACCCCTGCTGCATATCCAAAGAATATTTTCAGCTTTCCTTTTTCAGTACCTTCAACCTTAACTTGTTTTAAAAGTTCATCTGGATTAGGGCGTAAATCCATATTTTTCATGATCCTTTCCTCCACTAAATTATATTAACTTATCAAGTTCAAGATTTACCATCAAAACATTAACTCGTGATTCACCTAAAATTCCAAAGGTCCTTCCCTCTGTGTGTTTAATAATTGCCTTTCTTACATCCTCTTCATTTATCCCTCTTGCTTTTGCTATACGCTTCACCTGATATTCAGCAGCATCCTTTGATATATTAGGATCTACTCCACTTCCTGATACTGTTACTAAATCCATAGGAATATCAGCTTTATTTTCTGGGTCAAATTCATGCCACCATTTGATCCTCTCTTCTACCAACTTACCTTGTTCTTTACCTACTGGAGAAAGATTACTAGGGCCATTATCATTACTTGGTCTTCCAATAAGATATTTAGGTTCTGTAAACTCTTGAGCAATTAATTTAGACCCATAACTAACTTCACTACCGTCCTTTAATTTAACAGTAACTATACTTCCATTAGCCTTATTATTAAAACAAAGCTGTGAGGCAAATGTGACTATAGCTGGGTATATTATTCCACATATTACACTCAAAATAATAATACATACCAAAGCTGCCCTTAAAGTTTTTTTCATGCCCTTCTTCATTTTACATTCTCTCCCTACACGATTTTAAATATTGTCAATATAATATCAATTGCTTTAATAGCTATAAATGGGGTTATTAATCCTCCAACACCATATATAAGCATATTGCGCCATAATAATTTATCTGCAGACATCTCTCTATACTTAACACCTTTTAAAGATAACGGAATTAATGCAATTATGATTAATGCATTATATATTATTGCTGATAATATAGCACTAGTAGAACTTGCTAAATTCATAAAGTTTAATCCCATAAGTTCTGGGAAAATTCCACAGAATAAAACTGGAATTATAGCAAAATATTTAGCTACATCATTAGCAACACTAAATGTTGTTAAGGCTCCTCTTGTCATTAATAGTTGCTTACCTATTCTAACTACTTCTATTAATTTTGTTGGGCTTGAATCTAAATCAACCATATTTCCAGCTTCCTTAGCAGCTTGAGTACCTGAATTCATAGCTACAGCTACATCGGCTTGTGCTAATGCTGGAGCATCATTAGTTCCATCACCAGTCATTGCAACAAGATGTCCCTTAGATTGATAATCTCTTATTAATTTAAGTTTTGCTTCTGGGGTAGCTTCAGCCATAAAATCATCAACTCCTGCTTCTGCTGCTATTACAGCCGCTGTCATAGCATTATCCCCAGTTATCATTATTGTTTTTATTCCTATTTTTCTTAAATCCTCAAATTTCTCTTTTACTCCATTTTTAACAATGTCCTTTAAGAAAATTACTCCCATTACCTTGAAATTTTTAGTTACAACTAAAGGTGTTCCCCCCATATTAGCAACCTTCTTAACTATATCTTCACACTTCTCTGGATATACTCCTCCATTAAGCTCAACGTATGCCTTAATAGCATCTGCTGCTCCCTTTCTAATTTCATTGCCCTTATAATTAACCCCACTCATTCTAGTCTTAGCTGTGAATTCTATAAATTCAACATCCATGTCTGAAAGGTCACGTCCTCTAATACCAAACTTTTCTTTAGCTAAAATAACTATACTTCTTCCTTCTGCTGTTTCATCAGCTATTGAAGATAATTGAGCTGCATTAGCTAAATCTTCTTCTGTTATATCATTTAATGCTATAAATTCAGATGCTTGTCTATTACCTAATGTTATAGTTCCTGTTTTGTCCAATAAAAGTACATCAACATCACCAGCAGCTTCTATAGCTCTTCCACTCATTGCTAATACGTTTGCTTTATTAAGTCTGCTCATTCCTGCAATTCCTATGGAAGAAAGTAGTGCCCCTATAGTTGTTGGAGCTAAGCATACCAATAATGCTATTATATTAGTTAGGGATATTGGTGAACCTAATCCTACTTCATTACTTATAAATCTTGAAAAAGGTAATAAAGTAGCTGTAACTACTAAAAATATAATTGTTAAGGTTACTAATAATATTTGAAGTGCAATTTCATTTGGAGTCTTTTTTCTTGCTGCACCTTCAACCATAGCAATCATTTTATCTAAAAAGCTCTTTCCAGCCTCTGCAGTAATTCTTATAATTAGCCAATCAGATACTAGAGTTGTTCCCCCTGTAACTGCACTTCTATCTCCACCTGATTCTCTAATAACTGGAGCTGATTCCCCAGTTATAGCACTTTCATCTACTGAGGCAACTCCCTCAATAACTTCCCCATCCATAGGAATTTGTTCCCCAGCAACAACAAGTACCACATCTCCAAGTTTTAATTCACTTGATAATATTTCTGTGTAATCTGAATCAAAATTAGGAGCTTTAAGTTTTTTAGCTTTTACATCTTTACGTGAACTTCTCAAACTATCTGCTTGTGCTCTTCCTCTTCCCTCTGCAATAGCTTCTGCAAAGTTAGCAAATAACACTGTGAACCATAGTATTAAAGCAATGCTCAAAGTATATCCTGCACTTTCATCCTTAACTCCAATTAAAGCAAGTATATAAAGAATAGTTGTGAATATAGCTCCAAGATAAACTACTAGCATTACTGGATTCTTAACTTGAGTCTTAGGTGCTAACTTAGCAAAAGATTGTTTTATTGCATCAATAAATATATTTTTATTTGAACTTGAATTCTTCATATAAATTTACCTCTTTCTCAGATTCTCTTATATAGTTATAAAAAACTCTGCTATAGGCCCTAATGCTAAAGCAGGTAAGAAACTTAATGCTCCCACCAATACAATTATGCCAATTACAAGTATCACAAAGGAATTTTTCCCAGTATCTAAAGTTCCATCACTTACTGCTACACTTTTCTTTTTAGCTAAATTTCCAGCCATATATATAATGGATATCATAGGAATAAAACGTGCTAATATCATAATTACTCCTGATATAAGATTCATATATACAGTGTTAGCATTAAAGCCTGCAAAGGCACTACCATTGTTTCCAGCTACTGATGAAAAGTTATATAAAATCTCTGTGAATCCATGTGGCCCACTGTTGCTTAACCATGAATTAACCTGTGGCATACATACTGTAATAGCACTACCTAGTAATACTAGTAATGGTGGAACTAAAATAACTAAACACACCATTTTCATATCAAAAGGTTCTATTTTTTTTCCTATATACTCAGGGGTTCTACCTACCATCAATCCCCCTATGAATACAGTCAATATTACAAAGGCTATAATTCCATATAATCCACATCCAACTCCTCCAAATACTACTTCGCCTATTTGCATTAAGAACATAGTAACTAGTCCACTTAATGGTGTTAAGCTATCATGCATAGAGTTTACTGATCCATTTGATGCAGCTGTGGTAGCTGTAGACCAAAGTGCAGATGAACCTATACCATTTCTTATTTCTTTACCTTCCATGTTTCCTGATAATGCAACACCCTTCCATTGAGAACCTAGCATTTGTTCACTACAAGTAATTGCAATTAAAGCTACTATAAATACTACTAACATTATTCTAAACAAGGTCTTTCCTTGCTTTTTATCCTTTATTGCTCTTCCAAATGTAAAACAAAGAGCTGTAGGTATTAATAATATTGATATTACCTGTAGCATATTAGTCAATGGTGTTGGATTTTCTAAAGGATATGCTGAGTTAGTTCCAAAGAAACCACCGCCATTTGTTCCTAATTGTTTTATAGCTATTTGACTTGCTGCTGGTCCTATAGGTATTACTTGTGTTTCCTTATTTTCAACTGTTACAACCTCTTTATATCCATCTAAGGATTGAACTACACCTTGAGAAACTAGTATTATTGAAAAAACTGTAGCTAAAGGAATTAATACATATAAAGTAGTCTTTACTAAGTCTCTCCAAAAGTTTCCTATAGTCTTGCTTTCCTTTCTTATAAAACCCCTTATAAAAGCAAATAATACTGCAATACCTGTTGCTGCTGATACAAAGTTTTGTACACCTAAGCCAAGGGATTGTGTAAGATACGATAAAGTATTTTCTCCTGCATAGGCTTGCCAATTGGTATTAGTTACAAAGCTTGCAGCAGTATTAAATGCTAAATGCCAACTTGTTCCTGATAATCCCTCAGGATTTAAAATTAGCCCTCCTTGAAGAATCTGAAGTAAAAACACAATTAAAAATCCAATTGCGCTAAAAGCTAAAACAGATATAGCATATTTTTTAGCATCCATTTCATCATCTTCACTTACATCCATTAATTTATATATATATTTCTCTACTGGAGAAAGGATTGAAGTCAAAAATACCTTTTTCCCCTCCATCACTTTGTATATATAATTTCCAAGAAGTACAGCTGCTCCTATAAGAATAATAAAAAAAATAATATCTTGTATAACTATATGACTCATATTTTTTCACCTCTAAATAATACATAAAAAAGATATATTAGTAGCCCTAAAGCCATAAATGCTGAAATTCCTAAAAGCATTTTCATTATTAACTCCCCCCATAAGTACTTTATATGTGCTATTATATATTTTTCTGTATAAAGATAGGGTTAAGTATATGTAGCTCCATGTTAAGATTGTGTTCAGATTAATTTCCTATTGTAATTTATCTTTTCCTCAATCTGACTTATTAAAGTTGAACTTAAAATTTTAATTTTAAAAATTATCTTATTAAACATGAAAAAGGTATGCTAAAACTTTTAGCATACCTTTTTATTATTTGTATATTTTCACTAAAACAGGAGTTGCTTTTCCTCCATTAAACCCATTCATATCATATGGACATACTGATATTGCACAAATACAATCCTTTAAAAACTTAAATGTTATGCGGTCTCCAGCCTTTGAAACTGAATCTATTCTTTCCCACTTACCAGTACTATCAATAACCGTTTTCTGAAATAAATTAAGTGGATCTGGAATATCCCATGGTTTAATTCCATATGGTTTTAAGTTTTCTCTAAAATTCTCTTCACAGGATCTATGATTCTTTATTCCTAAGCTAGTATAAGATTCATCATTACATGCTGCCATATTTAAATCATGAGTTCCAACTGTATCCTCTACAATTTCAACCATTGGTCTCCACATATTACTTACTAAAGTATCTCCTATAGTAATACTTGAACTATACTTCTTAGTCTTAGTTTTAGTTGAAGAGAAACTTTCTTTTATGTTATCTTCTCTAAAAAACATAAAATCTACCACTTGGCTTCCCTCTAAAACTTCTATAGTTAAATACCTATCCTTTAAAACAGTAAATGCTTTTCCATATCCACCCTCAACAATAAACTCTTTCTCCATTTTTATCTTTAGTGAGATTATACCAAGTTCAAAACTCCCACTAAATCCTCCCTTCACTTTTCTTACCCACAATTATATATTCAGTTAATTATTATTTATTTTCTAATAAACACTCTTTATTCTATTTAGGGATAACACTCCTTATATAGCTATAATACATACAAGTATTAATATAAATGTAGAATATTGCTTTAGAAATTAAATCCCTTAATCTTAATTACAATAATTTATTATGCAATGAACCTCTAAAATATATAAGGGGGAATATAACTTTTTAAATTTACTACCTCTATTATAACTATACTTCTCCTACTTTTCAGCATTAATTGAAATGTTTTAAAATATTTTTTAATCACTCTTAAATTTCCATTAAACAACAAAGGGATTTAACCATAATTCAACATGGTTAAATCCCCTTATTATATGTTAATTAAATTTATATTTTAATAGTTTTCAACAAATACTTCAAAGTATCCTTGAGGATGTGCACAAGCTGGACATAATGTAGGTGCTTCAAAACCTTCTGCTATATATCCACAGTTATTACATTTCCATAATACTGATTCACTCTTTTTGAATACTGTTCCGTTTTCAATATTTCCTAGTAATTTTCTATATCTTCTTTCATGTCTCATTTCAACTTCTGATATTCTTTCAAAAGCTGTAGCGATTTCTTGGAATCCCTCTTCTTTAGCTATTCTAGCAAACTCTGGGTAATCATGAGACCACTCTTCATTTTCACCTGCTGCTGCTGCTCTTAAATTTTTAGCTGTTTCTTGGTGAAAAGATACAGGATATGCTGCATTTATTTCTATAGCCTCATCAACAAAATCATTTTTTAAGAATTTATAAAATCTCTTTGCATGTTCTTTTTCTTGCTCAGCAGTTTCCATAAATATATTGGAAATTTGAACATATCCTTCTTTCTTAGCTATACTTGAGTAATAAGTATATCTAGTTCTAGCTTGACACTCTCCTGCAAATGATTTTAATAAATTTTCTGCTGTTTTTGTTCCTTTTAAACTTAACATAAAATCGTCCCCTTCCACATTTAAATAAGTTCTCTCTAAAATTAGAGAGATATTTAACATTTATCATATAGCTAACTAAATGTTAGCAAGATTAGCTGATGGTCCAAACATTTCATAATTTATTGATTCTTCTTCAATATCCATTGATTTTAAACTATCATATATTAATTTCATAAATCCTAATGGACCACAGAAATAAAAATCTCCATTCTTAGGTAGATTATCCTTAATCCACTGTTGAGTAATTCTTCCACTAATATCATAATCCACACCTAATTTATCACTTTCTAATGGATCACCGTAGAAAATTACTGTTTTTAAATTATTATTTTCATTGCTTAAGTTTTTAATTTCTTTCTTAAAAGTTTGTAGTTTAGAATTTTGTACAACTTGCACAAAAATAACTTTTCTATTTTTATCTAATGCTTCATATAACATAGACATTACTGGTGTTATACCAATACCTGCACTTATAAATACTAATGGTTTATTGCTATCTTTTAAAACAAAAGTACCTAAAGGATCAGTTATATAAACTTCTTCTCCTACATTAACTTTATCATGTAAATATGATGATATTAAGCCTTTATCTTCTTTCTTTACACTTATTCTGTAAAAATCTTCTCCAGGTTTCATAGATAATGAATATTGTCTAACCTCTTCTGATTTTTCTTCCTCTTTTATAGGTTTAATTGATATAAACTGCCCTGGCTTATGAGAAACTAACTTCTCTTTAGTTACAGGTTTTAAATAAAAAGATGTAACTACATCATTTTCTTTTTCCTTATTATCAACTATAAACCTTTTATATTGAACTTTATCTAAAATATTATTACTAACTTCTTCATTATTATCTTCTTCTACTTCTTTAAAATATTCAGGTCCTACATTACATAAAGGACATACTTCTGGAGGATTATCTCCTACATGTATATAGCCACATACTGTACATACAAATTTTTTCACTGCTATCTCTCCTCCCGTCTTTTTTTGTATTTTTTTATTGTTATTTTCATTTTACTCTAAAATAATGTAAATTCAATTACTTTATTACTATTTTTAGTATTTTTTTGAACTTCTTAATATTTATTATATACGCTTTTATTTTATTGTCAACACCTATTAAGTAATAATAATTATTATTTATTAGTTTTTTTGTACTCTACAGTATATTTTAATCTATATCAAAACCCTTAACTCTGTTATTTCTTTTATCTATAAAAACTTTAATCTCTTCATCTTGATTTTTTATAATATATTTAAATTCAACTTCTATATAATCCTTAGTTGTCTCAATTTTATCAAACCTTAGCTCAGTTTCTCTACTTACTAAGGCTTTATCTCTTAAAAACTTTTCAGCCATAATCTTCACGTCTTCTTCACTTACTTTGTCAGTATTATTTTCAACTTTAAATTCCAAATTTATATATTCTACATTTTTACTTAAAGTATCATATTTCATTTCAACTCTTATAATTTGATTATCTGAATTTTTAGGTCTTGCTTCAATGTAAAACTCCTGCAAATCATCAAACTCCTCAGTAATCTTATCTGCTTCTTTCTGTGACTCATTTTTAATAGAGTAATCCATATCTTCCTTGTTTATATCTATATCAAAGTACCTATTTAAGCTTTGTGATACAATACTTTTCAACTCAGCTTCTACTGTATCCTGAGTTTTTATATTATCTTTTGTTTCATTGTTTCTTTCATTAATAGAGACCTTATTTTGATCTACATCATTCTTGTTACATGCTACTAAGGTTGTACTTAAAGTTATTGCTATTAAACTCACTAAAATTCTATGTTTCATAATTTATTTTCCATCCTTTCATTTTTCTAAATTAGTATTTCCATATCTTTAAATTAAATTTATATCAACCCTATATTCCATAAATTTTCATTACCCGTAGTATGTTTACACTTAGTTGTTTTGAAAATGAGTGTGTTACTTTGCATAATAAATTAGCTAAAATTCACATGAATTAAAATTTAAATTTTTATAGATTGATTTTTTATCTAAAAATATAGAAGGTTATATAAATAATTTCACTTTTCAAAGCTAGCTTATTTATATAACCTTCCTAGTTATTGCTTATTTCTAATCATTCTATTTTTATTAAATACCATTATTACCTTAAATAAATCTCCATCTACTTCTATGTTAAAGCTTCCACCTTGTAATTCAACGAAGCTTTTAGATATTGCTAATCCTAAACCTGAGCCTTCTGTGTTACGAGACCTATCACCTCTTGCAAATCTTTCAACTATATCATCTACATTGAAATCTATCTCTACATCAGCCATGTTCTTTAGAACTATCACAACCTCATTATCAGTATCCTGAATATCTATATATACCCTTGTGCCTTTCATGGCATATTTAGTTATATTTATTATAAGATTTTCAAATACCCTAAAGGTTCTTTGGCTGTCTAAAGGTAATATAATTTTAGGACTTGAGAAGTTTTTTCTAATAAGAAGTTGTGATTTATTTATTTTATCATCTAACTCTAGCAATGTTTGCTTCATTAATGAAACCACATCTACATCTATTATATTGAGACTTATATCACCACTTGTAGCCTTACTTACTTCAAATAAATCTTCTATTAATTCCTTTAACCTTTGAGACTTTCTCTCTAAAACTGATAAATATCTTTCTCTTTTTTCATCTGGAAGATTTTTATCCTTTAATAAATCTACATAAGTTATAATAGAAGTTAAAGGTGTTTTTAAGTCATGAGATACATTAGATATTAACTCTGTTTTCATTTTCTGACTTTTAACTTCTTTGTCTAAGGCCTTTTTCAGTCCCATCTGAATACTTTCAACCTCTATTTTAAAAGGCTCAAATACTCCTAAATCTTCTCCAATAGTAACATCTAAATTTCCAGCCGCTATCTCATTAGTAGCTTGAAATAGTTTATTATATTTTTGACCCACATCATTTGAATATTGTTTTACTTTAACAAACAATATAATTGTGTATACTATAGCAACTATTATTCCCCAAAACCACATTCCACTAATTAAAATTAATACTAATAAGTTTAGAGTTAATATAACAATTATTTTTTTTGTATTTTTACTTCGTATATCTATATTCTTAATTTCACTGAAACATTTTTTAATTCTTGTTATTACATATTTTATTCCCTTATATGTGTAACATTTTTCTTTTATATAAGTTTTAACTCCCGTATTCCATATCGCTTTTAATAATACTCCTCCGATAAAAATTGCTGTAAAACATATTGTCCAATAAATCAAGTTAAGTATATATATTGTTCTAGTTTCTAAACTAATACCTTTTATACTTACTCCAAAATACCATTCAAGCTTACCACCAACACTTTGCATGATTAAGTGTTGAGGAGCAAGCATTATAAACATGACTCCTAAAGAAACTATTGCTATATTAAGTTCAAAGGGAATTTTATAAATTTTATCAAAACAAATTAATTCCTTTGAATATTTATATGGTATTATTAATGATAAAGCAAGAATCATAATCATAGCTACATTAATAAAAGAACTACAAGCTATTCTATAAGCCCATATCTTCTCTCCCTTAACATAGGAAGATATGGAATCTATATACTCTAATTCATTAGGCAATGCATATACATATGTAGTATCTTTTATAGGATCAGTGGCTATATATTGACTATAAACTGAACTACTATAAATTGCCTGATTTTCTAATTGTGTCAATTCATAAGTAAGTTTATCCTTATTACTACCATGAATAGCTTTTATAGACATCCATCCTCTTTCGTCATAATCTATTACCACATAAAAATCATAAATTTCATTTAATTTTTGAACTGAGTCTTTATTGTCTTCATTAATTAAATCCCATAGCTGATTTTTACTATTGGTATCACTTGCTTTGCTATTTTTATTTATAACATAATACTCTAAATTTCTTAAAGCATTCTCCAACCTTTTTTCATCTTTCTCAACTTCTATATCAAATTGATTTAAACTTTTTTGAAGTTTTTCTTTTTCTTCCTTAGTAGGAATCTTAGATAAATCTAAAAAAATATCAGAGGGTGTTAAGTCATAATCTGCCTCAGATTTTTTAAGGTTGTAATACAAAATATTATTTACTCTATATATGTCATTTGAAAACTCTTTACTTTCAAAAACATTATATCCATCCTTATTTGCTATATATTCTATATTGTCATAAGCAGAACACATAATGAAAGCTGACATAACTAATGTAATAGCAATAACTATATTGCTTAAATATCTCTTTTTACTGTTTTTCAATTTTATATCCAACTCCCCATACTACCTTTAAATACTTTGGATTCTTAGGATTTATCTCTATCTTCTCTCTTATATTTCTTACATGAACCATTATAGTATCAGTATTTATTGCATGCTCATTCCATACCTTTTCATAAATTTCATCCGTTGAAAATACTTTTCCAGGATTTCTCATAAGCAATGCTAATATCTTAAATTCACTTGGAGTTGTTTTTACTAGTTTTCCATCTAAAGTAACCTCCTTTGTATCCATATTCAACTCCAAACCGCCAATTACAAATATATTTTGTTTTGTAAATTCTTCTTTTTCAATATTAAGATATTTCGTATATCTTCTTAACTGAGAATTTACTCTTGCTAAAAGCTCTAGTGGTCTAAATGGCTTAGTTACATAGTCATCTGCACCTATATTCAACCCCATAATTTTATCCACTTCTTCTGATTTAGCAGATAGCATTATTACAGGAAAATTATAGTGTTCTCTTAACTTCATAGTAAAAGTTATACCATCCATCTTAGGCATCATAATATCAACTATAGCTAAGTGTATTTGCTGCTTTTCTAGTATTTCTAGACCTTCTATACCATTTCCCCCTATAAATACATTGTATCCTTGATTATTTAAATAAGCTTCTATAGCAACTGCTATTTCTTCTTCATCTTCAACAATTAAAATATTATATTCTCTCAATTTTTTTCCTCCTACAAGTGCATAACATTATTCTTTGTATATAAATAATATTATAAACTATTAATAGATTATTTTTATCTATATCCTTACTTTTATAACATAAAATTTATAAATTAAACCATTATTCAATTTTAAATAAGATATGTTTAAAATAAACTATTAATATAAATTAGAAGTAGAATCTCTTTCTTTACAGTGTAATTTATTCAAAAATAAGGCTTATCTCTGTTAAATCAAAGATTTCTTATTTAAATACATATAAGAGAGAATCCAATTGTAGAAAATAATACTTCTCCTGTAAAAATGTAATTACTAATAATTTTATAATACTTGTAAATTTTAAATTTAAAGTTTATATAAAACTAAAGATTTTATTAAGATTAATTACAATTATTTTAAAATTCTAGTTTTAATGCTACTATATTAGTGTAGCAACTATTATGAATTTACTAATTTACTGTAAAGATGATAAATAATACTTTTTATTTATTTTCATATATATGATGCTATATACAAGCATATTCTAATATTTTCAATTGATTTATGTATATTCTTGTAGTATTACACAGAATTTCATCTATTTTCCTCTTATTCTTTGTACTTTAATTATAGTTCATTTTGCTTTATAATAACTATTGTGTATAGCATCCTATGTATCTAAAGTATATCGTACTATGATACATGCATTTTTTAATATACACATATCTAGTATAAAGGTTATTCCTATATTACTTATATTTGAATTAACATAGTTTATAAGTATTGTTTTTTAAACTTATAATGAAATCTAAAGATTTTTTTAAGATTTTCTTCATAAAACTTTAAAAAGTATTTGTTATAATTACTTTAGTCTTATACTAAAATTTATATATGTACCTCTATAATTTCAAAAATAATTACTATTTTTGGAATTTATATGTTTTGATAGAGGTATTAAATAAAAATATAATTGTATTTTATAAAATTGATGCTATAATATTAAATGCTAAATATCTCTTTTCGCAAAGATGATATTTTCTTTATTGTTTATATTAATAATTTAAAGCAAAAGTTATTTGCATCTTTTATGATGGCACATTACTTTTAGGAGGGATAACTTTGTTATCATTTATTAACAACTTTAATTTTGTGATTTTTATATTGTTCACAGTATGCTACTCATATCAAATCATTTATGCATTTGTAGCTCTATTTAAAAAACCAAAAGAACTTACGCCAAAGAAGTTACATAAATATGCAGTAATTACAGCAGCTAGAAATGAGAGTGCCGTAATAGGTGAATTGATTAAAAGTATTAAAAATCAAAAGTACCCATCTGAGTTGGTAGATATATTTGTTATTGCTGACAATTGTACTGATAATACTGCTGAAGTAGCTAGAAAAGCTGGCGCAATTGTTTACGAGCGTAACAACAAAGAACTTGTAGGAAAAGGGTATGCTCTAGATTTTATTTTTAAAACTATTGCAACTCAATACAGTGATGCAAATTACGAAGGTTATTTTATATTTGATGCTGATAACTTACTTGATGAAAATTATATCGCTGAAATGAATAAAATGTTTGATAGTGGTTATAGAATTTTAACTAGCTATAGAAACTCTAAGAACTATGATTCCAACTGGATTTCTGCTGGATATTCATTATGGTTTTTACGTGAAGCTAAATACCTTAATAATCCTAGAATGCTATTAAACACAAGTTGTGCTGTTTCTGGTACTGGATTCTTAGTTCATAGTGATATAATAAACAAGAATGAAGGTTGGAAATATCACTTGCTTACTGAGGATATTGAGTTCTCTATTGATAGTGTTATTAATGGTGAAACAATAGGATATTGTGGTAATGCAAAAATTTATGATGAGCAACCTTGTACTTTTGAACAATCATGGAATCAAAGACTTCGTTGGTCAAAAGGTTTCTATCAAGTGTTTGGTAAATACGGTTTATCTTTAGTGAAAACAACATTCCAGAAACATTGTTTTTCTGCATATGATATGTTTATGACTATAACACCAGCTATATTTGTTACATTGACAAGTATTCTTTTTAACTTATCTTGTCTAATATACGGTATATTTAGTCTAACAGCTTCACCAAAAATAATACCAACTACACTAGGAGCAATCCTTATTTCATTCTTTAATTTTTACATTGTACTATATGCATTTGGTTTACTTACTACAATTACAGAATGGGATCAAATAAACAGTACACCATTTAAAAAGATTTTATATACATTTACTTTTCCAGTATTCATCTTCACATATATCCCTATTTCAATAGTGGCATTATTTAAGAAGATTGAATGGACACCAATTAATCATACTGTAGTAAAATCTATTGAAGAAGTTCGTTAGTACTGTACAAGCTTCAAAGTACTAAAAATTATTTTGATACTTAAACGTAAATTTTAAAGAGACTATTACTTAAAGTAAAATTTAAGTAATAGTCTCTTTCTTATATCTTCTCATACCTATATATATCTGTTCTTATCTATATTTATATTATTCTTTACCCTATATACCATAATCACTAAGGATAACATAATAAAATCCCTCGATAAGCTTAATGCTTAAGCAAGGGATTAGAATATAAAGTATTACTCACCTACAAAAATTTATTAAGTTTTAATTCTGATTACACTCTCATTGTATTCATAATTTCCCAAATTGCCAGTACTTATTTCCAATTTATTTAACTAATGACTTTAAATCCTGTATATTTTCTATAAGAAAATCAGCCTCTTTTAACTCTTCACAATTCCCATATCCATATTTACACCCTATGGAAATTAATTTGTTTATTTTAGCAATTTCTATATCCTGAAATCTATCACCAATTACTAAATACTCTCCTCTATTTTCCTTCTTTATAAAATCAAATATTTCATATTTGGGTATAAATCCGTATTGCTCTGTACAATAAAATCTATGAAAGTATCTATCTAACTTAAATTTATTTATGTGGTTATTCATATATTCTATTTTACAATTGCTTAAAAATATGAGATTAAACCCTTTACCTCTAAGATACTCAAGGATCTCTATACTTCCTTTGTATAGCTCAGCTTTGCCTTCATTTATGGCCTTAACCATAGATTCTCCTATGATTTTGCTACACTTATCCTTTTCCTCTTGTGGTAAAGTAAGCATAAAGTTATTCCACATATCTTTACTACTATAACCTAGCCATTTACATATCTCTTCATCTTTCCAAATTCTTTCTTCAACATATCCTCTACTTACTAAATACTCATATGCACCTCTAAAAGCAGGTGCATATATCTTTATACTATTGTGTAATGTACCATCATAATCAAATATAATGCTCTTTACATTATCCATAAGCCTAAAATTCTCTAATTAAGTTAGCCATTTCTACTGCTGTTACAGCTGCATCATATCCCTTGTTTCCTGCTTTTGTTCCTGCTCTTTCAATAGCTTGTTCAATACTATCAGTTGTTAATACTCCAAATATAACAGGTACCTCTGAATCTAAAGATACTGTAGCTACCCCCTTTGACACCTCTGCACACACATAATCAAAGTGAGGAGTTGATCCCTTTATTACAGCTCCTAAACATATTACAGCATCATATTTCTTAGTCTTAACCATTTTTTTAGCTATTAATGGTATTTCAAAAGCTCCTGGAACCCATGCAATTTCTATATTTTCTTCTTCTACACCATGTCTTTTTAATCCATCTAAAGCTCCACCTAATAACTTAGATCCAATAAATTCGTTAAATCTTCCAACTACAATACCTACTCTTAACCCTTCTGCAACTAAATTTCCTTCTAATATTCTCATAATAATTTTCCTCCATATCCTCTTTAAATTTATATTTTTGATTTGCTAAATATAATTAACACTTAATACTGCTAACTTAAAGATTTATTATTCTTTAATAAGTAAATTAGTAGTTCTAAAATTTCTTAATAATTAAGCATGTGATTTAGCTTTTCTTGCTTTGTCTTTAAATAAAATTTGTTCTTTTCATTGCAACTCATTTGAATTGGTACTCTTTCCACAATCTCAATATCATATCCTGATAATCCATTTATTTTTCTAGGATTATTAGTCATAAGTCTTAATTTCTTTACTCCTAAATTTTTAAGAATTTGTGCCCCGATGCCATAATCCCTCATATCTGCTGGAAAACCTAACTTTAAGTTAGCTTCTACAGTATCAAAGCCCTGATCTTGAAGCTCGTAAGCCCTTAATTTATTTATAAGTCCAATTCCTCGTCCCTCTTGTCTCATATAAAGAAGTATTCCACAGCCTTCCTCTGCAATTTTCTTCATAGCTGCATCATACTGATCTCCGCAGTCACATCTCTTAGATCCTAAGGCATCACCTGTTAAACATTCCGAATGAACTCTTGTTAAAATAGGCATGTCCCCATTAATTTCCCCCTTAACTAAAGCTACGTGATGCTCTCCATTTAATTTATTTATAAATCCATATATTTTAAAATCTCCATATTTAGTTGGCATCTTAGTTTCTACTACTCTTTCAACTAACTCTTCCTTACTTCTTCTATACTTAACCAAATCTGCTATTGTTATGATTTTAAGATTATGTTCCTTAGCAAATTCCATAAGCTGTGGAGTTCTAGCCATAGTTCCATCATCATTCATAATCTCACATATTACTCCAGCAGGCTTCAATCCAGCTAACTTTGCTAAATCTACTGCTGCCTCAGTATGTCCAACCCTCTTTAAAACTCCACCATTCTTGGCTAATAAAGGAAATACATGTCCTGGTCTTCTAAAGTCTTCCTTCTTACTTTTCTCATCTAATAGCTTTTCAATTGTTAAAGCTCGCTCATAAGCTGAAATCCCTGTTGTAGTATCAATATGGTCAATAGATACCGTAAAAGCAGTCTCATGATTATCTGTATTATGTGACACCATTTGATTAATTTCTAATGCTCTTAATCTTTCCTCTTCCACAGGCATGCATATAAGTCCTCTTCCATACTTGGCCATGAAATTTATAGCTTCTCCTGTTACCTTTTCTGCAGCCATCAACAAATCCCCTTCATTCTCTCTATCTGGATCATCAATAACTATAACTATTTTCCCTTCCTTAATATCCACTAAAGCTTCTTCAATACTATTAAATTTACTCATTTTAACTCCTCCTTAATTTCCTTACATAAATCCATTTTCTATTAAAAACTTCTCACTTATAGACTCACTTTTATTGCTACTTGTATCCTTTTTAATACCTAAAAGCTTTTCAACATATTTACCAATAACATCACATTCCAGATTAACAGTTTCACCTAAGTCCTTATTAAGCAAAGTAGTTTCATCTCCAGTATGAGGTATTATAGATACCTTAAAAGTTTGGCTATCTACATATGCCACCGTCAAACTTATACCATCTATAGCTATAGACCCCTTTTCAACAATGTACCTGAGTACTTCTTCTGTTGTTTTTATAGTTACCCAAACAGCATTGTCTTCTCTTTTTAAGGAAACAATTTTTCCAGTGCCATCTATATGACCACTTACAATGTGTCCACCAAATCTCCCCTTTGCACTTAATGCTCTTTCAAGATTTACTTTACTCCCAACTTTTAAATCACCTAAATTACTCCTTCTCAAAGTTTCAGCCATAACATCAGCCTCAAAGACATATCCATATATATTGCAGGCCGTTAGACATACACCATTAGTTGAGATACTGTCACCTATATTAGTGCCTTCTAAAATTTTATGGCCCTTAATTAAAAGTTTAGAAGATTTTTCTCCCTTTTTTACACCTTGAATTACCCCTACTTCTTCAATAATTCCTGTAAACACGCTACTTCCTACCCCCTATATATCCTTCTAAATAAACATCCTCATCTATTTTCTTATATATTAGATTTTCTACTTTCACACACTCTCTTATTAATTCAAAACCATTACCTGAAACCGGTGTCCTTGCTTTCTCTCCACCAATTATTTTAGGTGCTATATAAACTTGAATTTTATCAACTATACCTTGCTTTAAAGCTGAGAAATTCAAAGTTCCACCACCTTCTAATAAAATACTATCAATCCCTAACTCTCCTAGAATTTTCATTAATTCCTCTAAATCTACTCTCTCCTCATGACTTTGAGTATGAATTATAACTATATCCTTACTTTTTAAAGCTTCTTCTTTAGCTTTACATGCCTCCTCAGTAGTGGCTACAATTGTTCTAATATTGCTTGAAGAATTTACAATATTAGAGTCCATAGGAATTCTTAACTTGCTATCCACAATTATTCGAATAGGATTTCTACCATTTTCAATTCTACATGTAAGCATAGGATTATCTTTTATTACAGTTTCTACCCCAACCATTATTGCACTAAGTTCATTTCTTAAGTTATGCACATTCTCTCTAGACTTTTCCCCAGATATCCACTTTGAATCCCCTGAAACTGTGGCTATCTTTCCATCTAAGGACATTGCCCATTTCATAACTACAAAGGGCATCTTAGAAACTATATATTTCATGAATACTTCATTAACTTTTTTACACTCTTCTTCTAAAACTCCAATCTCAACATCTATTCCATGTTCCCTTAGTCTCTTAACCCCTCTTCCAGCAACCAAAGGATTAGGATCCAAGGAACCAATTACTACCTTTGAAATTTTTTCTTTTATTATTCTTTCAACGCAAGGAGGTGTCTTACCATAATGAGAGCACGGCTCCAAAGTTACATACATTGTAGCTCCTTCAACATTCTCTATAGCATTCTCAAAGGCATTAACCTCTGCATGAGCTTTTCCATAACACTTATGATATCCTTCTCCTATAATTTTGTTATCTTTTACAATAATAGCTCCAACTAAAGGATTGGGATTTACTCTTCCCTTACCTCTTTCAGCCAATTCCAAAGCTAGTTTCATGTACTCTTTGTCCATATTCTCCCCTCCTGATTTTTCAAATAATCAATCAAACTCCATAATAAAATTATTTTTCATTAAACCCTATGCATTAAAGTTATTTTATTATTATCAATTCTTTTTTGCTTAAGATCGCTTAAAATACACTTAGTGACTTTAAAACCTTTAAGTTTTTCTTTAAAATATATAAAGCCCTGAGTATATAACTCAGGGCTTTATATAAATCTATTTATTACTTAATTTAATAACACTCTAATGAACTCTTATAACCTTCAGCATAAACTATGCTTCAGTCCTAATTATTTATTTGCAGCTAATTAAATTATGGATTTATATTTTAATATAATCTACTCTTACAATAGTTATCTTCACTAATATCTTAGTACTAAAAAAGCTCTGAAATAATTAATATTCCAGAGCATATCATACAAAATAACCTTCTTTGCTTAAAAGTATTTAAACAAATAAACTATCGTAATAGTATTAACCTTCTTTCATCCAGACTTTACTGTCGGCTTCGGAATCTAACCGAATCTGCCTTAACGGCTCGCGGGCTTTACCGCCGGTAGGGAATTACACCCTGCCCTGAAGATTTATTGAATTTTCTAAAAATAGAATACCACCTTTTTTTTCTATTGTAAACCTCTTTTTTTAATCTTATGTAATTTTCATTTACCTTCAATTTCTTAAACCTATCTATTTTATTAAGTATCAATTTCCAATCTTATTTCATATGTTAAGATAACTGTCCTTTTTTACTACTTGGATAAATATATTAAAATTTCTCTATACCAATACTTAAGTGAATACCTTAAAACTTATTTGTATTACTTAGATAAGCACCTTATAATTCATTTAAAATAATACTTAATTCCATTTAAATTATCAAATAGATTAATAACATACAAAATTTATTTCACTGTCCTATTATTATAAAGGTTGTTTGTATATTAATGGATTATTTAGTATAATTAACTTTGTATGGTTATATTTAAAATGAGGAGGTCTTTAAATTGAATAAAGAATTAAAAATCCAAGATAAATTAAATAATATTTCAAAACTTATAGGGAATACCCCTTTAATAGAAATATCTTTTATGCATAAAGGAAACTTAAAAAAAGTATATGCTAAACTTGAATACTACAATTTAACTGGAAGTATTAAGGATAGAATGGCATTCCATATTATAAAAAAGGCTTACCTAGAAGGTCGTCTTAAAGAAGAAGATACAATAGTTGAAGCTACTAGTGGTAATACTGGTATAGCTATATCTGCAATGGGTAGAGTTGTTGGTAATAAAGTATGTATATACATGCCTGACTGGATGAGTGATGAAAGAAAAAATATAATAAGATCCTTAGGTGCTGATATAAGATTAGTTAGCAAGGAAGAAGGCGGGTTTATTGGAAGTATCCAAATGACTAAAGATCTTGCTAAAACTCAAAAAAATATATTCTTAACTTCTCAATTTTCTAACACAGATAATTCAGAAGCAAACTATTTAACAACAGGTCCTGAAATATATAATGCTCTAAATAAACATGGTTTAACTCCAGATGCACTTGTAGCAGGTGTGGGAACTGGTGGAACTCTTATGGGAATTGGAACTTATTTAAAGGAACAAAATAATAAAATTCATTTACATCCATTAGAACCATCTAACTCTCCAACTTTATCTACTGGTAACAAAGTTGGTAATCATAGAATCCAAGGTATCTCCGATGAATTTATACCTGATTTAATAAAACTAGATTCTTTAGATGAAGTTATAAGTGTTGATGATGGTGATTCTATTATAATGGCTCAAAAACTTGCAAAAGAATTAGGACTAGCTGTAGGTATTTCTTCTGGTGCTAACTTCCTTGGTGCTGTTTTAGCTCTTGATAAGTTAGAAAACAAAGATGGAGTTGTAGTTACAATCTTCTCTGACGATAACAAAAAATATCTTTCTACAGATTTGATGAAAGAAGAGCCTGTTAAACCTGGATTCTTATCAAATGACATAGAACTTTTAAGTTCTAAGGTATTATAAATTATAATCCTTAAAAATTAATGCTTAAAAATATACCCTATAGAGTAGCCAATACAAAGGTCCACCCTATAGGGTTATTATTTAAAAATAAGGCTATGTTTTAAATAGTAGCACAAATGGATGAATACATTCAGTACGGAAAAATATATAGTAAGAACTAAAAATTTGATAGTTCATGGTAACATAGCACATAGTTATACTATGATTAAGGAATTTAAGATTAGAAATCTAATATTTATTTAAAATAGATTTTATTTGAATAAACGTTAAAGTTATCTTCCACAAATTATGCATAATACTAATATAGAGTTTTGAACAATTGTGTTAAATTATAAGGAGAAATTAATAATGAATAAGAAGTTGAATTTATATTATTTTGGTGATATAGGGGTATATGATGAATATTGTCCCGATTATGTTTGTAGTAAAACTTATGCCTCAGAGATACTCTATATTATTGCGGAAAACAAGCCATTTACAATATCAGATCAGGAGATAATTAAGACATTGAAGATTGAAGAGGACGATTTTAAGAATGTAATAAATTCTCTTCAAAATATAAATTTAATTGACGTAAAAGATAACACTTATAAAGTAAACTTTCCAGTCTTTTTAGAAAAAGATTTAGTAATATTAGATAGAAAACTAGAGAATATAGGAAACATAATAGGTGATAAAATTATTAATAACAGTGAACTAATATATAGTAAGATAAAAGGATTAACAAGTACTAATACTTTCAGTAAAGAAAGGCTTTTATATCATATAATTTGCGATTCTATATTTGATGGAACTGCATTTGATTATTTTAGCGAGACGGATTTATTTTGCATATCAAAGAGTCAACCAGGAAATAGGGATTATATTGTAATTGCTTATGAAGACAGCAAGAAGGTGGAATCCCATAGTAATAATCTACTATGCAGTAGTAATAATTTTAGAACAAATAGATTTAATTTCAATAGTTTTGGTGACTCAAATGGGAATAGAAAAGATATGTACAGAGTATTTAGAATTACTCAGCAATCCCTTGAAAATGCAACTAATTATGAAAGTTTAAATTTATCATATATAAAAATTTTAGATGTAAAAAATAGAGAAATCTCAGAACAGTGTGGAGAATTAATTCTTAAGATACATGACACTAATGTTATTTATGAAGAATTAACAGATACAGAAAAATACCTTGCAACATTTCTTATAGAACTTAATTATTTGAAGATAGATGAGAAGTCAAATTTTATTAGATTAGAAGTACCAATTATCAAAGAGCCAGATATAGCTATAATTGATGAGATATCATTAATTATTCTTAATGATATATTTGATGTGGTTAAAGATTTATTCTCAAGTTTTGAAGTCGGCACTTCAGACTTAACAGCTATAAAACACGAAGTAAATATAAAAGAAATAGCAAATGAGTTATGGCATCAGATTTTTGGGTTAACCAACGAGTATCTAGGAACAGTAGGTTTTGTTGAATCACCAAAGCATATTGTTGGAGAAGGGCGATATTTAAAAAGCTTCAGAGCAAAGTAAGCTGTATTGTTTCTTTGTTTATTATTTATTTTAAATAGCAATCTTAGTATAATGCGATTTAAAATAAAAGTGGACAAGTAGTAATTTGTCCACTTTTATACTATCTATTATCAACCTTCATTTAAAACAGATCTAAAAATAAACTTAAAGTTCTACCTAAGACTATGAATATTATTTTAGTAAACTATTGTTTTACTTTCAATATTTTAACTGCATACTCATTTAGCTCTATAGCTTTTGATACTTCCTTTTCCTCTATGATATCAATAAAAGTCATATCTTTTAAATCTATATTTTTCACTTCGTCAGTAAAGTTCATTAAGAATATAAATTCATTATTTTCATCTCTACGAACTTGAGCATTAACTCCCTCTGGTAATTCTACTTTGATGGCTTTATTTAAATCAATCTTTCTTGCTAGACTTCTATAGAAATCTCTTAAGAATTCATGATTATTTCTAAATGCCATATAGTATGCTTTTCCCTCTCCAAATTTATTACAAGTAAGTGCTGGCATTCCTTTGTAGAAGTCAGTTTTATATGTTGCAAGAACCTCTGCACTCTCAGCATGTATTAAATCACAGAATATTCTAGCCTCATATTCCCCACTCATATTTATTTCATTGTTATCACTAAACTCTACATAATTTACATCTTCATCATATAATGCATCTAATTCCTCTGACCATATACCAGTTACTTTTCTAAGTGGTCCTGGGAATCCCCCTAAGAAACATAAGTCATTCTCATCAGCTATTCCACTCCAATAAGTTGTAACTAAAGTTCCTCCATTTTTAACGAACTCTTCTATTCTTTCTCCAACACCTGGTCTTATCATATACAGCATAGGAGCTACTAAAACCTTGTATTTTGAGAAATCGCAATCCATGTTAATTACATCCACTGGAACTGACATATCCCAAAATGCTTTATAATGTAATTGACATGTTTCAAAGTAATCCTTTTTCTCAATTCTTGGCCCTTGAGCATCATCTATTGCCCAATAGTTTTCCCAGTCATATATAACTGCTACTTCTGGCTCTACTGAAGTTCCAACTACTTCATCAAGCTTAGTTAAAATTTCTCCAACCTTTGTTACATCTCTAAATACTCTTGTATTCTCATGTCCACAATGATCTACAACAGCTCCATGGAATTTCTCAGAAGATCCTCTACTCTTTCTCCATTGGAAATATTGAACTGTATCAGAACCGTGAGCCACTGCCTGAAGTGAAGATAAAACATGCATACCTGGTCTTCTTAACTTAGCAACTGGTTGCCAATTCGTTGAACTTGGCGAACTTTCCATCATCATAAATGGCTTTCCATTTAAAATAGCTCTATTCAAATCGTGTATGAAAGCTCTTCTACTTCCTTCATGAGCATCACTTCTTTCCCCATGCCAATAAGGATAATTGTCCCAAGATACTACATCTAGGTATGGAGCAAATTTCCAATAATCAATTCCTCTATTTAAAGCTACATAATCATGGAAATTAGTAGTTACAGGAATATCCGGAGTTATCTCCTTTAATATACTTCTCTCATGTTTGTAATAATCTAAAGTTTGATGTGATACAAATCTCATCCAATCTAAATTTAATCCATGTAATGCCGGCTCTCCATGTGGTGCTGGAGATTCTATTTGACTCCAATCTGTATAAGTATGACTCCAGAATTTACCCCACCAAGCATTATTTAATTCCTCTAAACTATTATGATATTTTTCTTTTAAAAAGCTTCTAAAAGCTTCTTGGCAAAGTTCACAATGACATTGCCCTTCAAATTCATTAGAAATGTGCCACATAATTAAAGCTGGATGATCCTTATATCTCTCAGCTAGCATTTTATCTATTATGGAAACCTTTTCTCTATAGATAGAAGAAGTATAACAATGATTGTGACGCTCACCATATAAATTTCTAATTCTATTTTCAGTTACTCTTAAAATCTCTGGGTATTTCTTTGCCATCCAAGCTGGTTTAGCACCTGTTGGTGTTGCTAAAATAACATAATTTCCATTCTTATGCATAGTATCCATGATTTCATCTAGCCATTCAAAATTAAACTTTCCTTCCTCAGGCTCTAGCATAGTCCATGAAAAAATTCCAACTGCTACCACATTACAATGTGATAACTTCATTAATCTTACATCTTCTCCCCAAATTCCAGGCATATCTATCCACTGTTCTGGATTATAATCTGCTCCATGTAACATGCCCTTGATCTTGTTACTTATTGGTCCATAATTCTTCAAAGTGCACTCCCCCTTAGTTAATAACGCTTTAATTATTTTGTATTTTCAAATAATTATTAATATTATATCAAAGTTTCTTATAAAATTTAATACTTATCTAAATTATATATATCTTACATTAAATAAACTTCATTCATATTTTATACGATAAAAAAATTTAATATATAATAAATTACGATGATGTAGATTTACTATTGCAAAGTATATATTTTATAAAAGAGGCTGTACTATTTAAACCTTAATATAATTTTATCTTCATATATTAAAGTAAACTTTTACAACCTCTTTGAAAATTTATTTATTTTTATTACGTAGATTTTTAATAACTAGTACAATTATAGTTAATGTACTAACTCCAATTAAAATTATACTCATAAGCATAGATGTATTATCTCCAGTAACAACATTGTCCTTATTCTGTTCTTTATCTTTATTAGCTTCGTTGTCACTTTCTGTGTTTTCATCCTCTATGTAATCTTTATTTTCTTTAACATCACAAGAAAAAACCCATTTCACCTTTGCTTCTGAATTTTGATATTTATTTCCTAAACTTTCAGGCACAGATAACTTAGCAACTATTACAGCCTTTGAATTTGTTTTAAATTCACCTAACAAAATTGGCTTTGTCATTGTTCCTATATCATCTTTCTCTTCAGATGTAATTCCTGAAGCCGGTCCTGAATAAATTTTTTTCTCTTCTTCACCATCTAACTTTAAGGTAAGTTCAAGTGATAATATATTGATCAATTCTTTAGATAAATTCTCCAAATCTTTATTTTCAAATTTATCTGCAGACGCTTCTTCAGCCCTTAAATACAAATCTATAATATTTTTGTTTTTATTATAAATTTGTATATTTTGTTCTATTATCTCACCTGGATAAAGCTCCTTAAAGTTTAGAAAAAGGTCATCACCTGGCAAGGTAACTATCCTATTGGAATTATCCTCATAAATCACTTTACTATCCTCTGCAAAAACTCTTGTAAAGTTAATTGCTATAGCCATAATAGTAATTATTAAGATAGTAGTGATTTTTTTAATATTTCTACTTTCCATTTGACCCTTCCTTATCTAATAGGATTTTATAATATCCTAAACTTAAAAAGGTTAAATTCAGTATAAAACCTATTAATAACTTTTAATTTTTACTATGGTACTGGAACTGGATAAGTTTCAGCAGTTATTGGAGTAGTTCCCCATGGTGTCTCACTATTCCAGTCAAATGTGAAATTATCCTTTTGTATAGCTTCAGCCTCAACTTTTATATCGAAAGTCTTGCCTGCTGCACTATTCCCTAAGGTCGTTGGAATTGTAACAGTTGTAAATAATTGTGCAGAGCCATTCTTAGATAATGCATCTTTATAATAATAATATCCATCCTTGCAAAGCTTCCACTTAGTAGAATCAATATCTAGAGCTGTACCATCAATAATTGAATCACCTGTAAAAGTCACCTTAGCACGTATATAACACTGATTTTCTGATATATTTGTTATAGTAGGATCCTTAGCAAGTGTATCTCCTGGAACTACATTATCGAAAGTCAATCCACCTTCCTGTAAAGCTCCATTCTTAGTTTCCTCTAATTTAATATCTACATTTCCAAAAGTAACTACATTTGTAACTTCACCCTTATCTGTAAACCATGCTAAAGTTCCACCTATAGCTATCATTGCACATACAGCCACAGCTGTAACCATTGTTGTAATTTTCTTCTTATTCATTGTTTGCCTCCTAAATATTAAATAATAACCGTAAAATAATAAAATAAAATAAAAATTTAGTATAACTATGGAGTTATAAGTTCACTTTCTGCTGCTTTAAAGGCTTCTTTATATGTTCCAAATCCATTAGCCTGTACTGCTTCTGCATTTACTATTAAGTTAACTTTTCCCTCTGTAATACTTTCTTCTTTAACTGTTTCCTTCATCTTAACTTCAGTAAATAAGCTAGATGTTTCTCCTCCAACAGGAACTACCTCATTGTAATAGTAGTATCCGTCAGCATCTTTTTTCCAACCAATGTTGTCAACTCCGATTAATTCAAGTATATTCTCATCATAATGAAGTTTTATTCTTACCCAACAAGGGTTTTTCCCTGTATTAGTCACCTTAGGATCCTTAGATACAGTAGTACCTGGTGCAATTTCATGATTTGCCCCTGGCTTACTCCACTCTGGTTCTTCTATAGAAACCTTAACATCTCCTACTGTAAGTGTATTAGTAACTGTTTGTTTATCTGTTAAGTAAGCATATGTTAAACCTACACTTAATGCTGAAACTAAGCATAGTGCTACTATTTTGGATAAGGAATTTTTCCTTCTCCTCTCTCTTCTTCTGCTTTGTCGTCGTCCTTCTTGATTCCTCATTTACGTCCTCCCTAAATTAATAACCTATCAAATAAAATAAAATTAACCTAAACTAAATTTTCATGAATAATTTCTCATTCACAACAATAACTAAATTTTTATGAGTAATTTCTTATTCACAACAATTTTACTTTTCTAATAAATCTGGTAAAAAATTAAGCACTCCTAACAAAAGCATCAATCCTACTCCTATAAAAATACCCAATTTAGTTTTTATATAAATAGCTATAAATCCCAAAAGTGGAACGTTAAACTTAACCTTGCCAATTAAGTCAGTAAAATTAACTGGATTAGTATCTACATACTCATTAGCATCACCCTTAGTTATAAACTGTTTTTCTGATGAATTAACTTCAATAACCCTATGAGTTGCAACCTTTCCATTTCCTGATAATATAAAACTTATAATATCATCAGTTTTAACTTCTTCTGGATTAATTCTATCTACAAAAACTATACTTCCAATAGGAAATTTAGGTTCCATGCTTCCACTTAAAACAGCATAGGTTTCATATCCAAAAATTTTGGGTATTAATAGTATCCCTGCAATTGTTATCATAATTATCAAAATAATCGTTGAGCTTATATTACATATTTTTTTTATCACGAATATACTCCTAAAGCATTATACTAATTTCTGATAATACTTATTTCTTAATATTAATAGTATTTTTCAGCACATCTGTATGAGTAAAGTACTTATCACTTACCTTCTGATTAATAAATATACCTTCACCTTCATTATTACTTAAATTAGTTGTTGAATTGTTGATATCCTCATAACCTACATAAAATACTAAATTCTCTCCAAGTTGCTCACCTTTACAAGGTTTTAAAATATTAATAGCATTACTTTCAAAGTTATACCTTAAATTCTGAGACTCACTCAAACGGTATTTTCCTTTTTTAAGTCCTTGGAAGCTCACTGATTTACTAGTATATTCATCACCTATGATAACATCATTTTTTTCAAACCTTACTACATCATAAAGTTCTTCCACAACATTATCTCTTTCATCTAATCTTTCTAACTTAAATGTAAAAATAGGATCTCCATTTGGAAACCAAATTTCGCTACCTCTAAGCTTTTTTATTGCGTTAACTTGTCCTTTTACAATATTTACCGTATAACTTCCTATTGATGAAGTGTTTTCAACCTTAATTCCCCCACCAGAACCTTGAGAAATATCACCAATTTTATTAGGTATGAATTCTACCTTAAGCTTATATACTTCAGTATTTCTAGGACTAATTTTAGAAAGATCACTTATATTACCTATTAATGTTGTTCCATCTTCCTTAAACCATGTATAAAGGAAGGTTCCTGTTTCCTCTTGTCCTAAGAAGCAATCTGGAGTCTTTGCATTAAACATGAATTCTTCTACACCAGTTGTTGGAACATTTTCTCCATAAAATATAGTAGTTTCTTTATCCCTAACATTGAATTTAATCGGTACATTTACAGTTGGTTTATCAAATTCAATTAACTTGTTATCATCTTTGTATATACCTGATATAGATGAAATATTAGTTGTAATATCATTTCCACCAATAAATTCATCTTTAGCTCTTACCTCAATCTCTTTAGACCACTTAGCTATGGTTGTATCATCTACCTTCATGTAAGGTATAAATTGATTACTCCATTCTATACACCAATTACCACTTACATCCTGTATGGCTTGTACATCTGGTGTTGCTTTAATATCTTCTAAGAATTTCTGTGTAGGTTCAAATCTAGGATCTAGATAATCCTTTACAGTTGCATTCTTAACTCCACTTGCACCATAGTCCGTAAGTCCAGTATTAGGGTCAATAATTTCTAATTTTTGAAGTGTAGTCCATGCTGTTAAAGTTATTTTGTAAGTTCGATCTGAGGTATTAAATTCATCAACCTTTATAGATTTTTTCTCTTGATGAAGTTCATCAGCTAAATTTACTATATCTACATTAGGTAATGGAAAACTTCCTATATTAGCTCCTGTGCTATCATATACAGCGGATACCCCCTCAATATTTGTTGGTAACCCAGTACCATAGACACTTGAATCCTTTGGTTTTATAGTTACAGTTCCCGTAAAACCTTCTGTGTTAGGCTTTATATCTGTATTCCAAATTACAACCTCATAACTAACACCATCAATTATCTCCATAGTTATCTCTGCACCTTGGCTTATTAGTAATGCTTTACTTTCCTCAGTAATAACAAATTTAGGATCAATATAGTCCTTTACCTTGCTATTGTCTAAGTTTAATCCTATCTCTCCAATTATCTGATCAAATACTCCACTTAAAGAATTAGATCCCATACAGTTGAAGAAATATTTTTTAGTAGGATTACTAGTAGTATCTTCTGGAGTTGCTGCATCCTTCATAAACTGTTGAGCTTTTAAATTAGCTAATTCAGCATCGCTGAATATTCCCAATGAATATATATAGGAGTTAACTTCTGGACTCTTTAAAGTATCAGTATATACCAAAGCATCTCTAATAAGTTCTTCTGGTTCTATGCTACCTCTAGATGGTTCTCCATCTGTAATTAGAACAACTACCCTTTTTCTATTATTATTTATTGGTAAACTTTTCATAGCATTTAAAGCTTCTGCTAGTGCTAAATCTGTACTTGTAGCACTTATAGGTGTTAATGCATCTACCTTTTCTTTAATACTATTAACCTTATTCTGAGAATCTAATGAAATAAAACCCTTTGTATCATTAGAAACATCTGTATCAAAGGATATAATATCAATAGTGGAATCACTACTCTTAGTTGCTACTTCATCTATGAATTTATTAGCTTCTCTTTTTAGAACTTCTATTTTTTTAACATTTTCCTCTTTTAGCTCATAAAATTCATATCTATCATTTTCACCTGTTGCTCCCTTTTCTGGCGTAACATAATGAGCATATCCTCCTTCAAAGTAATACCACATAGATTCATCATTAACATTGTCATAGTGAAGATTAATTTGTTGAATAAAATCCCCTCTCTTAATGCAATACCTAATCCATGGTGTATATATATCTTTACCATCAAATTGAGTTTTCTCATAAAACTCTCTAAACTCAACATCAATAGTTTGTCCTCCTGGAGTAATATGTTTTCCATACTGACCAGCTCCACCCATAAGATACTTAATCCATTTTCCACCAGCTTCCCATACTCCAGCACTAGAATTATAAGAAACTCTTTCATAATTTATCAAATCTCCTGAAAAATTGACATAATACTCTCCATTTATATTTGGAGTTCTCTTACCTATGTCGGAAGTCTCGTAGGTATTGGTAATTCTTTCATTCATACTTCCTGACCTATCTAGTACCATAGCTATATCTAAAGGTTTACCACTCTCTATCCCAGCCTTAATCTTAGCTGTTAATGTAAGATCATACTGTGGATTATGTATGTCAAAATCCTTAACATTATTAACTACCTTATTAATTTCTAATCCTTCAATAGATTGTACTACTGGATTAATGGTTGTTTTTGCATTATGCTTTTTAATAGATGAAGTAATATTTTCAGCATATACATTTCCTAATACAAGATTAATTAGTAACCCTAATGCAATTATTAAAGCTATTTTTTTTCTACCTTTTTTCATACGTTTCACCCCCTTTAAGTTTTCTGTGATTAATTTATATGAACATAATTAGTAAAACCTTAAACTGATTAATTCTCAGCTATATATATTTTATTAATCATGTACAAAGCATTTTCAAAGTAAATATTATATTTCTACATACATAAACAAACTATCTCATCTAAAAATGATATACTTTCCACCTTATTTCAGAATATTCCGAATTTTAATCCTATTTATTATCTAATAATTATTTTACTTTCGTTCAATTTTCTTTATTGTCATTTTAATATTCGTAAATATATTTTTAGTATAAATTATCCACTATATATCTTAATGTATTTATCTCTTTAAAATACAATCTATATTCTATTTTAATTATTATTATGATGATAATTATGACTTGTTTTTTACTCGATTCCATAATACCCCTTATACGTACCATTCTATTATCTATTTTTCTAAATGTCAACACACCTTATGTATATTTTCTCATATATATATAGTTATATTAAAATATGATCCTGCATGGTATTTAATTGTCCCATGATTATAGTGTTAATTTATATTTTTTGTAAAAATAAGTCTTTAAATATTATTATTAACCAAAATAATAAAACTATCTCCTTAAGTAATTTCTACTTAATAGAGATAGTTTTATCCTCACACAAATTATTTTTTAATTTTCCTTATGAATAATAAGATTATAGCTATAACACTTAACATGCAGAATATGAAGGGTATAATAATATTCATACTATCATTAGTAACAACATTATAATTTTTGTTACTATACAAATTTTCCTTTACGTCACAGGAAAAAATCCATTTTATCTTAGATGTTACATTTTGATATTTATTACCTAAACTTTCTGGAACATATATTTCTGCCAATATTCTAGCTTTAGAATTCTTCTTAAATTCTCCTAATAAAATTGGATTAATCATTGTTCCAAAATTTTTTTCTTTTCCTTCTGTATCACCTGATAACCTTCCTGAATAAATTAATTTTTCTTCATCATTCTCTAATTTTAATGTAAGTTTAATAGTTAATAAATCTATCAGCTCCTCAGATATAACTTGCTCTTTTTTGCTTTCAAATTTATCTTTATCTGCTGACTCTGCACGTAAATATAAACCTATTGTTTCTTTATTCTTGTTATGAATCTTTATTTCTTGTGTTCTTACTTCTCCTGGATATACTTCCTTGAAGTTTAAAAACAAGTCATCTCCTACCAAAGTAACTATTTTACTAGATTCATCATCATAAATAACAAAACTTTCTTGTGAATAGGTTACATCAAACTTATTAAATATAAGTATTATACTGATTAAAAATATAGTGAACACTTTTTTAACAGCTTTTCTTCTCATTACATCAATACCTATTATAATAAAATTTTTCAAAATATATTCTTACTTTTAATTACGTTATTATTTAGTAGGTTCTTTATAAGTTTCTGCTGTTATAGGTGTTGTCCCCCATGGTGTATCACTTTCAAAGTTAACTTCAAAGTTATCTGACTGTATAGCTTCTGCATCTACTTTTATATTGAAAGTTTTATCAGCTACATTATTGCCTAACTCTCCTGGTATTTTTACTTCATTAAATAAAACCACATTCATACCATTCTTAACTACACCTTTATAGTAATAATATCCGTCACTACCTTTTTTCCATTCCGCACTCTTAATATCTAGGCTATCAGCACCTATTGGTGCTCCTTCTGTAAAGGTAATTTTAGCACGAATGTAGCAATCATTTTTTCCTATGTTAGTTATAGTTGGATCCTTTTTGAACTTATCACCTGGAACTATATTTTCAAACTTTAATCCCTTTTCACTCAAATTTCCGTCCTTTTGAGTTTCCTCTAACTTAATGTCTACATTTCCAAATGTAACTACATTTGTAGTTTCTCCTTTATCTGTAAACCAAGCTAATGTTCCCCCTATAACTATCATAGTACCCATTACCGCTGCTGTAACAATAGTTGTCAACTTCTTCTTATTCATTATAATTACACTCCTAATATTAATTATTAACCGTCAAATAAAATAAAAATAAATTAGCATAATATATATTTTCAATAATGAATGTTCATGGTATCTAACTTAAATAGTTAATAAATTTAAATATAAATTTATTTACCTAATTAGATCTCATATACTATGCTTAAATAATAAATTAAAATAAATATAAATAATCTATAAAGTTTAAGTTTTTAACTTAAACTACTTATCAGTTAAATTTATACTAGCTTATTTTTCAGCTAGTTGAGTATTAGCTGAATTAAATGCCTCTGTATAACTATTAAATCCATCAGCTTGTACAGCTTCAGCATTTACAATCACATTAAGCTTATCCTTTAAAGTCTCGCCATTCTCTTTAACTGTTGCTTTCATTTTAACTTTATTAAATAATTTACTAGTTTCTGCATTTTTTTCCACTTTAGAATTGTAATAATAATATTTATCCTTATCATTGAAAGTCCACTTATTTGTTTCTGTTCCTAGATTCAAATCTGGTATTTCAAAAATATTTTGATCATAATTAACTTTTACTCTTATATAGCAAGTGTTTTTTCCAGTGTTTTTAACACTTGGATCCTTAGCAACCTCTACACCTGGTGCAATTTCATGAGTTGTCCCAGTTGTTCCCCATGCTGGTTCTTTAACCTCAATTTTAACTTCCCCTACTGTAAAAGTATTGGTAACTGATTGCTTATCAGTTAAATATGCATAAGTTGCACCTACACTCACTGCTGCTACCACAACTAATGCCAACGCCTTTGATAAAGTACTTTTTTTAATAGATTTTTTATCTTTCATAATTTTACCCTCCTGAATCTTTAATAACCGTCAATTGTTCATATAGAACTATATATAAAAAATAAAAATAACAAATATTTTTTAATCCTCTTTTTTTAATAGTTCCGGTATAAAGTTACCTAGAATTAATAAAATCAATATACCTAGTGCTATCATCATTCCTTGCTTTGTTTTTATATATATTGTTAAATATCCTAGCAAAGGAACATTAAACATAACCTTTCCTATTAAAGAATTAAATTTTACTGGTTCAGTATCATTTGAGTTATTAGCATCACCCTTGGTAATGAAGTATTCTTTTTCACTTTCTACTTCAACTACTCTATGAGTTGCCACATTTCCGCCTTGCCCACTTAAGAAAAAACTTATTGGATCTCCAACTTGTATTTCTGATGGCTGAACCTTTTTAACAAATACCATACTTCCAACATGAAACTTTGGTTCCATACTTCCGCTTAAAACTGCATAGGTGTCATATCCAAATATTTTAGGTACTAATAAAAGAGCAGCAATTGCTATCATAACTATTAAAATAATCGTTGTTCCTATATTACATATTTTTTTTATCACTTAATATCCTCCCTATGCTTTACTAGCCTATTCTTTTAATACAAATGTATTTTTTACTACATCGGTGTGTGAAAAATACTTCTCATTTACTTTTTTATTTATAAAGGTTGCAGCTCCTTCAGTGTTATTTAAATTAGTCTTTAAAACATCACCTTCATCACAACCAACATAAAAAATTATGCTTTCTCCATCTCTAGTTCCTTTACAAGGTTTACTTTTATCAATAAAGTTTTCTTGAAAATCATAACGCAAAGCATCTAACTCGCTTAAACGATATTTTCCCTTTTCAAGTCCTTTAAAGGATATTGCTTTACTTAAGTACTCACTTAAATTAGTACTATTCTTTTCTTCAAATCTTACTACATCATAAAATGTTGCAGTAACACCATTGCTTTCGTCTAACTTTTCTAGCTTAAAATTAAATATTGGATCACCATGAGGAAACCAGACTTTTTCTCTTTTAATATTTTTAATAACATCTATCTTTCCTTTTAAAACCTTAACTTTATAGGTGCCCATTACAACTTTATTAGTAACTTTTACTCCCCCATTTAACTTTTCAGAATTTTCTCCTGATGAGTTAGGGTTAAAAAATACCTCTAGTCTATATTCTATATTTTGATCTGGTTTAAAATCTTTTATAGATTCTATATCCCCTACTGGAGTTACCCAGTCTGACTCAAACCACTTGTAAGTAATAGTACCTGTTGGATCTTCACCCAAGAAGCACTCTGGATTTTTTATATTTACCATCTCTTCTTGAACTCCATTTATAGGTATATTATCACCATAAAATATAGTATTTTCTTTATCTTTAACTTTTAAATTTACAGGTACATTTACCCTTGGAAGAGGAAACTTCTTCAATTCAAAATTCTCTTTATAAATACCAGATATAGGTGAAATATTTGTTGGAATATCATTTCCACCTATAAATTTATCCTTTGCTTTTACAATTATATCCTTAGACCATTTACTACTTTTAGCATCTGACAAATTCATATATGGAATATTTTGATTTTTCCATTGGATATACCAATTTCCCTTTGAATCCTTAGTTGCTTGTACATTAGTATCATTTTTTATTGATGCTAAAAACTCAGCTGTTGGTTCAAATCTTACATCTAAATAATCTCTAACTGTTACATTTTTTAGTCCACCAACTCCATAACCAGTTACTCCTGTATCCTTAACTTCTAATGCCTTTAAATTACTCCATGAAGTAAGAGTTATTTTATAGGAACGATCTGCAGAATTATTCGGATATAATTTTATAGCTTTCTTTTCTAAGTTAAGCTCCTCAGATAAATTCAAAATATTCACATGTGGTAGTGGGAAACTACCTATATTATTGCCACTACTATCATAAACAGCAGATATTCCTTCTATATTTGTAGGTAAATTATTTCCATAAACACTAGGATCTTTAGGTTTAATAGTTATTTTTTCTTTAACTCCTTCTGCTCCTGGATTTATGTCCTTAGTCCAAATTACAACTTCATATTCTATTCCATCTACTATTTCTTTAGCAACCTCTGCCCCCTCACTTAAGAGCTTCTTTTTACTTTCTTCTGTTATTATAAATTTCGGATCAATATAATCCTTTATTTTGCTGTTTTTCAAACTCAAACCTGTTTCCTGTGAAATCTGAGTGAATATATTATCTAATTCCGTGACATCACTACAATTAAAGAAATAATCCTTTGGTGGATTAACAGATTCATCTCTTGGTGTTGCTATATCCCTCATAAAGTTTTGAACTTGCCTCTCCTGTAAAGTATAGTAATCAAATACACCTATAGAATATATTACAGCATTAAATCTAGGACCTTTCAGAGCATTTCCATAGTGTAAAGCTCTATCAATAATCTCTTCTGTAGTCCCATCGGAAGATTCTGGTCTACCATCCGTAAATAATACAACCATTTTTTTCTTTCCATCATCTTTTACTTTCGCAATTGACTCTACAGCTTCTCTCATTCCTAAATCCGTTGCCGTAACATTTTGAGGTTTTAATCCATTTATTATATCCTTTATGCTTTCTATATTTTCTTGAGAATCTAAGGATACAAATCCATTTGTCTTATTTTCTACATGTCCAGTAAAAGTAATAACATCAATATTAGATTGACTACTCTCCTTCGAAACCTTGTCCACAAACTTAGATGCTTCACTTTTTAAAGCATCAATTTTCTTAGTTTCTGAGTTTTTCTCAAAAAACTGATATTCATTATTCTCTCCTGTAGCTCCCTTTTTAGGAATAACATATTGTCCTTCACCTAAGTTGTAATCATAATAACTCCATTTATATTCATAGGTATCCTTGTTATATTCCGAGTGTACATTTTCAATTGTTCCATTTTTTAACTTTATATAATAATCAGGACTTAGCTTCTTATATATAGATTGTCCATTTTCATCATAATCTAAAGTATAAAACTCACAATTTTCTATATACTCCCCATTCTCATCTAGTGAACTTCCATATCTTTCTCCGTCAATAACATATCTAACACTATGGTATACATTAGATCTATCATAGTAATACCACAAATTCCTGTATGGTATATATCCCACTCTTAAATATCCTTCATAAGTATAAACATAATACTCACCATCTATTTTAGGTGGCTTTGGTACCTCACTTACTTTAGTTAAATCAAGCATATTATGCTGCATACTGTCTGATACATCTAAAACAAGCGCTATATCACACGGAATCTTCGAAGTAACAATATTAGATTTTGTTTTCGCACTTAAAGAAAGTTCATACTGTGGATTCTGAACATCAAAATTAGGTGCATTATTAACTTCTTTAGTAATTTGTAATCCTTCAATAGGTTCTACCCTTGTATAACTTTTGTTTTCTAAGCTCTTATCATTAGTTTGTTTACTCGTATCTTGTGCGTATGTGTTGGTAAATACGCAAGTTGAAAATACATTGATGGCCATTACCAAGGACAAAATACGTTTTCTTTTCTTCATATTTTTATCTACCTCCTAAACATTAAATTTAATATATTTAAATCAATTTAATATATTTAACACAGATAATACTAACCTTCTACAATTAGCTTTTAATAATATCTATTATCTAGTTTTTCTATCTAGAAGTCCTTAATAGAATTAAGAGGCATACTACTTACTTTTTAAATTTTATATACTTATTTATCCTATAACCTATAATTAAGTATCTCTTATGATTTTTAATATTGCATGGAATAAGTTTCCTAGACTATAATCTGCCTTATGAATTGAATTATTTTTAATGGAAACTAACAAAATAACACCTTTACAATAATCTACTCTTTTGTAAACATAATCACTTTATTAAGTGAATCTATTGTTCGTTTTTTCTTTTATTATTTACTTTTTTTTACACACCTTCTTGTACCATGACTAATTTTATTACTGTTTTTACTAAATGTCAATACATATTTTATTGATTTTTACATATAAAACTAATATTTTCATTTTAATTTTTAATTAAAGTATTTTTATTCTTGTAATTTTATGTTATAAAATACTTTTCATAAAACTCTATAAAAAAAGCTCTCTTCATATTAAAAAGTTAAGTTTTTCTTTACAATAAGACTCTTAAGCATTTTAAATTAAGATAGCTTTTTTTATTTTTAATTATTTTTCTTTTTTCGCATCATTACAAATACTAATACTATTAAACTCGCCCCTGCAAGTATTGATATTAAAATTACACTAGAGTTATCTCCAGTTATAACATTTTTATTTGAAGTATCTTCAGAGGTTCCACCATTAACCCCTGAACTTAAAGTATTACATGAAAAAATCCACTTTACCTTGGATTCAACATTCTGATACTTATTTTTTAACTCTTTTGGAACTGACAGCTCTGCTATTATATTTGCCTTTGAGTTAGCTTCAAACTCTCCAAGTAAAATATTTTCTGTCATATCTCCATAATTCTCACTACTTTTATTTTTAACTCCTGATGCTTGACCTGCATAAATAACTCTGTCTTCTTTGCCTTCTACCTGTAATATAAGTTTAAGTTTCAGAATATTTATCAATTCCTCTGATATATCCTGAAGTTCCTTACTTTCAAATTTATCATTATCAGCAGGTTCAGCTCTTAAAAATAATTCTACTGTAATCTTATTTTTATTGTGTATTTCTATGTCCTGCTGTACTACTTCTCCAGGCATAATCTGCTTAAAATTTAAAAAAAGATCCTCCCCTGGTAAAGTAACTATTTTATTAGAAATATCTTCATAAACTACTTTACTATTTTCAGCAAAAGAAATTTTATAACTATTATTGAAAATTATTACGGAACTTAAGAAGACAGTAATTAACTTTTTTATAGTTTTATTTTTCATTCTATCATTCCTTAATTTTATAAATTTATGAAATAGTTTAACTCACTAAAAACAACTTCTAAATTTAACTTTATTATATTGTGAAATTTTATGATCCTACATAGGTTTCTGCATTTATCGTAGTCCCTCCCCATGGAGTTTCACTATTCCAATCAAATTTAAAATTATCTGATTGTATTGCTTCAGCTTCAACACTTATATTGAAGGTTGAATTTGCTGCACTATTACCTATTGAAGATGGTATTCCTACCTCATTAAATAAAGTTATCTTGTCATTCTTAGATACTAACTCCTTATAGTAATAGTATCCATCTTTGCTTAACTTCCACTTACTTGTGTCAACATCTAAGTTTTCTAACTTTATTGCAGCTCCCTCTGTAAATGCAACCTTTGCACGTATATAACAATCATTTTTACCTATATTAGTTATTGTAGGGTCCTTTTTAATTACACTTCCTGGTGTTATATCTTTAAATATTAACCCCTCTTCTTTCATAGTTCCATCTTCATGAGTTTCCTCTAACTTTATATTTACATTACCAAAGGTAACTACATTAGTAGCTTCTCCTTTATCAGTAAACCAAGCTAGAGTTCCACCAACCACTATAATTGAACATAATGTAACCGCTGTAATAATCGAAGTTAGTTTCTTTTTATTCATTTTACTGCACTCCTACTCTTTATAAACTCCTATAATAAATAATAAAACTGTGTCTTATGCACAGTAATACAAAATTTTTAATTATAAGGTTTAACTAGAAGCTATATATTGAAAATTTCATATCCCATCATATATTATCAAGCGAAAATTCACTTAACATACCTTAATATTTCTTCTTAATATAATAGCTTCTAGTTTTTTATACTTTCTTTAAATTACTTTGATGCAAGTTCTGCAGCTGCTGCAGCAAAGGCCGCATCTACATTATCAAATCCATTAGCTTGTACAGCTTCTGCGTTTACAACTACATTTAAATTAGTACCAGTTGCTGCCTCTTTAACAGTATCTAACATCTTAACTTGTTTAAATAATTTACTTGTTGAAGCAGTTGCAGCTACAGAAGTTTTATAATAATAATATCCATCTCCCCCATCTTTCCATCCTTTATCTGCAGTATCTCCTACATCTAGCCCTAGTAATTCAAATACAGCTTTGTCATAATCAACTTTAACTCTTACATAACAAGCATTCTTACCTGTATTTTTAACACTTGGATCCTTATCTACTGCTACCTTTGGTGCAATTTCATGTGATGTTCCTGGTGTACCCCATGCTGGTTCTTCAACAGTAATATTAACATCTCCAACTGTAAATGTATTAGTAACTGATTTCTTATCAGTTAAATATGCAAATGTCGCCCCTACACTTATTGCTGCCACCATTGTTAATGCTAACGCCTTTGAAACTAATCCTCTCTTATTTTTCATAACTTTCCCTCCAAAATTTTATTATATTTTTAATAAACATTAATAACTAAGTTTTATATAAACTTAATATTCTTAACTTTCTTACTTAATTACAAATGTATTTTTTACTACATCTGTATGAGAAAAATACTTCTCGTTCATTTTTTTATTTGTAAATGTTCCTCCACCATTATTATTATTTAAGTTAGTTGAAGAATTGTTTTTATCTTCATAACCAACATAAAATATTAATGAATTTCCATTTACTTCACCTTTACATGGTTTTGTAACATCAATAGAACTACTTTCAAATTTGTAACGTAAAGTATCCATTTCACTTAATCGGTATTTACCCTTTTGTAGTCCTTGAAAAGTTATAGATTTACTAGCATATTCTTCAAAGTAAATATTGTCTTCTTGAGCAAATCTAACTACATCATAACTAGTATCAATTACTTGATCATGTTCATCCAATTTTTCTAATTTGAAGGTGAAAATCGGATCCCCATGTGGAAACCATATGTCACTACTTTTTATTTTCTTTGTTGCTGTAACTTCTCCTTGTACAACATTTACTGTATAAATACCTGATTTATTAACAGTATTTACTGAAATACCTCCACCATTTTGACTAGATACTCTACCATCAGATTTAGGTTTAAACTTTACACTTAATATATATTGTCCACTATCTTTTGGTTTAATATTTTCTAAATCCGTTATATTCCCAATCCATGAGTTATTGCCTACTTTACTCCAACTATAGCTAATGTCCCCTGTGGGTTCCATACCCAAGAAACACTCAGGTACTTTTAGATTTACCATACTTTCCTCTACATCATTTATAGGAATATTTTCACCATAAAATATAGTTATTTCTTTATTTATAATTTCTAAGTTTACTGGAACATTAACCTTAGGAATATCAAAACTAGCCAACTCCCTATCAGTAAAATATATACCTGATATAGGAGCTATATTCGTTGGAATATCATTACCACCAATAAATCCCTTCTTAGCTTGTACCTTGATTTCACTTATCCAAGGTGCTACATTTATATCACTAATGGCCTTATATGGTATAAATTGATTTATCCACTCTATACACCAATTACCTTTAGAATCTTTAGTAGCTTTTATATTTGCTTTATCCTTAATTGAATTTAAAAACTCAGTTGTAGGCTCAAATCTTGGATCTAAATAATCTCTAATAGTGGCATTTTTAATTCCACTTAACCCATAGTTTGTAACTCCATTGTTTTTAACTTCTAAAGCTTGTAAGCTAGTCCATGCACTTAAGGTTATAGTGTATGTGCGGTCTAAGTTATTAGTTGGATTGACCTTTATAGACCTTTTACTTTGATGAAGATCTTTAGCTAAATTCACTATATTTACCTTTGGCAATGGGAAACTACCTATATTTACTTCAGTACTATCATAAACTGCAGATATTCCTGAAATATTAGTAGGTAAATTATCTCCATAAACACTAGAATCCTTAGGTTTAATTCCTATACTTCCTTTAAAACCATCTGTTCCAGGCTTTATATCCTTTGTCCAAATAACTACTTCATAGGTAATTCCATCTATTACCTCCGTAGTTACCCTTGCACCCTGACTCAAAAGTAACTTCTTACTTGCCTCCGTAATTACAAACTTTGGATCAATATAATCCTTTATCTTACACTCCGTCAAAGCTAATCCTGTCTCCTCAGTTATCTGGGTAAATACTTCATTTAAAGTATGTGATCCCATACAGTTAAAAAAGTATTTTTTAGGAGGAGTAGCGGAATTATCCTCTGGCGTTGCAACATTTTTCATAAATTCTTGGGCTCGTAAGGTTTCTATTTCGTTATTATTGAAAATTCCTAAAGAATAAATATATGAATTAATTTCTGTATTTTTCAAAGTAGTACTATATTTTAAAGCCTCCTGTATAATAGCTCCTGAAGTTGAACCATTTCTACTAGGGGTACCATCAGTAATCAATATAACTATTCTTTTCCTATCTTTATTAAGAGGTAACTTTTTCATTGAATCTAAGGCTTCTTTAAGAGCCAAATCCGTACTAGTAGATGCTTCTGGTTTTAATGCATTTACAGAATTTTTAATCCTATTCACATTATCAGGTATATTCAACGAAAGAAAGCTTCCCGTATTATTAGTTACCTTAGAATTAAAGGAAATTAAATCAATTGTAGAGTTACTACTTTTAGTTGCAACCTCACCTATAAAATCTGTAGCCTCTTTTTTTAGAATATCTATTTTCTTTTGACTTTCTTCCATTAGCTCGTAGAACTCATATTTATTATCTTTTCCCGTTGCTCCTTTTTTAGGTATAATATTTTGATGAATTTCACCATTATAGTCATAATAATACCAATCATACTCCTTAGTATATGAGTTATACTGTGCATTAATTTTTTGAACAAAATCACCTATTTCAATGCAATATCTTATCCATGGAACATATTTTTCTGACCCATTACCATCCATTACTTTCTCATAGAATTCATAATTTTTAACTGGGTATTCCCCATATCCAGGTATATTATAGTTTTCATCCTGCCCTATTCCACCTGTAGCATACTTAACTGCAATACCGTTTGATGTCATCCACAAGTTTCCATTCCACCAATAGCTTATAGCCTCATAATTAGGACTAGTAGGATCTGAGCTAGTATTTATATAATATTGTTTACTTTCATCTGGAACTCTTTCTCCTACAGTACTATTATCAGTTTCCTTTATACCTGTCATTAGTTCATCCATACTACCAGAAGTATCTAATATCAATGCTATATCACATGGTATTTGTTTAGTAACCAGATTTGATGTTGTTTTTGCTGTTAAATCTAGTACATACTCTGGATTCTGAACATCAAAATTATCAGCATTTCTTACATCTTTAGTAATTTCCAATCCTTCAATAGGATTTATACTTGGGTATATTTTGCTATTATAAGGTTCCGGCGAGTTTGCATTACTATTGTCTAAAGCATATACATTGGAAAAAACCCCCGTAACTGTAACAACAGCAGCTAGAACTAAGGATAAAAATCTTTTATCCTTCTTCATACTCTATCAACTCCTAATTATAAATTCTCTATAGTAACTCTTCAAAAACTCAACTATTTCTAAGATTCATTAAAGACACTAATTAAACTTAAGTTTCATAAATGTATTTATCAACCTTCAATCCATATTATTATAATTAAGTTAATAAATGGTTTATGAATCCAAAATAGCTCCTAAGTTAATGATGTTTTGTTTAGCAATATGAAAATTGAATTTTACTTTAGATTGTTTTTTAATTCCTTTGTTATTTATAATTTGCTTTAAGATTCTAATTTTTATTTATCGTAATGTAGTAAGCACAATTAATATCTTAAAGTATTCACCCAATAAATTCCATTACAATAAAAGAGTATCTTTTGTACTACTAAATCACTAACTATGAATAATTCATTCGTTGTAAATATGTACTATTTAATATTAACTTTTTATACTACTTAAGCATTATGGCTCTCTTATGCTAAAGCATCGGATCATTTAATATTTTATACTATAGTACTTCTTTTTTCTAAAACTCACTTAATTCACTACAAAAAATAAAAAAATCAACTTATCAAGGCTACTAAACCTTGATAAGTTGATTTTTATACTACACATACACATATATATTAAGTTTATAATTACTCATTAATATATTTGTTACAGTATTAAATATCCAAAGAAGTTAAATATATATCCAATTAAAATTATTCCTACTGTTACTATTGTAACAAAGGTAATTAACAGTCTAGGCTTTACAGCCTTTCTTAACATTATAATAGAAGGTAATGATAATGCTGTAACACTCATCATAAAAGAAAGAACTGTACCTAATCCTACGCCCTTAAAGAATAAAGCTTCTGCTACTGGAAGTGTGCCAAATATATCTGCATACATTGGTATACCAACTATTGTTGCTAATAGTACTGAAAATGGATTATCGCTTCCTAAAATATTTTGTATAATATTTGTAGGTATCCAATTGTGAATAATTGCACCTATTCCAACACCTATTAATACATATAGCCATACCTTTTTTAACGTAAATAAACTTTGTTCCTTAGCAAAGTTAGCTCTATCTTTCTTGCTTAATTCTGGTGTTTCAATATCTACAGCTTTACCGTCCTTAATATATTGCTCTACATAGTTCTCCATTCCAAGCTTATCAATTATAAGACCACCAATTACAGCTAGTATAATTCCTACTATTACATATAGTAAGGCTATTTTCATTCCAAAAATACTACTTAATAATAAGAAAGCCGCTATATCAACTAAAGGTGACGATATTAAAAATGAAAATGAAACTCCAATAGGAAGACCAGCATTAGTAAATCCTATAAACAAAGGTATAGACGAACATGAGCAAAATGGTGTTACAGTCCCTAATAATGCTCCTACTATATTAGCTCTTACTCCTTTAGATCTCCCAATTATTTTTTTAGTTCTCTCTGGCGGAAAATAACTCTGAACATAAGATACTAAAAATATAAGCACAGACAATAATATTATTATTTTCATGCTATCATAAATAAAAAACTGTATACTTCCTCCTACTCTTTCATTAATATTTATTCCAAGTTGTGACAATCCCTTTCCTATTAAATTATTTAACCATCTCATTCCTAGCACTTGATTCTGAATAAATTCCCAGATAGAAATTAAAATCTGCATTTCTATTGTCTCCTTTCATACATCTTACTTACTACTTGTTGCCTCTTTTTTTACTTTAATATCTTCTTATAAATCTCTTCTAATTTTATTGTATCCTCTTTCAAGTAAGATTTTTCATAACTATATAGAATATTATCTATATACTTTGCTTTTAAAAAGAGTAAGAATATTAGTATTTCCTTACCCTTTTTATTTTAAATTTTAAAACTTATTATCTCTACTTATATCTCTAAGAATATAATAATACAACTTTAGCTATCCTTAGAGCTTCTATTTTTATCTCTTCTATATTACTTTCATTTCTTACATTTTATTTTTATACTAATAACTTCTTGATTTTATCTACTGATAGCACCTGTCCTAAAGATTTTACTTTCCCATCCACCATTAAACTAGGAGTGCTCATAACTCCTAAAGCTATAATATCCATTAGACTTTCTACCTTTATTATCTTTGCTTCTATATTTAATTCTTTAGTAGCCTGAACTGTATTATCATATAATTTATCACATTTTTCACAGCCTTCGCCTATAACCTTAATTTCCATAGACTCTCCTCCTTAATTCTTTAATTCCATTTCTTCTCCTATTATCTCATTCCAATTATTAATAATAGGTCTTATAATTGCAGGACCTATTTTAGATATAAACACCATTTGAGAAGCTTCTTTCTCATCGCAACTCTTGTAATCTATTCTTTTACCAACTACATCAATTTGATTCCAGCCATCCTCTAACTTAAAAAAACCCTTGATTCTATAACTTTTATCCTTTACTGTGTTTAAAAATTCTTCCATCTTCTCTTTCTTAACAGTGCCATTAAAGTTCATTGTTAGAGTCTTTGGTTTTGTATCTGCACTATTAGTAGTTTCTTCCCCTTCCACCCAATGATTTTCTAATAAATTCTTATTTAAAAAATCCATTTCAAAATTTCCAAAAGCACCTGTAACTACATCACAAACTGGATTTATTTTTCTAAGTTCTTCAATTACTTTTGATAATTCACTTTCACTTACCAAATCAACCTTATTTATTATTGCCATATGACAATGTTTTAATTGACGATTAACAGTTTCTAAATCCTCTAACTGATCTAAAAAGTTAACTGCATCAATTAAGCATATGGCACCCTTAAAGTTATACTTATCTCCACATAAAGACTTAGCCCCTTCTAATATCTCTTCTACATTAGAAGGGTCAGCAAGTCCTGAACTTTCCACAAATAGATATTTTAAATTTTGATTAGACATCTCAACTAATGCTTGAACAAAGGATAATTTTAAGCAAGAGCAAAATATTGATCCTCTATTTATTTCAGTCATCTCTAAATTATCTTTTTTAAGAATCATTCCATCAATACTTAACTTTCCAAATTCATTTTGAATAATTCCAATCCTTTCATCCTTAAGTAAATCTAAAAGCTTTAATAATATTGTAGTTTTACCTGATCCTAAAAAACCTGTTAATACATATAAATCGATCTTTTCTCCTTGCATAAATCCTTCCTCCTCTATTTTATTTTCTAAGAATTCAGTAATCTCATTTAATTTTTCTAAATTAACCTTATAATGCATCCAAAATCCAACCTTATTACTTAATACTAATCCACTATCAACTAATATCTTCATATGATAAGAAAGAGTTGGTTGAGTTATATTGAAACTCTCTAAAATCTTACATGCACATAATTCCTCTGTTTCACTAAGCATTTTAATTATTTTCAATCTCGTTTCATCTGATAAGGCTTTAAAAACCTTAGCATATTCCTTAAAATTATATTTCATGTCATCATCTCACTTTTCAAATTTATGATAAGACTTATTTATTCTAATCTCTACAACATATATAGATAATCTTCTATATACTTCTTATACCTTTAACATAGATATTTCTCTATATACCCATAGTATATTCCTAATATAGATAATTGTCTATATACTTTTTTTAAAACATACTCCTAAATACATACCCTTAATTATCTATCTATCTATCTATCTATCTATTTATTTATTTATTTATTTATTTATTTATTTATTTATTATAGTTTAAGCTTCTTTATAGCATAACTTCATACCATTACATTAAAATATACTCATTAATATAAACATATATTTAATACCTTTTCCTGAAAAGTATATTTTGAAACTATAAAGGAATCTATAAGAGATTTTTATTATACCTCTCATAGATTCCTTTATAACTTTATTATTTAATATAATTTTTATTTAACTAGGGCCTCTAAATTTAAAAGTTTTCTTATTTTATCTTCATTTACTGGATATCCAACTTCTCTAACTGTATTCATCATAGCATCTATATTTTCAAGAGGAGTTTTTATTGGTAAACTACATCCTGACATAACTGTGTAGCCCATTGGAGAATTATATGCATCTAAAATATCTTCTAAAGTTTTTTGTCTTACCTCCTCTGGAGTTCCACCATACATTACTCCACCTGGATCTATGTGCCCTAATATACGTGCTCTGTCTCCTATAGTATTACAACATTCCTTTAAGTTAGCAACATTATCTATACTAAATCCGTTTATACCCATGTTAACAACATCTTCCCATATGTTTTTAGTCTGTCCACATATATGTATAACAACACCTTTTCCTCTACTTTTAATAAAATCAACTAATCTTTTTAAATAAGGAAGTGAAAATTCTCTAAAATCTTTAGGACTAACAACAGTACATGAAGACATTGGTTCTGATATTGTAGGGGTAAGTCCTATGTTTATTGCAGCTTCAGCATATCTCATGCAAGTTTCTAGAGATATTTCACATAATTTATGTATAACTTCTGGGTTTTTACGAATTAGCTTAAGTGCATTATCAACCCCAATAAGGAAAAATGCATTTGTAAATGGTCCAACTACTCCCGCTGAACATCCAACTTCTTTTCCAACACCCTCTATTAAATATTTCATTGCTTCTAAATGCACTGGTAATCTTCCATCTCTATATGGATCAGCTGGTTGTATCTTACTAATTTCACTTATATCTGAAATAGCTGGTTTCGCCAAATCAACGGTATTATTTTCAGGACATATTACCTGTGCTCCCATGGCTTCTGCCCATGTAAATAAATCCGTAAATATTCTAATACCATCATAACCAAATCGTCTATAAGCAGCAATTTGAGCATCTGCTAAAGTTTTAGCATTACTGTTAAACTCTGAAATCTTACATCCATGTATAAGTGCAACTCCATTAGCTAAGTTAGGATTGCATGGAAGCCTATCCACTTCTCTTCCTTCTGCTAATGCCTTTCCTCTTTCAAGTGGTGTCATAGCATCTTTTAAAATCATAATTATTTTTTAGTGAGTTGTTAAGTTATAAATATAAATCTACTCACTAAATCCTCCCCTCTTAATTATTTACTTTTATTCTTCTAATAACTTATTTTATAATTTTATTACTCTCAATTTCATGTAATTTAACCTTTAAAATAAGGCTTATATATTTTTAAAGACGATCTTTAATATAAAAACTTAAAATTTATTTTTTATCCACAGGATAAGTATGTATATATGTACTTATGTACAACTTTGCTTAAAACTCATATATCAAGCTTAACTGTTATTACAAAAGGTTTGTCGCACTAAAAGCCATTACCATAATATAGCTTACTTATATCTAACTATAGTAGAATAATATTTTATTTATAGCTATTAATGCGACATCCATTTTCAGTTTTTATAATTTTCTTATAATACTATCTATAAATTGCCTTTATAGGGTCAAGCTTAGATGCATTATATGCAGGAATCATACCAAAAACAACCCCTACTATAATTGATGTAAGAGTAGCACCTACGAAGCTTCCAACAGTCATTACTGGCTCAAAAGGTAAAAATACTCCAGCTAATTTTGCAAATAAATAACCCATTAATATTCCTATTAATCCACCTATACCTGTAACTATAGCTGACTCTAAAAGAAATTGTAATAATATACTATTTTGTTTAGCTCCTATCGCCCTTCTTATACCAATCTCCCTTTTTCTCTCTGAAACTGATACATACATTATATTCATAACACCAATTCCACCTACAAGTAGAGAAATTCCTGATACAAAAGCTATAAATGCAGTAACTCCACCTATTAACTCTTCAAAAACCTTAGTAACTTGTTGAGGATCCTCCACAGTATACTTTCCTTTTAAGTCACTATGATTTTCTTTAAGTTTAGTTTTCATCTCTTCAATTATCTTGTCTTTATCAGCATCAGGCTTTATAGTAACATCTATTCCATATATAGGTTCATTATTTTTCACCTCTGCAAAATCATCCTTAAACACATAACTAGAATCAAAGGCCGCAAACATATCCTTTGCTTCATTTAAGATTCCAACTACCTCATATTGACTACCACCAATATCTATAGCCTTTCCTATACCTTCCTCTGGAACATCAAATAATTGTTTAGCTGCATCAAAGTTTAATACAACTACATTTCGTCCCTTCTCACTATTTTTGAACCCACGTCCATGTAGTATATTAAGCTTACTATCCTTGTAGGTATCTAAAAACACTACAGCTTTTTTATCAAAATATTTAAGTTCCATAGTTGTTAAATTAATTCCAGCTAAATTTTGTTTAACTCTTTCAGCCTTTTCAACACCTTTAATTTTTCCAAGGTCTCTTATATCATTTTCATTTAAAAATTCTACTAATGATATATCTACATTCATGTTTTCAGGTTCATAGCTCATACATACTTTATTTGCATTAACGTCTTCTGAAGAACTTGTAACTTTTTCTTTAAGACCATTACCTATAGATAAAATCGTTACTACTGAGCTTATTCCAATTATTATACCTATCATAGTAAGCATAACTCTAAGTTTATGAGATTTTAAATTATGAATAGAGGTTTTAATTAAATTTATAAAGGACATTTTTCATCCACCTTTGTAATTACACCATCTTTTATATAAATTACCTTATTAGCATATCTAACTAAATCCGCATCATGAGTAACCATTACTATGGTTTTATTCTCCTCATTCATCCTCTTTAATATATTCATAATTTCTTCACCAGTTTCACTATCCAAAGCTCCTGTTGGTTCATCAGCAAAAATAACATATGGATTATTTATTAATGCTCTTGCAATAGCTATTCTCTGCTGCTGACCACCAGATAATTCAGTAGGCTTTACATTCTTTTTATTAAGTAATCCTACTAAATCTAAGTACTTATCTACCCTCTCTCTTCGTTCTGCTACTGGAATATTTCCTGCATAAAGTAAGGGTAATTCTACATTTCCTCCTATACTTAAACTTTCAATTAAATGAAACTGTTGAAATATAAATCCCATATATTTATTTCTAAGCTCAGATTTCTTATCTTCATACAAATTAATTAAATCTTCTCCATTAAAGTTATAAATTCCACCATCAAAGCTATCTAATAAACCCAATATGTTTAGCAAGGTTGTTTTTCCACTACCTGACTTACCCATAATCATTAAAAAATCACCTTGATTTATAGTTAAATTTATAGACTTCAAAGCATGAAGTTTTTCATCTCTTAGTTTATAAAACTTTTCTATATTCTTTAATTCTATAAGCTTACTCACAACTATCCCCTTCCTTCATATTTTCAGATGGATTTGTGACAACTTTATCTTCTTCATCTACTCCCTTAGTTACCTTAAACTCATCATTAGCTACATTTTCACCTTCTACTTCTACCTTAGATAATTTATTATTAATAGATTTAAATACATACTTCTTATCATTCTCCTCTATAATAGCTTTCTTAGGTATTTTAATTTCTTCATTAGATAACTTAGCTATTGCTTGAACATGAAATCCATTAATTATATTTTCTTGAGAATCAAGGGATATCTTAACTTCATAACTAGATATTTCACTTCCTCCAGCCTTCATAGCCGCTGCAGCATCCATGCTCTCTGTAGGTCTATTATCTATAAAGGTTACTTTTCCCTTTAGCTTTGCATTATTAGATAATACATTTACATCTACTGCTTGATCAAGCTTTAACTTTAAAAGCTCTTTTTCATTAACTACACCTTTGACATAAAACTTACTATCCTCAATAATCATATAAGGATCTGTTGGATTTTTACTTTCATCCTTTATAATTACTTTACCATCAATAGGAGATTTTACATTATAATATTCCTTTTCTTTTAAGGCTTTTAATTGGTCATCAAAAGAATTTATTTGTATATCTATTGTAGCAATTTGTTCATCTATAGCAGCTATCTGAGACTCTATACCGCCTCCACTTAATCCCGCTAATAATGTTTGATTAGTTGCATCATCTTGCACATTAGCCACTTGCTGCTTTGTTTTATCCTTCTTACTTATAAGTCCATTCTTTTGTTTTATACTTGTAGTTTTTTGATTATTAACTTGAGCAATTTGCTCTGTTACTTGTTCATTTTTATAAATGAAGAGAATATCATCCTTTTTTACCTCTTGTCCATTTTCAACCTTAACCTCATTAACTTTTCCCTTCATTGAATCAAGGTATATTGCTTCACTATTTTCCGGAATAATCTTACCATTTATAAAAACCTTCTCACTAGATTTTATATCTAATATCTCTACTTTAGCTCTGGCTCCCTGTGATGAAGAAGTATTTTTAATATATAAAGCACTTCCTATTAAAATTAAGCTACTTGCTATTATAATAGAGCCAACTATTATATTTTTTTTCAATTGAAATACCTCCACTGTAATCAATTATCTGCTGACAATTAATTAATCTTAAGCTTCTACCTTAGTACCTAGTCCATAAAGTTCTTTCTTTTTGCTAATAAAGATCAACATTAAACCAGGAAATATTAATGAACTTATAAAACCTGATAAACTAAATCCACTTAAAATTATGTTACAAATTATACTTACTAAAGTACATGCATAATACATAATTACCCCTAGTTTCACTTTACGTAAAATTAATATTAAGCTAGCAAGAATAACTACTGAAAGTAAAAGTGATATAGCCATCTCTCCAATACTTATTTGAAAACTATCTGCCATATTCATTTTAGATAACTCGTCCATAATTTTATCCTTACTAAAAATCAGAAAAATTTCTCCTAATATCCCTAATACATAAAGGACCATTTGAATAATGGCAACAGTCATTATTCCTCCACCAACCTTAAGATCTTTATTATCCTCCATAATAATCCTCCTAATAATTTTAAATTTTTGATTACCTATACCATTTCTTACGTTTTTAATTTAAAATAATTATTTTCACATCATACTTATGAAATAATATTGAGATATGCCAAATGATATTATTTTAATTATCTGCTGTTAATTACTACTTTTAAATTTTTAGGCTTACAATTTATAGTTATTATTTTGCTTTTCAATTAGTTATCTTTGTCGAACTCCTCCTTATTGAATAATTTTACTTATAAGTAATTATATATCTTATTACCTATATATATCAATACATTTTGAATATCATACTATTTGAATATAGTAGTATTTGAAATTCAAATAAAAAATGCTGATACATTAAAAAGTAACCCCATATAATATGGTCCCTTTCTTCTAATGCAACAGCAACTTTAAATGACTATATTTAGTTTTATTTAATGTAATATATTTTTAATCAACTATAAAACTACTTTCATCAATCCACTTATATTTATTTTGAAGTTCTTTAAGCTCATTTGATAATTTATATAATGCTATATCCTTCTCCTTACATTCAAGCATTACATCAAAATCCATATTAATTTTCTTAGCTTTCTCAATAAAATTCATAAATTCTACTACCTCTATAAAATCAGCATGTTTTCTATCATAAATTCCATCTCTAGGCGATGAAAAATGAATTTTAGGTGGTAATTTTTCATTATTCCAAGTTAAAAATATTTCTTCTATTAAATCCTCTATATCTTCTCCATTATTATTACAGTTATGATGATGTACATCTAAAACCATAGGTACTTTTAATACCTTACATAAGTCTAAGGTTTCCTTTGCAGTATACATTTTATCATCATTCTCTATAATCAATCTCTTTTTAATATTTTCATTTAGATTGTTAAAGTTACTTATGAATCTTTTTATTCCTTCTTCCTTTCCTCCAGTAGCCCCGCCCACATGAATTACTAATTTTCCCTCTGGATAATTGATATCTTCAAAAAAATTAGCCTGAAAAATCAAGTTTTTCTCTGTGTTTTCTACAACTTGAGGATTGATACTATTAATAACATTAAATTGATCCGGATGAAGGTCAATTCTCATGTTACTTTCCCTTACTAACTTTTCAATATACTCACTATCTTTTTTAAAGATTTCTCTATGTCCCCAGTATCCCACCTCTGGATGAGTTGCTAAGGGAATCAAGGCAGAAGTTACTCTATAAAAATGTATATTGTTTTCTATATTGTATTTAAGAATTTTTATTAAATCTTGAAAGTTAGATAAAGTTACTGCTTTTAACTTCTCAATCCTTTCCTTTTCCGCAGAAATTTTATTATAATTACTAAAGGTAACCGTACTTGAGCTAGTTACCTTTTTTCCTAACTTATTAGAAATAGCTACATATCCAAGTCTAACCTTCATAGCAATACTCCTCTAACCTATAATGTTTATATTAATTATCAGATATTAATCATACTTTCTTTATAATTTCTCCATATCTTAGTCTTAATATTCTACGGAAAACATTATAAATCTATTTAGGTATTTTTTTCTTACTTCTAATTTCAACTATGAATGTAACCATTATAGAAATAATAAAATATAATATTAACTCATAAATATAATTTTTGCTTTGCATAAAAGTAATAAAGTTCTCTTTCATCTTTATTAAATTTATAATAGTATAGCCTAAACACCATATAATACCGATTAATATATACTTAAATATCTTCTTCATAATTTTAACCTCGAAATCATATTTTATTATTTAATTACTTATTTAAAATAAATTCATACTATATTAAAATTAAAAAACTAATTTTTATTTTAGTTTTTTATACTTTTAATGATACTAACATAATACTTTAAGAAATAATATGAATTGCAGCCTCAAGTTGCTTGTCCATTCCTCTTAAGGTATTAACTCCATTATCTATATAAACATCTGGTTCTATACCAATATCTTTTAATATATTTTTATTACTATCTAGATATTTACTTGTGGTCACTTGTAAATATGAATTACCCTTTAGTGGATATACTGTTGCCTGATGCATTAATCCCATAGTTTCTGTTCCTACAAATGTAAATTTGCTATTACCTTTTAGAGCTCTAACAAATATATTTTCAGCTGAACTTCCCGTATTCTGGTTTACTAAAACAATAACTTTCTTTAAGTTATTCAAATATTTCAAAGTTGCTTTTATAGTAATAGGAGTTACTTCATTATCATTTCTATTTAATTTAAAACCTAAATTTTTATCTTCTTCTAACATTAATGAAGTAATATTTATAGCTTTTTCAATACTTCCACCCATATTACCTCTAATATCTATTATTAAATTTTTATTCTTTATTTCACTTAAAATTTCTTCAAATTCCTTATCAACTAAAGTATGATTAAAAGTCATCAATTTTATATATTCCGTATTTTCATTAATACTAATTTTATAACAAGATTTAAATTCCTTATAGTTTTCTTTGCTAGAATTTATATCATTTTTCTTATCAATATTAGCAGTTATTTTTTCCTTAAATATTTTATTGTCTCTTAAATACTCTATCTGTGATTCTTCTTTTAAATAATTCTTCATTATGTCTTCTAATATACATGCATCTCTAATATATTTAGATTTAAATTTATATTTTAAACTTAAATTCTCTTTAATCTTTTTTATCTCTAAATTATTAATACTAATCAACTGATCTCCTCTATTTACAAAAGAGTTTCCATAAAATACATCAACTATATAATATTTATCGTTATATTCCGCTAATAACATACTAACTTTAGATATATTGTTTTTATTTCTAAATCTTGTATGTGGATCATTTAACTCTAGTAACATTCTGTCTATATTTTCATAAATTTCATCTAAGGATTCACACTTATTTGATTTAATTATACACTCATTCACCCTATGATCCCACTCTTCACATACTTCATCCCAGAATACATAATTTTCTTTAATAATTTCTGATATCTTTTTTATATATTCCTCTCTATTTTCAAATATCCACTTTTCAAAAATCATTAAACTTACCTCTCACTAACACATTCGCAATACTTAGTTCTATTTATCTTATTAGTTGCTTCTAGCTCTATAGCCCTACAATCAATACATCCGAATCTATATACACATTGCTTACAGTCTTCTACTTTACTTCTTGATAAACATTGTAAATTTTCATATCTACCATCAGTTACTATATCACATAAGCTTTTTTCAAAAACACATCCTAAGCTTAACCTTCTAGTCATAATACATGGAAGCACATCTCCATTTAAAGTAACTGCAATTTGATTAGCAAAACAATTATTATACTTACTTATTGTTGAATAAACACCTAAGCTTACTCTAAATAATTTAGCTTTTTTATTGTAAAGGTAATCTATATATTTTTTAGCATGATGTATTTTATTATGCGGATACACAAAATCTAATTGTATTTTTTGACCACTTAGTATATTTTTCAATTCATTTAATATATTTTCTATATTATCCTCGTTCTCTTTACATACTAATAACTTTACCTCAAATTCAATATTATTTTTTATTAGTAATTTTAATTTTTCATATATATTTATATCTATATCTTTATTACAAATTTGCTTAAATTCTTTACTATTATTTGAAAAAACTTCAATTATAAACTTTACATTAAACTCACTTAAACTTTCTAAGATATCATTATTTAATAAAATTATATTACTATATATAGTAAACCTCTCTATACCAATTGATTTGGCATATCTCATAAGCTCTATAATTTTTTTATATTCTAATAACGGTTCTCCACCAATAAATACAATCTCACTAGTACCCATAAAAAAAGATTGCTTAATTATATCTTTGTAATCTTCTATACTTAACCTTCTTCCTCTTGATATCCAACGTTTACAACCAGTTTTTCTATATGCATTTTCATCTAAATAATTACAAAATGAACAAGCTAAATTACACTCATTAGTTATTTCTAAAAATAATCTAGAAAACCTTATATTTTTTTTCATTGTACTTTCAAGCTCAGGGTCTTGTCCCAAAATCATTTTTTCAATATATACTTTTTCATCGTAGTATCTACCTATACCCATTTTTTCAAGTTCATCTAAAAACTTTACTTCTTCATCATTTAACTCACTTACTTCTTTGTAATCTTCACATTTTCTAATTATATCTGCCTTAATTTCATCCAATAAAATTATATCTCCACTAGCCAAATTATATATACATGCATTCTTACCATTGCATTCAAAGCTTATATAAGTATTTAATCTGAAATATTTCCCCACTTAAAATCTCTCCTTACCTCATTACTTGATAAAATTCAAATAAACTTTCTTGATCACTATTATCTAAGCCCATCTCAAATACCTTAGGATTTTTTTCTAATAATGTATATATTATTGATAATGTTTTTGGTATGACCATCTTCTTTTCCTTACAAAACTCTTCATTAAATTCAAGATTATTATCATCCTTTATAAAATGAATATAACATGAATCACATAGCCTACTTACATTACAATCACTGCAATTCTCTTCTAAGACACCCATATATTGATTTAATAATTCAGAACATCTATCCCAATCTATTCCTGAATTAATATCGCCAATTTTAAACATCTGATTTATACGTTCACAAATATAATACTCTCCTTTTGGACTAACGGCTATTTTATTAGATGGTATGCATGCATTAGAATGTAACTCTATAATTCCCCTAGGTCTTCTTTTTATAATAGATAATGATGCAAAAAAAGAGTTTAGTATCCTTGACTCTGCACAATCAGTATTGTCCTTATTTGATAATTTTTCTATAAGCTCATTATATGATTTTCCTGCAGTATTTATATCTTCCTTGATTATTCCCTTATTAAAGCTCTCTTTGCAATAGTCATAGTATGTTGTATCTAATTTATTTACTGGACCAAACATCACATTAAATGGATCAAATTTATCATAGTTCTCTTCAAAAAAAGTTATAATTTTATTTAAATCACTGTAATAATCGTAGGTACAATTAAATGTAATAAGTTGATTAATATTTCTTTCTCTTTTATATTCTTGTAGCTTTAAAATGTTATTTAAAACTAAATCAAAGGTACCTTTATCACCAGCAAAAACTCTATTTCTATTATGTTGTTCCTTATGACCATCAACACTGAATGTAACTATAAAGTCATTATTAACTATACATTCAACAACTTCATCAGTCATTATTGTTCCATTAGTAGTTGCATAATACCTTACATCATATCCTTTTGTATTACAATAATCTATTACTTCTTTTATTAAATCAAACTTTAAAAATGGTTCACCACCATAAAAACTTACTATTGCCTTTTTCCTATACCCATACTTTTTCTTTTCATTATATAGATTCATATATTGATCAATAGCTAATTTTGCAGTTTCAAAGTCCATGCTCTCATTTGAATATTCCATAATATTAGGATAATGCTCAGAATAAATACAATACTTGCATCTAATATTGCATTGTTCTGTCAGGACTAAAATTAGTTGTGATATTGGAGTTTTAAATGACTCCTCCTTGCAATCAATATCTCTGTGTGTACTATTGCAAAAAAAACATCCATTATGAACTAAGTTATTTATGTATAAATATACATTCTCACTTTCTATATCATTTATATTAAACTTTTCTTTCAGATCATGAATAAGTTGACTTTTAGATAGTTTTAAAAAATTATTAATTGTAAAAAATATTTCTTCTGTATGCGGTATAATATTTCCACTTACATTATCAAAAATATACTTATTTTTTTCTGTACTAAATAACAATATTTTAGGATTTATATTTATATTCATTAATTATACATCTCCTATTTCAATACTTATTAATAATAACTTTACTTTTATTTCTAATAGTAGTATATTGTAAAATATACATGAGTTTTCATAATTACTTAATTCAAACCCATGTATATTAACAGTTGTATTTTAAAAAGCTTTAGTATAACTTATCCTTATATTAAAGCTCATTTATTTTTAGAATGCTTCTAATGCTGATCCAAACGCACCAACAATAACCCCACCTACAAGTATGCAGCTCATTCCACAGGCAACTAAGCATGCCCATGATAAACCTACTTCATTAATGTTCATTTCATTATTGATTATCTCCATGTGAATCCCCCCTTTTTATTTAAATATAAATCCTAAAGAGCAATTAATGCTAAGGCCATTGCTGTTACACTACCGTAAGATATAAAACATAAGCTTCCACACCCTACAATACATGCAACTGTTCCACCAACCTCTGTATTATTTACTTCTTGATTTAAAATTTCCATTTAAGTACACCCCCCTTCACAATGTATATATTAAAAATTCATTACAAAATTGTTATGAATTTTTATTTTTAAATTTAACTATTCATCCTTCTTGTAATAAAAACGTTTAGACAATTGAAAAGTTATATTATATACAAATATTGATATGATAAACAACATAATATTGAAGTAATCCCAACTTATAATCTTATACATATTTATATTTAATGTTTCAAATATTTTATATCCTATTAAGCATGAAATATAAAACACTATCAAAGTTTGATTAGCTATTTGATAATTAAACCTAAAATATATAAATATAAACATACCTATATAGATAAGCATTATACTAAATATAAGCATTATATAATTAATATCTAAATTAAAATAATTTTTATTTATTAGTTTTAAAAAGTAATTTTCTACAAAAATAAAAGCAAATGAGAAAATAAGTACTCCTGCACCCTCAACATATTTTGAAAGAACAAAATCTGATTTTTTTAGAGGTAATGAATGTATGTATTTATATACTTTATCTCTATCCTCAATAAAACATATCTTTCCTATAACAAAATTAAACATCAATAGAGGAATTAATGTACATGCTAAAATCTTATATCTTTCTCCATCTTGACTTATTAAATAATACCCCAATAATGAAACTAAAGTTGATATATATATATTTTTTTTATTAAATTTAAAGTCTTTAACAATTAACTGAAACATTTTCTCTCCTTTCAGAATTAACTAAAATAGTTAATACCTCATCTAAGGTAATATTTTCTACGTAATATTCACTTAATTCCGATTCTAAATTTTCCAATTCACTTTCTTTATTAACCATAATCACATTATTGAACACATACTTATATTTTTTACAAATATCACTTGGAATACCCATTTTAAATACAACTTTTTTATATTCATTCAAGATTGTGTCTTTTCTTTCTGATAATAATATTTTTCCATTATCCATATAAGTAACTACATCTGCAAGTTTACTTATATCCTCAGTTATATGTGATGAAAATAATATAGAACATCTTTCATTTTTCACAACATCTTTTAAATAATCAATAACTTGATTTCTAATTATAGGATCTAGGCCTGATGTAGGTTCATCTAGTATTAACAATTTAGGATGATGACTAATTGCAATGATAATCAAAAACTTAACTAGATTTCCTTTTGATAACTCCTTAATTTTTTTCTCTAAATCTAATTCAAACTTTTTAGATAAGTTTAAAAACAAATCATCATCCCAACTTTTATAGCAACTCTTTACAAATTTATAAAATTCATAACATTTAATATCTTGGTATAAAAATACGTTTTCTGGAACATATCCTATTTCATGTTTTAATTTAATATTATCTGTATCCATAACCTCATTATCTATAAGAATAGTACCACTATCATAAGATATTAATCCAAGTAATGACTTTATCGTTGTACTCTTACCTGCACCATTCTGTCCTATTAATCCTAAAACTTCTCCTTCCTTTAATGAAAGGTTTATATTTTTCAAAGAAAATTTATCATAATTTTTACATAAATCACTAATTTTTAAGATATGCTTGTCCATTATATATTTCTCCTTATATTAATAAGTAATCTATTATATCCATACTATTTAGTTTACTCATATTAAACTTAATCTGTCCTTCAAGAAAAATATACCATGTAAAAATGTATTTTTATTTTTTATGCTTATTTAGTAATTTTTTGAACTTATTTAGTTCCATCTTTTCGTTAGATTATAATTTAAAATAAAAAACAAACTTTAATATATACTATCTATACATTAAAGTTTGTTTAAAATCATATTTTTACTATTTCTTTCAATGAAAACTGTATTATTAAATTAAACATTTTATTATTTAAATTAATGTTCATTGTCCCATTATTCTTTTTAACTACATTTTTTATACTTTTTAGTCCTATTCCATGTAACTCTTTTTCCTTTTTAGTAGTTTTAAAAATTCCATTTTCATATTCTAAATCTTCATTATAACTATTGGATATTTTAAATATAATCATATCCTTTATAGATTTTATTATTACACTTATCATCTTTTCCTCTGATTTTCTGGTCGCTTCAATAGCATTTTCTAATGAATTCCCAAGTAAAGAACATAACTCTGTATCTTTCAGGAAAAAACCTTCTGGTATATTAACATTTATATTCATGTGGATATTTTCATAATTGGATATTTTACTATAATAATTTAATATTATATCTAATGTCTTATTCCCCGTTTTTAAATTATAGCCTTGTTGTGAAACATTATTATTTAACTCACTCAAATATTCTGCTAATTCAACATACTTTTTTTCTTCTACAAGTTTATTTAAACATAATAAGTTATGTCTAAAATCATGTTGTAACTTCTTCCATTCTTCAAATATCTTTTCGTTTGCAACTAAATTTTCTTCTAGCATCTTATTTTTATTTTTAATCATTTTCATTTCTTCTAGTTCTTTTTCATCTTTGCTGAACTTCAATAAACCTAAATATATGAATAATATAATTACTAGCATTACTGTATAAAAAAGCATAGAAAAGTAAAGAATATTTTTATCATTTTCATAAGTTGATATAATTTTTATAAAAAATAAACTCACGTATATAATAAAACAACTCAAAATTAAACTTATAAGAAAATACTTTTTGCCTCCTGTTTTATCTCTATATTTATATATACCAATCTCTAAAATTATAGTTATAAGAATCATTCTTCCTAATAATATTGCAATACTCCTAAATGTGCCAACCTCACTTAATACTTCTTCAATTAACTTATATGACATTTTACTAAACAAAAAAACAACAATTAAATCACAAATTATTCCTATAGATATATTTGCTCCTATAGTCAAAATAATTTTCACTAAAGAACCTTTATATAATATAATACTAATTAAAATAAACATTAGCATTGATACTATTATATTGGAGGCATCAAAAAGTTTTATTCTATTGCATAATATAATTATAATTGAACATACAAATGAAAGTTCAATCGATATTATAAGTTGCTTTCTATTATCCCATCTTTTTTCAAGCCAATAGCTCATGAATAAAATACCTAATACACTTTCTACGAAAGTAGTAATATATTCAACTCCCCAATATACATTGTTCATATTATTCCACCCCAATATTCTAATAACCTTTGATATACATCCTTATATCTGTACCTACTTAATATTAGGTTTTCTCCATTATCAAGTGTTATATCACTTTTAGAAATAGTAGATATATATGATATATTTACTACAATTCCGCTATGTATTTGTATAAATTGCTCTTTATTTATACTACCCATTATATTTTTAATAGTGTTTTTTTCCTCTACTATATAACCATCTTTAAGATGAAAAATAACTTTTCTCTTAACCAATTCAAAATACATAATATTAGCAATATTAATCTTAATAATTTTTTCTTTGCTTTTACAAAAATAATAATCTTCCTTGTTTTTTTCTAATATATTTATAGCAGAAATTACAGCCTCTTCTAACTCAAGGTCAACAAAGTCCTTCCTTATATACCTATGAGGAGAGTATTTAAAGGACTTAAATACATATGCCTCATGTGCAGTTAAAAAAATGATTAATGAGTTATAATTTTCGTAAATTACTTTTGCTATATCTATACCTGATATATTAGGCATATCAATATCCAACAATACTAGATCATAATTTTCCTTTTCATTTTCAATAACACTTTTCATAAAAGTAGAATCAACATAAGAATCAATAGTAAAATTTACTTTTCTAGAAACTAATACTTTTTCTATTTTTCCATATAAAATATTTAAAAAAACTTTATTATCATCACAAATTGCAATCCTCATATTTTTCTCCCAACTTTTGTATATATTAGTATATTACCATAATTTTTTACTAATATTAAGATATTTTTAATAAACTCTACATATTTTCTATGCTATATATTAAAATATAAAGGTAAGATTTTAAGAGTCACTCTTTTTAATCTTACCTTTGCTTTTATCTATGAAAAAAATATTTAAATTTAATAGCATACTAACTTCTATACAATATCATTTATAGCTCATTATTTATTTCTTAATCTTATAAATAATCTTTCATATAATCACCATGTACATCTATTAATTCATCACACATAGTAACAATATCATCAATTGATAATTCTGCCGAAGTATGAGGATCCAACATAGCAGCTTGATATATATGCTCTCTTTTTTTAGTTACAGCTGCTTCAATAGTCAATAATTGAGTATTAATATTAGACATATTCATAGCTGCAAGTTGAATTGGAAGTTCTCCAACATAACAAGGCTGCACCCCCATAGAGTCTACTAAACATGGCACTTCAACACATGCATCCTTTGATAAGTTATCTATTAATCCATTATTTATTACATTCCCACCAATTTTACATGGAACACCAGTAACTATTGATTCCATAATATATGAAGCATATTCTGTAGAACGCTTATGAGTTATCTTTCCATCCTGTAATATTTTACTTTTTTCATTTTCCCATTCCTTTATTTGCTCTATACAACGTCTTGGATACTCATCTAATGGAATATTAAATTTATCAATTAACTCTGGATATCTACTTTTTATAAATAAAGAGTTATATTCTGCATTATGCTCACTTGACTCAGTACAATAATACCCCAAATGTTTTATATACTCATAACGTACCATATCATCATGCTTTTCCTTTAAATTTTTCTCAATGGCTCTTTTCCTAATTTCAGGATATAAATCATTTCCTTCCTTATCATGTATATCAAGAAGCCATGCCATATGATTTATTCCCGCAATAAGCTCTTTCCTACCTTCTAATTTATCTTCCATTCCTAATGCTTTTAAAATTTCCCTTGAACACCCTTGTACACTATGGCATAATCCCACTGTTTTTACTTTTGTATATCTTTGCATATATCCCGTTATTATAGACATAGGATTTGTGTAATTTAATAGCCATGCCTCTGGACAAACTTCCTCAATATCTTTAGCAAATTCTTTCATTACTGGAATAGTTCGCAACCCCCTCATAATTCCACCTATCCCCATAGTGTCAGCAATAGTTTGTCTAAGTCCATATTTTTTAGGAATCTCAAAATCTATAATTGTGCATGGATCATAAAAGCCTACTTGAATTGCATTTACTATAAAGTTTGCTCCCTTCAATGCTTCCTTACGACTTTCTACTCCTAGGTATGTTTTAATTGTTGCTTTATTTTGATTAACATTATTGTTTATTGCTTTTAAAATTATCTCTGATTCTTCTAATCTCTTTTTATCAATGTCATACAAAGCAATTTCACAATTACATAAAGAAGGTGTACACATACAATCTCCTAAAACGTTTCTTGCAAATATAGTACTACCCGCTCCCATAAATGTAATTTTAATCATAAATTTACCCCCTTAATAAGAAAATTTAACTTTTATAAACTTATTATATCTATAATAAATTTTTATTCTATTTTCTTTTGTTTCAACTTATTGTCATTATGTTGCATAAATATATTTTTATCTTATAATTAAAATATATTTATTTTACATTTAAGGAGTATATTTATGATTAATGATATCGAATATTTATTTCATAATCCTCTATATGTAAGTAGTTCTTTAACCTTATATCATTGTGGTTTTGAGAATTGTAATCCAAAACATGATTTTGGTCCTGCTATCCGCCCTCATTATCTTTTTCACTATATATTAAGTGGAAAAGGTAAGTTTTATGCAGGAGATAAATGTTATTCACTTAAAGAAAAGCAAGGCTTTTTAATTTGTCCTGGAGATTCTACATATTACATTGCAGACGAAAATGAACCTTGGAATTATTTTTGGTTTGGATTTAACGGATATGAAGCTGAAGCAATACTTAAAAAATGTAATCTTTCTATTGAAAACCCTATCTTTAATAACAAAACTGATAAGGGGCTAGAAAATACATTAGTAAATTTAATAAAATTATTTGAAAGTTCTACTTATAATGAATTTGAGGCTATAGGACAGCTATATATGATTTTTTCTACGATGTATACTATAAATATATTAGAAAGCAAAGAACAAGAAAAAACTTATATCGATAAAGCCATAGAATTCATACTTAATAATTATACTTATAATATCAAAGTATCTGATATTGCAAAATATATAGGAATAGATAGAACTTACTTATATAAAATATTTATAAAATTTTATAATCTATCTCCACAGCAATACTTAATTAATTTTAGACTTCACATTGCCTGTAACCTTTTAGAAAACTCTAATTTGAGTATAACTGAAATATCTTATTCCTCGGGTTTTAAGGATATTCCATCATTTTATAAGCACTTTAAAAAAACTTATAAAATTACTCCTGCTAAACATAGATGTAATTTTAAACAATAACAAAATTAGTTCTATAAAATATACAATTAAAATTTATATTTTATAGAACTAATTAATTTTTAATATTTTTAATTAACATAAGAATATATAAATATAGTCTATATACTTTGCAATATTAAAACTACCTTAATAATATCTTGGTTAAATTCTAGTATTCCACCATAATGTTATAAAGATAAATAAAGTTTATTTAATTAAATATATTTTTAAATACATGAAATCCCCTATATATTTTTTTATTTCAATCAATCAAGCTATATAGAAGATTTCAATTTAGTTATTGACCAAAGCAGAATTCAACTATATATGAAGAAAATTATTTGAAACTTATCTACTAACTATTTATATTTAAGCTTATATTTTTCTTCCTTGTACCATAATGAATATACTAATACTGCAACGGATGATCCTAATAACCACCCACCTAGTACATCACCGGCATAGTGTACTCCTAAATATATTCTACTTAGTCCTATTATAATTGGCATACAAGCAAAAAATACACATAAAATATTTCTTTTATAATTATTTTCTATGTATTTTAATGTTACTAAGATTAAAATAGTATATAAAGCTGCACTACTCATAGAATGTCCACTTGGAAAACTATAGCTACTTTCTTGTACTAATCTTAAAATATTAGGTCTTTCTCTTAAGAATAAATTTTTTAAAATAGAATTTAATATAGTAGAAACTATAAGCGTTATAGAAACAGGGAATGCTATAGTTTTTCTTGATTTAGGTATAATAAACAAAACCACACAAAAAATTATAATAGGAATAGCACTACCTAAGTTAGTTATAACCTTAAGGACATTAGTTAGTCCTGGAGACATATACCTAACTACAAAATTATAAATCCACAATTCTGAATCTAAAGTAATTCCTAAATTTACTCCAGTAGCTAAAATTATAAATAATAAAACAGATGCAACTATAAATATTTTACTCTTATCCTTCAATCCTCTTCCTCCTAAAAAACTATATAAATAATCTTTATGAAAATCTTACTTATATGCTTTGCAATCTTAAAACTTCACTTATCGTTATTAACTTCTAGTGTATCACTATAAGTTAATAACGATAAGTGAAGTTTACCTAATTAAATATATTAAGCCTTATTATTTTCCATATAAAAATCATCTATATTTAAAAATTTAAATCCCTTTTCTAATAACTTAGGTATTACCTCTTCTAAAGCTTGTATAGTTCTTAAGGGCGCTCCCATTGCTCCCCTCCCATCATGAAGACAAATAACTGAACCTGACTTTGTCCAATTTAATAAACGACTTTCTATGTCTTCAACAGTCGTATACTTAGACCAATCACCAACCATAACACTCCATAAAACTAATTTAAGATTATATTTTTTAACATAATATAATGTAAATAAATTTACTTGTCCCCAAGGTGGTCTATAATAAACCACATTTGATTTAAAAGAATTTACTATACTTATTGTTTCTTTAAAATCATTTTTTGTATAAAAATACCCATGAAACATAGCATTTTTGTGCTCTAATGAGTGAATACCCAATGAGTGTCCTGCTTTTAATATTCTATTTATTATATCTGGACTTTCTTTAGCACTCTTAGCTACTACAAAAAAAGTTGCTTTAATATTATACCTTTTGAGTAAATCCAATAACTTATTTGTATACTCTATACTAGGTCCATCATCAAAACTTAGCAAAATACTTTTATTATGCTTTCCATTTTCTATGGATTTCCTTATCTTTATTCTATAATATAATGTAGGTAAAAGGCTATACAAATAAAATCCCATTCCTATAATTAAAATAACTTTTATCACATTTCTCTCCTATCCTTAAACTCGTCTACTAATGAAACTATCTTATTACTATCCAGCTCACCCATTATACTCTTCATATTATTTTTCATCTTTAATAATTCATTTTCATCATAAATAAGTCTTTTTACCTCCTCTAATAATTCCTTTTCATCTCCTTTTATTACCTTTCCAATTCCATTATTCTCTATAAAATCTGCATTTTCTATTTCCTGCTCTAAAAAAGGTTTAAAAACCATTATTGGAATCTCTGAATAAATGGCTTCAAATAAAGTTATACCTCCCGCCTTTGATATAATCATATCTGCCTCTCTCATATATCTAGAAATTTTATCAGTATATGAAATAACATCAATATTAGAATATTTTCCGTATAAACTTTTAAATACCTTCCTATTTTTTCCACAAATAACTCTTATATTGATATTATTAAGTTTGCTTAATTCTTCATATAAATTATCATGTAATGGGATTAATCCTAAGCCTCCACCCATAATTAATATACTCTTTTTATTAGTTTCTTTTAACACTTCACTTTGATTTTCAAATTCTTCTCTAACAGGAATTCCTGTAATGTAAATATTTTCTTCTTTTACTCCTTTTTGAAGTAATTTTTTTTTGTTTTTTTCTGTAGCTACAAAATAAGCATCTGTCTTAGAATTAATCCAATCACTATGTAAGCTAATATCTGTAGCACAAGTTATTAATGGTATTTCTATATTAGAAATCTTTTTATATTCTGATATAAATTTAGAACTCATAGGCAAAGTTGAAATAATCATATCTGGAGTATATATCTTTAACAATCTTCTAATTTTTCTAATAAAACCTATTCTTAAAGGTATTTTTATTTCTCTTTCTGTTATTTTATACAGCACATTATAGATTTTATGACACTTATGAACTACTATATTAAATCCCATATATATAACAGGATGTATAATAGGAAAAATATATTTATTTATATCTACAATTGTGCAATTAGAATTTAAACATTCTTTATTTAATTTTTGCTTAATTGCAATAGCAGAAGAATTATGTCCCATTCCAAAACTTCCTGTTAAAATTAATATGTTCATAGTTATACTCCTCATCAAACTTATTTCTTATAAAGTCTATAATTAAATAAGTTTAGTATAACCAGTAAATAATATTAATATTTATCCTATATTACAGGTTAATTTAACATAAAAAAGGCTGTATCCTCAAATAAATTTATATGCAACATATTGTATTTATAAGTTAATTACAAAGACAATATATTGACATATTTATTATTAGTGATACAGCCTTTTTAAAATTATTTTATTCTACTTTTCTTTTTTTAGTATATTTTAATATAACTACTAAAGATAAAATACTTAGTAATAAAAGCATCTTTGCATTTGATCCATCATTGGTTTTTGGATTTTCCTTATCATCTTTATTTATACTTCCACTATCATTATCTTCTTTGTTATTTTCCTTATCATTTACTTCTTCCTTAACTTCTTTTTTAGCTACTGCTATTGAACCTAGTTTATTTGTTTTAAAGGTTATTTCATTTTCCTCTAATGTAAATAGCTTATATTCTAGCTCTCCATTTTCCTTAAATTGAGCTATATAGAACTCACTATTTTCTATATTTTCAAGTTTAAATCTTATTGTAAATTCATTATCTTGAATATACTCTTCTGTGCATCCGTCTTCCATAACTCTATAAGCTTTTATGCTTATAAAATTCATAAGCTCTGCATCTTTTTCTTTTTTAAGAATATCATATAAGCTACCATACTCTTTTGAATTATTATCAATTATATCCACTTTGATTTTCACATCCCATGGAAGTTCCTCTAAAATAGAAACCAAAGGATTATTTTTATTTTCTAAATTTATTTCTTTTTTAATTTGCTCCTTTAGACTTAAAACATCCTTAACTAGCTTATTATCAAGTAATTCCTTAGCTGATGAGGACATAGCTTCATAAGATTTTTCTGCCGCTTTTATAAGTGAAATGATTTTCTCTGATTTTAAATCTTTTTCAGCTTCTAACTTAGCTTCTTCAAAAACCATATTAACTTTATTAGCTTCTTCTAAGTCTTCTTTAAATTGAGAAACTAGTTTTCTTGTATCATCTAAAACCTTATAGTTTGATACATAAGTTTTGGCACTTTCACTTAATTTGTTATATTCCTTATCAATATTTTCAATATTAATTTCTGTATCCTTTATATTAGAAACTGTAATTTTATTAGGAAGTTTAGAAATCATATCTTCTATATTTTTAGCATTTTTTAAATCCATTTCAGTATTTTTAACTTGTACTCTTATTTCCTCAATAATCTCTTTAAATTTTAAATTAGGTTTATTTTCTATACCTTCTAATACTAAATTATCTAAATAAGTTTTAGAATCTTTAAAGGTAACATCATATTTTTCTAAGATGCTCTTTGCATATTCTAAATTTTTATTATTCACTGGTTCTTTTTCTAACTCTACATATAATTTAACTACTTCATCTATATAAGATTTCAAATAAGCTTCTATATACTCTTCATATTTTTTAGCAATTTCATCTACTTCTTTTAGATTATTAACTAAAGGTAAATAATCTTTATTTTCATTTATACGTTGTTTTTGCTTATCTGTTAAATTATCATACTTTGATTTTGCCTCTGCAATTTGTTTAATTTGTTCCTTAGTAATATTAATAACTTTGTTTCCACTTTCATCAGTACTACTTATTTCTTCAACCTTTGGAAGCATTGATATTACTTTCATAACATCTTTAATTTGTAATTCATCTATATATTTTTCAGCCTTTTCTAAATCAGCTAAAGCCACAACATCCTCTCTTCTATCTTCAGGAATATTTCCATAAGTAATTCTTAAATCACTAACAAATTTAGTCCATGAAGACCAAATATCCCATGTTGGCTCTCCATTTTTAGAAGTTTCTTCTAAAGGCTTTTTAAGTAACTCTATATCATTATTTACTTTTTCAATAAGCTTTTGAGTTTCTCTTAACTCTTTAATTTTTTTCTCAGCTTCTTCAAGCTTCTCATAATTATTTACATAAGATTTTTGTTTTTCTGTAAGAGTATTATATCTCTTTCTTGCATCCAATACCTTTTGCTCTTGAGATAACTCTTTAATTTCACCTAAATTATGAATTTCATCTATAACAGTTTTAATTTCATTAAAGTCTTTTATTATATTTTCTGCCTCTTGTAGTTTTTCATAATTTATAATAATTTTTTGTTGAGCAATACTTAAGTTATCATAAAGTTCTCTTGCTTTCTTTGTAACTTCTAATTTACTAGTAAAGTTATCAAAATTTATTTCTCCAATTTCATTAATAGACTCTACAACTTTATTAATTAAATTAAAATGTTCAATTGCATTTTCTAGTTTGTCTATATTTGTTACATATCCTTGTAACCTTAATTTTTTCTCACTATCTGAACCGCCAAGTGAGTCATAAGCTTCCTTAGCTGCTAAAACCTCTTTATAGCTTTCGTAAGACTCTTCATCAATTTTTTCAATTAATGATATAACATTATCTACTTCCTGAGTATCCTTAATAGTACACATTCTAACCTTAGGTTTATTAACAAGTGAATAATCTATATCTGCCATAGCCTCATGTAAGTTCCAATATTCATCACCTAAACCAGAAACTTTTTCATTATTAGTACTTAATGCTTCTTTTAATAAATCAATTGCTTTACCAAGCTTTGTCTTTAAAGTTCCTTCTTCCATAGAATTATATTGAGTGATTGACTTATTAAGTAATTCATTTACCTTAGAGATATTTAATGTATATCTTTCCCATACATTACTTCCATTAATAATATCGCCAAATCCAATTATAAGATCCTTTGTAAATCCAGGGTTTGATACTATACCAGGATTTACTACATCATTAAATGTATTATAAAATTTGCCATCTGATGATTTTAAATGCTTCATTGCATCAAGAGGATTAGTTATTATATTCTTTCCATCCTTATTAGTGTAATTAATTTCATAAAAAGTTGCTGGATCGACACCATTAGCTGCTATACCTGATAACACACATCCATTAGTATAAGTATTAGCACTTTTCATTGTATTTGAAAGAAATAGCCCCATATTTTCTTCATCGCAGTATTTACCTTGTAATTCATTAAGAGCTTTTAATTGATTATTTTTTAAATCATTAAGATTTTCAATTATATCCATTTCCGTCATATATGGTGCTGCTGCTGCAAATGCCCAGCCTCTCATATCTAAATCAAAGGTTTCAGCTTGTGCTTGTCCTTTCACTGTCTCAATCAAATACTGTGGGATTTCTGCCCCAGCCGCTTTTAATCCCATAAGTGCCCATATATTATTAGCATACGGACCAAAGCCTCCACCTTCTTTTTCACAATCCAATAATCCTTTAACATAATTTACACCCTTAAAATCATATGGATTTTCACCTAACATTACTAATTCTAGAATAACAGCTCCATAGGTAGTTGCTTGAGTAAAACTTGCATCTTCTACGTCAAATACTGTTGCATCTTCTAAAGGAATTCCAGTAGCCACTGATTTAAATACTCCCCAATACCCCTCTGATGCCATATCCTTCTTTTCATTTTCTGGTCTATTATTCCATCCACTTAGTAATTCCTCTGTGTTTTTTATAGTATCCTTAGAAACTTTAAAAAACTGATTTTCTCCTTCAATCTCGAAATTAATATAATGATTTTTCTTAGAAACACCATCCTGTGCTGTTACTTCAATTGTTACAATTTTCCCAAAATCCTCTTTTTCTATATCTAATCCTTTTTCTGCAGATATAGCTTTTCCATTAACAGTAAGACTTGCACCATCTTCTGGAATTACCTTTAAATTAACCCTTTGAGAATTTCCTACCTCTGTATGATAAAGACTATTATTTGAACTTATCTCTTCTTTTAAAGTTCCACCTTCAATTTTTAAATCTTTTATATTACAACTTGAAGACTTTCTAACTATTCTAAAATAATGTTCTTTTATATCACCATTTGCTGCCTTTACATTTATTTTTAATAAATCTCCATCTTTGAAATCTTTAACTTCAATAGCTATATATTTTCCTACTCTATCTCCTCTTTGTAAGCTTTTATCTTCTAATTCCCAAGTAGCCTCTGGATTACCTGTTGTAACTCCCAAAAGTATTTTTTTACTACTTTCTCCTTCTGTTGTAGGTAATGCTATCCTATGAGGATTTTCCACTGTTCCATCCTTTAATTCAACTGGATAAGAACCCATTTCTGTATTAGTTTTTGCAACAAATTCATTTGCTTCAACCACTGAAAGTGATGTATCTGAGGATTTCTCCTCCCTTCTTTCATCACCATTCCAATTTACTATAAATACATAGTTATAGTAATTTACACTTCTTCTCATAGCTTGTTTTATATTTTTAAGTGAAGTTATTCCCTCTTTAACATCTTCTTTTACGAAAAAAGGTGTCACATATGTTTTACCATTATATTTTTTTTCTGTCTCTGCCATTACTGATGGTTTAGACTTACACATTACCTCAATTACGTTAGTTCCTTTTTTTAAAGGTAAATCCTGACTGAAATAATTACCATCCTTCAAATTAGAAATATCTAATCTTGCTGGATCTGAACCATTAATAGCTACATAATTTTCTCCTGAACTTAACCAGTCACTTGATTGTTGTGCACCTATTTCTTTTTTTATATTTCCCTCTATTTTAACTGCCAAAGCATTTATACTAGAATCCTTTAAATCTATAGTTTGAATGTAGGATTTATTATTACTTTTTGTACTTATACTATAAGCATCGCCCTTATTATCATATAAAGCTAAATGGTTTTCTGCATTATATAAACTTATAGATTCTGCCGATATTCTAGCTGTTGAATTTTTTCTATTAGTATCTATAACTAAATATTTAGTTGTAATATTGGAGTTTTCTTTTACTTTAAACCAACAGACATATGCATCTTCATAGCTTACACCACTAAATCCCATTTTACCTGTATTTATCTTAAGACTCTTTATTGTATATGAATTTTCTTCTTGCTCTATATTTTTTTCTATACTCCAATTATGATTTTCTACACCTTCATAGCTCTCTTTATAGTCTTCTCGTATACCATAAGAATCTCCTGCTTCAATAATTTCAGCATTTTCTGAATTTAATATTACATCAAATTGAACCTCTGTTTTTAAGAATCCATTCTCATTTAATGTTGTAGCGATAAATACATTACTATCATTACCACCATATTTTATAACCTTATCACATTTATTATCTACATTAGAATCACAGATTACGTTTTTTATTTGAATGTCATTATTTACAGCAGCCTTTACATTTATATTTAATGTAACTACTAAAAATACACTGATAAAAACCAGACTTAAATTTCTCATTATTTTTTTCATTATTATATCTCCTATGTAAAAGGAATGAACCTTATATAATTTATTTATAATGTCCATTCCTAATCATCTTCATTAAACCTTATTAAATTTATATTTTTACCATGAAGTCATAGATAGCTCATAAATCATGTAATATGTTTTATTAGCCTGTAAATCAATATTATTAGGATAATACTCTGATTTATATGCTTCATTAGGTTGTTCTGGATCAAACTTTGCTCCATCTGGTACTACATAAAATCCCCAAGAATATCCTAACCAATAATTTTCACCTGGAGCTCCATAATGTTCCTCAACGGTATAAGTGGATAAATCCGATAAACTTTGTATAAATATTCCATTTTCATTCGGCTTTGTGTATTGCATATCAAATCCATACATAAATGGAGTTTTATTTGCTGAATTGTTTTTTTCATAAAGTGATGCTGCTTGTCCCATTTTATTTACTGCTGAGTTATATATAGCATCAAAAGCCGTTGGAACATAGTTAACAGCATTATCAAATAAGCCTACAAAACCTGTTGGTTTTACTACTGGACAATTTTTAATACTATTTTTATCAATAGTAAATGTTGAAGATTCATACATATTTTTGACTTTAGTATACCCTGATGTAGGTATTGTCATTCCATAATCTACTATAGTTGGAGAAATACAAAACTTAACATTTACATTTTCAGGTATACTAGATGTTGTTGCATTTGAAGCAAATGTTGGAACACTTATGATTACTGTCATAAGCATAGCCATCACCATTGATAAAATTGCTTTTAATCCCTTTGTGTTATTCATGTGATTCTTTCTCTTCATAAAAATAACTCTCCTCCCAATGTCTAAATTTTTATTATTTCAAAGGATTTTTTCCTTTGCTATAACCTTAATAATTTATCTTTTTTATAATTAGGTATCAGGAGTAATTTGTATAATATCTTAAATTAGTATTATATTTGCAGAGAAGAAGTTAGACTCGCTTCATAGTACCTTTAAATATACGTACCATAAAAAAGGGTATAAAAAATAAACATTCGCCTATACCTGCAAATATTACTATGTATATCGGGTAGATTGTTCTGACTTAGGTTCATCCTACTAAAAGCGCCTTCCCAGAATATAAAATTCCAGTGGCTTAACTGCTTCTTTCGTCACCATCACAGCAGGGATTAGTCTGTACGGTTTTTAACCGACTTCCTCTTTTAACAACGCTCCACATTTATTAGTAGTTTGTTGACCCGACAATTTATGAAATTATAATTGCATACTCTCTTAATTTTATCCTATCACTTTTTAAACAATTGTCAATAATATTATTACAAATTATACATAATTTTTACTTATTCCTTTATACCTGTATATTTTAAATTTAATTACATTATTTCAAAATATATTAAAAGCTTATTATTTATTTAAATTTTCTATTTCAGGATATTGTTTTAATAACTTTTCATTAGCTATTTCAAGTTGTTTATAGTACTCAGCATAGCCTCTACTTAATCTCTTCATAGATGGAATAAAAATATCATAATATCCACTAGTGCTATTAAATTCTTTCATTAATTCTTGAATTTTATAAACTGGAGATTGTTTATATTCCTCAGACTGTTTGTATTTTAAATATTCCTCAAGCATTTCTTTATTTTCTTTTAAAAACTTATCTGGATTTTCAATAGATTTCTTAGTACTTTCATTCATTTCACGTATATTAATTGTGTTTATATGCTTTGTATTCTCAATTAAAAATTCTTGTAACTCCTCTGGAAACTGTAAAGCTGGCACATTATCCAGAAAATTTACTATATCATCATATGCATCCTCTTGTTCCTTAGTTAGGATTGGCTCATTTAAAAATCTTGAAAAATGTAAGCATATGAACCTACCATAATATCCTGGAAAAGAATCCATAAGTTTTTCTAATATAGTTTCATTTTTCTCAATAACCATAATTCCTTCTTTTATTTCTGCCCAGTCACTTCCAGAAGTTAATTTATTTAATAGTTTCTGCTTTTCCTTTTCTCTTTGAATTCCTAATTCTCTTTTTAAAATAATTTTATTCAATGAATCAAATTTATTTTCTTGTAACACCACTTTAATATCTTCTACTCCAATGCCTAATTTACGTAACATTGAAATCTTTTTTAACGTTTCTATATCATTCTCATTAAAATCTCTATATCCATTATTTAAAATCTTAGCTTCAATCAATTTATGTTCTTCATAATATTCTATAGCCTTTTTAGTTAACTTCGTCAATGAACATACTTCCTTAATTAACATACTTATCACCTCATTACAATGATAAACTAATCCCTAAGGTTATAGTCAAGTTCTTTTATTTATTATTTATCAAGGTTACCTCTACAATCTCAGGTCTGTTAAATATTCTTATAGGCATAACACTATTGCCTAGTCCCCTACTTACAAACATTGTAGATCCGTTATTTTTATACTTTCCACTTGTATACTTAGGAAAAAATCCTTGATCTGGAGCTACAAGTCCACCACCAAAAGGAGTTCTAAATTGTCCTCCATGAGCATGTCCAGAAAAAATTATATCCATATCATTTTCATAATATAAATTAAATAGCTCTGGTCTATGGGAAAGTAAAATTTTAAATGACTTTCTCTCTTTCCATTCTTTTAATTTTAATTCCACTTCTGAACTATCTGTGCCATCAATATATGTAGAAGTTAAAAAGTCAGGATCTTTTAACCCCAAAATATCAATCACTTCATTCTCCCTATTTAACTCTAAATAATCATTATCAAGTACATTTGCTCCTACTTCTATTAAATTATTTTTTATTTCACTATATTTACCTGACCATGCCTCATGATTTCCTGACACATAATATATTGGAGCAATCTCTTTTGCACCTTTAATAAATTCCATAGCTACTTCTAAATTATATTTTCTTCTATCAATTAAATCTCCTGTAATTACAATTATATCTGGATTGCTTTCTCGAATTTTGCTTAAGATTTTTTCTTGATTCTTCCCAAATCTCTTATTGTGTAAATCTGAAATATGAACTATTTTAAAATCATTAAATGCCTTTGGTATCTTGGAATTTACATATTCATGTTTAGTTGTAACAATATCATTGTTTTGCCAAAAACAAAATATTCCTATTCCTACTATTAAAGGTATACCCCATATCAATATCTTTAATATCCTATGCCAATTAATTTTACTCATCTCCTAATCCTAATAATATTCTTATGCCCTCTTATTTTTTTCTACTTACATATATATCATTACTCTTATAAATCTAACTATAAAAATTGATAATCTTGTATAAGATATATTCTTCTTAAAATACACCACAACATCGATTTTCATTACTATATTTTAATATTCAATCCTTAGATATATTATAATTCTTAGTCTAAAAATATTCTATTCCATTTAAAGATTTTATTAAACTATAAAAAATGCACCGCTTTTATTATAAAGGGGTGCATTAAAAATTTTCATAGTAATTACTCTTTAGTAAACTTTCCTTATCTTCCATAGCTTCTTACACTTATATGATTTCTTATCTTATATATTTATCTTTGAAATCACACAAAGCCTTTATAAAAACTCTTACTTATATTCTAATAGTTTTTATCTATTTACTAATTTACTGATTTTCTCAGTAGCATCTAATAAATGCTGTATTGACATACCATTATTTAAATAATATATTATATTAGCAATAAAAGATGAAAGATCCACTTCTCTTAACCACTCTGATTTTTTTATGTCATCTGGTATATAAGTTAAATTAGTTGAGTATACCTTTTCTATTAATCCTGACTCATAAAGCTCATTGAATTTATTAATTCCTTCTGTAAATAATGCAAAAGTTGTTGCCACAAATATCTTATTTGCTCCACGCTTTTTAACTTCTCTAACAATATCAAAAATAGATTCTCCAGAAGCAATCATGTCATCAACAATTATTACATTTTGCCCTTCTATACTTCTTCCCATATATTCATGTTGTACAATAGGATTTTTCCCGGATATTACAGTAGAGTAATCTCTTCTTTTATAAAATAATCCTATATCAAGTCCTAGAACACTAGAATAGTATATAGCCCTATCCATTGCACCTGTATCTGGACTTATGACAAGAAATTTATTTTTATCATTAATAAGTTCCTTCTCTTCATTAATTAAAGCCTTTACAATTGCATATGTAGGATATAAGTTATCAAAGGATATTAAAGGTATAGAGTTTTGAACATTTGGGTCATGCACGTCAAAAGTAATAATATCCTGAACCCCTAGTCTTTCTAACTCTTGTAAAGCAATTGCACAGTCTAAGGACTCTCTTCCTTTTCTTCTATGTTGACGACTAGAATATAATAGCGGCATAATTACAGTTATTCTTCTTGCCTTACCACCTAATGCAGATAACACCCTTTTTATATCTTGAAAGTGATCATCTGGACTCTTATGATTTTCAAATCCGAACATTTCATAAGTACAACTATAATTACCAATATCGGATATAATATATATGTCCTTGCCTCTAGCAGTATCCTCTAAAACAATTTTTCCCTCACCATTTGAAAATCTAATTTCTTTAACTGGTATCATGTAGCTTTCTTGGGACGGTCCATCAAAGTTATTTTCATTTCTTTCTTTAATTAGATAGCTATTGATTTTTTCCCCTAACTCCTTGCTACTTTCTAAAGAAATTATACCTATTTGCCCATAAGCTCCCGCATCTTGTTTAGAATATGTTTCCATATATTTTACACCTCATTTTTTTGATTTATATATTAATAAATGTGACAATCATATAAAAAACAACTCTTCTATATTTTTGTCACATTTATATTATTCATATACATGTCTTATCATTTAAATATATCTTTGCTATTAAACTAAAAGTATCAACTTTTGAATCCAATAATATAAATTTTACCTTATGTCATCCTTACATTATATAAATTCTTTTGCTTATATATTAGGTATATTCATATTTATAATCAAATTTTTATAAAGCATTTGATTATACTATAATTGTTTCACACCTTTATTATTCAACATATACTCCTATATATCCTTTAATTTACTTATATATTTTTCTCTATATTTCTCTAAAATATTATTTTTATTTAAAATATACTAAATTTTTTTATTAAATTATAGGTATTATACCAAATATAATGTAAAAATTTCAACTTAAAATCAACCTATTTGAAATTCTATCTCTTTACAATTAGTAAATATGAACATTTACTCTGCAACATCTGGTATTCTCTCTTCAAGAGTATTAGCATTTTTATTAAAAATCATTAAAATACAGCTTAAAATAAGAATTATTCCACATAAAATAAATAAAAATCCTATACCTCTTCCTGTCCCACAACCAATTAAATTGCCTATAAAGCTATTTCCTAAAATCCCTCCCTCACTCATTAAGGGTTCAAAAATATCATCAGCAAGTGGACCTGCTAGCATACATGCAATTGGCGTTACACTACTTAATATAGCACTCACTAAAGCTGATACCCTTCCTAAAACACTAGGTTCAATTTTACTTTGAAACAATGTGTCAAGCAATGTATTGGCATAGGGTACTAAAAGTGCAAAGATAAAAAATCCACTTCCAATTACATACCATCTTGGAGATGATCCTGCAATAATAAGTCCTACACCTGAAAAGCCTAATGCCATAAAAATAGTTCTTATCTTTTTATTTGTATTAGGTAAAATTCCTGATAAAGCTCCTCCTAAAATCATTGAAAATCCATACACAGCTTCTATTGTTCCGTAAATTGATGCATTATAATTAGCTAAAATCATAGGTCCTAATAAAATTAATGATGTAATCGCAATAAAATTTAATCCTGAAAATGAAAACAATAAACTTATAAATCCCTTCTTTTCATATAAATAATTCCATGCAAATTTGAAATCTCTAATCACTGTATTAAAAAAAGATAAATTTTCTTTATTAACCTTATGTTGTGGAATTTTAATAACAGCAATTGTAGCTATTGCAAAAAAGAAAGATATAAAATCAATAACTAACAAACCACTTAAATTTAAGATTGGGTATAATGCCCCTGCAAAAACTGGAGCTAACATGTTTTGAGCTGCTCTTGAAAACTGAATCATACCATTGGCACGACTTAATTTATTTTTAGATACAATCATTGGTATTGACGCACTGAAGGCAGGTCCTTGAAATGTGGATAAAGTAGAAGATATAAATAAAATAGGGTAAACCATCCATACCTTCATTATTTGTAATAGTAATAATACTACCATTATAACCTTTAATACAGCATCTAAGGTATCTGTTACCATAATTATATATTTACGTTTTTTTCTATCTGCAAAAGACCCTGCAATTGGTGCAAAAATAATTATTGGTATCGTCGTACATAAAAATGATAAAGCGAAGGGGGTAGCACTACCCGTTTCATAAAAAATCCACACCGATAAACCAAAGGATGAAAGGCCTGACCCAAGTATGGATATAAATTGACCAAACCAGATGACTAAAAACTTTTTAAAGCTTTTATTCTCCTCACATAAATTACAATTAGACATCTTAGCAATCTCCTTTAAAATTAGTATTTTATTACTTCTTTTAAATATTAAACTCATTATATTCCTTAATTCCATTCTAATGTCTAAATGCTTTTTTGCTACACTTCTTTAAATATAACCTAAATAAAAAACTCATAGACCTTAGTTTATGAGTTTTTTATATTTATTTAATACATTCATACTTATTTATAATGGCTAAAATCTCTTCTCCATATTTATTTGTTTTCACCTCACCAAAGCCAGCTACTAACTTCAGTTCTTCTTTATTTTGTGGCATCTTGGAAATTAAATCTTTTAATTGACTATCATTATATATAAAATATGGTTTCACCTTTTCTGTACGACTTTTATTTAATCTATATACCTTTAATTCTTTGAAAATCTCTGTGTCTTCAATAATTACATCTTGGGATTTTGTAGATTTCTCACTTGTTTCAGTTTTTTTAAATTCTTCACATTTTTTAATTTTTTTATTTTCCTCAATTTCTTTAAGTTCCTTACCCTCTTTAGAGTGGTCAATATCTTCTGGTTCTTTATTTTTCTTGATTTTTGTATTCTCTATAGATGAAATATATTTATCTAATTTATATTGTTCATATTTTGCAGTGTAGTCTCTTTCAACATCCTTATGTAGATCTAAATATGATTTTGCCCATGATAACATTTTATCATCTGATGTGGTTGCTTCTTTAGAAGCATCATTCATTTCTTTTATGTATTTTACTAATTGGTCTGCACGAATGACTTTATCTTTTATTTCTTTCTTTGCGAATTTCGCATTTAAAACTGTCTTAGGATTAGCTAATACAACTACTGATTTATTTATGTTTTCAAAACTCTTTTCAACCATAAACTTAGTTAAAACATTACTTTTTTGCTCTAATTTAATTTTTTTCATTAATTCTAAGTGACGTTGATTCTGAGTTATAGGAGAGTAAATCCCTTCCTTCTTCCTTTTAACCCCAAATTCCAAAGTACGTATAAAATCTCCCGAATTATTAATTTCTATATTACCATAAAGATTTTTGCATTCAATAACAAAGCATAATTTCTTTGTAAAGACAAGATAATCTATCTGTGCACTAAAATCTTCATACTCTAAATATACATCATGTAGTATGTACATAGGCATATGACTATTTTTCAGCTCAAAAGCAATATTTTTTTCTCCTATAATTCCATATTCAAGACACTTTATATCCTGTTTAAGTATAGCCCTCCCCTCTTCATTAAGTAATGTTTCTAATTCTTTAAGTTTCTCCAGTTGCTTTTCTGCCTCACTGTTTTCCTTAAGAAAAATAGGCTCACTCAGTTTATTAAATAATCCCATTCTTTTCTTCCCCCCATGTTAACATTTTTATAAACCTATAACTATTTTTTTAATTAAATAATTCCTTTGCACTTGCAAAAAGTACTTGAGCTATATCTGGATATGTTAATTCCTTAGGTAATTCAGAAAAAGTCTTAACCTCTTCCATTTCGCTCTCTGGCATATTTGATAGCTCAGTTATTTCTGCAAAAAATACTACTCCTGTAGAACTTCCCTCATCATCTCCTGCCCAATAATCAAAAATCGGCTTAATTGAAAATTCTACAGCCCCAGATTCTTCAAACAACTCTCTCTTAGCTGCCTCAAGCGGAGTTTCGCCCTTTTCAATATGTCCTCCTTGAGTCTCCCAAGTATCACGTTCTTTATGACGACTTAATAAGATTTTTCCTTCATACTTAGAAAGAACAACAACATATCTATAATTCTTTAATTCATTTAATTTATAAACCTTACACTCCATAGTACTTACCTTTCCCTAACTCTTATAAGCATATATAATTCTTATAAATAACTTCAAAATACTTTTCTTATATTTTACAAATGCCTAATTTATTTAATATGTCTTTATACTCTTGTTTATTTTAACAAATAAGATTTTTTATGTAAATATTTACTTTAATACTTTTATAAAGTAATTTAAATAGCACCTGCATTCCACAGGTGCTAAATATATATATTTAATTAGAAATTCTTTTAGGCTTTAATTCCGTCTTGAATCCTTTTTTCTTAGGTTTTACGTTCCAAAATACAATGTTTTCAATAACCACTATAAGAGCTACTACTATCATACCTACCCAAAATCCTACATTTAAACCCATGAACTCTGTACTTCCAAATAACTGTAACCACATATTTTTAAATATATTAGTAAAGTTCATAATACCCCTCCTTCATTATAGTAATTCACCATAACACTTCACATATGCTTTCTTTAAACTTGTTGCTAATATCATGTATGCTAAAATACATGGAATTAGATAAATAAAGTACTGTGCTGGTAATGCTACAAATCCTAAGGATGCACCAAAAGCTGTGAATGGAATTACTGTTAATACAGCAATACCTGTAAATGTTAATACTGTTAATGAAGCTGAAGCACGGCTTTGAATAAATGGAATCTTAGCTGTACGTATCATATGAATTACAAGAGTTTGACTCCACATTGATTCTACAAACCAACCTGCTTGGAACATACCAATATAAGCATCTTGCATTTGTATAAGTTGTGCTCCACTGAAGTGATTTGCTAAATCACTATATAACACACCATTTGAAACAAATATTGGGCAGAATACAAAGTACATGAAAAGATAAGTTGTAAAATCGAAAATTGAACTAGTTGGCCCAATCCAAATCATAAAACTACCTACTGAAGAAGCATCCCATTTACGTGGAATCTTAAGGAATTCTTCATCAACATTATCCCAAGGAATAGCAGTACATGATAAATCATAAATTAAATTTAAGAAAATCAAATGTACACTCATCATTGGAAGAAATGGAAGTAATGCAGATGCCGCAAGTACTGAGAACATATTCCCAAAGTTAGATGAAGCAGTCATCTTAATATACTTAATCATATTTGCATAGGTTTTTCTACCTTCGATAATTCCTTCTTCTAAAACCATTAAATCTTTTTCTAGTAGTATTATATCTGCTGACTCTTTAGCAATATCTACTGCTGTATCAACAGAAATTCCTATATCTGCTGATTTCATTGCAGCTGCATCATTTATACCATCACCCATAAAGCCTACTGTATGACCAAGACTACGTAATACTGATACAACTCTAGCCTTTTGATCAGGTGAAAGCTTGGCAAATACATCTGTTTTTTCTGCTACCCTAGCTAATTCCTCATCATTCATATTGTCTAAATCAGATCCTAAAAGCATATCTCTTACATCAAGTCCAACCTGTTTACAAATAGTACGAGTCACTTTATCATTGTCCCCAGTAAGAACCTTTGTAGAAACTCCATGTTCCATCAATGCTTTTATTGCCTCAGCAGTTGATTCCTTTGGAGGATCTAAGAAAGCTAAATAACCTAATAATACCATATCACATTCATCTTTTACCCCAAAGGCGCCTACTGGTGATGGATTGCTCTTTTGTGCAATAGCAAGTACACGAAATCCATTTTCATTTAACTCATCTACTGTAGCTAAAATGCTTTTCTTTATCTTAGCAGTTAAAGGTTCTACTTTTCCTTTATATTCTGCAAACTTACAAACAGAAAGCATCTCTTCTACTGCACCCTTTGTAACCATTTGTGTCTTTCCATTCTTATCTTGTACAACTGTAGATAAACGACGACGTACAAAATCAAATGGTATTTCATCTACCTTAACATAAGCACTTGAAAGATCCATTAATTGTGGATTTTCCTCTTCTTCTTCTTCTGTTTTTTGTATAATTGCAATATCCATTAAATTTTTATATCCTGTTTGAAAATAACTATTTAAATAAGCATGACGTAATACACGTGTATCTTCTTCTCCCATAACATCTAAATGATACTCTAACACTACCTTATCTTGAGTCAATGTACCAGTTTTATCTGTACAAAGAATATCTATAGCACCAAAATTCTGAATAGAATTTAAGTTTTTAACAATGGTTTTCTTTTTGCTCATTGAAATGGCACCCTTTGCAAGGCAAGTTGTTACAATCATAGGTAACATTTCTGGTGTTAACCCTACTGCAATTGATATGGCAAATAAAAATGCATCTAACCAATCGCCCTTAGTAATACCATTAGTGAAAAAAACTATTGGAACCATAACTAACATAAAACGAATTAACACCCAGGAAACTGCATTAACGCCCTTTGTAAAGTTTGTTTCAACTGCCTCTCCTGCAACAGAAGAAGCCATAGATCCAAATAAAGTGTTATCCCCAACAGTAACTACAACAGCTAATGCACTTCCTGAAATAACGTTACTTCCCATAAATGCAATATTATTATACTCAGTTACATTATCCTTAAGTTCACTTATAGCTAGTGTTTTCTCTATAGGTTCACTTTCTCCTGTCAAACTAGCTTGACTTACAAATAAATCCTTAGCATCTAAAATACGTATATCCGCTGGAATCATATCCCCTGCTGATAAATGCACAATATCTCCTACAACTAAATCATCTAAAGGTATTTCTTCTTTAACTTTATTTTGACGATCTACAGTACATGTTGTTGTGATCATAGCTAATAACTTTTCTGCTGCATTCCCACTACGAGACTCCTGTATAAAACGTAAAGTACCAGAAATAATTACCATAGTCATTATTATTATTACTGTTAATGGATCTATATCCTCAGGTAAACTCCCAAACATGCTAAAGTAAGGAAAAATAATATCAGTTAGTGTAGAAACAACTGCAAGACAAAGTAATATAGCAGTAAATGGATTAATGAAGGCTCCAGATAAACGCTGTAAAAGACTCTTCTTCTTTTGATGTGTTACCTTATTAGTTCCAAACTTTGTTCTATTTAAATCAACCTCTTCTTCAGAAAGCCCTCTTAATGTTCCATCAACACTTTTCATAACCTCTTTTGTTGAATTCATAGCTGCAAATTTAAGTCTACGATTCTGCGCATCTCTTAATACAAACTTTTCTGCTGTCTTGACAGCTTCCATTCTATTTTTTAATTTTGTATTCATTTCTCTTACCTCCCTATACTTAAATTACATAGCATAGCAAGATACCATATCTGCTTTCTCAGACAACATTCCTCTGCTTAATACTCAGATTGGTAGTCTTGCAAATCTTCTCGGTGGCATCATAAGAATCCATATGCCTCACCATCCTTTCTTTAACTAAAATATCTATTTAAACCTCATATAAGGGTATTATTTATTTATATACCTTTTACTTTTTCCAATAAAATACACATCAGTACCAGCTGCTATAAGCCAAAGTATCATACTCCATATAAAAAACTTATCCTGAAACCTACCCCATAAACCGCTTACCAGAAAAATAACTCCGCATATCATAATCATTGCACCAATATTGTGACATAAAGGTTTTATATTAATTTGACTTTTCTCCTTATCAGACATAGCCTTCCAAGCTGAAAGCTTAATATGACCTCTTCCAAGAAAGAAAATAATTCCTCCAATTAAAAATACTAATCCAAAGCAAATACTTGTAATATTCATTTCATACCTTCACCTCTTCTTGTTTGTAAATTTCTTTTGTATTTACACTTCTGTATCTCTGCTTTTATTTTTTGAAGCTTGTACCACTGATGAATAAGAGTGAGAAAAATTCCTACTATAAAAATCTGTAGCCCTAAAGTTACTCTTTGAAAAATTACAACTTGTAAAATTCCTTTCTCTGGAAAAGCAAAATGCCATAGGACAACAAGCATAGCTGTAATAACATAAATAGTTAGTATTATTTCTAATAACCTTTCCTTAAATCTCATTGCTCCCTCCTTATCTACAGCATTTCCCAGCCAGCACTAAGCACCTCTTTAATTTCTAAAGCATTTCTCACAATAGCTTCTAAAACATATTCCTTAGGCTTTCTAAGGAAAAGATACTCAGCATAAACCTCCACCTTTTCTCCATTAATATAACTACTCTCTAAATGATTTAAATACAATGCTTTAGAAGTATTAAAATATCAACTTATCCTCTTATTTAGTATAAGAAAATACCCCTAGGATTAACATGTCCAAAGTCTTGCGATTCTCTTGCGATTTCGCAAGAAAAAAACTATCATATGATAGGCAACATCCTTCACATGATAGTTCTCATTATTCTTTATCATTAAATTTATATCCAATTCCCCAGATAGTTTGTATATACTCAGGTGCATCGGGGTTTGGTTCTATTTTTTTCCTTAACTTTCTTATAAAAGCCATAATATTGCTACTGTCCAATAAATAATCTCCTTCCCATACAGCTTGATAAATTTGCTCCTTAGTAAATACCTCTCCACGATTAAGAGCAAGAAAATACAAAAGATCAAATTCCTTTGGTGTAAGAAAAACTTCCTTTCCTTCCCGTAATACCTTTCTAGCCTTAGGGTAAATTGAAAGTATACCGCAAGTAATTACTCTATCATTTAAACTAGGAACATCTTCTTCATTCACTTCAAGTATTACTGAATCACACTTGCCGCGTTGTAGATCCTTTAAAACCTCTAAAAACTCCTCTGCACCTGTTATCTCTGAAGGAGAAGTACGAAGTTCCTCACATAGCCAATCTAATAAGGAAAAATCTAGGTTTATAAAGCCAATATTTTTTTTCATGGCATATACTCCTTTCTCAGATTAGTTCATGATACTTTCGCACATAATAAACCTTTGCAAAAGAAATCAATAACATATAAAGTATTACAATACTTAACAAAAACATAAAATAATATACAGGTAGAGGCTCTAAACCAAACAACGCCCCAAAAGGTGTAAAGATAAGCGCTGTAAACAATCCTATACCTAAAATAGTTACTGCTATAACTTGACGTGATGGCCTACTTTGTAAAAGCGGAATTTTTCTTGTACGAAGTAAATGAAGAATTAACACCTGGGTCCACATGGATTCTAAAAACCACCCCGTTTGAAAAGTAGTAATAAACTTTAACTGACTACTTGTCTCTATAAGCATGTTAAAAGTTCCTCCACAAATCTTAGGACAAACTATAAAATATAAGAATCCAAAAGTAACTATATCAAATATTGAACTTATAGGTCCAAAAAACCTCATAAATCGTCCAAGTGTTCTTCCAGACCATTCTCTTGGCAAGGAATAAATATCCTCATCAACATTATCCCATGGAAGTACAAGACATAAAATATCATAAAGTAAATTTAATAATAGCAGTTGTACAGACAACATAGGTAAGAAAGGTAGAAATATACTAGCAAACACAATAGATAAAATGTTTCCAAAGTTTGAAGATGCCGTGATTTTTATATACTTAGACATATTGGCAAAGGCCTTTCTTCCCTCTAAAACACCCTCCTCTAATACATTTAAATCCTTTTTAAGTAAAATTACATCAGCACTTTCCTGAACTGCTTCCACTGCATTTTCAACAGAAATTCCAACATCCGCTTCTATAATTGAACTTAAATCATTCATTCCATCTCCTAGATACCCTACTATATGCCCATTGTTTTGTAGTATCTTAACAATACGAGACTTTTGCCTTGGTGAAAGCTCAGCAAAAATAGTAGTTTGTTCTATTCTAATAGGTAACTCATCCTCAGAGAGCTCCTCTAACTCTGCTCCTGTTAAAGCTGATATTCCCAAACCTAATCTACGACAAATAGAAATAGCAATACTTTTTTGATCACCTGTTAAAACCTTTACATCAACATGAAGTGATTTCAACTTCTCAATAGCACTTATAGCACTTTGCTTTGGTGCATCAAAAAAAGCTAAGTATCCAAGTAAAATAAAGTCCTGCTCATCATCTTTGCTCATATTCTTATTTGACTGTAATTTATAAGCTACAGCTAAAACCTTCATACCATCCTCTAACATTTCATCAACAATAGCATGAACCCCTTCAAAGGTATCACCCTCTATTTCTACTACCTTACCTTGATATTCAACATAACGGCAACGATTGCAAACTTGTTCAATGCTGCCCTTAATTAAAAGTAAATTTTCATCCTTACCCTTAACCAATGCACTTACAAATTTACGTTCATAGTCAAAAGGAAATTCATCTAGTTTAGAATGCTGTTTTGCTAAATCTTCAAAATACTCTTCCTGACTTAACATAGTAGGAACTTTAAGAATCGCTGTATCTAAATGATTCTGAACTCCTGTATGATAAAGGCTATTCAAATAAGCATACTCTAAAACCTTATTGCTCTCATTTCCAAGTATATCTATATAATATTCTAGTAAAACAGTATCTCCAGTAAGTGTACCTGTTTTATCTACACAAAGAATATCCATACTTCCAAGTTCTTGCATTGCATTAATATTCTTAACAACTGTTTCCTTCTTCATCATAGAAGCGCTTCCTTTTGCAAGACAAGCATTTATGACCATTGGAAGCATTTCTGGTGTAAGACCTACTGCAACTGAAAGTGCAAATAAAAATGATGAAACCCAATCACCCTTTGTAAGACCACCAGCTATGAAGACTATAGGAACAAGAACCATCATAAATCTAATCAATACCCACGCAATAGAATTTGCACCCTTTTCAAAACCGCTTTTTCTAATATTTCCTGAAATCCATATTTCACCGTATGCAGTATCCTTGCCAACTGCAAGAACAACTCCCTCAGCGTTACCACCAATTACTGATGAACCCATAAATACAACATTATTATAACTTGTATAACTTTGCTTGTTTTCCTTTGATAAAGTACTTATATCCTTTTCAAGCAGAGTACTCTCACCAGTAATAGCTGATTGAGAAACAAATAAATCCTCTGCCAATGTCAATCTAATATCTGCTGGTACACAATCTCCAGCACGCAAGCGCACCCTATCCCCAACAACTAACTCATCTGAATTTATATTTTTCCATGAATTATCTCTTCGTACCATAGCAGTTGTGCTAACAAGTTGAGTTAAACGATCTGAAACCTTTTTAGATCGCATCTCCTGAATAAATCTTACACTTCCACTAATTAAAAGCATGCAAATAATTATTAAGGATGTAGTTATGTTTTTACTAAAGTTTGATTTTAATAGCACATCCGTAATGAAGGAAATACTAGCAAGGCAACATAAAATAATAGTAAAAGGATTTATAAAAGCTCTACGCATTCTATACCAAACTGTATCTGTTTTTTTCTTAGTAAGAATATTGCTTCCATATTCTTCCCGACTTTCAAGTATTTCTTCTTCCTTATATCCACTTTCCGATACATGAAAGTCCTTAATAAGATCACTTACCTCTTTACATGAATACCTTGCTATCCGCTCATGTATTAAACTCGCAATTTTCATAGGCACTCACCTCCAATTATATATATACCATACTTACTTTCCTTTTAGCATATTTAAAATCTTGCTTTTTCCTTGCTTATATAAATACTATTAATTTTTATATGCTTTAATATATTGAATAATATAAAAAGCACCTGTATTTTACAGATGCTAAATAATCACTATTTCAAATAGTTATTTTAAATTTTCTTTCCTTAGTTAATGTTTTTTAAAAGAAAACATAATAGCAAAGTAATATATACACCATATTATTGCTGAAATCACCATAATAGATGTAAAAATAATCACTCCATTTTTTGATCTTTTTTCTTGTTCATATTTTTAACTTATTATATTTATGCTACAAGTTCTTTATCAACTCCCTAAAGCATATACCTCATCATATAATGTTTTATTATTTTCAAATATGACATGACTAACATTTACAACAGTTATATCTGGAATATTTAAAATTGTACTTTCTATATTTTTAGCTGTTTCGTAGTCTAAGTTTGCAAAGGCTTCATCTATAAGAAGTAAATCAAATTTCATAAGTAGACTTCTAGCTATTGCTATTCTACTTTTTTCTCCACCTGAAATATTTTTACCATTATCTAAAATCATTGTTTCAAGTTCATTTGGTAAATTATCTACAAAACTTCTTAAGCCAGATAAATTTATAGCATTTTCAATCTCTTCCTCTGTATAATTTTTGTATAATGTTATATTATTTTTTAAAGTATCTTCAAATAAAAAAACTTGTTGCTCAATGTTAGATATACATTTATAGTAACTATCTGAAGTTATATCATTTAAATTAATATTATCTACATATATACCTCCACCTTGTGGCAAATAATACTTTCTCATAAGCTTTAACATGGTACTCTTTCCACAACCACTTTGTCCAACAACAAGGTATTTATGTCCCTTTTTAAAAGTTAAATTTAAATTTTCTAATACCTTTTCATCCTCATAACCAAAGGAAAGATCTTCAATTCTAATCTCTTCTAAGTTGCTTATCTTTACATTTTCATCACTTTCAAAGCTACTTTCTTTTATTTCTTCAAGCCTTTTAAATACAGATTTTGTAGATATAAAACTAGGAATCCTTGTAGTCATATCTATTATAGGATTAATTATATATTGTATATTTTTACCCACAACAAAGACACTTCCTAAGGTTATGATACCTTCCTTAGTGCAATATAAGATTATTACATAAGTACCTATAAATAATAACTTACTAAATAATTCTTGTAATCCACCACTAATAGTATCTAACTTATCAATTTTATAGTTTTCATTTTCTACCTTTTCTACTTTATTTAAATAGCTACTTTTAATCTTTTCGCTTATATCATTTAATTTAATAATATGAAAGGTATTAAGAATCTCTTTTATATAAACAGATAATTCCTCATATAATCCACTTCTTTTTTTATAGTATTTTTTCATGAACTTCGCTGCTAATATAGATATTAACGTACTTCCAACTCCTAGTAATACCATGAAAATTAATAGCCTAACACTAATTGATACTATTAAAACAAAGGTTACTATAAGTCTTAAAATATTTTTTATTATACTATAAATATTTTCTACATAGTCCTTTTCTACGGTGCTTATATCATTTGTAAAACCTGATATATACTTAGCAATATTCTCTTTTTGGTATTCATTTATTCTTTTATTAAATATCTTATTAATATAATTACACTTCAAATTACTCGTAGCTTTCAATTTATATAAATTATACAAATAATCACTTACTATATTAACTAGCAATAATATTAAAGAGCATATTATCCCAATCTTTGCTGCCCCTAAAAAAAGATTTTTATCCTTTGAAATTGCCGCATTTGCCATATCCCCTATATTTATAGATATATAAACATCTAAAATTATAACAATAAAAGAAGCAATCAATGCAATACTTAGATAACCGTATGACCTTCTAATATCCTTTTTCATTGAAGTACCTCCTTCAAAGTATCCTTTACCTCATATTTATATATTTGTCCATCTTTAAACTCTAAAATATAATCATATCTATCTAATACCTCATCATAAACTCTATGAGATATTTCAAAAACAGTTGAATCTAAACCTAAAAGCGTATTCTCCACCCTAAGTCCTAATTCCTTATCTAGACTAGATGTACATTCATCCACAAAAACTATATCAGATTTTCTAATAATAGACCTAGCAATAGAAACTCTTTGCCTCTCTCCACCTGATATATTCTTACCATTCTCATCAATATTAAATTTATAAATTTCTTTTATGTCACTTGCTAATGTGTCAAGACCTGCTAATTGAACGGCATTTAAAACTTCATCATCTTCATAATCCTTAAATAAGGTTATATTATTCTTTAATGTATCTTCAAACAAAAATGTATCTTGAGTGATAAAAGATATGTTTTTATTAAAACTCTCTAAGGCAATGTCTTTTAAATTAATATCATCTAAATAAATATCTCCAGTGTAATCCTCATAAGTCTTAGATAGTAACTTAATTAATGTAGACTTTCCTACACCACTCTTCCCCCTTATTAAATACTTATTCCCCTTTGCTAAGCTTAGGTTTACATTATCTAAAATAATCTTATTATCATATTTAAAAGTAAGATTTTTTAATATAATACCTTCATTAAAACTAAAATCCTTTAATACCACATTTGTGCTTTGAATCTCTTTATCATTATCAACAGCTATTTTCTTTAAAATAGCTTTATAAGCCTTGTGCTTATTATATAAAGTATAAACTTGTGAAATTACTAGGCTCTGATCCGTTAATAATATCATAAGTGACATTTGAGCTAAGCTTCCACCATTTATAAATTGATTAAGCAAATAATACAATACCCCAATATAAAATATAGCCATAAAAAAAGATACTATATTCTCATAAACTGAATTATACATATTCATCTTAACTTTCTTCTTCTCAAAAAAGTTTATTGAGAAAATTGACTTACTCATAAATTTTTCTTCTATTCCATTAAGCTTTATTAGCTCTAATCCCTTAAATTTATTACTGATATCTACGGTTAAATTTTCATTTCCCTCTGAAATTTCAGTTTCAATACCTACTATTTTTTTCTCCATTTTCTTATTAACCATCATTAAGGTAATTGTTATCACTAAAATTACAAACCCATATTTATAGTCAAATATAGTTATTATAGTTATACACCCTATGAAAATTCCTATATTAGATATTAACCTAAGTAAGTTTTTAAAATAATTATCCTTAATGTTATTAACATCATTAACTAAATTTGATATATAAGAATCCTTAGATTTCCTATTAAACTCTCCATATGAAAAATTTAAAATTTTATCAAGAACAGAAACTCTTAAAGAAACCATAAACCTTCTTATGTATTCATTTCTTATAAATCTAGATATGCAATAAAAAATGCTACTTAAAATTATTAATCCTACAGCAATCAGAATATTAGTTTTAATATTCTGATAATTATCAAGAGTTAAACATCCCAAAACCAAAGCACCAGCGATATTAAATAAAAAGCTATTAATCACAACTAAAAAGCTAGCAAAAATATAAAAACCAATGCTCATCCTCTTACACTCATTATTATCCCTCATGAAGTTAATCCCCTCTGTATATCTATTTTTAACAACTCCCCTAATATTATTTCGCATATTATATTTTAACAATAAATACTCAAAATTCCAATTATTTTCTGTAAATATATCTTTGAAAGGTACTACTTCTTATGTGTAAACTATTTTAAAGATAAAAGTTTTATCCTATTTAGCATCATATAAAAAACTTATAAAAGAGTTTGAATTTGCTAAAAGTTCCTTAATAAATACATTAATTACAGAACATAACCTTTCCTCGATTAGTGAAGTTATTGAACAACTAAAAAAGATTCTGCATCAATTGATATAAATTTTTCAATTTCACTTGAAGATTTAGTAAAAATAAACTTCACTGATTTCTGCAATATTCAAATACACAAAATAAAATCCACCTAGTACTCTATAAGACATTTACCTTACTAGGTGGATTTTTTTAATAAATTGTATTTAACTTAAAATTTTTATACCTGATATTGTAAATATGTTTTTCCTAGTTTATAAATCCGTATCTAACTTTTTCAATATATCTGCTAATCCATTTCTATCACCGTATGTTTCATTAATTAATTTCTATATAATTTCAAAACTTGTTAATGAAACTATAGCTATAGAAAATACTTATCACAAAATGTATTATCATTACAATTATAAAGTTCTTATAAAATACTTTCTTACTAATAAATAGAAAGATAAGCAATCCTAATGAATATATAATCATTCCACTAAAAAATGTAATTAATAATACAAATAAGAATGATGTAAATCCTCCAGACATAACAACTCCAATCAAACAGACAAAAGTAGCAAATGGTATTGTTATCCAAAAATTTGTAATAGTACATATAATACTTATAATATAGCCTAATACTAATATTATATTTTTATTTCCTCTCATATAATTTCCTTTCATAGCTATTTAATAAAGCTAAACTTATAATTATTATTTATGCAAAAGCTATTTCAAAATATCTCTTACATAAGTTATTACTAGTTAATATATGAGTAAAAATTTAATAAAGCATGTGCATCTAAGCATTGTTCTGGAGTATAGCCATTATCTTCATATATATTTACGTCTGCTCCCAAGTATCTTCCACCTAACAATAAATTTAATGCATCATTTTTTATCACATGATTATAGATAATATTATCATATTCTACATCATCATATTCATTCCAAATCGAATTATTATAATCTATTAAAGACCCATTTTCTTTAGCAATCTCAATTGCATAATCTAATGCTGCATCAACGCCTGACTCTAAATATATATCAAAAGCTTCTTTTAATACTGGTGCCTTCTCTACAGTTGTTAGCGCTGCTCCTCCTTTATTTATTATATGATTAGGATTGGTGAATGGTGCTGAATTAAATGTTACTGTCTTTTCTAGAATATTACTTCCTTCCCTATATAGGTATCCTGTCACATACTGAGCTAATACACCTCCTAATGAATGACCTGTAATGTATACTTCTTCAATATCTTTATTTTTTTTCAATACACTGTCTATAAACTTTGAGGCATTATTATTCTGAGTATTATTTCTAAATAACATACTTATATCTGCAACAATATCTGCAGCTCCATTTGTTCCGGTATATGCTACTATTAAACTATTACCTTTTTTCAATGCAATAGCACCAAACATAAATCCACCATTATTATGTTTAACTATAGACCAGTTATTTATTTTGCAATTTTGAGGAGTTATATTTGGATTACTGAAATCATATTCAATATCTTCAACCTTTTTACTATTTAAATTAGTGAACCAAATTTTACCATCTTTATAACTTAAGTCTGCACTCTCTAGAAGCATTCTATTAGTTACTTCCCTTGTAAGTTTATCATCAGCATTATCCTCAATTCCATCATCGTCAGTATCTCTTAAATCCGGTCTGCTATTATATCTAAAAGCTTTTTCAGTTGAATCATATTGTTTAAAGAAAGCGTCTCTATCTCCATCTACCCCACAAATTTCAAAACTGTCACTTAGGCCATCGCCATCTGTATCTGGGTTGTTTGGATCTAATTGTAATATAACTCCATTTATAAGACGTAGGTTTCTTTCAAAGTAATTAGGTATTCCATCGCTATCGCTATCTGTATATAAATCTATAGTTTGAGTTGTTAATTCATCAAACAATTCTTCTAAATCATCAGCACTAGTTGCGAATAGGTACTTACCACCAGTTGTACTTGATATCATTCTCAGAGTATTTTCTTCAACTCCACTACCTAATCCTATAGTAAATATTTTGATTCCATTTTCTCTAGCGTAAACAAGTGATGGATCATCTTCTCTAACTGTTGATTGTCCATCTGTTAAAAGCATAATATATTTATCACGTTTAGTATTAGTGGTATTAGATTTAAGTGTTGAAATATTTTCCTTAATAGAATCAACTTTATCCTCTAAAGAGGTTCCTTGTTCTCTAGCATTAGATAATGAGTCCGTATCATTAAGATTTAAGGTGCTAATGACTTCTGTAGTTAATACATTTTTTGAATTTTCATCTAATGCATTAATAGCCTTAGCTAATCCGCGTGAAATATTAGTTCCACCCCATGAATCTATGTCATTTATAGCATGAGTTAATAAATCTTTATCAGTAGTTAGTGATTGGGTTATTACTGCAAGACTGTCAAAGTCAACAACGGCAGCTTTGTTATTACCTTCAAGTTTGTTAATAAGCTTAATACTTCCTGATTTTCTCAAGTCATTTTCATCGTTGGCATACATACTACCTGATGAATCTATTGTTAATGCAATATCCATTTCATTAAATTCAGTATTTGGCTCTAGTAGTTCTTTATTCCATGATTCTTCCCATAAATCAGCCATTAATATTACATATTCTTTATAGTCATTTATTAATTTGGTGTTAATTGTAATTTCATTTGGGGAAAGGCTTCTTGTCATTGATGTTACTTCAGTTAACTTGTTTTTTTCTGTATCATATTCATATAAACCCATTCTTCCATGTTGCTTAATTAGCTCATCATTAACAGTAAAAGTTATTGTTGCTGTTTGTTCAGCACCTTCTTCATAAAGTCCAACTCTAAATGGTGCTGCAATGTATCCTGGAATATCTTTAGATATATATGGATGTGAGCCGTCCATATTAGTTATAACTATATCATCTATATATTCACCCTTAATATTTCCAGATACAACTACATTAACATTCTCATCTTTTTCATAGTCCTTTAATTCTACGGAGGTATCATAATTTTCCTCACCGTCAGTTATGCTGTTGCTATTACTATCTGGGTTATTAGGATTTGTACCTAATTGTATCTCTAGCTTATCTGATAACCCATCATTGTCACTATCTGGATTATTAGGATTAGTATTATGAATTCTTATTTCTTCATTGTCTAGTAATTCATCTCCATCTGTATCATCGAAAATTGGATTTGTATTATGTTTTTGCTCTTCTAGATTAGTTAATTGGTCTTCATCTATATCTTCATCACCATCTAAAACTCCATTATTATCTGTGTCCCTTTTTAATGGATCTAAGCTTGCTTCTAATTCAAATTTATCCCTTAAACCATCACCGTCTGTATCAGGATTATTTGGATTTGTACCTGTTAACTCTTCTTCAGCATCTGCTAGTCCATCATTATCACTATCTAAATTCCATTTTGGATTTTCGGGGTCTAACAAGTCATATACTTTAACCATTGTGGCTTGAATTAATATTTTACTGGTTATATCTTCATTGTCAATTTTTATAGTATGGGTAAATTCTTCGGTTAGAGATGAATCTTCAGCATATACTTTAAGGTTAGTAAAATTTATTAATGATGTCATAAACACAAATGCTAAAAATACTGATATTGAGGACTTTGTTCCTTTACTTTTGTATATATAAATTCCAACTATAATAGTAATCATTCCTAGTATGAAAAATATAATTGAAATAGTTTGTCCGGTAGAAGGTAAGAGATTGTTGTTATTATTGTTGCCATTCGGAACTGTTGGAGATATGACTGGTTGCTTATCCGTAGCTTTAACTTTTAAATTGAAAATTATTTCTTCATTTTGTTTTAAAGTATCTTTTTCCCACGTAATGGTTTGTCCATCTATTTTACCATCAGTTTCAATAATCCTTACTTCTTCAGGTAGCTCGTCTGAGATTTTTATATCTTTACTGTCTTTATCGCTAATGTTTTTTACAGTAACTTTATATGTTACTACCTCATCATAAGAATACTCTGTTTTATCAGTTTCAACCGACACAGAGAAATTTTTGTTTGTTTCTGCTTTTACACTTGAACTAGGTATTAAAGTAATTAAAAATACAAATAAGAATATTTTTAAAACCTTAATAAAACTATTTTTTTTCATGGTTTTCCCCCTTTAATATTAATTTCATACTTATTTTAACATATTTACTACAAAATGTGTTAAAATTATTTTAAAATATACTTATAGCTATAATAGTGCATTTTAACTTTAATAATTTTACAGTTAAATAGAAACTAAAGTTTAACAAGCTATTTTTAATGACTCAAAAGTTTTTTTTCAATTGGCGTACCGCTTGCAGCAGCTTCGCAAATGTATCCTGAATTATTCATCCAAAAATAAAAACCATGCGTAGCATGGCTTGATATATAGCTTAATTAATATTTTTCTAAATCTTTATGTCCCTTTTCTATACGTTCTTCAAGATTTTCTTCGTAAATATCATTATATAAAAAATTCTCTACATTTACTCTTATGTCATCCTTATTTGCAGTACCATATTTATTACGAGGTTTTTCTAATGTAAAGTTAATTGAGTGAAATGTTACATTTGCTTCATCAAAAATCGATTTTATAGTCAAAAGCATTTCACTTGCCTTCTTAATTGAAACCTCCTCATCTTGAACATATAACACAACTTGTCCTGAATTTCTTCCAAGTTCTTTTATGTCATAATTCTTATCAAGTTCTAATTCACTTATGCTAATTCCATACATTTCATTATCTTTCATAGAACCTTCTTGTTTTTCATTTAATTGGATTGTGCCATAATCTATATCACTTTCAAAGGGAAATTTATCATGTGCTAAAACTTTATCTACCATAAGACGGTATGCATCTTCAACACGAGTATAAGTATTCCATCCACTTAAAACATTCTCTTTATAATCATCTCTTTCTACCTTACCATTTTGCGAAATATATAGAGAAAACTGAGTGTCTTGACTTACTTTCGATTTTACAAAAACATTATAAGTACCATATTTAAAATTATATCCTGCTTTTCCTACTTCTAAATTTAATTCTGAATAATTTTCAGCAATATATTTTTCAGCACTTTTATTTGCTAAATACTTAGATATTGGATTTCCTACAAGACTATTAGTAATCAATAATAATCCCCCAATTATCACAAAAGCTAAAATAGCTGATAAAAGCTTTAAGCCCTTTTTCATATTAATTGCCCTCCTTTTTAAAAGCAAAATGTAGAAGAAACCCTACTAGTATTCCAAGTATACACAGTGCAACATATATACATGCCCATACTAAAGTTCCAATTAAGTTATTTACTATTCCTTCATACTCTCCATAAAATATTATAAAATGCCAAATGTACGCTACTACAAAAACAAAGATTGCAACTAAATATGATTTTTCCTTAAATACTATATAACTAACAGCACCTATTATAGGTATAAGTATTATATTGTAAAACATATTTTCACTCATTGTTAAACTAATTCCAAACATAACTCCTAAAGCTGTAATAATTAAAACAGTTAAAAGAATTCTTTTTCTTATATTATCTAATACCTTTTTATCATTAATTATAGGTTTTTGCTCTAAACTATTAAACATCCTCTTACACTCATCACATTGATTTATGTGCTCTAATACAGCCTTTTCACTGTCCTCACTTGCAACTCCATCCTTAACTAAGGGAATTAAATCCATACAAATATCACAAGTTAACTTACTCATAGTGTCCCTCCTTTTCAAGAATTTGTCTTACCTTCTTCTTTGTTCTAAAATCAATTACTATTGCGGAATTTTCACTAATACCATGCTTCTTAGCTATTTCATAATATGAAAATCCATTAATCCTCATCTTTACAATATCTGCTGAACGCTCTGATTCCTTAGCTAAGATATCAAGACATCTTCTTGCCATCTCCTTCTTATAAAACCTATTTTCTAAGTCATCACATTCTTCAATATAATTCTCAAATAATTCATCAAAAGATACTTCTTGCTTTTGCTTTCTAAGATGCTCATACCATTTATACCTTGCAATAGAAAATAACCATGTCTTTATATCTGACTTTCCTTTGTATTTAGAAATTGACTTTATAGCAGCTAAAAAGGTCTCAGATGTAAGGTCCTCAGAAAGTTTGGAATCATGAGTTATACTTACAAGATAATAAAAAATATCATCTTTATAATCTTCATATAAATTTTTAATAAATATCATAAATTCCTCCTTTCTATAAATTAGTGTCATTTTCTAAGATTTTGTTACAAGGTTTTTAAAATTATTAAAAACTTTAAACCTTTTAAAATGCAAGGTAAGAAAGCTACTGTAAATGACTATACATCTCTTGACCTAGACAAGCTTCATCAATCAATTAAATCCTGTCCTGTAAAAGCAATACAACATGTTGTAAAAAAGAACTAATTATAAAAAAAGTCCAATAAAATTGTACTTTGAGTCAATTTTATTGGACTTTATCATTATATACTAATATCTATCATCAATGTACTTACTTATAAATGCTGCTCCCAATGGTCCTGCAAACAATAAAATCATAACAAGTGCTTCTAAATGGAATGGGATTTCTATATCGCTACTTGATGTGTATATATCAGGACGCTTTGCTGTATATATAGGTCCTAATATATTAACTGCCAAGAAAAAAAATGTTGGAAGCCATATTATCATATAAATCAAGCCATATATATCCCCCCTAGTAAGTATTCCCCAAACTCGCTTTTCTGGCGGTACATAATATCTATGTGATGGATGCGTGCGAATTAGTGCATCTACATAAAGTTTTATAAATGATATTACTCCAGATATGACCATACACGGAAGTACCCATGGTAAAAATTGTTCAATAGTCATTGTAAGCTTCATTTAACTTGATTCCCCTCTCAAATAATAATACCCTTTATTTTTATATTTTCACTAAATTCATAGGTGCTAGTTATGCTGCTGAGTTTTGAGCAATGACATGTAATGTTTGATTATCCTATTGGCAAGATATTAACTTTATCTTTATGATATGTTATCATTTATGGAAATATATTTCAATATTTCTTCTCATAATTTTACATATAAATAAGGTTTCAGATTTATTATTTATAAATCTGAAACCTTATTTATATAATTATATTTATATATTGTATTAAAACTATTATCTCAATAGCCTTATAATATAGTTTTAATATGAGAACCTATACACTTATATAGTATCTTCTATAACTCTATATACACTTTTATAATATTTTAAAATTACAAGCTATTTTTCCAAGCTTTTTTGATTTTATGGATTCTACAGTTTTTTTCATCCTGTGAAATTTCAATGCTTCCATCCTTTGTGTAGGTTACAATATTCATATTATCTTGTAAGTAAGCTTCTGATTCTCTTATTATCATTGCTATTTCATGATAAAAATCAGCTAAAATATTTCCATCTATAATGTCACTCTCAGCCATTTCATTGCATTGATATTTTTTCCCTTGGTAATCACCATAGAATACAATCTCGTAACTTGTATTAGTAACCAATGCAAGTAAATCTATATTGCTTATACCATAGCTTTCTAGTTTCTTAATTTGAGTTGAAATTTTTTGTTTCATTTTAGCCCTCCTGTAATGCATCAAAAGTTCTGTAAGACTTTTCACCTAAAGTCTCATCTCTAAGACCTACAGTAATGCTTTTGATATTTCCATTTTCATCGAATTCCTTAAGTACAGAGGTTACAGATACTTCACTATCATCCTCAATCATATCATTGATTTCATCCATAAGACTTTCAAAGTCCTCCTGTGATATTACCCCTTCTAGCTCCTGAAGTAAATCCAAAGAACCTTCCACATTGTCTACAATCAAGGTTTTGTTTACATCATCATAAGAATATTGCATTTCAACTTTAGTGGGTCTAGAATCGGAACCTTCTCTTATTACGGTGCCCTTTTCTGTAACTTCACTACCATTTTTCAAGGCAGTTACGATTTCATTTTCTGCTTTTTTATAATCCCCTCTATTAATTGTATCTCTCATAGGAACAAGATTTTCATTTCCTGCCGACCCTCCTGTAACTCTTGCTACAAGGTGTCCTCCATCATCTCCAGGCTTTCTATCTTCTCCCCCTGCCTCTGTTTGAGCATCTCCATCTCTTTCTCCCTCTGGATTATAAAATGGCTTTCCTTCCCAGGATATTATCTCTCCATTGGAATCTGTTTTATATTTTATACCATTGCAAACATACTCAATGTCTGGAGCCAGTTTCCCATCAACCTTAAAAACTTGTCCATTATCATCTGTTTCATACTTTATACCATCAATTTCATATGAAGAGTTAGGCTCTAGCTCCTCTCCTATTTCCTCTACTAAGGTCTCAACTTCTGATAATTCTCCAATCTCCTCTGGTAATTCCTCAATCTCTTTTTTTATTATCTCCTTTGCTACTTCAGCTATTTCCTTAATTACTGCTGAAGTTATGCCTTCCATAATCATAGTTTAAGCCTCCTAGTTTCCTCAAAAGCTTTATATCTTTGACTTAATTCTCCGTCACTTTTCACACGGAAGATAACTTGCATTATAAGAGAACGAATATTATCAATTAGCACATTATCACTAAATCCAACATAAGTTTTGATTTTCTTATTAGCTTTTTCAATTCCCCTAATTTCCTTACTTTCACTAGCAAGCAAAGCAGCTACTTTCTTCCCCTCAAATACATTGTAGGCAACTATTTCTTTTTCACTTTCCGTAAGTTTCTTACCCTCAATCACTGAATTTAACAATTTCTTAGTCTTAACTGAGTTTTTAAGACTGCGAATCCACTCTCTTAGTATATCTGCATCTTCTAAGGTAATTTCATAATCATCCTTTACTTCAAATAGCTTTAAAAAATAATTTTCAAAGAGTGTGGTATTTTCTTTTTCAGTATAATCTAAAGGTTGTATGTCTTCATATTTTTCAAACTTACATAGCACAGCCTCAACCCAATCATTTTGATATACTGCTGCAACACCCTTTGGTAATTTTGCAAGTTCTATAATCTGATTTTCAGTTAGTGCCATAGAAGTCCCAACAAGCTTTCTATCAGACTCACTTGGAAGCCTCAAAACAATCTTAGTATTTGTATTCCTTATTACAGCTTCATCTAAAAGCTCAGGTGCCTGGTCTGCTATTATGAAGCCCTCTCCATAGGTACGCATCTCAGCAATAGAATTAGTTATCATCTCTACAGATTTTCCTTGAAGATTTGCACCCTCTTGTGATTGTCCAACTGAAGTTTTTCTTAATAAATTATGTGCCTCTTCTAATACTGTAACATGCATCAACTTTTCATTCATTTTATCAAGATGTAATCTATATTCCTGAAGTTTCATAACCATAATACCCATTAATAAGGATTTAGTTTCACTTGAACCAACTCTACTTAAATCAACAATTACATTATTTTTAAATAATTCTTCGTTGCTCAATTCTTTACTTGAACAAAATATCTGTCCATTTATACCATTAGTTAAAGACTGTACTCTTGTTATAAGTGCACCAGAATAATCACTTTTAGTATCCGCTGAATATAATGAGGAATCCATTACTTCAGGTAACATCTCTATAAGATCAGCAAATGTAGGAAACTTAAGTGGTTCACATTTAGAATAACATAAATTCCACCCAACCTTCTCATAGCTCTTTTCAACTGCATCCTTCAAAATTGCAGGCATGGCAGCATACATTGGCCAACAAGCATTAAATATCTCAATCAATCTGTCAATGTGTTCTAATACATGTATTCCACTTGGAAATGAAAATGGATTAGTACTTAACAATTCTGATTTTGATAAATTAGTACCATATACTTTACATCTTCCTCCAAAAACCTTCTTATATTCTCCTTTAGCTGGCTCAACAACAAGAAAATTCACGCCCTGTTTTTCTAGTTTTCCTAATAACTCATATATGGTGTTAGACTTTCCTGTTCCAGTTGAACCCGTCACAAAGACATGAGATGCTAAACTATCAACATCTAATTTCACTCCTGACTCCTCAGCTTGCCTCATGTGATATACATTTCCTATAGCAATGTCTCTTTTACTCTCACCTTCATCCTCTAAAGTGAATTTTTGCACTTCACGTCCAAAAGCAGTACTTTCTAAAACCGGTAATCCACTAACCGACTTCCTTGGAAAGTTCAAAGACTTAGCTAATTCCTTTCCTGAAATAGTAGTAGAAGGAGTTACAAGTGTAGGATATAAAAGACACTGTTCATCAAGAGTATCCTTTAATCCAAAAACAGGATGTTGAAGTTTCTGTACTGTACTCAAAATAGCCTGTGCATCACCTTTTTCCTCTTCTCCGTCCCATAAATTAACTGCAGCCTTAGTCATATAGGACTCTTCCCCCTGTGTTAATGCTAAATACATGTGTGCTACATTATTTGCAATAACAGGACTCTTAGCAATAACGTAAGATGCAAATTCCCACATCCCTAATGCAGAACTTTCCTCAAGCCTCTTTACTTGATTTTCAATAATTTCAAGAGTATGCTGAATTCCATAATTTGAATACGTCTGTGTTATACCCTCATTTATACCTAGTTGTGCTGTAACACTTGAAGCTCTAGAAAACTGCACACCAAAATTAGCTGAAGCTTGATATCCGTTACTATTAGTAGTTGTATTGTTCTCTTGAGTAGGTGAATAGACTCCAAAACCTTGTCCGAATATACCCTTTACACCCTTTTTGAATTTTTCAAACTTTCCATCCTTTTGATTTTCCTCATATAATTTCGTTCTACTGCTTCCATTAGCAGTTGCAATAGATGCTTGCACTCCAGCACTAACTCCTAAATTAACTCCAAAGCTTCCTGATGAATTTATTGCATCTGATGTAGTATAAGTATAATTAGTTTGCCATGATGCATAAGGTGATAATGTTGAATACAGTTCAAATAATCTATTTTTCTTCTCTAATTGATTATTTATAGGTTTAGCTAATAACACCATTGTATACTCTTCTTGCTCACATTTAGGAACTATTCCATCTAGAAGCTTTTCCATACTTTGGCTAATAAAATCCTCTGACTTTTCTGATGCCAAATTTGATACAATTGCCACAGACTTAACCTCTGTATCATTGTTACCGTCCTTAATTGCAGACTTTAAATTTTCAGGAATTCCTATGCCAAACTTATGACACTTTTCTTTATTTCCCTTGATCTCAACCCCTGGAAAATTTCCTTTTATAGCGCTTGTTAAGCGGGCATTATATGTATTGACCTTAGCTGGGTCTGGTTGATCCATATCTGTATTAACAACACCTAAGGTAACTTCACACTTTTCTTTAGTTCTGTGATAAATTAATGCTATGTTACAATCCTCTTCGCTTAATACTTGATAAACATTAACTAATTTATCAAGATTCTTTTCCTCTGCATCTGTAACCCATTTTGTAATATCAAAATATCTAATTCTATTTAATTCATCAAAATTTTCTATTGCAGTGTCCACTGGTTTATAAACCTTTTTTAGCTGCTCAAGATATGCCTGATAAACTTCAATCCCTACTGAGCCTATATTCTTCTCTATGAGTTCTTGAATATCCTCACTATGCATATCAGGTTTTCCAGCTAAATATGATACTCTCTTAGCTTCTATCTCCTCTAGCTGTTTAGGACTTAATGCAGCAGTTGTAGCTATACCATCCGCTGCTTTTTTAGCAACTTCTGTTGTCTTTCTTGCCAAAAACTGTTTTGTATTTGCTAATATCCCCATGTAGAACACCTCCAATTATTTATAAATATGTATTACTTACTCTTTACCTTTTCTTTTAAAATACGATTAATAATATCAATTAAATTACGGCATACAATATCCATATCTTTTAATTGTTCCTCTGTGAACTTCTCCCATAACTCTTCTATAGCAGAAATAAAAGTGTATCCATAAAAAGCAATCATAACAGCTACACGTTGAGATTTAGATATTTCTCCAACCTTTACTTCAAATCCTTCATCTTTCTTTGCTTCTAATAAACTCATTACTTTTTTGTTATATCCCATGTCAATTGGGCTTACTAAACCAAAGAAAGCATTTGAAAAGTCTATTCCTGATTCCTTAGTGATTTTTTCAATTCCCTCTGGTGAAACCTGTGTATTATACATCTCTCCTATTTTTTTAAGCATATTTATAATTCTTTTATTTGCAGAAAAAACATTTAAGATTGGAACCTTATCCCAAAACCCTTCCTTTGCTGCTTTTATATACCCATAAATAATTTCTTCGCACTCAGCCCTCTTTTGAACCTTGCTTACCTTTTGTGCAGCAACAAATCCACCCTTAATAAAATCAGGCATTTTCTTTATTGTTGTATCAACTAAAGTATCTAATCCAAAGGATGGAATTGTAAACATTCTAGTCTTAAATTCCTTAGCACAGACTTGTACTATTTCAATATCATCCATTCCCATAGATGCATTAATCTCTTTTATTTTATTTTCAAAACTATTTACATCCTCTTCTTCACCAATGCACTGTGTCAATACTATTATAAATGGTACCCCAATTGAATGAAGATTCTTAATGAATTCAAGCTCTGCCCCTTGATACCTGCTACTTCCAGAGTTAACACAATACCAAATTGCATGAACACACCCAAATTTATCTTCTAATTGAGCCTTTGCAGCTATCGTCTCTCTTATTGCCTTAATTGATTCCTTTGTTTTCTCTGAGTCCAGTTCAAGTCCAACAGTGTCCCAAATATGAATAGGAATATTAGGGCTTTGATATTCATCAATATGTTCCGTAACCGGTCTACCCTTTCCTGTTTCAGCCATTTCATTTCCAAATACAGCATTTAAAAGCGTACTTTTCCCCGTGCCTGTTATACCCGCTACCATAATATTTGCCGTTGGGAAACTATCTCCATCAAGGTTATCCACTACCCTGTTAAATTCCTCTTCCTCTAGTTTCATCTTTTGCTCATTAGTATAATTATCCACCCTTACACCCCTCCAATTATTTTTTACGCTTTTTTAATTCTTCTCTAATACCTTTTGCCATTAAATCATTATTCTTAAGCTCTTCATCTGAGGATCTCTCAATGACACACATAAGTGTATCTAAATATGCTTTCCCTACTACCTCAACATAGGATGAAGCTATTGCTGCACTGAGCAATGGAATCCCCATTAAAGGCGTTGCTATTAATCCCACAACGGTATCACTAAAAATTTCAGTAGAAAAACCCTTTGTGGAGTTAATTCCTGCTATCTTATTTAAATCCATAAGCATTTTAATACACATTCCATGTACAATGGGAATGCATCCAATTGGAACAAAGCCTATTTTCATTGCTTTGTTTCCATATTTCTCAATACACCTATCTCCCTTATCTCTTAATTCCTGAATTTTTATTTCTCTCTCTTGACTTAACCTATCTAGTTTAGCTTCTAAAATATTAACTTTGCTTTTATCATAGTCAATTACTGATTTACATAACAAATCTTGTATACCAAAGGCAGGAACTGAACCCCCTCTTGTTTTATACTCCTTTGCCAAAACTCTAATCACAGATATTTCTGGTAGATCATTTTCTATTTGCTTCTCAAGTTCACCCTTTTCGCTCATGTAACATTGAGTTATTACAATTACAAATGGAATTTCATATTCTATTGATAACTCCTTAATAAGCTCTAATTCATAATTTTCAAATCGACTACTTCTACAATTCACACAGAACCAAACTAAAGTTATATCTTTTTCTCTCTCACACTTTTGCGCTTCTTTTATAAATTTTTGTATGTCATCTAAGGTACTTCGAGTTATTCTAGTATCAATTTCTAGCCCCACAGTATCATACAAATTTACTTTTTTCCCAACCATGCCATAAAGACCAGATTCTCTACCTTCATTACCAAGTTGTAAAAACATACTCCTTGAATAAACCTTATTTTCTCGTGTTACTGCTTGTCCACTTCCTGTAGGTGCTAAATCTTCTTCAAGAATAGCATTTATAAGAGTGCTTTTACCTGAACCGGTTTTCCCCATAATAACTAAGTTTATATTATCCAAATTATTTCCCCTCAAAAATATATTGTGCTACCTCTTCAAGCCCAAAGGACTTAATTGATCCTTGCCTTGTTTTCAATTCTCTTGCTAGAACTGGTATAACTCTTCTTTTGTTAATAGAATTACTTACTTGTTCTGCAAATAATTCACCTTCATCATAAATACAAGATGTTAATACTATTAAAATCTTCACTTGTGGGTAATTATCCTTAACATGAAAAATTACCTTCTCTTCTAATTCCTCGATTTTACTTGTACCGAAGCAATAAATAAAGGTGGTCAATCCATTATTAACCAACTTATCTAGTATAGCTTCTGTTTCTTCTACCTTTTCCTTACCTAAATCAATACCTTTTAGTTCATACCACTCAGTATTTCCACCTTCATCAATATATACATCTAAATCATTTCCTTGCATTTTTGAATTATTACCCTTAAGTAAACTTCCTAATTCCTCTATTAAGGTAGTCTTTCCAGAGCCAATTTTACCTGCAACAGCTATCTTCATTTTTTTATGATAGCAAGCAATATTTTCTCCTGAATAATTAATTTCTAAGGCTTCACAAAGAATATTAAAATCCTCATCTGAACCTTCAAAATACAAGTCAACTCCTCTATTTTGAGGATTATATATTTCGTTAATTATCTTTAAAATCTCGCATACCTTTTCCTTTATAGTAGTGCTAGTATACTCTTTTCTTGATAACTCTGAATAATTAGATACACGAACCCACTCTGAAGCTTCATTTTTAAAGTAATAAGAAATGCTATTTATATTCTTATTGCAGGTTATTTTTATCTTATTGCGATTCATGCTGTCCTATCCCCCTCATCAACATATGACTTCCACTAATGTTCCCTGACTTCTCAGCCACATATCAATTCCTTTTCCAAAGACCTCTGCACTTACTGTGTATACACCATTTTCTTCTGATAAAATTTGTGCTGTTGGTAACTTATCAAGAATTGCATCTATATCCCTTCCAAAATATTTAAACTTAACTCTTTGCAACTTTCCTCCATACATGAATTGAATCCTTTTTCGGAATTCTCCTTCCTCAAACCTACTGCTATACGGTATGTGGAACTTTTCATCTAAAGCCTTAAATTCCTTTATACGATCAATACGATATATAGTTGGGAAAGAATCATTTATTACATCAAAGCCCTTCCTTATTTCCTCATTATCAATAAAAGCAGTCAAATAAAAGTAATATTCTGAAAACATAATAGCTAAAGGTTTTACCTTTCTCTTTACAACTTTCTTATCCTTCATCCTAAGATAATGAATTTCTATGTAGTTACAATTTTTAATAGCTTGTCCAATATCCCACATTATATCAGTAAATTGTGTTCTGTGTCTTGGCTCAACATAATGAAAAGCTTCATTACTTATCAAATCTGTTATAAGTTTCTGATCTTTCTTTTGAACACAGCAATATATAATCCTATCCACTACTTCCTTCATTTCCTTTTTAGTAAAGGCTCTACTTTCTAAGAGAATCTTGCAAAGAGCTAAAACCTCACTATTACTAAGCTTCATTTTACATCTCTGCTCCATACGATATCCCTTATCAATACGGTCATAAATAACAGAATTAATAATATCACTATTTTCAGAACTTCCTTCCATAAAATCACGTATATCCTCAATATCCCTTTGGATACTGCGTTCATTAACTCCATAATTATTAGCTTCTTCTGCTTTATTTACAAGATAGCCATTCATGAGTTTAGTGTAGATTCCAAGTACTCTCTCTATCTTGTCTCCTTTATTTTCACTCATATGATTCTCCAATCTTATACTATTATTATATCCTATTAGAATGACATATTGTGTCTCTCTCATATGCTAATTACGCTAAATACTTAATTTTCTTTGCAGCTCAAGAACAATCCTTGCTTATGCTAACTAATAAATACTGCACAAATAAATTCACCTACACCTAGCAATATCAGTTCTTAAGCTACCTTTATACCTATAAATTCCTATTGATTATACTTCAGATAAACAACCTTCGTCAATTAATAGTCATAGGATTCAGACACCAGATTAGACATGATTATTGAGATAATATAAGCCTTTTTAACACCTGATCTTTTATTTGAATCATCCCATTTTTATTAGGATGTCCATTTTCTTTATCTACATCTGACAACACTAAATTTTCAATGCTATAATATTTAGATGCACTCTCCATTCCCTTTGTTATTTCATCCTTTAAATCAGTATTAACAATATTGATTACTCTTGCATTTGGATTATTTATCTTTAAATAATTAACCATATAACAAAAGGATGGTAATACTTCTTTAAAATCTTTTTCTAACCAATTTGAATATTTTAAAGTTCCTATTGGAGCATCTGCCCAACTATCATTAGTTCCTCCAAAGATAAAAATTATATCTGATTGAGTTGAACATGTTTTATTATCTCCAAAATCTTTTTTCATTCTTGTAATAAAGGATCTATCTGTATAATCAACACCCAAATAACCAGTATTACATATAGTGCTTCCACTATAGCTATTATTAATTAGAAGTGTCATTTTACTTTCTTTTGCTAATAAGGACCACCATGTATCTTCAACACTACTAACATTATTAAATTTATCATTTCCCTCATCAGAATACCAACACTCATACTCTTCAGGAATCCAGCCCTTATATGTTGAATAGCTATCTCCTAATATAGAAAATGATAAATTCTCCATTGCTTTTTTATATTTCATCATGATTTTTCTATTCCCCATTTAATTATTTTTTAATATCTTAAAGTAGCTCTTACTAAAAACATCTCAGTCTTTTATACTTCTTCTAAACTCAGTACTATTTCATTAATTATAAAACGTTGTAAAAGTCTTTAACTTTATAACATCAAGTTAAGATTATTTTCCTTTATTCTTTTTTACTAACATAAAAACTATAACTATTAGAAATAAAATAATTGAAGTTATTAAACTTATTGTTCTTAATGTTTCATTCATAGTATTGTAAAAATTAAAAGTACAGCCTCCTACAAATAAAAATGCTACAAAAAACCAAAACATAATCTTATCGGCATACTTTTTCAGCATAATCCCTCTCCTATAAAATAAATTCCTCTAACCAACACTTTATTTATAGTTTACATAGTAGTCTGATTCCACATCTTTCATCTTATTATCAAACCATATCTTTGCATCATCAAGTGCCTTATTATAAATCTGTTTTCCCATTGTATCCATAAAGAAATCTAAAAGATTTTCAGCTGCTATTACTCCTATTTCCTCATCTCTTTCCTCATAAAAAAAGCACTTTATTTCTTCTAATAATTTTTTTCTTTCTTCACTTGTTAAGTTTATATTTAAAAATGTTTTTCTTTCCATATAATCCTCCATTGAATATTAATTATTCTAATCTTAAAATTTTTATATTTAACTCATAGATATAAGGTAACAATTTATTAGAACTTACGTAGTTATAATAAATTAATTTTCCATTATACCTAATTATTATTATATCCAAATATTCTAGTCTGCAAAGTTTCCTTCCACCATGATTCTCTTTCTAAAATAACATGATCATCTACTTTTGCATTATAATTTTCAAGTATAGAATATTGAAAATTAGCTTTTACATAATCAAATCCATTTCTATTTACTAATTCTATTAACCCCTTATTTCCACCATGACCATTAGATATGTAGTTCTTCCATCTTTGAAGCAACATTCCATAATCACTTGTAGCAGAACCTACATACATTTTTCCATTACTTTTATCAGTAATCAAATATATTGCCTTTTGATTTTCTAGTGCTGCAATCCAATCTCTCTTGCCACGACTTAAAACTGATTCTAGCTGACCATAGGATAACCTTACCTTATCATACCCCGGAAAATCCTCTCCATCAAAAATAGTAGGCAATATTTGTTGAACTTCTAAATCATCACATATCTCACCGTAATAACGTCCTTGCTGTTGAAATGTCTTATGGTACTTAATAATAACTCGGCCAAAATAAGATTTATATTCCTCTAACTCTTCACCTTCATAGTTAATACCATCATAAACGCCAAGTTCTTTAGTAACCTTCTTAATTGTAGTAAATAACCATGTGTCATAGGATAACTTTAATAAGCATATAGCTATTTGCCCCACATAAAAATAACGTTGCTTACTCCTCCAAAATAACCATTGATTATTAACGATATCAGGATTATGCTGATATAATTCCATAGGTTCTTCATATCCATTGGATTGATTAAATTTTATTTTAATATTTCCGTATTCCTTTTCAGTAAAATGAAGTAAATCATTTAAATATATTTTTCTCATTTTTACTCCTTTTGTATAATCTCTTTTTCATCACAATGACTAACTTTTTAATTTTTCTTATATGAATTTTAAACACTTAATTTAAGTAACTAAAAATTCGAGTATTTTTATTATATTTTACCAACTAATATATTATTTAACAACGAATCTTTTTATATCATTACATTGAAACAAAGGAGATGCATAACATCTCCTTTTATATTAAACTGATTTATCTTCTTTATCTATCAGTGATATTTCATCTACATTATGCTTTGCAACGATATTTTCTACTGCCTCTGCTAAGGCCACTTCATTCCCATCTTTAAATTCTCCAAACTTCATATTATACTTCATAAGCAAAGCCTTAATACTTTCTACGGTTTCTCTATGATCCTTCCATTCATCCCTAAAGTGAAATAAAGCCAAAAGAGAGGAGGACATAGTTGTAATAGTAGCTAAAATAGCACTATAAGTTTGCATGTATAGCTTTATAAATGTTGAGCTATCAATACTATGAAGGATTGTTACTAAAAGCGGTGCTACTATACTTATACAAGAACATATATAATAGTATCTCTTATATAAAATAGCTTTTCTAATATTCCAACTTAGAATATTTTCAAGTCTCTGCTTCAAAACTTTACTTTTAATGCTGCTATAAAGATAAGCACTACTTTTTATTTCATCCATATTACTCACCCCCTAGCTTATATTTAAATTTTCTGTTCATATTATTATATTCATCATTAAATATATAGTTGATGTAGTGTTCTAAAATCTTTATAAGCATATTTATGTATCAATAACTAAAATGGAACTACTTAAAACAAATATTGAGTCAAAATTAAAGGCTACCCAGCAAATGCTAGATAGCCCCTTATATAATCAAAATTTTTAATTCCCTAGTATTATTTAAAACTTTTTTTTGATTTATTTATTTTTTTCACATTTTTACTTTCAATAAATGTTACAAATAATATTAACTTCACATTTTATTCAATACATTTTTCCGCTATTTTATCAGCTATATTGCTGCTAACAAAAGGAAGTACACTTATCAAATCCTTTATAGGATATTTTAACTCTATTGCTTCTTCAACAAGCTTATCTGCATATTCTTTACTTATAAAAGGTACAAGTTCCTCTAATATTATTTCCTTTAGTGTTTCCTTTTCTTCAATGCACTTTTTTGCTATTTTGTCAGCTACAGTCTTACTAATAAACGGAATTGAATTTCTCAAATTATTTATAGGATATTTTATCTCTATTGCTTCTTCAACAAGTTTATCTGCATATTCTTTACTTATAAAAGGTACAAGTTCATCCAATGGTATTTCCTTTAATATTTCCTTATTCTCAATGCACTTTTTTGCTATTTTATCAGCAAATTCTTTATTTACAAAGGGTATGTACTCTATTAAGTCACTAATATTTTCTATGTCTGAAATTTCACTGGATATTTTATTAATTTGAGTTGGTTTAAGTATTGGAGCAATATCTTTAAATTGCTCTACATCTATTATGTTATTTGTTAAATCAGAATTTATAATATTTTTTATTAATTTTGTAGTTGATTCATTACCCAATATATAATCAATTGATGTATTAAAAATTTGTGCAATTTCAGGTAACTTAGAAATATCAGGCATAGTTTCTCCACGTTCCCAATTAGACACTGCTTGATAACTTATATTAAGCATATCGGCAAGTTCCATTTGTGTTAAGTTTCTTTCTTTTCTCAATAAGGCTATTTTTATTCCTACATTTTTCATGTTAAACATTATACATATCCCCTTTACCTTAATCATTAATGATAATAATAACATAACAAGGAATATATCCCTATAAAGTCTTTCTTGAATACTATAATAATCAACTCAAGTATTACTTTATTTATCTTTATTCCCTATATATTTAAAACTAAATGACCATAAGATGTATAAAGCCATTTCAGTATAAAATGTAAATAATACACTTTAAAAGTATTAATCAGTATCTTGAAAAATTAAAAGCTACCAAGCAAATGCTAGATAGCCTCTTATATAATCAAACTTTTAATTTCATAGTACTTTACTAAAAATCTTTTTCTTCGATTTCCTTATCTTTTCTATACCTTTACTTCCAACAAAACTTCCAAATAAAATTAATCCTATGCCTAATCCTACACAGATACCCTTAATGAATTCTGATAAAAAATCAGTTCCACCAAATCTATTTAGTAAAATAAATATAAGATTAAAAATCAATCCAATATTTATAAAGCAATTCATTTTCTTCATAATAATTCCCCCTATAAATCCTCTTCTAATTGCTTAATTTTTCTTCCACACTTATAAACCTGCAATATCATAGCAAGAAAAATTACTGTTATAAGAGGTGCTGTATATTTAGCTATATCAACCCTTTCAAGCATAGAATACTGTGATGGTAAAATACAAAGTTCTCCCATTGAAAGACAGAAAAAAATCTTCTTGATTCTTTTGTAATAAGATATCTTGCTTTCATTATCACTATAAAGCTCAAAGTCTCCTTTTTTTCTAAAAATTGCCCATATACCCCATGTTTGTACAAGCTCTCCCCCTACATCCTCAATTAGACTATATAATTCTTTTTTGTTAAATGAGTCTCTATCCTGAATAAGCTCTATCCTATAGGTATATTCACCGGGCTGTGATTTTTTAAAGGTATAAAACCCTAAAAAGAATCTTTTTAAAGCATAACCCTTGGCAGACATATTATTTAAAAACCTCTCATCTGCATCCTTATCAAAATACAACCTAAACTTCATCATTTTCCCTCAACTCCATTCTTCCATTACTTATAAGCTCCTCAAGCCTTTTAATTTCACTTTTTAAAACATCCTTACCTAAAGCTGTGATAACATATTCCTTCTTTTTCCTCGAATCAAGTTCTTCACTATAAAGTTTTATCCATTTCTTTTCTTGCATGTTATTTAATGCCCCATACAGTGTCCCAGCTCCCAATGTAACTCTCTTTTCTGTCAATTCTTCAACCTTTTGTATTATTCCATAACCATGATTAGGTTTTAATAAGGAAATAAGAATGTAATAGGTTGATTCTGTAATAGGTGTGCTCATTTATATCCTCCTTCGATATATCGTGTACTGATACATTAATTATATGTCGTCACTCGATATATTGTCAATTATAATTTAACTTAATTTCAATTTTATGTATTTATTCTTCAAAATAAAAAAATCTCATAGATCATATCCTATTATAAAGATATAACTCCTTGAGATCTCTACTTTAAATAAATTTAATATTCTTATCTTCTAATTCTTTAATAAATAACTAGCAATAATTCAATTACTAAAATTCTTCCTATTTATCATATCCACAAATATTAATTTCTTTTTAATCTACTACATTTTATATTATTAATGAAAATTAAATATACTCATAAAATGCTACATATAATATGGAAAATAATTTAAAATGAAAGTTAGTAAAAGGTCTCTTTTGAATCCTTTCTAGAAAATAAGTATTCTTCATGTACTTCAATTTCATTAGATGAATTTACTTCATAACCCATACAAGTGAAAGCTTTCTCATAATTTAAAGCCTTTTGAAATCTAAGCTTTTGCTTTGAATTTATAGTTTCTAAAGCTTCTTCTTTTGAAAACCATTTTGAATCAATACTTTCATCACTGGTAGCCAATTGACCTGAAACATACTTACAAATAAAATCAATAGTCACAATCGTTGGCACCTCTTCAACACCATTGTAACCCTTTTTCTTCTTTGTATTTGAGTAAATACCTGATATATTAATTACTTCTACATCAATACCACTTTCCTCTTTAATTTCCCTAATCAGTCCTTGAGGAACTGTCTCCCCAGCCTCAACGATTCCACCTGGAAACTCCCAACCTTTTCTTGGATTGTTTACAAGTAATATTTCTTTATTATCATTTATAACTATTCCACCTGCAGCTACTATATGTGTCGGTAACTTCATATTCCCCATCCCCCTTAAAGTAAGTATATATATTTAATTTACTTCTATAAAATTAAAAACCTAACCTAGTGCAACGTCTAATATCATCATTAATGCAAATCCAAGCATGCATCCTATTGTTGCAATATCAGTTCTTGTTATTTCATCTCCCTGTTGTGCTTCTGGAATCAATTCTTCTACAACTACATAAATCATTGCTCCAGCAGCAAAGGCTAGTGCATATGGTAGTAATGGACGTATAGACATAACAGCAAAGGCTCCAATGACACCTGCAATAGGCTCAACTATACCTGATGCCTGACCATATAAAAATGCTTTTCTTCTTGAAAAACCTTCTCTTCTAAGTGGTATTGATACCGCAGCACCCTCTGGAAAGTTTTGCAACCCAATACCTAATGCTAAGGCAATAGCTCCACCTAAAGATGCTGATGGTATACCATAGGCAACTGCACCAAAAGCAATACCTACTGCAAGTCCTTCTGGTATATTATGAATAGTAATTGCCAAAACCAAAAGTATACTTCTTTGCCAACTTGTTTTTACCCCTTCAGCCTGTGAAGTATCAAGTCCCATATGTAAATGAGGTAATACTTTATCCACAATAAATAAAAATAATCCACCACCTAAAAAACCAATAGTAGCTGTTAGCCATGCTGTCTGTCCTAAATCTTCCGCCATTTCAATACTTGGTGCTAATAAGGACCAAAAGCTAGCTGCAATCATAACTCCTGCTGCAAAACCTAGCATACCATTAAGCACTTTTTTATTTATCTTTTTAAAGAAAAATACTAATCCTGCTCCAAGTGCTGTTACCCCCCAAGTAAATAATGTTCCTATAAGTGCCTGTTGTACTGGACTAAACTGTGACATCCAATTAATCATATACAGCTCTCCTCCCCTTGTATTTATTTAAAATTATTATAACTTAATCAAAGATACTACAGTTATAAAAAACTTTATATTCCTTTGTTACTATTTTGAACATCTTGAAAATCAACATATGAATAGCCTCATTAAATATGTTTATCAAAATGGATAGATCAGTCATCTATATACTTAATTTTTTTCCCTTAAGAATGTTTCAATATCACCTAATAAAGTAACTTTTTTATTATCAAAAATTACTCCACCACTATTTGTAATTGCATATATTTTATCCTTTTTATCCTCAAGTACCTTATTTATAGATTCCTTTTGTACTTCAGTTCCTTCATAATGAACTTCAATATCAAAGTCTTTAATCATGTTTAAACCTGCATTGTATGAAAATTCATTGTAATCAGCATCTTGAGTAATATGATATTCTGCTATTTGAATCATAGCTCCTGCACTACTGCCAATAATAACACCTGTAAATCCTTCAATGTCATCAATTAAATCAAACTGGCTTAAACGTGTCACCATTTTATCCGGTAAACCTCCAGTGAAAAATATAATATCACTATTTCTTACCTTATCTTTAGCATTCTCCTTTGTATCTTTAAAATAATTTATCCACTCTATATCTTCCTCTTTAATTCCATAACTTATAAAAGGTGTAACGATCTCCTCGTAATATTTCCCCTTATTTTTGCTATATGAATTATGCCACTCTTTATCATTACTTATTTTATCGCCAAATGAAAAAGGAATTATTAACACCTTCGCAGTAGCATTTATATATTTTTTTACTATATTCTTTGCCCAATCTTCATGAAAATTATACAAACTAAATAACATATTTACCATATATATCTCCCCTTATTAAGACTTAATATAATTTCTATTCTACAGTATATTCTCATTATACATAATCCAATGTAAATTTAATACTATTCATGTAAATATATGATTAAATTCATTAGATTTCTTCACCATTAAATTATGTTATGTAATGAATTAATAATATGTTTAACAAGCGAAGTCCTTATGACGAGGTTTTTCATCTAGCTTATAATTGAGATCAATTTTATAAAGAGGATTATAATATTTCTCTATTAACCTTTTCTTCTCCGTTATTCGTATTTTTATTTATGCAAGCTAATGCTAGAATAGAACTTAACATGATACTGGCTATGAGAATAATACTCTTGCACATCTTTGTATTCATTCACTTCTCTCCTTTAGATATCTCGCGTTCTGTTAAGTTATATGAACATTACACTTTTCTCACCTCAGGATTAGCAAGTAATTCACTAATATTTTCTTTTTTAATTCTGGAACCTTTAACCTTAAATTTTTTTGATTTTTCCTTTCACTTATCTCATAAAATGCAATGAAACTCAGCCATCTTTATAATCTTTTACATAAGAAATATTATGGATTTTCATTCACGTAATCTTTGAAAGATATTTTAATATTTGCATCACAAATCTCATCTGGATTATCATTCAGTATATGATATAATTGGGTAGGATAAAACCTTTCAGTATACCTTTGTATTATATAGTTCTTATCTCCATAATATTCAAGATCCCTTGTCCGTTGAAATGCAAGCTTTAGCGAATCTTTGAAAGAAATATCCAGCCAAACCTTATAATCGAAATATTCTCTATATTGCTTCTTAAATATGAAAACACCTTCTAGAATAAGAACAAAAGGGCTTTTAAAAGTAAATTCATTGGAAATCATTTTATTACTTTGCCAATCTAAATAACTAATTACTTCAGAAAATGAATCTGAATTTATGGCTGGTGAAATAATCTCATTAAACAACTTTTCATAGTTAAAACTTTCATTATAGTATCCTTGAATCTGATTTTTGTTAGCATATCGCGTTTCCCTGTTAAATAAAAAGTCATCACCCGACAATAAGTATGTGTTAATATTATTTTCCAATAAAAAATCAAATAGTTTTTTAGATAATGTTGACTTTCCAGAACACTCAATACCCGAGATTCCTATAAGATAATTTTTTTTATTTGTAACCAACTTTAATATATCAGCTTTTAATTCTTCAAGATTTTTTAAATTTCCCAATTCCATAGCTATTACTCCTATTTTTTTGTTTTATAATTTAATATTAGGAACTGTTCATACTGATTTTCTACAGAAATCATATAAATAACGTCCTCCAAGTAATCAAATCATAATGTTGTAATATCCATTATAAGTTTCGGTCATATAATTTATATCCCATGCCCTCAAGATTTTGTACAATTTGAACGGCATCCCGTTTATCGAAAGCAATTTCTCTTATGTTATACTTTTTTCCAAGCTCCTCAATAAATAATTGATACTTTATTTCTATGGCTTTGTGAAGATGAGTATAGCTTTTTTCGCATGTCCTATAGGGTATAATATTGCATTCTCTTCTTCAATATCAGCTGATCGCTTCTTTAATCTTCTTATCTCTTCATCATCTGGTCCCAAATTTCTGCTGCCTGGAAAGGCGTTTTTTCCATGTTCTTTGTATCTTCTAATCCATCCTCTTACAGTAGCTTCGCTATCCCCTATATCTTTAGCCACATGGGTTACCTTTTTGCCTTGATCTGTTGCTGACTTTATTATTTCTTTCTTATATTCTTTGGCAAACCTTACTTTTCTATCAATTTAATAAACATATCCTTTATACTTATTATACCTATATTCTATGTGTCTATCAAATCAAGCATACTCCAGTATGCTTGTTGTGCAAGACCAAGTTTGGAACAGAGTAACGGTAAATCGTGCGGAAAAACGCTCCACTCCTTATACTATATGGACGAATTTCACTTGCTCTTAAAATAGGAACAGACCGCCGCCTATTCGGTTGAGATTTGGAAATGATTTCGTAAATGGGGAGGTATTCCTACAGCAATTACACAGAACATCAAAGCCCTTTTATCTTCAAGAAAAGTGGAAAATATCTTTAAAAACAGCGATTTTGTGTATATATGCTCAACCAAGTCGCAGGCGATAAGCAGATACTTGCCAAGCAGCTCAACATTTCCCCTCATCAGCTCTTTTACATCAATGTCATTTTGCCATTCGTGGATAAATTCAAAAAAAACACCGAGCTTTACAGCATTATGACCACCAAGTTAGACGAAATAAAAACAGATTAGAATATTGTATTTATTTGGTAGAAAGGACGTGGTATACTTATAAAATAATTATTATTAGGAGGTGTTTATTAATGTTTGGAACAATCATTATGGATGCATACACCATAGATGAAGCAAAAGATATAGCGAATTTTATTGAAGAAAATTGCTCACCTTTAGATAACTGGGGTTGGGCATCCGCAGGTATTTACTCATTTTGGGATTATCATACTAAAGAGGTTCTATATATCGGACTTGCTTCGGATTTGACTGTTCGTTTTAAGCAGCACAACGGGCTTCTTCCAATTGACGATGGAGCTTGTAAATATCAACAAATTCAGCAATACTTTGCTGATCACAAAAGATTAGGCTACTCTGTTCTGGTTCAATCGTCTTTGTCACAACCCATTGTTCACAGGAATGAAAATTTATATCGAAAATTTCTTGATGCACCAAAAGGAATGCCAATACCAGACTATGCAGGTCGTGAAGGAATTGAAAATATTAAACTAGCAGAGGGACAGTTGATTGAATCATATCGACAAGTTGTTGGAGATATTCCACCTTGGAATAAAATAGGAGGTAATATTGACTCTAGAACGTTTGCATCTTTCAACAATTATCAGCTTGTGGTGGAGGCATTTTCAAAAGGAACACATGAAAATTTTTTAATGTCTCGAAGCACATTGCGTGAACTAGCTAAAAATGCTAAGTATTCTTGGTTTGAAATTCAACTTCATGGATTAAGAATGATGATGTTATCTAGGCGAATGACTTTTGAAGAAGCTATTAGTATGCAAAAACAACTTAATCCATCTTTTGAGAAACAGTGGAGTAGCATAGTTGATTCAAAATATTTAGATAAAAAGATAATAATATAGGATCAAGTAGGAGGTATATAATTATTTTATGTACCGACCTCTCACGCCACCGTGCGTACCGTTCGGTACACGGTGGTTCAATAGAATTACCTAAATCTTAAATAACTTTCGGTTAATGTTATAAATCCTTGTTCTTTTAGGTAGTCGTTGGATAATGTTCTTGCTAAAATAGGGCTATTGGAAATTCTCCAGTAGCCTTTTCTTGTGTTTGCATATTCCCATGCCTTGTAGTTATCTATTCCTAATTTTACTAAATTGTCATGTTTAGTTTTAATCTTTTTCCACTGCTTCCAATAGCATAGGCGTAGCCTTCGTCTTAGCCACTTATCCAATACTCTTAAAGTACTTCTTAAATCTGCTAGCTTAAAGTAGTTAATCCAACCGCTTATTATTTGTCTTAACTTTGTTGCACATTGTTCCATGCTCATCGCATTGCTTCTACCAGTAATTCCCTTGAGTGTAGCTTTTAGTTTCTCAATGGATTTATTATGCACTCTTATTCCCATTCCATTTTTCTTATTATAGAATGAAAATCCTAAATACTTTAACCTCCACGGTCTATCTACCTTACTTTTCTCATTATTCATCTTGAGCTTTAACTCTTTTTCGATGAACTTTGTTATACTAGCCATTACTGTTTCTGCTGCTTTTCTTGATTTTACATATATGTTACAATCGTCAGTATATCTGCTGAAGTTTAGTCCTCGCTTTTCTAATTCTGTATCTAGTTCACTTAGCATAATATTGCTAAGTAGAGGAGAAAGGTTTCAACCCTGTGGTACACCTTTTTCCGTCGTGTTAGGGACTTCCACCCTTAAGATTACGCTCATGCTGGACACACTAAAAAAATAGGCATCAAATATATAAATTTAATGCCTATTTAATATAACTAATGTCTTAAAATATAATATACTAAAGTTCTACTCTATAATCAAAATTTTTTATCCCTTAAATACACTATATTCAATAATATAAGTTAATACTCTATCTTCTTTACAATCTCAGTATCCTCAAACAATTCGTAAAATTCATTAATACAATCATGCTTCTGTAAATTCGAAAATCCTGCTGGTCTATTTGAGCTAAATGTAAAATCAATTCTTCTTTTAGCTCTTGACAGTGCAACAAAAAATGCGCATCTATCCTCATGCGGCTGATTTTTAAAATTCCAAAATGCCGAATCTTCTAATCCAACAAAAAATATAGTGTCATATTCAAGACCTTTACTTTTATGAATTGTCATTATTGGAATTGAATTTTTTCCTTCAAAGTTATCAATAGCTTTAATCCAATCCTTGGTTTCATTATATTCAATCCATACTGATCTTTTAAATTTGTCTACTAAATCATCAAAATAATCTTTAGATTTATATTGTTGAAACTTTGATGCAAATTTTTCGTATGAAATAGATTCAATCTTAGAATCAACTAACGCTGAGAATTGTTTTTCATCAACAATATTTAAGTTTGCATTAAGATCATTAATCATTAACTCTACTTTGATAATGAAATCATTTAATATTTTGGGTTTATAACCTTCGTCTATTCCATATAATTCACCTAGAATGTCGTAAATATAATCCCAATCATCTGGTCTTCTATCACTTGATGCCAACCTAAAAAGCGAAACCAGTATTTTTATTATATCTTCTTTTAATAGATCCTGATATACCGCTTCATTACGTGCCTTAATATTAAGTTGAGAAAGTTTATTTATAATCTCTTTTGAATAAACATCTACATTCTGCTTTACTAATATACATATTTTATTAATTTTTATCCCCTTTTCTACCAATCTAGCTATTTCCTCACTAAGTACATCAGCCTCTTTTATGTGATCTTCAAAAAGTCTTAAATACGCTTCTCCATCTTCATGATTCCACTTTTCATTAGTTTGTAATTCAACAGCATCTTCATTCAATCTGTTATACATTGTTTTTTGAATCTCTACAAGTCTTGGCGCTGAGCGATGATTCATAATTAATGTTCTTTTTTGACTTAAAAAATCATTTTGAAAGTCTTCAAATATTGACTTTCTAGCACCAGCCCATAACATAATTCGTTGTTTGCCATCACCTACAGCAGTAATTATTGTCTTTGCCTTTAAAAAACAAGCTTTAACAAGATCATATTGAATTGATGTAGTATCTTGAAACTCATCTAAAAATACATTACTATAAGTCATTTCAATTGCTTTCTTAATATACCTATTTGTTCTTATCAAGTATTCAGCTAAACGTGATATCATCTCGAAAGTAAGTGAACTTTCAAAATTATTATCTTTGTTGCCTTTAAGTAATACATTCCAAGCGTCTATAAAAATCTTATCTATAAAATCTGTATGTAAAGGCAATTTATTTATCGAGAGTTTATTTCCATACGCTCTATTAAAATCAGTTTGATTTCCTCTGAAACTTAATCCTGCTATCTCAAATGCTCTTCTAACATCTCTATTTTCGGCTATATTGTAGTTATTTGAAGGTCTATATGATTCATCTAAACTATTTTTAAATCTATCTACAATTTCTTTTGCAAAAGCATCATAGGTCTTTGATTCAAATCTTGAAGCTAATTCTTTCCCGCATCTCAATTCTACACGCTCTTTTAAATTATCAGCAGCATCCTTTTTAAAACTAATAGCAAGGATTTTTTTAGGATATCTACATGTATTAGTCTCTAGTAAAAAGCAGGCTCTCTGAGCTAATAACTCTGTTTTTCCAGCTCCAGGACCAGCTACAACAAGTGTATTTTTATCACTAATAACTGTATTCATCGCCTCAACTTCTAGTTTGAATCCTGCTGACGGATGCCACTCTTCTGTACTAATCCAATTCCTCTTCATTTTCTTACTCCCCTAAATCATCTCTCATCTTTTTAATAACCCTATTTGCAAACTCTTTTAGACATTCTGGGAAGCTTTCAAAATCTATATCAGCATTATTGGAAAACAAAGATAGATGAGTAGTTGGTTTACCTCTTCCTAAAAAGAAATATGAATACCATATCATAAGTTCTCTCTCCTCTTTAGTATAAGTAGATCCATCGCCACCTTCTTGTTTTAATGTTGATTTAATATCACTCTCTATTCTATCTTCATAAGCCATTTTCAATGCGTCTTTAGTATCTTCATTGATCACAATATCTTGTATTTTGCCATGATCTTTTATCCTAGGGCCTTCACCACTTGTTAATGCTGAAATATATTTATCTTTAAAACTTTGTAACATTGCAAAATCTATATCTAACGGTGCTGAAAAATAAACCTCATAACTTTTTAGACATTCAATCCATCCCGAAATAATTTCAGTCTTAGCTACATCCCAAGTATGCATCCTTTCAAAATTTTCATCTGATAGAATTCCTTTAGTTGTTTTAAGCAATGTATTTTTATCATAACCAATCTTGATTAATTGTTGTATTGCATACTTTATACGTCCCCAACCACCTCCATCTCGTTCTCTATCTAAATCCAACAAAGTAATAAATGGAATTTCTAAATCGTTCAATAAGCGCCAAAAATGATTAACATGTCTACCTCCTAATGGTACTATTGAAACTTCTGATGAATCTATAGACTCCTCTTTTAATTCAATCATCTTTTTAATAATAATTTCTTCACTATCACCTTCGCCCAATACAACAAGTTTTGCAAAATAAAGTTCAGGATATGCTAATACTGCTTCCTTTACGAATTTAAATTGTTCTGCTTCCTTTTCTTTATCTGGTAATCTAATAGACTTCACTTTTGTACTTTCATGCTCATTACAAATCCTAAAATATCTTATATCTGTTGGTTCAATTCTTTTTACTATAGCTGGTGAATGTGATGTCAATATTGTCTGCGAATTTTCTTTTGTAGAAATAAGGTTTAACTTTTCAACTACTCTTCCTAAAAGATGAGGTGAAATATGATTTTCTGGTTCTTCAACTGCAACAATTGTTAATACAGGCGGTATTAATGTAAATATATCTTCTTCTTTACCATCATTAATAGATTTTAGAATTTCTTCTTCAATTTCTAAAAATGTATTTACAAGTGAAAGATAAAATAAAGAACGTAAACCATCCCCAAGTTCTTCAACCCTATAATCTCGATGTGTCTCTGTAGGTGAGAAAGTTACTTCAACTTTCTTTAAAATTGTTTCTAAATCAGTACTATTGAAATTTATCTTTGGATTAGAATACCTAATATCCTTATGATAACTATTCCATTGAGTTTCTAGTGATTTCTTTAATGATTCAACCCCTTTTTCTTCAAAGAAAATTTCTTCGGTTTCACTTACTTTCGTTTTAATTTTTGTCTTTGTTTGCTCTGACCAACTTATACCATTTAGTAATCTTGAAATTATTGTCCCTGAGACATTTTTTAATTGTTCATCTGGCTTCCTAATGGCAGGTACATAAATCATCTTTATTTGATCAAGGTCATGTCTTTTGATATTGCGCTTATCTTCTGGATTTATCTCTTCTGTCGTAGATGTTATATAATATACATTTGAATCAATACTTCCTTCAGGATTTGAGCTTTTTTCCCAGTTTGCTTCAAGTCTAATTCTTAAATAAGGTTTCCCCCCTTGTTCACTAACAACCATATTTTTGAAAAACACTGGTATGGATATGCTGTCTTCTTCCTTCTCCAGTTCAGGAAACTCAAATTGTGATTCAATATATAATTCATTCTTAGCAACACTATCTGGGTCAATACTTTCAGGTATATGGAAATCAGATCTTTCAATAATTCTATCACTAGGTTTTTCTCCAAAAAGTTTTATAAGTGCACTTAATAAAGCGGTTTTACCACTGCTATTATGACCTATAAATCCAGTCAAATTATTAATTTCAATAGTTGTAGGTTCTGCTCCAAAACACCTATAGTTACTAAGAATTACTTTTGTCAATTGCATAATAATTTTCCTCCCTCAATCCCAATCATATATTTTACGTCTTTTAATTCTATATTTTACCTTTATTATACATCTTTCCCTAAAATGTTTCCATTGTTATCTTAGTAAAAATATAGGTCTATCGTTCAAGATTCCAAAAACCTTTTTAAATACTTTAACTCTTTTTATTAATAAAATTTAATTCTTTCTTTTCATGTATTTTTATACAAAAAATAGATATCAAATATATAAATTCAATATCTATTTCTATAATTAAAACTTTTATTTTATCGTATTTCCACACTCCATATATATAACTACAGACACATCAAAATACCTTTTTAATTCCTTATTCCTTATTTTACTTCCATCTGACACAAATACTACATGCTTATGAAAGTGGCTAAAATTCAATATTTCCAGCATTATTTTCGATGTATCGACGCTACACACTCCACATGTGATGTTTGTGGGAACATATCTACTGGTTGGATATGTTTTGCTTCGTAGCCTAGGTCTACTAGTACTCCTAGATCTCTTGCTAGTGTTGCTGGATCACAGGATACGTATACTATTTTTTCTGGTGCCATTTCTGCTATGGCTTCTAATAGTTTTTTATCGCAGCCTTTTCTTGGTGGATCTACTACAACTACATCTGCTACTATGCCTTGTTCTATTAGTTCTGGGATTACTTTTTCTGCTTCTCCCACTATGAATTCAGCATTGTCCACTTTATTTTCTTTGACGTTTTTCTTTGCGTCTTTTATTGCTTCTGGTACTATTTCAACACCGTATACTTTTTTAGCTTTTTGTGCTAGGAATAATGATATTGTTCCTGCTCCACAGTATGCGTCAAATACTATTTCTTCTCCTGTAAGCCCTGCATATTCTAGTGCTTTGTTGTATAGCACTTCTGTTTGTATAGGGTTAACTTGGAAGAATGATAGTGGTGATATATTGAATTTGAATTTATCTATATAATCCACAATTGTATCTTTTCCCCATAGAGTTATGCACTTTTTGCCTAATACAACGTTAGTTTTGTTAGTATTTACGTTTTGAATTATGCTTGTTACGCCTTCTATATTTTTAGTTATTACTTCTATGAACTGTTCTTTTGCTGTAAGTTCTTTTCCGTTTGTAACTAGTACTACCATTACTTCGCCTGTTTTGAAGGCTTTTCTCACCATAATGTGTCTTACGCAGCCTGTTCCATCTTCTTCATTGTATGGTTCTACGTCGTTGTTTCTCATCCATTTTCTTGTTATTTTCACTACTTCGTCTGCTATTTCATCTTGTATATAGCAAACGTTCATGTTTATAATCTCATGGCTTCTTTGAGCGTAGAATCCTATTGCTATATTATTATTTGTATTGTTACATACTCCTACTGGAAGTTGTACCTTATTTCTATATCCGTATGGATCTTCCATTCCTACTGTTGGATGCATAATAAAGTTTTCTACTTTACCGATTCTGTTTATACATTCCATTACTCTGTTAGTTTTGTAGGCTAATTGTCCATCATATGATAAGTGCTGGATATTACATCCTCCACATCTTTCATAGATGTTACACTTTGGATTTGTTCTACATGATGATGGTTTTATTACTCTCATTAACTTTCCGAATGCAAATTTCTTTTCTACTTTTAATATCTTTGTTTCTACGATTTCACCTTCAATTGCACCTGGGATAAACACTGCAAAGTTATCTAGCTTTGCAACTCCTTCTCCTTGAAATCCCATGCCTGTAATTGTTACTTCGTAGGTCTTGTTCTTTACTACTGGAATTGAATTTTTCATTTAGTTTCACCTTTCTGACTTTTGTACCCATATATCTTTACTTCTTATTTACGTTTAACCTTATCTTTGATTTTTTATTTTTCAATTTACTTTCGCCTATAAGATTTTGCGTAAATATTTTTAACTTTTATACTAAACTTTCTTTTATTTATTATTGTATATTTTCGGGTTTTCATTTTTGCACGCTTATATTTAGGTTTAATTCTCTTCTTTAATTACAATTAAATCTAAATATAATGAAAACTGTTTTTAGAATATACCTGCATTGATAATATCCATTATGAGCTTTAAAGGTACTTTGTCATACTTTATTTTTTGCTAAGCTTTATACTTGGTTAATTTTTTGCTTAATCTATAAAGTAGATATTATTTATTTTCTACAGTTTATAATTTATATATAATGCCTTAATATAAGAAATTTTTTAGTATGATTTTACACTTAAATTTTTATTATTGTTTTTACTATTTATATGGTACAAAATACTTCTTTAATTTTTATCTCTTTTAAATGCAATACTTAAAGTATACCAATTATGATATAAATAATTCAATAGATTTTACGAATTTAAATACAAAGAAAAAGCACAATTCAAAGACTTAATAACTAAAACTTAATCCTTGAATTGTGCATAGATTTAATTTTAACTTTCTTAATTAACTATTCTATAAAAGTATCACAACAAGTCTTAGAGCTTGTGATCGCTCTTGTTCCATCGATTTTCACGTCGCTTGCAGTACACATTTGATTACTATTATACCTACAATTTAGTGCACTACATCTAATATTAGGGGCCATTTCAATGGATGCGTTACTATATAATTGTTTTAATTCTCCTGCTACATTAATGTTGCTCATGCTAGAAAATGCATTTTTCAATCCCTTTTCCATAAAGGTATCGCATTGAGTTCCTTGACTAGCGTGTGCATTCATACCTGAAACATTAATATTATTAGCTTCACATAAACCTCTTTCATTGTTTACGCAGTTTGTACAATTACAACTTAATGAATATGCCATTATCTCATCACCTCTAAAAATAGTATTTACTTTTAAAGGGATTTTATACACTTCAAGATTAGTATAAAAATATTTTTTCTATAATATAAGCTTATTAATTATATACTTACAGTGAAATATTTAAATTCACTGAGATATTATATTTTAGCTTTAATATTACAGGGTGTATATTGCAATAGAATTATTTTTAATATATGAACTTACTTTCTGCTAAGTTTAATAGGAGCTGTAGCATTAAAAAATTTACATACAGTATATTGTTTTTCATATTTAAAATTAACACAGTATATTCCAGGGTTTATTCTTAGTTCGACAGTCCCATTAATTAAATTTTATATTTTCTTAGACCTTTTAACTTCTTTATGTTTGTGATATTTCTTTAAATATCCTATGCTTTTAGGGGTATCCTCTTATATTTTTTATGTTTTTCTCTATAAAAGCATAAAAAAAATACACCTTTTCAGGTGCATAGTTGTGTGTAGAAAAAATCAGTCGCCTTTGGCTTATTTAAATCATTTCCTATTTTTCAAAATTATATACACTTTTATATAATTTTTTTTACATATTATATTAGTATATCAAAGACGACTTTAAAAATCAAATATTAATTTTTATTTTTTACACTTTTATTTTCTTATTAATTTTATATTTAAGTTTATTTTTTATCTTTATATTTTACTTTTTTTCTCAACTCTTACTTCTTCTTTGGTATTCTTATATATATTAACTATTATTTTATAGTTGTTTTTCCGCTATATACTAATCCTCTGTCTGAGTCCATTGTTATAAATGATCCTGTTCTTATCATGCTTAATGCATCTGATGCTTTGTATATTACTGCTTTATCTAACTCTTCACAGGCTAATACTACATTTGATGCTATATCTTCTGATACAACAACTCCTGATACAAATTTTATAACGTTCATATATGACTCATCTATATTTTTTGCAACTAGGATATTTCCTGGTTTTATTATGTCTTCTGCTTCTGAAGCATTGTTTACTATTCTAGCCATACCATAAGCACATTTATCTCCAATTCCTCTTCCTTGAACTAGTATGTCTCCTATAATATGAACTTTTAACATATTTGTACTTCCAATATAGTTTACTGGAATACCTGCTGCAATAATTACTAGATCTCCTTTACTTGCATAGCCTTCTTCTGCTGCTTTATCAGCACAAGTTTCTATAAGTTCGTCTGTTGTAGGAACTTTCTCAGCTAATATGGAGTAAACTCCCCAGTTTAAAGCTAGTTTTCTTGCTACACTTTCATATGGTGTTACTGCTATGATATCACATTCTGGTCTATGTTTTGATACGCTTCTAGCTGTAGCTCCACTTTGTGTTGGTGTAATTATTGCTGTTGCTGTTAATTGTCTTGCTGTTGTACATGTTGCTAAACTTATTGCATCTGGTACACTTACAACGCCTTTTTTATTTTTAAATTCTAATTCTGCATCATAGTCCACTGAATGTTCTGTAGTTTCTGCAATTTTTGCCATTGTTTGTACAGCTTCTACTGGATATTTTCCGCTTGCTGTTTCTCCACTAAGCATTATAGCATCTGATCCGTCAAATATAGCATTTGCAACGTCTGAAGCTTCTGCTCTTGTAGGTCTTGGATTTCTCATCATAGAATCTAGCATTTGTGTTGCTGTAATAACTGGTTTACCAGCTTCATTACATTTTTGAATAATCATTTTTTGTACTAAAGGAACTTCTTCTGTTGGTATTTCAACACCTAAGTCTCCTCTTGCAACCATTATACCGTCAGAGAATTTGATAATTTTATCTATATTATCTACACCTTCTCTGTTTTCTATTTTTGAGAATATAAGTATATCGTCTCCACCGAAATCTGATAAAGTTCTTCTAATTGCTAAAACGTCTTCTCCCGTTCTAATGAAAGATGCTGCAACTATATCAACTTCTTGTTCCACACCGAATTTTAAGTCTGCTATATCCTTTTCTGTTAAAGCAGGTAGTTTTATAGATACTCCTGGAACGTTTACACCCTTATGGTTACTAACTATTCCACTGTTTGTAACTACGCAGTGTATTTTGTTTCCTTCTATACTTTGTACTTCTAAGCCAACTAAACCATCATCTATAAGTATTTTGTCTCCTGATTTAACATCTTTATATAAATCAGCATAAGTTACTGAGCATGTGCTGTCATTTCCTACAATCATATCTCCACATACTATTGTGAACTCTTTTCCTTCTTTAAGTTCAACCTTAGGCTCACTGAAGTCTCCTGTTCTAATTTCTGGACCCTTAGTATCTAATACAATTGCTATATGTTTTCCTACTTCTTTTCTAACTTCTTTTACTAGTCCCATATTTTCTGCATGACTTGTATGGTCTCCATGTGAAAAGTTATGTCTTGAAGCATTCATTCCTGCTTTTATTAACTCTTTTATTATTTCCTTATTATTGCTTGCTGGACCTATTGTACATACTATTTTTGTTTTTTTCATAACCTAACTACCCTGCCCTTTGCTATATTTTGGATTTAGTTTTCCAAGTTCCACCTTTTGTAATACCTTTTACTTAAACTTCCTATAGTTTTACTAATATGATAATACTCTTGATAAATTATATAAATATTCATTAAACTCATGTTTCATGGAAAGAGCTTCGTCTATATCCATATCAGATATTTTTCCACCTTGTACTCCAACTACTCTTGAGCTTTTACCTTCTATTAATAATTCAACGGCTCTAGCACCCATTGTTGATGCTAATATTCTATCGAAGGCTGATGGACTACCACCTCTTTGTATATGCCCGAGTATTGTTGATCTTGTTTCTATTCCTGTAACATTTTCTACTTTGCTAGCTAATTCATTTGCTCCACCAACACCCTCAGCTAGTAAAATAAGATTATGTAACTTTCCTCTTATTTTTCCTTCAATAATTATTCTGCATAACTCATTTAAATCATATCCTTTTTCTGGTATGATAACCTTTTCTGCACCACCAGCTATTCCTGTATATAGAGCTATATCACCACAATTTCTTCCCATGACCTCTATTATACTTATTCTTTCATGAGATGATGAAGTATCTCTAATTTTATTTATAGCATCTAACACTGTGTTTAATGCAGTATCAAATCCTACAGTGTATTGAGTGTATGCTAAATCATTATCTATTGTACCTGGTATACCAACTGCTGCTACACCAAGCTTAGAAAGAGCTTGTGCTCCTCTAAAAGAACCATCTCCACCGATAACTACTAATCCATCTATTCCAAAGACTTTAAGTACATTTACAGCCTTTTCTCTTCCAGCATCTGTTGTAAATTCTTCACATCTTGCTGTTTTAAGTATAGTTCCTCCCTTATGGATTATATCTGAAACACTTCTTCTATCCATTTCAAATATTTCTCCATTAATAAGGCCACTATATCCTCTGTGTATACCCATTACTTTTAAACCATGGTCTATACCAGTCCTTACAACTGCTCTAATTGCGGCGTTCATTCCTGGTGCATCGCCACCACTAGTTAATACTCCTATAGTTCTCATCTTCTCTCCCCCTTATCTCTTATTTACTTAATGAACCTTATTCTTTTGATTTTACTGAATATTACATTAATTCCAAGCAAGAGTTATAAAACTTAGTTTATTTTGGCAATCTTGAAAAATTGTCTTTCTTTAATTATATTTAATTATTGAAAAAATGTTAAGTCAATTTTGATAATTATTTTTTAAATCGCCATTAAATTAATGTTATTTTTATTTAATGGCGATTTTTTTATTGAACCTTTACACTGTTTTCACCAAATTTATTTCTTAGATATGTAAGTATTTCAATACTTCCATCTACCCATAAGCCAGGTTCTATCCTATATTTTTTTCTTTCTTTTCTTGTGCATAGATAAATCGGCACATCTCCCTTATGCTTTATAAGACTTTCTCTTATATCACTTATAACTATAGGGATTGCTTTTTCTGTTTCTACTAGCACAAATATTTCTTCTGAACTTTGTTTAATAACTGGAGCTATATCTTCACAAATTATCTTAGGTTGTTCCTCTTCTCTTATACTAACTCTTCCCTTAATTACTACTATAGCATCTTCATTAATTAAAGAGTTATATTTTTGTAGAGTTTTTGGAAATACTATTACTTCAATACTGCTGTACATATCCTGTAAATTTAGGAATGCCATGTATTGATTAGTTTTAGTTACCTTTCTATTAACCTCTGTGATTAATCCTCCAATTACTACTCTATCACCATCAGCTACCTTAAATACTTCCTTTGCAATTTCGTTTTCCTCTTCAACTTCTTCTAAGGAATTCTCTTCTATAATGTCTGAAAGCTTAGTATTTGTAAGGCCTTCTAAAATGTCTTCGTACTCTTCTAAAGGATGTCCTGTTATATATACTCCTGCCATTTCCTTTTCCATAGCTAATAAATGTTTCTTTTCGAACTCCTTAATCTTAGGATATTCAATTTCTAAATTATTATTAGTTTTTTCTAAGCTTTCGAATAAAGTAATTTGTCCCTCTATATTTCTTTTATTGGTATTGTGTATACCTTCTAAAATTTTTTCGTAAACGGCTAAAAGCTGAGAACGATGGACTTTAAAATTATCAAAAGCTCCACATTTTATTAAGCTTTCTACTGCTCTTTTATTTATTGCAGATGTATCTATCTTTGTACAGAACTCCATAAAACTAGTGAATTTACCTTTTTCTTCTCTAGATTTAACTATACTTTCAACTACATTCACACCTACATTTTTTATTGCAGCCATACCGAATCTTATACTTTCATTTTCAACAGTAAACTTACCATAGCTTTCATTTATATCAGGTGGCAATACTTGAATTCCTAATTTGTTTGCAAATCCTATGTAAAAAGATACTTTTTCATTAGAACCCATAACACTATTAAGCATTGCAGCTATGTATTCCTTTGGATAATATCTCATTAAATAAGCAGTTTGATAACCTACTACAGCATAAGCCGCAGCATGTGATTTATTAAATCCATAGGATGCAAAATCCATCATGAAATCATAAATTTTATCTGCAACCTCTGCCTCTATGCCATTTCTTACACAGCCTGGAACTTCAACATTGCCATCTTTATCCGTTATACCATAAATGAAGTTCTTTCTTTCCTCTTCCATTACCTTGTGTTTTTTCTTTGACATGGCACGTCTTACAAGGTCACTTCTACCCATAGAATAGCCAGCAAGGTCCCTAACTATCTGCATTACCTGTTCCTGGTAAACCATACATCCGTATGTTACATCAAGTATTGGCCTTAATTTTTCAGTGTGATACTGTACTTCCTCTGGATTTCTTTTTCCTTTTAAGTATCTTGGTATCTCAGCCATTGGACCTGGTCTATATAAACTTATTCCAGCTATGATATCCTCTAAACTATCAGGTTTTAATTCCTTCATAAAGGTAGTCATTCCTGCAGATTCAAGTTGGAATACGCCAGCTGTATGACCTTCACCAATCATCTTATAAACTTCTCTATCATCAAAGTCAATCTTATCTATATCAATTTTTATTCCTTTAGTTGCCTCTATTATATCTAAAGTATCTCTTATAACTGTAAGTGTCCTTAAGCCTAAGAAGTCCATTTTTAGGAGTCCAAGTTCTTCTAAAGTTGTCATGTCAAACTGAGCAACTATACTTTCATCATTTTTTAAAAGCGGTACATATTCAACTAGAGGATGTGATGCTATTACTACCCCTGCAGCATGAGTTGAAGTATGTCTTGGTAATCCCTCTAAATCCTTAGCTACGTCTATTAATTCCTTTACTCTAGGCTCTTCGTCATAAGCCTCCTGAAATTCTGGATTCATCTCTAAAGCTTTCTCTATAGTTATACCTAAGACTGTTGGAATCATCTTAGCTATTCTATCAACCTCTGCATAGGAATAATTCATAGCCCTACCAACATCTCTAATGCACGCCCTTGGAGCCATTGTTCCAAAGGTTACTATTTGAGATACATTATTAAATCCATACTTCTCTACAACATAATCTATAACTTCGCCTCTTCGCTCATAGCAAAAATCGGAATCTATATCAGGCATACTAATTCTCTCTGGGTTTAGGAATCTTTCAAATAGCAGGTTATACTTTATTGGGTCTATTTTAGTTATTCCTAGTGTATAAGATACTATAGAACCTGCCCCGGAACCCCTACCTGGTCCTGTTGCTATGTTTTTTTCTCTTGAGAATCTAAAAAAGTCCCAAGTTATAAGGAAGTAATCTACATAACCCATTTGATTTATTACGGATGCTTCATAGTCTAATCTTTCTACTAATACTTTAGCTTCTTCATTATTCTCGGCTATCTTGTATACTTCATCAAGGTTAAATTCCTTATCTAATAAATCTTTGAATACATCGTATCTCTCAATTAGTCCCTTAAAGCAAAGTTCTCTTAAATAATCAAAGGCTTCTACTCCCTCTGGTAGCGGATATTTAGGTAATTTTGACTTATGAAACTCGTAGTCATAATTACATTGTTCTGCTATTTTAACAGTGTTAGAAATGGCCTCTGGTACATGTGAGAACAGTGTCTTCATTTCTTCAGGTGACTTTAAATAAAATTGATCTGATGGATATCTCATTCTATCAGTGTCATCTAAATTTTTTCCTGTTTGTATACAAAGTAATATGTCATGAGACTTAGAGTCTTCCTGCTTTATATAATGCACATCATTGGTACATACTAAGGGAATATCTGTTTCCTTTGAAAGCTCTATAAGTGCCTCATTAACTGCTAATTGCTCATCAACTCCATGATACTGAAGTTCTAAGTAAAATCCATCTTTGAATATTTCCTTATATTTCCGTGCTGTTTCCTTTGCTTTTTCTTTATTTCCTCTTGATAAATATTTTTGTACTTCTCCACCTAAACAGGCACTAAGTGCTATCAATCCCTCACTATGAGCCTTTAAATACTCATGGTCTGTTCTAGGTTTATAATAAAATCCTTCAATTGAAGCCTTAGAAACTATCTTCATAAGGTTCTGATATCCAATTTCATTCTTTACAAGAAGTACTAAATGATAAGTTTCGTTATCTTTATCCACTTGCTTTATATGCATAGATTTAGGAACTACATATGTTTCACATCCTATTATAGGTTTAATTCCTTGAGCCTTTGCTTGCTTATAAAATTCTACGCATCCAAACATAGTTCCATGATCAGTTATGGCTATACTCTTCATACCTAACTCTTTAGCTCTACTAATAAGTTTAGATATCTTCCCCGAACCATCTAGCAAACTATATTCCGTATGAACATGCAAGTGAACAAACTCTCCTAAGTTCTCTTCACTTAAAATTTCTTTCATTGTTCACACTCCTTTTTCAGAATTTTTAAAATCAACCTCAATTTTCATTTGGTATTTATGACAAATTATGATATTATATCTTTAATAGTTACCAAATTTTATTTAATATTTTATTTTGTTACTTTGTATTACCTATAATTATACTTGTGAAATATAAACATTGAAAGTCTTTTCAGTATTTATAGCTTAAGTAATTAAACTTAAAGACAACCTGTATTACTATTGTAGTATTTACTTATTAGTATTACCAAAGTTGAGCTTAAGTAAAAAGTTTTAGTTTAAAGCGGTTATTATTTACGGGGTTTCTATTATATATAGTCTTACTAATTAAAAGTATTTTTTTAATAAAGTTATACACTTATTTAATCTAATTTTAACTTGGGGTAGTTAATACATCTAAAGTAACCTATTAATGTAGATAGTTTAATTTTATATTGAGGTAAATCTTTCTTTTAAATTAAAGATATCTTCACTCTAAACCTATAAAAAAGTTTTTTTAAAAATTTAAATATTTTTTTAAAAACCCATTGCTAACGGATAATTATTATTATATAATAATCTTGTAGCCAAGAGATGGTTACTAAATGAAACCAAAGTTAAATAGAAAAAGATTAAAAAGTTAATTAATATATTAAAATTTCGGGAGGGTTTAATTATGAAAAAATTTGTTTGTACAGTATGTGGTTATATTCACGAGGGAGAAACAGCTCCACAAGAGTGTCCATTATGCCATGTTGGATCAGAAAAATTTATAGAAAAAACTGAAGGATTAGCTTGGGCTGATGAGCACAGAGTAGGAATAGCTAAAGATGTAGATCCAAGAATCCTTGAAGGATTAAATGCTAACTTCATGGGCGAGTGTACAGAAGTTGGAATGTACTTAGCAATGAGTAGACAAGCTGATAGAGAAGGATACCCAGAAGTTGCTGAAGCTTACAAGAGAATAGCTTGGGAAGAAGCTGAACACGCTGCTAAATTCGCTGAATTATTAGGTGAGGTTGTAGCTGCTGATACAAAAGCTAACTTACAAGCTAGAGTAGATGCTGAGCACGGTGCTTGTCAAGGTAAAAAAGATTTAGCTACATTAGCTAAA
>NZ_FQXP01000016.1 GCF_900130005.1 Clostridium collagenovorans DSM 3089 | reverse complement strand
ACCATATCAATTCCCAGAAAAATTAATACCATTATTAATTAATAACTGCTTAAGTCATAAGGACTTACCAGTATATGGGGATGGAATGAATATAAGAGACTGGCTATATGTTGAAGATCACTGTAAGGCAATCGATATGGTTATAAACGGTGGCAGATTAGGTGAAGTTTATAATGTAGGTGGTCATAATGAAAGAACTAATATTCAAATAGTTAAAAAGGTTATTTCTTATTTAAATGAAAATGTAGATAAGGAAGTAACAGAGAATCTTATAAAATATGTTGAAGACAGAAAAGGCCATGACAGAAGATATGGAATCGATCCTACTAAGATAAAAGATGAACTAGGATGGTATCCAGAGACTACTTTTGAAGTAGGGATTGAAAAGACTATAAAATGGTATTTAGATAATAAGGAATGGATGAACAATGTAACATCTGGAGATTATCAAAACTACTATAATACTATGTATAAATAATAAAAAGATAGAGGTTTTAGCCTCTATCTTTTTATTATTTATCTTCATAAATGCTATTTGATTTTTTCAGAATAATTTTCAATTTATGTTTAGTTATAAATTTATATTTTTCTATTATGAACTTTTTATTTTCATTTACAGCAAGTTTATAAAAATTCTTTGCATCAGTCTCATTTAATAAGTACTTTCTTTTAAAAATATTAAAATTGATTATGTCTAAAAATTTTCCTCTATTAAGGTTTTTATTTAATACATTAAGTTCATTAGTTAACATACGTTTAGAATTTTTGCACATATTATTGCCATGAACTCTAACATAACAACAGCTTTCATCTATATAGTTTATCAGTTTGTTATTATATGTTAAAGTTAACCAAAAATCCCAGTCTTCTAGACTTTTTAGAGTTTCATCAAAGCGAAATTCTGTATTTCTAATTAGTATAGAATGCACAGTAAAGAAATTAACATCAAGAAGTTTTTTATACATGTTGTCATCATAATGTATATCTAATACTTGAAAAATTTCATTTATTGAGTTTTTGAAATATTTACTTTTACAATAAACTCCAAAGATATTAGGGTTATTATTCAGATACATAACCTGACTAAATATTTTATTTTTGTCTAATAAGTCATCTGCATCTAAAAATTGAACAAACTCTCCTGTAGCTACATTTAAACCTGTATTTCGTGCACCAGGTAGTCCTTTATTACTTTGATAGATATAGTTTATTAAATTTTTATCAATATATGGAGTTAGTATTTGTTTAGTGTTATCGGTTGATCCATCATCAATTACTATAATTTCAATGTTTTTATAATCTTGATTAATACAGTTATCAATGGTTTGAGTAATAAATTTTTCACCGTTAAATGAAGGAATTATAATGCTTACTAAGCCTTTTTTATACATATTATATCACCTCTAAAAAGAATTGATAGAATTCTTTTTAGAATTCTATCAATCTATTAGTAATTATAAATTAATTTTTCCAACAACATTATTAGAATAATCTTTAATACCTTTTTTTATCATCTTAAGTTTATTAAACTTATTATCCTCGAAAATTAATATTTTTATAAGCTCATTTATAAATCTATGTTTATCTTCTTTTACCCAATTAGGAAAAAGAGTTTTGTATTCTTTCCATAAATAAAACCTATTTCTAGTTATATAGTACCTTCTTATATAAGAATGATTAGTAATAGTTAAAGCTTTGCTTAAAAAAGTGAGTTTTTTAGAATCACCTAAACTGTGTAATAAAATTGCATTACATACCAATAGGATTTTGTACCCTTTAGTGTTAATTCTTAGACAAAACTCATGATCAACAAAGTCAATAAATAAATCTTCTTTAAAAAAGCCAATATTTGAGAAAGTTGACTTTTTTATTAAATTACCAGAAGTAATTACTAAAAACTCATAAATTGATTCAGATTTTATAATATTATAAGAATCAATATATTTTTTTTCGATATATTTAGGTGCTATTAAAGCAATCCTTTCTTGATCCTTAATAGATAGTGCATAATATGAATTTAACATAGTTTCAATCATATTATTTGTGCAAATGCTATCTTGATCCAAGGTGAGAATCCAGTCAGCACCTTGACTTAGTGAATATTTCACACCTTGATTTAATGCCTTAGCAATCCCTAAATTAGAACTATTAAATAATATCTTTATTTTATAGCTTTCTTTTAAAGAATTCAAAAAAGATATATTATCGGATCCGTTATCTACAATTATAATGTCATTAACTTGATCTTTTAATGCCTTAATAGATGAAATTAATTCATCATCTGGATTATAAGTAACTATTACAGCATAAATAGTATTCATAATAATATTAGCCTCTTAATTCAAATGTATTTGTATATATAGTTTCAATTATTAATATAGATAATACTATGATAAAGAAACCATATAAACCTGCGAAATAAGGATTACTTACAGTAGATACAGCCATAGAAATAAATCCAATAACCCATCCTTTTAATAGAGTAGATTTTTCATCATCAAAACTTAACTTTCTAAAAGCTTTAAAAGCTCTGAAGAGAGCAAGTGAGAATACTCCAAATAAGTAAACAATACCTATAGCACCTGTTTTATAAACTAGTTCCACATAATATAACTCAAAGTTTCTGCCACCACGATCTGTTTCTTGATCATACTCAACTAAATCAGCACCGAAACCATGACCTTGAACAGGTTTTTCTTTAATTTTCGCAACTAAATGCTTTAATTGAGTACTTCTAACGCTGTTAGATGGTTCCGTATGAGTAAAGTCACTTATAGAATCAACTCTTCCTTGTAACTCAACTTTTTGCTCTTCTGGGAATATTATATAACTTGTACCCAAAACAACAACAACTAATATTAAGGATAAAAGAACACTTTTTATGTTTATTTTTGTTACAAATAAAATTGTACTAATGGCAACGATAATACCACCAATCCAATATCCCCTAGTACCAGTAGCAAAAATTCCTAAAGCTAAGATAGAAATTCCTATATTTTCATAACATACGTATTTTGGTGTTTTAAATGTAAGAAGTCTATAAAGTAATAATGATAAAGCAATTTGCATGAAAATACCATTTGGAAGATATACTCTTACAAACATATTTCCGTATAAGCTACCAGAAATTATACCATAATTAATGTAGTATTCTATGCTATTCATAACGCCTTCAAAGTGTACACCATTTTTAATTTGAAAATAGCTTGTTACAAATAATACTATAGCAATTAGTGCGATAAATATAGAACAACCTATAAAAAGATCTATTAAATTTTTTAATTTATCCATATCATCTCTTACACATAAGTAATAAAGTGCTAGATATAAAATTCCAAAATATACATTTATATCATCTAAGATAGCTAAAAGAGCATTGTTATTAAATAGACCTACTATAGTTCCATAAAGTGGATATATAAGTATTAATCCTATATATATTATGTATTTTTTTGGTATTACGATTTTATTAACAATAATAAAACATGCTAAAAATAAAATTGCAAAAGGAAAAATTAAATTTCTAATAGGAAGATAAAATAATTTTCCCGTACCACCTAAAATAAGTTCTAAAAAAACAAATGTGCTTATGATATTAAGTAATTTTTGTCCTTTATATTCATTTAAATTCATATTCTTACTCCTTTATTAAATTATTTAAATTATTTATATTTTCATCCTTTATTTTTGTAAAGAATAATTTTTTCTTGTTGATAAAAAGTTGCTTTGAATTAGTAGCTTCTTTCATATATTTAAATTTAAATCTCTCGAAGAATATTGAATATATAAAAATCTTAAAAAATCTAAAATATATTCTAAAACGATCACGTTTCCAACTACTAGGTGATTCATTTTTGTATAACATCCATATATGATTTCTAAGAGATATTCCACGTAAAAATTCAGATTGATCAGACCTATGTTTAATAACATTAAGTATGCCCTTTTTAGAACGTCCCATACCTCTTCCATGATAAGCAATAGCTTTAGGATAATACATGCATTTATATCCTAGAAGATTAATTCTCCAAGAAATATCTATATCTTCTTTATAACTAAAAAAATCTTCATCAAAAAATTCGTTATTAATACATAGCTCTTCTAAAACAGATTTTTTAAAAAAAGGTGCGGCTCCGCATACTCCGAATACTTGCTCAGTTTTTTCATACTGTCCATCATCCTTTTCGTTTTGTCCACGATCGATACAGTTTCTGTCTCTAAACATTATTATTCCTGCACTATCTATATAATTTAGCTTCTGATCTGCTTTAAAGTCATATTTAAGCAATTTTCCAGATACTGCTCCAATAGAACTGTCACTTTCTATATAATCAACTAAAAGTTTAATAAAATCGTTTTCCATTATAATATCAGGGTTTAAAATCATGATATATTCTCCAGTTGACTCTTTAATCCCTTGATTGGCAGCACCTGCATAACCATTATTCACAGAGTTATAGAATAACTTTATAAAATCGTAATTTTCATATAGCTCTTTAAAATACTCAAAAGAGCCGTCATGGGAACAGTTATCGATAAAAATAACTTCAAAATCTTTATAGCTTTGTGTCAATATAGAATCCATACATCTTTTAAGATAACTTTTATTATTCCAGTTAATAATAATTAAACTTACTTTTTTATTCATTTATACTCATCCTTTAATAAAACTATTAGTACGCATAAAATACTCAATCTACATTATACTTAAATTATGTCTTAAAATCTACAAAATAATTTATTAAAAATCCTTAAAGTGAGAAATAATTTAAATAATCCATAAAAATATATTAAGGTTAACATAATATTTACAAAAAATATATATTTAAATTAAAGATGTATAAAGAATTCATTGTATTGACGTTGTAATGAGCCAATGATATAATGAAAAATCGATGATATTGTATAAGTTACGGAATTAAATTAATATTTAATAGAGTTATATCTTCATAAAGGAGTGTTATATATGAAAGTTGGTTTTTTAATGAACGACGTATTTGGAAGAGGTGGAGTAGAAAGAGTTACATTTAAATTAGCCACTTATTTTGCTGAGATTTTAAATTATGATGTTGATATAATTTCTTACTTTGAATCTGAGGATAAGGAAATATATTTTAAGTATAGTTCCAAAGTTAATATAATATATTGTAAGAATAAAAATGAAGCTTTAAAAAGTTTTGGTAAAATAAAAAGATTTTATGAATTACAGAAAAATCTTGAAGAATTTATTAATGATAATGAGTATGATTGTATAATATCCTTATATACACATTTTAATATGAAGTTGGCATTAGCACGTAAAAAAATAAAGGCTAAAATAATAGGATGTGAACATGGTCAATATTATAGTACATCTAAAAAGACTAGGATACTGAGAAGAATTGTATATAAAAAATTAGATAATTTAGTAGTTTTGACAGATAGAGATAAAGAAATTTATGAGAAGTTTTGTAAAAGTGTAATTACTATTCCTAATCCATTAGTATTTGAAACAGATGAAAAGTCTACATTAATGGAAAAGAGAATAATTAATGTTGGAAGATTAACAGAAGAAAAAGGAGTACATTACTTATTAGAAGCATTTGCTAAAGTAAGCAATAAATTTCCAGAGTGGACACTTACTTTTGTAGGAAACGGAAATTATAAAGAGAATTTAATTGAAAGAGCTAAGGAATTAGAGGTTAATGGAAAAGTAGAAATACTACCTTTTACTACTGAGATAAAAGACTTATATTTAAAATCCTCTATATATGCAATGGCCTCAGAAACTGAAGCTTTTCCTATGACTTTATTAGAGGCTATGGAGTTAGGGGTCCCATGTATTTGTTTTGACTGCAGAACTGGTCCTAGAGAAATAGTAACTGATGGAGAAGATGGGTATATAATAGATATGTATAATCTAGAAAAGTTTTCTGAAAGACTTGAAAATTTAATGGAAAATGATACAATTAGATATGAATTTGGAATAAATGCTAAAAAAAATATTAATAGATACAGTAAAGAGAATATATTGGAAAAATGGAAGAAACTTTTAGAACAAGGTTAGGGGAGTTTTATGGAAAATCAAGAAACTTTAAGAACATGTCAGTTAGAGATGTTAGATATATTACAAGAGTTTTGTAGAATATGCGAAAAGCATAATTTAAAATATTGGTTAGATGCAGGTACTTTATTAGGTTCTATTAGACATAGAGGTTTCATACCTTGGGATGATGACATTGATGTAGGAATGTTAAGAGAAGACTATGAGAAGTTTTTAGAGGTTGCTGAAAATGAGTTGCAAGAACAATATCTTATACAAAAACCTTTTAGCAATGTAAATGCTTTTACTAAAATAAGAAAAAAGAACACTTTGATGCTTGAAAGATATGATGCAAATTATCATCAAGGAATATTTTTAGATATATTCCCTATGGATACATATAGTAAAAATAATTTTAAGTTTAAACTGTTTGAACGTAGATATCATTTAATGTATAAATTAATTTTATTTAAAGAACATAGTTTAAAAGAGTCCGGATTATCTATAAAAAATTTAATTAAATCTTGTATAAAGTTACCTTTACTTTTAGTTGGGGCATTAAATAGAGAAAACTTAGACAAGTATATAAAAATGAATAGTAAAAGAATAATAGAAGAAACAAAAAAGAATACTCCATTTAGAGTAGCGTATGGAGTTGAGATCTATGTGTTTCCAGAGGTACATAGGTATGAAGACATTTTCCCTTTAAGTACAGCAGAATTTGAAGGAGTTGAATTTACTATTCCTCATAATTATGATTCTTACTTAAAAGACTGCTATGGTGATACATATATGGAATTACCGCCAGAAGGGCAAAGAATATGGCATAATGAAAAAATATTATTAAATCTTACAGAAGAAGAAGAAGAAGAATTTAATATAAAAAATGATTTTGCTAAATTAAAATAATAATTGAAAAATTTATATTAGTAGGCTGTATGATGAATGTAGAAATTTACTTTTAATTTCTACATTCATCATACAGCCTATTTTTGTGAAAAATTGAAGGAAATATATAAATACTTAAAAAAAACTTTAATATTAAGTTCAAATATGCTAGAATTAAACGAGTTAGTTCAATTAATGAACAAAATAAAGGGTTAATTATACAAAATACTAGATATTTTGCTTAGAATAAAGGAGAAGTAACAATGAAGGATATTAAATCAGCAGTTATACTTGCAGCGGGTATGGGAACAAGACTTAGAGGGGTAACTAATAATATGATCCCTAAAGGCTTTTTAAAAATAGAAGATAAGGGATTAGTGGAAAGATCTATAGAAAATTTAAGAAGTGTTGGTATTAAAAAAATATATATAGCAACTGGGCACCTAAGTGAATTTTATGAAAACTTGGCTAAGAAAAATGATTTTATAGAAGTAAAAAAGAATGAGAATTTCGCTAATACAGGAAGTATGGCTTCTTTAGCTATATTTAAATCTATATTAAATGAGGATTTTTTACTTTTAGAGAGTGATTTGATATATGAAAAAAGAGCATTAATTGAGTGTATGAACTATTCAGGTAAGGATTGTGTTTTAGTTAGTGGTAAAACAAATTCAGGTGACGAGGTTTATATAGAGCTCAAAGAAGGAAGCCTACATAACGCATGTAAAGATAAAGCTAAGGTTGAATCAGTTTATGGAGAGTTAGTAGGTATATGCAAGATATCTAAGGAATTATTTGATACTATGGTAAGTCAATATGAAAATACATCAGTAGCACAATATCATTATGAAGATGCATTAGTAGATTCAGCTAAGACTATGAAGATAGGATGTCATAAAGTAGAGGATTTGATTTGGGCTGAAATAGATGATGAGAGCCATTTAAAGAGAGTTAAAAACGATATAATTCCTAAACTAAGAATCAAGAATGAAATATAGGTGAATATACAATGAAAAAAGTTTTAACAATAATTATAAGCTTAATTATGGCTTGTAGTCTTTTAGGTTGTAGTGGATCAAGTAAAAAGTCTATTACAGTATATACAGCTTTTGAAGAAGAATACATAGAGAAATATTTAAAGGATTTTAAAGAAAAGTATCCTGATATCGAAGTTAATTTAGTTAGAGACTCTGGTGGAGTTGTATCTTCAAAATTACTGATAGAAAGAGAAAATCCTAGAGCTGATGTAGTATGGGGAATTGCAGCAAGTAATATGGTATTTTTAGATAAATACAATATCTTTGAGCCTTACACAGTTCCTAACTTAGATCAATTTAATGAATCATTTTATGATAAGGTTAATGAAGAACCACATTGGGTAGCTAATAGTGGATGGATGAATGTATTTGCTGTAAATGAAAAGGAGCTATCAGATAAGGGGATAGAAACCCCTAAAAATTATGATGAGTTATTAAAAAGTGAGTTTATAAATTCATTAATAATGCCAAATCCAGCTTCTTCTGGTACGGGATATTTAATTATATCTGGGTTAATGGAGAAAATGGGAGAAGAAAAGGCATGGGAGTATTTAGATAGTCTAGATAAGAATATGAAAGAATACTCTCACTCAGGTACTGCACCAGTAAAACAAACTGCACAAGGAGAGTTTTTAGTTGGTATCGGAGCAGATTATACAGCTATACAAATGGAGAAAAAGGGCGAATGCATAAAAACTATTTTTCCTGAGGATGGTTCTGGATGGGATTTAGATGTTTCAGCTTTGATAAAGAAAGAAAATATCAAGGAAGAGGCAAAGATATTTTATGAATGGTGTTTATCTGAAGAAGTACTAAAAATGTATGCAGAAAATAGAACTTTAACTCCTCTTAAGGGTTACACAAGTGAGTTAGGTAAAGCTTATGCTGGAGATATTAATGAGCAAATGATTCCTTGTAACTTACCATGGGTATCAGAAAATAGAAATAGAATTTTAAAAGAATGGGAAAAAAGATATGGAGTAGGTGAATAGAGTGTCATATTTGAAGATTAAAGATATTAAAAAGAACTTTGGTAATACTGAGGTTCTTAAAGGTCTTAATATAGATATAAATAAAGGTGAGTTGGTTTGCTTTTTAGGTCCTAGTGGATGTGGAAAAACAACTTTACTTAGAATAATTGCTGGATTAGAATATAGTGATTCTGGTGAAATTGATTTAGAAGGAAAAGATTTATCATTTTTACATCCTTCTCAAAGAGGTATAGCAATGGTGTTTCAAAATTATGCTTTGTTTCCAAATATGAGCATATATAATAACGTTGCTTATGGCTTGAAGGGTAAAAAGATAAGTAAAAGAGAAATTGATCTTAGAGTTTTAGAAGTTTTAGATAAGGTTGGATTAAAAAGTATTAAGGATAAATATCCATCAGAAATTTCAGGTGGTCAACAACAGAGAGTAGCTTTAGCTAGGGCTATTGTATTAAAACCAGAAATATTACTTTTAGATGAGCCATTATCAGCTTTAGATGCTAAGGTAAGGGAGAATTTAAGAGAAGAAATTAAAATTCTACAAAGAGAACTTAATATAACTACTATTTTAGTTACACATGACCAAGAGGAAGCTCTTACTATGGCGGATAAAATAGTTGTCTTTAATGGTGGTAATGTAATGCAGATAGGGACACCAGAAGAAATATATTATACTCCAACCAATGACTTTGTAGCTGATTTCATAGGTAAGATTAACTTTGTAGAAAATATCCATGGAAATGTGGAATTCATAAGACCTGAATGTCTTAAAGTTAGTAAAGTAGAAAAGATAGGATATTTAAAGGCTACCATTGAAAATATTGAATTTAGAGGAAATATATACAGAGTATTAGTTACTCTTAATAAGGATTTGAGTAAAAAGCTTTATTTAGATATTTCTTTTAAGGAATTAAAGGATTTAGATTTAAAATTAAATGATAATATCTATATAGATTTAGGTAGTGTATTAGGAGTTAAGAAGTATGCGTAAAGATAAAGCTCAAAGAGTATTAAGTATAGCTGTAATATCATTCTTAATAGTATTTTTAGCTATACCGGTTTGTGGATTGCTTTTTAGGGCCTTTCAAAACTTTGATGGAAATTTCGTAGGAATAGAAAATTTTAAAGCTTATTTAGGTACTAGAGGATTTAAAATAACTCTAGGTAATAGTATGAAGGTTACTCTTACTGCTGTAGGAATATCTATGATTACAGCCTTTGTTTATGCTTATGGAGTCAATAAAAGCAATATAAAATGTAAAGGTGTATTTCATTGGATAGCGCTACTTCCTCTTTTTGCGCCTACAATGACTCATAGTATAGCTTTAATTTATTTATTTGGAACAAAGGGAATTATAACTAATCTATTAGGATTAAGCTTTGATATATATGGTTTTTGGGGAATTGTATTATCAGAAGCTTTATATGTATTTCCAGTTGTATATTTACTATTTAGCATGGGACTTAAGAATGGGGATAATAGATTATATGAAGCAGCTGAGATTATGGGTATAAGCTCTATGCGACAATTTTTTACTATAACAATACCTAATATGAAGTTTAGTATAATAACAGCATTTTTTTCATCATTTACTATGGCTTTTACAGATTTCGGTGCACCTAAGATTATAGGTGGAAGATTTAGTGTTTTAGCTACAGAGATATATAAAAAAATGTTAGGACAGCAAGACTTTGAAATGGGTGCTGTAATAGGTGTGATTTTAATAATACCCGCAGTAATTGCATTTATAGTAGATTATTACATAAGTAAAAATAACAAGATGGAGGCTGATTCAAAGGGTACTAAATATGTAATACAGCCTAATAAAAGTAGAGATATTATTTTTACAGTTTTTAATGTGATTATAGTGGTTTTTATACTTATGATTTTTGCTACAACAATATTATCTTCTTTTGTAGAAAGTTGGCCTTACAACATGAACTTAACTACAAAATGGTTTAATTTTAATGTGCTTGGAATGAGTGGTATTGAAATGTTTGGAAATAGTATTTTTGTGTCCATATTAACTGCAATTACAGGAACAATTTTAGCTTTTGTAGCTGCATATTTTTCAGAAAGAGGGAAAATATTTAAAAGTGGAAGTAAGTTAATTTATTTATTAGGTATTTTACCTAATGCAATACCAGGATTAACAATAGGTATTGCATATATGTTGTTTTTTAATAAAGCGGCAAATCCACTTAAATTTTTATATGGTACTTTTGCTATCCTAATTTTAGCTAATGTAATACATTTTTTCTCAACACCATTTTTAACTATAAGCAACGAACTCAAAACTATAGATAAGGAATATGAGAATGCTTCAGAAGTCATGGGGGTAAAGTGGAGTTATTTACTTAAAAATGTAATTATACCTTTAAGCTTACCAGCCATATTGGAGAGTTTTTCTTATTATTTTGTAAATTCTATGATGACAGTATCAGCTATAGTATTCTTATATATGCCCCATACAAGGGTAGCTACTATATCTATGATTAATAAGGTAGATACAGGAGAGATGGCAGCGGCTGCAGCAGTTGCAGTTATGATAATATTTACAAATGTTATTTTTAGGTTGGTTTTTGATAGGATAGTACTTAGGATTAAGAAAAAAAGGTTAAAATGTAGTAAAGTATGATAAAATCAAATTAATTATAAGACTATATAATAGCCTGTTGAATAAAAATATATTAAAATAAAGTTAGCTTAATAAAGCTAACTTTATTTTAATATAGGTGAATTATGAAGAGGTTTTTAGAAAAAAATATTTTATAATTATTGAAATATATTAAATTTATTTGGAGGAGTTATGGTTGAAAGAGAATTTAAGATTTTAATGCTATTAAATTATAATAATACTTTAAATCAAAGAGACTTATCTAAAGAATCGGGAATTTCATTAGGAAAGGTGAATGCTATAATAAAGAATCTTACTAAGTCTGGATATGTAAATAAGGATACTGTAAAAAACTCTACTAGATATATAGTTACGGAGTTAGGATTAAGTAAATTAGATGAAAAACTGAATGAAGATAAAAATACTAGATTAAATATTCATCAGGAAAAAAATTATAATGTAAAAAGTGCTGTTATTTTAGCAGCTGGAAAAAATGAAGATTTCGAGAAACCTGTTAGTATGCTTGATATAGAAGATTTTATAATAATTGATAGAACTGTAGAGATTTTAAGAAAAAATAATATAGAAAAGATAGTAATTATAGCGGGCTATAAATCGGAGTATTTTGAGGATCACTTTAAGAATGATAATGATATATGTATAGTTAAAAATAAGGATTATATATGGACGGGAACTATGTATTCTTTAGCAAGTGCAAAAGAATATGTAGATGATGATTTTATTCTCTTAGAAAGTGACTTAGTATTTGAAGAAAGAGCTATAAAAGAAATTTGTGATTATTCTCAAAGGGATTGTATAATACTTACTAAGGAAAGTGGAACCGATGACGAGGCCTTTGTTGAAATAAGAGACGAGTATTTATTTAAGATATCTAAGGATATTCATCAATTAAATAGTATAGATGGTGAATTTGTAGGTATTACTAAAATTTCATTGAAGTTGTATGAAATGATGCTAAATGAATTTGCTAACAATAAAAATCCATATATTAACTATGAGTATACTTTGCTAGATGTAGCTAGAAATTATAGTATAGGATATATTAGAATTGATGACTTAGCTTGGGGAGAAATAGATACTTTAAGTCAATACAATAAAGTTAGTAAAAATATATTTCCTAAAATAAGAAGACGTGCTTTAAGCTAAACTGTTAGATAGTTATCAATAGTTAAGCTTAAATAGACCATATATATTTCAGTGGAGCAATATAAAAGTATATTTACTGAATTTTAAAATGTATGTGAATATAGATAAACTTATTTAATCTAGGATAATATATAGTTTCGTAAAATATATATTATTATCTTAGTAAATATATGATATGATATTAATAAATCTATGTTATGAATGGAGTGTTTTACAATGAAAATATTAATTACTGGTGCTAATGGTCAGCTTGGCACACAAATTAAAAATATAATCAATAATGGTAAATCTGAAATAGGTAATATTCCTGAAACTGTTAAAAGTGCAGAGATCTTTGGAGTAGATATTGATGTTTTAGATATAACAGATTTAAAAGCTGTAAAAGAATATGTACATAGCATTAAGCCAGATGTAATAATAAACTCAGCAGCATATACTAATGTAGACGCTTGTGAAGAAAATAAGGATTTAGCTTTTAAGGTAAATACATTAGGAGCTAGAAACCTAGCTATAGCTTCAGAGGAAGTAGGAGCTAAACTTATACATGTGTCAACTGACTATGTATTTAGTGGAGAGGGAACAGAGGCCTTAAAAGAATATGATATAACTGGACCAGTAAGTGTTTATGGAACTACAAAATTAATGGGAGAGGATTATGTACGTGATTTTTCTTCTAGATATTTTATAGTTAGAACAGCTTGGTTATATGGATATAATGGAAAAAACTTTGTATATACTATTATGAAGGCTGCTAAGGAAAGAGGTAGTTTAACTGTAGTTAATGATCAAAAGGGAAATCCTACTAATGCAGAGGATTTAGCTCATCATATTTTAAAGTTAATTCCAACAGAAGAATATGGAGTATATCATTGCACAGGTACAGGAGAATGTACTTGGTATGATTTTGCATGTAAGATAGTTGAGTTTGCAAATATTGATTGTACTGTAGCACCTGTAACTTCAGAGGAATTTAATAGAGCAGCTAAAAGACCAACATTTTCGTCTCTAGATAATATGATGCTTAGAAATACTGTGGGAGATGAAATGAGACCATGGGAAGAAGCATTAAAGATGTTTATTGATAATGTAAAATAAAATTTAAAATGTATTGTATTATAAGGGGGATGAATTGTATACACAGTTCATCACCTTTTTTGCATAATGAAAGTAATTTTTAACATAAGACAATCTATATAATTAAACTTTAAGTGAGGTAAATGATAATATATTTTTATATTATATATCAAATATGTAAGCTTGAATTATGATTATAAATATGTATTTGTGTACTTGGTTTTAAAAATGATAAGTTTAAATTTAATATGAGGAATCTTGTTTTTTAAAAATGCAATATATAAAAAGTTCTTAATAATTAAAAAAAATAAGGGTAATATTAAAAATAGTTTACTTAAGGTTAAATTTATGTTAACATATTATTTGTTCATAAAATGAACAAAGTTGGGGGAGGTCAAATATATGCTAGATATAAATATAAGTATGCTTAGGATAATAAATGATAATAATAAAATTACTCAAAGGGCATTATCAACGGAATTAAATATTTCTTTAGGAAAAGTAAACTATTTACTAAAGGAACTTATAAATAAAAAATACATATTAAGGTTTGAAGAAAATAGAAATGATGTTACATATAAAATTACAAGTTCAGGAATTGAATTTTTAGAAAATAGCTTGAATGAAGTAAAGGAGACTAAGTTAATTATAGAAGGTCAATTAGGCGAAAATATTGAGGAAGCAGTTATATTAGCAGCAGGAAAAGGTCATGGAGTAGATATTCCTATTGGATTTTTAGAAATAGATAATACAACAGTTATTGAACGAAATATAAATATTCTATTGGAAAATGGAATTAAAAATATAGTGATAATAACTGGCTATAAAAATGATTTGTATAATGAGTTATCAGAAAAATATAAGGAAGTAGAGTGTATTTGTAATAGTGAGTATATGAGAACAGGCACAATGACTTCATTAGCTTTGGCAAAAGGAAGTATAAGTAAGGATTTTATTTTAATAGAATCTGATTTGGTTTTTGAAGGCAGGTCAATAACTCAATTGTTAGAAAATAAAGAAAGAAATTGCATAGTTATAACCAATGAAAGTGGTTCAGGAGATGAGGCTTTTGTTGAAATAAGAAATGAGCAAGTTTTCAAAATGTCTAAGGATATTCATCAATTTAGTAAAATTGATGGTGAAATGGTTGGAATAAGTAAAATATCTCAAAAATTATTTTATCTTATGTTAAAGGAATTTGAAAATCATGTAAATCCATATACTAATTATGAGTATACAATGCTAGATGTGGGAAGAAATTATAAAATAGGATATGAAAAAATAGGGGACTTAGTTTGGGGAGAAATTGATAACCTAGAGCAATATGAAAAGGTTCAAAAGAATATAATACCTCTTATAAGAAGAAGAGAGATATCTTACAAAAGAGAGGAAGTAAAAAGGTTTATAGTAAATGCCTTAGGAAAATCTAAAGATGATATAACAGAAATAGCTCCTATAGGTGGAATGACTAACAAAAATTATAAAGTAAAAGTAAATGATGAATATTACGTAATTAGAATACCAGGTATTGGGACAACATCTATGATTAATAGAAAAGATGAATGTTTAAACTCACAATTAGTTGATGCTATTAATGTAGATGCTAAAATACTTTATTTAGATGAAAATACTGGTGGGAAAATATCACAGTTCATAAAAGGCGCAGAAACTTTAAATCCAACAATTGCTAAGAAAAAAGAGAATATGAAATTAGTGTGTGAATTGCTAAGAAAATTACATGATTCAGATTTAGAAATGCAAAATAGTTTTAATGTTTTTGATAAAATAGAGGATTATGAATTTATATGTAAAAGTTGCAATGGAGAATTTTACGAAGATTATTACGATGTAAAAAAAGAGGTTTTATCTTTAGAAAATGTGCTTGTAGAAAGTGGACTAACTATAAGACCATGTCATAACGATACTGTTGCTGAAAATTTTATTAAAGATTCAGATGGGAAAATGTATCTTATAGACTGGGAATATAGTGGGTTAAACGATCCTATGTGGGATATTGCAGCTCATTGTATAGAGTGTGATTTTTCAGAGGATCAAGAGGCAATGTTTTTAGAAGTATACTTTGAAAGAGAAGCAATGCATGAAGAAAAAATAAGAATATTGATATATAAAATATGCCAGGATTTCTTATGGAGTACTTGGACAATAATAAAGGAGGCGCAAGGAGATAACTTCGGAACCTACGGAGAAGATAGATATAAAAGAGGAAAAGAAAATTTAAAGAGGTTGCAAAAATTAATAGGTTAAGAGGGGAAATTGCTATGTGGAAACATTATGATGGATATGGAAGTGGAATTATATCGGGTATAGCGTGGGGAGCAGATACCGTGCTAGTGGGAATAATACTATCACTAGGAAAATTTACGGCTAATGATCAAGTAATATTTTTAGCACCATTTATTAGTACATTCTTACATGATTTTTTTTCAACTATATGGATGCTAATATATATGGCGCTTAATAAGCAAATTGCACCATTGATTAAATCACTTAATACCCCTAGTGTAAAGTATGTTGTTATAGCATCAATATTAGGTGGTCCAGTTGGTATGACTGCATATTTGCTTTCAGTAAAATACTTAGGTGTATCTTATACAGCTATTATATCAGCCCTATATCCAGCTGTAGGTGCAGTTTTAGCTGCTGTATTTTTAAAAGAAAGACTTAAGGGAAAAGGTTACATAGGCTTAGCTATAAGCATACTAGGTATTGCTATATTAGGAATAGGGGATAAAGCTAATATAGTGAGTAAAGTTGGGTTTTTATTTGCTTCTTTATGTGTCATAGGTTGGGGAAGTGAATCAGTTATATGTTCATATGGAATGAAGGATGAGGAAGTAAGTCCTAAGCAAGCCTTGCAAATTCGTCAATTTGTATCAGCGGTTACATATGGATTTTTAATAATACCAGTTGTAAAGGGATTTACTCTTACCTTGGACGTTATACAAAGTCCTATAATTGCCATAATATTAATAAATGCACTTATGGGTACAATATCATATGTTTGCTATTATACAGCTATACATAAATTAGGATCCGTGAAAGCAATGGGACTTAATATAACTTATGTAGTATGGGCTATGATTTTTGATAGATTTATAATAGGAACTCCAATAGATATGAAGATGATTATATGTGCTATTATGGTAATGGTTGGTTCATTTATTGTAGCAACATCTCCTAAATACATACCTAACGATTATAAAGTTTACAAGAAAGAATTAGTCAATAATATTAATTAACATATATAGTAGAAAAAATATTTAAGCTTTATATGAAGTTAATTTTAAACAAGAAAATATATTTATTTGAAAAGAAATAGGCAGTCTTAAAATTTAGACTGCCTATTTTATAAATATATCATAATTTCATCTTTTTAATATAATGTAATAATAAGTTAATTAGAGGTGAAATAATTGAAAAGAGATGTATTACAAAAGATTCTAAATACAGCTCCTCAAATAGATGTTGAATATAATTCTAAAATAGTTTTTATAAGTGATTGTCATAGAGGTGATGGAACTTGGAAAGATAATTTGATTGCTAATACAAATGTATATATGGGAGCATTAAAATATTATTATAGGAATGGATTTACCCATATAGAGCTAGGAGACGGAGATGAACTTTGGAAGGTTCCTAAAATAGAAGATATATATGAGATTTATCCACAGGTCTTTCAATTACTTTTAAAATTCAAAGAGGAAAATAGATATTGTATGATTTATGGTAATCATGATGAGATTAAGAAAAAGCGAAAGTTTCAAAAACATATAGACAAGTTTGAGTTTGATAATGAAAGAGAAATATTATATAAGTTCTTTAATGATTTACCAATATATGAAGGAGTAATTTTAAATTATAAACCAAGTGGTAGAAGAATATTAGCAGTTCATGGTCATCAGTTTGACTTTTTTAATTATAGATTAAGAGGAGTATCGCAATTCTTAGTAAGATATTTTTGGAGTTTTATGGAGCAAATTTTTGGATTCAAGGATCCTACAAGTCCGGCTAAGAGTAGTGCTAGAAGAGAAGTTTTAGACATAAAAATTCAAAGGTGGTGTGAAAGAAATAATCAACCACTAATAGCTGGACATACTCACAGACCAATAATGCCTAAAAGAAAAGGTTCTATGTATTTTAATGATGGTTGTTGTGTTCACCCATACTCTATAAGTTGTATTGAAATTGAAAAGGGAAAGATTTCTTTAGTCAAGTGGAGAATAAGTACTATGGAAAGCGGAATTCTTAGTGTTGATAGACAAATCTTAGATGGTCCTATTAATATAAGTGCCTTATAAATTATCGGAATTAAAAAAGAATAAAGCTAGATCTTTTGAGCAAACTGAGTATAAGGTAGATTTAATTAAAGAAAGTTAAGTATTCTTAAATAAGATTTTTCAATACTTAAAGGAGGATATATTGTATGAAGAACAAAAGTAATTCTGGAAGAGACGATATGATGAATAAATTAGGAAATGAAATGAATAAGCTTGGAAATGAAATGATAGATGGAGCAAAGGAAATTGGTCATGACGTAGCTAAAGGTGCAAAAATGGTAGCAATGGATGCTGAAAGCTTAGGCAAAAGTATGGTTAAGGAAGTAAAGTCAGCTAAAGATAAGTTTATGAATAAAAAATAATTTTAAAGATAAGGGACTATCATACAAGGTAATCCCTTATTCAAATTACAAATGGCATTTTATAATAAACTATAAAGTTATATCAAATGTTAAGTAAGTTACTTAAAGAATTAAATTAGTTTTAAGCTACATAAAAAGATATATTAGAGGTGTTTATTTATACTAAAGGTTTAAAACCTTATTAGGAGGTGCACCTAGTAAATAATATAATTTTATTTATTAGTTATTATGAATGAATTAGAAAAGGTATACAGCAAGCATCCAGTACTGCTGGGTTTAATAATATTTTTTCTTATATCCTTAGTATTAAATCTCATTACATTTCCATTTTTAAGAGGATATATTAATGATATGTTTCACGTCTATACAGTAATAGTACCTTATGAGATTTTTATAATAAAAATTGGAAATTATGGAGCTTATTTAATTTCTATAATTATATCAATGGCAATTGTAGTTGACAGTATAGTAGGAATGATAATATCTAGTATAATAAATAAGTTTACTCATAGCTTTAAAATGTACAAAATTTGGATGGGGATTTTTATATTCGTACATTTTTTTATAATATGCTTTCAATTTTTACTTTTAGTTTAAATCTCAGTTTTATAAATAATTAAGCCATAAATAATTATACTATCTTAATTATTTATGGCTTAATTTATATAAGTATTAATTTTCTAAGGAACATAAGTAATTAGAAATTACAATGCTATTTAATAAGTCTAATCTAACATAGGGATTATCTAAATCAATCATTAGTATGTTTTTAATTTTATTGAGTCTATAAATTAAAGTATTACGGTGTATAAACATAACTTGAGAGGTTTTTAATAAATTACAATTATTAAGTAAATACTCTCTTAAAGTTTGCAATAAATTTGTATTATTGTCTTTGTCATAGTCAATTAGGTTTCCAAGTACATCATTGTGATATTTACGTATTTCATCTATATTATCAATTTCAAATAATAAACGATAAATGCCCAAGTTAGAGTAGTTTATAATTCTATCTTTAAGTCCACCTTTTTTATAAAGTTTAAGAGATTTTAAGGCTTCTTCATAGCTTTTCTTTACTTTACATAAATTTTTATAAATGCATCCTATGCTTAAATATATATCAGAATTCTTGTGCTTTTGAGCAAGGAGATCGTATATAGCATAAAGATACTTAATACTTTCTAAAGCTTTCCCATTACTTTCCGTTGAAATAAAACATATAATATTATCTCCATGTATTAAAGAAAGACTTTCTATATTATTTTCTTTACATAAGTTAGCTACTGAGTTTTGAATGTTATCTATAGAAAAAGCTAAGTCATTTTTCATTTTCGGAGATACTTCATTTAAATTCTTATTTATATTAAAGATACTTATAAAAAAATAATCTTTTATATTAATGTTATATAGTTTAGCTAAATGCTCAATATTATCTTCTTCACCAAGGTCTGAAAATAGAAGTTTACCTAAAAAACTAGTTTCCATTTTTTGTTTTGATTCTTTAGAAATTATAAAATTACAAATTTCTTTAGTAACATCTATTAACTTTATATTAAAGGGCATTTGAAAAAGGGGTAAAGAGGATTTATTGGCCATATCAACAACTTCCTTAGGAATATGCTTTATGTATTCAGGACCAGTTAAAAGAACTAAACCTGAAAGATTTTTTAATAAGCATTGTTTACAAAGGTCTATAAGATTCTGAGTTTCAAGATTCATTCCTATTCCAGTTATAAATAAAAGCTCTCCACCATGAACCCATTGAGTAATATCTGTACTTTGTCCAACATAAGGCCAGGTAACAGTTCTATGTAAGCCATTTTCTCCAGCCATTAATTTAATGTTTTTAAAGGCATTAAGAGTTAATAAATCTTCACATTTAACAATCATAGGTATCATCCTTTCAGCTAAATTTCTGATACTAGATATAATTTAACAATTGAAATCCTAGTATTTAATTCATTATATCATAAAGAAAGTAATTAAGTTTCCATATTTATGCAGAAAAGTTAATAATAATAAGGCTATTTAAAAAAATCTTAAAGTTTGTTCTTTTAAGTTCTTTAAAATAGCCTAAATTATTTTAGTTATAGTTTTAAAAAATTATTATTTGAATCTATTTTTTCTGGTATACGATTAAATAGGGTTTCACCTTTTCTCACAGAGGAAAGAACTGAAACTCTATCACAAATAGCTTGGAACTCAGTTTCGGCATTGAGAACAATAAAGTTAGCATCATTATTAATTTCTATACCATATTCATTCTCTATATTTAAGGTTTTAGCACCATTTACAGTAATAAAATCTAAGGCCATATCAATTTCTTCAAAGCTCATCATTTGACATATATGCAAACCAAAATCTAATATATTCATAAGATTACCTGAACCAAGAGGATACCATGGATCAGACATGGAGTCCTGTGCGAAGCAAACATTTATACCGGCATCATGAAGTTCCTTTACTCTAGTTACACCTCTGCGTTTAGGGTAATTATCAAATCTACCTTGTAGGTGTATATTTTCTGTTGGGCAAGAAATAAAGTTTAAGTTACATTGTTTTAAAAGTTTAAATAATTTATAAGTATATGCATTGTTATAGGAATGCATTGCACAGGTATGGCTAGCTGTAACCTTAGGACCTATGCCTTCTATATATGCATGAGCAGCTAAAACTTCTAAGAATCTAGATTGTTCATCATCTGTTTCATCACAATGTACATCCACAAGCTTATTATATTTACAAGCAAGTTCAATTGTTTTTTTTACTGATTTTTCTCCGAACTCTCTAGTGAATTCAAAATGAGGAATGGCGCCAACGACATCCGCGCCCATTTTTAAAGCTTCCTCAACTAATAAATCACCATTTTTGTAAGCATACATACCTTCTTGAGGAAAGGCAATTATTTGCATAGTTACAAGATCAGAGAACTCTTCTTTAAGTTCTAGCATAGCTTTAAGTGAAGTTAAGTTTGGATCTGTAACATCTACATGAGTTCTTATATATTGAATTCCACTTAAAATTTGCTTTTGTAAGGCTTTCTTAGCACGTGTTTTTACATCTTCAATTGTTAAATTAGATTTAGTATCAGACCAACGTTGAATACCTTCAAATAATGTTCCAGTATCATTAATAGCTCCAGGAACATTTGCAGTGTAAACATAGTCAAGATGAATATGTGGTTCAACATAAGGTGGTATTGTAAGTTTGCCCTTAAGGTCTACTATAGTCATATTTGATGTTTTTTCTATTGTAGAAATAAGATTTGGCTCAATTTTTTTGAATACCCCATCTTCTACTAATATATCTTGAAGTTCCTTTTTATTTTTAAGTCTAGCATTAATAAAAAGTGTAGTTTTCATTTCTCAGGACTCCTTTTCACGTTAAATATATTAATTTATGCAATTTAGTATTTTTATAATCTCTTGGGATTAAAGAGATAAGTTATTTTAGATTAAAGCTTTATAAGTTATAGAACAAGGATGACTTAACTATAAGTTATAAATATTTAATTAGTGAAATAATATCATAGTACGTAATAAGTAGTCATTATACTTATTACACAATAATTAATGGGGAATATTATGTACAATTAGTACAAAAAATAACTTTAAAATTATATTTATTGTACGATGAATCAAAGGTATAATTAAGTTATTATTTATTTAAGAAAATAGTACTTAATATATGGTTAATGTATTACTAGAGAATAGAGGAGAATTTAAGATGAGCTTTTTAATGGATCATATGACATGGATGGAATTTAATGAAAAGAAAGAAGAATCAGTTGTTATACTACCAATAGGATCAACAGAGCAACATGGACCACATTTACCATTATCAGTGGATACTGTTATAGCAAAGGAGTTTTCCATAGCTTTAGCAAAACAAATAAACGGTATGGTAGCGCCAACTCTTTCATATGGATATAAATCACAACCACTAAGTGGGGGAGGTCCTTTATTTCCTGGGACAATAGATTTAAATGGAGAAACCCTTATAAAATTAGTAGAAGATATATTATGTGAGCTTGTTAAAGACGGTGTAAAGAAGATATTAGTACTTAATGCGCATTTTGAAAATGAAGCCTTTGTATTAGAGGCTATAGATCTTGTATCCAATAAATATAAGGATAAGGTTACTATAGTAGAAACAAATTGGTGGGACCCAATGCCAGAGGATGTTATAGATAAGGTTTTTGATGAAGTAAAATTCCCAGGATGGGCCTTTGAACATGCAGCAATAACAGAAACATCTCTTATGCTATATTTTGCAGAAGAATTAGTTCATATGGATAGAATGGTTGATACAAAAGGGGCAACACCTTGTGCTTATCATAAATATCCTATAGAAAAATCAACTATACCAGAAAGTGGAGTTTTAGCAACAGCAAGAACATCTACAGCGGAAAAAGGAAAGATAATAGTTGATAGTGTTTTAAAAGAATTAGTATCTATAGTAAATGAAGCTTTTTAAAGTGAAAAATATATAATTTACTATTGAGAGTATATAGTATATAAAATAAATCACAATTAACTTTATAAATTTTTAATTATAAAGAGTTTATAAGCTGTGAATTATAAAGTATTTTTAGCATTATAAAGCATATAAAATATTAGATTTTAAATAAGGTAGCTAATAATAATTAATATATTAGTTATCTTATTTTTTTACAAAAAATTATACAGAATAGTATTCTAAATATATGTATTTAAGAAAATAAATACATTAAACACCATAAAAATAGTAGAAAAATATGATACAATATTCTATGGGTGAAAAGTTAAGGAGGTATTTTTATGGGAGAAAATATAAAGAGTCAATATATAAGAAGTATAGAATTAAAAAGTGAAGAAATATCTTCTTTTAATAAATACCCATTTTCAATACCTGTAATTAAGAATATAGGTAATTTAGAGTTTCATCCTGAGGTTACTTTTATTATTGGAGAAAATGGAAGTGGAAAGTCTACAATCTTAGAAGCAATAGCAATTGCTTATGGATTTAATGCAGAGGGTGGAACGAAGAACTTTAATTTTGCATCTAAAACAACTCATTCAGATTTGCACCAGTATATAAGAATAATTAAGGGCGTAAATATAGCTAAAAGTGGCTTCTTTTTTAGAGCAGAAAGTTTTTACAATGTAGCTACCAATATAGAAGAGCTGGATCTTGAATCACTGGGAAATAGAATTATAGACTCTTATGGAGGAGTATCTTTACATGAGCAGTCACATGGAGAGTCTTTTTTATCCTTAATATCAAATAGATTCACTGAAAGTGGAATTTACATTTTAGATGAACCAGAGGCTTCATTGTCTCCATTTAAACAAATTAACATAATTAAAAAAATAAATGAACTAGCTAAAAATGGATGTCAATTTATAATAGCAACACATTCACCAATTATAATGGCTTATACAAATTCTATTATATATGAAATAAATGGAGAGAAAATAAAAAAAGTAGATTATGAAAATACTCAACATTATAAGGTAATGAGTTCATTCTTTAAAAACAAGGATAAAATATTAAATATAATATTAAATAACTAATTGAAAAGGCTAAAGAGATTCTGTTAAGCTGATATGAAAAAATAGCTTAATATTTCGTAGAATTACTCGCACCTTGAAAATTATATAAGTTTGGATAATTTATTGCGTAGCAAATAGACCTACAATAAAATGGATTTTTGTAGGCTAATCAAAGATATTAAACTAATATTATGCTGCAACAAACCAAGAGTATTTATTTAAATCACTAACTGTAAGACCAGATACCTCCGCAGGAGTACAATTATTCAAGGAACCATGAGGTCTTATAAAGTTGTAGTGAAATATAAAAACTGAAATTAAGTTATTAGCTTTTTCA
>NZ_FQXP01000013.1 GCF_900130005.1 Clostridium collagenovorans DSM 3089 | reverse complement strand
CAAAAGGCTTTAGTTTCAAAGGAGATAGAAAATAAATTAAAAGATGCAGAAGCTAAAATAGCACAGTTGGAAGAAGAGATTCAAAAAGAAGAAGCCGATAAAAAGGTAGCAGAAGGTGTAATAAATAAGATAAATGATTTGCCAGAGAAAATAACTTTAGAGAATAAAAAAGCTGTAGAAGAAGCAAGAAAAGCATATAGTGATTTGACAGAAGCTCAGAAGGCTTTAGTTTCAAAGGAAATAGAAAATAAATTAAAAGATGCAGAAGCTAAAATATTAGAGTTAGAGAAAGCCATTAAGGAAGAAGAGGATAAGAAAAAGCCTTCAATTCCAGAAAAGGATAAGGAAAATACAGGTATTTTACCTGCAACAGGGCAGAAAAAATCTACAACTACAGTATTAATGGGTGTATTGTTAGTATTGTTAGGAGCACTGAAAATAAGAAAAAAGGATAAGACTATATAGACTTAAAAAAGTTACGTTAATTAATTAAAAGATAGTAAAAGAAAATATAATTTCCAAAATTTGTTTACAAATAAAAAGGATGTACAACTAAAGCTTTAGTTGTACATCCTCTTTATTTATTATAATTTATATTATGTAGTTATTTAACAACTTTAATATATTCAACTTCGCTATCTTCAGTTCCTTGAACATAAAGACCAACTCTTTTTAATTCATAAACATAGTCTACTATTTCTTGAGTTATGATCTCACCAGGACAAAGAATTGGAATACCAGGAGGATAAGCCATAAGGAATTCTCCACTAGTCATTCCTACACTTTCAGATATCTTTACGGATACCTTATCACTATAGAAGGCATCACGAGGAAGTAAGATTTGTTTAGGTATTTTAGGAATATCAAGGAAATCACTTAATCTTTTACCTTCACCATAGTAATCTTCACTTATTTCTCTTAATGCATCTAAAAGTTTATCCATTCCTTCTTGAGTGTCTCCAAAGGAACCTACAGCTAATACGTTATACAAATCAGAAAGTTCCATTTGGATATGATATTTATTTGATAAAATCATATCAAGATCATATCCAGTTATACCTAAGTCTCTACAACTAATAGTTATTTTAGTAGGATCAAAGGAATAAGCTCCATCAACACCAAGAACTTCTTCACCAAAACAATAGAATCCAGGAATTTTATTTACCTCTGTTCTTACATAAGAAGCTAACTCTATTGATTTATCAAGTAATTCAGTTCCGTTAATTGCTATTTGTCTTCTAGAACAATCTAAAGAAGCCATTAAAACATAAGATGGTGAGGTAGTTTGCAGTAAACTTAGCATTTGCTTCACCCTAGGTATAGAAACCCTTTCACCTCTAACTTGTAGTAAAGAAGCTTGAGTCATTGCACCTATTATTTTATGCGTACTTTGAGCACAAATATCAGCACCAGCTTCCATTGCTGACATTGGTAACTTTTCATTGAATTTTAAATGAGGACCATGTGCTTCGTCAACAATTAAAGGAATATCATAGCTATGAACTATTTCAACAATTTCCTCTATGTTAGTAGCAACTCCATAATAAGTTGGGTTAATAATTAATACAGCCTTTGCATCAGGGTTAGCTTCTAGAGTTTCCCTTACTGTTTCAGGTGATACTCCATGAGCAATTCCAAGAGTTCTGTCAAGCTCTGGCTGCATATAAACAGGTACAGCACCACTTAAAATAATACCAGCAGTAATGGATTTATGAACGTTTCTAGGTATTATAAGTTTATCACCTTGACTTACAACGGACATAATCATCGCCTGGATTGCTCCAGATGTTCCGTGCATAGAGTAAAATGCTGCATCTGCACCATAAGCATCAGCTGCAAGCTCTTGAGCCTTTTTTATAGGTCCAGTAGGATGGTGTAGACTATCAACAAGTTTAAAAACTGTTACATCTATTTTAAAAGCATTGTCACCTATGAAGGATCTAAATTCTTCATCCATACCTAAACCTTTTTTATGGCCGGGAACGTGAAAGGGTAAAGTCTCTCTGTCAACATACTCTTTTAGAGCATCAAACAAAGGAGTTTCATTTTGATTAAGTTTATACAATTCACAACACCTACCTTAAAAGTTATCTTAAAATATTATAGCATAAACATTACTTATTATATGTAGCAAATAATATTATAAGTAAAAATATATTTGAAAGCAATTGTTTTATATGTTAAGAAAAGTACATATGATATAATAATATAAATTAATTTTGAAAAAGATACTAATTAATGCTAGAAAAGGTGCTAAATTCATAGAAATAGTTACTTAAAGTTTATGAAATTGTAAAGAGGTAAATAAAATTATATAAATGTGTGGTTAATTAATAAAAATGTAGTATAATATATTTCGTATGACTAAGTTGTGGAGGTAAGATATGAGTTATATAGATAAGTATGACACTTGGTTAAGTTCAGAGTTACTAGATGACAATGAAAAGCTTGAATTAAAAAACTTAAGCAGTGAAAAGGAAATAGAAGATAGATTTTATAAAGACTTAGAATTCGGTACTGGTGGCTTAAGAGGAGTTATGGGTATTGGTAGCAATAGAATGAACATCTATACAGTTGGAAAAGCTACTCAAGGATTAGCAGATTATTTAAATGATAAATATAAAAATGAAGATATATCAGTTAGTATAGCATATGATTCAAGAAATAATTCAAGAACCTTTGCAGAAAGAGCAGCATGTATTTTATGTGCTAATGGCATTAAGGTTAATTTATTTAGTGAATTAAAACCAACTCCAATGTTATCTTTTGCTGTAAAAAAATTAAAATCTAAAGCCGGAATCGTAATGACGGCATCTCATAACCCAAAACAATATAATGGATATAAAGTATACAATGAATATGGTGGGCAGATAACTGACGATGCTGCTAAAAAGGTTATAGAGAGAGTAGATAGTTTAGATATATTTACAGAAATTAAATATATGAGTTATGAAGAAGCTATAGCAAGTGGTAAATTAAACATAATAGATGAAGAGATTGAAAAAATATATGTGGATAAAGTAAGAGATTTAGTTATACGCAAAGAGCTAGTAGAAAATAAAGCAAAAGATTTAAAGATAGTTTATACTCCAATACATGGTAGCGGAAATAAGCCTGTTAGAAGAGTTTTAAATGAACTAGGCTATGAAAATACTTTTGTAGTAAAAGAACAGGAGTTACCAGATGGAAACTTCCCTACTGCAGCTTATCCAAATCCAGAGGAACCAAAAGTATTTGAATTAGCAATTGAACTTGGTAAAAAAGTGGATTCAGATATAATTTTTGGAACAGATCCTGATTGTGATAGAATAGGAGTTGTAGTTAAGGACAATAATGGTGAATATAAGGTTTTAAGTGGAAACCAAACAGGTGTGTTATTAACACATTATATGCTTATGTCCCTTAGTGAATTAGGAAAGCTAAAAGAAAATCCTGTTATTATAAAAACTATAGTTACAACTGATATGGTAGAAACTATTGCTAAAGAATATGGTGCTACTGTGGAAAGTTTATTAACAGGTTTCAAATATATTGGTGAAAGAATACATGAATATGAAGAAAATAAGGAAAAGAACTTTATTTTTGGATTTGAAGAAAGCTATGGTTACTTAGCAGGAGATTTTGTAAAAGATAAGGATGCTGTAGTTGCTTCAGCTTTAATATGTGAGATGGCTTTATATTATAAATCAAAAGGAAAGTCATTATATGAAGCATTAATAGATTTGTATGAAAAATATGGATATTACAAGGAAAATTTAATATCTATAAGTTTAGAGGGTAAAGAAGGGCAAGAACAAATAAAAGCTACTCTTGAATTCTTAAGACATTCAATGAACTCTTCAATTGATGGAGTAGACATTGTTAAAAAGTTAGATTATAAAGTAAGCAAAGAAAAAAATGTTAAGAGTATCGAAGAGAAAACAATAGATCTTCCAGCTTCTAACGTGCTTAAATTTGTTTTAGAGGATGACTCTTGGTTTGTGGTTAGACCATCAGGAACTGAGCCAAAAATGAAGATATATACTTCGGTTATTGGTAAAGGCTTAGAAGATAGCTTAAACAAAAGTGAAAAATTAAAAGAAAATATTATGAGTATAATTGATAGAGCATAGGATGGTGTTATATGGATATAAAATCTCGCTTTAATGAAAAGTTATCTAAGCTTTTATTTATAGAAATAAAAGCTGATACTAAAATAGGGGAATGTATTTTAAAAAAGGGCATATATGTACCTATTAAGGCTAATGAAGTGGCGGATAATGTAGAAAAAGGTGAAGACTTTAAAAATATTCCTCTAAAGCATTTAATAGAGGGGATGTTCTATGTTTTAGGTGCGGATTCGGAGTTTAGGTATAATAATGAGTATAAAAATATATTAAAATCCTTAGAGGAGTCAACTTATTTCATTAAGGGGAGAATTGCTAACTTAGTTAGTGATGATGAATTAGAAGAGGCTTATATATTATTAAAAGGATTAATAACTATAGAACAATCAAATGAGAATTTAGAAAAGGCATATTTGATTTTAGAGAATTTAAGATCTCTAGATGAAATGTTTGAGTTTGAAGAATTGAGTCTTATAGATATGGGTAAGAAAACTGAAGGATTCTCATCACCATATTTATATGAATCTTTAATTTTAAGAGATAAGAAGGACTTTCAAGGGGCACTACATTCTCTGAATCTATATATAAGTTTAGGCGGAAAAGAAACCAGTGAAGTAATAGAGTTTAAACAAAGCTTAAGTTCTATTAATCAATATGAGAAGGGTAAAATGCTTGTGGATGAAGATCCTACAGCAGCACTTAAAATTTTATTACCTTTAATTGAGTACTTTACAGATAGTGCAGAAGTTTTTTATTATGTAGCTGTTGCATATAGAAATTTAGAAAATTTTGAAAAGGCTATATATTATTTGAATGAAGCATTTACTATAGATGATGGTTTGATTGAAGTTATTAATGAGTATGGAATAAACTATGCAAGCTTACAAGATTATGAGAGAGCTATTTTATATTTTAAAAAGGCCTTTGAAGCTACTAAGTCCGTAGAAATATGCACTAATATAATTATGTGTTATTTAAATCTAGGAAATATGGAAGAGGCTAAAAATCACATGGAAATAGCTACGAGATTAGATCCAAAGGATGAGATAGTGAGCGAACTTAAAAACTATATAAAATAAGCTTAATATCTATTTTGAATTAGCTAATGGTTTATATTGGGAGGAAATAGAAATGAAAGTTAAGAAGGCAATAATACCTGCTGCAGGTTTAGGAACTAGGTTTTTACCTGCAACTAAAGCTCAACCAAAGGAAATGTTACCTATAGTTGATAAGCCTACAATACAATATATTATAGAAGAAGCAGTTAAATCTGGAATAGAGCAGATTTTAATTATAACTGGAAGAAATAAAAAATCTATAGAAGATCACTTTGATAAATCTTTTGAATTAGAAGCTCAGCTTGAAGAGGCTGGAAAAACTGAATTATTAAAGATTGTTCAGGATATTTCTAGTATGGTAGATATTCATTATATAAGACAAAAGGAACCTAAAGGATTAGGTCATGCTATTAATTGTGCTAGAATTTTCGTAGGAAATGAGCCTTTTGCAGTATTACTTGGAGATGATGTTGTAGATAGTGAAGTTCCATGTTTAAAACAGTTAATGGATTATTATGAGGAACACAATGCTTCAGTATTAGGTGTTCAAGAAGTTGCTCCAGAGAATGTATCTAAATATGGTATTATTAAGGGTGAGCAAATAGGAGAAAGATTATATAAGGTTGATGATTTAGTTGAGAAGCCTAACCCAGAGGAAGCTCCTTCTAATGTTGCAATATTAGGTAGATATATAATAACTCCTGAGATATTTGATATCTTAAGTAATCAAAAACCAGGTAAGAATAATGAGATTCAATTAACAGATGCGTTAAAAGAACTTATAAATAGAGAAGAAATGTATGCATACAACTTTGAAGGAAGAAGATATGATGTTGGTGATAAGCTAGGATTCCTTCAAGCAACTGTTGAATTTGCACTTAAAAATGAGGATTTAAACGAAGAATTTATGGATTACTTACTTACAGTAAAGGATAATCCAAAATTTAAGGATTTATATAACAAATTAAGTAGTAAAAAATAATATATAAAAAGAGTCTATAGCATTGAGAATCTTGGCATAATATACAGTTATTTAATAATAAGTTACTTTATATTATTTCTAAGAATCTTTATGCTAAGGCTTTTTTTTATGTATGATAAAGAAAGTATGTATGATAAACAAAATAAGAAGTAAAGATTATAAGATGAAGTTATCTATAAGAAATATAGAAGAATTTAAATTTTTGAAAAAATCAAATAAATGATATTTTGTATATGTATAAAACAATAGAATAAATAGATACAATTTATGAAAAACATGGTATATGTGAAAAATATAAAAATATTTTTTTATATTTTAAGAAACTTTTTGTAATTTTTTATTGAATTTTTGAGGAAAATTATATAAGATTACTATAGGCTTAAAAACAAAACGTCTAAAAAAAGAGTTTTTGGAAAATAGAGAAAATTTTCAATAGATAATAAGATTACTGTTCGATTAACAAAAGGTAGCAGAAAAATAAAAAAAGTCTTTCAGAAAATTGTGGATAATAGGGTAATATATTTTATTATGTGGTAATATATTATAGAGTTTTGAAAGTAGATTTTAAAATAAGCACTTTGTTTTAATTTGGAGGTAATAAATTTTGAAAGAAAAAACTTTAAATACATTTATAAATGAATTATCATCTTCATCACCTGTTCCAGGTGGAGGTAGTGTGGGTGCATTATGTGCTTCTTTATCTTCCGCATTAACATCTATGGTTTTAAATCTTACTGTAGGAAAGAAAATTTATGAAAACTACAATAGTGAAGAAAAAAGACTAGTGGATGAGGCTTTAGCAGCAAGCAAGATAAACACAGAAGAATTCATGAAATTAATAACTAAGGATATGGAAGCTTTTACAGAGTTAATGCATATGTATAAACTTCCGAAAAATACTGAAGAGGAAAAGTCTTTTAGAGAGAGTAAGTTACAAGAGGGATATGAAAATGCTATGGGGGTACCACTTGTGCTTGCAGAAAAATCCTTGGAATTTTATGATTATATTTTAGTTGCATGTAGGCTAGGTAATAAAAATGTTCTTTCAGATGCTGGAGTGGCTGCTATAACTCTGCAAGCTGCTATAGAAACATCCATAATGAACGTAAGAGTAAATCTTGCATTTATACATAATAAAGATGAAGTTGTAAAGATAGAACAGCATTGTTGTAATATTTTAAAAAAAGGGGAAGAGAAGAAGCAGGAGATAGTAAATATCGTTTATAAAAGTATTTAAAATTATATATATCTAGTAAAACATTTTTGGGGGAAAAGTTATGAAAAAAGAGAAAACAAAACAACTTAATGAAGAAGAAAACATGCTAAAGAATCCAAATGTTAAAAAATCCATTAGTACAGAAGGATTTTTATTCTTCGCTGGGTTTTTAGCATTCTTTGTATTTTTAGGAATGAAAATGGGCACAGTTAATATGTTTAATACATTAATGGAAACAGCTCATGATTTATTACTTAATACAGTATTCTTTATAATGGGTATTGCGGTATTAGCAGGTGCTATAGCTGCCTTATTATCTGAATTTGGAGTTATTTCTATTGTTAATAGATTATTATCACCACTTATGAGACCTTTATATGATCTTCCAGGTGCTGCTGCATTAGGAATGATTACAACTTATTTATCAGATAACCCAGCTATTATAACATTAGCTCAAGATAAAGGTTTTTTAAGATACTTTAAAAAATATCAGTTACCAGCACTAACTAACTTAGGTACAGCTTTCGGAATGGGATTAATTTTAACTACATTCATGATTGCTCAAAAATCACCTACAGGGGAAAGTTTTATATTACCAGCATTAATAGGTAATATTGGAGCTATTATTGGTAGTATTATAAGTGTAAGACTTATGATGAGAGCTACTAAAAAGGAATATGGTACAGAGGCTATGGCTTACGAAGATGATTCTAATAGTTTTGATTTCATGAACTATAGAGAAGTTAGAAGCGGTAGCTTTGGTGGAAGATTCTTAGAAGCTCTTTTAGAGGGTGGTAAATCAGGTGTTGATATGGGACTAGCAATAGTGCCAGGAGTATTAATCATCTGTACAATGGTATTAATGCTTACTAATGGACCTTCTGATGCAGGTACATACACTGGAGCTGCATATGAAGGGGTAAGAGTATTACCTTGGCTTGGAGATAAAATAAGCTTTATTTTAGAGCCTTTATTTGGATTCCAAAGTTCAGAAGCATTAGCATTCCCTATTACATCTTTAGGCGCAGTTGGTGCAGCTATAAGTTTAGTACCTAAACTTTTACAACAAGGATTAATTGGTGGAAATGAAATAGCAATATTTACAGCTATGGGTATGTGCTGGAGTGGATACTTAAGTACACATGTAGCTATGATGGATAGCTTAAACTGTAGAAAACTTACAGGTAGTGCAATTATAAGTCATACCTTTGGTGGACTTGCAGCTGGTATATCAGCACACTGGTTGTATGTATTAGTTAGTTTATTCTAAAATAAGTATATTTTAAAGAGACTGTCGAAGTAAGAATAAATCTTAAAACATGTTTAGTTTATAATTAATTTATAAATATAACATTCTTTTTAGGGATTTATTCATAAGACAGTCTCTTTTGTTTTGCAGTAAAAAAGGTATAAGGAGTATATTTAGCACTTTAGTAATTTTATAAATAGATTTATAGATTAGTACAGGAAATTACTATCAATAAGATGGAATTATTAAATGTGAAATATATTTAATTTGTATATTTAGTTAAAAAATGTATAATAGAATATGAGAGGAATTTTAAGGCGCATAAAATTTCAACTTAGTAGTAGTATATATAAAATAAAAATTACAATAAAAAACTTAAATTGCAACAAATATTATAATAAAAATTAAATATATAGTGAATAAAGGGTAAAAATTGAGAAAAAAACTTAAAAATACAAAAAAAGTCTTTGCAATATATAGTTTTTGGTATAAAATATAAATAAATGGAAAAAATTATAAAATAACAAAAGAATTATTAAAGATATAATAATACTACTAGGGGGGAAAAATAATGTATTTAGAGTTCAAGGCATTAAATAATGTTTTAATAGTAAGTATAGAGGGTGAACTTGATCATCATAATGTGGAAGAAGTAAGAACTAAGATTGATGATAGACTGGATAGAGATGCTATTAGCAAACTTATTATGGACTTTTCGGCTCTTAACTTTATGGACAGCTCTGGAATTGGAATGATCATAGGAAGGTATAAGAGATTAAATTCAAAGGGCGGTAATTTAGCTATAGCTAATGTTAAAAGTAATCTAGATAAAATATTTGAGTTATCAGGTATACATAAAATAATTAAACTGTATGATAACATCGAAGAAGCATTGGAGAATATTTAGTGGGGGGATTAACCATGTTTAAAAATAGTATGAGGTTAGAGTTTTTAAGCAAATCTCAAAATGTATCTTTAGCAAGAGTAGCGGTAGCAGCCTTTGTTTCTGACATTGACCCTACATTAGATGAAATTGAAGACGTAAAGGTCATAATTTCAGAGGTGGTAACTAACGCTATTATACATGGATATGATGATAATGAAGATGGGATAATAGTTTTAGAAGCTAATTTAGAGGGAAAAGAGTTAATATTAAAGGTTGAAGATAAAGGTAAGGGAATAGAGGATATTGATCTTGCAATGACTCCTTTTTATAGCTCAAGAGCTGATCTTGAACATGCTGGAATGGGTTTCATGTTTATGCAAAGTTTTTCTAATTCTCTAAAAGTAAATTCAAATGTAGGTGAGGGTACTTCAGTAATAATTAAAAAAGTTTTTGAATCAGTAAGTTAGGTGAAAAATATGGATAAGACTATGGTCCAAAGTAAGGTAGATAAATATAATGATAATTTAGAACTTATTGAACAAGCGAGAAGTGGAGATAAAGTAGCCTTAGATAAAATAACAGAGATTAACTTACCATTGGTATCTTCTATATGTAAGAAATTCTTAAATAGAGGATATGAGTATGATGATATTTTTCAAATTGGTTGTATAGGTTTAATTAAAGCTGTAAATAATTTTGATGCAAAGTTTAATGTGAGATTTTCCACATATGCAGTACCTATGATAATGGGTGAGATAAAAAGATTTTTAAGAGATGATGGAATGATTAAGGTTAGTAGAAGCTTAAAAAGCACTGCTAAGGAAATACATTATGCTAAGGAAGAATTATGCAACAAGCTTGGAAAGGAGCCAACCTTAGAAGAACTTTCGGAGTATACGAAGATAAGTAAGGAAGATATAATTTTTGCCTTAGAATCTTCTGTTGGGCCACAATATTTGTATGATACAATACATCAAGATGATGGATCACCAGTATTACTTATTGATAAATTAAGTGATAATTACGAGGAAAGTGATAATTTGATAGATAAGATAGCCTTGAAGGATTTATTATATTCTTTAGATGAAAAATCAAGGCAGGTAATAATGCTTCGATATTTTAAAGATAAGACACAGGTACAAGTTGCCAAGGTTTTAGGTATAAGTCAAGTTCAGGTATCAAGAATTGAAAAACGTGTACTATTAAAATTAAAAGAGAAATTGACAAGCTAACTCATATGAAATTCATATGAGTTTTTTTTATTTAAAGGTTTAAATTTTTTACAATTGCTTAAAATAACTTAAGTAAGTGTTATTAGTGAAAGGAGGAGTATAAGTGAATAATAAAGAAAATAAGGATAAGGTAACAGAAAAAAAAATAAAAAACAAGTTTAATCAATTGAATAAACAAGCAGAACCTAAACCACCCTTAGCACTACATTGTACAAAGGCCTTTATAGTAGGTGGAGGAATTTGTGTTGTTGGAGAAATTATAAAAGATGTAATGATGCATTTTGGAGTTTCAGAGCCAGATGCAGCTAATTTTTTATCTATAATTATGGTTTTCATAGGAGCCTTTTTAACAGGAATTGGAGTCTATGATAAGATAGGTGAGTTTTCTGGTGCAGGGTCCTTAGTTCCTATAACAGGTTTTGCAAACTCTATTGTATCCCCAGCTATTGAATTCAAAAGTGAAGGATTCATTTTAGGATTAGGAGCTAAGATGTTTACCATAGCTGGTCCAGTATTAGTATATGGAATAGGCTCATCTGTTATAGTGGGACTCATATATTATATTTTTAATTTATAGGTGGTGAAGAAAGTGTCTAAAAGAATTGGTAAACAAACTGTTGAGTTAATAAATAGACCTAAAATAATAAGTACAGGTACCGTGGTTGGACCTAAGGAAGGTGAAGGGCCATTATCAAAGTATTTTGATGTAATCTTAGAAGATGATAAAAATGGGCAAGAAACCTTTGAAAAAGCTGAGAGTAGCTTAGTAACTACAGCTGTAAATAAGGCTTTGGAAAAAGCGAACTTAAAAAATACGGATATACATTATATATTTGCAGGAGATTTATTAAATCAATTATCTGCATCTACTTTTGCTTTAAGAGGGCTAGAAATACCTTTCATAGGGTTATATGGGGCATGTTCTACTATGGCATTATCCTTATCTATGGCAGCAATGAATGTAGATGGGGAATTCAGTGATTATAGCATAGCTGCAACTTCTTCACACTTTTCTACAGCTGAAAGACAATTTAGAACACCATTAGAATATGGTGGGCAAAAGAAAGTAACATCTCAATGGACTGTAACTGCTTCAGGTGCGGCTATTGTGAGTTCAAAAGGAGGAGAAATTTATCCTCAAATAACTCATGTTACTACTGGTAAAATTATGGACTATGGAATTACAGATGCAAATAATATGGGTGCAGCTATGGCTCCAGCAGCGGTTGATACTATAAAACAACATTTACGTGATACAGGTAGAACTCCTGATTATTATGATGTAATAGCTACTGGAGATTTAGGTAGCTATGGAATGGAATTAACTAAAAAATTATTACTTGAATATGGGTATGATGTTTCTAAGGTGTACATAGATTGTGGAGTGGAAATATTTAAAGAAAATAATGGAGATAAGAGTAATCCTGATAAATGTGGTGATAAATGCTTAGATGGTGTAATGTGTGGAGGAAGTGGGTGTGGATGTTCTGCATCTGTATTCTGTGGATATCTATATAAATCCTTATTAAATGGTAAGTTTAAAAAGGTTCTTCTAGTGTCTACAGGTGCACTTCTAAGTACAACTACTAGCTTGCAAGGAGAGTCAATACCGGGTATTGCTCATGCAGTAGCAATTGAATTTGGAGGTGCAAAATGTTAGTTAAATATTTAGGAGTATTTTTAGTGGGAGGAATTTTTTGTGTTATAGCACAAATTATTTTAGATAAGACTAAACTTACTCCAGCTCATGTTTTGGTTGGATATGTTACCTTAGGTGTGATTTTAGGTGCTTTAGGTATATATGAATATATAGTTAAGTTTGGTAATGCAGGAGCAACCATTCCATTACCAGGATTCGGATATGCTTTAGCAAAAGGCGTTATAAAAGAAGTTAAAGAAACAGGACTATTAGGTGTATTTACAGGTGGAATAAAGGGCACTGCTGGAGGAATTACCGCAGCAATAGTATTCGGGTATTTAATGGCTACAATTTTTAAAGCTAGAACTAAAAACTAAGAAATAATTAAATATACTATATAAAAAAGCTGTGGTTAAAACCACAGCTTTTTTAATGTATCATTTATTGCTATACTTAAATTTCTAAGTAATGTATTTGTTCTTGCTTCAGGTTTATTATCTGAAGGTCCTTCCTGCCCGTTATTAGGCTTGTTTGTGTTGGGCTTATTAGAATCATTAGGTTTGTTTTCTCCTCCGTTATTAGGCTTATTTGGCTCTTGAGGAGTTGTTGATTCTTCGCCTTCAGGTTTTTTATCTTCATGTTTATTTTCTTCAGGTTTGAAAATAGAATCATCTTTTTCTGTTGGAAGAACATACGCTTGGTCTTTAACAGAAGCACCAGGATTATATGCTCTGGTTATAAAAACTCTATCCTCTACAGCAGAAGGATTACTTGTCTCTGAGGCTAATACATATCTATCGCCTTTTTTTACAACTTTAGCAGCAACGTGAACCTTATCAATAGTAGTAGGAACTGTTCCGTCTATAAATATTTCTTTATAGACTCTATTTCCTCTAGGATCTTTAAAGGTTAAGTCTGAAGGTAATGTACCTGAGTCCTTACTAATATCTGCCCAAGTTATGCCACTAGGCATAGCAACTTCTTTAGTTTCAACACCCTTATGTGCTTGACTCATAATACGTGCCCAAAGTTGACCCATTGTATTACTGTATAAGCCGTTTACTGTTGAATAATCATCAGTACCTACCCAAACTGCTCCAGAATAGTTAGGAGTAAGTCCAGCAAACCAAAGATCCTTAGAGAAACTAGATGTACCAGTTTTACCTCTAACAGGAACATTGCTGTCAAATACAGCTCCAGGAGCAGTACCACCAGGACTTACAGGCGCTTTTAATAAATCCCACATAATATATGAAGATTTTGCATCTAAAATTTGATTTGTTTCAGGTGCATTATCTATTAAAACTTTACCATTTCTATCTACAACCTTAGTGTATAGTATAGGCTCTGTTATTACTCCATTGTTTCCAAAGGTCCCATAAGCAGCAGATATGGTTAATGGATTAGTTCCATTATATTCTCCACTGTCAGTTTGGCCTAAGGCTAAGGCAGCCATACTAGATTTATCCTCTGAATCTAATTGTAATCCAAATTTTTCACCATATGAGGCACCTAAATCTAAACCTAATTGATCAAGAGTCTTAACTGAAATAGTATTAAGAGAACGCTGAATAGCTTCCCTAACAGTTGAATATCCAGAGTAACCAACAGGAGAGTTATTTGGGTTATATGGTTTTTCACCAGGACCCGCATATTTTTTACCTATATTCTCTGGAATAGGAGTATCATCAAAAACTGTACCAGCAGTTATTTTCTTTGAATCAATACCAGGTGCATAAACTGTAAGTGGTTTTATTGCAGAACCAGGTGCTCTTAAAAAAGCATTAGAAGCTGCTCTGTTATAAGATAAAGCTGCTTGTTCTCCTCTACCACCGACTATTGTCTTAACCTCACCAGTACGATAATCCATTACTACAGCAGAGGCTTGAAGCTTATCTTGCTTAGGTAATAATGAACTATTAAATGGGTTTTTACCACCAGGAACATCATCTAAAATTGCTTGAGATACCTCTTGCAATTCTGTATTCATAGTAGTGTATATTTTTAATCCGCCACTTGCCAAAAGATTATTTATATCCTTATCATCATATTTTAATTTTTCTTTTAAATCCTTTGATAAAGCTTCAATTACTGGACGAGAGAACCATTCAAATTGCATTTTTTCTTCCATATTTTTATTAAAGCTATAAGTTAATTGAGGTTTTATGGCCTCATCATACTCTTCTTGAGATATCTTATTGTTTTTTAATAACAAGTTTAAAACAGAACTAGTTCTAGGAGACTCGTGTAACTCATTATTATCAAAAGCATATTTAGCTGCTGAATATGAAACAGATGGACTTTGGGCGCAACTTGCTATAAAAGCAGACTCTGTAAGAGTAAGCTCATCAAGAGGTTTATCAAAGTATTGTAGTGCAGCTGCCTTAACTCCATAAGCACTACCACCTAAATATATTGTATTCATATAAGCTTCTAAAATTTTATCCTTAGATAAATGCTTTTCTAATTGAAGTGCAAGATACATCTCTTGAACTTTTCTTTTTATACTCAATCTGTTATTTAAAGATTCTTCTAAGAAGTATCTTTGCTTTATAAGCTGTTGAGTAATTGTGGAAGCACCTTGAAACTCAGGTTGACCCTTAAGTATGCTCTTAACATTTCCAAGCATAGCACCAGTAAATCTTATAAGATCTATTCCGTTATGAGAATAGAAACGTTCATCTTCTATAGCTACAAAGGATTCCTTAAGATGCTCAGGAACTTGATCGATTAAAACAGGTTCACGTTTTTGTTCTGTTAAATAAGTATCTATTAATTCACCTTTATCATCATAAAATTTTGCAGGCTCATTCATTGAAGTTATAAGTTCTAAGTCAAGTTCTGGAGTAGTTTTAGCCATAGCTAGAATCGCACCACCACCAGCTACAAAACATGTTAGAATTAAACATAAAAAAGAAATTAATAATATCTTAAATACACTTTTTTTGCGCTTAGTTTTCTTAGTTTTTTTATTAGACTTTTTTGTAGTTTTCTTTGATTTCTTGTCTTCACTCATTAGCTATCCTCCTATTATAAGAATAAATAAAAGCTAAATCAGGTAGCTTAATTTATATTATTATATCATAAGATTAATTTTAACAATACTAATTAATCAAAAATGTAATAAATACTCTTATTATTATGTGCAATTTATATAGCTTTAAATCCTTTTAAAAAAATATGTAATAAAGATGTAAGTTTATAGAAATAAATATGTTTTCTATAAGCTTTTTTCGGATAAATTGTAAACTAATATAGGGTTAAAAGTCAATAAAAAAGAGCTCATAATTAATGTGAAATATCATTAATTATGGGCTCCTATATGTACGATTACAAACTTGATAAATTATTATTTAGATTCCCAGTTGAAAACGTAAGGAATATTTCTATAATAATCACCATAATTTAATCCATATCCTACAACGAAAAGATCTGGAATAGTAAAGCAACAATAATCAGGTTTTATATCAACTTTTCTTCTCTCAGGTTTATCTAATAGTACGCAACATTTAACAGAAGCAGCACCAAGAGATTTAACATGATTAACTACAAAATCCATAGTTATACCAGTGTCCACAATATCATCTACTATAAGTACATGACAATTTTCTATGTTGTCAGGAATGTCATTGATAACTTTAACAGAACCTGATGAAGTTTCTGAATGACCATAGCTAGATGTTGTCATAAAACCAATTTTGGTAGGAACTGTTAATTCTCTTACTAAATCAGCAGCATAAATAAAGCTACCTCTAAGAAGAGAAAGAACATAAATTTCTTTACCTTCATAATCTTTTGAAATTTCTTTACCTAATTCAACTATTCTAGAATTAATTTCATCTTTACTAAAAAGTATATTTCTTTTTTTATTTTCCATAGTTATCCCGCCCTCTATGTAATATTTACAACATAGAATTTATAGTATAAAATTAAGGCATAGTTGTCAAGTATATAAATGCATTTGCCAGAAAATACTTTAGAACGGAGATGATATATAGTGATATATGGAAATATTGAAGGTGTAAGAAATGTTATTTTAGACACTTTAGAAGAAATTTATGATATTAAAGTACCTAAGGATAGTATTTTTACAAATGATTTAGTTAATATAATGTGTACTATTACAGAAAGAGTAGGAAGAGAAATAAGTGTAGTTATTGATAGAAAGGGAAGAGTACAAAATGTAGCTATAGGAGATAGCACATCAGTAGACTTACCTATGATAGATGTTAAAGAAAATAGACTATCAGGTATTAGAATAATACACACTCATCCATCAGGAAATCCAAGATTATCAGCTTTAGATACCTCAGCTTTAACAAAATTAAAATTAGATGCTATGGTTGCAATAGGTGTAAATGGTGAAGACTACAATAAAAGCCTTGTTAATGTAGGTTTTTGTACAATCGAAAATAACATATTAGTATATGAAGAATTAGCTAATATGGATTTAGAATCTGTAGAAAACTTTCAGTTTTTAGACAGAGTATCATACATCGAAGAAAGCATAAAAAATAATGATGTTTATGAAGATAATAGTGAAAGAGCTATTTTAGTAGGTATTGATAGTGAAGAAAGTTTAGATGAACTTGAAGAACTAGCTAAAGCATGTAATGTTGGAGTTGTATATAAAGTATTTCAAAATAGACCAAAGGCTGATTCGTCTTTTTATGTAGGATCAGGTAAGGTTGATGAAATACAAATGTTGAAACAAGCTTTAAAAGCTAATGTAATTATAATTGATGATGAATTAACAGGAGCTCAAATTAGAAATTTAGAAGAAAATACTGGCGCTAAGGTTATTGATAGAACTAGTTTGATTTTAGAGATTTTCGCAAGAAGAGCTAGAAGTAAAGAAGCGAGCTTACAGGTAGAGCTTGCACAATTAAAATATAGATCCTTAAGACTTATGGGTCTAGGAACAGTACTTTCAAGAACAGGTGGAGGTATTGGAACAAAGGGTCCAGGAGAAAAGAAACTAGAAATAGATAGAAGACATATTAGAAATAGAATTTATGATTTATCTAAGGAATTACAAAAAATAAGAGGCAACAGGGTTGTACAAAGAGAAAAGAGAGTGAAGAGTAATCTTCCACAGGTATCTTTAGTTGGATATACAAACACAGGGAAATCAACACTTAGAAACAAGTTATGTGATATTGTTCCTGCTAATATAGCTAACAAAGAAAAGGTATTTGAAGCAGATATGCTATTTGCAACCTTGGATACAACAACTCGTGCTTTAACATTACCAGATAAAAGAGTTGCAACTTTATCTGATACAGTAGGATTTATTAGAAAGCTTCCACATGATTTGGTTGAATGTTTTAAGTCAACTTTAGAAGAGGTTTTATATTCAGATTTACTTTTACATGTAGTTGATGTATCTTCAGATAAATTATTTGAACAAATAGAAGCTGTAAATACTGTGTTAACTGAACTTAAATCCTTTGATAAAAATAGAATTATGGTATTGAATAAAATCGATAAGGTAAGTAAGGAAAGATTAGAAGAAGTTAAAGAAAAACTTCAAGGCGAAAAGGTTGTTGAGATTTCAGCAAAGGAAGGATTAAACTTAGAGCTATTATTAGATGAAATCGTTAAAGAACTTCCAAGCAATCAAGTACTTAGAAGCTTCTTAATACCATACAGTGAGCAAGGAAATGTGGCTATGCTTCATAGAAATGCAAGAATTGAAGAGGAAGATTTTAGGGATGAAGGCACATATATATGCGCTTATGTAGATGAAGAAGTATATAATAAGCTGAAATCCTATGAGGTTTAAGTAAAATAAAAAGAGACTGTTGCACTAAGGGATTTAAGTATAAGTGATTTTGAAAATACCACTTATATTATGGAAACTACTCTTGATGCAACAGTTTTTGTATAAAAAAATGAAATTTTAGAGTATTATATTAATTAAAGGGAATTAAAATTTAGAAAGTAAGCAGGTGATTGGGTGTGGGAAAGGAAATATTAGATTATCAAAGAGCTTGTAACTTAACCCTTGATAATTTAAAAAGTGAGCAAGAAGTACTAGCGGTTTTAATACATGGTTCTATGCTAACAGGTGATATTTGGGAAGGGTCAGATATAGATATGTTTGTTGTTATAGATGAGGAATCTAATAACATAAAGCACATATATGCAGAAGAAAATGAAATTTCTATACATTTAAAAATATTAAGCAAAGGAAAATTTATTTCTATTTGTGAAGAGGGTGTAAAGGGAGCATATATACACAGAATATTATCTTCCTCTAGATTGATGTTTTCAAAGGATAGACAAATTACTGAGGTTTACGATAGAGTAAGATATTTTCCAGATTTAGAAAGAAAAAAATGGAATATAGTGTATTTAGGAAAGTTACTTAAGGATATGAATGAGTGTAGAAAATATCTTACAAACGATTCAATTCATACAGCCTATAGTATGGCAGTTATGGCAGTTAGAAGCTTTTCAAAGTTCTATGTAAATTTATCTGGATATATGATTAATAGAGATGTTGTTACTACAACTTTAGGATTAAATAATACCTTTAGTGAGTATGTTGAGGAATTATTTATAAATAATACAGATAAAGAAGATTGTATAAACACTATTTTAAAATACATGGAAGAGTATGTGGAAGTTAATTTAAAGAGAGCTACTAATGTGCTTATAGAGTTTTTAAAAGAAAAAAATGTGGCATTAAGTTCAGAAGAAATAAAATGTGACATGTTCTTTGATGGCTTTGATATAAAAATGGAAGAAATACTAGGATTACTTACAGAAAAAGCTGTGGTTAAAAAGGATATAAGAGAATTTAAATTTAATGCTGGAACTGTTATTAAAGAAAAGGTATATTTTATTTAGTGAGAGAAGAATATGGAAAAGTTTATATGTACTTATGATAATGACGAAACTAAATATGTACAAATATGTAATCATATAAAAAACTTAATTAAAAACGATGAACTTGAAGATGGAGAAAAGCTACCTACTATTAGAAGTCTTAGTGATTTTTTAGGTGTAAACAAGATAACAATAATTAATGCTTATAAGAAGCTAGAGCAAGAAGGTTACGCTGTTTCTAAAATGGGGAGTGGAACCTTTGCTAAAAAGAGAGATTTCAATATAAGCTTTAAGAGAAAGTACAGTGAGATTTTTAAAACCTACAGCAAGGAGCAACTTAGTAAATATATAGATTTTACAGGTGAAGTTGTTAAGGGAGATAATTTCCCAGTTGATGTTTTTAAGAAAGTACTTAATGAAGTAATAGATAGAGATGGGGCAGAGGCATTCATACATCAAGAAAGTTTAGGATATGATGGATTACGTAAAAGTATAAGCAATAACTTCTGGCATAAAAGTATTTCTATAGATAATATTCTTATAGTTTCTGGAGCTCAACAAGGCATAGATATAGTGTCAAAGGCTTTAATTGATGTAAATGATAATGTAATAGTGGAAAAGCCTACTTACATTGGAGCTTTGTCAGTTTTTAAGTGGAGAAGAGCAAATATACTTGAAGTTGATATTATGAAAGATGGAATAGATATAAATCAACTTGAAGAGATATTAAAGAAAACTAAAATAAAGTGTTTTTATGTAATGAGTTATTTTCAAAACCCAACAGGGATAAGTTACAGTGAAGAGAAGAAAAAGAGGATACTAGAACTAGCACAGCAATATGACTTTTATATAATAGAAGATGATTACTTATCGGAACTTATTTATAATGAGAAATTGAAGTACAAAAGTTTTAAGGCACTAGATCACAATGATAGAGTCATATATATTAAAAGTTTTTCAAAAATATTTTTACCAGGTATTCGTTTAGGATACTTAATTCCTCCTAAAGAATTCAAAGAAAGTATTATTAGCTCAAAGGTAAACACAGATATTTCAACATCAAGTTTAATGCAAAGAGCATTAGGCTATTATATTGATGAAGGACTGTGGATAGAATATATAGAAAAATTAAATTGCAGTAATAAGAAAAAATACAGGCTATTAGTGGAACTTATAAATAGCAAATTGGGAGACTATGTTCAGTGTAATTACCCTGAGGGGGGACTACATATATATTTTACCTTAAAATCTGAAGGAATGGATTCTGTCCAATTGTTTTATAAGTGTAAGAAAAAAGGAGTGCTAATTACTCCAGGCGTATTATTCTTTAAAAATAGTAAGGACGGATTAAAAAGCTTTAGAATAAACTTCTCGGAGGTTACCTTAGAAAATATAGAAAAAGGAATAGAAGTTATTGAAAATGTGCTAAAACATTCATAATAAATATAATTAAAAGTGAGTGATAAAATGAAAAAGGGACTTGTTAATATTAAGTGGAATGATATTGAGGATTTGTCTAATGAGGATATTTCTTATTTTCTTTTTTTAGAAGGAAAGTCCATAGAGGTTATTAGCAAAATTAGAGGATTAGAGACTAGTGAAGTTCAAAGACACATAATTGAAGGTAAAATTAAATATAGACTTTTATCTAAAAGCAATAATATTGAAGAACTTTTTCATTCTATAGCTACTGCTGGAAAACAAGATAAATTAAGAGTTTTAAATTCTTTAGATGATAAAACAAAACAGGAAATTCTTAAGTTTGTTAAGGATAGATACATACAAATGAGTAGCAAGGATAAAGAGGCAGCAGTATGGATTGTTGGAGAGCTAAGGGATGTAAATAGCAAAGGAATACTTATAAAGGGTTCTGTACATAAATCCTTTAATGTAAGAAGACTTTCAGTTTCAGCCATAGGTAAACTTCAAGATAAGGACCTTGAAATGACTTTAATAAGGGCCTTAGATGATAGCAATCCACAGGTTGTTACTTATGCAATAGGTTCTTTAGCAAAGATAAAAGGTAAAAAAGCTAAAGAGAAGATAGAAAATCTAAAACATAAAAGTGATAAAGCTTACATAATAAGAGCGGCAGATAAGTATTTAGAAACTATTGATGAAGAAAATTTGGGGATAAAAAAGGAAGAATTTGAGGTGTAAATATAGATGGGTTATTTTACTATAAAAAATAATGCTATGGCAGAGTTTGACGAGAAAAAATCGATTTTTATAGGCCATGTAAAAAGAGTTGAAACAGAAAATGATGCAAAGGCATTTATAGATGAAATAAGAGGACAATACAAGGATGCACGTCATAATGTATATGCATATATAATTGGTGAAAATATGGGTATACAAAGATATAGTGATGATGGAGAGCCTAAGGGCACAGGAGGAATACCGGTTTTAGAAGTAATGAAGAAAAATGAAATAACAGACTCTGTTGTAGTTGTAACACGTTATTTTGGAGGAATACTTTTAGGGGCTGGAGGCTTAGCAAGAGCATATTCTAAGGGTGCAGCTATGGCTATAAAGGAAGCTATGATAGTTGAAAAGGTAAGGGGGATTGCCTTAGAAGCTATTATAGATTATGATTTACTTGGAAAGGTTCAGTATTTATGTGGTCAAAATCAATGGCATATAGAAGATACAGCTTATACTGAAGCTGTTAGCTTGAAAATTTACAGCGAAAGTTCTATAATTGATGAAGTAGAGAGAGCCTTTGTAGAAGCTACCTCAGGTAAGGTAACATTACTTAGGGACGATGAGAAATATTACTTTAAATTAGATGGAAGGCTTTATGAAGCTTAGAACATTGCATAGGTTACTTTTAACATGATATAATATTACAAGAATTTTAAGAAATATTGAAGGGAGAATACATAATGTCAGGACATTCAAAGTGGCATAACATACAAGCCAAAAAAGGAAAAGTTGATGCTAAAAGAGGTAAAATTTTTACTAAAATAGGTAAAGAAATTGCAATCGCAGCTAAAAATGGTGGTGCAAATCCTGATGCTAACCCAAGATTAAGAGATGTTATAGCAAAAGCAAAAGCTAATAACATGCCAAAAGATTCTATAGAAAGAGCTATAAAGAAAGCATCTGGAGAATTAGCATCAGTAAACTATGATGAAATAATATATGAAGGATACGGAGCAGCTGGTGTTGCTATGGTCGTTGAAGTTCTAACTGATAATAAAAATAGAAGTGCTGGTAATGTAAGACACCTATTTGACAAATGTGGTGGAAACTTAGGAGCTAGCGGATGTGTTGGTTGGATGTTCAATAAAAAAGGTCAAATAGTTATTGAAAGAACAGAATCAATGGACGAAGAAGAAATCATGATGGTTGCATTAGATGCAGGTGCTGAAGATTTCAATGCTGAAGAAGAAGTATTTGAAGTAATCACAGAAATGGCTAACTTCGGTACAGTAAGAGAAGCTTTAGAAGAACAAGGATTTGAATTCTTATCAGCTGAAATAACTATGATACCAGATAACAACGTAGAAGTTGATATGGAAGTTGCAGCTAAGATTCAAAAATTAGTTGACTTATTAGAAGATGATGATGACGTTCAAAACGTATATCACAACGCAGAATTCCCAGAGGAATTTGAAGAATAATAAATATATAAATACTGTATATCAATGGATTGAAAGAGATTAATAGGTATAGTGTCAGTTGGAAAGCTATTATAAAAATATCTGGATTAAGATATACATATTAATTATGCTATTTAAAATTTAAAAGATATACACAAGGATTAAGGCAAATATAACACCTCCTTGATTACTATATATTCTAGTTAATGCTAGATATATGGAAGTCAAGGAGGTGTTTTTGATTTGTAATAAAGATACTTTAAAGGATTATAAGTTTTTAATAAATGTTAATTTGTTTTTAAATATTTTTGAATTCTGTATAGAATAAATTTCTAGGTTCATAATTAAATCAGAGGTGATTATTATGAGCAAAGTTATAATTTTTCTGTACTATTATGGATATAAAATATTAGGGGTAGCCTTTATAATGTTTATAGCTTATACATGGATAAGATTTATTACTGGAGCTGATAAAGTTCATTATAATCCTAGACAAAATAGAGTGAATAATGACCTACATAACTTATGTGAAGAGAAGTTTTTGGAGTTTTGTAAATCTTATATGTGCTTAAGACAAAACAATGCAAAGGTTGAAGAGGAGTTTGAGGAGGAGAATGCTTTTATCATAAAGGATGATAGAGATAGGGAAACTTATATTTATTGTGAGAAGGATGAAAGTATAGAAGTTGATTACGATATATGTAAAGGAATTTTGAGGAGAATGATTGCTCTTGATATGCAGAGGGCTGTGATAATTTGTAACGGAAACATAGAGGAGTCAGTTCTAGAATATATATCTAGGCTTAATAGAAACTCTTATATGAAGATTGAGATAGTTTTATTAGATGATATTATATATGATTTAGATCATGAAGATGATGAAATAATATTTTCTGCTTTCCCAATATAGATGAAATTTATTATATTGTGATATAATATAATAAATTTTCTTCAGATAGGGGGAGAGGTACTATGAGAAAAGATTGGGATAAGTATTTTATGGATATTGCATTCATGGTAAAAGAAAGAAGTACATGTCCTAGACTACATGTAGGTGCAGTAGTTGTAAAAGATAAGAGAATAAAAGGGACTGGATATAATGGAAGTCCTCCACATTTAGAGCATTGTGATGATGCTGGATGCCTTATGATAAACAATCATTGTAAAAGAACTATTCATGCTGAGGTTAATGCTATTATGGAGTGTTCTCCTGAAGAGAGAGCTGGAGCAACTATATACATTACAGCTCAACCATGCATGGAGTGTACAAAGATAATTATAGCATCAGGAATTGAAAGAGTAGTATTCGCTAAAAAATATGCAACAGAGCATGACTTCTTTGCAGAAGCTGATTGGATTGAAGTTGTATATCTAGAAGGATACGAAGAAAGAGTATAAGTACATAGTGGCTTTATAAGGTTGAGAATAAGTCAAAACTAGGAAATAAGAGTTAAGAAAGACAAGGTAAGAAGTAAAAGGAAACATATAAGGTAAAAATTAAGAAAGAAAAGATATAAGAATTAAGAGTTGAAAATTATAAGAGTTAAGAGAAAGATGTGGAAAAGTAAAAAACAAGAGAGAAATGAAAGATAGAATAATTGAAAAAGTAAAAGATATTAAAGTAAGAACTATAAGATAAGATAAGATAAAAAGGTTTGGTTAATTATGATTAGAATTAACCAGACCTTTTTTTACAATAAATTTAGGGTAAATGTATATTATTAGAAATATTGGTCATAATACTCAATAAAGGAGTGATATTATGAGCGATAATTTAAAGAAAGTTAAAAATAAAGATAATAGCAATGATAATAATTTTAATAAGAATAAGGATAAATACATAGTTATAGGCGTACTTTCCTTAGTAATGTTATTTGTAACAAGTTTTACCCTTACTTATTATTTAATGAATAATAAAGATTATGCTAATGAAGATACAGCTATGGCTTCAAGTCATGGTATAGAAGAGCATTATGATAAAATTAGTATATTTTATAAAACTAAGTTTTTAGCTAATGCAGAAAATTCTCAAGAAAATAGTACCTTAGATCAAGTTATAGAAAAGCAAGGAGAAGATAAGGATAAGCTACTTGCAATGTCTAAAGAGGAGCTAAAGACTGCTCTTGAAAAGGGTGATTATAAACTTGAGGAAGTAGTTAAAAATGAAATAACCTTAGTAAGAGAATTTGATAAATACTTATATGCACCTAATAAATACATAATAGGTATAAAAGATGGATATGTAGCAGTTTTAAAAACTAAGGAGGATAATGAAGCTTATGTAGAAGATGAGAAGACTGATGTAACAGATATTAGTACTAAGAATCTTCCAGTAGCAGATTTAGAGTTTTTAAAAAGAGGAAACAAGATGTATGAATTTAATACTAAGGATGAGGCCTTGAATTATATAAAGGCATTATTTAGAAGCTAACACCTACTTCAAATATATTTACTAGTTTTACTTTAGTTTTAGGATGCTTATATAAATAAGAATCTTAAGTTGAAAAGCTAAATTAAAGCTAAATAGAAAACTCAATTTACTAACTTTTTAATTGAAAGAAAAATAAGAGGCTATGGCAATGAGAAATATATATTATACTGATTGGTAAATTAAAATTAGTATAATCTTTAGTAGTATTTCCCTTAACTCCATAGTCTCTTATTTTGTTATTATAAAAGAAAGTTAAAAGAACAAATTAATTCTGTTGGTACAATAATAGCTGAAATGACTGGTGCAGATATAGAATTTATTTCTGATTATCCAGAATGGTAGATTTGCTTATAATAATAAAACAAGAGAAATATAGATTTGCTTATAATTTCAACAAAAAATCTATAATTATTGAATTAAAAGGGCTATAATGTTAAAGTATAATAGTCGATTTTTATGAATGAGCCCACTTCAATTTGTTAAGTGAGGTATTAGAAGGGGGTTAGGGTAGAAAATGTACGAATATATAAAAGGAATTTTTAAAGGAATCAAAAAGGATTGTGTTATAGTAGAAAATGGGGGTATAGGTTATAAAATATATACTTCTGGTAGTACTATGGCTATGATGCCTAATATTGATGAGGATGTATTTCTTTATTTGCATCAGATAATTAGAGAGGATTTTCATGGTTTATATGGCTTTATGACAGAAGAGGAATTAGAGTTATTTAATAAACTTATAACTATAAATGGAGTTGGTGCAAAGGCATCTCTTTCTTTATTATCTATTGGTAGTGCAAATAAACTTAAGTATGCTATTGTATCTGGAGATGAAAAATTTATAATAAAGGCTCCTGGTATAGGTAAAAAAATTGCTCAAAGAATAATTTTAGAACTTAGAGATAAAGTTAGTGTATCTGAGGAAACTATTGTTAATAATATAGATAATGGATTATTAGATTTAGAGGTTAATAAGAATTTATCTGAAGCATTAGGTGCTTTAATTTCCTTAGGATATTCTGAAAAGGAAGCAGAGAAAGCTATTAATAAAGCTGATAGTAGTAAGTCTTTAGAAGATATAATTAAAGAATGTCTAAAATATTTAATGAGTTAGGTGATAAATTATGGATAGATTAGTAACTTCAGAGGAGATTATAGAGGATTTAGACGCAGAATTATCATTACGACCTAAGAGATTAAGTGAGTATATAGGGCAAAGTAAGGTTAAAGAGAAGCTAGGTATATTCATAGAAGCAGCTAAAATGAGAGATGAGGCTTTGGATCATGTTTTATTATATGGGCCTCCTGGACTTGGTAAGACAACCTTAGCTAATATAATTGCTAGGGAAATGGGTGGAGAGCTTAAGGTAACTTCAGGGCCAGCCATAGAGAGAGCAGGAGATTTAGCAGCTATACTTACAAGCTTAAATAAAAATGATGTGTTATTTATAGATGAGATTCATAGATTAAATAGATCTGTAGAGGAAATACTATATCCTGCTATGGAGGATTATGCCTTAGATATTGTTATAGGAAAGGGAGCTGCAGCAAAATCTATAAGAATAGATTTGCCTAAGTTTACTTTGTTAGGGGCTACTACTAGAGTAGGACTTTTAACCTCACCCTTAAGGGATAGATTTGGTGTTATGTGTGCTATGGAGTTTTATGAAGAGGATGAACTTATGAACATAGTTGCAAGATCAGCCAAGATACTTAATATTCCTATAACTAAGGAAGCTGCAATTGCTATAGGAAGAAGATCAAGAGGTACCCCTAGAATTGCAAATAGATTTCTAAAAAGGGTTAGAGACTATTGTGATGTAAAGGGAAGTGGAATAATAGATGAAACTATAGTTGATAAGGCAGCAGAATTATTAGAAATAGATGAAGAAGGTTTTGATAGAACTGATAATAGAATCTTAGATGCTATTGTGTATAACTTTGCTGGTGGTCCTGTGGGAATAGAAACCTTAGCTTATTTTATAGGAGAGGAAACTAGTACCTTAGAGGATGTTTATGAACCCTATTTACTTCAAAAGGGTTTTATAGCTAGGACTCCAAGGGGAAGAATAGCTTGTGAAAAGGCATATAAGCATTTAAATGTAGATCCTAATGAGGTTAATAAAAAAGGAAATTCAAAACAGTGTACTCTTTTCTAAAAAGTGCACTGTTTAAATAAAGTTTTTTACTAAGAGTTATATAGATGTATAATAGTACAGAGAATTAATGTTTACTAAGGAAGGTGTACATATTGAAAGTTAAAGATTTTGATTTTTATTTACCAGAAGAATCAATAGCTCAACATCCAGCAGCTAAAAGGGATGAATCAAGATTAATGGTTCTTCAAAAGGAAACTGGAGAAATTGAACATAAAAAATTTAAAGATATAGTTGATTATTTAAGAGCAGGAGACTGTTTAGTTTTAAATAACACTAGAGTATTGCCAGCGAGACTTTTTGGTGCAAAGGAAGATACTAATGGTAAGATGGAATTCCTTTTATTAAAAAGAGTTGAAAAGGATACTTGGGAAACTCTTGTTAAGCCTGGTAAGAGAGCTAAGATAGGAAATAGATTTGTTTTTGGAAATGGCGAACTTAAGGCAGAAGTAGTAGGTATGGGTGAAGAAGGAAGTAGACTTGTAAGATTTGAGTATGAGGGTATATTTGAAGAGGTTTTAGATAGTTTAGGACAAATGCCACTTCCACCATATATAACAGAGCAATTAGAGGAAAAAGAAAGATATCAAACAGTGTACTCTAAGGAAGTTGGTTCTGCTGCAGCACCTACAGCAGGTTTGCATTTTACAGAGGAATTATTACAGAGAATAAAGGATAAGGGTGTTGAGATTGCCTTTGTAACATTACATGTTGGCTTAGGTACTTTTAGACCTGTTAAAGTTGATGATATTAATGATCACCATATGCACTCAGAATATTACCAAATGTCTCAGGAAACAGCAGATACTATTAATAGATGTAAAGAGAATGGTGGTAGATTAATAGGGGTAGGAACTACTTCATGTAGAACTATCGAAAGTATAGCTGATGAAAATGGAAAATTAAAAGAGCAAAGTGGATGGACTGAAATATTTATATATCCAGGATATAAGTTCAAAGCGTTAGATTGCTTAATTACTAATTTCCACCTGCCACAGTCTACTTTAATCATGCTAGTTAGTGCTTTAGCTGGTAAGGAGCATGTAATGAATGCTTATGAGGTAGCAGTTAAGGACGGATATAGATTCTTTAGTTTTGGAGATGCAATGTTTATACATAAGTAAAAATTAAGATAAATTTGATGGGAAGTGAAGAAATGGGACAATACACACTACTAAAAAGAGATGGAAAAACAAGACGTGGAGAGTTTAAGACAGTTCACGGAACAATACAAACTCCTGTATTTATGAATGTTGGTACTTTAGCAGCTATTAAAGGTGCTGTATCATCTATGGATTTAAAAGAGATAGGATGCCAGGTTGAACTATCTAACACATATCACCTGCATTTAAGACCCACAGATAAGGTTGTTGGAGAGTTAGGTGGATTACATAAGTTTATGAATTGGGATAGACCTATTTTAACAGATTCAGGCGGATTCCAAGTATTCTCATTGGCAGCCATGAGAAAGATAAAGGAAGAGGGAGTTTATTTTAACTCACATATTGATGGAAGAAAAATATTCATGGGACCAGAGGAAAGTATGCAAATACAAAGCAATTTAGCATCAACTATAGCTATGGCTTTCGATGAGTGTATACCAAACCCATCTACAAGAGAATATGTAGAAAACTCAGTTGCAAGAACAACTAGATGGCTTGAGAGATGTAAAAAGGAAATGGATAGATTAAACTCACTTCCAGATACAATCAACAAGGATCAGATGTTATTTGGTATAAATCAAGGTGGAACTTATGAAGATATAAGAATAGAGCATGCTAAAACTATTTCTAAAATGGATTTAGATGGTTATGCAATTGGTGGTTTAGCAGTTGGTGAAAGCCACGAAGATATGTATAAAGTTATAGATGCTGTTGTACCACATTTACCAGTTGATAAACCAATATATTTAATGGGTGTAGGAACACCTGCAAATATTTTAGAGGCAGTTGAAAGAGGTGTAGACTTCTTTGATTGTGTTTTACCAGCTAGAAACGGTAGACATGGGCATCTGTTCACTAAAGATGGAAAAATAAATATAATGAATGCTAAGTATGAGCTTGATACAAAACCTATAGATGAAGGGTGTCAATGTCCAGCATGTAAACACTATACAAGAGCTTATATAAGACATTTATTTAAGGCTAAGGAAATGTTAGCTATGAGACTTGCAGTTTTACATAACTTATATTTCTATAATAACTTAATGCAAGAAATAAGAGATGCCATTGATGCTGATAACTTTGCAGGATTTAAAGCTAAAAAGTTACAAGAGTGGGGTATAAAATAATATGAATTAGGGTTCATATTACCTGTAAAAGCGTAAAAAAGTAAGGTTTTTATAGAATTATAGAGAAAAATAAGAATAATTAAGAGTTAAAAATCATTGCTTTAAATTCATATTTGCATTAAAATGTATATCATACTTAAAAAATAGAAAGGAGAATATGAAATGAATATAGTTGTTCAACTTTTACCATTTATCGTTATGATGGTAGTTTTATACTTAATCATATTCCTACCAGAAAAGAAAAGAAAGAAACAATATGAGGAAATGATAAACTCATTAAAAGTAAATGATGAAATTATGACTAAAGGTGGAGTAATGGGAAGAATTACTTCATTAAAGGATGATTACATAATTTTAGAGTCTGGTCCTGATAGATCAAGAATCAAATTTACTAAACAAGCAATTGCTTCAGTTATAACACCTGAGGAAACTGTTAGTGAAAATTAGAAATAAGTAATAAAAGACTTCTTGTTTGCATAAGTAATATTAAGCAAATAAGGAGTTTTTTTATTTAATAAGTAGTTTTTCTGAGGGGGTGGGTTTATGGTGAAGAGATCTAAAATCTCATGTGTCAGTGTAGGGCTTATAAGAGCAACTATAGTTACCTTAATTTGTTTCTTAGCATATACCTTGATAGCAACGTTTTGCTTTGGAACTATAGAGAATATGAAGGTTAATTCTATATTTATTATGATTTTTAGCTGTTTTAGTATATTTTATGGTGCTGTATGGGCAGCCAGGACATCAGGTGAAAAGGGTTGGCTTATGGGACTCTCAGTTTCAATATTATATATAGTTATTATATATATAATATCAATTGTAGCTGGTAGAGAAGCAGCGCTTGTGGGCAGGGATTTTGTTAGAGCAATTATTGCAATGGTTGTAGGAACATTGTCAGGAATGATAGGTATAAACATATAGAACTTTAAACATATAAACTTAAGCTCCTTATTTGCTTTAAAATAGAATTTAGGTATATACTTATATATAAGTTAACTACTATATTATTAATGATTACTATAGTAATTACATTACTTATGTTAAGTGTGTAATAAGAAAATAAAAATAGAACAAGAATAATAACTATGGCAATGACAATACTGATGTTAACTACATGTAATAAGGGTCATAGGGTATTTGATTTCATATGTAAAAGTCTTTTTTTATTGTTTGTTTGGCTAGTTCTATGTAATCATAAGGGCTTTTATTTTATATGTTAAATATAGTTTTAAATGCAATATTTTATATTGATTAGTGGTGGATATGTTATATAAGATTAAATTGATTTATCTACTATATTGTGGTACAATTGTACGGAAAACTTTTTAAATGGAGGAGTATCAATATGAAACACATAAAAGTTATCAATAAATCAAATTTAAAAAATAGCTTAAAGAAACCAGGATGTAAAGAATGTGCAAACTCTTGCCAATCTGCTTGTAAAACATCTTGTACAGTTGCTAACTTAGCTTGTGAAAACTAATTAAAAGCTTAGGGCAAATAGCGTAGCAGTAACTTTAGGTTACTGCTTTATGTTTTATCAGAGGAATAAATTTCATAATATTATAATTTTATGGTGTTATGAAATTTTATTGTATATTAGAGGATAGGTTTTTAATGACTAAAGAAATAAAATTATAAGTTTATTTAATAAGCGGGAGGAATTTTAACATGGCGTTAATTCATAAATTTAAACAAGGTGATAATTACTTTATAGTTGATGTTAACTCAGGATCTTTACATAGTGTAGACGAATTAGTTTATGATTTAGTAGAAGATGGTGGCTTAAAAAGCAAGGAAGAGCTTTTAAGTTTACTTGATGGAAAGTATGATGCTGAAATTATAGAAGAAGCATATGGGGAAATTAAAGAGTTAGTTGAAGAAGGATATTTGTATACTACTGATTTATATGAAGAAATCGCAATGAAGAGCGGAAATTCTAAATCTTACATAAAAGCTGTTTGCTTAAATATAATTCATGATTGTAACTTAAAGTGTAAGTACTGTTTTGCAGATGAGGGGGAATACCACGGTGGTAAGAAGAGAATGTCTGCAGAAATCGGAAAGAAATCAATTGATTATGTGCTTAAACATTCAGGACCAAGAAAGAATATAGAAATAGATTTATTTGGTGGAGAGCCACTTATGGCAATGCCAGTAATTAAAGAGATTGTAGCTTATGGAAGAGAGCAAGAGAAAATCCATAACAAGAGTATTAGATTTACAATGACAACTAACTGTACTTTATTAACTGATGAGTTAATGGAGTATTTAAATGAAAATATGGTAAATATCATTTTAAGTATAGATGGAAGAAAAGAAGTCAATGATAATGTTAGAATAAGATTTGACGGCAAAGGTTCATATGACATGATTTTACCTAAGATTAAAGAAATGGTAGAAAAAAGAGATAAGACAAAAGCTCACTATGTAAGAGGTACCTTCACAAGAGAAAACCTTGACTTCTATGAAGATATCAAGCACTTAGCAGAGCAAGGATTTAAAGAAATATCTGTGGAGCCAGTAGTTCTTCCAGCAGAGCATGAACTTTCTTTAAGAGAAGAAGATCTACCAGTTATCTTTGAACAATACGATAAATTATATGAAGAAATGGCTAAGAGATATGAAGAAGGAAATGAATTTAACTTCTATCACTTCAACATAGATTTAAAGGGTGGTCCATGTGTATATAAAAGAATATCAGGATGTGGAGCTGGTCATGAATATATAGCAATCACTCCAGAGGGAGATATATATCCATGTCACCAATTTGTTAACAATGAAGAGTTTAAATTAGGAACTATTTTTGAAGAGAGTTTTGATGAGAAGATAAGTGATGAATTTAAAAATGCTCACATTTATAACAAACCAGTATGTAAAGACTGTTGGGCTAGATTCTATTGTAGTGGAGGATGTCAAGCAAACAACTTTAACTTCAATGGAGACATGCATGTTCCTTATAACATAGGTTGTGAAATGCAAAAGAAGAGAATCGAATGTGCTATTGCATTAAAGGCTAAAAAAATGGAAAAAGAAAATGAATAATACCCATTATTGACTATTATTGTTAAAAGTAATATAATAATGAACAGAAGTTTGCCGCAACTTAGTTAGCAAAGGAGGATGAAAATGAAGAATAATAAGAAAAGTAAAGATAAGGCAAAAAGTGTTACCTTATTAGTAATTACTATTCTTGTAATTGCAACTTTAGGCTTTGCAGGGCTTAAAGGGTTTACTATTGCCGGTTACAAAATAAAACCATTTTCTCAGGCAATTAACAGAGGGCTAGACTTACAAGGGGGTATTTCTGTTGTAGAAGAAATACAAGCGGAAGAAGTAAGTCCAGAGGATATGAGTAGAGAAATTGAATTTTTAAGTATGAGAGTTAACAAGCTTGGTGTATCTGAGACAGAGGTTAAACAAGAAGGGGATAAGAGAATAAGAATAGAGATCCCTGGTATATTTAACTCTGAAGAAGTTATGGATGTACTAGGTAAAACAGGGGAACTTAAATTTGTGGATCCTAATGGTGAAACTATCTTAACAGGTAAAGATGTTAAAAATGCAGTAGCTCGTATGAATCCAGAGACTCAAAAATCAGAGATAGCTCTTGAATTTTCAGACGAAGGAAAAGATAAATTTGCTAATGCTACTAAGGAATTTGTAGGGAAACAAATAGCTATTTACATGGATGAAGAGAAGTTAAGTGAACCAACTGTAAATGAACCAATATTAAATGGTCAGGCTGTAATAAGTGGAAGTAAAAACCTAGAAGAAGCAAAAAGAGATGCGGATATAATAAAATCAGGTGCATTACCATTACCAGTAAAACCAGTATCTTTTAAAACAGTAGGATCTCAATTAGGTTCTGATGCTATGCCAAATAGTAAAAAAGCTGCAATTTTAGGTGTTGGCTTAGTATTTATATTTATGTTAGCAGTGTATAGATTACCAGGATTAGTTGCTGATTTAGCACTAGTACTATTTATATTATTAGATTTATATGTTTTTGTAGCAATGGAAGGAACATTGACATTAGCTGGTATAGCGGGTCTGTTACTTACTATTGGAATGGCCGTGGACGCCAATGTGCTCATATTTGAGAGAATTAAGGAAGAGATACAGTCAGGAAAATCTATAAAAGCATCTGTTAATGCAGGTTTTGATAGAGCATTAACATCAATATTAGACTCAAATATTACAACTATGATAGCAGGTATTATTCTTTATAATTTTGGTACAGGATCAGTAAGAGGCTTTGCAGTAACTTTAATGATTGGTATAGTTATAAGTGTATTTACAGCATTAATATTTACTAAATTTATACTAAGATTATTATTAAATATTGGAATACTAGAGAAACCTGGTTATTTCGGTGTGAAAAGGGGGTAAATTCATGATAAAGATATTTGAAAAACGTAAGATATGGTATGGAATATCTTTAGCTATCATGTTGATAGGTCTTGGGTTTGCCATAGCTTTTAAAGGGCTAAACTTCGGTATAGACTTTAAGGGTGGAACTATATTAACTTTTAATATGGGTGAACAAGTAAATCAAGATAAAGTTCAAGAGGTAGAAAAAGTTATATCTGACTTTACTAAAAAGTATAGTGCAAGAGAAACAAACAATACAGAGATTGAATTAATTATTCAAACAGGTGCAATAGAAACGGAGCAAGTAAAAGAGCTAAAAACTAAGGTTAAAGAAGAATTTAACTTAGGTGATGATTATTTAGTTCAAGAAGAAAATATAAGTGGTTCTATTGGTAGTGAATTAACTAGAAAAGCATTTATAGCTTCAATTTTATCCTGTATAGCAATAGCTATATATATAGCTGTAAGATTCGAATTCGAATTTGGTGTTGCTGCAATAGTTGCATTAATTCACGACTTACTTATTACACTTAGTGTATATGCTATACTTAGAATTCGTATAAACTCTCCTTTTATAGCTGCTGTTATGACTATATTAGGATATTCTATGAATGATACAATAGTAATATTTGATAGAATAAGAGAAAACAAAAAGAAATTAGGTAAGGTTGAGACAGGTGAGTTAATTAATTCAAGTATAAGTCAAACTATGAGGAGATCAATATATACTTCATTATCTACTTTACTTACAATAATGATGATGGTTATTTTGGTTCCGGGTATACGAGAATTAACAGTACCATTAATTATTGGTATAATAACAGGAACATATTCTTCAATCTTTATAGCTAGTCCGATTTGGGCAACTTTAAGAGATAAAAAGGATAAGAAAAATCCTAAAGCTCAATATGGAAAAAAGAAAAAAACTAGTGAAGCTTAAACAAGACTCCGAGGGTAACTCGGAGTTTTTATATGCTTAAAATACTTTATAAGAAAAAGTATTTTAAGGTGCTAATTTTATATTTAAGGTATATATCTTGCATTAAATAAACTTCATTCATATTTTATAGGATAAAGAATTTAATATGTGATAACTTACTATGAGGTAGATTTAATGTTGCAAAGTACATATTAATTTTTTAGGTTTAAAGTATTAACCTTTGAATGTATAGGTTTAAGTTACTAAGGACTAAGTGGAATTTATGCTGAGGAATATGAGGCTAAAGAAAATAGAAATATGTATAAATAGATATTTCCTGGGAAAAAATAATACAAATATCATACTAAAAACGTCAAAAATTACATTGAAAAGATAAAAATTCTACAAGAATGCAAAAAAAAATTGTAAAAACCATAATTTTAAATTATAATATATATGTTTTCTCTAAATGTTCGGGGGATTGATTATGGTTAAAGATGTTAGTTATGAGTATGATAAAAAAAAGGTATGTAAGAAAGTAAAAAAACATTATAAAAAATACGATCCTTTTTTATTAAAGGGCATGGAAGTTGCACTAAAAAGAATAATTACGGCTGTAAATGCTAGAGAGAAAATAGTCATTTATGGGTACTATGATGTAGACAGTATAACTAGTATAGCCATATTATTATTGGTCCTTAGGTATTTAAATGCCGATGTGGAGTATTATATACCTAATGATGAGAATATAGAAAGAACTCTGAGATCTAAAGATATTCTTAATCACATAGAATTTTTAGGTACAGATTTAATAATTAGCTTAGGCTGTGGTATGAATTCACATAAAGAAATAGAACTTTGTAAAGAATTAGGTATAGATGTAGTGGTTTTAGATACGGAGAAAACTAGTGTAGATAGGCTAGATGCTTATGTAATTAATCCTAATCAAGATAGTTGTTCTTACCCTTTTAAAGGACTTTCTTTTGTGGGCTTAACATTTAAACTTGTTCAGGCTTTATCTAGATACTATAAGCTAAAAAGCTTTAATAAGTATGTAGATTTAGTTATGATAGGTACTACAGCTTCTGAGGTGGACTTAAGTGATGAAAATGGGATATTTTTCACTGAAGGAATATATCAAGTAAATCATACTAATAATTACGGACTAAAAGCTTTAATGAAGATAAATGATTTGAAGCAAATAAGTGAAGACAATGTTAATCAATTAATAGAATGTATTATTCCTAGGGTTAATCCTATTGGAAAGATGGATAATGCTAAAATAGTAGTGGAGCTATTGACTACTACAGATTTATTAAGAGCGGAACAAATAGCAAAATATTTGCATAAAGAAGCAAATAAGGAGTAATAAGTTTTACTTAAAATCAACTGTATGAGTGGCAGTGAGGGGGAAATACAATGGAATTAAAAGATAGAATAAGAATAGTCGAGAACTTTCCTAAAGAAGGTATTAGTTTTAAGGATGTAACACCTTTATTACAAGATAAAGATGCATTAAAAGAAACTATAGAAATAATAGCGAACTATTTAAAGGACAAAAATATAGATGTAATTGCAGGACCGGAAGCAAGAGGATTCTTATTTGGTGTGCCAGTAGCTACTGCTTTAAATGTTGGATTTATACCAGTTAGAAAACCAGGCAAATTACCATATGAGACTTTAAGCATTGAGTATGACTTAGAGTATGGAAGTAATATTCTAGAGATTCATAAGGATGCTATAAAGCCAGGACAAAGAGTTGCTATAGTAGATGACTTACTTGCAACAGGTGGTACTGTTGAGGCTGCTACTAAACTTATAGAAGAGGCTGGCGGAGAAGTTGTATCTTTAGCTTTCGTAATAGAGCTTACAGAGCTTAGAGGTAGAGATAAATTAGAAGGACATGATGTTATGTCTTTAATGAAATATGATATCTAATTTTTAAAAGTAAATAGTGGAAAAAATAACTGATACTTTAAATTTGAATTGCATATTGCATTTAGGTATTATATAATTAATAAAAAAAGACGACTGGTTAGTAATAGACCAGTCGTTTAATTTAGGGAAGTATTGAGCATGGTGGAAAAATTATTTGAAATAATAGATAAGAATTGTAGTAATATTGATAAAAACTTAATACAAAAAGCCTATGACTTAGCTTTCGAAGCTCATGAAACACAAAAAAGAGAGTCAGGTGAACCATACATTATACATCCTATAGAAGTTGCATGTATTTTAGCTGAAATAGGTATGGATACAAGTACTATTTGTGCTGGGATTTTGCATGATGTTGTAGAGGACACTGACTATACATATGACGATATACTTAATATGTTTGGTAAGGAAGTAGCTGATTTAGTTCAGGGAGTAACTAAGTTAGGTAAGATTAAGTATAAGTCGAAAGAAGAGCAACAAGCTGATAATGTTAGAAAAATGTTGCTAGCTATGGCAAAGGATATAAGAGTAATTCTTATAAAACTTGCTGATAGATTACATAATTTAAGAACTCTTAAGTATATGCCTGAGCATAAGCAAAAACAAAAGGCTAAGGAAACTTTGGATATCTATGCTCCTTTAGCCCATAGACTTGGTATATCTAAAATCAAGTGGGAATTAGAGGACTTATCTTTAAGATATTTGAAACCAGATGAGTATTATGACTTAGTAGAGCAGATATGTGCAAAGAGGGTTGAAAGAGAAGCTTATATAAGTGAAATAGTAGATGATCTTTCAAAAAACATATCCAAGTCTGGAATAAAGGCTGACATACAGGGAAGACCTAAACATTTTTATAGTATATATAATAAGATGCAAAAGAAAAATAAATCTTTAGATCAAATCTTTGATTTAACAGCTATTAGGATTTTGGTTGAAACCGTTGTGGATTGTTATGCTACTTTAGGAATAGTACACACAATGTATAAGCCTATGCCAGGAAGATTTAAGGATTATATTGCAATGCCTAAGCCTAATATGTATCAATCTTTACACACTACAGTAATGGGACCTAAGGGAAAACCCTTTGAGATTCAAATTAGGACCTATGAGATGCATAATACCGCTGAATATGGTATAGCAGCTCACTGGAAGTATAAAGAGGGTGCTAATGGAGAAAACAATAATTTAGAAAATAAACTAACATGGTTAAGTGATATTTTAGAATGGCAGGGAGAAACTTCTGATGCAGAGGAGTTTATGGAGGCCTTTAAAATAGATTTATTTTCTGATGAGATTTTTGTATTTACTCCAAAGGGAAGAGTTATAAGTCTTCCTAATGAATCTACACCTATAGATTTTGCTTATAGAATTCACACTGATGTAGGTCATAGATGTATTGGAGCAAAGGTAAATGGCAAAATTGTTCCACTAGATTTCCAGTTAAAGACTGGTGAGATTGTAGAGGTTATAACTTCTCCTATGGACAAGGCACCAAGTATAGATTGGCTTTCTGTAGTAAAAAGCAATCATGCTAAAAGTAAAATAAAAGCTTGGTATAATAAAGCTAGGAGAGATGAACATGTTTCTAAAGGAAAAGAGCTTTTAGAAAAGGAAGCTAAGAAGCAAGGATATCATTTAGGTGATATAATAGATGAGGAAGAAATTAAGAAATTATATAAAAAGTATAGCATTAGAGTTATAGATGATTTATTTGCTATAGTTGGTACAGGTTCCTTAATTCCTTCAGCAATAATCTTAAAGTTAAAAGAGGCTTATTTAGCTAAAAATAAAAAGGAAACTATAACCTTAGAACAAGTTCAAGAAGATATAAGGCAAAATAATAATAGAAAAAATAAAGAAAATTCACATAAAAAGAGCAAGTCACCAGAGGTAGTTATAAAAGGCATTGATAATGTAATGATAAGATTTGCTAGATGTTGTAACCCTGTTCCTGGAGATGAGATAATAGGATATATAACTAAGGGAAGAGGAGTATCTGTTCATAGAAAGGATTGTAAAAATGTACAATGCTTAATTAAAAATGAACAAGATAAAATTCTAGAAGTCTCATGGGGAAATATCAATGGTGGTGAATTCACAACTGAAATACAAGTTAAGGGCGATGACAGATTAGGACTTTTAGCGGAAGTAATGGAAATTCTTTCAGCTCAAAAAATACACCTAAGATCTATAAGTGCCAATTCAGGAAAAGATGGCTATGCACTTATTAACATAAAGATAACCGTATCCTCTGTTCAGGAGTTGGTGGATCTTAAGAAGTTTATTAGAAAAGTTAAGGGTGTACGAGACGTATATAGATTAATATAATGAATATAAGTATAATAGGAGAGTAATTATGAGAGCAGTTGTTCAAAGAGTTACTTCATCTAAAGTTGAGGTAGATGGAAAAGTAGTTGGTTCTATAGGTAAAGGACTAAATGTCTTACTTGGAATTACAACTGATGATACAATTGAAGATATAAAGTATTTAAAAGATAAGATTATAAATCTTAGAATTTTCAGCGATGAAGAGGGTAAGATGAATAAATCTCTATTAGATGTTGGTGGAGAATTATTAGTAATATCTCAATTTACTTTATATGGTGATTGTAGAAAAGGTAGAAGACCTAGCTTTATTCAAGCTTTAGCAGGTGAGCAATCAGAGGTTCTTTATGAAGAGTTTTTAAAACAATGTAGAGAAGATGTTGCTAAGGTTGAAAAGGGTATTTTTGGTGCAGATATGCAAGTTGAAATAAACAATGATGGACCAGTTACCTTACTTTTAGAAAGCAAAAAACAATTTTAATAAATTTTATTTGCCACATTTATGATGTGGCAATGAATCTTTATAAGAAAATTTTAAATAGAAATAAGTTTAAGTTCGATCTTAAGGGGGCCAAGAAAAATGATAATAAAAAGAGTAGTAGCAGGGATTTATGGAGCAAACTGCTATATAATCATGGACGAAGATACAAAGGAAGCTTTAGTATTAGACCCAGGTGGAGATGTTGATGATATAGAAAAGGCATTAGGAGAATTAGATGCTAAGGTTAAGTATATATTTTTAACTCATGGTCATGTTGATCATACTTCAGGAGTAGATGAACTAAGAGGAAAAACTAAGGCTATAACAGGAATTAGCGAAAAAGATGATATACTAATTCATAAACCAACTTATATGTATGGACCATTACTAGAAGGAAAACCAGACCTTTATTTAAATCATGGTGATAAATTCACTGTTGGTAATTTTGAAGTTAAGTGTATTGAAACACCAGGACATACACCAGGTGGTATGAGCTTTTTAATTGGAAGCAATGTATTTACAGGAGACACTTTATTCTTAGGTTCTATAGGAAGAACTGACTTAGAAGGTGGCTCACAGGAAGCAATTATAAATTCAATAAAAAATAATCTTTTACCTCTTCCTAAGGAAACAGTGGTATATCCAGGACATGGACCACAAAGCTCTATTGAAAGAGAAGAAAAATTAAATCCATTCTTAAAGTAAGAGGTATTATATAATTTGGAGCAAAATAATGAAAGATAAAGAATTAAAATATCATACTTTAAAAATAAAATTAAATGATATGAATTACAGATATGATGTTTATCAAATGATAAATTTATTTTGTGATTTTAGAGACATAGATTTTGTTGATGATGAAGAGGATTATTCTATTGAGGTATCAAATAGCAAAATCAATATAAAATGTGATGATGACCAATGGGAATATGATTTCGAAAAAAAATATACCTTTAAGGAAGAACTTAAGAAAGGTATATTTACATATTTTAGTGAGAAAACCTCTAAAGAGTTACCTTGGGGTACTTTAATAGGAATTAGACCATCTAAAAGAGCTATGACTATGATAAGAGAAGGCAAGAATGATGAAGACATCATAAATGAATTTAAAGAGGTGTTTTTAACTTCAGAAAACAAGGCACAACTTTGTATAGATGTTGCTAAAAGAGAGATAGAATTTATTAATAGAGACTACAAGACTATTAGTGTATATATAGGAATGCCATTCTGTCCTACAAGATGTTTATACTGTTCCTTTGCAGCTAATCCTATATCAGGAAAGTTTAAAGGGAAGGTGAAGGCTTATTTAGAGGCATTAAGCTACGAAATAAAAGAGATAGGCAAATATATAGACTATAGGGGTTTGAAGGTAGAATGCGTCTATTTTGGAGGAGGAACACCTACTGCAGTAAATGATGAGGAATTTAAAGCTGTTATGGAGGATATCTATAAGAATTTAGTTCTTAGTAGAGATATTGCAGAATTTACAGTGGAATGTGGTAGACCTGATAGTATAACTTATAATAAGTTAAAAACTATGAAGGATTTAAAGGTTTCTAGAATAAGCATAAATCCTCAAAGTATGAACGACGAAACCTTAAAATTAATAGGACGTAATCACTCTGTAAATGATGTTAAAGAAGTTTTTAAAATGGCTAGAGAATTAGAATTTTATAACATTAATATGGATATGATTGTAGGGCTTCCAGGTGAAAAGCTAGAGCATATAGAAAAGACTTGTAAGGATATAAAGAAACTTAATCCAGAGAGCTTTACGGTTCATGGAATGTCTGTAAAAAGGGCTTCTAGATTACATGAGAATATATTAAACAATGTAAAATATGAGATAGCAACGCAGGATCAGTTAAATAAAATGTATAATACTACAGTGAAATTGTCTAAAGAACTTAATATGAACCCATACTATATGTATAGACAAAAAAACATGGTAGGTAATATGGAGAACATAGGATATTCTAAAACAGGCTCAGAATGTATATACAACATAGAAATGATGGAAGACAGACAAACTATTATAGCCTTAGGAGCAGATGCTGTAAGTAAGGTTGTTTATAAGGAAAATGATAAAATAGAGCGTTTGGGAAATTTAAAAGATATAGATGAATATACAAATAGAATTTATGAAATGGTTGAAAAGAAAAAAGCTTTCTTAGACACCTTATATAAATAATTTAAGGGAGGTTTACAGATGAATATTGTAGCGCCAAAGGGCACGAAGGATTTATTACCTAAGGATTCATATAAGTGGCAATACTTAGAGGAAATGTTTAGAGAAATAGCAGGTACATATGGTTGTAGAGAAATAAGAACTCCTATGTTTGAATCTACAGAACTTTTTAAAAGAGGCGTTGGGGATACTACAGATGTAGTACAAAAGGAAATGTATACTTTTGATGATAAAGGAAATAGAAGTATGACTTTAAAACCAGAGGGTACATCTCCAGTAGTTAGAGCATTTATAGAAAACAGTTTATATAGTGATGTTCAACCAACAAAAATGTTTTACTTCACTCCTGCTTTTAGATATGAGAATGTTCAAAAGGGAAGACTTAGACAGCACCACCAATTTGGAGTAGAGATATTCGGGTCTAAAGAAGCTTCATCAGATGCGGAGATTATAAGTATCATATGGGAAGTTTATAGAAGATTAGGAATCAAGGGGGTATCTCTTAATATAAATAATATAGGTTGCCCAACTTGTAGAGCAAGATATAATGAGGCTCTAAAGGCATATTTAAAAGAACAATATGATGAGTTATGTGATGTATGTAAGACTAGATTTGAAAAGAATCCTTTAAGAATCTTAGACTGCAAAAATAAGCACTGTAAATCTATTGTAGATAAAGCACCGAGCATTTTAGATTATGTATGTGAGGATTGTGTAGCTCACTTTAGTAAGTTAAAAGAATACTTAGAAGCTTTAAGAATACCTTATAATATAGATCCTTTAATAGTAAGAGGATTAGACTATTACACTATAACAGTATTTGAATTCATTGATAAGGATGGAAGTACTCTTTGTGGTGGAGGAAGATACAATAACTTAATAAAAGAAATAGGTGGACCTGATACACCAGCAGTTGGATTTGGTATGGGAATTGAAAGATTACTATTAGCATTAAAGCAAAGTGAGATAGAATTACCTAAACCAAATTATATGGATATTTACATAGGTTCTATGGGTGAAAGAGGATCTATAGAAGCTATAAAATTAGCTAACACTTTAAGAAGTGAAAATATTAAATGTGAATGTGACCACTTAGGTAAAAGTGTAAAGGCGCAAATGAAGTTTGCAAATAAAATAGATGCTAGATATTCAGTTATATTAGGAGACTCTGAAATAGAGTCAGGTATAATAGAAATAAAAGATATGAATAACAGTGAAAAAATAACATCTAGTTTATGTAACATAGAAAAGATAATAAGTATATTAAAAAGATAAAATATATATCCTTAACTTTGGGAAGTACTTTCTAAGTTAAGGATATATATTCTAATAAACCTCTTCATTCTTTTTAGAGGTAATGCTTATTAAGGAATAAGTAAAAAGATTAATATGGTAGAATATTAATTAAAACTTAGATATTACTAAAATAGTTGAATAGTTTTTGATATACGTTGTATAATGAAAGATGGATTTTAAATAAAAATTATTTAGTATTATTTGACTAATAAGCCTATGGTATAGGATAAATAACATTAAACATATTTACAAGGAGGAACAGAATATGGGAGAAGCGCTTAAAGGCTTAAAGAGAACCATGATGTGTGGTGAGCCTAGAGAAAGCCATGTTGGACAGAAAATTACTGTAATGGGATGGGCTCAAAGAAAAAGAAATCTTGGAGGTTTAGTATTTATTGATTTAAGAGATAGAACTGGATTACTTCAAGTTGTATTTGGAGAAGCTATAAATAAAGAAGCCTTTGAAAAATCTGATTTAGTAAAACCAGAATTCTGTATAGCAGTAACTGGTGAACTAGTTATGAGAGAGGCTGCAAATGATCATTTACCAACAGGAAAAGTAGAATTAAAGGGTGCAGAGATAAAAATATTATCAGAATCTGAAACTCCTCCTATTTATATAAAAGAAAATCTTGATGCAGCAGAAAATGTTAGATTAAAATATAGATATTTGGATTTAAGAAGACCAGATATGCAAAAGATTTTAATGATAAGACATAAAACTACTAAGATTGTTAGAGATTTCTTAGATGAAAACGGATTCTTAGAGATGGAAACACCTATGCTTACTAAGAGTACGCCAGAGGGAGCAAGAGACTACTTAGTTCCAAGTAGAAACTTCCCAGGTAAGTTCTATGCATTACCTCAATCACCTCAAATATTTAAGCAATTATTAATGGTATCTGGTTATGATAGATACTTCCAAATAGTAAAATGCTTTAGAGATGAGGATTTAAGAGCAAATAGACAACCAGAATTTACTCAAATAGACTGTGAAATGTCTTTCGTTGAAGAAGATGATATTATCGCTATAAACGAAAGATTAATTCAAAGAATATTTAAAGAAGTAAAGGGTGTAGATGTATCTCTTCCAATAAGAAGAATGCCTTACTCAGAAGCAATGGATAAATACGGTTCAGATAAACCAGATTTAAGATTTGGTATGGAAATAAAAAATATTTCTGAAGCTGTAGCAGATACTGAATTTGCTGTATTCAAAGGTGCTTTAGAGAATGGTGGTTCAGTAAGATGCGTAGTTGCAGAAAACTGTGCTTCTATGGGAAGAAAGCAAGTAGATAAGTTAGGCGAATTTGTAAAAACATATAAAGCTAAAGGATTAGCTTGGATTGCATATAAATCAGAAGAAGAAATAAAATCACCTATAGCTAAATTCTTCAGTGAAGAACAATTAAAATCTTTAATTGAAGCTGCTGGTGCTAAGGTTGGAGATTTAATATTAATAGTTGCTGATAAAGATGAGGTTGTATTACAATCTTTAGGTGCTTTAAGATTAGAGCTTGCTAAGCAATTAGAAATATTAAAAGACAACAATAATTATGAGTTTGTATGGATTACTGACTTCCCATTATTTGAGTATGATGAAGAAGAAAACAGATATGTTGCAAAACACCATCCATTCACAAGCCCTAAGGATGAAGACTTAGAATTACTAGAAACAGCACCGGAAAAAGCTAGAGCAAAGGCTTATGATATAGTTTTAAATGGTGAAGAGTTAGGTGGAGGAAGTATAAGAATACATGACTCTGAAACTCAAGAAAGAATGTTTAAAGCTTTAGGCTTTACACAAGAAAGTGCATGGGAAAGATTTGGATTCTTACTTCAAGCATTCAAATATGGACCACCTCCACATGGTGGAATAGCTTATGGACTAGACAGATTAGTTATGTTCTTAGCTGGTACAGATAACATAAAGGATGTTATAGCATTCCCTAAAAATCAAAACGCATATTGCCCAATGTCAGAGGCACCAAATGTAGTTGATTTAAAACAATTAAATGAATTAGGAATAGCTATTAAAGAAGATCAAAAAGAAGAATAATAAAAAAGTTTACCCCCTTTAGGGTCATTTATAACCTTAAAGGGGGTTTATACAATGTATTAAAAAATAAGTTAAAATGCGATTTTAACGTTAAACTTCCGAGATGAAATTGTGAATTTAAGTATATAATTTTAATGATAAATATATTAAATTAAAATTATTATATAATATATATATGGCTTAATAAATAATTTAAAGGGGGCTGAAGCATTGAGACAAAAGTTAGATTTAGAAATAGAATTACCTATTAAGTATACTTTAAGACAAAGGAAAATAAAGAATGCCAGTAAAGTTTTAGGATTTGGATTAATTTTTAGTGGTATTGGATTTGGTGTAGGATGTTTAGTTTATGGATTTTCTAAAAAGTAGAAGGTATAAAAATAGCAGGTACCCTAAAGCACCTGCTATTTTAATTGAAGCGGTTAAAATACTTAAATTATCTAAATTACTTAAATTAATTAGTATTAATATAATTTAGTTAAAATTAAGAATTTGATTTTAATTCATTTAAACAGTTTTGGCAAATATTTTTACCCTTGTGGTTTACAACGTCTCTTGCATTTCCGCAGAAGATACAAGAAGGGTTATATTTCTTTAATATAATGTGTTCACCATCAACGAATATTTCTAAAGAATCTTTAATTTCAATATCTAAAGTTCTTCTTAATTCTATTGGAATAACTATTCTGCCTAATTCATCAATTTTTCTAACAATCCCTGTTGATTTCATACAATTTACCTCCTAATCAAACAAAGTTCGACTTTATTTATGGTTAAATCATAACATTAATAACATTAAAAGTCAATAGTTTTAATTTCATTATTAACATACTAAAAATCTTATATTATAGTATTTACGACTAAATATAAAAATATTCATAATTTTAATATATTTATAGAAATTATATATAGAATTTAGTTTAATAACTAAAAAATTTAGTTATAGTATCTATTTCTATTATTAATTTATGCAAATGTAAGCCGAAAAGGTTTTAAAAATTTTTATAAAGTGATAAAATATATTTATTAGTAGTAAAATAAAGGAGGGGATTAAAAGAAAAATTTAATTATTTACTAAGTTTTAAGAGTGAAGTGTAAGAAAAACTTAATTATTATAAGGTTGATTTTATCTCCAATATTCGATATTATTTATATATTAATTAAAAAAGGAAGGAGATTGTATGGAAAAAATAAAAAATGCTATTCCTAACTTGTTTACATTTAGCAATTTAGGTTGCGGAATTTTATCATTAATGATGAGTAGTACAGGAATGGAAAATTATTCGTTAGCAGCTCTTTTTATTGTTGCTGCTGCGTTATTTGATAGGTATGATGGCAGAATTGCCAGAAAGTTAAATGTAGATGGTCCTTTAGGAAAAGAATTAGATTCTTTAGCAGATATAATATCATTTGGGGTTGCACCCGCTGTGCTAATTTTTAATATGACTGCATTACATCAGTTCGGTATCATAGGTTATTGTATTCTTTTAATATTCCCGATTGCAGGTGCATATAGATTAGCTAAGTACAACATAACTGACTTTGATGGAGTATTTAAGGGTATACCAATAACTCTCGCAGGAATGTTACTTTCTATTTACGCAATATTTTTAATGATTGTAAAGATAGAAGTATCTTCTATGGTAACTGTAGCTTTAATGCTAATATTGTCATACTTAATGAATAGTAAGTTGCAACTTAAAAAAATGTAAATAATAAGTCACTAAGAAAAAGCTCTTAGTGGCTTTTTTATTGCGCTATATAATTTTATTGCATTATATAATATATAGGGAAATTTTCTTTATATGAAATTTATTATGAAATTAAAGGATATTTTTTATTATAATAGTTAATATGACTAAAGGAGATATTTTATATATTCTTTGTAACGATATATAAAAAACTGAATAAAGTTATTATATATTTTAATAAGTTGAGTAAAGAATTTATCAATGGTATAATCTTATCTGATAAATAAGAAAATAAATTTATGTTTTCAAATTAGAAGTTAATTGAAATAAAGTATTGTAATATTAATATATTGAAATAAAGCATCACAATATATTAATATAAAGTCTTAAAATGTAGTTTTAACATTTATTTTAATATATATATTTATGTGGATATTAAGTGTGAGAAAATATAGGGAATATATATGAATAAAAGTCTTAAGGGAAAATAGATTATATAATTTATTAAGTTTTTTATGTTTTAGTTTAGTGGAGAGGAGTTTAAATGATGGATGAGAACAAAGTAAATACGGTTGTGGAAGAGGATTCTAATGAAAAACTAAAAGAGGTAAATAAAGATTTATTAGTAAGACTTAGAAGAATAGAAGGTCAAGTTAAGGGCATAGAAAGAATGGTTGAAGGAAATGGATGCTGCAGAGATATTTTGGTGCAGGTAAGTGCAGTTAAGGCAGCGATGAACAAGGTTGGAGTAATAATGTTTAAAAACTATGCTAATAAATGTTTTACTGAGGATGAAAAGTGCATTCCAGTAGAGAAGTTAGATGAAATCATATCTACCTTACTAATGTTTACAAAGTAATAAGGGGGATATGATTCTGCTTAGTATAAATGAAATTTTAAAAAAATATTATGGCTATGATGATTTTAGAGAAGGGCAGAGAGAAATAATAGAAAGTATAATATCTCACAGAGATACTTTTGGGATTATGCCTACTGGTGGAGGAAAGTCTATTTGTTATCAAATACCTGCAATGTATTTTGGGGGTGTAACAATAGTTATTTCACCATTAATATCTTTGATGAAGGATCAAGTGGATACTCTAAATAGTTTGGGAATTAAATCAGCATATATAAATAGTAGTTTGAGTAATGAAGAATTAAATACAATAATTCATAGAGCTAGTATGGGAGACTACAAATTGATTTATGTGGCTCCAGAAAGGCTTGAGAGCCATCTTTTTAGAAATATACTTATGATATTACCTGTAGATCAAATAGCCATAGATGAGGCTCATTGTGTGTCACAATGGGGTCATGATTTTAGAGCTAGTTATAGAATGATATCTTCCTTAATTGAGGATCTAAATCCTAGGCCTGTTATAAGTGCTTTTACTGCTACAGCTACGGAGCTTGTAAAAGATGATATTGTAAGGTTGTTAGAGCTTCAGGAACCTAATATTTATGTATCAGGATTTAATAGAGATAATTTAAGTTTTAAGGTTGTTAAAAGTAGGGATAGAAAATCTTACATAGTAGATTATTTGAAAAGTAATATTGAGAGCAGTGGAATAATATATGCTGCTACAAGAAAAGATGTAGAGAGGTTGTATATCTTTTTAAAAAAATTAGATTTTAGTGTTACTAAGTATCATGGTGGTCTTGAGGATGAAGAAAGAAAAGAGAATCAGGACTTATTTTTATATGATGATGCTAAAGTTATGATAGCTACTAATGCTTTTGGTATGGGTATCGATAAGTCTAACGTAAGATTCGTAATTCATTATAACATTCCTAGAAATATTGAATCCTATTATCAGGAGGCTGGGAGAGCTGGACGTGATGGAGAAGAAGGGGAATGTATTCTACTTTATGACTCAAGGGATATAAATACTCAGCAGTATTTGATAAACACTAGCATAGCTAATTCTGATAGAGCTGCCATAGAGTATGATAAACTCCAAAGTATAGATAATTATTGTCATACTAATAAATGTTTAAGGAAATACATATTAGAATACTTTGGAGAGGATATTACTTGGGATAATTGCCACAATTGTAGTAATTGTACTCAGGATTATGAACTTAAGGATATAACAGTAGAATCTCAGAAGATAATATCATGTGTATATAGAATGAAGGAATCCTATGGAGTTGGATTGATTGCAGAGGTGCTTAGAGGCTCTAAAAACCAAAAAATATTGGCTTTAGCTATGGATAAGCTATCAACCTATGGAATTATAAAAAATTATACTATTGGCGAGATAAAAGAGATTATAAACTATTTGATTTCAGAAAAATATCTTGCTTTAACTAAGGATATGTTTAGTATAGTTAAGTTAACTAATAAGGCAGTTCAGTTTATAAAAGAAAGTGAAACTATATATATGAGGATAGAAGCTACATCTAAAAATACAAAGGGTGAGAGTGGTCTATTTAATGAATTAAAAGCTTTAAGAAAAGTTATAGCTGAAAATGAAAAGATACCTCCATATATAATATTCTCTGATGCAACATTAAAAGAGTTAAGTGCTAAAAAACCTATTAATAAAGAGGATATGCTTTTAATTAAGGGTATAGGGGAAGTTAAGTTTGAAAGATATGGAGAGGACTTTATGGAGGTAATAAAAAAGAGTAATGTATCATAATACACTACTCTTTTTTATTTTCTATATTATCTTTTTTACTCTCATCAGGGCTGAAAGTTTTATTTGTTTTCTTTATAGATTCAGTATCAATAAGTATATCATCATATTCATCATCCTCTTCAGAATCATTGTCCTTAGAAGATATGCTATTATCACTATCCTTATTATCTTCGTTATTTATGTCGCAGTCAGCGCTGTCCTCAGTATTTATAGTTGCAAATACTTTCTCAGAGCCAGTTTCATAAACTACACTTGGAGTAGATTCATCACTTTCTAAGTTGGTTGCCATATTAGAAATATGTTTTTTGTTCTTAAACTTTACAATTCTAGCTAAGGTTGAAACAAATATTATAGCTATTGCTATAGAACCAGCATCATATAGAGTTTTAAGACCAAAGCTTACAGAGGCTTCTAAATTTCCACTAATAGCTTGGAAGGTTGTATAATACATACCACTTCCTGGTACAAGAGGTATCATAGCTGAAACAACGAAGATAGTTACAGGTTGTTTTAAAACCCTTGCCATAACCTCAGAATAAATACTTATTATTATGGTTGCTATGAAAAGTGCATAAGTAGAACCTACAGCACCTATGGCATTGAATATTTCATAAGAAAACCATCCAAGTCCGCCACCTATACCAGCAACTAATAAATTAAGACCTTTAACATTAAACAGTACACCGAAACACAAAGAACCCATAAAAGAATATAGGGAGTTAAGTAACATAAACTAAACACCTCCAAAAATAGAGAACCAAATATTAAAGACAGCACCAGTACCAATTGCTATGGCTATTGCTGCACAAAAGGCTTCTATTGTTCTTGATATACCTGAGACTAAGTCTCCAGCTATTGTGTCACGGATTGCATTGGTAATAGCTATTCCAGGAAGTAACATCATGATAGAACCTATTACAATTTTATCTTCTTGAACTGCTAAGCCTGTTTTTACACAAACTAATGCTAAAAGTGCGGCTATAATACCACCTATTATATTTATAAAAAATCCATTAACTTCAAATTTTCCAAGAAGGTTAGCAACATTACTCATGAATAAACCTATAAAGAAGGTTATGATAAAATCTCTTAAGCTTCCACCGAATAATAAGCAAAAGCAGCTTGAACCTAAGGCTGTAAAAAGATTTACAGTACGTTTGCTATAAATTCTTGTATTGTCTATTTCATCTAAAAGAGCATTAACTTCATCAATGGAAAGTCCTTCACAAACAACTCTTCTTGATAAGTCATTTACCTTTGATATTTTAGTTAAATTAACTGTTCTACTATTAATTCTTTTTATTAAGGATTTTGTTCTGTGTTGATCTCCAATTATTGAAATCATTATTCCTGTTGGGGTAACAAAGGATTCTGCATGTGGAAAACCGTAAGCACGACATATTATATTTATAGTTTGTTCAACCCTATAGGTTTCACCACCGTTTTCTAAGACCATTTGTCCCATTCTAGCTGCTAAGTGCATAATATCATTTGCATATAGCTTATCGTTCAATTAGAATCCCTCCCTTATTAATAAATATTAATTTTAATTAGTATATTTAAAGATTAACTTTAATAAACACTAAGACTTTATTATTAATAAATATTACTTTTAATGTTTATAGTATGTATTTATAACACCCATATTATTATACATTTATAATTTAAGAATACAAGAGAAATAAATAAAAAAATTATAAATTTACAAGTAGTTAACTTTATAGAAATCTATTGAATAATTATGTAATTTTTGATTAAATATTTAGAAAATTATGCAATGTGTTTGTAACAAAAAAGACTATTTTAATTAACTTAAAATAGCCTTTTTTCTATCTTTATTATAAATTTAATATATTCTTAGAATAAGCTTCATATAAATGTCTTAAATTATCAAGATTTTCATCTATATTCACAATTAAAGAAGAAACAAGAGCGTATTTATCTTCGTTTATAGCATCTTTTATTTGCGTGAAAAGACTATTGCTACGTAAAGTATCCTTCATTAAAGTATATCTTAAAGAATTAATTTCATTCCATCTTTCTTCATCTAAACTAGTATCGAAATGTTTTTCGTTATCATGAAGTTTCTTCATTGATCTTATTTCTTCGCTATAATCATTTAAAACTCTACTAGCTATTTCTGTTACCCATCTTGAAAGAGTAGCAGCTCTAAAACTATTTACTATTTTGTGAGTAAATACATCATTATATAATAAAGTATTTAATTTATCACTATGAACATCAAAGAATAATAAATTTTCATATACTGTTTTAGGTGATTGACCAAAGAATTTTTCTCTTTCTTCTTCAGTAAAGTCTTCAAATACGTTCTTTTCAGTTCTATAACATCTACCTTTCTCTAAATAATCAGCACTATCCTCTGGAGCTTTAGAAAGCTCTTCTAATAATTGATCCTCAGTCTTATTGTTTTCTATAGCGTATTTAATTCCATCTAACATAGACATGAATAAAGTAGCTATACATAAATAAGTGTTAGTATGAGGGTTAGGTGATCTAAGCTCAAATCTAGTTCCATAAGGATTTTCTAAATCTCTAATTAATGCTATTAATATAGTTCTATTTCTAGAAGGTTTATCTACAGTGTGACCTAAAGAAGTTACAGTACATACCGGTGCTTCGAAGCCAGGTTTTAATCTTCTTAAAGAGTCATTAGTTGCAGATACAAATGGACTTATAATTTCATAGTTCTTAAGTATACCCATTAATCCGCCGTATCCTATTTTACTTAAGAAATGTTCTTTAGTTGCAGTTAAAAGATTTATAATCTTACCAGATTTCAATTTTAAAGAAGTACTAATATGAGTATGCTCTCCACTACCTGCTACATCATTTATTGGTTTAGCTAAGAAAATAACATCTAATCCGTTTCTTCTAAAAGTTTCTTTAACAAGGTTTCTGATAAATAATTCAGAGTCTGCTGTTAATAGAGCATCGTTGTATTTCCAGTCGATTTCAAGTTGCTCCATTACATGAGAGAAAGAACCAGCTTGATCTAAAGTAGCTTTAACTCCACCAACTTCCTTATGTCCCATTTCAGGATTTAAGTTATATTTTTCAAGTAACATTATACATTGTTCTAAGGCTGTTCTAACAGGGCCTTTAGTTCTAGTCCAGTATTGCTCCTTAAGAACTTGAGATGTTGATAATTGTTCAACTTGAGCCTTATCATTTGGAGTTTTAACCCAAAATTCTAATTCTGTTGCTGCAGTAATTAATATATCATCTATATCATTTATAGTTATTTTATAATCTTCAAGCAGTTCAGGGTGAGTTTTGAATATATCCCACATGAAGCTTTTAAATGTATTAGAAGCGTTCTTTAAAGTGTATCTAGAATCTACAAACACATTGTCGTGTCTAAGGAAACAAGGTATTCTTAAGGTACCTATAGGAAGGTTTGTTTCTTCATCAATATGCTCCCAGTTATAATCTATAAACCAAGTACAATCTAAATCAGGAATTATATCTAATTTAGCGTTGTTTAAAGTTGCGATACCAGGTAAAGCAACAGAAGAACCATCTGTTTGAGCACCTTTTTTAAGAAAATCATTAACGTCTTCTAATAACAGAGATACTGGTATTTTTTCGTCAGTGTCATTACCCCATAAATCAATACCTATTAAAGATACGAATTTTATTTCAGGATGAGATGTTAATATCTCAATTAGGCTTTTTTCGTCATGCAAATTCTTTGGTAAAGTATATATTAAATCTTTCATCTTTGTGTTACCCCCATATAAATAAATTACTAATAATTATTAAAAGTCTAATATATTTATACAATAAAGTCAACCGAATAAATGTAAAAAATACATTAAAGATTATACGCCATAAGAAATCTTTTATAAATTATTATGGGGTATTTTGATAAAAATTTTATACATGTCTTCATAATATATAATATATTTTAAAAAAAGTTAAATAAATAACAGAAAAAAGATACAAAGGCGAACTATAATACTTTAGTGCAATGAAAATGTTTTTATTTATTGTTTAATAAAAAACAAATTTTTTTTGTAACGATACAAAAATCAAATTGAAATAAATTTGAAAGCAAACTTGCATTTGTAAAAAAATAAAAAAATAAAATTAAATTTAATTAATAAAAGTATATTAAAATATATGAAAAATATGTGTTTTTCGTCGTAAAATGCGAAAAGTTTAGAAAATTTACACTATATAAAATTAAGTTATATTGCTATAATATATTTTATGATGCATTATCATTTATACATATATTGTGATGTGTAACATGAAAGTTATTTTTTAGAGGGTTTATATAGGATAAACCGGTTAATACTTCTATTATAGTTTATTTTAAAACGGTTATAAATTTTGGGAATTTAAGATAAAGGTTATTTATTTAACTAATTTTATAAAGTTAGAAAGGGTGTGAATAGGGATTATAAAGGTATATCTTTAAAAAAATGAAGTTTAAATTAATTAATTTGCAGTTATATATAATAAAGATATCTAAGTTTTTGGTTGAATAAAGATATATTTATTAGTTACGTATAAATTTAACACTTCTTAACAATCCAGTGTATCATAAAACAATAACAATTCTTATTTTATAATAAAGTCTATGTCTAGAAAAAGTATTTATCATATTTAGTGAACTTTTATAAATTTGGGGAATTTGATCAGTCTTCATAAGTGCATTGGAGCTATGTTAATTAGGAATATTTTTAAATGTTAGAAAATTTAAAAAATATACTATTTAATTGTAGATTATAATTTGAATTCATTTGTTTATTATTAAGGTTAATAATTAAGGAATAGGGGCTGATGCAAATTATGGGAAAAATTACTATGCAAGACATAGCAGAAATGGCTGGAGTCTCTAAGGCTACAGTATCAATGGTTATAAGTAAAAAGGACAAGCACATTGGAGAAGAAACCAGAAATAGAATTTTAAATATATGTGATGAGGTAGGATATATTCCTAATTCTATAGCTAGAAGCTTAGCAACGAAGAAATCAGAGACAATAGGGGTATTGTTACCTGATATTGAAAACCCTTTCTTTTCTGAGCTTTTTAGAGCAATAGAGGATAGAGCTAATAGCTTAAAATACAATGTTTTTTTGTGTAATACTGATAATGACAGTAAAAAGGAAAAGAAGTATCTTGAGCTGTTAATTGGTAGATTGGTTGATGGAGTGATTGTGGTTTCTGAAGGACATATAAAGTCCTCTGTAGATTTACTGAAAAAGAACAATGTACCTTATATAGTTGTGGATAGACATATAGATGATAGAAAGGAATATAATGGGGTATATTGTTGTAATAAGAGTGGTATATTTAAGGCTGTAAAATATCTGTATACCTCAGGTAAAAGACACATAGCTTTTGTTACAGGCCCTGCTGAATTAGAAGTTGCTAAAAGAAGATTAGAGGCCTATGAATGTGTAATGAAGGAATTTGATATATATAAAGAAGGCTATGTATTTCAAGGGGATTTTAAATTATCGGGCGGAATAAATGCAACGGAAGAGATAATAGATAAGTTAGATAAGTTTGATGCTATTATATATAGTAATGATTTTATGGCTATTGGTGGAATGAAGGTATTAAAGAGAAGAGGGTATAGAATACCAGAGGATGTAGCTATTATAGGATATGATAATATCTCTATATGTACTATGGTGGAGCCAGAACTTACTACAATAGCACAGCCTATATATGATATAGGAACTACAGCTTGTGATAAGCTGGTTAATATGATTGAAAATAGAGTTTGTGTAGATAATTCTATAGTAGAGTTTGAACCAGACCTTGTATTGAGAAAAACAACCTAAAAAGGAGTAAAGCTTTTGCTTTACTCCTTTTTAGGTTATAATTTTAAAATTTTGGGTTGTTTATATATCAAATAAAAGTTATTTACATATTATATTGCTTCATTAACTTCTGTAGTTGATGATGCAACCTCAGGTTCTATTACTGGTTTACCAACAAATCTAACTAATAATACTATGGCTATAATTGCAACTGGTAATACAAAGTATATTGGAGCACCAAGTGCAGCAGGGATATATCCAAATAGTATTGCTATAGCACCAACAGGTAATGCATAGAAAAGTTGAGTTTTAACGTGATCTATATGGTCACAACCTGTACCCATTGAAGATAAGATTGTTGTATCTGATATAGGAGAACAGTGATCTCCGAAAACAGCACCAGTTAAAACAGCACTTATTGTTATTATTAAGAAGTTAAAGTCGCCTCCACCCATAGCATGTCCTAGAGGAATAGCTAAAGGCATTAATATACCCATTGTTCCATAAGAAGTTCCTGTTGCAAAGGATATAATACCAGCAAGTACAAATATTATACTAGGTAGTGTGAAGGCTGGTATTGAATTAGATAAAACACTAACTAAGTAGTGAGAAGTACCTAATTGTTTTATAGTAGCACTTAATGACCAAGCAAGAAGTAATATAATTACTGTAATCATTAAGGATTTCATTCCGTTAACCCAAGTTTCTACAGCTTCCCCAAGGGATAAAATTCTTTGAGAGCAAGCCATAAGTATTGCTATGATACTTGCAAATAATGCAGAACCGAATAAAACAACACTAGCATCAGAAGCACCGAAAGCTAACTGTATTGCACTAAATGAAAATGGTGCTTCAGTTACTATTCGTATAGCTTCCATATCAGTATCACCTAAGATAATACCTTTACCATTTACATAGAAACCTATGAAGGCACTTATTATTAACACAGAGATAGGAATAATTGCATTCCAAATGCTTAGTTTTACACCTTCTTTAGCTTCAAGCTCATTATTATCAGCATTTAGAGGATTAGAACCTTTTCTTAAAACTTCACCTGTAGTTCTAGCTCTTCTTTCAGCTTTTAGCATTGGTCCAAATTCTCTTAATAAAAGAGCACTTACAACTATAAATATAAGAATTAAAATATTATAAAATCTATAAGGTATAGTTTGAACAAAAGTAGTGTAAGCATTAGCTTCTATACCTAATTCTAAAAATCCATCTCTTATTAAACTAACTTCTAGCCCAACCCAAGTTGAGATTAAAGCAATACCTGCTATAGGAGCAGCAGTTGCATCTATAATAAAGGATAATTTTTCACGAGAAACTTTCATTTTATCAGAAACTGGTTTCATGATTGGCCCAACTATTAAAGAGTTAGCATAATCATCAAAGAATATAAATAGTCCAAGTAACCAAGTTATTAATTGAGAACTTCTAGGTGAATTCGCTTTTTTAGCAAGAGCCTCAGCAATTGCTTTTGTACCACCCATTTTAGATATTAGTGCTATTAAGCCAGCTATAAATAAACATTGAAGAATTATACCTGCATTCCATGGATCAGCTAAGGCTCCAATTATTGCAGTTAATACTCCTGAAAAGGAATTTGCAACCGCAGAGAAGAAATTAAAATCTCCTGTAAGTTGAAGTAAGAATACTCCAGCAAATAATCCTACAAACAATGAAACAACAACATTTTTAGTTATGAAAGCTAATACTATAGCTATTAAAGGTGGTAATATTGTAAGAAAACCTAGTTTTAATGCTACGGACTTAGGTTCCATTGCACCATCCGTCGCAAAGGCCATATTAAAGTTTAAAAGCAATAACATAATTAAAGTCGAGAAGAAAATTGTTCTTTTTTTCATGTGTATACCCTCCTAAGTTTTAATATTAGCGAAAGTTTAGGGCTTAAAAAAAGCCCTGAGTAGAATCACTCAAGGCTTATTTATACACGGTTTAAAAATCAGAACAGTAAAACAATATATTCTATATGTGTAAAACAAGTTGAATGATAGCTCTCCACAAATAATGTGACAGTGATACACATCTTATATGTATCCCCAGCAAATAATCCTACAGCAAGGATTAAAAACTTCGGCTATATTTCCTTTCACTTTAATTCAACGTTGCTTAAACTCCATAAAGCTAATCATAAATACAGCACCTCTACCAAGTACTTATCGTTAATATTCATTTTTAAAATTTATTTTCATCTTGAGTAGTATTATATGCTAGGCAAGAAAGCTTGTCAACCTAAAATATGAATATTTATTTCAAAATATTATAACTTATTCATAATTTTCAGAATTAAAATCTTGCTAATGGTAGACAATATATAGGATTTCAGCTATTAAAATTAAAATAAAAAAACTATAATAAAATAAAAGGAGAGTGTGAATTATGAAAGCAAGCGAGTTTTTAAAGTTTAAGAATTGGATAGTTATAGGTGATACAGCTAATAGTGAAAAATATGCTCATAGAATACTAGAGGAATTAAAAAAACATGATTTTAATGTAAAAGGGGTACATCCTAAGGGAGGAAGCGAAATATATAGTAGCTTAAAGGAAGTTCCTTATAGCATAGATATTATAGATTTATGCATAAATTCTAGAAGTGGAATTGAGTACTTAAGAGAAGCAAAGGATTTAGGAATTAATAAAGTTTTGATTCAACCAGGTGCTGAAAGTGATGAAATAATAGAGTATTGTAAGTGTAATGGAATAGATTATGTTGAAGGTTGTGCATTAGTAGCATTAAAAAATTATTAGTATATCTCTTTAAATAAAGAATTTTTATTAACTTAAAGATTTAAGTGGATTTCTAATTTAGAAACTTTGTTAAAGTGTAGATAATTATATTATAAATTTATAAAGTAAAGAGGTTTAAAAATAAGGGCAATTTTAAAATTATCAAAGAAGAAAATAGTGCATAAAAAAGGGCATAAAGCATAAAAATGAAAATATATTATAAAAAAACAGTTGCATTATAAAAATTCTTATGATAAAATAAATTTTGTCCTTAGGGGTATGGCTCAATTGGTAGAGTAGTGGTCTCCAAAACCATTGGTTACGGGTTCGAGTCCTGTTGCCCCTGCCAAAAGGTCTTAACAAAAACATGTTAAGGCTTTTTTTTATTACTTTAAAAATTAACATTACACAAAAATCAAATTAACTTTCCTAAAAATAGCCACATAAATTAAATTTATGTGGCTATTTTTAAAGTATATATATTATTTAATCTTGAAATAAAAATAAAAGTAATAAATACATACAATGATTTTTAAAGCAGATATGTTATTTAATCAATGTATTTTTGTATAAATGGATTTTTCTTTTCACATCTTTCTATGAATTTAACATAGTAAAGTTTTATTACTCCAGCAATTGGAACAGCTAAAAGCATTCCCACAATTCCATAAAAAGCACCACCAATAGCTAAGGCAGTGATGCAAGTCACTGGACTTATACCTACCTTTGTACCAGATAATTTAGGATCTAATATGTTAGCATCTATTTGCTGAATTATTAAGAACCATATGACAACAAATAATGCTATAGATGGACTATAGAACATGTTTAAAGTAAATCCTATAATCATTCCAAGAGCAGGTCCTATATATGGAATCATGTTAGTTAATCCAAACATTACAGTTATTAAAACTACAAATTCAGATTTAAGAACAATTAGTCCAAGGGCAGCTGGAACACAAATAATAAGGGAGATTAAAGCTCTAGCTCCAATATAAGCACCTAACATAGTATGAATATGGTTTACTAGCTCTAGAATAGCTAGTCCAATACGTTCTCTGAATATTAGTAAAGTAGCCTTTTTTGCTCCAGCAAGAAATCTTTCCTTATCAAATAAGAAATAAACAGAAACTACAATAGCTAATAACCAGTTAATAAGAGAACCAGTTATGGAAACTAAAGAGCTTAGCAATGTGTTAAACACAGCAGTACTCCATGAACTTATTGTCTTTAAAATTTCCGTTGAATTAAGCCAAGACTTAAAGATATCATTTCCTATATACTTTTCTATAGCATTGTTAGCAGAACTAACAAAGTCAGGAATAGAATAAGTAAGTTGTTTTAAGCTCTCTACAATACTAGGAAGTATGTATGTAATAGATACAGCTAGTACAATAGCTATTAATGTATAAGTTAAAAGTAAACTAACTCCACGTTTAAACTTAGTTTTATTTTCTATAAGTTTAAGTAGTGGATTTAATACATAAGCAATAATAAGTCCTAAAATAACAGGCCATAAAGCATTTTTAAAGCTTACTAAAATTTTAAGTACAAAATCAAAGTTATTTATAATTTTTATACCAATGAAAGTGATGAAAATTAATGCAACAATATATAGATTTTTTATAATTCCTTCTTTGAAACTAGTAGATAATTTCATTTTGCTACTCCTTTTAATATTTAATGATAAAAATAATTTCAATGAAACTTTATATAATTATATCAGATACCTATGAGACTTACATTATATATTAAAATATTTAAAGTTTTTTTCATAGATGGGAAAAATAGATATATATATGAGAAGTTTTTACCAAATATATTCAAAAAAACTACAATATTTCTCTATTGCATAATAAAATATATATGTCGAAAGAATAAAAAAAAAGGGATTGTACAATATATATATTACAATGGCGTTAAGGTGATAATTACAAAAAAATATATGAAAAAGAGGTGACAGCGATGGATAGTATGCAAAGCAATTTTAAAGAATTGAATTACGCAAAGCTGAAAAACGATCAAGAAGAAAAGCTAAGAAATGTAGAAAGAAATTTTAATGAAGAATTTGGAACGGATTACTATTTTATGGTAGTGAAAAAGTAAAATAAATGTAAGACAAAATAAAGAAACAAAACTAAAAGGGTTACCATTAACCATTTTAAAAATATTTAAACCTTGTTAAAAAGTCAGCTAAAAAGCTGACTTTGCCTTGGAGTTATAAATTTATCTCTCTAGAAAAATGATTATCAAAACAATCAGTAGTTTTTATGTATTCATCAGTGAAGTAAGGTGAAGTTATTAAAAAATCAGCAGTTGATTTATTTGTAGCATTAGGAATATTGTATACAGATGCTATTCTAAGTAATGCCTTTATGTCAGGATCATGAGGTTGAGACTCTAAAGGATCCCAAAAGAAAATTAACACATCTAATCCACCCTCAACTATTTTTGAACCTATTTGTTGATCCCCACCTAGTGGACCACTTTTAAAATTTGTTATGTTAAGTCCAGTTTCAGCTGAAATTATTTTCCCTGTTGTACCTGTTGCAAAAAGATTATGTTTTTTTAAACTTTCAATATTATCTTTTACCCATTGAAGCAACTCGGCCTTTTTATTATCGTGAGCTACTAGGGCTATGTTCTTTTGCTCTTTTATGATTATAGAATTTTTGCTCATTATTTTTCCCCCTTGTTTTATAAGGTTAACAATTACAGTAAACCTATGATTAGTACCATTATAGTAAGTTTATAATTATTATATTAGATTATACTATAATTAAAATAATAATAAAATTAAATTGGCTTACTTAGTATGTTAAATTTATTTTAAGTTAAAGGTTATCTTATATTTAAGATAAGTAGGTAAGTTAAAATAAAGTTAATTTAAAATATTTTTAAGTTATTTATTGTAAATTAGGTGATTTATTTCTTGATGTTATGTCAAAAATATTAAGGATAGATTTTTAGAAGAAGAATGTACATATACGTATTTCCTTAATTATTAAGGCATAAAGTTAGTTTTATTAAACTTAAGATTATTTATTGAAATATATATATTTATAAAAATATAGTTTTTTATGGTATAGTTAATATATTAAATTTTACAAGAAAATATTGTTATAAGAGAATTTGAGTTACATAAAGAAGGGAGGAAGTTGTTTAAAACATATAGATTTTATAGTTTTTACAACATAAATTATGGAGAATAGATTATTAGTTATAAAACAAAAGGGTAAGTTCGGTTACATAAATGAAGAAGGTACTGTGGTTATAGAGCCTGAGTTTTCAGAGGCAGAGGATTTTGTTAATGGCTTAGCAGTTGTAGCTGTAGAAGGTAAGTTCGGTATTATTGATGAAAATAAGAATTTTGTTATAGAACCTAAGTATCATTACATTGGTGAAGAGGTAGAAGGCTTTAGAATCTTTAGAGAAGATGGTAAAAAGGGATTCTTAGATAATGAAGGAAAGGTTTTAGTGCAAGCAAAATACAGAGATGTTAAGGATTTCTCTGAGGATTTAGCTTTAGTACAATTAAATTATAACTGGGGATATATTGATAAAAGTGGAAATGAAGTTATAGAACCAGTATATCTAGATGCTTATGATTTTAGTGAAGGTAAAGCTTTAGTTCAAATAGGTGGAAAGCTTGGATATATTAATAAATCAGGAGAGGTTGTTATAGAGCCTATTCTTGATTATGCTTATAGTTTTTCAGAAGGGTATGCAGCTGCAGCCTTTGGAAATAAATATGGGTACATAGATGAAAATGGACAGTTTTTAATAAAACCTAAGTTTTCTGTTGCTAAGGATTTTACAGAGGGACTTGCTGCAGTTGAAGCTAGGGGTAAGGCAGGATATATTGATAAAAATTGTGATATGGTAATAGAACCTCAATTTACTTCTTGTGATCCATTTTACAATGGCTATGCTGTTATTGAAGAAGATGAAAAGTATGGTTACATAGATAAAACTGGAAAAGTAATAATAGAACCTAAATACGAAGACGTAGATATAATAAGCGAAGGTATGTTAGCTGTATGTCTTGAAGATCAATGGGGTTACATAGATCTTGAAGGGAATATGGTAATAGCACCACAGTTTGATGAAGCCTATGATTTTGTTAATGGAATAGCAAAAGTTCAGCGTGGTACTAAGATTGGTTATATCAAAAAAGATGGTAGTTTCTTATGGGAATTAAGAAAATAGCATAAAGATTTATCTATAGAAGAATGATTATCTATAGATATTTTCTATAATAAAAATAGTGGACAATTAAAAAGATATGTAATATTATATAACATAAATCAACACAAAATATTTTAATAAAGACGTTGAAGAAGGAAAGTACTGTATATGGAACTTACAGAGAGGAAATTGGTAGCTGAGATAATTTCTATTGGAAGTATATAGGAAGTGCCCTTTGGAGTTACACACCGAAGTTTTTAGTAGGCTGTGTCGGTTGCAACCGTTATATTGCTCGGGCATGAAGTGCTTTAAAGTAGTTACTTTAATATTTCAATTAGAGTGGAACGAAGGTTAACATATATAATCTCGTCTCTAGGTATAGAGGCGAGATTTTTTTATTTTCCTAAAGTCACCTATTTTGAATTATTAAACTATAATTTGGGCATATTCATGAATTTAGTGAAAATAATTTAAAAAAGAGACGAGGAGGAAAAAGTTATGTTGTATCAAAATATTTTAGAAGTTATAGGAAATACTCCAATGGTTAAATTAAATAGTTTTGGAGCTGAAGGTTTATTCTTAAAGGTTGAAAAGTTTAATCCAGGTGGAAGTATAAAGGATAGAGCAGCACTTGGTATGATAGAAGAAGCAGAAAAACAAGGTTTGCTTAAAGAAGGCAGCGTAATAGTAGAACCAACAAGCGGAAATACAGGTATAGCCTTAGCTATGATAGGAAAATTAAAGGGATACAAAGTTATAATTGTTATGCCTGACACTATGAGCAAAGAAAGAAGAGATGCAATAGCAGTATTTGGAGCTGAGCTTATATTAACAGATGGAGCTAAGGGGATGAAGGGTGCTATAGATAAAGCAACTGAAATATTAAATTCAGATGAAAAGTATTTTATGCCTCTTCAATTTGCTAATAAAGCAAATCCTAAGAAACATTATTATACAACAGCAGAAGAGATAATAAAGGATGTTCCTAATATAGATATTTTTGTAGCTGGAGTTGGAACTGGTGGTACTTTAATTGGTATTGGAAAAAGACTAAAAGAAATAAATCCTAATATCAAAGTTATTGCACTTGAACCAGAGGATTCAGCAGTGATTTCAGGAGGAAAACCAGGACCACATAAAATACAGGGTATAGGTGCTGGATTCATACCAGAAATATTTGAAAAGGAATATGTGGACGAGGTATATACAATTTCTAATGAAGAAGCCTTTGAATATACTAGAAAATTAGTAAGTGATGAGGGATTATTCTTAGGTATATCCTCAGGTGGTAATGTAGCTGGCGCTATGAAAGCCTTAGAGAAATACGGCAAAGATAAGGTTGTAGTAACAGTAGCACCAGATGGTGGAGAAAAATATTTATCAATGAATGTTTTTTAAAACAAAAGATAAGGGATTTTAAAATACAGGGGGTAAGAGTTATGTTTAGAAACTTTCTATATGATTTAGATAGTATTAAGGAAAGAGATCCTGCTGCAAGAAATAGAATACAGGTTTTATTATATCCTTCTGTGCATGCAATGTTGTTTTATAGACTTGCACATGGTCTTTACAAAATAAAACTATTATTTTTAGCAAGATTAATATCTCAGTTAGGTAGATTCTTTACAGGAATAGAAATACATCCAGGTGCTACCATAGGAAGAGGTTTCTTTATAGATCATGGTATGGGTGTCGTAATAGGAGAAACTGCTGAAATAGGAGATAATGTGACTTTGTTTCATGGTGTTACTCTAGGGGGTACAGGAAAAGAAACAGGTAAAAGACATCCTACAGTTGAAGATGATGTAATTATTGGATGTGGAGCAAAAGTACTTGGTGCTATAGTTATTGGAAAGGGTTCTAAAATAGGAGCTAACTCTGTAGTTCTAAAAAGTATTCCACCTAATAGTACTGCTGTTGGAATTCCAGCTGTAGTTAAGAAAATAACTTCAATTGTAGAATTAGAAGGGGTTAATTAATTCAATTTAAATAAGGTTATTAAGAGATAAATTAGTAAATTGACTCAGAAATAAACTAATTTAAATGTAAGTTTAGCAATTGAAATATGATTTGAATTATCAAATGAATTTATAAGGTAAGTTCATCAATATTAAATATGATTTATAAATTGGAGCTGTAGCATTAAGAATAAATATAATAATAAACTGTATTTAGAATTAAATTATAAATGCAGTATGTTATATGTAAGTTTATTAATGCTATGGCTTCCTTTGTTTTTTATTATTCAAATTCAACATCTTTATCTAATACATAAATTGAATTGTTGCTATTTAATACAAGGATTTTATATTGAGTTGTAGAAGTATATAAATTTCAGCTATATTTTACGAATATGCAAAATTCTAATACTTATTATAGTAAAGAAAGCGAAATTTATTGTAATGATAAATTGATATATGATATATTAATAATTGCTTTGTATAAGTTTATTTTTAATTAAAGGGAGATGTGTGATGAGTATACTTTCAGTAGAAAATGTGAGTCATGGTTTTGGCGGTAGAAGTATTTTAGAAGATGTTTCTTTTACATTATTAAAGGGTGAGCACGTTGGATTTGTTGGTGCTAACGGAGAAGGTAAAAGTACATTTATTAATATAATTACAGGGAAACTTATGCCTGATGAAGGAAAAGTTCAATGGTGCAATAGAATTACATATGGATATTTAGATCAACATAGTGAACTTGAAAATGGTAAAACAATTATGGAAGTACTAAGAGGTGCTTTCAAAGGAATGTTTGATTTAGAAGCTGAGATGATTGGTATATATGAAAAAATGGGTGATGTTAATGAAGAAGAATTAGCAAAGCTTATGGAAGACGTTGGAGACATCCAAAGTATTTTAGAAACTAGTGGATTCTATACAATAGATGCAAAAATAAATGAAGTAGCTAATGGTTTAGGATTAGGAGAAATAGGATTAGATAAAAAGGTTGATGAATTATCAGGTGGTCAACGTACCAAGGTATTATTAACTAAATTATTACTTGAAAATCCTATGATATTAATACTAGATGAGCCTACAAACTATTTAGATGTAGAACATATTGAATGGTTAAAGAGATACCTTCAAGAATATGAAAATGCATTTATCTTAGTTTCTCATGATGAGAGCTTTATGAACTCAGTTGTAAACGTAATTTACCACGTTGAAAATGGAGAAATTACAAGATACAAAGGAACTTATGAGCATTTCTTAGATATGAAGGAAGTAAAGCGTAAACAAGAATTACAAGCCTATGAAAAACAACAAAAAGAAGTTGAAAAACTAGAGGATTTCATAGCAAGAAATAAGGCAAGATTCTCAACTAAGGGTAGAGCTAAGTCAAGAGAAAAGCAATTAGAGAAAATGGAAATCTTAGAAAAACCAAAAGAGAGAATTAAACCTACCTTTAAATTTAAAGAAGCTAGAGTTCCAACTAGATATGTATTTGAAACAAGGGATTTAGTTTTAGGATACGAAAATGCCTTAACTAAGCCAGTTAATATATCCTTAGAAAGAGGACAAAAAGTTGCTATTAGAGGGGTTAACGGTTTAGGAAAAACAACTCTATTAAAAACTTTAATAGGGCAAATAAGACCTTTCTCAGGAGAAGTTAAATTAGGAGATTACCTAGAACTAGGATACTTCGAGCAAGAAAGCAGCAAAGAAAATAGAAACACTGCATTAGATGAAGTATGGAATGAATACCAAAGCTTAGGTAATGGAGAAGTTAGAGCAGCACTTGCTAAATGTGGTTTAACTACAGAACATATTGAAAGCAAAATGATGGTTCTAAGTGGAGGAGAAAATGCAAAGGTACGACTTTGTAAGTTAATGTTAAAAGACATAAACTGGCTGGTACTAGATGAGCCTACAAACCACTTAGACGTTGAAGCAAAAGAAGAATTAAAAAAAGCAATAAAAGAATTCAAAGGAACAGTACTATTAGTATGCCACGAACCAGAATTCTACGCAGACGTTGTAACAGATGTGTGGAATATAGAAGGTTGGACAACTAAACTTGTTTAGTGAAATTTTGAAAGAGTTAGTGTAAAAGCTAACTCTTTTTGATATAATTTATATATAGTTAGGGGCGAATTTAATGGATGATAAAGAAAAGCAAATAATAAAAGATTTATGTAAAAAGTTTATAGATAGAAATTATTCAGAATCTGATGTGGTAAGTTTTTTAATTATGTTAAGACGACATGCAAAAGGAATAAGATCAATAACTGAATTAGGAGATTTTATAGCTCATAGAGATAAAGAAAAGGGTGGAGTAAAGGATTATTTAGAAAAAACTAAAAATGTGTTAGATAATTTAGGGCAGATAAACACTACTTTAGTAATAAAAGAAGTATTTACATTTAAGGAATTTAGAAATGGAATAAATAGAATTCTGCAAAACAATAGTATAAGCAAATTAGATGATACTATTATAAATGATTTAATGCTATTCTCTATGTCAATAATTCAGGAGACTACAATACGAAATAAAGAAAGTGATAAACTTGGAATATTAAAATTTTCAATAAGTGAGGCTAAAATAATATTATTAGGTGAATTTGAAATTGAGAATAACAATAGAAAAGTCAAGTGCAGTGTTCCAGTGTTAGAAGTTAATAATAGATATATTAATATGAATAAAATGGATAAGTTTGATACTCCAATAAGTTTTAATAAAGTAATTAAAGTTGAAGCAGTGAGCGGCGAAATTAAAATAATATGATAAATGATTTATTGATATACATTAATAAGAGGATGTAGAAGTAGTATGTGTTTACTTAAATTTAATATGGTATTTATAGGTTTATGAAATTAGGTTGGATATAGTATCTTGATTAATTTTTTATTAATGGGTTGTCATAAAGCTATGAAAATTGGAAATTAAAAATAACATAATGCATATGATAAAATTAAATATGTTACATATTCATAGAATAGGGGGATTTAGAAAGTTGAGCGGAGAGTATAATATATTTTTGAGTAGGCCTACGGATTTAAGCGAGGAGGAAACAGAAACTGTAAATAAGATAAGCGAAATACTTAAATGTAGAGAAATAAAATTAAGAACAATTGGAGTTACAGATTTCACGAATGAAACTCCTATGAAAGCAATAAAAGAAATTATGGAACAATGTACGGGAGCTATTATTTTAGGGTTTACTCAAATAAAAGTTGAAAGAGGTATAAAAAAACCTGAAACTAAAAAAGAGATGACTCTTGAATGTTACAATATAGCAACCCCATGGAATCAGATAGAAGCTGCTATGGCATATATGTTGGATTTACCATTGTTGATTATTAAAGACAATGGAATTGATGGGGGAATATTTGACCCAGGAGTAACAAGTAAGTATATTCATGAATTCGATTTGAAAGAACAAGGATGGTTAGAAATAGAACAGTTTTTACAACCATTTAATGAGTGGTATGGAGATGTAATAAGAAAATCTTCAAAATAATTGAGTAGATAAACAAAAAGGTAAGATAAAAATAAAGGAATAGAGAAGATCTATTCCTTTATTTTGTTTAGATGTTAAAATAGTAGTAGAAAAATAATTAATATAAGAGGTTAAATTGATGTTTAAATATAAGTATGATGAATTGATAGAACCTTGTTTTAAAGCAATTAAGCAATTAGGGGGTTCTGCTACTAATTTAGAGATTAGAGAAAAGTTAATTGAAATCTTAAATTTAAGTGAAGAAGAAATTGATGATATTCATAGAAATAGTACTACAAAGTTAGATTATAGGACTGCATGGGCTAGGAATTATTTGAAAAATGCTGGATACATAATAAGAAGTGCAAGAGCTGTGTGGTCATTGACTGATAAAGGAAATAAGATGGAATCAGTTAATAAGGATTATGTAAAAAAGAAAGCAAAAATTAAATCAGATGAAGAAGAACAAGATGAGAATAATATAAAAAGTAAGAATAACAATACTTTTTATGATAGTAACTCAGATGTAGATGATTTAAATTGGCAAACTAGACTACTAGAAGTAATAAAAGGGATTACTCCTGAAAAATTTGAAAAGTTATGTCAGAGGATACTAAGAGAACTTGGATTTAATAATGTAGTAGTTACAGGTAAAAGTCATGATGGTGGAATTGATGGTATGGGAATATTAAAATTAGGGGAAGTATTATCTTTCAGAGTCGCATTTCAAGCTAAAAGATATGATGGAACTGTAGGCTCGTCTATTATAAGAGACTTTAGAGGTGCTATGATGGGAAGAGCTGATAAAGGACTTATAATTACTACCGGTGTGTTTTCAAGAGATGCAGTAAAAGAAGCTACTAGGGATGGGGCTACTCCTATTGATTTAATTGATGGTAATGAACTAGCAAAACATTTAAAAAAATTAGGGTTAGGAGTAGAAGTTGAAGTTGTTGAAAAAGTAATTATTAATGAGGAATGGTTTAAGAATATTTAAGGGATAAATATGGGGAGGATAAATATGAGTAACTTTACTTTTTTAAAGGAAAGATGGCCGATACTCGAAAATTTAGGGCGATTAGCAGAAAGAAACCTTTATATAGATTCCAATACTACATTTATTAAGTGTGGTATGTTTGGAGAGATATTAGTTAAGTATATGGTATCAATGGAAGAAGTTGATGAAACGCTAATAGCTCATGAGAACAATCATAATAATAGAATTAAGCTACTTAAAAAGGAAGATTTAATTCCAGAAGATATTGATAGTATTCTTCATATGTTAAGAGTTAAAAGGAATAGTGCAGCTCATAGTGGGTATGAAGATATAGAAAAAGCAAAGATTCAGTTGGAGTTAACATATAAATTAGCTGTTTGGTTTATGCAAACATATGGTGATTGGAGCTTTGAACCAAAGCCTTTTGAAATGCCAATAGATAATGAATATGGTGAAAATGTTAATGATATAGCAAAAGAATATGATGAAAAGGTAAAAGCGTTAGAAGCTGAACTTGATAGATTAAGAGCAGAAGAAAAAGACAAAAAACAATTAGAAGAGCGTAAGATTCAAGGTAAAAAAGCTAGTAGACACATTGAATTAAGTGAAGTTGAAACTAGGAGAATAATAGATGCACAGCTTCAATCAGCAGGATGGGAAGCTGATACTACTAATCTTAGATATTCAAAAGGGACAAGACCAGCTAAAGGAAGAAATTTAGCTATAGCAGAATGGCCAACAGCTTCTAAAGAAAAAAAGAATGGATTAGTAGATTATGCTTTATTTATTGGAGAAAAACTTGTTGGATTTATTGAAGCTAAAAAGTATTCAAAAGATGTAGCCGGTACTATGGTTGAAACTAAGACTTATGCTAAAGGAGTTAAGGAAGAACATAGTGATTATGTTGTTTCTGAGTGGAATGGATATAAGGTACCATTTTTATTTACTTCTAATGGTAGAAAGTACATAAAAGAAATAGAAGATAAAAGTGGTGTACATTTCTTAGATTGTAGAAATCCTAAGAATAATGAAAAGGTACTTCAGGGATGGTATTCACCTGAAAAACTTGAAGCTATGATTAATGAAGATATTGAAAATGCTAATAAGTCACTAGATGATATGAACTTTGAATTTTTACAAAGCGAAAATAGTATTGGACTTAGATATTATCAAGTTGATGCCATAAAAGCTGTAGAAAAAGCTATCATTGAAGGAAAGAAGTCAGCATTAATAACTATGGCAACTGGGACTGGAAAGACAAGAACTGTATTAGGTTTGATTTATAGATTAATTAAAACTAAGAGATATAGAAGAATCCTCTTCTTGGTTGATAGAACTTCTCTTGGTACTCAAGCGCTGGATACATTCAAGGAAGTTAAGATTGAAGATTTAAAAACATTGAATCAAATTTATAACATAAATGGGTTAGATGAAAAATTAATAGATAAAGAAACTAAAATTCATATAGCAACAGTACAAGCTATGGTTAAGAGAATAATGTATAACGAAGAAGAAACTAATGTGCCATCAGTTGGAGACTATGATTGCATAATAGTAGATGAAGCTCATAGGGGTTATACCTTAGACAAAGAAATGACTGATAATGAAGTTGAGTGGAGAGATAATAGAGATTTCTTAAGTAAATATAAGAAGGTAATAGAATACTTTGATGCATTTAAAGTTGCATTAACAGCAACGCCTGCACTTCATACAACGATGATATTTGGTGAGCCTGTTTATAATTATAGCTATAGAGATGCTGTTATTGATGGATATCTTGTAGACCATGAACCACCACATTTAATAGAAACTGAGCTTACAAGAGATGGAGTTCATTATAATAAAGGTGATAAGGTGGCAAAATATAATAAGTTTACAGGGGAACTTATTAATGGTGCTGAGCTTGAAGATGATATTGATTTTGAAGTGGATGAGTTTAATAAAAAGGTAATTATAGAATCACATACAAGAGTAGTATTAGAAGAAGTAGCAAGGTATATTGATCCAGAAAATGATGAAGGAAAAACTTTAATATTTGCAGCTAGTGATGCTCATGCTGATATGATAGTTAGATTATTAAAAGAAATATTTAGAGAAACTATAGGTGGAGTTGATGATGATTCTATTCTTAAAATTACAGGATCAATTAAAGATCCAGATTTAGCAATTAAGAGATTCAAAAATGAAAGATATCCTAATGTAGTTGTTACAGTAGACTTGTTATCTACAGGTATAGATGTTCCTAAAATTGATAAAATAGTATTCTTAAGAAGAGTAAAATCAAGAATACTTTATGAACAAATGTTAGGAAGGGCAACTCGTCTTTGTGATGAAATAAATAAAAATCACTTTGAGATATTTGACTGTGTAAGACTTTATGAAGCTCTGCAAGATGTGACTAATATGAATCCAGTTGCTGCAAGTAAAGGAGCTAGCTTTAAAATATTAAAGGAAACTTTAGAAAGAGCTGATAGTGAAGAGGAAAAAGAAGCTACAGTTAAAAAGGTTATTGCAAAACTTCAAAGAAAGAAGAAGTTAATAGATGAAAATGAAAAATTAATATTTAAGAGTTTATGTAATGATAAAACTCCTGAGGAATTTATAAAAGAATTAAAATCTACAGATACAGATAGTGCAGTTAAGCAAATTATCAGTAATAATGCATTAATAGAATATCTTGATGAGAAGTATAGTAGTGATGAGGTAATAATAATATCAGAGACACAAGATAAACTAGTATCACATACTAGGGGATATGGAAAAGGTAAGAAACCAGAAGACTATATTCAAGAATTTAAAAATTACATTGAAGAAAATAAAAATACAATTCAAGCTTTAGAAATTGTTTGTACTAGACCACAGGATTTAACCAAGGAAAGTCTAAAACAATTAAGAGTAATATTAGATAGTAATGGATTTAATGAAGAGTATCTGAAGACAGCATGGAAAGACTTAAAACATGAAGAAATAGTTGCAGATATAATTGCATTTATTAGACAACAAGCATTAGGTAGTTCTTTAGAATCTAATGAGGAAAGAGTTAAAAGAGCTGTTGCAAGAATTAAGAGAGAATATTATTTAACTAAGCATCAGGAAAATTGGATTAATAGAATAGAAAAGGTTATGCTAAAAGAAGCAGTTATAGATAAAGAAACATTAGATACAGGAGCATTTAAAGCTCAAGGTGGTGGATTTGACAGACTTAATGAAAAACTGTTTAATGGAAATCTAGGAGAAATAATTACGAAATTAAAAACATATATGTTTGCAAGCAAGGAGATTAGCTAATAATGAATACACAAGAAATAGTAAGTAAACTTTGGAATCTTTGTAATGTACTAAGGGATGATGGTATAACATATCATCAATATGTTACTGAATTAACTTATATTCTATTCTTAAAGATGGCAAAAGAAACTGGAGCAGAAAGTAAGTTGCCAGAAGGATATAAGTGGGATGATTTAAAATCAAAAAGTGGAATAGAACTTAAAACTTTCTATAAGAGTTTATTAAATCATTTAGGGGAAGAAACAACAGGAATAGTACAACAAATATATCAAGGTTCAGCTACTAATATAGAAGAACCAAAGAACTTAGAAAAGATAATAACAACAATAGATGGATTAGACTGGTACTCTGCAAAGGAAGAGGGATTAGGTAATCTTTATGAAGGACTTTTAGAAAAGAATGCATCAGAAAAGAAATCGGGAGCAGGTCAATACTTTACTCCTAGAGTTTTAATTGATGTTATGGTTAAACTTGTTGATCCAAAGCCAGGTGAAAAGTGTAATGACCCTGCAGCAGGAACATTTGGATTTATGATTGCAGCAGACCATTATTTAAAAGAAAAATATGACAATTATTTTTCTTTAGATACAGACTTGGCAGATTTTCAAACTAAGAAAGCATTTTCAGGGTGCGAATTAGTTCATGAAACTCATAGATTAGCACTTATGAATGCAATGCTACATGATATTGAAGGAAATATTATCTTAGGAGATACATTAACTAATGTAGGAAAGCAAATGAAAGATTTGGATGTAGTACTTTCAAACCCTCCATTTGGAACTAAGAAAGGTGGGGAAAGAGCTACTAGAGATGATTTAACATATATGACTTCAAATAAGCAATTAAATTTTTTGCAACATATCTATAGAAGTTTAAAAGCAGATGGAAAAGCAAGAGCAGCAGTAGTATTACCTGATAATGTTTTATTCCAAGAAGGTGATGGAACTAAGATAAGAGAAGATTTAATGGATAAGTGCAATCTTCATACAATACTAAGGCTTCCAATAGGTATTTTCTATGCTCAAGGAGTAAAGACTAATGTATTATTCTTTACTAGAGGTACTGAAGATAAAGGAAATACTAAAGATGTATGGTTCTATGATTTAAGGACTAATATGAAAAAATTTAATAAAGGAAATGTATTAAAAGAAGCTCACTTTGATGAATTTGTTAAAGCTTATAATGCTGAAGATAGAGAAAGGGTTGAAGATGAAAGATGGAATAAGTTTACTAGAGAGCAAATTAAAGAAAAGAATGATAATTTAGATTTAGGACTTATAAAAGATGATTCAATACTAGATTATGAAGACTTACCAGATCCAATAGAAAGTGCAGAAGAAGCAGTAGCAAAATTAGAAGAAGCAACAGACTTGCTTATGAGCGTAATTAAGGAATTAAGAGCTCTTGAAAGTGAGGAATAATAATGGCTAAAAAGAAAATTACATTGGAAGAAGCTGTTGTTAATGATATCTCTTATGAAATACCTAAAAATTGGCTTATGATTAAATTGGGGTATTTAGGAAAATGGGGCTCGGGAGGAACACCTTCTAGAATACATCCTGAATATTATGAAGGAAAAATACCATGGATAAAAACAGGTGAATTGAATAATGGCTATATTTATGATGCTGAGGAAAATATAACAGAGGATGCAATAAATAATTCAAGTGCTAAAATATTTAAAAAGGATTCTGTTTTGATAGCTATGTATGGGGCAACTATAGGTAAAGTTGCTATATTAGGAATAGATGCAACTACTAATCAAGCATGTGCAGCTATAGAGTGTAATGAAGGAGTGATAGATAATAAATTTATGTTTTATTATCTATTATCTCAGAAGGAGAATTTCATTGAACTTGGAAAAGGTGGAGCACAGCCCAATATATCACAAATGATAATTAAGGAGTATAAATGTCCTGTTCCACCATTAAAAGAGCAACAAAGAATTGTTAATAAAATAGAAAGTCTTTTTGAAAAGCTAGATAAGGCTAATGAATTAATAGAAGAAGCTAGAGAAGATTTTGAAAAGAGAAAATCTGCAGTTGTTTATAAAATAATTAATAAATTTGGTAATAAAAAAATAAAATTAAAAAAATGCATAAGATTTATAACTGATAAAAAAGAACCTGTAGATGGAGATGTATATATAGGATTAGAAAATATGGGCAAGTCCATAGGGATTATTAGTTATAGTATGGCAGAGAATGTGAAAAGCACAAAAACAAAATTTGATAAAGGAGACATACTTTATGGTAGATTAAGACCTTATCTTGATAAACATGATGTAGCTGATAGAAGTGGGATTTGCTCCACAGATATACTGGTTATGAGAGCTAATGAAAAATTTGAAGCTAGATATATAGATTATATTTTAGGAACATTAGAGTTAATTAGATATGCTAACGAAAATTCATTAGGAATTAATTTGCCAAGGGTATCAGCTAAAGTTTTAGGGGAATATGAGATACTAGATATAGAATTTGATAAGCAAAAAATAGTTGTGGAAATATTAAATAAGATATTTGAAGATGAAGATAAAATAGAAAAACTTACTCAATTAGAAGAACAGGTAGAACTGATAAAAAAATCAATTCTAACGAAAGCCTTTAGAGGCAAACTTGGAACTAATTGTGAAGATGATGAAAGTGTTTTAGAATTATTAAAAGAGAGATTGAACACTTAATTAAGAATATGTCCCTTAGAAAGTAGGGAATAAGGTAGAGTATAAAAGACTGGTTATAAAAATAGTAAAGTCTTTTTACGTTCTAAGACTACAGAGGCAATTAAAATAACAACAGTGTTAGCGAAGCTTAAAACTAAGAATTTTATTTTGTGTATTAATCTATATTTAGAGTAATATAAAAATGATGCTATTCAGAGTGCATCATTGCCTTTGATGCTATCTAGATAGCATCATTATTGAAAAAGTATTAAATAAATACCAGTCTTAAACAGAATAATTCAAGAAATAAAATAGAAACACTGCACTATATGAAGTATGGAATGAATACCAAAGCTTAGGCAATGGAGAAGTTAGAGCAGCCCTTGCTAAATGTGGTTTAACTACAGAACATATTGAAAGCAAAATGATGGTTCTAAGTGGAGAAGAAAATGCAAAGGTAAGACTTTGTAAGTTAATGTTACAAGACATAAACTGGCTAGTCCTAGATGAGTCTACAAACCACTTATACGTTGAAGCAAAAGAAGAATTAAAAAAAGCAATAAGAGAATTCAAAGGAAAAGTACTATTAGTATGCCACGAACCAGAATTCTATGCAGACATTGTAACAGACGTGTGGAATATAGAAGGTTGGACATTAAAGACACCTTAAGGAAGTATTGAAAATTATAGTTAATACTAAAAGGAAGTCACTTTAAATAAAAGTGACTTCCTTTTTACTCGTCTAAAGTTGATGCATTAAATTTTGTTTCTAATTCCGAAAGTATCATATCTTCAATAGATGAAATTGTTTTATTTATAAAGTTTTTTATAGTATTAAAGTCTTTAGCACTAATTGTTAAAATGTCCCAGCTATTATCGGTGATAAATGTACGCTCTTTCCAGTTTATATCTTTATAATATGATGTATAAATAAAAAAGACAATGTCTGTTTTAGAAAATGCATATATTATGTAAGTTGAATAATATTTTAAGTTTTGGAGGTTAGGAATAAAGGAAATTTTCATGCAATTATATGGAACATCTTGTGTTAGCTCCATTCCATCTATTATATACCTATATTTAGTTACTTCTTTATCTTCATACATTTGGTTAGCAAAAGCTGAGCCAAATAGGTTACCATAAGGATTTTTTTTCTTAACTTGTATAATATCTTTATAAGATTCTTTTCGGTATGTTGGTTTAGCAAAATAGTTATTATTCTTTTTTATCCAATTACCGATTGGAACTAAATCAATTTCGTCTGAATACTCTGCAAGAAATTCACATTTATAATTAAATAAATTCTTAAGTTCAGAAGAGTGTATTGAATATTGATTAAGTAGATTTTGTATATTTTGTATGTTGTTTAACATTTCTTCTTCAGAACAATATTTCATAGAATCATTTTTTATTAAATCTATAAGCTTAGTTTCATTTCCTTTTGTTTCTTTTGGTTTATTATTTGAAAATGAGTTATATACGCTCATGATTTTATCTTTTAAGTCATCGTTTATGTTTCCAAAGATTTCTGTATAATCACCTTGTGAAACAAAATAAGGTGTTTGACGTTCATTTTTTTTAAAATCGTCAGAAATATAATCTATTATTTCTTTGTATCTCAAATTACCATTATCAGATTTTAATACACAATTTAAAAAGCTTGCAGTAAAGAAACTAATTTCTGATTGCCCAGATGTTTGATTAAATTGCGATGAATACATAAAATAACAGTTATTAATTTGTTTTGTAGTTTTATTTAAGATATCTTTCATAGGGTTAATATCTTTTAAATAAGACATACCCGAATAACATGCATCGACAACTTTAATGGTTGTTTTAGGATTTAATTTACGTATCCATGTATCTAACTCAGAATTTTCTAAAGATGTTTGTTTTAACTTATCAAGTGAACAGTCACTTAAAAGATAGTAAAAGTCATTTTCGTCGGATTTTCCATGACCTGTAAAGTAGAAAAAGAAATCATCTACTAAGTTTTCATTATCATCATATTTTTTAAAAAATTCAATTATTTTATTTTTGGTTGTTCTTGTATTTGAATTTTCATTTAATATTAATATATCATCAAACTTATTTAAATTTTTTACTAATTCACTCATTAGATTAATATCATTTATACATCCGGGTAAATTATTTCCGGGTATATTATAAGAATCAACACCTATTAGAATTGCTATATTCATATTTATCCCCCTTTATTACTAAACGTTCTGTTAAGTTATATGAACATTGCACTTCTCTCACATTAGAAGTATACTAAGTTTTCCTAAGACAAAATATTCCCCCGAAGGAGAGAAGAGCAATGAACAAAACAAACATAAAATGTCCTCGCTGCCATT
>NZ_FQXP01000022.1 GCF_900130005.1 Clostridium collagenovorans DSM 3089 | reverse complement strand
CTTAAGGAAAGAGGATTACAAGGATTTTTCTGCTGTAACAGTTGCAATTAATGCTGTTGTTCGAGGTAAGAATATTACACAGCAAGAACTTGTTGATGGATATGCTGCTGCAATCGAGAATGCAATTAATACGTTGAAGATAGTGCCCAAAATTATTGAAGGTTTAAATCAAACTATTAAACATGATCAAGAGATAACTTTTAAGTCTAATGCTGATATAAAAGATTTTCAAATGGTTCTTTTGAATGGAAGTGAAGTTTTATCAAGCAATTATACACTTAAAGAAGGTAGTACTATTGTTACGTTAAATAAAGATTTTGTTAAAACACTTAACACAGGTAAGTATAGGATAAGTATTGTATCATCAACTGGTTCTGCTAATACAGAGTTTACCATAATAAAACCTACAAAATCAAATCATTCTGAGATGAATACTCCGGAAACTGGAGACAACTTCACTATGATTTTTCTTGTAGCACTCTTATTTGTTTTATCTGGAGGAGTATTAACCTTAACATTGATACGTAAGTATTCTATTAAATAAAGAGGCAATATAATTAAAAGTACTTTCTTAAAGTGAGGGGAGTACTTGGAGTATTTAACAAGCTGTGTTTTAAATTAGATTATAATGGATTTTTTATTCTAATAATGAATCTTAAAAAATAATATGTTTTAAGATTCTAGAAGTAGCACAATAATGTAACTAATATATATAAGCTACTATAACTAAGAATCATCGCTGAGTGTAGTAGCTTTCTTGTATTTAGATATATACTTCTTAAGAGAATTTTTTAAAGAAGATATATAGTCTAATAAAGAATCTTTATTGTATTTAGAAGTTACGTTCATTATAGGATAAATGGTACTGTTATTCGAAATGTTTAATATTAATTAGAATCTATATATGATTCAAGGCTTACATAAAAATAGAGGGTAAGCAATGATTTTTAAAATTATAAAAATTTGTAAAATGAATATTCTTGAATATTAATGGTAAACTAAATATATCATGTATTATGCAGTTATAATAGACTATAAGTACGGTATGGATTCATTGACAACTTATAGAGTTTCTGATAAAATGAAATTCAAATTTTATATTTTACGATGATAAAGAAGAGTAGTAATAATAGTTTTTTTAGAGAGGCTGTGGATGGTGAAAACAGTTAAGGCTTTATTACGAAGGGAGCTTTTGAGTAATTGCTTTGAAAGTAGGGCTATTGCCAAGAAGGGTGGAACCGCGGAATGATATTTCGTCCCTTTAAGGTAAGGGCTTTTTTTATTTTTATTTATATTTTAATTTTTCTAACTATATATTCTAATAAACAATCTTAACTCTGTTTAGATGTAACATTTATCATAGAATATATACAAAGAATAATGCAAATGTAGAATATTAGTTTATATATTATGAGAGTGATTTTCTTAAAAAGCGCTTTTATCCACTGAAAAGTATTTTTATCCACAAAAGATATTTAGACTTATTCACAATGTGGATTAAAATTAATTAAAAATGTTGATTATTTTTAATTTTACAATAATAATCTTTAAAAGAGCAAAAGAGCAAAAGAGCAAAAGAGCAAAAGAGCAAAAGAGCTTAAAAGCTAAAGTGATTAAAAGAATTAATAAAAAGAATTAATAAAAAGATTTAAAGCACTTAATTAATAGAGTTACTTTATAAGTTTACAGGAAAGTAAAACAATGAAGACTTATAATAAAAAACATAGACTTGTAAAATTAATTAATGCTGACTTCTTAGAATTATATAGTTAAGGTATTTAAATATAATTACTAAAACATATGTGATATATAGATGAAATGTAATTAAAAGATTTAAATATAATAAGTGAGATATAAGTGAAGTATAGTTAAGAGATCTAAATATAATAAACTAAAATATGAGTTAATAAATAAAATTTATATAAAAGAAATTGTAAATTATTTAATATATAATTTTGAAATGGAGGTTTATACTATGGCAGTTGAAAAGACTATGGAGAAGATAGTATCACTATGTAAGACTAGAGGATTTATATTTCCGGGTTCAGAAATTTACGGAGGATTGGCAAACTCTTGGGATTACGGCCCACTAGGTGTTGAACTTAAAAACAATGTTAAAAAAGCTTGGTGGAAAAAATTTGTTCAAGAGAGTCCATATAATGTAGGACTAGACTGTGCTATATTAATGAATCCTGAAACTTGGGTAGCTACAGGACACGTTGGGAATTTCTCAGATCCTTTAATGGATTGTAAGGATTGTAAAGCTAGATTTAGAGCAGACAAATTAATTGAGGATCACATGACAGCAGAAGGTGTTGAATATGCTAGTGCTGATGGATGGAGCAATGAAGAGTATACAAAATATATTCAAGAAAAGGGTATTGTATGTCCTAAGTGTGGAAAAGTAAACTTTACTGAAATAAGAAAGTTCAACTTAATGTTTAAGACATTCCAAGGTATTACAGAGGATAGCAAAGCTGAATTATACTTAAGACCTGAAACAGCTCAAGGTATCTTTGTAAACTTTAAGTCAGTACAAAGAACTTCAAGAAAGAAAGTACCATTTGGTATAGCTCAAATTGGTAAATCTTTTAGAAATGAGATTACTCCAGGTAACTTTACATTTAGAACTAGAGAGTTTGAGCAAATGGAACTTGAATTTTTCTGTAAACCAGGAACAGATTTAGAGTGGTTCGCATTTTGGAAAGAATATTGCTTAAACTTCTTATATAATTTAGGAGTAAACAAAGAGTGTATTAGATTTAGAGATCATGCTCAGGAAGAGTTATCTTTCTATAGTAATGCAACTTCTGATATAGAATATCTTTATCCATTTGGATGGGGAGAATTATGGGGTGTAGCTGATAGAACAGATTACGACCTTAAGAGACATATGGAACACTCAGGTGTGGATATGAATTACTTAGATCCAAACACTAATGAGAAATATGTTCCATACTGTATTGAACCATCTTTAGGTGCAGACAGGGTTACATTAGCATTTTTAGTTGATGCATACGATGAAGAAGAATTAGATAATGATGATGTTAGAACAGTGTTACACTTACATCCTGCATTAGCTCCATTTAAGGCAGCTATTTTACCATTATCTAAGAAATTATCAGAAAAAGCTGATGAAGTATATTCTATGTTAAGTAAAAAGTTTAATGTAGAGTATGATGAAACAGGAAGTATTGGTAAGAGATATAGAAGACAAGATGAAATAGGTACTCCATACTGTATTACAATTGACTTTGATACTTTAGAAGATGGTTGTGTAACAGTTAGAGATAGAGATACTATGGAACAAGTAAGATTAAATATAAATGAATTAGAAAAATTCATTGCAGAAAAACTTGAATTTTAATTTTAAATCACAAGTAGTTTTATAAAATAATTGAGTTTATGGTGAAATTAATTTTATAATGTAAGTAACTTTATGAAATAATTGTTTTTATAGTGTTTTAATCTTATATTATAACTAGATTTATATTATAGTTCATCTTATGCTAGGATTAACTCTAAGGTATAAGTTACTTTGAAGTAATTTCAATTATAACGTGAACTAGCTTTATGGTGTAAGTGATTTTATAAAGTAATTTCTTTTAGAATGAAATTAATTTTATAGTTTAATTAATTTTACAGAGTGATTAAGCGGAATTTTTAGATATAAAAAACCATGTATAACTAAGATGATATTAAGATGCCTTTACTTGAGGGTTGCTTTAATATAAATCAGTTTATGCATGGTTTTTATTTTGAGAATAGGTGGTATTAATAGAGAGCTTTATTTGAGTATATTCCATTGTATAGTTTATAAAGATTTTCTTAGCGTATAAAATATAGAAGTTATTAAGAAGGAAAAAGTAAAAATGAAAGCATAAAGCATTAAAAATATAAAAAAGTAAAATTATTAGTTCTGCTTTTTTATGTGTATTAAGTGGTAAGAGAAGAGAGAGGTTTTACTTTGTGGATTAGCGAAATCAACTTTGAGAATTATATATAGGATTAGATAAACTTAACTTATCCTTAGAATGTTATAGTGAAATAATTATGAAGAAGTAGGAAAGTGTAGTTTAGCTTTATCTATATAAAGCACGTAAAACACAAGATTAAGTAGTAATATGAAGAAAAATCATGAGTATAATAAAGTCGAAACAATGAGTAATTTGGTGTAAAAGGTAAGTACTAATGTATGTATTTAAAAAGAATTCATGATATGGTTAAGATTATTTATATGTTTTATATAAATTTACAAGAGTAACTAAGGTGCGAAAAAAAGTAAAAACCGGATTACATCCGGTTTAAATAAGGGGTTAATCATGGGGTTGCTATCATCTTGTGATAATTATGGGGATATGTTAATGATTAACCTATACTTGGGGAATTATCTATATCATATTTTTACGGCACATACATATATTACACCTGAAAGTCGAAATTTGCAAGAAAAAAATTACCAAAATAAAAAAGAAAGTATTTTCCGAAAATTAAAACAAAATAAAGTGGGATTTAAATATGTATATTGAGTTTGATTATAAAATACACAAAAATGGTATGGTATCATGGGTGGTAAGAAAAATCATATAAGCAAAAAGCGTATTACAATATAAGAAATTTATTAAGGGAAAGTGAAGATATATATGTTAATATTCATGTACATATGCAAGATAAAAGTGTTATAATTTTCATGATGATTGAGCAAAATTAAATGTTAGGGTAAAAATTAAGAAATATTACTACCATCTATTTTAGGTGTATCTTAATATTATTAGTTCTGTATGAGCTAGTGGATATTTATATGGATTTATAAAGATAAGTTTTCTATATAAAATATAGGTATGTATATAAGCTATATTAAATTAGAGTTTATGAAGTAAAAGTACTACATACATATAAATGTTCATATGAGGGTAATTGATATGTACTCTTATAGTTGATAGAGGATAATCAGAATTTATACTGAGCTTACTTATGGAAATATATGAATTTGTAAACAATGTGGTAGAAAAAGCATATTTAATTTAGTATAGAGAAGTAAAGAAATATAAGAGGCGTTAATTAAAATATTTGAATGATTATAAATTTTAATATATAAGGTTAAATTAAAGCTTTATTATATTGAGGGAGGATATTATGAAAAGAGACTTCAATGAGTTTAAAGAATTTATTAAAAATAAGAAAGTTGCTGTTGTGGGAATAGGGGTTAGCAATATACCTCTTATTAACTACTTAGTTAATTTAGGAGCTAAGGTTACAGCTTTAGATAAAAAAACAATAGATAAGTTAGATAAAAGTGTAGTAGAGGATTTTAATAGTAAAAATGTTCAATTAATATTAGGAGAGTCTTATTTAGATGATCTAACAGGATTTGATGTAGTGTTTAAAACACCATCCATGAGAATTGATAATCCAGCTTTTGTTAAGGCAAAGGAATCAGGTGCTATTATAACTTCAGAAATGGAGGAGTTTGTTAAATATTGTCCAGCTACTACATTAGGTATAACAGGTAGTGATGGTAAGACTACAACAACAAGTTTAGTATATGAGATTTTAAAAACAGATGGATACAAAACTTGGGTTGGTGGAAATATAGGTACTCCTTTATTCAGTAAAATAGAAGAGATAAAAGAAAATGATATGGTTGTGTTAGAGTTATCTAGTTTTCAACTTATGACTATGGATGTTTCAACTAATGTAGCAGCCATAACTAATTTATCGCCAAATCATTTAGATATGCATAAAGATATGGACGAGTATGTCGATGCTAAAAAGAATATATACAAGTTCCAAGGGGAAGATGAATTATTAGTAATTAACATGGAAAATGATATAACTAATCCTCTAGATAAAGAAGCTAAGGGAAGGGTTATGAAGTTCAGTAGTAAAAATGTAGTTAAGGATGGTTCATATTTACAAGATGGAGTTTTATACTTAAGAGATAAGGCTGTATGTAAAAGAGAAGAGGTTAAATTACATGGGATTCATAATGTAGAAAACTTACTTACTGCTTTTGCTATAGTTTCAGATTATGCAAGTATTGAAAGTATGAAAAAGGTAGCGACTACTTTTTCAGGAGTTGAGCATAGATGTGAATTTGTAAGAGAAGTTAATGGAGTTAGATATTATAATGACTCAATAGCTTCAAGTCCAACAAGAACAGTTGCAGGACTTAAAGCTTTTGAAAAGCCAGTTATACTTATAGCAGGGGGATATGATAAAAACATACCTTTTGAAAAGCTTGCCTTTGAAGGATATGATAAGATAAAAACAATAGTAATTTTAGGGGCAACAAAGAGTAAAATAAAAGAGCAGTTTGATAGACTTAAAGAGGAAAAGGGCATTGAAGTACCGATGATTCTTGTGGATTCATTAGAAGAAGCTGTATTAAAAGCTAAAGAAGTTGCAACAAGTGGAGATATAATAACTTTATCACCAGCATGTGCAAGCTTTGATATGTTTCCTAACTTTGAAGCAAGAGGTAATAAGTTTAAAGAAATAGTATCAGAACTAAAATAAATTAATATGTATATATATCTTCTGCTAAAGAATCTTCATTCTATTTATAGAGGATGTGCATCATAGAAGGAATTCAATGATTAATATAAATGTAGTATATTAATTAGAACTTATATATTTTGATAAAGGCATTTAAATATACTATATTAAATGCCTCAGGCTGTAGACAAGAAAATGGTCTACAGCCTATTTTAATGTTAAAATATATTATTGAATGAGACTTAAGTGTAGATATATATTTGGTAAGGTATATAGTTACAACGGAACTGTACAATAATATTTATTAATAAGTTTTATTCATAGATATATTATAGGATTTTAATGAATTTAATATATGCATATTTTAAAGTTTTGAAAATTACAAATTAAAATACTATAAATAGTATTTATATAACCATAAGTATAAATATAAGATAGAGTAATAGTAGTTTAATAAATATAATATAAAAGAATAGTAGTAATTAGAACATTGGAATAAGGAGAAATCATTATTTAAATGTTCTTTTTTATTTCTGTAAAGCCAAAAATAATAGACACTACTCCAAGTGTATCAATATACGAAAAAAAAAGAAAATACAAGAAAATATAAGAAAGTATAAACATAAATTTAAATAATTATATTTTTCGAAGCATATAGGAAGAATCTGATATGATAACATATTTCTTGTCGCTGAGAGATGACAAAAGCAAAACTTAAACGAAAGTTAAAAAGTTTTAAAAAATGTTGACAAATAAAATAAAGTTTGGTAACATAAAAAAGTCATCAGAAAACGATGAAAAAAACATGGTCTTTGAAAATTAAACAGAGTAATAAAGAAACAACTCGTAAAATGCTTTGAGTAATAAATAAAATCTTATCGAAAGATAAGTAGTCAGTGAATACTGAGTAATCAAACTTTTAAATTGAGAGTTTGATCCTGGCTCAGGACGAACGCTGGCGGCGTGCTTAACACATGCAAGTCGAGCGATGAAGTTCCTTCGGGAACGGATTAGCGGCGGACGGGTGAGTAACACGTGGGCAACCTGCCTGTAAGTGGGGGATAGCCCTCCGAAAGGAGGAGTAATACCGCATAAGATATTTTGATCGCATGGTCGAAATATTAAAGGA
>NZ_FQXP01000006.1:4668-329142 GCF_900130005.1 Clostridium collagenovorans DSM 3089 | reverse complement strand
ATAGAAAAAACTGAAGGATTAGCTTGGGCTGATGAGCACAGAGTAGGAATAGCTAAAGATGTAGATCCAAGAATCCTTGAAGGATTAAATGCTAACTTCATGGGCGAGTGTACAGAAGTTGGAATGTACTTAGCAATGAGTAGACAAGCTGATAGAGAAGGATACCCAGAAGTTGCTGAAGCTTACAAGAGAATAGCTTGGGAAGAAGCTGAACACGCTGCTAAATTCGCTGAATTATTAGGTGAGGTTGTAGCTGCTGATACAAAAGCTAACTTACAAGCTAGAGTAGATGCTGAGCACGGTGCTTGTCAAGGTAAAAAAGATTTAGCTACATTAGCTAAACAATTAGGCTTAGATGCTATCCATGACACAGTACATGAAATGTGTAAAGATGAAGCTAGACACGGTTCAGCTTTCAACGGTTTATTAAACAGATTCTTCAAATAGAATCTTAATTTAGAAGTGTCATTCACCTTCTATAAAATAAAGGATTGAATATTAATAGTGTATAACCACTTATCTTTTCCCCCTCAGTGAAAAATAGGGGTTATACACTATATATAATCTTTATATCGATAATTTAAAATAATATTATTATGTCCTCTAATTAAATACATTATTTAATTCCACATAAACATAAAAATTAAGGAAACTATTTATAATAGTTTCCTTATATTTTTATGTTTTTTACTATTTTACACCATAAATCTCTATTTTAAAAATTTTCACTTAAAAAGTTCACTTTATTAACACTTAATCCCTTTTTTTTATACAATTTTTTTTATATACTATATATAAGAAAGTCTTTTAAAGCTTTTATATATTTTTTAATTAAATATTATATTAGCTTAATGCCTTATATGAAGTACCTTTATAATCAACTTGCTATATCCATATATTTGTTTTTTATAACCTTTTATAAAATAAAAAATAAATATTTTATATGGAAAATTGGTATTAGAAAATTTATAATGTGGATAGAATTTCAATAAGCTTAATTTTAAAAGTATTTATTGTTTTAGTTTCTCTTATTACATATTTCATGGAAGGAGTGTTATCTTATGAAAAAGACTACAAAAAAGGCTTTAATTTTAGGGGCATTATCAGGAGCATTACTTTATATCGCTAAAAAAACTAAGGACGAAGGAACTATTTCCTTTGATAAATCAGAAGAAAATGCAGACGGCTTTATAACAGTTCCTCAAGCACAAGACTAAATAAAAATTAAATATCAGTACGATTTAAATAAAACAAGAAAACACCTAAAAGTAACTTATTACTCTTAGGTGTTTTTAACTTTAAATCAACTACTTATCTTTTAGTTATTTTCTTTACTCTATATAACATTTTAATCTCTTCTCTTTTATCTTGTACTTTATCTCTATCTTTATTTTTTATCTTTGAATCTCTTTATCTATACCTTTACTTCTTTTATATTTTAATTTTTCTTTCTTTATAAGTGTCTTACTTCTCGCCTTTTAATTCTCCAGCTATTTTCTCTATTCTTCTTAGTCTATGATTAACTCCTGACTTTCCTACTGGTGGATCAAGCATCATTCCTAATTCCTTAAGAGCTTCATCTGGATACTTTAATCTAAGTTCTGCTATTTCCCTTAAATTCTGTGGCAGCCTTTGAAGTCCTATTTCTCTTTCTATAAGCTTAATACTTTCTATTTGTCTACAAGCTGCATTAACTGTCTTACTTAAATTAGCTGTTTCACAGTTTACTAATCTATTTACGTTATTTCTCATTTCTTTCATTATTCTAACATTTTCTAAATATAACAAAGATGTATGAGCTCCTATGATGTTTAATACATCTACTATTTGCTCTCCTTCTTTAATGTATATTACAAAACTATTTTTTCTTTGAATTACTTTAGAAAATAATCCGTAGGTATTAACAACTCTACTTAGATTGTTAGCATACTTTTCATTATGAGTTACAAATTCTAAATGATAAGTTTTTTCAGGATTACTTATACTTCCCCCACCTAAAAATGCTCCTCTTATATATGCCTTACGCTTTTCGTCAGTATCAATAAATTCACTTGGTATACTGTAGTCTACAATGAAACTATCAGATTCCTCTAAAACTCTTATTTCCTTTAAAAACTCTTTTACATTCATATCCTCTGTTATAACAACCATATACACATTGTTTTTCTTAAGAGAATTACTTCTTCTAACCAATAATCTAGTGTGTATACCAAAATATTCTTTTAGTACCTTAAATATAAATCTAGCAATAGCAGCATTTTCTGTATTTACTTTAAAGCTTACTTGCTTATTAGCTCCTAGAGCTATTGAGCCACTTACTTTCATAATACCAGATAAAACAGAAATGGCTTCTTCTTTGCTAGTAATAGGTACTCTGCATGCTTCTCTTTTAACTTTTGCTGAAAATGACATAACTATTACTACTCCCTACTTTTCTTTATTTCTTTTAACTTACTTGATAGATAAGCTCTACTTTTCATATCCTCTAAGTTTTTTTCTAATATTGCACTCATTATTATATCAGATAACTTCTCTGTGTCATGTCTTAAATAACCTTTTTTTATTTTTACAAAATTGCCTTGTATAATTCCTACACCTAATTCTTGTAGTTTATCCTTATCTAATAATACTAATTCTGATCCCTTATCTAAATACTTATCTCTAAGTCCTTTACTTACTTCACCAGTATTTACTATAACATCGTCTATTATATATTTGCCACCATGATTTTGTAGAGCCTTCACATGATCTGATACTGTATAATTATCACTTTCCCCTGGTTGAGTCATTATATTACAAACGTACATCTTAAGAGCTAAGGTGCTTTCTAATGCATCTCTAATACCATCTACTAGTAAATTAGGAATAACGCTTGTATATAAACTTCCTGGCCCTAATATAACTGCATCAGCATTCATAATTGCTGAAACTGCCTCAGGTAATGCTTCTGCATTCCCTGGTTCCATAACAATTTTATCTATACTACTTTTTTCTTGTAAAGCTGTACTTGGAATTATAGATTCACCTTGTACTACTTTCCCATTTTCTAAGACCGCTTTTATCTTAACATTCTCTAAAGTAACTGGAAGTACATTTCCTGTTACCGCTAAAACTGAGCTCATTTTTTGAACTGCTTCCATAAAATTATCTGATATTCCATCCATAGCTGCTAAAAATAAATTTCCAAAACTTTGTCCTTTTAATGCACCATCTTTAAACCTGTATTGCAGTAGTTCTTCCATAACAGGCTCTGTATCAGCTAAAGCCAAAATACAGTTTCTGATATCTCCAGGGGGAAGCATACCTAAGTCTTCCCTTAAAACTCCAGAACCACCACCATCATCAGCAACGGTTACAATAGCAGTAATATTAGATGTATATTTTTTAATTCCTCTCAACATGGTAGATAATCCTGTTCCACCACCTACTACAACTATTTTAGGCCCTTTAGATAAACTCCTCTTTTCCATAACTTTCCCCATTATTTCATTAGAGCTTACCTTACCCTTGCACATTTCAAGGTTTATTGTTTTAACTATAGCATTTACTGTCTTTATTGCAGCTAAAATAATACCCACACTACCTAATAACACAAAGAACAATGATAGTATTATCTTTTCTTGTGTACTATTAGGTGTTACAGCAATAAGCATTCCACATATTATAAACATAAGTGATAGGAATCCCATGAATATCCATCTTTTAATTCCTATTTTATGCTTTAACCAAAAACTTAGCTTCATAGCTTGCTAACTCCTCTATTAAAATCCTCTTCAATATCTCTATGGTCAATACTTACAGCGTAGGATTTACTTTGTAATGTTTTATAAATTTTATTAGCTATAGTTACTGAACGATGTCTACCACCTGTACATCCTATAGCCACTATAAGTTGTCTCTTTCCCTCTTTTTTATAATAAGGAATTAAGAACTCTAGCATATCACTTAATTTATTTAAAAATTCTTTTGTTTCATCAAAGGAAACCACGTAATCACTTACACAGGCATCATTACCTGAGAATGGCTTAAGCTCTTTAATATAAAAAGGATTTGGTAAAAATCTAACATCAAATACTAAGTCAGCATCTACAGGAATACCATATTTAAATCCAAAGGATAATACAGTAATCATCAATTCCTTTTCTATTTGTCCCTCTTCTCCATAAATTTCAGTTATTTTTTCTCTTAACTGTCTTGCAGATAATTTAGAAGTATCAATTATATTATCTGCCATATCCTTAAGTTCTCTTAATTTTTCTTTTTCTTTCGAAACTCCAGTAGTTATTCTTCCATCTGGTGCTAATGGATGTTTTCTTCTAGTTTCTTTATATCTTTTTACTAAAACTTCATCTTGAGCTTCTAAATAAAGTACTTCTAATTTATGTCCCAAGTTTTTTAGTATATTAAAACTCTCTATTATATCGTCAAAGAAAGCTCCCCCTCTAATATCTATTACTAAAGCTACTTTCTCTATTTTTCCTTCTCCTCTAGAACATGCTTCTACAAACTTTGAAATTAAAGTTGGTGGCAAATTATCTACGCAAAAGTATCCTAAATCCTCGAAGGCTCTTACAGCTTGTGTTTTACCTGCACCGGATAAACCCGTTATTATTACAAATCTCATATGCCTTACCCCCTTCTGCCTTGTAATTTAATTTTCATTTTTATTATATCATAATTACCCATATATTTTATAATATGCATGAAGTTTATTTATACTATATGCTTTCCTAAATTTCAATTAAAATTCTATTTTACTTCAAAAAAATAACTCTTTTAAGCGTAAAACTTAAAAAGAGTTATTTTTGTAAAATCACATAAATTTTTAATCTTATTTCAAACTAATTAATCTTCACCTAAAATTTTAACTTCAGTTTCTAAGGTTACATTATAGTCATTATATACTATATCTTGCACCTTATGAATTAGCTCTAAAATCTCTGTTGCTGTTGCATTCCCTTTATTAATTACAAAGCCTGAATGCTTTTCGGATACCTGAGCTTCTCCAATAGAATATCCCTTTAATCCTGAATCCTGAATTAACTTACCTGCAAAATATCCTTCTGGTCTTTTGAAAGTACTTCCAGCTGAAGGGTATTCAAGTGGTTGCTTTTCTCTTCTCATTTTTGAGAATCCAGCTATCTTTTCTTTTATTTCTGCATAGTCTCCCTTTTCTAATGAATATGTTGCTTCTAAAACAATATATCCTTTTCTAGAAACTATACTATTTCTATAAGTTAGTTCTAATTCTTCTTTATTTAATGATATTATATTCCCTTTATCATCAATTACTAAAGCACTTTCTATTACTTTAGAAATATCTCCATCATAAGCACCAGCATTCATTGCAACAGCTCCACCTACAGTACCCGGTATACCTGATGCAAACTCTAATCCCTTTAAAGATTTCTCAGCAGCAGCTAGAGATACTTCTATTAATGAAGCACCACACTGAGCTATTGCCTTATTCTCCTCAAAGCTTATGTTTTTTAATTTAGTTAGTTTAATTACAACACCCTTTATACCACCATCTTTAACTAATATGTTTGACCCCTTACCAAAGATATAATAAGGCATATTATGAGTTTTACAAAGCTTAATTATATTTCTTACCTCTTCATAACTCTCAGGTGTTACAAAAATCTCAGCATTACCACCAACTCTAAAAGTTGTATGATTTTTCATAGGAACATCAAAATTTATATCAGATTTCTCTAATATTCCTTCAAGACCTTGTATAAAAACTTCTTTTTGAAACATCCCTTACTCCTTATAAACTTGCAAATTATTTTCAATACTTAGTATATGTACATATACTATAAAATGCTAAACTAGTTATACTAAGTTTCGTTTATTCCTTATTAAACTTTACGCTATGCTTTAAAATTGTAAGCTCAGGTAATTTCCCCTTTGCTTTTAAATATCTTAGAATTTCTTTATAATCTGTATTGATTATAAGTTCCTCTGGCATAGCAATTTCCTTTAATACCTCTCTTACTGCATCAAATTTTCCTATTTGACCACAATAATGAGCGTCGCTATTTGCAACTACTCTTACTCCATATTCCTTACAAAGCTTTGCTATCTTAATACAGTTTTTTTCACTACCAGCTCTGGATGTTACAAAAGAACTATTATTAAGTTCTATTATTTTATTTTTTTCCTTAGCTTTTTTAACGAATTCCTCTAAATGAATAGGAAACGCAGGGTTACCTGAATGACCTATAATATCTACATAAGGATTTTCCATTACCTTAAGAATAGTCTCTGTATTTTCATCAATATTACCTGGCTTTATGCAAGGTTCATGGAAACTTGCTATAACATAATCTAGCCCTTCTTGTAACCATGGTTGTATATCCAAATTACCGTCCCTATCAATTATATTAGCTTCACAACCTCTTAGCAAGATTACACCATTAACAACTCTAGGTAATATTCTCATATTAGAAAAATAATAGTAGTGTGGAGCACCTGGCATACTTGGTCCATGTTCTGTACTTCCCAATACTCTTATATCATTTTTAGCACAATAATCTAAATTCTCAAATAAAGTATTATAAGCATGACCGCTAACAATACTGTGCGTATGTAAATCCACTGAAAATCTTTCCATTTGTCTCCCTCCTATCCGTATAAAATCAATAGGACACACTGTTTTTTTTATGTTCATAGCTATTATACCATGTTACATATCAATAACAATCTTATGTTAGAATTTTGCTACTATTAAAACTTTCTTACTTTATACTAAGATAATTCTTAAAATTAAGTAGCTATATTAAAGTAGTTTTATATGCTTTGTAAATTAAAGCTTTTATTTTTATTATGCCCATATAATCCTAAAAATTAAACCTTAATCCTCCGCATATTATATTATAATCTTACTATTTTTTAAAAGTAAGTTCTAGTCTTTAAATCTTATTATACTCTACATTTCCTTTAAAGTATTCTATTAAACTAATTGAAGACTTTTCAGTCATGGAAGGCGTATCCATAAGTTCTTCCAAAGAAGCCTTCTTTATATTATCTACACTTCCAAACTTCTTAAGAAGTTCTCTTCTTCTTTTTTCTCCTATATTAGGTATACCTTCTAATACAGATAATAAAGTTCGCTTATCTCTTAAACTTCTATGATATGTTATAGCAAATCTATGAACCTCATCTTGAATTCTTGTAATTAAATGCATAGCTTGAGAATTATTTTTTAATGGAACTTCTATATTATCACAAATTAATCCTCTTGTCCTATGTTTATCATCCTTAACCATGCCACAAACAGGAATTCTTATATTTAATTCATTTAAAACCTCTAAAGCTATATTAACTTGCCCTTTTCCTCCATCCATTAGGATTAAGTCTGGGAACATAGAAAACTTAGTTGCATCTATATTCATTTCATTTTCTTGAAGTTTTCTTATTTCATCAAGTCCATGAGTAAATCTTCTTTGTAATATTTCACGCATACTATCATAATCATTTGCACCTTGAACAGTATTTATTTTAAATCTTCTATAATCACTATTCTTAGGCTTTCCATTTTCAAATACAACCATACTTCCTACTGAATCCATACCCATTATATTAGATATATCATAGGATTCTATCCTCTTAGGAATCTCTTCTAATCCTGCTGCATCTCTTAATTCCTGCAAAGCTTTATCCTGAATAGCTTTATCCAAGGCGATCTTCTCCTTGAATTGCTCCAAGGTAATTTTGGCATTATTTTTTACCATTTCTAAAACTTTTCTCTTTTCTCCAATTTGCGGAACCTTTATATTAACTTTGTATCCAGCCTTTAGAGAAAGCCACTGAGCTATAATCTCTTCATCATTTAAAACTGATACATATATATTCTTAGGAATAAATGCTGTACCTCCATAGAACCCCTTTATAAATTCTGTAAGTACTTCTCCATCCTCTATATCTGCTGTATTCTCAAGAGTAAAGTGCTCTCTACCTGTTATTTTTCCATCACGTTGGAAGAAAATTTGCACACAGGTATCCTTCTCATCCTTATAAAAATCTATAAAATCTTCATTATTAAAGTTATCAGAAACTATTCTTTGTCTTTCTGAAATCTTTTCTATTGCTAAAATCTTATCTCTTAATTGTGCTGCCTCTTCAAAATTAAGATTTTCTGAGGCAATACTCATTTCTTTCTTTAATTCTTCAACTATAGACTTATTCTTTCCATTTAATAAATCCATTATCTCTTTGATTTTCTTTCCATACTCTTCTCTTGAAATATGTTTACCACAAGGAGATAAGCATTTTCCAATATGATAATTTAAACATGGTCTATCTGGCTTATTAGTTTCCTTTATATTCTTTTTACATGTTCTTAAAGGAAATATTTTTTTTATCAATTCCATAATATCATATACCGCTTTTCCATCAGTATATGGTCCTAAATATTTAGCTCCATCATTAACAAAGTTTCTAGTAATAAATACTCTAGGAAACTCCTCTTTTATGGTTATTTTAATAAAAGGATAATATTTATCATCCTTTAATAAAATATTGTATCTTGGACTATATTTCTTAATTAAATTACACTCTAATATAAGTGCTTCAACTTCAGAATCAGTTACTATATACTCAAACTCTGCAATATGCTTAACCATGGCTTTAACCTTCTCACCATGATTTTTATTACTCTGAAAATATTGCCTAACTCTATTTTTTAAAACCTTAGCTTTTCCAACATATATAACCTCACCTAAGGAGTTTTTCATAAAATATACTCCAGGTTTATCAGGTAAAATTTTTAACTGATATTCAAAATCAAACATACCACATCATCCTTTCCGGTCCAGTTAGAATGTAAAGTATATATCCAAAGATAGCTAGTAATAAAAATTTTTCTATTAACTTTCCATCCTTTGATCCAACCTTATAGGTTAAAGGCATTTTATACTTTTTGTTGCTAAAAGGATATAATAAAGGGACCCCATGCTTAGTAAACATGTCTCCTATTAAATGACTTCCGTATCCTAAAAATACAGCAGTTACTACAAAGTCTGCATTATACTTTTCTCCAAAATAAGATGCTATAACAGTAAATATAGTAAGACCAGCTAAACTATGACTTATTCCGTTTCTATGAGAGTTTACGCCAGCGCAAAATAAAAACATACTTAAGCATTGTAGTGCTGGTTCCTTAAAATAATTGTAATCTAGCCACAAAATTACACTAGCTATACATATATAAATAAACATTTTTGTAGTTTTATCTTTTATAGGCAGTATATATTGATTAATTATGCCCTTAGGGTGGTCGATATCTGGAAGTAATGCTATTATTGCCGCTATTATTAGACCTATTATGTTAAATTTCCCGGGTAATTTTCCCCAAGAAAATACATAAGCAAAAATACCTAATCCAACATGGGTTTTCCCTTCCATCAGTTTCTCCTTAATTTAAAATATCTACTCCTAATATTCTACATTTTAAACTTTCTTAATCATCCCTATTGAGCAGTATTTTTATAATTTAATTATAGTAATTCAAAAATATTAAATTATTTTCAAAAAAATAATAGTAGAATATTATAATATTCTACTATTTATTATACCACTTGTGAACATATATTCTATTATTTATAATTAAAATTTATATTTTTTTAATTACTATTAAATTATTCTTCTATATAACTTATGGTAATTTTCTTACCTAAGGATAATTATAATTACCCTTAGGTAAGTTTATTTACTTAACCTACTAAACAATCTTCATTCTATTTAAAAGTAACATTCATTATAGTATAAACATAACCCTTATTAGAAATGTAGAATCTTATTTAGATCTTATTTATTTAAATTTAACTAATAGCTCATTTTCTATTACTTTATTGCCCTCTGCTACATGAATTTTCTCTACTGTTCCTGATACGTTAGAAACAATTGTAGTTTCCATCTTCATAGCTTCCACAATAATTATTGGTTGATTTGGCTTAACCTTATCTCCCTCTTTAACAAGAATCTTACTTACTGTACCTGGTATACAAGAACCTAATTGCATCTTATCACTTGGATCTGCTTTTAGTTTTCTGTCCTCTTGTACTTCTAAGCTATTATCTTGAATTTCTATTTCTCTTACACTACCATTGATTTCAAAGCTTAATGTTCTAAGTCCTTTTTTATCTGGATCTGAAATATCAATAAGCTTAATTACTAATGTTTTTCCTTCTTCTATTTCTATTTCAGTTTCTTCACCTTTACTTAAACCATAGAAGAATACATCACTTGGCAGTTTACTTACATCATTATAAACATCTATATATTTAGCAAAGTCATCATATACCTTAGGGTATAATGCGTAACTTAATATATTTCTACTATTTGGACCAACTTTTAATTCATTTTCTATATGCTGTGATATAGCTTCAAAGTTTTCATCCGCTAATAATTGTCCTGGTCTTACTGTTATAGGTTCTTCACCCTTTAGAACTATTTTTTGAAGATCCTTTGGGAATCCTCCATCAATTTGCCCCATCATACCCTTAAAGTAATCTACTACTGATTCTGGGAATGATAAAGAGTCTCCCTTAGTGTTAATGTTTTCTGGAGTTAATCCATTTTTCACCATAAATATAGCCATATCTCCTACAGCCTTAGAAGATGGTGTTACCTTAACAATGTTACCCATTAACATATTAGCTTCTTTAAACATTTGCTTAACATCTTCAAATTTATCCTCAAGTCCTAAACTCTTAACCTGTGGTAATAGGTTTGAGTATTGTCCTCCTGGTATCTCAAGTTTATAAATTTCTGAAGAAGGTGTTTTTAATTCTGGCTCATACTTAGAGTATATTTTTCTTACACCCTTAAAGTATTCACTTACCTTAATAACTTCATCTCCATTTAAGCCTGTATCTCTTTCTGTATTTTTAAGAGCTTCTAAAACAGAGTTCATAGATGGTTGACTTGTAAGTCCTGACATTGATTCAACTGCTAAGTCAACAATATCAACTCCAGCCTCTGCTGCCATTAATACTGTACTTACTCCATTTCCTGTACTGTCATGAGTGTGAAGATGGATTGGAATTTTAACCTCTTCCTTAAGTGCAGATATTAAAATCTTAGCTTGGTATGGTTTTAATAAACCTGCCATATCCTTAATTGCTAAAATATGAGCTCCTAAACTTTCTATTTCTTTAGCCATTTTTACATAGTATTCTAAAGTATATTTCTTTTCATTTGGATCTAATATATCACCAGTGTAGCACATAGCTACCTCTGCAATTTTTCCAGTCTTTAGAGTTTCTTCTATAGGCATCTTCATATTTTCTACCCAGTTTAAACTATCAAAGATTCTAAATACATCTACACCTTTTTCAGCAGATACCTTTATGAATTCTTTTACAACATTGTCTGGATAGTTTTTATATCCTACAGCATTAGATGCTCTTAAAAGCATTTGTATAAGAGTGTTTGGCATAAGCTCTCTTAATTTTTCTAATCTTCTCCAAGGAGATTCTTTTAAAAATCTGTATGCAACGTCAAAAGTCGCTCCACCCCATGCTTCAACTGAAAATAACTCTGACATATTTTCATTTACATATGGTGCAATTTTTGCTAAATCATTAGTTCTCATTCTTGTAGCAAACAATGATTGGTGCGCATCTCTCATAGTTGTATCTGTTACATAAAGCTTTTTATCAGTTAATATTTTTTGTGTAAAGTCCTTAGCACCCATTTGTAATAGTAAATCTCTATTTCCTACCACTTCAATTCCCTTAGTTTTAGGAAGAATTATTTTATCAAATTCTGGTTTTTGACCAACTGATTCATTTACTATTACATTACTTATATATTTCAGTACCTTTGTTGCTCTGTCTTTACCCTCTTTTATTTCAAATAACTCTTTAGTTTCTTCTATAAACTTTGTATAACATTTACCATCAATAAATGTTTCGTGATTTAATATATTAATTAAGAAAGCAATGTTAGTTTTAACACCTCTTACTCTCATTTCTTTTAAGGATCTTACTGCCTTTTTAGCAGCACCTGCAAAGGTTCTATCCCAAGCTGTTGTTTTAACTAATAAACTATCATAGTATGGTGTTATTTCAGCTCCTGAGAACCCATTTCCACCATCTAGTCTTATTCCAAAACCTGAACCTGTTCTGTAAACACCTAATTTTCCGTAATCAGGCATAAAGTTTTTGCTTGGATCCTCTGTAGTTACCCTACACTGTATTGCATATCCTCTAACTTCAATATCATCCTGAGATTTTATATTTATTTCCTCTGAAGCTAGGGGGTGACCCTCTGCTATTAATATCTGTGATTGAACTATATCTATTCCTGTTATCATCTCAGTAACAGTATGCTCAACCTGTATTCTTGGGTTCATTTCTATAAAGTAATAATTTCCACTCTCATCTACTAAGAATTCTAAAGTTCCAGCATTTTTATAATTTACTTCTTTAGACAACTTAATAGCATCATTTAAGATACTTTCTCTTAATTTTGCTTCTAATGAGAAAGCTGGTGCAAATTCTACTACCTTTTGATGTCTTCTTTGAAGAGAACAATCTCTTTCATATAAGTGAACTATATTTCCATAAGCATCTCCTAAAATTTGAACTTCTATATGCTTAGGATTTCTAAGGAATTTTTCTATAAATATCTTTTCATCTCCAAAGGCTTTTTTAGACTCTCTAATAGCTTCATTAAATTCTTTTTCCATATTTTCTGAGGAATTAACAACTCTCATTCCTCTACCACCGCCACCATTAGCAGCTTTTAAAATAACTGGATATCCTATTTCTTCTGCTATTTCCTTTGCCTTCTCTGGTGTAGCTATAGCATCCTCAACACCTGGAATTATAGGAACATTACATTTTTTAGCCACAATCTTGGAACTAATCTTGTCTCCCATTCTTTCCATTGTTTCTGCATCTGGTCCAATGAATTCTATTCCATTGTCTCTACACATTTTAGCGAACTTAGGGTTCTCTGATAATAAACCGTACCCAGGATGTATTGCATCTACATTTTTAGCCTTAGCTACCTTTATTATCTCTTCCATATCTAGATAAGCATCAATTGGTCCTTTATTCTTGCCAATTAAGTATGATTCATCAGCTTTAGTTCTAAATAATGAATATTTATCCTCTTTTGAATATATACCTACTGTTCTGATACCTAACTCTGACAATGCTCTAAATACTCTTATAGCAATTTCCCCTCTATTAGCTACCATTACCTTCTTAAACTTTCTTACTTGTATATCCATTAGATTTATGCCCCTTTCGTTCGTATTTTACATTTTTTTATTTTTAATTTCCACTCTTAGAAATTTTTATTCCACAATAATAGTACAACCTATTTCTTAGTATAACATGCAAGTTATTTTTGTCAATCCTTCATTTGAAATTTATATTACCTATTTTTTTATTGATTTTCACTAATACTTTCTATAATATGCTAGTTTTTTCACTTCTGTTCGCAATTATTAACATTAATTTATTTCATTTGTTGCATTTAAATTATTAAGTTAAAGATTTTTAAATTTAATATTATAATTACTTTTTCATAAACTTATTTTTACTTTTCATCATAATAGTTCGTGTTTTAATGTTGTATATTATCTTTTTATAGCTTTTTTAAAATTAACTTCTAATATAAATGTAGGTTTTATTAAGGTAAAAAAATTATTTCTATAATTTATAATAACTTTCTATTAAAAGTAAAACGTAAAACTATTATATATAAAGCATAATAATTCACTTTTATAACTTTCTATGAGCTTAATTTAACAATAGTATATAAAAATTATTAATTCCCTACATTCTTAATAATTCTTGTATTGATTCTACAATGAATGTTATTTTTAAATACGATGAAAATTGTTTAATTGTTTATTAGAATATATAAAAACATTATTTTACTAGCTACATATAATTATGCCTCTATCTTTTGAAGCTATCCCTTATATATCATTTTTAAGTAAATCCCTAATTTTTTAACTAATTTTATAATTTTTTTAAAAATAACCTAAAAAAATTATAAAAAATCTAAAAATCCTTTAAGAAGTTTCAATTGAAAATTGATATCATTTAGCCAATGTATATGAATTTAATTAATAGTCAAAGAAATAAAAATCTCATTGTATTACTTTAAAAATCTAAAAATATATCTCTATGTTTTTATAATTCTAAAGTAATGTATATAAAAATATAACATCAAGGAGTGGTCATATGAAAAATGTAAAAAGATTTAATAAAGGTATAAGTGCTCTTGTAACTGCTACTTTAATAGCAGGTGCTACCCCTCAAATAGCCTTTGCAGCTACAAATAATGCTGATTTAGGTAATGCTTCAATGTCAGATTCAAATAACAGTGATTCTAAGTACATCAATGTATCTTCATTGCCTAAAATTGAAAGTACAGAACTTGGTCAATTTTGGGAAAGTTATGATAAGTACAGAATTAGTTTTCCTGGAACATCTAAAGAAGAGTTTCCTAAGTTTGAAAAATATGTACAAGCCATAAATGCTACAAATGACATAACAGTTAATGGAATTAAGTACGATAACGTGGAAACTGTGGATAAAAGAGATAGCTATAGCTTTGGATTGTTAGGCTTTGACCTTAATCCAAGTGCATTTACTGAGGATATCAATACCATCCTTATTAAAGCCAATAGCTATAATACTATGAAAATAAAAATAAATAAAGACGGAAGTTTTGTAAGCCAAGAAGAAATAAAATCCTCAACTTCTGATAATACAAATGATAATTCATCTACAGATTCAACAAAACCATTACTACCTACAGTTGAAAAGGTAGAATACAGCAAATTTTATTCTGATTTCATGAAATGTAGAATAAGTTTTATTTCTCAAACAGATGATGAGTGGAAATCAGTAAATTTATATAGAGAAGCACTAAATTCATCAGGTGAAGTTTTAATAAATGAAATTAAATATAATAAGGATACTGATGTAAGTAAAGAAAATACTTTTTCTTTTTCCCTAACTGGTCTTGAAGTTAATCCAAGTGCTTTTAAGGAAGGTTTAAACACCATTACATTAAAGACTGATAACTATAAAGATTTAAGTTTTAAAATAAATAAATTTGGTGAAACTATGAATCTTTATACTTCTTCCGAGGATAAAGATAGTACTACATCAGAAAACCCTAAACCATCTGAAGACATTGTCACTGACTCTACTACAACTCCTCAATGGAAAGAAGTAAGCTCTTTACCTAAAATAACAAATACAAGATATGGTGAAATTTATGGTAGAGTTGAATACGAAATAACCTTTGATAAGGATGATGCCTTTAGCAAATATTTAAAGGCTGCAGATCCTGATAATCCAAATACTAAACTTGCAGAGTTAACTGTAAATGGAGTTAGATATCATGACAACTTTAACTTTGGTATAAATGAATATCATTTAAGCTACATCGGTGGATTAGAGTTAAATGATAAGTCCTTTAATCAAGATCTAAATACAATAATTCTCAAAGTAGATGGCTATAATGATATGAGAATTAAAATAAAAAAAGATGGAACCTTAATAAGCCAAGAAGAATTTTCATCTGCAACTGTGGGAAGTGAAAATATCCAACTTATTATAAGAAAAGATTTATATTCATCTTCAGGTGAAGCAATCAATTTAATGGATGATGTACTTGCTTTTGCAAGTGGAAAGGAAAAAATCGACTTAACTGATAAGGTAACAGTTGATGTAGGAAACTTAGATATTCAAAATCCTAAAGCTGGTACTTATGAAGTAACTTATTCCGTTACTTATAATGGACAAAGTAAAAGCCTTAAGAGAAAAATAATTGTTTCTAATGACACTATACCTACTGATAATCTAGAAGATGGTGTTTATACAATAGGTTTCAAAGCACTTAGATATGACATTCCTGAAAATGAATCAATGCTTGGTGGATTCTTTGATGAAAAAGTTAAGGTTACAGTTGATAATGGTGAAATAACTTTAACAATGCTAAATATCATGCATGCTAGTACTTTACTTGATTTTTCTGTTGAAAGTAATGGCACTTACTCATCTGCTAAAGGTGAATTTAAAGGCGAAACAGATAGTAAAGGCGAGTATCAATTACAAACTTTCGAAGTTCCAGTATCTGATTTAACTTCTGAACATGTAGCTGCTGTACTCGTTGGAATGATGGGTGGTTCTAAAAATGATATAGGAAATTACTCAAAGTATACTAAGGCAAGACTTGTTTTTAATAAGAATTGTTCTAAGGGGTGGGATGGATTTAATAAAGACAAAGAAATAGTAGATAGTGCTAAAGAATTTAATAAGGCATTAATATCAGCTGATTTAGACATTGATGGTGATGGAACTGTAACTGATACTGAAATATCAAAAGCTAAAGGTGTAATTGCTTTATCAGGGAAAAATATAAAAGATATCTCAAGACTTAAGAATTTAGGTAGCGACGTTACTGAATTATACTTAAGCGGAAATAATATAAAAACTTTACCTAATGGTATTTTTGATAATTTAACTAACTTAGAAAAATTATCTTTAAGTTCAAATGGTATTTCTGAACTGCCAGAAGGTATATTTGATAAGTTAACAAAGTTAGAAGAGTTATCCTTATCTCAGAATTATATCACTGAACTCCCTAATGGAATATTAGATAATTTAAAAAATCTAACTTCTTTAGGTTTCACAGAAAATAAGTTAACTAAACTACCAGATAATATTTTTGATGAATTAACTTCTTTAACTGGCTTGTTTTTATACGATAATAACATTAAAAATATACCAACAAGTATTGGTAAGTTGAAAAATCTAACTAATTTATCAATGAACAAAAATAAGATTGAGATTGTACCTGAAGAACTAGGTGAGCTTAGCAACTTAACTAAATTAAGCTTAAACAACAATCTTATAAAAGAAATTCCAAATAAGGTTTATAAAAACCTTAAAAATTTAACTAACTTTGATATATATGATAATGAATTAACTTCTGTTCCTGATAATATTAAAGAGCTATTACCTAAGGTCTCTTACTTTGACTTTAAATTAAATAAACTTAGTAAGAAACCTTCTGTAGCTGAAGATAAGTTTTATCCTCAAAAAGATGCATTTAACTTAAATTTGACAGCTGACAATGGTGTCTTAACATGGACTCAAGACTTATCATCACTAGATATTTATATTTGGTCAACTTATATGGATACTTCAAGCTCTCTTGAGGAGTATACTACAAACTTAAATGGCAAAACTTCTGATGAATATTTACGTGAAAAAAGTAAGGATTGGAGAATTATAACTGAGATACAAAAGAAAGATTCTCAAGGTAAATACGTTACTTTAGAAACTTTATCTAAAGAAAATGAAAAAGATAATACAAAAGCAAGTTATTCCGATAAAAATATGAAAGATGGAGATGAGTATAAGATAGTTAAGTCTCTAATTTCAATGGGTGGTTTTGAAAACAGAATCTTTACTGATATGGCTATTACTAAATATACTAGTACTAATGACAGTGACTCCAATACTACTGTTGATCCAAAACCAGATGTTACACCTGATACTAGTATAGATAGTACACCTGATAGTAATTCAAAGGATGACAATAATGTTAATTCCAATACTAATAAGGATGTAAACACTAATACTAAAGTTACTGATACTACTAGTGACAATACTAACACTAATAATATTACTAATAAAGAAGTTGCAAATTCTTCTAAACCTCAAGTAACTATAAAGAGTGAAGAAGACTCAAAGCAACATACACTTAAAGAATCAAAACTACCTAAAACAGGCTCTCCATTTAATGGAACTGTTTTAGCAAGCTTAGGAGCAACATTATCAGCACTAGGCATTGTATTAAATAAGAAGTCTAAGAAAAAACAATAATGAAAAGGGACTGTTGCAGATTAATTTATAACTGCAACAGTCCCTCTTTATTTAAAACCATAATTTATAATACAACTCTTACGATTATCTATTAAAATAATTTTGAACTAATCCTCTTACTATTTTTCCTGTCTTTTGACTACCAGCTCCACCTTCTTCAAGAACTATTGCAAAGGCTAACTTCTTACCATTTTTCTCTGCAAATCCAACAAACCATGAGTGAGGTTCCTTTTGTCCATCTACTTCTGAGTGGTCTGCTGTTCCTGTCTTACCATAAACCTCAACACCCTTTACTACAGCTGTAGTTCCAGTACCTCTATTAACAACCTGTTTCATAAACCCCTTTACAGTATTTGCAATCTCAGGTGTTGTAACAGTTGTTAATTCCTCTGGCTCAGTAGATTTAATAGCCTTTCCATCATCATTAAGTATTCCTTTAACCAAAGTTGGTTTCATCATGACACCATCATTAGCTATAGTTGATGATACTAATGCCATCTCAATAGGTGTAGCTAAAATAGAACTTTGCCCAATAGCACTTTGTGCAATTTCACCCTTTTGATGCTTATTTAACTCAGGAAATCTACTATTTTCTATTAAAGTACCATTAGCTGGTATATCTTTATTAAAGTAAAACTTCTCTGCTGTTTCCTTTAATTTATCATTTCCTAAATCCATACCTAAAGTACCAAAAACAACATTACTAGAATATGCAAATGCATCTTCTAGTCCTATGTTTCCCCAAGCCTTTCCGCCTGAGTTACTTAAGGAATCCTTGTCATTAAATACGATTTTACCTTTATCATCAAATCTTCTATTAATTACCCCATCTAAATTTTCTAAAGCACTTACTGCTGTTATTATTTTAAATGTTGATCCTGGTGGATACATACCTGCCACAGATCTATTTAATAAAGGACTATTTTCATTGACATTTAAATTCTGCCACTGACTTTTTAATTGATTTGGATCAAAGGATGGTGTAGAAACCATTGTTAGAATTTCTCCACTCTCTGGATCTATTGCTACTACTGATCCCTTTTGATCACCCATTAATGAGTATGCTGCTTGTTGTAAAGACATATCTAATGTAGTCTCCACATTATAACCTTTGTCCTTTTTCCCAAACTCTCCTGGTATAAAAGTATCAGTTTTACCCATTAATTCTTTATCATATCTATTTTGTATTCCTGTTAATCCATATTGAGAATCCATATACCCTAGTACATGAGCGAAGGCCGCTCCACCCTTATATTCAAGTTCTTGTATTCCATCTGTAACACCCTTACTTGTAACTAAGATGTTGCCATTTCTATCTAATATATCACCTCTAACAGTATTACTTCTCTCTACCCATTTACGGTTATTGTATACACTAGCTTCAATCTTTTCTCCATCAAAGGTATAAACATACATTAGATAGGATATCATGGCTATAAATAGAAATAAAAATACTGCCATTACCTTTTGAACATTTTTAGATATATCCTTCATATTTTATTTTCCCTCTTCTGATATTTTTTGTAGTATTCCTAATGAAAAAAACGTAATTATCATAGAGCTTCCACCATTACTAACTAAAGGCAATGTAATACCTGTAAGTGGTATTGCACCTATTACTCCTCCTACAATAACTAATACTTGAGTAGCTATCATTGTACTAAGCCCAACTGCAACTATTCTAGAGAAGTTGTTATTAGCACGTAATGCCGCTCTCATCGTTCTATAGAAAAGAAGGAAATATAGTAATAATATTGCTATACCCATAACTATACCCATTTCTTCACATATAGCTGCAAATATAAAGTCTGACTCTACAACTGGTATTATTGAAGGTTGCCCCATTCCTAATCCCCTACCAAAGAATCCACCAGATACTATAGCTATTAAGGATTGAACTAGTTGGAATCCTTGTGTATGAGCATATTGCCATGGGTCCTGCCATATTTGAACTCTGACTCTAACGTGACTAAATAAAAAATAACTTACCACAGCCCCAAATATAAACAACGCTAAACATATAAACACATATTTGGCATTAGATGTTGATAAATATAGCATAGTTATTGAAACTGAAAATAATAACAATGCAGAACCAAGATCTCTTTGCAATACCATAAATCCTAAAGAAATCATTACAACTACTGCTGGCTCTATTAAAGTTCTTATATTATCACTTAACTTTAAATTAGGAAATTTCTTATTTAAAAACTTCTCTAATAAAGATTCATCAACCTTTTCTTTACTTCCATAATTCTGTAAGGCAGATGCTAAATATGCAACCAGAGCTATTTTACCGAACTCTGATGGTTGAAAGCCTATCCCACCAATCATTACCCAGTTCTTAGCCCCACCAATAGTTGTACCAAAGAATGTAGCCATTGCCATAAACACTATTGTTGCAGCTAAATATAAATACCTATATTTATTAAACTTTTTAAGTTCCGGTAACATGACCACTACAAATATGAAACAACATATTCCCAGTACAAACCATAAAACTTGCTTTATAGCAAGGGACTTATCTAATCTATATAACATTACTATCCCTATGACGGCTAAGACATTACAAAACAAAAGTAAATACTTATCTCCCTTTATAAAATAACGTCTTATTATAAAATAAGAATAGCCTATTAAAATACATATTATTAATCCTATTGCTAAGGACCCAAAATTGGGTTCTTCCTCTATGAAAGCTAAGTTAGCAAAACATACTATACAAAGTAAATAAGTAAGTCTTAATAACTTCTTTTCCTCTTTATAACTTCCCATTCACATCACCTACGCAATAACCTTAAATTCAACGGTACCTATTTTTACAATATCTCCATCTTTCAATCTAACTTTTCCACTACATCTATAGTCATTTACGAAGGTTCCATTAGTGCTTCCTAAGTCTTCTAGAACAATCTCATTCTCATTTAAATATATAGTAGCATGATGGGATGAAATGTATTTGTCACTTATAACTAATTGGTTATCATTTCTTCTTCCAATCGTAAGCTCACCTTGTATAGGTATAACACCACCAATTTTAAGATTTTTATTTTCACCATTTTTCATTACTTCTAATCCCTTTGGTTGCTGAACTTTCTTTCTTCTCTTTTTAGCTCCATTAGGATTTTTCACATCCTTATACATTATTTTCAATGCATAAAAAATAATTAAATAAACAATAATTATAATTACGAATTTTAGAATCATACTTACATTTCCGAACACCAAACCTCACCTCTTTCCTTAAATAATAACATTATAATTTCTTTTTACAACATTATTAACTATAACTTAATCAATCAAGCTATAATATTCATTTAGAAATTGAGACTAGTATAACTATGTACTAGTCTCAATGCTATTATATCATTTTTTTCAAATATTGTCCTGTATAGGAAAGCTTACACTTTGCAATGTCTTCTGGGGTTCCTGTGGCTATAATAGTTCCACCCTTATCCCCACCTTCTGGTCCTAAATCAATTAAATAGTCCGCACATTTTATAACATCTAAATTGTGCTCTATAACAACTATTGTATTTCCAGTTTCAACTAACCTTTGCATTATTTCTATTAGCCTACTTACATCATCAATATGTAGTCCAGTAGTAGGTTCATCTAAAATATATAAAGTCTTACCTGTACTTCTCTTAGATAACTCATAAGCAAGCTTGATTCTCTGTGCCTCTCCACCTGATAATTGAGTAGATGGCTGACCTAATCTTATGTATCCAAGACCTACATCCATTAAGGTTTGAAGTTTATTTTTTATTCTTGGTATATTGTCAAAGAACTCTAAAGCCTCTTCTACAGTCATATTTAAAACATCATCTATATTCTTGCCCTTATATTTAACTTCAAGAGTTTCTCTGTTATACCTTTTACCCTTACAAACCTCACAAGGAACATATACATCTGATAAAAACTGCATTTCTATTTTTATTATTCCGTCTCCAGTACAAGCTTCACATCTTCCACCTTTAACATTAAAGCTGAAACGTCCTGGCTTATAACCTCTCATCTTAGCTTCTGAAGTTGTAGAGAATAACTCCCTTATAACATCAAAAACTCCAGTATAAGTAGCTGGATTAGATCTAGGCGTTCTTCCAATAGGACTCTGGTCTATATTTATTATCTTATCTATGTTTTCAGAACCTATAATTTCTTTATGTTTTCCTGGTATCTTCTTAGAATTATTAATTTTCTTTTCAAGACCCTTACAAAGTATCTCATTTACTAAGGTACTTTTTCCTGAACCTGAGACACCTGTAACACAAGTAAATACTCCTAATGGGAATTTTACTGATACATTCTTTAGGTTGTTCTCATTAGCACCCTTTATCTCAATAACTCTATCTCCTACAGCTCTTCTTTCCTTTGGTACCTCTATCTTTTTCTTACCTGTTAGATATTGACCTGTTATAGATTCTTCACAATTTTTAATAGCTTCTATATCTCCCGCTGCCACAATTTCTCCACCATGCTCACCAGCTTTAGGCCCTATATCAACTATAAAATCCGACGCTTTCATAGTATCCTCATCATGTTCAACTACTATAAGAGTATTTCCTAAATCCTTTAAATGCTTTAATGTAGCTATTAATTTATCATTGTCTCTTTGATGTAGTCCAATACTAGGCTCATCTAATATGTACAGTACTCCAACTAAACTTGAACCAATTTGTGTTGCAAGTCTTATTCTCTGAGCTTCTCCACCTGATAAAGTACCAGCTGAACGTGCTAAATCTAAGTAATCTAATCCAACATTTATAAGGAAAGTTAATCTACTTATTATTTCCTTTAATATTTGATTAGCTATAATCTTATCCTTTTCTGATAGCTCTAATGAACTTACAAATTCTAATTCTTCTTTTATAGACATTAAACAAAATTGTGATATATTTTTTCCACCAATAGTAACTGATAAAGCTTCAGGGTTTAATCTAGCACCTTTACACTTTTTACATGGATTATCATTCATATATCCTTCTATTTCAGTTTTAATTATATCTGAATTAGTTTCCATGAATCTTCTCTTTAAACTAGTTATAACACCTTCATAACTATGATAGTAAACCCCTGATCTCATATCCTTAACATATTCAACCTTAAGTCTTTTATCTGGATATCCATATAAAATTATATTTACTATTTTTTCATCTAAATCTTTAATTGGAGTATCAAGGTCAAATTCTAACTCTTCTGCTAAAGCTCTTAAAACACTTAATCTCCAAGAATCTTCTTTTAAGCTACTTTCACCAAAGGTAGCAATAGCACCACCTAATATACTTTTGCTTTTATCAGGTATAATTAAGTCTGGATCAATCTCCATTAAGGTTCCTAATCCATCACAGCAATCACATTTTCCAAAGGGTGAGTTAAAAGAAAATAATCTAGGAGCTATTTCTCCTACACTAATTCCACAATCCGCACAAGCAAAATGCTCACTAAATAATATATCCTCACCATCAATTATATTGGCAATTGCTAATCCTTCGCCAAGCTTTAAAGCTGTTTCTAAAGAATCTGTAAGTCTTGATGATATTCCTTCTTTTACAATAATTCTATCTATAACAACCTCAATATTATGTTTCTTGTTTTTTTCTAACTTTATATCAGCATCTTCTAAATCGTATACTTCTCCATCGATTCTAGCTCTAACATATCCGTTTTTTCTCACAGACTCTAGTACCTTAACATGTTCACCTTTTCTTCCCTTAATAATAGGTGCCATTATCTGTACCTTAGTTCTCTCTGGTAAAGACATAATCCTGTCTACCATTGTATCTATGCTTTGCTTTGTTATTTCCTTACCACATTTAGGACAATGTGGAACACCAATTCTAGCATATAAAAGTCTTAAGTAATCATAAATTTCCGTAACAGTACCTACTGTAGAACGTGGATTTCTACTTGTTGTTTTTTGATCTATTGATATAGCAGGAGATAATCCCTCTATATATTCCACATCAGGTTTATCCATCTGTCCTAAAAATTGTCTCGCGTAAGAAGACAAAGACTCAACATATCTTCTTTGTCCTTCTGCATATATAGTATCAAAGGCTAAAGAAGATTTACCTGAACCTGAAAGTCCCGTAAATACAATAAATTTATCTCTAGGTATAGTTAAGTCCACATTCTTTAAGTTATGTACCTTAGCACCCTTAACTATAATCTTATCCTTCATAATTTCACCCCACTTCTATAACTTTTCTTTTAATTTTGTAATTAAGTCTCTAAGTTCAGCAGCTCTCTCAAATTGTAAATCCTTAGCCGCTTGTTTCATTTCCTTTTCATACTTCTTAATAGTATCCGCTATGTTTTCACCCTTAGCAATTTCAATTTCATACTCTGTATTATTATCTTCTGCTACTGTAGCTTCTATTACATCTCTAACTTCTTTATATACAGTAGTTGGAGTTATGCCGTGTTTTTCATTATATTCCATCTGAATTTTTCTTCTTCTATTAGTTTCAGAAATAGCTAGTTCCATAGCCTTAGTCATTTTATCACCATACATTATAACCTTACTTTCTGAATTTCTAGCTGCTCTTCCTATGGTTTGTATTAAAGATGTTTCTGATCTTAAGAAACCTTCTTTATCAGCATCTAATATGGCTACTAAGGCAACCTCTGGTATATCCAAGCCTTCTCTTAATAAGTTAATCCCTACTAGAACATCATATTTTCCTAATCTTAGGTCTCTTATTATCTCCATTCTTTCAATGGTCTTAACATCTGAGTGTAAGTAGTTAACTTTTATATCCATATCCTTTAGATAATTAGTTAAGTCCTCTGCCATTTTCTTAGTCAAGGTTGTAATAAGTACTCTATGATTATTTTCTACACTTTTTATAATTTCTCCATACAAGTCATCAATTTGTCCTACAGTTGGTCTAACCTCTATTACTGGGTCTAACAAGCCTGTTGGTCTTATTACTTGCTGAGCAACGTTTTCACTATGTTCCTTTTCATAAGCTGAAGGTGTAGCACTTACAAAAATAGTTTGATTTAATTTTTCCTCAAACTCTTCAAACTTTAAAGGTCTGTTATCATATGCACTAGGAAGTCTGAAACCATAACTTACTAAATTCTCTTTTCTTGATCTATCTCCGCCATACATAGCCCTAATCTGAGGTAATGTAACGTGACTTTCATCTATGAATAATAAAAAGTCATCTGGGAAGTAATCAAACAAAGTCTTAGGTGGTGTGCCTGCAGCTCTTCCATCTAATATCCTTGAGTAATTTTCTATTCCACTACAGTACCCAACTTCTCTCATCATTTCTATGTCAAAATTAGTTCTTTGTTTTATTCTCTGAGCTTCTAAAAGTAAATCCTTATCTAAAAGTTCTTGTACTCTCTCATCAAGTTCCTTTTCTATTACAGTAATAGCGTCTTCTAACTTTTCTCTAGAGGTTGCAAAGTGAGATGCTGGGAATATAGTCACATGTTTTCTAGTTCCTATGGTTTCTCCCGTAAGCACATTAAACTCTCTTATCCTATCTATTTCATCTCCAAAGAATTCTACTCTAATACCCACATTACTAGAGGATGCAGGTAAGATATCCAATGTGTCTCCTCTTACTCTAAAAGTTCCTCTAATAAAGTTAATATCATTTCGTTCATATTGTATATCTACTAATTGACGTATTACTTCATTTCTATCCTTACTCATACCTTCTCTTAAAGCCACAGTAAGTTTCTTATACTCCTCTGGGTTACCAAGTCCGTAAATACAAGAAACTGACGCAACTACTATAACATCATTTCTTTCTAATAAAGCTGATGTAGCTGAGTGTCTTAATTTATCTATCTCATCATTTATAGATGCATCCTTTTCTATGAATGTATCAGTTTGAGGTACATATGCCTCTGGTTGATAGTAATCATAATATGATACAAAATATTCAACACAGTTATCTGGAAAAAACTCCTTAAATTCTGAGCATAACTGTCCTGCTAGAGTTTTATTATGCGCTAATATTAGTGCTGGCTTATTAGATTTTTCAATTATATTAGCCATTGTAAAAGTTTTTCCTGAACCTGTTACACCTAATAATGTCTGAAATTTTTCTCCTTGCTTAATTCCATTAACTATACTTTCAATAGCTTTAGGTTGATCACCAGTTGGAGAAAATTCAGATTTTATCTTAAACTCGCCCATATTATCCTCCATAAGTTTTTACTTTTAAAATTTATTTTTTATCATCGTCCTTAAATTTATTTATTAACTTCTTTATATTTATTTTTTCATTGTTTACTACAACTTGCTCAGGTATTACCTTAGGTACGAATACAATCCCTAATTTCTTCTCTTCTCTATTTCTAATATAGTTTATATCCTTAACTGTACCCTTAGCATTCTTTATCTTTAACTTTAATTCTAAAGGTAACTTCTTTATTTCTTCAAATATATTTTCTTCCATAGCTAAGTTTATTCCATTAGCTTCTAAAATCACATCTCCACTATTAATTCCCATCTTATTAGCTGGTGAATTAGGTGTTACATCTAAAATCATAAGACCTTCATCAGTTGTAACATACTTAGCTTTTCCCTTAATTTCTAAATTGTAATCAAGTTTTAATAGCATTTCATATAACACAGGAATAAGTATTAAAGAAAGAGCCTGAGCTGCATAACCTATTCTAGCAAATACTGATAAAGCTAATATTATTAATCCATACACAGCATTCATGCCTCCAAGTAGTCTTGCCTTGGATTTACTTGTTCTTGTAAAGGTTGCTGTATTAACTCCAACTACTGCATATATAGGTACTAATGCAAGCAATATTCCAGCCATCATACTAGCATTATAGGTTCCCTTAAGTATCGGCCACCACTTTGGCATCTCTATTAAATTACTTGCCATGGCTGGGTCCTCTATTCTAAATAGCATAAGTAATGCTAAAGGAAAAATCCAGTTTCTCTTCATAGCAAAGCCACCAATAATAGAATTTTCTTTTTTAGCAAAAATCGGTATAGCCCCTCTTGAACCATCTATAACTGTTAAAATTCCTTGCACAAAATATACACTACCAACTAAGGCCAATAAAGATATTATATTAATATCGAAGGCCATTATATTTTTCATGTCAAGCATACCTAATATAGGATTTATAACCATACTTATTATTCCCAAAATTGCAGCTGTATAAGCAAGGGAAATATGTTTATTAGGAATAAATACACTTACTATTGTCAATATGAACAATATAAACACAGAAGAGTCTGAATTAAATATCACACCTAAGTAAGTGAGCATTAAGCTTAACACAGCTCCTGCTAATATCCCCATTACTATTTGTGATACCGTAAGCTCTATAGCTGTATTTTTAGCTTCTCCTAAAACACTTTTCTGCATCACAATAATCTTTTTATTGGATATATAAAATACTATCCCCATTAATATGATCATTAACGCACTATATGGATCAACCACTGCATAAGCTACATTTCGTAGTACAGTATATATAATCTCCATTAATCTACCTCCCACATTTAAAAGCACTTTTCTATTAAATATTATATACTATTATATATTTATTTTAAACGAAGTATATAATAAGATTTTTATTGCTTATAACAAATTAAGTATCTATCAGCGATAGATACTTAATCATATTTAAATAATTATTTAACTTTATTCTTTATAATCTCTAATCCCTTTTGGAATTGTGGATCTATGCTTCTATCATATTTTTGTTCTCTAACTTCTTGTGGTATTTCTACAACTTCATCAGGTTCTATACCTTTCTTATGAATATTGTTTCCTTTAGGTGTATAGTAGCTAGATACTGTTAATTTAAGAGCTGTTCCATCGCCGAAACCATCCTTAGATCTATAAATAATATTTTGTACTATCCCTTTACCAAAAGTCTTTTCACCTACTAATGTAGCTTTATTATAATCTCTTAAAGCTCCTGAAACTATCTCTGAAGCACTAGCTGTTCCTTCATCTGTTAAAACAACTAGTGGTAAGTCATAAAAGTCTCCACCAACTGATTTATAAAGATTTTTATTTTCAGCCTTATCTATAGTGTAAACTACAGTTTCATCCTTTGGTATAAAGTTAGAAGCTACCTTTACACATTCCTTTACTAATCCACCTGGATTTCCTCTTAAATCTAATAATAAACCTTTCATGCCTTTATTTTTTAGTTCATGTATTTGTTTATTAAAGTTATCAGATGTATGTTCATCAAAAGATGTAATTCTTATATATCCTACGCTATCATCTAACATTTCACTTTTTACTGTTACCATAGTAATTTCTTCTCTAGTAACATCTACCTTAAATTCGCCCTTACCTTCTCTGAAAAGAGTTAAGTTAACAGACTCACCTTTTTTACCCTTCATCATGCCAACAGCCTTTTCTAGATTTTCTCCAGTCATAGCTTCACCATTAATTCCTAAGATTACATCCCCTGCTAAAATTCCAGCCTTAGCTGCAGGTGAATCTTCAAAAGGTGCTGTAATAACTATTTTGTTGTCTATAACCCCAACTTGAATACCTAAACCTACATAAACACCTTCAGTGTCTGCATTCCACTTTTCAAATTCTTCTTTATTCATAAAAACAGTATATGGGTCTCCTACACCAGTTGTCATACCTTTTACTGCACCCTCAACCATTTTCTTCTCATCTAAATCTCCATAGTAGTATTTCTCTAAGTTATTTTTTACTACAAATAATTTACCAAAAGCTTCAATTTCCTCTCTAGTTGGTTTAATTGAAACTCCACTTCCATCATCAATTAAAGGTATATTAATCCAATATTTAGAAGCAACAAATGCAGTGCATAAGTTAGTTATAATAATTATAGCTACTATTAACGCAATTTTTCCTCTTTTCTTTTTAGGCTTAAATCCCATCTCTTCATCCGTATAATTTCCTTCTCTGATTTGGTCTTTATCACTCATCCTTTATCTCTCCTTAATAAAACTATTTGAAGTAAAATCTAGATTTATATTACACTCTAAACCAAAACTTCATTTATCTAAGGTCTAAGAACCCTACCATAAAACCATTTTAATGATACAGTTGTTAGACATCAGATAAAAATTAGATGGAGTTTAAAACTCCATCTAATTTAATATATTCATATATAGTTTTCTATAAAACCTCAATAATTATTACACCTTTAAGAATTTTCTTATAGAAATTACACTTCCTATAACCCCTATAGCTGCACCAGCCAAAACAAACTGCCATAACATAGCGGTTAAAATATATGTAGGATGTATTAATTTAAATATCGTTATTGTAGCTGCTATCTTAGTAAATAGTATATTATATGCAATAAACAATACCAAGGCAGCTAAAATACTACCTGCAATTCCTATTATTATACCTTCTATAATGAAAGGCCATCTAATAAACCAGTCAGTAGCTCCAACATATTTCATTATACCAATTTCTCTTCTTCTTGAGAAAACAGTTAACTTTATTGTGTTTCCTATTAAGAATAAAGACACAACAAATAGAACAATGAAAATTGCTAGTCCAATATATTTAACTGAATTCATTATCTTCTGTAATGTATTAGCTATTTCTCTTACATCTTTAACTTGCTCAACTCCGTCTAAACTCTTTAAGTTTTCAGTTACATTAGTAATATATTTAGGTTCTGCTACTGTTACAATATATGAAGCTGGCATAGGATTATCATCTTCAAATCCTTTTAAAAGCTCCTCTGAACCATCACCTAACATCTCCTTAGTGTTTTCTAACGCAGTATTCTTATCTTCATACTCAACTTTTACAACACCAGGTGTAGATTCTAATGTGTCAGTTATTTTCTTATCCTGTTCTTTAGTTATATCATCTTTTAAGATTATCTTTGATTGTAAATCTGATCCCATTTGATCTAAGCTACTATTAATAGTTAGCAGTCCCATTATAAAAATACCAAATACAAATAGAGCTGCTGCAACGGTTGCCATAGATGCTAAACTAAGAGTCTTATTTCTCTTTAAACTCTTTCCAGCATCAAACATGAAATACTTAACAACATTCATCTTCATTGCTATACTTACCTCTCTGTTCATCTCTTACTATAGATCCTTTTTCTATTGCTATAACTCTCTTTTTCATGTTATCAACTATGTCTTTAGCATGAGTAGCCATTACAACTGTTGTACCCGCATTATTTATATCTTCTAATAAATCCATGATCTCTAATGCAGTTTCTGGATCTAAGTTTCCTGTAGGCTCGTCAGCTATTAAAACTGATGGACTATTTACTATAGCTCTAGCTATACAAACCCTTTGTTGCTCCCCACCTGATAATTCACTTGGGAAAGCTTTATATTTCTTAGTTAACCCAACCATAGCTAGTACCACTGGTACCTTTTGTCTTATCTCTTTTTGAGAACACTCAGTAACTCTCATAGCAAATGCAACGTTTTCATATACATTTAAAGTTGGTATTAATCTAAAATCTTGGAAGACAACTCCAAATTTTCTTCTGTAATAAGGAATTTTACCTCTACTTAATTGTGTTACATCCACACCATTGACTATAATTTTTCCTGATGTAGGGTCTACTTCCTTTAATAAACTTTTCATGAAAGTTGATTTTCCTGAACCAGAGGCCCCTACAACGAACACAAATTCACCCTTCTCTATATTTAAATTTATATTTGAAAGAGCAACAACATTATCGTTATAAACTTTTGATACATTCTTAAATTCTATCATAAATATTCTCCTTACTAAAATTATACACATTACGTTATAGTAATCTATTCTGTCGTCAATTTACTAATACATTATATCATATGAATTAAACGGCTTATTAAAAAAGCGCGAAAAAACTTTAAATTTTTTATGTATAACATGTAAGAATATTACACATATCATTATTTTTTCTTTACTTTCAACATTATTTTGGTACATAAAGAATATTTATCAACCTCAAATTTTACACTTTCTATACTATATAAAACATAGAAAGTGAAAGCTATCTTTCACTTTTAAAACCACTTATAATTTTATAAAATTAACTTCAAACTCCACTTATATTGCTACTTCATGAACCATAATATATAATCCAAAGATATAGCATAAACATAGAACATTAAACAAATACATAATATAACCTTAACTAAACCAAATCTGTAGAAATAAATTCTCCATTGATTTTCATAGTCTAATGGTCCCATTAAATCCGGTTTAATAAATGCTCCTCCGCATAATAATAATCCTATTGATGCCGTCCATATGCTCCATCTAAATAAAGTCTCTAAAAAATATATGAATTGAAAACCCTCACCAAAGAAGCCCCTATGTAAAAAGAATAGTAATGATATAACTACAGGTACCATATAAATCTTCAAAGAAATAGTTACACATTTCCAAAAATCATATAGGTTTTCTTTTATCATTTCCTTCATTTGTTTTCCCCCTTATAATATACAAATCCCTATACTTAATTAACTCTCATTTTATCATAAAATCACTTTAAAATCATTAAATTTAATAAAAATGAACTTTGCAAATTATACATAAAAATAAAGCAATCCTTGCCAAGTAGTGATACAGGCTAGATTGCTTTATTTATATATATTTAGACTATTATTTTTTACAAATTGTTAAAATATATTCCTCTTATAAAGATAAGCTAAATTACTTTAACTCCATAGCTTTTTTAACAGCTTTTACTATATCCTTAGCTGTTAAACCATATTTTTCTAATAAATCTTTAGGTTTTCCACTTTCACCAAAAGTATCTTTTACTCCAACTCTTAATACAGGTACTGGAGCATTTCCAGATACAACCTCTGCAACAGCTGAACCTAATCCACCAATGATGTTGTGTTCTTCAGCAGTAACTATTGTACCAGTTTCTCTAGCAGCTTTTATAATTGCTTCTTCATCGATAGGCTTAATTGTATGTATATTTAATACTCTTACTTTTATTCCTTCTTCTGAAAGCATGTTATAAGCTTCTAAAGCAGCATCTACCATTATACCAGTAGCAATAATAGTAGCATCTTTACCTTCTCTTAAAGTAACTGCTTTTCCTAACTCAAATTTATACTCTGGATTATCATTTATAACATTAACACCTGATCTTCCAAGTCTAACATAACAAGGTCCATCATAATCTATGATAGCTTTTATAACTGCTTCTGTTTCAACAGCATCACTTGGGCTTATAACCATCATATTTGGTATACTTCTCATAATAGAAATATCTTCTATAGCTTGGTGAGATGCACCATCTTCTCCTACTGTTAAACCAGCATGAGTTGCACAAACCTTAACATTTAATTTTGGGTAACATATAGAGTTTCTAATTTGCTCAAAAGCTCTACCTGCTGCAAACATAGCAAAAGTACTTGCAAAAGGAATTTTACCACAGCTTGCTAAACCAGCAGCTACAGTCATCATATTAGCTTCTGCAATACCCATATTTATAAATCTTTCTGGACAAACTTTTTTAAAGTCTGCTGTTTTAGTTGATTTAGATAAATCCGCATCTAAAACTACGATTCTCTCATCGTTAACACCATATTTTGCTAATGCCTTACCATATGCTTCTCTAGTAGCTATTTGTGCCATTAGTTTTCACCTCCGATTTCAGCTAAAGCTTGTTTGCACTGCTCTTTACTTGGAGCACTTCCATGCCATCCAGCTTCATTTTCCATGAAAGATACACCCTTACCTTTTATAGTTTTACAAACTATAGCAGTTGGTTTATCTGTTGTATTTCTAGCTATTTCTATAGCATTTATTATTTCTTCAAAATTATGACCATCTATAGATAAAACATTCCATCCAAAAGCTACAAATTTATCAGCTATTGGGTTTGGATTCATTACATCTTCTATTTTTCCATCTATTTGTAATCCGTTAAAATCAATAAATATAGTTAAGTTGTTTAGTTTGTAGTGAGCTGCTGACATAGCTGCTTCCCAAACTTGACCTTCTCCTAATTCACCATCACCAAGTAATGAGTAAACTCTATAATCCTTTTTGTCGATTTTTCCTGCTAAAGCCATACCTACTGCAGCAGAAACCCCTTGGCCTAAAGAACCAGTTGACATATCAACCCCTGGTACATAGTTCATATTTGGGTGACCTTGAAGAATAGAATTAATTTTTCTAAGATTCATTAATTCACTTTTGTCAAAGAAACCCTTTTCAGCTAAAGCTGCATATAACACTGGAGCAGCGTGTCCCTTTGAAAGTACAAATCTATCTCTGTCAGCTGCCTTTGGATTTTTAGTATCTACATTCATTTCTCTAAAGTATAATGTAGTTAAAATATCCGCTGCTGATAGTGATCCACCTGGATGACCTGATGCTGATTCAGTTAACATTTCTACTATATCTTTTCTAATAAGCTTTGCTATACGTTGTAATTCTTCAATATTAGTTTTCATATTTTCACCCTCCTAATGCCTTCTTTAATAATTATAACAATTTTAACAATTATAACAATAGATTTTTAATAAATTATCATAATAATCAATCATGATTCCCCTAAATTCAATATTTTATTTTCTTTATTAATGCTTATTGCCTATAATTTCTTTTATTATTATATACTATTTAAAAATATGTTATATCTTTTGATTTTTATTACAAAAATCCTTTGAACTATATTTAACAATTTCTCAAAGAAGATCTATAATAAAAGCAAATTTCTAAATTTTCCAACAATATCTTCTATATATAGCCTGCTTATTATATATAGAATTCATATTATATATAACCTTCATATTTGTTTTTTACTTCTTATATTGAATTGAATAGTTTTGAATTCATCTTACATATATACTTCATATGTTTTTATCACATATGAAGTATATCACAAAACTTCATCTAAAGCTTGTTAAATCTATATTGTATTTTACTTTTAGCCCTGTATCATTACACATAAAATAAAAAATCAACTTACAAAATAAATCTGCAAGTTGATTTTACTTAATATATATAACTATTGTAATGCCACACTTATTAACAATGCTTTATTTACTTTTTCCATATCAGCATCAGTCATGTGGCCAATCTTTTCTTTTAATCTTCTTTTATCCAAGGTTCTTATTTGCTCTAAAAGAACAACAGAATCCTTGTTCAATCCATACTCTTCTGAGGATATCTCAACATGAGTTGGAAGTTTCGCTTTATTAATCTGCGAAGTAATAGCTGAAATGATAACAGTAGGGCTGTACTTATTTCCTATATCATTTTGTATAATGATTACAGGTCTAATACCCCCTTGTTCAGAACCTATAACAGGACTCAAATCAGCATAGAAAATATCTCCTCTTTTCACTAACATTGTCGTCATTAGGCATTTCACTCTCCGAAAGCTGGTTTTCATATTCATTTATTTCATTTAGGTAACTCTCAAAACCAAATTCTGAGTATTCAAGATTCAATGAGGCCATTTCACGATAACCACGTTCCATTTCTTTGATCATTTGCTCGTGCTTATCTTGTTCCTCTATATACATTAATATTGCGTTCTTCGCAAAAGAGTTCTTCTTTTTTGAATCTTTAACCAGTACATCGCTTAATTCCGGTAATAGTATTTCTGAGAGGTTAACAACTAATCTATTTTCGACATTTGCCATACAAAAACCATCCTCCTAATTAAATTTCAGCAGAATATAACGCCCACGGTATATTATAATTAGTTAAATAACAAATGTCAAAAGTTTTTTCTACATTTATTACCAAATTACAACACTTTTTGTATGTTCCGTAGTAGATTAGATGTAATTTCTTATTTTTGTGATTTTGCCATCCTTTATGTATACCCTTGGCACTCTTTTCCCAACAACGCATACCACTTCATAACTTATTGTGCCAAGTAACTCACCTATTTCATCCGCTGTAATTTTATTATTGCCATCTTCTCCGATTAATATAACTTCATCTCCAAATTTTACATCCTTTAGATCAGTTACATCTACCATACATTGGTCCATGCAGATTCGTCCTACTACTGGTGCGAATTGTCCTTTTATCAAAACCTTCGCTTTTCCAGAAAGTAGTCTACTCATTCCATCTGCATATCCAACAGGAAGAGTTGCAATAATACTTTCTTTTTCAACCTTAAACTGTCTACCATATCCAATAAACTCACCTGATTTTATTGTTTTTATGTGTACTATATTTGTTTTCGTTGACATCACAGGTTTAATATTCAATCTCTCATACTTTACTTCTTTAGATGGATAATAGCCATATAGAATAATTCCCGGTCTTACTATCTCATACTGGTACTCAGACATATCTATTATAGCTGCACTATTTGCTAAATTTCTCTTCGGTGTACTCATTCCTTCTTCTTTAAGTTTTTCTAAGAACCAATTATATCTTTCCGCTTGCAAATTCGTATAAGCTTTATCTGCTTCATCAGCAGATGAGAAGTGTGAAAATATACTTTCTATCTTTATATTTGGTAAGTTATGAATTTGCAATATCTCTTTTATACTGTCTTCAGTGGGCAAGTATCCAATTCTCCCCATCCCTGTATCCACACCAATATGAATTTTTGCAATTTTATTCTTTCTCATAGCCATTCTAGAAAGTTGGTTTGCAAACTCATAGGAATACACAGAAGGTTCAATATCAAATCTTAGTATTTCATCAATCAATTCTGGTTGAGTAAACCCTAAAACCATTATAGGACATTGTATACCTGATCTTCTTAATTCAATTCCCTCTGTTAATACGGCAACTGCTAATCTGTCAGCGCCATTTTCTAATAATGTAGGTACTGTGTCTAGTGCTCCATGACCATATGCATCTGCTTTTACGACTGCCATTATTTCCTTATCGGGTACTATCTTTTTTATTTCTCTGATATTGTGTGCTAAATTATCTAAGTTAATTTCGGCCCACACTGGTCTTAAGTGTCTAAACAAATTTTTCCACCCCTCTACTAAAAAAAGTTCTTATCTCTTTTCACTATTTAATTGTTATTCTTGTAATCTTCAACTTGAAAATCACCTTCATCTATTTTTACGTTTGTTTCATAATTTTCATATGTTATATCTATAGTTTTATTACCTTCTAAGTCAAAAACATCAACTTTAAAAGGTAGTTGGCTATCTAAGTCAATATACATTGCTGCATTGTTTAAATTTCTGTTTGTTCCTGGTAATAAAAAGTCCACCATAAGATATTGATCATGCTCATTGCTATCTTTTATAAAAGTATACTTTAAATCCCCATTTGAGTACATCATATTTAAATATTCTTGTATAAATGTATATTTAAGTATTGTGTCCAACCCTTCATCCTGTGTATATGTATTTTCATTCTTCTTGTCCTCTACATATATATTATTATCCTTTAAGACAAACTTTCTATCATCATCAAGTGTAAATACACTTCCTTGTTTTCTTGAATATAATTGTTGCCCTTTATATTCTAAAGTTTGCTTATCATTATAAACATGTATAGTTACGTCTGCACTAGAAGTCTTTGTTCTTTTCAAATATTCAAGTACATCCTCTGGATTATTTTTATTCAAACATCCAGTTAAGCTAATTATCATAAAAAAGGATAGTAAACATATCCATAACCCCTTTCTCATAATACCTCCTAAAATAATTATTCTTAATTCATATTATTAAGAAAGGGCTTTTTATATTCTTATTTTATGAAAATACTTAAAACATATTTTGAACTCTTCCATATTCTTATCTTATATAGAACTTTAAATCTACATATGTCTATATATTGTATATGCTCATAATAATTTATGATGTATATATAATATTATAATTTTTTTATTTTTAGTATTAATTTTCAAATTTTATATTTAGAAAAAATCTTTTATAAATGTCGGAAGTGACTCAATAATATGTGATGCATTTACTATAAACATATCATTTGATAACTTATCGCCAATATAGCCATGAATAAATGCTGCAATACATGTGGCATGAAGTACTTCGTAGCCTTGAGCTATTAAAGATGCTATTATTCCTGTTAATGTATCACCCATTCCCCCATTAGCCATTGAGCTATTTCCTGTAGGGTTTATAAAAATAGATTCTCCATCGGTGATTATTGTGTTGTATCCCTTTAATAGTACCACAATATTATTTTCTTTTGCAAAGCTTTTTGCCACTTTTATCCTATTTATTTTAATTTCTTCTATATTTAGACCGCATAACCTAGACATTTCTCCTAAATGTGGTGTTAAAACAGCCCTATTTTTCAATTTACTCAATAATTCCTTATTTTGTGATAAAACATTTATTGCATCTGCATCTATTACCATAGGACATTTTGTTTTATGAACTACATTCTTTAATACTTCATAAGTTCTTTTTGTATTTCCCATACCAGGACCTATTGCAATAACAGAGCTATTACTTAAGATTTTAATGGATTCTTCATTTTCTATGTCCGCCGTCATTGCTTCTAATAATTTAGAAGCTACTATATCTTGAATCTCACCATATGTACACAATGTAACAAGTCCTGATCCTGATCTTACAACTGCATTAGTAGTAATTGTAGCAGCACCACTAAAACCCTTAGAACCAGCAACTATAGTTGCTCTTCCATATTCTCCTTTATGTGCATAAGCACTTCTTTTTTTCATTCTACTCTTTATGTATTCTTCGTCTAACATATATGTATTATCACAGAACTTATCAATAACACTTTTAGTCATTCCAATATTTTCTACGACTATCTCTCCACTCATGTTATGAGCTTCATAATTCAAAAACCCCATCTTATATACTACAAAAGAAACTGTCTTATTTGCTTTTATGGAATTTCCCATTATTTTACCGCTATCACTATTTACACCTGATGCAATATCTATAGCTAAAACATAATTACTATTTTCGTTAATAACAGTTATTGTTAAATCATATATACCTGATACATCTCTTTTTAAACCAGTACCAAATATAGCATCAATTGTAACATCACTTTTGCTAACAGATTGCCTTAAACTCCCTAAATCCTCTGTACTAGAAATTAAATTAACATGTATGCCCATGTTTTTCAGTATAGTAAAATTGTTCTTGCAATCTTCACTTAATCTATTAAATCCTAAAAGAAAAACATCAATTTTTTTACCTAGTGCATATAAATGTCTAGCAACTGCTAATCCATCTCCACCATTATTACCTGATCCACAAATCACTGTAAATGAATTAAACTTATTTAAGTCTAAATTCTCAATAACTTTAAGTGCTGCGTTTTCCATTAAAACCATACTTGGTATACCTAGGTTTTCTATACAATATTTATCCATTGCTCTTATACATTCTGAATTTCCTATTTTCAATTTTATATCACCTCAATTACTGCATAAGCTATTGCATTTTCGCAACTATGAGATATACTTAAATGAATTTTATACTCTCCAAAGGACTCTGCAATATGCTTTGCTCCATTTAATAATTCAACCTCAGGTTTTCCCTTAGAATCCTTTTTTATTACAATATCCGTAAAGTTAAATCCTTGAAAGCCTGTCCCTAAACATTTAGATACTGCTTCTTTAGCTGCAAATCTTCCTGCAATATATTCTGGTCTTAAATTTCTACTTTTTAGATATTCAATCTCTTCATCAACACATATTTTATGTATAAACTTCTCACTTTTATTTAGAGCCTTTTGTATTCTATGTATTTCAACTATGTCTATTCCTGTACCTACTATCAAAATACTCCTCCTTAAACTCTTAGCACTAATAACATATTTCATATTTTAAAAGCAATATTTTATATGTTACTCTTAACCCTATCAACATATAAAGTTGAATATTTATACAAGCTTAATTCATATCTATTATTTAAATAAGTATTAAATATAAAGCTTATATCCTTTTATTCAACTACTTCTATTTACCCATATGTATATATTACTCTATATTATAATCTATTAATTTTATAACTTCTATAAGCATGATAATATTTAAGGATTATATAAGATTTGTTTATGAATTTAAATAAAAAGGAGATGGAAGATTTAACCGTCTCCTTCTGTTAGTCTAATTTATATTTCATTTATATTTCCACTCTATCTTGTGACTTTAACTTATAATTTTAATTTATACGGAGAATTTTCTTCTCTCTATATCTGTTAATACGAATTCTATTTAAAACTCTGAATCATTGGAGCTAGCTTAATTTTTAATAAAATAATCAATAATTACAATTAACAATTACAAGTTGCACATAAACTTTCTTCAAAATCATTAACACAGTTGTCCACATATTCTCCAATAATATCTATTAGATGTATAGGCGAAACTTCCTTGTTGTATAAGAACTGCATTAAATCATGAATTTTCTGTCTTTGAGGACTGATGTTTTTAACACACTCTCTTTCTATCTTCACCATTCTGCCATCTTCAAGATCCTGTCTTTCTATTTCTATGCCATAGGTTTGTACCCTTTTTCCTTGATCTTGAACGTATAATAACATCTCATCCTTCAATAACCTGTATATATATATGTGTCTCATACCATCATATGAACTCTGTTTTGTAAAACTTTCAACAACTACCATTTCTTTCTTATCCCTCCATGCCCGACTCCATGATATGGTCTTATAATATCATAGTGTAAAAAAAAAAAGTGTCACTTTGTGCAAAGACTTTAAAGGTTTCTTTCCTTTTAAAATGACATCAATATATCATTTACAACATATACACTATTTGTCCATACTTTTTTTGCTTAATTAAATGATTTTTAATGTCGTATTGTATACTTTTTTAAATAAAAAGTTGTACAAATATGTTTTCTTTATATCACATCATGTAGAATTTTTTTTGTTTTTTATTAATAAATGTACTTTTTTAAGAAATTTAATTTTCGAGGTGTATTTTTACTCATAATTTTTTTCATTTCATTTAAGTATAATTCTACTTAACTTCATAATTATGTTATTGGATAGGCATTTTTGTAATATTTATGCGATATATTAAGAATATATCGCATAAATGCATATTACTTCACTTTGTATTCTTTATTTATGATATTTAAACTATCTTTTATGGTATTTAATTCATTTTCTGTCATAGTATGATTAGAAAACTTAGCTTCATTATATATTTTAGACATAATATCCAATTCTTCAGTACTTTCTACATAAATTTTGGATACATTACTTATCTGCGTTGCTGTCATATACTCTTCAAATACGCCTTTTTTCTTTGTAAGTTTTTGGAATTTGCCAAAGACATGGCATATCCTTTCCTTAACTGTTGAATCCTTCTTAAGAATAGATTTACTAAGTTTTTTCTTCTTTTTAACTTGAACTATTACTTCTCTTTCTTCTATAAATCCTATATTTTCTCTACTTACCGATATAAGCATTCTTCTTATGATTTTAACACACTGCCATACTATAACTATTGCTATTACTATGAGAATTGCTATTGCTATAAATTTTACAATTGGCAAATCTAAAGGATTTAAGTTTGGTCCCTCTGTAGTTGGCTTGTTAGGAAAATCCCCCATGCTATCTCCTGGCATTCCATTTCCATTATCGTCTCTAAACTTTTGAAGAAATTCATAAAACCATTGCAATGGAATAGTCAAAATCATTGATAACTTCAATATTATCCATAGTATAACTTCTCTAAGTTTACCTACTAAAAATGACATTAATATTCTAGTTTTTTCACTAGTTATAAATAATAACACTACTGCTGCTACAGCTGAAAGCACTGTATTTACTCTTCTTGACTCTCTATTAACCATATTAAAAGTAAAAGTTCTACTTTCTCTTAAGCTTATTATCATAAGCAAGAAAAATAAAATATAATATGGTAACAAGGCATTAGGTAATTCCTTGCAGAAAATCATAGCTATCACTGCAATGAAAAATGATCCTATCATAAGTATCCACATAATCAAATTATATATATGCTTATAATGTTCATAGTCAATATTGCTATTTTCAAAAAAATATCCACTAAAATATGATCCTAAGAAAAAGATATAAGTTAACAAAGTCCCTTCACTTAAATTGAATCTCGTATTAATAATTATACTTAATATAAATGGAACCATGGTGTATATTATTGCAGCGAATTGTCCACTTATAATGTTAAACTCCTTATTAATAATATACTGCTGTAACATTACCATAATTATAGTTAATAGATATATAGATGTAGGTAATGTACTATCATTAAGAAATGATAGTAGTATAGATACACTTATAAATAAAAATGTATTTATCGCAATCGTAACTAAAGTTTTTATTCTTGCTTGCCAACTGAACATTACCTTATCCCCCTATATTCTATTTTTTCAATTCCTTTAATCTCAACCATATCAAGATTCATAGAAATATCTATGGTTTTAATATCTATTCCTCTTTTAGCTATTTGACCTAAAAGATTTGCTGTTTCCTTGTCTAAGCTATCTGAGATTATTATATAAGTACAATTTCCTCTAAACTTAAGCATGTTCTTCTTTAAATACTCATAGGTAGTGCTGTTTTGAAATACACTAAGCCTAGCACACAACTCTAACATACTTTTTAATTTTCCTGTGGAGTTGCTTACTTCAGTTTTTATATTTTCTTCTACTCCAAATAACTTTGAGTTTGTCCAAATTCCAGTTGATATTCCTGAGTTTATGAATTTAGTTGCTAAGGATGCCGCCATCATAGCAGCTTTTTCTAAGGTAACCTCATTGAAGCCTGTCCAAACTCCGCCACCCTGATTAATAGCTACCACTATGGTTATCTCTCTTTCTGAAGTAAAATCATACTCTTTAACCATAAGTTTATTCATCTTCATACTAGATTTCCAGTGTATATCCTTCATTCTGTCTTCTACAGTGTATTCACGTATACCCTTAATATATAAAGGATCCTTTTGAATCCATCTTTTTATTATATTGTCTCCAAAATAACTTGTAGATTTAAATATATAGTTCTCTATTGGTATAACATCTGGATAAACTATTATTTCATTCGAATCTAGCATATCCCTGGTATTACTTGATAAACCAAATAAGTCACCTATGGTAAGTTCAAGTTCGTTTAATATATATACTCCTCTTTTATCAAACTTAACCTTATAGGTTCTTTTAACTCTTTCATAAGACCATACATTGTATCTACTTTCATAGTATCTCCACTGTTCTAAAAACTCCCCATCACTACTTTCAGTTAAGTACTTCATATGTGAAGGTATCTTTTCCTTAACTACCAAAAATGAAATAGGAAACTTTTTATTATTCTCAACCACAGTTGTAATTTCAAAGGATTCATTTATATGAACTGCCTTTTTAGGCACTTCTCTATGAACCTTTAAATTATGAAATCCATGTTTCTGATTCATTATTGCTATATACTTAATAATCGCAATAACTACACATAGCAGTATTAATTGAGCTACCATTGTCCTCCCCCTAAATCTCTTCTAGAGGAGTATTTATTTTTTTAAGTATATCCTCAATAATCTTCTCTCCTTGGTCAGCATCATAACTTATATCATTGTTTAAAACTAATCTATGCGCTAAAACTTCTACTGCCATAGACTTAACATCTTCAGGTATAACATAATCCCTACCGTTAATAGCTGCCATAGCCTGTGATGCTCTCATTAAAGCTAAAGTTGATCTTGGACTACATCCAACCCTTACCTTATCGCTAGCTCTAGTTTCTGTTATTATATTTAATATATATTCTTTTATATTTTTATCTATATGAATTTTATTATAGTTTTCTTGTACAAATTTAATTTCTTCTAATGTTACAATTGTCTCTAATGTTTCTAATGGATCTTCTTGTTGGAATCTTCCCATCATATCTAGTTCTTCTGTCATGTTAGGATATCCTAGGGATAATTTTATAAAAAATCTATCCAATTGTGCCTCTGGTAATGGAAATGTTCCAAATTGCTCTACTGGATTTTGTGTAGCTATAACAAAGAATGGTGATGACAAAGGTATTGTATTACCTTCTACCGTTATTTGTTTTTCTTCCATACATTCTAATAATGCGGATTGAGTTCTAGGTGTTGCTCTATTTATTTCATCTGCTAAAACTATATTACTTAGTAATGGACCCTTTTTAAAAGTAAAGTCTAGTTCCTTTTGATTATACATATATATTCCTGTTAAATCAGATGGTAATAAATCAGGTGTAAATTGTATTCTTTTAAAATCACACCCCATAGTTTTTGATAAACTTCTAGCTAATTTAGTTTTCCCTAATCCTGGAACATCTTCTAATAAAACATGTCCACCACAAATAAAAGCCACAATGATCTTATTAATTTTGTGTCTCTTACCTATTATTACCTTACTAACATTTTCATTTACCTTTTTTCTGAACTCCTGAAATTTCACTACTTCCATTTCTTTTCCCCCCAAATTATAACTTAAAGCAAACTTTAGTAGCTTCATTTTTAATGATTACCTCATGCTCATCCCAATTATCTTAAGGCAATTATTAAATTTTGAAATAAGACACTAAAGGTCTATATAGAATATTAATATATATTTTATCATAATATTCTAACACTTTCTACGACTTATAGCCCTTCCAGGTATTTTATATTTTAATCGCTATAATTATATCTTTCTATTATATTATAATATTACAAATATAAGGATTATTATATTTATTTTTTTAATTTAACTAATAATTTACTTTATAATTTTAAAGATAAAATACATCTAAGTTTTAATTGATTACTTGAATTTATGTTTATATATATATCTTGCATTAAATAAACTTCATTTATATTTTATAACATAAAAAAAATTAATATGTAATAAATTAGGATGATGTAGATTTAATATTGCAAAGTATATATCTCTTAATATATTAAGTTCTAATTAACATCCTGCATTTATATTAATAATTGTATTTATTCTATAATGAACATTGTATATAAAAAGAATTCAGATTCTTTATTAGAATATATATAACTAAAAGCTTGTTCTTAAATTCCTTTAAGAACAAGCTTTTAGTTTAACTATATAAGTTTTTTAGATCTTTTCAAATCCTGTAATCCATTTATTTCTCCACCTATTAAGATAACCATGGAAGTTATATAAAGCCACAACAGCAATGCTATTATGCCTCCTAGCCCACCATATATATTAGCATAATTAGTAAAGTTATTAACATAAAATGCAAAAATCTGAGATGATATAATCCATCCTAAGGCTGAAAATATAGCACCTGGTAGTACTTCCTTAAACCCTAACTTTTTAGATGGTGCGAAATGATACATTATCACAAACATAACTATTAATGATATTAACGCCATAATATATCTAAACCAATCCCAAGCATGTTTAAACACAATTGGGAAATCAAACATAGAAACTACCAATCTACCTATGTGCTCTCCAAATACAATTAAGAAAAGACTAAATAAAATAAGTACCACAAAACCTATGAATCCTAAAAATGATAGTATAAATATTTTAATAAAATGCCTTTTTTCCTTTTGTTCATAAGCTTTATTTAATCCCTTAATTATAGCCCTTACTCCACCAGCTCCACTCCATATAGAAAGTAGTCCACTAATTGCAAGTAAATCTGTTCTACTTTTAGTTAATACCTCTATAACTGTAGAATGTATAAGTTCATAGGAGTTAGTCGGCAAAACACTTTCTAAAAATATAAGAACGCTTCTAGTATCAATAGAACTCTTTCCTATTAAAGTTAGCAAAAATATTAATGATGGAAAAAAACAAAACATTAAACTATATGCTAACTGCCCACTTAAGTAAGTTATTTCATGGTTTATAAATCTCTTTACCAAGGTTATTAACCAAACAACGCCTTGTTTGAACAGCCCTTTTCCATTAGATGATAAATAATCCGCATCATCAGTTTCTCTTCCCATACATCCTCACCTCTAATCCTAACTTGATTAAAATTTTCTAAATAATTTCTTTACTTCTCTAATCTTTGCATCCCTAAATTATAACAAATTTATTTATGTAATCCAATATTAATTATTTTTTATACTTTTTTAATGTATCTTTCCTCGTATCTTAAGCTTATTTTTTAATGAACTCTCTTTAGCTTACTTTAATGTATATGTAATTATGCAAAAAATATTTATATTTTTTTAGTTTTCATAAGCTATGCAAAGTTAAAATTACTACTAAGATAGTAACTCTCAATGATTTTTTAATAAAAAAAAGATTATTTTAAAATATAAATAATCTAATGACTTAAAATCACCTGCATCTATATTTTAAAATAATCTAAATAAAACTCTAATTTATAATGTATGTTTAATAAATAACCTTATAAATAAACAATTTAACCTTAATTATTCTCTAATAAAACTCTAATTATATAATAGAAAATTAGTGTTTACTTATATATTTTATTAAAATCTTCAATACCTTTAAGCACTTTTGGATTTATTTATAGTTTAACTTCTTTTTCTACATCAAATAGATATAGATACTTTTCTGTTACTCTTTTATTCATTATAATCTCAATAGCTTTAGCATAATAATCTAGTTGCACTCTATATCTTTCTGCTATTTTATCAATATTTCCATCTTTCACTTTATCTGTTTTATAGTCTAGTAATGTTATACCCTCATCATTATCTATATAACAATCGATTATTCCTTGAATTATAATCTTCTCGTCTTCATATAGCTCTTTATCTAATTCATTATCTATTGATATACTTGGTATTTCCATATTAAAAGCTTTTTCCCTATAAACACCTTGCTTATTATTAAGCATTTCTTTGCCTAAATAAGAGGTGAAGAAATTAAAAATCTTTTTACAGTTTATTACCTTAGCTTGCTCTAAGGATATAAATTCCTTCATATAAAGCTCTTCTACTTGCCTTTCTATTTCTTCTAAAGTGCTAACTCTATTTAAATCTAAGTATTGCATAACTTCGTGGATTGCAGTTCCCTTTTCTGCTGCATTTAGTCCTTTGTATTCACTTAAAAACTTCGGTTTCTTAGCTATGGTATTTTGTTTTTTTACAACCTTATTTCTATGCTCTGCTTCTTGGAACTCATTTTCTAATTGTTCCATAGCTAATCTTTTCACCTCAGTTACAGTTAATACTGTAGGCAGCTTAGATGATTTATAATACTTATACTTAAAATTAAGCTTTTTATTTACTTCTTTATTAAATGAATTATAACTTTCTAGTTCTTCTTCTTGAACTGTGGACAGCTTTTCTTTAATACACTTAGAAATACTAATTAACTCTTCTTCTTCCTTATCTTCTATTTCCTCATTTAATATATCTATTTTTTTAAATAAGTTAATCTTCCATAAAGAAGGATGCTTATTAAAGCCATGATCAAATTCTTTTTCACATTGATTTCTAAGCTCTTCACCATTAACGTGTCTCATAACAGCTGGTACTATCCAGTCTAAATAACTTTTAGCCTTGGATGTCCTAAGCTCTGGTATCTTATTTATACTGTTATTTACTAAATCACTATAGTTTTCACAATACTTAGGTATATCCTTTACAGCACCAGTTATAATTAACTTTTCCTTTGGCCTTGTTAAAGCAACATATAAAATTCTCATTTCCTCTGATAGCGTTTCTAATTTTATCTTTTTTGAAATAGCCTTTTTCACTAAAGTAGGATAAGCTATTCTTTTTTCACTATTTATATAATCTGGTCCAAAACCAAGTTCGTGATGAAGTAAAATTTTCTTTCTAAGATCCATTAAGTTAAATTGTTTTCCTGTACCACATAAAAATACAACTGGAAACTCAAGTCCCTTGCTTTTGTGTATACTCATTATTCTTACTACATTTTCATTTTCACCTAATATCTTAGCACTTCCTAAGTCTCCACTACTTCTATTTAACTTATCTATGAAATTAATAAAATTAAATAAACCCTTGTAACTAGTTTCCTCATACTTTTTAGCACGTTGAAATAATACCTTTAAGTTAGCTTGCCTTTGTACCCCATTATTTAAAGCTCCTACAAATCCATAGTAACCAGTTTCAGTATATAAACTCCAAATAAGCTCATCAATAGGAGTATAAACGGATTTTTCTCTCCATATATTTAATTTTTCTAAAAACTCCTGAACCTTAATATTATTATCCTTAGAAAGTAATAATGCATCATAATAAGAACATGCCTTATCCTCAATTCTTATCTCTGAAAGCTCCTCTGCAGTAAATCCACCTATTGGTGATTTAAGTACAGCTATTAAAGAGATATCTTGTCTTGGATTATCTATTATCTTAAGCAAACTCATTATGGTCTGTATTTCTATGGTTTCAAAATATCCTGTAGATGTATCTGCATATACAGGTACCTCATAGTTTTTTAATTCCTCTAAAAATACTGGTGACCAATTAGAAGTACTTCTTAATAAAATTACTATATCCTTATATTGAACTCTCCTATATTCCTTTAAATGCTTATCAAAAACTTTAAATTCATTTTCATCATTATCAATTAAATCTCTTATTCTTTTAGCTACAAATCTAGCTTCAATTTGCACATCCGTTGGACGCTCTTCTAACTCTTCATCATCTATATTGACTTCTATATCCTCATCAGATTTATCAATTATATTTAATTCTATAGGCCCTCCAACTGTAGCTCCAACCTCTTCACTGGTTTTGTAATCAGCACCCAGGTTTAATGCTTCTTCTTCAGTATAGTTTAACTCTCCAACTTCTTCTGACATTATCTCTTCAAAAATATAGTTAACACCATCTAAGATTTCTTTTCTACTTCTGAAGTTTTTAAACAGCATTATTTTTCTATAAAGTTCATTTTCTTCACTTGAGTAAGTATTATACTTACTTAAGAATATCTCTGGTTTTGCTTGCCTGAATCTATAAATACTTTGCTTTACATCTCCAACCATAAATATATTAGGCACATTCTCTGAAACCTTAGAAATAGTTGTTAAGATAACTTCCTGAACCATGTTAGAATCCTGGTACTCATCTATTAAAATTTCATCATATTTTTTCCTTAATTCTAAGGCGACTTTAGAAGGAGCATAAACTCCATTATCATCCTTTATTAAGTTACCCTCTTCATCTCTGCACACAAGAATTCCTAAACAGTAATGCTCAAAATCATTAAAATCTATAATTCCTCTAAGTCTTTTCTTTTCCTTATATCTTTTACAGAATTCTAATACTAAGTTAACTAAAGCCTTCATAATCCTTGTCATATACTTAATATCATCAATACACTCTTCTTCCTTAAAGTTCTTATATTCCTCTACATAGCCATTCAATGTTTTCTTTATAGCATCTCTAGCTGAAGTTATTTGTGATTTTATATCTGGATTTTCACATTTTCTTATAGTGGGTATTCTATCAAAACTTATTCCCTTAAGTGCATTTGTGAATTCACTCCAGCTCTTCTCTAAAGCTTCCATTAAGCCTTGAATATATCCGTGCTCCACTACAAATATATTATAAAACTTTTGAAATTCTTCATATTCATTTATCAGCTCTAAGGCTTTTAAACTCTCTTCTTTTAAAGCACTCAATTCATTATGAATTTCTCTTTTTAATATATTAATCCAGTTACACCCACTTAAATTTTCATTACTTACTTCCATTTTACTTAAGCTTTCCTTAAGCCACTTTTCTGGTTCAGGCATACTCATAGAATAACCATATAACTCTAATACTAATTCCATTAAGTTATTATCACTTCTATTATCACAATAAGTTTCAACCAACTTTAGAAATTCAGAGTTACTAGCATCCTTCTCTTCATCTTCCTTATATTTTTCGTCAAAGATCTCATCTATAGCTTCTTGCTTTAGGAATAACATTTCGGTTTCATCCCCAACCCTAAACCCAGGGTCTAAGTCCGTCTCATGAAAGTTATTTTTTATAACACCTAAACAAAATGAATGAATAGTAGTTATACTAGCTCTATTCAATAAAGCAAGCTGTCTTTGAAGTCTTGGAGTAGACTCCTTATTTATTTCCTTTGCTAAAGCTTCTCCTATTCTTTCTCTCATTTCTGAAGCAGCAGCATTAGTAAAAGTAACTACTAATAATTTATCTATATCAATGTCCTTGTCATTATCCATAACCAACTTTATAATTCTCTCTACCAGAACCGCAGTTTTCCCTGAACCTGCAGCCGCAGCTACAAGTAGATTACAGTCATGGGTATCAATAGCTGCCTTTTGCTCTTTGGTCCACTTAACATCAGCCATTAAATTTCACCATCCTTTCTTTCTATCTTTAGCTCCTCATTATTTTTTTCTTTATTCCTAATAAACTGTAACTCTTTTTCTATAAGAGTCCAAATCTCCTTATCCTTTAAATCCATTATTAAATTATAATTATTATCCTTCATAACAGGATCAAAACCACATATAACAGAGTAGGTACAATAAGCACAGGATGTTGAACTTTTCCCCTTACATGGGAATATAGTTATATCTCCTGAAAGCATTCTTTCGCAAGCTTCTGCTAACTTAAATCTAACATGCTCTCTTAGTTCTTCAAACTGCTCTCTTGTTGCTACCTTTGCATAAGAGGAAAATGCTCCCTTTGAGGTTAAGGCTACCGGAAGTATTAATGATGCTCCCTCAATCTGATTATCCATTTCTCTTATGATTTTCATATCAGCAAGAACTAGACCTTTCATTTTTAACTTCTTCATTATTTCTTCTTCTATTTCTTCATCACTTAATCTAGTTTTACTTGAAATCATAGGATCATCTATTTTAAAATATAAAATTCCAGCTGGTAGTAACGGTAGTTCCGTATGATCTCCTTCCATATTCAATATAGCATCTAAATAAGTTAGTAATTGTATTTGAAGTCCATAATAAATTTCAGCTAATTTTAAATCCTTACTACCTGATTTATAATCAATAACTCTAAAATACTCCTCATCCTCAATTACTAATTTATCTACCCTATCTATTTTCCCCATTAAATATACATTTTGACCATTAGATAATTCTATTTCAATAGGTGGATATCCATTATCACCTAATCCAAACTCTATTTCATAACCTACTGGAGTGAAGTTTCCTCTCTTCATATGCTCAATAATCAAACTTATGCTTCTAAGTAAAACCCTTCTCAATCTATCCTTAAAGTAATTAAATCTTGGAGAAGATGAGAATATATATCCTGTACTTTCACCCATGGTCTCCTTAATATTTTCATCAACTATTTTTTCACACCATTCATTAGAAATTTCATTCCAATTAATATTGTTTTTATCCACATCATTGGAGAACTTTTCAATAACATTGTGCATAAAAGTACCTAAATCCGGTGGAGTAAGTTCATATTTCTTTCTTTCCTTAGCCCTTAATCCATAGTTAATAAAATATGAGAAAGGACATTCCATATACTTTTCTAATCTTGATACACTGAAATACTTATTGTCTCCATATAGTTTATCAATAATCTCTGGTGACAAATTCAAGCTTTGATTTGAGTAATCAAAACTCTTTAAATTATTCTCTAAAACTCCATGCCATTCCTCATTATCATTAAACCACTTATAAATGCTTTTCCACAAAGTAGGAACCTTCTCTTCCTCATAAATCTTATGCATCTCATTAATTAAATTATTAAAGCTAGGTATTTCTTTAATAACAGAATTCAGTATAGCTTCTTCATCATTTTTCTCAACTATGTTGCTTTCCTCTGTTAACCCTGAAAAAATAGCTTTTAACCTAGCGATTATCATAGATGGCCTCAATGCTTTTCCTTCATGATCCGCTATGGCATAACTTATTCTTAAAAACTCACTTGGCAATGTTAATGTGGTATAAACTAAATATTGCTCCTCAAATAATAGTGCTTTTGTATCCTTAGCTAACTCTAAGCCTCTTTCCTTTAAATAAGCTCTATCCGTATCTGTAAATATGCCTTCATCACTATTTGCCATAGGGAATACCCCTTCGTTAACTCCTATAACAAATAAATATTTTACGTTATGACTTCTAATACGATCTACTCTTCCCACTGTTACCTGATCTATTGCAGGAGGAATAAAGCCCATCTTATGTTGTGAAAATCCTAAGGAAAGTATCTTAATAAATTGCTCTAATGTCATAATATCTTCCCCTAAAACCTCCACCACTTGATCCATAACCTCTAATACTAAGTTCCAAATCTGAGAATACTCTCTAACTCTTTGTTGCTCCTCTTTCTCTGCAAAATAATTTATTTTTTCTTCTAAGGTTGAAATCAAGTCAATGTCTTCTAAAAACTCAAATAATGAAGTGCATAATTCCACACCCCTTTGCTCCCCTTTTACCTTATTAGAAAATGTTTTTATAGGTTGTAAGAAAACTTCTCTAAGAGAATTTATATTCTTTATTTCTTGTACTGAATTCAAAAGTTCCTTTGCCTTACTATCCTCAGTTAAGCCTACAACATCCTTAAGTGATAATTCTAAGGAGCTATCATTTATTGCACCTATCAACTCTTCCTGACTCAATTCCTTAGTCCAAGACAAAAACTCCATATATTTATCTTGTATATTAAGCTTTGATATTCCTTCTCTAATGCCATATAAGCTTAAAATTTTATTATTCCATTGCTTATTGTTAACCCACTTATCTTTTCCTTTAATTCCTGACCATAAAATATAATTTTCTAATATATCAATATCTTCTTTACGCATTGATAATAAATCAGTTTTTAAGTATCTAAATACACTCTCAAAACTCCAATTTTTCGCAAAGATATCCATTACAGAAGTTATTAGAACTATAATTGGATTAGAAGTCACTTCCTTTTTATCATCAATAAATAAAGGTATATCATATTCATTAAATATAGCCTCTATCAACTTTTCATAAGAACTTAAATCTCTTGCTACAACTGCAATATCCTTATATCTAAGATTCTTATCTCTAACTAGTTTCACAACCTCTGACGCAACATTTTCTACCTCAGAATAGACATTAACAGCCTTAAATAATTTTATTTTTTCAGTATTATATTTATATGGTACAAAAGGATATTTAACATAGTTTTCTTCAAGATAAGCTAACTCCTTATTATCTTTAAATTTAATACTTGGACAATGACTTAACTTAATAGGTTCTTCAAGTGATATGCCATAATCTCTTGCAATATCAACTAATTTATTTTCCATATATTTAACCGTAGAAAATACATTTGTGTCATCAAAGATACTTGTGCTTTCATCATAATCCATATTTAAAGTAACATTCACTCTTGATGCTCTTCTTAATAATTTACTTATAACAGTGAATTGCTGAGGACTAAATCCACTAAATTCATCTATCCAAATTTCTGCTCCATCTAATAAAGTACAAGAATCTAATTTTTCTGCAAGACGTGTTAAATCATCATCACTATCTATAGGTCCATTATTAATTATAGAATTAAAATCCTCATATATCTTTCCAATATCTGAAATCTTATTATATAAAAGCGAGTTATCCTCTGCACTATCCTTCATACTAAGTAGCTCTTCAGGAGTTACTTCATATCTTTTCATTTCATTTATAATGTCTGCTACAATAGGAACAAAACTCTCATTCCTTGCAGCTAAGTTAAATACTCTTAATTCATCCTTAAGGTTATCCATAATCTTATATATAAGCATCTGTTTCCCTGCAGCACTCATATATTCTTTAGCTATTCCTCCACACTCCTTAAAAACCAAGTATGATAATCTTTTAAAATTAGTTACTAATAAATTAGTAAAACCAGAACTCTTTAAAAGCTTTACAAAGACCTTTTCAGTTTCAAAGGACAACTGTTCTGGCACTAATAAAACCTGCAATTTATTTTTATCGTTTTTTATCGCTTTACAAATATTATTTATACAATAAGTACTCTTACCGCTTCCTGCTCTTCCATATATAAACCTTAAACTCATATACCCTACATAGTTGATATCTTACATATTAATTTAATCAACTATTACTCCTTTCAAAATTTATAAATACTTTAATAATTACTATATCTCATATAAAACCTTAACTGTCTAAATACGCTTTAACTCTACTATAAGGAACTCAATTTAATTATTCTTTACATATATTCTTTTACATTATAAAAATAATATCTATTTACCCATTTATCCTTAATTTATTAGTATTTTATCTTAATCACTAATAATTAAAAGATACATTTTTTAAATAAACTTTTATTAATAATAATTCGCAAGCAAATTAATTTCTCTAGTCTTATTGTTACCTTGTAAAGTATATTTTAAAATACCAAAATTATATTTAAAATTAAATTTATATCCTTAAATTAATTATACAATGGAAAAAAATAAAACCTAGTATTAAAACTAGGTTTTTACAAGTATATTTACAATACATTAACTTCCCGCATAGTTTTGAAAAACACCACCATAAATAAGCAGAAAAACATACCTGTTACCCCTGCAGCCTTTAGTCCTATGAATATAGCTGCTAGTACTGATACTGGATGCAATCCCATTGAAGATGATACTAGTTTAGGTTCAATTATTTGTCTAATAATTGAAACAAGTGCATAAGCAATTATAACACCAATAGCTATGGTTTTGCTTCCCATAAGCCAATATACAATTGCAACCGGTACATAAATAATAGCTATTCCAACAATAGGTAACATATCAAAGAATGCACATATTACACTAAGTATCAAAGCATATCTAACATCCAAGACCATAAATACAATCAAAGTCTCTAAAAATGTTATCATTATTATAGTAAAGTAGGAAAATAAGTAGCCACCAACCATTTCCTTTACCTTATTTATAATATTTAAAGTTGTGTCATTTTTTAATTTAGCAACTATTTTAAATCTAGAAAGTCCTTTACTCATATCCTTACTAAAGAAATATGTAGACATAACAGTAAAAAATACTACCATAATGCAATAAGGAATATTAGATAAAAATCCCAATGTCTCAGAAAGAACTTTACCTGAAATATTCATAAAACTACCTAAATATTTAGTGATAAATCCAATTAAATTATCCTTAAAGGTAAGATTTATATCTGGGATTAACTCAGAAGCCCATATATACACCCTTTCTACAAAGCTACTTATTTCATCATAATGATTTGTTATATATTCTTGACTATTTTTAGCAAGAGATATAGTCTCCGTTGTAAAAGTAACTATTACCCATGCCACTAAGCCAAAAATAATAGAAAAAAATACTAGATTAGTGATAAGGCAAGCTGCCGTTCTATTAATCTTTAATCTTTCTATTAAGTATCTAGTAGGCTTCCTTAATAATAGTGCAAATGAAAATGCTAAAATAAATGGCAATGTATACCCTATAGTTCCAAAGAGAACTATAAAGCAAAAGGTGTAAATTATAAAAAATAAAAGATACTTATCTAACTTTTCCAATACCTCACCCATCTATAACCCCCTCCTCTTCTTAATTTAAGCATTTATTTTTACGTGATTCTGTTTTATGATCTTTGGAATCCATATTGATTACTTTTCTTATGATCTTCTTGCTCTATTAGCTCATAACAGGGATAAACAACTATTGAATATTTATTTTTTTAAAACTAGGTCAATTTCACTTTATAATAAATCTCTTTATTTATTTCTTTAAAATTATACATTAATTTTAATCATATAACTTTTATTATATATACTAGATTAAAACTTAGATAGAAAAGTTTGTAAATTTTTTCTAAATTTTATTTTTCGTATCATTTACTTTACACATATAAATTTTAATATTATAAGTTTTCATATTACAACTTTAGTATAATACATAAACTTATATTAATCTTTCTACTTTGAATTTATAAAGTTATTTATCCTTAAAATAGTAAAACGATAGAAAATGATAAATTCATTTTCTATCGCTTTATATAAACTATTATTATATATGTATGTTAGTATTATCTTTATTATTCTTCAACTAAATATGCAAACCCTAATAATCCAGGTCCACTATGTACTCCACAAACAGGGGTAGTGTTACCACCAAGTAAGACTGATTTAACATTTGGTAGTGCTTGTAATTGATCTGCTAAGAACTTCATCTCCTCTTCAGCTCCACCATGTACAACATAAACCTCACCTGGCTTTTCAAACTTTGAAACAATCTCAATTAATCTCTTTATAGATTGCTTTCTTCCTCTTACTTTATCGTGAGTATCATATACTCCCTCTTCATTAACTCTAATAACCGGTTTAAGGTTTAAGGCCTCAGCAATAGTTCCGCTGATTTTACCTATTCTACCACCCTTTTTTAAATATTTTAAAGTAGCCATTACCATATAACATTCCATTCTATCTCTTAACTTAGGTAAAGCTTCAATTATTTCTTCAAAACTTTTATTCTCTTTAAGCATCTCTGCACACTTAAGAACTATTCCACCTTCTGCTAAGGAAATAGTCTTTGAATCAAATACATGACACTTTATATTTTCTCTTTCAAGACTTACAAGACGTAAAGCGTTAAACATTCCCGATAAACCTGATGAAACTGTTACTGCAATAGCGTGAGTGTAACCTTCACCCTCTAGTTTATCAAATAAGTTTTCCATATCTAATAAAGATGGTAATGATGTAGTTGGAACTTCATTTTCTAAGTTTAAGTAAACCTCTTCTGCACTTATATCCACTCCATCTCTATATTCTCTATTACTATAAATAATTCTAAAAGGTATCACATGTATATTATATTTTTCTATTAAATCCTTGGTTATATCACAAGTACTATCAGTTATTAATGCTATTTTTTGCATTTTCATTCCCCCAAATAATTTATATTATTTATCATTTGTTTCCATTTTTAATGCTTTAACTATAAATTTTGAAATAGAGTCTATATTTTCTTCATTAAGCCCTAACAAGCTTTCCATAACTAGTCCATCTATTACAGCTACAACTAAGAAAGAAAGCATTTCATAGTCTACTGATTCAACCTTCAATAGATTTTTCAGTTCATACTTTATAATTCCTCTCCATTGAGAATATTTTTCTATGAACCTACACCTTAAAGTTTCATTTCTAGTTACAGCCTCTTGTATTAAAGATAAGTGAAGCCTCCCTGTTGATCTATATCCTAATATGTCACTTATCATACTACTTAAGGTATTAAAGTCATATGTACCATAATTCAAATCCTTTATACCCTCTAATACACTTTGAGTCATATTATTAAAATATCTATCTGCAACATCTTCAATCAGTTGATCCTTAGAAGAATAATGATAATATAATGTTCCTTTACTAATACCAACTTCTTTTGCTATGTCTGCAAGGCTTGTCTTCTCTATACCCTTTGCTATTATAAGATTTTCAGTTGCGTCTAAAATCTTTTCTTGAGTGCTATTATCTGAATTCCCCATTTTTCCACCTCTCGTACGACCGACCGACTGATTATTTATCTTAGTATATCAACATTATAGTTCACAGTCAATATGAATATTTTTACTTAATATAAAAATATAAATTTTCTAAACTCTACTTTAAAATCCTGCTTCGAGAGTTATATATAACACTTAAATTTAGAATAATATACTTGTGCCTACCTGCATAAGTATCTATAAACTTCTATGCTTATTCCTCCCCAAATAATAATAGGCTGTTACAGAAAATCTTATTTCTGCAACAGCCTATTTTGAATTTACTTACATTACTATATAATTATCTATTCTTTATTCTATATAGCAATACTTCCCTAAAGTATAAATTCTATTGAATGTATGTGTTCTACGGGTACTGCCCTACCTAAAACCTCTATTGTTTCACCTTGAGCAGCAGTAGTATCTGTAATTATTTTTAAAAGCTTCATGTAATTCATATTCTTAAGTATAATTTGTGTTTCTTGTTCTGTAAAAACCTTTCTTTGACCATTTTTAAAATTCAACCCTAACCTCATAGTACCTACCTAAATAAAAATTAATATAATACCATTATATGCAAAAACCTATATTAGGTGATTTATTTCTAATAATACAAAGTTAATAGTAACATGCAATTAGAACTTTACTTAAATTTAGCGGTTCTAAATTCCTTTAATAAAATTCCTAGAATGCCCGATATTATTAATAAAATTGCTGCTACTAAATACATAACTTGGATATTAATCTTAGAACTAAAAACTGCTATAAAATAATTAATTAAAGCACTCCCTGATAAAATCAAAGTATTAGAAATAGAAATAACTCTTCCTCGATATTCATCTTCTATTTCCTTTTGATTATATCCAAAAATAGGAATTGTGGCTGAATCAACAAACCCAAATAAGGTTATAAGTACTATTGCTAAAATCGGATATTTTGTAAATCCAAATAAACTAATGCAACTTGCTGATAAAAAACATGCTATAATGAAAGCTTTACCAACTTTTTTCAAGCACATATTACCAACAATAAATAATCCTATAGAGCTACCTAAGGCAACCCCTATTTGCAATAATGAATATACAATTGAACTATTAAAAACCTCATTTGCAAGTGCGGGTATTAATCCATATATTATAGTATAAGCTATATTAGATATAAAAGTTATTAGAATAAACTGCCTTATAAATTTCTTAGATTTAATATAAAAAATACTACACTTTAAGCTAGCAAAGATACCTCTAGATTCAACTGATTTAGAAGATTCATCTAATAAGCTTGTGTTTGTTTTTATAAAGCTTACGGCTAATGCAGATATAATAAAGGTAGATGCATTAAATAATAAAACTACATATACATTCATGTACTGTGAAAAAACTCCACCTAAGCTTACTCCAACAAAGGCTGTAAAATAATTCATAAATCCATTTAGTGAAAAGGCACTTGCTATAAGATTCTCCCCTACAATATTAAATAGTATAGAAGTTATAGATGGTCTATAGAACAAATCAACAAATTCAACTACAAATATAATTAAATATAAAAAAGCTATGTTCCAATTTGCAAATATAACAAGCATTAATAATACAATGAGAACTGCTCTAACAATATCAGATATAATACAGATTTTCTTTCTGGATAATTTATCAATAATAACACCTACAAATGGACCAAATATTATTTTAGCAGTTAAAGAAAGTCCACCAACTATACCTATAGGTGCAATACTGTTTGTTACCTTTATCATATACCAAGTTATTGCAATATTAAATAGATTGTCTCCTATAGGACTAACCATATTAGATATAAAATACATAAGATAATTCCTATTTTTCAACAACTTTAAGAATGGTAAGTCTTTTATAGTAATCCCCCCTTACGATAAACTTAACTACCCCATAAAAACTGCATAAACCTAACCGATAATGTTCCAGTTAGGTTTATATACTTACTATTTCTAAATTTAATACCTTAATAACTAGTATTATATTGCATAATTAACAATAAATCCATACAACTTCTTATTCATATCTACTCTATATCTTTATCATTTAAAATTTCACTATAATTTTTTGGAAACCTATCGTAGTAATTTTATTATGCTTAAGATTTGCTATCTAGTTGGTTATCTTTTTATAGTGGCAGCAAGCTTCATTATACTGCTATTCTTATCATCTATCCAAACATTTTGGATAATTTTATCTTTCTTATTGATATGGAATGCTAAACTTTCCTTCATATCAATAGATTCACCAGAATCTGTTGTATAAACATACGATACATTACAGCTTACATAATCATAGTCAGATTTATCATCTTTTTTTACGTCACTGATTTTTATATCTTTTACTCCTGTAATGCCTTTATACCTCATTGTTTCTTCATAATTAGAAGCAATAGCAGGTCTGATTAATGAATCTAAGCCATCTTTGTTCAAATATCCTTCAAAGGCTTTTTCATAACTTTCTCCATAGTCCTTAATAAATTTCTGTATATCTTCTTTATAATCCTCACGATTTGCGATAGATTTGTAAGTTTCAGGATCTACTAACTTCTTAATAAATCCTTCATAAACATTCTCCTTCTTCCCACACCCCATCATAAAAGAAAAAACTAAACATAAACTTAAAAATAAAGAAACCAGCTTTCTCATACTGCACCCCTTTTCATGATATATACTATTAATATCATTATAATTTGTAATAACTTTTACTATTGATCTTGCTTTATATTTAATCTCTTAAAGTTTACACCATTTAATAGGTTTAACGATATACTTTTGAAACCTTCTTACCTATTAACATTTCAGTTCATAATTATCTTTTTATGGTTGATGCAAGCTTCATTATGCTACTATTATCCTTATCTATCCAAACATTTTGGATAATCTTATCTTTCTTATTGATATGGAATGCAAAACTTTCTTTCATATCAATAGTTTCACCAGAATTTGTTGTGTAAACATAAGTTACATTACAGCTTACATAATCATAGTCAGATTTATCATCTTTTTTTACGTCACTTATTTTTATGTCTTTTACTCCATTAATATCTTTATATTGCATTACTTCTTCAAATATGGAAGCAATAAAAGGCTTCATTAGTGAGTCTATTCCTTCTTTGTTCAAATATCCTTCAAAGGCTTTTTCATAACTTTCTCCATAGGCCTTATCAAATGCACCTGGATTTTCTTTGTAATCTTCAATCTTTGCAATAGATTTGTAAGTTTCAGGATCTACTAACTTCTTAATAAATCCTTCATAAACATTCTCCTTCTTTCCACAGCCCATCATAAAAGAAAAAACTAAACATAAACTTAAAAATAAAGAAACTAATTTTTTCATATGGCACCCCTTTCCATAATATACAGTATTAATTAACTTTTAAAGTAGTATATGATTTACTGTTTATTATATTATATGCCTCTATTCTTTAATATTTTGTCATATCATGGCAGAAAAAAACTTTTTCATCTTACAAATACATACATTAAATACATATATAACCCCCTTACTTATTCAAAGCAATATATTTTCAATTAAAATATATTTTTTATATAAAGTAGAATTTAAAATTTCTAGGAACATTTATAATTTATTCATTTAGAGGCAAAATACAAACATGCTTAAATTAGTTTTAATACCCTCTGTAATATAAGGTATTATTATAGTACAATAAATTTACAACTAAGTTTTACTGGGAGGGTATAATTGTGGGGTCTATAATAGCATTCTATGGTTTTATAATTAGTATAGGAATATATATAATTAATTTTCTTAAACGTAAAATTCCTATTGCTACTAGTGGCGAATTTAATCATAAAACATATATTTATAAAAAGATAGGAAAACGCCAACTTAAATTTGATATTTGGTACCCAAACTCTAAGAGGAAGAAGTTATATCCCTTGGTTTTCTTTGCTCATGGTGGTGGTTGGGTTTCTGGTTTTCGTAACCAACCAAATAATATATCTTGGTGTAAATTTCTAGCCTCAAAGGGCTTTGCTGTAGCGTCTATTGATTATAGGTTTGGTTATAAAAATTCTATGGAAGATATCTTAACTGACTATACAGATGCTTTAAATTATGTAAAAAAATACAGTGATAAACTTAAATTTGATAAAAACAAAATTATACTTATGGGACTATCAGCTGGTGCTCATTTAACCATGTGTTATGCAGCTTATAATACCGCTCATGATAATCATGATAAGATGGAGGGAATACTTGGCGTTTGCTCTTATTACTGTCCTTCTGACTTAAATGACTTGTTTCTTGATGAAACAAAATCACTTTTTGCTAAGTTTGGTGTAACTAAGACTATGAAAGGTACACCAAAAACTGAAAAGGAAATGTATGATAGGTATTCTCCTATTCACTTGATTACTGAGAAAATGGTACCTACACTTATAGTTCATGGAAAAGAGGATGTAGTTGTTCCTATTTCTTCTTCTGAGAGATTATTTAAGAAACTCCTTGAAAAAAAGGTGCCTTGTAAGTTTTTAGTTCATAAAACTGGAGGGCATACCTTTGAGTTTGTTTTAAAAGATTTGCAGACAATTCAGATACTGCAAAATACAATTAAGTTTATGAAAGGATTAGTTAAGAATGGACATTGATTTCACATATACAAAACAAGAACTAAATGATGTTTCGGGTTATATTTTTAAAGGTAAATCCTATAGATGTTCTTATACACGTTTTCCAACCCTTTATAAAAATCCAGCAAAGGGTACAGAAACCGTTGAATTATATAATTTTACACCTAAGTCTGAAGTTCGTGCTTCCACATTGGTAGTTCATGGACTTGGTAGTAGAAATGTTAAGTATTTATTATGGCTCGGACCTCACCTTGCCTCTGTAGGCGTAAATACAACAGTTTTAGTCTTGCCAGGAAATCATACAAGAGTTGAAAATAATTCTGTAAGCGGAAAAAGCTTTTTCTGGCCAGATGTTAAGGTTATGTATCAATTCTGGGAACATTCAGTAGTAGATGTATTAAGTACTATTGATTTCTTAGAGCAAAAAGGACTTTGGAAGGAAAATAACTGTTTAGTGGGTTATTGTTTAGGCGGCATGATTAGTAGCATTGTTGCTTCTTTAGATAAGAGAGTAAGTCAAACTATCTTTATGACTACTGGTGGTCATATTCCAAAAATCATGCATGAATCCTCTACAACAGCCTTTTTAAGAAGAATGTTTGCTAAGGGTGTTAAGCCTAAATATGATTTAGATAACAAAAATAAGTTATATGATATATATAATGAGCAATTACCTAGAATTAAAAATATGTCCTTTGAAGAGCTTGCTACGGATGATACAATACATCCTTTACTTAAGATAGATCCTTTATCCTATGCTCATCTTCTAGATAAATCAAAAATCTCATTTATTGATGCTTTATTTGATCAAACTCTTCCAATTGAAAGCAGAAGAAGTTTATATAAAGCTATGAATGGTGGAAGACGCCATGTTTTACCTATTACACATACTGGTTGGTTACCTTTTCAGTATTTCTTAGGTAAATACATTCTTCATAAGGTTAACTTATATACTAAGAAAACTGCTAAACAACTTCTTAAGAAACAACAATTTGATGATATTCTTACAGAGTTTTTTGATAAATAATAAAAAGCTGTCTCACTAGAAAGTATTATTACAATATATAGTATAAGTTATTTAATTAAATAACTTATACTATATATTGTCACTAAGTTTCTTTGTGAAGCAGCTTCTTTTATTTTAATACTGATTTTTATATTCATAAATATCCTTAGATAAGTTAGCCATTTTTTCATAACTTCCTGGAAGATTCTCTGTCAAAACTATTAAAGCATAAGGATTTTCTCCATCACATATCATGATATCATTTGAGTATCCATATATATCCCCAAACTTATGAAAAACCTCATCCTTAGGTAAGTATTTAGTTAACCTATCATGTTGAATTACTTCACTCATATTTTTGAAAATCAACTCATAATAAGGATTATTATCCTCATTGTAATATAGAATTTTTAAAAACTCACACAAGAACTTTGAAGTTGCATAGTTATCATCCTTAGGTAAATCCATATCAACCATGTCATTCATTACAGTTCTTAAATAATTAAATCCAATCTTTCCAATTAGCATTTGAGTAGCTATATTATCTGAATATACTATTGAATAGTTCATTAAGGTTTCTACAGTAAATGGACTACTTTTATCCATTCCCTGAAGCACTCCACAGCCATCCTCATAGTTGCTTTCATTATAATATATTAAATCATCTAAGCTTATTTTACCTTCATTTATTAAATCAGCATACACCATACTTAACATTACTTTGGTTGTACTTGCACCTAAAAACATATTTTCATCATTTAATCCTACATATATATCATCCTTTAGATTATAATACGAAACTGCAACACTTTCCTGTTCCTCTTCTGATATATACTTATTAACTATGTTTTCTATAGCTTCATTTTCTTCTTCTAATCGCTCTAGCCTTAAAACTTCATTCTTTTCTTCAAGTCTTCTATTAACTACTTCCTCACTATATTTAGCTGAGTTCTCTCTAATAGCCATTATAGATTGATTTTGCTCATATGTAATACCCCATGTATAGTTATGAATGCTCATAATCATTATGATATAAAATACGCATCCTATTATAACAGTAAAAAAAACTTCTCCCCTTGCCTTCATGTTAACCCCCATAGTTTAAAGTAATCCCTACCTTAAACTATGGGGGTAATAAAGTATTTAGAACTATCTACCCCTTCTGTTATTTATCAATTTTCCCAAATATAACTCTTATATTACTATTATATAAAAATATTCATACTTAAATCTCTAATTTTCACACTATTTTCTGTTAAACTAGCAGCTTTATAATATTTAAATATACTAAGATATCTTATTTCTAAAATCCTCTTACTGAAACTTCTCCTGATATAATTGTCTCCATTTCTCCATTTTCATTTATAACTATAAGTTCACCAGCTTCATCTATGTCTATGACCTTTACTTCTCTTTTTCCGCCTCTTTCAATCAAAAATACCTTTTCTCCAATTAACAAGGAATTTTCCTTACATACTCTTATGCTTTCACTCATATCATCCTTTTCAATAAACTCTGTATAAAGTCTTTCTAAATTATTTAGAATTCTAGCCATAAGTTCCTGTCTATTGAAATCTTCTCCTGTTGCTATTTTAAGTGAAGTAGCTATATCTCTAAGCTCTTCTGGATATTCTTCAAGCTCTATGTTTACATTTATTCCAATACCCATAACAATGTAATTAACATGATTAAGTTCAGCACTCATTTCAGTAAGTATTCCACAAAGTTTCTTTTTACTTAACAATAAATCATTAGGCCATTTTATTTTAGCATCTACTCCCATCTCCTGTAGTGCTTTGCATACAGCTGCAGCTCCTATAAGAGTTATTCTTGAAACCTTTTCTGGTATAATATCAGGTTTTAATACTACTGACATCCATATTCCCTTACCAATAGGTGAAGACCATACCCTTCCAAGCCTTCCCCTTCCATTAGTCTGCTCCTCAGAAACTACTACAGTTCCATTTACTGTATCAAATGCAATTCTTTTAGCTTCATCATTAGTTGAACCTATTGTTTTAAAATAAACTAAATTTCTACCTATACTAGTAGCTGTCAAATACTTTTCAACCTCTGAGCTAGTTAGAACATCAGCACTTTCAATTAGTCTATATCCCTTTCTCGAAACAGATTCTATTTCATAGCCTTCTTCTTTTAATGCGTTCATATATTTCCATATGGCAGCTCTGCTAACATTTAATTTTTCACTTATTAACTGACCTGATACAAAGTCTCCACCAGCACTTTTTAATAGCTTAACAATTTGTTGTTTCATATAATAATTTTCTGCTTAATACAGCTTTAGGCTTCATCAAAGATAACCATTCACCTAAAACTAAGAATTCCGTTTATTCTTAAGGTTTTTAAGCAGAGTCTCCCTTCATAATTTATATATTATATATCTCAATTTATGTATTTTCTTAAAGCTTCATACTATATATCTTAACCTTAAGCTTATGTAAATAAGCAACAGTATTTATATATTATTATAATTTAATTCCTTATTTGAAAAAACTATATTTTTAAATTTTATACCTTTAAAGCATAATTTTAACTAAAGCTTATACGTACTCTCTAATTTAAATTAAATATATAAGTTTTAATTACCAATATACATTTTGAATTTGGACTAGATTTATTTAATAATAGTTATTTCTAAATATGATGAAGAATCATTGTTGAAATGTATATATCTTAATAAAAAATCTTTTCTTATTTACTTACTGTGCATATATGCTAAATAAAAAAAGAGCCTAGCACTAGGCTATAGCTCTTTTATAACTCTTTCTGCATTTTTGTAAAAAATCTTATCTATTTCATCATCGCTAAAACCAGCTTTATTTAAACCAAGGGCTAGCTTATCCATCTCACCTATATTACTGATTTCTAAACTTCCACCTATTCCATCAAAGTCTGCTCCTATAGATAATACATCTATTCCACCTACATTTTTAATATGTTTAGCGTGATCAACTATGTGTTCTACCTTAGTAATTTTTTCAGTACTAGTTATGAAAGGTGTGCAGAAGTTTAATCCCATTATTCCACCCTTATTAGCTAAGATTTTAATCATTTCATCAGTTAAATTTCTTGGATGGTTTGTAACTTCTCTACTATTAGAGTGAGATGCTACAAAAGGCATCTTTGCTAACTCTGCTACATCATAAAATCCACCATCTGAAAGATGAGATACATCAACAAGGATTTTTAAATTATTCATTTCTTCTACTGCTTCTTTACCAAAGCTTGTCAACCCTTTATTTCTATACTTTTCATTACAATTAGGATATCCTATCTGATTTTCATAGTTCCATGTTAAAGTAATTAATCTAACCCCTAATCTATAAAAATAATTTATATTAGAAATCTTATTTTCTATAGGCTCAGCACCTTCAATAGTTAAAAATGCTGATATCTTTCCTTCTTCTTTATTTTTAACTAACTCATCATAATTTCTAGCTAAATTTATATACTCTTTATTTCTAATAAGTTCCTTATAAAAACAATCAAACATATCATTACAATGTTCAAAAGGTGTAACTCTTCTCTTTAAATATTCTTCTTGATCTATAAATAGCGCAAAAAACTGTGCAATAGAATTTGCCCTCTGTAATTTTTTTATATCCACATGATATGAATTTTCTAATAAATTCCCCTCTTTATTACTGTGAAATATCTTCCAAGCTGTATCACAATGTAAATCAATTAATCCCATGATAATCCCTCCTTCATAACACTCTGCTTCCTATTAATTATATCACGAATTCCATATTATTACTTATTAACAATCAATAAATTCGCTTCTTTAGAATCATTGGCAACTGCGTTATTGACCATAAAATACTTAAAATCATAACTGAAGCACAGTACCATTCCATAGATTTTGGAACTCCTCTGGATATAGTATTATTGATTAAATCAAAGCTCCACAAAGAAGAAATTGAAGCAAGATACATAAAGAAAAAGCTTAAAATCACTCCTACCAATTTACATTGATGTAAGTATAACATCTCTATTCCAAACAAAGAAAATATAAATGTACATAAATATGATAGTACTATAGCTAAGGTTATTACCTTAATCACCCTAGTGTATTTACCTTTAAATCTACTGCTAGATTTATATAGAAGTATAGTGGACATACTGCATAAAAACATAAGTAAAGTTGCTTGAGATAAAATGCTTTTATAAGTTATTTCAAACAAAATCATTAAAACACCTAAAATTGTTCCTATGGATAAGGACAATATAGTCCCTGTAATAACTGCACCATAAGAAAATTTAGCATTGAATCCAATAAAAATTATAGTTATAAATGTAGCTGTTATTATGTATACCATAGATTTTTCTATATATAAATCAGTTCCAGATAATCTAATCATAACAAATATCATAGCCACAAAACCTAATAAAAACAGTATAATTGCCTTTTGTGAAACCCCAAAGATACTTGCAAGTTCTTTAAATGCTCCACTTTTCAACCTACTAAATCCTATATTTAAATACTCTCCACCTTTGCCCTCATTAGTAAAATTAATAGTTCCCTTTTGAAAGATATAACTTCTTTTATATGTGGAATTGCTACTTATCCTTTTTATTTTCTCATTAGTTTTATTGTCTTTACCTGATTCTAATAACCTTTTACCTTTATCATTACACATAAAATCACCCTTACCTAATTTATAGTTACTACTATCTTATTAAGGAAGGGTTGATTTTTTGCTAATTAATTTTATGTTTTCCTATCATTGCTGCTCCAATAATACCAGCATCATTTTTAAAATGTGCTATTTTAAACTCTGGAACAGGAAAATCCTTATTATACCTAGTTTTTTCTACCTCTATTCTAAGAGCCTCTAGCAAAAATTCTCCTGCATTAGAAACCCCTCCCCCAAAGGCTATAACCTCTGGATCTATAATATTCATTATATTTAATATTCCTATGGTAAGATATTTAATAGCCCTATTAAATACCTTAAGTCCTAAAGAGTCCCCCTTCTTAGCTGCATCTATTATGATTTTAGCATTAAGTTTTGAGTAGTCTCCCTTTATGTAATTATTTATTACTTCGCTGTTTTCCCCTTCTTTTAAAAGTTTTTCAGCATACTTTATTATTCCTGTGGAAGATGCGAAGGTCTCAAAACATCCATTTCTTCCACAATTACAAGTATAAAAATTTTCACCTATAACCATATGTCCAATTTCTGAACCAATAGCATGAGAGCCATTAAATACTTGTCCATTTATTATTATTCCCGCTCCAATACCAGTTCCTAAGGTAAGTAAAACTCCATTGTCATATCCCCTCATTGCTCCAGCTTCAAATTCAGCAACTCCTGCAACGGTTGCATCATTATCTATGGCAACTGGTATCTTAAATTTCCCCTCTAATATTTCACTTAAATTAACATTTTTCCACTTAAGATTTATAATAGCTTTTACATTTCCAGCTTTATCTGCGAATCCAGGTATACCTACTCCTATTGCTTTTATATCTTCAATAGATTCTGACTTTATTTCCACTATCATTTCTATAATATCTTTTATTATAGGATCTTTTCCCCTACAACTATTTGTTTCTCTACTTTTAGTACTTATTACATTGCACTGTTCATCTACTAGTCCTACTACTATATTAGTTCCGCCTAAATCAACACCTATATACATACCCCATCTTTAGTGAAAAGCTATATTATAAATGAGCTAACACTAAACCCTCCTTTACTAAACAATAATTTTTATTTAAATTCTAAAAATACTTTATTCAATACATTTAATTAAGTAGTCAGTATCTATCATTTAAATTTATCTTTTACACATATTAATTTCATAATATAGTTTTAATATTGAAAAATATGTAATGATTTTTTGAAACATATAAACTAGTTTATATATTTTAAATTATATATTAAAGTTCTAAGTTCTTATATAGTAATTCTTACTTTTTGTTATATAATATAATAAATAAGTTACTTTTAAAATCAACTCAATTAGCAAATAATATATTTTGTTAGTTATTGAATATAAATTAATCTGTATTTAAATTATTATCGATTCTTAAAGTAATCTTATATGAAAAGTCCTGGACTACATAGATTATATATAGTCTAAATTTAAAATACAGTCTTGTGTTATATTTTACATAAGATATTAAAAGGAGATGTTGAATATGAATAATTTTTCTTATTATAATCCTACGAAGCTTGTTTTTGGAAGGGATATTATTAAGTGTATTGGACAAGAACTTGCTGCTAATAATGTGAAAAAAGTTTTAATGCTTTATGGAAAGGGTTCAATATTCAAAAATGGAGTATATGATACTGTTTCTGCTTCTTTAAAAGATAACAAAATAGAATGGGTTGAAGTTGGTGGCGTAAAGGCTAACCCTGTTATTTCAAAGGTAAGAGAAGCTATCTCCGTTTCTAGAGAAAATGATGTTGATGCTATTGTTTGTCTTGGTGGCGGAAGTGTTTATGATAGTGCAAAGGCTATAGCTGCTGCATATTACCATGATGGCGATGCTTGGGATTTATTTGCTAAAGAGGACCTTGATATATCAAAGGCTTTACCTATATATGGTGTTCTTACAATCTCTGCTACTGGTTCTGAAATGAACTCTGGTGGAGTTATTACAAATGAAGAAACTTTATCTAAATGGTCCTTTGGTAGTCCATTAGTCTTCCCTAAGGTTTCTTTCCTAGATCCTAGTATACAAAGCTCTTTACCTGAAAAACAAACTATTAATTCAATAGTAGATATATTAACTCACCTTTATGAGTTCTATTTTGATGGTACTGAAAATGTTGACTTAATGATGGGATACACTGAGGCTATTATGAAGACAACTATTGAACATGGTAAAGTTCTATTAAATGATCCTAGTAACTATGAATCTCGTGCAGAACTAGCTTTAAGTGGTACTCTTGCATTAAATAGAAGTACTGGAATGGGTCGTTCTGGTGGAGATTGGTCAACTCACTTGATTGAACATGCACTTAGTGCTATATATGATATATCTCATGGTGCAGGATTAGCAATAGTTTTCCCTGCTTGGGCTAAATATGTATATAAAGATAATCTTCCTGCCTTTGTAAGATTTGCTGAAAACATATTTAATATTAAGGAAGGTACTGATGAAGAAAAAGCATTAAAAGGTATAGATTCTGTTATTGAATTCTATAAATCTATAGGTGCTCCTACTTCTCTTAAGGATATAAATGTAGGTTTAGAGGATATAGATGCAATTACTGAAAATGCTGCTAGAATTGCTCCATTCGGAACTGTAAAACCTTTATATAAGGAAGATATATATAATATATTAAAACTTGCTTTATAGAAAGATCTATATATTATTAAAGCTTGCCTTATAAAAAACATACTAAGACTTATTTTGTAAAAAAGAAACTGTAGGTAACTAAATTGCCTACAGTTTTAATTTTTGTATATTGTATTCGATTTGTATATTAAATTTGTGTATTACATTTAATTTTTGTATATTATAATTTGTATACCAACTTATCTGTATATTAACTTATTTATATTTCTAAAAATTCTCTTTAAATTTCTATAGTAGATTTAATACTTTAATTTTATTAATTTACTTTTTAAGATTCTTAGCTAATAAAGCCGCTCCCATTGCTCCAGCATGATGAGCTAATTCATGAGTCTTTACTTCTGCACCTAACTTCTCACTTAATCTTTCAAGTATATAAGGACATTTACTTAGTCCTCCAGTTAAGTAGTAATTCCCTGAGTCTCCATGCTTTCCACAAAGAGAAGAAACCTTACTTACAACGGAATCTATAACCGCAAAGCAAATATTTTCTCTCTTTTCTCCGCTTCCTATTAAGCTTATAACCTCAGACTCTGCAAAAACTGTACACATAGAGCTAATGCTAACACCGCCCCCCTTAGCTGCAAGTTCACATAACTCACCAATGCTAAGACCTAAGGCATTTCCCATTATCTCTATGAATCTACCTGTTCCAGCAGAACATTTATCATTCATTATAAAGTTAGTAATCATACCATTTTCCACAGTTATAACCTTAGTATCTTGTCCACCTATATCTATAACCGTACAACTATCTTCATATAAGTATGCTGCACCCTTACCATGGCAAGTTATTTCAGTAACTGCTTTATCTGCATAAGGAACTGATACCCTTCCATAGCCTGTTGCAACTACTTTTCTGTTTTCTTCATTAATTCCCATTGTCGTCAACTTTTCTTCTATGCTCTTAGCCGTATCAATACTGCTCCATCCTGTTGGCATTAATAAAGTTTCTTGTAAATTCTCGTCATTAAATATTGCAACCTTTGCTGCTGTAGAACCAATATCTATTCCTATATAGTACATTTTTCTAACCTCTCTACTTTCTAATTTCTAAAGCATTTCTATAAATGCTGCTATACGAGTCTTAATTTGACCTATATCTGATTGAGAATAGTCTGTTTCTAAGCCCATACATGGTGTATTTTTAACAGTAGTTACATAATCTTTTACTCTCTTAACTTCTAAATTATAAGTATGACAAGCTTGAAGAGTAATATCTATAACTCCATCAATTTGGTATTCATCAATTAATGAATCTAAAAGTTCAAGTCTTCCATTGTTATTGCACATAACTGAACATGGAATGTTTATATATTTTTCTGCTAATGCATCATATGGATCTTTAGTTTCATCAACTAAACGAGCTTTTTCTTTAACTCCTCCACAGTTTTCAAAACATACAACTACTCCACCGTTTTCTTCGATAGTGCCTATAACCTTGTCCATAACTCCACCGATTGGACAACCTGTAACTAATATTCTTTTATCTTCTTTTGATATTGCGCTACCTTCAGCATCATATTTAGCTTTAATATCATCTATCATAGCTCTAATTCTTTGATTTTGTTCTTCCTTATCAAAAGTAAAGCCTGTACCTTCTAAAACCTTGTACATATCTCTACCCTTAATAGCTGGAGGATTTAATTTACCTAAAGAATAGAACTCTCTTAATAATTCTCTTTCTTTATTTCTAGCTTTTATAGATTCTCTTAATTTTTCATCTGTGATTTCCACATTGAATTTCTTTTCTAAAACTTCTTTAAGATGAATCATTTCATCTTTCCAAACCTTAACAGCATGCTCTCTGTCAGCACCTTGTGGTAAATGCATTACATGCATAGGTTTTATTTCACCTAAGTACTCATACATTTTCTTTTTACCATCACAAGTTGTTTCCCCAATTAATAAGTCTGAGAAATAAGTGTATGGACACTTTTCACTTACAGCGAAACCATAACTTGATTTTATTAATGGACAAAGGTTTTTAGGAAGATGTTTTTCAGCATCTGGAATTGCTTCATCACTCATTCCACATAATCCTACTGGGTAAGCTCCTGATGCATATATTATTTCCATTGGAGTATATGTACAAAATACACCTACAACATTATGTCCTTTATTTTTTAATTCTTTTACTCTAATAAAACCATTTCTTCTTGCTTCACTAAACTCATTAAATATACTTGGAAAATCGTTCATTATAATTCACCCCATAATTTAAAATGTAAAGCTGTGATTAATACGCCATAATACAGATTCTCTTACATTTTTCACAAGCTTTCTATATTATTTTACAATATATGATATTGTTTTCATACCGATAAACCCTTGATTCTCTATAGCTTTTTACTATAGATAAATGCTCGTCCATTAAAAAGATAAATATTAATATCCAATTAAGTAACTTAAATTAAGAATAAACACCTATGTATCTTTTATTGAGTAACCTTTATAAAAACTATAATATGCTTTGATGCAATGAAAAAAGAAGCCGTACACGAGGTGGGTCTCCTCATGTACAGCTTCAGTTTAAAATTGTTAATGGAATTATTATTTATTTTATTGTTTACTTGTTACCTTTTTAGTTTTACTACAAGACCCTATATCTTCTTGCTTCAAGGCTTTGTACAAGGACACACAGGCAAATAGCATTATAAATATGAATGGGAATGCTGAGGCGACTGATGCTGTCTGTAAGGCTTGGAGTCCCCCTGCAAGTAATAATGCTGTTGCTAGTAATGCTTGTATTACTCCCCATATAATTTTCTTACCACTAGATGGGTTTAAATCACCTTTAGATGTAAGCATACCTAATACAAAGGTTGCTGAGTTAGCTGAAGTTATAAAGAAGGTACATAATAAAATTACAGCTATTAGTGAAATTATTATTCCAAACTTGTAGTTTTTCATTATAGCAAAGAATGCTGTTTCTGGTGTTGCTGCTATGGTTCTAAGGGCATCTATTCCTAATTTCTTAGTAAATGCTAAATTTAAACCAGTTGTTCCAAATACACCGAACCATATAATTGAACCTAATGAAGGAGCAAAGATTACCCCTAAAATAAATTCTCTTATTGTTCTTCCCTTAGAAATACGAGCTATAAATGTACCAACAAATGGAGCCCATGCAATCCACCATGCCCAATAGAAGATTCTCCATGCTTTCATCCATGAGTTATCTCCAAAGGGTGATACTGATAAACTGTCAGAAATTATATCCTGAACATATATACCAAAGTTACTTAAAATAGAATTTACAATTTTTACAGTTGGTCCAATTAAAAAAGTTAATATCAATATTCCAAATGCTAAATATAAATTAACATCAGATACAACCTTTATCCCCTTTTCAATACCACTTACAGCTGACCAAATTGTAATTATAGTTACTACTGCAATTATTATAATTTGCACAAGCTGAGAATTTGGTATATTGAATAAATAATTAAGACCACTATTTATTTGTAGAGTTCCTAAACCAAGTGATGTGGCAACTCCTGCAACAGTTGCTAAAACTGCTGCTATATCAATGAACTTTCCTATTGGTCCATTAGCTCTCTTCTCTCCTATTAAAGGTATAAAAATACTACTAATTAAACCAGGATAATTTTTTCTAAATTGGAAGTACGCCAAAGCTAAACCAATAATACTATAAGTTGCCCAAGGATGGAATCCCCAATGCATAAATGAGGATTTCATAGCAAATTGAGCTGCTTCCACAGAGCCTGGAGTTAGTTGATTCGGTGGATTAGTAAAGTGAGCTAAAGGCTCAGCTATACCCCAAAATACTAATCCTATTCCCATACCAGCTCCAAACAACATAGCGAACCAAGAGATTGTACTATATTCAGGCTTAGAATCATCAGGTCCTAATTTTATCTTACCAAATTTACTAAATGCTAAAGCTAAAGCAAACAGTAAAAATGCGAATACTGCTACTAAATAAGCCCATCCGAAATCAGTTGTTAAAACATCCAGTAGTTGGTTTGCTGCACTAGAAAATCCATCCTTAAAGAAAATTGCCCATGCTGCAACAATAAAAGTAATTACAAGTGAGATGAAATAAACCGGATTACTTACAGATGACTTTTTACTTACACTTGCTTTCATTACACTTCTACCCCTTTCAAGATATATTTATTTATCTACCCCTTATAACTTAACCTTGAAAACTGTTTGTTCTTTTATATCAGTAGCAAGAGAATCTAATGCTACACCAACTCTATGATAACGTAACTTCCATTGTTCTTCCTTAGAAGTAGCTGGATCTCCTAAAGGATATGGAATAGATATAGTTGGAACTATTCTATTGGCACCAACTGTTTTAGCTACTGGCACTAAGTTTGCCATTTGAACTACTGGGAAACCTGCTTTTTCAAATTCTTTAACCATTGTTGCACCGCAACGAGTACAAGTTCCTCATGTAGAAACCATTATAACTCCGTCTACATTGTCTTCTTTTAATAAAGGTACTATCTCATTTGCCATTCTAGCTGCTTCTGCTTGTGTTGTACCTGTTCCAACAGTTGAGTAGAAGTATCCATGAAGTTTTCCTATTTTTCCTTCTTTCTCATAAACTTTTAAAGCATCTATTGGAGTTATAACATTAGGATCACTATCAGCAGCTGCAGGGTCAAAACCAGCATGAATAGTTTTATATTCTCCACCTTTTATAGTATCACAATTTGAAATATCATATTTACCCCATCTAGTAGCAGATGCAGATTGTATTCTATCTGGATTATCAATTGGAACTATACCACCGGTGTTAACTAAAGCTATATTAGCTTTGCTTAAATCCTTAATAGCATCAGCTATAGGAACTCTATCTAACTTAGGCATAGGTAATTCTGTTATATAAGATTTATTGTTTAGTTTAGCAATTAACATATCAACAGCTCTATCAGAAGCCATTACTTTATCTTCTCTCCAAACCTGATGTCTAATTCCACGTGGATAATATCCTTCTATCTCAGCTCCTAAGTTTTCTTCTCCATTTAAAATTTTATTTCCTAACTTAGCCATAGTTTTTATATCGTCTCTCATCTTAGCTGCACTATGTCCGCCTTTGAAAACATACATGTCCTTCTTAAACATCTCTACACCAGGGTTTTCTATGTGCATAGATGTAATTACAGGAACATTAAATTTTTCCTTTACAGCTTTACATACCTCTCCACAAGCTACACCGTATCTTCCAGCTTGGAAAGCAGGTCCTGCAAAGAATATATCAAAATCTTTACCTTCTAAAAATGATAAGATTGTTTTTATTGCTTCATCTGTATTAGATCCTATGAAGTTATCACCACAAATTATAGTATGAGTAACTTTTCCATCTAAAACTTTATCAAGTTGTAATGCAGGTCCAACTAACCCCTCTGTTATAGTAGGAGCGTAATCTGCCTTATCTTCACCACCAATTTGTCCAAAGAATTGGTTTACATACATAATTGCCTTTTTCATAATAGTACAACCTCCCTTAATTTAAGTTAAATTAGAATTCCTTCATTGTTTTATCAGACCAACCTATTATTTGGTCACCACAGAACATAGCATTATTTTCAAGAATTATAGAGCCATCTTCTTTAACTGAAGACCCAAGAATTTCATCATTTGCCCAACCACCAGAAAGTCCATCTCTACTTAATGCTTCAAGTTCTCCAAGTACTACTTTCATTGGAGGAAGTTTTATTAATTCTGAAACGTTACCTGTAGAAACCATTGCTGTGATTTTCTCATCTAATGTAACAAGTGGTTGAGAATTACCATCTCTACCTGTACATTCATTAGTAAGTCCTACAGTTTTTACTCCTACATCTTCAAGTGCGACTAAACATGCTACATAGTCAGCATCTGGATTTCCGTATCCTTCCTCTGAAACTATAGCACCATCAGCACCTAATGATTTAGCAATTTGTGAAACAAATAGTGCAGCTCTTTCTTTTTGCTCTAAGGCTACATTTAAGTTTGACATTATTACTCCTAAGAAGTTTAATGTCTTTCCATGTTCTTTATAAAGTCTTTTTATTGTTGGATTGTTCTGATAATCATAAGTACTCCATTTAGATGAACAAGGCATAAAGCTACCTGATACAAGAGCACCATCTAATATTTCATTTGGATTCATGAAAGTTGGTAACATTCTATTAGCATCCCAACCATATACCAAAGTGTTATATCCTATCTCTTCCATTTGTGATTGAGGTTGCATTACATATACCACCTTAGGAAGCTTAGAGAAGTTTGTACAATTTTCAGCTACAGAAGCAAGTTCAAAAATTTCTTCATCATCCGGTGTTAAAGTTTTAACACAGTTTCCTATGAATTCTGCTAATCTATGACCAGCTCTTCTTAATGCATTATTTTTCTTTTGCTGTTCTCTTTTTTCAAACTCTTCATCTGTATCTGCAACTAATACTATATTTTGAAGTTTTGAAAAGTAAGTGTATTTAGCTCCTTCGCCAGCCATATCAATTACACCGTCTTGGAATCCACCCCAATGCTTTCCTACAACTAATACACTACAATTTTTTAGAGCGTGACATCTTCCATCACCACATCTAGTTAATTCTCCTGTATATCCAGGGAATAATGAGTCACCATTTAATTTAACCCTAGGCTCAATTGCCTCTTTAACAGGACATAATCTAACTTCATCGCCAGGTTTAACAATGTGTAAATCAGCTTCAGTTATATGCTCGTCCTCCATGATAAAATCAAGGGCCTCTTTTTTATTAATTGTTAAAGTACCCTTATTAAAAGATAAAGTGTCTCCAAAAATAATGTTTTGAACATAAAAATTTCCAATTTCAAGTTTCAAATCAAACACCCCTTTTCAAATTTTCAAAATAATTTAAACATTGTTACTTTATAATCATGATTATACTCTGAACAAGATTAGTTTTCAATAACTTTTCCATAATTTTCTCTATTGAACTATTGAATAGATTCTATTACTTAGATAAATACTTAACAATGTTTAGGATTGCTAAAAAATTTTTTATTGTTATAATGGTAATATAATTTTAGAGTAAAGTGGTGTTAGACAATGGTAAAAAAAGAACTTCAAAAAAGAAGAATAATGAAATATTTTATTGAAGCTACCAATTCAATTATCGAAGAGGAAGGAATTGAATGCGTTACTATAAGAAAAGTAGCTGATATGGCAGGATATAATAGTGCAACCTTATACAATTATTTCCAGAATTTGAATCACTTAATTTTCCTATCCTCAATGAAATACCTAAAGGATTATGCTAGTGACCTATATGAATATACAAAAGGCTCTAAGAACTCTTTAGACATGTATTTTAATGTTTGGAAGTGTTTTAGTTATCATTCTTATTTAAAACCAGAAATATATAACTTAATTTTCTTCAGCGAATATTGCTCTGATAAGATTAATGAGTCAATGAAATTATATTACTCAATCTTTCCTGAAGAATTAGGAGAAGAAAATGAAAAATTCTTACCTATGCTTTTAGAGGATGATATTTATCTTAGAGACTATAAAATCTTAGAAGAAGCTGCTGAAGATAACTTTTTAAGAGAAGATGATTTAAAAGAAATCAATGAAATGAATGTCTTAATATATCAAGGTATGCTTTCTAGAATGCTTAATAAGTCCTCAAAATATTCTATAGACGAAGCTGTTGAAAAGACATTGAAATATGTACATAAAACTATAGATGCATATAGAGTTTTATAAATCCTTCTTAAAATAATATTCCTCCTATTTTCTATATATATGTTGTTATTTTTTGTGAAATATATTATATATTATATATAGATTTAAAACTACAAACTATTTTCTATAATTAAAATAGGAGGAGCTTACCATGAATAAATTCAAATTTAAGCATTTTTTAAGTGCTTTACTTCTTTGTACAATGGTATTTACCTTGCCATTACATACTGCCTTTGCTGAGGTAGGTAAAATAGTTACTTTAGGTGCAAACCTAACTACTGCTCAAAAGGAAGATATGTTAAAAGAGTTTGGCGTAAATAAAGATGAAGTTAAAATTATTGAAATAACTAATAAAGATATAACGGACTTATTAGGTGGAGACACTAATACTCCTGGTGGAGGAAATAGTTCATTTTCTAGTTCTTATGTTGAATTATTAAGTAAAGGTAATGGAATATCTGTAGAAACAAACAATTTAACTCAAGTTACTGGCAATATGCTAGTCAATGCCTTAATTACTGCTGGTATTACAGATGCACATATTAAAGCCTCTTCACCTTTTCCTGTAACTGGTGAAGCTGCACTTACCGGAATATTAAAAGGTTTTGAAACCTCCACTGGTAATAAAATAAGTGAAACTCAGAAAAAAGTTGCACAGGATGAAGTAGGTGTCGTTGGAAATTTAGGTGAAAGTGTTGGAAATGATAAAGCTTCTAGTATAATAAATGATATTAAAACAGAGGTCATTAAAGACAAGCCTAAAAATGACGCTCAAATTAAAGATATCATAGTAAATGTAACAAATAATTATGGTGTTAAATTAAATGATGAACAGAAAAAAGAAATTCAAGGTTTAATGTCTAGAATAAATGACTTAGATATTAATTATGATTCTGTAAAGGATTCACTTAATAAATTTGGTTCTGAAATTAAAAATATCTTAAAAAATCAAGGTGAAAAAATTAAAGAAAGTGGATTTTTTCAAAAGTTGTGGGAAGATATAAAAGACTTCTTCTCATCTTTATTTGATAAAATAGGAGAATCATTTAATAATGATAATAATGAAACTATACCTTCTGAAAGTAGCTCAACTACTTCACCAAATACAGACATAAAATCAGAATAATAAAAAGCTAAGCCATGAGAGTAGCAACTTTAAACTACCCTTTGACTTAGCTTTTTTATTTCTTACAACCCTGTTATGACCTACCTAAAGTATTTCTTTTTTATTGATTGCAAATATTCCAATTAAAATTGCAACCATAGCAATAATACAATTATAAATCACAGCTTTAAGTAAGGTTATATTATATAAATTATCAAAAATTTCATTTCTAAGTATCATACAATATTGAGCTGGGAATATTGGAGACGGAATAAATATTCCTATCATTAAAAATACCATTATGAAAACATATGCATTAATAGGCTTCATAATAATAGATAATGATAACTGTAGTAGACTCAGTGACAACCATAATACTAAAAAGCTTGTACTAATTGTAAATACTAATTCTCCTATTGTTGCTACTCGTAGCATATTAGGTAGTATTCTAAGCTCACTATAGGCACTATAGCTAAATCCTCCCCCTAGAATTATGTATCCCACTGCTATTATTATCCCAAATAAAATAATATAACAAAGTAACACATTTAATATTGTCCATAAAAATTTGCTAATCCAAAATTCCATTTTTCCATTTGTTCTATAGATTATATATAATGAATTTTCTTTATAATCATCATATGCATAGCTTCCAATAATAAATAATACGTAACTATTTATTAAAATCCAAAGAATCGGAATGTGGATTTCTAAATTCCTCTCTCCTGGTAAAATATTCATAATTACATCTACAAAATTACCTCTTATAGTCCCTCTGTATGACGCAGCAGATATAATTGATAATACTAATATCATAAGTATAAACACTAAATACTTATATCTATTTTCGTAAAATCCATACTTTATATCTCTTAATAGTAACTTCTTTATTGTTTTAATATTAGTTTTTTTCACAAATTATCTTAGTGAGAGAATACTATTACAAGTGTCAGCTTTGTTCCCCTCCCACTAAATCCTCCCTTCTTATTGTCCACCTCTTAAAGCATCCACGAACCTAGTTAACACTTAAATTAATACTCTTTTTATAATACTCTTTATCCTGTAAAAACTTATCTTTACATTGATCCATATAGAACTTATTGCTTATATAATACTCAAACTTACCCTTATCTTTTAATGCATCATAAGCCTTCTTATCAACAACAAACTGTATTTTATAAGTTTTAGTTGAATTTGATTTTAAAGCCACAAAGTTATTTTCCTTCTCCATTATTATTTGAGCATATACAGATTCAACCTTCATTTCATTAATTGCATGTTCAAAACTTTTAGTATCATTACTCTTATTTTGAAGCTCTAACTCTAATTCATAAAAAACCTCTTCTTTATTTGCATATTTTTCTCTAAGCGAATTAACCCTAATATTAAAATCCTGAAGCTCTACCTTTTCACCCATCTCATATTTATCTATAGTTAACTTTGTTACATTTTCACTATTAATTTTATTGTATTTATAAGTAAAAACACCTACGCAAAGCATAAGAATAGCAATACTTATAGTCATATAAAGCATTTTCTTTTTTTTCATATTCCCTTACTCCTTAAGAATTCTATAATTTGAAACCTTACCATCATTTAGATAATATATTTCATCGGATAAATACTCTATTTCCTCCTTATCATGAGATGCAACTAAAATTGTTTTCCCTTGATTTTTAAGTTCTATAAGAATATTTTTTACTAACTCTACCCCATCTTGGTCTAATGCATTTGTAGGTTCATCTAAAATAATTAAATCCGGTTTTTCCATTATAGCTTGAGCTATTCCAAGTCTTTGCTTCATTCCTAAGGAGTATTTTTTAAACTTTCTTTTATCCTCTGGGTCTAAACCTACAGATTTTATAGCTTCCTTTATTTCATCTTCTCCTATAACACCCTTAAGATCTGCTAAAATCTTCAGATTCTCAAAGCCAGTATATCCTGGTAATAGACCTGGATACTCAATTACAACTCCTAAACTCTCTGGGAAATCTATATCCTTTCCCATTACTTTTCCATCTATCTTTATTTCCCCTTCATCAATTCTTATTAATCCTGAAAGAGCTCTAAATAGCATAGTTTTACCTGAACCATTCTTTCCTCTAAAACCTACTATCTTACCCCTTTCTAGAGAGAAACTTATATTATCTAAAACCTTGTTTTCTTTTATTTTCTTACTAACCCCATTAACTTCAATATAAGTAATATCCATTACTACTACCCCCATTTTTAATTTTTAAAGAATACCTAAAACGAGATAACTTCTATAATAACTTAACTAAAAATTTTCACCTTATAAACTCACATTTATGATATAAAATTGCTTTATCATTTATAAAATTCCTTCTTACAATTCAGCCTTCTTCCTGTGAAGTAAATTGCCGTTGCTACAAAAAGAAGGTATATAATATCTCCAAATATTTCTCCAATATATAACATCTTTATTCCACCCAATATCATTCGTTTTATTATTAGTGCTCCCCCAAGCAAATAACAATCTATGAATGTTATAGTAAGCATAAAAAAATACACTAAAAAGCTGTTTTTAATCTTAATCTTTAAGATTAAAACTAATAATCCTTGAGTTATTAACCCTAATGTACCAGATAAAAAAATTAATAAAAGCATGCTTCCTGTACTATATAAAACTTTTCTTTCTGAAATATATAGCTTTAAGCCTCTTGCCTCTATAGCAAGAGTACTTCCTTCCTCCGGCCAAGCATTGTGAAAACTCCCAAACTTTATAACAGAGCATATATAACTCAAAGTAACTATTATTAACATAATTACAACAGAGATTATAATTATATTTTTTACTTGAGTATTCCAAAGTTCCTTTTTATTACTGTACCTGTGCACTATAAAATCTTTTTCATAAATTTCTAAGAGTTTAACTAAAAGAAAACCACTAGCTGGTAACATAAAATTTGAAAAAATCCCGAAATTTGTAGCGCCGTTGATAGTACCAGGCTTTATCATATAATCAAAAACACTAGACATAAGCTTAGGTCTATAAGGACTAATATAAATATAAACCACTATAACCATACATATCAGCGCTATTACCCCAATGATATAATTTTTATTTAATCTGATAGGAAGTAAAACCTTCTCTTTATTATAAGATTTCTTCATTCTTTCCTCCTAAATAAAACATACCAAAGGTTATTAATACCCCTATAATTATTTCTAAAAAAACAACTGCACTATTAGCCCTTGAAAATACACTTAGATAATTTATAGGACTTAGGTTATAGGTTTTTAAAAAATGCATTATCATATCTAAAATAAATACAAATAAAAATGGTGTTGATAATACAACAAAGATATTTTTTATTTTTAAACTTACAACCAAAGCCACAGAGGAATATATTCCTCCAAAAATTCCATATATACAAGTTGCTATTAAAATATATACTATGGGTTGCGAATAATATAAGTTATGGAACATACCATATTGTCTTATTGTTTGATTATATATTGATACATCAGGTTTTATATTAGGTATTGTCATCAACAAAAATAAAAGATAAATTATTAATGGAATAACAATAACCACAAATGATGATAAAAAATTAGCTATATACTTAGCTCTTATATATTCTTTTCTATTTATTCTAGTATAAATAGATTTACTAAATCCTGACTTTCTATCCTCTAAAAACGAGCTACTATAGCAAATTGCAGTTAAAAGAGGCATTAACATAAGCATTGAATTTCTAAAACTTCCCGCCCTAAACATAATCCAGTGATCATATAGACTCCATGGACCGAAATATGTTTCTTCAAAGGGATAAAAAAAACCATCCTCTCTCAATTGTAAAATAGAGAATATAATTCCTATAATTAGACTTAAATAAAAGCCCTTACTTTGGAATGCTCTCTTAAGCTCAACCTTCATTATCATATTTCTTTCACCGCTTCCTTTTATATTAGTTTTAATAAATTAATATAAATTCATAATTATATTAGGCTCAGTAAAGCTTTTATTTCAAAGTTGGCTCTTTTATTAATTAACAACTACATATTGAATATGAAATTATCAATTAACTCATAAATTTTACTCTTCACTTTTCATGTTTAATTTTAATAACTTACTTGTATTAAATCCACAAATTAACTATTCCTTAGATAAGGATAGTTTTAACTTTAATTACAAACTTTTAATTTTAATTTATAATATATAGATTTCAATAATGATTCTTCATCATATTTAGAAATAACTATTATTAAATAAACTTAGTTCAAATTCAAAATGTAGATTGTTAATTGAAACTTATATATAAATTAAAAGTTTTATTTCTATATTTTTTAAATTTAAGGTTAAAGGTTGCAGTTTAGGTTTTTGAATTATTGATTTTTATGTGTGTTTGTCACACTAAATTTTGAATAGATATCACTTTAGATAATATTTGAAATGATTTGTTTTTAAATTACTATATTAAATTATTTATATAGCTATAAATTTTATAAGGTTTATTTATTACCTTACCTATATTATGAATCTTTACATAATTTATTGTTATAATAATACATTATTTTTATATTTATGTAAATACATTTTTATATATTTTTTCACTTTTATAATAAATATACATTCTAAAATTCAAAACAATACTTTTCATACGTTTTCAGAAACAGTGTTATAATTATAAATTTATTCTTATCTATTAAAAAACCTAGAATTTACTTACTTTGAAAATTCACACCTAAACAAAAATAAGACATAGATATACTAACTTTATTAATTAAAGATAATTATATCTACGTCTATATGTAATTTAAGATTTATATTGATATTTATTTTGTTAAGTTATATTGAATTAATTAATATTAAATACTTAATTTATCTTAATTGACTAAATTAAAAACTTTAAAATAAATAAGAATCCTATTATATATGTTGTTAAACTTATTTCTTTTCTCTTTCCTGTTCCTAACTTAAGAACTATGTAAGATATAATTCCAAAAACTATACCATCTGAAATACTATATGATAAAGGCATCATTATTATAGTAAAGAATGCTGGTATTGCCTCTGTAAAATCAGTTAAATCTATTTCCTTTATAGGCTCCATCATAAATAATCCAACAAGAACAAGCGCTGGTGATGTTGCAACTGGAGGTATAACACTTATTAATGGGAAGAAGAATAATGCTACAAAGAACATCATTGCTGTAGAAACAGCTGTTAAACCTGTTCTACCACCTTCTGCTACTCCTGAAGCACTTTCAACAAATGTACTTACTGTACTTGTACCTAAGCATGCACCTAAAGTAGTACCTATTGCATCAGCCATAAGTGCCTTCTTAATTCTTGGAACATTTCCCTTCTCATCAAGCATTTTAGCTTTAGTAGCAACTCCAACTAAAGTACCTATAGTATCAAACATATCCATAAACAATAATGTAAACAATACTATGAACATATCAAAACTAAATATGTTACTCCACTCAAATTTCATAAATAAAGGTGAAAATGATGGTGGCATACTAAATATAGATTCTGGTACTGGTGTTATTCCCATTGGGATTCCTATGATAGTTGTAGCTACTATTCCTATTAAAAGTGCCCCTTTAACATTTCTAGCCAATAAAATACCTGTTATTAATATTCCTATAATACCTAACAAAGCAGTACCTTGTGTTACATTTCCTAATGCTAAAATTGTTCCAGCTTCAGGATGTAATACGATTCCTGCATGCTCTAATCCCATAAAAGCAATAAATAATCCTATTCCAACAGATATACCTCTCTTTATATTAAGAGGTATTGAATCTACTATAGCTTCTCTTAAATTAAATATAGTTAATAAAATAAATATTATTCCTTCTAATAAAACAGCTGTTAAAGCAAATTGCCATGAATATCCCATAACCTGTACAATTGTTATAGCAAAGAATGCATTTAATCCCATACCTGGTGCTTGTGCAAAAGGTAATTTTGCATATAACCCCATAATTAATGTAGAAATTATTGCAGAAACTGCAGTAGCTGTAAATACAGCACCTTTATCCATACCTGTCATTGAAAGAATATCAGGGTTTACAATAAGTATGTACGCCATAGTCATAAATGTCGTTATACCCGCTAAAACTTCAATCTTAACAGTGGTCTTATTCTCTTGTAGTTCAAAAAACTTTTCCATTGCTTCCTCCTTGGCTTATTAAAAGCTACTTATCTATACTTAATCAATACGAACTTTATATTAATTATTTTATTTTTCTTTCGCCAACCTATATTAACAAATTTCAACATAGAAGTCAACATATTTACGAATATTTTATTAATATAATTAATTTTATTTTAAAATATACTGAATTTTTTCTATTTTTTTTATACGCAAGAGTTAGATTGTTCGTATTTGTTTATAAGCTCAAATTTTTTAGCTCTACTTAACTTCTTTATTGCATATTCCCTCTTCAGTGCCTCACTTTTACTTTCATAAGTTTCACTATACCTAAGTTCAACTGGTATTCTTACTTTCGTATATTTAGCCCCTTTTCCACTATTATGTGCCTTAAGTCTGTTTTCTATGTTAGTTGTCCATCCTGTATATAAAGTCCCATCATTACATTCAACTATATAAACATAATTCATATATCATCCTTAGCAAGAATTTATCTTATATCCTTACTAAAACTCACCACCTATTCATAACTATATTTTTAGTTCGTTATATATCTTTACTATATTTAGATATTTCTCATAATAAATTATCTATAAACTTTATTCACTTTTCTATCTTACTCCTTCTCTACCTTTTAGTCCTTACTTAAATAAAAAAACATAGTCTATATAGAAAGTCTTATCTTCTACATGAAACTATGTTTATTCTTAATTCTTATTAGCCTTTACTTTTTATTAAACTTGAGTATTACTACTTCCACCAGGATTATTTACTCTTGAAAGCCCTGAAGTTTTTAGTTTTTTATAAATATATTCTGTTGGTACTAACCATACTTCTCCAGTCCCCCTAAATACATTTAAGAAACCTTCTCCGCTTGCTGCTGATCCTATTAAAGACTTAGCAGATTTTTCAACTGTAAAATCAACCCCTGAAGTTCTTAAGATAGCAAAGTTTCCATCTACCTTTAAAGTATCCTCATGTAATACATACTTAATAACTTCATCCTCTGGTACAGGAAGTTCTAAAAGTACAATACCTGTTCCTGATATCTTGGTTTGGAACAATCCCTCATTCCCCATTAATGCAGAAGATATATTCTTTTGCATCCAAGCTCCTACCTCAACTGAGTCTTCTGCTGCATAAAATACACCATCATCCACAATTATAGTTTCATCGAATAATTCAACTAATGCATAGTGACCAAAACTAGGCTCTAAGGTTATTTCACCCGTACCTGAGTATCTAGGTTTAAAGGCAGTTTCTCCTGTAGCTTTACTTGAAAATAGTTTTTTACCAAGTCCAACTATGCCTCCAATCTTAGTGTCTATTTCTATATCCCCTCTTAAATAACTTAATGCTCCACTTTCTAGTCTTACAGCTCCATTATTTAAGGTTATCTTGGCTTGTCTAAGCCTTATATTAGAGTCCTTTAAAAATGATAATACTAATGCACTTTCTATGTCATTACCACCTTTTAATTCCTCAAACTCAAAAACCTCAAATATACACTTCTCGCCAGTCATGCTAGCAATTTGTCTTAAGTTATTTTTAAAGGTAACATTAGTCTTCATACAACTATCCCCCAATTTTATATTCCGTTCTGTTAAGTTATATATTATATATATTCTAATAAACAAACTCCATTGTATTTAGATGTAACATTCATTGTAGAACAAATGCAACTATATATTAGAAATGTAGAATATTAATTAAAACTTATATATTAAAGAACTTCTTAATATTAACTTAACAAAATCCTTATACTCTATTTAATTATAACTCTTCTTTCCTTTATTATCCACTTTTTTCACATGTTGAAGTTGAGCTCTTACATTATTTCTAAACACTTCTAAATAATATTCTCTTAACTCCTTTTGTTCTACCTTTTCTTCTTCTGTTAATCCTTCTTCTTGACTCTTTTTATATAAAAAATTTATTCTTTGTAATACCTTATTAAAATCTTTTTCCATATTCTTTCCTTTCCTCCTACATATTTCGAATATTTTTTCATAAAATCAAATATTTATTAATAGATTCAATCATATACCATCTCTTTTTTTAATATTATATCATTTAATTCAAACTTTTAGAATTCAATTTCTATCTATTACTCATTTATGAACCCTTAAAAACATTTTTAGTCATATTTCGTTTTTAATTTTAAGTAAAAATTGATTTTTACTTATATATTTTTTTTATTTATTACATTTTTTCAATGGTTTTCCTTATAAATTTTATTAATTTTCTTGATTTTTTTTGAATTTATTGTATCATAATATATGTGCATGTAATTTTTACCATAACAATGGTGCTTTATTTCAATTTTGGAGGGATTATTATTTATGGACAAGGATACTTTATCAAGTGATACAATGATAGGATCTTTGACTCAAATAAACAACTTGTTTGACTATGTATTATCATCAGAAAAACCCGAAGAAAAATTACAATATTTACTTGCGTCTTTAACACAAGTAACAAATTCAACGAAGTGCCAATTGATTGCACTTAATGATACTTACGTTAGTTCTTACTTCTGTGATAATTGTAATGATAATTTAATTGAGTCTAAGTTTAGTAATGAAATAAAATTTATATCTTTAGCTGTAACTCATAAAGAAATTTTATTAATTGATGACATTTCTAAAGAGCCACAGTTAATGGATAACTATATTAGTAATAATAAAATAAATTCTCTAATATCAATACCCTTAATAACTAAAAATAAGGTCTTTGCTTTGCTATGCCTTGAAAATCCTAATTTTCTTTGGTTTAAAAATGAGTATTTTGAATTACTTAAAGTTATAAAAAATTACTCAACTTTATCAATAAAAGGTATTAACTTATTAAAAACACTGGATAAAGATTCATTAACTATATCAAATATTCTATTCAGTCCTACTACTAGTAATACTTCTAATACCTTAAAGAATAATACAGATTACGAATTAGATCTTTGTAAGATTGCATTCGAAAATATAAAGGAATTATTTTGTTTTACTTCATTTGATGGAACTATTATGTACTTAAGTCCTACTTATAAAGACATTTTAGGATTAGATGTCTCTAATATTTATAAAAATAATATTTATGAATTCATAGGCCTTGATTATAGAAAAGAGTTTCTATCTTATTTTAAAAAGGTTTTAAACAATGTAACTACTGAACCATTTAAATGTAAGTGCATAAACTCCTTAAATAAAACTATGTGGCTAAAAATCCATGCAAGTACTTATAATTCTTCATCAAGTGACTTATGCGGAATAATCTTTGTAGCGGAAGATATAACTGATGAAGTTATATATGCAGACCGTATTGTTAAAGAAACTAAAGAGCAAGAAGTCCTTAAAAATGAATTTTTTGCTACTATCTCACATGAATTACGTACACCTATAAATATCATATATGCAACCTTGCAAATGCTTGATCTAGACTTAAAAGCTATGAATGACATAGTCTTATATGATAAGTTTGGAAGTAGGTTTAAAAGCTTAAAACAGAACTGTTTTAGACTTATGAGACTTATTAACAATATAATTGATGTTACAAAAATAGATGCGGGATATTTCAATTTAAATCTTTCTAAGCTTAATATAGTTTCTATTATTGAAGAAATGACTTTATCTGTAGCTAATTATGTTGAAATTAAAAACTTAGATTTTATTTTTGATACCGATCTAGAGGAGAGAGTTATTGCATGTGACCCTGAGAAAATAGAACGTATTTTACTCAACTTAATTTCAAATGCAGTTAAATACACTCCTAGTGGTGGTACTATTTCAGTTATGCTTAAAAACTATAGTGACTTTGTACAAGTCTCTGTTAAGGACACAGGTAAGGGCATACCTGAAAAGGATCAAGCATGCATCTTTGATAGATTTATTCAATCAAAAAATCAGGTAAATAGTAATGTTTATGGAAGTGGTATAGGTTTAAGCTTAGTTAAATCCTTAGTTGAGCTACACGGTGGTACTATCTCCCTAAGTAGTAGTTTGGATAATGGTTCTGAATTTATATTTACTTTACCTAATAATTTATCAGATCCATCGCTTGACTATCAAGAGTTCCCTGATGTAGTGAATGGAAACTTTGCATCTAACAATATTCAAAAAATTAAAGTTGAACTATCTGATATATATATGTAAGTATATATAAGTAAAAGTATTATATAAATAATGATAAATTTATATAATACTTTTATTATTTTTATCTAAGTTTATTCTTACATTTAAATATATATTAGATTCCAACTTAATCTATCCATTAACTTAATATAAACTGAAATCCAAACATCTTAACTATTACTATTACAAAAGGCCATAGAATACTATTTTCAGTACTCTACAGCCCCTATATTTATACTTATATTTTATAATCTAACATTAGCAAAGTTTCCTCTTGGAGCTTTTCTACCTTCCATCTCTTCTAAAGATACGGTAGCTTTTTTCATTGCTATAATACCAGTTATAGATGACACTAAGTCTGATATCGGATATGCTAGCCAAGCTCCTAAAACACCTAATCCAAGTCCATTAACTAAGAAGTATAGTAAAGGTATAAATACTATAATCTGTCTGAAGATAGATAATAAGAATGAAGTTTTAACCATATTCATTGCTTGATAATAGTATATGGATACGTAGTATACTCCTATACATGGGAATACCGCTATTACTATTCTTAATGCTTTAGCTGCATCACTTATAACTCTTGGATCGCTAATAAATACATTAACAACTGTGCTTGTAAATACCATAAATAATGCCCATAATGCAATAGTTGCTACACTAACTGAAATTATTGATTTTCTTATTATTTCTTTTAACCTCTTATAGTTTCTAGCACCATAATTATATGCTGCTATAGGTTGCATTGCTGAACTTATACCCATAACTGTCATAAACAAGAACATTGATATCTTAGTTGTTAATCCTACAATTACTATAGCATTATCTCCACCAATTCCAGATAACAAGTTATTTAAAAGTACAGCTACAATAGCATCTGATATTTCAACTATGAATGTTGAAAAACCAACTAACATAATTCCTTTTACTATAATATTATCCAATTTAAAAGTAAACTTTAAATTTAAAGCGTGTTTTACTCCAGAAAATTTAACTAAAACATACACTAATGATATTATTTGGGATACAGAGGTTGCAATAGCTGCACCCTTAACACCATAGCCTAGTCCTAAAACCAATATAGCATCAATAATAACATTGATTATTGCTCCAATACTTGTACTCATTAAAACTATCTTGGTATCTCCTAAAGACATCATTATGTTTGCAATGACCATGGATAATCCTTGGAATACTCCACCTATTAATATTAAACTTATATAGTCCTTTGCATAAGGGAATATAGCACTGCTAGCCCCTAACTTTATTATTAATGGATCAATAAAATATGCTATTCCTACTATTAAGACTATACCTAAGCCCAAAATAAGAATCATAGCATTTGGTATTATAGTCTTTAATTTATGTGACTCACCTGCGCCTGAACTTCTTGCAACTGCAGTTGAAGCTCCAACAGCTACTAACATAGCCATAGCTGAAAATAATCTTTGAACTGGGAATGCTATTGTAAGAGCAGCTATTCCATTTGCTCCTATAGTTTGTCCCACAAACAATGAATCTACCATGTTATACATTTCAGCCACTAATAATGATATTATTGCAGGCACTGCAAATTTAAATAATAATTTACCTACTTTTTCTTCTGCGAATTGTCTATTATTCATCGTGACAGTATTATTACTTGACATAAATCTCACCTCTCCTGGAACATAGTCAAGTTCCAAATCGGATCGACACATAGATACGATGTCTCGCATTTTAAATCCCAAAGCAAAGTTCAAACTTTACTTTAATGCTGCTTTCTCCTATTTTGTGTTGTCCTTATACTAATATTATATTGCAAGTTAAGGTGACTTTACATTCACAGAGTTGCTAATCAAAAAGTACTTTTTTGCTTACTTAGCTTTTTAACAATTTATGTAAATAACAAAAAAACACCTTAAAACAGGTGTTTTTGTACTTTTTGTAGTGTTATTAATGTAGCTGCATACCCTTCTAACTTAGTTATTATATTAAAAACTGGTGTTTTCTTTGCATAACTTAAAGATATATTAGGAAATGATATGCTATATAAAACTTCTAATTCTTCATCAGTAAGCCTCTTAGGTCTACCCATATTTCTCCAGTTATTATAAGCTGAACCTATTTTTTCACTTATCTCATATTTATTTACCTTATAATCATATTGAAGATTCTTAATGGATAAAGAAATCTTTCTTTCTGTTATATGCTTACTTCCTCTTCCCTTATAAATCTCATCTATATCAATTAAATTATTTAATTCATCATTGAAACTATATAATAGTATTTGAATATCCTCTTCACTCTTAGTGATCATATATCCATCACCTTTTTCTATTAACACATCACCCATCCTCGATAATAAGTAATATGCATAATAAGATGATTTTCTAATACCATTCAAAGTAATTAATCCTGGATAGCCAAAAAATAATTCATTATTTAAAACTACTTCATCCTCTATTGTGTCAAAGGCCTTCAAAAAATACATGCTTCTATCATTATTAATAAAGTTATGAATAACATATGGCAACATATATGAAGAATCATATATAGGATTTATACTATGATCATAAGTAAACTTTTCCTCTATAATATCCTCTAAATCATACTTTTCACACATGCTTCTAACAGCTTCTATAAATTCAGTAGGTAATGTCTTAGATATTTGGAACTTCCACTCTTGTACCACTTCCATACCATATATATCACTAAAGTATAAAATAAAACTTTCTAATAATCTAATACAGAAATCAACCTCTTCAAATATCTTACTTACTATTATTATAGGCTTCATTTCTATATCAATAAGAAACTCTATTAACTTTTCAACCTCATTCCAATTTAGAAAGTCTACATTTTCATTGAAGTAAATTTTCATGTCTCTATTAAAAAGTCTTTGAAGTATACCATATTGGAAACCTATATTATTCTGTATTCCTCTTATATAGTTTTGCTCTCTTTCCTTTAAAAGTTCCTTAGCATCACCTAGGTTTATAACCTCTTTCCAATAAGGGTAGAATTCTTTCCCATCCTTACTTGCATCAACTTCTATTTTGTATATTCTATTTTCATAATTAAATCTTTCATAGTCTTCTAAATATGAAGACAAATAAGGAATTGCTTCTATTAAATTATAAATCTCATACTTCTTAGCCTTATTATAGTTTTCCTCTGTTAGATAATATTTTTTTCTAAATTGTAGAGGAGTACAATTATAATGCATCTTAAAGTGCTTATTATAATATCTAGAATGTGAAAATCCAACTTCTTCAGAAATTTCTGATATAGTTTTCTCTGTATCTAAAAGTAATTTTATAGATTCATCAACTCTTGTTTCATTTAAAAAATCCTTAAATCCAGTACCCGACATATTTTTAATCTCATGTGATAAGTAATAGGAACTTAAGTACTCTTGATCCGCTATGTCTTGAAGACTTATTTTATTCATATAATTATTATATATATATTTAGTGATTCTATGATATCTCTCAAATTGAATCTCGTTTTCCTTTAAATCTTCTTCATCATATATTAAATAATGAAAATTATTTATGAGATGAAACAAGGTATCTACTAATACTTTTTCTATTTCCTCATCATAATTTTCACTTTTCTGTATAGCTTCACACGCAATTATAGCTAAGTAATTCCTTAAAATTTGATACTTCTCCTCTTGCTGTGCTCCCTCCTCCGATGAATTAGTATAGAAAAATATATTTTCCATATCCTTATAGTACTTTTCAAAGAAGTTAGGGTCTATATGAAAAATTAATACCCTATTTTCTTCATCATCTGAGTAAATCCTATGTGCCTCGTAACAATTTATTATTTCTAATTCTTTGTCTTCTACTTCATAATGACCAGATTCTATATCAACATTTATAGTTCCTTTTAAAACAAACATTATTTCAATAGAATTATGCCAATGAATAGGATATTCTTTTATAGTTTCAAAGGACACCTTAACTGGCAAGTCATTATCAAAACTTATATATTCCTTTCTCACTAATTAATCACCTCATTAATGTATACAGTAGGCTACTTAATATTATACACTATAATCTTTTATTAAGTAAATTAAGCTATTACTTAAGAGGTAAGCTTTAATAAATTGTTTACTTTCCCTTAAAAATATATAAATACTACTATATTAAAACAGCTAAAAAAACTGCCTCATGATAGTTAAACACTATTCATGGGCAGTTTATTTTAAAATCTACTTATTTTTCTTTTCATATATAACTATGCTAGATGGATCATTGCTAAAATATATTCCTTCAGCTTCAACTTTTAGTACTTCACCCTTGGCATCCTTAAAAAATATATCTACTACAGTATCATCCTGTGGTTTATACTTAGCTTTAAGTTCTGCTGTATAAACTCCCTCATCAGTTGTTAATGTGATTTTTGCAGAGTCCCTTCCTCCTCCGCCAAAATCTATAAGTTTCTCACTGTTATTTTCTATATGAGTATATATATGTTTTCCATTAACTGCATCTACGCTTTTAAATACACTAATTCTATATTGTCCACTTTGTAATGTATCTTTACTTTTCTCATACTCCTGTGCTTTAATCATTCCTTCATATAAAATCTTGAAACCACCTTTTTCCTTTCTTAAGGCAATCTCACCCTCTACAATCTTTTCTTTCTTAGCTTTATCTACAAATACAGTCTCATATGGTAATATCATGATTCCATCACCATTATCCTGAATATCAGACATATTTATTTTTTGTATATCTATTCCCCCAGCTCCCTGCTCATTTTTTAATCTCTCAGCTAACTTTTCTGGTGTTTCTTCTATTAAAGCCATTGAGTCCTTTGAAAAATATGAATAATATTTTTCATAATCCTTATTTTTTAATGCGTCAAAGGCTTTTGTTGCAACATCTTTAGCATCTTCCTTAATATCCTTGCCACATCCACCTAAAAATACAGCTATTATCACAATAGCTAAAACTAATATAGCTTTAAATTTCTTCATATCCTGTTCCCCCTATAAATACCCCTATAATCTTACTTTTCTATAAATTATAGCATATTACTACTCTTAAATCATTGTTTGACAAAAACCACACAATATTTTTTATTGATATTTTTTTTGCTGATTTTCATGTTTTTCCATACTTTTTAATATTTAATTTTAATTTTTATTGATATTTTTATATTTTTATACCATTTATATAATATTTCCATAACCTTTTTATAATTATTATGTTTTATTTTTTTTGATTTTGAAATTTATGTAGTTTGTTTGAAATTTTTTTAACCTATTTTTATTTTTCAACACTATCATTAACTTAATTTATATTTTATTTTAATTTAATAATATATTTATTCAAATTTTACACTGTCGAAATGGCACTTTTGAATTTTATTGCTGAAATTTATCTATACTTTTATAATAATTGTTAGAATATTTTAAATTTATTGTACTTACTAAATTTATTGAAATTACCACAAGGAGGTAAATCATGTCTACTATTAAAAATTATATTGGAGACATAAAAGGTTCCTCAAGGAACTCTAAGTTATTTTTAATTTCTTACTTATTTTACGCAATTCAAGGTGGAGCTTATTGGACTTGCTATACAGTATTTATCCAAATGGCATTCGGAGAACTTGCTTTGGGTACTATGCTAAGCTTAAACACACTTTTAGTTGCACTATTTGCAATACCAATGGGTGCTCTATCAAGTAAGGTCGGATACAAAAAAATGTTGATTTTCTGTAACGTTTTAGGAACTCTAACATTTGGTATAACTGCTTTAGTACCAAATATGTTCTTCCTTTTAATTATTACAATTTTAACAGGACCACCAAGTGCTGCATGGGATATCTTAGCTGCTCCTGTTATTAATGCAACAACAACTGAGAAACAAAGAACAACTATGAACTCTATGATGTACGCTGGTTATTGGGCTATAGTTGCTTTAGTTTCTAATCTTTCTGGTAACGGTATTGTTGCTTTACAAAGCTCTTTCGGATTAACTGAAATCGGTGCTTATAAAGCATTCTTACTTATAACTGCTATTATATCTTTAATAGGAACTATTCCTGTTTTATTTATGACTGAAATCAAAATCGAAAAAGTTACTAAAGCTGTTAATGAAAAGAAGAAAACTTTCGTTCAAAGCTTCAAAGAAGTTGCAAACAAAGAAGTTCTTATTTACTTAGTATATATGGGGTTAATAGGTCTTGGTGCTGGATTATTCACTCCATTCTTCTCAAACTTCTTCAAGAGTGGTTTAGGATTAAATCCTGTACAAGTTGGAAACGTTATTTCTGCTCAATACCTAGCTATGGTTATTGGTATGCTTGTATGTCCATTGCTTGTTAAAAAGTTTGGTAGAATTTCTACATTAGGTATTAGTTCATTATTATCTATACCTTTTATGATCATAATTGCAAACTGTAACATGTTCGGTTCGGCTATGCTTCCTGTTCTAGCAGTATCTTTCTTTATGAGATCTGGACTTATGAACTTAGCAATGCCAGTTATGTATACACAAATTTTAGACTTCGTTGAACCAGATAAAAGAGCTACACTATCTGGAATTCAATCTACATTTAGATCTGGATTAACATCAATTTCTTCATTTGTTGCAGGTATAGTAATGACAATTCCTGCATTTACAATAGGATCTATTGTAGTAGATGGATATACTCTTCCTTACTATGTAGCTTCAGCACTTTATATAACAGCTACTGTAATACTATTTAAGGTATATCACAAAAAATACAACAGAATTGAAGAAACTACTGAGTCTGAAGATTTAACCAAAGCTAGTTAATTATTCTTGATATTATCTTTTAAAGAAACTTGTTTTCTTTAAAGTTACCTATTTAAAATCCTATCTTAAAAGATAAAGGGCATCTAAACTCCTATTTAGATGCCCTTTATTTTTTTAATACTCTATAAGCAAATCTTAGTATTGACCAATTTCTAAGTTATTATCTTTCTTGGAAACTAGAACATTGTGTTTGATCACAGCTACATGCAGATACTCCACTTACATCTATAGAATCTGCAGCACAACTACAATTACAGTTATGGATACAATTAGTTGCATCACATTTTACATCTAAAGCTGCATTTGGAGTTTCTATACTATTTGTAAAACTTCCATCTTGTTCATGGAAACTCTCGCAACAAGTAGAAGAAGGTTTTTCAGCTTTTTTTCCTCCTACTTTAATAGTATTTTTACAACAACAGTTTTCTTTATTATGTGTACAAGAATCTACACAACAACTTAATTGTGGCATTTTACTTCACTCCTTTTTTATCTTCTTGTTTTATAAAATCATAATTATTTTGACCTTTAGCACATTAATTATTCATAGTTAAGAGTACTATAATTGCGAATATATTTTATTTTTAGTAATATATTTGCATTTCTTTTAATATACTTTATAGATTATTGTATTAAAGGAGTTATTAGAAATTATGAAAGATTCTTTTAAGGACAAATTTTTATCTACATTAATAAGATCAACTTCATATAAAACCATAGAAGAATTAGAGGAATATGTAAATATATTAGAAGCTATACAACAAGATACCACAATTAAATTAAACCGTATAAAGTCTACATTTTTGAATTGTGATTACTTGAATGATATATTATATATTGATGTTTCTCCATTATCTAAAGATATTACTATTTCTCATGATATTATTGATCGTATTAGAGATATAACATTAAAATATCCAAAGGATGATAAAATAATTGAGCAATTGTTTATTATAGAGAAACTTATAGATAATATAGATGATACCTGTAATCATTATAATAAATATATAACTTTAATAGGTAATCTAAAGAATTTTCTAGCAAGAAATGATATAGATCCAACTAATATAAAACGACCAAACTTCAAGGTCTTCAAAGATAGAAATTTAAATCCTGTCTTATTCTTCACTCCATATAATGAGGAGGATCTTTTAACCTCTTATATTTTCAATGGAGAGGATAATTTTTCTATAGATTATAAATTAGAAGATGAATCTATGAAATCACTGTCAAATAAGAAAATTCCTGAAGAACTTGAAAAAGATTATTTAGATATGTGTACATTATATTTTAAAACACTTTTAAGTTAGAATATTAATACATTAAATGGAGCCATAATATTAATATAACTCTCATAGGATATTGCATTTGTAATTGATCTACAAATATTGTATGTATCCTATAAGTTTTATTAATATAAGGGCTCCCTTATTTTTTTGTTTTTAGGTTTACCCTTATAAAAAAATATATTAAACTTAATAATAGTGTAATGATATTTTTATTTATTATTACATATAGCTTATTAGGAGGATTATTATGTACAAATTAACATTCAAATATCCCTTAAAGGATGCAGAAACAGCAACTGAAAAACTTTACATAAAAGATATATATAATGTGTTCTATGAAAGTCCTTTAACTATTACTACAGATGATAACGGCTATGGGTTCTATGAGAATATAGAGGAACTTATAGACTATAATGTAATAATTGAGAGTGATGATTTAAATGAGGTTAATTCTTGTATTAATACAATTAAAGAAACTTTACTTATAGATTCAATATATAGTGAAAAGGTTGAAGTGCAAAGCTTTGAAAATGAATTTGAACCTTTAGATTTAAATAATGGATGGATATTTGCAGATCCTGAATATAATGTTGAGGATAAAAAGAAAATTAACTTTATTCCTCAGGGTGCTTTCGGAACTGGTCTGCATGAAACTACTCAAGACTGCTTAAGATATATTTTATCACAAGATTTTACTAACTTAACCGGTTTAGATATCGGGGCAGGTTCAGGCATACTTTCTTTAGCCGCTGCAGCTAAGAATGCTAAATTAGTTACAGCAGTAGATATCCGCGATGTAACTGAAGAAATTATGTTTAATGCATCACTAAATAACTTCAATAATATAGAAGTAAAAGTTGGAAATCTCTTAGAGGAAAATTTATTGGAAAAAACCTACGATTTTATAGTTATTAATATCGGTGGTGATGAAACGATAATGTTTATGGACTTTATAACTAATCACTTAAACCCTAAAGGTAAACTACTAGTTTCAGGTTTAGTTGAATGGAGTTTTGATAAAGTTAAGAGTAACATAGAATCTTATGGATTTACTTTAGACTATAAAGTTCAAAGTGCTGAATGGTGTACTGCAACTTTTTTAAAATAATTCTGAAAATTTATCACTTTTCTCTTGCAAAGTGAATATAATATATATATAATTAATTTAACAAAATTTTCTTAAATTCTAAGACAAGGAAGAGTACCTATGGTATAACATTTTCAGAGAACTAGGGGTGGTGTGATCCTAGTATTGAGAGCCTTAGGGAATGGACCTTTGAGAAGCAGAACGAAATTTTAAATTTTATTTAAAAGAGTAGCATCTGACGGAAGCTCACCGTTAAAAGAGATAAGACATGTTAGTGTCTGAAGTGGAGATATGCTTTAAGATTTTATACTTATATTTAATTTTAAGCATAATTTAGGTGGTACCGCGAATACATAACCTCGCCCTAATTTTTAGGGTGAGGTTTTTTTATTTATAAAAAATTATATTTTTAAGGGGGATTTCAAAATGAAAACAAAAAAATTAGTTCTTAGTGCTGTATTACTTGCTGTAGGTTTACTTCTACACTACATTGTTCCTGGAATATTTATGGGTATGAAACCTGACCTACTACTTTCTATGATGTTTGTTGCTGTTATTGTTAATGAGGACTTTAAATCAGCTCTTGTAACAGGCTTAGTAGCAGGTTTCTTAACTGCTTTAACTACAACATTTCCAGGTGGTCAAATACCTAATATAATAGATAAGTTTATTACTGTACTTGTAGTTTATGGATTAAATACTATACTAGGAAATAAAATATCAAATATAATCAAGACATGTATAATATCTGTACTTGGTACTCTTGTAAGCGGAACAATTTTCTTAGGATCAGCTTATTTAATAGTAGGATTACCAACTAGTTTTACTGCATTATTTCTTACTGTAGTGTTACCTGCAACATTGCTAAATTCTGTAGCAGTATTATTCCTATTATCTGTTGTGCAACGTTCAATGAGATTAGTTTCATATAGTAAATGAAGGTCATAAAAAGCTTCTAAAACAATATAATTTTAGGAGCTTTTTATATATTCCCCCTCTTTATATCTTAAATTCATTTATACCTTTATATACATTTTTAAACATATATCCTTTTGAAGAATTTTCATTCTATTTATATAAGGTACATTGTAGAATAAATTTAATGCTTAATATATATTGAATTAAATAAACCTCATTCATAGTTCATAAGATAAAAAACTTTAATATGTAAATATGTACTAAAGTACGATGTTGCAGATTGAATACTGCAAAGTATATGCTTCTAGAAGATTAATTTAAACTTATATCTATGTATTAATATATTGTAATAAACAATACCAATTATATTTAGAGTTAATACTCATTATAAAATACATACAGTAATTCATATAAGGATTAATATAAATATAAAATATTAATTGTAACTTATATATTTTATATACATTTATAAATAAAATATGCACATATTAACTATATAGGAATTTAAAATAGGTTTTCTAATACTTATTTCTTCCTATAATTATTAATTATAAATTTCAATGTAATAACATATTTTAAAAATAATTTTAATCTTCAATTATTAATTAGAATATATTTTTGTAATCTTTATGTAATTTTACATTTAAAGTTTTTAGTATATAATGTAACATATTAGTAGTTTTTATTTTTATTTGGCTTTTCCAATAAAGAAAAATATACTATAATGTAATGTATACTAAATTTATAAAGACGATAAATTAAGGAAGTGAAAAAATGAGCAAAAGGAATTCTGAAAAAAAGAATAAAAACAAAAAAAGGAAAGTTGCATTAATAGTTCTTTCTGTTTTTTTGGTAGCAATACTTGGCGTAGTTTTTTGGGCGTATAGCATATTTGGTTCAATTAAAACCAAGGAAATCTCTAAAAACAAAGTGGATTTAGGCATAAGTGAATTACCTCCTGAAGAAGCAAATAAAGACATTATAAACATAGCTTTATTCGGTGTGGATAAAAGACCTGGAGAAACAGTCTTCCGTTCTGATGCAATTATGGTTCTTACAATAGATAACTTACATAATAAAATTAAAATGTCATCTTTAATGAGAGATAGTTATGTTGAAACTGAAAAACATGGTGGAATTAAGTTAACTGAAGCTTATGCTTATGGTGGACCTGAATTTGCAATTAAAACCATCAACCAAACCTTTAATTTAAACATTCAGGATTATGCAACTGTTAACTTTGAGTCTATGGAAGATATAGTAAATGAGCTTGGCGGAGTAGAAATAGATGTAACAGCGGAAGAGCTTCCACATTTAAACGGCTATGCTAGCGATCAATCTTATGCAAGGGATGCTGAATATACTCCCCTTGCAACACCTGGTAAGCATATACTTAATGGTACTCAAGCAGTAGCTTATGCTAGAATAAGATATACAGCAAGCTCTGACTTTGGAAGAACCGATAGACAAAGAACAGTTTTAGCAGCCTTAGCAAATAAAATATTACAATCTGGAACTACTAAATTTCCAAGCATAATATCTAAGTTAGCTCCATTTGTAGAAACTAGTATGAATAGTACTCAAATGTTAAAGATAGCAACATCTTCTTTCTTATCCGGTACAACTTCTGAATTAGTTCAACAACGTTTCCCTACAACTCAAGAGGTTTATCCTCTAGAGTTAAGTATAGGAGAGTGTATAGGATTCGATAAGAAGATTACTCAGCAGCAGATACATGATTTCATTTATAATGATATTATACCTGTTGGAAATCAATTAAATGTAGATAACAATACTAACTTATTTACAGAAGAGCAACCTAAAACTACTACACCAAATAATACAAATAACACTACAAATACTAATACACAAAATAAATCAAATAACACAACTAATAACTCTAATGGTACAACTACAAATAACTCAGCTCATTAAAATAAGTATATAAAAAGGGATATTGTACAACTAACTAATTAAAAGTTAATTGTACAATATCCCTTATTTTATTTTTATAAACTCCTAATTATATCCCATAAGTTATCTATATTTATTAATTTTTTTAAAATATTATATTATTTAATATTTATGTGAAACTTTTTTGCATTTTAATACGTATTTATTTATAAATTTTCCTTTTTTAATTAACTTCCGGGATTTTACACCCAAAGAATCCCACCCTATTACTGATTATAGCTTAGGTAAGGGGCTGACATATATTAAATTCAATATGAATTTATATACATGCCAGCCCCCTATTTTTTTATCTAGTTTCAGCTACATACCTTCTCCAGTCTCCATGAGGTATATACATAGTACTTTCCTCAAAATCCTTTTCATCCTTTACATTGAAAAAGTATACATAAGCTTCTTCTTTACTATTATCCTCTAAATTAGCTAAGATAACTTCTCTATGATAAAGATTCTTAGGATTTCCCTCTCCTAAAAACTCCTCTAACTTATCTAAGGCTTTTATATCTTCCTCAAAGTTTTTAAGAGTAATAAGCTCTCCATAAACCTTATCTTCACCCTTTAAAAGCGATGGATAACTCTCCATAAATTGTTGATATAGCTTTCCATTAACGCATGCCTTTTCTATGGACTCTACCTTACCACTTAAATATTTATTATTATTGTAAAATCCACTCATTAATGTTCCGTAAACAAAAACTTTAAGTTCCTTATTTAATCCGTTACTCATATGTTTTACCCCCATAAAATATAATTATCTCAATTATACTATAACTGGGATTATGATTATATAAAAATTTATCTTCTTAAACTACTTGTTTCTTAATTTCTAGCTCTTCCTCTGAACTTATATTCCTTTTCTCAAGAATATAGTCTACTATTATTGAAATAGCTCCATCTCCAGTTATATTAGTAGCTGTTCCAAAGCTATCCTGTGCAGCATGCAATGCTATCATTATAGGCTTTTCAATAGCTCCAAATCCAAGCATTGACTCTAAAAGTCCTAGTGCAGCCATTACTCCCCCTCCTGGAACCCCTGGTGCAGCTATCATTGTTACTCCAAGCATTATAATAAATGGGACCATCCTTCCTAAAGTAGGAGTTTGTCCATTCATATACATTACCCCCATAGATGTAAGAACTAAAGTTATTGTATCTCCTGCTAAGTGAATTGTTGCTGCTAAAGGAATTACAAACTCCCTAACTCCTTCACTTACACCATTTTTCTCAGTACACTGTAATGTTACTGGTATAGTTGCTGCCGAAGATTGAGTTCCAACTGCAGTCATATATGCTGGCATCATATTCTTTAATAACTTTAATGGATTTTCCTTCTTTATAATTCCTGCAATACTATACTGTAATAATAAATATCCTATTTGAAGTGAAAATAGTAAAATATATACCACTGCAAAGGACTTTAATGTTGTAAATATTTCTCCACTGTAAGTTAGTTTACAGAATATAGCTCCTATATAAACTGGAACTAGTGGAATTAAGGCTTTAGATATAATCATAGTTGTTATTCTACTAAATTCATCGCTGACCTTTAATAAAGTACTATTCTTAATAGATGAAATTCCTATCCCTAAAATAAATGCTAATACCAATGCACTCATAATTCCCATAACAGGAGGAATTTCAACTGAAAATAATGGTATAACACTTGCTCCCCCATCACTTAATAGGATTCCGTCCTTAATGAATTTAGGAAGCACTGTAGAACCTAATAAATATGCGCTAATTCCTGCAGCTATTGTTGATATATATGCTAATGCTGTAGTTACTAATAAAGCCTTTCCTGACTTATTACCCAAAGTAGCTATCCCAGGAACTATAAACCCTATAATTATAAGTGGAATAACAAAGGATAAAAAGTTTCCAAATAAGCCACTAAAGGTTGCTAATATTCTCACTGGAAATTCAGTAGTTGTAGATTTGCAAATAAGACCTACTATAATTCCTAAGATTAATGCAATAAAAATTTTACTTATTAATGATGGCTTTTTCATTTTAAATCCTCCTCAAATTCTTTTTCCTTCTGTTATCTATATGAGTATTTAGCTTTTGTACTTTTAATTTACATATAATTTCATATACTTAAATAACTAACTAGAATGATATTTAAACTTTATTTTTATTATTAATAATTCTGAATATCTACGTAAATCTAAGTAGACAATTAAAGCTTATATACATTGAGATAATTTTATAAATAATCAAAAGCTTTCGTGTCCTCATAATAAATACACATGTTTTTGTAATAAAAACACTATACTTCTTTATTACTCTAAAGTCAAGAACTAATTCTGAATATTTCTTATTTTTTTTAAATAAAATTTCATTTTAAATTAGTATCACTTACTTTTTTTGGAACTAAACACAGTAAAAGTCCTTATTCTTTTAAATATTACTATTATCTATTGTTTAGCATAAATCTATAGATATTTTATACTGGTAATATTTATTATTTATGTTAATATACTTCATGTAATTATTTAACTACATCGTACATATAAGGAGATTTCACAATGAAAAAAAATTACTTAACACTTTTATTATCATCATTTTTATTAATTCCTATATGCCTTGGAGGCTGTAGCAGCAAAAATTCTAAAGTTACTGTTACTACACTTATTGAAAACTCAGCTAGTGATAACAAGAACTTAGAAAACCAACATGGTATATCCATGCTTATAGAAACAAATAAGAATAACATTCTTTTTGACACTAGTAAAAATGAGCTTTTCTTAAAAAACTCTGAGGAAATGTCTAAAGACTTATCTAAAGTAGATTCTTTAGTTTTAAGCCACGCTCACTACGACCATTGTGGTGGTGTTAAACCGCTTTTAGAAAAATTTAATATTAAGCCTGATTTATATGTTGGGGAAAAGTTCTTTAAGGATTTAGAAAAATACCATTACTCTAAAGGTGGAGGCCCTAAATTAGACTTTACTGACGGCAAAGAAGGTTATACTTACATAGGTATAGATTTTGATGAAAACTACATAAAAAGCAAAAATATTAATGTAAAACCTGTATCCACTGAAAATAAACTTAATGATAAGGTAACAGTATATGGCGGATTTAAAGAAACTAGTCTAGAGCCATTAAACCCAAGTATGCAAATCAAAACTGGAGAAGATAAATACAAGCTAGATAACTTCGAAGAAGAAGTAGCAATATCTATCGATACAGATAAGGGCTTAGTTATCTTAACTGGTTGTTCTCATAATGGAATTGTAAATATTGTTGAAAGCATAAAATCTAAAACAAATAAGGATGTTTATGCTGTTATAGGTGGAACTCACTTAGTTGAAGCTGATGAAGCTAGAATCCAAAAAACTATAGATTACTTTAAAAAGTTAGGTGTTAAAAAAATAGGTCTTTCTCACTGTACTGGTGATAAAGCAGTCAAAATGTTTAAGGAGCAACTTCCTGAAGAAACCTTTGTAAACTCAACAGGTATAACTATGGATTTTTAATTTAGAACAAAGGTTTATTTATGTTATAATATAGGAACATAAGAGTGCTATAAAAACTTATACTATGGCTAAAAGTTCTATTCTCTAATTATTTTTAATGAAGATAATATGAAGTATGAACTAGATAAAATTTCTAAGTCTAAAACAGGTATTTATTAGCCATAAAATAAGTTTATATGTAGATACTTATTAGACATAAAATAGGTTTACATACTCAAAACACCTATAAAAATATAACTGAAAGGAAGCCTTATGTGATTTATGAATAAAGAATTAGTAGTTGAAATATTTAATAAAAACACAAGGGGAAATAACAGTCTTAAGGGAAGAAGAATCTTAGACAATGACCTTATAACTGATGTCAAAACTGATGTAGAAAATAAAGTTATAAATATAGTTGGGCATGTACTATCAGAGGTTCATTTTAGTGAATATAAGACAATTATTGAAATAGATTTACATAGTAAAACTGTAGCTAAATGTTCCTGTACTTGCCCTGATTATGAAAAAAATGAGCTTAAAAAGAAAAATTATTGTTGCAAACATATTATGGCTACCTTCTATTATTTTCTTAAAACACATGAGTTTACTGATACTCAAAATATATTTTCCTCCACTGAGGATTTAAGCAAAAATGTTCCTACTAAGGAGCTACCCCCTGAGAGTAACATCTTAGATTTGCTTCTATCAGATTCTAGTAGTAAAGAAGAATTAAAAATCGAGATTTATCTTAATAAAATTGGATATGATAACAAGATTGCAGCTGAATTTAGGATAGGTCCTAAAGCTCATAGCTCTTCAAAACTCTATCTTTTAAAGGATATAAATCAGTTTTTAACTTACTACAATAATAGATTTCCATTGAAATATAGTAAGGATTTTACCCTTGATATGCATAAACAATATTTTAATGGTAAAGATGCCGTAATAATTGACTTTATTCAAGATTTACGCAATCTTGAACTTAGCTTTAATATAGATAATACAGAAAATAAATTTATAAGTGGAAAATATTTATTTCCACCTAATCACCTTTTAAAAAGTTTCTTGCTTTCATTAAAGCACCATCGTGTTTATTTGAATCAAGGATTCTTTTATAAAGCTGTTGATTGTGATATTTTAACCTGCGATCCACCAATGAATTTCAGTTTGAAACTTGCTTCATCTAAATATGAGCTTAAACTAAATTCACCACTTCCTGAAAGTTTAAATGGGAAAATGGACGCACTATTGCTAGGTACAGATATTTATTTACCTTCTAAGGATTATGTGTTGAATGCAGCTCCATACTATAAAATATTTAATGGAACTGACTCCATATCCTTTCCTAAAAAAGAGGAAAGTAAAATATTAAGGGAATTAATACCTAAACTTAATTCTTTAACCTCAGATTTAATACTTTCAAAAAATATAAGAGATAAGATTATAACAGTTCCTCCTAAATTTTTATTTTATTTTGATAAGGAAGATGATAATTATACCTTAACTCTTAAGGTTAAATACAACCAATATGAATTTAATATTTTTGAAAATTACACTGATAAAATAATATACAGAGATTCTGTAGCTGAAAAGAAAGTTAAGGATTATGTTAAATCCATTGGTTTCAGTGAGGTTGAAACTAAATTCTATTTACTTAGAGGTGAAGATTACATATTTGACTTCTTTAAAAACGAAATAGAAAAACTTCAAGAGTACGGTGAAATCTTCTATTCTGAAAACTTTAAAGGAGTAAAAAAACTAAGCAGTGGTGCTATTAGTGCTGAAATCTCTGCTGGAAAGCATAAATACTTTGAACTTAAGTTTAATATAGATAACATAACTCCTAAGGAAAGTAAAGGTATATTAAAATCCTTTAGATCAAAGTTAAAGTACTTTAAACTTCAAAACGGAGAATTTTTAGACCTTGAACAAATAGAATTACATAACTTTTTAAAGCTATTAGATACCTTAAATGCAGATAATAATTTAATGAATAACATTATATCGATACCTCAAAATAAAGGCTTATATTTCGATACCTTTATACAGGAATATGATATTAGATATATACAAGGAACGGAAGAACTTCAGGAGCTTAAAGAAAAATTTGATTCTGTAAGTAAACTCACTAATGAAATCCCTAAGGAATTAAATGCCACACTTAGACCTTATCAAAACATAGGCTACAACTGGTTTAAAACCTTGGATTACTTCGGTTTCGGTGGTATTTTAGGCGATGAAATGGGTTTAGGTAAGACTCTACAAACTATTACCTTCTTGTTATCAAATAAAAATACTCATAGCCTTATAGTTGCTCCTACCTCCTTAATATATAACTGGAAAAAGGAGTTTGAGAAATTTGCACCTACTCTTAAGGTTGCCTTAGTAAACTCTAGCAAAGAGCTAAGAAGTGAAATTCTAAATAATTATAAGGATTACGATATATTAATAACAACATATACCTTACTTAAAAATGACCTAGAGCAATATTCTGAAATAGATTTTGATTATATAGTTTTAGACGAAGCTCAAAACATTAAGAATCCTGGTTCTCAAAATGCAAGCTCTGTAAAATCCTTAAAAGGAAAACGAAGATTTGCTTTAACGGGAACCCCTATGGAGAACTCTTTAATGGAACTTTGGTCTATTTTTGATTTTATTATGCCAGACTATTTATACAGCGAAAAGAAATTCAACGTAAGGTACAATAGAAAATTAAAAGAAGGTACAGAAATTGTAGAAGAACTAAATAAACTTATAAAACCATTTATTTTGAGACGTTTTAAAAAGGATGTTGCCTTAGAACTTCCTGATAAAATAGAGACTAGAGTTGAGGTAGAGTTACCTTTAGAACAACAACGTGTTTATGGGGTTTATGCTAAACATGTAGTTGATTTTATAGAAAACAAACTTACTAATGACGAATTCAATAAAGGTAAAATAGAAATCTTAGCCTATATAACAAAACTAAGGCAACTATGCCTAGACCCATCTGTAGTTTTAGAAAACTATATAGGTACTAGTGGTAAAATCGAAGCCCTTATTGAATTATTACAACAAAGCATTGCGCAAGGTCATAGAATATTAGTTTTCTCTCAATTTACCTCTGTTTTAAATAATATTAAGATACGTCTAAGAGATGAGAATATTAATTTTAGTTATTTAGATGGAAGCTTAAGCTCACAGAAAAGAATGGAATTAGTAAATGACTTTAATGCAGGACTTAACAAAGTATTTTTAATAAGCTTAAAAGCTGGTGGAACTGGCTTAAACTTAACCTCAGCAGATACTGTAATACACTTTGATCCTTGGTGGAATCCAGCCGTTGAAGATCAAGCAACGGATAGATCTCATAGAATAGGTCAAAAACATGTTGTCGAAGTAATTAAGTTAATTGCAAAAGACACCATAGAAGAAAAAATCATCGCTCTACAAGACGAAAAAAGAGAACTTATCTCAAAAATATTAGGCGATGAACTATGTAACAGTGATAATTTACTTAGCTTATCACAAGAAGACATATTAAGCTTATTTCAGTAATTAATATATCTTGCATTAAATATACTTATATTATATTTGCAATTTTATAGTGAAATACTAACTTTAAGCTAAGATATTATAGGTTAGTTTCAATGTTATAAAGTATGTATTATAAATTTTACACCTTTACTTTAGCAATAATTAAGGCTGTAGTAGAAATTTTCTTCTACTACAGCCTTAATTTAAATTCTTTCTCTTTAGCTTCTTCTTCAAAGATATTTTTTGTATTTAAAATATATTAAATTATAAACTTTATTCTACATATATCTTAATTCACTGCTTATATCTCTATATATTTTAAGTCATCTATTTTAACTGCTTTTCCCTATGTAAAATTAACTAAACTACCTCTGTGTTAGGAGCTAAAATATTCACACTATCAATTCCTTCTAGAGAGAGTAATTTATTTATTATCTTATTATCCTCATCTTGAGCAACCTTTATTTCATAAACTAATTCGAAGGAATCTGCTAAAATATTTTTAGCCTTAATTTTATTACTACCCTTAGCTTCATTTATTATCTTTTCAATTAAATTTATATCTGTATTTTCTCCACGTATAACTAATAATAAAAGATCTCCACCTCTTAGATTCTTACTAGTAGTAATCATAAATATGGCCATAATTACAGAGCCAACAATTCCTATGAAATAACCTCCTACAGAAGATGAAATACCTATAGCCATACTCCAAAATATAAAGCCTATATCCCTAGAATCCTTAATATTAGTTCTAAATCTTACTATAGATAATGAGCCAAGCATACCTAAAGATAAGGCCAGATTAGACTGTATTAAATCCATTAAAATAGTTGAAATAAAGGCAATCATCATAAGTGTTATATTAAATCTTTTATTATAATTAAGTGATGTATATGAGTGCTTATAAGTAAAATATAAAATAGCTGATAATCCCATTGAAAATAAAAGACTAGTAATAACCGTACCATTGCTTTGCCCTTGCTGTACCATTTGCATAAAACTATTAATATCCCCATTTAAATTCATTAATTGATTCATTTTAATTCTCCCCTTATCTTAGTAATAATACTTCATTAGTAAACCTCTTGCAGAACCAAACTTACTAGGTGGTTTACCTGATAAATCACAGCTCTGAAGCACATCTTGTATTTGACTAAATAAAAATCTATCATACTTAACTTCTAAAATTGTTTTATCCTTTGGAAGTGCTTGTATAAAATTAATATTTTCCTTAAATAAATCATACTCAAAATTACAATATCTTAAATTATTGTCCAAAGTAATCCTAGTATTAAAATCCCTATGAGTAAAAGCCCTTCTATCATATTCAACTAAAGCAACAGGTCTGTAATTGTGCGTCTTCATGAGATCATAGGCATACTCAGAAATATCACTATCATAGTTAAGAAGCACCTCATAATTTCTATTAATCACTTCCTGTGCATCCTCTTTGCTTATAACAATTGTTTCCTTCAACTCTCTGCCAAAAGACTTCCTCTTAATCTCAAACTTAACAACAGTATCCCTTGTGCTATATATCCTAAGTCTAACCCTCTTTCTCTCATCAGTCTTAACAAGCTTCTCAATATAGTCCTCATTGCTAATACTATCAAAATACAAGCTCCTAACACTATAACCGTTGTATCCCCCATACTCATCAGGTTTTAATATCTTACTCAAGGCATTCAAAAGATAAACCCTATCCACTAAAGAAACCAAATACTTAAGCTCTCTCCTAGAAACAGCAATAGTATTTATCTTACTCCTTAAAGCCTCCATAATAACTCCCTCCCCCTTATAAATAATATAAATACTATGGTAATTTAACCATGTGACTCTTCCCCTTTGCATTACACATAATTAAATACATCCCCTAATTTTGATTTAGGTACCTTTTTTTAATATTTATACATAAATATTTCATATTGAGATTATAATTTCTATTTATATGTAGTTTATTGATGTATATATCGGAGACATACTATATTAGGATTAAGATACTTTAGATAAAATATAACTGTAATTAAGAGCTTTTAAGATGCTATAGCTTTAAAATATCAAAACCAAAAATTAAAGGCTGCATTCCTTTATAGAATACAGCCTTATGCCTATTATAAAATTATATTATCTTCTACCACCTTGAACTACATGCCAGTGTAGATGTTTAGAATCTTGATAGTTACCTAAGTTTGTTATTACTCTACATGCACCTTGTTTTTCAACTACTTCTGAAGCAACCTTTTTTACTACTGATAATAACTCTAGTAGTAAGTCATTTTCATCTTCTGTTATAGTTATTAAAGATGATATATGTTTCTTAGGAATTACAACTATATGCACATCATAGGCTGGCTTTGTATGATAATATGCTAATACATTATCTGTTTCATAGACCTTTTCAACCTCTGTTTTCCCACTTAAGACTTGTTCACAATAAAAATCATTTCCCATATTCTTTACCTTCCCCTTAATTATTTGTTGGAATATTCAATAAATATCCCTTAGTAACATCATACAATTATACCTTTTATGTGTAAACATACTAAATATCATCAAAAATAAAAGACTAGAGAAATATTTCTCAATTTCTAGCGTTCATACCACTGTGCTTGGGATTGTAGTAATTCATAATACCTACCTTGCATGTTTAGCAGCTCTAAATGTGTTCCATCTTCTACTATTTCACCTTTATCCATAACTATAATTCTGTCTGCAATTTTAGTAGAACCTAATCTATGAGTTACAAAAACACATGTTTTCCCAATACTTATCCTTTTAAAAGACTCAAACACATTAGCTTCCTCAATTGGGTCAATCGCTGCAGTAGGTTCATCTAAGACAATTAGGTTATGTGGGCGGTAAAGTCCACGGGCGATTGCAATTCTTTGCCATTCTCCACCAGAAAGGTCTTGACCTCCAAACTCCCTAGATAGAATTGTGTTTCCTTTGATATTTAATTCCGGCAAATTTATCTCTACTTTATCAAGACTATCCTCAGTTGCCATTTCACATGTGATATTACTCATTTTGATATTGTCCTCTACAGACAACTTGTATTTAACAAAATCTTGAAAAACTGCACTAATGCCTTTAAACTTTGAAATATTTGAATAAGGATGGAGTGCTTTGTCTCCGTATACAACCTCGCCCTTTGTAGGATCATATAACCCCATAATTACCTTCGTCAATGTACTTTTCCCTGAACCATTTTCCCCTACAATTGCCAGCGATGTTCCAGCCTTAATTGTAAGATTGATATTTTGCAACGCATTGCCCCTAGCATTTGGATAAGCAAAACTTACATCTCTTAATTGAATATCTTGATCTTTTGGAATATCTGCCTCCTTACCTAAGTCACAATTATCATCAAGAAGTCTTATTAAGAACGAAGTATTTGAAATACCAACAAGCGCTCCTCCCATGGCTTCAATTGCACTTCTTAACATTGTTGTTATTTTGGAAATAGAGTAATAAATAGCTGCAAACAAGCCAATTGATATAACTCCTGAGTAAACAAAATACACTAAAAGCATAAGTACACTTAAGAATCCTATAGAATTTAACAACTTCATACACACGGATGACTTAAGAATGTGCCTTTTAGTAGAAACAAATTCTTTACTGAATTCTTTGTTTGACTCTGTAAATAGTCTAAGGAAATACTTAAAGGAACCATTAAGCAACGTTTCTTTAAAGTACTCTCTTGATATGATACATTTTTCAAAATACTCGGTTTTTCTTCTCCTGTTGCCCATTTTGTCTTCAAACTCAAAACTTTGTTCTACCCTAATTCTCTCTAATAAGAACGTGGGAATGAAAATCAGCACAATTACAAGTACCAACACAGGATTTATATTCACTAAATATATTAGTAAACTTAGAATATAAGGTATATACAGGAACAGAATCTGTACAATAATACGGAGTCCACTAGGAGCATCCTCACTGCCAGAGCTTGCTTTTTTCAGATTATCAATATTAGTTGAATCTTCAAACTCGATAGACTTCATATGGCTTGTACGATTATGATGTAAAAATTTCATATATCCACTACCACGTCTCCAGAAATATCCTTGTGCCATGTACTCAAGCCATTCACCGAAAGGATACAATGCCACGATCGCTAGTAAACCTATGATAGGCTTATAAATCAACTCTATTGCCTCTCCATTTGCAACATCTACAGCATTATCAAACAAGGTCTTTATTGAGACAATTTCAAGGAATCCAAGGGTACTCATAAATAAGGAAGAAATAACAAGTAGAACAAATGTAGCCGGGCTTGCATGCCAAGTATATTTTATTAATCTTCCCAGAACCTTTGTCCAAGACATTTTTTTATTAGTCATACATCTCACCCTGCTTTCTAAATAATTGTGCATAGACATTATCATTCTCCATTAATTCTTCATGAGTTCCTTTTTCAATAATTTCTCCTTGATCAAGCACAATAATCTCATCAGTTATTTTTGTTGAACCTAACCTATGAGTTATCATAAAAAGAGTCTTGTCCTTTGCTATGTTTAAAAATTGATTATAAATCATACTTTCTGCCCTTGGGCTTAGACTTGCAGTGGGTTCATCCATTATCATAAAAGGCGAATTCAAATACAAAGCACGTGCAATGGCAAGCCTTTGCCATTCCCCTCCAGAAAGGTCACTTCCATCCTCATAGATTTTACCAAGAAGACTTTGCTCTTTCTTTGGCAAATTATCAACTACACCTTCTAGCTCCATCAACCTAATCACTTCACTTATATCTGCTTCTGAATCTCCAAATGCTATATTTTCTTTTAGTGATACATAATATTTAGCGAAGTCCTGAGAAACTACAGAAAATATACTTCTCAACTCTCCAAATTCATATGACTTCAAATCCTTTCCATTTAAAAGTATTTCACCTTCATAATCACGGTATAATCCTACCATAATTTTTACTAAGGTAGATTTACCTGCACCATTCAATCCAACCAGTGAATAGGATTTCCCCTTTTTGAGTGATAAGTTAACCCCTCTCAAAATGTATTCTCCGGAATCCTCATACCTAAACCAAAGGTTTTTTATAACAAGGCTTTCAAATGGTATCTTCTTTCCATTCTCCGAGCTTTCTAAACTGTTCCTCTTCAGTTTTGTAAACTCATCTAAATCTTTCGCATACTCGTAATGTTTTGAAAATTCTAAAATCAATTCAGATGCCTGAAAAGCAACTATCTTACTTAAACTAATCATACTACCTGCTATAGAAGTAAACAGACCTACTGTTACCGCACCACCCGGTATTTGTCGTGCCAGCATGAAAATGATAAATACAGCTGCAATACTACCTACAACATTCACCATCATACTGCTTGATGTCTCTTTAGCTAAAACCTTAGTATTATAGTTTGACCTGAACAGATGCGCCTCCATAAATCTCTTGTTAAGAGAGGGAGCAAATCCAAATAAAGCTCTTTCATTCACCGTTTCCCTGTTAACCAATATCTCTGACAAATAATTCATCTGTCTTGTAATAAATCCAACCTTCTTTTCTTCTTCATAGACGACCCTACCATTCCTGAATGTAAGAAGTATTGTAGGAATCATAATAAATAGATATACGAAAACAACCCACAAGTTGACTGTTGCAACTGCATAAAGAACACCAAATAGTTGTATAAATACTAAAATTGCAGTATTAACTGAACGTATTACCTCTACAATCTTAATTTCAATATCTTTTGTAACTCTCAAAAAAAGGTCTTGGGTTTTAGTTGCTTCAAACAGCAAATAATCAACAGAAAATTGCTCCTTAATAATATCTGCTTTAAATTTCTTCCTCAGATCATCTTCTAATAAATTATAACTATATTGCCTAAAATCTTGTCCTAATTGCATGTATAGATAACTAAGAACTGTCAAGCCTAAGTATATTAACATCGTTCTAATTTCCGGATTTACTGATGCTACTGTCATAGCTGCATCAATAAATTTTGCCACAGTAAACAGCATAAAAGGCACCATTAATCCTTCTACAATAGTTAAAATTAAGCTTAATAAGAAATAAAATGGAGAATAAATTTTAGCAATTTTCATTAGAGATAATATCTTATTTTTTCTTTTCACATCGTGTCTTTTCATATTAAATCCTTTCTAGTTTGACAACCCTTTTATTTTTTTCTTCAAGAAAAAACAATCTACACTTATAAAAAATAAATTCATAGATTATCTCCCTTAAGTCATGCATTTTTATCCATGGCTTATATTCACACTACCTATGCCAGTTCCATAACCTTCCTTAATCATTTTTTCAATATTATGTGTTCTTTTTTTGCCATCTTATTACCTCTAAAAATAAGAAAAGACTAGACATTTTCTATTTTAAAATGCCTAGTCTTATATGCTTTCATGTTTTGTTGATGCTAAACATCTAAGTTTAGTATTACGCTATATTAAATTTTGATTTAACTTTCTTTCAAAAGGTCAAACTTTCTTTCAAAGCTACATCATTTAAGATTTATCTCAATTTATATTATTCAACTGTTACTGATTTTGCTAAGTTTCTTGGCTTATCTACGTCACAGCCTTTTTGAACTGATACGTAGTAAGAGAATAATTGTAGTGGTATTATAGCTATAACTGGTGAGAACAGCTCATTAACCTTTGGTATATAAGTTACAGCATTAACTGCTTCTTCTATTTCTGTGTGTCCTTCTGGTGCAAATGCGAATACTTTAGCTCCTCTAGCTGTTACTTCTTTAATGTTACTTACCATTTTATCAAATAACTCTTCTTGAGTTGCTATTGTAATAACTATTGTACCATCTTCCATTAAAGCTATAGGACCGTGCTTTAATTCTCCACCAGCATATGCTTCTGAGTGAATGTAAGATATTTCTTTTAATTTTAAAGAACCTTCCATAGCTACTGCGTAGTCTAATCCTCTTCCTAAGAAGAACATATCTTTGTTCATGTAAGTTTTAGAAGCAAACTTTTGGATTTCTTCTTTATTTTTTAATACTTCTTCAGCTTTTTCAGGTAATTCTAACATATCTTTTTTGTAAGCTTCTAATTGCTCTGTTGTTAGAGTACCTTTGTTTTGTGCAAAGTATAATGCTATTGTATACATTGCTATTAATTGAGTTACATAAGCTTTTGTTGAAGCAACTGCAATCTCTGGTCCAGCCCAAGTGTATAGGATGTCATCTGCTTCTCTTGAAACTGTGCTTCCTACAACGTTTGTAACAGCTATAACTCTTGCACCTCTTGATTTAGCAAGTCTCATTGCTGATAATGTGTCTGCTGTCTCTCCTGATTGACTTACAACTATCATTAATGTATTTTCATCGATAATTGGGTCTCTGTGCTTAAACTCTGATGCTATGTCTACTTCTACAGATATTCTAGCTAATTTTTCTATAGCATATTTACCAACTACACCAGCGTGGTAAGCTGTTCCACATGCTACTATATATATTTTGCTTAATTTTTCTATTTGCTCTTTTGATATTGTTATATTATCTAAGTTTATTGGCTGATCAAGAACTATTCTTGAAGTCATTGTATCTTTGATAACTTTTGGTTGCTCATGGATTTCCTTCATCATGAAGTGCTCATATCCACCTTTTTCAGCAGCATCAGCATCCCAAGTTACATGATAAATTTCTTTCTCAATTCTTCTGCCTTCTGCGTCATATAATCTAACTCCATCTTGATCCATAACAACGAATTCGTTGTTTTTTAATAAATATACGTCTCTAGTTTCGCTTAAAACTGCTGGTATATCTGATGCTATGAAGTTTTCTTCTTTTCCTAAACCAACTATTAATGGACTGTCTTTTCTAACAGCTACTACTTTGTCTGGTTCGTAAGTTGAAACTACACCTATAGCATAGCTTCCTTCCATTTTAGCTGTAGCATGCATTAATGCACTTAATAAGTCTCCATCATAGTAGTAATCTATTAAGTGAGGTATTACCTCTGTATCTGTTTCTGAATTAAATTTATATCCTTCTGCAATTAACCATTCTCTTAAATGTATATAGTTTTCTATTATTCCATTATGAACTATGCTAATTGTACCTTTTTCATTTGAATGTGGGTGTGAGTTAACTGTTGATGGCTGACCATGAGTAGCCCATCTTGTGTGTCCTATTCCCACATGTCCATGTATTGGATTTTCTTCTAACTTTTCTTCTAAGTTAGCTAATCTTCCCTTACATTTAGTTATTGTTAAATCTCCATCATTTGATAGGATTGCAACCCCTGCTGAATCATATCCTCTATACTCTAATTTGCTTAATCCTTTAATTAGTAGAGGTGAAACTTCTCTTTTACCATAGTATCCAACTATTCCACACATACTTACCTTCCTTCCGTACCTAAGTATCTTTCTGTATAGTCTTAGGTTCTCTATAATATATTTATTATCGTCTTATTATGTGTCAATAGTTAACACCTGATTAGATTTGTCCTAAGAATCACTTCCTAGTTTTGCTAATCGTTTTCCCTAGTGTCATAGGGTGAGGCACCCGCCGAATTTTCGATACTCCTCATCCTCGTCAGGTTATAAAGTTTATAACCTCTGGCGCTATACTTAAAAAACTATTGATACTACTGAATAAATATGATTAGGTGTAGATTTGTATAATAAGACAACTCCATATCATTATATTCATATTGAGTATTTTAGTCAATAAAATTCATATATTATTCATTAAAATTATGAAAATTAAGGCAATAATTATTCTCTTTTACCATGTGAGGTTTTATATAGATTTTTTATTACGCATATCTTATAGCTATAAAACCAATTTGACTTAATTAATTTTCATTTTAAAATATTTAATTTTAATATAAGAACTTAAATTTTAATTTAGAATTCATACTCTTTTATAATACTTACCCTTAATTTAGAGCTATTTTCAAAAACTTAATTTCAAATATTAATAAAGTGCTCAATTAACAAATACTAAGCTTAAGATAAAACAAGAGCCTCATCTTAAGCTTAGTATTTTATATATAATTAAAGTTTATATTTTTTTATTTATTAGCTTTCATTGCTATTTTTTTAGCTAAAGCATGTGCCATTTCATCTATTTCGCTTTGATTTTCACCTTCTAGCATTACTCTAACTAATGGCTCTGTGCCTGATGGTCTAATTAATACTCTACCTCTGCCATTTAACTTTTCTTCCATTGCTTTTATATCACTTATGATTTCTTCGTCTTTTTCGTGTATATCTTTCATGTTATTTGGAACTGTAGCGTTAACTAATACCTGTGGTAATTCTGTCATCATTTTAGTTAGTTCTGATAAAGACTTTTGTTTTTCTTTAATAACAGAAGCTAATTGAATACCTGATACTAATCCATCACCTGTAGTATTGAAATCTAAGAAGATAATATGTCCTGATTGTTCTCCTCCAAGACTATAGTCTCCTCTTTCCATTTCTTCAAGAACGTATCTATCTCCAACCTTAGTTTTTAATGCTGAGATACCTTCTTCTTTCATTGCAATGTCAAAGCCCATATTGCTCATAACTGTAACTACAACTGTATCCTTTTTTAATTTTCCTTTTTCTTTTAATCTTTTAGCACAGATAGCTATCATAAAGTCTCCATTAACATAGTTACCCTTCTCATCAATAGCTATACATCTATCTGCATCTCCGTCAAAAGCAAGTCCTAAATCACAATTGTTTTCAACCACGAATTTTTGTAGGTGCTCTGGATGTGTTGATCCGCAGTTCTTATTTATGTTAATTCCATCTGGATTATTATTTATAACAACTACTTCTGCACCCAACTCTTTTACTGCTTTAACAGAACTTATATGTGAAGCTCCATTTGCGCAGTCTAAAGCTATTTTTAATCCACTTAAGTCACCTTCTATAGTACTTTTTGCAAATTCTACATAATCTTCAATTGCAGTATCTACAATAGTCTTTTTACCTAAGTGTTCCCCTGTTGGTGATGGCACACCCTCAAAGTTTGACTCAATAACTGATTGTATTTTATCTTCTAATTCATCTTTTAACTTAAATCCATTTTTATTGAAGAATTTTATTCCATTATATTCAACAGGATTGTGTGATGCTGATATAACCACCCCTGCATCAGCTCCATATTTTCTAGTTAAATATGCAACTGCTGGAGTTGGAACTACACCTACACATATAGCCTCTGCACCAACTGATAATAATCCAGCAACTAATGCAGCTTCTAACATATCTCCTGATATTCTTGTATCCATTCCTACTACTATTTTAGGTTTATGAGCTCCTTCTGTTAAAACAAAAGCTCCTGCTCTTCCTAAATTATATGCTAACTGTGATGTCAGTTCTGTATTTGCTATTCCTCTAACTCCATCTGTTCCAAATATTCTCGCCATATTTTTTACCTCTCCATTATATTATCTTATTAGTTTGCAGCTACGAACTTAATGCTGCTAGATTATATTATACTTTTATATAACTGGATGTGTTCAATATAGAAATAAATATATCCTTTTTAATATTACAATTTATAAATTAAGTATTCAAGGTTAATTTGAACATATCTAGACTTTGTTATACAATCTTTTCTCTTTCTCTTCATATAAAATCTTTATTATAACAACTTGAGTTATGATAAACTCTTAAGCCCTTAAAATAAACCTATCTAATCCACTTAATGAAAGAAGTTTAATTTCCTTATGTAAATACATTTAAACAAAAAAGAAATGCAATTCTTAATTACTTAAAATCTTGAATTGCATTTAATATTTTATCCTACTATAGCACCATCTTCAATTTTCACAACATTCATATCCTCTAACACATTAAATGGATCTGTTTCATGACTTGTTATTATTATTCCCTTATTATTTTCTTGAAAATGCTTCAAAACCTTTACCATAAATTCTTTACCCTTTTCATCTACTCCAGCAAAAGGTTCATCATATATATACCAATCTCTATCAATACAAGAAATTGCGGAGAAAAACAACCTTTTTCTTTCTCCACCTGAGAGCATTCCCACAGGTTTTTTCCATATCTTATCGATTTGATCTACAGAAGAAAATTTACTAACAAAATTATAAAAAGTATTTTTATAATCCTTTATTCCTGCAAGTGTTAAGGTAAATTCAACAAAATCCTTAGAGGGTAATCTATAAGAAAAATATAAATTTTGATTTAAGTAAATGATACTTTCATTTCCTTTTATTTCCCCTAAATACCCTTTGTTTAAATTACTAATACAATCTAATAAAGTGGATTTACCTGCCCCATTTTCACCCTTTATATAATTAACTGTTTTAGGTAATTCTAAATTTATATTATCCAATATATTCTTATAACTTAAATCCTTAACTATTATCATGTATATTACCTCACTTCATTAGATATGGCTGAATATTTCTTTGTGCTATATAACCCTGTACCTATACATATAAGGGAAATAATAATATATGATATTATCTCTACAGGACTTCTCATTAATAATATACTTGCTATATTTCTTAATGGATTGATTATATTAATAGGACTTTCTAAACGTATAAACATTAAACATACAACTGAAGCTACGTTAATTAATGTAGACATAGAATTATAGGATATCTTGTTTAATAAAGTTATGTTAAAACATAAAAATCCTACTGGAATTGATAAAACAATTAAAATAGTAGAATACATAGTCATACTTAAGAAATTAGCTTGATTTAATATAGCTGCAGCTATATTAAATATAAATATACTTATAAATGAAAAGGTTATTTGCGTTAATAAGTTTGCTATAAAAAATTCTACCGCTGAATTTTTTATGGAAAATGCTGTTTTAAGCGATCCCGTCGTCTTGCTTTGTAAGCAGTTTAATCCCAATCCATAAATATAGTAATTGAAAATTATATAAGCCCAATACCATCTCATATCAATAGCTTGTAGCTTAACTCCGTTACCAGCACTGCTGATTAGCATAAGCGCTGGTACAAATAGCGACCAGAATAAACTCAATTTATCCTTGATTAATGCCTTGAAATTCAGTACATAATATGCCTTAATTGCATACATCCCTTTTATCCCCCTCAATCCCCTTGTTGTTATTATTTTACTTTAGTTTATTTTAAATTTAATACTGTGAAATTTACTCTTTAAGTGTTTTGAAATTATCATTTGACTTTAGTTTATTTAAATGAAGTGTAAATTATTTTATGAAAAGTTATACCCCATTGTCTTATTATTGTAAGATTTAACTTTATTGTTTAAATTAAATATGTTATATTTCTGATTCAATATCTTATTTTACCAAATTTTATACATTTAAATTATATCTTTAATTAAATAAAAAGTAAATTATTTCTTCTAAATCTTTTCCATAAAAATATGCCTCCATAGTCCATTATGAAGGCATTACCTCTAATTTATATTCTTAATTTCAAAGAAACTATTGCATAAAAATACAGTAATTATTATTAGATTATATTTCCAATTATAATTAATTTAAGCTTTAAATAATATAATTGGAATATAATATTCTATTCATATTTACCTATGCAATAGTTCCATTGTTTTTAATATATATTCTAATAAAGAATTTTCATTCTTTTTAGATATAGTGTTCACTATAGAATAAATTCACTGCTTAATATAAATGTAGAATATTAATTAGAACTTATATATAAGTATTTTAAATAATATTATTTCATTAAAGCTAAATATTCCTTAGCTCTTTCTTCTCTATCTTCAAGCAAGCTATCTATCCATCTTACATATAGCCCTCTTTCACGTTTCTTAAGTACCTCTAAAAAGACCTCTAAACATCCAAAAGTATCTAATCCTTTACATAAGTGCCTTGGATAATTTCTCTTTTTATTTAAAAATCCCTTTGGATCAATTATCATTAGATTTCCATCCTTTAATATATAGATATCTTTACATCTTACGTCTTGCTTTTTAAACTTTAACTTTTTAAACTCTTTAAGTAACTCAATAAGCTTTTCTGCTAGATCTTCACTTAACCCATTCTTCTTAATGTAATCCCTAAAACATACTCCATCTACAAAGTCTCTTACTATATAGTTGCCTCCATACTCATAAATCTTAGGAAAGTAATTATTTCCATTTACGTATTCTAATATTTCAGCTTCTCCTGCACAACTATCAACAACGTTGCATATCTTTATAGCCTTATTTCCAGGCATTAAATATACTGCACCATTGTTACCTTTTCCTAAGAACTTATATTCTAGTAAATTTAGCTCTTCAACATCTCTATTACGCATAAGCTTAAGTTAATGGGACTGCCCCTTTAACCTACACCCCCTTTGTTATTTGCTTTATAATAATTAAAGTTCTATATAATACTAGTATATATATCTTCTTGAATTTATTTACATATTTTTCTTTTCTTTATACTATTATTTCTAATTCCCAACTAAAAACCTTTCCATTTTTCCCACTTTAGTTATATAATTAACTAAGACTTTATTTAATGAATATTCAAAATTTTGTATTCTTATGAAAAAAACTTTACTTATAAGAATACCTTACATTAACGGACTAATAGGGGGGGCGACTAATGAATTTTAATTTAAGGGAGGTTCCATTCAGTAGATTTGGATCCTTTTTAGCATTTAGTATTTTAAAAAACACTGATACAGGTAAAGATGAATTATTTATTAGAAATATAAATGGAGATACTTATTCTAAGGATAAAGTTTTTAAAATAGACCTTATCAAAGATGGAAAAATCTTAGACTTTCAAGTAACAGCTTCTCCAACCAAGCTTGCCTTGTATTGTGATTCAGGCTTTGTAGAAATAATTATAGTAAATGAAACTCTTATTCGTTTTAGGGGAAAAGATGTTGGAATTAAATTAACAGTAGCTAGCGGTAGTTATGATTATTTATTAAAAGAATCTGAATATCAATATAAATTAAATTACGCTAGTCATAATACTTGGTTTGCAATAAAATGCATAAATGGAACTATGACTGCCATTGCACCTTGGGCAGAAATAAAATGTCCTTTTATAGAGATGTTCTTTAATTTAAATAAAAGTAACATAGTTGAAGGTTTTATTGAGCAATTTCAATGTACTTATAAAGAACCACTTAATCTTTCATCCTTTGATGATGCCTGTAGAGAAGTGGAAAACGAATTCTATTCATGGTTAAACGCATCACCTTCTCCTGCTAAGGAAGAATTTAAATATGGTGCTAAGTTAGCCTCTTACATAACTTGGTCTTCAGTTGTTCCTCCTAAGGGATATCTAACTAGAAATGCCATGTATATGTCTAAGAATTGGATGGATAGTATTTGGAGTTGGGATTACTGTTTTAATGCTATGGCTTTAGCTAAATCTAATCCTGAGTTATGCTTTGATCAGTTTATGATATTTATAGATAATCAACAGGAATGTGGTACCTATGCTGACTTAATTAATCCATCTACTTGTCTTTGGAGTTTTTGTAAACCTCCTATTCAAGGTTGGGCATTAAAATGGATAATGGAGAGAAGTGATTTCTTAGACAATGAGAAATTAACTATACTTTATAACTCACTTTGTAATTTAACTAAATGGTGGTTTAATAATAGAGATTTAAATAGTAATGGTATTCCAGAATATAATCATGGTAATGACTGTGGTTGGGATAACAGTACAATATTCCATAAAGGTATTCCAGTTGAAAGCCCTGATTTATGTACTTTCTTAGTACTTCAAATGGAACTATTAAGTGAAATTGCTGAAAAACTAAAAAAACCTTTAGAAGCATCAAAGTGGCTTGAATGGTCAGGTTTACTTCTTGATAAACTAATAACTTATTTCTGGAAGGGCGATAGATTTACTTCTTATTTAACAAACGGTGAAGAGTCTTGTGTTGGTGATAGTTTAATACTATTTATACCTATACTGCTAGGTAAGCGCCTTCCTGAAGAAATTAGAAATACTTTAATTTCTGGATTAAAAGAAAAAAATAGATTCTTAACTAAAAATGGACTAGCTACTGAAAGTACTAGTAGCCCTTACTATAAATGTGATGGATATTGGCGTGGACCTATATGGGCTCCATCTACTATGCTTTTAATTGATGGATTAATGCAGTGTGGAGAGGAAGAGTTTGCCTCTGATCTTGCAAATAGATTCTGCAGCATGGCAAATGTAGCAGGAATGGCTGAAAACTTTGATGCCATTACTGGTGAAGCTTTAAGAGATAAAAGCTTTACTTGGACATCAAGTGTATTCTTAATACTTGCTAATGAATACTGTAAAAATTAATCTAAATATAAATTAAATGCTGTTTATTATTAAAAACTTATATATACATTGTATTAAATAAGATTCATTCATATTTTATAGCATAAAAAAATTTAATATGTAATAAATTACGATGTTGTAGATTTAATATTGAAAAGTATATATAATAAATTTTATTACCCTATAGATGTACCTATGTCTTATAGATAAATTTAATAGCTCTCTTAATTATATTGACTCTAATTTCACCATAATGATATTGTGTATATATTGGTAAATTTACATATTATTTAATAAATTCATGTAGAAATTAGGAGGATGTAATTATGAAAGATGTAAGATCTATGGCAGCCGCTTCTGGCGAAGGTATGATGAATTTAGCCCAGGCTAATCCTGAAGCTATGGGAGCATTAAGTGGATTTATTGGTGCTGCTCTTTCTGAAGGAAGTATTTCTTTAAAAACAAAGGAATTAATAGCTGTAGCAATCGCTGCATATAGCCGCTGTGAATATTGTATAGTTGGACATGTTCGCAATGCTTATAAAGTTGGTTGTACTAGAGAAGAAATAATCGAAGCTGCAACTGTTGCAATTGCTTTTGGTGGTGGTCCTACTGCTGCTTATACTGGTACAACATTAATGGATGCTGTTAACGAATTTGAACATGACTTTGATGATGTAAAATAAAAAGGAACGCCTAGCGTTCCTTTTTTCTTATTTGATAAATCCTATCTTTATTAGATATTCTTCAAGTACCTTCATAGCATTTGTAATATCTTTATGATCTATTTCCCCTATATTAGCTATTCTAAAAGTATCTTTTGAAGATATTTTTCCTGGATATAAGGTAAATCCTCTTTCAAATAAATAGTCATGCATATCATCAAAGCTGAAGTTCTCAACCTCTGGATACATAACAGTTGTAATCATATGTGAATGGCAAGACTCATCTACTAATCTTCTCAATCCAAGTCTCTGAAGTTCACTCCATAATACTTCACAACTCTTAACATATCTTTCATGTCTAGCTTCTATAGTTTCTTTTTTAGCCTCTACAATTGCTTGTTGTAATGCATATAATACTTGTACTGGTGGTGTAAATCTCATTTGATAGTTCTTTTTAAAATACTCATATTGTTTATATAAATTCAAATATAAATTTCTTGGCTTATTTTCTTTAGTTTTTACTAAAGTTTCTATATTAGCTATAACAAAGCTAACTCCAGCCATACCTTGTATACATTTATTTGAGCTTGATGCTAAATAGCTTATATTCATTTTTTCCATATCTATTGGAATTCCCGCATATGAACTCATGGCATCTACCATCAAATCTAAATTGTATTTTTTACATAAAGCTCCTAATCTACTTACATCATTCAATAATCCTGTTGTAGTTTCATGATGAATAGTTGCTAAATGAGTTAATTTATCTTTATTTTCTATAATAACTTTTTCTAAAGCTTCAAAATCTATAGCTTCAATATTAGAACTTTGGAATTCAATATAGTTCATTTCATATACATTAGCTATATCACACATTCTCTTTCCATAAGCACCATTATTAATTATAAGTACATATCCTTCTCCTACTGCTGAACTAAGCATAGATTCTACTGCTGCAGTTCCTGAACCCCCAAATATAACTGTAGTGTATTTATCTAAACTTCCTACAAATTCTGTAAGTCCCTTAGATACAAATTCCATTACATCTCCAAATTCTTGTTCTCTTGGGCATATATCTGGTACAACTTGAGCAAATTTAACTGTATCTGTTGTAGTTGCTGGACCAGGATTCAATAAAATATTTCTTTTAATATCCATAAAGCTTCCCCCTATTTATCTAAAAATGCCATTAAAGCCTCTTTATTTTCTATTGTAGTTGTTGTAGGCCTTCCTAAATCATCTCTTGAGCCCTTATTGACTCTTATCTCTAAAAGTCCTGGTCCTTCGCATTTAGCAAGTTTTTTCATATTTTCTTGTAACTCTGCTTTAGTTGAAGCAGTAAATACCTCTTTGTAGCCACATCCCTTAGCTATACCTAATATATCAATTTCAAAGCCAACAGTAGGTTGTCCACCAACTGATTCGTGTGCCCCATTATTAATTACTATATGCTTAAAGTTCTTTACTTCTTGAGATGCTATAATAGCTAAGCCACCTAAATGCATTAAAGCTGCTCCATCCCCATCTAAACAATAAACATTTCTATCCTTCTTATTTAAAGCTATACCTAAAGCTATTTGAGATGCATGTCCCATAGAACCTACAGTTAAAAAGTCTTTTTCATGTCCTTCATTTCTTTTTTCTCTTAACTCAAATAACTCTCTTGAGGTCTTACCTGTAGTAGATACAATAGTATCCTTCTCATTAAGATAATCTAGTAAAACTTCTATTGCTTCCTCTCTCTTCATATCAAAATTAGTAGCAATCTTATTTTTTAATTTGTATTCAGAAAATGTATTTTTCCTTATAACTATAGCATAAGGTTCTTTATTTTCTTTCATATATGTTATAGCTTTATCTATTTCTATTTTAGCTTCATCATCACTATTTTCTTCACCTAATACAGAATATTTTATACCTAATGCATCTAATAATTCTAAAGTTATTAAACCTTGTTTCTTATGTTGAGGTTCATCCTTCTTATTTGGCTCCCCTCTCCAACCAATAACTAATAATGTAGGTATGCTGTACACTAATGGATCAGTCAAAGATGTAAGTGGATTAACTATATTACCAAGTCCTGAATTTTGCATATACACTAAAGGTATACTTCCTGTTGCAAGGTAATGTCCAGCTGCCATGCCAAGGGCATTTCCTTCGTTAGCAGCTATTATATTTTTATCACTTTCTTCATTATCAGTTAAGTACGCACAGAAATTTTTTAATAAGGAATCAGGAACTCCAGCAAAAAATGTTACTCCCTTTTCCTTTAAATAATTATAGAATAATTCTGTAGTTACCATATTACTTTCCTCCTGGGATTAAAGTTAATATTTCTTTTATTGGCATACAGAACTCTTCTGAAGCTTCTTTAGATCTTTCATTTAATAAAATTGACTCTGCAGTCTTTTTCATTGCAGGATAAGCACTTCTTATTAAATGATTCGCATGAATAACTACATTTACCCCATATTCCATAAGCTCTGTTTCAGTAATATGATTATATGATGTAGGTACTACTATCAATGGTACTCTCTTTTCTAACTTCTTAAATCTATTACAGAACTCTAATATTTCTGAACCATCCTTCTCTTTACTATGAATCATGATTCCATCAGCACCAGCTTCAACATAAGCCTTAGCTCTTTCAATAGCATCATCCATTCCTGCTTTTAAAATTAAGCTTTCGATTCTCGCTATAATCATAAAATCATTAGTAACTCTCGCTCTTTTACCAGCTTTAATTTTTTCACAGAAATGCTCTATACTATCTTGAGTTTGAGAAACATCAGTACCAAATAAGGAATTCTTCTTAAGTCCAACCTTATCTTCTATTATTATAGCTGATATGCCTAATCTTTCTAAGGTTTTTACAGTATAAATAAAATGCTCTATCTTTCCACCAGTATCTCCATCTAATATTATAGGTTTAGTAGTTACTTCTAAAATTTCATTTATTGTATTTAGCCTAGAAGTTACATCAACTAATTCAATATCCGGTTTTCCTTTAGCTGTAGAATCACATAAGGAGCTTATCCACATAGCATCAAACTCTCTTATCTTGCCATCTTTTTCGACTTTGCTTTTCTCAACTATTAAACCTGTAAGTCCATTGTGTGCCTCCATTACTCTAACAAGAGGTTTCATTCCTAAAATCTCTTTTAATCTCTTCATTCTTTGTTGTGGAGTTGTTCCTATACTTAAAAGCATATCATCTAATTTACTTATAGATACACCCTCTGTATATTTTACTTCAACTAATTCTCCACCCCATTCCTTTAAAACTTCAATTACTCTTTGTCTTAAATTCTTTTGAAGTCCTTCCTTCCAATCATCTCCATGTACAACATAGTCAGGTTTTAATTTTCTAAGATTCTTTACTTGATCTAAGGTATCTTGTGGTATGACTTGAGTTACACCCTTTATATTTTCTACTACCTTTTCTCTTTCACTATAAGTAAGTAATGGGTTTCTGAAGTATTCTGATATTACTTCATCAGTATGTAACCCTATGATAACATCCCCTAATTTTCTTGCTTCCTCTAAAACATTTAAATGCCCATGGTGAATTATATCCGCACTCATGGCAACGTATACTTTTTTCATATATACCCCCATCCAAGTTCATATTTTGAACATGTTCATATTTTGAACTAATTATACTACAACTTTTCAGAATATTCAATGTAAAGTTAAAAAATATCCATTTTGTAACTTATAAGTTATTTATATATACTTCAAGTTAAATATTGTAACAAGATTTTACTTTAATAAATATTTTTATAACACAAACTATATTCTTTTCTAAGCTTTAAGATTTAGCCATTCAAAATTAAACATAGTATAAAAATGATACTTTATTTTTAGAAAAACTCCGTTTTAGTATACCTAAACCTTTAAAATATAAAATTCAATTAATATATTTAATTCTTACCTAGATATTCTTCCTTATTGATTTTCATTTGACTTATAAAAGTTGTAAATGTAAGTATATTTTATTTAAATTACTATAAGTTTTTGAAATAAAATAAGAGTAAGGCACATTATAATTCAATATAACTTACCTTACTCTTATTCTTTATATAACATTAACTTATAATGCTTCTTTTAATTTATAACAATTGAAAAATATGAACTCTAGTTAATATTTTTCAATTGTATTATATAAGCTTCAATTACTATTCTATAATTATATTAATCTTTATATTTTTTCTATAATGAGTGTTACTTCTAATATAAAATAAATATTGTTTATTAGAATATATATTACTTTCCTTATAAGCTTGTGCTATTTTACATAACCTTATCAAAGAAATATGATTTTATAAGTGCGAAGGCCTCTCTCAAGTAAAAATTAGGAATCATAGGCTCATATGTATCTGCTGGTTGTCTATATATTTCAAAGCCACATCTTTCTCCTAACATTTTAGATCTAAACATGTGAAAGCCATTGGTTATAACCGTTAACTTTATATCATCTCTATTATCTATTCCCTTCAGTTTATCCTTAGAGAACTTAAAATTTTCAGCTGTATTTGTGGATTTATCTTCAACTATAATCATTGATTCATTAATTCCATGATTTAAAAGATACTGTTTCATAGCTGATGCCTCTGTTATGTCTTCTCCCTTACCTTGTCCACCTGAAACTATAATTTTAACCTCAGGATTACTTTCTGCAAATGTCAAACCCTCTTTCATTCTATATAAAAGAGACTTTGACATTTCTTTTCCTTGCAGTCCAGCTCCTAAAATTATTGCATAGTCTGGAACATTATTATCATACTTATTAGCGCTGTGTATAATTATACCTTCTAATACAGCTAAAATTATCATACCTAATATTACTACTACAAGTAACGCTATACTTAGTTTATGAGATGTTTTATCAAGTACAGATAAGTTAGGATTTAATCTATCTAATCCAAATCCTACTGATAATATACCCGTGATTAACCACACAAAAGCAAAGCTCACAGCCCCTCCAAAGAAGTTTAGACTAATGAAATAAGCTATGCTTATTATACCTAAAATTATAAATATCCAACCTATCAACTTTCTACTATCCTTTCCCATAATACCTCCATTATGTTATTACTAATAATACTAGTGCTATATAGTATCTTATCTAGTAAAAACCCATAGATTCTCCTCTGATAAATTCTCATTAAACTCATAATCTTCAGCTGAAAAATCCTTTAATTTCTCAACCTCATCTATAGCATTTTCCATAATATATCTAGCCATTAATCCTCTAGCCCTTTTTGCATATACCGTAACAATCTTATACTTCCCCTGTTTAAACTCTTTAAACACAGGTGTAATAACTTTAAACTCCTTTGAAAGTTTCTTCACCTTAGCTGCCTTTGAATATTCTTCTGAAGCTAAGTTTACTAGTACTTTTTCCTCAGAATTAATTAAAGCTTCTCTTAAGTTATTTTCTATTATGTCACCCCAATACTCATAAAGATTCTTACCTCTACTTGTATTTAACTTTGTTAACATCTCTAACCTATATTCATTTATTAAATCTAAAGGTCTTAAAACTCCATACAAACCTGATAAAATTCTTAGATGTTCCTGAGCAAATTCAATCCCATCTTTACTTAAAGTATGTGCGTCTAACCCTTTGTATGCCTCCCCCTCATAAGTAAATATTGCAGGTTTTGCGCACTCAAAAGACTCCAAACTAAAATCTTGAAATCTTGTAAAGTTTAAAACTGCTAAATCCTCACTTATACTCATAAGTTCCATCAAATTAGGTATTTCATATTTTTTAAGTTCTTGAATTAATTCCTTTACTTCATCCATATATAATGGAGTGCTCGCCTTTAATTCTAAATTAGCCTTATTTTTAAAATTTAATCCCTTCGTAGGTGATAATATTGTAATCATATGTTTATATCAATGGCTAAATGCTAGCCTTTTCTCCTTCCTCATATTTCTATTTTTATTTCTATTATAAGTTATAATTAATAATTTCAATATAACAAACTATTAATTATATTTAAATTGTAAACATTATTAGTTCATATTGATTTTTTAAAGAAAACTTATTCATAGTTTAAATCCGTTAAACATAAAAATAAAATTCAAGCAATAAAAACTTAGCTATTATCATCTTATTACCTCTTAATAACTAAGTTTTTATTAATTATATATTCGTTATAAAATTAAAGCTCAGCTATAAATTCTGTGCTTATATTTAACTTTTTATTCTTTAAGGAATACATCCTATTACAACACCTAAATATGGAGTCATCATGTGATATTATTATTACAGTTTTATCTTTTAAATTATTATCTATAAACTCTATTAATAACTCCTTATATTTATAATCTATGAAATTTAATGGCTCATCAAAAATATAAACCTCCCCATTTAAAAATACTCCTCTTAAAATTTGAATAATTCTCTTTTCACCTGATGAGAGTTTATTGTCTTGATTACTGATATTCTCCTGTAGGTTTATATTATTTTTACTTATCAATTCAAATAATTTATTATTTAACTTAAAGTTTTCAAAACTTGTCTCATTATCCTTATGAAGAGTTATATTATTTTTAACTGTATCATTAAATATATAACCATTAGCAGGTACATACACTACTTTCTCTCTTAACTTATTAGAGTTAATGTCTTTAAAATTAATATCATTAAAATAAATTTCTCCTATATTAACTAAATTAAGTTTAGCTAATATACTAGCTACGGTAGATTTACCTGTACCATTTCCCCCTCTTATTCCTATTTTGTCACCTTTATTTATAACAATATTAATATCTTCTAATATAATTTTATCATCATAATAAAAATTTAGATTTTGTATCTTAATTTCTTTTAGATTAGGTAAACTTGTTATTTTACCTTCATCCTCTTCCTGTAAATTAAGAAATTCTTGTATTCTCTCCAGTGAGATTCTATATACTTTTAAGTCCTTAGGTAAAGCCATAAAGTACTCTACCGGATCCCACAATTTTGAGAAATACAAAGTAAATGCTAGTAGACTTCCTATACTTAAATATTTTTTAATTACTAAATATCCACCTAAACCATAAATTAATATAGAAGAAAAATTCATTATACCCGTTGTAAAAATATAATCGTATTTCATATTATATTTAATATTTCTAATAGAAGCTTTAATATATTTTTTTATATTATTATCAATCTTCTTATTAATATAATGTGAAGCATTATTTACTCGAATATCGAAATTACCACTTAATGTTTCTTCACTTAAAGTCTTTAGATTTTCATCCTCTTCAATAACCTCTTTATTGACCTTTTCTATTTTAGGCATATAGTACTTACATATAAGTAAAAATATCGGAAATAACAATAATAATATTAAAGTTGTAGCTACATTTAATTTAAACATAATAAAACAAATGCAAATGCTATAAATAACATTAAGTACAATATCCACCTTCGTACTTATTATAAGTGGCTTTACTACCTCTGTATCATTAAAGACTCTTTGAAGTAATTCACCATTACTTATAGATTTAACTTCATTAAGTGGTAATGACATTGTTTTATTTATTAATTCACTTTTTAATTTACTAGAAATATGTGTGTCTATATATTCTCCTAAATAATATTTTAATGCTAAAAAAATCTGAAATAATACCATTAGTAGTATAAGAATTATAATATACTTTTTTAAATCCTCTAAGCTATTATTCTGTACAGAATCAACTAATAATTTTGTTAAATAGGGTATAATTAATAAGCATATTTTTGAGACTATGCTTGAAAAGATATAAGTAGAAATTTTTAAAGTATTGCCTTTATAATATTGTCCAAAAAAATGATGTGTTTTATTCATTCTTACTCCTTGCTTACTATTAGTTAAAAGAATGAATTCTTAGATATGAATTTCTTTTTAACCAAAGTAATTATTTATTTTGTATTTGTTGAGTAAAAACTGAATTTCTCATTACACTAACCACCTTTCCTTTTTATTTTATATAAGTAATATTATAACACATGAGCACTATTAATCAATTCAATATTCTGAATATTAACACCTTCCGTGAATATTGAGCTAAAAGTTAAGCTTATATATTTAGTATGAAAAAGTTAAAGTGTAGTTATTTCAATTAAGACTAAAGAACTCTCTAAAAATAAGGTGAATATAAATAAACTAATTTACCTACTTAAGAAATAACTACACCTATTAAAAACATACTCTCTTTTTAAGATTACAACATATATACTATATCTTTAATATTAAAAAATATATAAGATAAAATTTAAAAGCTGTTGCTTAGCTTTTTAGGCTTCACAACAGCTTTTAAAATTAAATTCTAATAAGATTTTCTTTTTCTATCTAGAATTAATAATACTACACCTAATATTGATATTATAGCTCCATATTTATAAGGAGTAATATCTTGTCCTGTTTGAGGAAGTTCTTCTATAGCTCTATTATCTTTGTCTACAGCCTCTGATCCATCATTATTTGGCTTATTCTCTGGTTTTACATTTGGTTTATCTTCTGGTTTTGGTATTACTGCATTTTCATTAATTATAGAATATCTTACTTCCTCTTTTCTTATGCAATTATGATTATCTGTTACCATTACCTCAAAGACTATACTGCTTTCAGGTTTTACATTATTCTTACTTAAATCTATTTGTGGATTTGACTTATGTATTTCTTCCTCAGGTATAACTACTCCACTTCCTTCTTTTACTGACCAAGTGTAAAAATATGTGCCATCTCCACCTTTAGCCGTTGGTGTTCCCCCTAATTGTATAATCTCATTTGCTTTTACTTCTTTATCTTGCCCTGCATCTACCTTTAAAGAGGCTGATAGATTTGTTATTTCAGCAGATTTTAAAATACTTGAACTATTATACTCTCTATTTCCAGCAGAGTATTTAACATCTACCTTTGAATTATTATCTATCTTTATATTAGTTGTCCCTTCAGAATATATACTATCATCCTTAGGTAATAACTGATACTTAATCTTATTTACTTCATTTTTAAGTTCCTGATTAGTTAATGTTACTCTAATTTCCTTATTTACATTATCCCAAATAGCTCTTATTCCTTCTACAGGTGCAACTTGATAATACTTATTTTCTTCTGTTGATGTATAAATTCCTTCTACTGGAACTAAAGCACCATTTACTTCAATAGCATTATATACTTTCACCCCATTAGCATCTTCTTTTCTAAAGGTGCCTAATGTAAAGTTATCTACAATATCCTTATTAAATTTTTCAGTAATAGTTACTTCTCCTCTACCTTGAATTTGATTGAATAACTTATCTATATACTGAGTTAATTTTCCTTGAACTATAGTAGAACTCGTATCTATAATTTGATTTTCTTTAGGTATAAAAGAATCAAATACTGCCTCTGTAACTTTTTTATCATATTCAGTATCTTTATGTAATAAGGATAATCCTATATAATTAGCATCTGGCATAATACTTTTCATGCCTTGAGCAGATTTTATAGTTTGATTTACAATCTCATCAGAACTAGAGGGATTTCCCCCTATAGTTACATTAGCTCCACCATCTGTAACAAGCATAACATTCATATTTCTATTAGAATTTTCATTTGCAGCTTTTATTAAAATTTCTTTACCCTTTTCTATACCTGCCTCAATATTGGTATTTCCCCAAATAAATTCGGATAAAGGTCCATAATATCCATATTCATCTTGTCCATATATATTACTCATTTTATTATTTATAACTTCTCTATTACTAGTAAGATCAAAGGATATCCTAGCATCATCTATGCCACTACCATTTCCTCCAAAGATCACAAGAGAAACCCTATTGTGAGGATTATAATCCATAAATTTGTTAACAGCCTGCTGTAATGCTGGTGCTAATACGCTTATCAATGTAACGGGGTTTCCTGTATCCATACTGGTAGATGTGTCTAAAATAATCATTAAATCTTGTTCATTACTCATATCAAAGTTTGCTTGTACATTTCTTGTAACTTCATACCTTCTACAGCCATTTACTTCTTTAGTTTCATTAGAATCAATTAGATTAAAAAACTTCGACTCCTTTAAATTAGTATTATTATTCTCTGCAAATACATTTTTAGGTGCAAACTGTACCACCACAGCAAGTACTAATACCAAACTTAAAAACTTAATCTTTTTTATTCTTTTCATATATTATACTCCTATTTTAAATGCACTTATTATCAATGACCAATAAAGTAACGCCCAAATTCCCCTCCTTATTTGTGCCTTGATACATAACTATATAAACACCTCAAAATACCTATATGATACTTTAAAACAATGTCCTATTATAATTTTTGCTACCCTTGAAAATATTTATTAGAATCGTAATAGACTAACTTTTTAAAATAAAACTTAAGTTAATTTTAATTAACCCTTTACCCTCTTAATATTAGTTAAAATTATTAAGTACTGCATACTTAAATAGAATTATTCTATCTGACATATAGCCATCACAGATAATGGCACTTTGAATTGATATAAACATAGTCCCTTTATATTTTGAAACTTAATTTTTACTAGATTTTTCATTTTTCACTTAATATATCTCTTGCATTAAATAATGCTTAACTCATATTTTATAATATAAAAAATTTAATATACAATAAATTATGATGATGTAAATTTAATATTGTAAATTATATATCTTAAAATTCTAAAATTATATTATCACCTTTATACTGTATATTCAATTATTTTTCATTTCACTTTTTGATAAAATAATACATTTGCTGAAAATATATGTTGTTATTCTATTTGACTTGATTTTTCAACGACATTTTTAGATATTTCATCTTATTGATTATATATGTTTTTAAAAATAAAACACCTATGATTACTTATTTTTAAACTTATCTTTTAGAAAAATGCCTATACATATTCTCTAAAAATATTTTTAAAATAAAGTTAAATTCATAGATGCTTTTACTTTAATTTATTTCTTTTTTCTTTGATTCCTAATTATTTGTATAAATATTATGATGATGACCAAAATTAGAATTACAATTATAAACATTGAAGATTTATTAAAACTATCCTTATTATTTAAGTTGTTATTCCTTATCTCATCAAAACTACTATTTTCCTTATTAGGTTTATTTAGATCCTCTTCACTAGTTATACCTTCTTCAACTCTTTCTCCTCGAACTAATAATCTATCTGTATTAGCACCATAAGGGTAACAAGTCAATAATGTTATATAATCCTTTCCCTCATATATTTTTAACTCATCAGAATCATTAGGTTTAACTACCTTAGAATTATCTACTTTATATGTGAGCTTCTCCTTTAATACATGAATGTAAAAAAGGTCTCCACTTTTTAATTGATCAATATCTGTAAATAGCTTTTGAGTGGGTACTCCTGTATGAGCAGATAAAACCGAATGTGTACTTTTACCCCCTACTGGAATTGAGGTTTTCTCTAAAACCCCTACCCCCTTTCTCAATACTTCATTTGAGGTACCATAATAAATTGGTAGATATATATTTATACTTGGAATTTCTATATACCCAATCATAGACTCTTCTTTATGTCCTTCTGGTTCAGTTCCTTTTAAAAACAATTCTTCATTATATTTTTGTGACTCCTTTTTTAACTCTTCAATTTCCGGATCACCAATATTATTCATGCTTTCATTGTATTCTGAGATTGTAGAAACTGCATATTTATTATTTATATAATTAGAGAAGCTTGGATAAAATAATATTCCAATTGCGATTAAAGTAATTAAAATTAAACTAGCTAAATATATCCGCTTTAATATCTTCAATTAATTCCTCATAGTAAATTCTAAAATTCCTATGATTTTCACCTCCAATTAATAGATTTTTTTAATATCATTTCATACTTATCCATACCCACATTTTATGAAAACAAACTTATTTTATAACGAACATCAAATACATCAATGATTTGTTGTAATAATTTTATCATAATATATTTTTCCTAGTAAAGAATATTCATTATATTTATCTTAACTTTAATTATTAAATAAGTAATATCCTTAAAACTTATTCCCTACAACATGATTTGTTTCACATTAAAACTCCTCAAAAATATACCCTTCTACTTTAATACACATGGTACTGTATATAAAATAGAAGGGCATTAGTTTTATATTTTATTGAAAATATTTGTATTTATTTTTCTAAGCTCTTTTCTTCTTTTCTATTGCTAAGTAAACTACCCCTGATACAGCTACTATAGCTAATAATGAAATTGCTATTTTAACAAATCCATCAGTACCTATTCCACCAGTAGTTGGTAGAGATATACCAGAATAGTTCTTAATTTGAACATTGAATAATACATTATTATCTTTCATTGTAACAGGACTAACTATACTACCAGCTTCATTGCCATTAGTAACAGCTATTGTTGCAGCTCCTGTATAATTATTTCCAGCATCTTTAGTTGCTGTAATTGTTACTTTAACTGGTGCTTTTAATAATGAGTATCCTGCTGGAGCTTTTACTTCATGAATAAAGTAATCACCATCTTTTAATCCTGTAACTGCAACTTCACCTTTTCCATTAGTTGTTAAGTTTCCTGATAATATTACAACTTCTCCAGCTGCATTATAAGTGTACTTACCTAAAACATTTCCAGTATTAATATCTGCAGAATCTGTTATTTTAAATTCTGCACCTTCTAAGTCCTTAGTGATATTATTTGCATCAACTTTCTTTAATCCTAATCCCCAAGTATAAGTAGTAACTTTACTATTTAACTCTTTAACACTGCCTTCAACATTAGGGTTATTAGTATATTCTAATTTAACATTATTTACGTTACCCACATTTGCATTAGTTTTAATAAGTGCTTTTTCATTCAACCTTGCTTGATAGCTTAATATAATCTCAGCCAATGAATAAGCTTTTATTTTCTCATAATTAAAAGTTATCTCTATAGTAGTTGTCTCGTCAGCATTCATAGTTTTCTTTACTACATAGTGTTTATTAGCTGCATCAGGATCACCATCAAGTGCACCTTGTAATATTTCAGACCCTATTTTTATAGTAATTCCTGTTGCTTCATCATAAGTTAGACCCTTGCTCATTGTATCTGTAAACTTATATTTGACTTTTGTTAAATTGCTTGAATACCTTGGTACTAAGGATTTTACTTCATACTTTATAGTATCCCCTATATTAGCAGATGATGTATCCACTCTATTAGATCCTTCAACTATCTTCTTTGATAGAATTTGGTCATTGTCTTTTGGATACAGCGTTACATCATATTGCCATGCATCTCCTGAAACTGCTGGTACAGAAGTTATCATAGGTGTTGAAACAACAACTGATCCGCCTGATGTTCCTGATGATTCTAATACTAAATAATATCCAAAATCCACTTCTGTTTTTACTGAACTTGAAATAATCATATTAGCAACTAAAGATTTTTCTATTACAAATTTGTGTAAATTTTCTCCAAATACCTTCATTTGATCTGCAGTTAAATTTTTTATTCCATCTACAGTATAATTTCCATAATCTACATTTCCAAAGAAATCCGAAAACTCAGGTGTTACCGAATAATCATAACATTGGGCACTAGCATTTTGATTAGCATTTAATACTTTATATGCCTTAAATTCAGCTCCATCTTTAGTTATAGTTAAACTCCCCTTAGTTGGTGCATCTGGTGCAATTGGTGGTGTAGCAAATGCCATTATAGACATCATGCTTACCATTAGCATTACTGTTGATAAGAACACACTAATCTTCTTTAATGATTTTTTCCCCATTTTTCATAACCATCCTTTTTTAAAATTAAAATATAATATATAAACATTGCCATTGAAACTAGCAAAAGTAAGCCTATTGATACTTTGTAAATATTATTTACTCCACTTCCACCTGTCCCTGGAAGTATAAACCCTTTTTCATTTTCAACCTTAAGTTGATATAAATTTAAACTTGTATCCTTACTTAAAGAAACATTTACACCATCTTCTCCAATCTTGTAGTAACTTTGATTTACGGAAATATGAATATAAATATCCTTTCCTTTTTTATAACCACTTGGTGATTTAGTTTCTTTTAGAATATAATCACCACATTCTAAATTACCAATTGTAAAAGATGAGTCAGCATCTGCAACACTCAACTTACTACTCCCTGCATCATTTCTCTCATATTTTTTACTTACACTCGAGTAAGTAAATTTTAATGGTACTGTAGGATTAGTAGCTGAAGCTAATTCAAACTCTGCTCCTTTTAATAAATTCCCACTACCCTTTTCTACCTTAGTAATTTTAAAATCTACAGATTTGGGATCATTAAACTTTTCAACTTGTAAGTCTGTAGTTTGTCCTATTGCTATAGTAAAGTTAAGCGGTGTAGAATCTAATTTATATCCAGCAGGAGCCTGTGTCTCTATGAATTTATAATTACCTGGTGCTAAATTATCTACTCGTATTTGTCCACTTCCATCTGTTGTTAGTCCAGTTTTTATATCTACCCCTGCACTATCCTGTAACTTAAAGATTGCTCCCTGAAGTACATTGTTAGTTTGAGAATCCTTCTTTGTCAATACTACACTTCCTGGAATTGCAGTGTTAGTTTTTTCTATTGTAAGTGGTACCGTTTGACCTATAATTATATTAAAGACAAGTGGTGTCGTGTCTATTTTATATCCATCAGGTGCCTTTGTCTCTATAAATTTGTAACTACCTGGTGCTAAATTGTCCACTCTTATTTGTCCATTAATATCCGTGGTAAGCCCTACTTGTATATCCTTTCCAGTACTATCCTGTACTTTAAAAACCGCCCCCTTAAGCGGACTCTTACTTTGAGAATCCTTCTTGGTTAATATTACACTTCCAGGAATTGCAACATTTAACTTTTCTACTTGTAACGCTGCTGTTTGTCCCGAAGTTATTGTAAAATTAATTGGCGTATTGTCTAACTTATATCCAGTAGGAGCTTGCGTCTCTATGAATTTATAAGAACCCAAAGGTAAATTATCAACTCTTATCTGTCCATTTATATCTGTTGTAATACCAGTTTTTATATCCACCCCTGTACTATCTTGTAATTTAAATACAGCTCCACTAAGTACGCCTTTACTCTGTGAGTCTTTCTTGTTTAAAATTACACCACCTGTTTCTATTGGTTTAATAATATTGTCTGATCCTACTTCAAAAGGTTCCTCAAGCTTTGTATCGCTAAGTTCAGCTCTTATTAAGCTTTGATATTTCTTTGTTGCCTCTCCCCCTCGGGAGTGTTTATAAAAATAAAACTTTAACTCACTAAACTTATAGTTAAATCTTAACTTAAAGCTGGTATCTGGCTGGGTTTTAGATTCAATATAGAATTCCGTACGGAACGCTATAGGCTTTCCATCTAAAACTTCTCCTGTACCCCATTTCTTAACTGTCATATTGCTAGGCAAATTAGTTATTATTACTTCACCTTCAACATTATCAGTACTATCTATTATTAGCCTATCAGTTGAATAGTAACTTCCTTTATTAGTAAACTTAAGATTTCCTACAAGCTTTAAATTTACTTGTTGGAACTTGTTTGTTTCTGCCAACTTTAAAAGTTCATTATAGTACAATGCTTCATAGTAGTTTCCGTCAGGACTATATGGATCTAATTCCCTATAATCCTTAAAGGTAATTGCCCATATAAGTTCTTGTGTAACCTTCATAAATTGACCATCTGTTAAATAATCATAATATCTGCTCATTAAATCTGTTGCATTTAATGGATATCCATATTTTAAAACCGTTGCAATTTTCTGCTTAGCCACCTCACCATATTCATCAGTAAGTGGATCATTCGAATTTAAATAGCCTTCTTGCCTAGTGTAATAAACTTTATATTGAGAATCGAAGTTTTCTGGGTACTTCAGTGTTTGATTGTAACAATACGATATCTTTTCTGAACCAACACCAGGATCCTCAATATAAATACATGGCTCTCTATCTAATTCTTTAATATATGCCCTGTACTCTTCTCCAGCAGCTGATACACTGGTGAAAATATTTATCATAAGTGAAATCATATAAAAAATAACAAATATAAAACTTACCCTCTTTAACCGTTTTCTCATATTACCTCCTAATCAATTAAATGTAACCGTTTTAACATAACTAAAAAAATAATTTACACTTTAAATCTATACATTTTTGTATATTTTCCTTATTTTATATTGAAGTATTTATAAAATTGCATAATAAATAAACAGTATAAACTAACTTTTTTAATTTAAAGTTAAATCAAAATTTCGCTTTAACCTATAACTATGGGTAAAGCCATAAATTGACTACGTATCTTATACCGATATTATTTTTATAATACTCAACTCAAAATAACTTATAATATCTTTACTTGACTATTCAATTTTCTATTTTATTTAATATATTGATATAGGGTCTGTTACTAATTTCTTTACTATAAATTTAAAATAGTATACTTGCTCAATAAACAAATTAATTTCACTTACTTAAAGTGTGATTTTAATCTATATAATTTACAATAAGGAGTCTTCTTAATATTCAAATTTACTCCTTGACTATTTAGTATATATTCTAATAGATATTCCTTATTATATTTAAAGTTATCCCTCATATAGACTAGAGATAACTGCTCATAAAACTATTAAACGTCAATTAGAACTTATACACATAAAGAAACAAGCCTTTATTAAAGCCCTATATGCAAAACCCTGTTATATATTTCTTATATAACTATATACCTTCGTAATTTTTATTTGAAAATTATTTATTAATGCTTCTATTGATTTTTTATGATACTTTCGTTTGCTTTTGAAATGTCTTTAGTAGTTTTTCTCATTCGTTATTTAATAAAATACTATTTGTTAACAGTATTCACACTCGTGTTCATAATATATTCATACTTTACACTAATATGGTAACATATTTATTTTATTACTGTCAATACAATATTATTCTTTTTTTCATATTTTTTAATTACTATATTAATTATTTTTATTATCAAATGAATTAAAATTCATTTGATTGCACGTTTATGATAAAATTTGTCCTTTGTAACTATGTTTTTTACATTTTCACATCATTGTTCGACATTCGACAACTTATATATGTATATTTTTTTACTATCCTTATATACATTTTTTACATTATTAAACATTAATCGCTATTTAAGTTTTATTATATACACCTAAAATTCACTTAACAAAAACTACACTGTTCAATTTCAAATTTATAATTTTTATTCAATTAACTTCAAACTATTTTTTTATATAGTAAGACTCAATAATACAATAACTCTACTAGTTAAACCTATATATAATTTTTATATTAATAACTTTTCCCAAATTGTATAAGCTTAAGTTTTTCTGTTACCCACAACTCATCTCATGGTTTTTCAATTCTAATAAAATTTGGATATCAATGAAATTTCACTTCTCCCTATTTCTTATATTTTATAATTTGTACATCATAAAAAGATTTATATATAAAATAAAAAAGACTAGCCTAAAGTGATTTATATCACTCTAAACTAGTCTTTGAATAAGTATTATTTTACGTATTCTGCACCTTTTGCTAAAGCTGCTTTATTTACTTCAAAGAATTTTTCTTTACCATGAGCTCTTAAAGCTTCTATTAAAACTTCCATAGGTACTATTTTAGTCTTTTCAACTAAAGCTCCTAATAAAACCATGTTAGCGATTTTAGAGCTACCTATTTTAGCAGCCTCTTCTTGAGCTGGTATTCTTATAACTTCGATATCATCTCTAGTTAATTCTCTGTCGATTAAGTTACTATCAATTATAACTAATCCACCAGATACTATATGCTCTTCAAATTTGTCTAAAGATGGTCTATTCATTACAACTAAAGTCTTTGGATCTGTAACTATTGGTGAACCAACTAAATCATCACTTATAATTACAGAACAGTTTGCAGTACCTCCACGCATTTCTGGACCATATGATGGTAGCCATGAAACGTTCATGTTAGCGTCCATTCCTGCATATGCTAAGAATTTTCCCATAGATAAGATACCTTGTCCACCGAAACCTGCAAATATAATTTCTTGTGAAGCCATATTATTTCCCCTCCTCAGTTGTGTCTTTCTTTACTCCTAAAGGATAGAATGGTATCATATTTTCTCTTAACCAATTCATAGACTCTACAGGAGATAATCCCCAGTTAGTTGGACATATAGAAAGAACTTCTATCATTGAGAAACCTTTTCCTTCTAATTGATTTTGGAAAGCTTTCTTTATAGCTTTTTTAGCTTTGTTTATGTTAGGAACTGTATCAACAGATACTCTCTCAACATAACAAGCACCATCTAAAGTAGATATCATTTCAGATACTCTAATTGGATGTCCTTGTGATTTAACATCTCTTCCATATGGAGAAGTTTCTGTAACTTGTCCTGGTAAAGTTGTTGGAGCCATTTGTCCACCTGTCATACCATATATACAGTTGTTAACGAAAATACTTACTATATTTTCTCCTCTTGTAGCAGCATGTACTATTTCTGCAGTACCTATAGCAGCTAAATCTCCATCACCTTGGTAAGTGAAAACTGTAGCATCTGGTTTTACTCTCTTTATACCTGTTGCAACTGCTGGCGCTCTTCCGTGAGCTGCTTCAAACATATCGCAAGCAAAGTAGTCATAACATAAAACTGAACATCCAACTGGAGCTACCCCAATTGCTTTATCTACTAAATCTAACTCTTCTAAAACCTCTGCTACTAATCTATGAATTGTACCATGTGTACATCCTGGACAGTAGTGAGTTGGCACGTCTAACATTGCTTTTGTAGGTTGGAATACTATTGACATTATTTTGTACCTCCTACGATTTCTCTTACTTTATTTAAAATTTCATCTGGGTGAGGTACCATACCACCAGTTCTTCCATAGAAGTGTACAGGAGTTCTTCCCTCAACTGATAATCTAACGTCTTCAACCATTTGTCCGCAACTCATTTCAACAGCTAAGTATCCATTTTTAGATGAAGCTATTGTTGAATTAAATGCTTCTAATGGGAATGGCCAAATTGTAATAGGTCTGATTAAACCTAATTTTATTCCTTCTTTTGCAGCCATATTAACAACATTCTTACAAATTCTTGATGTTGTTCCGTATGCAACCATGATTAAATCACATTCTCCATCACAGTTGAATAACTCATATTTAGTTTCATTCTTCTTAATCTCATCATATTTTGCTTGTAACTTGTAGTTGTGTTTTTCACACTCTTCTGGTTTTAAGAATAATGAGTTTATAACATTGTGAGTTTTTCTTCCATTTAAGCCATTAGATGCCCAACACTTTTCTGGAAGCTCTCTTGCAACTCTTTCTTTAAATTCAACTGGTTCCATCATTTGACCTAACATACCATCTCCCATAACCATACAAGGAGTTCTGTATATATCAGCTACATCAAATGCTTCTTGAATTAAGTCAACCATTTCTTGAATTGAAGCTGGTGCATAAACTGGCATATTGAAATCACCGTGTGCTCCACCTTTAGTTGCTTGGAAGTAATCAGATTGAGCTGGTTGAATGCCACCTAAACCTGGGCCTCCTCTAACTATATTTATAATTACACATGGAAGCTCTGCTCCTGCTATGTAAGATATTCCTTCTGCTTTTAAGCTTATTCCAGGAGAACTTGAAGATGTCATACATCTAACCCCTGTACCTGCTGCTCCATAAACCATGTTTATAGCTGCAACTTCACTTTCTGCTTGTAAAAATACTTTGCCTATTTTAGGCATTTTTTTAGCCATATATGCTGCAACTTCTGTTTGTGGTGTTATTGGATAACCAAAAAACGCTTCACAATTAGCTCTAATAGCAGCTTCTGCTATAGCTTCGTTACCCTTCATCAAAACTTTTTCTGCCATTTTAGTTTACCTCCCCTATTATTTTTCAACTGTAATAACTAAATCTGGACAAATTTTTCCGCAAGAAGCACATCCTATACAGTCAGCCATTTTATCCTCTGTAACTGTTGCTGGATGATATCCTTTTAAGTTTAGCTTTTCTGAGAAAGTTATTATCTTCTTTGGGCATGCAACTGCACAGTGTCCGCAGCCTTTGCATCTTTCTTCTCTAAAAGTAACCTTTGCCATTTATACTCCCCCCATTATGTTAAGATTGCGTCGATAACCAATTAAGCCTTAGTATTTATATAATAAATATAGAATTGTATTCTATATTTAAATAAGCTTTATTCTCTTACTATTTGTACTTTCTCCAAGGTGGCATCATAAAAATATGTATCGGAAAAGTTTCACCTTTAACCTTACCCTTTACTTCATCTAAGATATCCTCAGTACAAACTGTGTATTTATGTGGAATGTTTAGCGATTTACTTAAATTACTAACATATTCATCACCTTCAATTATATGTTCTGAAGTTGTTTCATATGATAAATTCGTATTAGATATTAAGTTATTAATGGCTAAACGAGATTTTGCTTGAATTGAGTAAATATATTCATTAACCCCTTCATCATCAGATGTAAATGGTCTTAGCATATTTATCACAAAATTCATATCATAATCTTCTTCTCTAAAAAATCTATTATACTGACCTAAAGCTACTGCACCTATATCATCTCCACCTACATCAATGACAACTTCATAACTTTTATCATTAAATATAGCCATGACCTCTGGTGGTACAACCATAAGTTCTGCATTAACCCAATCTGGATTAGATGATATAACTCTTATGCCTAGTTCAGTTAACTCACTTTTTAAATCTCTAACACAAAAATAAGGATTTACAATATCTAAATCAACTATAGCTACTTTTTTCCCTTGTTTTGCAAGATTTATAGCATAATTTATAGCTATCTCTGTCTTACCACTTCCAAAATGTCCTGTGAAAATATTTATTCTAGCCATAATATTCACCACCCTTTTATTAAATAATTCTGCATAATTATACAGGATTATACACGAATTTCTTCTTATACTGAAAAACGTTTCACTTCCATGAAAAGTTTTACGTTTCCACTTATAATATACCATACTTCTAAACAAAGTTTAATAAATATATCGAAATATTTTCAATTTTTAAAATAAATATTTTTTTTGATATTTCAAACGTCTTTAGCTCTTTATAACTGCATTAAAACCTTCATTTTACAAGCTATAACTTTAATCTTTTAAAGTTTAAATTCAAAAATCGATGCAAAACCTCTTCTCTTTGTCTCCTTTTAATATGACCTCATATAATTCTCCATACTAGTAAAAATCATGTGAAATAAATCTTAGAAAAAATACTTGTTTAAAAGTAAATGACCCTTATAGCCTTTAGGTTTATCATATATAATAGGATTTACTAAGCAACCCTTCTCTTAAAGTTATGATTGATTCTAATACTTAATGCCTTCTTATTAAAATACTACTTAAACAGCTTACAAAAATATTTCACCACACTGAAAAAAGTCGTGATTTTTAAAAAACTAATTCTCTCCTAGAATTTCTTCATGAAATGCTAGAATACTTTCCTTAAGTTTCCTTATATCACAACTCCATAATATAAAATTATCTACAATACTTTTAACTTCTTCTCTATAATCATATAGTTTCTATAGGGCTTTACCTTAATATATACTTCCTTATATAATTCTAAATGTATACTTCGTATACTCCTTATATAGTCTCTCTTATTAGTTCACAAACTTTATATTTCTTTATAATCTTTACTGGTATACTAATTGATAAAATTATAATAAAGCTTAAAACTAAAAGCGAAATTATGGATGTTACCAAAAGCAATTTCACATCAAACTTCTCTAGTCCATTAAAAGAATTAATAATAAAGTATAGTGCTCCTCCACTTAAGACACCAAGTCCTCCTCCTACAAAACCATATACCATGCCTTCAAACTTAACCATATTTATAATTTGCTTATTACTCATTCCTGCAGACATTAAATATGCAAGCTCCTTTTTTCTAAGCATAATAGTACTGATTATGTTATTGAATATATTTAGAAATGCCGTCATTGAAAAAAATATTATTATACCATACATTGCTATCTGCTTTTGTAATATATAATATTTCCACGTTTCCTTTTTTTCTTTCAAGTTCGTATAGCTTAACCCCTTTCTACTATCTGCAAGGCTTTTTAGTTTCTTTTCTATAATCATATAATCTCTATTTGACTTTGCTTTAACATATACTTCTTTATAGTTTTTATACCAATCAAGTTCTCTAAATAACTCTTCTGTACATATAATAACTAAGGGTTGATTATACTCCCGTTTACTGTCTATAGTTTGTGGCATTTTCTTAAGTTTCCCCATAACCTTGACCTTTTGAAAACTCTCTCTATTTACTGAGGAAACCTCTATTTGATCTCCAATATATAGGTTAGTTAAAATCTTTTCCTTAATATGGCCATTCTCAACTATCATAATTCCATGTTCTTTTAAAATAGTTTCATAGTCACAGGTTCCATACATCAATAAGTCCTTATATTGATCAACATTATCTTTATTAAAAATCTCTAAATCTACTCCTTGTATTAAATACTTCTTCTTACCATCCTGAACTTTAGTAGACATTATATTCTCCTCACGTTCCTTATTCATATACTCTTCATTTATCAATATATTGGCAGTTTGTTTCACTATGCCATATACTTCTTTTACCTCAGGAAGCATTCTTAAATCCTCTACTACCTCTTGTGATATGCTTTCCATAGTAGATTTAATTATATAATCATAATCCCCACTATTTTCAGTGAGTTCATTTTTAATATCATATTTAGATAATGGATATACATTCATAAATAGTGCAATACTTATTATTATAAAGTAAATAATAGTTGAATGCTTATTTTTATCTCTCGATATATTCTTATAGGCTATACTTGCCTCAATGCCTAAATACTTCATTAAAAAGCTATTTTTCTTCTCACTATAATTGAATTCATCTCTATTTGCTACTGTGTTAATATTTTCTATAGAAGAGCTATTTACAACAACCTTCATCAACCTTTTTATAGCAATTAATGTACATGTTACTTCACAGCTTACACTAAAAGCTATTATCCTTAAATGTTGAAATATACTTAAGGATACATCTAGTTTATTTTTAATAAATAAATAAATAAAATATATCAATATATTTCCTACACAAGCAGCTATTAGAGAAATTATAATTCCCTCTTTTCTTACTATCCGTTCTATTTGTTTAGGGGTTGCACCTATCCCCTTTAAAAGTCCATACTGATTAATTCTTTCATCAACTGTCATATTGAATGCATTATTTATAAGAATAAGATTTACAATCATAAGTATTATAACTATATAATTTCCAGTTACATAAATGACCTTATCCTTTGGTGTTTTACCTACGCCATCAAATAACTTTACAAGCCTGTAGTTTATTTCTATATTGTCTTCTAAAGCTTCTTCTCCATTCTTATCTTCACTAACTATTTTAATTCCTAGATTAGAGCCCATACTTTTCAGAAAGTCTAAGGCTTTTACATTTCTCTTCTCTAGTCCACCAATCTTAAAATATATTTCATATAATTTTTTCATATTATCATAGTCTTTAATTTGAATCTCTACATCTTCTATTCCCTTATAGCATAGTAATTCATCTTTTAGTTCTTCATTTACCCTTTTTATTCGTACATGATAATCTCCAAAAATCTCTCTGGTCTTATTAACTTCACTTTCTCTCAATATATTTACTGTCATTAATACCACTGAAATTAGCATTGAAAATATACATATTGAAATAAAAGTATATATAAATTTCTCTTTCTGTAACTTTATATATCTATAGGATATCTGCATATAATTTTTCATTACATTTATCCTCACTACTCAATAACCTTCCATCATCCATATATAAAGTCCTATCTCCCTTAGTCGCTAACTTAGTATCATGAGTTATCATAATTAAGGTTTGGTTATATTTCTTTATAGAGTAAAGCAAAAGTTCTATTACCTCCTTTGCATTTCTACTATCTAAATTCCCTGTAGGTTCATCTGCTAATATTATAGCTGGCCTATTTATTAAAGCTCTTGCAATTGCAACTCTTTGTTGTTCTCCACCTGATAACTGATTGGGATAAGAATTAACTTTATTATTAAGCCTTAATACATTGACTATCTCTTCAAAGTAGCTTTCATTAACTCTATTACCATCTAATAATACCGGCATTTTTATATTTTCTTCTACGGTCATAACTGGTATAAGGTTGAATTTTTGAAATATAAATCCTATATTACGTCTTCTAAATATAGCTAAATCTTCTTCATTAAAGGTTGCTATATTAATATCATTTATGTAAACCGATCCCGAATCTGTACTATCCATGCCTCCTAAAATATGAAGAAAGGTACTCTTACCTGAGCCACTTGGCCCTATAATAGTAATAAACTCTCCTTTTTTAACATTTAATGAAACATTATCTACTGCTCTTACATAATATTCGCCATTCTTATACTTCTTAATGATATTCTCAGCTTTTAATATATTCATACTTTCTCCTTAGTGAGAGAGTGCATTATAAGTACCAAGCTCCCACTAAATCCTCCTTTCTTATTATTAACTTTTTAGTGTCTAATAAGTTATTTTTCAACAAACATAAGGTAGACTAACTAATATAATACTAGCTAATCTACCTTATATCTGTTTAGGTGTGAAGAGTAACACAACTTTGATATGTGATATCTATTTTTCGGTAGGGAACCTTAAAACTATTAACCTTCTATAACTATATAATACCCCTACCTTCTTACAACTGTATGAATCTTTATCTTACAGTTTAGTAAGAATTCATAAATATAATTTCAAATTCTGTGCCATAACCGTACCTACTTCTACAAGTAATGCTTCCATTATGCTTTTCTATAATTGACTTTGAAATAAAAAGCCCTATACCAATGGAATTACTATTAGCTTTTTGTCCTCTATAAAATCTTTTAAATATATTAGTAATATCTTCTGCTTTTATACCCGTTCCACTATCTTTAATTACAATAGATGTAAAAATCCTATTTTTCTCTATACTTACCCTTATTGGCTTGTCTTCACTATGTTCTAAGGAATTCTTTAATAAATTAATTATTGCTTCCTTCATCCAATTTATATCATGGTAAAATTCTATTTCTTTTTCATTACATTCTAAGCTTATATCCTCTATCTTTTCTTTAAAAACCCCTCGTAATTCTTCTATAGACTCTTGAATTGTGCTAACTAAATTATAATTTTGTTTATGAAAGTCTACAGCACTTACCTCTAATCTTGCCATTTTAAGCAAACTTTTTATTAAAAACTCCATTCGCTCTAATTGCCTATTACTTTTTATAAGACAATCCTTTTGAATATCTTCATTTTTTATATTTCCATAAAGAATAAGTTCATTAAATGTAATTAAACTAGTAAGTGGTGTTTTTAATTGATGTGATATATCTGATAAAATGTTCTTTAAATTTTCTTTTTCCTCTTGTAAAAGTTCCATGGAGTTTTTAAGCGTCATGCTCATTCTATTTATAGAATGCTCTAAAACTACAAAGTCTCCTTCCTTATCCTTAATCTCTAAATTATTTTCGTAACTTTCATCTATAAGCCTTTGAGTTTTTATTCCAAGACCCCTTATATGAACATAAATATTATTTAATGTTATAAACACAATAATGATTATTGTTAATATGGTTAAAATCATGAAAGCAATATTCAATACAACAAAAAATCCCATACCCTTATCTATATAAGATATATTACTAATACTTGTCTTTTCATTTACACCATATTTCCCTGCTAAAACTCTTCCCTTTTCTAACTCCTCTGTAGTAGGCTCTTTACTTATTGTATTTATTATATCTACCTTTAAATCCTCATGTTTTTCTAATAAATTTACTACCTGAGCATAATCTCTGATACTTACTTCATGGGCATAAGACATAGCTAAAGTTCTTAAAATTATAGTAAAAACAACAATTAATATACCACTTGCCATCATAATTCTAGTAGTTAGCTTTCTCACATCCTGATTCCTAAAGATCATATTCATCTTACTTGTTCCCCCTAAATCTATAGCCTACACCTCTTACTGTTTCTATTATTTTAGGATTGGATGAATCCATCTCTATTTTTTGTCTAAGCCTTTTTATGTACACTGAAAGTGTGTTATCCTCTACATAATCACCCTTATCATCCCAAAGCCTAGCTAATATCTGTTCTCTAGTCAAAATTCTTTCTTGATTCTCCATAAATAGAAGCATTAATCTATACTCCTGTGCAGATACACTTAATTCTTCACCATCTTTATATAACTTCATTTTGCTTTTATCAATGAAAATATTATTTGAATAAATACGTTCTGTTACTTCCTTAGATTTGCATTTATCTACACTCTTTCTTCTTAATATAGCCTTTATCCTAGATAATAACTCATTAATTCTAAAGGGCTTTGTTATATAGTCATCTCCACCTATATCTAAGCCTAGTACTACATTTACTTCCTCATCACAAGCTGTCAAAAATATTATAGGTATTTCTAAATCTTCCACCCTTATAAACTTGCATAAATCATAACCAGTACCATCAGGTAATGTTACATCTAAAATAATCAAATCATAATTATCTATCATAAATTTTTGCTTTCCATCACTTAAGTTATAACTACTAACAACTTTGTATCCATTACTTTCTAAAGTGTACGTAAGAGCTAAAGCAAGCGTCTCATCATCTTCCACTAGTAATACCTTATACATATTTTATCCCCCATATGATTAAATAACTAACTTCGTAAATCAATTACTCATATTGTATCATATTTTTCAATATTATACCTTTTATAGGATATATTATTTTAAATTAGATTTTTACTCTTAGGAGACCTAACTGGTATATATTCTAATATATCTTTTACTACTTATTTCACTATATATTCCACTATATATTTAACTATGTCTCATAATATCTCTTTCAATATTTTTTACCATATATAGTTTAATATCTATCTTCATCATATTTAGATTTAGATATAGTTATAGTTATAGTTATAGTTATAGTTATAGTTATAGTTATAGTTATAGTTATAGTTATAGTTATAGTTATAGAAAATTATAATATATTAAAACTATAATTATAAAATATAAAAACTGCACTTTTAACATGTATCTCATGGTAAAAGTGCAGTCATTAATATTAAAAATCAACCAAATTTTATATGCTTTTATCCAACTTTAAAACCCTCGTATTCTTAACTAAGAAAGCTTAATGCCATTTAAGGTTAATTTCATTATAAACAAGTTACATAAAGCCCTTTAATATCAAAACTTAGCCAAAACTTAGTCATAATTTATATAACTATCTTCTCTCTTAAAGTTAGCATTTTTTCAGGAAAGCTTCCATCCTTTTTATAAGATTACTTTCAAAAAGTCTACCCTTATTTTCTCTATTTTTTTCACTTATAATAAGATTTCTTCTTCTATATATACTACTAAGTAACCCTATCATAGCTATGTTTATAACAATTTCACTTCCACTAGCACTTACAAAAGGTAAATTGCAATATATAGGTGCTAAGGAAAAGCTGCTTAATATGGCTATAATAAAATTAATAAAAAATACAGTTACTACCCCTGCAAACAAATTTTTCCCATAACTATCCTTAACTTTACTTGATACTTTAAAACTTCTTATAATAAAAAGCACTATTAAAGTTATTAGGGTTATTGCTAATATCCATCCAAAACTATGAATTATATATACTAAAATAAGATTGGTTTCTATATTAGGAAACTCTACTATAGACTTACTATTACCAAATAAGGTAGCATTACCCAATATATTGCTTATTTGATTGTATATCCATCCTGACCCTTCAGCGTCCCCCCTAGAAGTAATAAATCCTAAAGCTCTAAACATAATATAGGGGCGTGAAACCATTATACCTGCACCCCATAATATTATCCCACTTGTTAAAGCACCAACATAATATAAGCTTATTTTACTGAAGCATAATACAATGATAAGCTCTATAAAATACATAACTCCAACAGCTAATTGGCTATTGATAATATATAATCCCATAGGTAAAAGTATAATTAAACTTAACTTAAAATATCCTACCTTATTATTTAATTTTATATTTTTAATAATTCCCACAGTAGAAATAATAAAAATAAAGTTAGTGATCAATGTTATTGAAAGTGATGAGCCTCCTAGTGATAAATATCCCTCTCCATTTATCGGCCTTCCTAAAAAATAATTTGATATCACAAGCATACAAGCAAAACAGTACATATGGTAACTATACTTCTCTAAATTTCTGTAGTTCCAGTTGTATATCCTATATGCAATTCCTATTCCTGCAACACTTGCAATTAAATTTTTAATTAAAATGTTTTTACTAACTAAAGAACTATAGGCCTCATTGCTCACTATGCTGTATAAAGTAAAAACTCCAATAGTTATTATAGCTACTATAAGAGATAGACTTATAAAGTCTGGCTTTGCTTTATGAACCTTATTTAATTTACTTCCTATCTCTCTTGTGCTACCCATTCTTTCAAGAGCCTTATTTATAGACTCATCCTCACTGTATCCTATATCAAGATAATCATAGCAAATCTCTAAAATATGCTCCTTGATTTCACTTGAAACCTCATCATGGACATCCTTATTTTTCACATGAATACAAACTTCCTCAAGATACAAATCAATTTTATTATTATTTTCTAAACTCATATTTATCACCTATCCAGTATCATACTATTAACTGTATCACTAAATAATGTCCATTCTTCCCGCTTCTCTTTTAAATAGGTGTTACCCTTTTCCGTTAATCTGTAGTATTTTCTTTTTCTTTTATTTTCCCCTTCTATCCAAAAGGATTCAACACATTCCTCTTCTTCTAAGCTGTGTAAAATAGGATATAGAGTACCCTCTTTAAAACTAAATACTCCCTTAGATTTAATTTCCATTTCTTTTATTATTTCATAGCCGTACATCTCTTTACGCTGAAGTAAATTTAAAATTAAAATTGTAGTACTACCCTTTAAAAGCTCCTTATTAACCTTCAAATCTCTTCCTCCCTCACTATACCTAGAATAACTATGTATCGTATATCTATGTATAACATTTTACCAATTAGTCTTTTTACTGTCAATAATATATTTAAACACTTTTTATTTCAACAAAATTATTTCTATAACATCTTAAAGCTAGAATTATTCTGTTGAAACTTATTACATATCTATCTTGAATCTAGAGATTGTATGTATTGTCTATTTAAATACTCGTAGTTATTTATACACTTAAATTAAAATTTCACCTACATGATTCTGTTCTAATTGCTTTAACAACTAAACTTAATTTTTCTTTATTGAGATTTCTTAATTTAAATCCATATATGGCATACAGGATTCTGTAAAATTAAAAGAGCTTTAAGAAATATCCCTATCTCTTAAAGCTCTTTATATTTAAATCTTATTTATATTCTTTTGCTGCTTCTTCTCCGTTTAGTACTCTTAATCCACCCATAGCTAAAGCTAAAAGCTCATCTTCACCTGGATAAACTACTACAGGAGCTATAAAATCTACTCTTTCTGAAATATATGCTATCATATTTTTGCTATATGCAATACCACCAGTTATTATTATCGCATCAACCTTACCTGATAATACAGCTGCACATTTACCAATCTCTTTAGCTGTTTGGTATGCCATACCTTCAAATACTAATTTAGCCTTCTCATCACCTTGAGCTGCTCTCTCATCTATTTCCTTAGCATCATTAGTATCTAAGTATGCAACGCATCCACCCTTACCATTGATTTTCTTTTTAATTTCCTCAATTGTATACTTTCCGCTAAAGCACATTTTTACTAAATCACCAACTGGAAGTCCTCCAGCTCTTTCTGGTGAGTATGGGCCTTCTCCATCTAATGCATTGTTAACGTCTACAACTTTACCCATTTTATGAGCACCTACAGATATTCCTCCACCCATATGTGCAACGATTAAGTTAAGTTCTTCGTAACACTTATTATTTTCCTTTGCATATCTCTTAGCTACTGCCTTTTGATTTAATGCATGGAAAATACTCTTTCTTTCTATTTCTGGCATTCCAGATATTCTAGCAACTTCTTCAAATTCATCAACAACTACTGGATCTACTATAAAGGCAGGAACGTTTAACCACTTACCGATTTCGTTAGCTATTATTCCTCCAAGATTAGATGCATGTTCCCCTTGTACACCCACTTTTAAATCCTCAACCATTGCAGGGTTTACAGCATATGTTCCCCCCTCGATAGATTTTAATAATCCACCTCTACCTACGATAGCACTTAATTCTTCTACATCAAATTTCTTTTCCTTAAGAACATTTAAAATAACATCTTTTCTAAACTCTAATTGTTCAAAAATACTGCTATACTTTGCAATTTCTTGAGCAGAGTGTCTTAAAGTTTCTATTAAAATAGGTTGTTCATTTTCATAAACCCCTATCTTAGTCGATGTTGATCCTGGATTTATTATAAGCAATTTTTTATTCATAGATTCATCCTCCATATGTAAAAGTACCATTTATATGATTATTTTTTCATTAACTCAGCAACTAAAGCAGCAAGTGCTATTGAATTTAATTTTGTTTCATAAGTATCTGCTCTTGATGTTACAATTACAGGTGCTTTTGTTCCAACAAGTAATCCCCCATTTTTAGAATCAGTTGTGTATGTTAAAGTTTTGTACATAACATTTCCTGCTTCTATATTAGGCATTAATAATATATCTGCCTTTCCAGCAACTGGTCCACTTATTTTCTTGTGATGTGCAGCTTCTTCTGATAAAGCATTATCTACAGCTAAAGGCCCATCTATTATACATCCTTTGATTTGTCCTCTTGCATTCATTTGTGTTAATGAAGCAGCATCTAATGTAGCTGGCATATTAGGATTAACTACCTCAACAGCACAAATAGGTGCAACCTTAGGTAAATCTATTCCTACAGATTTAGCAACTGTTACAGCGTTGTTAACTATATCAACTTTATCCTTTAACTCAGGATACATATTGAAAGCTGCATCAGTTATAAATAATAATCTATCGTATTTAGGAACTTCGAAAACAGCCACATGAGACATTAACTTTCCAGTTCTTAAACCTATTTCTTTATTTAATACAGCTCTTAAAAAGTTTGCTGTATCAATTAATCCCTTCATTACCATGTCTGCTTTTCCTGTAGATACAAGCTCTACAGCTCTATTAGCAGCCTTTTTCATGTCTTTTTCATCAATTACTTCGAATTGTGATAAGTCCATGTTTAAGTTTTGCGCTAAACTTTCAATTTCTGATTTATCTCCAACTAAAATAGCATTAGCAATACCCTGCTCCTTAGCAGCCTTAACTGCCTCTAGAACTGGCTCATCCTGAGCCACTGCTACTGCTACAGTTTTTATTTCATTTTCTTTTGCTTGTTTAATAACATCATTAAAATTTCTTATCATTAAAATCCCACCTCTTCCTCATATATTTTAGCGTCTTCTTCCCCTGATAGTACTCTTGCAGCGCCTTCATATAAAGCTAGCATCTCATCTTCTCCTGGTACTAACTCTATAGGTGCTATGAAATTAATCTTTTCCTTTATATAATTAACTAACCTTTCACTATAAACAAGTCCGCCAGTTAGAATTATAGCATCTACCTTTCCTTTTAAAACTGTAGCCATAGCAGCTATTTCTTTAGCTATTTGATATGCCATAGCATTAAAAATCAGTTCTGCTTCTCTATCTCCATTGACTATTTTTTCTTCAATGGCTCTTCCATCATTTAATCCTATATATCCTAAAATCCCTGAGTTTCTTTGAATATCTTTTATTAAGGAATTTTTATCGCATTTACCACTAAAACACATATCTACTAATCTATCTGAAGGCAATTCACCACATCTTTCTGGCGACATTGGTCCCCCCTCATATCCATTACTTACATCTATCATTTTTCCATTTTCAAGAGCAACAACAGAAATGCCTCCTCCAATATGTGCAACTACATATGAAGATTCTTCAAAGTTTTTATTTAACTTATTACATATTCTACGTGCTACTGCTCTTACATTTAAAGCATGTACTAAAGAAGTCCTAGGCACCTCAGGAAGTCCTGATAATCTAGCAATATCACTTAGTTCATCTACAGCCACTGGATCTACTATATAGGCATTTATATCAACCTTTTTAGCTATTTCCTTTGCTACTATTCCCCCTAAGTTAGAGGCATGTTGTCCTTGATACCCATTTTTCAAGTCTTCTATTAATCTATTAGTAATATGATACGTACCACCTGGCATTGGTCTTAATAGCCCACCCCTAGCTACTATAGCTTTAAGTTCTCCTAAGGTGATTCCTATCTCCTTAAGCCACTCTAATATTACCTTTATTCTCATGTCCTTTTGATCATAAATTTTATCAAAGGTTTCTAGCTCGCTTCTATCATGTCTTAAAGTCTTATCAACTATATTAGTACCCCTTGTGTTAAACAAAGCTATTTTAGTTGAAGTTGACCCTGGATTTATAACTAATATATACTTTTGCAAACTTCCCACAGACTTCTCTCCTATTCAATCTAAATATTTTTATTAATAAGAATGAACTATTCTTTGCTTTTCTATTTATGGAAATACAAATCAAATTTTTAGAAATTACTAATTATTTGTTTTTTTCTGATTTTATACACTCTGCTTTTATTCTAACAAATATGTTACCTTAAATTCAAGATAAGTAGTTTATTATATTTATTAATTAACATAAAAAAGTGGACTTTATTTCACCTATTATGTTAATAAAATCCACTAATTACTTAATTATTAAAGTTTATTTACTCAAGAATCCATTCCTTGATTATGCTTTCTGCTATTTTCACTCCATCAACAGCTGCTGAAATTATTCCTCCAGCATATCCTGCACCTTCACCTGCTGGATATAATCCCTTAGTAGAAATACTTTCTCCTAATTCATTTCTATCTATCCTTACTGGAGCTGAAGTTCTAGTTTCTATTCCAGTCATTACAGTATTGCATCCTGCAAATCCCTTTATCTTTCTATCAAAGTTAGTAAATCCATCCTTTAAAGATTCCACCACATATGATGGTAAACATTCTCTCATATCTCTAAATTCGTAGCCAGGTTTATATGTTGGTGTTACATTTCCTAACTTGCTACTTACATTATCTTTTAAGAAATCATCTATTCTCTGTACTGGTGCCATGTAGTTCCCACCACCTAGATTAAATGATAATTCCTCATATTTTCTTTGGAACTCCATTCCAGCTAAAGGAGAATCACCTTCAAAATCTGATGGTTTAATTGAAACAACAATAGCTGAATTGGCATTTTCCTTATCTCTCTTAGAGTAACTCATTCCATTAGTAACAAGCTTTCCTTCCTCTGATGCTGAAGCAACAACTACGCCTCCTGGACACATACAGAAACTATAAACTCCTCTGTCTAAAGCTCTACATGTATGAGTTAATTTATATTCCGCTGCTTTTAATCTAGGATGATCTGCATACTTTCCAAACTGATTCTCATTGATTAAGTACTGCTCATGCTCGACTCTTACCCCTATAGCAAATGGCTTAGAAGACATAAAAACATTTCTCTTTAGTAGCATTTCATATGTATCTCTAGCACTATGTCCTATTGATAATATAAGTATCTCACATGGAATTTCCTCTCCATTAACAACTACTGAATAAACCTTTTTATCCTTAATGTTTATATCCTCTAGGATTGAATTAAACTTTACTTCTCCCCCTAAGCTTATAATTTCATTTCTTATATTCTTTACTACTTCTTTAAGCACATCAGTTCCAACATGAGGCTTAGCCAAATACTCTATCTCTTTACCTGCTCCTGACTTTACAAGTTCCTCTAAAACATAGTTAACTCTTATATCCTTAATTCTAGTTGTAAGTTTTCCATCAGAAAAAGTTCCCGCTCCACCTTCTCCAAATTGAACATTTGAGTTTTTATTTAATACTCCACTTTGCCAAAATTTATCTACCGTTTTACTACGTTCTTCTACAGCCTCTCCACGCTCAACAATAATAGGTCTATAGCCCTTTTGAGCCATAAGAAGACCAGCAAATAATCCTGCTGGTCCCATTCCTACGATTATAGGTCTATGACTTAACTTTTTATTTCCTTGCTCGAATTCAGGTACATATTTCTCAGGTGCTATTTTAACATCATTACTATTAACTCTACTAATAACGGAAGTCTCCTTTTCACATTCAACTTCTACAGCATAGTTAAATTTTATGTTATCCTTTTTTCTTGCATCTATTGATTCTTTTACTACTCGAAGCTCTTTTATATCATTCTCTCTTAATTTTAATTTTCTTGCTACCTTAGACTTAAGTGAGTCCATTGGCTCATTTATATCTAAATTTATATTAGTGATTTGAATTGTCATTAGTTCCCTCCGAAGCTTTTTTCTTAATAGCTACTCGTACTTCCTTTGTACTTTGCGATTCTAGTGAAAGGTTACTTGGAACATTTATACTAATTGAAATAGTATGTTCTCCTTCTGCTTTACCTGATAAATCTATAGCTCCTAAGAGTTTAGATATATCAACCTTTTCTAAGTCACTTTCACCGCCATTTAAAGTAACCGTAACCTCAGTCATATTTGAGGTCATATCTAAATTTTCACCTAAGCCATTAAAAACAATTGGTACCTTAAAGCTTTTTTTTGATACGCTCTTACTAACTTCTACTTTTACAGTAATTGTTTTAATGTCTCCAAGTACTGTTATTCCCTCTGGTACTACAAGCTTAACGTCCTTGCTTGTAGACTTATTTACTCCCTGTAAATCTACAGGTTCAGTTTCAATCTGATTAACTTCATTTAACTTAGAGTCTTCTCCTGTGATTTTAACCTCATAGGTTGAAGTCTTTACACTTTGTAGACTAAGTCCTGAATCCACCGTGTTCTTAGTATTTATTTTAACTGGTACAGTTTTCACCTTATTCACTGGTATTTGTATATTTACAGTCCTTGGTGATATATCTAAGCCACTTATAACCTTTCCTGCTGAATCCACAGCATTTAACTCAGCTGTTACAGTCTTTGCCTCTGATACACCCTCAAGATTCACATCAGCAACAACCTCTTTTACTTGATTAAGCTTTGATGTAGCTCCACTGACCTTTACTTCATCAGGGCTTTTTACAATATCGCTTACGTTATATCCTTCTGAAACCTTTCCGCTAATATTAAGTTTTACTGGAAAGTTTTTAGATTGCAATGCATCTAAATTTATATTAACCCATAGCTGACTACTATTTACAACAGTAACGTTATCCGGAAGTTGTTTTATGATAATAGGTATTCTATTATCACCTTCCTTTAATGCATAGTCAGCAAGATTAGCTTCTAGTTTTATTTCATGCTTTTCTAATGTATTTACATCCGAAGTTTTCCCCTTAACAGTAATATCAACATCATAACTTCCATCTGATGTAGCTACGAAGCTATGTTGTGCTAAGGTATCTAAGCCTTCCACTGTAACCGGCACCTTTTTAATTGTTCTACTTACGACAGGGTTCTGCACATTGGATATATAGAGCCACAAAATAAATGAAGCTAATACACAACAAATTTGGATTATGAATTTGTGTCTTTTTTCTTTATCCATGATTTCACCCTCTCTTTGATTGTGCTCTTTTTGTTTTCTCTATTTCCCAAAACTCTCATCAACACATTCTTCAATTTTTCTTTATCGAAATTTCTTATTAATTTACCATTAATAGCTATTGATATAGTTCCTGTTTCCTCAGATACTACAATAACTAATGCATCTGCTGTTTCTGACAGCCCTATAGCTGCTCTATGTCTAGTACCTAGTTGTTTATTAATAGACTTGTTTTCTGTTAAAGGTAAAAAACATCCTGAAGCTACTACTCTATTATCTCTTATAACAGTTGCTCCATCATGTAGAGGTGTATTTACTACAAAAATATTTTCTAATAATGCCGCTGACACTAAGGCATCTATTTTAGTACCTGTATTTATTACTTCTCCAAGCCCTGTTTTTTGTTCTAAAATTATTAATGCTCCAACTTTTTCTTTTGCTAAATTATCTACAGCAGTTACAAGTTCTGTAACCACATTGTCTCTCACTGCTTCATCTCTTAAAGTTAACTTTTCTGTAAAAGTGCTCCTACCTATATGTTCTAAAGCTCTCCTAATTTCTGGTTGAAATATGATAACTATAGTTAAAACACCTATGGTTATGGTTTCATTTAAAATCCAATTTAAGGTTGTTAAATGTAAAGTATCACTTATAGGTATTAATAAAAATATGAGTAAAATTCCTTTTAATAATTGTTCCGCTCTAGTTTCTTTTATTAATGTATATATCTTATAAAAAATTAAAGATACCACAGCTATGTCTAAAATGTTAAAGACAGTCATATTTTTTATAGTATTAAGAATTATGTTTAGGTACTCCACCATCTCACCCCGACTTTAAAGTGTTATATAAATAATTATACACCAATACAGTAAATTATAGTTGTACTTTTACTATATTTTTTATTTATTTTTTACTACATCTTATTTATTAAACCTATGGTTTTTGATATAATTTTTATAATATTTTTCCAAATCACAATATAAAGGAGTTGAATAGTTTGAAAACCATAAAAAAACCATTAATATCAACAAAAAAGAGTAAATTTTTAAGATTTTTAGGACTATTTTTAGGAATTACGTTATTTTTAATATTAGTTTTTTCTGTTACATATTTTCCTATAGTCAATAAACCGAATAAGGAATATAAAAACGCTATAAAAACTATTAGTGAGGTCATTAGTGATACTAATCATAAATGTAGCTCCTATAAATTAAGTAACTCCATAGAGGAGGAAAAATTAAAAGAAAATATACCACAGTTTATATCAAAATTAAAGGAAGCAAATAGTACTATAACTACTATTTCTATACCCTCAAATTACAGAGATGATCATAAAAACTTGCTTACCGGGCTAGATAACAACATTAAATTATATCAACAAATGTTAGCTATTTTAAGTAACCCTAAGAGCAATGATTTAACTGAATCACTTAATGACTTTAAAGGTTATCTTCAAAGTACAAGAAATTCTTATTTTGTAATAAACGATAGCATGTATTCCGTAAAGCTAGATAAAACCTTTAATGACTTTACTAATGACTTTATAAATTATACTAACCATAAGATAACAGAAAATACTCAAAACGCTAATTTATTAGAAAAACAGTCTAAATTTATAAATAAATTTGACTCAACACTAAATAGTTTTCAAAAACTTCTATCTGACAGTGATTTAAAATACTCATTATCTAGAATACATCAAGATAATTATGACTATACAAATATTTTAAAGGAGATTAAGGATTTAAAATCAAGCTTTGAAAGCTTCTCCGAGGAATTTGATAAGATAACTTTTCCTGAGGAAGCTAAATCCTTGCAAGAAAAATCAACTTCTTTAAAAAGTAATTTGAAAACTCAAATTGAAAATTTAGATTCCTTAATTACCTCTGAGTACACTGATGTTTTTAATGCATCTTCAGAAAAAAAGGCTAAAACTATACAACAGCACTATGAATCTTTATATACAGAAATAAATGAACACTTGAAAACTTTAACAAGTTCTTTTGATTCTCTTAGTTATGAATTTATCTCCTATAGAAGTAAATTTATTTAAGAATTATCATAACTTTAAAGTTATTTTGTATATTTCTAATATTTTTGAGTACACTAAGCGTAATTATATTATAATTACCAAGGAGTGTTACTATAATGTTATATAAAAAAAGTCTCATAGTTAGCTTAATATTAATGAATTTATTTTTAATATTCCCTTCTAAAGAAGTTGAAGCTATCTATAGCAATGAAGAAAGTAAAAGTTTATACTTAGATACAACTGAATCTGTAAATGTGTTTAATAATAGTGGAATATACCTTAATAAAAAGGATATAGATTTAATGGCTAAAATTGTTTACGGTGAAAGTAGAGGAGAACCTTACGAAGGAAAGGTAGCTGTAGCTTCTGTTATTTTAAACAGAGTTAAAGATTATAGATTTCCTAGCACCGTATCAGAAGTTGTAAAATTTCCCGGCGCATTTTCTTGCGTTATTGATGGAGAAATAAATGTTACCCCTAATGATGAATGCTATTCAGCAGTATACGATGCAATAGCAAGTGAAGAACCTTATGTAAAATGTACATTCTTTTATAACCCAGCCATAGCAACCTGTGACTGGATGAGCAACATCAGAAAGGAGAATGTAACTCAAATAGGAAACCACGTTTTCTTTGAAGTGAATTAACCTAAATAGTAGATAATATATAAAAATAATTTAATATTAAGCAAAAAAGGATGCCATAGCTTAAAACTATAGCATCCTTTTTTTATTACTTCTTGTTTTACATATCCGTTAAAGCTACTATCTTATAGTATTTACTATTACTTCTTAATAAATTTCGCTCTTAGTTCTACTATAATCTTCTTAAAGTGCTTACTTCTTATATGTTTTAATTTTTATCTCTCTTATCTGTTTCCATCTAAATATGAAACTGCACTTAGTGCTGCAACTAATCCTTCTCCTGCTGATTTTATATATTGATATGGTTTACCAACACAATCTCCAGCAGCAAAGCATCCCTTTAAATTAGTTTTCATACTTCTATCAACTTTAATATGACCATCCTCTATTTGTAAACCTGGAACAAGTTGACCTGGAGAAACACTATCCTTTAAAACAAATATTCCATCTGTAATAAGCTCTTGTTTAGACAGCACCAATTTATTTACATGATCATCACCAAGAATCTCTACTGGCTTATCTTCTACTATTTCAATATTTGAATTTAATTTATACTCACCTGTATACATAGGTACATAATAAAGCTTAGCTGCAAGTTCACTAACATAGTTAGCTTCCTCTTCAGCCTCTTTATTGTATCCTACTACAGTTACAACCTTACCCTTATATAATGGAGCATCGCAAGTAGCACAATATCCTACACCTTTTCCTAAAAACTCTTCTTCACCCTTTAATGGTTGAGAATAAGACATACCTGTAGCTAATATAACTGTCTTAGCTTCATACATTTTCTCATTTACCATTAAAGCAAAATAATCACCCATTGAGTATATTGCATTTATTCTTTCAGGGGTTAATTCTACACCCATAAACTCTAAATGCTTCTCAAATTCACCTTTAATTTCTGCTCCTGTCTTGCCATAAAATCCAAGATAATTATTAACCTTAGGCGCCTTAAGTAACTTTGTAGTTAAATCTTTGCTTCCAAAAAGTATAAAGCTTTTATTTCTTATTTTCGCATTTATAGCGGCTTCTAATCCAGCAGGGCCACTTCCTACTATAGCTATATCATATCTTTCCATAATATCACCTCTAAATTTTATATTTCCAATCAATTCATTATTTATCTTATGTAACTTTTTATATTTTACTTATCTTCTTTTACTTTTCTCTATATTTTAAAATATTAACCCTTTTCCTTCTTGCTTCTTCTTTATCTTATGAAATCTATTCCCTTGCCTCTCATAGCTTTTCTCTATTTTTTTAACTTCTTAGTTCTTTTACTTATGATATGTATCTTACTACTAATATACACATTATTATATTAACTCTAGAATTTGTATTTTACTTCATAATTAACAAAATGGTATGTAGTTTATGCTACATACCATTTTAAATATTAAACGTGCTTACTTACTAAATCTACAATTTCACTTTTAGGTCTAAACCCAACAATTTTATTTTTTATGTCCCCATCCTTAAATACCATAAGTGTAGGTATACTTGCTACTCTAAACTGTTGTGCTAAATTAGGATTATCATCTATATTAATCTTAACAAATTTAACGTTTTTCATTTCTGATGATATTTCTTCTAAAACTGGCGCTAACATTTTACAAGGACCACACCATGATGCCCAAAAATCTGCTACAACTACTTTATCTTCACCTAAAACTTCTTGAATAAAATTATTTTTATTTATTTCTAACATAATGAAATACCTCCATTAATATATACCCCTACAAGGTATTATACTAATAATATATACTAAAGAATAAAAATGGTCAACGTTTTTAAAAAATATTTACAAAATATACCTAGTATTTTTTTCCTTAACCTATTAGGAAAATAACAATAGCTGGAGCTATATAGTACATTACCTTAATAGTATTTACAGCTTGTTTTCTACTATAGGTGTTTTTTTCATTAAAACTCTCCCTCTTATTACTTTCCTTACAAATATATTCAGTTTCTTTTTCTTTAATGTCTTTTATTAAAGATTCTAGATATAACTCCTCTTCTAAAAACATCTTGCACATAGGACATTCATCTCTATGTTGTTCAAATTCTAACTTAAGTTCCTCTGAAAGTTCACCATTTATATATTTATGCATATAGTTTCTAAAATTTACACATTCCATTTATGGTCCCCTCCATTTCTTAATACTTTTAACTTAACATATAAAGCAATAATTATTAAAGTAACTAATGTTAAACTATTTTTGTTAGACTTATCCTTAGTTTAAATATTGAACCGGTTATTCACATCTATTGCCGTTTTATATATTTATATATTTATTGTATATTAAATTTTCTTTATTTTCCATATATTTGTACAATTTTACTTGTTCTTTGCTATTGTTTTTTCTTATGAGCCTTATTGAGTTTTCAAATGATAATATATATTATTTAGTATTTATTATTTATATAGTAACTCTTTCTTCTATTTGCTTTTTAATAAAGATTCACTTATCATGAAATTTTCGCATAAATATAGAATTTATGAATAATTTTTCAAAAATATAAAAATGCCACTTATATAAAAATTTAAATATAGTTTTAAAAATTAGGCAGGAGTAACCTACTTTTAATTTACTCCTGCCCATAAATTCTTCTCTTTACTATTTTAATTCACTCTTAGGCTTCTTTAAAAATTTCCTTCTTAACTTTACTCAAAAATATGGTTACAGCTAAAAGATCTGCCGTTCCCCCTGGACTTATTCTTCTAATACTAAAATCCTTATTAACTTCTTCTAACTCTCTTAAGAATTCCTTATCGCTCTCTATTTCTAAAAGTCTTTTTCCTAATGCATTTACTTCTTCTATAACTTCTATATTATGTCTATGTAATAAGGTTGAGTCCTTGCAGTGTCCCATTAAATAAGCAAGAGTCCTTAATATTCTCACATGTTCTTCTTTGTGTTCATTAGCTTCATACACCTTAAGTGCTCCATCAAATACAACACTTAATCCACTCTCTACCTCTCCACGTATACCTTCTATACCATAATTTATATATAACTTTTCTCCATAAGTTAATTTTCTCCCTAAATTAGTCTCAATGATTTCCACCTCATGAAACTTCTCATATAAATTCTTTATTTCTCTTAACTCATTAGAAACTATACCCCTTGTCATGGTTTTTATATTTTCTTTTATACTATAAAATCCTGTATTCTCATATAAGGCTTTAGCAGTATTGGCTAAGGTTATACCCATTAAGAAAATCATTCCTTTATGTGTATTTATGTTTTCAGTTTTCTTAAACATATCCCTTTCTGCCTCTATGCCTATTTTCCGTATAATACTAAAAATATTCTTTAAGTTTTCCTTGCTAAATCCACTTTCTGCAAAGAATATCATGTACTTGCTTAATACAGCAGTGCTTTTTAAAAAGGTATAGTAATCCATATCTTCATGGGCTCCATTAGATACAGGAGACACTAGCCCTGGTGAAGGGTATACTGCAACTTCATACATCATTGCTTCCGTAGCATACTCTCCAAGGGTATAGCTTAAGAAATTATTAACCTTAATATTTTCCATGTTTAACTCCTATACTTACAATATTGCTCATACTTGTTCTCTATAAATTTAATAACATCTTCTATATTATGCTTTCTACTTCTAACGCAAATATGTGCTTCCTCATCACATAAAAAACATCTTCTTGCACTATATCCTAAATCTCTTCTGCTTATTCCACAGCTATTTTCATCATATACGTCAATATCAACACATCTTCCAAGCTGATGAGTTTCTTCTATTGAAATTGCCATACCCTTTAACTCCTTAGAGTCTAAGTCCACAACATGTATAATTATAGGACCTTCCCCCTCATTAATAAAAGTTGTGTAAATAATCTTTTCATTTAATATCTCCAGTATTAGTTCATTTATAAACTCAACAATATTATTAGAAATTTCATTGTCCTTATCTATTCCTGGCATATTAGCTCTAAGTACAAGCATTGGAAGCTTATACTCCTCTTGTAACTGTCTTTGTAGCTCTACCCTTTTCTCTCTAGCTTCTAATATCCTCTCTAAACCCTTCATAGCACTCTCCTAATGAACAGAATTACTCTTCTTTATTTTTTCAACTATTGATGCTGCACCCTCACTTTTTAGGAAGTTATAAGTTACCTCTGGTACCAAATCCCTTATATCCTCTACTTCCTTCTTTTTAATTATGTCTCTAACCATAGAAGCACTTATCTTAACCCCATTTTCACTTTTTCTTTCAATTATCTCTAGTTTAACACCATAGGACTTTAATACTTCCTCTAGAGTTTCATTATAAGCTCTTGTTACATTACAATAAGGCTCTTCTCCTACAAACCTTTTATCTATATTTAAACCTCTACAAAAATGCTTTCCAAAAATATTAGCATCCAAAGATGTAAATCCCTTTAACACCTTACTTTCTTCTCTTAAAAAGTACGTTGGGAAAGTAGCAGAGGATATTATGTACTCTCCTCCTGGTATTACTGTGACATTTTCTAAATCCTTTACACCTTCTTTTACTAAGTTATACCTAACCTTAAATGGGAATAAAGATTTATCCTCTTCAACTATAAATACTAAAACTTGCTCTGAGTTTTTAGCTGCTGTTTCTATAAGATATCTATGACCCTTAGTAAAAGGATTGCAGTTCATTACTAAAGCTGAATGTTCTTTATTAGTATCAATATTGTATTTCTTCTTAATTCTCTCTAAGTATCTCTCAATATTGTCCATACCATTTTCTAAAAGCACTACACCTTCTCCTTCTGCTATGAACTTATATCCTATATCCTTAAATAAATCTAAATTATCAGGCTTTGTAAAAATAAAGCTGTGATAAACTCCTTCTTCAAAAAGCTTATCATTTAAAGCCGTAATTAATTTATTAGCTATTCCTTCACCTTGTAAGTCCTTAGCTATAGCAAAACACTTAAATACATTTTTACTTTTTGATGCCGTAGCCTTAATTTCATCTTGAGCTCTTATTGCCACTGTATAATCTATATTTTCATCTAAATTCAAATCAAATCCTTTTAAAAATTCTTTGACTTCTATTATATCTTTTTCATTATTTAAGCTAATTTTTTCTATATTTAAATTATAATCCATGATTTCACCTCTATAAAATAAATCTTACACCTAGTATATCACTAAGTTCATTACTATATATTGACTTAATTATTTAAGTTTACATTATTTTTTCTCCATATTCCCTCATATTTTTGCACAAAAATACATATGTTAATATAAATTATAATTTTTTTCCTACTATAAAAGTAGAATTTTTTCGTTTTTTGTCTTATACTATATTTTAGGATACTTCTTTGTTAAAAATTATTAAAGTTGAGGTGATTTTCTTAAGAATGAATATAAAATCAAAATTAATAATAAGTTACATATTCTTAATCACGTTCTCATTAACAGTATTAGGATTTATAATAGGTAGCTACTCTGAAAATGCAATTTTCAAAGAGGTTACTGAGAAAAGTGATACTATTGTAACTCTCTTAGAAACTACTGTTAGTGTTAGAGATAATCTATTATCTGAAAGTTTGGAGTCTAATGTTAACTTAGCTGAAAAACTTATCAGTAGTTATGGAACTCCCTCACTGAATTATGATGAGCTAGCTACTATAAACGGAGTAGATTTACCTACTTTATATATAGGTGGTACTAAAATTTTTAAAAATAATGAAGTAATCCAAAGCATTTCGGATTCAACTAATACATTTACTACGTTTTTTGTATTAGATGATAATGATCTAGTTCCTATAAATTGTAGCTTTAATGAAAGTTACTTGAATTATCCTTGCTCACCTAATACTCATTCCAGTGAACTTTTAAAAAGTCTTTTAAGCAATAAATCTTATTATGGAAAAGTAAAATTAGGTGATGAATGGTTCTCTACTGTGTATCATCCCTTAGTCAATGATAAAAATGTTGTTATAGGAGCATTTTCATTAGGATATAAATACTTAGATGAGCACTTAGAAAATACTCTAAGATCTATACAAATAGGAAATACTGGATATGTTTATATTATGAACAGTGCAGGAGATTTAATTAGTCATCCATATATGAAAAATCAAAATCTTGCAGCGGAATCCTTTGTTAAGTCTATAATAGAGCAAAAGAATGGGCAAATAACCTATGAGTTTGAAGGTGTTACAAAGGTTTCTTCCTTTAAATATTTTCAAGATTGGGATTGGTATATTGTAAGTGTTAATACTTATGCTGACTTAAAAAGACCGTCTTACTTCATGTTATGTCTAACCATCATGGTTGGTATTGTGGTATTTATAATAGGCTCATTAATTGCTTATATTTTAGCTAATACCTTAGTACAACCAATCAATAAACTTAAGGATTGTATAGAAGAGGTAAGCAACGGTAATTTAAATGTTAGAGCTACCGTAGATTCAAAGGATGAAATAGGAGTCCTAGCTTCTAGCTTTAATCATATGATTGCAGAAAATCAGCGACTAGTAGATGAGGTTGTTCAAAATGATAAGGTTAAAACGGAGTTCTTTGCCAATATCTCACATGAGTTGAAAACTCCATTAAATATAATCTTCTCAACAGCGCAATTATTTAAATTATATACTGAAAATAACGACTTAGAATTAGATAAACATAAGTTGATTGGATATACTGGCACTATTAAACAAAACTGTTACAGGCTTTTAAGACTTGTAAATAACTTAATTGATTTAACTAAAATTGAATCTGGTTTCATGGAATTAAACCTTAAAAATGAAAATATAGTTGATGTAGTTGAAACAATATCACTTTCAACTGTAAACTATGTAGAATCTATGGGTAGAAGTATAATCTTTGATACAGAGATAGAGGAAAAATTAATGGCCGTAGATGGTGAAAAAATGGAGCGTATAATTTTAAATTTAATTTCTAACGCTACTAAATTCACAAAACCTGGAGATGTAATTGAGGTTAATATTTATGATAAAGATAAGAGTGTGGATATTTGCATAAAAGATACTGGTTCTGGTATACCTCCAGATAAGCTAAACACTATCTTCGAGCGATTTAAACAAGTTGACCCTCTATTAAGTAGACGTCATGAGGGTAGCGGAATTGGATTGTATCTTATAAAATCTCTTATTGAATTACATGGCGGAACTATTTCCGTTACAAGCGAATTGAATGTAGGTACAGAATTTACTATTTCTTTACCTGTTATGCTTACAGATGATGATGATAACTCAGATGGACCTTCTACTTATACACATACTAATAAAGTAGAGAAAATTAAAATAGAGTTCTCAGATATCTATAACTAAATAAATAAGTGATCTTAATATACGAGATACTTTCATTTATATCTCAAATATTTGTAACTATATATAGTTTAATAATTAATCTTTTTTCTATCTTAAATATGATGTTCATTATAGAAGAAAGTGAACTATTAATAGAAATATATAATATTAATTAGAACTTATGTAACTTAAAAGGTACTGCTACAAAATAAACTTTTGAAGCAGTACCTTCTCTTATGCTTAAAGCTCTTAGTTATACTTAAGTTAGTTTAAGAGAACTTTATGTCCACCTTTTCAAAGCCCATAGAGTACAACATTTCTCTTACTAAAACAGAAATTTTACTATTAGACTCTTCAACATAACCATCCTTAAGTAATTGAGTCTCTTTATTTTTTTGATCCTTAGCTATTTCATCAATTACTTCTTGCGTTGATAGTTTATTAAATATTGTCCATTTCTCATCATATACAGTTAAATTATTCATATCCACTACACTATCTAAAATTGCACAATTATTTAAATCAATACTTACATGGCTTAACTTTCTATCTATGTCTATCTTAGCTTTGCTTAAGTCAGTTCCAAATTTAACATATCCATTATACTGAAGCAAAAAGGATTTTTCTGTAAAAGGTATCTTTAATTTATCAAAACTTAAATGCTCCTGAATTCCAACAACAGAGGTGTAATTATATTTTAATGAAGATATCTCTGATAATTCTTCTAGCTTATTTGCTATGGTGCTAGATGTATTTTCAATTTTCTGCTGTGTTTTAAACTTAAGCATAAAACTAAAAACAGAAATAGCCATAACACATACTAAAATAAGCACAAAAATATTTCTTAAAGGTATCTTTTTATATTCATTACTACCCTCATCCCTACTCCTCTTGCATTTTTTCTTATATCTCCTACCAATCATAACTTAATCCTTCCAATTCATAACCTACAAAACTTTTCTTAATTTTTCGGCCTTAACTTCTTTTAATACTTTATTCTTAGCCTCATCAATTATTATTAATTGTAGATTTTCATTAATACTTTTTACAAACTTCCCTTTTGTCTTACTTCCTATTATATTTACAGATGTTCCTAATTTAAGCACCTTTATGTCCTTGCTGTTGCAAAACTTACATTCTCCTGATTCCTCAAAAACTCTCTTACATTGATTACAATAATAATATTGAGCTTTCATCTTATATTTCCCCCTTATTATTTATAAGAATTTATATGTTTCCATCACTGAAATTATGAGCTAAATCTTCCTCAAACAATGAACTTTTTTAATTTTTCTTATAAAAAATACTCTGGTTGAAAACTTTGAATAGCTTTTTTTCTAGGCATGTCTACTACTGAGTAAAACTTATATGAAGAAAAAGCAACTAAAGCTATTCCTATTATTATATAAGCGCATCGAATAATAACATTGCTAGGCATTATTAATGGAACTATAAGAACACCTAATAAATTAAATACTCCATGCAAATATATATTAGACCATATAGATACTGTTCCCTCATATACAAAGCATAATAACAATCCAAGTAAGAAAGTATATATACCTTGTACTACATCCATATGACATATTCCAAAAATCAAAGCCTGTATAACAGCACTAATCTCGAAACTTAAGCCTCTTCTAAGTTCAATAAATATTAATCCTCTAAAAACAATTTCCTCAAAAATAGGGATAACACACACTAATAGTACTACACTGAAAATTTTATACCCATTACTAGATATATTAGTTAGTACACTGTTATAAGCAGATCCCTCTCCTTTAAATATAGCCATAATTGAACACGCTATTAAACTTAAGCCTACTGCCATCATTGTAATGTAACCTAGATGTGTTTTTTCAAACTTATTAAAACAAAATCTCTTTATAAACTTTTCCTTTTTTATTGAGAAAACCATTTTGTACATTATTAGTGAAAAAACATAGGATATTATTATTAGTATAAAAATATTATTATTTATTATGCTCTTAAGCTCATTTGGAGAATTGCCTAAGAAAATACCAAACAATCCTACAAATACTCCTACAACACCAGTCATGAGAATAGCAATTAAAATATATAATAGTATGTTGAAAAATATTTTTATTCCTTGCTTCATATCCTCCCCCCTTACCTTTTTTAAAAATTTCTTGTTTCACTATATAATCAATTGTCTATATTTAATGATGTATACTGATTTATATGCCATTTTTATTTTTTATATGATATTTTATATACTTTACTTAAAGTACCCTTTGATTTTATTGACTTGTATTTGTTTTCTATATATAATCATATAGTAAAAGTTAATAATCCTTTTCATATCATGAGGGAGTAGCTGACACGTGAATGTGTAACAGGGTCAACATGCTGGTATAGTAATATACCTGGCTCTGTTTTAAATAGTGAGACTTATGTATAGCTTTGCTATACATAAGTCTCTTTTATTTTGGTTAAAACCTCATTTTAAAAAGAATACTAAGTAAAAAAGCTCAACTAAAAGAGGGGGAAAAATAATGAGTATTATTTCAATTTTAGCCATTGCAATAGGATTAGCAATGGACGCCTTTGCAGTATCAATAACTAGCGGTATCTTAATTAAAGAATTTAAAAATAGGCATGCTTTTAAAATTTCAGCATTTTTCGGAGTTGCTCAAGGTGTAATGCCATTAATAGGATACGCCTTAGGATATAGCTTCAAATCATACATAGAAAATATTGACCACTGGATAGCCTTTGTAATGCTTGTATTTATAGGTGGTAAAATGATTATAGAATCTAGAAAATCAGATGATGAAAAAGAAAATTTTAATCCGCTAAACAACAAAGTACTTATAAGTTTAGCAATAGCTACAAGTATAGATGCTTTAGTTGTAGGAGTTGGATTTGCATTTTTACAAGTTTCCGTTATACCATCTTGTACAATAATCGCTGTAGTTACATTCTTAATTTGTTTCTTAGGTGTATTTATAGGTAGGAAATCTGGAGACCTTTTTAAAAGTAAAGCTGAATTAATAGGTGGAGTAATTTTAGTCATCATGGGAATTAAAATATTAATAGAGCACTTGTTTTTTTAATAGCCTTTAATATTGTAGATATATCTAAGAAGTTTTGGCTCTATTAATTTTCCTAATAGTATAGAGCTATTAAATCCTGATTCAAAAATACTAACCATAATTGATAAGGATTTAATAAAAACTTCTTAGATATATGAACCTACATTATAATATCTTACTATACTTTATATTACTTCATTTTTTATTATATCTTCATAGCTTTCTCTTTTACAGATAACCCTTGCTTCTCCATTGTTTATCATTAAAACCGGTGGTCTTGGTATCTTATTATAATTACTAGCCATGGAATATCCATAAGCTCCTGTTGACATTATAGCTAATATATCTCCACTTTCAACCTTTGAAAGACTAGTATCATTTAATAATATATCACCTGATTCGCAGCACTTTCCTGAGATTGTAACCTTCTCAACTTCCTCTGAAACCATTCTATTGGCTATAATGCTCTCATATTCTGCTCTGTATAACGCTGGTCTTATATTATCTGTCATTCCACCATCAACTGCTACGTACTTTCTTACCTCAGGTATTTCCTTAATAGTTCCTATTGTATATAAAGTTACTCCAGCATTTCCTACTATTGATCTACCTGGCTCTATTGTTAAGGTAGGTAAATCCATATTAAGCTCCTCTGCAACTAACTTTGCTTTATTTAATATGGCTTCTGAAAATTCTTCTATACTCTTAGGTGTATCTCCTTCTTTATAATATATTCCAAAGCCTCCACCTAAATCTACCTCTTCCATGCTATAGCCTGTTTCTTGCTCTAAGCTATGAACTATATTCAGCATCACATCTACTGCATCTTCATAGGGCTGTATATCAAAAATTTGAGAACCTATGTGACAATGTAGTCCTGCAAAATTTATATTTTCAAGTTCTATAGCTTTTTTAACAGCCTTCAAGGTATTATTATTTAGCATAGTAAATCCGAATTTTGAATCTACTTGACCAGTTTTTATATACTCATGGGTATGAGCCTCTATGCCTGGAGTTATTCTTAAAATAACTCTTTGAACTTTACTCTTTTCTTTAGCTATCTTATTTATAAGTTCCATTTCGTAAAAATTATCTACTACAAAGGTGCCTACCCCTAAGCTTATCCCCATTTCAATTTCACTTATAGTCTTATTATTTCCATGAAAATATATTTTTTCTAAAGGAAATCCACTTCTATATGCCGTAAATAATTCTCCACCTGAAACTACATCTAGGCATAAACCTTCCTCATGTACTAAATTACACATTGCAAGGGTCAAAAATGCCTTTCCAGCATAAGCTACTTTATTTTTACCATTACTAGAAAAACTCCTTAAATATCTTTTACATTTATCCCTAAGTTGCTTTTCATCCATTAAATAAACCGGTGTACCATATGTCTTTGCTATATTCTTAGCACTAAGTCCACCCACATACAACTCATTATTAATCATTTCCATTGATCCAAAAAGTTTCATATGGCATCCTCCTATTATTTACTTATATCAAATTCTTTAGCAACTAATTTAATGGCTTTTAACTCATCACTTCTTTTTATAGCACATGTTATTCTAATTTCAGAAGTTGTTACCATCTTTACCTCAATATCATTATCACTAAATAATTTGAAAATTCTTGCTGCAACCCCTGAAGTTGTTTTCATTCCTATACCAACAACTGAGAATTTAGTTATATCTTCATCAAAGGTAATTTGAGTGTCATTAACATATACTTTAATTATTTCCATACACTCTTCTAGTTCATCCTTAGGTATTGTAAAGGAAATATTCACCTTATCATCTACAGGTGATGTTTGACTTATCATATCTATATTTATTTTTTCTTCTGCAATACTATTAAATAAATTAGATATAATATTTACGTTACTATTTATATCCTTTAAAGTTATTGCTATATCCTCATTGCTAGTAGCTATTCCTGTTATAGGTTTACTTTCCATGTACATGTTGTTCATTATTAATGTCCCCCTTATATCTCCTGTACTTAGCCCAACATAAATTGGTATATCATACTTACTTGCAAGTTCTATTGATCTTGAGTGCATAACTTGAGCACCTAAACTTGCTAGTTCTAGCATTTCTTCATAGTGTATGCTATCAAGTTTTAAAGCACCCTTAAGTTTTCTTGGATCTGCACTATATATACCATCAACATCTGTATATATTTCACAACTTGCCCCAATCTTACAAGCTAGTGCAACAGCAGTGGTATCTGAACCCCCTCTGCCAAGTGTCGTTATATCTCCCTCACTATCAATCCCTTGGAAGCCTGCAACTATAACAATCTTTCCTTCCTTCAAGCTTTCCTTTAACCTATTTTCATCTAAATCCTTTATAAGCGCCTTTCCGTGATTATCAGTGGTTTGAATCTTAAGTTGGTACCCAGTATAACTAACAGATTCATACCCTTTTTCCTTAATTGCCATAGCTAATAAAGAACTAGAAATAATCTCTCCTGTAGATAAAAGAGCATCTAACTCCCTCTTATCTGGACTTGAACTTATTTCATGAGCTAAATTAATTAAATCGTCCGTTGTATCACCCATTGCAGATACAACTACAACCATTGAATCTCCATTCTCTTTTCTTTTAATCAATCTTTCTGCAATTTCTTGAATTTTTTCTATGGTTGAGACAGAACTCCCACCATATTTTTGTACAACTATTCCCATATAGTCACCCTCTCTGTGTAAAATTTATAGTTTATCCCTTAACTTAAAAAATCTATAATAATTTACCTAGAGAGTTTTTGTTACATTAGGTTCATAATTATCCAAATTTAAAAATAATTCAGATAAAAAATAAATGCAGCAAAGGAACACCTTTGCTGCATTAAAATCGTAAATTTAACACGCTCTCGTGACCCTGTAGCTCTCCACTTACTTAAGTGACAGCCATACATATCTTATACATATAGCCAGAGTAAAACCTTGCTAACTTTTTACTCTTCGGCCATAATTCCTTTCTCTATTACTCACAGTTTAGCCAACTCATAATAGATACTCTTAATTACAGCACCTCTACCCTAGGTAAAATATTTTGTTATTTCGTACTATGATATCATCAAAATTTGTATATTTCAATATAAATTTACTAAAAATATAAAAAGTTTAATTTTATATTATTATTTACATAACTTATTTTCTATTGTACCAAGCTTGTAATAAATATGCTACATTTTTTATAATTATTCTTAATTTCTTTAAATGTTAACAGAATATGTTCTTGTGTTAATTTTATTTAAAATAGTAATATATTGAATATAAATTTATAGAGTTATATAATTCAATTATCAATTTTATACTAGTAACGAAAATATAAGTTTATATATGTTGTAATTAAAAGCTACATTCTCACACTTTATTCTCTAATAAAGTTATGAAATATAAGTACAAATGTAAGTTTTAAATACAATATATGTGCTTTTGGAGGGAAAAATGATTAATTTTTTAAAGGGTATTGCCATAGGTATAGCAACTTTGATTCCAGGTGTAAGTGGCGGAACAATGTCTATAATATTAGGTATATACGATGATCTAATTCACGCTATAAGTTCTTTTTTCAGTGATATTAAAAAACATACTACCTTATTACTACAAATAGGTTTAGGAGCTTTATTAGCCTTTGCTTTATTTAGTAATATAATTAAGTTTTTATTAGATAAATTTCCTATGGAAATAGGCTTCTTTTTCTTAGGGGTTATAGGTGGGGGAATACCTCTACTTTATAAAAAGGCAACTAAACAATCTAAGAGTTCTACGGATTTAATTTACCTTATAGTAGGCTTTTTACTTATACTATTAATGTCTGGAGATACAGCAACTTCAACCTTTACTGGTAACTCTCCATTAGTTAATGCACTTTTCTTAGGTGTAGCTGGATTCGTTATTGCTGTAGCTTTAATTTTACCAGGAATAAGTGGCTCCTTTATGCTTCTTACCTTAGGTATTTATGATATGACAATTGAGTCTATTACAACCTTTAACGTACCATTTTTAATACCTCTTGGTATAGGTGTAATTATAGGTACCCTAGCAACCACAAGAGCAATAGAAAAATTAATGCAAAAGTACCCAAGTAAAACCTATATGCTTATACTTGGTTTTGTAGCTGGATCCATATTATCAGTTTTCCCAGGTATGCCAAGTGGTTTAGCTTGGATTACATGCCCTATTGTAGCTATCATAGGATTTATATTAATATTTTATATGGGTAAAAAAGCTTAAGCTTATTAATAATTAAAATATATCTATTTGAAATGTATATAGCTGTTTCATTAAGAATTTTACATACAATCCATAACTCTGCAATTTAAAATTAGCACAGTATGTTGTATTAATTATTTTTAATAAAGCAGCTTTATTTATTTTTATAATATATACATTTAAATAATTATTCTTCATCGTATTTAGAATTAACTGTTATTAAATAAACCTAGTTAGAATTCAAAGTATAGCTTCTTAATTGAAACTTATTAATATACTAAGTCTTTAATAATACCTATATTTCATCTATATTAAATCTTATCTCTAAGTAGAATAAAGACTGTTTATCACAATATATATATTAATAAAATTTAAGTATATATATTTCAATTACAATTCTATATATACTTATTTTCATGACTTATTTAGTAACTAAAGCTAATTCTTATATATGGAGTATTATTTAAACATATAAGTTCTAATTAATATACTAGTTTTGTATAAATATTAATATTTATATTTATTCTATAATAAGAATTAGTTATAAATAAAATTAAAGTTCCTTATTATGATCTATCTATATTTGAGTCTTGTATAATAAAAAGCCTTGATTTAGCTAGATACAGATACTGAGGGTTTGATTGGACAAGTTCTCTATAGAATCATGGCAAATTTAAGGGTTTTTGACCTATTTAAGGGTTCTACAATTTTTGTTATAATGCATATTTTATTATATAATCTTATTATTATGTTTTTATATAAAGGAGGCAATTATCAATGGACAGTAGCCCGAGTGGCAGTTTTATTTTAATTTTAGTTCTAGTATTAATCAATGCTTTTTTTGCATCAGCAGAAATGGCTATCGTATCTTTAAACAAAACAAGAATAAGTCTTTTAGCAGAAGATGGTAATAAAAAGGCCTTATTACTTCAAAGGCTTTTAAAAGAACCAAGTAATTTTTTAGCTACTATACAAGTAGGAATTACTTTTGCTGGTTTTTTTGCTTCTGCATCTGCAGCAACTTCAATATCTGGTAGTTTCGCTAAAGTATTAAGTGAAATGAATATACCATATAGTGAAAATATTGCTCTTATAGTAATTACAATATTACTTTCTTATATCACCTTAGTATTTGGTGAATTACTTCCTAAAAGGGTCGCGCTTCAAAACGCAGAGAAAATAGCAATGTTTTCTGTACAACCTATAATTTTTATTTCTAAGCTTACAAATCCTTTTGTATTATTTTTATCTTATTCAACCAATGTGATAATGAGACTTTTTGGTATAAGAACTGAAGGCATTGAAGAAAAGGTATCTCGTGAGGAGATTAAAAACCTTATTGAAATAGGTGAAGAACAGGGAGCTATTAATGAAACTGAGCGTAATATGATAGATAGCATTATCGAATTTGATGATAAGCTAGCTAAGGAAGTTATGACTCCAAGAACAGAAACTTTCTTATTGGAAGTTCATTCTAATCTTAAAGATAATATTAATAGAATTCTAGAAGAAAACTTTTCAAGAATTCCCGTTTATGAAAATGATATTGATAATGTAGTTGGTGTACTATATATCAAGGATCTTTTCGCTAGTATTGTATCTTTAGGAATAGAAAATGTTAAAATCAAGGATATAATGAGGACTCCTTATTTTGTCCCTGAAACTAAGAATATTGATGATTTGTTTAAAGAGTTACAATCAACTCAGAACTATCTTGCAATTTTGATTGATGAATATGGTGGATTCTCAGGTATAGTTACAATAGAAGACCTAATTGAAGAAGTTATGGGCGAGATATCAGATGAATTTGATGACGAAGATCCTGAGATACAAAAAATCGATGATAAAACCTATATTGTTAGTGGTTTAGTTACTATTGATGACCTTAATGATAACTTGAATTTAGATTTAAGCTCTGATTCAGCAGATAGTATAGGTGGATTATGTATGGAGCTTTTAGGAACAGTTCCTAAGGAGCACGAACACCATGAAATCGAACTCGATTCATTGATTTTTAAGATTTTACAACTAGATGAAAAGAGGATAGAAAAACTGCAATTAACATTAAAATAAACAAACTATTTTATCAAGAAATTTTTATGAGATATAAAATATTTCATTGCAGATAAACTAAACTCTAGACTTTAGATGGCTTTTTAACTGCCTCTGAAGTTTAGAGTTTGTTATATATACCTTTCAAAGGTATATTACATAAATTTATTAAGTATATACATCTATATTTCTCTTAGCTTTACAGTTTATTATCATTTACAACCCTTTTATGTGCAGCATATCTATTAAAATAAATTTTAATAAGCCCTGCAATAGGCATAGATAGTATCATACCCATAGCCCCAAAATAATTTCCTCCAATAAGAACAACTATAAGTATCCATATAGGTGAAAGACCTATTTTATCCCCAACTATCTTAGGCTGAATGAAGTTTCCATCCACTTGTTGATATAATAAAAGTAAGATTGCTCCAGCTACACCTAAGCCAAAACTAGTAAACACCCCTAGCCCAAAGGCAAGTGCTGCACCTATGACAGGCCCTACAAAAGGAATAATATTAGTAACTCCAGCCATAAATCCTATAAGAATAGCAAAAGGATGTTTTATAATTACTAATAATATAGTAGATACTATACCAACTATAATACAGTCAAAGATTTCAGCAATTAAAAACTTACCAACCACTTCATCTAAATCTCTAAAAAATATTGTTACTGCTCTTCCGACCTTACCTGGCATTAAAACATCTCTTATTCTTCTAAAATTTCCAAATAAACTTTCCTTATCTTTTAAGAAATAAAATGTAAAAATTGCAGTAAGAACAGAATTTAAAACAAAGGAACTTAAGTCTATAATACCTTTAGCTATAAAACTTAAAAACTTATCACTAAGGAATGAAACCTTATTAACAATCTTATCAGCTACCTGTCCTGTACTCTGAACCTCTATATTATTTTCATTTAACTGAGTAGCAACCTCCTGAAGCCATAAATTTATTTGCTCTTTATACTGTGGTAATTTTCCAAGTAGAACCTTTATATTTTCTATAATTGGAGGTAATACAAAGTTAATTATTAAAATAATTGTACCAATAATAATAGCTAATACAATTACTATACTAAGTATTCTAAAAGCACTTTCTATGGACTCACTAGCTTTCTTTTCACTTGCTCTTTCATAAAGCTTAATGAATAATCTTTGAACATATAATACTGGTCTAAATAATAAATAAGATAAAATAAATCCATAAAAAATTGGAGCAATTATAATAAAAAAGTTTCTAAAAATAGCTTCTAAACTCATTAAAATATTGCCACTATTATTTATTACTTTATATCCTATTAATAATAGTAATCCAAAAACTAAAACTAATATTCCATAGGTAATGTATCGTTTTTCTATCTTTAGTTTTTTAAACAAAATCCTTCCTCCTTAGTATCCATAACTTCTCTTTAATCTTCATAGTATTTCACTTATTAGTTTTTTTATTAGTATAATAATACTTTCTACTCTTTATATGGTCATTTTCCAACCCTCATATAAGCTTTATATTAGTTGTGTAATTTATAAATTAAATAATATTTTAATTCAAGGGTTACTAATTGTGAGTTTATAAAGAAACGACTGTAAATATATGTATTTACAGTCGTCTTTATTCTTAATATTATTTTGCCTTTTCTATAAATTTATATTTTCTTAATTGAATTTCCACTTTACTCTTAAGTTACTTATAATATTCATAGATGTATTATAATCATTATATATAAAATATTAATTTAGCTATTAATATACCCCTTTACTGAAATACCTATCCCCCCTATCAGGTAATATTGTAACTATATTTCCATACTCAATTGCATCTGATAACTTTAATGCAGCCGCAATAGCTGCACCAGAAGAAGTTCCTACTATTAAACCTTCTTTTAATGCTAACTCTTTTACCATCCTCATAGCTTCCTTATCTGAGATTTTAATTACTTTATCAATTAATTCTATATCCATTGTTTTAGGAACAAAATTATTTCCTATTCCTTCTATATTGTAGCAAAATTCTTCTCCGCCACCTAATGTTGACCCCTCTGGATCTACTAAAATATTAGTAACCCTAGGTATTCTTTCTTTTAAATATCTAGCAACACCAGTAAAAGTTCCTCCACTACCTGCCCCTGCTAAAAAATAATCTATATTTCCATCTAAATCATTATATATTTCCGGAGCCGTTGTTTCATAATGTGCTTCTATATTAGCTTCATTATCAAATTGATTTAAGGACATAGAGTTTGGAATTTGAGACAGTAGCTCTCCTGCCTTCTCTATAGCTCCTCTCATTCCATACTCCCTTGGTGTATTTATAACCTTCGCTCCTAATGCTTTCATCAAAGTTTGCTTTTCTATAGAAAATTTATCTGGAACTACAAATATAATATTATACCCCTTGTTAATAGCTGCCATAGTCACCCCTATTCCTGTATTTCCTGCCGTCGCCTCAACTATTGTGTATCCTCTTTTTAAAAGTCCCTTATCCTCTGCATCTTTTATCATATATAAACCTGCTCTATCCTTTATACTTCCACCTGGATTTTGCCCCTCAAGTTTAGCAAATATATTAACAGACTTTTTTACACCTAGGTTATTTAATTTTATTATAGGAGTGTGGCCTATAATTTCTCGTATACTATCTATATATTTCATTACTTAACCCTCTATCTAGTACTAATTTAGCAAGCTCCTTAGCACCTTCAAGTGAATGTTCTCTATAATTTCCACATTGAATTTCATTAGCAGCAGGTACTTCTTCTGTTTCAATCACCTTATTTAATGAGTAATTTAATGCCTCTATAATCAAGTTAACATCAATATTTCCCCAGACAATCATATAAAATCCTGTTCTACAGCCCATAGGGGAAATATCTATTATTCCATCTAACTTTTCCCTCATAAAGCCTGCAAGCAAATGCTCTAAAGTATGAATAGCTTTTATATCCATATACTCTTCATTAGGTTGCATAAACCTTAAATCAAACTTAGATATTACATCACCCTTTTCTCCAAACTTAACTTCGCACTTTCTTACAAAGGGTGCCTTAACCTTTGTATGATCCAATGAAAAACTCTCTACCTTAACCATCTTCATCTCTCCTTATTTTAAAGTTTAATAATTTACTTTAATAAAAAAACTTACCTTACAGCCATATTAAATCCATTTACTAAATCTTCCTTTAAATCCTCTACATCCTCAATGCCAACTGAAAGTCGTATAAGATTATCTGTTATACCCACTTTATCTCTAATATCCTTTGGTATAGATCCATGTGTCATTGAAGCTGGATGACATACTAATGACTCAACCCCACCTAAACTTTCTCCAAGAGTTATAACTTTAAGTGTTTTAAAAAACACCTTATAATCTACCTCCTCCTTAAGTTTAAAAGATATTATCCCTCCAAAACCTTGAGCCTGAGACTTATGAACTTCATGAAACTTATGATTCAAAAGTCCAGGGTAATATACACTTTCAACTTCATGTCTCTCCTTTAGAAACTCAGCTAATATTATTGCATTGTTATTATGTCTATCCATCCTAACTCCCAATGTCTTTATTCCTCTAATTAAAAGGAATGAATCAAAAGGTCCTAGGACACCCCCCGTTGAATTCTGAATAAAGTGTAGTTTTTCTCCTAGTTCCTCATCTTTTACAACTACTAAGCCAGCAACTAAATCACTATGACCTCCTAAATATTTTGTAGCACTATGAACTACTATATCTGCTCCTAATTCAATAGGTTTTTGAAGATATGGTGTCATAAATGTGTTATCTACTATTGTCAGTATTCCATTTCTCTTTGCTAAATCAACTACGAATCTAATATCTGTAATATCCATAAGTGGATTTGTAGGTGTTTCTATAAATATAGCCTTTACCTCATTATCTACAGCTGCCTTTATTTTTTTTATATCCGTGGTATCTACTATGATGTAATCAACACCATAATTCTTAAATACCTTATCTAAAACTCTAAAAGTTCCACCATACAAATTATTCGGTATTATTATCTTATCTCCCGACTTTAACAATGATAAAACTGCTGTTATTGCAGCCATTCCTGAAGCAAAGGCAAAGCCCCTTTTTCCACCTTCAAGCTCTGCTATTAAACTCTCTAAAGCATATCTTGTTGGGTTTCCTGTTCTTGAATATTCAAATCCCTTAGTTTCTCCAAGTGATTCTTGTTTATAAGTTGAAGTTTGATATATTGGTATATTAACTGCTCCTGTAAGTTCATCTCCATCTATACCACCATGTATCAATAATGAATTAATTCTCATATCTATTCCTCCTTATCAGCTGCTGCAATAAATATTCCTGCTTCAGTATACTCACCCTTACTTGAATATCCTTTGCACTTTAGCTCTGTATTTTCTATTTGTATATTTTTAAACCCAACTTCCTTTAAATATTTATCTATTTGAGAATTAGAAAAACCTAACCACTCATCATACATTTCCTCTTTAGCCCACTTACCATCATGCTCCTGAACATCAGCTATAACTACTCTTCCACCTCTTTTAATAACTCTATACATCTCCTCAATAGCTCTTTTAGCATCCTTAACATGGTGAAGAGCCATGTTTATAAACGTCACATCAACAGATTCATCAAATAAAATTAAGTTCTCTAAGGATGATTCCATTAAATAAACATTGTTAAAATTCTTACTCCTCATAATTTCATTTGCTTGTCTTAACATATTTCTTGATTGATCTAAAGAGAAAACAGTTTTTGCATCTAACGCTAAAGCCACAGATAAAAATCCTGTTCCACATCCTAAATCTGCCACTACATTATCCTTTACATTTGTTTTTGATAAAACCTTATACTTTAACCTTTCCTCAAAATAATCACTTCGGATAACATTCCATTTGTCAGCTATCTCATTAAAGTATTGTACTGAACTCATAAACTTTCCTCCTTAATATTGAATATTTGTATTAAAATTACATTAAAGGGTAGTGGCATTTACTATAGGCTGTTGAAGTTTTGGCAAAATAAAAAAGCCCCGTCTCTATATCTAGAGACGAAGCTATGTTTACTCCGTGGTTCCACCCTAATTAGATTCAAAAAGAATCTCACTTTATCTTCAAGCACATAATAATGCCCTATCGCTTTAACGGGCGAACCCGTGGTCTCCTACTTTTAAGTTACTCAACTATTGTGTAACTCCATTTCGGATCCATGCTCCAAAGGGCACTTCATATATCTTATAGGTGAAAGCTTCTCAGCATCGCTTTCTCTCTGTAACCCTCCAATACACTACTTTCCTTTTTCATAGCATTTATTGGTTAATTGATTTATGTTTTATTATATGCTTTAAAAGTAATAAGTCAATACTTTTTATTAATTTACGCTATTCTAATTTCCTATAGTTATTTTCTTATTTATAGAAAATTTCTCTAACCTTAATACTTTAAGCTTCTTAACTTTAGTTACTTCAAGACTGCTTGAGCTTCAATATTAAATAAATTATAGAAGTATGCTTTATTATTTATAAGTTCATTAAAGCTACCTATCTCCTCTATTTCTCCGTCCTTCATAACTATAATCTTGTCATATCTACTTAAAAGACTTTCATTTAATTTATGAGTGATTACTATTGATGTGATGTCCTCTAAGTTTAAAATAGAGCTTTCTATCTTATAGGAAATTTCCTTATCTAAACTAGAGGTTGCCTCATCTAAAAATAAAATAGGTGTTTCTCTTATTAAAGCTCTAGCAATAGCTATTCTTTGTTTCTCTCCACCAGATAAGTTGTCCCCATTTTCACCAACCTGTGAATTAATGCCTAGTCCTAAACTATTTATGGTTTTATCTAGCCCTGAAAGCTCTATTGCCTTTCTTATATCCTCTTCTTCATAAAAATTAAATAAACATATATTATCCTTAATATCTGAATCAAATATAAAAATATCTTGATGAATTGCAGATATTAGTTTACTTACATTGCTAAGCTTAAGTTCCCTAACCTCTACCCCGTCTACATAAATATTGCCCTTATATTCTGTGTAATACCTTAAAAGTAAACTTAACAAAGTAGATTTACCACTGCCACTTTGCCCTACAATTGCATACTTCTCTCCCTTTTTCATGGAGAAATTTATATTTTTAAGAACTTCTCTATCCTCTTCATAAGCAAAGCTTACATCCTCAAATTTGATTTCCTTATTAAAATCTAATTTTTCTATACCCTCTTCACTAGGTGTATCTTCCTCTACTATCTCTATAATTTTCTTATTGATAAGCTTAACAGACTTTAAATCTATTACTTCATAGGTAAAGTCCAAAACTGCCATACTAATGATATCCATAAGCTGTATTGATGCAATAAGTATACCAGCTGTTGCCTTTCCCTTTATAACCAAGTATGTTCCTATGGCTAAGGAAATTAATATCATTAAATATGAGCAAAGTGCAGTTAAAATATTTACTAAGCTATTATAATTACTGAATTTAAGCTCTGCCTCTTCAGATTCATAGTTTGCTCTCTTAAACTGCTTGTTTATTTTGTCATATATATTAAAGCTCTTTATTACATTGAAACCTTGAAAAATGTCCTTTATATTAGATGTGAACTTACTAAGCTTTTCTGACTGAAAATCCTTTTTCTGTGAAAGGTATTTTTCTGTTATCTTTGGAATAAATAAAGGTAAAATACTTAAAACAACTATGGCAATTCCTATGATTACATCTAGCTTAAATATAGCATAACCACCTATAATAATCTGAATTACAGTTTGCATTAAAGATATTATTGAAGAAAAATAAGACTCCTTAATCATATCTACATCATTAGTTAAAATAGAAATGTATTTTCCTGAACTTCCACTATTGAAAACCTTAGGATTTCTTTTTAAAAGCTCTTCAAAAACATCATCCTTCAAGGCTATAGACCACTTTTTTATTAGTGTATTATTTACAACCTTCTTAAAATATTCACTAAGTAAAAGTACTATGATAACCAAAGCCGTTATACATATTAAGATTTTAAACTTAGAAAGATTTTTTATGGTTCCTACATCTACAAGCTCCTTCATAATTAAAGCCATAGAAGTGTTACATACTGCAACCATTATGGTTAAAATTGTACTTAAAAGCAATAATTTTTTCTCTTTTAAAATATATCTCCTCATGTATTATACCCCCTTGTTTATTCCCCAAATCTCCCCTAAAAAATCTCACTCCTAGACACATTGATTCGCTTTTTTAATTTTATATCTTATTAATGCAATAGATATACTATATCCTATATATGTTCCAAGAGTATTCATTAGTATATCTTCTAACTCTACAAACCTTCCCGTAAAAGATTGTAGAAACTCAATTATAAGTGTAAATACAAGACCTATTAGCACCCCATATATTCTCCTTTTACCTATTTTTTCAAAAATAATAGGTGTTAAAAATCCATATGGTATGAACAATACTAAATTTAATATGGTTGCATTATTGATTCCCTGGTCAAATATCCTAAAATTAAACTGTGAAGTACCCTGAAATAAGGAAGTCACAGTATAATCTCCACCAATTATCCCCGTAATTCCTAAGATAGAAATTATAATAGCAATCCAAGCCATTTGGCATAGAATTTTAGGAGCTGTAACATTAAACTTTTTTACAATTAAAAATTTCATGCCATGATAAATTAAAAGCAAAATAATAGCTATAGGAATTGATATAACTAAATAACTTATACCTATGCTTAAATAATTCATAAACATATAAATTTCCTCCTTTCTCTTAAATCTAAAAGCAATAGAAGTTAAGTAAACTTCACTTATGAAGCCTCCACAACTTGATCCACTGCTATTTTAAAATATATGTTTTAGTAACCAATTTTCATCATATTTATAGGCACCGTGTATTATAGAATAAATATACAGATTAACATCACAGTAAAGTATTACTTAGAACTTATATATAGATTTAAGTCTCTTTACTATTCCTAGGTATCTTGCTTAACACATCACTGAGAAACACTAACATTAATAAATATAATGGAACAATAATGTATCTATATTGAAAGAAATCATAATTGATTAAAATTTGATTTAAAGATACAAAGGGTAAACCTATAATAATACATGGTAGTATAATAAAAACTGGTAAAATAATAATAGGATCATCTGGTGTGCATCCTGTCCCTATAAGTGTTTCCATATTTATATTTGAAATCAAAGTAATAATTAGCATAACTCCTATGAAAATAACCATAGCTTTTCCTCTAACATTAACCTTAAACACTCTTATTAAGAGTAAAAACATTACTGTAAATATAATTAAAGATATAACATAACCCTTCATATATGGATAATATTTATAGACTTCTTTTCCTTTAGTTAGCATTTCATATGTTGCAAGATAAAGAATAAAACTTGTAATATAGGCTATTAATATTTTAAAAATATCATTAAATTTCTTCATTTTCTTACTAGTAAGAGCTTGTACCTAAAACTTATCCCTCACTAAATCCTCATCTCCTTTTTAATTTACTGCTATCATTATTAAAACTGAATATACTACTTCAATTAAATTTTAGTATTTAACTATAAATCTAAAAAACAAATGAATTTTATTTAATATACTACACATATTGAAGCTCTTGACTTAACTATGGATTTGATAATAAAATAATGTTAATTTAAGTTTCAAACTTATTTTTTCTATTTATAACATATTATAGCATATAGGCTCACATTTAATAAATACATATAACTTAATGCTTAATTTTATGCTATTTACAAAACAATATACTTTAAAAGAAGGTGTAGAAACTATGGTTAACTCATTAGTTAAAGCATTACCCATGTTACTTTCTATAATTATAAGTCAATTTATATATTTTAAAATTGATGATAAATATAATGTTACAAATAAGATTAATTCGAGGCTTTCCATAAGACAAGACTTGAAAGCATTCTTTTGTGTTTGCTGTGCACTGATAATCATGTTAATTATCGGAGTTATTGGCATATATGTAATTGATATTGGAGATACCTTATATGGTATAATAAGTGGATTTCTTACTGGAATTAGTATTAGTATTTCTGCTAAATTACTAAAGAATCCCCCTCTATAAATTAGTTATTGTATAGGCTTCAAAAGCACTCAAGCTTTATTTAAAAGTAAAAAATAAAGGAAGTCATTTGCTTTTGATAACATTTGACTTCCTTTAAAAAACTATTTAATTTGAATATTACGTTAAAAATCATATTAAAACATGCCCTAAATCTTAGATTTTAACACACCTTTAAATACTACTTTTCTATTTTTACTTAACTTCTTATATCTTTCTTTATCCAAAGTATAATAACCATTGCTATTGTTCCTACCAGTCCATCTACCATATCTATCATAGTATCTAGTAATCCACCAACCTGCATATTAGTATGTGCAAAGGTATCCATAAAAAACTCTACTATTTCCCATGTAGCTCCTACACCTAAGCTAAACATTATAAGAAATACTATAGTAAATAAGGGTGTAAATTTAGTTGTTGGATTTAATGCTCTTAATATGCTAAAACCAGCTGCAACTGCAATGAAACCTGACCACACATGAAGAAAATCATCATAATGTGGAATATCATAAAAGTTAAAACTAGATCCTAATAAGGATGCAAAAAACACAAATAGATTCAACACAACAAAAAGATTTCTATCCACTAAATTAGGCATCCTTTTATTTATATAACCTAAGATTATAACTGTAGCTATACCAAATATACCCATGCTAATTCCCAGGAAATTTCCCTTCCATATAAACAGTCCTAAAGACAATACATAAATGACCAATAAGGTAATTTTTAAGTATCCTATAAATGATTTTTTTTCCATAACTCTCCTCTACTCTCTTTCTAATTTTTATCTTTTATATCTTAAGTCTTATGATTACCAAAAATAAAAAGACTATGTTTTTACTTATAAAAAAAGATGTGAATCAAATTCACATCTTTACTCCAAAATAACAATAGCTTGTCTTCCTATGCTCTCCCAAATTCTTTTAAAGCGTTCTAACTCATATCGCTTTTCCTTGCCATCATAAGGATCATTAACTATTATTGTATCTCCCTCTACTCCGGTAATAACAATAGTATGTTCACCCTTAGGCCACCAGAATTCTTCATTTTTTACATACCAGCTACTTGTGTATTGTACCTCTGTAAGCTCCCTGGTTATCCATGCCATAACAGGTTGTCCATTCTTTATCTTTTCAATTACTTGTGAGAATTCACATCCAGTAATATTTTCAGCATCCATATACTTGCTTATCAAATTAAATATAGGCTTATTAAATACCCCAAATGCCTTCTTATCTCTAGGGTTACCTATAAAATATTCATAGGGACTTTCACCCTCAACTCTGCCATTTCTTAATACTGGCAAAGGAGCTTTTAAAATTTCATTTGCTAAGGTCTCTTTGTTAATATCTACTCCATAGAAATTTAAAAGCATAGTTGAACTTGTAACTTCACAACCTGTAGGAAGCTCGGGAAATTGATTTATTAAAGGAACATCACTAACATAATAGTGCTTTTCCTCAATATGCTCAACTCTTTCCGAGGACTCTATTGATGTGTCAATGATTTCTTCAACACTAAATTTTTGCGGCAATAAAAGTATACCTATAATTACATATGCAGCTAAAACTACATATGCTATATATCTATTACCTCTCTCAATTGCATTGTCTATTTTCATCATACACCTCAAAGTAAAATTTTAAAAGTCTATTTCAAAGTTTTAACTAAATCCTCTGGTTCTAGTACCTTAGTTATTTTAATTCCAAAATTTTGTTGAGCAACAACTACTTGTCCATAAGCTACTTTCTTTTCATTTACTAAAATCTCAACATCTTGATTATCTAAGGTATCAAGTTCAATTAAAGAGCCTCTTCCTAACTCTAAAATTTCACTTAGAGCCATTTTTGTTCTTCCTAAGACTACAGTAATCTCTATTGGTATATCTAATACTCTAGCTATATTCTCATTCATTGTTATCTCTCCTTATCAATTATATCAGTTATTTGAATTCCTTTTTTTATTCCTAATAACCCAACTTTAGCTTTATATACATCAGCGCTTCCCACACTTACAGTAATATCCTCATAAATCCTCTGATCTAAAAGGATTACATCACCTGACTCTAGATTTAATAAATCATTGATACTTACTGTTGCAACTCCTAACTTTGCACAAATGTCTACTTCTACATTCTTTGTAAAATCTAAGGAGTCTTTAGATAATAAGTTTTCTCCCTCTTCATCTAATCTATTTAGTCCCTTAATATTATTATTAACTAAATCTCCAAGTACTGATTCCATGTTTTTATATGGCATACAAAATCTAAGTGCACCTAGTGACTCCTTATGTAAGGCAACATTTAATGATGCTTCGAAAATAACATCTTTATTATTAAGCTTCTGATATTCAACTGTATTTGTGTATATATCAACAACTTTTATACTTTCATAATGATAAGGTATGTATATTCTTCTAAGTAAACAATCTACTAAATACTTAAATAATTCTAAATCTATATTCGTAAGATCCCTATCTATGGATTCAATTTTTCCATCTCCTCCTAATAGTGAATCAACTAAGCTAAGTACAACATGTTTATCAAAGAAAATGGTCAAATTCTCTACTAAAGGATAAATCCTATATTCAACTACTACATTATTACTATTAACTGTTTCTATAAACTCTCCAAAATTTGTTTGACTTGATTTTTCTAAATCTATTTTAAAACTGTCACTTTTAGTTTCATAGCTTATTTGCATATTTGAAGTTTTGCAAAACTCCTCAGCCATAGCCACAAAATATCTAATATTCTCTATGGAGAACTTTTCACTTTTTTTAAAGTCATATAATTTTATATCTTCCATATTATATCCTCTTTCTTACCTTGATTGTAGATTATTTATCATTGACCACATATCATCAGCAACTGTCATTCCTCTACTATTTAACTGAAAAGCTCTTTGCACTGAAATTAAATCAGTCATCTCCTGACCTAAGTTAACATTAGACATCTCTTTGTAGCCTTGCATAATACTTGAGTCATTAACTAAATTTAAATTCACACCATCCTTAGGAACAAATAAGCTATCTCCTACTGATAAAAAGTCATTATCACCTGAGCCAGTATATACGTTTATTTTCCCTACCAATTTATCTCCAGCATACACTTGTCCCATTTTATCTACAGTAAAGTTTTCATTAGTTAAACCTGCAGTTTCATAGCTGTTATTATTATAAAATTGTATATCTAGTACATTACCTGAATCATCTACAAGCTTTCCACTAGCATCAATTGCAAACTCGCCATTTCTTGTATATGCATAGGTGTTATTGGGTCTCATAACTCTAAAAAAACCTTCCCCATCAATAGCTAAATCCGTTTTAATTCCAGATTGTTTTAAGCTTCCTTGCATAGTATTTCTTATCTCATTACCACATCTAACCCCTGATCCTATGTCAGTATTAGGTTTATTTACAGGGTAAGAATCTCTATTTAAACTCTCTCTTACTAAGTCCTGAAATTCAACCTCTAATCTTTTATATCCAGTAGTAGTTGCATTAACCATATTATTAGATATTACATTTAACTTATTTTGATTTGAACTCATTCCAGACTTACTTACATTCATCATCCCGTACATTAGCTTCTCCCCCTACCTAATAGATCCTATTTCATTTGCTATCTTACTTAAAGTTGAGTCCATAATTTGAACTACCTTTTGATTAGCTTCAAAGGCTCTCATATTTGACATTAAAGTTGAAGTTACATCTATAAGGTCTACATTTGAGGTTTCTTTAGATTTATTTTGTATATTATAATTATTAGCTGCTATTGGATTATTCCCTTCAAATTGGTTCTGACCAACCTTATTTAAAGCGTTATAATCTTGAAAATCTACTATGTTAAATTTATACGCCACCCTTGAATCTAGCAATATGTTATTTCTATTGTCCATGGATATCTTTTGCTCTCCAACATATATTGGCTCTAAAGCATTAGTTCCTTGATTTACACCTAAAACTCTATCCCCTGAAGTTGTCACTAAATATCCCATACTATTTACTTTAAATACACCATCTCTTGTGTAACGTCTGTTTCCGTTTTTATCCTCAATAGTGAAAAAGCCTTTTCCGTTTATAGCAAAATCACTATCATTATCTGTTGATACTATTGTTCCTTGAGCATAATTGGTATTTACCTCATCTACTCTTACACCTGGATTTAAGCCTCCAATTTCTTGCTTTCTGCCCTCTCCATTAATGTATTTATCTCTATTACTAAGCATAAGTTTATCAAAGCTTTTAGATACTACAGTTTCACCTTTAAATCCTGTTGTATTTATGTTAGCCATGTTGTTTGTTATTACACTCTGACTTGCCTGTAAATTTAGCATTGCAGAGATTGACGAATACATTCCTCTTAACATAATTGCTCCCCCTTAAGCTATATTATAATTTAATTTGTTCATTGCATTTCTTAAGTTTACTATTGCTCTACTGTGAAGCTGACACACTCTAGACTCTGATACCTCAAGGATTCTTCCAATTTCCTTTAAGTTCAACTCCTCATAATAATATAATGAAAGCACAAGCTTATCTTTTTCTTTTAACATATCAATTGCTTTTGCTAGTATTTCTACCCTTTCATCCTCTAAAATCTTTTTATCTGGTAGTGAGCTTTCCTCAGCTTTCAATGTATCAACAAGGGTTATATCATTATTCCCTTGAAAAATTACCGTATCTAGGGATGTAGTACTCATTAAATGAATATTATTTTCTATCTTATGTATCTCAGCAGTTGATACCCTTAAAAACTTTGCTATTTCTAATTCAGTAGGTTCTCTAAATAAGTTGTTTTGAAGCTCTTTTACAGCATAATTATATTTGTTTATATTAGCCACATCATTTCTTGAAACTGCTGAACGTCTTCTTATTTCATCTATTATAGAAGCTTTTATCTTCATAGATGCAAAGGTTGAAAACTTACAGTTTCTATCGTCCTCATATTTGTTTGCAGCATCGATTAAACCCATAGTTCCATAGCTTACTAAATCTTCGTACTCAATTCCTATACTTTCTGTATAATATTTAGATGCTATATATCTAACTAAATTAATATTATCTAGTATACATTGTTCTCTCTCAGCCTTATTCAACTTAATTACCTCCCCACTATATATTCACTACTGCATGTGCCTTTATTTGTATCTCATTTGGTATTTCATTTAAAGATAATACCGCAACATTTGGGAATACCATCTCAACAAGTTTTTTAAATGGTGCTCTTATTTTTGGTGATACTAAAATTACTGGTCTATTATTATAAAAATCAACATTTTCACTTATGTCCTTTATGCTATTGAAAATCTTGTTTGTACTTTCAGGATCAACAGCTGGATAAGTTCCATTTGATGACTTTTGAAGATTACTTGCAATAAGTCTTTCTACCTCTCCTGATAAAGTTGCTACATTTATGTAATTACTATCATCCACAAGCTCTGCACAAATTCCCTTGCTTAAAGCCATTCTCACATACTCTGTAAGTAATTCAATATCCTTTGTATTAACTGCATTATCAGCTAAGGTTTCAAGTATTGTTACTCTATCTTTAATTGCCACCTTTTCCCTAAGAAGATTCTGAAATACTTTCTGTACCTCTCCTAATGTCATTAAATCAGGTATTAGTTCTTCAACAACTACACTGTATCTTGATTTAGTAGCATCTATTATCTCCTTAACTTCTTCTCTTCCCATTAATTCATGGGACTTACTTTTAATTATTTCTAATAAGTGTGTAACTAAAATAGTTGATGGATCTACAATTGTATATCCTCTAAGCTCGGCTTCCTCAACCTTATCCTTGCTTATCCATACAGCCTCTAAGCCAAAACTTGGCTCAACAGCCTTTATGCCCTCTATATCTAATCCCTATCCCATTGGATCCATACATAAAACCATAGTTGGCATAAGATCGTAGGTTGTAACCTTATTGCCTCTTATTTTTATGCAATATTGATTTGGATTAAGCTGAAGGTTATCTCTTATTCTTATAGGCTGAACTATAATTCCCATATCTATAGCACATTGTCTCCTTATGGAGGAAATTCTTTGAAGCAAATCTCCACCGTTACTTTCATCTGCTAATGGAATTAATCCGTATCCTATTTCCACTTCTAGAGGTTCAACATTTAAGAGTTCCGATACATCTTCAACCTCATTTACAGTTCCTGTTTCTTCAACCTCTATTTCTTTACTTTCAATTGCTTCTTTTACCTCTGAATTATCTTTATTTAAGGTTATTCCGATTAATATGCAACCGATAGCAAGAGTAAATAATGGCAACTTCGGTAATCCTGGCATTAAACCTAAAATTACAAGTACAGAACCTGTCATCATAATTGCCTTTGGTATAGAAGTTAATTGCTGTCCTGCAAGACTTGCAAAACTTTCATCACTGGCAGCCTTAGTAACTAAAATACCTGCAGATGTAGAAATAAGAAGTGCTGGTATCTGGCTAACAAGACCGTCTCCGATGGTAAGTCTTATAAATGTTTCAGCAGATTCTCCAAAGCTCATATCAAACATCATTACCCCAATTATCATTCCACCAATTATATTTATAATAGTTACAATAATTCCGGCAATGGCATCCCCCTTAACAAACTTAGATGCCCCATCCATAGAACCATAAAAATCAGCTTCTTGTTGAAGTTCTCTTCTTCTTTTTTGTGCTGTTCTTTCATCAATAACTCCAGCATTTAAATCTGCATCTATACTCATTTGTTTACCAGGCATAGCATCTAAGGTAAATCTTGCAGATACCTCTGAAACCCTTCCTGAACCATTTGTTATTACTACAAACTGAATGATTATAATTATAAGGAATATTATTATCCCTACTACGTAATTTCCCCTTACAACAAAGCTTCCAAAGGATTCAATTACACTACCAGCATAACCTTCTCCTAATATAAGTCTTGTTGAGGAAATATTAAGACCTAATCTGAAAAGAGTTGTTATCAACAATATTGTTGGGAATATTGATAACTGTAGTATATTCGTTGAAAAAAGTGTCATAAGCAAAATTAGTACTGATAAACTTATATTTAAAACCAACAAAAGGTCTAAGATAAAAGATGGCAAAGGAATTATTATCATAAGCACTATTCCAATTACTCCAAAACCTACAATTACGTCAAACCTATTCTTGATGCCTAGTTTCTCCATTCTCAACTCTCCTAATAATTTTTCTTGTATCTATTTTTAATCTTATACACAGCAATTAGCACTTGAGCTACTGCTTCATACATATCTGATGGAACCTCTTGGTCAACATCAACTTCTTTATATATCAACCTTGCAAGTGGTTTATTTTCGATTATTGGTATATCATTTTCCTTAGCTATTTCTCTAATCTTCTTAGCTAATAAATCAGCTCCCTTTGCAACAACTACTGGAGCTGCATCAACTCCACTTTCATATCTAATTGCAATAGATATGTGAGTTGGGTTTGTAACTATAACAGTTGCATCCTTTGCATTCTGAGTCATCCTTTGACTAGACATCTGTCTTTGTTTTTGTCTAATTTGAGATTTTATAATAGGATCTCCCTCCATTTGTTTATACTCCTCTTTTACTTCTTGTTTAGTCATCTTCATTTTCTGCTTATGGGAGTATATTTGATAAGCAAAATCAAATACTGCAATTACTACTGCAATAAGTATTGCAACCATAAATAATTTCTTTATTAATGCTATAGCTGCATAAAGTAAATATGGAAAATGTACATTTCCTATTTTTAATATATCTGTGTAATTGCTCTTTACAAAGGAATAGCCAATGTATGATAAGGCAATTAATAATACTGTATTTTTAATTAAACTTACTAATGACCTTTGAGAAAACATGTTTTTCATCCCTTCAATAGGATTAATCTTTGAGAATTTAGGCTTTAGAGCCTCTTTACTAAATAATAATCCTGATTGTATAACATGAGACACAATACCAAAGACCATCACCACACATGCTACGGGAAAAAATATTTTTACAAAGGCATAAATTCCTTCCTTTAGTAATCCTCCTGCGAAGTTACTGCTAAGTTCAGTAGTAAAATCCAACTTTAGAAAAGAAGCAATAAACATTTTAAGATACCTTATTCCACTATCAGCAAGTATAAAAATTGTAAACACCCCTGCTGCTAGGGTTATAGCATTTGAAACCTCTTTACTCTTTGCAACATTCCCCTTTTTCCTCTCATCCTGTTTCCTCTTTGGGGTGGGTTGCTCCGTTTTATCTGATGCTGACATTTTCTCTTATCTCCTAATACGAATTTCTAAAGCAAGTAACTACTTAGCACTTGAAGGTTAAAGCTAAGAGTACCATCCATTACGCTTCCTAAACCTTTAAATATTTCCTGTATTTCATTAATTATAAATGGTAAGGTTGCTATGATAAAAATAAGTCCTATAAGCATTTTCAAAGGCATTCCTATTATCATAACGTTAAGTCCGGAAATACTCCTAGAAATTATTCCTGTAATCAAATCTGTTATTATAAGAATAAGAACTATTGGACTCGCTATCTTCATACCAATTATGAAGTACTCTATAAATACCTTAATTATGTATCCAAAGTTATTATCTATAATTGAGTATCCTATTGGGATAATCTCAAAACTATTTAGGATTGAGTTTATAAGCACATGATGAGCATTTAATCCAAAAAACACTACTAATCCAATGAAATACATAAAATTTTCAATAATTGTTGCATTGGCATTAGTATTAGGATCATAGGTACTCGACATTGACAATCCTATTTGATAATCTATTAAATTTCCAGCTATTTTTAAGGAGTAAAAACATAAATTTACTATATACCCTAAAACTAAGCCATTAACTGTTTCAAGAATCGCAAACACTATAAGTTCATAAGTACTCCCAACTGTTATACTTGCTTCAATATTAATACCCACCATTGCAGATATAAGCAGTGAAGTACATACCTTGAAAATCTTAGGTGTTCCACTTGGGAAAAATACATTAGCAGCCATAAAAAAGGCTCCTATCCTAAAAAATATAAATAACATATACATTACTTTACTACGTTACTTATCATGCCAAATAACTCATTGGTTAGTAAAACCAGTTTATTAAGCATCCAAGGTCCCAAAACTACCATAACTAATATTATAGTAATAAGCTTTGGTACAAAAGTTAGTGTTTGCTCTTGAATTTGAGTTGTAGCTTGAAAAATACTTATTATAAGTCCAACTATCAAGGATATCATTAAAATTGGTCCTGCTACCATAATTCCAGCCACTAAAGCTTTTTTTACAATTGTCATTATCATTATTTCGCTCATAGCTGTTCTCCTATCACACAAAGCTCTCAATTAAAGATTTTACTAGTAGATTCCATCCATCAACCATTACAAATAGTAATAATTTAAAGGGTAGTGATATCATTGCTGGTGGAAGCATGAACATACCCATGGACATAAGTGCACTGGACACAACTAAATCTATAACCAAAAATGGTACATAAATTATAAAGCCTATCTGAAAGGCTGTTTTTAATTCACTTATAGCAAAGGCAGGGACAATAACAGTTAAAGGTAAATCTTCCTTGGGAATATTTTCATCCTCTATACTTGAATGTGTTATAAATAAATTTAAGTCCTCATCCCTTGTATTCTTAAGTAAGAAAGCTGATATAGGCTTTGTCAATTGCATATAGGCTTCCTCTTCATTTATTTCTTCATTCATATATGGCTTAATACAATTCTTATTAATATCGCTAATAACAGGACTCATTATAAATATAGTCATACAAAGAGCTAGTCCAACTAAAATCTGATTTGGAATACTCTGTTGAGCCCCTAAAGCTGACTTAATAAATGAAAAGGTAATTATTATTCTTACGAAACTTGTCATCATTATTACAACTGTTGGCAAGAACATAAGAAAAGTCATGAAGAACACTATCTGTATGCTTGGATTTAATCCTGAACCATTAGCTAATATTTCCTTTAGTATCTCCATCTTCTTTTTCCCTTACAAATTTTTTATTTGCAAAACTCTTTATATCAAAGCCTGGTATCTTTGATAAATTCATTACATTTTGCTTATCTTTCTTCATTTTTATTATTTCCTCTATTTCATTTTCATTTAATTCTTTTATTACCTGTGTATTATGTGCTGAAGAAACCAATACGCAACCAGTAGTTCCCATCTTAAGCACATATAAGGTAGTATCTTTATTTAAATTGAATCTTTCTATGACCTGGGCATAGCACTTCATATTGAAGTTGTCTATGCCCTTTTTACTTAATTTTAATGAAATCACTATTAAACACAATACAATTGGTACTAATAAAATAATATTAATTAAATACTGTATAAGCGTTTTGTCCATACCCTATTCTCCAGTCTCCTTTTGTTGAACTATTAAAATATCAACTCTTCTATTAATACCCATATTTTCATCTGAAGTATTTTGTACTAAAGGTCTATATTCTCCATATCCAGTACCCGAGAATCTATTTGCACTAAGACCCTTTTCATTTATAAAATACTTAACAACAGCAAGGGCTCTAGCTGATGATAGTTCCCAGTTAGAAGGATACTTTGAAGAATTTATAGGTCTATTATCTGTGTGACCTTGAACCATAATTTCATTATCAATCTGTGGTATTAATGTACCTATTACATCAAGTATCTTATAAGAACCAGTCTTTAATTCTGCTTGTCCTGTATCAAACAAGATACTATCTCCTAGCTGAAGAATTACTCCAGCATCCTCTTCTCTTATCTTTACATCATCACTTAAGTTGTTTTTTTCCAGTAAATCCGTAACTTTTTCAACTAATAAATCATAAGGATTTTTTGCTCCAATACCTGGAGTAAGATCCTCTGGTATATCTTCTAATTTTTCGTTGGTCATAGGTACGCCTTCAACTTGTCCTCTTAACGCCGCTCCAACTAGCTTAAGCTTTTCATTGTCAACTATTGAGAAGGTATATAGTAATATAAAAAATGTTAGCAATAAAGTAATGGTATCTGCATAGGTATCCATCCAAGAACTTGATAGTCCTTCATCTTTACTTTTTCTTTTACGCGACATTCTTATCGACCTTCTTATCTACATTTTTACTACCTAAATATAAACGCTTTTCTTTTTCAGTTAAAAAGCTCATTAGCTTTTCTTCTAATACTCTTGTACTTTCTGCATTTTTAATGCTTAGAATTCCAACTAACATCATCTCTCTGTTTTCAGCTTCTTTTTCCCCTTTATTTTGAAGGTTATATCCAAGAGGATTTAGAATTAAGTTAGCAAGTAAAGCACCATAGAAGGTTGTTATTAAAGCCTTTGCCATACCACTAGCTATCATATCAGGGTTATCAAGCTCTGCAAGCATTTGTATAAGACCTATTAGTGTACCTATCATACCAAAGGCTGGTGCATAAGCTGCCCAAGTTTTATAAACCTTAGCACCCTTATCATGTCTGTTAACTACCTCGTCAATTTTGTTATTCATTATCTCAACAATTAACTCTGTATCTATTCCATCAACAACTAATTCTAAACCAGTTCTCATAAACTCATCGTCAATTTCACTTATTCTTCCTTCTAATGAAAGTAAACCATTTTTTCTAGCATCTATAGACAGCTCTTTAAAGCTTTCTATCATCTCAACCTTCTTTATGGAAGGTGTTTCAAAAAGGTTTTTGGTCATTCTTAATACTAATTTTATTTCATCTAATGGATAAGTTATAATTAATGCTGCAAAGGACCCTCCAATAGTTATAAATATGGATAATAGGTCATAGAACCCTCTAAGTCCACCAGCTCCACCAGATATACTATAAATAATAAGTCCTGTACCCAGTAGAATTCCTATCGGTGTTAATATATCTTTCTTTCTCATAATTTCCCTCTTACTTATCTCTTAAGATTTATAATTTCTTGTAAAAGTTCATCACTTGTTGTGATTACTTTACTTGATGCTTGGAAGGCTCTTGTAGTAACTATCATGTCTGTAAATTCTTCCGATAAATCTACATTAGACATTTCGATAGCTCCTTGAATTATTGAGCCATGCTCTGCATTATATATAGGATCCCCTGAGTTTGAAGACTGACCGTATAAGTTTCCTGATAAAGCTGTTAATCCTTCTGGATTTTGGAATACAGCAATTCTAAGTTTAGAATGATTTTCTACCTTTGTACCATCTTCAAGTCCTAAGGATATATTCCCGTCCTTAGACACTGTTACAGATATTACACTTTTATCCTTTCCTCCATTATTGATAGTGGTTGGTATAACTATTGGGTTTCCTGCATCATCTAAAACTCTATATCCATCAGCAGTAACTAAGTTTCCACCCTTATCTAAAGAAAATGATCCATCTCTTGTAAATGCTACTTGCCCGTTTTTCTCAACTACGAAAAATCCATCTCCATCTATAGCCATGTCCGTTACCCTACCTGTTGGCTGTAAAGATCCTTGTCCCATATACTTGTAAATTCCTGCAACCTTAGTACCAATTCCAACTTGTCCTGGGTTTGTTCCTCCCATTCCACCAGTTGGTGCACTAGCATGGATCATAGTTTGATTTAAAGCATCTGTAAATCTTGCACTTGACTTTTTAAATGCTGTAGTACCTACGTTTGCTACGTTATTACCTACCACGTCCATTTTAGTTTGATTTGCCTTCATTCCACTTATTCCTGAATACATTGATCTTAACATTTTTATTTCCTCCCCTTTACAAGTCCTCTTTTAACTTTCAGTATTGTCTTTTACTTTAACTAATGATGAATATGGAAATTCCTTTGTCTCTCCTGTATCACTAAGTTTAACTTCTAAATAAACAGTACCATCTTTAATTGATACACTCTTAAGAACTCCTGAATAATCAACTTTTTCACCCTTATCACCTTTAACACAAAGTTCAATTTCTTTACCAATTAAGGCTGATGAGGTTGATAGCGCACTATTGATTAAAACACCATTATTTACTGTAGCAAGATACTCTAGTCCATCATTCATTGACATCATCTGCTCTAGTGTTGAAAACTGAGCTAATTGAGTGATGTATTGTGTTGGGTCTTGAGGATTAAATGGATCTTGATGCGTCATTTGCCCAACCAGCATTTTTAGGAATATATCTTTATCTGTTTCCTTACCTGGTTGAACTATTGGCGTTCCATTTTCCGTTTTATCTTTCACACTTCTTACGTTACTTATTTCCATGATTACCTCCCTATGTTCCTATGAATGTAATACAAACCCCTTCTACACTAGCAAATTAATATTAGACTCATCCCCCTGATTTTCTTGCTCTTCCTCAAAGGAACTTTCTTTCTTAGTAAGGTTATTCTTTTGTTGTTGTCTTGAATTATTTTTGTTAAACTGTTCATTAAAGTTTCCTAAAAAATCACTGTAAACCTCATTTTTTACTTGCACAACTACCTCTTTTATTTTTATATCTAAGTTAGATATATGTTTTTCTATATCAGCAACATTATCCTTTATAAGCTCATATGCTTTTTTGTTTGCTAAGGTTATAATTAACTCATTGTTATCTTCAGCTTTTAAAAGTTTTATACTAACCTCTCCAAGTTCTTTAGGTGTAATTTTTACACTTAGCTCTTCTATCCTGTTATTGCTTATATACTTTACAACCTTTAGCATATCAGCCCCTAAAAACTCATTTCTAACTACAGTAGGTGCTGCCTCTTTAGGTATTTCTACTTTACTATCTGAAGAAAAAGCTATTCTATTTAACAAGCTAAGTTCTCCCTGTGAATTTGATGGTCTTTCTTCAAGTACAATATTTCTATGTTTAAATGCTCCAAGGTCAAATAGTTTATCCTTAATATCTAAAGGCTTATCATGAACTTTAGAGCTCTCAGAGTTCTCTATGGTTGCTCCCTGAATATCCTTTGCACCTTGTATATTCTTTGCAGCTTTTATATCATTAACTTCACTATGTTCTTCTAGTTTTAATCCATTTCCACCCTTCTCTATACTACTAGAAGCTTTTCCTTCGCCTAGTTTATTTACTATCTTTATAAATAACTTAGTTCCTTCTTCTTTGCTTAATTCAAGTTTATCTAGGTCTAAATTTAATTCACTTAAAAGCTCTTCAAGTTTATTTCCCTTTAAAAACTCCGCAAGATTTTGTGCATTAATTCCTTCCTTTTGCTCTAATTTAACAAGAACCTTTTCAAGTAATTCCAGATTTATAGTCAAATCAGGAATATCCTTAGTTTTTACTAATTGATTATTATCTAACTTTCCTAAAGCATTTAGTATTGAAGTCATAAGAGCTATAAGTTCATCTTCTGAGTCCTTATGACTATCATTAACTTCAACTTCTTTAATATTCTCACTTTTATCAGTTGAGGATCTTTCTATTTTATTATTCAGAAAATTTAGAAAACCTCTATTTTCTTTATCTGTTTTTATTTCTTCGCAGTTACCGAAATTAACTGCCATTGGTAACATGTCTATCTTCATACTAATTAACTCCTAAAGGCTCTGAACTACATTTCTAAAATAAGAATACATTCCAAACTCATCATTAATAGCTTGTTCTTTATGGTCAACTTCCTTTTTATGAAGCTTATACTTATTCTCTTTTAACTTTTCTATAGATTTTCTTTCAATCTGACTATTAAGAAGTTCAAGCCTAGCCTCATTCACTAAAACCTCTTTTTCATGTAACTCACTGTCTGTTTTCTCAATCATATTAGATACAAAACTCAAGTAATTTGAAACTATGCTTCTTTCAACACCATCCTCTATATGAATGGCTTCTGAATATTTCTGATAGCTTAACTTTAAATCCTCTAATTCCTTTTCTACGGCTCTTTTTTCACTTTGAGCCTTAGAGTATTTTATCTTATTTTCATCTTCATTTTTAACTCTTATGTCCAAGACCTTTTGAAGTCTGAATTTAAAGTCTTCCAAGTTTAATCCCCCTATCTAAATATGTTTAATAAACTACTTACACTTTCTTCAAAGGAACTCTTTTCATCTATTCCTTGTTGTAAAAATCCATTAATTCTATCTATATACTCTATAGATCTATCAATTTTAGAATTTGAGCCATGCTCATAAGCTCCTATGTTAATTAAATCTTCAGCTTCCTTGTATGTTGCTAATAAATCCCTTGCATGTGATGCAGTTTTCTTATGCTCCTTCTCGCAAATATCATTCATTAAACGACTGACACTATTGGAAACATCTATTGCTGGATAATGATTTTTATGAGCTAATTCCCTTGATAAAACTATATGTCCATCAAGTATTCCCCTTACAGCATCAGCTATAGGTTCATTAAAATCATCTCCATCTACTAGCACTGTATAAAAAGCTGTGATTGATCCAACATCTGAAACTCCTGTTCTTTCCATTAGCTTTGGAAGCTCTGCAAAAACTGAAGGTGTATACCCCTTTTGTGCAGGTGGTTCCCCTATTGCAAGTCCAACTTCCCTTTGAGCCATGGCAAATCTCGTTACAGAATCCATCATTAATATTACTTTTTTACCTTGGTCTCTAAAATATTCTGCTATAGATGTTGCAGTTAAAGCTCCCTTAAGTCTTACTAAAGGTGGTTTATCTGAGGTTGCACATACAACAACAGATTTTTTCATTCCTTCTGGTCCTAAATCTCTTTCTATGAAATCTAAAACCTCTCTACCTCTTTCCCCTATAAGAGCAATTACGTTAACATCTGCCTCTGCAGATTTTGCTATCATTCCAAGAGTTGTACTTTTTCCAACTCCACTTCCAGCAAATATTCCTATTCTTTGACCCTCTCCACAAGTTATAAAGCCATCTATTGCCTTTATGCCCGTGGACATTATATTTTTTATTCTTTTTCTTTTCATTGGATCTGGTGGTTTATTAAATAAACTATATCTCTCTCCAGAAGTTATCTCCTTGCCATCTATAGGTAATCCTAAGGGATCTATAACCTTCCCTAGAAGTTCATCACTACATTTAACACTACAAGGATTTCCACTTGCAACTACCCTACATCCTGGCCCTATTCCCACTAAGGTACCTAAGGGCATTAGAATTATTTCATTTTCCCTAAAGCCAACCACCTCACAGCTTATAGGCTGATTGCTTTGGTTATAAACTGTACAAAGTTCTCCTACAGAGGTTTTTAAATCCTCAACCTCCACAGTAAGTCCTATTACCTTTTTCACCTTACCTTCTGAAATATAGGGTGTAATATTTTTTATCTTCTCAAGTGTTTTATTAAAATCTATAGATATCATACAGCCTCCTCTATAGCAGCTCTGCCTTAACCTTTTCTAAAACACTATCTATACCAACAGTTAATCTTCCTCCAGTAGTTTCTATTTCTGCATTTCCCTTTTCTATTGCTCCATCAGAAATAACAAAAATCTTTTGTGAAAGATCAAATCTATCAACCATCTCCTTCACACTTTTCTGAAGCTCTTCGATATAGATTGGATTTACTTTAATAATTAAATCCTTCTTTTGATTAAATTCCTTTATTACATTTTCAAGTAGAGAATTCATTGCATCCTTTTCTTCAAATTTATCTCTAAGTACTTGTTCTGCAATGGTTACTCCTATTTCAAGAATGCTCTTTTTATTTTCTATGATATAAGCTTCAGCTTCATTGTGAATTTCTAAAAGAGTACTATAACCTTCTTCTCTAATCCTTCTGCTTTCTTCCATAGCCTTATCTACATTCTTCTCATAGGCTTCCTTATATCCATCCTCATAACCATTCTTCGTACCTTGTTCATATCCTAATTCATAAGCTTGTTTCTCTATTATCTTTGCTTGCTCATTAGCTTCTGATATCATTATTTCTCTCTTTTCTTGAAGCTCCTTAAAGATTTTTTCATATTCCTCTTTGACTTCTTTAATTTTATTTTCTATATCTTCTCTTTCTCTTATAAGTCTATCTGGAATACTTAAAATCTCTCCTCCTGATGAAACCTTCAAACTTACCTTGCCATCAATGTGTATATCTTTATTTCTAAGTACATTACTAGACAACGAACTCATCCTCCGCTCCCTTAGCTATGCTTATCAAGCCTTCTCTCTCAAGTCTCCTGATAATCTTAACAATATTACGTTTAGCTTCATCAACTTGAGATACCTTAACAGCTCCAAGTAAGCCTATTTCTTCCTTAAGTACTTCTGCAGCTCTTAAAGATTGATTACTAAATATAATATCGGATATTCTTCCATCTCCCCCCTTAAGGGCAACTGCTACATCCTTAAGATTAACTTCCTTAAGAATTCTTTGGATTGATTGACTATCAAGTCCAACAATATCCTCAAAGGCAAACATGCTTGATTTAATTTTTTCTGCTAAATCATTATTTTCATTTTCTAAAAAATTCATAATATTTTTCTCTGTTCTTCCATCAACCTTTGTAAGGATATCAAGAAGACTATCGAATCCACTTGAAGCTTCTACCTTCTTTTCTCCTAAGGCTGCTAACTTTTTTTCTAAAATTGTATCAACAGCCTTTACAACTACAGGTGAAACCGTTGATATATTTCCTAGCTTCAAAGCAACCTCCCTTTGAAGATCCGGTTGCAAGGCACAAATAATCTGTGCAGATTTTTCTGGTTGTATGTGTGCTAAAATGATTGCTATGGTCTGAGCACTTTCACCCTTTATACAACTAAGTATTTGATTAGCATCTGCTTTTCTTGCTGATGTAAATACCTTTGTGTAAGTCTCATATTTTATTCCTTCCATAAGCTTACTGGCTTTTGAATCATCAAAGGCACCTTGTAATAAGCTTTTAGCATAATCAATACCACCCTCAATAGAAAACTCATTGCTTTTTCTTATATCTAAAAACTCTTTTAGAATCTTTCTTCTTTCCTTTGCTGTAACTTTATGAAGATTAGCAATTTCAACTCCAATCTTCTGTACTTGTTTATCTGACAATTCCTTTAAAATGTTAGATGATAGTTCTGGCCCTATAGTCATTAATACTACAGCTGCCTTTTTTGCTCCACTTATATCCTCTTTATTTAAAGCACCTAAGTCGTAAGCATTTTCCCCTTTTACAATTTCCTTATACACCCTTATCACCTACCTTTAGTCATTTAACCAAGTCTTGATCAGCTTAGTTACTTCCTCTGGACTTTGAGAAACAATCACCTTAATTTCATCTTCTAAGCTAAGTTCTGTTGTTTTTTCAATTTCCTTTTCTCTGACCATTCTTGCTATTAAATCATTTGTATCTTCAAGTTCAAGTTCTTCTTCTGCCTCATACTTATCTTTCTTACCTTTATAAATTAAGTAAGCTATAAGTGCAATTGTTAAAACAGCAAGTATAGTTCCAGCAATTATCGCTATATTTATGATTTTTTGTTTCATAGTCTCTGGTGCAGCTTCCTTGTCGTCAAATACATTGTTAGCATCTGGATTAAACTCCATAGCAACAACTGACAATTCGTCTCCTCTTTCTGTATTCATACCTATGGCAGAAGCAACCATTTTTTCAACACTAGCTATTTTAGCTGCTGGTAAGTTTCCATCAATAGCAACTGATACCGTTAGTCTCTTTACTTCTCCAGAGGTTGTTATGGTCTTGGTTTCCGTTTTCCCTACCTCATACTCAATCTGTTCTTCCTTTGAAGAACTTCCGCTATTTTCTCCACCTGCAGTATTATTCATATTGTTATCAACTGGTGAACCTGTTTGTGCACCATCTTTTGATGTATTCTCACTTCTTATTTCAGATTTAATTACCTTATCTGGATCAACCTTTATTTCACTTTTTTCAACTGTATCAAAATTCAAATTTGCATTTACCGTAGCTTTAACTTTGTTTCTACCAAAAATAGGTTCTAACATTTCTACTAAAGATTTCTTTAGTTCGTCACTTAGTTCTCTTTCAGCATTCCTTGAAGCTGCTAGTCCCATGCCCTTAACAGCATTTCCATCTTTATCGTAGATTCCTTCTGATAACAGATTCATATTTTGATCAATTACTTCAATATTTTGCTTAGGAATGTTTCGTCCACTTGCAGAAACCAAAGAAATTATTGACTTTATTTGAGTCTCATCTAAATCTTTTCCATTCTTAAGAGACACATATACAGCAGCCTTCCCAACCTTACTGTTTTTGCTAAAAACAGATTCTTCACCTTGAGTTATATGTACTCTTGCATCATCTATTTGTGGAAAAGTCTTTATAGTTTTTTCTAGCTCTCCTTGAAGCATTCTAAGTTTTTTTATTTCAAATTCTTCATCGGTCATAGATAAACTTGCACCCTCATCCATTAATTCAAATCCCTTTGAACCATTTGTTATTGTAGGTGATAACTCAAGTCTAAGCTTGTCTACCTGTTCTCTAGGGACATAAATCGTATCTCCCTTAATCTTAGTTTCAACACTTTTATCCTCAAGGGTTTTAGAAATATTCGCTGCATCATAGTTATCTAATCCTGAAAATAAAATTCCATATTTATTCTTAATACCGTAAGTCACACTAAAAATTACAGCTAATATTATTGCTACAATTCCAATTATGATGGCATATTTTTTATTTTTACTTAATGCCTTAAACTTATCCTTAGTATTTTTTGCGAAATCCTTTATGCTTTGTACAAAATTCTGCATACTATTTACCTCTTAATTGAGAAAATTAGAGTTGTACTCTATTTATCTCTTGATAGGCTTCTACCACCTTATTTCTTACTTCTATAAGAAGTTGCATAGATAGTTGTGATTCCTGCATTGAAAGCATAACATCATGCATGTTAACATTCTCACCCTTTATAAATCCCTCAACCTTCTTATCAGCAGTTATCTGAGCATCATTAACCTTATTAATTGCCTCCCCTATAACCTGAGAAAAGCTTGTTTCCTTATTATTTTCTTCAACAGACTTTCGCATATTAACATTATTTAATATTGAACTTTTTCCAATCGACTGTATATCCATAATACCCCTCACTATCTTCCAATTTCTAAAGCTTTCGAAATCATATTTTTCTGTGCATTTAAAGTATCAACATTGGACTCATATGCCCTTGAAGCTGATATTAAATCAGACATTTCAACAAGTAAATCTACATTAGGATATTCAACATACCCTTCTTCATCTGCATCTGGATGATGAGGATTATACTCCTTTTTTAATGGGGATTTATCCTCCTCGATTTTTACTGTTTTTACTCCAAGCATACCCATCTTTTTATCATAGTTCTCTGCAAATACTGCTGTTTTTCTACGGTATGCTCCACCTTCCTCAGTTCTTGTGGTTCTAACATTGGAAATATTAGAAGATATAACATCCAACCTTAATCTCTCTGCTGAAAGTGCACTTGCGCTAATTCTCATCCCACCAAATATACTCATATTTATTACCTTCCTGTTATAGCAGTTCTAGCTATGGCTAGTTTAGTATTAGTAATACTTACTAACCCGTTATACATAAGTGAGTTAGCAGCTTGATTAACCTTTTCACTTTCTAAATCTACATTATTTCCATCAGTTCTCATTGAAGTTGATTTATCCTCTTTTACTTCTATTTTCCCCTGATTCTTAGCCTTATCTAGAGTTTCTGTAAAGGTAACATATTTTCTTTTATATCCTGGCGTATTAATATTCGAAATATTATTTGCAATTGTTTTCCCCCTTAATTCAGTTACATCTAACCCATTCTTTAGAAGTTGATATACTTGCATTCCTTCTCCCCCATCCTCAAAAATTTATTAAATCCACTTATAAAAAACCTTACTGCTACTAAAAGAGTAGTATGTTAAGTTTTTTCTTTACTAAAAGTACTTGAAAGTTTAGTTTAATCAAATACTTCCCCCTAAATTTTTAATAAATATTCAAATTCGTTTATTTAATATAATTTTTAAGTTTACTATTTCTTAAAAATCTACTTTATATCTACAAAATCATAATATTTTTTATTAAAATTATTTATATAACCGTTTATTTAAACTTTATAGAGCCTTAGTATTCTTCTCTAAAATTTTTACAATTAACTCATATCATCAAATTTTTTATGTTATTTTTTATAAATTTAATACATTTATTGTCATTAAGCATAAAAAAATACTACTGTCCGAAGATAGTAGTTTTACTAAGACCTCAAAGTATACTAATGATTAAACTCATAATCCTAAAGTATTACTAGTTATGGTTATATCACATGATACTTTTTAGCTATAATACAAAAAGTTTACTAACTCTTCGGCAACTGGCTGGCATAATATTTATTTTAGCCCCTGTAGTTTTGCGTCACTAAGTTTCCCTAGTTTTGCCATTTTTATTCTATAAATACTATTATATACGTGATTCTTATTTATTTCTATATGTTTTTACATAATTCAAAAATTTTTTTCATTTTTTGTATTTTTTTATTTTACTTTTTTCCCTACAAAATTTACCTTAAACCTCATAAACAATAGCTTTGAAAACGTAAAAAAGATTATACTTAAGGATAATCTTTTCTACTCCATACTATTTATCTAAAATAATAAAAAAGACTATACCTAAGTATAATCTCTTTTACTCCATACTATTTGAAAGTACAATTAAGTTGTCTTTACTTTCCCATTATAGTAAAGCCATGAGCAAGACTAGTGTATTCCTTATCCTTCAAAAATTCTTGTAACTTACTAGCTAAAAATTCATCATGCTCTGTTACTGACGCATAGCTTTGTATAAGGTTTAGCGTTTTATCTGTGTCCATTTCCTCTTTGTAATACTGACATAAGCCAATCATATTCATCTTTAATATTGAAAATTGTACTATTAAAGATAAATAGATTTCCATGATATTTTTTTCACTGCTAGGGAACATAGTCTTAAACATATAACACACTAAGTAGTTTTCATATATGTATTGGTGCTTGCTTATAAAGTCTCTATAACTCTTTTCTAAGGAATCCACAAAAGCAGCTTTTATTTCATTACCATCTCCACTTTCAAGGTTAAGTCCTTCACTTACTTTTTCAAAGTTTGCTATAAACCTTTTGTTATTTATTCTTTTACTTAAAATAATGTTGTTTAATTGAGTTAAAAATTCTAACTGTGCATCAACACTCTTTTCACTTATAAGACTCTCTATTAATTTATCATATTGACCAGCCTCTATAAGATTATTAAAATTACAAATAACATCTTCAATTCTTTCCTCTAAACCACTATTTTCAGAAACCTTTTTTATAAACAATCCTAAGATAGCTAATCTATTTTCAATTGTTAATCTTCTATTTTGAATTAAACCTATTGAAAATTCTCTCATCTCATTAAAATATCTATGACTTATATTTTTAAAGTTCTTTGTGCTAATGTTTCTTACCACGTTAAATTCTGATACTTCTTTTATATCTAAGTTAAATTCTATAGGATTTTCCCTTAATAATAAATTTCTAGCTACCTCAATACAAGAAATAGTTAAGGATTGCTCTAAAGTATCATCTACTTTGTTAAATATTCTTGGGTATATTCTACATGTATAACACATATTTTCTGGTCCAAGATTTAAATAAACCTCACATAATCTATCCTGCAAAAGCATAGGACACTCTTTCTCAACAAGATTTATCTTACCATATGCATAATCGCTTTTAGCTTTTCTATTTCTATTTATATGACTACTTAACTTCTTCTTAAACTCTGAAACTGGTAGCTTTTGATATTTAACATAGGTTTTTTTATCTACTGTTATTGACCAATCCTTGCAACAATGATCCTCACATTTATTACCTACACACTGAAAGTCATCATAAAAATCTATACTTAACACCTTATGTCTTGTCATTATCATTTCCCCTTTTTTATTGATATATATCAATAAACTCCCTTTACTTACTCATATATATCAATAAAGGATAAAGCCTAAGCTTTATCCTTTAAAAACTACAATTAATTATCTTAATAATTGCATAACACTTTCTGGTTGTTGCTTAGCTTGCATAGTCATTGCTTGAGAAGCTTGTGATAAAAGATTTAACTTAGATAAGTTAATCATTTCTTTAGCAACATCAACGTCTCTTATTCTTGACTCAGCAGCAGATAAATTCTCTGTTGAAGTAGTTAAGTTAGAAGAAGTAGCTTCTAATCTATTTTGCATAGCACCTAAATTAGCTCTTGAAGTATTAAGAGTTTCTAAAGCTTTATCTAAACTCTTTATCATAGTCTTAGCAGCAGTTGTTCCTGTAGCTCCTTCTGCCTTCATTCCAGCTATTGCAGCTTGAGTTAATCCTAACTCTGTAGTATTAACATTAGCTATTTTAACATTAAGTCCCTCTGATGCAGATGTATTAGCTCCAACTTGAAGGTTAACTGTGCTTCCTTTAACATCTACATCTCCAGCCGTAGCTATCTTAGTATCTGCACCTGCTGCTGCCGTCATAGTTGTTTTAACAGTAAATGTTATTTCTTTATCTCCACTTTTTAAGACATAATCTCCAGCATTTAATTTTCCTGTATTGTCAGCAGTAGTTATGTTATCTAATATAAATGTCTCTGATCCAACTTTAACTGTAAGTTTTGATCCTTTAGTATCAGTACTTACCGCAGTAGTTATTTTAATATCACCTTTTACTCCAAGTTCTTCTAACCCAGATATTCCATACTCTGCATCCTTACCTGATTCGAATGATGACACTCCAACCTTTGTACCAACTTTTTCTGCACCATTTAATATCTTTTTACCATTAAATTGAGTTGAATCAGCTATTCTATCGATTTCTGAATGAAGTTGAGTTAACTCTTCAGTTATCTTTGTTCTGTCTCCTGCAGTGTTTGTTTCGTTTGAAGCTTGTACTGATAGTTCTCTCATTCTTTGAACTATGTTTCCAATTTCTTCTGTAGCTCCCTCTGCTGTTTGAACTAAAGATACACCGTCTTGAGTGTTTCTGTTAGCTTGCTCCATTCCTCTGATTTGGCTTCTCATTTTTTCAGAGATTGCAAGTCCTGCTGCGTCATCTCCAGCTTTGTTGATTCTTAAGCCTGAAGCTAATTTGTTCATTGAATTTCCAGCTAAACCTGTGTTTTTTGCTGCTTGGTTTGTTGCTGTCATAGCATTGATATTTGTGTTAATTCTCATAATTTTACACTCTCCCTAGTTTTAATTATTTGACATCCATGTCATTTTAAAGGTCTTTTCACCTTATGTTATTATATATCGTACTGATTCTTGAAAACTTTACACTCTTTTTGAAAAAATGTTCAAATTATTTTATCAATTCTTGTTTTTTCTTATAAGATTTCTTTTTTACATATTAATAAAGGGTAAAGCATGTGCTTTACCCTAAAAATTTCATATTGACTATCTTAATAATTGCATAACACTTTCTGGTTGTTGTTTAGCTTGCATAACCATTGCTTGAGATGCTTGTGATAAAAGATTTAACTTAGATAAGTTAATCATTTCTTTAGCAACATCAACGTCTCTTATTCTTGATTCAGCAGCAGATAAATTCTCTGTTGAAGTAGTTAAGTTAGAAGAAGTAGCTTCTAATCTATTTTGCATAGCACCTAAGTTAGCTCTTGAAGTATTAAGAGTTTCTAAAGCTTTGTCTAGGTTGTCTATCATAGTTTTAGCAGCAGTTGTTCCTGCAGTTCCTTCTGCCTTAATTCCAGCTATTGCATCTTTAGTTAATCCTAATTCTGTAGTATTAACATTAATGATTTTAACATTAAGACTCTCTGATGCAGATGTGTTAGCTCCAACTTGAAGATCTACTGAACTTCCTTTGATATCTACTTTAGTATCTTTTACCTTACCAATTACTACATCTCCTGCAGCTCCCATAGTTGTTTTAATATTAAATGTAATTTCTCCACCCTTGGAATCCTTTATAGTAACGGTATCTCCAGCTGCTAATTTACCATCTGTTGTTGCTGTCTTTGCAGATACTGTACTTCCAGCTGGTAATCCTGTCATTGTTATCTTACCATCAGTAGCTGTTGTTATTTTAAGTGCTGTTGTATCTGCTATAGTTGATAAATCAAACCCCTTATTAACAAAGTTCTCTATAGTAGTACCTGTTGCAGTATCTATAGATTTCTCTATTTTTTCTCCTACTTTAGTAGCTCCATTTAAGATAGTTTTACCATTAAATTGAGTTGAATCAGCTATTCTATCGATTTCTGAATGAAGTTGAGTTAACTCTTCAGTTATCTTTGTTCTGTCTCCTGCAGTGTTTGTTTCGTTTGAAGCTTGTACTGATAGTTCTCTCATTCTTTGAACTATGTTTCCAATTTCTTCTGTAGCTCCCTCTGCTGTTTGAACTAAAGATACACCGTCTTGAGTGTTTCTGTTAGCTTGCTCCATTCCTCTGATTTGACTTCTCATTTTTTCAGAGATTGCAAGTCCTGCTGCATCATCTCCAGCTTTGTTGATTCTTAAGCCTGAAGCTAATTTGCCCATTGAATTTCCAGCTAAAGCTGTATTTCTTGCTGCTTGGTTTGTTGCTGTCATAGCATTGATGTTTGTGTTAATTCTCATAGTTTACACTCTCCCTAGTTGTCATTTTTCAACATCCTTGTTGTCTTCTTAAAGGCTTTTTTTCCTTATATTATTATATATCGTACTATTTTCTCAAAACTTTACACTTTTTTTGAAAAAATATTTAAATTAGTTTTATTTATATTTGCATAAGCAAAATTAACAGCCTTTTTTTCTTTGTAATCACTAAGTTCCTTTTTCACATCACCAATTACTTTTTGTAGTTTATTTTTTATCTCTTCATCTATTTCATATATTCCGGACTTTCTATAGTTTTTTCTAAAGTCTTCTAACTCTTCCTCAGTAGACTTATCAAGAATTTCTTGTCTTTTAATAAATCTAGCTTCTAACTCATATTCATTTACATTTTCAATTTTTAATATGTCCATTATCTCTATTGAGATATTTTTATATTCTTCTATCATAGCCTATGACATCTCACTCATAAGATAATTCATTTGAGAGTTTAATTTATTCATACTAGATTCTAGTCTTGCAAATTTAGCATATAATGCTTGCTCTCTCTTATTCATCTTAGCAGTTAAGTCCTTTATATATTTCTCTTGCTTTCTTATTTGCTCTGAAAATAAATTATTTGTTTCTGAAGCTGATTTTTCTATACCGGATTTCTGAGCAAATATACTTGTAGAGCTTCCTGCGTATTTATATGTTATATCCTTTACCTTACTAAAGGCACCTGTTACTGTTTCATAAACTAAGTCTCCGTTAGTTTCTAATGCTTTTTTAAATTTATCTTCATCTAATTTAAGCTGTCCTGGTTTATTATAATCGGAATCTAAATTTATCCCTATATCGCTAAGTTTCATTCCACTACCTTCTACGGTACTGAAAATTGCTCCCTTTATATCTTCCATAAAGCTTCTTAGTTCTCTATCATTTCTAAGCAAGCCTACCTTAGCCTTTTCTTCCCACTTTTCAATTTCCTCTTTGCTCATATCTTTCTTTTGAGCCTCTGTAAGTGGAGGATAGTCCTTATTTTTCTTTTGAGTTACTTGATTATAAATGCTATCCATCATTTTATTATAATCTTCTAAGAATGACTTCATTTTATCTACAGTCTCTTTTGTATCAGTTTTTGAAGTCATTGATATAAGCTCATCACTTACACCATTTACACTATAAGTTATATTATCTATAGTAAATGTATTAGATTCACTTTCTATTACCTTAAGTGCATCTGCTGGTAATGGATTTGTAGTGTCTGCTGGAAATACCATTACCTTATTATTACTTCCCTTTGCGCTAAGGTCCATATCTAGTTTGGTAAATACATCTCCTTCAAGCTTAAGCTCTGATGATACTCCCGTCTTGCCAGTCTCTATGGTAAACTTTCCTGTCATCTCACTATAAGATGCCTTCACTTCGCCTTCTTTAAATGTATCGTTTATATTCTTAACTACATCATTTACCTTAGCTCCAGCTTTAATGTTTATATCTTTACCATTTATAGTTATTTTCGTATCAACATCAGATATAACATCATCTTTACCTAAGTTTTTGCTTTCTACCTTCGCTGGTTGAGCCATTTTATCCACTTTAAATTTATAATTTATATTCTTAGCTCCTGCCCCTGCAGTTGCGCTTATAACATTACTATTAGAGCTGTTAACAGTTATACTACTAAAAGATTTACTTCCTAAAATGTAATCTGGTGATGTTGCAGTAAAGTACTTATCATATAATCCCTTTACACTTTTTATAACCTCTCTATAGGTTTGTTGCTTCCATTTATTACTTTGTTGAGTTTGACTTGCTTTATCTATCTTATTTTGCTCACCAATTAGCATATCCTTTACCATTTGATCAGTATCAATTCCAGATGCAAGTCCTGGTATTCTCACTGAATTTACTGATGTCATAAGTTCCCCCTCCTTTACAGTCCCTTAGCTTTTTTATTTACCTCATGCCACATATCTCTAATCTCTTCTATAATCGGTAAGGTTTCATCTATTATTTTCACATCTTTTTTAATATTAGCCTGTGCTAACTGTGTCTTAATAAATTCATAAAGATTCAATAGGTTTTCTGCCGTTTCACCAGCATTTCTATCTAAAGTTGACATTAATTCTGTAAAGATATCCTGAACTCTAGTAAGTTCCTTATGAGCCTTTGCTATGTCTTTCTGCTCAATAGCTAGTTTTGCTATCTTAGTATATTTAACCGCACCATCAACTAACATAAGTAATAACTGTTCCTTTGACGCCATCTTTACTGTGTTTTGTTTGTATGCATTATATGGATTTGTTGTATACATTCTCAAAGCCTCCTACTTAAGCAACTTTAGGATATCTAAGTCCTTGTTTATAGCATTCTTATTTTCTTCTTTTACTTTATCTAGTATTTCTTTTCTAAGTATAGTTACTTCTCTCGGTGCTGAAATAGCTATCTTTACACTTCCATCTTCTATTTTTGCTATTTTAATTTCAATGTCATCACCAATTAATATTGATTCATCTTTCTTTCTATTGATTACTAACATTCTGCTCTCTCCTTATTAAAGGATGCTTTGTTTCATAGCTTTCACTTTTTAATATAAATTGCTTCCCTAAGCCATTTTTTATATTAATAACAACAGGAGCCTTTAAATTCATAGTACTTGTCTCTAAGGTTTTACCAAGTGTTATTATGCTTAAAATTAAAACATCCTCTGCATTTTCTATTGCAAGTTCTTTTATAGTTTCATCATTTAAGTTTATCTCATATTCACTATAAATATCAAAGGGATTCACAGTTACAAAGCTTATTTCTTTTTCCTCCGATTGAAGTATCTTAAATCTATCATTACCCTCTAAATTTTTTATTTCAAATTCTCTAAGTGTATCAAAACCTGGTATACCTTTATTAAATCTTACCTTCATTTGTCTTACCCCTATCTCAAGTAATCTAATATTGTAGTTTGAAACAATTTAGAGCTAACCTGAAGACTAGCATTATACACCATTTCTGCTGATTTTAATTCAATAAATTTTTCAACACTATTAACATCCTGTGTAACAGAAAGTGCAGTCTTCATCTCTAAGATATTATCTTCGTTGTTATCCTTCACTTGCTCCACGGTATTAGTTCTCGCTCCAACTATAGCTCTATTATTTAATATATCACTCATGTACCCTTCTAAATCCTTGGATATTTTATGTAAATCATCCATATTTATCGGATCCTCGTTAAGTTTTTTAGATAAATCATTTAATAATTCCAGTCCACTTGTTGAGCCTGTTTCTGCACCATTAGTTTTTGTTATATCATTAAGAGTTAAGTTATAATCAACCTTTATTCCACTAGATACTACAGTGTTTAACTTATCATTTAATTTGGCATCCCCTGCATTATTAACAGTTAATGATACATTTCCATCCTTATCTGTCTCAATCTTAACAGGTGCTTCATCTGTTAAACTTCCACCAAAGACATACTTCCCTGCATAGGTTGTATTCATTGCCTCTCCAATTTGTTTAATCTTTTCATTAACCTCTGACTGAACTGCTTTTATCTCGTCCTTACCAAAGGTACCACTTATTGATGTTAAAAGAGTTTTAATATCAGTAGTTAAATTTGATACAGTTCCTAGTGCTTCATCTGTAAGCTCTAACCATCCTGTAATTTCATCACAATTATAATTGTACTTTTCAACATCTTCTATCTCATTATTTAAATTTAATATCTTTATTGTTTTAAGCGGATCATCAGATATCTTATTAATTTGTTTAGTTGTAGTTAATTGTGTGTTTAACTTGTCCATAGTTTGAAGGTTACTTTGAACCTCTCTTAAATAACTACTCATCATACTTCCATTAGTGATTCTCATAATTTTCCTCCAACTTATCTAATTAGCCCATTAATTACTACATCCAGTAAAGCATCAACAGTAGATACAACCTTTGCACTTGCATTATATGCATGTTGAAATTGTACTAAGTTAATCATTTCTTCATCTAAAGCAACTCCTGATACACTCATTCTTGACTTATCTATACTCGCTAATATTTTACTTTGATTAGCTTCTTGTCTTATAACAGTTTGTGATGCTTTTCCTAACTCCTGAATAGTATTATTATAAAAATTATTTATTGTTAATTCCTTTTGATTTGGAGCTTCTCCAAAGGTTACCTTCTTATCCTTTAATTTATATAATTCAGTTGCTAAGTCTGATGTCATCTCAAGCTTTGATACATCTTCTAAAATCTCTGGATTTACAGAAAGCATTTCATCACCCTTGGCATCAAAAATAAAGATTTCTTGTCCTGCAACCTTATTTACATTGCTTGCAATTACCTTTGCTAATTCTTCAACCTTTTCCTTATACTTATCTATTTCCTTATTCATTTCAGCTGTTGCGCCTAGTTCCCCTGAAAGCTTGTTGTCCTTAATTAATTTATCAACCTCAGCTTGTTCAAGTTTACCATCTTGCATAGCAGCCTTTACATCATCATCATATATATTTATTTTAAAACTTAAGTCATCTAATATTTTATCTCTTTCATCTAACAAATCATTTGGACTTTTTCCTGTAGCTTCTACTATTTTTATGCTTTTCTCTAAATCTTTAAGAGCTGTAAGACTTTGATTTACATCTGCTAAAATATCCTCTGACTGCTTGTTTAAGTTTTCTTGTAAAGTATCTAACTTTTTACTTACTTTATTTATGTTATTAGCTAAGTATTTAGCATTCTCTACTGCAATATTTTTAGCTCCTACATTGTTAGGGTCCTTAGATAACTCATTCCATCCATTAAAGAATTTATTAAGTGATGATGAGATTGAATTATTTGAAGGTTCATCGAATATGATTTCCATACTTTTATAATAATCATACTTTACACTTACATCCCCATAGCTATGACTTTCACTTCTAAATTGAAAATCATAAAAACTGTTTCTTATTCTTGTAATATCATTAACTTGTACCCCTGTTCCAAGCTGTCCTGCACCTAAATGACTATTAAGCCCTGGCTGACTAAAAGGTCTATTTGCACTTTGTTCTACCCTTTGCCTGCTATACCCTGGAGTTTTCATATTTGTAACATTATGTGATGTTGTTTGTATCGCTATTTGACTCGCTCTCATTCCTGATGCTGCCGAATGAAGGCTTCCCAATAAATTTGCCATATGTATCCCCCCTAAATGAACATCCAAATCTTCGATTTGGCTAATGTGAATTTACTCCTTCGAACATCGTGAGAAGGAGTTTCCCTAAACCATATGCAAATCTTTGATTTGTCTATATGAATTTCTCTAATTATCTAGTTTTTCCATAGGAATTATATGTTCCTGCGGATTTTGATGGTTTAATAACATTTATCATTTTATTTGTGAAAAATAGATTTTGTTTTATTATTGTATCATTAGTATTCTTCTGTAATTCCAAATTATGAAGTAAACTCTTTATCTCTTCATACACTTCTTTAACATGGTCATCTTCACTGCTTGCTATTATCTCACTGAATTTTTCTTCCTTAACTAAGCTACGTCTTTTAATTTCTATAGCTGCAAGATTTTTACCTGCATTCTCTATGGTTTCAGTAAGTTTTTCTAAGGTCATTAATTCCTTATTAACAACTGCTTCATACTGCTTTTCTAATAACTCTAAAAGATCCTGTAAAAGCTTTTTCTCTTCAAAGATAACTAGTTTCAATTCTGGATTCATTTAGTTACTCTCCTTTTGTTACCTCAATAATTTTCTTTGCTATATCCTTTGAACTCACACTATAAGTTCCTTGTTTTATTCTGTTTTTTATTTCATTAATTTTATCTATATTTATATTTTCATTATCACTATTTAGTTTGCTTAATTGTTTAGCATCCTCTGAAATAATTACCTTATCTTTGTTCTGCTTAATCATTTCTTCTTGCTTAAGAGGTTGTCTTTGTCTATTATAAGCATTTATCATTGTATTTCTTTGTATACAATCAACTTTCATCTCTCTACCTCCATAAATGAACATCCAAATCTTTGATTTGGCTAATGTGAATTTACTCCTTCGAATACCATGAGAAGGAGTCTCTTTAAATCAACATCCAAATCTTTGATTTGGCTAATGTGAATTTACTCCTTTGAATATCATGAAAAGGAGTTTCCCTAAACCTTATACAAATCTTCGATTTGGCTAATGTGAATTTACTCCTTCGAACATCGTGAGAAGGAGTTTCCCTAAACCATATATAAATCTTTGATTTGGCTAATGTGAGTTTACTCCTTCAAATATCATGAAAAAAAGTTTCATTATATATTATCGGCTAACTTCTAAAATTATTTAGCTTTTAAGCAAAAATAATGAGTGTATACTTTTAAAAAGTTCTACACTCATCTTTAAACATCAATATTTTTAATCAATTTTGTTTTTAAAATCTAGAAGTCTTACTGATATTTGGTCATCAACCTTGATAGGCTCACCAAAGGCAACAACTCTACTGTTAATATTAATATCTAAATCCTCGTCCACTGTTTTATCTAAAACTATAACATCTCCAACTTTTAAGTCTAAAATGTTCTTTATACTACTTTTGCAACTTCCCATAGTTACACTAACTTCAAGCTTTGCATTTAATATTGTGCTTTTATCTTTAAATTCCTCAATATCTTTTATCTTCAAAGACTCGAATTCAACTTCGTATAGATTTTCCTTTAATCCTGTTTCCATGTTATTCCCCTTTACTTATAGATATCTACCAACAAGCCTTGTATATTATCTATCGTTGCTGATATATCTAAGTTTTCTTTTTCTTCATTTAATACTTCTTGAGTCAAAGTCTCTAATTTTTCATTTATAGTTTCTACTGTAGAGTAATATTGGTTTTCCCAAAAACCTATATTTTTGTTTAGTGCGTATGTATAATCTACCACAGTTTTCAAATAACTTTTTATTGTATCCTTATAGCTTTTCACATCAGCATAGGTTTTAGTTATTACTAATCTATTGCCCTTTTTTCTAATATCCTTTATGTACGCCTCTAGCTCTTCCTTTGTTGCAGACCTATAAGACTTTGCAAGATTATCCGAAAATCCACCCTTAGTACTAATGGTCTTTTCTTGTAGTTTCATATTCCTGCTTACATTTAATCCTTCAATTTTCATCCTATATTCCTCTATAATACTTCATTACCTTAGGAACATAATTCTGAGTTTCCTTAGGCATCTTATATATGTCATTTACAGAGGTTACCCCTCTACTTACCATTCTGCCTGGTCCACCATTATAAGCCATTAATGCCATTTCCACATTTCCATTATATCTATCAAGATACTGTTTTATATGACGTACCCCACCTTCAATATTTTGCTCAATACTTAGTGGATCAGTAATACCTAAGGATTTAAAGTTCGCAGGCATAATTTGCATAAGTCCCATAGCACCTGCAGAAGATACTGCATTAGGGTTGAAATTAGACTCAGCCTTTATTATAGCTCTTATAAGGTTTGCATCTACCCCATATTTTGCTGATGCCTTATCTATTGCCACAGCTATTTTTTCATCCTTATTTAGACTTTCATTATTTACCGATATAATATTATTAAAGTTTCCTAATACATTATTAAATAATTCAATATTCTCTGATTTATTTGCCTCTCTTTGCTTCTGTTCTCTCATTGCTTTAAGAAGGTTTTCCAGAACCATATTAAACACATCTGAAGTAGCACTACTATTAGAATTGCATTTACATCCACCTAAACTATTTATACTTGAAAGTCCTGCAATATTATTAAGCCCCTTTAAATTATCTATCATAAAATCACCTCTAAATATAATTAAATACTCTGTTTATTATACGTCAAAGAAATACATATCTTTAGCAATACTAAAAAAATAAGACCATGACATTAAAATCCTAATTGAAATATAGAATATTATTCACTTAAAATAATATCATATATTTCTCTTAAATTCTTTCTGTCATAGTCTATATTTTACTTTTTAACTACTTCATTAATTCTAATACTAATTTAGCTGTGTTAACTAAATCTACTATATGAAGATGTTCCTCTAAGGTATGAGGCTTTCTTTCACCTATTCCTAAGTTAACAGCTTTAACTCCATTACAATTTAATATGTTGGTGTCACTTCCGCCACCTGTTGAATCTGTGAAGCCTTTTAGTCCTATGGCACTGCAAGCTTCCTTAACCATATTTACTAACTCATCATTTTCATCTACAACAAATGGTCCATACATTCTCTTTGTTTCAATCTCAACCTTTGCACCAAACTTCTCTGCTGCATCTTCAAAACACTTAACCATATGTGCTGTTTGAGCATCAAGTTTATCTGAATTCAAACTTCTCGCCTCAGCATTTATTATGATTTCTGGACAAACTATATTAGTAGCTCCTCCACCATTTATTGAGCCTATATTAGCAGTAGTTTCTTCATCTATTCTTAGAAGTTTCATATTTGAAATAGCTTCTGATGCTACTTGAATAGCACTAATGCCTTCCTCTGGACATACCCCAGCATGTGCAGGTTTTCCAATAACCTTAGCAAAGATTTTATCCTGTGCTGGTCCCTTAACTATAATCTTTCCAACATCTCCGCCACTGTCTAAAACAAAGGCAATTCTTGAATTTATCTTAGTATAATCTAAATTCTTTGATCCAAATAATCCACCCTCTTCACATACACTGAAAAAGACTTCTATTGGTCTATGATCTATATTGTTTTCTTTTATAGTTTTTAAAGCTTCAATAATTGCAGCTATACCAGCTTTATCATCTCCACCTAAAATAGTAGTTCCATCACTATATATAACACCATCTTTAACTATAGGTTTTATGTCATTTCCCGGAGTTACTGTATCCATATGACAACTAAATAATACAGGTTCTTTATCATTAGTTCCAGCTAATTTAGCAATTACATTGCCACTATTTCCACCTATGATTTCTCCTGCATTATCCATCTCAACTTCGAATCCTAAGGCTTCTAATTCACTGATCATAAGTTTAGCAAATTCTAATTCATTTCTAGTTTCACTATTTACCTTTACATATTTTAAGAACTCTTCTACTACTCTGTTTTCATTTATCATAATCTTTCTTTAGTGAGAGAATACATTGCACTCTTAGCCCCTCACTAAATCCTCCTTTCTTTCTGCTTATTCACCCTTTAGTATGAACAAAAGGTACCTTAATTAAAAAGGTACCTTTTGCTATATAAAACTTTCAAGTAATTACATCTTATTATCAACTCTAAAATTTAGAGAAGGATTTTCAAACTACATCATTGGATAGTGTAGTGGTACTCCTGGACCTAATGGAAGACCTAACATGTACCAAACTATTAACATAACAACCCATCCAACTAAGAATATCATTGAATATGGAACCATTGTTGATATTAATGTTCCTATTCCTGACTCTTTATCATATTTCTCTGCAAAGGTTACTATTAATGCAAAGTAAGACATTAACGGAGAAATTATATTTGTTGTAGAGTCACCAATTCTGTAAGCAACCTGAGTTAACTCTGGAGAGAACCCAACTTGCATTAACATTGGTATAAATATCGGAGCTAAGATAGCCCATTTAGCTGATGCAGAACCCATGAATAGGTTTATGAATGCAGCTAGTATTACGAATGCTATAATTAAAGGAATACCGTTTATTCCTGTGTTCTTTAAGAAATCTGCACCCTTAACTGCAAGGATTGTCCCTAAGTTAGTGTGACTGAAGTAAGCAACGAATTGTGCTGCTACGAAAACTAATACTATGTATCCACCCATAGATGCCATTGACTTAGACATAGCACTAACAACTTGTTTATCATTCTTTATACTACCTGAACCTATACCATATGCTATAGCAGGAACTAAGAATACAAGTAATATTATTGTTACCATACCATCCATAAATGGTGATTTTAATAATGCCCCTGTTTCAGGGTGTCTTAATATACCCCATGATGGAACTGTCATAACAAGTATTACTGCAACTAATGCAATTAACGCGATTAATGCATATCTTAAACCTTTGCTCTCTTGAGCTGTAATTCCTTCAACATCTACATTAGTATCACCCTTGTATTTACCAAGTCTTGGCTCTACTATTTTTTCTGTAACGATTGTACCTAATACTACTATTAAAATTGTTGAAACCATCATAAAGAATAAGTTTGCTGTTGGTTCAACTGTATAAGCTGGATCCCATATTCTAGCTGCCTCTGTACTAATTCCCCCTAATAGTGGGTCAATTGTACCTATCATAAGGTTTGCACTAAATCCACCAGATACCCCTGCGAATGCAGCTGCTATACCTGCTAATGGATGACGCTTAAAGCTTAAGAATATAACAGCACCTAATGGTACTAGAACTATATACCCTGCATCTGATGCAACGTTTGACATTACCCCTGCGAAAACAACAACTGCTGTTATTAAGCTCTTTGGAGTACTTAAAACTAACTTTCTAATAGCTGCCGAAATTAATCCTGTTCCTTCAGCAACACCAACACCTAACATTGCAACAAGTACTGTTCCAAGTGGTGCGAAACTTGTAAAGTTCTTAACAGCTGATGTTAGCATATATCTTATACCATCTGCTGACATTAAACTAACTGCTGACACAGTCATTTGAGTTTTTTCTAAAGTTTTTGGATTAATACCTTCATAAGAAACTGAAACTCCCAACTTTGCACATATTCCAGATATAACTATAATAGCTAAACAGAAGATTACGAAAATCGTAACTGGATGTGGCATAGCATTTCCCGTTCTCTCTACAAAATCAAGAAACTTACCAAAAACGCCCTTTTTTTGTTTTTCTGCTGATTTCATACTTTCACTCCCTTTGTTTTTAGTTTTGAGATTTTACCCCTATCTTCTTTGGTATGATAAACTATTTGATTAATGATTAGTTAATTCACTACTATGAAAATTCAACTTAACCTAGCTAAACTAGTTAACTTTACGAAAATTCATCTTAGCTTAACTACTTTTAGCTTAACTACCTTGTAAATTATTAATTTACACTTTTAAATTTTTAATATTAATAGATTGTCCATTTTCTAAACGTCTTATTAACATTTTAGCTTACATGTATGTTATCACAGATATTTTTATGCGTCAATTAATTTTGAGAAAATTTTATTAATTGCATAAATCAAATTAAACTTTTAACACAATACCATTGGTTTTATTTGTTTATTCGCCATTTTCTGAACTTTATGTTATGTATTTTTAAATTTATGAATGTTACTCAAAGAAAACATTCAAGTATTTCAACAAATTATTACAGTAAAGCTTTAACTTACTAAAATTAAAATCAAAAAAACCTTGAACTTAAATGAATTATGATTCTTTAAGTTCAAGGTTTTTTCTTTTATAAAACTAGTTATACCAATACCCCTACCCCCTATGCATATATTTTCCTTCTTTTTATTTTTAAATATACTACCTAAACTCCTCACCTTATATCAAAGTTTAAAAAAATATCTTTAAAGTCTATTCCGTCATTTGTGTATCCCTTTTCATCTCCAAGATATATTACATTAGCTTCATTTTTGTAATTCAAGGGAATCAAAATTTTATCATAATTTATTGTTTCAGTGCTATGATTTATGTTAAATTTATCACACTCAAAAATATCATATGATAACTCTATGCATTTCCCTTTTTCTTTTAAGAGCTTTAAATCTTCCTCACTTATAGCTTTTACTTTTATTGCACTTTTCTTTTTCAAGCTTTGGTTTATTCCCTCTAAGATTTTCTTAAATTCCTGTTCTCCTTTACAAAGTAAGTATTCTTTTCCCTGCATATAAACTTTAATTTCCGTTGGTTCTTCTATAGCATCTATATTCTTTAACTTAACTATAAAAACTGTAGATACTATTATAATAAGTAGTACTAAAACCCCAAGTCTCTTTTTCAAAGTCCCACTCCTCAAAGCATCCTATACTTATAATATATACACCCTTTTCTTGTTTTGCTTTAAATTTTACCACTTTTTAACACGACATTATATTTTTATTTACTTATGGAAATATTATAATGTATACTAAGTATAATGTATTTTCTTGTATCAAAAAGTCTATATTTGATAGACTTTGTTTAATTTATTTTTTATTTTAGGAGGATTCTAAGGGAATGAAAGCTTTTAAAAAACTTATTTTACCTATGCTTTTAATTGCAACTGTACTTTTCTCAGGCTGTAGCCAAGTTGACGATTTACTAAGCAAACAACAAAGCAAATTTATAGACGAAGTTATGACTTCATTTAAAGAGAAAGGATTTGAATCAACTGTAGTTGAATACTTCGGAGCAACTCCACAGGAGGTCAAAGAAGAGTTAGACTTATCCCCAACCGACTTAGAACTTTATGACACAATTTTAAAAGAAATGAATTATAAAATTGAAAAGGTAGTTATTGATGGAAATACTTCAAAGGTTCTTGTAGACATAACAACTGTAGACACTAAAAAGGCAATAACAGAAACCTTTAAAAACATTGATGAATATAGTGAAGATTTAAAGAATGTTTCTAGTTCTGAGGATGATTTTAGAAAAATTCTCGTAAAACAATTAAAAGAAAAAAGTCCTTCATACATAGATCAGAAAATAGAGTTTACCTTTGTTAAAGAAGATAAATCATGGGTACTTCAATGGTTTAATGATGAAAACTTTCTTAAACTTTTAGGTGGACTTTCAGAAAAATAAAGATACCTATAGAGATAAAGATAAAACTTAAAAATAATATTAAGCAAATAATATAAAAGCAATATTTATATATAAGTGACTTAACTTAGATATAAATATTGCTTTTATTTTCCTAATATATAAGTTTTAATTAATATTCTACATTTATATTAATAATTGAATTTATTCTAAAATGAATTAAGATTCTTTATTAGAATATATATACTTTATCTAATCTATACTTAAGGCTTTTGATCCCATCTCTTTCCAGACTTGTGTAAATCTCTTTTGTGAAATTGATTTATTCTTCTCCCCAGTTAAAGGATCATTATAATACATATTTTCATCATCATATCCTGTTATTAATATTGCATGTATATCAAAGGTAGCCTTTACTTTTTCTCCTTTTTCATCAGTCCATTGAATAAATTCAATTGGATATGAAAAATTGCTCTCTACCCATACAAGCACTGGGTTTTCATTATTAATAGACTCCTTTATATCATCTAAAGACTTCCCAGTTAAATTCTTAGGATTCTTATTATGTTTACTAACTAAAGGCATTAATGGCTCCGGATCTATTGAATACCCTATTCCAGTAGCACCATACACATCGCCTACAAACCCATACTTAGGATTTCCCCATTTAGTAATTTTATTATTACTATTGTATACAGCTTTAGTTGGATTCTTTTTCATTTCCTTAGCTAAGGTCATCTTGTCCACCTTAATGCCTTTATAATTTAATAGCATGGCCAAGCAAGTTACCTCACAGCCATTATATAATTCTGGATTTTGAGATATTAACCTCACATCCAAGGATTTACTTTTAGGAGCTTCATTTACTTCCTCTGAAGCTTCCACTACTTTATCCTCTTCCTGTTTTTGTGGTTTCTCTGCATCCGCAGGTTTTTCTTCCACTTTTACCTTCTCTTCCTTATCTTCACCCTCAATATTACTTTCATTTTTAACTTCTTCTTTCTTAAAGGTATTATCTTCTTTTTTATTTTCTTCATCCTTATTTAAAGCCTGCGCTGTAATCTCATTACTAGGCTTTTTATTCTTAGCGAACATATTCACATTTTTTGCAAATATTCTTATGCTTGTTATAGATAAACCTATTATAAGAATAATCATTCCTTTTAAAATATATGTGTATACTTTAACCTTCATTTGTCTCTTGTTATTTTTACTTACCTTACTGCTTATATTTACCCTAGAACTTACACCGGTACTTTTTCTTGAATTTTGCTTATTTAAACTTTTTTTCTTAATAGTTGAAGTATTTTTTTCTCTTATATCATCTACTTTTATCATTACCTTAACTCCAATCTATTTTAAATTTATTTCCCCACCATGAAAATATATTTTCATTTTACATATGTTAATATTTTAAAATAATTAAGCAACCCCTTAGTTATTTTAAATTCTATTTCTTTAAAAAGATTTTTTAATCGATATACCTTTATAATGAAGAACCTTCACACCATATATCATTAATCTTCAATGTTAAGTAAAACCATACATAAAGTTAAGATGTATGCAGTGAATAAAAATTTATATATATTAACTTTTTATTCACTTTGAATATATTCCTTTAATGTAACTATTTAAGTTATAAAAATAAAATTTAATACATAAAATATAACTATGAATATTTCTAACATAAACTCGGGGTTATATTTACAAATTTTGTAAATACGTTCCATAATGTATTGTATCACGGATTCTCATAATTGTGAATAAGATTTTTTCCATATTTACACTTAATTAAAATAAAAGTCATTGTATGTTAGGATTTAACCTATTATACAATGACTTCTATTGGCTTGTTTAAATAATTAGGATACTTTGTAATATATAAGTCTTAGCTAATTATCTACACTTTTATTTAGATTCTAAGTTAGCAACACTCAAATCTCAATAGCATAAATAATCATCATTAACTTATATACTTATGAAATTTATAGGGAATAAATTATTGGTTCTTAAGATTTTATATTCAAATCCCCTTATTTAAAGGTTATTTAGATAACTTTCTTCTTCTATTTAAAACACCAACTACAAGTGCACTTAATAAAGCCACACCTGCTACTTGTGATAAATCATTATTATCAGCTGTAACTGGAGTTTTATTTTCATTAACCTTATCTTCTTTTTTTACACTCTCATTATTTTTATTATTTCCACCATCTGTAGTACCTTCTGTAGTTTCATTATCTGGAGCCACTACCTTAAATTTCTTAAATGTAGCATGGAATTTTCCATCTTCTAAAACTTCAAAATCCATAGCACCATCCTTATTGTTAGCTGTGAACTCTTCTGTTATATCCTTATCATTTAGATATAACTTATCAAGCTCATAACCTTCATTAGGCATAACACTTACAGTATGATGTCCTTTTTCTAGCAAAGCATTATTTTCTAATCCATTTATCATTACTTTACCATTTCCATCATTAGATAAAACTACATTTTTCTTAAATATTGGACTTATATCTTGTTTAATATTAATGTTCATAGTTAATGTATAAAATCCATAATCTAATAATATAGCTGTCTTTATTTCTCTTGCTGTATCAAGAGGATTTTCTTTAATTGTAATCTCTACTTCTTTAGTTTCTGCATTATATTTAGCAGATACATTTTCATTTTCTTGACCATTCATTATTGATGCTTCTGGTGTAGCCTCATTAGCTGCCATATACTCATCTAAGCCTTTAACTGGGTCTTCTATTTTAAATGTATTCTCTTTATAATCTATATCAATATTTACAGGATTCTCAAGAATTTGTCCGTACATTCCGACATATGCTCCATCCCAATCAACCCATGCTCTTTGTATAAGTGCTGAAAGTGGACTCATATCTAATATGTGGTTAGCTCCAACCCCTATTTCTTCTATATTACTTAAAGTCTTAACAAAACTGATATCTGTTATATGATTAGATTCAAAGTTTAAATACTTAAGTTTAGTAAGCTTTCCAAGTGGCACTACATTAACCTTTTCTTTTCCACGGTTAGCAAAATGTAAATCTAACCACTCTAAGTTTTCAAGACCTGATATTGCCGTTGTATCTGTTATAGCAGTATTATTGTATATGTTTAAATGAACTAAATTAACTAAGTTTGATAATGGTGTTATATCACCAAGCATATTTCTATCTAATTCCAAATAAGTTAAGTTAGTTAAGTTTTGTATAGGTCTTAAATCTGAAATCTCATTTTCACTTAAATCTAAATAAGTAAGGTTAGTTGCATATTCTAAACCTGTTATATCTTTTACCCCTCTATTAGGTTGTCCCTCCGACATACCTATAAAAGGTAAAACAGCTGTATCTAATTTTGTTAAAGATTTCATTTCTGCTACAGTAATTTGAGCTTCAGGATCTTTACTTTTATCTAGTGTAGCGTTAATAGCTTCCTTCAATCTACTATCCGGTATTTCAACAACTTGTCCCATATTTTCTTCTGTAATGTTTTCTTCTACAGCATTAGCTTCCATAGCTGATTCCTCTGCTTGCACAAGTAATGTACCTGTAAAATTATTAGGTATAATAGTAAGTGTTACTGCTGCTGCCATTGCTATTGCGACTACTTTTTTTCTTATCATTTGAAGACTCCCCCTATAGATAATTAAATCTTTTTATCTTAAAATATTATTTTTTAACTTTCGATAAATTTCACTATTTTCTGTCCCTCACAAATACTACCACAACTTCATTTAAATTCAATAGTTTTTACCATTAATTTCATATAGAGTTTTTTAATACATCTTTAATCATCTATTTCAAAAAAATATATAATATACCTCAATTTAATGCTTTAACGTTTTACTTATTATGTAATTTAAGAATTTTTTCCTATTTTTTATAAAATATATATTTTATTCAATTTAAAACTCTATAAAATTTTTCAAAAAAAATATATATATTACATTAAATAAACTTCATTCATATCTTATAACATGTAAAAATTTAACATATACTGAATTACGACATGTATCTTTAATATGAAAAGTATATAAAAAAGAAAAGAAGTATAACTAAATTTCATAAATTTAGTTATACTTCCTATATTTTTATTTATTCCTTAATAACACACAACTAACTTTTCTACATTAACCCTAACCTAAATATTATACTTACCCTAAATCTTTCAAAAGTTCTATTAATCGTAAAGCAATCTTCTCTAGTAGCTTTTCTATATATTCTTAAGCTTCCATATGAAAGATGTTGAATACTTCTAAGTCCTTTGTATCGAAGTCTTTATTAACAACTTCAGCAATAGCTTTTGCTGTATCTAATGCTGTAACTACATCTACATTGTTTTCGATAGCAGCTCTTCTTATTCTGAATCCATCTCTCTTAGAGTCATTTCCCTTAGTAGGTGTGTTGATTACCATATCAACCTTACCACTCTTAATAGCATCTATGATGTTTGGATTTTCTTCATTTATCTTTCTAACTTCTTCTACTTCAATTCCTTCAGCTCTTAACATATCTGCTGTTCCTTTAGTTGCTAAGAAACTGTAGTTTAATCTTGATAATATTTTTGCTATTTCTAAGAATTCAGCTTTATCTTGCTCGTTTATAGTTACAAGGATTTTTCCTTTTTTATTAACAAACTTGAATCCAGCACCTATGAATCCTTTGTATAATGCCTCTTCTAAAGTTCTACCAACACCTAAAACTTCTCCTGTAGATTTCATTTCAGGCCCTAAGCTAACCTCTACATCTGGTAGCTTTTGAGTTGAGAATACTGGAACCTTAACTGCAATTAATTTAGGCTCTTTGTATATTCCTGTTCCGTATCCTAAATCTTTTAATTTATCACCAAGCATTACTCTTGTAGCTATATCTACAATTGGAACTCCACTTACTTTACTTATATATGGAACAGTACGGCTCGCTCTTGGGTTAACCTCTATTATGTAAAGCTCACCTTTAAACTCTATAAACTGAATGTTTATCATACCACTTACTTGTAATTCCACAGCAATCTTCTTAGTGTAATCTAAGATTTTTTCTCTTATCTTTTCACATACGTTTTGGCTTGGATACATTGTTATACTATCCCCAGAGTGAACTCCTGCTCTCTCTAAGTGTTCCATTATTCCTGGAATTAATATTTCTTCACCATCACATATTGCGTCAACTTCTATTTCTCTTCCTAAAAGGTATCTGTCTATTAATATTGGGTTTTTGCTATCTTTCTTAAAAGCATTACTTAAGTAGAATTCTAACTCACTTCTATCGTAAGTTATTTCCATACCTTGACCACCAAGTACATATGAAGGTCTAACAAGTACTGGATATCCTAATATTTCTGCTTCTTTTATACCCTCTTCTAAAGACCAAACAGCCTTTCCTTTAGGTCTATTTATATCTAATTTCTCTAGTATTTCTTCAAACTTTTCTCTATCCTCTGCTGCATCTATTTGCTCAGGTTGAGTACCTAAAATCTTAATTTCTTTTTCTCTTAAGAATTTAGCAAGCTTAATAGCTGTTTGACCACCAAACTGAAGTACTACTCCTTCTGGTTTTTCCTTTTCTATTATGCTTAATACTTCTTCCTCTGTTAATGGTTCGAAGTAAAGTTTATCTGAAATATTAAAGTCTGTACTTACTGTTTCAGGGTTGTTGTTAACTATTATAGTTTCTATTCCTTCTTTTCTAAGTGCCATTACACTGTGAACTGAAGCATAGTCAAACTCTATACCTTGACCTATTCTTATAGGACCAGAACCTATAACCATAACTTTTCTCTTATCGCTAACTACAACTTCATCATACTCATCATAAGTTGAGTAGTAGTATGGAGATACTGCTTCAAATTCTCCTCCACAAGTATCAACCATTTTATAGCTTGGTTGTATATCCCAAATCTTTCTTAATTCTAAGATTACATTTGGATTAACTCTTAATAAATCTGCTAATCCCTTATCTGAGAATCCTTTTTTCTTTAATTGTAATAACCACTCTTTATTTAAGTCTTCAACTTTACACTTTTTAAGAGTTTCTTCTTGCTCTACAATCCATTTTATTTTATCTACAAAGAATCTATCAATTCCTGTTATCTTACAAATCATGTCTACTCTGTAGTTTCTTCTTAATAACTCAGCTAAGTAGAATATTCTCTCATCATCTGGAGTCATTACTCTCATCTTTAATTCTTGTAAGCTCATTTCAGCTAATCCCTTACCTTGTAATGAGTACTTACCAATTTCTAATGATCTTATTCCCTTTAATAATGCCTCTTCGAAGTTAGCTCCTATTGACATTATTTCTCCTGTTGCCATCATTTTTGTTCCTAAAACTCTGTTAGCTCCTTGGAACTTGTCAAATGGCCACTTAGGAATTTTACAAACTACATAGTCTAATGATGGTTCAAAACATGCATAAGTTTGTTGAGTTACAGCATTTTTAATCTCATCTAATCCATAACCTAAAGCTATCTTAGCAGCAACCTTAGCAATAGGGTATCCTGTTGCCTTTGATGCTAAAGCTGAAGAACGGCTCACTCTTGGGTTAATCTCAATTACTGCATACTCAAAACTATTAGGATTTAATGCAAGCTGTACGTTACATCCACCCTCTATACCTATGGCATTTATTATATCTATAGATGCACTTCTTAACATTTGGTATTCTCTATCTGATAAAGTTTGGCTTGGTGCCACAACTATACTATCTCCAGTATGTATACCAACTGGGTCAACGTTCTCCATGTTACAGATTGTTATACAGTTACCAAAGCTATCTCTCATCACTTCGTACTCTATTTCTTTCCAACCCTTAACACTCTTCTCTAAAAGAACTTGCCCTACTGTACTTAAGCTTAAACCACTTTCTAATATAACCTCTAATTCTTCTTGTGTTTCAGCAATACCGCCACCAGTACCACCTAGAGTATAAGCTGGTCTAACAACTATTGGGTATCCCATTCTGCTAACACACTTAAGCCCTTGCTCCATACTAGTAACTATTTCACTTTCTATAACAGGTTGATTGATTTCATTCATAACATCTCTGAATGTCTCTCTATCTTCCCCTCTTTTAATAGCTTCTATAGAAGTACCAATTACTTTTACATTGTATTTATCTAATATACCTTTATCACTTAATTCAACTGCTAAGTTTAGTCCTGTTTGACCACCCATACCAGCAATTACACTGTCAGGTCTCTCTTTTGCTATAACCTTCTCTAAGAACTCAACTGTTAAAGGCTCAATATAAACTATATCAGCAACTTCCTCGTCAGTCATTATTGTAGCTGGGTTACTATTTACAAGTACAACCTCAACTCCCTCTTCTCTTAATGCTTGACATGCTTGTGCTCCAGAATAATCAAACTCTGCAGCTTGCCCTATGATGATAGGACCTGAACCAATAACTAAGGTTTTCTTTATATCTAAATTTCTTGGCATAACAATTTCCTCCTCAAATATCGCACTATAGATTTCTTTAAACTACTACTCTACCTCTAAAAACTTATCAAATATACCGTCAATATCCTTTGGTCCTGGACATGCTTCTGGGTGGAACTGTACACAGAAAATCGGTAAGCTCTCATGTCTCATACCCTCTATAGTTCCATCGTTAACACTAACATGTGTTGCAACCATTCCCTCTGGAAGTTCGTTTACATAGTATCCATGGTTTTGAGAAGTTATATAAACTTTATTTTCTTCTAAGTCCTTAACAGGATGGTTACATCCTCTATGACCGAATTTAAGTTTTGCAGTTTTTCCACCTAAGGCTAAAGCTAATAATTGATGTCCTAGACATATTCCTACTAAAGGTTTCTTACCAACAAGCTCCTTAATTGTTTCAATTACACTTGTTAAGTCTGCTGGGTCAGCTGGACCATTTGATAAGAATATTGTGTCCGGATTTTCACTTAATATTTCCTCTGCTGTTGAGAAAGCTGGGAATATAGTTACTTTGCATCCTCTTTTTAAGAATGAACGAACTATGTTTTGCTTAATACCAAAGTCTAGTATAGCAACATGTTTTCCTTCACCCTCATATCTTTCAATAGCTTTTCTTGTTACTATTTCTACTGCATTTGTATTTGAAAAGTTATCAAACTTCTGAGCTAACTCTTCTTGAGTTAATTCCTTAGTTGTTATTATGCCCTTCATTGTTCCATTATTTCTTAATATCTTTGTTAAGGCTCTAGTATCGATACCTTCTAATCCAACAATTCCATTTTGTTTTAAGTATTCATTTAAATCCATCTCACATCTAAAGTTACTTGGGCTAGTACATAATTCTCTTACGATGAACCCCTTAACCTTAGGTGAATTCGATTCAACATCCTCTAAATTAATGCCGTAGTTTCCTATTAGTGGGTATGTCATAGTAACTATTTGTCCGTAATATGATGGGTCTGTTAAAACCTCTTGATATCCTGTCATTCCAGTATTGAATACAACTTCACCTACTGAACTGTGTATATCCCCAAAAACTCTTCCCTCAAATGTCATTCCATTCTCTAATATTAACTTACCCTTCATTATACTTCACCTCCAAAAATAGAAATGGGACAACAAGCAAATCTCTCTTTTGAAAATTCACCTATTATCCCATGTTTTATACAACTATTAGATTTAATTGAAAATAAACCTGCACTATTGCAAGCTTCTTTTTGATTTAATAAATTTACGCGACAAAAAAACTGTACCATACTGTTACCCCTTTCTGGCCTCTCTGGACCAAGTTAAAAAGCAGATTCTCTTATGCTATTCCAAATATATTATCCCCCTAATAAAGGGCTTGTTTTATTTTTTAAATTGTTTTAATTTTAAATTATTTATCGTATTTTGTCAATCCATTATGAGTCTATTTTTCCCTTATAGTAGCCAGTTCTTTTATATATTCATAGTTAGTACCACAACATCCACCTATTATGGAAATTCCTTCATTAATCATAGGTATAATTGCACTTTTAAATTCTCCTGGAGTCATGTCATATACATTTTGATTATTAACCTTTTTAGGAAGTCCTGCATTAGGCTGAACTATTATAGGAAGCTCTGTTGCCTTTAATAATTCTTTAGCTATTTTCTGCATTCCAAAAGGACCAAAGGAACAATTAGCACCTAAACAATCAATATTAAACTTACTTAATTCAGAAACTATATCCTCAATACTCTCATTGCTTAGGTTTTTTCCTTCTTCACTAAAGGTAAAAGTACAGATTATAGGTTTATCACAGTGCTTCTTAACTGCCTTTATAGCTAAAATACATTCCTTAAGACTCAGCATAGTTTCAATAAGCACTATATCATACTGCTCCTGATCTGCACTAATTATTTGCTCCTCAAATAAAGCTTCAACTTCCTCTTCACTCATATTTCCATAAGGGGGAAGCATTGCTGTAGGTCCTAAATCAAAAGCTACAAGTTTTTTCTTCTCTTCTAATAAAGAATGTATTCTACTACCTAAAATCCTATTAGGCTTTTCACATAGCTCTACCTCAATTGAACTCCTGTGTTGATTTTCAACTCCTGCCTCTTCTTTGTATTCCCTTACAGCCTCATTAGCTAATTTAAGAGCTCTTTTAATAACAGCCTCAACTTCATATCCCTTTTTGCTTAAATTAGCTGAATTTGCTCCAAAGGTATTAGTAGTTATTATGTCCGCTCCAGACTCTAAATATCTTTTATGTATATCTCTTATGACCTCAGGTTTATGTATATTAAAAGCCTCAGCACATTGGCCCCACTTCAATCCATACTTCATTAATTCCGTGCCCATAGCACCATCAAAAATTATTACATCTCTCATAAAATTTTTTAGTAAAAAAGTATCTACTACCTACCCCTTTACCAAAATACACCTCCTTGCATTGTATAGCTATAATATTTGATATACAGCTTAATACTATTCTCATAAAGATTACCGCATCATTACTTTAATTATAATAGAGACTACATTTAATTCATATAGTAGGGATATTCTATTACTTTACTTTCTTTCTCCTATTAAAACTTATTAAGTCCTAAAATTCTTATAAATATTATAATCATCTCATTTATCATATTCTTTTTAAAGCCATTAAAATACTCATAAATAGAACATCTCATTCCATTAAAATTAATGAAGATTTTATTATCAGTAAATATATTCCATTCATATGATATAGTATCTGTCTTAATAGTAATTCTAAAAAGGAGAATAACTAATGAACTTTATTTGTAATAATGCATTATATTTTGCACCAAGAGAAAATAATATAATTGCTGAGCCAGGCTCAACTTTAAAATTTAAGTTATCTATAGAATATTTAAAATCTTTTCTACTTAAATCTTGTAACTTGAAATATGTATTTCCAAAAGGGGTATCATTATTAACCGACACCTTAGAAAGCAGCTATAAAGCTACCTGTACAGCTAATACCTTAGAAGTGGATTTATTAGGCTTACAAGCTGAAGAGTCTGCGGATATTTCCTTTGATGTTTTAATTGATGAAAATTTACCTATAGATGAGTTAAACACAACCTTAAGCTGTATGTATACCCTTAATTACTCCTATGTAAATAGTAAAGGGGATGTTATTTCTAATACTGAGGAGTCTCCTATTTTAAATTTATGCATAAGCGATTTAAAATTAGACTTATCCATAAAACCAAGTTTGGATATCTGCAATGCTGGAGAATTAATAAGCTATGTTATAAAAGGTGAGAATTCAAATTCTATACCTATATCAGATATTAAAATATTACCTATATTATGTGATGAATTAAGGTATTTTCCTAATAGTATAGAGCTAGTAACTCCTGATTCTAAAATACCAACCATAATTGATGAGGATTTAATAAAAGAGGGCTTAACTTTAAACACCCCAGAATTCAAGTTAAAGTTTTTAGCCTTAACTTCTAAGGATTGTCCTTTAAATTCAAGTCTATTTAGTAAGGTTATTCTTTTATCAAGTGTTACTTTAAACAATATTAATTACACCTTACTAAAAGAATATAAATCCGCTGATACAAAAATCCAAAATAAGTCCTGTGTTATGTTAAAGAAGGAGGTAACCCCTAATACAGCTACCATAGGTGATATAGTTAATTATACAGTTACTATAGAGAATAATTCTGACTTAGCTCTAAATTACGTTTTCTTAAAGGATGAGCTCAATATTAATCTATGTTTCACTCCTGCTTCAGTGAAAATAAATGGAGAAGAGAAACCCTTTGAAGATGTTAATCATGGTATAAATCTAGGTCATATACTTCCACATGATTCCTATATAGTTACCTTTACAGCTAAGGTTATATCACTACCATCTAGTAGATTTATAAGTAATACAGCTTCTTTATCTCATGAATACACTCTTGATCCAAGTAAACCACCAATTAAGGAAACCCTACAGAGTAATCCTGTTTCAATAGTAGCAGAGCTTGGACAACTCGTTGTAAGTAAAAGCTGTAGTAAAACTTCAATAGATTTGTATGATACTTTTTCATATAGCATTACCTTAACTAATACAGGTAACTTAGATTGTAAGGATGTAGTACTACAGGATTCATTATCTCAATACTTTAAATTTATTAACACTTCACTGAAGGTTAATCAAGAAGTACTTCCTATTGAAAATCTTAAAAAAGGTATTTCCCTAGGAATAATTAAACCTGATAAGGAAGTCTCTGTTACCTTTGATGTTATATATTTTAAACCATGTTATTCATCATTAATAGAAGATACTTGTTTTACCACATTCAAATGTGATTCAACAAAGTCACATATAGAAATGAAAACCGAAGAAATATTAACTACACTTTATCCATCTAACTATATATATGAGTCCTTTTGCATAGATAATATAAATCTATTGCCTAATGCTCCTCAAGGAGTAAATGAAATAATAGACTTTACTACAGAAACTGAAATTTCAAGATATTATGTAGTGAAAACTTCTGAGGTTTATTTTAATAATGATGAAATATACAATGTTTATAAATTAATGATTCATGGCTTTATTAAATTAAATGTACAGTATACAGTAAATCAAGATTCACAAAACACTGTGTATAATCAGCATATAAAAATTCCATTCAGTAAGTTCTTAGATTTACCTGAGGGATGTACTAGTAAAAATAAAATATTAGTAGATTTAATTATAGATGATGTATACTACAAACTATTAAATAAAAATTATATATGTTCTAATATAATGTTACTTGCAAAGGCTAAGCTTTCACGCAAATAATATTTCTTATTTTAAATCAAGATACTTTAGGTATATTATTTTAATGTGGAGCATATACCTTAGCTTATATTTTAAAGGTAGTTTTTAAGATTCAAATATGTTTTATAAAAATACACGCTGGTATTTATGTTCAAATGTAGAGGCTTAAAACATTCTAATTTGGGATGTATTAAGCATATAATGAAAAATAGGTAACTCTCAAAAATAAAGTGCCTAGGCGCATAAGCTCCTAGGCACTTTACTTTACAACACACACAATATATATAGACAGTCTACCTCCGTCTAATATTATTCTATTATAACACTAAACAAGCATTTTTTAAGTGTATATTTAAGTAAAAAAGTAAATATTTTGTTAATAAGCTTTTAATGCCTCTTTTAACATATTTTTGAATGCACTAAAATCAGCATTCATTGCTACATTTACATTAGCTACTTGTCCATTTTCTTTATCTAAGTGAACTACTGTCTCACCTTTTCTTTCTTCATTTTCAACTTCAACTGTTACACAATGTTTTTCCATTTCAAAAATGCTATTATCTATTAAGTAAGCAACAGTTATAGGATCATGCATTGATGCCCCATCTTGTCCAAATCCCTTATAAACAGGAATCATAAACTCTAGTAATTCAGCTGCCACCTTTGCAACCTTATTATTATATGTACCTATTTCTTTTATATCATCTTCAAGTAAAGTTGCTCTATTAGTAACATTCAACCCTATCATGTTAATCTCAATTCCAGATTCAAATACAATCTTAGCAGCTTCAGCATCAGCAAAAATATTAAATTCAGCATACTTAGTTACATTTCCTACATTAACTCCTCCACCCATGATTGTTATGCTATGTATCATATCCTTTAATTCTGGATACTTTTTAAGAGCTAAAGCTATAGTTGTGTTAGGACCTAAAACTATTAATCTTAACTCCCCGTTACAAGCCTTTGCTTCTTCATAAATTGTCTCAATAGCATCTTTACTATGAAATACTTTATTTTTAAGTTCTAAAACTGTAGTTCCTAATCCCGCTTCACCATGAACTGATTCAGCTGTTTCTCTTTCTCCAACTAATGGTCCATCAGCTCCTAAGGCTACCTTTATATCTTTACCCATAAGCTCTAAAAGTCTTAAAGTATTAGTTGATGTATGTTCAAGTGGAACATTTCCAGCTACTGGTGTAATGGCTCTTATGTCTAATTTATCAGATGAACATGCTAAAAATAAAGCTAATGCATCATCTATTCCTGGATCGCAATCAATAATAACTGGTATTTTACTCATAATCTATTTCCCCTTATGTCTCTTAAATTTTATATACTTAAATAATCTACAAGAGCTATTATTTAAAATAATAGCTCTCATAAAGTTTATTTATTTTTAGCTTTTTTTGCTTTAAGTACTCTTTTCTTTTTATTGTAAGAGTAAATTACTAAACCTATTATAGTAGCAACATATGGTGTCATTTGAACAAACTCTGGTGGTATGTTTAAAGCTGATATAGAGTTTGATAACGCATCTGCTGCCCCGAAGAATAATGATGTAAAGAATGTTCCTATAGGAGATGCTCCTCCCATAGCTTCAGCTGCCATAGCGATAAATCCTCTACCAGCTGTCATATTCTTTGTGAAGCCTTCCATATATCCCATAGACATATAAGCTCCACCAAATCCAGCTAAAGCACCACTTATAATAAGTGCTATATATTTTACTTTAGTAACATTAACACCTACTGAAGCTGCAGCATCTGGATTTTCTCCAACTGATCTTATTCTTAAACCTAAAGCTGTTTTGTATAAGAAATAGTATATTACTATAACTGCTATAATAGATACATATGTTAAGATGTTGTGACCTGATAATATAGGTCCAACAACTGGTATACTTTCAATTAAAGGTATATTTATTCTTGGAAGAGCCATACCTGCTGCTGCAAAAGACCCTTTGTTTCCAGAAAGTAAACTTAAGGCAAATACAGTTCCTCCACCTGCCATAAGGTTAATAGCTATACCTGTTAAGATAATATCTGTTTTTAAGTTTAATGAGAAGTACGCCATAACCATACCAATGAAAGCACCAGCAAGTACTGCTACAATTAGTCCTAACCATGGGCTTCCAAAAGAAGTTCCTGCAACTACTCCCACTAATGCAGAAATAAGCATGATACCCTCTAAACCTATGTTAATAACGCCTGCTCTATCAGAAATTAAAGCTGCTAAAGCTGCAAATAAAATCGGGGTAGTAACTCTTAGTATAGAGTAACCAAATCCTGTTGTAAAAACTATATCAAATAATTCTTGCATCTATTTTTCCCCCTTTGTTGCATCTTTGTAAATCTGTCTTTGCTTCCAGTATGCTAAGAATCTCTCAGCAGCTATAAGAAGGATCATTATACCTTGAATTATAGATATTACTTCTGCTTGGACATCCGTTCCTCTAGCCATCATATCTGCCCCAACTCTTAGGAAAGATAAGAAGAAGGCACTAATAGGAACTAATATAGGGTTATTTCTAGCTAAGGCAGCTACTATGATAGCATCCCAACCATATCCTGGTAATTGTTGCCATGCAAATCTACTATACATACCTAACATTTCAGTAGCTCCACCTGCACCAGCAATGAATCCACCTATAACTTGAGATAATATTATTACTTTAACAGTGTTTATACCTGAATACTTAGCAAATCTAGGGTTTTGTCCTGTCATTCTAAGTTCATATCCTAATTTACTTCTATATAAGAAGTAGTAACATCCTACTATAGCTATAACAGCTAATATAAGACCAAAGTGAAGTCTTGTAGGAGGTAAGAATTTACCTAATATTGCTGTTGATTGAAACTCATGAGAAACCATTGAACCTGCTGCTGTATCTCTCATGAAATTGTTTATTAAATAAGTACCAAAGAATAAACATATGTAGTTTAACATTAATGATGAAACTAACTCAGTAGCACCAAAAACTGTCTTTAATACAGCTGGTATAGCACCAACTATAGCGCCTATAATACCACCAAATAATATTGCAACTGCTGGATGAAGTCCTGCTGGTAAAACAACATTAATAGCGATAAATGTAGCTGCAACTGCTCCAATGTAGAATGTACCCTCTGAACCAAGGTTAAATTCATTAGCTTGGAACATAACACTTACAGCTAAACCTGTAAACACTAATGGAATCATCATTTCAATAACGTTACCAAAGTGTCTCATAGACTTAAATGGTCCTGTTAAGAAAGTGACTATAGCATCACCTGGTTGCTTACTTACTGCAAAAATTATAACGAAAGAAATAAGCAATGCTATACCAATAGCAACAGCTGTTCTTATAATTTCATAACCAAGATTTTTATTACGCATATAAAGCCCTCCTAATTTCCTCTGGAGATTGCTTCTTAACTCCAAGCATATAGAAACCTAATTCTTCTTCAGTGATTTTAGAAGCATCCTCAAAATATGCTGTGATTTCTCCACCGTACATTACGATTAAGCTATCACTTAATTCAAGAACCTCATTTAAGTCAGCTGATACTAACATTACAGCTGTTCCATCATCTCTTAACTCAACAAGTTTCTTACGAATAAATTCTGTAGCCCCTACATCTATACCTCTTGTAGGTTGGTTAGCTATTATAAACTTAGGATTAGAAGAGAATTCTCTCGCAACAACTACCTTTTGAATATTTCCTCCAGATAGCATTTTTACTCCTTGATGTATAGAATTACATTTAACTCTATAATCCTTAACAAGCTTCTCACTAAGCTCTCTGATTTTTTTCATATTCATAAAGAATTTTCCGCTTAATTCCTTTGAATCATACTTATCAGAAATTATATTTTGCTCTATACTAACACTTCCTGCAACACCATGAGTCATTCTGTCCTCAGGAATATGAGATGTTCCTAATCTTCTTATTTGTTTTATACTTAAATTTTTAATATCAACACCAGAGTTAACTACGTCACCCTTTGATGCCTTAGCCATTCCAGTAAGAACTTCAACAAGTTCTCTTTGTCCATTTCCTTCAACACCAGCGACACCTAAGATTTCGCCACTACGTACGCTAAAAGATATATCTTTTAATATCTGCTTACCTGTTTCATCGTTGAAGCATATTCCATCAGCCTTTACAACTGTATCCTTAGGATTTGCTTTTTCTTTATCAACTTTTAAAACAACATCTCTACCTACCATTAATCTAGAGATATCTTCCTCAGTAACACCTGCAACGTCAAAAACGCCCATGTGCTTTCCGTTTCTCATAATAGTTATTCTGTCACAAATCTGTTTGATTTCCTTAAGTTTGTGAGAGATAAATATCATTGTATATCCTTGTTTCTTTAAATTTACTAATTCAACGAATAACTCCTCAGTTTCTTGTGGAGTTAAAACTGCTGTTGGCTCGTCTAATATTAAGATTTTAGCACCTCTTAATAATGCCTTTAATATCTCAACCTTTTGTTTTATACCAACTGGTAAATCCTCAACCTTTGCTTTTGCATCAACTGTTAAGTTATATTTCTTTGAAAGTTCTTCTGTCATAGTTATAGCTTTGTCCATATCTATAAGTCCAAGCTTTTTAGGTTCTACTCCCAATACCATGTTTTCAGCAACTGTAAGTGATGGAACTAACATAAAGTGTTGGTGAACCATACCAATACCATGCTTTATAGCTACATTTGGAGAAGTTAAAGAGACCTTTTGCCCTCTTAATAATATATCTCCCTCTTCTGGTTGCTCAATACCAAATAAAATTTTCATTAAAGTAGATTTACCCGCACCATTCTCACCCATTAAAGCATGAATTTCACCTTCTTTAACAGAGAAATTAATGCCATCATTGGCTACTATTCCATTGGGATAAACCTTTGTTATGTTTTTCATTTCTAACAATTCATTTCCCATACATACTCCACCCTATAATTTTATTTTTAGTTTAAGTAACTAATAAGGTACATCCATGGGTTGTTGCCCTACAAATGTACCTCATTATTATCAACTATTTAAAATTTAATGCTATTCTTAAGAAGAATTATTTTACTGATTCTTTTAATGCATCTAATTTAGCTTTATCCATACCAAGAGCAGATTCTACTTTAATCTCACCCTTTATGATTTTTTCTTTTATGTCATTTAATTCTTTTCTTAAATCTTCACTTAATATTTTAGTATAGTTTTCATTTTCAGCGATTTCAACTGCTTGTTCTTTTAGTCCAAGTACTTCGCCTTTACCAAACTCTAATTTACCATCTTTCATAAGCTCTAAAGCTCTTAATAAACTGTTATCAACTCTCTTTAATACTGAAGTAGTAATTAAAGCAGCTTTTGCTGGATCACTTTCAGCAAATAAAGCATATTGGTCAGAGTCAACACCAACAACGTATTTTTTAACTTCTTTAGCAGCATCTAATTGACCTAAACCTGCTTGACCTGCAACGTTGAATCCGATATCAACACCTTGGTTGTATTGAGCTAAGCTCATTTCTTTACCTTTAGCTGAATCTTCGAAGTTACCAACATAAGAGATAGCAACTTTTGTATCTTTATCAATGTACTGTGCACCTTCAATATATCCAACTAAGAAGTCGTTTATAACTGGTGAATCCATAGCACCTAAGAATCCTATTTTCTTTTCTGGGTTTGCACCTTCCATATTTGATGTAGTAACTCTAGCAGCTAAAGCACCACCTATGAAACTTGCTTCGTTTTGTTTGTACTCGATTGAGTATACATTTCCTAAATCACCTTTAGCAAAATCAACTGTTGAATCGAATATCATATATTTTTTGTCTGGGTATTGAGGAGCTATTTTCTCTAAATACTCTTTCATTTCCCAAGTACCAACTATAATTACATCCCAATCTTGCTCTGAAACATCTTGTAAAGTTGGTTCCCATTTTGTTTTGTCAAATCCCATTTCGATAACTTTTGTTTCATAACCTAACTTCTCTTCAATTAACTTCATACCGTTAGCAGCTGAATCAAAGAAAGATTTATCACCTAAATTACCATTAATTAAAGTAACAACTTTTAATTTATCACCAGATGCTGTGTTTCCTGATCCACCATTGTTCTTGTCATCAGTCTTACCACAACCAACTAAGCCTAGTGAAAGCATCATTACTAATGCAACTAATAAACTCACTATTTTTTTCATTATTGGACCCCCTGTCGTTATTTTGTGACTACAACATAACAGCTAAAAATCACCTATTATTTTGCGCCACCTTTAACCGATTAACTAAATTTTTCAATAAAATAATAAAAATCATTTCCAAAATTATTGTATTGCATTTTAAAATTTTGAAAATTACATTTCTAGCAACTTTATTATAACTTTGCAACTATATTTTTGCAATATAAAATATGCAATTTTTTTAAATAGCATAGCCTATTTACATGTTTTTTTTAATATGTTTTATGTTTTTACTATAATTAGTCTTTTTATTGTATACAATAGGACATATTGTGTTACACCTTGCCCTAGCTGGACATTTTTGATCCCTTTTTGATGCACATATTTCGAAATTCATATAATAGGTTTTTTATATTACTATTTATTATTTTGCTCCTATGTTGCAATTTAATGTATCGTTTTATTAAATTTTTATAATCTTTAGTTAATTTTCTTTACTACATTAATATATCTAGATAAATATTTATTTTTATTATAAACTTATATTATAATTAAATCTAGGCTTTTACATCAAATAGTTTGAGAATTTTGTATAAAATTAAAAAATTTCAGAAAATAATAGAGATAGGTGAAAAATAATGAAGAAAACTGGACGAGTTCTAAATTTTGAGAAAAGAAAAGTATATATAGTTACCGAAGACAATGAATTTCTAGTTGTTAAGCGTGGTTCAAAGGATCCAGTAAAAAATGAAGAGTACACAGGTGAAGTAATTAAGTTAAGTAAAACTCAAAAGAAAATAATATCATTCTTCCTTATAATTATAATGGTATTTAGTATAGCTGTTATAAGTATATATTTAAATCCAAAAGCTACTATAGTAGTGGATATGAATGTTACTTATAAAATCAAAATAAACAAATACGATAAAATTATTGGTATTGATTCACTTAATTCTAAAAAAGCTACGGAAATCTTAAAATCAACAAAGGTAAAAGGTGAAAACCTAAACACTGGGCTTTCCTCTCTTTTTAGGACATGCGTATCTATGGGAGTAATCGACAGTGATTATATAGAAAGTCATGGTTCTATAACTGTTTTTGTCTTAGACGACACTGGAATATTTTCTAAGTCTAAGGATATTAAATTAGACTTATACTCCTTTGAAAGTGAACTATCTACAAAGGGACTTAAACTTGTAATGAATAATAGAGGTAAACATGATTTATTTTAAAATTTATCATTAAAAGAAACCTACCCTGCAAGAGTAAAAATACTCCTGTAGTGTAGGTTGTTTTATTTTTTAACCTTCATCTGGAGAAGGTGTTTGTTCTGTTTCTGGTTTTGGAGTAGGATCTGCTGGCGGTGCTGCCTGTTTAGTCCCTCTCTTTATTACTTTATTTACTGGTTGATAGTTATCTGTATTTATTAAGACTTTTTCAACTTGGTTTCCGTTTTTATCATACTTGATTTTATAAACATTAACCTTATGTCCTACAGTTCCTTCTTTCTCAACCTTTTGTACGCCTTGAGCAAGAGTATTATCGTCTTGATACTCTGTACTATTAGGGATTGTAGCAACAACCTCATTAACTATATTGTACGTAAATTCATTTAAGCTTGAGTTAGAGTATACATTAAATGTAACCTTTCCTCCGCCTATTACCCCTTCAATATATATTGGATGACTTAAAGTATTAGTAAATTTATAATCCAAGTTTCCAGTATCTATTGTAGCATCCATTCCTAATCCTATATATGATGAAGGAAGTGAGTGGAAATATCTTTCAGTTGGAAGTATATTAGCTCTTAAAACAGCATTATATAGTGTAGTTGATACTTGGCAAATTCCTCCGCCGTAATCTTCAACTATTTTATTATTAACTATTACCCCAGCTTTTTTATAGCCCTTTTCACCTGTAGTATATCCTACAATGTCATTAAAGCTAAATTTTTCTCCTGGCATAAATAACATACCATTTAAAGTTTGTGTACATAAAGATATATTTTGAACTCTTGGAGAGTCTAATGAACCATTTAAATTAGTTGAAAATGTGGATACTCTAGAATCAATAGACTGTAATTGTTCAGCCTTCACTTTAGGCTGTTCTTCAATCATAGGCAACTCAATGATTATATCCTCATGTCCTTCTTCTCCTAACTTAGCTTTTACATCATTAAGTAATGTTTCTTTATCTAACTTTGTACCAATTGTTTCTTGTGATACATTAAAGGTACCGTTAGCATTCTTAGATAGACTAGCATTTTTGGCAGGTTTTGCAACTTCCCCTTCTATCTTGTCTACAAGAGTGTCTACAGCTGCTGTATCATAGGTTAATTCTAATTTTAAATCCCTATTTTCAGCATCCTTGATTAGCTTGTACATATTGAAGGTACTTTTGTCTTTTGAAAATTCAAATGCATGTTCTACTGTATCATTTATATTATATTGAGCATTCAGATCTCCATAATTCAAAGAATATTCTTTTCCTTCACCTTTAAACACAACATTTTTTTGTAATATCTCATCTTGATATTTTGCTTGAAGTTCATTTAACGCTTCTTCTTTAGTCTTGCCTGATAAGTCTAATGAATTTACTTTTACACCAGGAAGTATTTTGTTTTCATATGCACTTACAGTCTTATTAACATTAAATATGAAAATTACAATTCCTAATATTAAGACTGTAGCTATTGATGCCAAAGTAATTATAGTCGACTTCTTTTTAAAAAACTCTAATTTTGCCATCCCTTTTCCCTCTCATTTATTTATTAACTTATTAAACATATGCTTTGAGCAGATATGCCTTGTTCTGTTCCTGTAAATCCTAAGCCTTCCTCTGTTGTTGCCTTAACATTAACCTGATTTTCATTAATGTTTAAAGCCCTAGCAATGTTACCCCTCATCACTGTAATATGTGGTGCCATTTTTGGCTTTTGAGCTATTATAGTAGCATCTATGTTTTCTATCTTGTACCCTTCCTGTTGCAATAATTCTCCCACATGCTGCAATAACAATATACTAGATATTCCCTTATACTTTTCATCCGTATCTGGAAAATGCTTTCCTATATCACCTAAAGCTGCTGCTCCCAGTAAGCTATCACATATTGCATGTAATAAAACATCTGCATCAGAATGTCCAAGTAGCCCCATATCATGAGGTATAGTAACTCCGCCAATAATTAATTTACGATGTTCAACTAATTTATGTACATCATAACCCATACCAATTCTCAAGAGTATTACCTCCTTTTTTAATGTTTCTTAAAACAATTATACCACAATAAACATACTTAAATTTAAAATAAAGCTAAAATATAATCTTAATAACTTCTTAATTTTTCTTAATATTTTTATATATTTTGCATTAAATAAACTTCCTCCATACTTTATTAGGATAAAAAAACTTAATATATAATAAATTACCATAATATAGATTTAATACTATAAACTATATATTCTAATTAAAGAATCTTAATTGTACTTAGAGTTAATATTCCTCGTAGAATAACTGTAATTATTATTAGAAATATAGAAGATTACTTAAAGCTTATATATACAAGTCATATTAAGAGTTTAATTATACTATTTACCATATATGCTTACAATACTTATTTATATTATACATCACTAGGAAATATATTCCTAGAATATCTTCTTCTGAAAATATTTACAAAACAAAAAAAATCTAGAATTCCCCACCATCCTAGATTAGTTTTATATAATTATCATAATAATTATTCTTGTAATATTAAATAATTCATTTTTGGTTAGTTTTCTTAAATCTTACGACCCCTTTTTCATATAAGCTTTAGCAAGATTTTTTCTCTTTTTCTTTTCTTCCCTTAACTTTTTATTTTTCTGTCTTTTATCCCTGTCTAAAAGACATTTAAAATTTTTTACAAACTTCCTTAATCCACGATTTGCCTTAAAGTCCACATGTATAACCTTTTCGCTCATCATGAACCCCTCCCTTTATAGTTTATTTGGGAAATAAACTCAATAAAATAACCTAACATAAGAAAATAATTCATAAAAATTTAACCAATGTATATATATCATTTAATCTTATATCCATTATATCATAATTTATAGAATATTCTAACAAATCCATCGAAAAAAAATTTGATTAAATTACTAAAGTTATCCACAAGTTATTAACATTTTCACTTTTTCTGTGGATAAATATTATAGTATATGCATTTTGACTTGATTTTATGCATGTTTTTTTAACTTTTTTTATAAGTTGTCCACATTTTACCTTATAATGGAATATATTACGACCCTTTTCATTATATTTCCCAGGTTTTCTTGTTGATAACTCAATTTATACTGAATATTTTGTGGATATCTTGTAGATATTATTTTTTTCGCCTTTTTATCTCAAATACTCTTCTTTTTCTATATTAACCCTTTGAAATTACTTATATTTTAAAATATTGTCGTAAGATTTATATCTTACCTTTTCCACATGTAACTTACTTCTTTTGCATTATTTTTTAGTAAATTTAGGAAGTTATACACAGAGTTACTCACAAAAACAGAAGTTGTCCACAAAATAACATTTTATACACAAGCAGTATGTGGATAATGTTAATAAAGTTATTTACTTTTTATTATACCTCATATTGAAAAGATTGTAGAAATTTATTTTAACTATTCCTCCAAAACTTTATAATTCAACATATTTTTATCATCCTCTCTTAAGTATATTTATTTCCATTACATGAAAAGCTAAATATAATTAGAAATTAACTTAAGCTTAAATTAATATTTCTTTAAACTCTTTTTATTTTTAAATATATATCTTGCAATGTTAAGCCTGAAACTCAACATATTAGGGAAGTTTTAATACCTCACTATAAAAATTCTATTCTTTAACTACAAGTTTATAAGGATAAGTGAAGTTTATTTAATGCAATATATATTTATACTGAAATTTTATATTAATTAATTCTTGAAAGGAGTGAGATTCTTGAAAAAAGCTAAATCATCAACTATTCTTATCAGTGTATTTGCAATAATATTATTAATAGGTGCTTCTTATTTTATTTACTTAAATTATGTAGACAATAAATATAGTACATTAATTTATCCTGGTGTATCTATAGAGTCCTTAGATTTATCTGGATTATCAAAAACGGAAGCTGCCGATAAAATAAAATCTTCCTTTATAGAACCTTTAGAAGAAAAGAAAATAGTTATAAATACTCCTATTAAATCCTATGAGCTTTCTTATGATGATATATCTGCATCTTTAAATACAGATGAAGCTCTAGATAAAGCTTTTAATTATGCAAAGGATTTAAGTTTAATCAAAAGAGTTAATTTAATAAATTCTCATCCTGCTTACTCCATAGATATTAATTTCAATTTTGACTCTACTCCTGTAGACAACTTAGTTGCAACTATTGAAGGAGAAACCAATCGTGAGAGTAGCAATGCTGTATTAAACAGAGTTTCTTATGGGAATTTTTCAGTTACTCCTAGTGTAACTTCATTAACTCTTAGAAGGGATGAATTAAAAGACTTAATCTTAAGTAAAATCTCACGTAATGCCGAGCAAGAAGTAAGCATTGAGGCTCCTATAACGGAAGAAGCTCCTGAAATAACTACAGATACCCTAAATAAAGTTAATTCTAAGATTTCTTCATACACTACTAAAATGGATAATGTGGCTGGTAGAAATCATAATATTGCCTTATCAACTTCTTATATACAAGGAACCTTGTTATTGCCCGGGCAAGAATTTAGCTTTAATAATGTAGTTGGTAATACAACTCCTGACAAAGGCTATAAACCTGCCAATGTAATAGTAGATAATAAAATTAAAGAGGATTATGGTGGTGGTATATGTCAGGTTTCTTCTACACTCTTTAACTCAGTTATTAGAGCTGGTATACCTGCAACTGAAATACATCATCATACTTTGCCATCCTGTTATGTTCCTTTAGGCTTAGATGTTACTATAGACTATGGAAATGCAGATTATAAGTTTGTTAATACTTTGGATTCCCCTATATATATTGAAGGGTATACAACCCCAAGTAGTGTTACCTTTGAAGTTTTCTCAGACTCATCTTTGCTAGATAAGAGCTATGACTTTGAAAGTAAAACAGTTGAAACTATACCTTTAAAAACAGAAAATGTATATGATGCTACTCTTGCAAAAGGCTCAAATAAAATAGAAGTCATTGGTACACCTGGATATAGAGTTGAAGTATACAAATTGATTAAAGATGGCAATGGAAATGTAGTAAATAGAGAGTTAAGCTATAAACACTTTTATGAACCTGTAACCAGAGTTATTAAATATAATAAATAACTTTAAAGTAATTAACATACTACCTTAGTTTCATTAATTTAATAACCATGCTTATATTAGCTACAAATATGAAAATGGAGCTACGGCATCAATAATTTAATATATAAGAACTTGTATTTATAAATTCTCTGCATAATACAAGTTCTTATTATATTTATAAGTAATGCCATAACTCCATTTTATTTTAACTTTAAATTTCAGCTAATACTCTTTGATTTTTTATGAATTCATCTAAGTTAACTGATGCTCCATTATTCAATCTTGAGTGTTCTGCTGCTAAAGCCATAACATGACTATGAACTGATGCATCTATTGATGTTAAGTTTTTGCTTAAATCATTAGATTCTAACATGCTAATAGTGCTTTCCACTAATCTAGCATCTCCACCAGCATGTCCTAATGGGCAATTAGCAAGTTTAGATACATCAACTATTTCTGCTTCTTTTCCGAAACGATAAATGTTCATTATTCCAGTTCCAACATCTCCTGAAAGCTCACCCATTGTACCCATTACTCTTATTTGACGACCAGGTTTTCTAGTAAAAGCTGTCATATTGAAATCTGCTGTAGCACCATTTTCAAATTCCATGATTACAACTTGATGATCTACAACATCATTATCACATTTATATACACATCTTCCATAAGGACCAGTCTTTAATGCTTCGTAAACTGTGTCTTCTGTTGGATTAAGAGTTAATGCTGTACAAGGCCATCTTCCTCCATTATCTCTTACACCTGTGAATTTATTTGTTATGTATATCTTCTCAGCATCATAAGGACAAGCTTCCTTACACTTACATCCATCTAAGCATCTATCAGATGAACCTTCAGGTGCTTTATCTTCTTTAAATAAACTTAAACTTCCATAAGAAGATATTCTAGTACAAGTTTTGTTCATTAACCATTGAAGTATGTCCATATCATGGCAACTCTTAGCTAATATCATAGGGCTTGTTTCAATTGAATTTCTCCAGTTTCCTCTAACAAAGCTATGTGCTTGGTGGAAATATCCTACATCCTCTACAGCCTGAATATTTCTTACTTCTCCTAAATCTCCACTTTCTATAACTTCCTTTACCTTTTGATAGAAAGCACTGTATCTAAGAACATGACATACTGTCACTATTCTATTATATTCATGAGCCTTATCTTGTAGCTCTAAACACTCATGTAAATCTGGTGATATTGGTTTTTCAACCATTACATGATATCCTCTTTCTACAGCTTTTACAGCTTGAGGTACATGTTGTCTATCCTGTGTTGCAATAAACATAATATCTGCAAGCTTAGGTTGTTCTAACATTTCCTCTGCACTTAAAAAGCACATATCATCAGCTAAATCATATTCTGCCTTAGCTTCTGCTAATTTCTCTTTATCAATTTCTCCAACTGCTACTATCTTTACTCTATCCCCACTTTTTTTAACTAATTGAGAATAACATTTTCCTCTAAGACCATAACCTGCAACTGCAACTGTTATACATTTTCCCATGTTCTATTTCCCCCATATTTTAAATTTAAAAGCCTTCAAAAGCTTTTAATTGAAACCTAAAAGTTATATTATCTTAGTAAAAGTATTTACTATATAAGTTTTTCCTGTATACTTTTTTAGATTTACTATTTACAATACCTTAAGTTAGCTTAACTATAAAATATCTTTACATGTAAATTTAAAATCTAATCTTTTCTTCACTATTTTTATCAAAGATATGTATCTTATCTAAATCAAAATATATATTTATATTTTCTCCAATATTATATTTGTAAGATGGAGCCGTTCTACTAACAATAGTACCACACTCAGTTTTCACATAAACAAGCATCTCAGAACCTAAATGCTCTGTAAATTCAACTTGTCCTACCATAGGTTCCATATCTTCTCTTTCTTCTAATTGTACAGCTTCTGCCCTTACTCCTACTACAACAATTTTTTCTGAAGTCTTATCTACTGCCACTTCATCCTCATTTGACTTTATACCAAATTTATTAAGTTTAAAACTTCCACCCTTAAAGATAACCTCGCCATTGTTACTTAGCTTACCTTCTATAAAATTCATTTGTGGAGAACCTATAAATCCTGCTACAAATATATTATTAGGATTATCATATATATTTTGTGGAGTATCTACCTGCTGTATTACTCCATCATTCATTACAACTATTCTTGTACCCATAGTCATAGCCTCTGTTTGGTCATGAGTTACATATACAAAGGTTGTTTGTAGCATTTTATGTAGCTTTATTATTTCCGCTCTAGTTTGTACTCTCAATTTAGCATCTAAATTAGATAAGGGTTCATCCATTAGAAATACTCTTGGAGATCTAACCATTGCTCTTCCTAAAGCAACCCTCTGTCTTTGTCCACCTGATAATTGAGCTGGTTTCCTTTTCAACAAATCTTGTATTCCCAAAATATCAGCAACTTCATTAACCTTGCTTTTTATCTCATCCTTCTTTAACTTTCTAACCTTTAATGAAAATGCCATGTTTTCATAAACTGTCATATGCGGATATAGTGCATAGTTTTGAAAAACCATAGCTATGTCTCTATCCTTAGGCTCCATTTCCGTAACATTCTCTTCTCCAATATTAATTGCACCAGAAGTTACCTCTTCAAGCCCTGCTATCATTCTTAAGGTAGTAGATTTTCCACAACCCGATGGTCCAACTAATACTATAAATTCCTTATCCTCTATATCTAAATTTATATTTTTTACTGCTTCAAATCCATTAGCATATTTCTTATTTAAATTCTCTAATTTTATTCTAGCCATAACTTACCTCCTTAAGCAATGCTTATCCCTTTATTCCTGATAAAGATACACCATCTACAAACTTCCTTTGTAGAATTAAATAAAATATAAATGGAGGTAAAAAACCTATTGTAGCTGATGCCATACTAGAGCCATAGTTATTTATATGCTGAAGTTGCATTGTAGACATTGCTAGTGGTAATGTCCTCATAGCATCCTTAGTTGTAACGACTAATGGCCATAAAAATGAATTCCATGCCCCCATGAAAGTAAAAATAGACAATGTTATTAAAGCTGGCTTAACTAAAGGTATAACTATTTTAATTAAAATCTTAAGGTCAGAATACCCATCTATCTTAGCTGACTCCAGCAACTCCTTTGGTACATTTAAAATAGCTTGCCTCATTATAAAAACACCAAAAGCAGATGGTATAGGAATTATAAGCGCCCAATATGTATTAAGCCACCCTAAATACTTCATGATTATATAAAGTGGTACCATAGTAACCTGTGCTGGTACAATCATAGTTAAAACTATGAAAAGAAATATTTTATCGTTGCCCTTAAATTCTAATTTTGCAAAGGCATAACCTGCTAAACTACTAAAAACTAAAGTTAAGATTACCCCAGAGACAGATATAAATGCACTATTTAAAAAATATCTACCAAAATTCTTATTACTAAATATCTCTACATAGTTTGATAAGGTTAATGACGATAAAGATATACTAAAATCAAAGGAATTATAAGTTACCTTCAAAGATGTAATTATCATGTATACAAAAGGAATAACACTTATTCCTGCTAATATCAAAAGAATTGTATTACTAAATATCCTACTTCCTTTTTTCTTCATATATATCCCTCCCTATAAGGATGACTTATCTCTTTTTAATAAAGTCTTTTGCAAAATAGATATTATTGCTATTATCAAAAATAACACATTAGCTACAGCCATGGCATACCCAGAGTTAAAGCTCTTAAAGTTTAAGTTATAAGCATGCATAACCACAGTCATTGTAGACATACCAGGGCCACCCCCTGTTAGGGTATATACCAAATCAAATACCTGTAAAGACCTTATTATTCCTAAAAATACTATCATGATGGTTGTTGGTTTAAGTAAAGGAACTGTAATATCCTTAAGTACACGCCATGTGCTTGACCCATCAACCTTTGCCGCTTCATAATAGCTATTAGGAATATCCATTAAAGCTGCTATGTATAAAACCATGAAATACCCTACGTTTTTCCATACTGCTATCATCATCAATGTATTTAATGCTGTTTTACTACTACCAAGCCAATTGGCTGCATTTAATCCAAAGAGTCCCAAAAACTGATTTATAGGTGATGCATCTCCGTTAAGCAATGACTTCCATACCATCCCTATTAACACCATAGATGATAAAACCGGTATGAAAAAGGCTCCCTTAACTATGTTTGAAATCCTTCCACTTGTTCCCCTTACAACCCATGTAGCTAAAAGCAAAGATAAAATCGTTTGTATTGGAACAGTTACAACTGAGAATCTAATTGTATTTTTTATAGATTCCATTAGTGCCTTATCCGTAAATAAACTCTTATAATTTTCTAAACCTATAAACTCTGGTGGTTGCATTATGTTATATTTTGTGAAACTAAAAAATATAGACATTATTATAGGAAGCACTGAAAATGCAACTATTATAATTCCTATTGGAATTATGTACCCATATGGAAATATGCTCTTTAAATATTTTTTGAGCGTTTTTTTATTCTTAATAGATGATTTTTTCATATTAATCTCCTATGTAACTATAAGAAAACAAGCATTGAATAACTCTTCAACGCCTGTTCTCATAATGTAAACTATTTAGCTAATAAATCATTAGCATATCTTGCAGCTTCGTCTAAAGCTTCCTTAGGTGTAACTTCACCTTCCATCATCTTTTGAAGCTGTTTCCATAGATATTCATATATCTCAACTCCATGAGGTCCAACCATTAATGGTCTATACGCATCCTTTTCATTGTATACCATATCTTTAAATCTTGGATCTCCTTGGTATGGCTCATCCTTAGATATCGGTGCTCTAGGATTAGATTTGTGGAACTCAGTCATTGATTCAGCACTTAGCATATGCTTCATTAGTTTAAATGCAAGATCCTTATTTTTTGCTGCTGACATTAATGTTAATTGGTCAACAGATGCAAATGTGCCTATGCTCTTATTTTCTAATGAAGTTACAAATCCCCAATTTAAATCTGGATAAGATTTATCAAATACACTTGCAGTTGAAGATAGCATTATTGTAAATGCTGCATTACCTGGACCAAATACTGATTGTACCATTTCACTACTTGTCTTAGCCATTGTATCTTCTGGTAATACATTATGTTCAAATTTTAAGCTTTTTAAGAATTCTGCTGCTTCTAAACCATGCTCATCATTGAATCTAACAGATTTTAAATCTTCATTGAAAATTTCTCCACCTGCTTGCCATAAGTAGCTATACCAGTTCCAGTTTAAAGATCCGAAAGTTTTAGATGCCCATCCTTGAGCAAGACCCCACTGGTCTACCTTCCCATCTCCATCTGTATCCTTAGTAGCTTTCTTACATATTCTCACGAAATCTTCCCAAGTCTTAGGTGGCTCTTCTCCTATTTCAGCTAATATGTCCTTGTTATAAAATAAAACTCCTGGATTTGCTGCTTCTATAGCTAGTCCATAAAGTCCGCCTAACATTTTTCCATCATTTATGTACAAATAATTTTCATAATCTTCTGGCTTTAATCTTGATGTTAAATCCTCGATAGCTTTTCCCTCAATGAATTGCGGGAACATTTCAGCGTACATGTATCCAACATCTGGACCTTCCCCTGCATTAATAGCCATAGCATACTTCTCTGCATAGTTTGCCCATGGAATTAATTCTAGTTCTACATCACAATTGTTTTCTTCTTCAAATTTCTTTAAAATTGGTTCCCAAACCTCAGCATCAGTTTTGCCTATTGGTGGAAGCCACACAACTAATTTCTCTTTTTCTCCACTAGCCTTTGGTGAATCACTCTTACATCCAGTTAAAAAAGACATGGACATAATCATAACCATAACTAATGAAAAAATTCTTTTAAAATTTCTCATATGATAATTTCCCCTTAAGTGTTTTTACGACTACGCATTAAAGTTTTACGTTTTACTGCATAGTCCATTAATACCTTACTAGACTTGTATTTATTTGTCTAATATAAGATCTCTATTCTTATATTAACTTCTATAGAAATTACTAATACTTATTACTTTTTATGTATTATAATTCATTTTTTAATCCCTCATGTATTTTATTCCCTTTGTATATAAAATCACTATCTTATTAAAATTTATTAACCCCATCTATGTTATATATTAATTTTACATTTTAACTCACCTTCTAGTAGTTTTTCACCTTAAATTACTGCTTTTTATATAACCTTTAAATCCCAGCAAGCCTTGATACACCTAATTTCTTTAAAATTCACTTTCTCAAAAAGGTAACTTTGGTAACCTTTTGGTAACCGCTAGAGTCCTTGGTATTACTGACCTCTCCCTTATATATATATAATAGTTACTATATTATATAAATATATATATATATATAGGGGCGCTATTTATATATAAGCATGTGTATTTTTCAAAAGGTAACCCAAAAAGGTAACCTTATATATAAATAGTTTTTATTTAAAAAACTCAATATGGACTTATTTAAATATATCTCAAAGTTCTTTAATTTCCCTCTATAAATAAAAAAGGATGATTAAAAGTAATATTTTTTTACTTTTAACCACCCATACATTTTAAAATTGCATATCTAAATATTGTGAAGATAATTTTATTATAAAAGACTATTAGCCAGTCTAACTGCCTCTGGTGCATTACTTGAATATCCATCTGCACCAATTTTTTTAGCAAAATTGTTTGATAAAGGTGCTCCCCCTACCATTACTCTTGGAGCTTTCTTGAAGTCTCTTTTCTTAACTTCCTCTACAATAAGTCTCATTCCATCCATAGTAGTTGTCATTAATGATGACAAGCATATAATATCAGCTTCTATTTCTTCTGCTTTATCAACAAATTCATTAATCTTAACATCTCTACCTAGGTCATGGATCTCAAATCCATCAGCTTCTAGCATAATAGCAACTATGTTTTTGCCTATATCGTGAGTATCACCTTCAACTACTCCTATTACAACTTTACCCTTACATTCAGAGTTTTTATTGCAGTGAGGTTTTAATACATCTAAGGCTGCATACATTGTATCTGCACATACTACAACCTCTGGAATAAAGTATTCGCCCTCTTCATATAAAGCACTTACTCTATTCATGCCCTCTGAAAGTCCTACTAATATTGCTTCATCAGCACTTATACCATTTTCTATAATGTCATTAGCTACCTCAACAATCTCTTCTTCTTCCATATCTACAATACATTGAGCTAGCTTTTCTAATAATTGGTCTTTCATAATAAACTATTCTCCTTTGTATATCTCGTGTATATGTCAACACAAGTCTTTATTTTAGTTAATTTAAATAAACTCAACCTTCCATATATAGTTATTCTTCATTGGAAAGGTAGTTTTCTTAACACAATAGTTACCTATTATCGGACTTATATCCTCGCTATTTATTAAAGTTTTAAGCATATCTCCATAAGATCCATCTTCTTGCATTATTTCATCAACATAAACCTTTTCCATATCTATAAGTTTGGCATTGTATAGTGAATAAGTATTTTTGCCACAAAGATGAATTAACCTTCCTATGGACTGCTTATGTACCCTTTTCAGAATATTACAACTAGGTACACCACTTAGCTTATAATACACTTTTTCACCCATTATATCAATATTGCCAAGGGGGTCTGCAAAGGATATTATATCAGCTCCCATGTCCATGGCTTTACATATATAAAACACTAGAAAATCCTCTAACTTTCTCATAATTTCTTCTACAAGCTCTGGATTCTTTCTAAGTGCTTTAAATATTATCCTGCTTTCTATAAGGCTATCTAAAATAGTTAGTGGTCCAGATATATTTAGTATTACCTTTTCACCCATATCTTTTAATTCTCTTACAGCTTTTAATACCTCTGATATTCTTCCTTCATTAAAATCATAGGTAAACTGGTTATTTAGCTCCTCTAAGCTATCAAAAGCTCTCTTAAGTACTCTAGGTCCAAAATCCTCATTACCGTAATTTATCACCGCTCCTAGAGTTTCAGCTTCTACAGTAGAACAAAAGGGTAATCTACAGAAATTATCTTTAGAAAATAGCTTAGATTCCTCTGATAAATTAATCAATCCCTCTTTACTTTTATGAACCTCTGGAAAAGAGAAAGATAACTTCTCTATGACTTCCTTAGGAATTGCATCCAAATCATCACTAACACATTTATATAAAGTTCTTTCTTCCATAAGCTCTCCCCCTAAAAATTTAAACACTTAGTAAATAATCTTTCATACCCATCCTTTGTAGATAACTCAAAGTAATCTATATCCGTTGCTACTTGTTGTATTTCTTTTCTAACATTTTTAGAAGTTAAACACATAAGTGCTCCAGTTTTTGAAGAGTTTCCTATATAAGTTACCTTATTTTCTAAATCCTTTGGTATTATTCCTACCCCAACCAAGCTGCTTATTTTTAAGTGTTTTCCGAACTGTCCTGAAATAATAACCTCATCTAAGTCATCCATTGATAATTCTAAGGTTTCTAGTAAGGAATAGAATCCTGAGGCAATAGCTCCCTTAGCTAATTGAACCTGTCTTATATCCTCTTGAGTTATATAGATATTGTGTTCTCTTGATATAACAACCCTTCTCTTTTTATCTACATCCTCAATACATGAAGCTAAAACTTCACTTTCTGTACTCTTAAGTACATCCTCAGCAGTTTTAATTCTTCCAGTTTTCCCTATAAGCTTATTTCTCCAAAGCTCAGAAATTAATTCTAAAATACCACTACCACAAATACCAACAGGCTTTTTATTACCTATTGTTTTTAAGGTAATTTTTTCAGGAGATATATTTATTTCTTCAATTGCTCCCTCTGCAGCTCTCATACCACAGCTTATATTCATACCCTCAAAGGCTGGTCCAGCTGCACAAGAACAAGAGGCAAGCTTTCCTTTTTTAGCTAAAACTATTTCTCCATTGGTTCCAATATCAATAAATAATACATTTTTATCAGTGTACTTTAAGTTACTAACCATAACCCCAGCCACAATATCTGCACCTATATAACTAGATACCCCTGGAAGACAATAAACCTTTCCACCCTCTGCAATATTTATTCCCATATCCTTAGCGTTTATATATTTTTCATTTACGAATAAAGGCTTATAAGGCGATCTTCCTATTGTTTCAGTAGAAATTCCTAAAAGAATATGCATCATAGTTGTATTTGCACCTATACAAATTTCATATATATTTTTTCTTTCAACCTTATGTTCTTCACATAAATTGCCTATTAACTTATTTAAGCAATCAACTATTGTATTCTTTAAAATTTCCAAGCCATTTTCTCTACGATTAATGAAATCTATTCTAGTAAGTACATCAAGACCATATTCCTTTTGAGGATTTATAGCTGTATCACTACCTACTTCATTTCCTTCTTTTAAATCAATCAAAGATGCTACAACCGTTGTAGTACCTATATCTATAGCCACTCCAAAGCTCTTATCAACTGTATTTCCATCCTCTATGTCTATTAAATCATCTCCAGAATATACAGCTGTGATTTCATCATTTCTAACTATTTTATTCATCTTACCAATGAGATTTAAGTCATTAGTCTTATTAATAGTACAAAGTAAATCCTCATAACTATCTAAGTTATCAACTACTAAATCCTCTGACTTTTTAAGAACCTTAGTTATAATAGGATTGAACTCTATATCAGGCATATATCCATCACTAAGGATTTTATGCTTAGCTTCCTTCTCCTCTATTTCAACCTCAACATTTCCTCTTCCAAAAGTAAGACAGGCTAATCTGTAGCCCTCTTTTATTTCATCTTCTCTTAAAAAAGCAATTTCCTTTTCTGTTATAGGATTTACATCTCCACTTATAAGTTTTATTTTGCACTTTCCACAAATACCTTTACCACCGCATGGGCTTTCAAGTACTATGTTTCTATCAATAAATAAGTCTAGTAAATCTCTTTTCGCATCTTTATTACTTATATCAACTTTATAAATAGCCATATTATCACACTCACTTTACTTTTTAGCTTTACTTTTAATAAAGCTCACTTGTTTTTATCATAGTTTGTAGATTCTTTATAGGGCTTCTAGTTCCTAATCCACAAGCTGGAGCAATGATATTAACACCATTTTTTATACAATGTTCTGTTAAGCCCTTAATAGTTTCTTCCGTACCTTGTTCTAAGGTAAGAGTACTAATATTACCCATGAAACATTTATTTTCAACGCTTGCCATTATATCTTTAACACTTGTTAGTGTCTCAAAGCTTATTACATCATTATGTAATACATTAAGCTCACTATAAACACTCTTCAATCTACCACAGATGTGTAATATAACCTTTTTATCACTATATTCTTTAATTGAATCTATTAATCTATTTAGGTATGGAGTTGCAAATTCAGCAAACATCTTAGGTCCTAAAATCTCTCCAGTTCCACTTGGATCTGAAATAGCAATAATATCTGCTCCTGCATCTATTAATGCCTTAGTATAAATAATTAAATTATCTGTTACAAAATCCATGTACTTATGTACATCTGCCTTTTTTCTTCTCATATCCTTATAAAAATCTACAGGCTCTATTAAAGAAGATGCTAAGCTTATAGGTCCAACTACATTTCCTACTATAGAAACATCACTGTCTTTTTCCTTTAATATTTTTATAGCATCAGTAACAACCTTAACTCTACTCTCTGATACATTTATATTGTGTAAGTTTTCAAAGTCTAAAACTGATGTAATTGGATACTCACATACTCTAGGTTCTGTTATTTTAGTTCCCATAAATACCTTTGCACCCATAGCCTCTGCTTCAACAGTCATACAAAAAGGAACTCCAACATTATCAAAACATTTATTTTCATATAAACCATATGTAAGTTCAGCCATCTCTAATGGATTATCGTGAGCTGAAGGCCATGTTATATTTTTTATATCCATAACATCCTCAACAACCATGTTCATCATTCCACCAGGACAAACAACTGGAACTCTATCTACGTCTTTTCCCTCTATAGCATTCATAACTCTTTCTTTAGCAGTTAGCATAATTTTTTACTCCCTCACTTTGCATTATACTTTCAAATTATCCTTTTAAATTTTGTCGATTTTATTAATATTGCTTATTAAACTATATATCAAAGCTAAAACTTTTCCAATATCCTTAAGCCTAATATCTATACTACTATAGATAAAATGTATAGACTATAAATTAATTATTATCTTTCTTTATATAGGATTATATATTACAACTAAAATTACCTTTGTAGCTTTAAACATATTACATGAATTAAATTTTACATAATATGATTAATTATACATAACATATTTTTCTCCAAAACAAAAGCGTGGTGAAATAACTTAGTAAGTTATTTCACCACGCATATATTTTTAGTTATCTTTTTTCTTTAATCCTAGAGAATCATTAAAGTATACTTCGTACCAAATTATGAATACAAGCATAGTCCAGATCTTTCTACTATAATCACCTTTTCCTGCTTTGTGATCTTCTAATAGTTTAAGAACTGCATCTTTATTGATATACTCATCAGCTGTACTTTCTTTAATATTCTTAACAGCCCAATCATATAATTCATTCTTTAACCAAACTCTAATTGGAACTGGGTATCCAAGCTTCTTACGTCCTGTAGCTTCCTTTGGTAATATGTCCGCAAAGGCTCTTCTTAAATAACACTTAGTTGTGTTATCTCCCATTTTCTCATCTATTGTAAGTGTTCTAGCCACTTCAAATACTTCTTTATCAAGGAATGGAACTCTTAACTCTAAAGAGTTACCCATTGTACATCTATCACCCTTAACAAGTATATCACCCTTTAACCAAGTGTTTATGTCTACATACTGCATTTTTGTAGTATCATCATAGTTCTTAGCAAAGTCATAGTACTTATCTGTTACATTTCTAAAGTGATATTTAGAGTTATAATTCTTAAGCATAGCTGCTTTTTCTTCTTGCTTGAAGATGTTAGCATTTCCAATAAATCTTTCTTCTATTGGTGTACATCCTCTTTCTATAAAGCTCTTACCCTTAACTCCTTCTGGAACTACAGATGCTAAGCCTTTTAAAGCCTTCTTAAGTGGACCTGGAACATTCTTAAATCCATTTAATGAAAGTGGCTCATGGTAGATTGTATATCCACCAAACATTTCGTCTGCACCTTCTCCTGAAAGAATAACAGTAACGTGTTTACGAGCTTCCTCAGAAATAAAGAATAGTGGAATAGCTGCTGGGTCAGCAACTGGACCATCTAAGTGGTATATTATTCTTGGAACTTCTCTCATAAACTCTTCTGCTGTAACAAATCTATGAATGTTTTCAACATTTAAGAATTTAGCTGTATCCTTAGCAAGCTCTATTTCACTATAGCCATTAACTTCAAATCCAACAGTAAATGTCTTTATATCTGGTTTTATTTTACTAGCAATTGCAGTAACAATTGTAGAGTCTACTCCACCTGATAAGAAACTTCCTACTGGAACGTCACTTAACATATGCTTTTCAACTGAGTCTTCTAAAACTCTTCTTATTTTCTTTAATTTTTCCTCTTCAGTTGTTTTAACTGGAGCGAATTCTATTATATTGTAAGGTTTTATTTCAATAGGTTCACCTAATTTTTTCTTAAATATATGTCCTGGTGGAAGTAATTTAACATCAGAGAATATAGTGTCTGGTTCAGGTACATATTGGAAGCTTAAGTAGTTATGTAATGATTCTGATTTTATTTCTTTCTTAGCATTATCTCTAGCCATTAAGCTCTTCATTTCTGAAGCACCATATACTAAATCTCCGTCCTGTACATAATAAAATGGTTTAATTCCAAATGGATCTCTGAATCCCATGTAAGTTCCATTAGCTTTATCCCAGATATTAATTGCAAACATACCTCTTAAGTATTTTACAAAATCTTCTCCAAAGTGGTTATATAATGCACAAATAACCTCTATTTCAGTGTTTGTGTTAAATGTATATCCTTTTTCAATCATCATTGCTTGTAATTCAAGATAATTGTAGATCTCTCCGTTGAATATAACATGATAATCTGCCTTATCCCATGAATATGGTTGTCTTCCATTTTCTAATTCTATGATACTAAGTCTTTTAAAGGATAAACACATTGTTTCGTCACTATAAAAACCATCTTGGTCTGGACCTCTATGTATTATGCAATCGCTCATTTCCTTTATGTTTTCTCTAATTCTATCAGTTATAGGAGTGTCCTTAAAACACCACACAAATCCGCACATTTAACAATATCCTCCCTGTAGTAAAATACACTTATATAATCTTCCAAATCATATTTATCACATTATAGTTAAATAATTATGTATTTCATAATTATTGCTACTTGTTAAGTATAAAATAAATTTTATTATAAAACAATATAATTATTAGCATTGTAACTAATATAACACCTTCTATTTATTATTACCTATTAATTTTATTTATAAACTTAATTATTGAATTGAAAGAAATTTATGTTAATTTGTAAGCATCAAAAATTAAGCCTCTAGAAATTATGGATTATCAATGCAAATATATACATTCCTGTTAGCGAATCTAATTTAATAGCATCAATAATTAAGGATTTAACTGAAAATGTTAAATACAGAAGTTCTTATACCTTGGTCAGATAAAGCACCTAAAAATATAAAGATTAAATTAAATAAATAAAATAAGAGAGCATTTGAACTAACCTTCAAATGCTCTCTTATTTTATTTTGATAATTCTCTATAAAGTAAATCAAAGTATTATAATAAAATTATGCTAGTAATTTTCCCTCTAAATAAGAATGCTTTAAATAATCAGGATTACTATAGTAAACAGATGAATTGAAATCTGATATTTCATCACTTATAAAAGATTTAAAAACCTTAACTATCGAGTCTATTATATTATCAGATTCTAACATCGTATTAGAAATTAATCTCTCATATACTTTTCCAATAGATTGTACACTTGGAATACTGTATTTACAGTTACTTATTGAATCAAAATCACCAATAGCTATCTGATAATAATCTATTATCTCATCTTCTACCTCATCAAATGATAAACAATGATTTACTTCAGCTAAATCAAATTGCCTTGATATCTCCTTTTTACCAATAATATCAACAATATCAGCTCGCCTATTCTTAGTCTTTCTACCTATAAATTCTATGAGTGAGCAAACATAAAACAAATCATTTTTTTCTTTACTATTCATTAATAATTTCACTCCTCTCAAAATTCAGGCAATCTAGTGCTTTTAATGTATGAAAACTAATTTGATGAGTTGGGTATTTGAACTTAGCTAATTCCCAAGAAAAGTCCTTTGTATATTTACTTTTTCTTATCTCAGGAAATTCCACTAATTCTCCCGAAGCATGATACAGCATAACTCCTGCCACCTTTCATATATATAAACTTGAAATATATATTTATTAAATTTATAACTCATATTAAGCTCTATATTATATCATTACCTAATTTTACCATAAATCTACATACCAAAACTACTTTAATTTATCTTAATACGCCGTATAATGCTAATGCTCAATATTTTTTATTACTATTGTTTTTAATAATATGTCATAGATGCCTTGTCTTTTCATAGTAAATAGACTAGATATACAAGGAATAAACATTAAATTTCTACTTACGCTTTTTAATAATGCTCTGCATACTCTTTTGCCAATGCTATAATTGGCATGGTCACTGGTTGTAACCTTTATCTTATATATATTTTTACCTATTGTATTTCCTTTTCCTATGAATTCCATAATTATTACTAAACATGTCTCGACTATAACTATAACTAGTACTGATATAAATATTATTTTCATATTACCTATGGTTGGATGCATAAGCACATATCCAAACATATATATTGGAAAAATTAATAATATTAATAATATAAAAGGATATGCTTGTCCATCCGTATATTGTTTAAAATAAGTAGTCATTATAAATGCTACTCCAATAAATAATGGTATTATAATCATAAAATAATCCATTAAATAGGCCATAATCCTCTCGCCTAAACTTGCATATTTCATATCCTGCCTCCATATTCTCATAGTTTTAATTCATAGTCCTATTTAAAGGTTGCATCTTTTCAAAGAAAGTGTACAAGGAGTGAGCCTTCAAAATATTATCATCTAAATCTTTACTTATACTGTACTCTCTTCTTCCATAATGAGCTGTTAACGGAAGAAAATTTAATATTAAAATTGATCTAATACTAATCTTATGGATATATAATTTAAATTTAAAATACATCTTTACTTTGCATGCTACTCTTCAATAATACTCGTTTTAAGTAACCTATCATAAAATGCTTTGTTAGCTTTATTAAATATTAATGATATAAATGGTATATAAAAGATATATTTTCCTTTGATTTTACAAGGTTTCTAGTTAAGGCTTTTCTTATTGTATATTTACCACTATCACTAATAACTTTAATTTTAAAACTCCTTCTCCCAATAGTTAAACCATTATTAGATATTTCAACTATAGACAATACTATTGTTTGTATTATTATAATAGTTAAAATAACACTAATATAAGGACTAATCTCTCCTATATGACTAAGATTATCTTCAAAAGCGGCTATAATAATCCAAAATGACAAATATCCACTTGTACAACTTGGCAAGAAGCAAGCTATCATTATGAAAAATGGAATTGCTCCTACCCCTCCTTGTGTATTATCAATAATACTTCCTACAATAATACATACTATTATACCTGTGATTAATGATACTATTATATGATCTATTATATTTGCAATTAATCTTTTATATTTCATTTTATATCCTTATCCTTTTTCAAATTAAAATCTTCCCAATGGTTTAATTGATTCAAACACAGGATAATTTTACCTATATACTATCAATTTTTATATATTTTTACAATTTAAGATTTTCGACAATGACTATTTTATACACTTGTATAACTTAGTCTTTTTTCTTAATTTATAAGTAATCATTAATAATGAAAAACCCTACATTATACTGTAACATCTTCTTTTTAGGTATAAAAAATAATGAACTAGCCTACTTAAACTTCAGCTAGTTCATTTATTCTCTTACACCACATTATTTATATTGTATCTTAAAGCTGTTTTAATCTTATTCTCTCTTTTTATATCTCTTTATCTCTTTATCTCTTTCTTATCTCTTAAATACATACCTTAATAATATTTATTCTTCTATATATTATAGGGTAACTTGATTCATTTAAATAATAATTTATAGTCATACTTGAAGTTAATTTTTATTAAGAAGTTACTTCTAAAATTAACCTTTTTCCATAACCAAACTTCTAACTTTTAAAATTCACCTTATTGCTATCTTTGTTGATTTTAATCATAAAGATAGCACGCTACAAAGTGTCCTTCACTGATTTTTTTCAGTTTAGGAGTTGCCTCTCTACATTTAGGTAATGCATATTTACATCTTTGAGCAAATTTACATCCCATAGGTGGATTTATAGGGCTAGGAATATCTCCTTGCAGAACTATTCTCTGTCTTTCCATTTGATAGTCTGGATCTGGAACTGGTATTGCTGATAATAATGCCTTAGTATAAGGATGAGATGGGCTTTGATACAACTCACTAGATGTTGTTAACTCAACTAAGTTTCCTAAGTACATTACCCCTATTCTATCCGATATATGTTTTACCATGGATAAATCGTGAGCTATAAATAAGTAAGTTAATCCTCTTTCCTCTTGTAATCTCATAAGCAAGTTTACAATCTGAGCTTGTACAGATACATCAAGTGCAGAAATCGGCTCATCACAAACCATAAATTCTGGATTAACAGCTAAGGCTCTTGCAATTCCTATTCTCTGACGTTGTCCACCTGAGAATTCATATGCATAACGTGAAGCATGTTCCTTGTTAAGTCCTACCTGTGATAAAATCTCTCTTATTTTTTCACTTCTTTCTTCTTTACTATTACATATTCCATGAACCTTCATACCCTCAGCTATGATATCATTTACTATTAATCTTGAATCTAGGGATGAATATGGATCTTGAAATATCATTTGAGTTTCCTTAGTAAATTTTCTATACTCAGATTTATTAAAGCTATGAACATCCTGCCCTTTAAATAATACTGTTCCATCAGTTTTATCATATAACTTAACACAGGTTCTTCCACAAGTTGTTTTACCACATCCTGACTCTCCAACAATTCCTAAGGTCTCCCCTTTATATATTTCAAAAGAAACATCATCAACTGCCTTTAATATTTCTTTTGAATTTATTTTAAAATGTTTTTTTAAATTTTTAACTTCTAATAGTGGTTCTTTTCTTTCTTTCTCTATTGAGCACATAACTTACCTTGCTCCTTTTCAAAGATAATTCTATTTTCCTCACACTTTTCATGATAAAGCCAGCAACTACTACTATTACTATCACTAAAATTATATTGAGGAGGTTGTATAGCCTTACACACATTCATTGCATATGGACATCTATCTGCAAATGCACATCCCTTTGGTGGATTCATTAAGTTTGGTGGCGTACCCTCAATTGAATAAAGTTCTCTTTTATTATCAATGTGCAAACTTGGCACAGATTTTAATAATGCACTTGTATATGGATGTTTAGGAGCATAAAAAACTTCTCTTGCTGTTCCTGTTTCAACAACCTTTCCTGAATACATAACAACTATTCTATCAGCTATATCTGCTACAACCCCTAAATTATGTGTAATTAAAATTATTGATATGTTAAGCTTTTTTTGAAGTTCCTTTAAAAGCTCAAGTATTTGGGCTTGTATAGTTACATCTAATGCAGTTGTAGGTTCATCTGCAATAAGTAATTTAGGATTACATGCTAAAGCAATTGCAATCATAACCCTTTGACGCATTCCCCCTGAAAGTTCATGTGGATACTGTTTAATTCTTGTTTCTGGGTTAGGTATGCTAACTAAATTCAATAATTCTATAGCCTCTTTTATAGCTTCCTTTTTTGAAATCTTTCTATGATTAAGGATGTTTTCTATAATTTGATTTCCTATATTCATAGTAGGATTAAGTGCCGTTAACGCATCTTGGAAAATCATAGAGCAGTTTCCACCTCTGTATTTCTCCCACTGTCTTTCACTATAGCCTAATATATTTTCTCCTTCATAAACTATCTCACTTCCACTTAAGGTCTCTCCAATAGATGGAAGTATACCCATGATAGCCTTTGAAGTTACTGATTTTCCACACCCAGATTCTCCAACTACAGCTACGGTCTCCCCTTTATTTATAGTAAAATTAACTCCTCTTACAGCTTCAACTACACCAGCATAAGTATTAAAGTTAACCTTTAAATTATTTACCCTTAATAATTCATTCATTATCTATGTCACCTCTTTTACTTTATCAATTTAGGTTCAAATGCATTTCTTAAGGTATCGCCTAGTATGTTAAAGCTTAAAACCATAAGTAATATTAGTAATCCTGGGAAAATAGCCATGTACGGCTTGTCTAATATGTACTTTTGTGCTAACTGTAACATACTTCCCCATGAAGATTGTGGAAGCTGTACCCCTAACCCTAAAAAGCTAAGAGATGATTCCGTTAAAATAGCACTTGCTACACTTAAGCTAGCAGATACGATTATAGAGGAACTCATATTAGGTATAATATGGCCAAATATAATACTAAGATTACTTGCCCCTAAGTTTTTAGCTGCTAATATATAATCTCTTTCTTTTAATGACATTGTTTCAGCTCTAGTTATTCTAGCAATTCTAGCCCATGAAAATAAACTAAGTACTCCAATTAAGGTAACTAATCCCGGTTGGAATAGAGCATTTAAAATTACCATTAATAAGAAACTTGGTAAAGCTACAAATATGTCAGAAAATCTCATGATAAACATGTCAACTTTTCCGCCCATATATCCACTAATTGTACCTAGTATTGTTCCAATTAAAATTGTAACCCCCATACTAGCAAATCCAACAAGTAAAGAAAGTCTTCCCCCATATAAAGCTCTTGTAAAATAATCTCTACCAAAATCATCTGTACCAAAGAAATGCTTTAAAGATGGTGGTTGTAATTTACTTGCTGCATCAACCGCATTAGGATCATAAGGCGATAATGGAGCCAGTAAAGACATTACAATTACTATAATTAATATTACTAAGGACATAATAGCCAAAGGATTTCCCTTAAAGCTGCTTTTTAAATTAAACCAGAAATTTCTATGAACAGTGGTTATTTCACTACATTCTACCTTTTTTGCCTTTTCAAATGGATTTTTTACACTTGAAATATCAATATCCTCTTGTACATTTATATCTACCATATAATTACCTACTTCCTAATTTAATTCTTGGATCTACAACAGAATAAAGTACATCAGCTAATAAATTACCTAATACATATAAAGTTCCTGAGAACATAGTATATGCCATTATCATTGTATAATCTCTTGAAGTGATTGCAGTCATTCCTAATGTACCAAGTCCTGGCCATCCAAATATAGATTCAATAATAAATGAACCAACAACTAATGATGATAAATTCATACCTACAAGTGTTATAATAGGTAGTAAACAATTCTTAAATACATGTCTAAATAGTACCTTAGTTCTACTTGTTCCCTTTGAAATAGCTGTTACTACATACTCCTCATCTAATTGAGTTATTGTGTTTGAACGTATATATTTAGTAAAGACAGCTAAGTTTCCTACACTTAGTGTTAAGGTAGGCAGAATTAAATGTTGTACTAAGTCAATAAAACTTTTATTCCCTACTGTGTGCATTCCTGATGAAGGTAACATATTTAGTTTTAATGAAAATACAACTATTAAAACCATACCGAGCCAAAATGCCGGAACCGATATTCCTAAATAGGTAAAGAAATTAATTATCCTATCTATAAAAGTATTCTTTTTAAGTCCAGCTACTAAACCCAATACTATTGCAAGTCCCAAGGATACCACTAAAGAAACCCCCATAAGCAATATAGTAGAAGGGAATTTCTCCATTATCTGTTGCCCTACTGGTCTATGATTTATCATAGAAACACCGAAGTCTCCCTTTACAGCCATCTTAGCCCACGCAAAATATTGTTCTGGTATACTTTTATCTAAGCCTAACTTTTCAATTGTAGCCTGAATTTCCTCTTGCGTCATATCTTGATTTATATACATAGATGAAACATCACCTGGCGCTAATTGTATTACTGCAAAGGAAAAAAATGAAATAATAATCAATGATACAGCAGACTCTAATATTCTTTTTAAAAAATATTTCACATTCTACCCCTTTCGTATAAATGGCTGTCATATTAAGAATGCATACCACAATAAATTTAAGATAATTTTCAACTTTTAACTCAATAATATTGCTTGTACATCTCTTAGTAGGACAGCCCTTGTACTAACTTATTTTCTATTAATTTTTACTGTTTTTAATAATCAATTCTCTTCATATCTCAAAATATATATCTTACTTTAATTAAGACTTATATAATTTTAATAATTAGCATTTACTTTACTATTGCATTTAAATTACCCTCATTCTTACGGGTACTAAAGTGCAAAGCATAAATATAGAAATTTAATTAAAACTTATATAACAACTTATTCAATATCTATTGTTAAGTAATCCTCAAATAACAACATTGATGGAAGTGTATCAAGTCCCTTTACATTCTTTTGAGAAACTAAAACATAGTTAGGGTAAGAAATAGGATATACAGTGTAATCTTCCTTAAGTAATTCTTGACCTTCTCTATATTTAGCTGTCCTTTCTTTTAAATCACTAGTTGAACGAGCTTCTGTGAATGCTTTGTTAGTTTCTTTAGATTCATTGAAGTTTGAAAAACCTTTGCCTGAATCTAAATATCCATGAACATATCCAGCATCCCCTATTTGAGAGTCCCATCCATTTGTTCCCAAATCCCAATCATCTTGTGGTTTTACTCTATCAAAGAACTTCTTAAAGAATGATGGCGAATCCATTCCTTGTAAATCAACCTTTATACCAGCCTTTGCAAGTTGTTGTTGAACAACAATTGCAACCTCAGCCATATTAACTCTGTTATTATTGTAGATATATTTTAATGTGATTTTATCTAAGCCAGTTTCCTTAGCTAAAGACGTAGCCTTTTCTAAATCATGTGTATAGTTTTTAAAATCTTTATCATAATACATATCTGCTGGACAGAAAATTCCTTGTCCTGGTAATGACATCTTCTCTGATGCATAAACAACATCCATCACTTCTTTTAAGTCAATAGCTGCAAAAATAGCTTCCTTCATTTCCTTTGTTAAATTATTTTTGCTTGCTGGGTTAACTTGTATATAGTTCATTCTTGATTCTGTGAAAGTAGATAATTTATATTTATCGTCACTACTGTATTTTTCATATTTATCCTTTGAAGATATTCTCATGAATGATATTTCACCCTTTTGTAATGCAACTTCCTTAGCACTATCCTCAGGTATAATCTTCATTATCATTTGATCTATTTTAGCTTGTCCACGGTGATAATCTGTATTTTTTTCGTAAATTATATTTTCACCCTTATTCCACTCTTTTAACTTAAATGGTCCATAACCTATACCCTTCATTAATTCCTCTGATCCATCAACCTTAGTAGGATCATTATCAAATAAATGAGATGGTAATAACATCATCTTACCTAAAAGTGTAGTAAAATCTGATAATGTCTCAGGTAAAACTATTTCTATAGTTTTTTCATCTATTTTATTGTATTGAACAGGATTTTCACCTATTTTAGTTAGCTTAGTACTATTCTTTATTTCTGAGTTATATCTAATAGTAAAAATAAGATCATCAACACTTAAAGGTGCTCCATCATGCCACTTTGCATTATCTGCTATATGAAGATTAATTTTTAATCCATCCTCTGAAACAGTTAATTTATCAGCAGCATAATATCTTATGCCCTCATTAGACATTATGTATAAGTAATCATATAGTGGTTTTATAGCCACCGTAGCAGAATCCTCTCCCGAGAATGGTCCTAAAGTAGATACATCATGCTCTATAGCATAAGTAAATGTTTTTGCTCCATTATTGTCTGCACTAGCTGAGTCTCCTGCTCCACATCCAGTAAGAACAAACATAGCTGACAATAAAGATGCCATTATTCTTTTTGTTGCTTTTTTCATAGTCTTTCCTCTCCTACTTCCTTAAAAGGTTTAATTGCTTTATAGTTCCCTAAACAAATTTTGGGCATGATTAAAATAGATGCTAATATAACACCTAATTGCCCTATTACCTTATTAATAATTAATAATATGCTTTGAAATTTATATATCTGAAGTATCTCTTTTTTTAACGTCATATTGCAAATTTATAAAAGACTCATAAAATCTTCTATAGCCCAATTTGCAAATCTTAGATATAGTCCTATCTTTGAGCTCGCAGAAATAAAAAATACTCTTTATTGATTGGAATACTTTTTATATTTAACTTCTTTTTTAAGAATATTCTTGATATTTATTTTCTTGTCCATGGCCATTTATGGACTTTACTTATAATAGCTATACACCTATCATAAAAGTGTCTTACATAACTCTACCTTTTATGAATTTTGCAATTTTATTATATCAAAACTACCATTTATTACAACAAAATAAACCAATTTTTCCGGTATTATTATGATTTTCTATAACTACTATAGATTAAATCAATGTTTTGAATATATGTAAATATTACCTTGACAGTGCATGTCCTTGTAGCTAATTTAAGATTATTACTAAAAGTGTCTTATGAATACTTTATTATCCTTCTTCAAACCTTTTCTTTTACAAGTCATCTAATAGCAAATACTTCTCTGTCTTTACTTCTATTAGGATTGGTGCACCATTTGATACTTTTATGATATACTTGCTTAAAATAAAAAAAGATATAGGATTTCTTAGTTAAGTTTTCTCAATTGTTTCTTATTAAAAAACTTACACTAACTATCCTATATCTATATTTAATATTCTTGTCTTTTTAGTCTTTTTTGTTTATTTATCTAAATCTAAGCTTGTTTTTTATTGAATTCTTCCTTGCTTAGCCTTGCTATTTCACTTGCTTTTGCTAGGTTTTCTATTGGGGTATCATTTAAACAGGTGCAGCCAAAGGCTAAAATAAAGTTTTTATGGTCTTTCATTGATTTTCTAATTCTTATAGTTTCTTTTTCAACTTCTTCTACTGTTCCTTTTCCTAAGATATTGATAGGGTCAATATTTCCTAGGAGTACTATATTCTCTGGTATCCTCTCGATTACCTTTGATAAATCCATTATTTGGTCAAGGCTTATTGAATCTAGGTTGCATTTTAACATGCTATCTAATAAATTTGTTGTATCTCCACATATATGTAGTCCTTTAATGCAGTTTATATTGTTATAAATATAATTCAATCCCTCTACTACATAGGTATCAAATCTTTCTCCTGATAAAATAACTGAGGAGGGTTCTGCTATTGATATATAGTCAACTCCTGCTTCTATTAATGCCTTTGCATATACTAAAACTACTTCTCTTGTGAATTTTAAAAGTTCATTTAAGAATTCTTTATTTTTTATTATGCTTTTTGCAACATTAGCAAAGCCAGCTAATTGAGTTGCTAGGGTAAATGGTCCTTGTAATGAAACCTTTAATGGTTTATCAAAGTTATCACTTAATAACTTCATTGTTTCTAGATTTGTTTTCATTCTCTTTTCTTCATAAGGATTAGGTACCTTCATGGCTTTTAGATCTTCAATATTTTTAACTGGATGATCTGTTACCATTGGAAAGTCATCATCTTTTTTCATAAGTGGTACGCCTAAAACTTCACAAAATACGTTTCCATCATCCATTGCGTAAACAAAATCTGCTGGACATACTTCCTGTAACTTTTGAGCTACTTCTAATTGTTTCTTAGGATCATTGTACACCTCGTAAATAGTGTAATTACAAAGCTTTAATCCATTTGTGCCCATAAAAGCATTGAAGTATCCTCTATCTTCACTATTTATATATCTTAATAAATCCATTGTATTTCCTCCTAATATAATCCTCTTGATTCTAATCTCAATCCCTTATATAAAGAAAAACCATGTATATATCTAGGTTTTTATCTAGTTATTCATGGTTTTCTCTTTTCACAAGAGCTTAAATTCTTATAAAACTCTCTCTTATATTACATAATTCTTTTTTCGGTTTCCTTATCAAAGATATGGATTTTGTCTAATTTAAAATACACGTCTATTTTACTTCCTACGGCATACATAACAGATGGTGTACTTCTACTTACAATGGTTCCAAGCTCTGTTTTAACATAAACTAAGGTTTCTGATCCTAGATGCTCAGTGAACTCAACTGTTCCACTTATTGGCTCCATGCCTTCTACCTTAGATAAAGCTACATCCTCAGCACGCACACCTACTACTACTTCATTTCTTAATGCCTTATCCTCTGTAGTAATTGCTACTTCTAAGTTATCTATTGATTTCTTCTTATATTTTAAACTAAAGCTTCCCTGTCCTATTACTACATCATTATTATTAATAACACCATTTATTAAGTTCATTTGTGGTGAACCTATAAAGCTGGCTACAAATATGTTATTAGGCTCATCATAAATTCTTTGAGGACTATCTACTTGCTGTATAACTCCATTATTCATAACAACTATTCTAGTACCCATAGTCATAGCTTCTGTTTGGTCATGTGTTACATAAATGAATGTAGTGTTTAACATTTTATGTAGCTTTATAATTTCTGATCTTGTTTGCACCCTTAATTTAGCATCTAAATTAGATAAGGGTTCATCCATTAAAAACACCTTAGGTGATCTAACCATTGCTCTTCCTAAAGCAACCCTTTGTCTTTGCCCTCCTGAAAGTTGAGCTGGTCTTCTATCTAATAGATTCTCTATTCCTAATATCTTAGCTACCTCTGTAACCTTATCTTTTATTTCTGACTTTTTCATTTTTCTTATTTTTAAAGAAAATGCCATGTTTTCATATACAGTCATATGTGGGTATAGAGCATAGTTTTGAAATACCATAGCTATATCTCTATCCCTTGGTTCCATTTCAGTTACGTCTACTTCTCCAATATTAATACTACCAGAACTCACTTCCTCTAGTCCTGCTATCATTCTTAAAGTTGTAGATTTACCACATCCTGAAGGTCCAACTAACACTATAAACTCTTTATCTTCAATATCTAAATTTATATCCTTTACTGCTTCAAATCCATTTGCATAGGTTTTATTTAAATTTTTCAATTCTATTTTAGCCATTTATATCACTCCTTAAATGCCATAAATACTTTTAATCTCATATCCTTAAGCAAAATTATTGATAATTCAAATTAGCAACCCATGGGAATGGCATTGGGAAAATCATATCTAATACATGCTTAAATTCATTTGATAGAGCATCATTTACAGCAGATGTTCCTTCAAATAATAATTTATTAAGAATAACTATATCCTTTATCTTTAATATCTCATTTTTAAACTCTATGATATACTCATTATTTTCTTCATAGAATTTAAGCTCTTTCATTTCTGCACTATTTAAATACTGTTTAAAGTATGGGCTTAGGTTTTTCATAAGCTTAGTAAAGTTTATAACCTTAACTGTACCCTCTTGAAAAAACTCTTCACATTTTGAGTAACTCTTAAGATGATTCTTTTTGTCTTCCTTATTAACCATATAAAATACATTTTTAAGCTTTAAGTCTTTCCCTAAGTTTGATAAGATCTTGAATATGTCCTCTGACTCTCCAAAGCACTCAATAACCTGCCCAAACTTCTCATTAACTTCTATTATTCTCATAAACACATAGCCTATAAGTTTATTTTCTCTAAAAATTACATATCTCTTATATGTAAAAGGTCCCCACGGCATAACAGCTGATTCTATTAGCTTTTCAAAGTCTTCTCTACTTCTATAAAATCTAGTAGCTGCCGAATTATACATTGGCATAATATCTTCTAAGTAGCTACTGTTGTATTCCCTTAGCTCTAAATCCATTTCTATATTTTTAGGCTCTATTGTATACTTCATGAAGTTTTTAGTTTGAGTGCATCCTCTTCTAGCATATAAGCTTCTTGTTCCTGAAACAAGTAACATATCCACTCCATCTTCATACATCTTTTTCTCAACATCATCTAATATTAAAGAAGAGTATCCTTTACCTCTATGATCTGGATGTGTACAAACTGCACCTATAGACGCTACTTCAATTGAAGCATTTTCTATTAAAATTTGTCTTTGAACAAAGTTAACATCTGAAACAGGTACTCCATCTTCAACTATTACTCTAATATTATCTATATTTTCTTCTACTAATAAAATAGGAAACTCCTCTTTCATTGTAGGATTATGTCCTCTATCTGTTCTAAAAACCTTGTTTATTAAGTCAATAACCTTTGGAAATTCTGACTTTTTAGCGCCTCTTGGTCCTTCCATAATATAATTCCTCCTGAACTTTACTCTATATTTTATATTAACCTTAGATTATCCCTTTATACCCGATAAAGCTACACCTTCAACAAATTTACTTTGTAAAATCAAATAAAATATAAATGGTGGTAAAAATGTTATTGTAGCCGCTGCCATCATTGAACCATAGTTTGTAACATACTGAGTTTGTAATGTAGATAATCCAACTGGTAATGTTCTCATTGCAGTTTCAGTAGTTGCAATCAATGGCCATAAGAACTCGTTCCAAGCACCCATAAATGTGAATATAGATAAAGTTATTATAGCCGGTTTTATTAATGGCAGTACTATTTTTATAAATATTTTAAAGTCTGAATATCCATCTATTCTGGCTGATTCTAACAATTCCTTAGGTATATTCAAAATAGCTTGTCTCATTATAAATACACCAAAGGCTGTTGGAATAGGTAAAATTAAAGCCCAATATGTATTAATCCAATTAAGATTCTTCATTATTATATAAAGAGGTATCATTGTAACCTGTGATGGTATTATTAAAGTCATTATCATAAAGAAAAATATTTTATCATTTCCCTTAAAGTCCATTTTAGCAAAGGCATAGCCTGCTAAGCTACTAAAAGCTAAACTTAATATAACACCGCAAGTTGATATAAATACACTATTCATAAAGTATCTAACAAAGCTTTTATTGTTAAATATCTCTAAATAGTTTTGAAAAGTTAATGATGATAAAGATAAACTAAAATCAAAAGAATTATAAGTTACCTTTAAGGATGTAATTAACATATATAAAAAGGGAATTATACTTATGCAGCCTATAATTACTAACATAGTATCTCCTAGTATATTTCTTTTCTTCTTCATTTTCATTTTAAAATCTCACCCCTTTAAAATGTAGATTTATCTTTCTTTATAAGCGTCTTCTGTAAAATAGACGCAATAGCAATAAGTAAAAATAATACGTTGGCAACAGCCATAGCATATCCTGAATTAAAGTTTTTAAAGTTTAAGTTAAAGGCATGCATAACTATTGTCATAGTTGACATTCCAGGTCCTCCCCCTGTTAATGTATATACAAGGTCAAATACTTGTAAGGACCAAATTACCCCTAAAAACACAACCATAATAGTAGTTGGCTTAAGTAGTGGTAAAGTTATGTTCTTAAATTCTTGCCACTTATTAGCTCCATCAACTGTAGATGCTTCGTAATAACTCTTCGGAACATCCATAAGTGCAGATATGTATATAACCATGAAATAACCCACGTTCTTCCATATAGATATAAACATTAAGGTTGGTAATGCAGTTTTACTATTTCCCAGTAAATTAGAAGCACTTAATCCAACTACTGATAGAACCTGATTTATGGGAGATGCATCTCCACTTAAAAGAGATTTCCAAACCATACCTATAAGTACCATTGATGATAAAACAGGTATGAATATAGCTCCCTTAGCAAATTTAGCTGCCATACTTTCACTTCTTTTATTTATCCAAACTGCCATTACTAAGGCTAATATGGTTTGAATAGGCACAACCACAGCAGAAAACTTCACAGTATTACCTATGGCAGTAATTAAGGTTTTATCTGCAAATAACTTAGCATAGTTATCAAAACCAATAAAGGTTGGTGGTGCCATTATATTATACTTTGTAAAACTAAAAAATATAGACATAATTATTGGGACTACATAAAATGCACATAATAAAATTCCCAGTGGCAATATATATCCATATGGTTTTATTTTTTTAATTATATTTTTTCTCTTCACAATTATCACCCCTCTACTTATAATAAAACAAGCATTGAAATATATTCAATGCCTGTTTTTATATACTATAATATTATTGTCCTAATAAGTCATTAGAATATCTTGCAGCTTCGTCTAAAGCTTCTTTTGGTGAAACTTCACCAGTCATCATTCTTTGTAATTGTTTCCATAGATATTCATATATTTCTATTCCGTGAGGACCAACCATTAATGGTCTATATGCATCCTTCTCATTGTATACCATACTTTCAAATCTTGGATCACCTTGGTATGGCTCGTCCTTAGAGATTGGTGCTCTAGGGTTAGATTTATGGAATTCAGTCATTGATTCAACACTTAACATATGTTGCATTAATTTAAATGCAAGATCTTTATTTTTTGCTGCTGACATTAATGTTAATTGGTCAACTGATGCAAAAGAACCTAAAGATTTATTCTCTAATGATGTTACAAACCCCCAATTTAAATCTGGGAAAGACTTATCAAATATATTTGAAGCTGATGATGATAAGTGAATAGCAAAGGCAGCTTTTCCTGGTCCAAATACTGATTCTAACATCTCTTTATTAGTTTTTGCTAATGCATCCTCTGGAATTACATTATACTTGAATTTTAAATCATGTAAGAATTGAGCAGCTTCTACACCATGCTCATCATTAAATCTAACAGTTTTTAAATCTTCATTGAAAATATCTCCACCTGCTTGCCATAAGAAGTTGTACCAGTTCCAGTTTAAATCACCGAAAACTTTAGCACCCCAACCTTGAGAAATTCCCCATTGATCGATTTTTCCATCACCATCTGTGTCCTTAGTAGCCTTTTGAGCTATTCTAACAAAGTCATCCCAAGTCTTAGGTGGTTGTTCTCCTAATTCAGCTAAGATATCCTTATTGTAATATAATACACCTGGGTTTGCAGCCTCTATAGGTAGTCCATAAAGTCCACCCATCATTTTTCCTGCATCTATATATGTATAGTTTTCATAATCCTTATCAGTTAAACGAGAACCTAAATCCTCAACTGCTTTCATTTCTATAAATTGTGGGAACATTTCAGCGTACATATATCCAACATCTGGGCCCTTACCAGCACTTATAGCTGTTGCATATTTTTCAGCGTAGTTATCCCATGGTATTATTTGAAGATCAACATCACAATTGTTTTCTTCTTCAAACTTCTTAAAAATTGGTTCCCATACTGGTTCATCATTTGGTCCTATTGGAGGAAGCCAAACAACTAATTTTTCTTTTCCGCCTTCAGCTTTTGATGATTTGTCAGAGCTTGTACACCCAGCTAAAAGAGCTGTAGACATTATTAATGCCATTACTAATGAAAAAATTCTCTTTACTTTCTTCATATTTTTTTCCCCTTATTCTAGTAATTATATTTCGTATGACGTTAAACATCTTTCGACATTATTTATTAAGTCAATTAAATATTAGCAAATAATCAGTATTTTTTCTAATAGGTTTTCCCTATAGATTGTTAGTTATCTATAGGGAATTTCTATTATTTCTCTATTTTATATTATATTTTTATCCATATATAGCTTTTATTCCATAAAAATCTTTATTCCCATTAATTTTCATTATGCTTTTAAATACTAAAATTTATATTTTCTATAATGTTCACTTGTAAGTATTTTTTATTTTATTAATATACTATTATAAAATTTAATAGATTTTCATAACGCTATATACATTTTATATAATTTCAATCATTAAGCACCTAGTTTTCTTTTATATAATTTAAACTGTTAAATCCCTTATTTTATTTTCTAATTATTTTTCATCATATTTAGTCTCCAAACTATTTACTAAAAATTATATTTAAATACAATTGCTGCTTTATCCTTTAGTATACCTACTATGAATACATACACTAATAAATAATAAGTTTCTAGCACTATATTTATCCTTATCCCTTTAATCCTGTAGCCGCAACACCTTCTACAAATCGTTTTTGTAGAATTAAATAAAATATAAATGGTGGTAAAAATGTTAGGGTTGCCGCTGCCATCATTACTCCATAATTAGGTGTATACTGAGTTTGCAAAGTGGATAACCCCACTGTTAGTGTTCTAGTTTTATCATCTACAGATACTATTAATGGCCACAAAAATTCATTCCACGCACCTATAAATGTAAAAATTGATACTGTTATTATTGCTGGTTTTATAAGTGGTATTACTATTTTAGTGAATATATGAAAATCAGAATATCCATCTATTTTAGCTGATTCCAAAAGCTCATTAGGTATATTTATGATTGCTTGCCTCATTATAAAAACCCCTAGAGCAGTTGGTATTGGTAAAATCAAAGCAAAGAAACTATTAATCCAGTTTAACTGCTTCATTATAATGTAGAGCGGTATCATGGTAACCTGTGTTGGTATAATTAAAGTCATTATCATAAAGAAAAATATTTTATTATTTCCATTAAACTTCATTTTTGCAAAGGAATAAGCAGCCAAACTACTAAATACAACATTTAATATTACACCCGAAATTGTAATAAAGCTACTATTTAAAAAATACCTTGAAAAATTTCTGCTTTCAAAGATAAATTTATAATTGTCTAAGGTCATTCCAGTAAAAGAAACCTTAAAATCAACACTAGTATATATATGTTGAAGAGAGGTCATTATCATATAAATAAAGGGTATAATTGCTATTAGTCCAATAATTAATAAGATTATGCTTCCAATAAATCTGAAAAAACTCTTCATTTCTTCCTCCTATTTAATAAATTTATATGTATTTATTAAGGCTTAAAATTGCATATTTACTTTATTAACTTCTTTTGAATTATTGATAATAAGGCAATTATAAAAAATAATACATTAGCAACTGCCATGGCATATCCTGAATTAAATTGTTTAAAATTTAAATTGTATGCGTGCATAACTACTGTCATTGTTGCCATTCCTGGTCCTCCACCTGTTAAGGTATATACAAGGTCAAATACCTGTAGAGACCATATAATTCCTAAAAAAACAACCATAACAGTGGTTGGCTTTAATATAGGAAGAGTTATTTTTTTAAATTGTTCAAGTCTACTTGCTCCATCTACCTGTGAAGCTTCATAGTAAGTTTTAGGTATGTCCATAAGAGCAGATATATAAATTACTACAAAGTATCCTGTATTCTTCCATATGTAGATTGCCATCAATGTTGGTAATGCTAAGTTTTTATTACCTAGGAAGTTCTGTGCTGGAATACCTACTAAGCCTATAATTTGATTGATTAATGAGGTTTCGCCATTAAGTAATATTCTCCACACTATTCCTATTAAAACCATTGAGGATATTACAGGAATAAAGATTACTGCCTTTACGAATTTAGCAGCCTTATTTTCCTTCCAACTTGTTACCCAGTTAGCTATTACTAAGGATAAAATTGTTTGAATGGGTACAACAAAAATAGCAAACTTCAATGTATTCCATATAGCTGTCTTTAAAGTTTTATCCTTTAAAATCATTTCGTAATTTTTTAAACCAATGAAGGATGCTGGTGCCATAATATTGTATTTTGTAAAACTAAAGTACATAGACATTATAATAGGAACTACATAAAAGCTAATAAGTAGAATTCCTAAAGGTAACACATATAAGTATGCCTTAAACTTATTATTATAATTTTTAAAACCTACCATATTACACTCCTATTTTTATTCAATTTAAAAGAAGCCCCTTTATATTAAATTGAACTTTTAATACATACTTATGATTATAAAAAGCTACAATTATTTTTATAAAAGGACCTCTTAATATATGGCAATAAAAAGGTTGTTTTATCTGTATATCATAAATTTAAAATATGAAATTACTTATACTAATTTTATATTTATTATTGCTTTAAGCTTTCTGCTTTATAAAGCTTTTTATTACACATATTCTAATAATCAGCCTTCATTTCATTAAAATATAAGGCTTTTTATAGAATAACTATTAATTAGAAATTATATACTAACTTTTATTTTTGTAAAAGTTCGTTTGCATATCTAGCAGCTTCATCTAAAGCTTCTTTTGGTGTTGCTTCCTTTTGAATCATTCTTTGAAGTTGTTTCCATAAGTATTCATAGATTTCAACCCCATGTGGAGCAACAACTAATGGTCTATAAACATCTTTATCCTTAGCTACCATTTCTTCAAACTGAGGATCTCCTTGATATGGCTCATCCTTAGTTATAGGAGCTCTTGGATTAGATTTATGGAATTCAGTCATTGATTCTTTATTTAACATAAACTGCATTAATTTAAATGCTAAATCTTTATTTTTAGCACCAGCCATTAATGTTAATTGATCAACAGATGCAAAGGTCTTTTGATCTTCATCCTTTAAAGCTGTTACAAATCCATAATTTAAATCTGGGAAAGATTTATCAAACATATTTGCTGCTGTTGAAGATAAGTGTATAGCAAAGGCTGCTTTACCTGGTCCAAAAGTTGACTCTATCATTTCTATATTTTTCTTAGATAGTGAATCTTCTGGTACTACCTTATCAACTAAATTTAAGTCATGTAAAAATTGAGCTGCCTTTTGACCATGCTCATCATTAAATTTGACACTCTTTAAATCCTCGCTGAATAATTCTCCTCCAGCTTGCCATAAGAAGCCATACCAGTTCCAGTTTAAGTCACCAAATACTTTACTTCCCCAACCTTGAGCAAAGCCCCATTGATCTATCTTTCCATCACCATTTGTATCTTGAGTAGCTTTTTTAGCAATTCTTCTGAAGTCCTCCCATGTTTTAGGAGCTTCTTCACCTAATTTAGCTAATATATCTTTGTTGTAATATAAAACTGCTGGGTTAGCTGCCTCTATAGGTAATCCATAAAGTCCACCCATCATTTTGCCGTCATTGATATAAGTATAGTTTTCATAATCCTCTGGTTTTAAGTATGAACCTAAATCCTCAATTGCTTTCATTTCTATAAATTGAGGGAACATCTCAGCATACATATAACCTACATCTGGACCTTTACCTGCACTTATAGCTGTTGCATATTTTTCTGCGTAGTTATCCCAAGGTATTATTTCTAACTGAACATCACAATTATTTTCTGATGCAAATCTATCCATTATAGGTTTCCAAACCTCGGCATCGTTATCCCCTATTGGTGGTAACCATACAACTAACTTTTCTTTAGTTCCTTCTGATTTAGATCCTTCGCTTTTATCTGTTCCACAGCCTGCAAAAATCATTGTAGCCATAGCAATTGCTAAGATTAAAGTTAGAGCTCTTTTTAAAAATTTCATCATAATTCCTCCTTTATTCAAATTATTTTAATTGAAAATTCCAATTTATTTAACATTTATAGTATTAGTCTTTATGAATTCATTTATGTAATTTAAATTTTTATAATATAAAAAAGGCTTCTACTTAGACTTTGAATAATTCATAGTCTAAATAAAAACCTTTCTCTCACTTAATTCTATCTTTAAATATATATTTTAATAAAGAATCTTCATTGTTTTAGAGGTTTCATTCATTATAAAATAAATGTACCTATTATTAGAAACATAGAATATTAATCAAAACTTATATATCTTATTGATTTAATTCTTCTTTTGTTTCTTGTAATTCCTCTAATCTGCCTTCTATTATAAATTGATCTTGTTCATCTCTTCCTAAGGCTTCTTTATAAAGTTTTTCTGCCTTATCTAAATCTAAAAGTTCTCTTTTAGTTGCTATTATATTAGATAACCAGTAGCAATCTGCCCATTTTAAGTTTGGCCATACAGAGTCTTCATATTCCTTAGATGCATCCATAAATATCTTATCTGCTTCTTCAACTTTTCCTGATTCAAAAAGAGATTCCCCAATTGCTAATTTCATATTCATAATAGTAAATTCATCAGTTTCAGGTAAAGTTTCCATAAACTCTTTGCAATAGTTTATTCTTTTATTCCAGAACTCTGAATTTTCTACCGCTGCATTTTCAAGCTCCATTTCTAAATCTTGACACCATGCTGATAACTTTTCATAACCCTTGAAATTTTCATCAAAGTATTCTATATCCTTTACCTCATCAGCTATAGCTTTTTCCTTTAAAATTTTCCATGCTTCTAACCAATTATTGCAAGCTTCTTGTAGACTTTCTCCTAATAACTTAACATATCCGTCCTTGATTAATTCATTAATTTGTTCCATTTCTTTACCTCCCCATTTCCCTTTATTTTTCTAAATATATTTATTATATCACAAATCAAATTATATTTTATTGTGCTTTAGATTATTTATTATTTTGAAATCTATAGATTTTTCTAAACTTTTGTACTACAATTTCTTTAGGTTCATATATTTAAAAATGTATATGACAGTGAATTAAACATCTAAAAAGTATAACACTATTTATATAGAAGTTACTACTTATTTACAAGGGGGATATAAAAAATGTTAAAGGCTAACTATATAGAAAACCTATATGCTTTAATGAAAAAGAATAACTTAGATGCAGTTATTATTGCACCATCTCAAGATTTACAATATTTAATTGATTTTTCACCTGCTGCAGATGAAAGATTCCAAGCTTTATTCTTATTACAAGATGGAAGATACTTCTACGTTACTCCAGAACTTAACTATGAAGAAATTCTTCATTGCTTAGGCGAAGATACTAAATACTACATCTGGAGTGATGGAGCTGGCTTCGTTGGAGCTGTAACTCAAGGTTTAAAAGACTTTGGTTTATCTGGAAAAAATATCGGGGTTAACTGTGCTGTAAGAGCTATCAACATGCTTGATGTAGCTGAAGAATTCGACGGTAAATTCTTTAACGCTCACAGTCTTTTAGAAGAATTTAGAGTTTGTAAATCTGAAGAAGATATAGAAAAAATGAGAATAGCAGCTAAAATGGCTGATGATATTATGGAAGATTTACGTCACTTCATTAAACCAGGTTTAACTGAAAAAGATATAAAAGATAGAATAAAAAGCAAATTCGCTGAAATGGGTGCTGAAGGAGTTTCTTTCGAGCCAATTATAGCTTCTGGACCTAACTCATCTAAACCTCACTATAGCGATGATTGCAGAGTTATTGAAGAAAAGGATATTATAATCCTAGATTTAGGATGTAGATATAAAAACTACTGTTCAGATACTTCAAGAACTTTCTTTGTAGGTGGAATCACTGATAAAGAAAAAGAAGTTTATGAAATAGTTAAAAAATCTCACTGGGAAGCTGAAAACTACGCTAAAGCTGGTGTTACTTGTGAAAGCGTTGATAAAGTAGCTAGAGATATAATTAAAGAGTCTGGTCACGGAGAGCACTTCTTAAACAGAACTGGTCATGGTATTGGTTACAGTGTTCACGAAGCACCATACATTAAAGAAGGAAACACTCAAATTTTAGAACCAGGTATGGCTTTCAGTATTGAACCAGGTATTTATATTCCAGGTGAATTTGGATTAAGAATTGAAGATATCGTTGTTATCGACAAAAATGGCAACCCTGAAATCTTAAATAAATTCACAAGAGATATAGTTATTGTTTAATTAATTACCATAGTATTTTGATATTTAGTATATTATATGTACTTATATTACTATTCTAAATATCTATAAAATCATAATTAATTATAAGTTGATTATATTGAATTAAGTAGACTTAAGTTAATATTATCCTTAGATATTAAGGTTTAAATGTTAACTTAAGTTTTACTATTTTAAAGGCAGATAATTTAAAAGCAAAAAATATTAGCAGAGTTTATTTTGCTAATATTTTTTTATAACTTTTTATAATATATTAAAGTTCAATATTAAATCTTTCTAATTTTCTTAATATTTTAATAATTTTACTCGATAAAATGTCTCATATTATGTTATAATTTGTTAAAGAACTAAATAACAAAGTGAGGTGTTAATTAATATCCATGACAATGAAAGCTATGTTATCACCAGGCGAAAAAATCAAACAAATTAGGAAAGATTTTAAATTAAATCAAAGTGATATTGTTGGTACCGAAGTTACTAGAAACTTAATCAGTGCCATAGAAAATGGTAAGGCATCCCTTACTCCTAAAGTAGCTGAAATTATTACTAAAAATATTAATCAACTTTGTAAGGATAACAATATTAATTTTCATTTAACTACATCATATTTATTAGAAGATATTGATGAACAGGAAGAAAAAAAAGCTAATGAATATATTAACTACCTAAAGTGCAATAATGACATAGAAAGTGATGCCTTAGATAAGTTAGTTCGTGAAATTCAAGTTTTTTTAGTTAATTCGAACTTATATGAAAAGAAACTAATAATATATGAGATTTTAGGTGATATTTTTCATTCTAAGAGACAATTTGAAAAAAGCTATACTTTCTACATAAGAGCTTTCGAGAATAGTTCTAGAGGAGATAATAAGGCAGTGGTCTCCAACTTACTAGTAAAATTATCAAATTGTTGTATAGATTTAGGTAAAATATCAGAAGCATTAGAGTTTAACGATTTGGCACTTATATACGAAGATGTGTTGTCCCCTAAGGAAAAATACAATATAATTTTTAATTCAGCTCTTGTCTATAGAAATTTAAATGTAGCTGATAAGGCCTTGAAGGAACTAAATTATATTGAGGAAAACTCATTAGACCTTGATATTAAAAATTTAATTAAACTTAAAATGTTAAAAGCCAATTGTTTAGTTCAAAAAAAATATTATACTGAAGCTATAGTTATTTATAAGGATGTAATTTCTAAAATAAATAAGAAAGATTCAGAGGATATGGATTTATTACTACTATCATATTCTAATCTTTTAAATGTTTATAACTCACTTAATGACGTTAAAAATATAAAATTATATATGAATTACACTATTAAATTATTAACTTATGTATCAACTAAGTACAACCCCTGGTCATTACTTCAAGTTAGCTATGGATTTAAAATCTTAGAAGATACGGCTTCTTATGAGGAATACTTGCTTAAAACCATTGATGTAAGTAAACAAGAAAAAGCTTCCTCCGTATTATATAAAGCTGTTGAAGCTTTAATAGATTTGTATATACATGATACTAATATTGAAAAATTAAACTTTTCTAAGAATATGGTCTTAGAACTTATTTCCTTAGAAATACTACCTAAGCATAATGATTTAGTTCTTAAACTTATAAAGTACTATTTAACAATAGACGATATGGATAATTTAAAATCCATTATATACTTTTTAACTTGATATCATGTTAAAAGCTACTACAATATTTTTAGGACAAGTTCCTATTCTGTAGTAGCTTTGCTTATGTGCTTTAGAAATCAATTATCTATAAGAACCCTTGATTTTTATTCCAACCTTATCAAAGGCATAATTAGGCCATTCTAAAATTAAACTTTCATTTAACCTGTCACTACTATGACAGGCTATTAAAAAATCCATAGGTACCTTCTCATCATCATAAATAACATCAACTATAACTACTCCATGTTCATTTTCTATTTGTACTATGTCTCCCTTATCTAATCCTGATAAATCCGCTGTAAGATTAGCTCTCAATCCAATTCCTTCAGTATTTTTTATTACATAATTTCTGAAATTCATTACTGAAGTCCAAGAAGCAGACCTTCCATTTCTTGATGCAGAATCATTCCAATCTGAGGAAAAATACTTCCATATATGAGGATTCTCTAAATCCATGATAATACCACCTGCATTTATACATTGAGAAGTAAAGTTAGTACAATCTCCACCTGTACCTTCAAAGTTATTAAATCTTTTATTTCTACTCATAGCCCATGTCTTAGCATATTTTATAGCCTCTGCCCTATTATAAGGTACAAAGTCACTTCTATCATCTTCAGTTGAGCTTGTTTTTTTCTCCTCTTCCTTTACATCCTTCATTTCCTTTTTTAGTTTTTCTCTTTTTTCTCTAGCTTCATCAAGAATACTTTGTTTAACTTCTTCCTCTGTTTCTCTGTAATCCTTACTATTTTGAAGTTTTGATTTTATATTTTCTATAAATCTATCCTTATTGTCATGTTCCTTTATCTTGAAATTTCCACTTTCTTCTTTAATAAGTTTAAATTCATGTTCTGTTATTCCTTCTGTTTCTTCCTTAGCTATTTTATATTTATACTTAAACTTTTCACTTATTTTAACATCATATTCATTTTCATCTTTTTCTATATTGTCAATAATAATTTCAAAACTATAGCTTTCTAAAGCTGTTTTCTCCTTAGCATCTTTTCTGTATTCCGTAACTAAATCCGTAATATTTTCATTTAATTTTCTAGATTCTTCTCCTAAATCTTCATGATAGTATTTAGAATAATCCACAGTCTCTAGTTTAGTTAGCGCCTCATATTTTTCTGTGAAATATTCATTCAAAAGCCTTTGTATCTTTTCTTTTTCTAAGCTTTCTTCTCCAAAAACATTACAGTTAATACTTAAGATCATGCAAATAGAGCATAAAACCACTATAAACTTTTTCATTTGTATACAACTCCTTTATCCCTTTCTTAAGGTTTTCTCCTAAAAATATATTAACCATCTATTTAAGATATTATAGAGATTTTTATTTTGTAAATGCTAAGCTTATTTCCATAAACAAACTTATTTTATATACAATTTACTAGATTAAAGAAAGTTTATTAGAGTTCATATACTAATTAAAAAACAAAAAAAATCCTAAGAGTTTTTACGCTCTTAGGTGTAAGGATTTTAGGGTATGAATCGTAATCTATCAGATTACGTCATATCTTTATATTATATTTATCTGTTTACTGTGTTATGTCAAAAGCTACTGTAACTTTAAATAAATCTCCGTCTATTTCTATATCAAAGGTTCCGCCTTGTAGGCTTGTTAAACTACTTGCAATAGCAAGCCCTAACCCCGAACCTTCTGTATGTCTAGACTCGTCACCTCTTTTAAATCTTTCTGTTAATTCACTAGCATCAAAATTTAGTTCATAAGCAGATATGTTTTTGAATTGAATTTCTGCTTTTCCATTCTCTTCTCTAACATCTACATATACTCTAGTTCCGCCTAAAGAATATTTTATTATATTAGATATTAAGTTCTCAAATATTCTCCACATTCTTTTTCCATCGGCTAAAACATAAATCTTTTCACTAGGTATATTACATCTAAAATCCAAATTAGTTAATTCTATTTTATCATTCATTTCAGCCAAGCTTTGTCTTAAAAGTGAGTTGACATCTACTTTTTCTATATTCAACTCAATTGTCCCACTGGCTGCCTTAGATACTTCAAACAAATCCTCTATTAAAACCTTAAGTCTTTGAGACTTTCTATCTAATATCTCAACATAATCCTTTGCAACCTCTGGTGATATTTCTTCTTTCTTTAATAAATCTACATAGTTTATTATTGAAGTTAAAGGTGTCTTTAAATCATGAGATACATTAGTTATTAATTCAGCCTTAGTTTGCTCACTTTTCATTTCATTTCTAATAGATTTTTTAAGTCCTGCTCTCATATTATTGATGTTATATGCTAAATCACTTAATGAATCTCTTCCTCTTATAGGAATATCAAAATTTAGGTTTCCATTAATTGCATTCTTAGTGCTTTCTACAATTGTTCCTAGGTAAGCTAACCTCTTATTGATAATTAAGAAGGTAATTAAATTTAAGAATATAACACACATTAATGTTACTACGAATATAGGAAGTCCATCACCACTAAATACTCCACATATTAAAAATAATCCTAAGGCTTCAATTCCTGTTAATATTGTAAAGGTAGTCATTGCCTTTTTTCTATTACTGCTACTTTTATATGCTTCATTAAAACTATCATATAGCTTAAATACTAAACTTCTCTCTTTTAAAGATTTCATAGTTTTATTCCTCATAATTGACTTAAGCACCAAGTATCCTGCTGCTACTGCAATAGTACATACTCCCGTTGACCATAAAATAGAAATCATACTTAGTCCATATGAATATCCTACAGAGCCATTGGCATAATACCTATAGTTGTAATTATATCCTGCACTTTTAGATATTATATATATTATTAATACAATACCCACTCTTAACTCTAAATAAATTGAATCTAATTTATTTATATAAATCTCTTCGAGTTTACTTATCTTTGTTTTTCTTAAGCTTCTATAACTTAACCCCAGTAAAATAATAACTGCAACTAATATGCCTAATTGAATCATTACATTTTTATAACTAGTAAGAAAGTTTCTATAATTTATAGATAAAACATCTGTCTTCTGTAAGTTATCTGGTATGGAAACATATATAAGATTGTTATAAAAATCAAACTCGTTGCTTGCACTATAAAATTGACTTCTTATTTGTTCTCCTAACTTTTTATTAGTATGATCTTCTCCATTCATAAAAACCTGTAGAAATCCACCCTCAGAATACTTTATAAATAAGCCCTTTATAGCTCTGAATGTAGCTTCCTTATCATTTTGATCCACTTCAACATTAGTATTAACTATATTTTCTTTCTCATTTATAGCTAAATAACTCATGTTCGCATAGTCTCTCTCTAATTTTCTTTTAGTGGCATTATATCCATTAATCTTATTGCTTACTAGGCTCTCCTTTACCCTCTCTCTTTGGTTAGAAAGCAATTCATTTAAGTATTCCTTTTCTCTTGTCAACCTATCATTTAAGGTTGCTACATCCTGAGGAACCTCTAACTTTTCATCAAAGTTCTCAGTAGTAGAAGTTGAAGTTTTATCCTCATAGTTTGATGATGACTTTTTATTATAATCTAATTCAGATTGTAATCTATTTATTAAATCTTTTTGTTCTTGTATAATATTTCTATTGTCTTCATCTATTGCTCTATTTAAGTCAGTATTACTAATACCATTTTTTATATAATCTTCACTTTTATAATAATCTGTTTGTGCACCTATTTGCCTAAAAATATCATTTATAGAGTATTGAAATTCCTCTGATAAATAGAAGCCATCTTTTTTTAGTAGATATGGATGATTTAAAATTCCTCCTATAGAAGATATTATATATGCAACACATATAAATATTATCATAAGTAAGCTCAGTCTTTTGATGCTTATCTTATTGCCTAATACCGTGTTTGCTCCATCCTTATAGACTTCATTACTTATATACCTTTTGTTTTCTTCCTCTGTTTGCTCCACATTGTTTATTATTTCTTTTTTATCCTTGTTTTTAAGCTTTTTCGATTTTATATCCAATTCCCCACACCACCTTTAAGTACTTCGGCTCCTTTGGATTTATCTCTATTTTTTCTCTAATTCTTCTTATATGAACTGCAACAGTATTTTCTGCACTATAGCTTGGTTCATTCCAAACAGTCTCATATATTTGATCAATAGAAAAAACTCTCCCCGGATTATCCATAAGCAATTCTAAAATTTTATATTCCTTTGGTGTAACCTTTATATTCTGTCCATCTACAGATATTTGCTTAGTTACTTTATTTAAAACTAGTCCACCACACTTAATTTCTTCTTGTTCTTGAACATCACTATAATTTCCAAAATCCATATATCTTCTTAATTGAGATCTAACCCTAGCAATTAACTCTAGAGGATTAAATGGTTTGGTTATATAATCATCCGCTCCCATATTAAGTCCAAGTATCTTATCTGTATCTTCAGACTTGGCTGAAAGTAGTATTATAGGTATATTCTTTTCTTCTCTAATTTTTAAAGTTGCTCTTAGTCCATCCATTTTAGGCATCATTATATCCATAATAATAAGTTGAATATCCTCGTTCATTAAGACATCCATACATTCTATACCATCATATGCCTTATAGACCTTCACACCTTCATTTCTTAAATATATTTCAATAGCATCAACGATTTCTCTTTCGTCATCTACAACTAAAACCTTTTGTTCACTCATGCTTAAATACCCCCTTAATTACTTCACTTCTCTACCTTTAATTATACCAACCCCTTATTAATAATTCTATAAGCTTATAATAGTACGTAAATATTACAAACCTTATCATATAATTATTAAGATTTTCTTAAAAGCTTAATGAAAAATTTACTACTAATAACCTACTTATTAATAGGGAAACTATATATATGAATTAAAGTGCCATATACCATTCTAATATTTATATTAAGTATGAAAAACCAAACTTATTTTTATATACTTAATAATTTTCTCTTTATATTAGTTTGTGTATAAGTACCTAATTTAAATCTATTATTTTAAAAATAAAGGGAGGTTTTATATTATGTCAAAGGATAGTCAACCAGATAACAAAGAAGTTAGAATGAGAAAATGCAATTACCAAACTCCAATCACAAGTGAAGAAGGTAAAAACCATAATAGAACTGCAAAAAAACATTCTGTTAAAAGAGAAGGATGTCAGAGTCCTCATATCAATTAATTGAGGAGATCTAAGCTATGAATAAATATAATCAATATGTTGGTCCTATAGACTTCTTTAGGATGTGCCATGGAGATACTTATTCCAAAGACACAGTAAAAGATATAAGTTCTAAAACAGATGCTGAGTTTGGAGAAGAATTTTCTTTTTCTAATAAAACTGAAGAAGCTGATGGAAAAATTACTCCTAGAAAACAAAACTTTAAACATTATTGCTTTTTAAATCAAAGAATTAAATAAAAAAAACTATGAAATTAGTATTACTAATTTCATAGTTTTTCACTCTTATTTACTTTTCTTTTTATCACAATCAACTTTTAATGCACACTCTAACTTTTCTAGAAGTACTTGCTCTAAAAATGTAACCTTTGTAATTAATTTTGTAACAGTCTCATTAGTCTTATTTATAAGATTTACATCATCCGTAGTAGCAATAACCTTTTGAATCTTTTCACCTTCAGCATTTATTATATGTGCTAGTCCTGTTTCAATTAAAGCTATAGACTCTATTATATCTGTAATGCTCTGACATTTTGATATACCGCTTCCTCCTGGACAATGATTGTGACAATGGTCATGGCAATGATCATGGCATGGATTATTGCAAGGATTGTCACATGGATCGTCGCATGGGTCGTTACAGTTTCTGTTGCATGGATCATTGCACGGGTTGTCACATGGGTCCATGCCTTGTTTTTTACATGGATCATCCTCATTACACCAGTCAGGGCAATAATGATACTCGCGACAAGGGTCATAGCCTCTACCATCATCATAATTATTGTTGTTATCGCAAGGGTCTGAAAAATAATTTCTATCACAAATATCTATTCCTGACATATCTACTCCTCCATAGTTGTTACTTGTTGAATATTCCTGGAAAAAGCCTTTAAATAGTTCTCGTTCATATTGAGTAAAGTCTTTAAGGTTAATTCCTTTTCTGTTTTTACTCTCCTCAATTTGAAGTTCATCGATAAAAACAATTTTATTTTCATTGTCATTGCTTCTTCCTAGATATGAAACTTTATACTCATCCTCTTCTTTCCATATCATAATCTTCTCTAGGACTAAATCATCTTTCATATCTACTTGTTCGATGCTCTTTCTTGAATTATCTAACTTAACTATACTTGTCTTATTATTGCTTGTTAATGCAATGTATATATAACTTCCAACTTTAAAAACATCTAAGAATTTTTCTATCTTCCTCTTAGATGTTATACTATTATCAATGCTTCCATCCTTATTAAGCATGAAAATCTTCTGGTCTGTAGTTATATATAACTTATTACTATAATAGTCATGTGATATATTCCTTATGGGGTAGTTAATCGCCAAATTTATTTCATATATTTCTTTAAACTCCAAATTTAATTTATATATGCTTTGTTGTTCATCTAATGTAATTGCCCAAATACAATCTTCATAGCTGTCATAACAAATCTTAGAGTATGGTTTATCTGTAAGTATTCTTTCCTTTGTCTCGCCCTCTTTATCTAACTTATATATATAAGAATCGCTTAGCTTAGTTGCATAACTCCAATCACCTAATTGGATTATGCTACAATATGCTAAAGCTTCATGAGATTGAATTGGTGTTTTATTTAACGATTCTGATAACACAAAACTCCCTCCTAAAATACACATATTCTATACCATTATATGCAAAAGGATAATTTTGGTTATTATTTCTTTTATATTTATATTGTATTTTATGGTAACGCATTTAGATTTTAGTACATATGGTAATAGTGTAAAAACCTTAGGAGGTATATTTAATATGTCAATGCCAGTAATTAAAGCAAGTAATACAACTCAAGAACAAGCTATCACTGATTTAATTGAATCTATAGCACTAGAACAAACAGGTCTTTCTCACATTATCAATGCTGAAGGTGAAAAGATTCAAGCTGCTCTAGTTATAGAAGGTGTAACAACTAAAGATTTACTTGATGTAAATAAATCTGTAGAATGTACAGTTAATGCAATATCAAAGCTTGAATTAGTTCTTCAATCAAAACTTGAAATATTCAAGAACGAAATAAATAGTAAACCATCTATTACACCTGATCCTGGATCAACAACTAATACAACAAATTAGTTGAATATATAAGGGCTACCAATTACCATTGGTAGCCCTAGTTATTTTTATTTTGAAACTGAAATAGTTAATATCTTAGAATCTTTTCCACTACTTATCATTAACTCCATTGGAGTTGCATCAGTAGCTATTTCTTCATCTACTTCTATTAAATAATGAACTTTATCTTGAGCATCTTTGTCTAATTGTAAATCTCCCTTTTCTCTTCCTTCTATAACAGGAGTTCCCATAGCCTCATATTTGCTATCATATCTTCCATTAATAGTAACTACTTTATCCACAGTATTTTTCTCACCTAAATTTTTAACATTAGAAACTACATGTAATAACGTTTTACCTTTAGCCTTTGCCTTATGTTCCACTTCGTTAATTGTTAACTTAGGTGCAAATTCTGTGCTCTCTACAGTGATTTCAAACTTCCCATCCTCTGTTAACTTTTCATTTAAGTTAGCCTTAACCTCTTCTTGTTTCTTTACTGGTTCTTCTTTCTTCTTTTCTGCACTACCTTGTTCAGTCTTTTTTTCATTACTTTTTTCTGCAGGTTTATCGCTACACCCTGTAAATAAGATACTTGTAGCAACAACTGAAGTTAAAAGTAAGCTTACTATTTTTTTGCTTTTCATAAAATTTTCCCCCATTATTAATTCATTTCCCCAATTATTTATATAGCCTATTAAATTCTATCAAATTTTCTATATTTTTTCAATACATTAAATATTCTTTCAATTTATTTTAATTTTTAATACTTAATTTGAAATTTATTTACATTGAAATTTGTCTTATTTTTTAAATTACTAAGCCTAGCTAATTGAAAACTATTGAAATACCTTTAATTATAGTAATTTATCTATAAATCATATAAATTAAAATTTTCTACAAGATTCCTTCAAACAAAAAGTTTTCTAAAAGATTCTTTTCAAATAAATGTGTAATATGTGTTCTTTCATAACATCTAGCTACCTAAGAACTAAATCAAAGACAGTTAGCCTTTTATGTATATAATTCTCTTACATTTTCATAATAGCTTTTCAAAAACTGTCTCATGATAAAGAACCTTCAATATACTTAGATTTAAACCTACTTATATAGTAAAAATGCCTCTTAATAAAACTCTAAAATATTAATTAAACCTTATACAATATAGTTTTAATATAAAAAAACAAAAATAAAGATGATAACCATTGATATACCCAATGATTATCATCTTAATATACTTTAATCTATTGACCTAAAGTAGCTACCATAACAGCTTTGATAGTGTGCATTCTGTTTTCAGCTTCGTCGAAAACAATAGAAGCTTCACTTTCAAATACTTCGTCACTTACTTCCATAGAATCTAAACCGAATTTTTCAAATATTTCTTTTCCAACCTTAGTTTTTAAGTCATGGAATGCTGGTAAGCAGTGCATGAACTTAACTTCTGGATTTCCTGTTAAATCCATCATAGCTTTATTAACTTGGAATGGTTTTAAAAGCTCAATTCTTTGTTTCCAAACTTCATCAGCTTCTCCCATTGATACCCATACATCTGTGTATATAACATCTGCATCTTTTACACCCTCTTCTATATTAGAAGTGATGGTGATTTTAGCACCTGTAGATGCTGCAACTTCTTTACACTTGTTTACTAACTCTGTTTCTGGGAATAAGCTTTCTGGAGATATTATTCTAAAGTCCATACCCATTTTACAAGCACCTATCATAAGAGCATTAGCCATGTTATTTCTTCCATCGCCTGCATATACAAATTTTATTTCATTTAATGGTTTGTTGAAGTGCTCTCTTATAGTTAAGAAATCAGCTAATATTTGAGTTGGGTGATCTTCATTTGTAAGACCATTCCATACAGGTACACCTGCAAATTTTGCTAATTCTTCAACAACTTCTTGTCCATATCCTCTGTATTCTATACCATCATACATTCTACCTAATACTCTAGCTGTATCTGCAATAGACTCTTTTTTACCCATTTGGCTTCCTGTTGGTCCTAAATATGTTACATGAGCTCCTTGATCAAGTGCTGCTACTTCAAAAGCACATCTTGTTCTAGTAGAATCCTTTTCAAATAATAAAACTATGTTCTTGCCTTTTAATCTTTGTTGCTCTGTACCAGTGTACTTAGCTCTTTTTAAATCTCTTGCAAGGTCTAAAAAGTAGTTTATTTCCTTAGGTGAAAAATCCATTAAAGTAAGAAAGTTTCTATTTCTTAAATTGAACATTTAGTAGTCCCCCTTAGTTATATATCAAATTTTTTATAAGCATTTTTATAATCTATATATAAATTCTAATTAATACTCTGCATTCCTAATAATAGTTGCATTTATTCTATAATGAATGTTGCCCCTAAATACAATGGAGCTTGTTTATTAGAATATATATCTAATCTTCTAAATTGAATATTATAGATACTAAAATAATTTATCTAAGTTAAATTTAACCACATATAATTTTTTAAATTAGTATCTATAATAATTTTCATTCTTAAATAAGCTATATTATTCAGTAGGCTATTATTAATCCAAGTCTTCTCTAATAAAAGGCATAGACATACATCTTGGGCCTCCACGACCTCTAGATAATTCACTAGATGGAATAGTTATTACAGAAACATTATGCTTGTCTAATATTTCATTAGTAACATAGTTTCTTTCATAAGTTATAACTCTTCCTGGTGCTATAGCCAAAGTATTAGATCCATCGTTCCATTGTTCTCTTTGAGATATAATCTTATCTCCACCACCACATCTAATTAAACTTATATGTCTATCTAGATATTTTGAAAGAATTTGCTCTAAAGTTCCTATTTCCTCCTTTAAAACCAACTCTTCCTTAGCAAGGTCATAGCTAACAGCTGTAACTCTTAAAGTAGCTTCTATACCTGGATGAACTGTGAATTTATCATGATCTATCATTGTAAATACAGTGTCTAAATGCATAAATGCTCTAGTTTTAGGAATTTCAAATATTAGTACAGTTTTAAATCCAACATTTTGTTTAAAGATATTTTCAGCTACTTTTAAAATAGCTTCTTTATCTGTTCTTTGGCTAAATCCTATAGCTAATACTTCTTTGGATAATACAAGTTCATCTCCACCTTCTATGCTATATGGTTCAGTTCTGTCGTACCAAAGGCCAACACCTGAATCCTTATAACTTGGATGATGACTGAATATATATTTTCCAAATATAGTTTCCCTTCTTCTAGTCTTAGTTTTCATTGAGTTTAAAGTAACTCCACTACCAATACATGCAAAAGGATCTCTTGTAAAATATAAGTTAGGCATTGGATCAATGATAAATGGATAATCATTGTAATCTTCCTTTACACCGATTTCACTTTTTCTTACCCCAGCCATAATCTTATCTACCATTTCCTTATCTGGCATATCAAGCAAGTATCTACTTAGCTCTCTTTTAATACCTTCACTTTCAATATCTACTTCGGAAATCATTTCTGCAACAAATGCCTCTTTTAAATTCCCCTCAGTAATTGCTGTTGCAACAAGGCTTTCTAAATATAAAACCTCTGCACCATTACTTCTTAAAACCTCTGCGAAATAATCATGTTCTCTTCTTGCCACTTCTAAGTAAGGTATATCATCAAATAAAAGTCTTTCCAAATAATCTGGCACAAGATTTTCAATTTCCTTACCTGGTCTGTGAAGCATAACTTTCTTAAGTTTGCCTATTTCAGAATAAACATGTATTCTCTCTTTATTCCCCATAACAACCTCCCCCTAACCTAATTAAGCTTAAGTTAAAATTTCTTTGTTAACCTTTAATAATTTTTGTTCCACTACATCCCTTTAAGGCTTCCCTTGCCTTGTCCAAAGAAGCTATAATGGACATTTTATTTTCCCCACTCAATACAAACTTCTTACATGCCTCTACCTTAGGTAGCATACTTCCTGGCATGAAATGACCTTCCTCTATATATTTATTTAACTCTTCAAGATTTATTACATCTAATTCTTTTTGATCCGGTTTATTAAAATTAATACAAACTCTATCTATTGCAGTTAAAATTAATAATGCATCAGCCTCTAAAACTTCTGCAAGCTTTTCTGCTGCAAAATCCTTGTCTATTACAGCTTCTACACCGATCTTATCTCCATTCTCATCAACAACAGGTATTCCACCGCCACCACATGAGATAACAATATAATCATCTTCAACTAACTTCTTTATTAAATCCTTTTCAACTATATCTACTGGCTTAGGTGATGCAACTACTCTTCTATATCCTCTACCTGCATCTTCCTTCATGATATAGCCTTCATTCTTAGTAAGATTTTCTGACTCTTCTTTGCTATAAAAAGATCCTATTGGTTTAGTTGGATTTTTAAATCCGTTATCATCCTTATCTACAACTACTTGAGTTATAACAGTACCAACATTCTTTTCAATACCCCTATGACTAAGTTCTTCTTTAATTGCATTTTGTAAATGATAACCTATATATCCTTGTGAGAAAGCCCCACAAACATCAAAAGGTAATAAGTTGTTTGCCTCGTTAGCTTTGTGAGCTGTTTCTATGCTTTGTAAAATCTGACCAACCTGTGGTCCATTTCCATGAACTATTGAAATACTATGACCATCTTGCAGTAAATCAACGATTGATTTAGCTGTTTCTTTACATGTTTTTAATTGTGCCTCAGCACTTTTATCTTTAGGGTTAGATTGTAACGCATTTCCTCCAAGAGCCAAAACTATTTTCATCTACTACTCCTCCACAATAAATTTCTATGTAAGCTTATACTATATATAATACTTTTTTATGTCAATAATATCCATAGTATCCAAATTGCATATATATTTCTATTGTGAAATTTTATTCCTTTATTTTTTTCACAAATATCTAAAGCATAGTTACATTTTTCTACTTTTTAAGACATTGTATGAGCTTTTTTACTATGTAATTCTATTTTTCTACATGAAAACTCTCAATGAAAAATATGATTAAAAAGTATATTTATAAAAATACATGAATAAAATATTTTTTGTTTTGCAGCTTTTTTCTCTATAATTTTCCTACATTTCTTACAGAAAACTTTTTCTTGATTCTTTCCATAAAGCCCGAAGAATAAACTTTTAAACCATTTTATTAAACATAATACATTTTTACATTTTATTGGATATTGATAGATTTGATTTTCATTTTATTAGATTCAATATTAGATAAGCTCTTAAAAATTTATACTTACCTTTCAACTCCCTAAAGTAACTTTTTATAGTTTATTTTCACATATAAAAACAATTTATCTTATTTTTTTTAGTTATTTTTTCTCTATATACTTATAAATAAAGATATTTTTATTCTCAAATTTAAAATGTTGCACACTTAAACACCATTTTTTTACATATGATTTAATACATTATTTTTTGCATAAATTAATAAATATGAAAAAAACTGAAATTCATATGAATTTCAGTTTCTATTAATCTCTTTTAAACAGCTCTATTTTTATTAATACATTTTACTATCTACTATATATTTCAATATATAAGTTCTATTTAATATTCTATATTTCTAATAATGAAATTTTCTATTCATCTGCACTATCTTCTGATTTAGGATCTTCAGTCATACTATTGTGTTTATCATATTTTTCATATGATTCAACAATAGTTTGTGCAAGTTTTTTAATAACACTTGCTTGTGCAATTAAGGTCATAACAATTAAGAATACCTTTATTCGTTCTTCGTCTTTTTCCTCTAAACTACACTCTTTTATAATGTTCTGAATTTTCTCTTCATCAAAATATGCATTTTTTAAAAAATCATTAGAACACTCTGTTTGTATATCACAAAAAGTTGCATAAGCCTTCTCCCATGAAATTACATCATCTGTTCTATCATTGATTTCATTAAATGCTAAAGTAAATACCTTTTTTATCTCTTCTGTAGTTAATATAGGTCTCATATAACTTAATAAAGCAAGTTGTGCTAAATGAATCTTTGTATATCCCCTCTTCTTTCCATCCTCTGGTTTAGATATTACCTGACTCTTTATGTAATTTTGAACTATATTATTTGTATACTTCTCATTTTCAAAATGGTCATTTAAATAATCTATAACTTGTGATAGAAACAAATCATATTGCGGTAATTCTTCATATGGTATTATATTATTTATTGTCATTTCTTTAGCTAATTCATTTATATTTTCAATAGAGAAATAATCATTTTTCATTTTTATCACCGTTACTGAAAACTTATATAAAGTTATAAACTCTTAACTTGTATTCCTTCTATAATGTATGCCTTAGAATTATCTCTAACTCTACCTACAAGCTCCTTACACTCAAAAGGCGTAAATCTCCGACTAACACCAGTCTATGACTTACCTTTAATAATAGTTTTTAACTTTTTAATATTACTAGTTTTCTTGTAACTCCTCCTTTCTTTATTTAATTCATATTTTTTTAAACCTGACTCTGTAATCTACGACTTTTCTTTTTAATTTAGTTTTATTTATATTTTATAAATATTGTTATCACTACAAATTACTAAACTTTTAGTCCCTGTCCCAATCCCTATATTTGATGGTAATAACAAGATCTCTTCATTTTTTCTTTGAACATCATCTTCAATCTTAAACCATCAATAGCTATTATATGATTAACTTATTTAATCCTATAATATTCTACCCTTCTCACATAACATAATACAATTTAATTTTTGCATCTTCTTTATTCGGCTATCCAATAAACCTTGCAACTGAACATGAGTGTAACTGAACTTAATCCTGTCAGTATCTTGATAAAAACTTGCTTTAGATATTTTTTGATTTTAAATTTAACATATATACCAAGTTAATGGTAGTAACTATTCTAACCTTTATTATCTATTATCTATATTATACGGTAAATATAAACTCATTACAAGGTCTTTACCTTCTAGACCTTAAAACTTTCTATTTTTTTACAAATTATTCACTTATTTAATCTGCTTTTCAACTAAATAATTTGCAACTTTTACTTCTTTTTATATCAAATTATTAATATATTAATAATTATCCACAATTAAATAACAGTTATGCACAATATATGTGGATAACTACTATTTAATTATGGACAATCCAAAAATATCTAATTTGCTTTATTTCCTCATATTAATACAAATTATTTAAAATTATCTTTTTATTCTTATCCACATTATCCACAAATAGTATGTGGATAATGTGTTAAGTAGTTGTTTATAATTATTTTTCAATTACTTTAATAACTTGCAATTGTGGAATAATTTCAAATTATTTTTGTGACTTATTATAGTCCTCTATAAATTTAGCTATACCCATATCAGTTAATGGATGCTTAATCATTTGAGCTATAACTTTATATGGTATAGTTGCAATATCAGCTCCAACCTTAGCACATTCTAATGTATGCATTGGTGTTCTTATACTTGCTGCTATTATTTCAGTTTCTATTCCATAAATACTAAATACATCAGCTATATCTTCTATTATTTGCATTCCACCATTACCGATATCATCTAATCTTCCAACAAATGGGCTAACAAATGTAGCACCTGCTTTAGCAGCTAATAAAGCTTGTTGAGCAGAAAATATTAATGTTACATTTGTTTTTATTCCTTCTTTACTTAAAACATTGACAGCCTTTAATCCTTCTTCACACATTGGGATTTTAACTGTAATGTTCTTATGTAACTTAGATAACTCTCTTCCCTCTGAAATCATGCCTTCTGATTCTAAACTCATAACCTCAGCACTAATAGGACCATCAACAATTGAACATATTTCTTCAATAACTTCTTTTAAATCTCTACCTTCCTTAGCAATTAAAGATGGATTTGTTGTAACCCCATCTAAAATCCCATATGCAGCAGCCTTTCTAATCTCTTCAACATTTGCAGTATCAATAAATATTTTCATCCTTCAATACCTCCAATTTTTATTTTATAAATAATATATATTTTTTTATAGTTATTTATAATTCAATTACTATATTCATTATATAGGAGTAAACGCTTTCTGAAAAGAGTATTAAATTATGCAAATATCTATAAATATTTATTTCATATAATATTTCATATTATTTCCACATATATAGTGTTTTAATCTTTAAAAATAAAATTCACTTTACTTTATCTAGACTCTCGGTTTTAAATAGTTTTATTTTTCCAAAATATCATTGCCTTCTTTCTTTATTTTTCTGTATTATTGATGTTTTTCTACAGATTACCTCATTTTTTTCGACACTTTCTTTTTTTGTTCCAATTACTTACTAAACTTATTTGTATTATATTTTTCAATGATATCTATTGATTTCAAAGGATTTAGCAAATAAAAACTCCGTAAATCATTGAAATATCTAGCTTACAGCTAAAAGTAAATTTATGTATATTTTTTGTAAAAACTTATTGACTTTTGTATTATTTGGTAGTATATTAATTTTAGATAGATTTTCTATTTATATTTGTAACAAATTTGAAAATTTATAAATTTAAGCTTTACTTTTTATGTCATATTTGCTATGATTTATTTATGAATTGTCGAAGATTGCAATTTTATTTGTTTGAAATATTTTACTAATCAATATTTATACTTAATTTTAAGGAGGATTTTATTATGAAATCAACAGGCGTAGTTAGAAGAGTAGACGAATTAGGAAGAATAGTTATCCCAATCGAATTAAGAAGAACATTAGACATAGCTGAAAAAGATGCTTTAGAAATCTATGTTGACGGTGAGCAAATAATTCTAAAGAAATATGAACCAGCTTGTATCTTCTGTGGAGATGCTAGAGACGTTATCAACTACAAAGGTAAAAATATCTGTAAAAACTGTTTAGAAGAATTAAAAAAATAATACATCATTAGATTTAATTCCAAAATGTATTTAACATATAATTAAAACTAAAACTAAACATAATTTAATAAAAAGAGTGTATCAGATTTTTTCTAATACACTCTTTTCTTTTTTATACTTATTATCTTTTTTCTCTTTTTTTATCTCTTATATTATATAAATATTTATATTTACGTCTTTTCTCTTTTACGTCCTTTATTTTTATATATTATTTTAAAGTATGACACTAATCTTTACTTTTTATACACATAGTTCTTTTCTATACTATAAAGCTCTTATATACTTCTTATAAACTTTTGTATCTTTTTTGTTATTATACTTTTTGTTATTTATAACTTAATATATAGTTATAAATAACTTTATATTTTAGTTTTAATATATATTCTAATAGATAATCTTAATTATATTTATAGGTAATACTCATTATAGAATAAATATAAATATAATTATTACTACAAATATATAATATTAATTAGAACTTATACACTTTCAAATTACACAATAGTCATAGTATTTAAAGCTTTATTTAATAAAATAAGCTACAGATTTATATATTTGAAAGTTGTGCCTTAAACTTATCTATTAAGCTTAAAATAAATAAAACTCCTTGTCATAAAAACAAGGAGTAGTAAGATTCATCAATTTAAATTAGTTTATTATTCTTCTACCAACTAGGAAGTTATCCCCAGCTCTGAATGAAGAAACTTTAACAACGTCACCAGTAGTAGGAGCATGTACATATTGATTTCCACCAACGTATATACCTACATGATATGGATCAGCATAAGTTCCAAATAGAACTAAGTCTCCAGGTTGTAATTCACCTCTAGATACTGCTCTACCAGAATTTATTTGATTATATGTTGTCCTACCTATGTTCATACCAAACTTACCATAAACATACGAAGTCAATCCTGAACAGTCGAAAGTTGAAGGACCTGTTGCTCCCCAAACATATGGAGCTCCTAAGAAATTCATTGCATAGTTAACTATATCTTGTCCACTAACTCCACTTGGATTTATAACTGGATTAGATGGTCTAGCTGGGTTCTCTCCGTCACCTCTATTAGGTCTTGTTGGAGCTGTTGCAACTTCATCTCTAGTTACGATATCTCTTAACTCTGATATTTCACTACCATACTTATCTTTTTCGCTCTTTAAAGCTGATAGTTTGTTACTATGCTCTTCTTTTGATGCATTTAATTCACTTAAACTACCCTCTTTTTCAGATTTTGCAGAAAGCAAAGCTTGCTTTTCATTTTCTAAAGTCTCTTTTTTCTCTGCTATTAAAGTTTGCTTATCTTCTAATTCATTCATGATTTTTTTATCATGTCTAGCAATTGTTCTTAAGTTTTCAGCCTTTGTAATAAAGTCATATATTCCTTCTGAACTTAATAATATTTCTAAATAACTATCAACACCATTAACATAAAGAGCTCTCATTCTTTTGCCGAAAGTATCCTTTTGGCCTTTGATATCTTCTTCTGCTTGATTTAAATCAGTTGTTGTTTGCTCTATATTTTTTTCTGATTCTGATATTTGATTGTTGTACTTATCTACCTCTTCCATAAGCTTCTCAATCTTAGCATTATCTTTATATAACTCAGCTTCCGCCTCAGTAATTTGCTTAATTATCTCGTCTCTTTCTTTTTCCTTTAATTGAATGCTGTTTTGCGCCTCACTTCTAGTAGGTGTAGCAAAGGCAGTTGTCCCGACCATGTTCGATATAAATCCAGCTGCTAAAAGTACCGCTACTATCTTCTTTTTCACCCTAAAATCCCTCCCATTTAGTTTTATAGCTTTAAAGTTTAAATAATCCTTACCTAAAAAATAAAAATCACTCTCGTATTATACCATAAAAATAGCCTTTTTGCTATCTTTTTTGACATATGACCATTTTTCTGTAAATACTTTAAGGATTCTAAAAAAATAATTATTGCTATTGTTTCTTTTATATATTTATTCTTCTGCTTCTTTATACAATAGCCCCTGTATACTATAATACATTGAATTTAAGAAATTTTTAAGATATTTATTAACTTTTTTTTTAATTTATTTGTAAACTTTTTGATAATATCCTCACTCAAACCCTCTAATATAGTCTTTATAACTCTATAGAATGCTTATATACATCACTTTTAGATAGTCCTCTCTCTTTTGCGACCATTTTCACTGCATCTTTTTTCTTTATTCCCTCATCTATATAACTTTTTATATGCTCCTCAATAGACATATTTATCCATTTAGCTTGTTCTTCTAATTCTATCTCTTCTTTTGTCTTTCCTTCTAATACTAATACATACTCTCCCCTTGGAGAATTTTCCTTATAATACTCTATCGCATCACTTAATTTCAATCTTATGATTTCCTCGTGTAACTTAGTAAGTTCCCTACACAATGCAATGTTCCTATCTCCGAAACTTTCCAATAAGAAATCTAAGGTACTTAACAATCTATGTGGTGACTCATAGAAAATTATTGTTTCTGTTCTATCTATAAGCTGCTCAACTACAGGTCTTCTTTCTTTATTCTCCCTAGGTAGAAATCCTCTAAATATAAATTTAGTCGTATCTAGTCCTGAGTATACTAAGGCAGTTGTTATTGCTGTTGCTCCAGGTAACACTTCAAAAGCTATATTTTCCTCAATACACTTTTTAACTATAACACTCCCTGGGTCAGATATCCCTGGTGTTCCCGCATCTGTTACTAATGAAATTGTTTTTCCTTCCTTTAAGATACCTATTATATCTTCACTCTTTCCCTGCTCATTATGTTGATGATAACTTATTAAAGATTTTTTTATACCAAAATGATTAAGCAGCTTTAGTGTAACTCTAGTATCTTCTGCTGCAATAAAATCAGCTTCTTTTAAAGCCTCCAATGCTCTTAATGTTATATCCTTTAAATTCCCTATAGGGGTAGGTACTAAGTATAATTTACCCATGTTAATCCATCCTCTCTTAATCTGTTATATTACTTATGTGAATTATACATACTTATTATTTCATCTGTATATCCACCATCTTCAGTATGTACATATAGTGGATCATCCCACTTTAGAAATGCTCCCCCATCCCTTTGCCCTTCTACTAAAACTATATTAGGTGCTTTTCCAGCAGATGGGTGAACCATTCGTATCCTCTTTGGCTCTATTTTATGCTTTCTCATAAGTGTAACTATATCAACTAATCTATCTGGTCTATGTACCATATACATTCTTCCATTATCCTTTAGTAATATTCTACTAGCGATAATTACATCTTCTAAGGTGCAACAAATTTCATGTCTCGCTATAGCATTCTTATCATTTAAATTGATAATTCCAGAGTTCTGAAGCTTATATGGTGGATTTACAGTTAGTACCTCAACCTTAGGTAATTTCTTTAATAATGCTAAATTCTTCAAGTCTCCATTTATAAAATTAACTCGTTCTTCTAACTTATTAAATTCCACTGACCTTTCAGCCATCTCCACAAACTCTTCCTGTATTTCTATTCCTGTTATGTTTTTAGCATTTGTTTTACCAGCTAATATAAAAGGTACTATACCTGTTCCCGTACATAAATCTATGACTGAAGAATTATTCTTTACCTTTGCGAAGTTAGCTAATAAAACAGCATCCACTCCAAATCTAAAGCCCTCTCTTTTCTGTATAACATGTATACCCCTTATTCCTAAATCATCTAATGTTTCATCTATTCTTATAAGACTCATAAATTCTCTCTTTCTATACCTTTAAGTATATCCTCTATATAATTAAAACCTTAAATAAACCTTCATAGCATCTGTGTATATCTCCTTCATTCACTATATGCTTTAAAATGCTCATCTTAACCCATGATAATTTAATACATAAAAACATTTCTATTCTATACAAATATAATGTACTGCTTTAGTTTACCATATATATTAAACCTTTCTCCTATGGATTCATTAAGATTTAACTCCTACATCTTATATAATTTACATCCCTATTAGGATCTTATAGAAGGTAAGCTTCTTTATTATTCTAATATTATAATATTTATGAGTTACCCTTGCAAACTTGCACTATTTAAATATTTTAAAAAGCCCTTTATAGTCAAACTATAAAGGGCTTTCTTGGGAGTTAACATTTAGTTATGGGGTTATTGTGTAAGATACAAAATTGTTCTTAAGCTTACACTATATAAGGGGATTGAGGGATATAAGGGCTTTTAATATTTGCTCTACACTATTAATTATTAACACTTATAATGTTTTTATACACTTATAAATTTATTTTTCTATTTTTTTTAATTATTTCTATAATTGTATAATTAATAAGTTATATATATATCATTAAATAAACTACCTTCATATTTTATAGGATAAAAAAATCTAATATGTAATAAATTACGATGATGTAGATTTGATATTACAAAATATATATAAGACAACATTAAAATACCTCATGTAAATTTAATTCATCTAATAGTATTTTACCTGACTTCATATTTATGATCCTCTTAAATTTACTTCTCATTTCAGTATTATGAGAGATCATAATTAAGGTTAAATCTTCTATATTCAATAATCCATCTATAATATTATTCAAATCTTTAGAGTCTATATTAGATAAACCCTCATCAATAATCAAAACTTTACGCTCATCATACAAAGCTCTGATTAAATTTAACTTTTGTCTTTGTCCATGAGAACATTCAGAAGCATTTGTAGCACATTCTAAAAATGCTTCTGAAATATTTAGACTACTTAATAGAGTTAATATTTTTTCATTATCTTCTTGCCTATCTAAAAAAATATTCTCTATTACATGCGAGTTAAATACAAAGGCATCAGATTTAATATAGCTACAATTAAAATCACAAGGCTTATTATCCTTTGACAAATATGTAATATCACCACTTGTTTTATTAACAGCACCTATAATGCAATTTATTAAGGAAGTTTTTCCGCAGCCAGAAGCTCCATAAATTAAAATCTTCTCACCTTTATTAATTCTAAAATTAATATCTTTTAATATCTCAGTATTATTCAACTCTAAACTAACATTGTTTATACATATACTCTCAATTTCATCGCAGTTTTCTGAAGTATCTTCAGTCTCTAAATTGAAAATATCCATCATCCTTTTTAAGGATACAATAGCTTCTCTATAGTTAAAGTTATACTCTGATAAATTACCTAATGGTCCTATAAAATTATTTAAGTATGTGTTAAAAGCAATAATTGAACCAATAGAAAAATGTCCTTTACTAACAAGAATTCCTCCAAATAATATGGATATATAAGGTAAGGATTCTGAAATAGTGGATATTAGTGTATTCCCCAAAATCGTTATCTTGCCTCTTTTTATATTTAAATTCATTTTTTTTATTGCTGTTTTATCATATCTATCAACAGCATAATCTTGATATTTATTAACCTTTATAAAATCAGAGTTATTAATCAAATCAATCAATTCATTTTTACTCTCAGCTATAGCTTTCATATAATTATTGAATATATTTTCTAATCTTAATTTAAATACTTTTGTTACGATTAAATAGACTGCCATAGCTATTAAAACACACGTAGACATTATTGCTGAAATGCTTATTAACATATACACACTTATAATTATAGATATTATATCTCTTGCAATACTTGCAATTTTATTAACAAAAAATATACTTATATTCTTAATATCTTCTTCTATTATTGTTGTTATATCACCCTTATCATAATCTAAGGTGCTCAAAATATTGCTATTAAAATATTTATAAACTAAGGTAGATCTAATATCTTGAACCATTTTGCAGTTAGTTATGTAAAATATTTTTGATTGAATAAATGAAAATAATTTACTGATAAAAAATAAAGCTAGAATCATAAATGAATATTTAATTATATTGTCTATGTCTCCCTTTGGTATATCTACATCAATAAGATTTTTTACCAACATAGGTATTGGTAAGATTATTAAGGGTGTTAATATTATTAGAATTGACCCCAATGCTACCTCGTACTTGTACCTTTTTACAAAACCTAAAATAAATTTAATATCTTTCATTAAATATCCTCTTTTCCTAAATAATTAATACCTCTTTCACTTGTTTTTTATATTTTCTGATATGCTAAATTCATTAACTCGGTCATATTTACTATTAGTCCTTCTACTATATATGTTTTATTCACAACTTAACTTCTCTGGAAATCTAGATTAGATATTAAGATAAATAAGTTTTTCCTTAAAATATAAAATACTTTCTTTAAATTGTCTATACAATAAAAGTTCTTTAACTTTTTCATGATATTATTTTATATGTGCTAAATTTTTCATATTAGGACTCTATAATATTATCTCATATTTTTACATATGCATATACTGAAAACTTTAATAATAAATTTAATATTATATTTTTGATTTATTATTATATTTATTACATTTAAAATATGGTTTTTTTGCTTTTTGTGTTATTATATATATATCAAATATTTATTTAGTATAACACATTGTTCATTTTAAGAATATTGTACTATATAATATAAATTTGCTTAAAGGGGAATTAAAAATGGATGAAATAAATATAAATATTCTTGAAGATAACCTTAAGTATTTGGAGCTATTATCCTATAGGCACCCTAATATAGCTTCTGCGTGTACTGAAATAATAAACCTTCAGGCTATTTTAAATTTACCAAAGGGTACTGAACATTTTCTAACCGATATACACGGAGAATATGAATCTTTTACCCATGTCTTAAAAAATGCTTCTGGGGTAATAAAGCGTAAAATAAATGATATCTTTGGTAATTCACTTAGAGAATCCGAAAAAGCTACATTAGCTACATTAATATATTATCCTGAGGAAAAATTACAATTAATAAAGACAACTGAAACTGATATGAATGATTGGTATAAAATAACTATATATCAACTTATAGATATTTGTAAAAATGTTTCTTCTAAATATACGCGCTCTAAGGTTAGAAAGGCTCTTCCAAAGGACTTTTCCTATATAATAGAAGAATTACTTCACGAGCAGAGTAAATTAGATAAACAAGAATATTACACTGAAATAGTAAAAACTTTAATTGACATAGATAGAGCAGATGAATTTATAATTGCTATATGTGCTCTTATTCAAAGACTAGTTGTAGATCAATTACACATAATAGGTGATATCTATGATAGGGGGCCTGGTGCACATATAATACTAGATTCTCTTATGAATCATCACTCCGTTGATATTCAATGGGGAAATCACGATATCTTATGGATGGGAGCAGCTGCAGGATCTCAAGTTTGTGTTGCAGGTGTTATTCGTATCTCTGGTAGATATGGTAACTTAAAAACTATAGAAGAAGGCTATGGTATAAATCTTCTTCCACTTGCTACCTTTGCTTTAGAAGTTTATAAGGATGATCCTTGTACTCAATTCTTCCCTAAGATATGTGCAGAAAGCACATGTCGTGATAAAGACTTAACTCTTTTATCTAAAATGCATAAAGCCATTGCAATCATACAATTCAAGCTTGAGGGACAAACCATTCAAAGAAGTTACCCTGACAAAATGGCTAATAGATTATTATTAGATAAAATAGACTACGAAAAAGGTACTATATCTATAGATGGTGTAACTTATGATTTATTAGATAAGAACTTCCCTACTATAGATCCTAAAGACCCTTATAAGTTAACTGAGGATGAAAATGAATTAATTAAGAAATTAACTTCTTACTTTATGAACTGTGAGAAGTTACAAAAGCATGTTTCTTTCTTGTTTTCAAAGGGAAGCTTATATTTAGCCTTTAATTCAAATTTACTATATCATGCTTGTGTTCCTTTAGATGAGGATGGTAATTTTAAAAAGGTTAAAATTCAAAACAAATATTATTGGGGTAAATCCCTTCTTGATAAATTTGATAGATTAGCTAGAGATGCTTATTTTCAAAAATGTAAAAATACCGATGAATACAATAAACTTTGTTTAGACTTCATGTGGTATTTATGGAGCGGAGAGTTCTCACCTTTATTTGGTAAGAATAAAATGACAACCTTCGAAAGATATTTTATTAAAGATAAGTCATCTTGGACAGAAACTAAGAATAAATATTTTACTCTTAGAGATAATGAAGATACTTGTATAGAAATCTTAAAGGAATTTGGGCTAAGTCCTAAGGACTCTCATATAATTAATGGCCATGTACCAGTAAAAACTATAAAGGGTGAAAGCCCTATAAAAGCTAACGGTAAGTTATTAGTTATAGATGGTGGATTCTCAAAGGCATACCAATCAGAAACTGGTCTTGCAGGATACACTTTAATATATAATTCCTTTGGACTTACATTAGTGGCTCATGAACCTTTCGAATCTATACAAAAGGCTATTTTAGAAGAGGTAGATATACTTTCCTCTACAATAGTTCTTGAAAAGAACTTTACAAGAAAAAGAGTATACGATACTGACAGGGGCTTAGAGTTAGAACAACAAATTGAAGATTTAAAAATGCTTTTATGTGCTTATAGATCAGGGTTGATTAAAGAACGCTCATAAAATATACTGTATATATAGATAGAACTTAAAATCTATATTAATCTATGATACATTGAATAAACTAAACTCAATCTTATTAGTAATATAAAATTACTATAAGACAGTGTTGTTTGGCATCTTTTAATGGCTTTAGGTTCAATTTAATCTTCTTTATGATTATTTATTGAAATATATAGTATATTAATTTCTTATCTACAATAAATTGTATTATAACAATACAAATTATACGAGGTGTTAATTATGGGACCAAACTATAAGTTTTCACAACATAAAAAGTGTGAATTTTTCCCTTGTCATAAAGTTGCCAACGAGGACAAATTCAATTGCTTATTCTGTTATTGTCCACTATATACTTTAGGATCAAAGTGTGGTGGAAACTTCGTATACAACGAAGCTAATATAAAGGATTGTAGTAATTGCTTAATTCCTCACTCTGAAAATGGCTATGAATACATTATGTCCAAATGGGAACTGATTTCTGAATTAGCTACAAAGAATAAATAATAATAAAATCACCTAATGATTCCATTTCATTAGGTGATTTTTATTTAACTCATATTATTTTTGAGTTGGTATGTAAATAACTTGATTAGCTTTTAAATCTTCTGGTTTGTTAATTGAGTTATTTTCCATTATTTTCTTTAATCCATCTTCTGGTTTGCACCAACTCATTTTTGCTTTTACAATTGAAGTTAAAGTATCTCCGCTTTGAACTTTATAAGCTTCGCCTTTTCCATCAACCTTTGCAGTTTTAAAGTTTTCTTCTGTTGGTATTAATATCTTGCTACCTACTAATATATTAGCTTTTTCATCTATGTGGTTTATTTCTTTAATTAAAGATACTGCTTCAGCTAAATCTACATCTTTTAAATAAGTTCTAGCTACAGAAAATAATGTATCTCCTTTTTTAACTTCGTATTCATCATCAAATACAGCTATTTTCTTAGAAGAAGTTTTCTTGTCATCTTCTTTCTTCTCTTCAGTTTTTTTATCTTCTACCTTTTTATCTTCAACTTTCTTTTCATCTAATGTACTATTAGTTTTTTCCTCTGTTTTCTTTTCTTCAGTCTTCTTTTCTTCTACTTTTTTGTCCTCTGTTTTTTTGTTGTCAGTTTGTTTTTTATCTTTCTCTACAACTGCAATCTCATCAGTCATAGCTTGTTTTGCGCTAGGTTCTGTATTACCAAATAGCTTCACTGAAGCAAATAATGATACTCCCACTACTGCAACTGTCCCTAATGTAATCCAAACTTTTTTCTTCTCCATAAAACCACTCCTCTCTAAACATTTAATGTAGAATTAGTTCTTGCTTACATTTAAATACTTGCCATATTTCATAAGTTTATACAATTAATTGAACTTTTTTTAATTATTTATCTAAAATATTTTTCTCTTATATATAACTTGTAATTAATATTCTAAATTTATATTAATCTTTGTATTCATTCCATAATGCTCTTACCTCTTAAATAGAATAAATATTGTTTATTAGGTCACATGTATTAACATAAAAAAATATAAAGCACCATGAAATATTTCATGGTGCTTTATATTTATCTACCTATATTTTCTTCTACTTGTTGTTTTACTTGTGATGGTTCCATACCATCTGCATTAATAACTACTGCATCTGTTGTTGCATCTGTTATACCTAACATATTAATGCTTTGTCCTGTTAATACTACAGCATCAAAGTTTTGACAACATCCTTTATTATTTGGATTTTTAATTTCACTTACACTATAGCCTGATTTATTTAATAAATCCTTTACTGGTGATAAGCATTGTTCTACTCCAACCTTTTTCATGTTATCTTCCTCCTAACAAATATATTTACATGCTTATTATCTGTATTTTCACTTTCAATATTCATAAAAAAAATAAAAGTTCATAGTATATAAAACTATGAACCCTTATTTGTATGCATGTGCTTTAATTGTTAGTTTATTATTAATTCTATTGTATTATACTACATTTAATTACCAAGCTTCAACAGTTATAACTTAATAATTTGATTTCACATAAAATTATAATATAACTCTAAATATAGCCATATTTTTTATTTATTTTCTTTAAATACTTCTTTAACTTTAACCTTAGCCTTTTCTTCCTTTAATAGGTCGCCAAGCACTTTGCTATCTTCAAAATCCTCTATTTCAACTCTTATGACCTCATCACTATCATCAACAACATATCCACCACTTACTAAGGTTAAATCTTTGATTTTTACCTCTTCAATGATATCTTCTTCTTCTCCAACAAATTTAACCTTAACCTGTTCTTTTACTATGTTGTTTTCTATAACTTCACCTTCACCAAACTCAGTACTAACTACAGAGCCAACCTTAGGCATTTTTTCACGTATTTGTTTGTATGTATCTTGCTCATAAGTTAAGCAACACATAAGTCTTCCACATATACCTGATATTTTAGATGGGTTAAGAGATAAATTTTGATCCTTTGCCATCTTTATAGAAACAGGTGCAAACTCACCTAAGAATGTAGAGCAACATAAGCTTCTACCACAAGGTCCTATTCCACCTATCATCTTAGATTCATCTCTAACACCAATTTGTCTTAATTCTATTCTAGTTCTAAAGATACTAGCTAAATCCTTAACTAATTCTCTAAAATCAACTCTTCCTTCTGCTGTAAAATAAAATATAACTTTATTGTTATCAAAGGTGTATTCTACATCTATTAATTTCATATCTAAGTTATGCTTTATTATTTTTTCGTTACATATAGCAAGAGCTTCAACTTCTTTTTCTTTATTGATTTTATTTTGCTTTATATCTTCCTCTGTAGCTTTTCTTATAACATCTTTTAAAGGTGATATAAGCTCAGTTTCATCAATTTCTTTTATACCAATGACACATTCGCCAAATTCAATACCTCTTACAGTTTCAACTATAGCGAAGTCACCTTTATTTAAGTCTATATCATTAGGGCTGAAATAATATATCTTCCCAGCCTTTTTAAATCTAACTCCTATAACCTTTACCATTTTACACCTCCAACATATTTAGTAGCATCATATTAAAAGTCATTCTCGCATTAATATTTTTATTTAAATTATCCCTAGTCTCATTCACTATCTTTATTAAGCTGTTTAACTTATTAAAGGATAGTGTACTAGCTATATCCTTGATAGAGTCTATACTATCCCTATTAATTACAAGATCTAAATTACTAGTTTCCTTATATATAATACCATCTCTTAGATATGATAGTATACAACTTAATAACTCTTCAGAATAAGCCGTATATTTTTCTAAAATACCTATATACTCAATGAAACTATCTACATCTCTATTTCCAACTAATAAAATAATTCTTTTGCTTATATCTCTAACCGACATAAACTTAGAATCATTTAAAAATCTATCAACTTCTCCTGGAATTCCTTTACTATATGCAATAAGCATAGAAATCTCATCATCACTTTTATCAGGATAATTTCTATATATGTATTGCCTTATTTCTTCACCACTTAAAGCCCTTAAGTTATGTATTTGACATCTTGACTTTATAGTGTCTAAAATCTGCTCAGAACTTTCACTTAATAATATAATAAAAACTCCTTGTGGAGGTTCTTCTACCGTTTTTAAAAAAGCATTTTGAGCCTCTACGGTCATTTTATGTGCTTCATATATAATAACTACCTTCTTATCCCCTTCATAAGGTTTCTTACTAATTTCAGAAATTAATTGACGCACCTCATCAACACCTAAGGACTTCTTATCCTTAGCTACCTTGAATTTAACCAAGTCAGCATATTCTAAATCCTCTTTTTTACCTAAGATTCTTAATGCTAACTCATCAGCTATTATGCTTTTACCGATTCCATCCTCACCTATAAAAAGATGAGCATGTGAAAGTCTGCCGGTATCAATAGCTTTGTAAATACTACTCACTAGTGATTTGTGTCCAATTATACCTTTCATGCTCATCTTCTCCTTTATTAAACCTTAAGCCAAGTATTTAATTAAAATTTGAAAAACTTATCTACATCTACTATAAATACCGTAGCTCCACCTACTTTAACTTCTACTGGATATGGTACATATACACCACTTGTGCCTGCAGCTGATGATGGAGTAGTTATAACCTGTTTTCTAGTTTTACATACTTGCTCAATAATTGCTGTCACTTGATCAATCTTATCTTTTTCTGTCCCAATCATTAAAGTCGTATTACCTGATTTTAAAAATCCACCTGTTGTTGCAAGTTTTGTAACCCTGTGACCATTGTCTGTTAAAACCTCTATTAAATCATGAGCATCTTCATCTTGAACTATAGCTATTACTAACTTCATATCCCATTACCTCCCCTTAAATTAAAAATAGTTTATAATAATTCTACCACAACTTTCATAATTACCAAAAGATAATTTACAAATTTAAGATAATTTATATAAAACTATGCACAAATTTAAAAGAATATAAGTTAAAAATAATGAATTTATATGTTTTTAAGTAACATACCTTAGTTATGTATAGTTTTACTTCTAATTTTGGTTTTGCTTTTAATCTTGGTTTAAAGTGTCCTGTAAACTTAGATGCATACCAAATAACAAAATAAGAATATATTTATTACTGTACAATAAGCATCAAAATCAAAATATACTTATTACCGTACAATACGTACCAAAATAAACTTATGTTTATCACCGTACAATAAACATCAAAACCAAAATATATTTATTATTAAATATTCAAATATATTCTTTCACTAATTAGTTAACTCTTATATACTTATCTAAAACCTTTTTTATTTCCTCAAAAACCTCATCAAAGTTCTTACTAGCATCTATAAGCTTAATTCTCTCTGGATAATTCTTTAATAAGATATTATATCCTTCTCTAACCTTATTATGAAAATCCAATGCCTCTAAATCTAACCTATTTACCTCTCTTTGTGAGTTCTTAGCAATCCTATCTAAGCCAGCCTGTGGGTCTATATCTAAAAACAATGTTAAATCAGGCATATATCCGTCTATAGCGAATTCATTAATTTCCATTACCTCATCAATACCTAATCCCCTAGCATAACCTTGATATGCTAAAGAGGCGTCAACAAATCTATCGCTAATTACAACTTTTCCTTCATTAAGTGCAGGTATAACCTTTTCAACTAAATGTTGTCTTCTTGCAGCTGCATATAATAAAGCCTCTGTTCTTCCATCCATAGTTGTATTTTGCTTATTTAAGATAACTTCTCTTATTTGTTCTGAAATGCTTATTCCACCTGGTTCTCTAGTTATTATATGATCTATATTATGTTTCTTTAAATATTCAGATATAGCAACTATTTGAGAAGTCTTTCCTGAACCCTCTCCGCCCTCTAAACTTATAAATAATCCCTTTTTCATAAAGCGTCACTCTTTCCTTAATTATATATTTTAAAACTTAATATATATGAAAATACATATGCTAAGCTATAGAATCTATAAAAACCTCTATACTAAGCTATAAAATTTCTTATATAAACCTGTATTAAAATAATATCATATTAAGGTCAAATTGCAAGATAATGAAACTAGGCACTATGTAAGTTATTTACATACACTTACCTTTCCATTCTTTATTCCTAATACAGTTTGCCCAATTTCAATGCAGTGCTCTAATACAGAAATAATTTCAGTACTTATAACCTCCCCAGGCATAATTAAAGGTATACCTGGTGGGTAGGGAACTATAAACCCCTTAGCAATTCTTCCATTACACATGGAAAGAGCTACCTCTTCTCCTTCGCATTCCATAACCTCATAAGGCAGCTTATATTGCTTAGGGAAATCACATGTAACTGCTTCATAATACTTGTCCGTTATGCACTCTAAATCGCAATCTTTAAGGGCTAAATAAAGCTTTTCAAAATCCTCTTCATCATTAAAAGGAGTTGGAATACATACAACAGAGCTATTACTGCTCATTTCACATTGAATCTTATTTGCTCTTAAATAATCAAGCAACTTATGCCCACTGTACCCCTTATTAAGATTAATAACTAATCTTGTAGCATCATAATCACCTGACCACTGCATTTCACATTCTTTCTTTATAACCTCATTGCTTAAACACTTAAATCCTTCTAATTCATCTATTTTCTCTCTATACTTCTCTACTATTTCATATAAAGTTATATACTCCTGCTCTCCATATTCTTGAAGATAAAATCTTGCATAATCCATAGAGCTCATAAACATATATGAGGGGCTTGTACTCATGAAAGCTGAAACATAAAAATCAACCTTATCAATAGGTACATCCTCACCAATATGTAAAAATGCAGTTTGTGTTAAACTTGGCAAAGTCTTATGTGCACTCATAACCACCATATCTGCTCCTAACTCCATTGGATTCTTAGGTACTAGATTGTTTACACCAAAGTGAGCACCATGCGCTGCATCAAGTAACACCTTCATATTATTTTCTTTAGCTATCTTAACTATATATCTTAAATCACAACATACACCATAATAATTAGGGTATGTCAATAAAATGCCCTTAGCATCCTTATTCTCTAATATAACCTCTAAAAAATGCTCCTTATCAATAGATAAAGGAGCATCAAAATTTGATGTTATTTTATTTTTAAGATATACAGGCTTTAGCTTTCTCATTATGATAGCATTAAAAACTGATCTATGACAGTTTCTTTCAACAATGATTTTATCACCCTCATTAAAGGATGAAAAAACCATAGCTAAATTACCGCTTGTACTTCCATTAACAAGAAAGTATGATTTTTTACTTTTATAATACTTGCTAAGCTCATCTTCTGCGTCCTTTATTATACCTTCTGGATTGTGTAAGTTATCAACTCCATCAACCTCTGTTATATCTCCACTTATTAAATTATTAAAAAGTTCTCTTCCTTCTATAGTCTTTAAAAAGCCTTTACCATTCTTATGACCTGGCATACAAAAACTAATATTTTCTTCTTTTATATACCTCTCTATTCCTTCTACAATCGGTAGTTTTGCCAATTGTGCTCATCTCCTCTTAAAATAACACTTACTATACTTTTCTTTATTTTTTCTTTATAATATTCATAAAAATCTGTGTCTACATCCACATTAATTAATCTCAATTCACATTCCCTACAAATATTAACACCATAAATTATTATACCATTATCTTGAGGCTTCCTACACATTAAACAACTATTTTTATTCATAAATTCCTCCCTATAACACATTAGTAACTATTAAAATACTTGCCTCATCTTATATATTTTATTCAATTACCCAGGTAATAAACACAAATAAAATTATTCTTTTAGGTAATAATATTGGTATATACATAATTCGAACTTTTTCAAGTTTTTTTATAAAAGGAAGTGAAGATATGAGACAACAAATCATTTCGTACATTAGTACTATAAAAGATGAATTAATAGATTTAAATAAATATCTTTATGATAGCTGTGAGGAAGCCTTTAGTGAGCAAAATTCAAGTAAATATATTTGTGAACTTTTAAGAAAGCATAAATTTGAAGTAACTGATAACTTTTTGGACATGAAAACTTCATTTTATGGAATATATGGCTCTGGTCACCCTAAGGTATGTTATGTTTGTAAATACAATGGTTATCCAGAGGGACACATATATGGGAATAATCTTTCTACCTCAATGAGTGTAGGAGCTGCATTAGCCCTATCCAGCGTAATTTCCTTAATTGGTGGCTCTGTTACCATAATAGGTTGTCCTGGAGATCATCTTAATGGTTCTGAATTAGCCATGGTAAAAGAAAATATCTTTGAAGATATGGATGTTATCATGTGTCCTCATAGTTACATAGATACAGTTGAAAGTGGTGATTCTAAGGCTGCTATTCCACTAAAAATCAACTACAGTTGTGATTATAATAGTAACGCTTTAAATAACAGCCTAAATCCTGCATTAGACGCTTGTTTACTAACTTTTAATACTCTAAGTATACTAATTAAAAGTTCATGCTCTAAATGCATGATAGACAATATTTCTATAGAAGCTATACATTGTTTAACCGATGGAAAGCAAAAGGCCGAAGCGAAATTCTCTATAAAAAGTTGCTGTGCTAAATATAGTGAAGATCTAGAAAATAAGATAAGGAACTTTGTAAATTCATCATCATCAATACTAGGAGTGCAAGGCAGTATTGAATTATGTGGTATGCCTACAGAAAATCTATTGTCTAACTCAACACTATCAAGATTATTCACACACAATCTGAAGGAATGTGGAATAATTAATATTGATAAAGCTAAAGAAAATACCCTTGGGTTAGGTATCGGTACAATAAGCCATACTACACCATGTATATATCCTTCAATAGGAATAACTAAAAATAAGGATATTAAATTTCCTTCACCTGAATTTGGTGATGAAACTCTAAGTGAGTATTCTATAGATGCAATGATTACCGCTATTAATGCTCTTGCAATAACAGGAGTAGATGTGATTGAAAAAAATGATTTATTAAAAGAAATGAATCTTGAATTGCATAAAAATATAAAATAAAATTCTACCTTTTAATAAATACAAATAATAATGAAATATAAATTAATAGGGTTTTGTTTACTCTTAATTATTATTATAAATTTAATGATTTCTTTAATTTATTAATAAAAATATAAAAGTTAAAGTTAATTTTAAAATAAATTTAACTTTTTATAACTACAAAACTGAACTGTAATATACCTATATAAAACCGCTATCTTAATCTAACTATATAAAATTATTATAGCGACTATGTTATATGAATTTACTTAGACTTCATATATTTTATCTAGGTACGATTCGAATAACTCTTTAGGAGTTTTATATTTAAGAATTTTTAAAAAATCCTAAAAAAATTATACTTTTACTTTATAAGTTAGAATTGTAGTAAATAAACCTTACCTTATGAGGTAAAATTTATAAATAACTTTTTTATATTGCAATAACAAATTCAAGTATTTAAGTGTATGACTTAAATACTTGAATTTACTTAGACTTCATATATTTTATCTAAATACGATTCAAACAACTCTTTAGGAGTTTTATAGTTAAGAATTAAAAAATCTTTTTAAAATTATACTTTTACTTTATGAGTTATAATTATAGTAAATATACCTTAGCTTATGAGGTTAAATTTATAAATAACTTTTTTATATTGCAATAACAAATTCAAGTATTTAAGTGTATGACTTAAATACTTGAATTTACTTAGACTTCATATATTTTATCTAAATACGATTCAAACAACTCTTTAGGAGTTTTATAGTTAAGAATTTTAAAAAAATCTTTGAAAATTATACTTTTACTTTTTAAGTTAAGTACTAGAAACACTTAACTTAAGGTTCGTAATTAGCTAATTAACCTACAATTAAAATCTTAGGTTTAAAATGAATAAAACCATAAATCCCTTATAGAATTTATGGTTTTATCCATCCACTAAACTAGTAAAGTTACTATGTTAAAAGTAGTAACTTTATTATCCTATATTATACCTTCTCAATTTGCTCATCAGCTTATCACTTGGAGCAAAATAAAACCTTCTAATTTCACCATCATTGTTATAAACACAATAATGTTTATTTCCATTAAAGGATGATGCCATATATTTTCTACCCTTAAAAACTGAAGGAACCATAGCATCTATACCATGACACTTCTTCATTTGTTTAATAGTTGTTATATCTATCTTTTCAACCTCGATCTCTTCATGTCCAATAATCTTATGAATAATTAATTCATGAGCTATAATAGTATATTTATATTTCACCTTTAATTTATATAATTCAGTTAATATAAAAAACACCATAATACCAAAGAAAAACATCCTAGATATCTTAATATAATTTGCTGTGCTTATACTTCTCTCAACACAGTCAGACAAAAAAATATTAAAAGCTAACATTACAGATACGATAAGAATAACGGCTGAATAACTTCTTTGAACCGTTTCCCTATAGAGCGCCATGACCTTTATCCCCCTTAATAATTAAAAATAACATATATTTGCTAATGTTCATTACCCTTGAGATTATACTAGGGATTTGAATATTTAGCTATCATTAAAAAGCCTTAAATTATTGCTTATACCCCCCTTATACCTGTTTAATCTAATGTAAATGCATAAAATGCTCCTTTGCTTGATTATTCTCCATTTATCATACACTATTGGCTAAATACTCAAAGCCTAGTAATAAAAATTCTTTTTACATTCACAAGATATTGTTTAAGCTCTATATACTTATATAAAAATACAAAATAATATTCTATTCCATAATAAACCATTAGTTTATATTTTTATATAATTTCCACTTAACTTATTAATTTTAATGTTATAATTAGTTTATTAATTATACTGGTATAACTAGTTTGTTGATTCTAATGCTATGACTAGTCTATTACTTATAACTTTATAACTAGTTTATTGCTTGTAACTCTATAATTGATTTGTTAATTATACCTCTATAACTAGTCCATTAATTATTCTGTTATAGCTGCTTTGTTAATTATGCTTCTATAACTAGTCTATTAACTATACTGTTATAACTGGTATATTAATTATAATGTTATAGTTGATTAGTTAAGTTTTAGCATTAGCTTCTATACTTTCAATAGATATTTCTAATAACATACTGAAAGTAAAGCTTATCAAGTAAACTTTACTCTTAGTATGATTTATAAAATCAGTTGAAAAAATATATAACTAAATAAATTTTAATATGAAAATTTTCATATTAACAAGATATAGTAATGAACATTAATATTCATTACCCTTTTATTTATATACTTAATCAAACTTAATAGTTACAACCTTTAATCAAAATTATAAGCTATATATTCTAATAAAGAATTTTCATTCTTTTTAGATATAAGGTTTATTATAAATTAAATCAATAATTTATATAAATGTAAAATATTAATTAGAACTTATATATGTTAAGTACACTTCTCAGCTTTATTATATAGTAAGGCATTTCTGTACCTTAATATGTATTAAGGTATAGCACTATAAGTTTAGTACATTTAATAACTTTAAAACTTAAATACCTACAGTCTAATAAAGAGTATTCATTCTTTTTAGATATAAGGTTTATTATAGAATAAATTTAACCGTTAATATAAATGTAAAATATTAATTAGAACTTATATACCTACTAAATAAACTTACATTTATAATTTTAAAGTAAGGTAACTAAACTTCATGTAAAGCATAATAATGCATTTTGTGCATCTAAAAGTACAATAATTTATATTAATATTATTAGATTGATTTATATGATAAATGAAAGAATAAATTATACATAAGTTATTTTCTATAAAAATGAGTATATTATAAATAGTTGATTTACTGTAAAATAAAAATATCTCATATAAGTTATTCTCTATGTATATTGAATTTTATATGATAACATATAATTTATTATAAATCATACAATAATTTAAAAATTAGCTTAGTAAACTATTAATTTTGATTTCAATATTTTAAAATTCACATTACAACTAATATAAAATGCTTAAGGAGAATTGTTATGATTTCAATTTATAAAACCGTAGATGAAAACTGCGAACTTACTAAATTAGAAAATATAGAACCAGGATGTTGGATAAATGTAGTCTCACCAACAGATCAAGATATAATATTATTATCAAAGAAAACCTCTGTACCAATTGAGTTCTTACGTGCTGCACTAGATGACGAAGAAACATCACGTATTGAAATAGAAGATCAGACTATAATGGTTGTAATAGACGTTCCATTTACAGAGATGGAGGATAATTCACTTACATACGATACTGTTCCACTAGGAATAATCCACACTGAAAAGGAATTAATAACCATTTGTTTGAAAAATACAAGAATTACTAATGACTTTATAAAAGGTAACATAAAAAATTTCTATACTTTTAAACGTTCTAGATTCATATTACAGCTTCTATATAGAGTTGCAAGTTACTATCTAGTTTGTTTAAGACAAATAGATAAGAAGAGTCTAATGATACAAAAGAAGTTGCAAAAATCTATGAGTAATAAAGAATTAATGCATCTTTTATATCTTAGAAATTCACTAATATATTTCTCTACTTCATTAAAATCCAATGAACTTACCTTTGATAAAATGCTTAAGCTGAAATTACTTGAGAAGTATGAAGAAGATAAAGATATATTAGAAGATGTATTAATTGAAACAAAGCAAGCTATTGAAATGACACATATATATAGTAATGTCCTATCTGGGACAATGGATGCATCTGCATCTGTTATTTCAAACAATCTTAACTTAGTAATGAGATTCCTTACATCAATTACTATAGTTTTAGCTATACCTACTATTATATCAGGATTCTGGGGTATGAACGTACCAGGTATACCATTCGAAAATATGCCAATGGGCTTTTGGTATGCCATAGGGGTATCCATAATATTATCCCTTGTAACAGGATTCTATTTAAGTAAGAAAAAAATGTTTTAAAATTAAACCATTTAAAAACTCTATAAATTTATATATACTACAAAGCTAAATCATACTTCATTTAGATTTGTAAGCTATGATTTTCAAGGAGTAACTGCCTAATAACTAAGTAACCTTTTTAACTTACAAATTACTAATATATAGGTTATACTCTTTAAAAGGTAACTACCTAATAACTAAGTAACCCTTTTAAATTACAAG
>NZ_FQXP01000006.1:2089-4658 GCF_900130005.1 Clostridium collagenovorans DSM 3089 | reverse complement strand
TCTTATGCGGTATTACTCCTCCTTTCGGAGGGCTATCCCCCACTTACAGGCAGGTTGCCCACGTGTTACTCACCCGTCCGCCGCTAATCCGTTCCCGAAGGAACTTCATCGCTCGACTTGCATGTGTTAAGCACGCCGCCAGCGTTCGTCCTGAGCCAGGATCAAACTCTCAATTTAAAAGTTTGATTACTCAGTATTCACTGACTACTTATCTTTCGATAAGATTTTATTTATTACTCAAAGCATTTTACGAGTTGTTTCTTTATTACTCTGTTTAATTTTCAAAGACCATGTCATTTATCGTCATCACCTGACGACTCTTAATATTTTAACAAACTTTTAATCGTTTGTCAACACTTTTTTAAAAGTTTTTTCAAAAGTTTTTAATTACTTTCAAACTCTTAAAGAAGTTTTTCTGTTGCCGCATCTCAGCGACGAAGATTATCTTATCATAATCTACAAGCTGTTTTAATTGATAATTTATCATTTTTTTAAATTATATTGATTTTACAGTATATATCTTTTATTTTTATCAATTTTACTATATTGATACACTAGGTAAAGTTTCTCTTATTTTTTTACATTTTTTCATCTTAAGTTTAATAATATTAAACTCCTTTCAATTTAAAAAACTTAATTTTTATATATAATATATTAAAATTATACCCTTTTATTATACTTTTATATCATCTCTATATATCTTTTATTAAAATTTTTAAATACTATTTTATTAGTATTATTATTTAAAAGAATATGCTATAATAATAACTAATTAATATTAATTATTATTTAGAGGTGATATCATGGAAATTTTAGAAATTGGGATGCAAGCTCCTGAGTTTAATATCATTGGATCAGATGATAAAACTCATAAACTATCAGATTACATTGGCAAAAAAGTAATTCTATTCTTTTACCCTAAAGACAATACCCCTGGATGAAAGAGTGAAGTATTATCTTTTAATGATAATCTTAAAACTCTGGATGAGTTAAATTGTGTTATATTAGGCGTAAGTAGAGATTCCATAGCTTCTCATAAAAAGTTCATTGAAAAGAACCAACTTAATTTTATTCTTCTTTCTGATGAAAATGAAGATCTTTGCAATAGCTATGGAGTTTTAAAAGAAAAAACTATGTTTGGGAAGAAGTGTTTTGGTATAGAGCGAAGCACATTTATTATTGATGAAACTGGTAAAATCCAAAATATATTTAGAAAAGTAAAAGTAGCTGGCCATGTTGATTCTATTATAGAAACTATTAAATAATATATACTTATTTAATCGCTTAAATTCTAATTATAGTTAAGGGGTGAGTTTATATTTTGAAGCTTTTTAAATGACATTTCATTATAAACTGACTACAATAACTATATGACTTAAAATTGTATAATAAAAAGGTCTAGTAACTTTAGCTACTAGACCTTTTTACTTTATATACACTTATTTAGAATTCTTTGTTCCATAAGAATTATTTAAAATCATTACACCAATCTTATTAAATACCCAAAATATTAAATATAAAATTAACATTATTTGAGCATCTATTACTTTAAATAAGGCTAAAACACTTATCAAGATAGATAATACACCTACAAGTATATATATTATTCTATTGCCTTTAATATATTTATCTTGTTCTCTTATTTCCCTTCCCTTAGCATTTGACCTTATTATTTCTTCTGAAGATAGTTTTGCCCCAAGGGCTATCATTGCTACACCTAATATAATAAATAACACTGCGAATATAATCATACCCTCACCTCTTATTTTTTTATCTTGAAGATAAATTGTTTTAATATAAATAATATATTTCTTAGTAATTATAAAAATTCTAATAAAAAATCTAATCTTTAGTTTTTTACATATTAATTTTAAAATTCATATAGTACTTTCAATACTAGACTCATCCTATATAAATAGGATAATTTATTCTTAAGTTTAACTGTTATATTTAAATATATTAAGCTTTATATATAATTCATCTAATCTCTTATTATAATATAAATTCTTACGTGCTTTATAGATTATAAAATTCTTAATATAAATATTGTATAATTACATATAGTTCATATCAACTAACTTTTAAAATATACTTAGAATAAATAATAAAAAACACCTTAGATTATATCTAAGGTGTTTGGTGGCTAGACCAGGAATCGAACCAGGGACACGAGGATTTTCAGTCCTCTGCTCTACCGACTGAGCTATCCAGCCATATGGCTCCGCGAAAAGGATTCGAACCTTCAACCTATCGGTTAACAGCCGAGTGCTCCACCGTTGAGCTATCGCGGAATATTACCTGGCGATGTCTTACTCTCCCACAGGGCTTCCCCTGCAGTACCATCAGCGCTGTAAAGCTTAACCTGCCTGTTCGGAATGGGAAGGGGTGTTACCTTTACGCTATTGTCACCAGATCATTTATTACACTGATATTATAACTCTTTTTAGAGCTAATGTCAACATATTTTTGAGATGTTCTCTCAAAATTGCATAATGTTAAGAGTTTTTTGGTCAAGTCCTCGACCTATTAGTATCGGTCAGCTGAATATGTTACCATACTTACACCTCCG
>NZ_FQXP01000006.1:0-2079 GCF_900130005.1 Clostridium collagenovorans DSM 3089 | reverse complement strand
TCTTTAAAAGGTAACTACCTAATAACTAAGTAACCCTTTTAAATTACAAGTTACTAATATATAGGTTATGATTTTTAAATAGTTACTACCTAGAGCTTAAGTAACTATTAATATATATTTATAAAATATAAAACTATGTAGGATCATAAAAATAATTCTATATAGTTTTATATTTTTTATATACAAACCTTATAATTTTAAATACACTATATTATAGTACTTAAATAGGAGATGTATTATATGCAACAAGGAAAAAAATTAAAAAAGGGCGATACTATAGGCCTAATCTCACCAGCTGGACCAGAGGATCCAAAAGCAATAAGAAAAGGCATTGAATTTTTAAAGTCCCTTGGCTTCAATGTAAAAGAAGGAAAACATCTATATGATAAAGAAAAATATTTAGCAGGTTCAGATATAGACAGAGCAAAAGATTTAATGAACATGTTTAAAGATAAAGATGTTAATATGGTTTTATGTGTACGTGGTGGCTATGGAACAATGAGAATACTTCCTTTGTTAGATTTTGATATTATAAAGAAAAACCCTAAAATCTTTATGGGCTTTAGTGATATTACCACACTATTAAATATGATAGCCCAAAAAAGTAATATTATTACCTTTCATGGACCAATGGGAAGCTCCTCATTAGATGAAAAATACACTTTAGAAAGTTTTCTTAATATACTAACTCAGTGTAGAGGAGATTTTACAATTGATAATCCTAAGGACTTCGATATTAAAGAAGAAGTATCAGGATATGCAGAAGGAGAAATAATAGGTGGTAACCTATGTCTTATCTGTAGTACTTTAGGCACACCTTATGAGATAGATTTTAAAAACAAAATATTATTTATAGAAGAAATTGGAGAAGCACCATATAAAATCGATAGAATGCTAACTCAATTACTCTTATCTAATAAACTTCAAGAATGTAGTGGTTTTATACTTGGTCAATTTAAGGGATGCCAATTATCAAATTACGAAAGAAGCTTTAAATTAGATGAAGTAATAAGCGATAGAATACTATCATTAGGTAAGCCAACTCTTAGCAATCTAATGAGTGGACATGATTATCCAAAACTAACAATTCCAATTGGCTGCAAATGTCTATTAGACACCTATAACAAAAGTATTAAAATAATTGAGCCTGTAGTAAGCGAAAACTAATACAAACTAAACTAAAATATAATATTATAAATAATATATTAAAAAGCTTGAAATTAATATAGATATTATATAACTAGTATATCTTAATATGCTAAGGTATATATTTAAAATTGAAATAACCCTTTATAAAGTTTAAACTTTGTAAAGGGTTATTTCAGTTTTCGGTATAAATACTTATAGTACACTTAAACTTTTAAATATATATAATCCAATGAAAACTACTATAATATATAATTTTTTATTATTTAGCCAAAACTTATAAAAATAAAAAAATATATAAGTAAAATATATTTTATTTTTACAAATAAAAAAACCTCGTATATTCTACGAGGTTTTCATGGAGGCGCCACCCAGATTTGAACTGGGGGATAAAAGTTTTGCAGACTTCTGCCTTACCACTTGGCTATGGCGCCGTACTGGTGGCTAGACCAGGAATCGAACCAGGGACACGAGGATTTTCAGTCCTCTGCTCTACCGACTGAGCTATCCAGCCACATTGGCTCCGCGAAAAGGATTCGAACCTTCAACCTATCGGTTAACAGCCGAGTGCTCCACCGTTGAGCTATCGCGGAACATTACCTGGCGATGTCTTACTCTCCCACAGGGCCTCCCCTGCAGTACCATCAGCGCTGTAAAGCTTAACCTGCCTGTTCGGAATGGGAAGGGGTGTTACCTTTACGCTATTGTCACCAGATTTATGTTACTTTATATTATTACAGCCTTATTTAATTAATTTACATTGATTAAACTCACTGTATTTTCTAGTACATTAATATTATATGCATCACATACAATATTGTCAATACTTTTTGAGATATTCTCTCAAAATTGCATAATGTTAAGAGTTTTTTGGTCAAGTCCTCGACCTATTAGTATCGGTCAGCTGAATATGTTACCATACTTACACCTCCG
>NZ_FQXP01000010.1 GCF_900130005.1 Clostridium collagenovorans DSM 3089 | reverse complement strand
TGGTCGGGGTGACAGGGATTGAACCTGCGACCTCATGGTCCCAAACCACGCGCGCTCCCATCTGCGCTACACCCCGATATTTTTCAAAGCATAAAGTATTTTAACACTTTGTTAATTAATAATCAAGACATTTTTTTATTTGTTTCTCACAAATAGGGTTTTGTCCCTTGGAGTTGTTTACCAACTCGTCCTGACGACAAAAATTATTCTACACTATATAAACTAATTCGTCAACACTTTTTTATCATTTTTCCTTTTAAAAGTTCATTTTTGCATTTTTATATAGTTTTTTCTAATGTTTATACCATTTGTTCTATATTTTACTAGGTATATCATTACAATTCCTCATTTTTAGGCCATTATTGTAACTCTTCGTAATTTAACTTTCTCATATTTATTAATCAAACTAAATTTTTTTACTAAATATAATTTTAACTATTATTCTTTTCCTTTTTACAAAATATTAAGAGCAAAATAAACCTTTAATTTATCTCACTCTTAATATTTTACCCATATTTTCGAAATTCTTTCTTAAATCCTAATATTTCTTATTCTACAATGCAAGTGTACCTTAACTATATTATGTCTATAGCTTATTTATAGATACATTATTTTTGCATCTATTTTATCCTTCTCTGTTTCTATAATACAATAACTATTTCCTTTTCCCTTTGATCGAGCTAGGCTTCCAGGATTAATTAAGTGAACCCCTTCTACTACTTCAATCCCTTCTATATGTGTATGCCCAAATAAGGCTATTTTAGCCTGACTTTCTAGCGCCTTATATAAATAACTCATTACATTGCTTTTAACACTAAATTGATGCCCATGGCTCATTAAAATTCTATGTCCATCTATTTCCTCATTTATTAATAAGGGAGCAACGTTTCCTAAGTCACAGTTTCCTCTAACATTTATTACCTTGCCTTTAAAATGTCTTCTTATAATTTCTACATCCTTTACACAATCTCCAAGGTGTAAAATATAATCACAATCTTGTACTTTATCAAGAAACTTCATTATCTGTATTTCATACTCGTGTGTATCACTTACAACTGCTATTCTCAAACTTTTCACCACCCTTTAATTCTTATTATTTATATAAAGAACTTATTTATATTAGTACCTAAGGTTCAGTATCTTTATTTATATGTTTCTATTTTACATATAATAATTTTAAGGACTAATATTATAGAAGTTTTCTTAATTCCTCTTTTATAAGATTCATAGCTCTTCCTCTATGACTTATACTATTCTTCTCTTCTTGTGTTATTTCTGCGTAAGTATTATTAAATTCATTTACAAAGAATAATGGATCATAACCAAATCCGCCTCTTTCTTCATAAGTCTCTTCAATGATCCCTCTTGCTTTCCCTTCTACTCTAATAACCTCATTCCCCGCTATTAATACCATTGCACATACAAATTGAGCTCCTCTTTGCTCTCTTGGTACCCCCTGTAGTAATTCTAATAGCTTCTCATTGTTCTTAGCATTATTTCCATGCTCCCCTGCAAATCTAGCAGAATAAACTCCTGGTGCTCCATCTAAATAATCCACCATAAGTCCTGAGTCATCTGATAATATAAGTGCGTCTTTTCTTATTTCATGTATTGCTGCTGCTTTTATGTATGCATTCTCTGAAAATGTGGTTCCTGTTTCTTCTACATCTAAATCTATACCTGCCTCTGATAAAGAAAGTACATTTAAATCAAACTCTTTTAGTAATTCTTTTATTTCTACAATTTTATGTTTATTATTACTTGCTACTATTAATGTTTTCATATTTAATTTCACCTCTTATATTTTGTTTATTATATTTTACTTAATTATTACTGTATAGTTAATATATTTTTTAACATTAGAATTTCTTTACCGTTCCTATGATATTTAAAACTTTTTTACTTGCCACCCTTAATACTTAAAATATTCAGTTAAATATATTAAATTTTTTTCTTCTAATATTTTATACCCTCAACTAACCCCTTACCTCATATGTTTCAACACTTAGCTTATATAAATAAAGCAAAATTCAAACTCTATACTTATAAAAATTCATATAAAAACTAAGTTTATATTTATAAATTCATAAAAAGAGTAAATTTTTTCACTTTCAAATCATATAATCTTATAGGATTATTTTAGGGTGGTGTTAAATTGAAATATATCGGTCCATTTTTAAGAATTAACTCTTTAAGTAAGGATAATATAAAAAATCAACTTTTCTATCTGTCTAAAGAATCTCTAAAAAATATAGCTTTAGAATCACACTGTGGTATAGTTATATCGCCAAATGAGATAGTTAAAGAGAATCCTAATATTGATATTAACACAGTTAAAAAGTTTTCTCCACTTCTATGTGTTTACAAAAAGGCAAGTGGAAAACTACTTAAAACTGGTAATAAACTTCAATGGGATAGCTCTAGATTTAGAAAAGATGTAAATATATTATCCAATGCTTTTATGACTTTAAGTTTACTTGAACTTAGTGACTATTATTCTAATTTCCATAATAATCACAGAGATAAACTAGACTTAGGCAACTTGTATTCTGTACTTACTAGACATCAATTGGAGTTTTATGCTTTATATCTAAGAAATACTGAAGGTGTTTTCGTAGATAAAACAGATTGTTCTGACCCATTATTTAATGAACTTAAATTTGAAGGTAAGTCCAGAAAGTTCAAGTTTTATGAACAAGCTCTATTAATGTGTGCTTATTACAGATATTCAACATTATTTGATGATGAATACAGTGAAAACTTTAGGAACTTTTCTTTAGACATATTAAATATGTTTAATGACTTTAGAGATGAAGTTTACGAAAGCAGCTTTGAAGACAAGGTTAAAATTTGCTTAGCTCTTAACTTGTTTACTGAGTACTCAAATAACATAGATGCTCAAGCAATATTATTAGACCTTTCTGACATGATTATATCTGAATTACCTGTAAACAGAATTCCTGGAAAAGATGATGATGTTCAATTAGACTCATTAACCTTTATGAATTTCATCTTACTTTATAAAAACACAGGAATTGATAAGTTTAAAGATGTTGCAGTAACTTTATATGATGACTTAGTAACTAAATATAATGATACCATTGGAATTTACGTTAAGAACTCTAATGATAAATCCATTGAGTATCCTTCTGATGAAATAGTTTCATATTTATCTGCTCTTATTTTATATTCTGATATAATGCATGATGATAAAAATGATGCTTTAATAGCAGATTATTTTACAAAGTCAATTATTGATTCAAATTTAGTTTTAAGTTGGCCAGAAACTCCAGGGTTAAATGACCCTGAGCACTATAACAACTTTTCATTAAAAGCTGAAGATTTAATGGCTGAACAAAACTTTAGAATACAGAATGTGCCGACTCCAACATCTGCTGAGTTAGCTCCTATTTTTATAAAGTATATCTCTTTTAATAAAAAAAGAGATTCCTTTAAAAATGGCAAGGCTAGTTTTGAAAGTAATAAAAATATGTTTATTTTCTTTACTTCAATATTCTTGCATCGACACATTTTCTAGTATATAAACTTAATTTTCAAAAGAAACAGCCTGAGTATTTTATTACTTAGGCTGTTTCTTTATAATTATTATTATTAATTTTGTCTCTTCTACTTTTTATAACTATTCATTGTCTGTAGTCCCTATCTTAAGAAGATAATAATAGCTATACTACTAGAGATGGCACTATATAAATAATGTTTTAATTTATTATCTATATGTTACTTATGCCTATTTTCTGCAATCTCTTATCTTGATGCTTCTTCATCTATATTATTAGGTTTCTCTGTTTTATTTTCATTACTATCCGTAGTTTTCTCTTTTGTATCTTCTTTGTCTTTCTCCTCTATTTTTTCTGTATTAGGTGATTTATTCTCTTCTTTATTGATTACATCTTTATCTTGTTCATTCTTATCTTTCAAGTCATTATTAACATCTTTATCACCATCTTTATTCTCTGTACTTTTATCTTTAGTTTCTTTAGTTGGATCTACTTTATCCTTATTTTGATTTTCTACATTCTTATTTTCATTTTTTGTATTTTGCTCTTTATTTTGATTTTCATCTTTTTTATCTGTATTTTCTTTTACCTTGTTATTTTCATTGTTATTTTCTTTCACCTGATTTATATTCTCTTTAGAATCCTTATTCTGTTCTCCTGAGTTTGATTTATAAACCTTATCTAAATTTATGTTTCCTAACTTAGTTATATAAGCTCCCTTAACATACTCTCTTCTACATAAGATATTGCTACTACTGTAGATAGGTATCATAGGTGCATCTTGAATCAACTTTTGTTCTGCACTTACTATTAAATCCTTTCTTTTTAAAGGATCAACTTCGTAATTTAATTTAGAAAAGTCCTTATCAAACTCTATATCATTGTATCCATAATCATTTTTGGATGAATGAGAACTGAAATTTGAAAGAAATCCTACTGCATCATCAAAGCTTTGTAAAAATTCTTCTTGTATAATATCGTAATTTCCACTTTCTAATATTTTAGCTAATTCATCATCTTTATATGGAATCAACTTAATATTTATATCTAAGGTATCTTTTAAATCCTTCTTAAATTCATTAGCTATACTTTTATTTAAATAACTTTCTTTATAATATACTTTTAGTTCTTTTTCCTTATCATATTTCACATTACTAAATAATTGTTTTGCAAGGTCTTTATTATTATCCTTACCTAATGAGTTTTTAACTCCATATTCACTACCTATACCATTATTAGTTGCTGGCGGTATATATGACATAGTTGGCACTGCTACTTCTGACCCTAAATCCTCTATTAAGCTCTCCTTACAAAAAGCATATATTATAGATTTTCTAAAATTCTCATCCTTAAAATATTCCTTATTCATATTGAATATATAATTATTAGAACTTAGATTTTCATAGGTATCTATTAACTTCAGTTTTTTTAGTCTTTCAACCTCATTAATTGGAGGATTCACAAAAAAATCCACCTTTGAATCCTCTTTTATAAATTCCTCAGAGTCTTTATCTTCACTATTCAAACCATTAACAGGTGTTCCATTACTTCCCCAAGGTGCCTCAAATTCAACTAAAGCACTTTCACTGCTACCTAAGGTCTTCATTACTATGTTAGGAGACTTTATATCCTTACTTTTATAGTAATTAGTATTTTTCTCTAATATAACTCCTCCATCAGCAACAGCCTTTAGTTTAAAGGGACCACTACTTAAAACATCTGTATATTCATCTCTAAATTTATTAACATCCTCTGGTTTTCTTAAGTTATATATAGGATTACTTAAAATATTTATAAAATATGCACAGGGATTATTTAATCTAATAGTTAAATTATTTTCATCCGTAGCACTTATAGCAACATCCGTAAATTTATTTTTACCTTGCCTATATTCCTTAGCACCATAAATACAATCTAGTTGATCTGCATATATGTTTTCTGTGTTTTTGTCCAACATCCACTTAAAGAATTCTTTGAAATCTTTAGCTGTTATTTTACTTCCATCACTCCAATTGATATCATTTCTTATATTAAAGGTATACTCTATTCCATCTGGGCTTACACTATAATCCTCAGCTAAGGATGGAACTATGTCTCCCTCTTCATTTTCTCTAACTAATCCATCAAATAAAGCTAATAATAAATCTTTTTCTCTAACCTTATTATTATCTAACATTGATAGGTCCTCAGGTAATTCACCTAAGTTATATATCAAGTATTCTCTTTGTCCTTCTGCAACAGATTCCTTCTTTTCTATACATCCAGAAGTACACACTGTTAAAAGACTTAATACCAATACCATACTAATAAATTTCCTCATCAATACACCCGTCCTTTCTTCTTATATCATATAATAGCTATTCTTGTAACACTCTCATATCTTTTTAAATTTAATACAACAAATGTTTATAACTCTCAATAAGAAATTCAAAGTCATATATAGAGATGTCTTTATATATGATTTTAATAATTCATTTTATATATTTGACAGGTTTCGAGGAAAGTAATCACTACATATCCATATTAAGTATAATGTTAACTGTTTATTCAAACTTATTTTTATTTAAAGTTATTTTCTATTTCACTCTTAAGTAATTTATTTACTATTGAAGGATTAGCCTTCCCCCTAGATTCCTTCATGATTTGTCCTACAAACCAAGTATACAAATTACCTTTTCCTTCTAAATACTCTTTAACTTTATCTTGATTTTTACTCAGTATACCCCTAATCATTTCTAGTATGGCTTTCTCATCATTGTTCTGAATTAATCCTTTTTCTTTTACTATATCCTTAGGTGACTTACCTTCCTCTATTATATTCACTAAAATTTTTTTACCTATAGTTGAGGATATAACCTTATCTTTTATTAGCTTTATAAGCTCTCCTAAATTTTCAGCTTTAAGCTTAGTTTCATTTAATTCAAGTTTGTTTTCATTTAAATAGCAGGATATATCACCCATTATCCAATTTACAGCTGCTTTGCTATCTTTGCAGCTTTTAACTGTTTTCTCAAAAAAGTGTGCTAATTTATAATCCTTTGATAAAACCGAAGCATCATAATTACTTAAGTTATATTCCTTTATAAATCTATCTTTTTTCTCATGTTCTAATTCTGGAATAGTTGATTTTATATCCTCTATTTCCTTTTCTGAAATTATCATTTCTAGTATATCTCCCTCTGGAAAATACCTATAATCCTGAGCTTCTTCTTTATTTCTCATAGATAATGTAATATTATTTTTCTCATCCCATCTTCTGGTTTCCATAAATAAGACTTCATTATTTTCTATAGCCTTTATTTGTCTTTCTCTTTCATAGTTAACTGCCTTTTCTAAAAACTTAAAAGAGTTTAGATTCTTTATTTCTGCCCTCACTCCTAATTCTTTACTTTCTACTTGTTTAACAGAAATATTAAGATCCACTCTTAAAGACCCTTCTTCCATTTTACAATCAGATACACCTATGCAAGTAAGAATACTTCTTAATTTTTCAACATAAAGTATAGCTTCCTCTGCTGAATTCATATGAGGTTTAGATACTATTTCTAATAAAGGTACTCCTGCTCTATTGAAATCTATAAAAGTCTCCTTTTCATTATGAATCAACTTCCCTGCATCATCTTCCATATGTATTCTTTCTATACCTATACTCTTTTTTTCACCATTACCAAGCTCTATCTCTACATTCCCTTCTCTGCATATAGGAAACCTATCTTGAGTTATTTGATAGTTCTTAGGGGAATCTGGATAAAAATAATTTTTTCTATCCATCATTGTATATCTAGCAATATCACAATTAAGTGCAAGACCTGTTTTAATTGCATAATCTACTACTTTTTTATTTAATACCGGTAATGCCCCAGGTAATCCTAAACAAACAGGACAAACTTCTGTATTAGGTTCTGCTCCGAACTCTGTAGAGCATCCACAAAATATTTTACTTTTAGTGTTAAGTTCTACATGAACCTCTAATCCTATAACTGTTTGAAACTCCATATTAGTAACACCCTCCTTATAATTGTGGATTAATATTATGCCATTTTGTGGATTGTTCATAGCTATATGCTAAATTAAATAGCATTTCTTCATTAAAATAATTTGAAAGAAACTGAATTCCTATAGGTAATCCATTAATAAATCCACAGGGTACAGAAATAGCAGGTATGCCTGCTAAATTCGCTGGAACAGTATAAATATCTGATAAGTACATGCTCATAGGATTATTACGTTTTTCGCCTAAATTAAAAGCCACCCCTGAAGTTGTTGGTAATATTATAGTGTGGACTTCTTTAAATATATTTTCAAATTCTCTTTTTATTAAGGTTCTTACTTTCAATGCTTTTCTGTAATACTCATCCTTATATCCCTTTGATAATACATATGTACCTAGCATTATTCTTCTTTTTACTTCTTCTCCAAAACCCTCTGTTCTAGAGTTTACATATAATTCTTCTAAATTAGAGTAATTTTCTGCTTTTCTTCCAAATCTTATTCCATCAAATCTAGATAAATTAGAAGAAACCTCTGCTGAGGAGATTATATAGTAAGTAGCTAAGGCATATTCATTTAAAGATAATGAGCAATACCTTATTTCTGCACCGTTTTCCTTTAAGACTTTTATACTTTCCTCAAAGGAATTTCTAACTGTGCTATCCAAATCATTAAACACTTCTTTAGGTACACCTATTTTTATTCCTCTTAAATCCTTATTTAAATTCTCACTATAATTCTTTTTAGGAATATTAACACTAGTACTATCTTTGCTATCCACTCCTGAAATTACCTCTGTTAAAAGTGCACAATCTCTCACATCTTTTCCAAAGGCACCTACCTGATCTAAACTAGAACCAAAGCTTACAACTCCATATCTTGAAACTCTTCCATAGGTTGGTTTTATTCCAACCACTCCACAAAAGGATGCCGGTTGCCTTACTGATCCACCTGTTTCACTTCCTATTGCTAATGGAACTTCCATTGATGAAACCGCTGCTGCTGAACCACCTGATGACCCCCCTGATACCTTATTTAAGTTCCAAGGATTTTTTACGCTTTTCACTGAAGAGTTTTCATTTGAAGAGCCTAACCCCAATTCATCCATGTTAGTTTTTCCAATTATAATACCACTTTCTTTTCTTATATTTTCTATAACAGTGGCATCATAGGGTGATTTATATCCTTCTAATATTTTAGATGCACAGGAAGTCTGCATATTTTCAACACTTATATTGTCCTTTATTCCAATTGGTATTCCTGCTAATTTTCCAAGTTCATTTCCCTTATTAATACTCTCTTGATTTTTTTTAGCCTCTTTTATGCTTTCTTCTTCATCTAAATATAAAAAGGCACCTATACTGCCATCTTTTTCTTTTATTCTATTTAAAAAACTTTGTACTACTTCTACGCAAGATATATCTTTTTTTCTTATTAATTCAATAAGCTCACAGGCTCTTTTACTATATAATTCCATACTACACCTCAAGAAATTATTTATTTTCACTTATTACCTTAGGAACCACGAAATAGTCCTCATTTTCACTGCCTTGAAGTTTTAAAACTTCTTTCTTATCTAAGGAAGCTTTTACTTCATCTTCTCTCAAATTATTTTCCAGAAAATATGTATGAACTGTCTCTTCTATATTCTCTGTATTAACCTCATTTAACTTCTCCATATATCCTATTATTTTGTTTAAATCTTCAATTAAGCTTTCCTCTTCTTTCTCAGAAAACTTAAGCTTTGCTAATTTACTTAAATAATCTATTTCATTTTTATCTATGCTCATCTTTTTCCTCACAAAATCATTTTATATATAAATTTCAATTAATTTTCTACATTTATAGTCTATATAATAATTTATTCTAATACTAAAATTTGATTTTTCCCCTCTGTTTTTTCTTCCCCATGTTTATGACAATAATTATTTACTGACTAAAAATAACTTTAATATAAATTAAGCTTTAATAATCTACTTTCACTATTTTGAAAATGCATGAAAATTCCTTATAAAAATAAGCTATAAAATTTAATCTATAGCTTATCTTTAAATATATTTAGTTTATCTTTTAATTTATCATATCCATAAATTCTTTTTCTGATAAAATTTTAATGCCTAACTCCACAGCTTTATCATACTTAGAGCCCGCTGCTTCTCCTGCTAAAACATAGTCCGTTTTCTTACTTACACTTCCTGATGCCTTAGCTCCTAAACTTTCTAATTTTGTTTTTATCTCTGTTCTTGAGAAGTTCTCTAAACTTCCTGTAACTACCACAGTCTTTCCATTAAATGGACTATCCTCTGATACTTCTATGCCTTCAAACTTAGGGTTAACACCTAAATCTAAAAGTTCTTTTATTGTAGATACAATTTTTTCTTCTTTAAAGAACTCTACTATACATTTAGCTACTATATCTCCAACATCTCTTATATCTACTAAATCTTCAAAGGTAGCCTTTTGTATATTTTCAATAGACTTAAATTTATTTGAAATATCCTTAGCAGTTTTCTTCCCTACATTAGGGATACCTAAGGCATATATAAAGGATGCAAGTTCACAGTCTTTACTCTTTCCTACACCCTTAATTAAATTATCCGCCTTTTTATCACCAAATCTCTCTAATCCAACTAAGTCTTCCTTTTTCATTCTATATAAGTCCGTAATAGACTTCATATTTAATTCTTCAAATAATTGCTCTGCTGTCTTTTCACTAAAGCCAGCTATATTCATAGCTTCTCTACTTGCAAAATGCACTATGCTTTTAACAAGTTGCGGTTTACAAGAAAGTGTATTTTCACAATAATAATGTACTCCATCTTGTTTTACTTCACTTCCACAGCTAGGGCAATTCTTTGGAACTTCAATAGGTTTTGAATCCTCTGTTTCACTAAGAGATTTCATTATCTCTGGAATAACATCATTAGAACGACGTATTAAAACTTCGCTTCCTATCTTTACTCCTTTTCTTTCTATATCCTCAATATTATTTAAGGTAGCTCTTTTTACAGTAACTCCCCCTATATCTACAGGATCTAGTAACGCTGTAGGAGTAACTCTTCCACTTCTACCTACATTCCATTCTACATCTAACAAAGTTGTTGTAGCTTCCTCTGCTTCAAATTTAAAAGCTATAGCCCATTTAGGGAACTTTACCGTATAACCTAAAACTTCTCTTGTTTTCAAATCATTTATAGCAATAACCACTCCATCTATATCATACTGAAGTTTTTCTCTTATTTCTTTTATATACTCAGTTTCAGCTTCAATCTCTGCTATAGTAGTACAAATTTTTATATAATCATCTATAGGAAAGTTGTTTTCTCTTATAAAGTCTAAAATATCTATATAAGTTTTAAACTCTCCTCCTTCATAATAAGCTATCTCATAAAAGAAAGCTGAAAGATTTCTTCTAGCTGTCTCCTGTACATTTAAATTTCTTAAGGCACCTGCAGCACCATTTCTTAAATTTTTCAAAGGTACTTGAGAATTTTTATTATATTGTTCAAAGGCTCTTTTAGTCATTATAGCCTCTCCATGAACCTCAAATAAAAAATCACTATTAATCTTTAAAGGTATACTTTTTATAGTTTTTACTTGTTCAGTTACCTCTTCTCCTATTAACCCTGTACCCCTTGTTGCTGCAATCTCTAAATTTCCTAAATCATTATAAGTTAGATTAATAGATAATCCATCAAATTTCTTAGTTAAAACATATTCAGGATTAGGTAATTTATCTTCATGAGTTAAATTATATTCTTGTATAGCTTTTATATTTCTATTATGAAAAGCTCTTATTTCCTCTATGCTTTGGGCTTTATCTAAACTCCATAATCTACTTAAGTGAGTATGCTTTTTAAACTCTGCTAAGACTCTATCTCCTACTCTTTGTGTTGGAGAATAAGGTAAACTTTCACCTAGTTCTTTCTCTAAAGCAACTAATCTATCGTACCTTTTATCATATTCTGCATCCGTAATAGATGGATTATCAAGTACGTAATACTCATGTGCATACTTATTCAATTCTTCAATTAATTGAAGCATCTCTTGCTTTTTATTTTCCATACCTTTCACCACTTTTCCTTATATAATAATGAATCCCTATAACTTATAGAAGTAAGAGTTTCTTTTAAAATATTTAAAGTAATTCTAAAGGTGCCGCACCTAATACCAATTTCTTTATTCCCATATTATTAAAAGCTATAGTTAAAATCTTATCATTACCAGCCTTAACTACATTAATTATAGTACCTTCTCCAAAGGATGCATGATTAACCTTTCTACCTGCAACAGCTTCATCCTGTGATATGTTGTTTTTAGGTAAACTACTTTCACTTGATGTACTTTGTGCATACATACCATGAGGATTGTAAGGCTTTTTACTTGGGCTAGACTTTAATACATTCATAGCTCTATTTGAAGTTTTTTCACCATTTACAAATTGCTTTAAATTTGGTGAAATTTCATTTAAGAAGTCTGATGGAGGATAACTAACAGTTCTTCCAAACACCATTCTACTTTCGGCTGAAGTCATATAAAGTTCTTCCTCTGCCCTTGTTATTGCAACATAACACAATCTTCTTGTCTCTTCTAACTCACCATCATTACCATAGGATTTATCACTTGGAAATATTCCATTCTCCATACCCACCATGAAAACTACTGGAAACTCTAATCCCTTTGAACTATGTATAGTCATCATAACTACAGTATCAGCATCTTCACTATAATTATCCACATCTGAAACTAATGTAACCTTCTCTAAAAATGCTCCAATAGATTTATCCTCTGATGTAACTTCAAAGTCAACTGCCTCTGATACAAGTTCTTTTAAGTTTTCTACTCTACTTTCATCCTCTGGTTCCTTTGACTTTTTAAGTTCTTTTAAATACCCAGTATCATCTAGTATTTTTTTAATCATTTCTGATGCAGTAAGTTCATCCTTAACACTAATAAATTCATTCATTAAACTAGTAAACTTATTGATTGAGTTAAGAGTTCTAGGACTTAAATTACCTATTTGATCTGCATCTAACAAACTACTATATAAACATTCATCAATTTCATCTGCAAATTGCATAACCTTAGCTACAGTAGTATCACCTATACTTCTCTTAGGAACATTGATAATTCTACTTAAACTAATATCATCTACTGGATTATTAATAACCTTTAAATAAGCCATAATATCCTTAATTTCTTTTCTATCATAGAACTTTAAACCGCCAATAATTCTATAAGGTATATCATGTCTTCTAAAAGCATCCTCAAAGGTACGTGATTGAGAGTTCATTCTATACAATATAGCAAAGTTCTTAAATTCCTTTGAAGTCTTTTCCTTTATCTTTTTAATTTCAGATGCAACAAAGTTAGCTTCATCTTTATCTGAAAATGCTCTATATACCTTTATGGTATCTCCATTTTCCTTATTAGTCTTAAGAATCTTATTTTTTCTTTGGCAGTTATTTTTTATTACTTCATTAGCTGCTTGTAAAATTATTCCCTTTGATCTATAGTTTTGCTCTAATTTTACAACCTTAGCTCCTGGAAAGTCCTTTTCAAAACCTAATATATTTTGAATATTAGCCCCTCTCCACTCATATATACACTGATCATCGTCTCCTACAACACATATGTTTTTATGCGTCATAGATAGTAACTTAACTAGCTCATACTGAGCTCCATTAGTATCTTGATACTCATCTACCATTATATATTTAAATTTTCTTTGATAAAAATCTAATACATCTCTATTCTTCTTAAATAAATCTACAGTTTTAAAAATTAAATCATCAAAATCTAAAGCATTATTAGCTTTTAGCTTTCTTTGATATAACTCATATACATCTGCTATTTTATTTTTTCTATAATCACTTTCCCATTGCTTTTTAAACTCACTAGCAGTGATTAATTCATTTTTAGCATCAGATATTTTAGCACCTATTTCTTTATCAGTTATATCCTTTTCATTTATATTAAGTTCAATCATACATTGTTTTATTAAAGACTTTTGATCATAACTATCATATATAGTAAAGTTTTTATTATATCCTAATTTATCTATTTCTCTTCTAAGAATTCTAACACAACTTGAGTGGAATGTTGAAATCCACATATTATCTACACAATCACCAACTAAAACTTTTACTCTTTCTCTCATTTCTTGAGATGCCTTATTAGTAAATGTAATTGCAAGTATTTGCGATGGATATATATTTAAATCCTCTATCATATGAGCAATTCTGTGCGTAAGTACTCTAGTTTTTCCTGATCCAGCACCTGCTAATATTAAAACAGGTCCATCTATTGTGGTAGCTGCATCATATTGCTCAGCATTTAAGAGCTTCTTTAAATCCATGAAATCACTCCTCTTTAAAGATATTATCTAGGTTTTTCCAATTGAGACCATTTTCAATTATAACCCAGAGTAAAAAAAATATCACTATTTATTTATAATGTTTCCTAATATCTTAATTATACCATAAACATGAAAATTTTAACCTTGCTTTCTGAACTTTTGTTCTTTTTTTTAAAATAAAAGAGATACTCTAATATAACTTAAGTTAAAATCATAACTCACACTTAAAATTCAAGTATAAATTTATATTTTTCTTAAATCCTATTCAGAAGTATCTCTACAACCCAGATTTATTTATATTTTATGAAACAAACATCTTTAGTTTAGACTGTATTTATGAAATGAGTTTAAAACTCTACATAATTTTAGCTTTGATGTTGAAAACAATATTATTTTCTCTTTCCTTTTATGATAATATCTTAATGGTCTTATGTAGTAAATTAAACCTTCAACCCTATTCTCTATTAGCTTTTTCTTCTTCTATTCTTCCGAAAACTATATCATACCCACCGTTTCCATAAGTTAAGGATCTATTTACTCTACTTATTGTAGCTGTACTTGCTCCTGTTGTATTTGCTATATCTAAATATGTTCTTTTATCCATTAACATTTTTGCTACTTGAAGTCTTTGCTTTATCGCATTTATCTCATTTACTGTACATATATCTTCAAAAAACTTATAGCATTCTTCAATATTCTTTAGTTGTAAAATTGACTCAAATAAAAAGTCCATTTCCTCACTTTTAATTTTAGATTCCATTATAATAGATCACTCCTTAATACTATGATATTATCATTATAAATTCTAACATTTATTTGTTAAAGATTCTACTACTTTAAACAAAAACAGTGCTTATTATTCTTAAATTTTTATTATTAAATAACTACCTTCATTATATATTCATTTTTATCTTACATATTTATTATAGTAAATTTTTTATAAAAAAAGCTATGTATTAATTATTTAATACATAGCCCTTATATTATATATATTGAAAAACTATTGAATACTTATTTATAATCCACAGGTTTTAAAATATAAAGCACTTAATTATAAACTTTTAGCTTATTGAATATTTCACATATATAAACTAAAATAATTTCATTAATAATCCACCAAATTCAACTATAACTGGTGCAAAAACTAAAGAAACAATTGTCATAAGCTTTATTAAAATATTTAAGGATGGTCCGGAAGTATCTTTAAATGGATCTCCTACTGTATCACCTACAACTCCAGCTTTATGAGTATCACTACCCTTACCACCATAGACTCCACCTTCTATATACTTCTTAGCATTGTCCCAAGCTCCACCTGCATTAGACATCATTATAGCCATTAATACACCAGATGCTACAGCACCTGCTATTAAGCCACCTAAAGCTTCTGCACCAAGTAATATACCTATGAAAATTGGAACTACTATAGCTGATATACCTGGTAGTATCATTTCTTTTAAAGCTGCTCCAGTTGATATATCAACACATGTAGTGTAATCTGGCTTTTCTGTACCTTCCATGATTCCTGGCTTTTCTTTAAACTGTCTTCTTACTTCTTCTATCATTTTATTAGCTGCTTTTCCTACTGATTCCATAGTAAGAGCACTAAACATAAATGGTAGCATAGCTCCTATTAATACTCCAACTAAAGTTACTGGGTTTAAAACATCAATCTTAGTAATACCAGTGTTTTCTGCATAAGAAGCAAATAAACCTAAAGCTGTTAATGCTGCTGATCCTATTGCGAATCCTTTACCTATGGCTGCTGTTGTATTACCTACTGAGTCAAGTTTATCTGTAACTTCTCTTACTTCATGAGGAAGTTCAGCCATTTCAGCTATACCACCAGCATTATCTGCTATTGGTCCATAAGCATCTACTGCAACAGTTAATCCTGTTGTAGATAACATACCTACTGCTGCTAAAGCTATACCATATAAGCCCATTAAGCTTTCCTGTGAACCACCCATTGCATAAAAGGCAACTAGAATTCCTATTGCTATTAAAATTATAGGTATTAAAGTTGATTGCATACCTACTGCTAATCCTGAAATAATAGTAGTTGCTGCACCTGTTTGTGATTGTTCAGCAATTTTTTTTACATATTTATAATCTGCTGAAGTAAATATTTCTGTAATCTTTCCTATTATCATACCAACTAATAAACCAGATATGATAGCTATAAATGCTTTAAAATCGCCAAACATCATTTTACTTAATACAGCTGATACTATAATAACTAAAATTCCACCTATATAAGTACCTGTGTTTAAAGCTTTCTGTGGATTTTCACTTTTACTATTTCTTGCAATAACTACACCAATTATTGAAGCTACTATACCTGCTGAAGCTAAGATAAGTGGGAATATTATAGCCTCATTTCCAAGTATATTCTTAGAAACCAAAGCTGCACCTAATGTTAAAGCTGATATAATTGATCCTACATAGGATTCAAATAAGTCTGCTCCCATACCAGCTACATCACCAACATTATCACCAACATTATCTGCTATTACAGCTGGATTTCTTGGATCATCCTCTGGAATCCCCGCTTCTACTTTACCTACTAAATCTGCACCTACATCAGCTGCCTTAGTATATATACCGCCTCCAACACGTGCAAATAATGCTATTGAACTAGCTCCTAATCCAAAACCAGTTAAATATTGAACATTTCCATCAAAGAATAAATAAGTAATAGTAAGACCTAGAACCCCTAGACCTACAACTGACAATCCCATTACAGCACCACCTGAAAAGGCGATTTTAAGTGCTTTGCTTTGGCCATTTCTTGCTGCCTCTGCAGTTCTTACATTAGCCTTAGTAGCTACATTCATTCCAAAGTATCCTGCTAAGATAGATAATATAGCACCTAAAACAAATGCTATAGCAGTTTTCCATCCTAAGCTTGGAATAACTGTCATAATTACAGCTATAACCACAATGAAGATTGCTAAGTACTTATACTCTCTCTTTAAGAACGCCATAGCTCCTTGATGAATGTGTCCAGCTATCTCCTTCATTCTCTCATTGCCATCGCTTTCTTTTTTAATTTGATTACTAAAAACAAAAGCAAATAATAACGCCAATACTCCTGCTATAATTGCTAAAAACTCTTTTTCCAAGTTTTTCGCCCCCTTATATTTTTTTAAATATACTTTGTTCTAAAGACAAATCTTTTCCTCAGTAACTATAAGGATATTAATAGCGTATATTGTGTAATAAACCTATGTTATATTAACTTTTAAGATAAGTTTTTAAGAGAGACGTAAATTATTTTCATATCTTATTTTGTTTTTTATGTTATTTTTTCAATATTTTTACATAGGAGCGTATAATATAAAGCTATATTATTTTTTCTTATATTTATATAAAGCATTCTTATGTATTTAGCTTATATAAAATTCTATTAATATAGCTTAGGTATTTATTAGATTAAGTTTATAACTATTACAACTATTGCAAATAATGCAGATGAAACAACTGTCACTCTTGCTAAAGTTTTCTCATATGTTTTAACTTTATTTTTAGCAAAATAGTTTTCATGGTTACCACCCATAATTAATCCTGAAAGTCCATCAGATTTACTTGGTTGTAGCATGATTGAAATAATTATAATTAAAGAAAGTACTAAAAGTACACCTATTAATACCGTTTTCATTAATTACACCTCCTTAAATGGCATATGCATCGTATCTATTCATAACAACATTGTAGCATATAGCACAAATATTTACAATGCAATAGCATATGTTAAATATTGATATCCTCTAATTGTATATAATTATATATTTTATCCTTTGTAATAGATTAAAGCAATAATTCTTTTGCTTTTTCTATGTCACTTTTATGTATATGTTTCAATATCTATTTTATTCATTTTTTATACATATTCATAAAGAAAACCATGTACACCTCTAATTTTTCTACAGTTGTACATGGTTTTTAAACTTTATATTAATTCTGAATTAAATTATCTATTGATATTGTAGAATGCGTTGATTCCTCTGTATTCAGCCATATCATCTAATTCTTCTTCAATTCTTAATAATTGATTGTATTTAGCAACTCTCTCACTTCTAGATGGAGCTCCTGTTTTAATTTGTCCTGCATTTACAGCAACAACTAAATCAGCAATTGTAGTATCTTCAGTTTCACCTGATCTATGAGAAATTACTGCTGTGTATCCAGCTCTTTCAGCCATTTCGATAGCATTTAAAGTTTCAGTTAATGTACCGATTTGGTTTAATTTTATTAAGATTGAGTTAGCAGTTTTAGTTTTGATTCCTCTTTCTAATCTTTCAGTGTTAGTTACAAATAAGTCATCTCCAACTAATTGTACTTTATCACCAATCTTATCAGTGATCATTTTCCATCCTTCCCAATCTTCCTCTGCCATACCGTCTTCAATTGAGATAATTGGATATTTTTCAGCTAAGTTTGCATAGTAATCAACCATTTCAGCTGATGTTAATGTCTTACCTTCGCCTGATAATTCATATTTGTTAGTTTCTGCATTGAAGAATTCAGATGAAGCTGGGTCTAAAGCTAAGAATATATCTTTTCCTGCTTCATATCCTGCTTTCTTAATAGCTTCCATGATTACAACTATAGCTTCTTCGTTTGAATCTAGGTTTGGAGCAAATCCACCCTCATCACCTACACCAGTTGATAATCCTTTTTCTTTTAATATAGCTTTTAATGCATGATAAACCTCAGCACACATTCTTAATGCTTCTTCAAAGCTTGAAGCTCCTACAGGCATAATCATGAATTCTTGTAGGTCAACATTATTATCAGCATGTTTTCCACCATTCATTATGTTCATCATTGGAACTGGTAAAACTTTAGCGTTTACTCCTCCAACGTATTGGTATATACTCATTCCTAAGTACTCTGCTGCAGCTCTAGCACATGCAAGAGATACACCTAACATTGCATTAGCACCTAATTTTTCTTTGTTCTTAGTTCCGTCTAATGCTATCATAGCTTTATCTATAGAAACTTGATCTAAAACGTTCATTCCTACTATTTCTTCAGCTATTAAGTCATTTACATTGTCAACAGCTTTTAAAACACCTTTACCATTGTAAATTTCTTTATCGCCATCTCTTAATTCAACAGCTTCGAACATACCAGTTGATGCACCTGATGGTACAGCAGCTCTTCCTACAGTTCCATCTTCTAATGTAACTTCAACTTCTACAGTTGGGAATGCTCTTGAATCTAATATTTGTCTTGCATACACGTCGATAATTTCAATATGAGTTTTCATGGATAATACCCTCCTAAAAGCAAAATATATTTAATTATTATTTTTAAATTAAATACTTTATTTCATTAATAAAATAACTTTCATTATCTTATTAAAGATTCTCCTGTCATTTCTTTTGGTTTTTCTAAATTTAACACTTGTAATATTGTTGGTGCTATATCAGCTAATTTTCCTTCTTCCTTCAACTTAGATGCATTATCTGCAATCCACACAAAAGGAACTTGGTTAGTAGTATGTGAAGTCATTGGTTTACCTGTAGAGTAATCTATCATTTGCTCTGAGTTACCATGGTCAGCTGTTATAAACACTGTTCCACTTTTTGAAAGCACCTTATCTACAACTTTACCTAAACATTCATCTACAGTTTCTATAGCTTTAACTGCAGCATCTAAAACTCCAGTATGTCCTACCATATCAGGATTAGCATAGTTTAAAATTATAAGATCATATATATCCTTATCTAAACTTTCTAACAACTTATCTGTTACTTCATAAGCACTCATTTCTGGTTGCAAATCATAAGTAGCTACCTTAGGGGAATTGATAAGAAGTCTATCTTCTCCCTCATTAGGAACTTCAACGCCACCATTAAAGAAAAATGTTACATGAGCATACTTTTCAGTTTCTGCAATTCTTAATTGCTTTAATCCTTTTTTACTTACATATTCACCTAAAGTATTACTATAAGATTCTGGCATATATGCAATCTTTACATGCTCTATAGTTTTATCATATTGAGTCATTGTAACAAAGTTTAAGTCTAAAGTTTCTCTTTCAAATCCTTCAAACTCTTTATCATTTATTGCTCTAGTTATTTCTCTTGCTCTATCTGGTCTAAAGTTAAAGAATATAACTGTATCTTTATTTTTTATTGTAGCAGTTGGTTTACCATTTTCAGTTATAACCACTGGTAAGACAAACTCATCTACTTTATTGTCATGGTAAGATTTTTCTATAGCTTCCTTATAGGTTTTAGCTTCTTCACCTTTACCTAAAACTAATGCATTATAAGCTAACTGAATTCTTTCCCATCTATTATCTCTATCCATAGCATAGTATCTTCCGCTGATTGTAGCAATTTTTCCTAAACCAACTTCATTCATATACTGATCAATTTCATCTAAATACTTCATTGCAGATTTTGGAGGTACGTCTCTTCCATCTAAGAAGCAATGTAGATATACTCTTTTTGCTCCCTTTTCCTTTGCAAGCTGTATTAAGGCTTTAAGATGATCTATATGAGAGTGAACTCCACCATCTGATAATAAACCCATTAAATGAACATCAGAGTTATTTTCTATGGCTTTATCCATAGCCTCTACTATTACTTTATTATTGAAGAATACTTTCTCTTCTATATCCTTACTTATTCTAGTTAAAGATTGATATATTATTCTTCCTGCACCTATATTTAAGTGACCAACCTCTGAATTTCCCATTTGTCCTTCTGGTAATCCAACTGATAATCCACTTGCATTTAATTTTGTATTTGGATAGCTCTCTCTTAGTTTATCATAGTTTGGCTTCTTAGCTATTGTAACCGCATTACCATCTTCGTGGTCACTAATTCCAAAGCCATCTAGTATCATAAGTAAAACTGGTTCTTTTGCCATAGTATTGCCTCCTATTTTACATTTTAATAGTTCACTATAGCAGCAAATTCACTAGCTTTTAAGCTAGCTCCACCAACTAAACCACCGTCTATATCTGACATAGCCATTTGTTCTTTGATAGTAGATGATTTAACTGATCCACCATATAATATTCTCATTTCCTCTGCTATATCATTTCCGTATAATTTAGCTACTGTAGTTCTTATAAACTTAATAGTATCATTTGCTTGCTCAGAAGTAGCTGTCTTTCCTGTTCCTATAGCCCAGATTGGCTCATAAGCAATAACTACTTTTTTAACTTCATCTTTATCTATTCCTTGAAGTCCTAAAGTAACTTGCTTTTCTATTACTGCTTCCGTAGTATTTCCTTCACGTTGCTCTAAAGACTCTCCACAACATAATATAGGAACTATTTTGTTTTCCAAAGCTACTTTAACTTTTTTATTTACTGTTTCATCTGTTTCATTAAAATATTGTCTTCTTTCACTATGTCCAATAATTACATATTCAATACCTAACTCTTTTAACATATCTACAGAAACTTCACCTGTAAAAGCTCCACTTTTTTCGAAGTGCATATTTTGAGCTCCTATCTTTATATTTGTTCCTTTAGCTGCCTTTACACAACTTTCTAATGAAAGAAAAGTAGGGCAAACAACCACATCGCAACTTGAATCTTTTACTAAATCTTTTAACTCTTCTATAAGTTTAACACCTTCAGAAATAGTATTATTCATCTTCCAATTACCTGCAATCATAGCTTTTCTCATAAATTCACCCTCCACTTAATTAAAGTAAATAGGATTTCTCCTATTTACTTATATATTTTATTTTAAACTTTAATTATTTTTCATTTAATGCAACAATACCTGGTAGTTCTTTACCTTCTAAGAATTCTAAAGAAGCTCCACCACCTGTTGATATGTGAGTCATCTTATCTCCAAATCCTAATTGGTTAACAGCAGCAGCACTATCTCCACCACCAATGATTGTTAAAGCTTCTGACAAAGCTAATGCCTCTGCCACAGAAACAGTTCCCTTTGCAAAGTTTGCAAACTCAAATACTCCCATAGGTCCATTCCATATAACTGTTTTAGCACTACTTATAGCATCACCATATAATTTAGCAGTTTTAGGACCAATATCTAAGCCCATAAATCCCTCTTCAATATCTTTTCCTTCAGTTATAACAGGTTCTGTTTCAGCTGAGAATTCTGCACCAACAACATGATCTACTGGTAATAATAAGTTAACACCTTTTTCTTCAGCCTTTTTTATCATTTCTAAAGCATAATCTAATTTTTCTGCTTCAACTAATGATTTACCAACATTATGTCCCATAGCTTTTAAGAATGTATATGCCATTCCTCCACCTATTATTAAAGTATCAACTTTATCTAATAGATTATTTATTACATTTATTTTATCTGATACCTTAGCACCACCTAATATTGCTACAAAAGGTCTTTTGGGGTTTTCTATAGAGTCGCCTAAGAACTTTAATTCCTTTTGAATTAAGTATCCACAAACTGATTCTTCTATGAAATCTGTAACTCCAACTGTTGAGCAGTGAGCTCTATGTGCTGTTCCGAAAGCATCATTAACGAATACTTCTGCTAATGAAGCTAATTCTTTAGAGTAATTTTTTTCATTTTTAGTTTCTTCTTTTCTATATCTAGTGTTTTGTAATAATACAACATCACCATTTTTCATATTAAGTACAGCAGTTCTTGCATTTTCCCCTACAACATTATCATCTGCTGCAAATACAACTTCTTTTCCTAACATTTCAGATAATCTTTTTGCAACTGGTGCTAAAGATAATTCTGGTTTTGGTTCTCCCTTTGGTTTACCTAAATGAGAACATAATATAACTTTAGCTCCCTTTTCCATTAAATACTTAATAGTTGGTAAAGCTCCAACTAATCTATTTTCGTCTGTGATTTGTTCTCCTTTTAATGGGACATTAAAATCACATCTAACTAATACTTTTCTTCCACAAACTTGGATATCCTCAATTGTCTTTTTATTTAACTTCATGGGTACTCCTCCTTAATGATACTAATCTTTTATAACTAAATTATTCCCTTGATATATTATTGAAAATTTTTTTTATTATTCGTATATTTAGATTATATTTTAATATTTATTATGTACTCTTATGTGTTATATTCTTAAATTTAATTACTAAATATAGTATAACATTTTTTTCTTTAAGTTTTATATAGTAACCACTTCAAATATAATTTACCATATTACTTTGCAAAATGGTATGCTATTTTAGCTTTTATACACTTAAATTAATAATTAAATTTAAAAATACTTTATTTTATAAACATATACTTCAAGTTTAATATGTTTTTATAAATATCTATATCAATTATTATAGCTATCTTAGTCATAGTGCCTTTATAGGATGTTCTTGGAATCTATTAATACCCCTGCAACATAACTTTAAATATAAATTATTACTTTTCTAAATATTAAGCACATTATTTATGAACATAGTTTTATATACTTAACTCATATATAAGCTAAATATTAAATAAATCCTTATTTGAAAAAGTCTAGTTTTATATTATCATCATAAAACTAGACTTTAACATATACTATTCAATATATATTATACTCTTATTTGAGTTAATTTCAAATATTGTATTATATTTTTATGAATAAGATACATTATTCATAATTATTTTAGCTTATCTGCTACCATTTTAGTTAAATCTGCTAATCTATTTGAGTATCCCCACTCATTGTCATACCAAGAAACAACTTTAACTAATTTACCATTTACCATAGTTGATAGTCCATCTACTATTGAAGATCTTTCGTCTCCTCTAAAGTCTATAGATACTAATGGCTCATCACTGAAACCTAATATTCCTTTCATTGAACCTTCAGCAGCTTTTCTTAAAGCAGCATTTACTTCTTCAACTGTAGTTTCTCTTGAAGCTTCAAATACTAAATCTGTCATAGAAACTGTTGGAGTAGGTACTCTTACAGCCATACCATTTAATTTACCTTTTAATTGTGGTAATACTAATGCAACTGCTTTAGCAGCACCTGTAGTTGTTGGTATCATTGACTCATTAGCTGTTCTAGCTCTTCTTAAATCTGAGTGTGGAGCATCTAAAATTCTTTGGTCATTTGTATAAGAGTGTATTGTAGTCATTAATCCTGTAACTATTCCAAACTCTTCATCTAAAACTTTAGCAAATGGAGCTAAGCAGTTTGTAGTACAAGATGCGTTTGAAATAATATTGTGTTTTTCTGGATCATATTGATCTTCATTAACACCAAGAACTAATGTAATGTCTTCATTTTTAGCTGGTGCTGAAATTAATACTTTCTTAGCTCCTGCTTCAATATGAGCTTTTGCTTTTTCTGCATTAGTAAATAATCCAGTAGATTCTATAACAATCTCTGCACCTTCTTTACCCCAAGGAATATTCTTAGGATCTCTTTCTGCATAAATTTTTATTTCTCTACCATTAACTACTATAGAGTCCTCTTTAGCTTCAACCTCTCCATTAAATCTACCATATAATGAGTCGTATTTTAATAGATGCGCTAATGTAGCTGGACTAGTTAAATCATTGATTGCAACTACCTCTAAATCCTTTGAATAATTATTTATTAAAGCCTTGAAAACATTTCTTCCTATTCTACCAAAACCATTTATACCTATTTTAATCATAACCAAATCCTCCTAAATCCTTTTATATTGAAACTACTTAAGAGTAGCTTTTTCACCTTCGTTATATTGTTTGATTTTTACAAGTATTTCCATTGCAGCACCTTCGTCAGTTATTAGAACTCCGTTAGTTCTATGAAGTTGCGTTGCTATAATAGCCTCTGCTTTACTACTACCTGCTGCTACAGCAATAGCCTTATTTACCTTTCTTGCATCAGTATCTCTAACTCCTACTGTTGTATGCTTATATACTATTTCTCCTTGCTGATTATAATAGTTACCTAAAGCTTCTCCTACTGCCATTTTTACTTTTAGCTCTTGAAGAACTTTTGGTTCTACTTCCCTTCTTTCAGCTTGTATATCAGCTCTTCCAACACCATAAATTAGAAAATCTGCATTCCTAATCATAGAAACTACTTCTTCTATGCTTTTTTCTTTCATTATACTTTCTAATATGTCCTCACTTAAGCTGTCTAATACATGTAACAGTCTATGGGAACCACCTATTTTTTCTGATAACCTTGCTGCTAATGTATTAGCTTGAGTATCCATATTTTTGCCCATGCCTCCACGAGCTGGTAAAACTATTACATCATGATATTTATCTAATGTAGGAAAATTATCTACAAACTCTTTTATAGTGCTTCCTCCCGTAATTGCTATAGTAGAATCACTTTTTAAAACATCACTAAAATACGCCGAAGCCATTTTTCCTATCTCATGTATAACTGTTTTATCTTTATCATAATCTCCAGGTACTATAATTACTTTATTAAGGTTTAAATGAGATCTTATCTCTTCCTCTATTTCATTAAGTCCCTTAAATTGTTTTAGCAATTGAGCTAAGTCTTCTATTATTTTTTCTCCTTCTTCAGTAACATACATCCCCTCACTGAAGATTTCTACTAGGTTCTTTTCTTTTAGAAATGTTACCTCATTTCTTACAGTTCTCTCTCCCAAGTCTAAACTAGTAGCTAATATCCTTCTACCTATTGGCTGGTTATATAAAATTGTTCTTAAGATTGTATATCTTCTGTTAAATAATTCTACAACCTCTGGAACTATCTTCTGCTGTAACTTTATTATTTCATACAAGTAAAACACCCCTCAGGACTATTTTGTCCCACTGATTTATTTCTGTTCCCACTGTTATTATAATACATCTGCCGAATTTTGTGAAGATTTTTTTGAAAATTTTTAAAAAATAAATATTATATATTACTTTTTTAATTTTCGCTTGTTTACATTGTCGATTTTTAGCTCGCTTCTGTATTTTGCTACAGTCCTTCTAGAAATATTCATATTCCTACCTTTTAAAATCACCCTTATATCTTCATCCTTTAGAGGGCTTTTTTTATCTTCCTTATCAATTATAGATTTAATTGATGACTTTATAAAATTAACTGAATTGCTTAGTTCTTCTCCCGAATTCTTATTTACTGGAGTAGTAAATAGCTCTCTCATGGTAACTAAATTATTATTTATCATTAAATATTTTCCTTTAATTGCTCTACTTATAGTTGAGGAATGCAAGTTTAACTTTTCTGATAAATCTTTTATTTTCATTACCTTTAAATATGCTTCTCCACGCTTTATATACTCTTCTTGGTTCTCCACTATATGATTTATTATTTCTTCAATTGTGGATTTTCTCTTTTCAACGCTTCTTATTAGTGCCTTTGCAGCCTCTATTTTTTCTTTAACATATGCAATTTCTTCCTTTGTAGAATTCTTATTTTCTAATATTTCTCTGTAAGTATCATTAATTTTAATTTCTGGATAAAACTCTCTGTTCATTTTCACTTCAATTAAATTATCATTTTGGGTTATATATGCCTCAGGTATAGCTATAGCTATTTCCTCCTCTTCGCTAAAACCCGAAGTTGGAATTGGATTTAAATTCTTTATTTTTTTAATGTATTCATCTAAATCTACTTCGTTGATTAATAAATTCCTACAAATTTCTCTTCTATTATCCTCTTGCAACAAATATAAATATTCATAAATTATCTTGTGAAAAACATTGTCCATAATTCCTTTTCTTTTTAATTGAAGCTCTAAACATTCCTCTAAAGTCCTAGCAGCAACACCTGCTGGTTCTAAACTTTGTATAATATCTAAAACTCTAATAACATGTTCCTTACTACTTTTAGTAATATGTGAAATATTCTCTATATCCTCTATCAAGTATCCTCTATGATCTAAACTTTCCACTATAAATATAGCTATTTTTATATCTTCTCTTTGTATTTTAGAAAATCTCAATTGGTCTAATAATTCTTCTTTTAAATTTACTTCTGATACAACCTTTTTTTCTAAATAATCCTTAGTACTATTCTCTGAAGCTATAGAACTAATATAGTAGTCATCCTTTATTTCTATTAAAGGATTTTTTTCTACCTCTTTATTTATGTACTCAATAATATCCATGGGACCCATAGTTAAAAACTCTATTGATAGTCTCATTTCCTTAGTTAAAATTAACTTTTGACTTAAACTTAAATTTAATTCCATAACATCCTCCACTAATTACTATAAATTATTTAAAAGGAGACTTCCTTAAAACTAACTTTTCTCACTTGTTTAAATTATATAACTTGTATATGTATTTTTTAAAGTATATATATTCCAATAGTTAATATTAATTCTTTTTATTTTAGATATTTTTCTTAGAATATATTCAATCTCCAACCATATATATTGTAATAACTACTCTTCATTTTATCTATTGTAGATAATGTTCCCAAGGAAATATTAATAATGCCATTAACTGCTTTAAATATATTTTCATTTTTCTCTAATCCATATAAATTTGAATTTTTATATTTATTTTTCACATATCTCTTCATTTATCACCTCTATACTACTTAAATATGCCTGAATCCTCTCTAATGTTATAAAAAATTCTATATTTAATGTATGTTACTTTCTATTTATATATTTTTGTATTATTCAACTTTATTATTGTAAAAAAAAAGATTTATTGCTACTTTATAGCAATAAATCTTTTTCTCTAATATGAATTATTTTACAAACCAGTAATATTAACATTTTTTATTTCTAATGCTACTGGACCCTCATATGAACTTAATTTGCATACTTCTTTAGATAAATACATGTCCTCCTGTACTTCTAAAATGTTTCCTGATATAGACCCTCCTGTTATAGGTATAATCTCATTATCCATATAGTATAATGCTAATCTTATTTCCCCACCAAAACTTCCTGTTATACTATCCATTTGAAAGTCGGAAAAAGATAAAATTTCAACATAATTTTCCTTTCTCATTTCTTTTAAGGTCTTATCACCACTACCCACTATAATTTTTTCTAATTTTCCTGTAGGTTTGATATTTAAATAATATGAGTAAGAAAGGTCACCATGATAATTTTTAACTATTCCCTTACTTATTATATTTTCTCTTTTTATCCCTAAGCCATCTTCAGTGTATTCTTCATTCCCATCTAGACTTAATGTAATTTTACTTCCTAAAACATTATTACCTTGTATCATGTTGTCAATTTGAAAATCAGAAGTACCATTACAAGTAAGCTTTGCATTGGATTTATCTCTATAATACTTCATAAAAATAGCAATATATTCATCTCTTAAAATAATATTATATTTTCCTGTTTCAACTATTTCCTTTGCATTATATCTAAGATCTGTAAGCTCAAGTGCTTTTTTTATATCATAATCTATCAGCTTTTCATCTAGTTCATTATATTTGTACCTATTATATATTTCTACATCATTACATTGAGAAATACTTTCTAATTCTAAAAAATACTTATTATATCTAACATCTACTCCAAATGAATTTACAATTCGCTCCTTGCTTGTGTTTATAAATATCTCACAAGAATTTACAATTGAATTTACATCTTCTCTTTTTTTATAAACTATATTATATACTTTAACTAAATCCTCTTCTAAATTATATTCATCTTCTTTTAGATTCGATTTCTTCTCGATTTTCTCACCTTCACCAACTATTGGATAATAATCATTTTTCAAAAGCAAAGCAGCATAAGATGCTCCCTCTATCTCATTTTTCACCTCTTCGTCACTCATATTAGGATAAAGTATGGCCTTTGAAGCACCTCTATAGTTTTTATCATTTTCTTTAAAATCCACATATATAGTAAGCATATATTCTTTCGTTTCTTTAATTCTATCCATCTGCATATCTTCTTTAATAAAAAATCCTTCTACTGATTTATCACATCTTTCATTAATCTTATAAATCTTTATATCTAAATCATTTAATATATCAATAATTCTATTAATCATTATCCTAACCTCACCTTTGCCTTAATATATGGACCTCCTGAAGATACTTTGACATACTCCTTATATCCCTTTCCACATATTCCTGCGCCATCCATAGCTAAATCCCTTGAAATCATAGTTATAGATTTTAATACATCAGGAACATATCCTGTTATTATAATTGGTGAATAAATTTTTCCTGTAAACTTTCCATTTTTAATTTCCTTAGCCTTAGTTACAATACATTGAATACCCCAATTTTTAGGATCTTCCATGCCACTCTGTACTCCTTCTAACAAAAATCCATATTCTATGGAATTTATCATTTCATCAAGTTCGCTATCCCCTGGGCAAAAATAAGTATTGCTCATTCTACTATAAGCTTTTCTTTTAAAACTTTCTCTTCTTCCATTGCCTGTAGGTTTTGTGCCAAGCTCCATAGCAGATATTTCATCTGAAATTCCTTCCTTCAATATTCCTTTATCTATAATCTTAGTATTACTAGCTAAATTTCCTTCATCATCAAAGCTATAAGATGCAACATGTTCCATACCTAAGGCTCCATCATACATATTTACTAGCTCAGATGCAACATAATTACCTATTTCATTCTTAGCCTTTGCTCTTTCCTTCACAAACATGTCCATTTCCACACCATGACCAAATGCCTCATGTGCAATAAGCCCTGAAACATCGGGACTGCATATCACATCATAATACCCTGGTACCATAGGCATAGAATCTAAAAGTTCTATGGTATTGTTTATAAAATTCTCTATATCCTTATCTAGTTCTTCTAATAGCTCTATTCCCTTGAGCCCTGAAAAACTTTCATAATCATACTTTACTTTTCCATCCTTTTCAACAACACACAAACGCATTCCAACACTATATAAATAACTTTGGAAAAATTCAGTTTGTGAAGTTAAAAAAAGTTTATTTATATTTAAATATTCATATACTAATTTCAATTCCTTTATAAGACTAGATAATTCAATTCCTTTTTTTCTACTATCATTTAAAGCTTCTATTATATCACTTTCTTTTACTACTATAGGATGTATTTTTACTCCCTTCTCAAAGGTCCTAGTATCCCTTGCTTCTTTAATAATGTCATACTCCCTAATATTAAAGTTTTCTTGGAAGTTATTATGGGTATCTTTAATTTCACTTTTAATCTTATGTGCTAATTCTAAAATATTTTCCTTATTAATTTCATTAAAAGAATACTCAGAATAACTTTTTCCATTATATACCTTTACAACAAAGCCTCTTTCATTCAACATATTAGGTTCTATAGAATTAGAATTTTGAGAAACTACATACTTTTTACCTTTGCAATCAGTTGCTAATATAGATACATATTGAAAATCTTCATATAGAATATCTATAAGTTGCTTTAAGTACGGTTTAATTGTATTTAAATAAACAGAGTTTTGAGCCCTCATGAATCTGCCCCCCTTTTATAAAACATATACTCTATATAATGTATGCATATTATTCTTATTTAAATAATGTAATTTATTATTAGTTTATAAAATTATTAAATTAGCCCATATCCTAGATAAACATACCTAAGATATGGGCTTCATATTCATATATATTGAAACTTAATAAACTTTATATTTAAATATATTTTTCTTTAAGTACATTAACTCTTAAAGAAAATAAACTTTTTAAACTAATATATTATAAACTTAACACCAAAACATATTCTGAATGTTTTAACTCTTCTAAGCAAATCAATTATAGACATCATAATCAATTCATAATATTCAAAATATTCTATATATTAATTCCAAAATCATTCTTTTGTAGTACTTAATTCTGCTTCTAATTCATCAATATGCTTTCTATTAATTTTATTTAAGAAATATGCTATACCAAACATTATAATTATACCTAGAGGTATAAATACATATGGTTTCAAATTAAAGATACCTACTAATAAATACATAAGACCTACAACTCCAGCTACAGTTAAACCATATGGAACTTGAGTTTTAACATGGTCTATATGATCAGCCCCACTAAATATGGATGCCATGGCGGTTGTATCTGAAATAGGTGAACAGTGATCTCCAAATACAGCTCCTGATAATGCAATACCTGGAACCATTAAAGCTGTGTTTACATCCCCAGTCATTGAATATACTAGTGGTATTGCTATAGGCGTAATAATTGCCATAGTACCCCAAGATGTACCTGTAGCAAAAGCTACTATCATACCTAATCCAAATATCATAAGTGGCATAATCCAAAATGGAATCGTATCCCCTAAGCTAGAAATTAAGAAATCAGCTAATCCCATATTTTTAGTAGCTGTACTTAATGACCAAGCTAATGCAAGTATACAAGCTGTAAGAACCATTAATTTAAATCCATCTACAAATGTATCCATAGCTTCTTTTACAGGCATAATCTTGTAAGCAATCGCTAAAACAAAACCACTAACTGACATTGCAAAAGATCCCCAAAGAAGCGATAAAATAGCATCTGCATTTTCTAAAGTTCCTAATATACCAACACCTTCTCTTCCTGTCCAAATAAAACCAAATATAGTAACTGCTATCATTACTATGAAAGGTATTATAAATGTAGCTAATCTCGGCTTGACATCCTTAGGCTCTCCTAATTCACTTCCTATATCTAGCATAGGTTGTGAACCATCTGCACAATACTTTCCAGTTTTCATTGCTCTTCTTTCAGCTTTTAACATAGGTCCATAATCTAAACCTGATATAACAATAATACCAACAAAAATCAATGTGAATATACTATAGATATTATATGGTATAGTTTTTATATAAGCTCCCATAGCACTTACACCAACTATTCCTGCCGCCGCTATACCTTGTCCTATCATTGATATTTGAAAAGCTATCCAATCTGAAATAAATAATGATGCTGAAGGTGCAGCTGTAGCATCTAATATATATGAAAACTTTTCTGATGATACTCGTTGTTCTTTAGCAATATCTCTAAAAACATTACCATCAATTGCTGCTATAAGACAGTCATTAACACTAATAACCATTCCTAAAAGCCAAGCACCTATCCCAACATACTTTCTCTTTTTAATCTTAGCTCTTGCCCAATCTGATAGAGCCCTACTTCCCCCTAATCTCCATATGAAGGATATACCAGCTCCCATGAATAAAGTAAATAGTATTAAACTTGCATTTCCTGGATCTGTTACTTCACCTATTATTGTTTCTAAAGAAAAACCTGTTGCTGCAACTACATTTCCACTACATACTATAACCCCAGCAGCAAAAACACCTGCAAAAAGTGATAATAGAACCATTTTAGTTTTGAAACACAGCAGTATTGCTACCAATGGCGGCACCAAAGCCCATATACCTAGATTTTCCAAGATAATCCCCCCTTTTATTTTTATTCACCCTTGGAAAATGAATAAAAATACCTATTTAATAACATAACATAATAGAAAAACATTAAACCAATAGATTGAAAATGACATTTTGATTATATAACCATTTATATATATTATGCATTATTATGCTATAAAATTCCATAAAAAGTTATTGTCAAAATATTTTGAAATCTTTCTTCAAGTAACAAAAAAAATAAAGAAGTTGTCGCATTACGACAACTTCTCATTATTTATGAATATTTTAAAAGCAATTATTGGATATATTCAGCTTTTTTAAGAACTTCTACAGCCTTTTCGCCTTCGTCCTCACCAACTAATATAATTGGACCTGTACATCCCATTCCGCTTTCAGCATATATGCCTTCTTTCCATAATACTTTACAAGCATCTTCTAACTCAAGTATATCAATACCTGGGATAGAGAAAGTAACAACTTTCTTTGGTGGCATTTTAACTTCTTCTTCAGAAGATTCTGCTTTAGCCTTTTTACAAACTTTATCTATAGAAGCTTGTAAACCAGCTTTTTTAGCTTGTTTAAATTCATCCTTAGCAATTTCTAATACTTTGTTTTGAGCACAGCTCGCACAGTATCTTAATGCCTCAGCGATTAATGGAGCTCCTGATGCTCTTGATACGATGTTAACTAATTTATCATAGCCATCACCAATACCAGGACCATATCCAGCACCTATAGTCTCATATCCTCCACCAGTTGTGAAAGATGAGAACATTTTAACTAAGATGTTTCCAGTTAATGAATCACAAACCATAACATCTGGAGTACCAGCAAGAAGGTCGTTACCTCTCATTACTGCACCACCGTCAGCTCTTGCAGATTCTGCAAATTCAAATTTGAATCCATGTTCTTGAACTTCTCTTAGTATTCTTTCAACTTGTCTAGCACCTTCTACATTTAAGATACCAACTTTAGGATTTTTGATTCCTAAAGCTTTAGCAGCACAGATACCAGAAATTGTGTTGATAACCATTCCTTCAACTCTATTTGTTGAAGTAGTACCAGTTGTAGTAGCGATTATCATATCTCTACCTTTAGCTGGAGTTGTAACTTTACCTACTGTTGAAACACCGATTGGGAAGTCAAAGTGTTGAGTTACGCATCCATCTAATTCTCCTGCTTCTAACATAGCAGTCATTTTTTTGTGACCTTCTTCAGCTGTTTCAACTTCAACTATTTCGAAGTCTCCTTCAACTTTTGATCCGATTAAAACGATCTCAAAATCATCGTATTTAGCTTTAGCAAGCTCAGCAGCTTTAACCATTTCCTCTACTCCGTGTTCAGAACCAAGGATAGTTAAACCTATTCTTACTTTTTTGCCAAATCTTCCGCTCTTAAGCCCGTCAGCTATATCATTAAATACATCAGCAATCATTTGCTTAGCAACATTTTGGCTCATTGATTTCACCTCTTCACGTAATAAGAAATAATTATTCTTGCATTAAGAACTTAGCAAAGTCTTTCATTGCATCTGCAACCATTGACTTAACTTCTTCTTTGTTGATTCCGTTTCCTTCTTCAACAACACCTGGGTTTTTCTCAACAACTATTGAAACACCGTCAAATAAGTTTGTCATTCTTCCTAAGAATAAGCTTCCTTTACCAACGATCATGAAGTTCTTTAATCCACCGTCTAATATTCTATCTCTACCATGTCCAACGATTGGAACTCCTGATGGGATATGTCCTTGAGTTGGAGCAAATCCTGGGTAACCATGTCCTTTAACGAAAGCTGGTAATTCTTTTCTATCTAATTGTCCACTCTTAACTGCTAATGCACCTATCATTTTGTAGTTTTGAGTTGGAACATCTCCTGCTCCTGCTGGTTCAGTTATTTCTGAAGTTTGCATTTCTGGAGAGAATTTATCTATATCAGTTATTTTTAATTCAGCAGCATTTAATGGATCTAATACTAAAGCTTCTAATACAGCTTGTGGAGAAGCTCCGTGTCCAATTGTATGTCTACCAACAACGTCAGTTCTGATTATTGGGTTTACACCGTCATTTTCAGAAATTAATAATGCGAATCCGCCTAAGCAATCTTCCATAACTGGCATGTTTTTACCAATGTGAGATTTACCGTTCATACCTAATTTAGCTGTACATCCACCAGCAACTACTACTACGTGTTTGTATACACCAGATTTAACTAATGCAGCTGCATTAACTAATGAGTGAGAAGGACCTGCACAGAAACCTCTCATATCGATTCCAGTAGCACCTTTTAATCCTACTATTTCACCAACAGCTTTAGCGATGTTACCGCCACCTCTTTGGTTCATATCTCCGATAGCTTCTTCTGAACATTCGATAACATATCCAATTTCATCAACTGGTACATCTAATCCATCTACTAAATACATTAATGATAAAACACCTGAAGCTTTAACAGCTAGGTTTTCTAACATATATTCAGATGATAAGTTTTCATCGTAGTCGTGTGCTCTTTTTACACATCCTACTAACTTACCATTCATATCTAATCTTTCTGCACCTTTATTATTAACTTGCTCTTCGATTTCAGCTAATTCAAAACCAGCTTTCATTTCAGCTGCTTTTTCAGCTAATAATTTATGACCAGCTAATTTAGTTCTTACTTCTTCAGTGAAGTCTTTTTCTAACATAACAAGATCAAAAACGTCAGATATTTTCATTAATCCGTAGAATTCATCTTGAGGCATGATTTCACCAAATTTACCATATCTATTAGCACCCTCAACATTTTGAGTGAACCATGGTTTTGGCATAGCTTCTAATTCTTCTGGTGTCATGTTACCTATATATACTTGGTTTGGAGCATATCCTACAACCTGCTCAAAAGTTCTTGTGTTTTCTTTGATTGATTTTAGGTAGTCTGAATCTGGATTAGTTGCTCTTTCTACCATTTGTGTTGTTCCGTTATGTATTATCATATCCGGAGTATTTACTAATACATAAGCTGCTTTTTTAATTACTGGAAAACTCATTTTATGACCTCCTCATAATTCCTATGAAATTAATTGATAATTAAGATTTTTTAATATACAATCCACAATTTACAATATATTCTATATACATGTACATTGCACATTGTGCATTGTACATTGATATCAAAAAAGTTTTTTTTATAATAGAAAATAATGGCTACCTTATACATAGAATTAGGGAACTAGAGTTCCCTAATTCATATATTATAAGTTCAAATTAGAATTCAAATACTGTTTGCTCAGAAATTTCAGTTTCTAAAGCTTTTAATGCATTTTCAACTAACTTTCTTCTTAAAGCAACTTCTTCTTCTCTGTGAAGATTTGGGTTACCTAATGGGTAAGGTATTGCTATTGTTGGGATAATTCTATTAGCACCAACTGTTACAGATACAGGTGTAATTGTACACATGTGAACTACTGGCATTACCTTTTCTATTTCTTTAACTAACGTTGCTCCGCAACGAGTACAAGTTCCTCACGTAGAAGTTAATATAACTGCATCTACGCCATCTGCTTTTAATTCTGCTGCTGTGTCAGCACCGAATTTTTTAGAAGATGCAACTGCTGTACCGTTACCAACTGTAGAGTAGAAGTATCTGTGTAAAGCACCGATTTTTCCTTCTTTTTCCATTTGTCTTAATACGTCAACTGGAATAACTCTATCTGGGTCTTCGTTAGCATATACAGGGTCGTGACCACCGTGTGCTGTTTCGTGAGTTTCTGATGTTAAATCATCAATACCCTCGATGTCGTATTTACCAATTTTAGAAGCACTTGAAGACTCAATGTGGTCTGGGTTTCCTTTTGGTACAATACCACCAGATGTAACAATAGCTATTCTAGCTTTAGTTATATCTTTAACAGCTGGTTGTGGTTCAACTCTATCGAAGTCTGGCATTGGGAATTCAGTAACGAATTCTTCACCTTTTAACTTCTTAACAAGCATCTCAACTGCTCTCTTAGCTCCTCTATCTTCAGCAAAGAAGTTCTTTCTGATTCCTCTTGGAATGTATCCTTCTTCAGCTGGAGTTCCGATAGCTTCACCATTAGCTAATTTTAAAGCTAATGTAGCCATTGGACCGATTGCACTTCTCATACCAGCAGCACTATTCTTAGTAGAAATTACGTGTACAAATTTTTTGTACATATCTGCTCCTGGGTTTTCTATATACATACCAGTTATTACTGGAATGTTTAAAGTTTCTTTAACTTTTGTAGCTATAGCACCACAAGCAACACCGTATCTACCTGCGTTGAATGCTGGACCAGCAATAAATAAATCTGCTCCTGCCTCTTTAACCATAGCTAATATTGTTTCTTCAGCCTCTGCTTGGTGCTCAGCGAAGTAAGAGTCCCCACAAATAATAGTCTTAACTATTTGAGCTTCTCCTTTAAATGCTTTGTCTAATGCCATACCAGGTCCTACGAACCCTTCTCTGCATGATGGTTCAATATGAGCCATCTCTTCTCCACCAATGTTAGCGAAGAATTGATTAATATAGTGAACTACTTTAATCAAAGTAATTGCCCCCCTTCAACTGGAGTTACTATTTAAAACCCGCTAGTTTATTTTTTTATTTTTGAACAGTAAAGTTACTATTAGTTTCTAAGAATTAAAGAGAATATTTAGAGAACTCGTCTCTAACAGCTTTAACTTCTTCGATAATACCATCTACGTCTAAAACCATTTCCATCATTCCGCATTGCTCATCATAAACTGCTGCATCACAAGCATCTTTGATTTCTGGCTCAACCATGTGGTAAGCTGCTAATCCTAAAGCTATACCAGCTAGAGGACCTGCAAATGTTGGGTCTCCTGCTGCTACTGTTTCAGCTGATAATCCAGAAGCTTCAGCCTCTGCTCCACCAACGATTACTACTACATTTTCTGCACCGTGTTTTTCAGTTAATTCTTTAACTCTGTTTTGGATCTCCAGATCCATAGCACCTGCAGCTGTTCAGACGAAACATTCTGTAGATGCGAATATTACTTCTGCTCCTGCTGATTTAACACAAGCTTCGATAGCTGGTCCTGGTATACCGTCTCTGTCGCCGATAGCGATAACTTTCTTATCTTTTAACATTTGACTACATCTCCTTTGAAATATATTTATATCAAGTAAATTCTTTTATTAAGTAATTAAATTAGAATCCTCTAGCTGTTAAGTAGTTGAATCCAACTTCACTAGTAGCTCCAGTGATAACTTGAATTTCAGCTTCGATTGATCCGTCTGGTCTTAAACTTTCGTTGTTAGCACCAGCGATAATTTTAGCAGCTTCTGGATGTCCTATAACTTTATCCATTACTGGAAGTACGATTACTTCGTTAGCATTACCGTTTGTTACAACAGCGTCACCTTTTGGTGTAGAGTCAGCTAATGATTGAGAACATCCGTCTTGTCCAGCGTACTCATCAGTTAATAATACAGTCTTAACACCTTTATCAGTGATTTTGTTACAGTTCATAACTAAGTCAGCATCTGGGTTACCGAATCCTTCTTCTGAAACTATAGCAGCGTCAGCACCTAAGAATTCAACCATTTTAGCTACCCAGTTAGATGATCTTTCTTTATCAGCAAGGAATACGTTCTCGTTAGTTAAGATTACTCCCATAAAGTTGTAGTCTTTACCATGTCTTTCGTATAACTCTTCGATAATTGGGTGGTTCATGTGAACATAACTTGGGTTCTTATCACAAGCTGATACACAGTTACCACTTACTATAGCACCATCAAATACTTCTGTTGGATACATAAATGTTGGGATGATTTTCTTAGCATCAACACCGTATACATATGTATCGTGTAGTAATCCTTGGCTTTGTAACATGTAAACATAAACTACTTTTGGTAATTCTGGATATAATTTTGCTTGTTCGAATATTGGTAAAGTCTCGTAAGTTTTTACCTCATCAGGTTCAACATTTAATCCAGCTTTTCCTAAGTAAGTTGCAGCTTTAAAACCAATTGTTCTAATAGCTTCTTCGTGATTGTGCTGATCGATTCCTTCTTTAGGCTCAGCTACAATTACTAAGTTGTTTGTTTTTGAGAATGGTGTAAATTTAGCACCTTCTCCACACATATCAACTATACCTTCTTGGAAACCAACGATTTTACCAGTTGTAACAACTGCAGCACCTTTTAAAACATGAGTTCTTCCTGAACCTACTGTTTCAACTTTGCTGATGAATCCAGGGAATATTCCACCCTTTCCTTCTACTTTAACTCTTGGTTCAATTACGTCTTTAACTGGAATTATTCTCACTGACTCACCTGGTCTAGCGATTTCGAAATCGATACTAGCAACTCTTTCGTCACCACCGATTTCATTTAATAATTCTTCCTTATTAACATAAAGAACACCATTTTCTACTTTTGTTTCTGCACCAAATTGAAGATCTTTTATAAAAATTTTACCTACTTCAAGACGCATTAAATTCACCTCCTAGAAATATTGAAAGCACACGTCTTACATATATATTCATGTAGTAAGGTACCCACTATGGATACCTTATCCACAAAATACCACTTTGAATTTTAATTATAATGTTTCGTAGTAAGCTTTGATGAATCCTTCGATATCATCTAAGTTGCTGATTTTGTCAGCAGTAATTGTTTCAATACACTCACCATTTTTGTATATTTTCATAGTTGGTAAGCCTAAAACTTTTTGCCCTATAGCAAGTCTTCTGCATCCACTTGTGTTTAAGCTAGCAAATTTGATTTTATCTGCATATTTTTCTTCTAATCCGTGAACACCTGGCATTAATTGCTTACAGATTTCACATTTGTCTCCCCAGAAATCTACGAATACTGGTTTAGCAGTTTCATTAGTAACTTCTTGTTCCCAATTTTCTTTGTTTAATTCTAACATATTTCTGACCTCCATCAATTTTTGAATGTCTAACTATTCTAAATACTCCAATATTATTAAACATTCTCTGTAATTTTAAACTATAATTCTAAATGTTTCAACAATTTTAAATATATAGTCGTATTTTTTTAAAATTATTTATGATTTTCGATGTAGTGTTCAGCTTGAGTTGCTGCTATAGCACCATCAGCTGCTGCAGTGATAACTTGTCTTAAAGTTTTTTCTCTAACGTCACCTGCTGCAAATACACCTGGTATATTAGTTTTCATGTTTTCGTCTGTGATTATGTCTCCTCTTTCAGTCATGTTAACTGTACCTCTGAATAATTCAGAAATTGGGTTGTAACCAACGAATACGAAACATCCATCAACAGCTAATTTACTAACTTCACCTGTCTTAGTGTTTTTAACCATTAATCCACCTAAGATTCCATCGTTGTCGATAGCTTCTTCAACTACTGTATCAAATACGAAGTTGATTTTTGGATTATTGAATGCTTTTTCTAATAATGATTTAGCTGCTCTTAAGTTTTCTTTACCTTTTCTGTAGATAACTGTTACAGTTTCACCAAATTTACTTAAGTATATAGCTTCAGTTATAGCTGAGTCTCCACCACCGATTACAGCGATATCTAACTCTGTAAAGAAGTCAGCATCACATGTTGCACAGTAAGATACACCTTTTCCTCTTAGTTCGATTTCGTTCTTGAAACCACCTAATCTTGGAGTAGCACCTGTTGCAATGATGATTGTCTTAGCTTGGTAAGTTTCGTTGTTACAGATAACTGTTTTAACGTCACCTTCTAATTCAACTTTAGTAACTGTATCTTTAGTGAAATTTACTCCAAACTCTTCAGCTTGTTTTCTCATTCTTTCACTTAAAGTAGTACCTGTACAATCTTCGATTGATCCTGGATAGTTCTCTAACTCGTCTGTAGTTGTAGCTTGTCCGCCAAACTTAGCTCTTTCAATTATTAATGTATCCATCTTAGATCTAGCTGCATATAAACCTGCTGATAAACCTGCTGGACCTCCACCAATGATAATAGTATCAAAAATCTTTGACATGGTAAAATCCTCCTTTAATTTAAAGCATGATGTATTAAATCATGATCTATAACTTGAAAATCATACATTATGTCCTCTGAATACTTCGGTAATGGTGAAATATTCAAAAACTTATCTAATGTCATTATACTATTTTCTATCAAACTCAATGAGTCTAGGTCAACCCCTTGAATTTTTTTTACCGAAAGACAAACAGTTCTATAAGGAGTTTCATTAGGTTTTATACTACTCATTAGTGGATGAGTTAGTAACTTATGTCCCATATGAATTTTGTCTCTGATAACCTTATATACTTCGCTTACTTCTCCATCTATAAATTCCACTTCAAATTCGCCTTTGAACTTTTCTAGTGATAATGGATTGTTTGTTACTATAAATAATGGTTCAATCATTGTCCTTCTCTCCTATCGCTTTACATTAATAAAGACAGAGCATAGGTAAACTTTTAATTAATTAGTAAATAAATAATAATTAATAATTAGCCCTATACTCTGTCTTGGTACCTGAGAGATTTGCTCCGTCGGTGCTCTATTTTAGCTTTCCAGAGTTATGTCCATTTTCGATACTTTTGCCTGAGATGTTCGGATACATCGGCTAAGACTTTCCTTATTCCTTCGGCTATTTACCTGTTTAATTATTAACCCTTTAATTTTCAGATTAACAATATTTTTCGGTAAATCATCTCTCGAAAACTTCATCCATTTTTTTCTTTTTTAAGTTTTATTATTTAGCAGGTTTTTCTCTAAACTTTGTATTCAAGCTTTTCTTCCCTGCCGACAAACTTATTATATAATAATTGTCGCAAAATTTCTATAGTTTTTAAAAATTTATTTATTATAATTTTCTATAAGTTATATAGGAAAACTTTAATAATATTTTAACAATGTCAGAAATATCATTTATGATAGCCATTTTTTAATAATCTTCGATAAAAAACACCCCAGACGCAGTAGGTCCTGAGTGAACCCCTACAACACATCCTACATTAACTTCTACGTAATTTTCACATATATCTTTTATATTATTACGCACTAACTCTTCTAGTTCCTTATCACCTGTCTTCTCAAATAATACAGGATCTTCCTTATTTATACCTTTTTCTTTCATATAACTAAAGGCATTTTTAACTGCCTTCTTAGTTCCTCTTACCTTTTCCCTAACCTTCATTTCACCGTCATTTACTTCCATTATAAGCTTTATACCCAAAAGGTTTCCTATTGCAGCTGTTGTTCTTGATAATCTTCCACCTTTAACTAAGTTCTCTAAAGATCCAAATACTAGTGAACTTTTAACATGTGGTATAGCTTGTTTTATCTTACATTCTATTTCTTCAATAGATAAGCCCTTTTCTTTTAACATAGCAGCCTTTAAAACTAATATTCCTAAGCCTGCTGTAACATTCAAACTATCAATAGTAACTATGTCTTCTGTTTCAAGTGTTTCTTTAGCAATACATGATGATTGATATGTACCACTCATTTTAGAGGAAAGATGTATTGATAATATCTTATATCCTTGCTCTAAGTAAGGTTTATAGTGTTCCATAAATCTTTGAGGATTTATTTGTGACGTTGTCGGGAACTCATCAGAGAATTCCATCTTTTGAACTAGTTCTGGAAATACTAGATTTACTCCATCATAATAACTTTCCCCATTTATATTAACTATAAGAGGTATAACTTCTATATCATACTTCTCAACAACTTCTTTAGGTAAATCACAGGTACTATCTGTAATTATCTTTATCTTATCCACCTTCATTCCTCCTATTTCATCTCTGGGTAACCAATTTGTCTTAAAGCCTCATAAGCTATTATAGATACTGTATTTGAAAGATTTAATGATCTCGTTGTAGTATTTACCATTGGTACTCTTATGCATCCCTCTGGGTTTACATCTCTAACTTCCTGTGGTAAACCCGAAGATTCTCTTCCAAATATTAAGAAATCGCCCTTTTGGAACTTAGCATCCGAATGATTCTTAGCTCCTTTAGTAGTACAAAAGTAAAAATTCCCATCTTTATATTTCTCTCTAAACTCTTCAAAGGACTCATGTATTTCTAAATTTAATTCTGGCCAATAATCTAAGCCCGCTCTTTTTAGTTGTTTTTCATCCAAACTAAACCCTAAAGGTTTTATTAAATGTAATTTACTATTAGTAAGTACACAAGTTCTTCCTATGTTACCTGTATTTTGTGGAATTTCAGGTTGAAATAATACTATATTCAAATTCTCCATAGATTAAAATCCTCCTAAACTAGTATGTCTATTTACTGCCATTGTATTATATAAATTTATCTTCACATTAAAATCTATGCCATATTATGCTATGTATGAATAATTGCTAATTAAAAATAATAACATTTAATTTTAATGTAATTATGACTTTTAAAATTATATCCTTAATTAATCTTAATTTACAAGTGTCTATCTAACCATGATCTTATATCTTCATATACCTCTTGCTTATTTATTTCATTTAACATTTCATGTCTACCTTCAGGATATAATTTAAATTGAATATCTTTTATACCTAAGTCTTCATATTGCTTACGAAGCTTTTTTACTCCCTTGCCCATATCACCTACTGGATCTTTATCACCAGAAAAAATAAATATAGGTAATTCTTTAGGGATTCTATTCATATTCTTCTCATCTCTTAAGTAACTTAAACCATTAAGTAAGTCTAAAATGCAACCTGAAGTAAAATCTTGACCACATCTTTTATCTTTAATAAATTTATCTACTTCTTTTTCATCTCTAGTTAACCAATCAAAGTCCGTTTTATTTGGACGGAACTTTTTATTAAATCCACCAAAAGTTAAGTTTTGCATAAGCTTACTTACCTTATTAACTCCAACTCTATTTACTTCAAATTTTCCTATAATCTTTCCTGTATGAATTGCAATTTTAGGTTGTTGACCTGTCCCTGATATTATAGCACCATTAAGTTCCTTACCATATAAAGTTATATAGGTCCTTGTTAAGAATGAACCCATACTGTGTCCCATTAGAAATATTGGAAGTTCCTCATGATTGCTTTTTATTATTTCATTTAAACTATGCATGTCCTCTACAACCTTAAACCATCCATCTTCATAATCAAAAAATCCTAATTCTTTTTCTGACGTAGCAGTTTTACCATGTCCTCTATGATCATTTGCATAAACAATATATCCGAATTGATTTAAATACTGAGCTATTTCATTATATCTATACGAATGTTCTGATGCTCCATGAGCTATTTGGATTGCCCCTCTTAGTTCTACTCCTTCTTCGGGAGTCCATTGATTAACAAAGATTTCTTGTCCAAGCTCACCTTGAAAGTTAAAATAACTATGTCCCACAAAACCACTTCCCTTATTTAAAAATAACTTACTACTTATTTTATCATAATTAAAGTTGTTTTTACTAATAGATTTTAAGTATATTATTGATAAACACACTGTAAACATAATTTTTTAATAGTTTATTTACCTTGTATTAACACATATTGCAGAGTTATCTTTTTATTATAACTTTAATACTGATTATTTTTAATTATAATTGAGTTAGTTCTTATTATTTGGACTTTAACTATAGCATACTCATTCATCAATGTTTAATTTGTAATAAATACTCTATAGGAAACATAAAAATCTTTCTTATCCTATATAATCTTACTCATTTTAAACTATTACTAAGTAAATTTCCACATGATAATTAATACAAAATACATTAAATTACATAATAATAAATTCTAATATATCTAAATCAGATTATTTATAAATCTAATTTAGATATACTATTGACTCTCATATTAAAACCTTAGAATGTATAGACTTTATAAAAACCTTATGTAGTATTCAAGAGCTATAACTTGAAATTCCAATATAATTTCTCATATTCAAAAAAAACAACCGATAATTTAATTATTGGTTATTGACATATAAGCTTATATATTATATAAATATGTTATACTAATTAAACTTTAAATGTAGCACATAATTGTTTTATAACATATTATATAGCATTAAATATATAAATTAATAATCGGGGGTACTAATATGAGTATTAAAGTAGGTTTAAATGGCTTTGGAAGAATCGGAAGAACTGTATTAAGAATAATGAGTGAAAATCCTAATAGTAATTTTGAGATAGTTGCTATTAACGCTAGAGGTGAAAGTGCTAGCCTAGCTCACTTATTTAAATATGACTCTTGTTTCGGAACTTTTAGAGGAGATGTACAAGCAACTGAAAATGCTCTTACTGTAAACGGAAAAGAAATAAAGGTTACTAGATGCGCTTCTCCAAAGGATATTCCATGGGGAGAATTAGGTGTAGACGTTGTAATAGAATCAACTGGTAAATTTAAAGAACGTGAAGATTTATTAATGCATATAGAAGCTGGTGCAAAAAAGGTTATAATAACTGCACCTGCTAAAAATGAAGATATAACTGTTGTTATGGGTGTTAACGATGGCGATTTAGATGTAGCTAAGCATTCTTTAATTTCAAATGCTTCTTGTACAACTAACTGTCTTGCTCCTGTTGCAAAAGTATTAGATGAAAAATTCGGTATTGTTAAAGGTCTTATGACAACAATACACTCTTATACAAACGATCAAAACATTTTAGATAAATCACATAAAGATTTAAGAAGAGCAAGAGCTGCTTGCGAATCAATAGTTCCAACTTCAACTGGTGCAGCTAAAGCTGTTGCTAAAGTTTTACCTCAATTAAAAGGTAAGTTAAATGGATTCGCTTTAAGAGTTCCTACTCCAACAGTATCAATTACTGATTTAGTTTGTGAGTTAAGTAAAGATGTTACAGCTGAAGAAGTTAATTCAGCTTTCAAAGCAGCTTCTGAAAACGAAATGAAAGGTATTCTTGGATACTGCGAATTACCTTTAGTTTCTGTTGACTATAAAGGTGATGACCGTTCTACTATAGTTGATGCACTTTCTACTATAGTTATAGAAAAAAACATGGTTAAAGTTGCAGCTTGGTATGATAATGAGTGGGGATATTCTGCAAGAGTCGTAGATTTAGTTGAATTAGTTGCTACTCAACTTATAGCTCAAGCTAACTTAAGAATAGCTTAATTAAAACTTGCTAACTAGCATACTCTTTATACTCCACCGAGTATGTCTAAAAAGATAGCTAAATATTTAGGATTAACTGCCCTATAATACTAGTTATCATATAAATTTCCTATAGTTTTTTACCACCATTCACAAAGTAGTGAATGGTGGTAATTTTATTTTATCCATTTTTATTTAATTAAACATATTTGTGTCAAAGTAAATCAAATTTTCATATTTTGGAAGTATAGATCAATTTCTATGATTTATTTTATACTGAAGAGTTATACCCTAAATTATTACCTTTCATAAATAAACTAGGAGGAAAACATTATGGCTGTTAAAGGAAAAAACAATACCTTTGTAATACAAAACAACGGTGCATCTTCATATGATTGTATTTTCACCATTGATGATGGTTCTCATCAAGATGAAAGCTTTAATACTAAAGATATATCTAATGATGATTTAACTTATACCGAATCAACTAATACTAAAGATATGGATTCAATAAATACTGAAGTTTTAACAGATAGCGAAGGTAAAAATATAAATGAAGATCTAACTTCTCTTGAAGAAAGTAACTTTGTTATAGAGGATTCTCAAATTGTAATGGATCACTCTGAGGATGGAGAAATTAGTAACAATGACCCTGTTATTTATAATGCAACAAATGCAGATGGTGAGTTAGACTCAAACTTTGTAACTAATGACTGTGGACATTCAAGTCCTCTTTGGAGCTATGGAGAGTTTTTAGAAAACTTCGCTAAAGGTGATGAATACTTCAAAGGATTCTATTATACTAATTCCTATGAGTCCAATGAAGGTTCACAACAAGAAAATCTACCTGAAGAAAATGTAGTTATAGAAGATTCAAATATTGAATTAGATACAAACTCTTCTAATAGTGACGAAGATAAAGATTTTAATTATGATGAATTTATCTTCGAGAATATGAATGAAGATATTACTTCTAATGTAACTTATAACACATCTTCTACTGTAGATAACATTTCTAATGAAGAAGAAATAGTAAGTTCTTCTAACATCAATACTGAACCTGAAGTAATTGCACCTTGTGATCCAAACTATAAATCTCCTGAACATGGAGACTTTTATAATGACTCTTATAGCGAAACCGAAACTAACATTGGAGTTTCTAATTCTTCACTTGACTTTGTTGAAGATGATTTCAAAGACTACGTAGGAGAAAAATTATCTACTTCAAACACTTCAAGTAATGATGAAATATTAGAAAATACCAATACCGATGAAAACTTTGAAACAAAATTCTTTAATGATTATGCTAATCAAATTAATGACACTACTGAAGATGTTGAAATATTTGAAGATAACTTCTCTTCATTAGAAGACTCAAGAAACTATGAAGAAGAGTTTTTAGCTAAGTTTAATTACACTAGTGAAAATTCATCAAATGATTCTACTTCTTCATTTACAGAGGAAGAATTCTTTGCTGATACAACTTTCAACTCACCTAATTCAAACACAACTATTATAGAAGATTGTGGCGAAGATTTATTCTTTAAAAACTGTGAGACTGATATAGAAAATACTAAATGTGATTGTTGTACTCCACCACCTAAACCAGTTAAAAAGATAAGAAGAACTTGCTGCAATAACAACAATCATAGTAATGACTTTATTTTATTCATAGTAGTATTATTCCTTTTATGGTACTCTATGAGCAATAACAATAATAATTGTGGAAGTAATAACACTAATAACTGCTGTTGCAATTTCGTACCTTATTACTTCTAAACTAAAAACAATAAGTTTTTTATGCCCTTAAATCTTAATTTAATAGTTATTTTATAAAAAGTATAAATACCTCTAAACTATACTATTAGAGGTATTTATACTTTCTTTATTTTTTAACACCTATTATTACTATCTCGTCTTTAGGTTTTATGTTTACATTATATATAAGCTTTTTATCTACAAGTTCACCTTCCTCATAAATATACCTATAAATATCAGCACTCCAGCCTGCCTCACCCTGTTGTTTTATTTCTGTATAACCTATCCCCTTAGTTCCATCCTCTTGAATTATTCTATGTGGTTTAAGCAACTTTTCATTTACCGTTCTTATTTCATAACGCCTTGAGTTTATAGACTTAGCTGAATATATTTTAAAATATACTAAATTGCTTTTTACATTTCCCTCTATATAAATTGGATATGGAAGAGTATTAATAAACTTATAATCAAGATATCCATAAGAAACTGTTGCATCATAGCCTTTATCAACATAACTTACCAACTTACTATGTCCATGCCTCTCCGTAGGATTTATATCTGTTCTAATAATAGCATTATGTAGTGTAGATGATACCTGACATACTCCCCCTCCAACATCATCTTGGTACTTATCATTAACTATTACCTTAGCATTTTCATAGCCTTTATTACTTGTCCTAGCTCCTACTATTTTATTAAAGCTAAACTCATCTCCAGGCATTACAAGAGTTCCATTTACAGCCTTTGTACTTATCTCTATGTTTTTATTTCTAGACTCACCGGAGTTATACAAACTTGTTTCATAGGATGAAATTACAGAATCTATACTCTTCAGATCTTTTTCTAATATCCTAGGAATAATCTCCTTAATCTCTCCTACAACTAATATATTATCTTTTCCATGATCCTCCATGAGCTTATTAATTATATCTTCTCTTAATTTATCTTCTTCTAACTCTAATCCTATAACTTCACTATATACCTTAATATCCCCATTATTTATTTCAATTTTTGCATCTTCGCTACATCTACAAGCCTTACACTTAATATTATCTATATACTGCTTAAAAGCCTCCTCATCTAAATTAAAGGATAACTTAAACTCATCTATACTTTTCTTTTTTAACCTTATATAAGATTTGAAAATATTTTTATCTCGTCCTTCAGCAAAAGATTTTGCTATTATTTCATCAGTATTATACTGTACCCCTAAATCACTAAAACTTATTTCAAATTCATTGTCATTTATCTCAGTTGTAATACTTCTATTTTTTTGATCAACTAAATAAGTCTCTTCTATCTTTTGTTTAGCCTCTTCTTTTGTTAAATAACTAAGATCTATGTTCTCCACAAATACTCCTGGATAAATTTTATCACTTACATTCCAAAAACTACAAGAAAACTCTATTAGTGCTGCACAAAAAACTAAAGCTCCTATTATAGCTACCTTCTTTCTCATATATCCCCCACTCTTTTTGCTTATTAAGATTTTTTTCCTATCTAAATTATGTAACTTCATTTATATATACTTAAAACTATCTATAACTATATATAGAGTCTTCAGGCTTATTTTATTCCAACTATTATAGTTAATTTAAACTTATAGTTTTAAATAATTACTCTACTTCAATAAAGATATGATGAAATCTACTTATAATTATGCTACAATTTAGTAGTATTCAAAATTTTCGAAACTTTAGGGGGTATTACAGTGAATTATAATATTGAAGCATTAAAAGGCTATCTTAAAGACATCCTTACTACACCAAGTCCAACAGGGTTTACTGCTAAGGCTATAAACTATATAGAAAATGAGCTTAAAAACTTAAATGTTCAATATACTAAAACAAATAAAGGCGCTCTTATAGCTACTATAAAAGGTGCTAATGATGAATATCAAAGAACATTTTCAGCTCACGTTGATACTTTAGGTGGTATGGTTAAAAGTGTTAAATCAAGTGGAACTTTAGGTTTAGCACCTGTTGGCGGATACATGATGACATCTGTTGAAGGAGAAAACTGTATTATTCATACCGCATCTGGTAAAACTTATTCTGCGACTATCCAAACAATCAAACCTTCTGTTCACATCAGCTCTGATTGTGAATCATTAAAAAGAAGTGCTGAAAACATGGAAATAGTAATAGATGAAAAAGTTTTCTCAGCAGAAGACGTAGAAAAGCTAGGAATTGAAGTTGGAGACTTTATATCTTTTGACTCTAGAACTACAATAACTGAAAGTGGATTTATTAAATCTAGACACTTAGATGATAAAGCTAGTGTTGGTATATTATTATCTGCAATAAGATACTTTGTTGAAAACAAAACTGAGTTACCTTATACAACTAACTTTTTCTTTAGTAACTATGAAGAAGTAGGACATGGTTCTTCAGCTGCTATACCAGTTAATACAAAGGAATTTATAGCTGTTGATATGGGTTGTCCAGGATTAGATCAAAACTCAACTGAGTATGATGTTTGTATCTGCGCTAAGGACTCTTCTGGTCCATACGATTATGAATTAAGAAGAACACTTGTTGAGCTTTGTAAAACTCATAATATAGGATACAAAGTTGATATATATCCTCACTACGGTTCAGATGCATCTTCTGCATTAAGAGCTGGTTGGGATATTAGAACTGCTTTAATAGGTGCCGGAATATATGCTTCTCATGCTTATGAAAGAACTCACATGGATTCAGTATTAGCTACTTTAGACTTAATAGTTAAATACTCTTGTGAAAAATAATATCTAAAAGAAAAGCTACATAAATTATTTATGTAGCTTTTATAATTCCTGCTTTTCTTCTTTGTGTTTACTCTTCGAAACATACAATATCTAGGTATTAATATAGAGACCTTAGTATTTACTCGGTTAATGTTATATTTGCAATATTAAAGTGACATCTCATCCTCTACTGAATTATTTTCGTAGATTTTTTTCACCCTTTTGATAGCTCTGCTCACAGTGGTTTTCACAGTACTCTCCGAAGTATTAGTAGCCTCAGAAATTTCCCTAAACTTTAATCCTTCAAAATATCTTAGTTTTAAGAAGTTTTTCGTTTCATTAGGTAATTCATCTATTATTTTAAAAACCTCTTCAAACTCTTCTTGGATTAAGATATTATCATAACCTTCTTCAAAGTTGCTACTATCTAAAATATAATTTATAGGTATAACTTTATTGTTGGCTCTGTAATAGTCTATTATAGCATTTCTAGCTATTCTATAAATCCAATTTTTACTTCCCTCTATATCTGTAATCTTTTCTCTATTGATATAAAGCTTCGTAAATACTACTGATACAATATCCTCTGCGTTCCACTTATTCTTTACATTGGCAAATATATATCTGTAAATACCATCATAATACCTATCATATAAAATCCTGAATAACTCATCATAGTCATCCTTCATATGAAAGGTTCCCCCCTTTGAATCCCTTTAAGCAATGTTAAAATTTTCTGTCAATTCTCTTTTTATGTATTATATTATATTTTTATTTAACTGTAAAGTTATGATACATATGTTATTCTACTGAATAGTTAATAAAAAAAGTTAGATATAATAATATATACCTAACTTTTTGATTTTAACTTATTTTTTTCTTAAATGAGTGTGGCAAAACTTCCTCTATAATATCATTAATTATTACTACTCCACACAACTTATCATTTACATCTGTAACAGGTAAAGATAAATAATTATATTTCAATATAAGTTCAAAGGATTTATTTATTTTATCAGTATCTTTAACACTAATAACATCTAAATCCATAATATCCTTTATTCTACTCTCAGGCTTTGCTAAAACTAACTCTGTTAATGATATTACCCCTTGAAGCTTCTCTTCATCATCAACAAAATAACTATAATAAGTTACTTCATCATCAGGCTTAGTTTCTCTTATTAGTTCTAAAAGTTCACCTACTGTTATATTAGTATTAAATGCAATAAAATCTTTATTCATAATACTACCTACTAAATCATCATCATAGTTCATAAGTCTTTTTACTTCATCAGCATCTTCTTTTTCTAAGCTATGAAGCAATCTTTCAGCATTTTCTTTATCCATTTCCTCTAAAATATCAGCTACTTCATCATTAGGCATAGTATCTAATATTTCCATAACCTTATTTTCACTTATTGTTTCTAATATAGCTATTCTTATATCTGAATCTAATTCTTCTAAGGTTTCTGACGCTAATTCTAAATCTAAGCTTTCAAAGATTTTATTTCTATATTCAGCTTCTAATTCCTCTAATATATCAGCTATATCCGCAGGTTTAAACTTAGATAATCTCTCGTAAGATACATTCAGTTTTAAACTTTCTTTATCTTGCTCTAGGGATTCAACACTTTCCCACAAAACTATACTATCAGTAAACTTTTTACCCATAAGTTTGTAAATCCCCTTTACAAACTTATCTATTCTATATCTTCTAGATATAGCTAATACACCTGAATCTACAGCTAAAACTCTAATTTCTCCCAGTATCTTAGCCATACGTATATCATCAACTCTAACTACCTTTTTACCATTAACGTCAACAATCTTTTTCTTCAGTAAATCCTTAATTAAAAGATAAGAGTAATTTCTTGGGATGATTTCTTTTACACCTCTTACCTGTATCCATATCTTTTGGTTTTCTTCACAAAAGTCTATGGACCTAAACTCATAATCCATAATTTCTCTATCTTTCTTTATTCTATAACCTATTACTCTAGGATAACCTTCCTTAGTTGTTACATAGATATCATAAATTGTTCCTATGCACTCATCGAATTCATCATAGACCTTTCTGTTATAAATCTTATTTAAAAAGAAAGTAGTTAATTTAGTCATATTAATCCTCCCCCTCTTACTATAGAGGAGTTTAATAATACTAAATTAAATTTAAACTGTGCAAATAAATCCTTATTACATAGCCTAAACTTTACAGTATTACTTCAATATATCAGTATATAAGCTTTATAAATATAACTTTTACCTTAAATTATATTTATAAAACTTAGTTACTTGATATACATCTCCTCTATTATAAGATGCTCAATATTTTATTTTTAATTTTATAGCTCCTACTATGAGGCCCTGATTCCATAGGTTTAATCCCCCCTTAATAAAAAAATTATCTCATACTTAATATTATATTATATTTTCAGCAATGATAAAAGGAATTAATGTCAAAAAAATTTGATTTTAGATAAATTTAGACCATCTTTTTAATTTATCTATATATTTTCTCCTCTTTTCTTAAGCTTGCTAATATTTTCTGAACTTTTTAACTTTTCAAAAGTGTATAATTCAAACTTTGTATATTATTCTAAAAAGCCATCAATTCCATTATATTCCTAAACCTTATATATTCCTCTACTTTTTATTTTTTATGATAATAATATGTCCACTTTGTTTATTATAACTCTTCACATACTTTTAATTATAACCATTTAAGCTTATTATAGACTTTTAAAAATACATATAAAAGTAGAGCCCTCCCTTAATCATCTACTCACATTAAAACCTATAGCTTAAATATACTATGATTCTCCTCATAACCACATAGTGCTTTATATTTTATATCTATTGTGTTAATATTAAAACTAAACGCAATTAACCATACTTATTTTTAAGTTCTTTCGGAGGAATTTTTATGAATATAGCAAAAAAGTTTTTACCTATTTGCAAAGAAGACTTAAAAAAATCCGGTATTGATCAACTTGATTTTATAATAGTTACTGGTGATGCATATGTTGATCATCCTTCATTTGGAACTGCCATAATAGGGAGACTTCTTGAAAGTGAAGGATTTACAGTAGGTATTATTGCTCAACCAAATTGGAAAGATACAAATGATTTCAAGAAACTTGGAAGACCTAAATATGGATTTTTAGTCAACTCTGGTAACATAGATTCAATGGTAAACCACTATACTGCAGCTAGAAAGAAAAGAAGTGATGACTTCTATTCTCCTGGTGGTAAAAGTGGCTATAGACCTGACAGGGCAGTATTAATATATTGCAATAAAATTAGAGAAGCTTTTAAAGATATTCCTATTATTATAGGTGGAATAGAGGCTAGTTTAAGACGTTTTGCCCATTATGACTATTGGAGCGATAAAGTTAGAAAAAGTATCTTATTAGACTCTAAAGCTGACTTATTGATTTACGGCATGGGTGAAAAACCTGTAATTGAAATAGCCAACTTAATGTCCTATGGAATGGATATTAAAGAAATAAAAAATGTAAGAGGTACTGTATATACAAGTAACTCCTTAGATGATATTTCTGATTATGTAGTTTCACCTTCTTATGAAGAGGTTATAAGTGATAAACTTTTATATGCAGAAAGCTTTAAGGTGCAATCTCAAGAGCAAGATGCTCTTAGAGGAAAGATTATAGTCCAGCCTCATGATAGTAGATACATAATTCAAAATCCTCCTCAATTTCCACTAAGTGATGAGGCAATGGATAGGGTTTATAATTTACCTTATACTAGAACTTATCATCCTGTTTATGAAAAGGATGGTGGTATTCCAGCTATAAAAGAGGTTAAATATTCTATTACAAGTCATAGAGGATGCTACGGTTCTTGTTCATTTTGTGCTTTAACCTTCCATCAAGGAAGAGTCATACAGAAGAGAAGTGAAAACTCAATTTTAAATGAAGCTAAGCTTTTAACTACTTTAGATGACTTTAAAGGATATATACATGATGTTGGCGGACCTACTGCTAACTTTAGAAGTAAAGCATGTAAAGTGCAAGAAAAGGTTGGAGTGTGTAAACATAAACAATGCATGCATCCTACCCCTTGTAAAAATCTAATAGTAGATCATAGTGAATACTTAAATCTATTAAAGAAAGTTAGAAAACTTCCTGGAGTGAAAAAAGTATTTATTCGTTCTGGTATTAGATATGACTATCTTATATATGATAAAAACACAAAATTCTTTGAAGAGCTTTGTAAACATCATATAAGTGGTCAATTAAAAGTAGCTCCTGAACACATAAGCGATAAAGTTTTAGCTCAAATGGGTAAACCTACGAGGGAAGTATATGATAGATTTTCAAAAAAATACTTTGATATAAATGATAAGTTAAATATGAAGCAATATTTAGTTCCTTATCTTATGTCAAGTCATCCTGGTAGTGATTTACATGCAGCAATAGAATTGGCTGAGTATATTAGAGATATGGGATATAATCCAGAGCAAGTACAAGACTTTTATCCTACACCAGGAAGTCTTTCTACAACTATATATTACACTGGTATAAATCCTATAACTAAGGAAAAAGTATATACTCCTACAAAGCAGCATGAAAAAAATCTTCAAAGAGCTCTACTTCAATATAGAGATCCTAAAAACCATGCTTTAGTAAAAGAAGCCTTAATAACTGCAGGCCGTGAAGATTTAATAGGTCATGGCAAGAATTGTTTGATACCTGAACATAGACCTAAAGGTAACTTTGATAATAAAAAATCTTCTAAAAAGAAGCCTACAAATACTGATATAAATAAAAAAGATTCTAAGAATACATATAATAAAAACTCTAAAAACAAATCTTCTAAGCAAAAAAGTAGAAGAAAATAAAAAGGTTGCTGTATAACAGTTTTGTTATGCAGCAACTTTTATTTTAATGACTTTTTTTAAATCTTATTAAACTATAAAACAACGTCATTACCCAAAGTACTTCACTTAAGTATGTAGTTATAATCATAGCATCATTACCATAAAAAAGATAATTACATATTATAGTTGTTATAGAGGATATAACAATTAAAGTACCACCAAATTTATTAGAAGCTTTTCCACTAAATATTCTTAAGCTTATAAGCATTATGCTTCCATATAGTACTAGGGTAAATATTTTAATAAACTTAATATTGCTTGAAACAAATATGTATCCTAAAGAATCTATTAAATTAATATTTGCTTCATTTAAGTAAACATTAACAATATAAGAAATAAACAGTATACCTATAACTCCTAAAATGTTATTAAAATTAAACTTATTATCCCTTAAGAAAATATAGAAGCTCATTATACCTGCTATTGGGAAACATAACAAATTAAAATATATTATGCCCTTTGCTAAATATAAGTTAGTTAGATTATTACTTAGATACGTGTAAAATAAAACTGCATTTCTTATAAAGATTAGCGAAAATAAGCATATATAAATTACCTTTATTTTATTAGGGGCATACTTTTTAGTATATATAATACTTATATACGTTATTAAAAACATACTTATTAAGTAACCTAAATATAAATAAGACTTCATACTTCAACTCCATTTAAATTAATGTTACTTATAATTATTAAAATTTTGCTTAGATTATTACTTATTCTTTTAATTAATTTTATTAATTAAAATCCTAAAAGCTTAAGAGCCTTAGGCATACATTCTATAGTAACAGGAAAATCTGGTCCTCTTTCTCCATCTATATCAGTAACTATATCCTCTTCACATTCTATTTTTAGTTTTTTAGTTTTAAAATAAAGAACTCCTGGTACACCCTCTAAATGCTCACCTTTTAGAATATTAAAGAATATTGATATTATATCCTTCATATGTCCAGCTTTTATTATTATTACATCTAAAAGACCATCATCTATTTCTGACTTATATCCTAATTTAAAATTCCCAGCTGTTTTACCATTGAAAACAAGCATTAGATACATATAGCCTTCATATTGTAATTCTTTAGAATCAACCTCCACCTTAAGTCTTCTAAAATTAGGCAATGACTCTATACCCTTTAGGTAATAAGCTAATTTACCCATAGTATTTTTTAAATTAACATCAGTTTTTTGAGATATATCAGTAAATAGTCCTGTGCTTGCTACATTAATAAAATATTTATCATTTATTTTTCCTACATCTACTCTTTTAGGTTTACTGGTTAAAATCTTTTCACAAATTTCTTCTACATCATCACCTAAATTCATAAGTTTACTAAAATCATTTGCTGTACCAGTTGGTATAATAGCTAATGGCTTCTTGATATTCAATGTCATCATTATATTTAAAATTTTATCAACTGTTCCATCTCCACCTGCAACTAAAATATATTCATAATTATTATGAATATCCTTAAAAGCGTCTTGAACATCATATTCATAAGATATTCTAAACGGTATTACAGTATACCCATACTTTTGATGAACTTTTATAACCTTATCTAACTGTGATAATATTGCATTTTCACCTGAATAGGGATTATAAATAAATTTAACCTTTTTCATTATAAATTCCCCCTTAACACCTTCTTTAAGTTTTTACACCCATACTATAGTTAACTTTAATCTAAACTTAATATTCCTTTTTTCTCATTTATAAATACATAATTTTATACTAAAAAATTATTGAAAGTATAGTAAATTTATTACTATACTTTCTCTTATACCTCAATATTATAATATATAATTTGAAATATTTAAATAAACAAATAAAATAATCCATGGATATCCATGGATTATTTAAATTTGTTTATTAATTTTCCGAAGAACTATAACTAGAGATATTACTTAATGCTTCTCCTGCTGTATCTTTATGTTCTAACTCTTGGGATACATCTCCTAAAGAAATTATCCCTATAAGTCCGCTATCATCAATAACAGGTAAACGTCTTATTTGTTTTCTTCCCATTATATCAGCTGCTTCATTTATATCTATCTCTCTACTTATAAGTGTAGGATTAGATGTCATAATTTCTCTTACCCTTTGATTTTTACATTCTTCCCCCTGTGATACACTTCTTAAAACTATATCTCTATCTGTGATCACACCTATTACTTTATTATTATCATCACAGATTGGAACCATTCCTATATGGTGGTTTTTCATTAAATCTGCTACAGACTCTACAGTACTCTCAGGATTGGCACTTACAACATTTATAGTCATAATATCCTTTACATACATTTGCATCACCTCAAATTTATTTTATCCATAAAACAAAAAAATATAAGATTAAGCAAATTAATTTAAAAGATATTTTTTATTTCTACTCTGAAATAAAATCTCTATGAATTTCAGTTGACACATGCTTTTCTACTATATGAGGTTTCATAGTTCCAGATTTAACCTTGCAATAAGTCCCATAATTACATACACTACAATCTAGAGCTTTTATTGCTTCGTCTATAACATACCCTAGATCTTCTACTCTATCTAAAGTTCTATTAATCTCACTTTTGCTACTCAATGCAATTTTATTTAACTCACCAGCAGCTCCAACCAATGCAGTATATGAACCAACAAGTTTTCCAAGTAAGTCACTTAAATTATTTATATCACAATAACAAGTTTCAATAACTTTTCTATACGTCAACTTATCACTTCCTTTGACCGTTATCATAAATATTATATTAAAAAAATAGAGAAATATTACCTTATATCCATAAGATAATACTTCTCATTTTAATTATTCCTTAAAATTTCTCAAAGAAATTTTAAGGTTTACTAAGCAATATAGTAATATGCTAAAGTTATTATTATATATATACTCAATAAAATAGCACCCTCAAACCAATAAGTCTTACCATCCTGAAACACTATATAAGACATTATTACAGCAATTACCGTCATAATTACTTCAAATCCTGAATAAATCATATTCATGCCTATTCCCATAACTGAAGCAGCAATTATCATTATAGGTAACACAAACATAGACATCTGTATACAAGACCCTATCGACGTCTCTATACTTAGATTTATTTTATTATTAGCAGCACTAATTATAGATGATGCTATTTCACCCATATTTCCTAATAATGGTATTAAAACTATTCCTAAAAACTCTTCAGAAATATTATAAGTCTCGCTAAAAATATTTAAATTGAATACTAATTTTTCAGCGATAAAATTCAATAAAATAGTTAAGACAATTAACTTTATTACTATATATATAAAATCTTTGTCCTTTTCTTTTTTACTTTTTATCTCCTCTGAGGTTTCAAAAATTCTCTTATGAGTGAATAGGGAAAATATTAGACCTAATATATAAATAACCATCAATACAATAGATACTTCTAAGCATATACTCTTACTTATATTTACTGAAAGCTTATCATATACATCTAGAGTTGCTAACACAATCATAGCGCTTAAGGATAATACAAGCATTTGGAAATTAGTTCTTGCTATATTCTTATTAAAGTTTTGTTCACCATATTTTATTCCACCATAGATTACAGCTATTCCCACACCTAAAAGCATATTACATAATATACTTCCTATGACAGAAGCCTTCGCCATAGCAATCATTCCATATTTCAAAGACCAAAGCCCCATAATCAACTCCGGTAAATTCCCTATGGTAGCACTTAACAATCCACCTTGTTTTTCACCAATATAATCTGATATTTTTTCAGTATTTTTTCCTAGAAAAAAAGCAAGAGGAATCATGCAAAAAGAATATAGCGCTACTTGAAATATATTAGACATTATTTTTTAGTTGCCTCTTTAATGAATTCTTCGTCTATAATATCTAAAAGTTCATTTATTTCTATTTTACTACTTGTATTTTTATCCATAGCTTTCTTTTTATTATCCTTAGTACATTCTTTCTTTTTATCATCTTTCTTTGCTTCTATAATCTTTTTATCGTGCTTTTTACTTGTACATTCTTCCTTATCGTATTTCTTTTCTTTGAATTCTTCTTTTATATAAGTTTTATCTTTATGGTGCTTTTCTTCTATAACAAAATCCTCTTCATAGTATTCTGAAGATTTACACTTCTTCTTCTCTGGACTTCTATATAACTCTTCTAGTAATGACTCTGGATATCTTATAAACATACTACTCACCCCTACATACTGTACGATATGGCTTAAAATATGAAATAGGATATTTACATAATGGACATACTAAAGGAGCTTCTTTTCCCTCATGTATATATCCACAATTCATACACTGCCATTTTATAGGGTTATCACTTTTAAAAATCATTCCCTTTTCCATTTTATCTGCTAAATCTGAAAATCTCTCTTCATGATTTTCTTCAACTTCTCTTAATTCCTTATAAAAATCAGCTATTTCATTAAACCCTTCTTGTCTTGCTACCTCTTCAAACTCCTTATAAATCTTTTTATACTCTGCACTTTCTCCCGCTGCAGCATCTTTTAAATTTTCTAAAGTAGTTCCATTTATCTTTAAATACTTATTAAATACCTCTCTAGCATGTGCAAGTTCATTATGAGCTGTTTCCTTAAAAATAGCAGCTATATCCTCATATCCTTCTTTTCTCGCTACTTCAGCATATAATGTATACTTATTTCTAGCCCTTGACTCCCCTGTAAAAGTCTTTAGTAAATTTTTTAGTGTTTGTGAATCCTTAAGTTTTAAGTTCATCATTTCCTCCAAAATTATTTTTACACTAACATTTTATTCCATAGGTTGATTTCTGTTACTTAACTCTTTTTATTTAATATCATTAATAACTTCATATTTATACTTAATAATACATTTTATTATTTTTTTACTTTTTAAGCCATATTTTTACTTTTTAAACTATATTTTTACTTAATAAGATTAATTTCTATTATTTTTAAATAGCTCAAAGTCGTTTTTTTGTTTTTCTTGTAACTTATTATCTATATATGAATAGTATATTATTAAGAAGTTAACCTTCTTATAAAAATTTTAGGAGATGACATTAATGAGCGAAAATAAACATGGTGAAATGTGCTATTACAATATAGGAAATATGTATTATGGTTTATTAGAGGTTGTTGCTGAATTAAAACAAATTCAACAACAAATAAATCAACAGTTAAACGAACAACTTCAAATCCAAAATGATTTAAATCTTCAACTTCAAGAATTAAAACAAGTTCAAGCTGCAATTTTAGAATCACATCAAGGACAAGGACAAGGACAAGGACAAGGACAATTATCTAACAATGAACAAGGTCAAGGACAAGGGCAAGGTCAAGGGCAATTTTCTGACAATGAACAAGGTCAAGGGCAAGGTCAAGGGCAAGGTCAGGTAAGTAATGAAAATGAAACTTCTCAAATATTATCCGTATTAGAGAATATAGGCAATCCAGCTACTAATTTCAACGATGTAGCTAATAATAATATATCTATTTCTTTTGATTTTAGTTTTATCTTCATTTTTTTAGCACTATTTTTAAATCTTGATATTAATAATCCAACACCTGATCCTGATAATAACACATGCTCATGGATATGGATTTTACTTTTACTTTTATTAATAAACTGTGAAGGTGCAGACACTACTACTCTTTTAAAAGGACTAGAAGATAAAGTTGATTTATCAAAAATTGATTTATCAAAATTAAATTTAAAAAATTTTGATTCATCAAAAATAAAAGATTTATTGTCATTTATAAAAATAAAGTAAATTTCACCATCTTTTTATGTATAAATAAATAGAGTTCTAAGCAATTATTATCACACTGATTATTAAAATATAGAAGGTTACTTTAAAATATTATTTTAAAGTAACCTTCTTCTTTGTTCTCTTTAACTATTTAATTATAGTGTGTTATTAAATAAAACCCCATTATTTACCACATTTTCTTCCCATAATTTGTTCTTCTAACTTTAAACCTGTAGGTGTAATTGCTAAACCACCCTTTGCAGTTTCTCTTAATTCACTTGGAAGTTGTTTTCCAACTCTATACATAGCATCTACAACTTCGTCAAAAGGAATTACACTCTTAACACCTGCCATAGCTAAATCTGCAGTAGTTAAAGCACTTACAGCTCCTGCTATATTTCTCTTAGCACAAGGAACTTCAACTAAACCAGCTATTGGATCGCATACTAATCCTAATATATTTTTAAATACTATTGAAGCTGCATGTAAGGCCATATCTGGTGTACCACCCATCATTTCAACTGCAGCCGCTGCTCCCATTGCAGCTGCTGAACCACACTCAGCCTGACATCCTCCAGCTGCTCCAGCTAAAGTAGCATTTTGTGCAATTATATTTCCTACACCTGCCGCTGTAAATAACCCTTTTACCATTTCCTCATCTGATGAGTTTAATTGCTCACCAGCAGTTATGATTACTGAAGGTAAAATACCACAAGAACCAGCTGTTGGTGCAGCTACTATTCTTCCCATAGCTGCATTAACTTCTGAACTTGAAGAAGCACGAGCCATAGCTTTAATCATAACTTCTCCGCTTAAGCTTTTATTATTATCCGCATACTTTTTAATTTTTTTAGCATCTCCACCAATTAATCCACTTACTGATTTAACATCGTTGTTTATAGCAAAGTTTGCAGAATCCTTCATTACATCTAAATTCTTCTTCATAGCTTCTATAACTTCTTCTCTACTTAAATCAGAATTTTCCATCTCATATCTTATACAATATTCTGCTATTGAGATATTTTCTCTATTACATATTTCAACTAACTCTTTTCCTTTATTTGCGAATATCATAACCTATATTTCTCCCTTCGCCTCTTTAGTTTACTTAAATAAACCTAAAATAGATTTCATTTAAAATATTATCACTAAATATTATATTTCGACTTTTTAAATCATTTTTATGCGAAATATATAATAATATATTAAATTCTCGTAAATCTTTTTCTAATCCAATTACATTATACCTTCTTTTTTATATTTTTAAAAACATTTTTTGTTGTATTTTGTTGAAAATTTAATCTTCATAGAAATAACTTCCACCTATGAATTCTCTTAATAAAGAATCATCAGGTACTAACTTTTCATCTACATCTTCAAAGAAGTGTAAAAAACTCTTTAATCTTTTAGCTTCATAATATACAGGACTTTCTTTTGTTATTATGTCCAACTCCTTTAAAGCATATTTCTTTAAAACGCAAAGTTCATATATTAAATTAGAGTTAAACATGACATCTGCTTCTTCTTGGAATACAAAAATATTCTTTTCTTCTCCTCTTCTAACAGAAGGCCACATAGTTAAAGTTCTTTCCGCATTATATCCTCTAGTTATACTGTCTCTTACTATTCTTCTTACAGTTCTCACATCTGTAGTAGAAATTCTATTATGATCATCTATATTCAATTGTGTTAAACAACTTATATATATTTTAAACTTTTGATTTTGAGATATATCTTTGCTTAAACATTCATTTAATCCATGAATTCCTTCTATAAGAATTATTCCATTCTTCTCTAACTGCAGTGTTTCTCCCTTCCAAACTCTTGTTCCTAAAATAAAATCATAAGTTGGCATTTCTATATTCTCACCCTTAATCAATTGAGTTAATTGATTATTAAATAACTCTATATCTATGGCATAAATAGATTCAAAATCTCTTTGACCATTTTCGTCTAAAGGTGTAACTTCTCTATCTACAAAATAGTTATCCATAGAAATTTGAACTGGTTTCTTTCCATTTGCCATTAACTGTATTGCCAATCTTTTAGTAAATGTAGTTTTGCCTGAAGATGAAGGACCAGCTATGAATACTAGTTGCACATCCTTATTACTACAAATTTTATCAGCTATATATGCAATTTTCTTTTCTTGCAACCCCTCATTTACCCTAATCATATCTGCAATTTTACTTTCTTCTACTAGTTTATTTAGAGAACCTACATCTGGAATCTCCATTATATTTCCCCATTCTTCTGCTTCTTTAAAAATCCTATTTAACTTTGGATAGTGGTTCAATTTAGGAATATTTAAACTTTTACCATCCGTTGGATATCTAAGTAAAAATCCTGATTCATATTTTATTAAATCAAATGATTTTAGTACTCCCGATGAATATGCCATTGGCCCATAAAAGTAATCATATCTTCCATCTAACCTATATAATTTTACCCTATCTATTTTTAAACTTTCAAGTAATTTTACTTTATCAAGCATATTATATTGTGAAAATATTTCAATAGCCTCTTTTGTAGATACTTCTAATTTCTCTATAATTATATCTTCCTCTATAATTGTCTTCATTCTATTCTTTATTGCATTTAAATCATCAGCACTTAAGGTAATATCCTTTTTTATCTCACCAAATATACCTTTACTTATTGAATGCTCTATTGTTATGCGTGCCTTTGGAAATATATCTAAAGTAGCTTTTATTAATACAAATAGTAAGGTTCTTATATATGCTCTTTTTCCTATATCATAACTTATATCTATAGGTTTAAATTCTCCACTACACTCTACTTTTTCACTTAATTCTAAAATATCATCATTAATTTCTCCAAGTATAATTGGTAATTCTACTGTATCATTTAATTTACTCTCTATTAAAATATCATTTAATATTGATCCCACATTCATTTCTAAAGAATTATGATTTTTTAACTTAATTTTAAACATTTGCTACCTCCTGTCCTTTCTGTCACCACCCTAAGTTTTTCATAATTTAAGAATTCTCAATCCCTATATTTCTATATTATCTTAATAGACAAATTAATTAAACCGATAATAATAAATATTTTCTACTATTCCCTAGTAAAATTTATATAAACACTTATATAAATTATATTTTAGGTTATATTAAAATACATAAATTTATAAAATATGGGCGGTGATGAAGATGACTATTTTAATAGTTAGAACTGTTATTTTATATTTTATGGCATTAGTTGTAATAAGGTTAATGGGAAAACGTCAAATTGGACAATTACAACCCTTCGAAATCGTAATTACTGTTATGATTTCAGACTTAGCAGCTATGCCTATGCAAGATAACAGAATTCCCCTAGCTTTCAGTGCTATTCCTATGATTGTGTTGGTTATACTTCAAATTCTCTCATCTACAGCTCAACTAAAGAGCGAAAAAGCAAGAGAACTCTTGAGTGGAAAACCTACAATAATTATTGAACACGGAAGAATAGATATGGATGCTTTGAAGGAAGAACGTATAAATATAAATGATTTATTAGAAGAATTAAGATTAAAAAACTTTTATAACATAAAGGAAATTGAATATGCAATTTTAGAAACTAGTGGACAGTTATCAATTATTCCTAAAACTAATTTAACCTTCGCCACAAAGGAAGATTTAAAAATTCCTACAACCCAAGATTCATTGCCAATAACATTAATATTAGACGGAAAAATAAATACCTTTAATTTAAATCTTATAAATAAAGATTTAGAATGGTTAGCCGGTCAACTAAAAAGAAATAATGTGACTAAACCTAAGGACGTGTATTTAGCTATCTTAGATAGCAATGGTGACTTTTATTGTCAAACTAAATAATTATAGAAAGAGGCGATGAATTTGAAAAATATTATAACATCTACAATGCTTTTTTTGGCTATGGCTATATTAATATTTTTTTGCAGTCTGCATTGCAAATCCATTTGCAAGGAATTAAATGAGCTTTCTACTGATATAGAACATTTAGTTGATGCTGAGGAATGGAGTGCTGCCTTTTTAGAATCCATAAATTTATCTGAGAAATGGGAGTACTATTCTAAATTCTTATCAGTTTATACCAATGATATAGAATTAGATATTATAAGCGATGATATAATTAATTGCTCTCAATGCATTAAAACGCAGGATCTTACAGATAGCATGGCACTTATTAATGTAGTTAAACATAGAATTAAGCATATAGAAGACTTTCAAAAGTTCACTTTAGAAAATCTTCTTTAAATTTTTTATATTTTTTTGTTCTATTACTTTAATTAAAAATTATAATATATTATAATTAGTATAGCACTATTTTTAAAAAGGCTATTTAGTATAACTCTTTTTACTTATTGTGTATCTATATATACTATTGCATTAAATATATTCTTATTATCTTTATATAATTCTTATAAAAGTTAAATTTGTTCTAAGATACATTATTAAGATAATCTTATTTTTGCAAAATATATATAAATAAAAATCGATAAAATTATTAGTTATATTAGTTGTAAAATTATTAATTTTTCGATACTTTTAAATAAAATTCTAGAAATATACTCAAATTTATCTTATAATATAAGTATATTAGAAATGTCCCAGCGGGATAAATTCGTTCCAACGAGTGAAAGGTGGTATTATTATGGCATTAGTAACAACTAAGGATATGTTTGAAAAAGCTTATAAAGGCGGATACGCTATAGGTGCTTTTAATATTAATAATATGGAAATCGTTCAAGCTATTGCAGATGGTTCAAAAGCTAAAAAATCTCCTGTTATATTACAAGTATCTTCAAGCGCAATGAAATATATGAAAATTCCTTACCTTGTAAAATTAGTAGAAGCAGCTATCTGCGACACTGGAATTGATATAGCACTTCACTTAGATCACGGTGCTGACTTCGAAACTTGCAAAACTTGTATAGATGCTGGTTTCACATCTGTAATGATAGATGGATCTCATTTTGACTTTGAAAAAAATATAGAGGTTACTAAACAAGTTGTTGAATACGCTCACGCTAGAGGAGTTGTAGTTGAAGCTGAACTTGGTAAACTTGCTGGTGTTGAAGATGAGGTTAAAGTTAAGAGTGCTGATGCTACTTATACTGATCCTGATGAAGCAGTAGAATTTATAAAAAGAACTGGTGTTGACTCTTTAGCTATAGCTATAGGTACAAGTCACGGTGCTTATAAATTTGCTGGCGAAGCTAAATTAGACTTCGATAGATTAGAAAAAATAACTGAAAAATTAGAAGCTGAAGGAATTCATAACTTCCCAATAGTTTTACACGGTGCTTCTGCTGTTGATCCAGTATATGTTGAAATGTGTAATAATTATGGTGGTGCTATGAAAGGTGCCAAGGGTGTACCTACTGAAATGTTAAGAAAAGCTTCTTCTATGGCTGTATGTAAAATAAATATGGATACAGATATAAGATTAGCTATGACAGGTTCAATAAGAAAAATATTTGGTGATTCTCCAGAAGTATTCGACCCAAGAAAATACTTAGGTTTTGCTAGAGAAAATATCACTAAATTAGTAGAAGATAAAATTTCTGATGTATTAGGTTCTGAAAATACACTTTAATTTTAAAAAAGTTAAAGGGCTGTAGCAATAAGTATAAATCTCATGACATATTGTATTTAAAATTAATTTTAAATACAATATGTCATGTTTAAATTTATTATTGCAACAGCCCTTATATTATTTTTCTATATAATTTCTAATGTGCTTAAGTATTATATTTATACTTCCATCACCATTTCTTTTAATCTCAAACCTTTCAAAATCGTGATATGCTTCATTGCTTAAATATAAATCTATATCTCCATCAATTTTTAATCTTACTCTTTTAAGCTTTTTATCTACCCATTCCTTATCTATGTCTACTTTTTCAGTTACTCCACTTATTTCAGTAAACTCTAAGAAATCCTTTGTTACTTCTTCATTTTCACCAAAAACCTCTTGAGCAAAATCCTTTATATCAATATTATCTTCTTCTTGTAATTTTTGCTTTGCAATTCTCCTAATCTTTTCAGCTTTATCAGCATTATCAGCTAAATTATTTCTAGTCCATTGTTCTGTTGCTTGTAAAAACCCCTTTGTCATATCTCTTTCATTACTTATAATTTCGCAACCTAAGTAATTATCTATAAAATAATTAGCTCCATACTCTTCATTTTCTTTACTTTTCTTTTGCTTATCTAATACCATTAAGTCAAAATCATTCTCCGGCTTGAAAGTCTTAATAATAGCACACTTTTGTATCTTCTGCCCACTACTTGGAAGCCCCGTTAATTGAGGTATTATATTAATTCCTAACTTGTTATCAACAAACTCTATATTATGTATATAATTCTTTACATAATCCATTTTAAAAATTGCAAGCATAGGACCATATTCTGTAGATATAGAAACTGTAACTAAATCACAAGAAGGTATACTTCCTTTTGACTTCATAATCATAAACATTTGTCTTGCTAGTTCCTTAGATGCATCTAAAAGATTACTATGTCCACTTAAATATTCATAAACTACTTCTTTAACTATATTTCTACCTTCTGTGAATACAGCATATCTTAACTCTTCGTCGTTTAAACACTTTTGAATGTGTTTAAGCAAAAAAGCATATATTTCTTCATTTAATTCTAAAGCAAATTGATTTAATAATGGTTCATCAGAGGAATTATCCAATACATGGATTACCCCTTCAATTATATTAAGTTCTTTTATATATTCCACACTGACTCTCCTTCTCTCTTTTCAAATCTCATATATTAATGATATATTACTTTATATGTAAAATCAATTTTCATTGACTTAATTATATGATACAATTATTTTGTGAATCTAAAAAATATCTTAAACTATATGATATAATATTTATTTGATATATTTAAATAATGTGGTTATATTATTGATTTAATATACATAATTACTATAATATAAATAAGTCTTAATTTATATCTTATTTTATTTAAGCTATATATTAAAGACATTTTATATTTTACAACATAACTTTAATTTCTTTAATAATACATAAATTAAACTATAGTAAATAACTAATAATATCTTACTAAGATTTAATTTGATTAGGAGGATATAATAAAAATGAAAGAATTAGAGACTCGAATCATTGATATTGATATAGATGATATAAGGAATAAACTTACTTCATTAAATGCAACCCTAGTAAAAAAGGAAAATCAAATAAATAATATTTTTGACTTTAAAGACGGTTGCCTATTAAGGAAAAATGGATATGCTAGGATAAGAGAAGTTGAGGACATGATTAATAATAAAAATATTTATTATATGACTGTAAAGAAACTTATAAGCCAAGAAATTTATAAAGTTATGGAAGAAAATGAAACAATAATACAAGATTCAGAGGAAGGCAAAAACATTTTTTATGCTTTAGGACTAACTTTAGTTCAAAGTATAAGAAAATATAGGGAAAGTTATAAATATAAAAATACTTTAATAGAAATAGATATAAATGACCCAAAATTCTGTCCTTTCCCATACATTGAAATTGAAACTTCTGACGAGGAAGAATTAAAAGAAGTTGTTGAACTTTTAGGTTATTCTTTAAAAGATACAACTTCAAAAACAATATATGAACTGCTTGAAGATAAAGGCGTTCTGAAAGGACTATAATGTTTGGATATGTTACTCCATGTAAAATGGAGCTTAAAGTTAAAGACTATGAAAAATTCAAGGCATATTATTGTGGACTTTGCAAAGCTATAAAGCGTAACTTTGGTAATATCCCTAGATTTGCCCTTAATTTTGACATGACCTTTTTAGCTATTTTGCTTGATTCATTTTCTGAAAGTAAAAATACCTTTCACAAAGAAATTTGCATGGTTCATCCCTTAAACAAAAAATTAACTATAATTAATAATGAAGCTCTTAATTATAGTGCATTTTGTAATGTTCTATTAGCATATTATAAACTATTAGATGATGTGCAAGATGATAGGGATTTAAAAAGTAAAATTGGTTCAAAGGTCCTAGATAAATATATAACAAAAAGTGATAAAGATTTAGACTTTATTAAGTGCGGAGTAAAAGAAAAGCTTTTTGAATTACAAAAGCTTGAAAGCTCACCCGATAATTTAAGTCTTGATGAACTTTCACATCCCTTTGCTGATTTAACTGGCTTTTTAATAAGTTCTTATTATAAAGGTGAAACCTTTGAACAAGAGCTTTACTGGCTTGGATATAATCTTGGAAAATGGATATATATTATAGACGCCTATGATGATTTAGAAAAGGATATGGAAAAGTCTAAATTTAATGCTATTAATTCAAGTTTAAATAAAAATAAACTTGCTTTTAAAGAGTTTTCCTCTATTGTGGAACAAAGAATTGAGTTTTCTTTAATAAGTTGTGGTAATGCAGCCTTTCAGTGCTTAAAAAACTTACCACTTATAAAAAATATAGATATATTAGATAATATTCTACATTTTGGTCTTATGCAAAAAATAGATAAAGTATTTAAAAGGAGTGAAAGTAATGAGAGATCCATATGAGGTTCTTGAAATAAGAAAAGGCTCTTCTAAGGATGAAGTTAGAGCTGCCTATAAAAAATTAGCTAAACAATATCATCCTGATCAATATGATAATAATCCTTTAAGAGATTTAGCTGAAGATAAAATGGCTGAAATCAATGAAGCTTATGATTATCTTATGAAACATCTTTCTGATAATCAAAATAGCTCTTATAACCAAAACTCTGGTTATAATCAACAGAAATCTGGATATGGTCAACAAAACTCTAACTATAACCAAAATGCAGGTTATAAACAAGGTAATTATACTGGAAATTCTAATGGATACAATAATAATTATCAAAACAATAAAAATCAAGGGTTTAACGGCTCTTATGGTGGTGTAAATTATCAAGCTATAAGAACTGATATAAACAGTAATAATTTAAATGCTGCTCAACAAAAATTAAATAATATGCCTACTAGAGATGCTGAATGGAATTATTTAATGGGCCTTATATTCTTAAGAAAAGGTTGGTATGATAATGCTAAAACATATATAACAACAGCTTATAATATGAACCCTAATAACTTAGAATATAGAAATACATTTAATCAACTTACAATGCAAAATAACAACTATAGAAATAACTACTATAATCGTAATAGCAGAGATGCTGATATGTGTGACTGCTGTACTCAATTATGGTGTGCAGATACAATCTGTGAATGTATGGGTGGCGATTTAATCAGTTGTTGCTAATAAATTTTATTTTTAATAATTAAGGACTTTTAAGTATAATCTTAAAAGTCCTTAATATTAATTACTACTTATTAATTACTAATTGTAAATATATATTTTAATATATTTACTTAAAAAGGAGGTTCCTTATTTTATATGACTAATTCAAAAAATTCTGCTTCCTTAATGGCTTATGGTGCTATTTTAACTGCACTAAGCATTGTTTCACTTTACCTTAGTACTATTATTCCTGTAAATACTATATTCTTCTTAGGTATTGCTTCATGTCTTATACCTCTTGGAGTAATGTTAACCAATATAAGTACTGGAATTATAATTTATTTAGCTGTTACATGTATAGCATTTTTCTTAATACCAGACAAATCAATAGTTATGTTCTATGGGTTTTTCTTTGGCTTATATGGAGTTGTTAAGTATTTTGTAGAGAAGATAAATAAACCAGTGATTGAACTTATACTGAAGTTTTTATTTTTTAACCTTTCCTTTGGTATAATGTACTTTATTTATACAACCTTATTCACAAAGCTTGTAAGCTCAGTACTTCCAATTTACTTATTAATTATATTAGCTCAAGTTGGATTCTTAGCCTTTGACTATATAATGACATTATTTGTTGCATATTCTAATAAGAATATTTTACCTAAACTAAGGAAAATGAAATAATTATTTTTAAATTATAATTTAGTTTATTACCCTTAACTATGAAGTTTTATATAGGTATTTTAAAATTCTTTTTAGTTATGCTAAACTAAAAATTTATCAAAACATATTTATAATACTATAAAGAAAATTATATCTTTATTTACCTTAATATAGGATAAAGGATAGCTGCTCCAATTACTCCAACTATCCTTTATCCTATATTTTTAGTTCTATAACTATCCATAAGATTATTTTATGCTTCTCAATAAAGATAAGCTTAATTCTAAAAAACAAATATCCTATTTAATTTATATCTACATCTTTATACTAAAAAGCTTATGTATTTACATCTAACTACTTATAATAAAATCACTTTTTTAAAACACTATAAATTACTTTTTAAATAACTTGTTTTTATAATATCCATCTGCATTATATATACATGCTAATGGATTATGAGCTAAGACTCTATCCTTTACAGCAAAAACAGTTATTGGCGCTTCAGAGTACTTTATAACTAATGAATCATGTCCCACACAAAGTCCAAGCAATATATTATACTCTGTTTTATTTTCATTTAAGAACATTGCTTGCCCTATTGGATTACACATTATTTCTTCTTTATCCGGATTAACTTGTTCATCTGGTTTCAATCCAATTGCACTTTTAGGGATAGCTCCATTTTTACATATAACTGAAACAACCTCGAAATCATGAAATTTTAAAACCTCAGTTAACTTTTCTGCTTCTTTTCCTAAACCTACACAAAATGCTAACCCTATTTTTTTAAATCCACACTTCTTAAAGAATTCTATAGTTTCTTCTAACCTAGTCTTTACACAGTACCCCTTGGCTTCTACTACAGCTGCATTATAAGCTATTTTTTTATTTTCCTCTTCCTCATATAAAGCTAAAATTCTCTCTTGCTTTTCTTCCATTCTAGTAGGACAAACTTTTGGTAACTTATCTTTTTCACCTGTGTAGCATCCTTTTAATTTACATATTGAACATTTAAACATAAATAATCCTCCAAGTAATTTATTCTATACTCTCAATTAAGCAAGTTAGAAATCACTATTTTATATTATTGACTTAATTATTAGCCCTTAAGCATAAACAGAGATTTCTTAACCATTATATTGTACACCACAAAAAATAAATTAGAAAGTATGTATTTAACCCTTTAAGTCTTATACATAAAAATAACTTGTAGTTTAAGCATATGATAATGAAATTATCGGTTATACCTTTAACCTACAAGTTATATTAAGTTAAATATTACGTTATAATCTACTTACCACTGCTAAGGCTTTATCAATGGCAGTAATCGCCTTTAATCCTTCACCTAAGTTTAAACTCTTAACTGTTATGTTTTCTCCTAAATTTCTGCTACTTAAATCAACTATAAATCTTTCAGGTATACGTTTAACCATACCTTCTACTTCTACTGTAGTGTGACATTTTTGAAGGTATAAGCCCTTAGATTTAAGCATCTTCTTACCTACATAGCTTATTGGTACCTTTCTTGTAATTACATCCTCCTCATCCACTACTTGAAAATCAATATGAATAATTGTACCATCCCCTGGATTTCTCCCAACACTTCTTATAAGCGCCAAGCTTTCTACTCCATCAATTAGCAAATTAACTAATGCTCTTTCACCATTCTCAAGTAAACAAGCAAATATCTCTTTTTTATTTACCTTCACCTTTTTAGATTGAATTTCTCTTCCATAAACTACTCCTGGTAAAAACTCTGAATTTTTTAATCTACAAGCCTTCTCTTCTCTTTCAAATACCTTAACTAAAACATTCTCCATGGCTATCCCCCCAAGCTTAAAATAAAAAAAATCCTAATACACTATATTCTATATGTATTAGGATTTTATATTTTTATGATATTTTTTATTAAGGCACAAAATATTTTTTTACTTTATTTTACCTTCCAAGTAGTTCCGTCTTTAGAATCTAGTAATTCTACATTCATATCTGAAAGCTCTTTTCTTATTTCATCAGCTCTTGCCCAATTCTTACTAGCTCTAGCTTCATTTCTTTCAACTATTAATCTATTTACTAAATCCTCATCTACATTCACTTCTACCTTTGGTAATTCAGCCTTTTCTAAGTCTAAGGATAAAACCTTATCAAACTTCTTGATAAGTTCAAACTTCTCAGCATTATTTAAATCCTTAGATTTTATAACCTCTGATAATACAGTTAAAGCATTAGCCATATTTAAATCATCAGTTATTTCTTTTATGAACTTATCATCATATGCTTTAATCTTATCAGCGTCAATGCTATGATCAGCTTCAATAGAAGATTTAATAATAGCTACTTTTTCTTTTAATCTTCTATAAGAATTTTCAGCGTCCTTTAAGCTCTTAAAGCTGAATACTAATTGTTTTCTATATCTAGATTGTAAGCAGAAGTATCTATAATCTAAAGCATCAAATCCCTCTTCTTCTAATCTAGTTACAGTTAAGAAATCTCCACTTGATTTAGACATTTTACCACCATCTAAAACAAGGAATTCTCCATGCATCCAATAGTTAACCCATTTATGTCCTATAGCCCCTTCAGATTGAGCTATCTCATTTGTATGGTGAACTGAAACGTGATCCATTCCTCCACAGTGAATATCTATATACTCACCTAAATACTTCATTGACATAGCAGAACACTCTAAATGCCATCCTGGGAATCCTCTACCCCATGGTGAGTCCCATTGCATAATTTGATTTGCAAACTTAGAATTAGTAAACCATAGTACGAAATCTAAAGGATTCTTTTTATTAGGGTCTACTTCTATTCTACTACCTGCTTCTAATTCATCTATAGATAAGTTAGCAAGTTTTGTGTAGTCCTCAAATTTATCTATCTCAAAATATACATTTCCATTAGCTTGATAAGTAAATCCTCTTTCTTCTAGCTTCTGTATAAACTTAATCATATCTTCAATATGCTCAGTTGCTCTACATACAACAGTAGGTCTAGCTATATTTAATTTTTTACAATCATTAAAGAAAGCGTCCTCATAATACTTTGCTATTTCCCAAACTGTTTTCTTTTCACGTTCAGCACCTAAAGCCATTTTGTCTTCGCCTTCATCACTATCTGATTGAAGGTGACCTACATCTGTAATGTTCATTACATGTTTAACCTTATATCCAACATATTCCAAAGATTTTTTTAAAGTATCTTCAAATATATATGTTCTTAGGTTTCCTATATGAGCATAGTTGTAAACAGTAGGACCACAAGTATATAAACCAACTTTTCCTGGTTTATTTGATTCAAATTCATCTTTGTCTCTACTCATTGTGTTATAAATATAGAAACTCATATACACCCTTCCTTTCTCATCATAATTATTTCTTTATATTCTTCATTATATTAAGTAACTAGTTATTTGCTATGAAAAACTAAAAATGTTCTCCATTTTCATAGTATTTATTTGTATCTAAAGCTGTAAATATTATATCCACATCTTTATATCCAACATTATTTAAATGTTTAGTTATAATTTTAGCTATTTCATCTTGAGTCTCTTGGCCTCTATCAAATAAAGCAACCTCTATGATAGGGTATGACTTAACAACTTTTCCATCCATAACATATGTAGAATTTACACACTCTATTGTAAAGTAATTTCTAGGACACTCTAGTAAAGTTTCTAACTCATCTATCATTTCTTTGCTTATTGTGCAAACTTTTTCAATTTCAACTGATTTCATTATTAATTGTGGCATAATATCCCTCCTCAAATCATTTATCCTTTGATTATATATTTAAAATATGAATAAATCTATTTATATTTTCTCAAAACTAAAATTTTCTACGCATTTTAACTTATTTTACATATAATTTATCCTTTATAAAGATATTTATATGTAAAAATACCTATTTCAATAAATAATTTATATTATATTTAAGTTTAATTCTAAATATAATATAAATCTATCTAAATATAAAGTAAATCTCTATATAACTTAAATTTTATAAATTTATTTTATTTATTAATATATACTTTGCAATATTAAATCTACATTATCGTAATTTTTTACATATTAAATTTTTTTATCGTATAAAATATGAATGAATTTTATTTAATGCAACATCTATATGACATATTTTAAATTCTTATTGTTCGTAAAAAACCTATTAATAAATTTTAATTATTAACAAACTAATTTTAACAAAAATAAGCATATATTAAAAGGGTAAATTGACAAAACAATCTCCCCTTTTAATATTTATCCCATTTTTATAGAAGTATATTTATTAATACAACAACTGATGTCACTTGAACTACAGCTATAGATAATGCAAATATTGAAGCCTTAGGTCCTTGCTTAACAAGTTCAGAGAACTTAACCCTCATACCTATACCTGCTAAAGCTATTATTTCAAACTTACCACTAATAGTATGAAATAAATCTGATAATCCTTGTGGAATAAATCCCATACTATTTATTAAACATAAAATGAAAAATCCTATAATAAACCATGGAATAGAAATTTTAGCTTTTTTCTTCTTCTTTTCTTTATGTGCTTTCTCTACTTTTTCATTTTTATGTCTAACACTTAACTCTCCAAGTATCAAAACTACAAATACTATAAATATAATTCTTACTATTTTAAAAATAGCTGATAACTCTACTACCTCAGGAGTCATAAAGGTTGCAGCTCCTATAACTTGACCTACAGACTGTAATACTCCTCCTAGCATCGCTGAACTTTGAAGTGTAGCCCCTCCATAAAGTTTTTCTGCAAGGGCAGGTAAAATAAACATTAAAAATGTTCCTGTAAGATTAACCATAGTTATAGAAATTCCTACATCTTCTTCTTTAGCCTTAATTGCAGGAGCTGTAGCTGCAATAGCAGAAGATCCACATACTGCATTCCCTGCCGCCATTAAATAAGAAAAATCTCTTGAAAACTTAAGAAATCTTCCTATATAGCAAGCACATACTATTGTAATAGCCATTTGAACCACAATAAATAAAATACCATTTCCTCCAATAGAAAAAACTTCTTCTATTTTTAAGGTTCCTCCCATTAATACTATTGAATAGGCAAGTAAATCACTTTCTGAAAACTTAGCTCCAGCTGCATAGGATTTTTTATTACAAAAAGTGTTACCAACAATCATACCTATAATAATACAAAATGTAGCTGCTCCAAGACTTGGAATAAACTTTCCTATAATTGATCCTATAATAGCTATTATCACACATACCGCCAATCCTGGTAATATATTTAAAATTTTATTTTTATATGTTTTTGACATAATCTTATACCTCACTTAACAAAATTAGTATAACCATAAGGCCTCGAAAAAATTATACTTCTTTACTTTCAATAAGTTAAATATCATTTTTTTATATTTTAAATAATTATTTAGTTATGTATAAAAATAATAAATATAAGACTTCTTGACACTATGATATCTTTAATTTATAATTATCAATAATGATTTATTATATAAAATTTAATATTTAAAAGCTTTGAATAGAAGTAGTAATATTGACTGTATTTTTAGAGAGCTATGGGTTGCTGTAACATAGTAATACTTAAATGTGAACTTGTCTAGGAGCTTATCTATTAGAAGTAGATACGGTGTGAATCGTTAAATTGTAAAGTGAGAATTTCTTTAAACTTATAGAAATTCTAATTAGAGTGGTACCGCGGAAATATAGCTTTCGTCTCTTTTATGTGACGAGGGCTTTTTTTATTTTCTTTTATATTTTAATTAACATACCTTTCTGATGAATATTAAATTTTTATGTAAAAGAAACTTGAATTATTTCGGTTTTGATTTAAGACTAAGATAATAATTATAAAGGAGGAAGGACTATGTCTAAATACAATACTGATATCGATAAAAAATGGCAAAATAAATGGGAAGAAACTGGCCTTTATAAGTTTGATAAAAACAAAGAAGGTGAAAAACTTTATGTACTTGAAATGTTCTCTTACCCTTCTGGTAATCAATTACATGCTGGTCACTGGTTTAACTATGGTCCAGTAGATTCTTGGGCTAGATTCAAGAGAATGAGAGGATTTAATGTATTCCAACCTATGGGATTCGATGCCTTTGGTTTACCTGCAGAGAACTTTGCTATTAAAACAGGAGTTCATCCAAAGGATTCAACTGAAAGAAATATAGTTAAAATGGAAGAACAATTAAAAGCTATGGGCGCTATGTTCAACTGGGATAACGAATTAGTAACTTGTGATCCTACCTACTATAAATGGACTCAATGGTTATTCTTAAAACTTTATGAAAAAGGTCTTGCATACAGAAAAAAAGCTCCAGTAAACTGGTGCCCTAGTTGTAATACAGTTCTTGCAAATGAGCAAGTTGTAGATGGACTTTGTGAAAGATGTTCTACAGAAGTTACTAAAAAGGATCTTACTCAATGGTTCTTAAAAATAACTGATTATGCAGAGGAGTTACTTACTAAAATAGATGAATTAGATTGGCCTGAAAAAACTAAGGCTATGCAAAAGCATTGGATTGGTAAATCTACTGGTGCTGAAGTAACTTTTAAAGTTGATAATTCTGATTTAGATTTCAGCGTATTTACTACAAGACCTGATACTTTATTCGGAGTTACTTATGTAGTTTTAGCTCCTGAAAATGAATTAGTTGATACATTAACTACAGAGGATAATAAAGAAGCTGTAGAGAATTATAAAGAAGAGGCTAAGAAACAATCTGATATAGAAAGACAGTCTATAACAAGAGAAAAGACAGGAATTTTCACTGGTTCTTATGCTATCAACCCTATAAACGGAAGAAAAGTTCCTATTTGGGTTGGTGATTATGTATTAAACACTTACGGAACTGGAGCTGTTATGGCTGTTCCTGCACATGACGAAAGAGATTTTGCTTTTGCAACTAAATATGACCTTCCAATTGAAAAAGTTATAGATGGTTGTGAAGAACTTCCTCACACTGGTTCTGGTAACCTTGTAAACAGTGGTGAATTTGATGGAATTACAGCAAGACAAGGAAAGAAAGCTATAGTTAATAAATTGGAAGAAATAAAAGCTGGTTCATCTAAAACTAACTATAGACTAAGAGACTGGTTAGTTTCTAGACAAAGATATTGGGGTGCTCCAATTCCAATGATTCATTGTGATAAGTGTGGAATTGTACCAGTACCTGAAAATCAACTTCCTGTGGAATTACCATATGATGTAGAGTTTGCACCTGATGGAAAATCTCCACTTGGAAAATGTGAAGATTTCTTAAAAACAACTTGTCCTGTATGTGGTGGTCCTGCTCACAGAGAAGCTGATACTTTAGATACTTTCGTTTGTTCTTCTTGGTATTACTTAAGATACCCTGATAACAAAAATAGTGAAAAAGCATTTGACACTGATTTAATCAACGAATTACTTCCTGTGGATAAGTATGTTGGTGGACCTGAACATGCTTGTATGCACTTATTATATGCTAGATTTATAACTAAAGCTTTAAGAGATATGGGCTATGTAAACTTTGATGAGCCATTTAAATCTCTTACACACCAAGGATTAATTTTAGGACCTGATGGATTAAAAATGAGTAAATCTAAAGGTAATACAATTTCTCCTGATGAATACATTTCACTTTATGGTGCCGATGTATTTAGAATGTATCTAATGTTTGGATTTGGTTATACAGAAGGTGGAGCTTGGAGTGATGATGGTATAAAATCTATAGGTAGATTTGTAGATAGAATCGAAAGATACCTTGATGGTTTCATTGATGAAATTAATAAGGGTGAAAACAATAAAACTACTATGGATAAAGCTGAGAAAGAGCTAAACTTCTGGAGACACTCTACTATTAAAGCCGTTACTGCTGATACAGAAATCCTTCAGTTCAACACAGCTATTGCTAGAATGATGGAATTCTTAAATGCTTTAAGCAAATACTCTACTGAATCAGTTAAAAACTTAAGCTTCTTAAAAGAAACTTTAGTAGACTTTGTTAAGCTTTTAGCTCCATTTGCACCTCACTTTGCTGAAGAAAAATGGGAAGCATTAGGAATGAATTTTTCAGTATTCAATGAGGCTTGGCCAGAGTTTGATAAAAAAGCTTTAGTTAAAGATGAAGTAGAAATAGCTATTCAAATAAACGGTAAAATCAAAGCTAGAATTAATGTAGCTTCTGGTTTAGGTGAAGATGAAATAAAAGAAGCTGCTTTAAATACTTCTGAAATCGTAACTGCTTTAGAAGATAAAACAGTAAGAAAAGTTATCGTTATAAAAGGACGTCTTGTAAATATAGTTGCAAACTAGTTGCATTGTAAAATTTATAAAATATATTTCTAACTTATACTTTCTAATTTAACAATTAATGCAAAGGAAATATTATTGTAAATAATATTTCCTCTTAAAAATAAAAGGCTGTACTACTAAAGGTTTTAATGAAAAGCTATGTTAACAAACCTAACACTGCTTATATATTAAACCTCTTTATATTACAGTCTTTTTGTTATATAAACTTTAATAAATCTTATAAGTTTAATTTTATCTATAAATTTATAAAATAGTTGAATTTAATTTTCTTTATTTATTATTATAATTAAACTTATTGGATAACTATAATTAATATTTTTTATTGAAAAGATATATATCCTAGTCATATTAAATTATTTAATATCCGCTTTAAATCATAGGAGATAAGGTTGCTTCCTCATGAACTTCACTGTATTCATTATCACACTTTAATAAGTAAATTAGCTCCTTTTTTAGTATATTTAATCCCTTTATAATACCCTCTTCATCTACTGCTGCAAAACTCAATCTTATGGTGTTATTAGCAGCTCCTAAAGGATTAACATAAAATATATTACAAGGAACTATAAGTACATCTCGCTGACTGCATCTACTATATAATTCTAAGGCATTAACTCCTTTAGGTAACTTAATCCAAAAGTGTAATCCTCCTCGTGGTGCTATGAAATTAACACCATATTTTCTAAGAGCCTTTAATTCTGTATTCATACAATCATATTTTTTCTTAAAAATTTTCTTCATAAACTCCACATGCTTTTCTAAATTACCATTATCTAAGTATAATTGCATTGCTCTTTGTATAAGACCTGAGGATGATATATCAGTGCTATGTTTCGCCTTTATTATTTGCTCTTGCATTTCAGGTGGGTAAGCTATAAATCCTATACGTAATCCTGGCATAAGTAACTTAGAGAAACTCTTAACGTATATTACTTTATTATTTTTATCCAAGGCTTTTAAATTTATTTTATTATCTTCTTGCATATAATTTAATCCTGATAAAGAGTCATCTTCCACAATATACACATTATATTTATTTGCTAAATCTAAAAGTTTTTCTAGTGTATCCTGAGAATAACTTATTGTAGTTGGATTCTGAAACTTAGTCATGACATATATTAATTTAGGATTATAAGTCACTATTTTTCTTTCTAAGTCACTTAAATTTATTCCTCTTATATTAACATCTACTCCTATTATATTGGCTCCTCTCCCCTTAAATACAGAAAGAGCTCCTGTGTAGGTTGGATTCTCTGTAATTACATAATCTTCTGGATTAATTAATGCCTTACTTATTATATCTATTCCTTGCTGAGCTCCTGACACAATCTGCAAATCCTCTGGTGCCACTTCTACATCCATATATTTCTTTAAAAACTGTGTAAAAGAAGATCTTAATGGTTTATATCCCTTACTTTCTTGATATCCAAAAGCTAATCCCTTATCCCTATCTAATACCTCATTTATTGCTCTTTTAAAATCTTCTACTGGGAATTGGCTTGGATCTGGATTGGCTGAAGCAAAATTTATTGTATTTTTACATACTTTAAGTTGTCCTTTACTCATTAAATTTATATTATCGTACTCTAAAAAGCTATCATCCTCTTCTTCTGAAGTAGTTATTACATCATGTTCTTTATAGGTAACATAATATCCACTACCCACCATAGATTTAATATATCCCTTACGTTCTAAATTCTTATATGCATTTACAACTGTTACATTATTTACATTTATTGAAGCTGCTAACTTCCTAATTGTTGGAAGTTTTTCATTTTCATTATACTTTCCTTCTTTTATAAGCATACCTATATGTTTAGATAGTTGTATATACATAGGTATTGAACTCTCTTTATCAAACTGTATCGTAACACTTTCCATTTTATTCTTAATCCCCCATTTTTTTATTGACCTTATATAAATACAATGCCATAATACATTTGAATTTACCTTATTATACTAAAAATTGTATCAATACAATTACATTATATTAAATACTTTAAATTGTAAAGGAGTTAAATATTATGAATAACAGATATGAATTAAATAAAAATCTTGCTCAAATGCTTAAGGGTGGAGTAATTATGGATGTTGTTAATCCTAAAGAAGCTGAAATTGCTGAAAAAGCTGGTGCTGTAGCTGTAATGGCACTTGAAAGAGTTCCATCTGACATAAGAAAGCAAGGTGGCGTAGCTAGAATGTCTGATCCTAAAATGATAAAAGAAATTCAGGCGGCTGTTTCTATTCCTGTAATGGCTAAGGTTAGAATTGGACATATTGTAGAAGCTCAAATATTAGAGTCACTAGGAATTGATTATATAGATGAAAGTGAAGTTTTAACACCTGCTGATGAATCTTTCCATATAATGAAAGATAAATTTAATGTTCCTTTTGTATGCGGTGCTAAAAACTTAGGCGAGGCTTTAAGAAGAATAGGTGAAGGCGCCTCTATGATTAGAACTAAGGGAGAAGCTGGAACAGGTAATGTTGTTGAAGCTGTAAGACATAACAGAACTATATTCAGTGAAATAAGAAAACTTCAAAATACTCCAAATGAAGAACTTATGACCGTTGCTAAAGAAATGGGTGCACCTTATGATTTAATTAAATACGTTAAAGAAAATGGTAAATTACCTGTAGTAAATTTCTCTGCTGGTGGTATTGCTACTCCTGCTGATGCTGCACTAATGATGCAACTTGGTAGTGATGGTGTGTTTGTTGGTTCTGGAATATTCAAATCTGCAAATCCTGAAAAAAGAGCTGCTGCCATAGTAAAAACTACAACTTATTTCAATGATCCTAAGGTTATAGCTGAGGTATCAGAAGATTTAGGACTAGCTATGGATGGAATAGATATTCGTGAGCTATCAGAAAATAATCTATTCTCTAAGAGAGGCTGGTAGTTCTTATGATAACTGTTGGTGTCTTAGGTATACAAGGTGCAGTAAAAGAGCATATGAACATGCTTAATAAATTACCTAATATAACAGGTATATGCGTAAAATATAAGGAAGATTTAGAAAAAATAAATGGGCTTATAATACCTGGTGGTGAAAGCACCGCCATAGGAAAACTTTTAAGAGACTTTGATTTACTTAATCCAATAAAAAAACTTATAGAAAAAGGCTTACCTGTATGGGGAACCTGTGCTGGTATGATTCTTTTAAGTAAAAATATAAGTAATGATTCTAAAACACACTTCTCTGTTATGGATATTGATGTTGTTAGAAACGGCTATGGTAGTCAATTAGATAGCTTTTTAATAGATTTAGATATTAAGGAAGTTTCTCTTAAACCTATTCCACTTGTTTTTATAAGAGCCCCTTATATAAAATCTATTGGCAAGAATGTAAAAGTTTTAGCATCATTAAATGATAATATAATAGCTTGTGTGGAGAAAAATATGCTTGTAACTTCTTTCCATCCTGAATTGACAAAGGATTTAAGTTTTCATAAGTACTTTATAGATATGATACATGAAAGTAAAGCAATTACATCCACTATGTAAAACAACGACAAAATACATCCTGCTTAATAAGAAGGATGTATTTATTTAAATTATGCTACTATTAAATGTATAGTAAACATTATTTTTCTAAAACCACTGTAACTTAAGACTTATAAACTTTAATTATAAATCTACTAATACCACTAAAATCATATAGTCTTATTAACAAATCTATATTCAAGCAATAATTTTCATATTATATTAACTTTAACTGTAAATGAACTATATATTACTTAAAGATACATTATTATGGTGTTGTTGTTCCACCTGTTGTTTCTTCTGGTCTTGTGCTACTTGAACAAGAACAAGGTCCTCCTGCTAATAATTCTAATTTCATTCCTAAAATCATTTCTAATTTTGTTACTGCACCTATCATGCATTGTACTGAACTATTTACATTTAATAAATCGTTCTTAGTTACACCTGGTGTCTTAACTACATGTTGAATTTTTTCACCTTCTGCATTTAATATATGGGAAAGACCTGTTTCTTCTAAAGCAACTGACTCTATAATATCTGATATTGCTTGACTTCTTTTGGTAGTACTTGGTACAATTACTGGCATACTCATATTTCCTTATCCTCCTAAAATGTTGGTTTACCCTAATACTATATGTACCAAATCTCAAAATGTTAATAAAATACCCAGTATATTTATGTATAATTATTTTAATAAAAATTATACATTCTCATTTTTCATATTTTTACTTAAAAGTATATATTTTAAATAAACCCATTTGTATATTTAAAATTTAATTATACCCTCTATAAGTCTAATCTAAATAACACTTTGTATAATTAGGTCTTATATTTCCATATGTAAAACAAAAAAACTATAGGGTTATATAATTCAATTTTTTACTAAGGAATTATATACTTCTATAGTTTTTGTATATTAAGTATATTCTAATATAGTTAACTTCTTTAATAATCTATAATAAATCTTTTATTTTTTTTAATCCTTCTACAGTTGCTTCTATACCTAACCCCTTACATATTGCTATATATTTTTGTAATATCTTTACGCTCATTTTATTATCCTCCAAGTAAAATAATTTATTTTAAATTAACCTTATATAAGATAATATTTATCTTCAGGAAAGATTATTACACTTTTTTAAAATTTTATAATTTTTATTTTCTAATATGCGTTAAGTATATCTTTTAAAATAGAATATGCAGCCGCTCTTGGATTAGATGCACCCCCTGAACAAAATATTTCTCCAGCTTCCTCTGTATTAAATACTATAGCTTTATTATTATAGTCAACCTTTGCTAATTGCTCTGTATTACTTATATATTTAGGTGAAACCTTTAATTTAACTTTATTATCATTAACTTCACATTCTCCAAGGAGCTTTATAACAGAATCATTTTCTATAGCCTTCTTTATATCCTCATTAGTAACATTCTCAATACCTTGAATTTCTACATCATCTAAGGTTACTTCCTTCCCTAAAATATTATTTACTATTAAAACCATCTTACAAGCAGTATCAAATCCACTAACATCTAAATTATTATTCTTTTCACATATCCCCTTATTAAAAGCTAATTTTAAAGTTTCTTCATAGCCCATTTTATTTTTAATCATAGAAGTTAAAATAAAGTTACTTGTCCCATTCAGTATACCCTTTATCTCCTTTATAGTAGTTAAGGGAAGACATATTTGTCCTATATCTAAAGTAGGTAAAGCAGCCGCTGTAGCTCCACTAAATTTTATATTTAAATTCTTTTCTTTAACCTTTTCATTTATGCTTTTATAATTCTTTACTAAAGCCCCCTTAGAAGCTAAAAATAAATCCATATTCTTTTCTATTGCTTCATATATGTAACTTAAAGCTGGCTCCCCACTTTCTAAATTAGTAGGTGTACAGTCTACAAATATATCTCCAATTAGCTCACAATTACTACTAAAATTTATATTTTTAATACAACAATACTCCTTTAAACCCATACTTCCTAATGATAACTTCAGTAACTCTTCAACATCAATACCTTCGTCACTAAAAATAGCGCATTTACTACCTATTATTTTTCCTATAACAAGTTCTAAATTATATTTATTTTTTATATCCTCTTTCTTTTCCTTAATTAACCTTAGAAACTCTTTACCAACTACTCCATAGCCTGCAATACTAATAACTATTTTTCTCATTACCATCACGCACCTTATAAATAAATTCATGTAACTTAAATTTTAATATATCAACTTAACTTTAACAAAATTTCACCTTATATTCTATAATTTCTATAAACTTTGAATACAAATTTAAAAGTTTAATCCATCTACACATATTAATATACTAAACCTCATTTTTATATAAGCAACTTACGTTTTCCGTAATAATTATCTTTAGCCCTTTGTAAGAAATTTAAACTCTTCATATATATTTCAATAAAAAAAATCTTCATTGTTTTTTCATGTGCTCTATTGTGAAATAAGGTCAATTGCTATTAGAAAGATATAATATTAAAAGGTTATTATTAACTTTGGTGTATTTAAAACAAATAAAACTACTATATAATATTATTTTCATTATATAGTAGTTAACTTACATATTATAAATTTTACACATAATAAACTTCACTTTCACTTTCTTAGAAATTCTAATTTTATGACTCCTCATTAACACTAGGAAATATTTCATACTTGCACTCTAATTCTACTTGTGAAGGAAATATATCATCTGTTGAGTAATTTACTCTTAAAAAAGGCTTTAACGTTATATCCTTATTTTTTGATGATCCATATATCAAGGGCTTAGAACTCCATGTGTTACCAGTCAACATCAATCCTTTATTACTTAAAATCCCTTCTTGCCACAATTTAACAATTTTGCTTATATCTATTTCTGTATATATTTTATTAGTATTAGGAATAAACTTTATTTCGTGAGTACAATCATATTGAGGCATATTATTATAATTAGTCAAACTACTAAAATACTCCTTCAATACATATATACCATATTCCTTATCTCTCATATAATTATCATAACAATATTCTTCAGTTCTAGATTTAAATAATACTAATTTAGAAGATGATATCTTACATAACTTCTCTAATGATGACAAATCAAAATACAGATAAGTTATATATCGAAATTTATTTATATTGCCTATAAAAACTTCTTCACTATTTACATTTTCATTTGGAAACCTATCAGAAATAGTTATACTTTTACTTGCATAAACATCTGTTAAGGACATCCTCTCACCCCATACTTACATTATTAAACTTATTTTTATTTAGGTTTAGTTGTTAATTTATATGCAAAATACGCCTTAACTAATATCTTATCACTAGCCTTTACAGGCGGTGCCACTGGAATGGTATATACCTTTCCACTTTTAAATACATCTCCATGTTTCCCACTATAAGAATCCAATACAAAATATTTATCTTTCACACCATTTTCATGAGTAATCGTTACATTTACAGATATATCATGAGCCATTCCATGAATAATAACTGATTTTGGTGACAACCAAACCGTAACTTCAAATATTGATCCAGTATCTACATTATTCTTTAATATAGCTTTACCTTCTATGAATTCTGCCATTTACATCACCACAATTTCCATATCTTATATTAATTTTTTAAATAGAGGGTTTGAGGATAAATTCCCCAAACCCAACTTTAGTAATTATGGAGTTTGAGTTGCATTAGTTACTATATAAGCTTCTGTTGATTTAACAGTTGTAGCATCTATAGTTGGAGAAAATGCTTTTGTTAAAACAAAACTTGTGTCTGAAGCTTGAGCTTTAGGAAAGTTTTGAACTATAGTGTATACTTTATCAGTTCCACCATCTGTTATTACCAATTTTGTTGCTATTACAAAATCTTTTGTATTATCTATTGTTACTGATCCTTTTGCAATTGTTGCTGTAACTAAAGTACCGTTACCTGATGGATCTTCTTGTAAATTAGCACTACCACTTAAATATTCAGCCATTATAAATTCCCCCTAATAATCTTTTTAATAAAAAATGATGTCATAGAAAGTTAACTCATTAACTATCTATAACACCATACTATGATTTTTGTAGAACTTTGTTACATTTTTTCTTTTATATTTTTTATTGTCTTATATATTTTATATTTTTTATTGTACCCTGTATTTTTCTATCTTTTTAACACATTGATAAATTTAGTTATTGAATAAAATCATATTTTCATTAAAAATCAATACATTTACTAGGTATAAAATATCTTAATTTTTCATTATATTCATTTATTTTTCCATCAACCTTATATACTGACCTTATTAGTTCCTCAGTTATTATTTTTGCTGATTCTCCATTTTTAATTATATTTCCACTTTTCATAACCACCATATTGTGACTATATTTTATGGCTTGGTTAATATCATGCAGTATCATAACTACTGTAAGGTTATTTTCATGATTTAATTTCTTTATAAGTTCTAAAATTTCTATTTGATGATACATATCTAAGTAAGTTGTGGGCTCATCTAAAAAAAGTATCTTAGGTTTTTGAGATAATGCCATAGCAATAAATGCTCTTTGCCTCTCCCCTCCCGATAATCCCATGACATTTGAAGTCTTTAATTTCTCAAGCCCTGTATTCCTTATAGCCCAATCTATTATCTCATTATCTTCTTCTGCCTTACCTTTAAAAAGCTTTTTATGAGGTATCCTCCCATAACTAACAAGTTTTTCCACAGTTATATCTGAAGGAACAGAATTTTGTTGGTGAACTGTTGATATCTTCTGTGATAATTGTTTATAACTAAACTTAGTTATACTCACATTACCAATGTATATCTCCCCACTAGTTACCTTATTTAAACCACATAATAATGAAAGCAATGTAGATTTTCCACTACCATTAGGCCCAATTATAGTGGTTATTTTACCCTCTTCAATTTCTATACTTAAATCCTGTATTAATTCTTTGTTCTTTTCATAGGAAAAACTTATTCTTTCAGCCTTTATCATTAAATCTCACTCCTTCTTAAAATATATAAAAAGAATGGTGCACCTAAAATAGCCATAACTATACCCACTGGTGCTTCATAAGGCCTTATAACAATTCTCCCTATTGTATCAGCTGCTATTAAAAATATTCCTCCAACTATTCCACTAAAGGGTATCAAATATTTATGATCCGAGCCAATTACTAATCTACATATATGAGGAACTACCAAACCTACAAAGGATATTATTCCTGCCACTGAAGTTGATATTCCCGCTAAAAATACTGCAACCATTGTAATAAGTATTATTTGTATATCCCAATTTAGTCCTAAGCTTTTAGCATTTTTACTTCCCAAAACTATAACATTACATACCTTGCTTAAGGTTATAGCAAGTATTAATCCTATTAAAGAATAGGGTACTAATATTTTTACATCTATCCATGAAGTAGTAGCTAAACTACCACTTATCCATCTTTGGATTGAAGCAGCTCCTGGACCACCTGAAATAGTAATCATAGAGGACAACCCTCCAAGCATTGCATTCATAGCAGCACCCGCTAATACTATTCTCATAGGTGATAATTCTCTTTTATATGATAGAAAATATACTATACTACAAGATGCAGATGCTCCTAAAAATCCAAATATAGGCATTGTCTTCATAAACTCAGGCCAAAATGACATAATAGCTACACAAACCAAAGAAGCTCCAGAAGAAATTCCCGTAATAGATGGATCTGCTAGAGGATTTCTTATTACAGCCTGTAACAATACCCCTGATATAGAAAGATTCATTCCAACTAATACAGCAACTATAACTCTCGGAAGCCTAAGACTTTTTATTATTTCAACATTCTCTGAAGAATTATTAAAAAATATACCATATATAAGTTCTTTAACTCCTACATCTATACTCCCTAACTTCAAAGAAACTAATATTAAAACTATAAGCAGTACAATGCTGCAAGCAATGTATATCTGCTTTTTTCTATTATTAATTGCCCTCATTTTTTACCTCGTTACCATAAATTATATCGCATAGTTTGTCCAGAGATTCCATTACTTTTAAATTTGCACTCATTCCAAAATACTGACTATCAAGATATGTTATCCTATTTTCCTTAACAGCCTTCATATCCTTCCACTCTGCATCCTTTTCTAACTTATCCCTAACCATTTTTTCTGATTCCTCAGGCTTTGCATGAGTCATAACTAATATTGCATCTGGATTAAGTTTACTTATCTCCTCTCTGCTGTATGTAGCAAATGGAAGTTTATTATCCTTAACCACATTATTTGCACCAACTATATTTACTAAATCACCTATATAAGATTTTTCTGTAGCAAGCATCATACTACCTGGCGCTGCAAAAATAATTAAAATATCTTTCTTATCATGATTACTTGAACGTTCCGAAATACTTTTTTCCTTTTCACTTATATCTAATAATATCTTTTCTGATTCTTTTTCCCTATTTAATAATTTTCCTAAATTAGTTATGCTGTCTTTTAAGCCCTGTAAACTTGTTAAGCTTACAAACTCACTAGGAATATTATTTTGTATAAACATATTTTCATAATCCTTACCTAAAGTATCAACAGATATTACTACACTTGGCTTTAAGGATTTAATTATTTCTAAATCTGGGTTCATTGGATTCCCTACTTGTTTTGCATCTACTGTGCCTTCTGGTAACTTATAGTTACTTGTGGGTACCCCAATCATTTTAACTCCTAAGGCATCAACTATTTCCGTAACTGCTACTGAAGTAGTAACTACCCTTGAATCTTTTTCTTTTCCACCTTCTTCAGTACTATTAGAGGTGCTTCCACAACCAGTAGCTATAACACTTATTATTAAGGTTATAACTATAGCTATATATGATTTTATTTTCATAACCTTCTCCTATTCTTGTAAATTAGCCTTTACTATAAATCTTTCAGATCCATCCTTAGTACAAGTAACTATAGTCATTTCCTTCTTAGATATATCTTGCTCTAAAACTTGTACATCCTTAGGGCTTACTTTAAATTTATCTGAAACCTTATAAATATATTTTTGACTTATAGTCCTAATTTCAATACTGTCTCCTAAATTTATATCTTCTAAATTATTAAATACTTCGCTATAAATATTGCTGCTATGACCTGCAACGCAAAAGTTCCCATTTTGTCCAAGGTATGCAGTTTCTTTAAAATGTCCAACATAATATTTAATAACCTCATCTTCTACCCCATCTGATATTACAGAGCTTATTTTCAAACTGGGAATATCTATAAGTGCTAGTTGAGAATTAGAAAGTTTAATATCTTCCTCTCCCTCTTTATTTTCCTCAAACTTCTTTATTCTTTCCTTAAATTCTTTTTTACTTTTATATTCTTCAGTTTTACTATTAAATTTAAAAATTAAAGAAGCTGCTATAAGAATAAGTCCTATTACTAAAAATACCCTCGCTATATTCTTCTTCATTATTTTTTGCTTAAAACTCCTTTTATGATTACTCCTAAAATAATTACTACAGCAAGTCCTATTCCTACAAAAGTAATTACCTTTTTATTTCCTTTATTATTATCTTCTCTTGAATCTTCAATAACTTCTTTAGTATCTTCTCTTTTCTCTTCTTCTTTCTTTTCTTCTTTGGGAATTTCTATTTTTTCAATTAATTTCAAAGTATCCATTTTAGGTATAACTGTAAATTCAACATCTCTTCCCATTGGTCCAACATATATTTTCGTATCAATCTTAGAACTTATATCATCTAATAAAAACTTAAGTTTTACAGTGTGAGCCTCTAAATCCTCTTCAAGCTTTTCACTTTTTACTTCTTTATCATCAACTTCTACTCTAAAATTCTCCATATATTCAGTACCAGAAAAACCTATAATACAATAAATTTCCTTTTCTCTAACTTCTAATTTCATAATAGAATCTAAATAGCTTCTAGCCATGGACATACCAACTTCCGATTCATGATATACATCATTTTTAACTTCATATATGCCACTTTCTAGTTTTTTATTTTCTTCTGCCATTGCTAAGGTTCTGTTTCCAAAAATAACAGAAAGCAAAAATAAAATACTTAATAAAATTTTATTTATATCAATTACATTTTTTTTATTTTTCATTTTCCTTCTTCTCCATTACATAAGTTTAAAAGGGGCAAAAGATTAATTTAAATAAACTTTTGCCTCTTTTCTTATATTAATTTTATTTTTTTCTTCTTGATAATAAAGCTGAGGCTCCAAGCATCATAGTTCCCATTTGAGCCATTAATCCACCACTTATTGGTGAACCTGTCTTTGGTAGCTCATCAACTTTATATTCCTTTACAAACTTAAGTGTATCCTTTAAAAGTTCAACTCCAAATTCAACTTCTCTAGACATAGGCACCACATAAGTTTTAACTTTAATCTTAGCATCTACATTCGGTATTTCGAATTTAAGTTTTATTTCTGTTGAATTCTTAGATACAACAGTATAAGCAACCTTATTACCATTTACGTATATTTGATAATCCTTCATGAAATCTACACCAGTAAAAGTAAGAGTAACATAAGTCTTACCATTTACCTCTTTTATGTCAGAAACTTTATTCAAATATTTTCTAGCCATATCAACACCTGTTTGACTTTCATGAGTAACCTTATTTTCAATTGTATAAAGTTTTCCTTTAACTACTTCTTTATTAGGAGTAGTTACATTAGTGTTTGAATTACCACCATTGTTGCTTTGTTCATTATTGTTTTGTCCATTATTATCTCCAGTAGCAGTACCTCCTGAATTATTGCTTCCACCTTGATTATTATCAGTATTACCATCATTTCCATTAGTAATTGCTTCTAATGTATCACTTAGTAAAGTAGTTTTAAAACTAACTTCCCTATTCATCATTGTTACAAAAGTACTTACAACTATTTCTGAGTCTATAGATGGAACTTTAAACTTCACTGATCTCTCAGCATCATTTCTTTCAACTAAAACCTCATTACCATCTACAGATATCTTTATATCTCCTATAAACTGATATTGTTCTGCTGTGAATTTTAAAGTAACTCTTGTTTCGCCATTTTTAACATCTAAAAAACTTTTTTCCTCTAAAGCTTTTCTAGCCATATCATTTCCTATAGAAGCATTACCTTGTCCAACATATGAAACACTATTTTTTATAGAATAACTTCCATCTTTAATCTTTTCACTTTCTTCTATAATTTCTTTTTCATTAACTTTAACCTTTACAGTTTTAATTGTGACAAGTCCCTTAGAGTCTTCTGCAGAAAACTTTATTGTATACTCTCCTGCTTTATCAAATAAATTATTCTTAACAGGAACATTATTTTCTAAAATTTTAACTGATAATTCTCCATCTTCTTTATCCATTGCTTTTATATTAGTTAATATATCTGTATTTCCCCCTACTTTAGTTGTTATTTCAGCAACATCAATAACAGGTGCTTCATTAATAGTTTCTAAAGTACTCATATCATTAGTCATATAGAAATGAACATCTCTTCCCATAATAACTATGTTCATTTCTACAAGTAATTTAGATTCAATAGATGGTACCTCAACCTTAATAGATTTATTTTCTTTATCTTCTACAACCTCTAATTGTTTTCCATCTACACTAGCTCTTATATTCTTCATAAATTGATATAAATCTTTATTAAAACTCAAAGTAAGAAATGTCTTACCCTCTTTAACTTCTACTTCAGTAACTTCATTCAATGCATTTCTAGCCATACTCTCACCAGTCTCATTACCAGGTTGAATATAAGCAGTTTTATTTTTCACTTTATAAATTCCATCATTAATTTCTTGTTTTACACTTTTTGAAATCACAGTATTATTTTCATTTGGACTTGCTACATCTGCCATAACTATACTTGCAGTATTTCCCCATATTATAGTTGTTGCCAAAGCAATAGCCGTTGCTATCTTCAAATTATTTTTAAGCATTGATGCTCCCCCCCATTTTTATAAAATCTTATTTGACATATTTAAATTAAGAGATATAATAATCATATGATATTAATTCTCATTTTCATTTCTACAATTGTATATTATCACGATTTTTTTTATTTTTCTTTATGTATATTTAGCTTTTTTTAATTATATTGAGTTAAAAGAAAGGATTTATTTATGTTTGACGTGGAATGTGTTGCTAAAAACTTTTTTGATTGTTGTAATTTACCTATATGTATCTTTGACTATGATTTCGAACTGCTTCATAGTTATGGCTACAATTATTCTTATGAAGATATGTTCAAGAATTTAAATTTAATTAATGATATGAAAAACAATTTAATAAATTGCTCTTCATGTATTTTAAATTTTAAAAAGAACCTTAATTTTTTATGTATAAAATCATCTAAGACTATAAATTTAAACATGAGTTTTCTCATAGGGCCTTTTAAGACAGGCTTTGTAGATACCTCTTCACCCTTTATTCCATTTAAAAGTCCTACTTCTATGAAATACATAGAAAAGTTACTTATGTTTATAATTAGTGAAAATCTAAATGAAAAATATGGACATGTAAAATATTCTTTATACGTAGTAAAATCTTTAGATTACATTGAAAAAAACTATTCTGAAAATATAAGTATAGATTCACTGTGTAAGGATTTAGGTATTAATAAAAGTTATTTTTGTAGTTTGTTTAAAAAAGAAACCGGATTTACCTTTGTAAATTATTTAAATAAATATAGAGTTGATAAAAGTAAGCAACTTCTTGAAAATTCTAATTTAAGTTTAATGGATATTTCTTTAGAGGTAGGTTTTAATAACCAAAGTTATTACAGTACTGTATTTAAGAAATTCTCAAATAAAAGTCCCTTAGAGTTTCGTGAAGAAGTACTAACTAATCATATTTAGATAATAAAAATATATTTTTAAGCATAAAAATGCAAACAAGCTCTCCTTATAGAACTAGTTATATTAATTAACTATTTTCCATAAAGAGAGCTCATTATGTTCTGTATCTTTTATCTTATTCTACTTATACATTTGTATTGTCTTTTCCGTGTTTTCTAATAACTCATTTAGTTGGATTACATCCCCCTCTTCAAGCAACATGCTAAGTTGCTCTCTATACCTTGCAACCTCCCCATGCTTCCCCAAGGAACCTAATTCAGTTATATTATACATAATGTCTGAAATTAAGTTTGATTTTACTTCAAAGAGTTTTTGAGCATCCTTAATTTCATCCTTAATTTCTCTCATATCTTGATCTAACTTAAAAGCAGCATCTGCGGCACTTTTAAGCTTTTCCTTTACATGCTCTGGTATAGCATGCTTATATTTATAATTTAATGAGTGTTCAACTGTTGCCCAAAAGTTCATAGCTAATGTTCTTATTTGAAATTCAGCTAAAATTTCCTTTTCCCCATCAGCCATATACACAGGATATTTTATTATTACATGATAACTTCTATATCCACTATTCTTAACATTAGTAACATAGTCCTTTTCATATATAATAGTCATGTCTTTTCTTTTTCTCATTATGTCTACAACTTTTTCTATATCATCTACGAATTGACACATGACTCTAAGTCCTGCTATATCTTCCATTTCATACTCTATTCTATCAATAGGAATATGAAACTTATTAGCTTTCTCTAAAACACTTGATATTTCTTTTACTCTCCCAGTAACAAATTCAATTGGAGAATATTCATTATTTCTTCTACATTCTTTTCTTATACTTCTAAATTTAACCTTTAACTCTTCTACGGCTTGTTCGTAGGGCATTAGAAAGGTTTTCCATTCTTTAATAGCCATACTTCTTACCACCCTTTACATATTTAATGTGCATATATATACTATACCCTAAATCCATAAATTGAAAATTATATTACATGTTCTTAATATATAACTTCAAAGGAATTATCTACTTCTGCAACTCCTCTTAAGTTTATTAAATAACCATAAGTGTAGTTAGAACTCCTTTAATTTACCCATAAGAACTATTACTTAAACTTGCCTCTAAATAATCTATTTATCTTTTATATGCTTAATTTTAATAATCCCTTTCAACTAAATATTATAATATTTTTACAGGTTTAAATTGCAAATAATCACAAGAGGTCATTATAAATTCTATGCCTTCATACTCACCATCAAAACATGTTTTTAAAGAAGGTCCATGTAAATGTCCGTATATAACCTTCTCAACAGGATATTCCTTTAAAACTTCTATTATCTCCTCACACTTAAACTTCTCATTAATAGGGGGATAATGTAACATTACTATAATTTTAGTATATCCAGCCTTCATAGCCGCACCTAAAGATAATCTTAGTCTTATTAATTCTCTTTTATATATCTTTTCATCATGAGTATTAAAGTTACTAGATCCTGGACAAATCCACCCTCTAGTACCACAAATAGCATAATCTTCATAGCTATAAAAAGTATTTTGAATAAAATTCATATTTTCATATAATTTATTTAGCTTATTTATACTACTCCACCAATAATCATGATTTCCCTTTACAAAAATCTTTTTTCCTGGTAGTTTATTAATCCATTCTAAATCTTCTAACCCATCTTCTATTTTCATAGTCCAAGATATATCACCTGCTATTAAGACAGTATCTTCTTCTTTAATATTTTCAAGCCAACTTTCTTTTATCTTTTCCTCATGCCTAAACCAATTATCACCAAAGATATCCATTGGCTTATTGGCATTCAAAGCTAAATGTAAATCTGATATTGCCCATAACGACATTTCATCACCTTTATTTCTTCTAGTTTATATTACTTTCTTCTCAATAATTTTATCATAGTTTTATTCATAGTAGAAATAAAAAAATTCTATATATGTATTTTTCAATAAATAATCTCAAGTGTATTTTGATTTTTTCTTCTAATTTACTTAATAAATACAGGCATAAAAAATGACACTTATCCCTTAGTGACAAGTGTCATTTAAAATTATTCTGCTACAACTCTATAGAATTTCTTTTTACCTTTTTTAACTAAAGCTCCATCTACTAATTGAGCTTCAGCTAAAAGTGCATTAGGATCTGTAATTTTTTCATCGTTTACATATAATCCACCTTGCTCTATTAATCTTCTACCCTCTTTCTTAGATGGTATAATTTCAGTTTTTAATAATATATCAAGTAATGAAGTATTAACCATATCCTTAGTTATAGTTACTGTTGGAACATTAGCCATATCGCTTCCTGAACCAAATAAAGCTTGTGATGCTTCAGCAGCCTTTTGAGCTTCCTCTTCACCATGTATAAGCTTAGTTACTTCAAAGGCTAATATCTTTTTAGCATCGTTGATTTGAGAGCCTTCTAAAGCTGCAAGTCTTCTTACTTCATCCATTGGAATAAATGTAAGTAATCTTAAGCATTTTTCAACATCAGCATCAGCAATGTTTCTCCAGTATTGATAGAACTCATATGGAGAAGTCTTGCTTGGATCTAACCATAGAGCTCCATTAGCTGTTTTACCCATTTTCTTTCCTTCACTGTTAGTAAGTAAAGAACATGTCATAGCAAAAGCAGGTTTTGATTCTTTTCTTCTTATTAAATCCATACCAGCAATCATGTTAGACCATTGGTCATCTCCACCTAATTGTACTGTACATCCATATTTTTGATTTAAAACTAAGAAGTCATATCCTTGCATAAGCATATAGTTAAACTCTAAGAATGATAATCCTTTTTCTAATCTTTGCTTAAAGCACTCTGCAGTTAACATTCTATTAACTGAGAAGTGACATCCTATATCTCTTATAAATTCTACATAATTAAGGTCTAATAACCAATCTGCATTATTTACAAGTATAGCTTTATCCTCACTAAAATCAATTAATCTTTCTAATTGTTTTTTTATGCAACTAACATTATGTTCTATATCTTCTTTAGTTAGCATTTTTCTCATATCTGTTCTTCCTGATGGGTCACCTATCATTGCAGTTCCACCACCAACAAGTGCTATTGGTCTATGTCCAGCTCTCTGCATGTGAGCCATGAACATCATTGCAATAAAGTGTCCAACATGTAAACTATCAGCTGTTGGATCAAATCCTATATAAAAGGTAACTTTCTCTTTACCTAAAATATCTTTTAGCTCTTCATGAGTAGTTTGTTTTATGTATCCACGCTCTGTTAAAATATCGTAAACGTTTGACATCTATGCCACCTCCATTTTGTACTACATACTATTTTAACATTTATTCATTATTTTGCAATTCTATTTTAACACTTAAAAGCATAAAAGTGAAAAGGGGGTCTGTATATTTTTTATACAGACTCCCTTATATATTAATTGTTTTGAAAGTTACCCTAAATAAAATTGTATTTTCTCAAGAAATCCGGAACTAAATCTTTATGCGAGCTGATATTAATATACATATCAACATCAAATTCATCACTTATTTTTTCTAAATCATTAAAAAATTGATTAGAGTCTTCTAAGCTCTCCGAAGTGTTTTTTAAAAGTCCATCTACAAAAATGCTCTCAACATCATAGTCTTTAGCTATAATTCCACTGATTAAACCATTCATCTTAGATAAGTTATCTACATTAAACTCATTTAAAGCTATAAATCTAATATCTCTATTTAGCGCCCTTGCAATTTCATGATTAGAGTCTATAAACACTAAATTTCCTTTTGCATCCCTAAGTTTTTCATTAGCTAAATCAATCAAGATTTTTGTTTTACCTGATCCTTTTACCCCGCAATTTAAATATATCATTAGAGCTTCCCCCTTGAAAATATTATAAAACTTTAGAAAAATATAGTTCTGGATAAGATATTCAATTAATTTTACGATTCTATATTCCATTTTCTTATTAATATATATTATTCTAAATTATAAATATTTATAACTTAAAATTTGTATAAATATCCTTGATAAAAACCTTTTATACTACATTAAATAACTTTATAATTTTAATTTTTTATTGAAAATTTCCTTATTTTGTTTTATTAATAGGTGGAAATATAACCTTAAAGCAGTTTTCTGATAAAGAATTTATAAATCTAACTCTTCCCTTTGGTTTTAAGTTCTTTTTCATAGTCTCAAATCCACTATACTTTTTAACATATCTAGTACTTTCCATAACTATAATTTTTTCATATATCCACATGTTTCTTCTTATACTTACGGAATTGTTATATTTTTCAGTCATCATTGCTCCTGGACTAGTTATAATTATTCCCTTTTTACTTATTTCAACCTCTATGCATTTATCAAAAATCGTATAATCTCTATATAACACTGCATTTTTTATAGCTTCATTAATTGCATTGGATATTAGTAAATTATCTCCTATTACTTCATCTATTATTTCCATACTCTTTTCAATAATAGAAATTATATCACCTTGCACAATGAAATTCTCTTTATATTCCTTATTAATCTTATTTACTATTTTCACCATATTATGTGGAAGATATATGCTATTATCTTGGCAAAATACTAATAAACCACCTAAGGTTGCAATATACTTTCCACTTTCCTTTTCTCTAGTTACTATACCTATATTCTCCATAAGTTCATTAAAATCATTTTCACTAAAATATATACCTTTTTTCTTTATATAATCTTTAACTAAATCCTTATTTATATGATCTATATTACTTCTTACTACTGGAACTAATTCTACATCTAAATTAAAACTTTCTGTTAGATAATTTGCAACTTCAACACGTCTCATGAAATCTGTAGTAGAGCCTCTTCTTATTACAAAAGCTCCATTCTCTCTTATTTGATATGGCTTTTGCCTACCATCATATATTGTTATTACTGCAATATATTTTCCTTCTATTTGAACAAAATCCAAGGATATTGGTACAGGTGGATCTATTCTTGAACTTATTATTTGTTGAATTTTTTCTTCTCCATAATTATTAGGATCTATTCCTATTATATTTTTACTTTTATCTTGTACACCTATTACTAAATATCCTCTTCCACCTCTTGCATTTGCAATAGCTGCTACATCCTTAGCAAATTCCTTCTTACCACTTTCTAAGGATAAATCTATGGTTAATTTAAAATCTAATTTAGTACTTTCTTCTTTCTTTAATAAATTTTTCACTTTATTTATATTCATAATCACTTCTCCATTGTATGATTATTTCCATCTTAATATTATTATACAATATTTACGTCTTTCAATTACAAGTTAATAAAATAAATAAAAATAAGTTTATTGGGAACAATAAACTAGATTGAATATTTTACAAAGAAAATTAAACACAAAGGATTAAACTACTAAAAATTCATTTTTTGTGGATTTGGCAGTCTGAATATGGACTCTAGGAGGGTAGAACACTTATGATTAGACTTATATTAGGTTTAATTACTATGAGCATCTTAATAATGTTAATGTTCAATAGTAGCATACATGTATTTAATGTGTTGCTTATAGGAACATTACTTTTACTTATTGTTGATACCATAAGAGTTAAAACTAAGAATATGTAACTAATTTAAATTATACAATTTAATTATTAATTATATTTTAAATTAATACTCAATAAAAATGGGACTATAACAATAAAGAATATAATAATAATATATATAATATTTCATAAGAAATACTTTATTATATATCATTATTAAACTTTTATGCTACAGTCCCATTAAAACTAAAAAACAAAAATACATGATAAAAATCAAAATTAAAGATTGTTATCTTACCTCTTTTTTAGTTTTATCTATTCTCTCTTAGCTTTTTTAAATTTTTTCTTTTTTAAACTTTTCCTATATTAGATAATACTAATCCTTTATTATGATCTAAAGCCCAGCTTATTCCCCACTCATTATGGAATAATAAAATATCTCTGTCTCTTAAATCCTTAACTAACTTAGTATCGCTTGTTAAGTTTAACTTATCAACAGCCATAGGTGACTCTTCAATCCATCTTATATTAGTATAACCCTGTCTCTCCATTTTGATATCAACATTATACTCATTCTTAAGTCTGTACTCTAAAACTTCAAATTGAAGTACACCAACAACTCCAACTATAATTTCCTCTACACCCATGAAAGGTAGCTTAAATACCTGTATAGCACCCTCTTGAGATATTTGAGTTATACCTTTAATGAATTGCTTTCTCTTCATTGTATCTACAGGTTTAACTCTAGCAAAATGCTCAGGAGCAAAGCTTGGTATACCCTCAAATTTAAATTTCTTAGGATTCTTGCATAATGTATCTCCTATACTGAAAATACCTGGATCGAATACCCCTATAATATCTCCTGCATAAGCCTCTTCTATTATTTCTCTATCTTGTGCTAAGAATTGTTGAGGTTGAGTTAATCTAATCTTATCTCCCCCTTGAACGTGGTTAACTTCTAAGCCTTTTTCAAACTTACCTGAACAAATTCTCATAAAGGCTATTCTATCTCTATGTGCCTTATTCATATTAGCTTGAATTTTAAATACAAAGGCTGAAAATGGCTCTTCGTAAATATCAATTTCCCCTATATCACTATTTCTAGGTGATGGAGGTAATGTTAACTTTAAGAAGTCATTTAAAAATGGTTCTATACCAAAGTTAGTTATAGCACTTCCAAAGAATACTGGAGTCATTTGTCCGTTTACAACTTTATCAAAATCAAACTCATCTCCAGCTATATCAAGAAGTTCTATATCTTCTAAAAGTTTATTATAGTAAGATTCTCCTAAAATGTCTTCTGCTTTAGGATCATCAAGTTTTACCACAATATTCTCAACTTGTGATTGTCCATGGTTTCCACCATTAAATAATTGAATCTCTTTATTTTCTCTGTTATAAACACCTTTAAATTCTCTACCACATCCAATTGGCCAGTTCATTGGATAAGATTTAATACCTAATTCATTTTCAATATCCTCCATAAGTTCGAAAGGATCTCTAATTTCTCTATCTAACTTATTTATTAAGGTAAAGATAGGTATTTCTCTCATACTACAAACGTGGAATAACTTTCTTGTTTGTGCCTCAACACCCTTTGCTCCATCAACTACCATTACTGCACTATCTGCAGCAATAAGTGTTCTATAAGTATCCTCACTGAAGTCTTGGTGTCCTGGTGTATCTAGAATGTTTACACAGAACCCATCATAATTAAACTGCATAACTGAAGATGTAACAGAGATACCTCTTTGCTTTTCTATCTCCATCCAGTCTGAAACAGCATGCTTAGCAGCCTTTCTTGATTTAACAGAACCAGCTTCTCTAATAGCTCCTCCGTATAATAAGAACTTCTCTGTTAAAGTAGTCTTACCAGCATCGGGGTGAGATATTATAGCAAAGGTTCTTCTCTTTTTAATCTTATTTATTAACTCTTCCACTTAATTTTCTCCTTTTCTATATAGCTTATATAAATCTTATTTTCCTTTATTCAAGTAATAAGTTATGCTTTAAACTTCTACTTAATATAATTTAAAACATTTCTTATACCTTATTAATTCATTTGATTAATATATAAAGTTTAAGTTTAATTTACATTGGTATTCTCCTAACTCAATTTAATATAATATATAGAAACTTTATATTATATTTTTGCATATACTATAAAGTGTAAACTAACATACTTAATTTAAAACATAAATACTCAATAAATACCTTATATTTTATTATATCCTTAAAATCTGCTATTACACCACTTTTGATTTTAACTATATTGTTTCCCTCTGTCAACTTATCCACAAGTTTTTATAAAGTTAAATATTTTTCTACATATTATATTTAAAAAATTATATATTAAAAGCTCATTTAATTACTATTTTGATTTTCATATTCAAGTGAATTTTTTTCCAATTGAAAAACATTTTTATTCCCAATTAAACCTTCATATCATTTTCAATTGATAATCAAATCCATTAAACTTATTTTCCAAAAACCCTTAACATTTCTCATTTTTTATAGTACTATAACTAGTATAGTTTTATTTTTTAAAACTCAATTGATAATAAGAGGAGGATTATTCCATGGAAGACAGACTGGAAATTGGGGTTAAAGTTAGTAAAATAACCATCATCGGTAATGCTATTTTATCCTTCATAAAAATATTAATAGGATTTGTTTCAAGAAGTAATGCAATGCTTGCAGATGGAGTCCACTCTTTTTCTGATGTAGTAAGTACAATAGGCGTTATAATAGGACTAAAGCTTTCTCATAAACCTGAAGATAAGGAGCATCCATATGGTCACGAAAAAATCGAAAGTTTATCCTCCTTATTCTTAAGTCTTATGCTCTTAGCAGTAGGTATAGGAATAGGCGTTTCTGGAGTTAGAAATATTTTAGCTGGAAACTATATAGTACCAGGTTCTTTAGCTATATTAGGTGCAATCATATCTATAATCACTAAAGAATGGATGTATCATTACACAATGAAATATGCAAAGATTATAAATAGTTCTTCCTTAAAAGCAGATGCTTGGCATCATCGTTCAGACTCACTTTCTTCTATAGGTGCTTTAATAGGAATTATAGGTGCAAGATTAGGTTTTCCAATCTTAGATTCATTAGTTGCTTTAATAATAAGTATTTTAATATTAAAGGTAGGCTATGATATAGCAAAACAAAGCATTGCTCAAGTCATAGATCAGTCTGCTAATGAAGAGATTGTTTCTGAAATAGAGGATAAAGTGAAATCTATTGAAGGTGTAAAAAAAATAGATACGCTTAAAACAAGACTTCACGCTAATAAAATCTATGTAGATATAGAAATCTCCGTAGATTCAGATATCCCCGTCAAGTCCGGACATGATATAGCACAAAAGGTCCATAACTTAGTTGAAGAAAACTCTGATGTAAAACATTGTATGGTTCACATAAATCCTTATGTAAATAAGTAATCCTTATTAATAATAAAAACCCACGAGTTAACTCATGGGTTTTTATTATTAATTACTTAATTAGCATTTTGGCAATTCATATATAATACTATAGAGACATAATCTCCATAGCTGTATTAGCTCTTTCCTTGGTGTCACCATTTAATTCTATGTACTTTATATGTTCTGCATCTAAAAACTGTTTTATAGCTTCGTCTATTGCTATTGCCAGTTGTTCATTTTGCCATCTTATGCCATCTTGTTCATATCCAAATTCTCTACCAACATAAAAAATGTAATCATATTTAGATATATCCCTTAAGGCTAATTTATATAAATCTTTTAAAATCTCAATTTCCTTTTTGCTTCTTTCTTTGCTACCCAACATAAATCTACCATAAACATAAGGTATAAAGGTTGCATAGTCAGTAACAGCATAGTCATGAACGCTTAAAGATTCCTCTAGCATGGATTGTCCAAGATATATACCATATTGCTCTGATATACTTTCAATCATACCTTTCTCTTTTAAATAAAGAGTAGAATATTCTGGTTCACATCCAACATCTAACCCTTTCACCTTCATATCTACATATAATTGTTGCATAAGTGTTGTTTTCCCACATCTTGGTCCACCTAGTATTGCAATCCTAGTTGTCATGATTTTAGCCTCCATCTGTTTTTAATCAAGGATTATATTATATCAATTTTTCGTATGTTTTTCAATGTAACAATAATTATTAAAATAATTTTCCTTCAAATCTTTTTAATTTCATTTATGTAATAAATACTCATGTTATATCTTGTAACTAAGTACCTCTATATTAAAATAAATTCTTTTATATTTATTATGAAAGAGTTGAAAACCTCTCTCCATAATACCTTAACTATATCTAATATAAAATTAAAAGCTTAGGTATACCATTCAATTATAAATCTATAAATCAAGGTTTCTACCTAAGCCTAATTTTTAAGTTTTACTTTTTTAATATTAACTTATAAAATTATCTAGGAATAAATCCTATTTTCTTTTGCATTTTTCTTAAAGTTTTTCTTGAAACATACTCAGCCTTTTCTGCACCTCTAGTATATATCTCTTCTAACTCTTTTTTATTTACCAATAAGTCATTAACTCTATTTTGAATTGGTTCAAGTTCCTTAACTATAGCTTCTGCTACATCAGACTTAAACTCTGAATACCCTTTACCTTCATATTTAGCTTCTATTTCTTCCTTAGTCATACCTGTAATACACCCTAAAATAGTCATAAGGTTTTTAACTCCTGGTTGCTCATCACAGTACTTAACTACTCCTAAACTATCTGTAACTGCTCTATTTACTTTTCTTCTTATAGTATCTGGGTCATCCATCATTAAGATATAGCTATTTGGATTATCATCTGATTTAGACATCTTTCTAGCTGGATCTTGTAAGCTCATAATCTTAGCCCCAGCCTCTGGTATATATCCATCTGGAACCTTAAAGGTTGGGCTATATACCTTGTTAAATCTATCAGCTAAATCTCTAGCAAGTTCTAAGTGTTGAGTTTGATCCTTTCCAACTGGAACTAAGTCAGTTTGATATAATAATATATCTGCTGCCATCAATACAGGATAAGTGAATAAGCCTGCCCCTATATTGTCTCCTGCCTTCTTAGACTTATCTTTATATTGAGTCATTCTACCTAATTCACCCATATATGATGAACATGTTAATAACCATGCACATTCACTATGTGCTGGCACATGTGATTGTATAAATAAAGTATTTTTTTCTGGATCTATACCTGTAGCTATATAAATAGCTAATAATTCTAAAGTTCTCTTTCTTAAATCTTTAGGTTCTTGTTTAACTGTTATAGCATGTAAATCTACTACGCAAAAATAACATTCATATTGTTCTTGAAGTTTAACCCAGTTTTTTAATGCTCCTAAATAGTTTCCTAAAGTTAAATCTCCTGATGGCTGTATACCACTAAATATTACTTTCTTATTTTCTTCCATTTCTATCATCCCTTCTTTTCAAATTAAGCTATATATTATAGTCATTTTAAATTCTTAAAATTTTATTTTTAATTAATAAATGTATTTCATATTTTTTTATAATATAAAAGCCCTATGATTCTTTAATAATCATAGGGCGTAATTAACGCGGTACCACCTAATTTTCAGAAGTTAAAAACTTCCTCTCAATAGATACTTATCATATCTTGCTCTTATAACGTAGAGCCTACGTGAAAAACTACTATAATTTCATCCTCAATCTCAGAAACCCATTCAATTTAAGCATAACTACTGCACTCACACCCTTTGCAGTTCGCTGAAAGTCTGTTTTTAAACTTACTTACTTTTCTTCACAGATTTTAAATACCATATTTATTTCTTATATTTTATAACTATCTTATTCCTAAAACTGTGTTTTGTCAACACCTCAAAGGTATTTTGAAAGCATTATTTATACTTTACTTTTTTCTTTTAAAACTTAACCTTATATTATGTCTTTTAGCTTAATATTATACTTTATTGACAATAAGTTATTACTCTTAATAGTTATGTTTTTATATTTTAGTGGAATACTAATCTTATAAATTTATAAGGAGTGATATACATGAGTAAAAATCAAAAAACTACTAGAGATAAAATCAAAAATCCTAATATGAATACTTTTACTACACCAAATATGCCTGACCCAGCTACAGACCCTATAGTTTGTAATAATATAGTTAATGCTGAATTTGACTATACTTATGACTCTAATAGAGATAATTATACTAAGGATGCTAATCCATCTAAAAAGCACAGATAACTTTTAACTAACCAACTTTTTATTGAGTTTTATATACATGGCTAATATAATTAAATAGTAAGGAAATTTAAAATTTTCTAACTGAATTTTATGGACAATAGTTTTCTATTGTCCATTTTAAATATACTTTAAGGTTGGTGTTTATTATGTTAACTATATATGCCGTGTCAGATTCAATCGGAGAAACAGCTGAATTAGTTGCTCGTGCCTCTGCTCAACAATTTCATCATGATGTTATTGTAAAGAGAGTTTCTTATCTTACAACATTAGATGCTGTGGATTCCTTCATCAATTCTCTAGATTTAAATAATACTTCTAACCCTATTATGATAGTATCAACTATAATACTTCCAAAGGTTAGAGAGTTCTTAACTCAACGTTGCGTGGAAAAAAACATAGCTATAAGCAATGTTTTAGGACCCGTTATAAGTGTAGCTTCTTCTCTCTTAAAGACAATGCCTGATTATAATCCTGGGGCTGTATGGAAAGTAGATGAAAACTACTTTAAAATGATTGAAGCTATGGAGTTTGCTATACAATATGATGATAGTAAGGATCATAGCGGAATTAAACATGCTGATGTTGTACTTATAGGATTATCAAGGACCTCTAAAACTCCAATTTGTTTATGCTTAGCTAATAAAGGTATCAAAGCATTAAATATTCCTTTAATTCCAGAGGCACCTGTGCCAGAAGAATTATTTGAAATTGATAGAAAAAGAGTTATTGCTTTAACTATAAATCCTTTAGAACTTATTAAAATAAGAAAACACAGATTAGATAAGTATACTGTTGCTTTAAGCAAAAATACCTATGCAGACGAAGGTAGAATATTAGAAGAACTAGAATACGCTGATAACATCTTTAAACGTTTACGTTGCAAGACTATAGATGTAACAGATAGAGCCATAGAAGATACTGCTCTACTTATTACAAAGCATTTAGAATCTATAAAACCAGAATAATTATATACATATTTAATAAAACAATAATGCTCTTACTTATATACAACATTCAATTAGTACTCTAAACTTTAATTTATAAGTAGTTATATTTATTAATGACATAAGTTCTAATAAAGGCTACTTATTTAAATATAACTTTAAAGTAAATTCAAAAGAAGTTATAGTGAAGTAACCTAATTTCAATATTATGTAGTATATAAACTAAAAAGCTGTTTCACTAAAATTTTAAATTTAACATATAAATAATTATATTTATATGCTACTTTTAACTTCATTTGTGTAACAGCTTTTTATATTTTTTAATTATCAAATTCCACATTTACATCCTTAAGTTTAAAACGAGCCCATCCCTTTTTATTTAAAAATCTTAAGTACATTATTAATCTAGAATAAATGGGATGACATCCATCAATATAATCTTCTTCTGTTATATTAGCATACTCCTTCTTAAGTTCAGGAAGCTGAAGTAATATCTGTCCAATCTCATAAACTGTATTTTTTCCATCCATATTAGTCCAAACACAACTTCCTAATCTATCAAATTTCATATCACTAACTGAAGGCTTCTTTATAAGCCATCTCATAAATCTCTCAACAGCTTTGTCATGATGAAATATTAAATACACAAAACCTTTTTTAACTTCCCATTCATCATGTTTTCTATAAGGTACATATAATAAAAAATTATCTTGCTTATTTTCTTTTTTTTCCTTACTCATATTCTACACCTCATTCTATTAAAAATTAAGAATAAAGAATAGAACTAAATCTATTCTCCATTCTTAATCTTTAAATTATTTACAAAAGAGGGCTAAGTTAAACTCAAACCCTCTTTAAAAATATCTATTTTTTATCTTCTACTTTTTCTTCAACTTTAGTTGAGAAGAAGTAAATACTTGCTGCTAAAGCTACAAATGCTGCTAAAGCTATCCAAGCATTTGAAGAAATAGCTGGGAATAATTTTGGTCCTATAGCTATTTTTTCAGCTAAAGATGTACCACCAATAGTTATAGTAGTTAAGATTGCAATTACTATCCCCATTAAAGCATCCCCGGCAACAAGACCAGATGAAAGTAAGATACCTCTTTCTGTTTGGATCTTTCCTTGTTCTTCGTTTTTCTTGAATTTCATATCTACAAGTCTTCTTACTAAAGCACCAGTTAATACTGCAGCACTTAAGTTGATTGGTAAGTATAATCCAAGAGCAACTGGTAAAATTGGAAGACCAGCTAAAGCACAGAATATTCCTATTACAGCTCCAACTATAACTAGTGTCCAAGGTAATTGAGCTGTCATAACACCCTCAACAACCATTGACATAAGTGTAGCTTGAGGTGCTGCTATTGCTTCAGTCCCTATTCCATATGTATTATTTAACATTAATAATACACCACCTGCAACAAATGATGCTACAACTAATCCTGCATACATACCCCACTCAACTTTCTTTGGAGTACCACCAATGATATAAGTTGTTTTTAAACTTTGAGATACACCACCTGCAACTGAAATAGCTATACAAGCTATACCACCAGCTAAGATAGCAGTCATCATACCTTTATCAGTAGGAGTTCCCATAATTTTTAAAACACCTGTGATAAATAATAAGGCAGCTATTGTCATACCTGATACTGGGTTGTTAGATACACCTATGATACCTGCCATTCTTGCAGAAACAACTGCGAAGAAGAATGAGAATAATACCGCTAATAATGCTCCAACTACACCTAATTTTAATCCTGGTAATAACCAAGCAATTACAAATACAAATACTGCAGCTGCTAATACCCAAGTTAATGGAGTATCAACTTCAGTTCTCTTTGTTGCTGCAGCTTCACCCGCAGAACCACCTAAACCTTGTAAAGCAGTTCTGAATGATTTAATAATTGTCGGTAATGATCTACCTAAACTAATAAATCCACCTGCAGCAACCGCACCAGCACCAATGTATCTTATGTAGTTACTCCAGATTTCTCTAGCTCCCATGTCTGCTATTAATTTAGTAGCTGGGAATAATGGCTCAGTTAAAGCTGAACCCATGTATTTTATAAGTGGAATTAGTCCAAACCATGCAACTAATGCTCCACCAAACATAAAGATCGCAACTTCTAAACCAACTATGAAACCAACACCGGCAAGTGATGCCATAGCATCAATACCAAAGATTGTTGATTCTAAAGGTTTTATAATCCATTGTGGAGATTCTGCCCAGATTCCTAATCCAGCAGATAAGAACTTAAATACAGCTCCTCCACCCATACCCATTATAACAGTTTTTAGGCCGCTTCCACCTTCCATACCTGTAACAAGTACTTCTGATGCTGCCATACCTTCTGGGAATATTAATTCACCGTGTTGTTCAACTATTAAATATTTTCTAAATGGAATAACAAATACTAGTCCTAATAATCCACCTAATGCAGTACATATTACAATAGTAGAAAGTTTTAACTGCATTCCCCAAATAATAATTGCAGGAAGTGTATAAATAATACCACCGGCTATAGATTCACCCATAGCTGCAACAGCTTGAATCATATTTGCTTCTAAAATATTGTTTCTTCTAAATACTTTCTTTAATAATCCTGCTCCAAGTATAGACGCTGGAATACCTGCCGCTATTGTCATACCAACTTGTAATCCTAAGTATACGTTGGCAGCTGCAAATACACATGCAAATAATATACCTAATCCTATAGATACCATGCTTACTTCTGGCATAGCTACATTAGTAGGTACAAATGGCATGTAATCTTCGCCTTTTATCCCACCATAAGCAGTATGTGATAATTTCTTGCTCTCCATGATTATCCTCCTTAGTTGTTAATAATTTATTTATGTTAAATATCAATTACAAGTATAATAGATATTTATCAACTCATTAATTTTTGTATTATTTTGTATTAATTATATTTTTCAAATTTTAAGACTTATTTTTAATTCTATTAAATATATTTACTTCAACACTTTATCATGTTAATATAATTAATATTCTTTTTATCGTTACAATTATTTAATTATTCATTTACTTATTTAAAATCCTAATAAATAATATCATATTTTGTAGAAAAAAATCAATATTTATCGTATTTTGAATTTTAATTAAATTCATTTGTTTTAAAAATAATTATTCTAATTTTAAAATTCTATTTATAAATTTTGGTATTTTTTATTTCATTCTTTAATTTTCCTCAAAAAAAGGCTAACTAAACAGTAATATATAAGATACCAATCCATTATTTTCATATAAACAATCTTATAATTTTTTTGTTAACTTTATAACTTTTTTATAATTATAATGATTTTTATAGATTGAATACTTGATAAAGACACCTTATTTACCCTTAAGCTAGCCAAATATGTTTTTGAAATTTAAAATCCTTTATGTCACTTAGTATTTTCATTTCAAAAAACTTTATTCATTTTTAATTTCTAAAGCTTTACTTTTTTAGATTGTTACATCTATTCTTACTTCTTTTTCATTACTAAATCTTATAAAGCTATCTTTTAGTACTTCACCATTTACTCTTATTTCTTTATGTCCTGTTACCTTAACTTTTATGTTGTATATGGTTTTATCTTTAGTATATTTAATTTCATATCCATCCCACTCTTTTGGAATACATGGAGCAATAGTAAATCCTTTGCCTTCTTTAAGCTTTAATCCTAGTATTCCCTCTATGGCAACTCTATACATCCATCCTGAAGTTCCTGTATACCAGCTCCATCCACCTCTTCCTACATAAGGTTCTTCTGCATATACATCAGCTGACATTACGTAAGGTTCAGTTTTATATATATCACACTGTTCCTTAGTTTTTGAGTGATTTATAGGATTTATTAAGTCAAATAATTCTACCGCTTCTTCTCCTCTTCCAAGTTTAGTTAATGCAAGTATTACCCATGTAGCCGCATGAGTGTATTGGCCTCCATTTTCCCTAACACCTGGAACGTAACCTTTTATGTAACCAGGCTCTAAATCAGATTTGTAAAATGGTGGAGTAAGTAACATTATTAATCCCTTATCTTTTTTAACTAAATATTTTTCTAAGGAATCCATTGCTATTTCTCTTCTTTCCTTATCTCCTGCTCCAGATATTATGGACCATGATTGAGATAATGAATCTATTTTACACTCTTCATTTAAATGAGAACCTAGTGGAGTTCCATCATCAAAGTAAGCTCTTCTATACCATTTTCCATCCCATGCATTTTTCTCAAGATTTTCTCTTATGAACTCTTGCATTTCGGAGTAGTAATTTTTTCTCTTTTTATCCTTTTTATACTCACATACTTCTTTAAAATCATTTAAAATGCTATATATAAACCAGCCTAACCACACACTTTCTCCTCTGCCTTTGTTTCCAACTGTACTCATACCATCATTCCAGTCTCCACTTCCCATTAAAGGTATATTGTGCTCTCCGAAGTTAAGTCCTCTCTCAATAGATTTTATGCAATGTTCATATATAGTACCCTTTTGCTTTGAAACTCTAGCGATATTATATCTTTCATCTTCACCCTCTCTTAAAGGATCATCCTCAAGATAAGATACCTCTTCATCTAAAATACTATAATCTCCTGTATTTTTTATATAATCTATAGTTACAAAAGGTAGCCATAATAAATCATCTGAAAATCTAGTTCTTATTCCACTATCTACTCCAGGATGCCACCAGTGCTGTACATCACCTTCTATAAATTGCCTTGATGCACTATATAGTATTTGATTTCTTGTAAGTGTAGGATTTAAATAAGTTAGTGACATAGAGTCTTGTAACTGATCTCTAAATCCATAAGCCCCACCAGATTGATAAAATCCCGTTCTTGCCCATATTCTACATACTAAGGTTTGATACATTAACCATCCATTAACAAGTAAATTCATGGACTCATCTGGAGTTTTTATTTCTATATGAGTAAGTAACTTTTTAAAATAATCCTTAGATTCTTTAAATTCATTATCTACTTTTTCAATGCTACTATATTCACTTATTTCTTTATCTATTTCCTTAAGTTCTTCACCTACCCCAAATAAAACTACTAATTCTTTTTCTTCATTAGGTTTAAGTTTTATATTACCCATAGTAGCTAAACAAGGATCAATTCCTGCACCCAAGGTATTAGATAATTTTTCTTTACTTAATGCACTAGGATTACTTAAAGATTTTCCTCTTCCTATGAACTCACTTCTATCTCCAGTGAAACTTTCGCCTTCAATTCCTATAAGCTTTAAGTAGCTATAGTATTTATTAAAGTGCATGCTATATGGATTTCTGCTATAAATATACTTTTTCTTTCCACTTACATCACTATATATGTGAGCTGCATCATGTTGAGGAACTACCCCTAAAACCATATGTGCATAATAACTCAAAGTTAAATTTTTTTCTTTATCGCAAGTATTTTTCAAGTTAATCTTACAGAACTTAATATTTTTATTCATAGAAGAGAACATAGTCATCTTTCCATAAATATCATTTTGTTTATGCTCAAATATTGAGTATCCAAATCCATGTTTAACAACATACTGACCACCATTATTAATAGGGGACTTAGTTATTGTAAACACCTCTGAATTATCATTATCTCTTATGTAAAATACTTCTGAAGGAGTATCACTTACCCAGTCATTGTTCCAAGTTGTGATTTTAAACTCTCTACTATTTTTAGCCCAAGTATAAGAAGCACCACTTTCTGAAACATGAAAACCAAAGTCACCATTAGAAATAATATTTATCCATGGAGCTGGTGTCGATAAATTATTATATAAATTTATTACGTACTCATTATTTTTTAAGTCATAACCACCATATCCATTAAAATATTTCAATTCCGGAATCTCTATATTATTTTCTTCACCCTTACAAGTAACTTTAGAAATTATTTTTTCCCTAAACTCAAAGTCCTCACCTTCACTTTTTTCTTCTATTCCTTGAGTTAATACAGAGCCTTTGTCAGGATCTAAGACCAATTTAGCTAATGCTTTAAGTAACTCCACATCCTCTTCATTCATAGATGCTTTGTTATATACAAATACACCACCTGGTTTGTTTTGCTTTTCTCTTAAAGCACTCATATAAATAGCATCCATTATGTTGCCTTGAACTGGCTCATAGTAATTTGATCCCTCTAAATTTATAACTACTAAATCAACTCTAAGACCTTTACTACTCCAATATTCATGAGCTAGTAAAATTTGTTTTAAATCTTCAATATGTTTTTCTTCTCTCACTATTAATAAAACAATAGGCAAATCTCCAGATATTCCATAAGACCATAAAGCATTTTGCCCTTTGCTTATATTTTTTATATAATCTTTTCTTTCCCTCATTTGATTATTTAAAAAGATTATACGTGATGCCATAGACTGATAAAGGTTTGCTTGTTGAAATTTTATGCCTAAATACTTAAGTTCTGATAATGCCTCATTATAAGCAGATTGAAATACTCTGTTTATATTGTGGGACTCATCATATTTAGTAGCAATTTCAAGTACCTTATCTCTACTTTCTGAGATAGCCGTTATAAAGCTCATCTTTATAGTTTCTCCTGGCTTTACAGTAACTTTCTTTTTCAAACTTATTATAGGGTCTAAAACAACTCCTTCAGTATTATCTAGTGATTTTTCCATAGCCACAGGATTTTGTAAAGTTCTATTTCTTCCTATAAAATTCACTCTACTAGTTTCATATTCTAATTCTGTAGACTCATCACCCTTAACAGATAGCTTTTGCATCATCCAGTTTTGAGTCTTACCCTTAGCTCTTGGTCTTCTAGTGGCTAAAATACATTGAGGCTCTTCTACATACTCAGTGGTTATAAATAAATTACCAAAGGCAGGATGAACTAAGTCTCCATCATAGCCATCTAATACAACTTCACAATAACTCATTATTTCTAAGTTTTTATCTTTCTTACCTTTGTTATATAATGAAAGTCTTCTTATTTCTAAATCCTCTTCACCAGATACAGTTATTTCCGTAGTAACTAATAATTCATCCTCTAGCTTTCTAAAGATAGCTTTTTCTAATGAAAATTTAACTTCATAAGTATCATTGAATTTTTTTACTGGTTCATAGGTGTTACTAAAATAATTATTTTCATCAACATCCTTTATATAAATGTACATACCATAATTATCAAGGGTTTTGTCTTCTCTCCATCTATATAAATGCAGATCATCTTTTTTACCCCAACCACTTCCACCATTAGAAATCATCAAGGAATAACTTCCATTTGATAATAATTGAGTTTCTGGTTGTGATGTAATGTTAGCTTTAAATCTTCTAGGTATAATTGGAGTCTTAAACTCCTCAATATCCTCTTTAAGTAAAGTTAGCTCTTTATCATAAACCACCTTTTGAGGCATTTTTTCTTGTAATAATAATTCTGTTGCCTTTACTCTAGGAATACTATGGAATCTTTCTTGTAATATATTTTTTTCAAGCACATTATCTAATGCCATAAGACTCATACCCTCATGGTGAATCATAAAGCATTTTATAACTTCTTTTTTGCTTGTTTTCTTAATTCTAGATTTAGTATAATCCACTGCCTCGTATAAACCATATCTACCTTCTAAGCCTTCTTTAATCAACCTTAATAAATTATCATAAGATCCCTTAAAATCCTTTTGTAGAGATAACATAGTTGAATATGGTGATACTACAAGTTCATCCACTAACCCTCTCTTAAGCCCAATACCAGGAACTCCGAAAGCCTTATACTGATAGTTTTTATCCACATCAAAGTTATAATAAGCTGATTCAGATATTCCAAAGGGTACCTTTCTATGAAAACAATATTTTTTCTGAGCGCCTATGACATTTAAATGGGTTTCATCTAAGATTGTCTCTGGGTAAGATTTCATTATTAACAGTGGCATAAAATACTCAAACATAGTACCACTCCAAGAAACTAAACTCTTATTACCAGATACATAAGTCATAGCTCTTCCTAATTTAAACCAGTGTCTTTGCTCCACATCACCCTTTGCAATAGCTACAAAACTTGCCTGTCTTGACTCAGATGCAAGTAAATCATAATAACTATCAACCAACTTATCAGCTTCCATATCATATCCTATAGAAAATAATTCTCTACTCTTCGAATATAATACAGAAAAATCAGTTTCCTCAGCCATTTTATCTATACTTTCTTGTAAATTTTCAATTGTACAGTATAACTCTCTTATTCTCTTACTACTTAATTCAACAGCCTTAAGTAAATCAATACAGGATTCTTCCTTATAGGTATTTTTATGCTTTTCTATATGCCTATATAATCCTTCTATTTCTTTTGCTAATTCCCTTACCTTTGTATGGAAAGGTATCTTTAAAATCATATCTTCCAATTTATTATTAATCTTAGGATTATCCAATATTAAAGGTAACCAAGGAAATAATTCATTAATCTCATCTAAATATCCCATAACATCTTCTCTCAAGGTCCTATTCCAGAATAATTCTTCATTATTTAAATCAATTTCATTATTCTCTCTTAAAATTTCATTTAAAATATCAACCCATTTTGCTAAGTTAATATCCTTTAATTCCTCAAGATTCAACTGTATTTTATAAGGATTTTCATCTTCTATTGCTTTTATTTCTGTAATAGCTAAATTTAAAGTATCCTTTAATCCTTTCATTAAATTGCAATCTATTATAGGATCTTCCATGTATTCTTTTATACTTCTTTCCATAAGCCATAAATACCCTACTAAGTTACCACTATCAACTGTAGAAACAAATCTAGGATATAAAGGCATTTTGTTTAAAGTATCATACCAGTTGTAAAAATGCCCATGGAACTTTTCTAAACTTTCCATAGAATCCATAGTATTTTTTACTCTGCTAATCAACTGAAGAAAACTTATGTAACCTAAATCCTTTGCAACAACATTAGAAGTTAGTGCCATACCCATATTAGTAGGGGAGGTTCTATGCGCAACCCCTTTTAATGGATCTTCTTGATAGTTATCAGGTCCTAACCAATTATTTTTTTCATTTACAAAGTCTCTAAAGTAACCCCAGGTTTCTCTAGCTACTCTTCTTAAAACAACTTGTTTTTCTTCCTTTACCTTCATTTTAGGAACATATATTTCCTTACTTATTATGTAAGCAATAACTGGGCTTATAAACCAAACAGCCACTGTTGGTAACATAAAAATTCCAGTATATACAGACCTGTTAAATGCTAGTACTCCGATTATAGCAGCTATTATACTTCCCGGTGCCATTTGAATAATAAAATCAAATAATCCTCTACCAACAGATCTCTCAACATGAGCAGATGTCTGCCATTCTAACATATTTCGTCTCGTTATAATAAGTCTATATAAAGTTTTAAGTATAGCTGTAAGCATCAAATATGCATTATAAGGTATAAAGGCAAATATCAAAAATACTTGTTGCCATAATATCCTTTGACTTTTTACCTTTCCTGATAAACTAATTCCCTTTATCGGAGTTACAGCCACCTCAGATACATCAAAAACAATAGGTGCTGCAACAGCAAGAATTGCTGCTAAGAACCATTTGTCTGTTCCATCTGGTAGTATTTCTAAAGTGCCTAATACAACTAAAGCTATTATGCTTATTGACAATAAACTTCTTCTTAAATTATCTAAAATTTTAAATTTAGATAAACCATTAATAGGGCTCTTTTTAAATAACCAGGGTAGCAGTTGCCAATCTCCCCTTACCCATCTATGTAATCTCTTGCAACTTGAACTGTAATAAGCTGGGTAATCATCTATAAGTTCTACATCACTAACTAAGGCACATCTAACATATGAGCCCTCTAGTAAATCGTGACTTAGCACTGTATTTTCAGGAATATTATAATCTAACATATCTTGGAATGTATCAATATCATATATACCCTTACCAGTAAAAATACCTTCTCCAAATAAATCTTGATAAACATCAGAAACAGCAGTTGTATATGTATCTATACCTGTTTCCCCTGAAAATATCTTTGAAAAATGAGTTTTGTTAGAACTTAAAATATTAATACCTATTCTTGGTTGCATAAGTCCATATCCTCTAACTATTTTATTAGTCTTAGGTGACTTATGAGGGGTATTTAATATATGAGACATTGCCCCAACTAGTTTCTTACCACAGTCTCTAGGTAATTCTGTATCTGTATCTAAAGTTATAATGTATTTAGCTTCCTTTAACTTAGCTATATCAGAACTTATAACATTAAAAGTGGTATTACCTTGATTTCTAAGTAATCTATTAAACTCTAATAATTTACCTCTTTTTCTTTCCCAACCTAAATAGTAACCTTCTTTTTCGTTATATTTTCTTTCTCTGCAAAGGAAATAAAACTTCTTTTCTTCATTAAAGAAATACTTCTTATTAAGTTTTTCTATAAAATCTAAAGTTGCATTAATTAAATCTCTGTCATTTTGATTATTTTTACTTTCGCTATCTATTAAATCTCCTAAAATAGCAAAACTTAAATTCTTATCATCATTACTAAGATAATAAATCTCTAGTCTTTTTACCAACTCTATAATTCCTGATATATCAGTAATTAAAGTAGGAATTACAACTATAGTTGAAGATTCTTTACTTATGCCCTTAGTAAAATCCATCTTAGGTACAAATCTAGGTTGAAGTCTATGAGTTATACTCCAATTCAATATAGAAATAATAACTTCACTACATGGAACAAGTAAAACAATTGTAGCCAATACATATTTCCATGGTTTTAAATAATAATCGTTTATATAACTTAAACTTAAAAAAGCAACTATTGATAATGCTGTACCTCCTAAAATTAAAAGAAGATATAAAGCAAAGGGTTTTCTTTCAATTAGAGGAATAGTATATTTAATTTTACTGTTCTCATTTTTAACCTCATCAATTAAATCTTTTTTTCCTTCATCAATTATGTAATATCCTATGTGCTTCAAGTATTCCTTTGACTTTATATCCTTAGCTTTCTTTGCTAATTCTAAAGCCATTTCTGTTAAATACTCTTCACTACATTTCAAAGTTTTAGATAACTTCTCAATACTATGCCTATAATAATCCCTAGATTCAAAATCCATTTTTCCATAAATTCCTCTAGGATCTCTTCTTAAAACTGCTTCTACTGCACTTAACTTTTCAAAGCAACTACGCCAATTTAAGGCTTCTACTCTTCTTAAAGAGTTAATAGAATTTCCTATAGATATTTGAATTAGGGATTCTGATTTATGTTCCTCTTTAATCATTTCATCAAGATTTTTATCATTACTTTCTAAGGCTTCATTTATAAAATCATGAACTTCTACATTCTCTATTCCATTATTTTTTAACACTTTAAAAAGTCTTTCAGTAAAATAACTTTTATAATCTATATTTAATTCTTTTATTTTTTTTAATTCTTCTTGAAGTTTGTTTTCATTTATAGCATTAATTATTCTCTCTGCTATCTTTTCACCCTTATCTCTTTGCTTTTGTATAAGTAGCATCTTTTCACATATGTTACTTAAGTTTTGAATTAAGGCCATTTTAATCATTAATGGCAACGCCCATAACTCACCACTACTTAAAATCTTATTATTTTGGTAAGCTGAAATAAATTTATTGATTATATCACCATCTACATTACTATCAGTGTGCATAACCATCTCTAAGGCTATATTATATACCCTAGGATACCCCTTCATTTTTCCATCATTTATTACTGGAAGGGTTTTATAATAAGCTTTGGGCATATTGTACTTAATATCTTTATACTCCTTTTGTATAAGATAATAATTATCTAATAACCATTCAGCTGCTATAATAACTTCTCTTTTATTAGTCTTATTTTCAAAAAAGCTATGTGCATTTGTTATAACTTCAAAGCTCTTATCCAAATTAGTGATTAATTGTTTTCTACAATTGCTTACACTCTCTTTATCTTTACCTATTGAAATATTCTCAGCATGCTTTTCTATTCCGTCAATATTTACTTCTTCAAATATAATGTCTTCAAATAAGTAATCTGTTTTCTCATTGTTCATAAATCTATTAATAAGAGCCATAATTAATAGAATTACTGCTACAGCTATAAACAAATATGCATAGAAATACATTGCCATCACCCCTTCGTATTTTTTCGTTTCTCAAGTTATTGTTTACCAATTTACTTAAATTTATTAGTTATTTTTTATATTTTATGTATGATTTCCTTATTTTTTCGTAAAAAAAGAGATTTACCACCATAATTTAGCGATAAATCTCTTTTTAAAAACCGTATATTCTTTTTAAAATCTTATATATTAAATAATTCTAAGAATATTTTATATACATCCATGTGATCCTTAACTCCAGCTAACTCTCTTATTGAGTGCATAGCAAAAGTTGGATTTCCTATATCCACAGAAGCAATATCTAAATGAGTTGATGATATAGGTCCTATTGTAGAACCCCCTCTTACGTCAGAACGATTAACAAACTTTTGTACAGGTACTTCAGCCTTTTCACATAATCTTTCAAATATAGCATCTGAATGTGAATCAGTTGTATAACTTTGGTCTGCATTTACCTTTATTACAGTACCTTTGTTTATCATCGGTCTATTAGTAGGATCATGCTTCTCTGGAGCAGATGGATGCACTGCATGTGCATTATCAGCTGATATCATGAATGATTTAGCTAAAGATCTAAGGAATTCATCTCTTCCTTTTCCTAAACTAAGTACAATTCTTTCTAACACATTTGAAAGCATTTGAGAGTCTGCACCTTGCTTAGTTGAGCTTCCGATCTCTTCATTGTCAAAGCAAACCATAACACTTGTAGCCTTTGAAGCCTTAGCTTTCTTTAAAGCCCCTATTCCAGCATGAACCATTTGAAGGTCATCTAATCTTGAAGCAGAAATAAATTCTTTATTTAAGCCCATAATTAAACCCTTTTCATATTCATATAAGAATAAATCAAAATCTATAATTTCTGATGCTTCTACTCTTAATTCCTTAGCAATTGCTTTTATTAAATAATTGCCTTTTTCTAATTCATCATTAACTAAACCTAATAAAGGTAACATATCCTTTTGCTTATTAAGTTCCATGCCCTTATTTAAATCTCTTTGCATGTGTATAGCAATATTAGGTATTATAAGTATTGGTTTATTTATATTAACTAATCTTGTTACAGGATTAAAAATATCCTCTGACTTTAACATTACTCTTCCAGCAATAGCTAAAGGTCTATCCATCCAAGTATTTAAAATAGGACCGCCGTAAGATTCAGTATTTAATCTTACATAGTTACCCTCAACTATCATTTCAGGATTAGGCTTAACTCTAAATCCTGGAGAATCTGTGTGTGCTCCTACTATTTTAAAACCTTGCTCCTCTATTTCACCAGTTCCCACTATAAAAGCTGTTAAAGCTGAACTATTTTTAGATACATAATACTTACCGCCCTTTTCTAGTTCCCACTTATCACATTCCTTTAACTCCTGGAATCCTGCTTCATTTAATACGTCTTTAGCATTTTTCACTGCATGAAAAGCTGTTGGACTATCATATAAAAAGTCAACTAACTCTTGTGCAAATTTTAATTCATTGCTCATAGTTTATCCCCTTTCAACTAATTAATTGGTCTCTTAATAGTTTACCATATTATAGAGTTTTTTTGTAATCTTCTAAATTATTAATTAGTTTTATAAGCTAAATTTAAATCATTTAAGTAATTAAAAGTTTTATTATGTATTGTAATTTTATTTTATACTCTTTAAAGCTCATATTTATATAAAAAAAGAAAGCACTTATACAAGTGCTTTAATTACTTTCGGTTATTAATTATTTAGGTCATTCGTTATTATATCTATCTTATCAAGACCATTGTTATTCATGCCCTTCACAAAGGACTCAACTGTTAATTGGTTTTTGTTGTCATTTCAACAAACTCGCTTCAATCTAAACTTTCGTTTACATTAATTCTTTCGTTAAATTATCTTCATCTTAAGTTATTTTTTTAATCTCTCGCAACTTATTTTACGCACCTAAAACACTGCGCATTTTTCCTATAGTTTGTTATAATTTATTTATCTTCATCGTTTTATAGTGAAGCTCTAATCTTAGAATCCAAGTCAACACTATTTTTAATATATACCCATCAATATTAATCTTAATTAAAAATTTCTCTTACTTATAAACTATCTATTCTATAAACCCATTTAAAAAAGCTACCCTTAAATTAAGAGTAGCTAAAGTTTGCATAGAAATATAAATTACAAGTATACTACAAAGATTTAATATCTCCGGCAACTGGCTGGCGTAGTTCTAAAAACTGTAGCCCCTTTGGCTTTGCGTCCTTAAATTTCTCTAAGTTTGCCTATTTAGTTATAAACCTATTTTACCACATATTTATTATATTACAAGTACTTTTTTTACATATTTCTGATTTTTTTAACATTAATTTCTTATAAATATTAATTTTCTTTCTTTTTTAACTTTCTTCTATTTTATTAAAGAATATTTACTTACTACAACTTTAATAAATGTAGTAAGTAAATATAAATTTATTTTGAAAGCATTATATTATTTTATAAAAATTTTCTCTTAACTATAACCTTAATTTGAGTACTTTAAATTTTCTCCAACAAGATAGAAGAATGAATTTGCTAAATCAACTCCTAAAGCACCTGTGCTTAAATCCTTAGGTGAATTCTCTACATATCCATTTATAACAAGTCTTCCATTTTGCTCAAGGTGACTAAGCTTTAGGTAATCCCCCTCAACATAAGTTCCTTTATTTAAAGCCTCTGCCATTTTATCAGCTGTATCATCGGCTCTTACTGAATACTCATTTTTCAAGTTTCCATCTTTATCAAAATGTTGTATCTTTACATAAACCCTTGAGTATTGATATGGATGTACCATCTTACCATTTGATTCTGCAATAAATTTCTTACTCTCAGTATCAAAACTTAGCTTTAAGAACACCTCATTGTTATAGCCCTTAAATTCTATATTATTAACTTCTCTTAAGTTTATAATAGAACTTTCTATAATCTCTAGTTCTTTAGCTATTTCCTCTTCCAATACATTTTTACTATTTACCACTTCTTCTGCTTTTTTTATAGTAATTTGTAAGTTATCATAGGATGTCTTAGTATATTCTTCTTTTAAAAACTTTTTAGCTTCCTTTATCTTTTCTATTAGCTTTGTTTTATCTGCTGATAAATCTAATTGTTCACTTGAGTATTTAAAATTCTCTCCATTTAAATAAAATAAAGATGTACTTAAATCTAAATCTCTTACACCATTACTTAAATCAAATGGTACATTTTCTACATACCCCTTCACTACTAATCTTCCATTCTTTTCTGCATGATATAACTTTAAATAATCTCCATCACCATAAGATAAATTATTTAAAGCCGCAACTAAATTATCAGCTGTTTCAGTACCTCTTATAGAATATTTTCCTTTTTCATTTCCTTTTTTATCACAATGAATTAATTCTATATATTTTCCACCTATATATCTATTGGCAACTTCACCATTAGATAGAGCTTTAAAAATCTTATTTTCACTATCAAAGGATAATTTTAAAAACTCATTATTGTTATATCCTTTAAATATAATTTCATTTAATTCTCTTAAACTCTCTTTTGCTAAATTTAAATCTTCAATAGCTTTAATAATTTCCTCTTCTAAAACATTAGTTGAATTTACTAAAGCTTCAGCTCTCTTTATCTCTGCTTTTAAATTAGAATAGCTTGTCTTTGTATAGTTTTCATGTGTTATTATCTTCATTTCATTTATCTTATTAATTAATTCTGTCTTATCTGCTGATAAATCTAATTGCTCATTTGAGTATTTTAAATTTTCTCCAAGAAGATAGAAAAATGAATTTGATAAATCAACTCCTAAAGCACCTGTACTTAAATCCTTAGGTGAACTCTCTACATATCCATTTATAGCAAGTCTTCCATTTTGCTCAAGGTGGCTAAGTTTTAGGTAATCCCCCTCAACATAAGTTCCCTTATTTAAAGCCTCTGCCATCTTATCAGCTGTATCATCAGCTCTTACTGAGTACTCATTTTTCAAATTTCCCTTTTTATCAAAGTGCTGTACCTTTACATAAATTCTTGAGTATTGATATGGGTGTACCATCTTACCATTTGATTCTGCAATAAACCTCTTATTCTCAGTATCAAAACTTAGTTTTAAGAACACCTCATTGTTATATCCCTTAAATTCTATTTTATTTGTTTTTATTAAACTATTTATAGACTCTTTAAGCTCTTTATATGTTAATGCTATCGCAACTCTTGAAGCATTTTCATCACTAGAAAGTTTTACTGCATAATCTAAAACCCTTTTGTAATTTTCAAAACTTGTCTTTGTGTAATCCTCTTTTGTAAAATTACATTTATTTATTAATTCTTTTAAATCATCCACAGTTGCATTTAATTTAGATAAAACTATATTCTTCATTCCCTTTTCAAAGGACTTAACTGTTAAATTATTTGCTTTTACATTCCCAAGTGTATTAAATTTTTCATCTACTGTGAAATAAAAATCAAAAGTATCCTCAGTGCTATTATCATAAGAAATAGTTGCATTCCAAAGACCATTTTTATCTCTAGTCATTTCAATAGGCTTGTACCCATTTAAGCTTGTGTTTATATGCATTGTTTTATTTAAATTATTTTTATCTTCATAGGTAATTTTAACTTTTCCATCATTGTTGTTTTCATAATTAACAACACCAGTTAACTCTGCTATACTTTGTCCTCTATCTCCTAAATTCCAAGGAATACTATCCGCAGCTATTTTAGGCATAACATGATATGTATCATATGGAGCATGATTTTTACTATCTTCATATCCTCTTAAGTACCAGTTCTTTCCGCCCCAAGTACTATCAGCTACATACCAATTACCATAAAGATTTATATTATTCCATGCATGAGGCCCACCTGCATGTCCATTTACATATGCATTTTCTATACCTAATCTTAAAAGTAAATATTCAAATCCCTTTGCATAGCCACCACATATAGCCTCTTTAGTTATAAAAGTACCTCTCATATCACCACATAAATCTACATTTTTATAACTAACCATATGCTCAAACTCTGATTGTACAGTCTTTATTATTTGATAAAGATTCATATCTGGAGTTACTTTACTTAATATATATGAAACAGCTTCTTCAGTTTGTAAAAGCCACTGCTTATACTCATCTCCGTTTTGTGATCCATTTCCTATATAAAACTTTTGCCCTATTACTACTCCATTCTTATAAACTGGTTTTGCACCCCAGTCCTTTAATAAAAACATTCTTGGATCATTTCTAAATAAATACTTTTGTATATATTGAGCTTCCTCTTCTGATATTGTGATTCCATGAGACTCATAATCCATATAAAATTCAACATTCCCAGCAGAATCTCTTGGATACTTATTTTCTGTGTTATCATATTTCAATAATGATTTATAAGCTAAGTCCCACGCTTTCTTACCTTCTTCACTTAATAAACTTCTTCCGTATAATATATTTCCATCAAAAGGAGTTGTTAATGTCTCTAAATCAGCATTTAGTATATAGCTATACCCCGTATTAGTTTCTTGTTTTAAATTCTTTTGGTTTAATACCTCTGGATAAACATCAACCTTAATTTCCCCAGTATTAATTTCTATTTTAGTATAAGTAGTAAAACCTTCATTGCTTTCTATATCTACACTAAACTCACCATTATCATTAGATACTGTCTTAAACTCTCTTCCTTCAACCACAACTTTTATATTAACCTTTGGAGCTGTAACTCCCGTAAGAGTAGTTTGCTTTACTATACCAGCACCTAATATCTTTAAAGGCGACACCTTTGTATCTGGTATATAATCTACAATTCCATATTCTCTTATTTCAAAGTATTGCAACTTATCCACACAATTTGTTCCTACTGATTTATCCTGTGTGAATAATGTAGGACTCTTTAATCCTGAAGCTGAAGCTATATTAAGGCATATTATATCCCCATACTTAAAGTCCTTACCATTAATTTTCTTTACGAAATCTCCTACATATTTACTATCTGCAGTTTCATTTATAATTGCTTCCTTAGTGTTTCTATCAATTACTTTAACTGTGAAGTTATCATTTGAGTTTCCAAAATTCCCTGATTGACTTACAGCATTTATTTTCATTGTGCTATTGTCAAACTCTAATTTTAAAGCTGATCCACCCCATATATTTTCAAATGCAAAATATGAGTTAATCAAAGTCTTAGCCTCTATAGAGCTCTTATCCCCAGTAGAATTCACCTCACTGTAATCAATAATAGTGCTTGCATTAGCTACCGATGATGTAATCCCTGAAATCATCAAACTAATAGCTACTGCTTTTACAAAGTTTCTTTTCATATGTCTTTCTCCTCCTATTTTTTAAATGCAAGTCCATCAATATTAGTCATAATAGAAGTTTACCTACTCATAAAACTATATAATCTATAAAGCAACTAAAAAAGCTACCCTTAAATTAAGAATAGCTAAAGTTTGCATAGAAATATAAGTATAGCAATATAAGCATATTAGTATACTACAAAGATTTAATATCTCCGGCAACTGGCTGGCATAGTTCTTAAAACCTTAGCCCCTTTAGCTTTGCGTCCTTAAATTTCTCTAAGTTTGCCTATTTAATTTTAATCTCATTTTACCATATCTTTCTTATATCTCAAGTGTTTTATTGACATATTCCTGAATTATTTAACATTATTTTCTTATAAATATTCATATTCTTTATTTTATAACTTATATGTCTCCTGTTTGATTAGCTTATATTTTATCTTTCTAAAACCATAAGTGATACTTCATCATAGCAGTTAAAAGCAAAGAAAAAAGTGCCCCATCCCACAAAGATTAGCACTTTTTTTAAGATTCATAATTTAAATATAAATCTAATCCAATAGCCCTAAAACAAAATAACCACACTGTGAAAGCGACTAAATATAAATCATAGATTTATTTTATCTGCTTTTGTTCTAAGGATGGCTTAGTGTTACCAGCACTAAGCTTTTCTTATTTACACTCACTAGGATAAATAAAAATACCAAAGTGATAGATTTTATTCTTACTTATAGTATATTAAACCTTTATAAAAAAATAAACACAAACAAATTTTAATAATCATTTCTATAAATTGGAATTTTCTTTGTGTTATACTTATTCTATTTTGTTCCTTTTCATTGTAGTTTTAATTCTTGATCAAAATTTACGTGAGTGCTTCGGTTTTATCTTCTATATTTTTCTTATGATCAATAATTGCATTTTAACTTAAAAGTTAAGTATTCCATGAAGATTAGACACATGAAATCTACGATTTTTTCTGATTTTCTTAGGATTAATCTTTTTAATCATCCATTTATTATTTTTATATTTTTATAAAAATATGTAACTATAAAATCATAAATAGACTATAGTTACATAGTGATTTTTATTTAATCAGTATCTCTCATTAATATTTTCTTTGTATTTCATAAAAATCATAATATAACAATGTTATATTAATGAACATTCTTTTATTTAAAAATCAAGCTACATAATTTTGCTTATTATATTCTATAACTCACTACTATATTATATATTTATAAATGTTAGCAAATATATATTTCACTTAATCTGCATAGCTCGAAACGCTTTGGATATATTGACCAAATTATATATAATTATGATATAATATATTTAATTCTTATTATTTTTAAAAAGGACAGGTGTATTATATATGGCAATTCCAGATAATATTGTAGCAGAAGTTCTATCCAAAAGTGCTCGACACTGTTGTGTATGTAGAAACTTCTTACCCTTAAAAATTCAAGTTCATCATATTATTGAAAAAAATGATGGAGGTACAGATGATATTGACAATCTTATTCCTATTTGTATTGATTGTCATGCTAGCATTCATACAATCACTAACATGACTAGAAAATTTACTAGTTTAGAACTAAAAAAGTCAAGAGATACTGTTTATGACATGGTCATTAATGGCAAACTTCCCGCTTTTAAACCGTTAACAAGAAATGAAATAGAAATGATTTCTTCTACTTTAGTAGAATCACTCAAGAAGAAGACTCTTGAAGAGCCTTTGAGTAATGAGGCTATGTACATCTTGACCACATCACTGAGCGAACAATCTCCAATATTGGTAAATAGTTTCCATAATAATTCTTTCCAGGTTATAGTTATTGGAACTCAACATATAGTTTCTCAAGAAAAATCTGAGGGTCAATACCCAATGTCTATAATCGAACTATTATCAAAAGGATATATAGAAGTTAATAAGAATCAAATTAACATTTCAGTTAAAGGGATTCACCTTTTAGAAACCTTGATTAATACTACAGCCACATTTACACAGAAAAAAGCTAAATGCCTATCTTGTGGACTTCATTTCATATTGTGTTCATGGCATAAAGATAAACATGATAGTTCTTCTCTACATTGTCCTGAATGTGGTCAGAGTAACGGAAACTTTTTAGTTTGGTCACAACAAAAATTTGGTTTTATCTTTGAAGATGTTCCTGGCAAAGCAAACCTTTATAGTGCACCTAAATAATTAATCTAATATGAGATATATAATTATTTTATCTATCGGCTTCTAACACCACCGTGCGTACCCTTCGGTACACGGTGGTTCAATAGAATTACCTAAATCTTGAATAACTTTCGATTAATGTTATGAACCCTTATTCTTTTATGTAGTCATTTGTTAGTGTTCTAGATAAATTTTGACTGTTTGCAATTCTTAGATATACTTTTCTTGTATTTGCATATTCCCATGCTTTCAAATTTTCTATTCGTAATTTAACTTTCTAATATTACTTGTGATACGGTTCATTCTAAAATAAAATCAGGATTTCCAATAAAACGCGTAAATATATTATTTTGAGCTTATCTATTCCTATTATGTATCTTCTTGTATTTTTTATATGCTCCTCAATTTCCTTTTTATTTCTACTCACTGTATCAACATAATATCCCTTACACCTAAACTATCTATTTACATATTTGTATTTTAAATTTGCATTTCTATCAAAAATCATTAATAAACTCTTCCCATTAATATATCCCATAAACTGAGAAACACTAAGCTTTGGTGGTATGCTTACAAGCATATTTATGTCACCCTTACAAGGATTAGCTTCTATTATTTCTACGACTTTATGTTTACAAAGCTTTCTTAACATTATTCCAACATCTAGCTTTATCTTTCCATAAACAATTTATCTTCTATACTCTAGTGTGAAAAGCTATATGATACTTGTAATTCACTTACTATATTCTCAACTACTATTCCCCATTACAAAATAAACCTCTTTAAAATTATACTATCATTAGTCAAACCTATTAATTTTGCAATATTAATTATATTTAACCATAACAGTTTAATAAACCTAAATCTCCTTATATAATAAAGATAACTTTTTATACTTAAACTTAAAATATTAACTCTTCATACTCATTAAATTCTGTATCCTGTATGTACTCCATACTTTTAGTTTTTAAAAAATTATTATTATTATACTTATCTACAAGATCATTAGAAACTCTGTATTGCTTTTTATCTATTAGTTCTTCACAATACTTTTCTATTTTAATTCTATAATCCTTTTCTATACTGGAAATAAATGAAATATATCCTTTAATAGAGTCAATATTGTTATAATCCCCTGTTGCTATAGCATGATGAAGCATGCTTCGTACTTTTCTTTTCATTTCTTTTGGAACAAGAACTTTAGTATCATTAATTATTAATCCAGTAACAAATTTTTTAGAGTGTGGACTCATAAATTTAATCTTTTTATTATTGATTATAAAATCGTCCTCCTTAATTATTTTATATATAATATTCTGTGCCTTTCTTAATAAAATTTCATCATCACATGAAAAATACATATCATCTGCATACCTTGTGTAAGAAATTCCCCTTTTACTTGCAACTCCACTTAATCTATAATCTAATTTTTTGCATATTAAATTAGATATCACTGGAGAAGTGATTGCTCCTTGTGGAACCCTATCTTCATATGTACATATATTAGTAAGAATATTAGCTATTAAATTATTGTACCCTACCCCTTTAAACAAATAAAATACCTTTGTTTTATTAATACTATGAAAAAAATCCTTCAAATCAATTTTCAATATATAAGAATCATATTTATGTAATTCTGCATTTTTTTTAATTCCATAACTTTTGCCTTTTCTAAATGCCATTGAAAAATCTGATAACGGTAATTTATCCAACATTTTTATTTTAATCCATTTTTGGACTAATTTTAACGAAGTACTAGGAATACTAATCTGTCTACTACTTCCATCTTTTTTAGGAATCTGCTTATTTTGATAAAACAAATATTGTTTTTGAGATAATAAATATAATATTTTAGGACTTAGTCCAATTTCTGTAGAGAATGATTCAATATCATAAATCTTAGGTAATCCTAATGTTTCAAGAATCATGGAATTGCTATACTTTAAATTTTTAATTGTTAACACCCCTTTACCATAAATCTTTTTAGATTAAATCGTTTAAGTTATTCACAGCTGTGAATGAATTAATCGATTTAATTTAAATTATATTTTGCTATATACTTATGAAGACGAATCATCTTCGACTATGCAAATAACTAGTACTATTTTTGTTACAACATAGTGCTTTCTAAAGGGGTGTTCCCATTTAACTCAGACAAAATTATACCATATCTAATATAATCAAACAACTTATTTGATTCATTTATAGGTAAATTTCTCAAAATACCTTTAATATAGTCATTACCCTTATGAGTTAATGATATTGTTCCATAAATTATATGCTTATTAATTAATTTATGTCTATATAATAATTTAATTGAAGCCCCTAAAATTAATTTAAACTGTTTCATATTTATATTATTTCTAGTATACATCTCAGTAATAATGTCCTCCAAGTCCCTTAACGAAACTCTTTTTATAAAATATAGTAATAATGGGATAAAATTATATTCACCTATTATTGTATTAATAGCTATATCTTGTTTTCCGTTTTCTTTTATAAATTTCTTAAATTCCTCTCCTATTTTTTTTACAACCTTATCAAGCTCATCACCCTTATAAAAAACAATCCTTTCCTTTCCTTTCTTGTTTATAATATATTTTACCGGTCCCATAATTATAAAACTTTTATCTTTTTCATATTTTTTATTTATCATAACAAAAAGCTTCTCTAGAGTTTGATTATTATTAGTGAAAGCTCCTAGCTCAACAAATGAACCTGCACTTTCTGGAAGTACACAAATAATATCACTATTCTCTGCTAAAAACTTTTCCAAACTTAATAAATCTTTATCTCTATTCTTAGCTAATGTATCCATAAACATATCTTCTGGATATAATACTCTTATGTTATTTTTCTCCATTTTTTCTCTGACTATATCTCTAATACACTTATTATTAGTGCTTACTCCACCACATAAGAATACATCAATATACTCTCTATTTATATTTTTATAAACTTCATTATATAATTTATCAATTGACTTATAAAACAATTCATATTTAGTCATTATAACTCTCCAAGTTTCAAAATATTCTATCTATAATTTTACATTAATATCTAAATAATTTCCATATGTTAATTTAGTTTTTAATAATATATTGTTCTTTAACATATATTTGCCACTTATCCAATTACTTATATTATTTATTTTTACATACTTTTACTACGTATACATTTCCCTGTATAAGCCTTATAATATATATATTGATTTTTAACTTAATATTTTTATAAGTAGGTGATATTTTTTGTTATCTAATTTTTTAGTCACTAAGTTTGTTAAAGACTATGATAATGTGACGGATAGGTCTGTTAGAAACTCCTATGGATATTTGGGTGGAGTAATGGGACTAATTCTAAATCTTATTTTATTTATAGTGAAGCTTTCTGTGGGGATTATTTCTGGTAGTATTGCTGTTACTGCGGATGCCTTTAATAATTTCTCTGATTCGGCTTCTTCCCTAATTACTATCCTAGGATTTAAATTATCTTCAAAACCACCTGATAAGGAACATCCTTTTGGACACGGAAGAATTGAGTATATTTCAGCGCTTATTGTTTCTTTCCTTGTGTTGCTTGTGGGTATTCAATTTGTTAAAAGCTCTTTTAGTAGGATTACTGATCCTAAACCTATAGCTTTTAATATTATAATTTTTTCTCTACTTGTTTTATCTATCTTTACTAAGATATGGATGGGTAAATTTAATGTTTTCTTAGGGGAAAAAATTAATTCTCAAGCACTTAAGGCTGCATCTACTGATGCTTTTGCTGATGTTATTACTTCTAGCGTTGTTGCTTTATCTCTTTTACTTTCTAATTGGATTACTTTTCCGATTGATGGTTATATAGGTATTGCTGTTGCTTTATTTATTATATATTCTGGTTTCAATTTAATTAAGGAAACTTTAGATCCTCTTTTAGGTGAAGCTCCTGAACCAGAATTAGTTGAAGCTATTAAGAGTAAAATGTTTAGTTATGAATATATAGGTGGGGTTCATGATTTAATTATTCACAATTATGGTCCTGGAAGATGTATTGCTACAATACATGCTGAAGTTCCTATGAATTCTCCTATTGCTAAGATTCATGAAGTTATTGATAGGGCTGAAAGAGAAATTTCTAGGGAGCTTAGTTTAACTTTAGTTATTCATATGGACCCTATTAATACAGATTGTAAGGAAGTTCAAGCTGCTCAGGATTTAACTTTAAAAATTCTTAAAAACTACCCTGAGGTTAAATCTATGCATGACTTTAGAATCGTTGGTGAAGGTGATGTTAAGAATATAATCTTCGATATAGTTGTTGATGCAGATATTCATTTATCTTTTCAGGAGGAAGATGTACTTGCTGAAAAAATCAATGCTTCTTTAAAGAATTTCTATCCTGAATATAATGCAATAATTACTGTGGATAGGGACTTTTTAGGAATATCTTAGTTTTACTTTTAAAACTATAAGCTTATTAATGTTTAATATAATTAAACATTAATAAGCTTTATTTTTTTGTTAATTCGAAATTTTTAATTCAACTTATTTCCATTAAATGAATATAATGTATAAGTATCTCAAAGGAGTGTGATTTATTTTGACTAAAAAGATAAAACATTATTTTCCTGGCGCTAATACACCAGATGGATTCTTTAATTATTTTAAATATATCTTACCTGTAGAGGAAGCTAATAGAATCTTCTGCATCAAAGGTGGCCCAGGTACTGGTAAATCTTCATTTATGAAAAAAGTTGGAGAATATTATTTAGAAAAAGGTTACGAAGTTGAATATCATCATTGTTCTTCTGACAATGATTCTCTAGATGGTGTTGTAATTAAAGAGCTTAAGGTTTCTCTTTTAGATGGAACTGCTCCTCATGTAACTGATCCTGTAGTTCCTGGGGTTGTAGATGAAGTTCTTAACTTTGGAGATTGCTGGAATGAAGAGCTTTTAAAAGACCATAAAGATCAAATAGTAGATACTCAAAATTATATTAGTAATGGATTTACAAGAGTTTATAAATATATCTCTGCTGCTAGATCCATTTATGACGACTGGAAAGAATTAAATTATAAGGCTATAAATTTGGATAAAGTACATCAATTACAAGAGGATTTAAAAGCTAAAATATTACCTATGCCTATAAGTCATACTGGTGAAAATAGACATCTTTTTGCAACTGGTTTTACCCCTAATGGAATTGTAACTTATATTAAAGATATTATATTTGATTGCAAAGATGTTTATGTTTTAGAAGGGGCTCCTGGTACTGGTAAAAATGAGATTCTACAATATTTATCTCAAGAAGCTTTAAAGAGAGGTTTAGATATAGTTAGTCTTCACTCTCCTCTTGTTCCTGAAGAAATAGAACACCTTGTAATTCCAGAGTTAAGTACTGCTATAGTAACTAGTAATGCCTTAACTAACTTAGAGTTTGAAGGTACTCATTTCTATATGAGTGATTATATGAACCAAGAAATTCTAGATAAAAGTCAATATAAAATAGTTGCTGCTAGTCAAGATTTCTATTATATCCTTAATAAGGCTCTTGGAATCTTAACTGATTGTAAAGAAAATCACGACAAGCTTGAAAGCTATTTTATTCCCTCTATGAACTTTGATAAAGTAAATGACTTATTTGATTACGTTATAAATAAATGTAATCAACTTTAATTAATAATTTAAGAGATACTATGTAAAGGTGAAGTTTTTTCCTTCACCTTTATATTGTATTTTAGATTTTTTAAAAATATCTCTTAAATTTTAATATTAATTTAGGTATTTGTATTTTGACAATAATTTCTTCGACCTTATAGTAATAAGAATCTAAAACTTAATAGAAATTTTTTAAAGGAGCAATGTTATGGAACCTTATTTAAATTACTTAAATGAATGTGACTTTTTCGATGTTAATCCTAATATAAATCTTCATGTTCATGAAATATTTATGCTACCTTGTCGTAACTATCCTATTAAAAAAATTTTAAAATTAATACCTAAAGTACACTTATATAATTTACAACCTATAGATTCTAAGGGTAAAACTGTACTTTTATCTGGTACCTTGGAGTTCAAAGTTCTATACGAAACTAAAAATTATTTAAATTTAACTGAATCTGTACTTTTTTTCACTCCATTTAAGAAGGAAATAGAGTGTGAGAATTTTTCTGAGTTATATGATTCGCCTAAGGCTACAATTAATGAAGTTCATGCTGAGGTTTTAAATAGTAACTCTATTTATATATCTACTCACTTGTTACTTCCTAGTTTTATAAATTAAATAAATAGAATGAAGCTGTTGTCTTAAAGATTATAAAGTAATATTATGTGCTTATTTAAAGTATGGATATAAAAAAGAACTGCCACATGATATTTAAAAATCTTTCATGCAACAGCTCATTTTTTATAAATTAAGAAACTATATTTTTCTTTATATAAGTGCTTATAAAATTTAATTTATACTCCACTTATATCTTAAAATTAAATTTAAGAATTCACCTTATATACACATAACTCATGTAAAGCTCTTGTAGCCATTACATATCTTAATTTTCTTTCTTCTTGTATATCTTTCTCATTCTTATCTTTATCAATTGCTATAACAGCATCAAATTCTAATCCCTTAGCATAATAAGAAGGAATAACCACCATTCCACTTTTATAAATAATATTTTCATTTTCTAAAAGTCTTATGTTTATATTCTCCTTAAGCATATCGTGTATTTTTCTACACTCTTCAAGATTTTTTCCTATTATCCCTATGCTTTCATAGCCTTTTTCTCTAAATCTCATTAACTTATCAAATAAGCAATCCTTTAATGTTTCCTCTGAAGAAACCACTTTTTCAACTACAGGCTCTCCATTTCTAACTAATGGAATAATCTCTTCTTCTTTTAAAAGACTATTAGCATATTCCATAATTTCCTTTGTACTTCTATAACTTGTTTTAAGAGCATAGTTAGAAACCTCAGTTCCAGGATATATATCCTTAAGCTCAGTGAAGGCTATTTCTCCTTCAGTTGGTAACATTCTTTGATTTCTATCACCTAATATGGTCATAGAGTTACACTTTGTTATCTCTCTTAAAACAATTAATTGAAGTTTGCAAAGATCTTGAGCCTCGTCTACAACTAAATGCTTTACTTCTTCATCTAACTTATATCCTTCTAACTTAACCTTTAAGTATATTATAGGTGCTAAGTCATCTAACATAAGTATTTTATCTTCATTAAATTTATTATATATATCAATTATACTTGAGTTATCTATAAAAGTTAAAGATTTTTTTATTCTAATTAATTCACTAATTACGTCTCTAATATCATTTCTTCTTCTGAACTCTAAATCTGTAATTTGAAGGTCTAATTCACTTGGATCTATACTATCTTTTTCTTTTTCAAAGTTAATATTTATTTCTCTTACAAGCTCATCTCTTCTATCTTTTAATTTTGAATATATTATTCTCTTAACCTTTTGGCTTCTTCTAAATAAAGGCATATTCTTATAGTGAACATTAAATAAATCGCTAAGTTCCTTAGTATCTACAACTAATTTCCCTCTAAATACAACATCCTCTAAAGTAAAGTAACCCTTCTCTAAGTTGCTTATAAGTTTATCCAAGTCTTCTATAAATAAATCAGATGTCTTATATCTTATATCCTTTATTAATTCTTCATCACCATTTAAAATAGCTTCCATATAATCCTTATAAGACATAACATCTTCATCTATGATGTACTCACCTAATTCCTTGTAAGTACTTTGCTTAACTCCTGTTTCACCTAGGGTAGGTAAAACACTTGATATATATTCCATAAATATCTTGTTAGGTCCAACAATTAAAACCTTATCTTCTAATTGTTTTCTATGGTTATATAGTAAATATGCAACTCTATGAAGAGCTATAGTAGTTTTTCCACTACCTGCTACTCCATCTACAACTACAACTTTATATTGACCATCTCTTATTATATCATCCTGTTCCTTTTGGATAGTCATTATAATATCTTTTAATTTGTCACCAGCATTTTTACTTAAAACCATTTGTAGTATATCGTCTTTTATATCAACCTCTGAGTTAAACATACCCTTTAACTCTTCATTTTTTATGATATACTGTCTTTTATTTAAAAGATTTACTGCAACCTCACCAGCTGGAGCTTTATATGAAACATCTCCTAGTTTGCCTTCATAAAATAATGAAGCTATAGGAGCTCTCCAGTCTATTACAACTGGGTCTAAGGAATCCTCTGGAACAACTCCAAATCTTCCTATATACATTCTTTCTATTCCATAGTCTTCTTCTGAAAACTCAACCCTTCCAAAGTAAGGTGTAGGTTTTAAAATTGTAAGCTCTTTTAATTTTCTATCTATACTTTTATAAGCATCTTCTTTTACATATCTCTCATGGTCAAAGAATTCTATTAATCTATCTTCATCATCCTTATATTCTTCTATGAATTTCTTTCTGTAATCAAGAATATATTGTGTGAACTCTTTTCTCTTTTCTACTAAACTCAAAATTTCTTTAGCTATTATATCAATTACTTCTTTTAGCTTTTCCTTCTCTACTTCAAATTCAAGCTTTTCTTGAAATTCTTTTTCAAATTCTAAATTTTCCAAAGTTCCACCTTCTTTACTTTATTTCCTAAAACATTTCCTATGAGTAAGTATATAATAAGCCAATAAAATTTTAAAGTCAAAATTATCCTTTAATCTCTTTAAACCCAAGTACCTCTTCAATACCTAGTCCTGGTTTTTCAGGTAAAGTTATAGTATCTCCAGATATATTGGCTCCTCCAATAATATGATCACTATTATAAGTAAACATAGTGTCTAAGTCACTTTGGATCATATTTATCTTTGCAACAGCTAAAGAAGCTGCAGCAGTAATTCCTATTTTACTTTCTAACATACATCCCATCATAGTTCTAATATCTGTAGTATCTGCCATATCATATATTTTTATAGCATTATGAAGTCCACCAGATTTCATAAGTTTTATACTTATTAAGTCTGCTACATTACTTTTGATTACCTTAAAAGCACTTGGTGGACCTAAAACTGATTCATCTGCAAGTATCTCTGTAGCTACATGATCAGTTACATATTGAAGTCCTTCTACATCCCAAGCCTTTACTGGTTGCTCTATAAACTCAATATCAAGACCAAGATCCTCTAAAGTTCTAATAATCTTTACAGCTTCCTTTGGTCTCCAACCTTGATTAGCATCAATTCTTAAATTTATGCCCTTTCTAATTGCTTTTCTTATAGCAGTTATTCTAGCAATATCTGTAGCAGCATCGTATCCAACCTTTAATTTCAAACTACTATAGCCCTTCATAATTGCTTCTAATGCATTGCTTACCATTTCTTCTGTGCTAGCAAAATTAATAGTTATACTCGTTGATATACTATTTTGATGTCCACCTAATAGCTTGTATAATGGTACTCCAAAACTTTTTCCCATTAAATCATAAAGTGCCATATCTATTGCTGCCTTTGCACTATTATTAAACATAAGAGCCTTATTTACTATTTTCATGATTCCTTCTATATTTTCAACCTTTTGTCCTATTATTAAAGGTCTTAAATATCTTATAGCTCCAATTATGCTTTCCTTTGTCTCACCTGTTATATTAGGTGTTGCAACAGCACTTCCTACTCCAACCTCTCCACACTCTGTAAAAACCTTTACTACAATCTCCTCTGATTCCTTAACCACTATACAACCCCTAGTGTATGATTTGCTCAAAGGTAAGTCTATTTCCCCTATTTTAATATCTACTATCTCCATTTCTATTATCTCCCAAAGTATATAACTTTATATTTTTTATAAATATATTACAGATAAAAATAGCAAAAATCTCATTTAAAATGCTAACTATTAAATATATGTATAGATACTATTATATATAAGTAGATTTACATTTCAAGTTAATTTATTTTTATTCTTAAAACAATAAAAATAAGCCTAGCTATATTAAATTTTATTTTAATATGCTAAACTTATTTTTAATTCTATCTTTAGAGAATTTATTACTCTAAACTCGCTAAAGTATTCTATATATTCTATAGAAATAATCTTAAATACCTAAGCTTAAGAAATTAATTATTATTTTGCTAACTCATATAATGCATGACCATAGATCTTAGCATTTTTTATAAGTTTTTCTACTTCAATGTACTCATTTGGTTGGTGAACAACATCAGGATCTCCTGGGAACATTGGTCCAAAAGCAACTGTATTAGGCATTTCCTTAGCATAAGTTCCTCCACCTATTGAAACTAAAGTTGCTTCTTCTCCTGTTTGTTCAGTATAAACCTTTTGTAATGTTTTAATTAATGGATGCTCTGGAGCAAAGTATAATGGCTCTTGTCCACCAAAGTTTTCAACTCTGAATCCAGTTCCTTCTATTGTTTTATTAAATGGAGTCATCATATCTTCTAACTTAAATGTTACTGGGTATCTTAAATTTAAAGTAGCTACTGCTTTTTCTTCATTTAAATCTATTTTACCAAAGTTAAAAGAAAGTTTTCCTGAAACTTCATCTTCTAAGAAAATACCGAATTTTTCTCCATAACAATCAAATCCTATATGCTCATTCATAAAGTCAATGTATGATTTTATTTCACAGCAACCTAAATCTAATTCTCCTAAGAAAGCCATTAATTGCATAATTGCATTCTTTCCTAACTGTGGAGTACTTCCATGTGCTGAGAAACCAACAGATTTTATTGTTACTTTATTATCTGCTTCTTCCATAGACATTTCAAATTTTGTATCTTCTATAAATTTATTTAATTTTTCTTTTATTACTTCTGCTTTATTAGTTTCAATTATTGCTTCACAATAATCTGGAACCATGTTTCCTGCACTACCACCTTTAATAGATTTTATTCTATAATCACAGCAGCACTTTTTACTAAAGTCTTTTACTAAATGGAAAGATGTTAATCCCTTTTCTCCATTTATTATTGGATAGTTAGCATCTGGTGTAAATGCTGCTACTGGTGGTTTTTCCTTTGATAAGTAATATTCTAAATCTGGTCCGCCAGTTTCTTCACTAGCTCCAAAAATTATTCTTATTTTCTTTGAAGGTTTAAGGCCAGCTTCTTTCATAGCTTTTAAGCCATATAAAGCCGCAATAGTAGGTCCCTTATCATCTGTAGTTCCTCTACCCCATATCTTACCGTCGTGTATTTCTGCTGCATATGGTGGGTATTTCCATCCATCACCTTCTGGTACTATATCTAAATGTCCTAAGGCAGCAACATAGTCTTCCCCTTCTCCATACTCTGCATAAGCTACATATCCATCTAGATTTACAGCTTTAAAGCCTAATTCCTCTGATAATTTAATTGCATAGTCAAGTGACTTAGCTACTCCTTCACCAAAAGGCATTCCTTCCTTTGGTGTATCAAGAAGACTCTTTATTTTAACTATTTCACAAGTTGATTTTATGATATCCTCTCTTAGAGAATCGATAATATTATTCATATCCATTTAGCTCTCCCCTTCCTATTTTTTCATTTTATAACTTGAGTATACTGTTTTTGGAATTAAAAATCAATAAATATAAGCTGTCGAAATAAAACCCATTACTAAAAACTCAATTCTAGCAATGGGTTGGTTTCCTAATTAATTATTTACATGTCTCACAGCTTTTTTGTGATAAGTTTCTTGCTATATAGTAAAGTGTTCTAACACCTACTCCTGTTCCACCTTTGCTTTGACATTCAGCTGTAGAATTAGCCCATCCTGTTCCTGCTATATCTAAGTGAAGCCATGGTGTATTTCCTACAAATTCACCTAGGAATAATCCTGCTGTAATTGTTCCTGCACCACCAACACCTTGGTTGTGTAAATCTGCAACATCTGAATGATTACATTCTTTATATTCTTCAAAGATTGGTAATCTCCAAATTTTTTCTCCTGATTTTTTAGCTGCTGATTCTAAAACACCATAAAATTCATCGTCATTAGCTAATACTCCAGTAGTTATTTTTCCTAAAGCACTTAAAACAGCTCCTGTTAATGTAGCTATATCAAGAACCTTTGTTACCTTTTCTTTGCTTATAATATAGTGAATTGCATCTACTAATGTTAATCTTCCTTCACAGTCTGTATTTGCAACTTCTATTGTCTTTCCAGCCATAGATTTTATAATATCTCCTGGCTTGTAACCACCACCAGAAATTAAATTTTCACAAGATGCTACAACTGCAGTAACGTTAACTTGTAATTTCATTTCAGCTATAGAAGACATTGCACCTATAACTGCTGCTGCACCTGCCATGTCAGATTTCATATCTTGCATTCCAGCAGATGGTTTTAATGAATATCCACCACTATCAAAAGTTAATCCTTTACCTACAAATCCAACTATCTCATCTCTGTTTCCTGGGTCACCTACATATCTCATAACTATAAATTTAGGTTCATTATACGAAGCCTGTCCTACAGCTAAAAATGCTCTCATGCCTAATTCAGTTATTTTTTCTTTATCGAAAACTTCAACTTCAAAGCCACATTTTTCCCCTTGAGCTTTAGCTCTTTCTGATAATTCAGTAGGAGTTAAAACGTTAGATGGCTCATTTACAAGGTCTCTAGCTAACATTGTGTTTATTGCTAAAGTCATTCCTTCTTTTAAAGCCTTTTCTGCTTTTTCATTATCAAGTTCTAATCCACTTGGATCTATATTTATTTCTTCTACAGTACATTTGCTTTTTTCAGCTTTGTAAGTATCAAAGCTATAATTAGCTAACATAACACCTTCAACCATAGCTTTTAAAATTCTAAATGTACATAATCCTTCAACCTTAAATGAAGCTATATCTAAAGCCTTAAGTTTTAATTCTTGTGCCTTCTTAAATGCTTTTCCAAAAAGATTTTGAACTTTAGTAATGTTTAAATCTTTTTCTTTACCTAAGCCTAATAAAATTACTTCTCTTGGTTGTTCTCCAACACCATTAACTGTGTATATTTCCCCGTAGTTTCCATTGAATCTACCACTTTCTTTTAATTGTGTTAAAAGCCCTTGAGCTTTATCGCAACAACCTACACAGTTACACTCTTCAAATACCCCAACTAATAATGCATTGCTACCTTTAAATGCATCATCCATAAGATTAATTTTCATTGTGATACCCCCAAATTTTCTGAATTTTGATACTTTATAAATAATTATAAAGTAAAAGTTACTTTTTTTCACTAAAAATTTTAGGATTTTATCATAATTATTCAATTATGCATAATTTCTCATAATTTTTCATAAATAAGAGAGGTCTTGGCAACTCTTAAATTACCAAGACCTCTCTTATTTATTTTTAAAATTTCACCATATATTATGTTTATTTTAGTAATTATATTTTTTAGCTAAATACTTATATTCATACTATTACCATATATATTGCATTAAATAAACTTCATTCATAATTTTATAGGATAAAAAAATTAATATGCAATAAATTACGATGATGTAGATTTAATATTGCAAAGTATATAAGATATATATTCAAACTTTTAATTAAAATCTAATTTTATCTCTTTATCTTTTATTATTATTTTAGCCTCAAATTCATTGCCTTTTTTAGATTTAAATCCACTTATCTTATCAGTGCATCCTTCTTTAATTAATTTTTCTACTTGCTGTCTTTCTATAACTTTACCAGCTACCTTTCCTACGAAGAATTTGCACCCTACTCTCCAATTAGTACATCCATAGCCCTTTTCATAGCAAATAATTTCTCCAGATTTGCATATAGGACATACCCCTATGCTTTCTAAGTTTTCTTTTTCTTTATTACCTTTAATTTTTTTCTGAATCTTATTATTTATTTTATTTAATTCAACTCTGCTACTTTCAGTAATATTACTCACTATATCTGGTATAGAAAAATTATTTTTTTCTTCTGCTTTAGCAACATTTTGGCTTATGTATTTTTCAAGTTTATTCATAAACTCAATTCCTTCTATTTCCTTATCTACTACAAGTTTTAAGCCTTTTTCCCAACTTGCAGTAAGCTTTGGATTTAAAAGTCCTGATATTGAGTTATTTAAAACTTCATAAATTATTTCTCCCTTTAAACTTGGAGTTATAATTTGAGTTTTATTATTAACTTGTATATATTCTATATTATCTAATTTCTTTAATATTTCAGCTCTTGTAGCACTTGTTCCAATACCTGAACCCTTTATATGTTCTCTAAGCTCTTCGTCCTCAATAAGTTTACCTGCATTCTCCATTGCTAATATAATAGTACCTGTTGTATATCTTTTAGGTGGAGATGTTTCACCTTCCTTGATTGTTAAGTCACTTACATTTAAAATTTGTCCTTTTTTTATACTATTAAGGAATGTACTTTCCTTTTCTTCTTTATCCTTTTTATCTGGTTTTAGAATTTCTAAATATCCCTTTTCTACACATACCTTTTCTGTAGTAAAGAATTTTTCATCCTTTATATTAACTGTAATTGATAGTGTATTATATTTAGCCTGAGGATAGAATATTGCTAAAAACCTTCTAAGAACTAAAAGGTAAATTTCCTTTTCTAAGGATTTTAAGCCATTAAAATTATCTAAGCCTTCCCCTGTTGGAATGATGGCATAGTGGTCTGTGATTTTGCTATCATTAACATATTTACTCTTAACTAAGCCACTGTACCACTTATTATCTAAAATATTTTTAGCATATCCTTGCAATTCTTCATCACTACTAAATTTAGATAACTTAAATAAATTTTTATTAATCTCCTTAGCAACTGCAGTTGATAATACCCTAGCATCTGTTCTTGGATAAGTCAGCATTTTCTTCTCGTATAATCCTTGTATATTAGCTAAGGTCTGATCTGGATTTATTTTAAATCTTTTAGAACATTCATTTTGAAGCTCTGCTAAGTTAAATAAAAGTGGGGCAGATTTTTTTTCTGTTTTTCTACTTACATCTTCTACTACAGCCTTAGGTTCCTCTTGATTTTCTATTAAAAACCTTATTAGCTCCTCTGCGTATTCTCTTTTATTAAATCCAGTTTCATTATATAATTTAGGTGATTCAAAGTATTTAGAGCTTTCTACAGCCTTCCATTGCCCTTGAAAAACCTTATCCTCATCTAACTTAAAATCTCCTAAAACCTTAAAAAACACTGTCTTATTAAAGTTTTGTATTTCTCTTTCTCTCTCAACTATCATACCTAGAACACAGGACATTACTCGTCCAACTGCTATTACAACAGATTTTTCATTTAATATATTACTTACTATACGACCATGTAGTAAAGTTAAAACCCTTGAAAAGTTTATACCAACTAAATAATCTTCCTTTGCTCTAAGGTATGCAGATTCTGATAAAGAATCATAACACTCTAAATCCTTAGCTTCCTTTATACCTCTTTTAATTTCCTCTTCTGTTTGCGAGTCAATCCAAACCCTCTTTTTACTTTTTCCTTGTACTCCAACCATTTGATCAACAAGTCTATAGATATATTCTCCTTCTCTCCCTGAGTCCGTACATACATATATAGAATCTATGTCTTCTCTTAAAAGTAAAGATTTTACTATATTAAATTGTTTAGCTACAGAAGGTATTACCTCGTACTTATACTCCTTTGGTAAAAATGGTAGAGTATCTAATGTCCATTTCTTTAAAGACTCATCATAAGCCTCTGGATAACTCATAGAAACAAGGTGACCTACACACCAAGTAAAAATTGCTTTATCAGATTCTATAAATCCATCACCATTTCTTCCTTTTACCTTAAGTAATTTTGCAAAGTCCTTGGCTACAGAAGGTTTTTCTGTTATAAATAACGATTTTCCCATTTAATCATCCTTTTCTATAAAATAACATAAAGGAATGTCTCAACTTTTGAAACACTCCTACATATATAAAATAAGTTTATTGTTTATATATTAAAATTAAATTTCTGCATATAATCATAATGCAGTTTATTAAATAACTAAACTCTACTCCAGTATGAGATTAATTAATTCTCCTAAAAGTTTAGTTAAACATATCTAAAGGCTCATCTGTAAATATAGTGTCTATCTGAGTTCTGTTCTTTGATTTTAAACAACACATATACATTGCTACAGTATCATATCTTGCATCATGAAAACTTATTTCACTGCATCCAAATAGAAGTTTAGCCTTCTCTAATATTTTATTTCTATCTATTCCATAAAAATCTACAACTTCTTCTAATTTAGGATTTTTATATCCTACACCATTTCTTGCAGGAATTTTTAAGATTTTAGAAAAATATTTCATAGTACAAAATTCTTTTTCTGATCCATCTAATTGAAAAATTCTACTAAACTCAGCTTCTATAAATTTTTTATCAAAATTAATATTATGTGCAATTAATGTAGCACCTTCAAAATCCTCTTGTATTTCCTCTGCAAGATCTGCAAACTCAAAGCCTTCAGATAAAAGTTCTAGTTTTTCCTTACTAAATCCATGTACTCTTTCTGCCTCTGGTTCTACATGCTCTACCTTAAAGAAGTAATTCTTAAATCCAACTAATTGCTTATCTTCCTCTACAATATATGTAAGCTGAACTATATTACCAGGTCTTAATCCTGTAGTTTCCGTATCTAAAAATACACTCTTCATAAACCTTAAATCCTCCACATTCTAACTATCTATTTTAAAATTTTTATCTTTTTAAACATCCTATATTTTATTATTTTTTCTACTTACTTACTTACTTACTTACTTACTTACTTACTTAGTCTCTATCTCACTTAACATTTATAATCCTTATATAAATCTTAACTTTTTATCTTACTTTTTCTCTATGCTTTAAATTTTCTAATTTTCTTTTCCTTATTAGTTCTTTTCTATGCTTTTAAACCTTTTGCATATTTTCTTTCTTACTTCTTATCTATCCTTTAAATCCTTTTAACCTTTTTTCTCTCTTATCTTTTATCTATGGTCATAAATCTTTCTCTTCATATATTTTATCATTAATTTTCAAAGTAACAATATAAAATCTCATATATGCTTTGCAATATTAAAGCTTTACTATAATATCTTAGTTTAATCTTATAATTCAACTAAATATTATTATTTAACTATAAGACTCCAAAGATAAATAAAATTTAATTAATGTTATTTATAAGTTTTAATTAATTTCCTCCCTTTATAAGTTTATATATGCTTATTTACTAATAAAGGGCGACCTTAAATATTATAAATATTTTTATTAAAATATATTACATTTGTAAGTATCCCTAAATGTTATGAAAAATAAACCATATAGTCTACAAATTACCTAGAATATTATTTTTCATTTTTCCCATAATAATAGTGTAACTAAATTCTCTTTAAGAAAGAGGTGAGGTTGTTATGGGTACAATTTTTGAAAATTACATCTTGGAAAGACCATATGAAAAGGAAGACGTTGACTTACCTCCAAATGGTTAAGCTTAGATAACCATAAGCAAACACTACTAATTTTGAAAACGAGAATTTTAGAAACACCTTAACCCATAGAACGTCTATGAAATTATAAATTTAAATTCATAGGCGTTCTTACTTTTTATAAGTACTTCATAAAAATATCTTTTCTATATTTTATTATACTATATTTTAAGATTTACTCAAAGTTTAGCGATTTTATATCCATTTTTATATTTTTTTAAAATCTCATATTACTTTTAAACTTATTAATATAGAGTTTTATATACATTTCTAACATTTTTAAGCTATAATTATTAATAAAGCTTCTTTGAGAATAAACTCATATTTTATTATCAAAGAAAATTAAAAAATATTTTTAGTTTTAATAAAAGAAATTATGATTAATTTAATTATAGAAAGGAACATAAAAATGAATTTACTATCTGCTGAAAATATAAGTAAAAGCTACAGCGAAAAAATTCTTTTTGATAAAATCTCGCTTGGTATTAATGAAGGGGATAAAATAGGTGTTATTGGAGTTAATGGAACTGGTAAATCTACACTTTTAAAAGTTCTTGCTGGAATAGAATCCTTAGATCAAGGAAGTATCATAAAGGGGAATGGAGTTACAATAGAGTATTTACCTCAAAATCCTATTTTCCATGATGAAATTACAGTTATAGAGCAAATTTTCAAAGGTGATAATCCTATAATGAAGACTCTAAGAAAATATGAAACTATTATGAATAACTTAGAGAAATATCCTACTAATCTTGAATATAATGAAGAACTCATTAAATTAAGTGATTCCATGGATAAATTAGATGCTTGGAGTCTAGAAAGCGCTGCTAAAACCATCTTAACTAAATTAGGAATTATGAATTTTAATGAAAAAATTAAAAATCTTTCAGGAGGTCAAAAGAAGAGAGTTGCTCTTGCTACAGCTCTTATTGCTCCCTGTGATTTATTGATTTTAGATGAGCCTACTAACCATATGGATAATGAAAGTATAACTTGGCTAGAAACTTATCTTAACTCTAGAAAAGGTGCTTTATTAATGATAACTCACGATAGATATTTCTTAGATAGAGTTACAAATAGAATCATTGAATTAGATAGAGGAAGATTATTTAGCTACACTGGTAACTATAGTATATTCTTAGATAAAAAAATCGAAAGAGAACAAATAGAAGCTGCTAGTGAAGAAAAAAGACAAAACCTTCTTCGCCGTGAATTAGCTTGGATAAAACGTGGTGCTAAGGCTAGAACTACTAAACAAAAAGCTAGAATAGACAGATTTGAACAACTAAATAATGATAACCCTTTAGATTCTATTGGGAAAGTTGAAATCTCTACTGCACATAGTCGATTAGGTAGCAAAATAATAGAAATTAATAATATCAGTAAATCCTTAGGAAATAGAAACTTAATTGAAAACTTTTCTTATACACTTTCTAAGGATGATAGAATTGGTATAATCGGTGCTAACGGAATGGGTAAATCTACTTTAATGAATTTAATAACTGGTAAACTTACCCTAGACTCTGGAGAAATTATAATAGGTGAAACCGTTAAAGTAGGATATTTCTCACAGGATAGTTGTGAAATGAATGAAGAATTACGAGTTATTGAATATATTCGTGAGGTTGCTGAATTCATAGAAACTGCTGATGGAAGTAAAATTTCTGCTTCTCAAATGCTAGAAAGATTTTTATTTCCACCACAAGCTCAGTGGACTCCTATAAATAAATTATCTGGTGGAGAAAAAAGAAGACTATTTTTATTAAAGGTCCTAATGGCTTCCCCAAATGTATTACTTCTAGATGAGCCTACTAATGATTTAGATATAGAAACTCTTACTATTTTAGAAGACTATATCGAAGACTTTAATGGTATAGTAATTGCAGTATCACACGATAGATACTTCCTTGATAAAATAGCTGAAAGAATATTCTCCTTTGAAGGTAATGGAAAGGTTCTAGAGCATACAGGAAATTATTCAGACTTCTGTGAATTTAAAAAATCTCAAAGTTCTGAAGAAGCAACTGATTCTAAAACTGCCTCTAAATCTGCACCAAAGGAAAATAAAGCTCCAGCTAAAAAAGAAAACTCTAAGCAATTAAAATTCTCTTATAAGGAAAAATTAGAGTTTGAACAAATAGAAGGTGTAATAGAAGCCCTAGAAAATGATCTTGAAAAAATAGATTCAGATATTGCAGCAGCCTCAACAAATTTCCAGCTGCTACAAGAGCTTCTTGAGAAAAAGGACGAAATAGAACTTGAACTTTTAGAAAAAATGGAGCGTTTCGAATATCTAAGTAATTTAGATGAAGAAATTAAAGCTAATAAAGGACTTTAATGACCTTACTTTATAAGAAAATGTATATTTCAATAAATGTCTTCTTAATATTTAGATCTGATTTTTATTATTAAGTAAGGCTAATTATAAAGATAGCTAAATATATATTTATTTATAAAATACATGATACATTATAAAAGAGCTGTGATAATAAATATTTTTTATTATCACAGCTCTACTTATTTTATATTATTTCTATATTAAATATTTCTACCTTATAATATAAATATATTTTCACATACTTATATTACAAATATATTTTCACACAAATATACATTTATACAAATTACTAAACACATATTTTTTTATGTGAACTCAAAACTTTTCATAAATTAAACATAAATTTAAAACTCATCTTATAATCTATGTTTTCTTTTACCTTCTTTTTTTATCTTAGTTACCTTACTTGTAAATTCTTCAACATTCCCCTCAGTAATATTAGCTTTTGGAATATAATATATTCCACCATCCTTGATATCAATTAGAATCTTCAAGAAATCAGCTTCATCACTTATTACTTTTATAAAACTTAATGGCATTTCTTTATTTATATTTTCTCCATAAACACCTATTCTCTTCTCTTTACATAAATCAAATTGAAGATTTACATTTTCCACCCCTCTAAGCTTTCTCTTGAAAACTATATAAGGTTGCGCTATATAAAAAGCTGCTAAAGCAAAGAATATAACCGCTAAAAGTTGCATCTGAATAAATACTATAAAAGATAATACAATTAATGAAATTGCATAATACACATTCTTTTTATTTCCGTAATATTCACTTTTCATAACATTAAATATTTCATCTTTACTAGCTGAATATTTTAAAATAGTTCTCATTCTAGTATCACTAGAAATATCGTAATCACAAACTATCTTTGCTCTTTCACTTAACTTTTCATCAATCTTTTCCTTTAATACTGATACAAATTCCTCTTCATTATTTGTTATAATCTTATATCTTGGAATTAATATATCCTTTAGTTTTCCTTTAGGCACTGCTATAGGTACTATGGTTATATACTTATCATCTAACTTAACATCCTGCAATAACCCGTAATATAATTCATACTTATTATTGTCATCAAAGCTCACTATTTTATCCTCATGTAAAACCATTTTTACTTCTGAGTCTTTAACTTTTCTAAGATTAAATAATAATATAATTATAGGTAATACTATGTAAATAACCCCTAATAACACTATAAAATTTCCAAATGACCTACTAACTGAATCTACAAATAAATTTAATACTACCCCTAAAATTAATAAAGCTGGCCCAAAAACAATTTGTAATACGCTTCCGTAAAACTCTTTAAGAGCCTCCTTAGCTACTTCCTTTTTCTTAACAGAATAAGACAAAGTAACCTTTTTAAACTTAGCTACGTCCTTCATCTCCCCACTCCTTAACATATATATACCTTTAGTCTAAATTTTCTTTTATAACTATTATATATTAAGTTTAAATATAAATATATATATTCTTCGTTTTATCCATATATTCCACTAATATAATCCCTTGTTCTATCATCCTTTGGCTCTGTAAATATCTTTTCTGTTTTATCATCTTCTACTATATTTCCATCTAGCATAAACACTGTATTATCTGATATTCTTTTAGCTTGATTTAAGTTATGAGTAACTATAATTATGGTGTACTCTTTAGATAACTCTTTTAACATGTCCTCTATTATCATAGTACTCTTTATATCTAAAGCTGAACAAGGCTCATCAAGCAATAGTATTTTAGGCTCTATTGCTAAGGCTCTAGCTATGCATAATCTTTGCTGTTGTCCACCTGAAAGCTTTAAAGCTGACTTATTCAACTCCTTACTAACCTCTTCATATAAACCTACAACTCTTAATTTTTCCTCTACTACTTTATCTAAAATTTCTTTTTTATTCTCTCCATAATATTTCATAGCATAAGTTATATTCTTATAAATACTCATTGGAAAAGGCGTAGGATTTTGAAATACCATACCTATATTTTTTCTTACGTCATCTATAGAATCATAATCCTTTATATCCTTACCTTGAAACTCTATTTTCCCCTCTATTTTTGCTTCTACATTATCATTCAAAATTCCATTAATACACTTTAAAAACGTAGACTTTCCACAGCCAGAAGGTCCAATAATAGCAACTATACTATTAGGCTTTATATTCAAAGAAATACCCTTTAATACCTCTTTTTTCCCCAACTTAACCCTTAAATTTTCCACATTCAATATATTATCCATCTATCATTTTTAATGAATTAGTACATCCTAAAATATACCCTTCATTAAACCCTCCATTTTTTAATATTTAAATTTATATATAGTTTATAGCATCAATTACTTACCCTTAAAACCTACTCCAAAATTATAATTTACATTTTAATTTTATCTTTACTCTTTCACTTAAGCTTTTTTATTTTTCACCTTTTAAATCGCTGTATTCTTACTTTTCTATATATATTTTCATCAATATTTTAATTATCTCTTATGAATTACTTCTATTTATAAATTTCTCTATTTCCTTACTTTTCTTTCTCTACATTTATAAATCTATCTACTCTCTTACTTCTCTTTCCTTATCTATAAGCTTATCTTCCCTCTTTCTCTTGCTTATCTATCCTTATAAGCTTATCTTCTCTCTTGCCCTTGCTTCTCTATCCCTATAGTCTTATCTTCTCTCTTGCCCTTGCTTCTCTACCCTTATAAGCCTATCTTCTCTCTTGCCCTTGCTTCTCTATCCCTATAGTCTTACCTTCTCTCTTGCTCTTGCTTCTCTACCCTTATAAGCTTATCTTCTCTCTTGCCCTTGCTTTTCTCTACACTTATAGGCTTACCTTCTCCCTTGCCCTTGCTTCTCTATCCCTATAGTCTTATCTTCTCTCTTACCTCTCCTCTATATTTATATCTTCAGACCTTTTCCCTATAGTTAATACCAAGGATATAATATTAAGTACTAAAACCATAGCCAATAATACAAGAGTTGTCCCATAAGCATTTTCTACAGATATACCTTCACCAAGTAGCATATACAAATGGGATGGAAGCGCCATGAAAGGTGATAAAATACTCTTAGGCATTGGTGCTGATAATACTGCTCCCGTTAATATTATTGGTGAAGTTGCTCCCATTGCGAATCCACAAGCCATAGTAATTGATGATACTATATCTCTGAAGCTATGAGGAATGACTATCTTCAAAATTGTATAGGATTTACTTACACCTAAAGAATAAGATGCCTCAATCATATCCTTAGGAATTTCATTAAACAACTTTTCAATTCGTATCTCTATGTAAGGAAATATCATAATCCCTAAGGTTATCCCAGCCGATAACAAGCTCTTTCCTAAATTCAAGTTTAATACTAAAAATGAATATCCAAAGAGTCCTAATACAATAGAAGGTATTCCTGCAATACATTGAATACATAATGATATAATTGCTTTATATCTCTTACTAGTACAGTAAAATCTACAATATATAGATGTAGATATTGCTAATATGGATGCAACTACTCCTGATATTAATACAAGATACAAAGTACCCATTATAGCAGGATATATCCCCCCCTCACTTCCTGGAGGAAATCCAGAAGGTCTCTTAGTTAAAAAGTTCAAGTTTATAACCCTAAAACCCTTTATAAAGATAAATGAAAAAACAAATAAAATTATAGAAATAACTATTACTAAAGAGATAAAACTCCATAAAGTTATAAAACTATTTTTTTTCTTTTTACTCAATATTTAAGTCACCTCCAAATTAATAATCCCATTTACTTTTAAAATAATAAAAAATTAAATTAATTATTAATAAAATAACTAGTAACACCAATCCTGATGCAAATAATGCATGATAATGCATACTTCCAATCTCAGCAGAACCCATTTCTAAAGCTATTAAAGCGGGTATTGTTTGAGCACGTCCAAATAATTTCGGAAGTATAGCCGAATTACCTATAACAAGCATAACAGCCATAGTCTCACCTATAGCTCTACTAAATGCAAGAATTATTCCTGAAAAAATACCATGTTTACTTACAGGTAAAACTAAATTCTTAATCATATAGGATTTTGATACGCCTAATACAGTTGAAGATATAGAGTACCCCTCTCGCACCTTGTCCATTGTTTCTACCACTGTAGAAATAACACAAGGTATAGTCATTATTCCAAGTACTATTCCTCCTGCTAGCACACATTCTCCTGCAGCCATATTTAAATTCTTTTCAAAGAAGCTAACCAAAACCATAAGACCTATAAACCCAAAAATTACTGAAGGTACTCCCATTATTATCTGAACTATGGATTTAATAGCTTCTCTAAATCTTTCACTTGTATAAAAACATATGAAAATCGCTGCACCAATTCCTAAAGGAACAGAAATCAAAATTGCAATAAATGAAGTGTATAGTGATCCTAAAATCGCTGGTAATATAGAAAAATCTGCTCTATTACTAAGGGGATTCCATTTAGTTCCCGTAATAAAATCCTTTACCGATACAGCTTTAAAAATAGGAATACTTTCTTTTAATATAAAAAATATTACAAAACATAAAGTTATAGTAGCTAAAAATGTATTAAATGAAATGATAGCCTTAAATAATTCTTCATTCTTTCTTTGTTTTCTCTTTTTCACCTAAATCCCTCCTTATTTAATTTATAAAACAATCTATTATTATAATTCTTATATGACCACTATCATAATAATAGTTAAATTCCTACTAATATAAGTTAACATATATACTAATAATTTAACTTCAAAAAAGGCTATCTCTCTTACTATTTTAAAAATAGTAGATTAATAGCCTAATAATATACTTATTAATTTAACTATATAAGTTTCAATTAATTTTTACATTTAGAATTTATCTAACAATATATTTAATAATAAAAGTTAATGCTAAATTCTTTAAAAACCTTTTATTGAAAACTATATAAATAACAATTTATTTTTACTTTATGTTACTATTTAATTTAATGAGAATTATTTTGCTGGCAAAAATCCTAATTCTTCAACTATAGCTTTTCCTTTATCAGAAGTTAAATAATCTATAAAGTACTTTTCTTGCTTAGTTGGTTCACCATCATTAATAACTAATAATGGACGAGCGATTTTATAAGAACCAGATAAAATATTATCTTTAGTAGGTTCTACTCCATCAACTTTTAAAGGTTTTATTTTACCTTCATTTTGATTTACAACACCAAAAGACGCGTAACCAATAGCATTCTCATTTTGAATAATTTTTTCAACTAAAGCTCCCATAGAAGGTGCTTGAATAACGTCTGCTTTAACTTCATCTTTTCCCATTACTTTTTCTTGGAATACTTTATGTGCACCACCAGCTAAGTCTCTAGTTACAACTATTATCTCATTGTGTGGTAAACTCTTATCTACTTCATCCCAAAACTTATATTCTCCTGAGAAAATCTTTTTAATTTCTTCAGTTGTTAAGTCATTCTTTATTGATAAGATAGGGTTTTTAGGATTAACTGAAATAGTTAACGCATCAACACCTAAATTATATTCTTTATAATCTTTTATTTTAGTTTTTTCATCTGAAGTTACTTCTCTTGAAACTAATCCAAAGTCAGCTACTCCATCTACAATTCCTTTTATACCTTCTCCAGAACCACCAGCATTAACTACTACAGATACTTCTTTATTTTCAAAAGACTTGTCCACATCTTTCCAAGTTGGATATTGTTCTTTGAATTTAGCTGAAGTTGTATCTATAATAGGAGCTATTGTAGATGCTCCTGCAAAAGTTATAGTTTCTTTTAGGCTTTCAGCTGAGCTTGTACCACATCCTGCTAAAAGTGCAGTAGATAATATAGCTGCTGTTACCATTGATAATATTTTTTTCATTAATTTCTCCCCCAATATTGAATCTCAACTTTTAACCGTGATTTAAATATTAAGCATATTTAGTAATTTACGACATTATTTTATAATGCCTATACAAGATTATCACAATATTCACTGTATTTCTAATAGATTTTTTCAATACTTAAATAGTTTATTATCAGAATTTATAATACAATTAAGGTTTTTATAAAATTATGTAATCTATAATATCCCTATAAGTTAAATTATAGAACTATAAAATGTAATATTAATGAAAACAATCTTCTTGAAAGGATATTATTGAAAGCTATAAATAAGTAGTGATTTATAGTACTATAAGAACTTCTATATTAATTACAATATGTATCTTTTATACTATCTTTAAACTTACGAATAAAACTCATAAATAAGACTTATAAATCATAAGCTTTGCAAAAAAATAAAAAAGATTATCTAAGACTAGATAATCTTTGGAGCGGGAAACGGGACTCAAACCCGCGACTTCCACCTTGGCAAGGTGGCGCTCTATCAGCTGAGCTATTCCCGCAAGCTTACCCGGCGATGTCTTACTCTCCCACAGGGCTTCCCCTGCAGTACCATCAGCGCTGTAAAGCTTAACCTGCCTGTTCGGAATGGGAAGGGGTGTTACCTT
>NZ_FQXP01000015.1 GCF_900130005.1 Clostridium collagenovorans DSM 3089 | reverse complement strand
GTCCTAAATATACATTTTCAGAAACTTTTACTTTCTTAGATGCAAAGGCTAAGAAAACTAAACGACTTATAGATTAAGTTATTCGTGTTTCACTAACTCAGAGCTCTGTTTCAGCTAGTGCTTATTTAAGCGAATCAACAGTGAGTATAAGGAAAAGCTCTATCTGTAACTACCTAAAAAAAACATTTAAAATAGATAAAGAAAAAATAACTCATATATGTATTGATGATTTTGCTACTAAAAAAAGACATACATATGGAACTATTATGATTGATATAAATACAAGATGTATTGTTGATATATTAGATTCAAGAGATGCTAAAGATGTTGCCACATGGCTGAAGGCGTATGCCAATTTAAAAGTAATTGTAAGAGATGGATCTATTAGTTTCAAGGCTGCTATAGATATTTCTCATCCAAAAGCAATTCAAGTAAATGATAGATTTCATATGCTTAAAAATTTAATTAAAGCATTAAAAAAAGCTATTCAAAGATTAATTGTTGGAAGAATAGAGATACCTCTCACCTCCGAGGAAGCGAAGCAACGTTATATGTATCTTACAGAATTAACTCGGAAAAGAAAAAATACTTGAATCTAAAAAGCTACGTCAAGAACTACTGTCATTTGAAAAAATCGCTAATCAGCTACGTATAAGTACATCTACAGCTATTAAGTATGTAAAAATGGATGTATTAGACATAAAAGATACTTGTACCACAAAAGAGGACAAGAACATATAGATGCCGTCAACAAAGTGAAATTCAAGATTGAACGAGTTCATATGTTAAATAACCAAGGCTTACAGATAACAGAAATATCAAATATTACAGGTTATAGCTGTTCTAGTATTTCCAAATATCTTTCAAAAGATTATAATGCAGTTCACGGTCAATATGGGGTATCGAGATCTAGTCCATTAGCCCCATATAGAGATGAAATATTAACCCTTAGATCACAAAAATCACCTATGAAAAAATTACTGATATTCTCAGAGAAAGAGGATATTCTAGTAGCTATTTTTTATACGAATCTCGGTTTCTATAAATTTACAGGCAGATCTCTTTGCCTAATTTCAATATATTAGTATCATGAGATACTATAACAATAGTTTTATTATTTATATTATTTATGATTTGTGTAGCAAGTCCAGATCCCATAGCAGAAAAAGCCTCATCAAATAATAACAATGGTCTATCTTGTAATAGCCCTCTAGCTATGGCTATACATTGTTTTTGACCACCTGAAAGTGTTACATTTTGAGAAAAAATTTGAGTTTCATATCCATCAGGTAAATTAATAATAAAATCATGTATACATGCCATACGAGCAGCATTTTCTATCTCTTCCATGGTGCTATCAGTGGTTCCTAATGCAATATTATATTTTATTGAGCCTTCAAAAATCAAATTATTTTGTGGAATATATGATATAAGATTACGCAGATCTTTAACACTATATTTCTTTAAGTCAATGTTCCAAAGCTTTACATTACCTTCATCATAAGTACAAAACCCCATAATAACTTTAAGTAGTGTTGACTTCCCTTTACCACTGCAGCCTGATAATATTGTCAATTTATTATTATCAATAGAACTATTGAAATCTTTTAAGACATAATTATCTTTTGTATATGAAACATTTAAATTTTCAAATACTATTGCATCTTTACATCCAAATTCTATATCAGCTATTTTAACTTCATAATTTTCAGTTGGAAGATTAATTACATCAAAAATTCTTTCGGCACCTGCTAATGATTGTTGCAATCTTAAATAAGAACTTCCTATTGATGTTATCATGGTAATTATAAGACCTACCATTTGAGTGCTAAGTATAATTTCATTAAGCTTAATTATATTTTGTGAAAATAAATAAATACATAAAAGAATTGTACCCGTATATTTAAAAATAGATTGTATTGTATCAACTACAGTTACAGTCGCCTCAACCTTAGCAGATTGTTTATTGATAGTATCATACTTATGTAATCCTATTCTAAAGCCATTATACAAATAATTTGATATATTAAGTGACTTTATTGCAAATCCGTTAGAAAATATCTCAGAAAACTGCATTAAAAGTGTACTATTATTTTTCTGATTAAGAATAAATATTCTCCTAAAAATTTTACCCATAAAGATATTTATAGATAAAAATATAAAACTTAAAATTAAAGCCCAAAATATTAAAAAATAGTTTACTTTAATAAGTACTATTATAGCTCCAACTCCAGATATTAAATATAATAATGGTTGAATAATATCATTTCCATATATAGTAGCTGCTATATCAACATCAGAATTTATTCTGAATAATAATTCAGAATGTTTCCCAATTTTATTTATATTTTCAATTTTGCCATAAAGAATAGATTTGAACATTTTATTTCTAATATAATCTGTTATATTTTTTAAAGTAATTGATTGTAAAAATTGAAATATTGAATCTGATATTAAAAATATAATTAGTATAAAAACAAACTTGGAAATACTTTTAAATAAAAGTATGTTACTATAATTTTGTATTATAGTTATAATCGATGAATATAGTAATGCATTAAGTAAGTTTATAAATAAATTTCTACTTGCTACACCAAATGTAGCTATTCCGTAAGATAACCAGTATTTCTTTATTAAAAAAAACATATTAAATAATCGTTTAAAATCTCTTTTCATAGTTATATCCATTCCTTTCGCAAGCTCAAGGTACAAAACGTAATGAAAATATGCCATTTGATTTCATAAAATATTTATTTAAATAGACTTTACCCTAAAAAACTAATAATTTCGGATACTATTTGCTAATATTTTGAAAAGGCCAACACTTTTTACACGTATATCGGCATGTAGCATATTTGCCATGCGCCTTTATTTTTGTGGTAACTCACAGTTTAATTTTCAACCTTTCACCAAACTTTCTAAACTAATAACTCTACTGTTATCATCAATAATACTAGTATCATGAGTAACTGTAATTATAACTTTATTTTTACCAATTTTTGAAAGTGTTTTCTTTATATGTTCTTTATTTTTAATATCTAATGCTGAATAAGGCTCGTCTAATAAAAAAATAGGTGAATTAGCTAAAAAAGCTCTTGCTAGGGATAATCTTTGTTTTTGTCCTCCTGAAATACCATATCCATCTTCCCCAATATTAGTAAAATAACCCTTTTCCATGTTTACTATTTCAGTATGTATTCCAGCTAATTTGCATACTTCTTCAATATCTTCTTTTGTAGAATTAGGTTTGACTATTGATACATTGTCATAAATAGTACCACTGAAAAGAAATACATCTTGTGTAACAAACGAAATTATTGATCTTAAACTTTCAATATTACATTCTTTTAAATTTTGTTCATACAGATATACGTCACCTTTATAGTGCTGTAAAAAACCTGCAATAATCTTTAATATAGAGCTTTTACCACTTCCAATAGGACCGATTATGTATATATGCTCTCCTTTTTTTATTTTTAAATTAAATTCATTTAAGATTATATCATTTTCATTATAAGAAAATGATACATTCCTCATTTCTAAAACTATTTTACTATCGATTTGAACTAGTTCTTTGTTACCTAAGTTCTCACATGGAGCAAGTAAATATTTATTTAACCTCTCAATATTAACCTTAGTTTTTTTTGTTATAAAAATAGTATTTGAAAACTTCATAATAGGATCAATAATATAATCAGTAAGCATAAGGATTGTGAAAAATGTCCCAATAGTGATATAAGAATTACTAACAAGCCAACCACCATAACCAACAGTAACTAATACAGTTAAAAAGCTAGTTAATATAGAAATAGCACCACCAAGTGATTCAAGCTTTGCTAAAGTTCTATTATATTCATTAGATTGTTTAAGTTTACCACTATAATTATCTAATGAATTAACTTGAATTGAATAAGCTTTCACTAACTCTATATTACTCAGAGTATCATGTAATGTTTTATTTGCATTTGAAAAAATTTCCTGAAAAGTTTTATATTTTTTTTGTAATAAATTACTTGATATATTTATTACAAAAACAGGAATTGTAGATGATATTATTAGTAGTATAGCTAAGTAAAAATTTATTTTAAAAATAAGTATGCATGTAATAAAAAATAAAAAAGCATCAGAAACTGCAATACCAACTATTCTATTTATATAGTTTCCAACACCATTTACATCTGTTGTAAAAGTATTAATGGCATCTCCATTATTTTGATTATTTAACCATGCTTGATTACAGTTGGATATTGAATAAGTTAATTTATCTAATAGCTGTTTACATGTAAATCCAATTAATCTTTTTAATATATATTTATTTATAAAGCTTCCAGTGACTAATATAAATATACAACCTGTAATTCTAATTAGTGTATAATGTATTTCATTGACTATACCTATTTGATCAATTATATTACCACTATATTTACGTAATTGAATATTGCATATTGTTACGATACAACTAATTATTATCGAACTAATTATAAGTGGAAAATTAAACAACAGTACATTAATTAAGTTTAATTTTTTTTTCATAAACTTTCCCCTTTAAAAAATTTGCGTTCTGTTAAGTTATATGAACATTGCACTTCTCTCACCTTAGAAGTATACTAAGTTTTCCTAAGACAAAATATTCCCCCCGAAGGAGAGAAGAGCAATGAACAAAACAAACATAAAATGTCCTCGCTGCCATTCTGATCAATTATACAAGTTTGGAATGGATAAGCAGGCTAATCAAAAATATCAATGTAAAAAGTGTAATCATGTTATAGTTCAATATCACAATACCAATATTGACTTAGCTTCCAGTGAACTTGTTTCTGGTTCATTGTCAATGAAAGGTATGAGATTTCCCTTAAATACTTTCCTTACTGCACTTACTTTATATTTTCTTAACAACTCATCAACTAGAGCGATAGCTCAATTCTTATGGGTTACACAAAATATTAAAGTATCCCATGTAACAATAGCTAGCTGGACAAATAAATTTGCTCCATTTTTTAAGCTAAAGGCTGATAAGTTTAAAGAAAATTTAAAAAGGATAAATAAGATTTCATATTAATTCTATTTATCAAATAACGTTGGAAAGAACAGTCAAATATATACTGCATTAAATAAACTCCATTCATATTTTATAAGATAAAAAATTTAAATTCTTACTTCATTTCTTCATCTTCATAAAACATGCTGAATTTCAATTTAAAATCAATAATTATATATCCCTTTATCCCCCTACATATTTAAAAGCCAAATATAAAAAGGTAATGCTATTAAAAACATAACTGTAGTTAATCCTATAGATACAACGGCTTTTTTCTCATCTGAGCCATAACTCTTAGCTACTATAGCTGAACTAGTCATGGTAGGCATTGCTGATTGTATAACAAATACAGTTCTCATCATTTGTGGAATAGGTATAATTCTAGTAAGTATTAGCATGATTCCAGGACTTATTATGAATCGTCCAATTAATATACTTACATTAAATTTATCTAACTTTACATCACTAAATTTGATTTTATATAAAATACACCCTATAAAAATCATAGATAAAGGTGTAGTTAATCCACCTAAACTTTTGCTTGAATCTTGTAGAAATAAAGGAAGTTTAATTCCTAAAAGTACTAATATTATACCTGCTATATATCCGAACAATGATGGTGATAAAATCTTTTTAAAACCATCCTTAGAGAATATAGGCTCTACACGTCTTCCAAACCTCTTCGCTCCATCCTTACTAATCTCACTTATCCCTAGTGTCCAAAAACAAGTGGTATTTGCTATGTAATATAGTAATACATAAGGAACACAAACTTCGCCTAACAAAGCTATGTTAATTGGTAACCCCATAAATATACTATTAGAGTTAAAGAATAATGTTCTATATAACCCCTTACTATCAGAGTTAATCTTTAACATATTAGAAAATAGTATAGATACCCAATAACATATTATTATAGCTATAAATGGTATTATAGCTGCCTTAACCATAGATAAAAAGCTCGACTTTTCAAAATTTGATGTAATTGTATTTAACATCATAAGAGGCATGGATATATTTAAAATAACCTTAACTATAGTGTTTGTGAACTCTTCATCAAACCAGTGGTTGCCTGTTAAGACATATCCAACCCCCATCATTATCATCATACTTAATACTATATGTACTCCTTGCATTATAGTAGACATCTAAATTATCACCTCTTTTTCTATTAATCTCTTCTTCTCTAGTTTATATCTATAACCTATAGTTACCCTTACAATACCTAAATCATAGAATTTTCTCGAAGAATAAATGCCTCTTTTAACCTCCATACTACGAACTCCAAATCATAAATCACTATTTTTTATAATCTTAATAAGTTCTTACAAGTATTTTTTATTATTTCCATTATATCACATATTACCTTTGATATAATTTTTACTTTTTTTACTTATCCATTACTTTTTTTATTTTATAATGCCTAATTATACAATTACTTATTTTAAAATCCTATTATAAAAAATAAATGAAGTTATCATATTAAAATATATAAGAACAATACGATGGGTTATTTAATTAAAATAACTTATTTTATTGTTTTTATATTTCTTTTTATGACAACTTCATTTTGTTTATATAAAAAAGTCTATCTATTATTCTTCATATTTTCATTAATTGTAGCATTAGTTGCTTTAATTAATGGAACTACACCACTTACTATACTTAATCCTAACATTAATATTATAAGTAATATTAATTTAAAAGTCGTTATAGGTAATTGAGAATATAATACATCATAACAACTCAAGCTTATTATAAAAGCTATTACATTTCCAATAAAGGCTATTAAAATAAGTGAGCCATATATCACAACCCCAATATTTAATCTATCCCATCCTAAGGTATTTAGTATTCCTATTTCTCTCTTTCTACTTTCTACTATAGAAGAAAACCTATCAAAGGTTGTAAATATAATTAATGCAAAGGCTCCTATAGTTAAAATTAAAGCCATGTTATTTGTTGATAAGTTTACTTGGCTTCCTAAAGCCGTATTCCCTATATTATTTCTTGTTGCTTGTAAAGATAGATAAGTGAATATTCCCAGTGCTCCACTCAATGCTATTTGAGTTACAGTAAGAATATATCTACCTTTGTTTCTTATTACTTCATTTATAATCATTTTATTTAAAGAATCATTAAACATACTCCCTCTATAACTTATTCTCTTACGACTACTTATTAATGGATATAAATATGAAATTAAAACAACTAATAAATTACCTATTATTAGTGTTACAGTTACTATTTCTGTTAAGAATTTTATTTCAAATTTCATATTCAAAATTATAGTCATAATTATAACTAAGGCACTAGAAATAATTGATGCTAGAATATTCTCCCCGCATATAACCTTAGCTATTTCCTTATCTCCCCATCCAACACTCTTTAATATCTGGATTTCATTTTTTCTTGTTAATAAATATGAGCTTATTCTATTTATTATAAATAAAAAACCACATATAACAAATAACATTACTAATATAAAGCCTATCATATCCCATGAGTCTGTTATTTTTAAAGCTGTCCCAAGTGTAACCCACCTTTGAATAACTTTTCCTATTCCTTGAACTTCCCCTTTTCCTTCTATTGATGCAACTATATTTTGTGTGGAACTTCCTGCCACTATATCAACATGAAGCCCTGTCTTTTCATTGATTTCCATAGCTATTTGTTGAATTTTACTTTTTGCTATATCATCATATTTATCAATTCCAGCAACTTTAACTCTTATTGCATCAATTGGATTCTCTCCCTTAATAAGCGTCGCCGCCTCTAATGTTGTATAGCCTTGAGGTACTGATGAAGCAATAGTTCCTGGTACACAGGTTGGGTATACCTTCTTATTCTCTACCTTTTCTCCATATTCATTTTCAACTTGAGTTAAATAAGTGTCTCCATATATACCAAGTGGAGTCCCATTTAACTTTACTTCATCACTGTTGTACAATTTTCCACCATCAAAAGATCCTACAGTGGTAAACTTAAATGCAGCTTTATTATTATCTACTATAGCTTTAACCTCTTCTCCATGCTCCTCTAACTCTCTAAAAACAAGAAGGTCACCAATAGCATTCTTAGCTTTTACACTTATCTCTTCTCCATTTTTGCTGTACTCAAGTGGAGTTGAAGAATAATATTTTGTACCTTGATAAATATTAGGTGAAACCTTTCCAGTCTCAGATTTCCAATCATTTTGAGGCTCTACATCAATATTTACTGGTTTAAAGGGAGTAATATACTCTGTTAAATCAATCGTTTTTTCTTCTGAAGATAAAACCCCTATATTATTAATACTTTCATAAGTAGAATCTTTAAATTTTAAATATGGATTATCCTTATTTTCTTCAAAATCTACTCGTGAAACATCATACTCCTCTAATTTTTTATGATCCCCAAGGTTATCCTCTAATAATTTCTCTCCCTTATGTCTATCTATATCAAGTTTGTCTATTTTCATATTTACACTAAAAGGATAAGTAGCAGATGTGTTTCTAATTATAGGTATTTCATTATAATTTATTCTTAAATCACTAAACTCGCTAATTCTTTCATTACGCTCTTTAATCTCGCCATTCTTTAAATATATCCCTTCCTCTATAAAACTATCAATACCAGATAATTTAGCTTCTGCATCTGGGTCGATTGCTACTAACATAGACCATGTTTTAGGCATTTCTAATATATAATTAAAATACTCCGGCTTATAAAATAATGCTCCATATTCATCTTCTTTATCTCCATAAAATACTTGAGACATATTCCCCTTAAAATAAGTACTATACATACCAATTCCATAAGAAAGACAATATGGCATAATAGGGTCTGTACTACTATTAGTTGTTTGCTCATTCACAGAACCATTTTCTCTAATTGTAGTGGCTATATCAACTATACCCTGTTGTGTTGTTTCCCTTGTTAAAATATTTTTTCTAATAGTTGGAATCGCAAAAACCTCACCACTTTTAATTGTATAATCCTTCACCCCATCTGAAGTTACATAATCAAGTTTTATTTTATAACCCTTATCATCCCTTGGTAAAGTAACACCTAAAGTACTATTGCTATCAGCAAAATATCCAAGTGATGCTATTGGTGCAACTACCTCAATACCAGGTATTCCTTTTATAGTTTCATAATTATCTAAGGATATTGAACCCTTAATACCATCAATATAATTTTCTTCTATAAGCTTATTTTCCTTTTCTAAAGCAGTTATAGAATCTTCATTTCTAACCAGAATATCATACTGACCTCTTCCGTATTTTTCTATATCCTCTGTGATTATAGCTTTAGATGTATATAAGGATGCTATTCCCACAGGAATGCAACTGAATATAGTAAATAAACCAACCATTACAAATATAAAACTTCCCTTATATTTTTTTATTGACTTAAATATATAATTCAGCATTATTATTTACCTCAACTTTTATTATCTTGCCATCTCTTAAATAAATAGTTTTTTTTGCTCTTTTAGCTGCCTCCATATCATGTGTTGCCATTATAATTGTATATCCATCATTATTAAGCTTTTCAAATATATTCATTATGTCGTCCCTAAACTTAGTATCTAAATTCCCCGTTGGCTCATCTGCAATTATAATTTTAGGTGAATTTATAAGCGACCTAGCAATAGCTAATCTTTGCTGCTCTCCACCTGACATTTGAGATGGTAAATGTTTAGTTCTATTTTCTAATCCAACACTCCTTAAAAGTTCCTCTCCTCTGTTTCTTAAATTAAAACTTGTCTTATAAGGTATTAATGGTAAAATTACATTCTCAATTGCTGATAAATGAGCTAATAGATTAAAGGATTGAAATACATACCCTATATCTTCCCTTCTTAGTTTATTAATCTCCTTTTTAGATAGATCCTTTACACTCTTACTATCTATAGTTAATTCTCCATCTGTAAGTTCATCTTCACATCCCAATATGTTTAAAAGCGTAGACTTTCCAGAGCCTGAAGGCCCCATAATAGAGATAAAGTCACCTTTTTCTATTTTTAGACTGTCAATATCAAGTGCTATAACCTCTACTTCTCCTAGGCTATACTTTTTTTTCATATTTTCGCCACTAATCACTGAAGACACCATATAACTTCCCCCTTAAAATTATACAATTTACCTACCTATAAATTTAAACCTTAATAAAATGTACAGCTTCACATCCACTTATTTTTTGCTTTAATCCCCTTAAATTTTGTTTGATGATTTAAATAAAACCAGCTCTTTTTATATTGTCAGATTATTCAGAATTTTTATTGCGTATGAATTTACTTGTTGAGATCATTATATACTTAAAACTTTTATTACTACTTATTATATAATATTTTTATAGTTTTATTTACATTTATTTTATATTTTATTTATATTTTCCTAACAATATATCTACCTCAAAACATTTTATTAATACTAGACTTTTAATACATATCTTTAATCCAATATTCATGCATAACACATAATATCTTGTATTTACTACAAATTTAATCTTTGATATTTCTACCCTATAAATAAATAAGCTTCATATAGAGAATCCATCTCCACATGAAGCTTAAAATTTATCTTATATTTTTTTTACTTCTAATACCTAACTTATATACTAAGTTTAAACTAATTACCTGCAGTAATCTTAAATTGATTATCTACATTTTATTTAATAATTAAAGATACATATGATAAAAACTTATTCTTTAAATATATATACTTTACAATATTAAACCTACATATATTATAATTTTTTTCATGTTGATCTCTTTAACTATACTTATTTTCAGTCATTTTAGATTTTTATCTTCAAAAAACTTATATTCTCTTTTATTGATAATATTTCAAAATTGTTTTTCAATATTAAGAGATTAGTATATATTCTAGCCCTAGCATAAAGCTTTTATTATAGTTGCTACATCTTCTACATCACTAGCACTTGCCATAGATACTAATGACTTTTTATATCTAAGAGGTACTGCTAATACAGCTGTTTTTATTCCGCCTACTTCTTTATGAATAGGACCTCCCTCAGATGTTTCAGTTCCTACATTTAATTGTAGACTTACATTATCCTTTTCTGCTGCCTTTTCTATTTCCTCTCTTAATTCTTGAGAAGCAATTAAGTTTTTATCCTTTATTCTAAGAACTGGGCCTTTACCTAATTCTATTTTTCCTTCTCCACCTATGAAGTCACCTGCTCCATGAGTAGATACCACAACACATTCATCTGGTCTTATACTAAAGGCTGCAGCTCTTCCTCCTCTTCCTTCAAGCTCACCTTGAGAAGAGAATACAAAATAACATTCTTTAGAAGGATTCTCTAATTCTTTTATAGCCTTTAATAAAGCAACGCATCCTAAAGCATTATTAAGTCCTGATGCTTGAATTCTACCCTTTTTATTTAAAGAAGGATAATTAAATTTACAAATGTCGCCCTCTGTTACAAGCTTAGTAGCTTCTTCTTTATTTTCAACCATTATATCAATAAATAAATCTGAGAAGTTAGGTTTTTCCTTCGCAGCTATGACTCTACCTCTAGTTCCATTAGCAAATTCTACAAAAGCACCTACAGCCTCTGAACATTCAACTTCTCCAATGTTCTCTACTCTTAAAAAACCGTTATCTTCTATATAAGTTACCATTAATCCAACTTCATCCATGTTAGCTGTGAACATTATTTTTTCTTTTCCACTACCTATTTTAACAATTAAGTTCTTTAAGCAATCCTCTTCTATTTTGCAATCTACATCTTTAAGTTGCTCTTTTATTACTTCTATTGCTCCAGTTTCACTTCCACTTACTCTAAAAGAATTTATTATATCCATTAACATCTTTTTCATATCTAACCCACCCTATTTAAAAGATTTTAGCCAAGCTTTAACTAGCTTCGTAGTATTTTCAAAATCATCTTTACTAATAACAGAAACAGAAGAATGTATATATCTACATGGAACAGAAATAGTAGCAACCTTAGCTCCTACCCCTGTTGATACCATAGCTCCAGCATCATTTCCACCTGCTGTTGCACGTCTACGTTGATATGGTATATTGCTGTCCTCTGCAACCTTCATTATTTTCTCTGTTAGCTCTCTATCAAAAATGCTTGTTCTGTCCATCATTGAAATAGCTGGACCCTTTCCAATCTCTGTAGCTCTTAAATGTTTTGGAACATTAGCCATGTCAGCACAAATAGTTCCTTCTAATGCTAATCCTATATCTGGTTGAACTTCATAGGAAGATATAAGTGCCCCTCTATCTCCTATTTCCTCTTGCACTGTAAAGGCTGCATATAAATCACAATTATAGTTTTCCTTTAGTGCTTCTATTAGAACTGCACAACCAACTCTATCATCAAAGGCTTTTCCTTTTAAAAGTCCGTTTCCAAAGTCACCAAAGACAGTATCAAATATAGCGTAATCTCCTAAGGCAATTACTTTCTTAACTTCTTCCTTAGAGTTAGCTCCTATATCAATGCAATAATCATCATAACTTAAGGCACTAGTTCTTTCCTTAGCACTTTGAAGATGTATAGGCTTTAAACCAATTACACCCTTAATTTTATTTTTACCTATATATACAACCTTACAAGGTGCTACCTTAGCATTAACTCCACCTAAAGATGCAAACTTCAAAGTACCATCTTCATTATATTTAGTTATAATGAATCCAACCTCATCCATATGTGCATCTAAAAGCACCTTAGGTCCATTTCCTTTTTTATGAGCAATTATATTACCCATTAAATCAACCTTAATTTCATCTACATAAGGTTTTATTTCTTCTTTTATAATGTTTCTTACATCCCCCTCATAACCTGAAGGTCCATGTGCCATAGATAATTTTTCTAATAACATAATAATTCCTCCAAATCACTACTAGCTACCTTTTCAATGAATTTAGCAATTATTCTTCCTGTATTTAAGACATCTTGCATATTAATCATTTCTACAGTAGTATGCATATATTTTTGAGGTATTGAAATAAGAAGTGTTGGTATACTCTTTCTAACTGTTTGAATATCCCAAGCATCTGTTCCTGTGCATCCAGCTTCCACCTCAACTTGATAAGGAATATCATACTCCCTTGCAATTTCAGTTAACTTCTCTCTGAATTTTGGATGTATATTAGGTCCAATACATATAACCGGGCCATTACCTAGCTTAGTTTCTGTTCCCTTATATCCCATATTTCCACTATCGAAGGTTACATCTATTGCTATACCTAATGTAGGATTTAAATCAAAGCTACTCATCTTAGCTCCCCTATGTCCTACCTCTTCTTGGCAAGATGCTACAAAGTAAACATTTAAATCATGTTTTATATTTTGAAGTTCCTTAGCACAACTAAACATAGCAGCTATACCAACTCTATCATCTAAAGCCTTGCAAACAACGTTATCATTTAAAAGTTCATGAAAATCCCTTTTTAATGTAACAAAGTCGCCTATTTTAACTGTTTTCTCTACTTCTTCCTTACTTCTACCTGTATCAATTAAAAGATCTTCAATTTTAACTCCGGCCTTTCTATCCTCATCACTCATTAAATGAGGTGGTTTTATACCTATAATTCCATCTATCTTTTCTTTTCCGTGAATTAAAACCTCTTGAGATACAAGCGTTTTAGCATCAATACCTACCCCTACAAACTTTAAAAAACCATTTTCACATACCTCTGTAACGTATAAAAATACCTCATCAGCATGAGCCATAAGCATTATGCTAGCCTTTCCATTTCCCCTTTTAATAGCATAGGTATTATATAAGTTTCCTTGTTTAACCTCATCACAATAAGGCATGAAACCTTCCCTTATAACAGGATAAAGTAAATCCTCTCTCCCACTAGGTGCATTAGTTAAACAAAGCTTCTTTAGCAAATCCTTTTCTATCATAAAATCACCTACTCATTTTTAATATATTATTGTGCCAAAACTAATTAACTACTATATAACTATTATAAAACATATAAGTCTTATAAAAAACTACTATAAATAGATTTCTATAAATAATGTGAAAAACCTCTATTATTATCCAAAATATAATTACTCTATAAAAATCTAAACTTCTTCAATCCTACCTTATCTTTACTCACTTCTCATTTACCTATTCCTAATTACCCCTTATCCTTTATTTTTTTATTTCATTTTTTATTTCTATTCATAAATCATTTTGCTTAATCTTCTCTTTTGAGCTTTCATGCATTTTCATAATTTCCTTCTTCTTAACTTATCCGCACTATAGGATATAGCTTGTCTAAGTTTCTCCACACTTTCACTCTTCTTAATCCACGCTCTTTTCCCTCTTTCCACAAACTTCTTTTATAATATTTTAACAAAGTATTGCATATACTATAGAGTGGAATTATTGAAATTGACTCTTGTATTTATTAAAAACAAGTTAAAATTTCTTTAATATAGCATTTTTCTCTTGATTTAACAAAGTTATTTTGTTAAAATTATAACAAACAAAGTTTATTTTAGGAGGTTTTATTATGTGGGAACAAACTCTATCATTAAATCAAATCGCTGAAATAAGATGTAAGTCTACTGTATACTTAGGTGTTGGTGCTATAACTAAAATCTTTGATATAGTAAAAGAACTTAAAAGTAAAAACATAAACAAAATTATAGTTATTACTGGTCATGCTTCTTACAAAAAAACTGGTGCATGGGATCATGTAGAAAAGGCATTGAATGAAAACAATGTTGAATTCGTATTATATGATAAAATTACTGCAAACCCAACAACCACTCATGTAGATGAAGCTACTGATATGGCACGTAAATTAGGTGCTAAAGCTATAATAGCTATTGGTGGTGGTAGCGTAATAGATGCTGCTAAAAGTACTGCTATTATGGTTAACTATCCAGATAAAACATGTTCTGACTTATTTGAATATAAATTTACCCCTGAAGTTGCTCTTCCTGTAATTGCAGTAAATACTACTCATGGAACTGGAACAGAGGGAGATAGATTTGCCGTTGTTAGTGTTCTTGAAAAGAAATATAAACCTTGTACTGCATACGATTTAGGATATCCTATGTATTCAATAGATGATCCAGCTTTAATGACAGGACTTCCTAAAAATCAAACTGCATATACTGCAATAGATGCTATGAATCACGTTATTGAAGCATCAACTACAACTGTAGCTAATCCTTACTCTATCATGCTTGCTCAAGAAACTGTAAGGTTAATAGCTAAATACTTACCATTAGCTTTAGAAGATGGTAATAATATTGAAGCTAGATATTACTTAACTTATGCTTCACTAATTGCAGGTATAGCTTTTGATAATACTTTGCTACACTTAACTCATGCTCTTGAGCATCCATTAAGTGCAATAAAACCAGACTTAGCACATGGATTGGGATTATCAATGATACTTCCTCCAATAGTAAAATATACTTATGAAGCTAAACCAGAGGTTTTAGCAACTGTTCTAAGTCCAATAGTACCTAATATAAAAGGTGTTAAAGAAGAAGCTGATATGGTAGCCGCTGGAGTTAAATCTTGGCTTGCAAAAATGGGAGTGGCAGACACACTTAAAGACCATGGCTTCACAGAAGATCACATAAGTGAACTTACTGATTTAACTTTCAATACCCCAAGCTTAGGATTATTGCTAGATTGTTCACCTGTAAAAGCTACACCTGAACTAATAAGCGATATTTATAGAAAATCACTTTAAATAGATAATCACTTTAGTAAAAATCATTAATTTATAGCCATGAACTTCACTGATTAAAAGTTCATGGCTAATATATGAAGCTACTGAATTTTAATTTATCGATCCAAGTTATATACTAAAAATAATTAAATAAATACTTACTTACTTGAATTACATAAATCCCTAAATATATAAAGTTTCTAAATTATAGATTTTTACTGTTATATGTTAAGTTTAAAGAGATGCTTAAAAATTAAAAGCATCTCTTTAATTTTTAAGCAACACCTTTATACCACCTTAACTTTTTAACTTATATAATTTATACAACACTAGATAATTAACTTAGTACTAATTTATTGGATGTATATTTGTATAAGTAAATCTTTATACTAAATAAACCTACATATTGTTAAAAAACTAACTTAATATCAATAACTATAACTAAATATAGGGTAATTTTCATTTTTAAATTTTAACCTATCTATTAAAACTTTGAATTTTTTAGTAATTTATATACATTTATTATGATTTTGTAGAATTTTATTTTTTTAAAATGATATAATAAGTTTAACTAATAAATTTTATATATTTAACATTACGTATATAAAATAAATTTTTATTAAAAAGGAGTTCATATTATGACTGTAGATATAAAGGATAAACCCTTTTTCTGTTTATGGAGCGGAGGAAAGGATTGCTGTTTGTCACTATATAGAGCCATAGATCAAGGAGGCCAACCTCAACTTTTGTTTACATTATTTGATGACCAATTTGAAAATTCTTATAATCACAGGCTTTCTAGAGATATAATCTATGCTCAAGCTAAGTCTTTAAATCTTCCAATCGAAATAGCTGAAGCTACTGAAGATGATTACGAAAAAACTTTTTTATCTTCTCTTGAAAATTTTAAAAGCTTATTTATTGACTTTGGAGTTTTTGGTGGAACAGACGTAATTGCTGAAAGTGACTGGAATAGTAAGGTTTGTTCTAAATATGACATAGAAGCTTGTTATCCTCTATCTGATAACAACTCAAAGGATTTATTAACTGAATTCTTAGATTTAGGTTTTGAAGCTATAATTATAGCTGTTAAAGATGAGGTTTTAGATACAAGCTACTTAGGACGCCACCTAAATAAGAGTTTAATAGAAGAACTAGAACTTAAAGGTGTAGATGTTTGGGGTAAAAATGGGGAGTATCACACATTAGTTATTGCAGGTCCTTTATTTTCCAAAAGAATAAATATAATACCTAAAGAAATTCACTCAATTAATGGTACTAGCTATTTAAATCTTGATATTAACATATAAAAATATACTTAACTTATTAAAGTTTATTGTTGAATTAAATCTATAATATATTTATATAATAAAAAAGATAACCAGAGATTGTAATTATAAAATCCTTGGCTATCTTTTATTTTATATATTAGTTAGTTACTTTAACCTTACCAGATCCTAACTCTAAAACTCTAGTAGAAACCTTACTCACAAACTCCATATCATGAGTAATGATTAATATTCCTATACCGTCTTTAGCTAACCCCTTTATAATATTAGCTACTTCGCATGTTAAGCTTGGATCAAGTGCAGATGTTGGTTCATCAAAGCATATATACTTAGGTTCCATTGCCAATGCTCGTCCTATTGCAACTCTTTGCCTCTGTCCTCCCGATAGTTCATAAGGATAGCTATTTTCCTTTTCTTCTAGCCCTAGATTCTTAAGTATCTCCGCACACTTCTTAAGTGCATCTGCCTTATTAACTTCTAAGACATTTATAACAGCTTCTGAAATATTCTCCATAACGGTCATGTGAGGAAATAAATTTAAACTTTGAAATACAAAACTTAAATCTCTTCTTATTTCTCTTAGCTCTTTACCCTTAATATATTCACCATCTTTACACAAACACTTATCATCAATATAGATATTTCCATTATCACACTTCTCTAAAGCATTGATAGTTCTTAATAAGGTTGTCTTTCCCGCTCCTGATGGTCCAATTATACTAAGAATCTCTCCCTGTTCTAAATCAAAGGATACATCTTCTAAAACCTGTATTCCCTTAAAGCTTTTATTTATATTTCTTACCTTTATCATATTTTAAATTTAGTGAAGGTGTGTAATTGTAAGTAACACCTTAGCTCACTACTCCTCCTTTCTATGACTTATAATGGGTATATTTAGTTTCAATACCACTTAATAGCTTACTTAAAATAGCTATTATAGCTAAATATATTGCTCCAACTAAAAATAAAGGTATAAGTGATGTATCTCTATTACTAGCGATCTTCCCCACTCTAAGTAGTTCCGAAATACCAACTACATATATAAGTGAAGTATCCTTAACTAAGGTTATAACTTCATTAGTAACTGAGGGTAAGACCTTCTTTATCATTTGTGGAATTAAAATCTTTCTTAGTGTATATATCTTAGAAAATCCCAAAACCTCAGCAGCCTCATACTGCCCTTCATCAATATCCTTAATCCCCCCTCTAAATATTTCTGCAAAGTAGGCTGTATAATTAAATACAAAGGCTATAATAGCTGCCGTAAACCTCTCAAGTGAAATATTCAAAATAGGAAATCCAAAGAAAATTACTACTAATTGAAGTAGTAAGGGAGTACCCCTCATTATATAAATGTAAGAACTACTTATTACTCTTAATATTTTTATTTCAGAAAGCCTAGCTAAGGCTACTATTATTCCTAAAGGAATCGATAAAACTAAAGTTATTGCAAATACCTCTAAAGTAACTCCTAATCCTTCCACCATAGAGGGGATTAAACTAAATATATACTCCACTTCAAACTCCTCCTTACTCTTCTGTATTTATTATATTTTCACCAAACCACTTTATTGATATTTCTCCCATAGCTCCATCCTTTTTCATATCATCTAAGGTATTATTTAGTTCCTTTAAAAATTCTTTATCTTCCTTTCTAATACCTATACCGTATTCCTCATCTCCAAAGTCATCCTTAAGTATCTTATATTTGTTTTCTCCTCTGCTTTTTATATAGTATCTAATCATTATTTCATCAGCCACTACTGCATCTGTTCTCCCAGCCTCTAAGTCCATTAAAGCATCATTGTTAGTATCAAATAATACAACCTCTCCATTTTTAAATTGATTAACTAACTCTGGTTCTGAATTTATAGCTTCTAGGGAGCTTGATTCTGCTTGTGCTGCAACTACCCTATTCTTCAAATCTTCCTTTGAATTAATCTTTGATTCACTTAAGGTTATAATAACTTGTCTATTTTTTAAATATGCCTTAGTAAAAGCAACCTGTTCTTTTCTCTTTTCATTTATAGAATAACCATTCCAAATCATATCGATATTCTTATTTTTTAATTCTTGTTCCTTCATAGACCAATCTATTGGTTGGAACTTAACCTTCTTATTCATTCTTTTAAAGGCTTCCCTTGCAAGGTCTACATCAAAGCCAACTATATTACCCTTATCATCCCTAAATCCCATAGGTACAAAGGTATCATCCATACCAATAACCACTTCATCCTTTAAGTTAGCTTCTCCCTTATCTTTAGCTTTGCCACACCCAGTAAGACTAAATAAAATAGATAAACAAGCAATAAGCATTGCCACAACTTTTAATAGATTTTTTTTCATTTTCAAACTCCTCCTAAAATAATTTTATTAAAGTTACTTAGCATTACCTTAGGGTTCATTTATGCAATAAAAAACGCCCCCTAAGTTTCTTAAAAACTTAGAGGGCGAAAGTATTCACTTCCACGGTCCCACCTCTATTTGTTAAATAGTCGCCTACTTAACCTCTAAAAGTACGGCTATTTATAATAGCTTATACTCCGGCACTATAACGGGCGCACCCGGAAACAGTCTACTTCCTATTTAGGTTTCGGTGTTCAACTCAAAGATGTGTTCAAAATGACTTCTTATGCTCCTCTCACCAACCGGAAACTCTCTGTAAAAGACTCTTCATTTCTACTATTTCTTATCACAGTGTTTTTTTATTAACTTTATCATGCTACCATGCTACCATAGTAAATTGAATTTGTAAATACCTATTTTAGAAATTTTTAAATGTTTACTATTTTCATTAACTGTATTAAGATTTTAATATTAATGTGCTTATTAAACATATACAAGTACGCAATAAGAGAGAGGGGAGGATTTAGTGGGTTATTTGTACTAAAGGTACTTATTCTCACTAAGGATAAAGTATGAATATTGCTATTGTGTTAGCTGGTGGAAGCGGAACTAGAGTTGGTGGTAACTTACCTAAACAATTTATTGATATATGTGGAAAACCATTGATTATCCACACATTAGATGCTTTTAATTCTAATGCCAATATAGATTATATCATTGTAGTTTGTAGAGAAGATTTCAAATTAACTTTAAAAACATGGATTGATGATTTTAACATATCAAAGGTTAAAGATATTATAAGTGGAGGAACTACAAGACAAGAATCAGTGTTTAAAGGTCTTACTTACTTAAAAGATATTTGCTGTGAAAATGACGTTGTACTTATACATGACGGTGCTAGGGCATTAGTATCTTCAGATATAATTAATGATAATATAGTTTTAGCTAAAAAATATAAGGCTGTAAACACTGTTATACCTAGTTCAGATACTGTAATCAAAAGTGTTGACAAAAGCTCTATTTCTAGTGTTCCTGATAGAAGTGAATTGTTTTTAGCTCAAACTCCTCAAAGTTTTGAATATGGGTTAATTATGAAAGCTCATAATGTAGCTTTAAAGAGTGAGAGTATAGATGCTACTGACGATTGTCAATTAGTGTTTAAATTAGGTAATAAAGTTCAGTTCGCTAAGGGCAACAAGCTTAATTTTAAAGTTACTACTCCAGAGGATCTTATTTTATTAGAAGCTATACTTACTTTCAAAAAATAAAAATTAGGTTTTATTAAGAAAATTTCATCTAAGTATTATACTTTGTAATATTAAATCTACATCATCTTAATTTATTACATGTTAATTTTTTTAACTTATAAAATATTAGTGAAGTTTACTTAATGCAAGATATATATTAATTCTTATATCACATATATTTTTTGACTCTGATTAAAGAAAAATGAGACTGTATTAAGAAGCCTTTTATAATATATTGTTTTAACCTTAAGTGCAATATATCATAATCGTAGCTCTTACTATTGCAGTCTCATTTTTTTATTACATAGCTTCACCTAAATTTTTGTTTGCAAATTGACTATTATATAAATCTGCATAGAAACCTTGTTTCTCCATTAATTCTTCATGGTTTCCTTGTTCTATTACTGTACCACTCTTCATTACTAATATTAAGTCAGCATTTTTTATAGTAGACAATCTATGAGCTATTACAAAACTTGTTCTTCCCTCCATTAAGGCATTCATAGCCTTTTGGATATTAGCTTCTGTTCTTGTATCTACACTACTTGTTGCCTCATCTAATATTAGTATTGATGGATTAGCAAGAATGGCACGAGCTATAGTAAGCAACTGTCTTTGCCCTTGAGATATGTTAGTTCCTTCCTCATTAAGTACTGTGTCATATCCCTCTGGTAAGGTATTTATAAAATGGTCTGCATATGCCATCTTTGCAGCTTCAATTACTTCTTCTTTAGTTGCTCCTTCTCTTCCATAAGCTATATTTTCCATAATAGTCCCATTAAATAACCAAGTATCTTGAAGAACCATACCAAATTTGCTACGTAATTCAGCTCTTGTTAATTTGGTTATATCTGCACCTTCTATGTATATAGTTCCACCATTTAATTCATAAAAACGCATTAATAAATTTATCAAAGTCGTTTTTCCTGCTCCTGTTGGTCCAACTATAGCAATAGTTTCTCCCTTGTGAACATCTAAATTCATATCCTCTATTAAAATATGATCTTCATTGTATCCAAATTTAACATGTTCAAATTTCACCTCAACCTCTTTACCATTATCAGCTTTTCTAAATTGCTCTAAAACTATAGGTTCTTTAGGATCTGGAATAACCTCTGCTTCATCTAAAACTTCAAATACACGTTCTGCTGAAGCTACTGTAGACTGAAGTATATTTGCAATATTAGCTGTTTGAACTATTGGCTGAGTAAATTGTCTAGAGTATTGAATAAATGCTTGAACATCGCCTAAATTTATTCTTCCTTGTGTTACAAGAACACCACCTAAAACACATACCATAACATAGCCTAAATTATTAATGAAGTTTATAGCTGGCATTATTGCCCCGGATATAAATTGAGCCTTCCATCCAACATTATAAAGCTCTTCATTTATTTCATTAAAGGTTTCTATAGAAGTATGTTCATGATTAAATGCCTTTACCACTTTATGACCTGTATACATCTCCTCAACATGACCATTTAAATTCCCTAAGACACGTTGCTGACCTGCAAAGTATTTTTGAGATCTCCCAGCAATTAATTTTGTAGCTATTGCTGATAATGGTAGGGTTATTAAGGCTATTACAGTCATAACTCCACTTATAGTAAACATCATGTATAATACACCAATAATAGTTATAACAGAAGTTATAAGTTGCGTTATACTTTGTTGAAGAGTACTACTTACATTGTCAATATCATTGGTAACACGACTTAATACTTCTCCATGAGTGTTATTATCAAAATACTTTAAAGGTAAACGAGCAAGCTTATTATTTATATCATCACGCATATTAAAAACAGTATTTTGGGCAACCGTAGCCATTATATACTGTTGAATATATGAAAAAACTGAACTTAAAACATAAAACCCTAATAGTATAAATAAGATTCTATATATTGCTTGAAAGTCTATAGCTGCACCTGGTACACCATTTATCTTTGATACAGCTCCTTCAAATAATTTATTAATAGCTTCTCCCAATACTTTAGGTGCTAAAACAGTAAATAATGTACTTAAAATTGCTGCTATAAATACTAAAGTCAATTTAAATCCTTGTGGCTTTAAGTAAGATAAAAGTCTTTTTAAGGTTCCTTTAAAATCCTTTGCCTTTTCTGTTGGCATTCCCATTCTAGGACCATGTCCCATAGGGCCTTTATTAGAATTGCTATTTCCTTTCATTTTCTAGTTCCTCCTCTGAAAGCTGTGATGAAACTATCTCATAATAAACTTTGCAGTTTTCCAATAATTCTTTATGAGTTCCAATTCCAGCAACCTTTCCATCGTCCAAGACTATAATTCTATTTGCATCCATAATCGAACTTACCCTTTGAGCAACTATTATTACAGCGGAGTCCTTAGTTTCCTCTTTAAGTGACTTTCTTAATTTTGCATCCGTTTTAAAATCTAGTGCTGAGAAACTGTCATCAAAAACATATATCTCTGGTTTCCTAACTAAAGCTCTTGCTATTGATAGACGTTGTTTTTGCCCACCGGATACATTAGTACCACCTTGAGATATCATTGATTCATATCCATCTTCCATATTATTTATAAACTCACTAGCTTGAGCTATATCAGCAGCTTTTCTTATCTCTTCTTTTGTTGCATCCTCTTTACCATATCTAATATTTTCATTTATTGTTCCTGAAAATAAAACTGCTTTTTGTGGCACAAAACCAATTTTATCTCTAAGATGCTCCTGCGACATATCCTTTATATCTATTCCATCAACTAATATAGTCCCTTCTAATACATCGTAAAACCTAGGAATTAAGTTAACTAAAGTTGATTTTCCTGATCCTGTACCACCTATAATTGCAGTTGTTTCCCCAGGGCTTGTAGAAAAACTTATATTTTCTATAGCATAATTTGAGCTTCCAGGATAAGCAAAGCATACATCCTTAAATTCAATATACCCTCTTTTATTACTATAATCCTCTTCTATCTTAGGATCAGTTATGTCTAACTCTTCATCTAATACCTTATTTATTCTATCTGCTGAAACAGAGGCACGAGGAATTAATACAAACATCATTGATAGCATCATCAATGAAAACATTATTTGCATTAAATATTGTATAAAGGCCATTAAATCTCCAACTTGCATTGCCCCTATATCTATACGTTTACCACTTATCCATACTATTATGATAGTAGTAATATTAATACATAACATCATAGCTGGCATTAAAGCCCCCATAATTCTATTAACCTTTATAGCGGTTTCTGTTATATCTTTATTTGCTATAAAAAACCTCTTTTTTTCCACCTCTATACGGTTAAAAGCTCTTATTACCCTTATTCCTGTCAATTGTTCACGTAATACTAAGTTCAACTTATCTAATTTAATTTGCATACTCTTAAATAAAGGTATACCCATCTTAGCAATAATACCTATAATCACTGCAACAACTGGTATAACCACTAATATTATAAGTGATAATTTAGCATCCTTAGATACAGCCATGATAAAGCCTCCAATTGCCATCATTGGAGCACTAATCATCATACGCAACATAATTATAAGTACTTGTTGAATTTGATTTATATCATTAGTAGTTCTAGTTATCAATGAAGATGTTCCGAATTTATCAAATTCCTCTAAAGAAAACGTTTCAACCTTTTCAAATAAACTTTTTCTTAAATCTCTACCAAAACCAACTGCTACTTTAGATGCGAAATAATTTGATGCAATTACACAAATAGCACCTATTGCAGCTACTAATAGCATAAATCCTCCTGTTCTTGTTATATAGCTAGTATCTCCATTTACTATACCGGTATTTACTATATCAGACATTAAGTTAGGTAAATATAAATCTGAAAGTGCCTGAAAAAATACCAATATAAAAACTCCTATTACTAAGAATTTATATGGTTTTAGAAGCTTAAATAATTTCATCATAAAGTTATCACCTCTTAACAAAGTTTTACTCAAAATCTTAATATTACATCTTCAAAGCATTAAATAAATTTTATAATTTCTGAAGCTTTATATTTAAGATCTACACTTAAGTATTTGATGAAATCTTATATTTAATTCACATATAAATTCTTCAATAACTAACTACTTAGGAAAATTATTCTTATATTTCTAATTGCATTCGTATTAACTTTTTTATTAATATTATTGCCTAACTTTATCTTTAAAATTAAAATCTAAAAGTTAATCTTCAATATTTCAATTATTGTATAAATTCTAATTAATGTTCTACATTTTTAATAATACCTATATTTACTTTATATTGAATCTTACCTCTATATATTCAAATGTCGTTTATTAGAATATATAGAGGACTTTTAAGCAACAAAAAAAGTTTAGCTTGTCGACAAACATCACTAAACTTTTTTATTGTTTTTTTAACTCACAGTGTTTTATATTATTTATTTATAATTTTAATGTATTTTGTTAAGAATTTATACCTATTATTACTATATATTCATTGCTTATTCACACTTAAAAAAACAGTTACAAAAACTTCTTTATGTTGTAACCATTTTTTACTTTTACGTAACTTCTTAGCCTGTTCATTGTACTATAATGAAGACATAAAGAGATTCAGATGATTAAACCAATGGATTAAGAGTATTCATTAAGAATTTTTTAGTTTAGAGATTATATAAATTTTTAATCATACCCCTAAAATCCCTTTATTATGATGAAAAACACCCCTTTGTTTTTCATCTTTTTTTAGGAAATTGGCTTTTAAAAAAGCTTACATATATATATAAATAATAATTCCCTATAATTATGCATAGATAGCACCCCTATCTATGCAATTTTTTATATTTATATATTCGATCTTATATCTATCTATTTCTTTCAGCAACTAGTTTTCTTTCTAAATCTCCTAACTGTTTTCTTAATCCCTCTAACTTACATCTTTGAAAGTTAAATCTCTCTCTAATTTCATCAGATGTTTTATCGTCATCCATCATACTTTTTACTATAGCGTCAGTTTGTGCAAACTCTCCTCTGATAATATGAATTTTTTCTTGTAGCTCTCTAATTACCATATCCTTCTCAACAGTGTTTTCCATAAATCTTCCCCCTTTAATATATTTCTTTCATATTGAAGTTAAATTATTATATAGAATTTATGTATATATTTGTTATTATTATATAACCAAAAAAACTTAATTACAATTAATATATTTTACATAAGTCATATTTTATAAATTTTATCTAATATCCTAATGAATAACTTCTAGTAAAAAGCTTTATACCTCTACTCATCACCTTTTATACAAAATAATTATACTTTAAAGTTTCTATTCATCTATTGTAATGTCTATAATAAAAATTATAAAAAATAAAAGGAATAAGCTCCTCACCTACTCCTCTTAAAAAACTCTATTTATATAAAAGCCATTTTAGTTTTACATTTCAATCCTCAGACTTACATTACTCTGCTATCTTCTTGATCATAGTCCTTAAACATAAGTGTATGATAGATAACTTGGTATTGACTAATAATAGCAGTAATAATGCTAGCTATAAAACTTGCAGCCCCTGCATCACCAAAAATCAATCCTAGTATATAGTCTATTATACCTCCAATTACAGCAACAACAAGAAGTTTACAGAATACATTACCAAATCTACCTCTTACTATATTTATGCTATATTTTAGAGCATCTATTGCACCTAATTCATGTATAGCAATAGCTTGATATGAGAATGTTACATATATAAATAACATAATTGATGCAAGTACTGCAACTACAAGGAATATTCCAGCTACCGTCTTAGATATAAGTGTAAGAATAGCTGCTATAAGACCTACCCCTATAGTTGCTGATATAGAAATCGCAACTATTAATAAAACTAATACAGTAATAGTTTTAATTTTCCCCATAGCAAATTTAATTGCATCTAATGGGCCATACCCCATATAACCTTCCTTTTCATGAATTAACTTTACAACCGCAACCATAAATATGTTTCCTAAAATTCCAAAAATAAATACAATGGCCAAAACAAGTAATATAATGCTACCAATTGCATTAGTTGAGCCACTTATTAAAGTAAAAGTTATCATTCCAGCAAGTGGTACCATAAGCATTCCTAATACTATCATAGGTAGAACTAATAATATCCCCATTATACATAGGATTCCTAAAATATTGTCTTTAAAACCGTCTACACTATTTACTAATAAGTCCTTTATTCCAAGCTGTCCCCTTGATTTACCTTCCTGATTCATATTCATTTTTTCTTACCCCATTAATATAAATTTAAATTCTATATATACTATGAACAAGATTAAGTTTTATTACTATTTTTGTAAAATATTTATAAATGTTTTCCGTTTATTTTTTGAGCTGAACTTAAGTTTATGAAAAGGCTATAAATTTATAAAGATTAAATTCATAGCCATTTATATAATTTTCTTATATCTTAAAAAGTTACTACATAAACTTAAAATTTTATTATAAATATATGCTTTTGATAGGTCTATATTAAAGTTCTTTATACTGTTCTTTTTTTATAAAATCAGTTAAATCAACTAAAGTTCCCTTGTTGATTCTTGAGTACTCTGCTGCTAAAGCCATAACATGACTATGCACTGATGCATCTATAGATGTAAGATTATTCTCAGGATTATTATCTAAAAACACATCAACAGTATTTCTAATTAATCCTTCGTCTCCTCCACCATGTCCGCCTAATTTAGAAGTTGATGAAGATGTAACTTCATTAACATTTATAATCTCAGCTTCTTTACCAAAGTAACATATTTTGATTATATTGTTTTCTAAATCACCAATTATTTCTCCCATGGTTCCCATAACTTTAATTTGACGACTACACTTTTCTGTAAAGGCTGTCATTGTAAAATCTGCTGTTGAACCATCTTCAAATTGCATTATTACTACTTGGTGATCTACAACATCATTATCACATTTATAAACACAACGTCCATAAGGTCCTGTCTTTAAAGCTTCATATACTCTATCCTCTGATGGATTTAAAGTTAAAGCTTCACAAGGCCATTTAGCTCCGTGTCTTATACCTGTTAATTTGTCACTTATATAAATTTTTTCTGCATCATAAGGGCATGACTCTTTACATTTACAGCCCTCTAAACATCTATCAGTTGAACCCTCTGGAGCATTCTCCTCTTTAAATAAACTTAGACTTCCAAAGGAAGATATTTTTTCACATCTTTTACCCATAAGCCATTGTAATATATCCATGTCATGACAGCTTTTAGCTAAAATCATAGGGCTTGTTTCTATAGAATTTCTCCAATTTCCCCTTACAAAACTATGTGCCTGATGGTAATATCCAACATTCTCTATAGCTTGGATTGTTCTTATTTCCCCTAACTTTCCGCTATCAATACATTTCTTTATAATTTCAAAGAATTTAGTATATCTAAGTACATGACATACTGTTACTATTTTATTATACTCATGAGCTTTACTTTGTAATTCTAAACATTCTTCTAAATCTGGAGATATAGGTTTCTCAACTAAAACATCATAACCCTGTTCTATTGCTTTTACCGCCTGAGCTACATGTTGCCTATCTTGAGTTGTAACAAACATAACATCTGCAAGCTTAGGATGTTTTAACATCTCCTCAGCACTTGTAAAACACATTTCCTTAGAAATATTATATTCCTTAGCTGCTTCCTCAACCTTTTCTGCTACTATATCTGCAACAGCAACAACCTTCATTTTTCCTTCACTTAACTTCTCAAACTCTGAATAAGTTTTACCTCTTAACCCAAATCCCGCAACTGCAACAGTTATACATTCTTTCATAAAAGCATCCCTCCACTGTCATAGTTAATTTCTTAACACTTAAAATTATATAAGAAAATCTAATAAACTTATATAATAATAAGGTATTAATAGGAATATCGTATAGGTTTAGAATTATCTATAGAGTTTTTCTATAAGTAAAGATCAATATAAATTAAACTTATAATGTTTTAATTCTCTCTTGAGGTCTCTCTGATATGACTTTTTTTAAAATTTCTTATTTGCGAACTTTAATACATTTAATTGTTCTTTTAGTAATATATAGTGTATTTATCTATATATTAATTTAAAATAAACTTTTTGTAAATAACATTTATTCTAATTTTTCGAGTTTTTATAGCAAAAGCTTCCTATGCATTACTATAATACTTACATTGATTTTTTTAACGCTTCACTATATGTAAACATTTTCGTTATTGAAATAGCACTAAACTTTCTCTTAATCATTCTTATAAAAAATACTTTTTATTTTAATAAATATAGTTATTATAAGATGAACTATTTCATAGTATTTCTCATAAATTAGTATTAGTAATAAATAACTTAATTTTAATTTTTATGAAAGGAACTGATCTTATACTTATGGAGTATTTAGAGAGTAATAACCTCATGGCTACTGTAGGTGCAATAAGCCGTATATGCAAAGACACGGGCTTATTTACTCTTACAGTTGAAGGAAAGAAACTATATAAAGATGAATTTGATAAAATCCACGTAAATATTACTAATACTACAGTAATAAAAAACATGTATGGAGAACTTCTATCTCCTGAATTACTTAAGAAGGAGGACTATGTAGTTGCTACCTATGGATATATGGGTATAGCCTCAGAACTTCTAATAATAAATGAGCAATAATTAAATTTAGTATATTTAAAAGGCCCATGATGAATTCATGAGCCTTTTTTTGTATCTAGTAATTATTTTAAAGGGATTGTGTATTGCTAATTATTATATTAATCCTGTTACCATTATAACTGCAACAGCTACAGGAATAACAAATACTACTACTGGTTTCCACCAATTATAAATTCTAAATTTTCCGCATCCAAGATTGGCTTCTTCCTTATAATTTTTAAACTTCCATACAAAGGCTGTATATAAAGATATTATCAACGCCCCAACAGGCATTAATACATTTCCTGATAAAAAGTCTGCCAAGTCAAAGAAGTTTCTTCCTCCAATTAATACATCCTTAAGTGGACCATATGATAATATAGGTAATATACTCATTAATAATATAGTACCAAGTGCCACCAAAGTAGATTTTTTACGATCTATATTAAATATTTCAGAAATACATACTGCAACTGCTTCTAAATATCCCATTCCTGAAGTTAATCCTGCAATTACTACAAGAAAGAAAAACATAATACCAAATATTCTTCCACCAGTCATTTGAGCAAATAAGTTAGGCATTGTTACAAAAACAAGTCCTGGACCTGAATCTGGTGATAATCCTAATGAGAAAATAGCAGGGAATATTATAAGTCCTGCAACAATAGCAATCATAGTATTAGCTAAAACTATAATACTTGAATCACTTGGTATGCTACTTTTTCCTCTTTCTAAATAGCTACCATATATAAATGCAGTAGCAACTCCTATTCCTATTGCAAAGAATGCTTGCCCCAGAGCTGCTAATATTACCTGTCCATTTATCTTTGAAAAGTCAGGAGTTAAATACCATTTTACCCCCTCCATTGCACCTGGCAATAAAAGAGATTTTACTGCTAAAACAATTAATAGTACAAATAACGCTGGCATTAATACCTTACAATATTTCTCTATACCATCTTTCAATCCTCTAGTAACTATAATACCTAATAATATGGTTACTAAAATAGTATAGAAAGTAACTTGAGGCATATTGCTTGTAAATGAACTATAAATTGCTTGAATCTGCACTGTACTAGCGCCTGCAAACTCTCCAGTAATCATCTTAACTAAATACGCTACCATCCAGCCTAAAATGACAACATAATAGCTCATAATCATTAGTGAGGCTATACCACCTAGCCATCCAATCACACGCCATGGACTTCCCTTCTTAGTTAGATCTCTCATTCCTAATATAGGACCCTTTTGAGTCTTTCTACCAAGGGTAACTTCTGCTATAAATAGTGGAATACCTATTACTGCTGATAAAATAATATATACTATTAAGAAAGCTCCTCCACCATTAACTCCAACCATATATGGAAATCTCCATATTGCTCCTAGTCCTATGGCGAATCCAGCTGTAGCCATAATAAATCCAAATCTACTACCCCATGATTCTCTGGTCTTTTCCATATGAACATCTCCTTTATTTATGAGGATGTCACACTAAAGATTTATATAATATTAGTTACAAGCTTTTAATCTTAAGCCTTACTTTATACCTATATATTTACTTTTAATGAAACATCCTCACATACTTTTAATTAAATGAACGTCATATTTCAATACTTAGCTTTATATTTTAAATCTTAACCTTCAAAAACAGTTTGTTCTTCTACCTCTGTTTGAAGTGCCTTTAATGCTCTCTCAACTATTTTTCTTCTTAGCTTTTTATCTCCTTCTTCTCCTAAATGAGGGTCTCCTAAAGGATATGGTATTCCTATAGCTGGTACTATTCTATTGGCACCTATTGTAAGGGAAATAGGAACTACTGTAGCAACGTGAACTACAGGTATTCCTGCTCTTTCAATTTCTTTTACCATTGTTGCACCGCAACGAGTACAAGTTCCTCATGTAGAAGTTAATATAACTGCTCCCACACCATCAGCGACTAGCTTTTTAGAAAAATCCTCTCCAAATCCCTTAGCATTACCTACTGATGTACCTGTTCCTGTTGTTGTTACAAAATAGTTAGCAAGTTCTCCTATAACTCCTTCCTTTTCTAAATCCCTCATAACATCTAAAGGTACAACCAAGTTAGGATTCTTGGTAACGAATGCTCTATCGTAACCTCCATGGACAGTCATAAAGTCATTTGCACTTAATGAGTTCATTCCTGTAATATCATAAATTCCATACTTAGTAGCACTTGATGATTCTATTCTATCTGGATTTCCTTGTGGAACTACTCCACCTGATGTAACTATAGCTACCTTTGTATGAGCTAAATCCTTAACCGCTGGATTAGGATCAACTCTGTCAAATACAGGCATTGGATACTCTGTTGTGAACTCTTCTCCTTTTACCTTTTTCAAAAGCATGTCTATAGCTCTATCTGAACCTCTCTTATCACTAAAGTAATTAACTCTTATACCTCTTTCAATATATCCCTCTTCCTTAGGTGATAATATTTCTTCCCCTTTAGCCATTTTTAAAATAAGCTTAACCATCTTAGGAACTGTATTTCTCATATCTGCAGCAGATATAGCAGTTTCTATTATGTGTAAATCCTTTTTAAACATGTCCACACCAGGGTTTTCCTTATACATAGCTGTTATTACTGGTATTTTAAGCTCTTCCTCTACAGCCTTAGCAATGGTACCACATGCAACCCCATATCTTCCTGCATTAAATGCTGGCCCAGCTATAAATACATCAGGATTGTAAACTTTAATCATTGATATTAAAGCATCCTTAGCTTCCTCTAAGTTCTCACCAAAGTAACTATCACCACATATAGCCGTAGCAACAATTTCTCCATTATCACCTAACTTAGCATTTAAAGATAATCCTGGCCCTACAGCACCTTCCTTTATCATAGGAGGAATATCAGCCTTTTCTTCTCCTCCAATTCCAGCAAAAAAGTTATTTATATAATGAACTACTCTTAATTTCTCCATTACTCTTCCCCCTTCTTAGTAAGTTCTAGCTGCTAACTTGTTATATCCATTAGCAATTGTAGCTGCAATTACTATTTGAAGTTCAGCCTCTATACTTCCATCTTCCTTTAAGCTACCTTCATATCCACCAATCATGGTTTCCACAAAATCAAGAGTTCCTATAACCCTATCCATAGGAGGGAAGTTAATAATTATATTTCCTTGTCCACAAGAAACTAAGGCATCTGCCTCTGAAGTCGCATCTGCTAATGATTGTGATTTACCATCTCTACCTGGGAACTCATCAGTTATTAAAACAACCTTTGCTCCAGCTAAAGTAGCTTTTTTACAATTCATCATTAAATCTGTATCTGGATTTCCATATCCCTCTTCAGTTATTAAAACCCCATCTAGTCCTAAGAACTCAACTAGATTTCCAACCATATCTGAGCATCTTTCCTTATCAGCTAAGAATACATTTTCATTAGTTAAAATAACACCAATGAAGTTTACATCTTTACCATGTCTCTTATATAAATCCTCAATAACTGGATTATTTAAGTGATGGAATGTTGTAACCTTATCACAAGGAGCAACACAGTTACCGCTAGTTATAGCTCCATCCATTATCTCAGTAGGACACATTAGTGTAGGCACTATTTGCTTAGCATCTACTCCGTAATAATAAGTGTCATGAAGTAACCCTTGAGACTGTAGCATGTGTATATACCCAACCTTAGGTAAATCAGGATACTGTTTAACCTGCTCTAAGTAAGGCTTAGTTTCATAAACTACTAACTCATCAGGTTCAACATTTCTACCTGCCTCACCTATATAAGTTGCAACTCTTAAACCAGCCATTCTTGCTGCTCCCTCATATTCATGAGTTTCTAAGCCCTCTCTTGGTTCTAAAACTACACATACATTATTAGTTTTAGAAAAAGGAGTGTACTGCGCTACTGGTCCAGACATATCAATAATACCTTCTTGGAAACCTACAATCTTACCACAGGTAATAACAGTTGAGCCTACAAGTGCATGAGTTCTACCACTACCAACAGTTTTAACCTTGTTTATCATACCTGGGAAAATAGCACCCTTACCTGAAACCTTTACTCTTGGCTCTATTACATCCTTAACTGGAGCTATTCTTATTGATTCACCAGGTCTCGCAAGTTCAACCTTTACTGATTTAATCATATCGTCTTCTAGGACAATCCTCTTTATCTCCTCTGAATTTACATACAAAACTCCATTTTCAACCTTTGTTACCTCTCCAAATTGCACATCATTAATGTGTATTTTACCTAGTTCTAATCTCAAACTAGAGCACCCCCTTAATATATTTGAATTTTATTAATAAACTTATTTGCAACTGCTCCACTTACTAAAGACAAATCTATAGTTTTAAAATCACCTAAGGTTTTATCACTCCACTTAGGTAGAGCCTTCATCTTTAAAAATTTTTCAGCAGAACTAATACTATTTTCAACTAACTGTAAACTATAAAAATCTAAACCTTGCTTTTGCTCCTGAAGTACAACAGATCTATAAGGAGTTTGATTCGGTTTTATGCTCCCAGCTAAAGGATGTGTTAGCAACTTAAATCCTTCATGCACCTTATCCCTAACCTTATATAAAACCTCCATGTAAGACCCATCATCAAGATAAACTACATTTAAATCATCCTTAAACTTTTCATAAACATAGCTATTATTTGTTATTACTGTCCACATATAATCACCTCCCTAAGTTGCCTTTGACCTTTATATAGCAATTCTCATGCCAAATTTTAACTTTAACTAGAATTAAAACTAAATTTAAAAAAATAATATTTCTTTTATGCCTAAATAACCTTATCTCAAATTCTGACTTACAGAATTACTTCTAATCGCATACCAAGGAAAGGTCTTGAGTTCTCTATATAAATGGCAATCTGCTTTAGTAATTTTTCTTAGAGTAAAATTATTTATATAGCCATTATTAAAACTCCTACAAAATAAAAATTTCCTAGCTTAATTCTTATTAAGCTAGGAAATTTTTTTCTCATTTATTGATCTTTTCATAAATTTAGGAAATTTATTTCTCAGGGGTAGGAAATTTTTTTCTCATTTTAAAAATAGATAAAAAAATACCTAGTAAGTCAGCTTTGCTTACTAGGATCATTAAAATTAAAAAGGTTTGATTATATGTTAATTAATTTGTACACTAGTCTTTTAAGGTTAGTTGATAACCTTTATCAACTATACCTATATGATAACTGTTCTCATTTGCTTTGTCAACATATATTTTTATTTTATTTCATATTCACAAACTTTATTAAAAAGCTGCCTTCTACTTATCCCCAACCTTCTAGCTGCTTCTGATATGTTATTATCACATATCTCAATAACCCTTCTTATATACTTACTCTCAACCTCTCTTCTCATATCTTTTAGAAACTTAATATCACCTATTGATATTTGTTCTTCATTGCAAGATTCTTCTCTAGAGTCCTTTAAGCTATATATATCGAGCTCCTTTAAAGTTATATAATCACTATCACATAAAACTACTATACGTTCCATTATATTTTTAAGCTCTCTTATATTACCCTTATATTCATAGTTAAGTAGAAAATTCATAGCCTCTTTACTTATACCCTTTAAAGATCTCTTAAACTTTTCTTGAGATTTATTGAAAAAATACTCAATAAAATCTTCTAAATCCTCTTTACGCTCTCTTAATGGAGGAATCTTTATTATTATTGTACTTATTCTATAAAAAAAGTCTTCTCTAAAATTACCATTTAAGACCTCTTCACTTAACTCCTTATTAGTAGCTGATATAAGTCTAAAGTCTACCTTAACACCCTTATTGCTTCCTATCCTTTCTATAGTCCTATTTTCTATAACCCTAAGTAACTTAACCTGTGTTTCTAAGGATATATCTCCTATCTCATCTAAAAATAAGGTTCCATTATTAGCTATTTCAAATCTTCCTTTTCTATTTTCATTTGCTCCTGTAAAAGCACCCTTCTCATATCCAAATAACTCTGATTCTAGAAGTCCTTTATAAAAAGCTGAACAGTTTACTGGAACAAAATTTTCGTTTTTCTTTTCACTACAACTGTGTATATACCTAGCTATAATCTCTTTACCAACTCCAGATTCTCCTAGAAGTAATATGTTAACATTACTTTGTGCTGCCCTCTTTATCATACTCAACTTTTCTTGAAACTTCTTATTTTTACTTGTTAATATAAAATTTTCACTTATAGCTCCAAAATCTTCATAGTAATTATTACTTGTAATTTTTTTCTCTACCTTATCAATTTCATCTAAAAGCTCCTTAGGATCATGACTTTTTACAAAGTAAGAAAAAGCCCCCTTCTTCATAGCATCTACTGCATTTTCAATACTTCCATAGCCCGTAACCAAAATTACTTCTATGCTTTTATCAAATAGTTTTATTTTTTCTAAAAGCTCAACACCATTCATGTTATCCATTATTAAATCAGTTAAGACTAAGTCAAATGCTTCACTTTTTATCCTCTGTAATGCCTCTATTCCATTTGATGCAACCTCTACAAAATATCCCTTCTTCTCTAATATTTTTTTAAGAACTAATCTTTGATGAGCCTCATCATCTACAACCATAATTCTTAAATTACTTAAAGAATTAGCCATATTAATTACCCCCTCCCCATGGAATGTCTATATGAAATACTGTTCCTTTATTAACTTTGCTACTAACACTTATGTTTCCTCCAAACTTCTTAACTTCCGTATAAGTTATATATAATCCTAGCCCTGTTCCCTTTTTGTCTAACTTAGTTGTGAAAAATGGATTGAATATATTCTCTAAGTCCTCTTTCTTTATACCATTGCCATTATCAATAAATTCAATTTCTAAGTTATCATTATTAACTTCACAATCAATAATGATTTCTCCCCCCTTATCTACAGCATCTATGGCATTAGATAACAGATTAAAAATAACATGCTTTAAAGAGCCTTGATTTACACTATACTCTAATTCGTTATTACAATTTATTACCAGGGCAATACTCTTATCCTTTAATGCTTTCTTATTTAAATTAGCTATTCCCTTTAAAAATCTACTTATATTAATAATTGAATATTCATTATCAGATAGTCTTCCAAAGTCTAATAAGTTATCTATTATACCACTGGCTCTATCAACAGATGACTCTATTACATCTATATATTCTAATTGTTCCTCCTCCTCAGTATCTACCTTAAGTAAATAAGCATAATTCCTTATTATTCCTAAAGGATTTCGTATCTCATGAGCTACTCCTGATGCTAATTGACCAATTGCCACCATTTTATTTTCATATACTAGCTTTCTTTCACCCATCTTTACCTGAGTTATATCATCTATCATAACTAATATGTTTTCTAAGGGCTCCTCTTGTTCACATAATATAAATGTGCTTACCCTATATATCTTCTTCCTATAATTAAAATCTATCTTTAGGTTTTTCTTTTGAGTAAAGGTTTCGTTTATTACTTCATCCAACTCCTTTGTTTGAAAACCCCTTTTCAAGATAGAATAGTTTTTACCTATTATTTTTTCCCTTGGCTTATTTAAAAAGTTGCATGAAGCCTTGTTTATATTTATTATATTTAATCTTTTATCTAATACTATTAGAAGGTGGGTTAATCCATCAAAGGTAACCTGTAATTGTTTTTTACTTTTATTTAGTTCTGCTGTTTTATTATCAATTTCATTTTTTAATATTAAATTAATAGCATGATAAATATAAACTATTACAGAGATTATTGAAGCAAAAATTAAGCATATTAAAGTAATATGTTTCTTTGTATTTGAGCGCTTTAATGGTAAAGAAACTCCATACCACTTATTATCAATATTACTTAGAATATCTTTTTTCTTTACACTTAATATCCCCTTATTTAATATACTAAGAAGTTCCTTTTCACCCTTAGGTACAGCTAAAACAGCATCCTCATCATATATTACCTGTTCTAATATTCTGACTTTTTCCCTTAAAGATAAAGTATCTAAGGAATATCTTAAAACAGGCTCATCTCCAACAACTGCATCAACATTTCCATCACCTAATAACTTAAGTGCATCCTCTAAATTCTTAGTATAAATAATCTTTACATCCTTGATATTATTATTAATAAATTCTATTGCATAATCATTCTTTGGAATGGCAACTTCCTTTCCAGCTAAATCATTCAAAGAATTAATTGACTTATTATCCTTATCTACTGCTATAGCCCCTTTAAGTACATATATAGGATCTGAAAAATCAAATGCATTGCTTCTTTCATATGAAGGTATTAAATCAAAAAAATCCTTTTTACTCTCTGCAACATTATATAAAGATTCATCCCAATTTTTTAGTGGAACAAACTCTATAACTTGTCCTATTTCTATTGATAAAGCTCTAATATAATCCACTACAGAACCTGTGTATTGGTTATCATTATCTATATATCTAAGAGGTGGAGAGCTTTGGTCCGAACCATAAATTATTGGTCCATGATTATCTAACCACTGCTTTTCAGACTTACTTATAGGCATCGCCCTTTCTATGTAACTTATAATATTTAATCCATATTCAATTTTAAAATAATAATTAGTTAAAAAAGTTAAACAAAGAAGCCCTAAAATAATTCCTATTGATATCCTTTTTCTCATACCTAATGTCCTTTCTAAAAATTATTTATCACTGACCAAAGCTATATATAAATTCTCATTAATCTCTATAGTTTAAATAACACTTCTTATATACACACTCAAATGTATAACTACTAAATAACTGTAATTAAGCTATTATCATAAAGATAGCTACTATTATAATATAGTTGCTTTTTTAATATCTAATACAATTTTATTGCATAACTATATATTTAATTCAAATTTTATAACATTATACTTATTTTAAGCTTAAAAACAAATATATACAATGGACATAATACACAAATAAAAGAGCATAGAAGTAAGATTTTCATCTCATTTCTATGCTCTTTATCTTAATTATAATTTAAAATTGTATCTTACTATTTACTATAAAATATCTACTTTCACTTATATCTAATATCTAATTTTTAAAATAGCCTTATTTATTATCATATACTCGTAGCTTAATTTTTAAGTTAAATAAATCTACATTCTATGCTTTATTAGTAGCTTATCTAAAGTGGCCTTAGGTAAATTCCAATTATATCTTATAGATAAAAGCTTAAAAGATATTGTTACAAAAGCTGAAACATATAAGGCATTAATGCTTGGTATATATTTTTGAAATAACCAAAGTACAAAGGCACCTAATACAGATGCAACTGCATAAATTTCCTTCTTAAATACCATAGGAATATCCTGTACAAACATGTCCCTAACTATTCCTCCACCTACTCCTGTTATAGTACCCATGCAAATAACCACGAATACGTTAGATGCATCATGAGTCATAGCAATATTAGCACCAACAGCTGTAAAAGCACCTAATCCTATAGCATCAACCCATACATTTACTTTTCTTAAAATTTCAGTTCTTCCACGAAACATTTGTATCTTTTGTTGTATTTCTATATCAATAGAACTTTCGTCTAAACCCTCTTGGTTATATTTTTTTCTATATATCTTTATACCACGTTCAATCAACCAAGGATATATAATTACAATTACTATAGCTGTGAAAATACTAAGTAAGCAATAAAATGGATTTCTTAAAGCCTGTGGAGGAGTATGCCCAAGTATAACGTCTCTAAAAATACCTCCACCTACTGCTGTAATAGTGGCTAAAGTTAAAACACCAAAAAGATCGAGCCTTTTCTGCATAGCTATAAGCGTACCAGAAATAGCGAAAGCAACCGTACCAACAAATTCAAAAAGACTTAATAAAAACATATAATCCCACCACCTTATTTTTATCTTTTACATTATTTATATATATCTGTCCAACATTTAATCTACATTGTTAAATATTAGATTGTATTCAAAATTACTTATATACCTTATAATATTAAAACTATATTATAATATCCTAGTTAAGTCTTAATATTTAACTATAAAGTTCTAAAAAGAAATGAAGCCTATTTAATGAAAGATCAATATACAATAAATATACTTCTAAATTAAAACTTAAACTTTTAATTTAAATTCATATAAAATATATTTAAACTCCTTCCCTTAAGTTATAGAGTTAAACCTTTAACCCTATAAAGACCTAATTAAAAACTCATTTGCAATACCTCTTTATGATACTTCAAAGTTTATAAATTGTACTAATAGCTTGTACTCATTTAAGCGTATTACTTAAATATCCTAATTTCCTTAGATCTCATATATATTAAACCTTACTTATAATATACTAATTTTATATCTACATCAATATATTTTTTAAATAATTTAACTCTAATTTAAATTTAGTAATATTCTATAAATTCACTCAATAAAATATTGTCGTTATACTTTATTTTACTTAGGTTTTGCTTAGTTTTCATATTATCTACAATAAATATTATGATGAAATACATGATTAGAATGAAAATCAAATTTAAAGCATTAAATATATTTAAATACTAAAGGAGTACTACACCAACTGTTTAAAGTTTATACAACTTATATATAGGTTTACTAACTAAGTAATATCTAATATCTAAATTGTAATCTTAAAATAAATATATTAAAAGCTCCTTTACATTACTTTAAAACTTTAAATCGTTCCTTGCCTAAAATTATATAATATAAATAATTAAAATAGATTATAACAATGTTACAACAAAAATAAGTATTGTTTAAATAAGCAAAAAACCACACAGTTAACTAGTTCTTGCTACCAGTTATGTGTGGTTTCTCTAATAATTAAGTGACTTTAATAACTAAAATCATTTCTTAATATATGTTTTCCTATGTATAAAAATGTTAATTGGTTATATATACTTCATATTATACTATGATATTATATTTTTATAATTAACCTCATTATCATCTAAAACATCCTTTTTATTTTCATAGCTCAATGGAGTTTCAAGATATAAACTTCTACTAGGGAATGCTACACTAACGCCAAGATTCTCAAGAGCATCCATAATCTCAAAGTTAACCTCTTCTTTAATCTTTAAATGTTCAGATAAAAGATTTCCTATAGTATAACAACTAATCATTATATCTAAGCTACTATCATTAAATTTATCAAAGACAACAATTATATCATCCTTATTAATTCTATCATGAGACTTTAAAATATTCTTAATCTTATCAATACATCTATCTAACTTCTCTCTTGGAGTATCATAAGTAACACCAATAATAAAACTCATCCTTCTCATGTCTCTCTTAGTAAAGTTCATGATAGGTGCATTAGCAATAGATGAATTAGGAATCGTTATAAGCTCCTTATTTACAGTCCTAATTCTAGTACTTCTAAAAGAGATCTCCTCAACTGAACCCTCAATATTATTAACCATTACATAATCACCAATATCAAAAGACTTCTCTACAATTAGAGTGATACCTGCTATTATATTAGCTGCTGCATCCTTAGCCGCTAATGACACAGCCAAACCTCCAAGTCCAATGCCTGTAACTAACATCTTAATATCTATATTCCACTCAGCTAGTACTATACTAGATGCAAATATAAATATAATTAACTTAATTGTCTTAGATATAAAAGGAATTAAAATCTTATCTATCTTAATTCCGAACCTTTCCTTTATACCATCAAAAAAGCAAGATGAGTCATCCGCAAAATTTATAAGTATTTTAGCTAATAGTATTGTTATAGCTGACCTTAAAAATTTATGTGCAACTATCATGTTTATTTTATAGTCAGTACCCAAAATAACCGCAGCCATATAAATACCAAAAATCATAAATCCAGCTCTTACAGGACCCTCCGCTGCTTCTAATAATTTTGAATCCATAACAAACTTAGTTTTATCAGTAAGTTTTTTTGCCAATCTTAAAACATATTTAGTGAACATGTTTTTCATAAGAATAAATAAGAAAAACGTTAATATAGCAAAGCCTAATCTAATTAAATTGCTATAAGAATTATCTGTAAAGAACTTAAATATGTTATCAATTATCCCTATATTAGGGAAAGAAAATATTAAATTAAAATTCATATGTCCCTTATACCTATAAATAATATAAAAACCATCTTATCAAATATAATTTATAAGTAATCCTCCTATTTTAAATTTACACCCTATATATTATTAAACCTTAAATCATATATATGTATACATTACAATTATATTATAAAATCACCATATTAACTATGTATTATATTAAGTTATAGCTGATTTTATAAAGGTAATTTCTGTAGTAATTTTTATAAAACTCCCTATATTAATTATTTATCAACTATTAATTATTTATCAAAATTCTAAAACTCTTTTTAAAATTTAAAAATTCTTTTTATATTGAATTAACTACTTACTTTGTTTATACCTTACCAATATATCCACACAACTATGTTGCTGAGATTATCTAAAAATCTTCAGTTAAACTTCAATTTTAAAATTAAAATTTATAATTAGAATCAAAAAAATAAAAAGCACTTAGTATTTAAACTAAGTGCTTTTGGTGATCCACCAGGGGCTCGAACCCTGGACCCCATGATTAAGAGTCATGTGCTCTACCAACTGAGCTAGTAGATCATGTCTTCCGACTACATTAATAATAATAACATACTTTTATTGAAATTAAAAGACTTTTTTTAAAAATAATGTATTTTATAATAAATTATTCTCTATTTATAGTTTTTTTCAATAATAACTAAAATTTGAATATATTTTTTACCCTAAATATACTTTTATTTAATATATTCATTAAAATATTGCGCAGTTTACATTAACATCTTAGTTTAAATAGATTTAGTTTATTTCAATTTACAAATACCTAGTTAATAAATACCTAGAAGTATGATTCATCTTAAGAAAAAACTACAAATATTATTCATCCATTATTTATTCTAAAAAACATAGATATTATAAAAACATAGATATTACTTATTATAAAATAAACCTACAAAAAATAAAAAATCCTAGCTAATAAGCTAGGATTTGGTGATCCACCGGGGGATCGAACCCCGGACACCATGATTAAAAGTCATGTGCTCTACCGACTGAGCTAGTGAATCATATTACCTGGCGATGTCTTACTCTCCCACAGGGCCTCCCCTGCAGTACCATCAGCGCTGTAAAGCTTAACCTGCCTGTTCGGAATGGGAAGGGGTGTTACCTTTACGCTATTGTCACCAGATTCAATTGTTGAGATGTTCTCTCAAAATTGCATAATGCTAAGAGTTTTTTGGTCAAGTCCTCGACCTATTAGTATCGGTCAGCTGAATATGTTACCATACTTACACC
>NZ_FQXP01000012.1 GCF_900130005.1 Clostridium collagenovorans DSM 3089 | reverse complement strand
ACCATATCAATTCCCAGAAAAATTAATACCATTATTAATTAATAACTGCTTAAGTCATAAGGACTTACCAGTATATGGGGATGGAATGAATATAAGAGACTGGCTATATGTTGAAGATCACTGTAAGGCAATCGATATGGTTATAAACGGTGGCAGATTAGGTGAAGTTTATAATGTAGGTGGTCATAATGAAAGAACTAATATTCAAATAGTTAAAAAGGTTATTTCTTATTTAAATGAAAATGTAGATAAGGAAGTAACAGAGAATCTTATAAAATATGTTGAAGACAGAAAAGGCCATGACAGAAGATATGGAATCGATCCTACTAAGATAAAAGATGAACTAGGATGGTATCCAGAGACTACTTTTGAAGTAGGGATTGAAAAGACTATAAAATGGTATTTAGATAATAAGGAATGGATGAACAATGTAACATCTGGAGATTATCAAAACTACTATAATAATATGTATAAATAAAAGAAATTAACATTTGATTAGGAGTGATCATATGTATTTGAAAAATATTATAAAGCTATATATGTTTAAAAAAAAATGGCGAAAATTAAATATACATAATGGAACATCAGCAAATAATATATTTGATGAAAATATAGTTGAAGTTGGGATACATAGTTATGGCTCACTAAATGTAAGTATATGGGGTTCTGAAAATGAAAGGTTAACTATAGGAAACTATGTTTCTATAGCTAATGGCGTTAAGTTCATATTAGGTGGAAATCATAATATAACTACATTTTCTACATACCCATTTAAAGTTAAGATGCTAAGAGAAAATACAGAGGCTTGGAGTAAGGGGCCTATATTAGTGGAAGATGATGTTTGGATAGGAACTAATGCATTAATTTTATCAGGAGTGAAGATTGGTAAAGGTTCCATTATTGCAGCAGGGAGTGTTGTGACTAAAGATGTAGAACCCTATACGATAGTAGGAGGAAATCCAGCTAAATTTATTAAATACAGAATAGATAAGGCATTTATACCTAAGCTTCTTGAGTTAGATTTAAGTACTATAACCCCTGAGTTTGTTGAGAAGAATAAAGATAAATTATATGAACAGCTAGATAGTGAAAATCTAAATGAATTAATTAAGGAATTAGGGCTAAATAGATGAATTTAAAAAAAGGAATTTTTATAGTTTTAATAGCTAATATAATAAATGTAATTATAAGCATGGGTAACAATCTATTACTACCTAGATATTTAAGTATAGAATCCTATGCTAATATAAAAACATACTTTTTCTATTTGTCATACGTAGGAATTTTGTGTTTAGGTTTTTTAGATGGTATGTATATAAAATATGGTGGGTGTGAATGGAATAAGATAGATAAAAAAGAATTTAAATTTGAATATTTATTTTTATTGGTTTTACAAATATTTATTTGTGTAATTATATATGTTATTGGATGCTTTAATCAAAGTGTGATAATAAAATTAACAGCAATAACAATTTTACCTTTAAATATGATAGGTTTTCATAAGCTTATGTATCAAGCAACTGGAAGATTTGATAAATATTCTAGAATAACTAACTTTTTAAGCATATCAGTTTTTGTTGGAAACATGGTATTGATTTACGTATTTAAGACAGACGTATATTATGCATATATACTAATAAATACGGTTATGTATATGATTATATTTATTGTTCTATCTATTGAAATTAGTAAGTTTCTAAAAGGAATAAAGGTTCAAGGTAAAATAAAAATATTGCTAAATAATTTCAAAGTGGGAATATTTATAATGATTGGAAATTTTGCATCCATAATGTTTTATGCAATAGATAGATGGTTTGTAAAGCTAGTATTAAATATTAATGATTTTGCATACTACTCCTTTGCTATCTCTATGATGTCTCTTATCAATGTATTGATAAGTTCGGTTTCAATGACGTTATATAATTACTTAGCTCAAGATGAAAATAAAGCAAAGGTAAAAAAACTAAAGAATACACTGCTGTTGTTAGGAACATTATCAAGTTCAGCATATTTTGTGTTTTCAATAATAGTAAAACTATTTATTGGTAAGTATGAACCTGCTTTGAGTGTTATAGCAATTTTATTTGTAGGATATCCATTTATTATTATTATCAATGCTCTATACGTGAATTTATATAAGGCTAGAAAAGAAGAACGTAAATATTTTAAAACAGTAGTATATATGTTAATTATGACTACCATACTTAATTTTATTGCTATTGTTATTAATAGGAGTAATATTAGTATAGCTATTGCAACTACTATTTCATTTGTAATATGGTATGTATATTCAATGAAAGATTTTGAATATTTAAAGGCCTCTAAGAAAGAAATTATATATTTAACAATAGTTTCAGGTGTTTTTTTAATTACGGCACATATGAGTAATGTAATTATAGGTATGGGTGTATATATGTGTATATTAATTATCATGAACATTATTTTTTATAAAGTAGATATATTAGAAGCACTAAATATGATAAAAAAAGTTATTATAAAAAGAAAAGAATAAAATTGAAAGGTTTTATTAATGGAGAGGTACTAATATGAAAGGTATTATATTAGCAGGGGGATCAGGGACAAGACTTTATCCTGTAACTAAGGCAATGTCTAAGCAAATGGTTCCTATATATGATAAACCAATGATTTATTATCCTATGTCTGTATTAATGCTAGCAGGTATAAGGGATATATTAATTATATCAACAGAGAGAGATTTACCCCATTTTGAGGAGTTGTTTGGAGATGGATATGATTTGGGATTACATATAGAATATGAGGTTCAGAAGGCTCCAAATGGATTAGCAGAGGCATTTATAATTGGAGAAAAGTTTATAGGCGATGATAATGTTGCTATGATCTTAGGAGATAATATTTTCTGGGGTCAAAGCTTTAGTAATCACTTAAAGAGTGCAGCTGAAATCAAAAATGGAGCTTACATTTTTGGGTACTATGTTCAGAATCCAAATGCTTTTGGGGTAGTTGAATTTGATGATAATGGAAATGTAATTTCATTAGAGGAAAAACCAGAACAGCCTAAATCAAAATATGCGGTTCCAGGGTTATACTTTTATGATAATACAGTTATTGAAAAGGCTAAAGCACTTAAGCCATCTGAAAGAGGTGAGCTTGAAATTACTGATTTAAATAAGGTTTACATGGAAGAGAAAAGTCTTAAGGTTAATTTACTAGGACGTGGAATGGCATGGCTTGATACAGGAACTCATAGTTCAATGCTTCAAGCATCAAATTTCGTTGAAGCTGTTCAAAATACTCAAGGAACTTACATAGCTTGCTTAGAAGAAATATCTTATAAGCAAGGTTGGATATCTTCAGAAAAGGTGAAAGAGTTAGCGAAGCCTTTAATGAAGACAGGCTATGGAAAATACTTAATGGATATAATATTAGAATAGTAAGATGTAATTATAAAAGATGTAGTTAGTAATTAGTTTTAACTTATTATAAATTACGTCTTTTATTTTATGTTACAATATCTTAAATAACATTTATAAGGAGTTTATCATGAGGATTTTAATTACTGGTGCTAATGGTCAGCTTGGTTCTGAGCTTGTTGCTTTGATAAATGGGTTTGGTGATAAGTATGATGTTTTGGTTATGGGGTCAAGGGAATTAGATATAGCAAATAGTAAGTTAGTTAATGAGGTCATACTTAGTGAAAGACCTGAGGTTGTTATAAATTGTGCTGCTTATACTAAGGTAGATGATTGTGAAGTTAATAAGGATTTAGCTTTTAGAGTTAATACTTTAGGTGCTAGGAATTTAGCTATAGCTTGTGATAAGGTTGGTGCTAAGTTAGTTCATGTATCGACGGATTATATTTTTGATGGTGAATGTGAAGAGGATTTAAGAGAATATGATATAACAGGTCCTACTAGTGTTTATGGCAAGACTAAGCTTATGGGTGATGACTATGTAAGGAATTTTTGCAGAAGTCACTTTATTATTAGGGTTGCTTGGGTTTATGGTAAAGTTGGCAAGAATTTTGTATATACTATGATGAGGTTAGGTAAGGAAAATGGAGTGGTCAATGTTGTTGATGACCAAATCGGCAATCCAACTTACACTAAGGATTTAGCTTTACATATATTAAAACTTATTGAAACTGAGGAGTATGGAATATATAATTGCACAGGCGATGGTAGATGTTCGTGGTATGACTTTGCTTGTAAGATAATGGAGTACTCAAAGATAGATTGCAAAGTGAATGCTGTTACTTCTGAGGAGTTTAAGACTTTAGCTAAGAGACCTAAGTATTCGGCGCTTGATAATATGATGTTAAGAGCAACAATAGGTGATGAAATGAGACCTTGGGAAGAAGCCTTAAGAGAATTTATTGAAGAGATTAAAGAATAAAAAAATAGTAGCCCGATTCCATGCGCAAGTGGGAAGGCTACTATTTTTAAGAAAATTAAAAATATAGTGATACCAGTTGCCTAAGCAACTGAGATTATATAATTGAGGGGATTAAGACATATTTGCGTATGTTTTAGTTTCCTATTTTTATTTTTCTACTATTTTAATTAAATGTAAATTACCATGCTAGTAATATCAATGGTTTACAGCAGTTTATATAACTCTTCATATCCCCTTTCTTAAATAATTTTAAAAAACTTTACTAAATTACCGCCCCTTTTCTGGATGTGTACATATTTACATTGTGAAAGGGGTTGATAACATGGCAATTAAGAATTTAAAGATTGAAGCTGGTTTAGTTCTTACTTACAAAGATGGTAGAACAGAGGATGGTAAGGACAAATTAAAGAGTACTAAGTTTTCTAAGGTGAAGACTGATGCAACGGATGAAGCTATTTATGCAGTAGGTATGGCTATTGGAGCTGTAATGAGCAAAGAGGTTGTAAGGGTTGAAAAGGATGAAACAAGTGCTCTTGTAGAGCAGGCTTAGGTATCACAATAGCCTGGGAAATAATTGAAGGTGCTTAAGATCTAGTATGTGCCAGTGGCTTAGGTGTCACTGGTAATCTTTAAAGTTTATTGAGGAGGTATTTAGTATGGGTAAGGATTTAGTTATGGTTTTCATTAATGATGCAACTAAGAAGGTTACTATAAGGGTTAAGGATGTTAAGGCAGACCTTTCAGTAGCTGCGGTAAATTCTTTAATGGATACTATTGTAGCTAAGGATGTTTTTAGACTAAATGGTGGTTCTTTAGTTAGTAAAGAGTCTGCTAAGTTAGTTGAAAGCACTCAAGAACCAATTGAAATGTTAACGGTATAAGACTATTATTAACATTGTGTAATATGTGGCTCACCTTTGATTAGGTGGGCTTTACTTTTATAGATTTTTAAAATTAACTATGATATAATTTGTTGGTATATAATGCAATATGCTTTAAATGTACCGTGAAAATTAGTATAAGTTATATGTTTTATGTTTAGAATATTGCATTTTAGCAAAACATAATCTTATACAAAATATGTAGTAGAGAGGATAAAGAAAGATTATGAGTGATACATTAATTACTGTAATTATACCTGTATATAATGCAGAAAAGTATTTGGGTAGAGGTATTGACTCTGTTCTTAAGCAAACATATGAGAATTTTGAACTTATATTAGTTAATGATGGTAGTAAGGATTCTTCTTTAGAGGTTTGTAATAAGTATGTTGAAAAGGATTCAAGAGTTAGAGTAATTTCTCAAAAGAACAGTGGGGTTAGTGTTGCAAGGAATACTGGTATTAAGGCTGCAAGTGGTAAGTATCTTACTTTTATAGATAGTGATGATTATATAGAACTTGATTTTTTAGAGAAATCCATGAAGTATGTTGAAGAGGTAGGTGCAGAGTTTTACATTGGCGGGTATTTTGAGGATATATATACCGATGATAAATTAATTAGTACTTCAAAAAGCATGGGCCCAGGTGACGTTGAGACTGTAGATACATTGATTCATAATGTTTTTAATGGATATCCTGTTGAGTGTATTCAAACTTGCTGGGGAAAATTATATTTAAAGGATATTATAGATAAAAATAATATTAAATTTGCTCATGATATTAATATGGGTGAGGATCAGATATTTAACTACCAATATTTATTGCAGTGTAATTCTGTGATTTTTGATGATAAATGTTATTATCATTATTTAAGAATTAATGAGGGATCTTTAACTTGTAGATATTATAATAATATTTATGAGATGAGTCGAGAAATTGCAAGGGCGCTGTATAATCTTAAGCCTGTATTATCTGATGAAAATAAAGTGTATATGGATTTGTATGCTGGAAGAAAGGTATTTACTTGTATTCAGTATATGTTTAGTTATGCTAAGGATTTAGATTACAATACAATTATTGAAAAGATAAAAGAGGTTAGAGAGGATTTCTTTGTTAAGAATCTAATGCAATACATTGATAGTTTTAAAAAGCGTGAGAAGCTTACTTTGATTTTATTGAAGTATAATATGATACATGTTATATATGGCATGTATAGTTTAAGTACGAGTTTACATAATATGAAGAACAAAAAATAGTATAATTTAGGTTCATAATTGGATTGAACTGAGTTTTATTCGGGGCGGTTATGGGTGTAGAATTATTATGGAAGGTTAGAGTGATATGAGAACTAAAAAAGCGATGCTTAATAGTGTGGTTAATATGTCAACATATGTAGTTAATATGTTGCTAAATTTTGTTATAACCAGTTTGTTTTTAAGAAAGTTAGGTAATGATCTTTATGGATTAAATGGCTTATATTCAAGTATATTAAGTTACCTTTCTCTGATGGAGCTTGGTATTGGGGTTGCCATTGTATTCTCCTTATATAAACCTTTTGCTGAGGATAATAAAGAGAAGGTAAAAGGGTATCTTGATTATTATGGTAAGTTTTATAGGACCATTGGTGCTATTGTTCTTGTAGTTGGTATATGTATGATTCCTTTTTTACAGTTTTTCATAAAAGGGGAAATCAATTTATTAGATGCTAAGTTATATTTCTTCCTTATACTTATTAATACTGCTATGAGTTATATGTTTTCTCATAAATTATGTATTATTAATGTTGCTCAAGAGGGATATATAGTTTCTAGTGCTGTTACAGCATCTAAGCTTGTTATAAGTTTATTACAGGTTATAATGTTTTCCTTCTATCCAAGTTTTTATATTTATATAATCATTCAAATTGTAGTTAATTTAATATACTATATTTCATTGAATATTTATATTAATAAGAAGTATGCTTGGCTTAAGGATGTAAAGGGTAGAATAGATAATATTGAGAAAAGAGAGTTATTAAAGAATATAAAATCTTTATTTATGCATAAGATAGGTTCTATATTGGTATTTAGTACTGATAACTTGGTTATAAGTGGATTCCTAAATTTAACTGTAGTTGGTATTTATAATAGCTATAACTTAGTTATCTCAGGAATTCAAGGGGTTATATCTAGTGCTATAGCTGGTATTACTCCTAGTATAGGGAACTTGCTTGCAGAGGATAAGATGGATGCTGCATATAGTGTGCATAAGAAGCTTTTCTTTTTAAGTTTTTGGATTGCATCCTTTGTTGGAATTTCCTTGGTTAATACTTTGAAGCAGTTTGTTATTTTATGGGTTGGTCCTAAACAGGTTTTAGATACTTTTACTATAATACTTATTATAATAAACTTCTATATAACCTTAATGAGATCTTCTACTGAGAGATTCCAAGAGGCATCTGGACTTTATTATTATGATAGATATGCACCTTTAATTGAGGGTGGTATTAACCTAGTAGCATCAATATTCTTTGTTAAGCTTATAGGACTTTCTGGTGTTGTATTAGGAACGGTGATAAGTAATATTGCTGTTATTTGTTGGGTTAAACCTAAGATTGTTTATAAGTATTTATTTAAAAAGCCTTTAAAGGAGTATTTTAATATGTATTTTAAGGGTTTACTTATAGCTTTAATACCGCTATTTATAACTTACAATCTTACATCTAGTATAAAGCTTGCCAATAGTATACCTATGTTTATTTTAAATTGTTTTATAAATATAGCTGTAATTAATGCTTTCTACTTACTTATATTTTGGAGAAGTGAAGAGTTTAAGTATTTTAAGGATTTGGTTTTAGGTATGCTTAAGAAGAAGTTTAAAAGGGTATAGTATTAATATATTTTAAGTATAATGTAGCTCACCTTTCATTAGGTGGGCTTTACTTTTATGCTTTTTACATGAGATGAACTCTAGAGAGGGGCATATGTAGAAAATTGATGTATATTTACTTTATGAAAGGATCTATTTTATAATGGCTTCTTTTTATTGTAATTTTATAGGACATAATATTTAACTACATATGAATTTAAGGGTATTTTTATGGAATTATAGACTCTGCTTGTAGTATAATATGAATATATAGCTCAGGGGACTCTCTAAGAAAAAAGAAGGGAGTGAGCTATACAAAGTGAAGAAAGAAGGGGTGCCTTGTATGAATTTGTATAATGGAACTGATAATGATATTAACATTATTGATTTATCGGCTGTTAAGTTTAATAATAACGTAAATAATTGTACTTTATTAAGGGAAGATAACTACATAGTTAAGGTTATAAAACAGGATCAGCCTCTTAAGGTACATGAGAATTCAATTAATAAGTCCATAGGTAGTTATGATGATATAGAGATTTTTATGCCTAATCTTGCATTAGTTAATAAATTGGATGTACCAACTGATTTAGAAAAGGATCACGTTGTTATAGTTTCTCAGTATTATGCTAATGTTGCTGCAAATTTAAATCATGGTATTTTACCTTATTTATATACTACTTATGGTAAGGTGAAGGATAAGAATAATAAGATTGTGGGTTGTTTAGGATTACAGAAGGTTCACTTAGCTTATCCTAGTAATAAGATTGAGTCTATAAATACTCCTCAATATCTAATTAATAGGTTATCTTATTGTATTAAAAATAGAAGAAGTAATCCTTCAGAGGTGGTTTTAGCTTTAAGAATTTTATTATCTAACTATGAGGAGATTGTAAAGGTTATTGATAAGGAAATTGTTAATGAGGAACTAAGAAATGCTTTACTTTACTTTGAAGATAATAATTTGAAGATTGGTTTAACAGAGAATAAGTTACTTGAGAAGTATCTTGTATATTCTGTGTAATTTAATAGGAGTAGGTTATTCATGGGAAGAGTTTTAAAACCGACTTTATGGTATAATGCAAAGTTAAAAGAGTATCCTAGATTGAATATGCATTCAATGAATCTTAAGGCTCTAGAGAGTTTTGTGGAGTTTTTAGAGGAGAAGGGAATGTATATTGGTGTCATTGAAAGTGGAAGGGATGAGGATAAGTTCACTTCTATTTACAATAATACTTCTATGGATAGAAAGCATTGGGTATGTGACATTAAATTCTTTAGTGATGGAACCTTTGCAAGTGATGTGGAGGTTTTATGTAAGGAGAAGATGAACACTTCTGGTAAGCTTTATGAGAATGAGAAGTTTGCTAAGGTTTTGGGTGTTTTAACTGGTAGGGGCATAGAGCTGGGTAACTATGCTACAATTAAAGAAAAATTAGATTTTATAGGCTTTACTACTGCTTTAGAGGAGCTTAGTAGAGCTATAGAGATATATAAGATTTTTAGGTAAAAGCTATGTGTAGAATTCAAACTACACATAGCTTTTGTTATTTGGAGGAATTTTTAGTGCTTTTACTATATAGTCTTATTGTTTATAGGACTTTAGTTATTTTTGCTCAGAGAATTTTACTCTTTATAAGAGTTTTATTATTTTAAAACAGAGAATTTTATTACTTAGATGATTTTAGTTATTATAAAAGAGAGCATAAAGAAATACATAGGTGTAGTTAATAAGAAGTTGAAATCTAAAATGCTTATATAGAATTCAGTTTTTATGAAATAGAACAGTAATTACATTAGGGAGTATAAAGTGAAAGTTAACATAAATTTAATTGTAATTATATAAATTATGTAAGAAAATATAGTGGTTATATACAAATAATACATATTTATAAGAAAAAAATACACTAAATTTACAAAAATGGGTGAATGGCAAATAAAAGTGCATTATTGGTGGGATAAATGTCGTAATTATTATAAAATATGTAACGAGGACAAATTTATTTTGGAGGAAGATATAATGAACATTAGGCTAAAGTACAAAGACAAAGAAAAGAGTATGAGGAATATGTGTAAAGGAGAATGGTGGAAATTTAATAAGAAAGGAGTTATAGCTAATTATACTGAGAAAGAATTTAATAATTTAATAAATTTTTGTATATTGATTATTGTCGGAATATTTGTTCTTATTGTTGGTATATATATAAATATTTTTAATGGAGCATTGAATGATTACATGGAAGGAACTTTACATGAACTAGCAAAGGAAAATGCAGCTATAGTTAAAAAGCAAATTATGATGGATATGGAGACATTGGAGGTTGCTTCGAAAATTATGGAATCAAAGGGAAATCAAAGTCAAAATAGATTTGTAGCAAGCATAAATGGAAGTAAAAGAATGGGTGTATTTAAAGAGGTGGGCTTATCAGATTTAGAAGGTAACGCAGTTACTACTCTAGTTGATCATGTTAATATAGGGGATAGAGATTATTTTAAAGAAGCACTTCAAGGCAAAAGTAATGTTTCAGGTGGTATTGTAGATAGAACAGATTTTAAGGAAATTATAATATATTCAACTCCTGTATATAAAGATGGAGAAATAGTAGCAGTTATTTTTGCAACTAATAATATAGAAGATTATAGTAGAATCTTAGATTTAAATATTTTTGAAAAAAGTGGATATACTCATGTTGTTAAGAGTAATGGTGATTATATAATTAAATCCACATATAAGGATGATGAGGAATATAAAAATTTATTCTCAGAAATGAGAGCTAGAACAATTGGCGTGTATGATGAAGAAGATATACATGGCATGGAGAATCATGTAAAAATCCAAAAAAGTGGAGTTATTGAAGTTGAAATTGAAAAGGGAAAAAGATATGTAAGCTTTGCACCGATATATATTAATGACTGGTACGTGATTTTTGTAGTACGTAAAAACTTAGTAATGGAGAAGTTAATGAGTACTTTTAATTTAGCCTTTTGGAGCTTTATATTAATCCTTGTGGGTTATATAGGAGTTCTTATATATTTAATGAGAAGTAATGGGAAGAATAAATTAAATCTTAAGCGACTTGCATATGTAGATGAGATTACTATGCATGCAAACTATAGGAAAATGACTATAGAGGTTAAGGAAATCTTAGATAATGCCAAGGATAAAAGATATGCTTACTTAGTTTTTGATATTGATAAATTTAAGGATATTAATGATTTATATGGATATGAGCAAGGAAGCACGGTACTTAAGCAAATTATAGATAGAATAGGTAGATCATTATTCTATGATGAGAGGATTGCTAGAATATATAATGATAAATTTGCAGTGCTAATAAGATATTTTGATAAAGGTTCCTTAGCTAAAAGGATTAAAGATGTGTATGAGAGAGTAATACTACAAGGAGATATAATAGTATCAACATTTGTTATGTCAACAGGAGTATATGTAATAGAGGACAATTCTGAAAGTATAGATGATATAAGAGATAAGGCAAATCTAGCACGTAAGACAGTTAAAAATAGTCATAAAAGTTCCATGGAATTTTATGATGAGAAGCTTGTAAATAAAATGCTGTATGAGCAGGAAGTTACTAATGAGATGCAAGATGCTCTAAAAAATGATGAGTTTAAAATATATATGCAACCTAAGTATGATTTAAAGACTAAAAAACTTTGTAGTTCGGAAGCATTAATAAGATGGGAGCATCCCCATAAAGGAATTATTCCAGCAAGCAGATTCATACCTATATTTGAAGATAATGGATTTATAAAGGAAATTGATTTATATGTATTTGAAGAGGTGTGTAGGAGACTAAATGAATGGATAGGGTGTGGGTTAACCCCAACTATAGTATCTGTTAATCTATCTAGGGTTCATATGTTTGATAGATATATACCTGAGAAGTTAGAATTTATAGCAAAGAAGTATTTAGTGAATCCAGAGATGATAGAATTAGAGATTACAGAAAGCGTAGTTTTAGATAAGTCAAAGGACTTAATATATATAATAGAAAAGATGAAGATGATAGGGTTTAGAATTGCAATGGATGACTTTGGGACAGGATATTCATCCCTAAATTTACTTAAGGATTTACCTATAGATGTTCTTAAGTTAAATAAAGAGTTCTTAGGGAGCGGTGGTACATCCTCAAAGGGACTGTTAGTAATTAAGGATATTATAGTTATGGCGAAACATTTAAACTTAGAGGTAGTAGTAGAAGATATAGAAACAGAGGAGCAGTATGAACTTTTAAAGAGCATGGATTCTGATGTAGGACAAGTGTTCCTGTTCTCTAAAGCTGTAACTATGAAAGAATATGAGAAAGTATTGCGTGATAGCTTAACATGGAAGAGGGAAGATAAAAATTAAAATAACAGGAAGAAAAGATTTAGGGGATAGATGTAGGGATAAGAAGGTAAGGTATTTAGATTAGAGAAAAACTAAAAGAGGAGAGCTTTAAAAGATAAGTAGTTTAACGAGTAATCTAAAGCTTGTTTTTATAATGGGGAAGAGGTATTTAGTGTTTTTACGATTATAGAAATGCTAAGTACCTTTTTATTTTGTAATTATAGCTGAATTTAAATAGATAAGGCACTTTGTTGAAATTGTATGGCTTTTGATTTTTTATAAAGCGTTTTAAGAATAATAAAAGTTGGCATCAATATGGTAAATCCTGGTGAGGTATGTATTTATAATTCTGATGATAAAGTTATACTTATAGAAAAAATAAATAATATTAAAAAAGAAATAAAAAAATATTGCATGGTCAACAAATGTCCATGTTTTGTTGTATAATAGGGTTAAAGAGTATATATAAAAAGTTAAAAATAATTACTTAAGAGGTTTAAAATGGATTTTAAGAGCAATGGTGTTAATCCAGTGGGCATTATGTTTTCAGAATATTATTTCTATTTAATATCCTATTTGGGTAAAAGAGGTAATATACTATGGTTTTACCAGTAGATAGAATGAAGAATATAGTATGCACTGAGAAAAAATTTAGGATTCCATATGTGGAGAGATTTCAAGAGGGGGAGTTTAGGAAAAGGGTTCAGTTTATGTACACAGGGGAGCTTACTAATGTAAGATTTAAATGTAATGACTTAGCTCTTTAGGCTATTTTAGATAGGATACCAACGGCACAGGTTAAGAAAAAGAAACAAGAGGGTTATATCATAGAGGCAGAGGTTTTTGGTAAGGGTTTAGAGAAGTAGTTATTATCTCAAGATGATAATGTTTGGGATGTAGCTGTAATCTGAAAATTAAAAAGGTATATATTTGCTATTTTATCATTGAATTATTATTATGACGGTTGTTGAATTGGGGAGGGAACATTAATGTTAGAAGTGATAATGGAGAGTGAACAGAGTACTATTGATGATTGTATGTTTAGAGGGGAATGCTTAAATGGTATTTTTGGTGATGGTAATGAAGAAATAGCAATAGATATGAGTGATTATATAGTTAGTTATTTGAAAAATAGAAACAAAGAAGATTTGCTGGGTTACATAGGCAGGAGTATAGAAGGTCCTAAAATTTTAGAGTCTATTTCAAAGTCTTCTATATTTAGGGGAGAGGAGTACGTTACTCCTACATATAATGGGGTAGATGAATGGAGATTTAAGTATGAAAGTTATCAAGCAGCAATGCAAGGTGGCTTGGATGAATTTAATAAACTTATTTATAGTAGGAGAGAGTCTATAATTGAGAGCATATTAGCTCAATATAAACATAAATGCATGAGAAGTTATTTATATTATGATGAGGTTAAGGGAAATTTATATTTTGATATAAATGAAAAGATAAAGAAAACTTTAACTACTCTTAGGTTATACATAAATAATCTTACAAATGGAAAGATAGTCTTAGAGGATAGCTTTAATGAGTTTGTTGTTAAGCCTAATTTTGAAGAGGCAGAGTGTAGTGGTATAAATAAATTAAGAAAATTAGAAGAGGGTGACTTTAAAAAGAGAATTTTAAGTGGCTTAGAGGATATAAGCTGGTATGATATATTTATTGATGTAGATCAAGATAGAGATACGGGATTATATTGTTATGGGCATCTTGATAAGGTTTGTAGATATTTTGGTGACCATATTATTATGGAGATTGATAAAGCACTTAATGATGCAAATCACGGAGTAAATGCTTTATTAGTGGAGACCTTTGATAAGTTTAATGAGGATATAAGAAATGAACTAGAATTAAAGTTTAGAATTATAGATAATTATTTGAAGTAAATCGTTAAATTTCATATATAGGTAAAGCTTTAAGCCAAGTGATAAAGCTTATACAGAGATATAAAGAGGAAGTTAAGTTGTTAAGCTTTAAATAGATGCAAAAGTTTAAATTGAATCGGCAAGCTATAGAACTATAAAGATTTAAACTAAATGGCTAAGCTTAAAACTAAATGCTTAAACTTAATGTGTAGGTATAAAAACAGTAGTTATTTTACATAACTACTGTTTTTATTTAAGGGTTAATAATTAAGGTTTATTATCGGGAAATTATAAAGGATTTAAATTTTATAAGTTATATATTGAGGGATGAGCTTAAGCTCATAAATAATATATATTAAATTTTCGCTATAAATATGCATAGCAAATTTTATAAATTTAAATATAAATATGCATAATTAAAATCTAGAATTTATATAATCTAGAGTTAAGGCAAAATCACAAGATTTTAGCTTAAGTTGGAGCTTGATATTTAGCTATACAGAAAAATCAAGGAAATTAAAACAAAATATATTGTAGACTAAAGATATATAGAATTTCATATTAAGAAATTCAGATATCAAAACCTCTAGGCTTTGAAAAGGTTGTTTTCCAAGGCGAATATTACAAGACTATGTCTACTTTTTAATTCTAATTTATAAAGCATATTACTGATGTGTTTTTTTACGGTGTATTCAGAAATATATAAACTTTTAGCGATATCTTTGTTTGAAAGCCCCTTAGATAAGCAATTTAAAACTTCAAATTCTCGGGTTGTAATCTTAGCGGAAGAGGATTCTTTTAAGTTTGATTGGAGAATTGTATTTAATATTTCACTAGAGAAATATTTTTTGCCATCTAGTACTTTACGGATTATATAAATAAATTCAATCTTATCTGTAGGATTTAAAACATATGCATCGATGTTTATATTGAATAGATTTAATAAATTACTTTGTCCCTTGAAAAAATCGAATATAATTATTTTTAGGTTTCTAAAAGTTTCTTTTAGTTTATTTATATATGATAAATCATTATCATTATCGTTTAAATCTACTATTAATAGATTCATGTTTGTAAGAATTTCTGTAGAAAGGTCTTTTATTTTGCTGGCCATTTCTATGTTATCCATATTAAAGTTGCTTTCTAATAGGTTTCTCAATGAGTCCTTCACTATAAATGAATCGGATAATATTAGTGTGTTCATTTTGTATACCTCCTAAATAACCAATAAACAAAAAAAATAAATATATAAGATTATACACTAAAGGTGTAGTTGATCTTATATATTTAGAATATACTTTAGGAGTTAAGCTTTCAATAGACTTTGTTTTAATTGTATCTAAACGTGCTTAAAATGAATTATTTATCATCTAAAGCATATAACATAAGGTCACGTCTATTTTTAAAGTGGAGTTTTGATAGTATATTACTAATGTGTTTTTTCACTGTGTATTCAGAAATATATAGGTTTTCTGCTATTTCTTTATTGTCAAAGCCTTTAGATACTTGAGAAACAATTTCAAGTTCTCTTTTGGTGAGTAGAGATTTATTAAGTGAGCGTTTATTTGATTTAATTAACATTCCCATCAATTCGCTATCAAAGTATTTTTCATTTTTTAGAACCTTTTTTATTATAAGGGAAAATTCATCCTTATCTGTAATGTTTATAATATATGCATCGATATTTAAAGTACTTACTCTTGACAGTGTGTTTGAATTGCTTAGAAGGTCTAAAATAACAACTTTCAAGTTGTGAAATTTTAACTTTAAACTGTTTAAGTAAGACATATCTGAAGTTGTAACCATTTTTAAATCTACAATTAAAAGTTTAGTTTTTTGTAAACTTTCATTGGATACTTCCTTCAAATTTAGGTAACTGGTTATACTATCTACCTTAAAGTTTGTTTTTAATAAGTTTGTCAAAGCATCTCTAATTATGAATGAATCTGAAATAATAATGGAATTCATTGAATTACCTCCTAAAATTAAGTTGAAACTTAAAATTAAAATGCATTTAAAATAACCGCAATATAGTAATGTAATATAAAAATTACATCATATTATATAAATTAAAAGCCAACCTAGTATTATTATAAAATCTAAAGAGTTAACTTATAAAATTAAAAATAAAATATATAATGGAATTAAGAGAAAAATTGTTATGTAACTAAATATATAGAATTTAAGGCTAAATATACCATGTACCAATATATTATAATATAAAAATACAATAATAATCAAGTATAAGGAAGAAAAAATGGAAAAAAAAAGAATGATAACTATTAAATTAGAAGTCTATATACACAAAATTTCAAATTAAAACATAAATATACATATATGCAAATAAATATAGATGAGAATAACAATATTTTAAAAAGAAAATAGCATCATATAATTAAATCTTCACTTAAATTACATTCTGCTATAGTAAATATAGGTATTAACTTGTACGATTTTTAAGTGCATAAATCATTAGATCTCTCCTACTTTTTAACTTAAGTTTTTTTAGTATATTACTAATATGTTTTTTTACAGTATACTCAGATAGGTATAAAATAGAGGCTATTTCTTTGTTACTTAATCCCTTTGACACTTCTTCAAGAATTTGTGTTTCTCGGTCAGTTAAATCTAAGGCTCTATTTTTAGTTGAATCATTTAATATTTTTTCAAGTAAAGAACTATCAAAGTATTTTTTACCTTCTAGGACTTTGCGTATAGCATAAATAAACTCATCCTTTTCTTTAATATTTAATAAGTAAGCATCTATACCAGATTGAATATACTCTAAAGCTAAGTTAAGATTGGATTTGAAATTCAACATAATTATTTGTATATTACGGTAATTGTTTTTTATGGACCTTACTAAAGAAATAATTTTGTCATCTTCATAGTCCATATTAATTATTAAAAGTTCATAATTCATGAGATTCAATTCTTTAAATGAATTTAGCTCTTTTAGATTTTTGATTTCTTCTATATTAAAGTTCTTATAAAGAAGTTGATTTATAGCATCCTGTACTATAAAATATTCAGAAATAATAATAGCATTCATAAAATACACCTCCTAATATGATTAATCATCAGTACCCTTAATTCCGATAAAAAAGAATGTGAATCCAAGTAGTAATAGTTCTAGGGTTACAATCCATGGTTTGGATAAAAATGATAATATATATCCTATTTTAGGAACTGTAAGAACTACCTTGCCTAAAATATTTTCAGCTTCTAGAATAGTTGAATCAGCCACGTTGTTATTATCTCCTTTAGTTATAAAGCCTTTCTCAGAGTCTTCAATTACTCTATGAGTAATTATTTTATTATCTTCTCTAAATGTAACTATGTCATTTAATCCTATAGTAGATTTATTTTTATGTTTAATAAATACTACATCTCCAGGCTGTATAGTTGGTTCCATGCTACCACTTAGAACAGTATAATTTCTAAATCCAATTATTTTAAACATAACATCAGATTTGGTGCAAAGAGTGTTAAGGCATAATATTATTAACAAAATGGTAATTAATATGGATATAGTTTTATTAAACAGTTTTTTTAGCTTAAGCATAGAATTCTTCACCTCTATCAAATATACATTCCATAAGAAATGATATTATTACTATTAAAAAAAGACATTCTAGTTTTATAGAAAGAATGCCTTTTTAATTAAATATTTAAAAACATTATTGAGCGTTTATTTGAGCACCTTGGAATTCTATTGGAGTAATGTTGTCACTTAAATCAAATAGCTTGTCTTGTTCGCCACCAAGGTTTTCTCCAGTCATTGAAGGTTTAACATCTACGTATACACATACTTCTATTTCATCTGTTGGTGCAAGGTTTATTACATCTCCCTTGTTAACATCAACAGAGCTTGAACCATTATTGTGTCTAACTACATAGTTTATGTGGAAGTCATTAGTTTCAGGAAGTATGTCTCCACCAGTAAAAGTAACCTTTTGATTTAAGTTGCTATCCTTTGGAGTGATTGTGTAAATTTTAGAGAATCTTTCACCTGGTTTTACTTGTTCAAAGCTAGTATTACCATTTTCAAGTTCTGATGAAGTTGATTCTATAGTTTCCTTGTCCCATGTTCCCATATTTTGAGTATCCCAAGCACTTTCCTTCGATACTTCTAAGTTCATTTTACCAGTTCGTATAACTAAGTTAGATGGAGTAGTAACTTCAGTTTTAGCTGTGAAGTAAGCATATGATCCTGCAGCTGCAGCACCAGTTAACATTGTTGCTGCTAAAGCTAATGCAGCTATTTTAGATCTTCTCATAATTGAATCCCCCTTAGATTTTTAAAATATTAAGTTTAAATTAATAGAAAGTATTAGTGACATATGTTGTATAACCTCTTGGTTTATTAGTGCCACAAGTAATATGATAATGTAATTTAGATTTTAAACATATTAGGCATTGGAGGTAAATTTTTACTGTAAAGGGACTATATTTTATTTATCTAAAAGAGGTATTTAATCTTATACCTAAAAGTATTAATGATTATACTAAAGTAGTAGATTTTTATAATATATATCTTGCGTTAAATAACCGTCATTCATATTTTATAAGATTAAAAAAATTTAATATGTAATAAATTTCTATGATCTAGCTTTAATATTGAAAAGTATATACATAGAATTAAAAATAAATATTAGATAATTTTAATGAATGCATGATGTGTTTTAATTAAGAAAATTATTGCTAATAGATTATAAAAAGGAGCTGTCGCACTAAGAATAAACTCTACAATATATTGTGTTAATTTTAAAACTGCAAAACAATATATTGTATGTGAAATTTTTAATGCGACAGCTCCAAAATTTATATTATTACATAGACCTATATCTTGGGAACTTAAAAGTTAGATACAAATCATAGTAAAAAAGTCTACTTTAGTGGTAGATTACTATTTAACAAGTAAATTAATATCTATATCTGTATTTTTACCAGCATTCTTATTAGTTATTGTAATTGTATTAGAATTAACCTTTATATCATAGGATTTATTAATAGTATCTACTGATAAAAGATTATCTTTTACCTTATTTAAAATAGACTTTGCTGAATCACTGGTAGATACCTTGATGGTTTTAGTTATATTAATGTTATTATTATTTTTGAAGTTTATATCAAAGCTACCATCTATTTCTGGTGCCTTAGATATAGTAAGCATGGTACTTTCTTTAGTTGCTTTTACTGTGTTAATTCCTCCTGATAATGTTGCGCTACAAGTATCAGAAGTGGAAAGAGCAATTCCGGATAATCCACCAATCTTATCAAAATCTATCTTCTTTATATCAGGAATAGAAGCTTTATTTATTAAATTTTCTATACCTGACTCATAATAAAGAAGTGAAGGTTGTAAATAAGCATAGATGGTTTTAGTGCTTGGATTCCAAGTAGCGGTATTTTTTTTATCCCAATTAGCACCAAATACAATTTTTATGTCATTACCTAAGCTTTCCTTACCATTTTCGGTTTCCGCTTTTATTTTAAATTTCATTCCACCTAAGTTGTTATCTGTATTTTCTGTTGTATAAGATGCGAATTTACCATTTACACTTTCTACGGCTTTAGTTGAATTTACAGTAAAGTCAATTTTGAATTTTTTAAATACACTCATCCTTACAGTATTGCTTTGTACTATTTGTGAACTGAAGTATGCATAAGTTGCTCCACTGCCGGCTGTAGTTAACACTAACCCAAGAGCAATGGCCATAAATGCATTTTTATTTCTCATCATAACTATTCCTCCCCTAGTCAGTAGTTAATTGTGTAGAAGTAAGTTTTAAATTAAACTTTGCAATTTTACCTGAAGCTGATTCAGGTATGTTATCTTTACACTTTATAGAAACTGTACATTCTAAGTTAGAATTAGAATTTAGAACAACAGGAGTACCATCAGTATAAGTTAGGCTTATGGATTTTTTGTTGTTTATATAATCACTTAGATTTATAGCTTCTATAGCTTTAATTTGCTTTGTATTTTCAGATGACTTATCTACAAAACTTAAAGAATATTCAAGAGCAGAGAATTCTGAATCACTAAATTCATTATTCTTTAGAAGTTCAAAACTTAAGGCTAAATTTTGTTTTAAAGTACCTGTGTTAGTGATGTTAAAGTTATCACTTTTAGATTCTCCAGGTGCCAAGCCATCAATATTCACAGCTTTACTATATTCAGCTTGTACGCTTCCAGATTCTAAGATTATATTACTTGGAGCATTAAGTTCTGCTTTAGTAGTAAAATATGCATAGGTTCCTAAGGTGCCAGTTGATGCCATTATTAATGAAAGTCCCAAACTACAAAGAGCTTTTTTATAGTTTTTATTTTTACTTCGTAATTGCTTAGATTTTTGCCTTCTACCTAGTAAAGAAGCTTTATTCATCTTGAACACCTCCTTTCTTTATAGAATCTCTTTCCATCAATGCTAGTCCTGATACGGCAGAAACTAATCCTATGGCAAGAAATATCAAATATCTATCAACACTTGATCCAGTTTGTGGGAGAGTATTAGTTGAGCCCTTATTTATAGATCCATTAGTACTATTTCCTGAACCAATAGCAGCAGTATTTTCTTCGTATGCAAGAGCTATACTTAGGTCTAGTTCTAAACCTTGAGCGTTGTTATTCATTTCTGAATTAAAATCTATTAAAAGAGTAAGCTCTTGAGAGTCTTTAGAACTTAAAGAAAGCTTTTCATCAAGTATAACTCCATCATTACTTAATAAGTCACATAGGGTAGTGCTTAATAATTTATTATTATCTTTCATTAAAGTTACATTGCAGTTCTTTGATATTTCCTTGAATTCTTTGCTCTTTATAGATAAGAATTCATTAGTGCTATAATTAGCACAAGAGTTTAAATTTAAATAAAGTCTGTTTATTAATATATTTTGCTCCATGTTATTTAATATGGAGAATGTTTTAGACTCTGACCTTCCTGGATACCAATAGCCATCATTTGATGTATATGTCTCAGTAATAAATATATCATTAGTAGATTTAGCATATACAGAATGATTACTTATAGGTATACAAAGTAGGGTGATAAGAGCCATAAAACATAAAGATTTATTAAGTTTTTTCATGTTACGCTACCTACCTTTACTATAAAAGTTAAAAGTCCCATTGGATATATAGTTATTCGAGTAAACTCTTACTTAGTTTGATAATTTTAGAGTGAAATACTAAAATTCAACTAATAAGATAATATAGTTAAGTTTCAATATTATAAGGTATATATTACATAAAAAGATATTCTAAATAATTAGAATATCCTTTTATATTTAAGTATTAATAATATTAAACTTATTGGTTCATTTGTTTACCTGTAAATACTAGTTTTTCTATGCAATCATTTAAGTCAAAGGATCTTAATTGATTTGAGGCATTAGTTGAGTCAGTATTATTCATAGAAGTATTTGCAGTAGCTTTTATTGAAACACGGATTTCTTCATTAAATTCAGGATTGAAAGTGATTTCATTACCAGCATAAACTGGATAATAATCAATAACATTTCCGTCAGCATCTCTTTGAATAAATTCAGCATAAAAAGATAAAGAAATTCCCTCAGGTTGATTTTTAATATTTCCACCAGTGAAAGCAACCTTTTGTTTTAATGTGCTATCTGTAGGTTTAATATAATAATCCTTTACGAAGCTTTCTCCAGGTCTAACATTAGTAAATTTAGTGGTTGTATTTCCATTTGCGTCGGTAACATCTACTTTGGAAGTTTCATTATTGTCATTAGTAACCCAAACCCCACTATCTGCCTTTAAATTCATGCTTCCGGTTTCGATAATTAAGTTAGCAGGTGTTTCGATGCTAGCGGTGCTTGAGAAATAAGCATATGATCCAGCAGCTCCTGTCATTAATGCTGCGGCTAAAGCTAAAGCTGTAAGTTTTTTACTTTTCATAATATAGAATCCCCCTTAAATTTAGCGAAAGATTATTATATAAGATAGGTTAAGAAATAATCTTTTCACTATACCTTTTAAATTTCAAAGTACAACTAATATAATAGATGAATTTTAAGGTGAAATATATTAGGTAAAGGAGGTAAATTATAGCATAAAAGGATGTATATTTTTTACTGAGTTTGAGGTATTATAAATAATACTTTTGGATAGGAAATAAGTACTTAATGAGACGTATAGTCTATTAAATAGAGTATATTTATGTATTAAATATTACGTTAAGATTTAATCGAGACATTATAGTTAGATTTCTATCTTGTAAAAGTATAGTATAGGCTATCTAAATATATTTTAAATTAGATTTATTGAATCCTTAAAACTTGCATTTAACCATTATATTAGTTGTGAAAATTGTAAAAAACATGAGAAACTTTGCACAAACAGAGGAAAAATATCATATGTTAATATAGGTATATAATTTCTTTGGGAAGTATGTGTGGAAATTTATGTGAAATAGTAATTTCCTAATAAGTTATATATTAATTTATAAGAATGGAGGAATGTTTTGTGGAGCAAATTAAAAATATTTTAAAAAGATTAAAAAATCCTTCCGTTGTAATAAGTATAGTTTCACAAGTGGCAGCAATTCTTGCACTTTTAAATGTTAGTGTTAATGTAGATGTTGTAACTCAGGTTGTAGTGGGTATTTCTTCTATACTAGTTTTATTAGGAATTATGTCAGATCCGACTACTGAAAATAAGGGGTACGGAGATGATATGAAGCCTTGTCCGGTGTGCGGTAAGATGACTCCACATCTTAAGGTTGAAGGCAAGATGATTTGTTCTCAATGTGGTAAGGAATTTGAAGAATAAGAAAAATAAACTAGTTTAATTTAAAATATGATAATTGTGTAGTGTGAGTATACAGATTAATACTATTATCTATTTTGGCATACGGTTTTGGTTATTAAAATTATTGGCATATTAAGAATCCTAAGATGAAATGAACGTGTGATTAAATGATTTACTCTTAAATTATTTAATAAATATAATTTGTGAGTTGCAAAATAATTTATATTATTTTGCAACTTTTTTTACGAAAAATGAACAGTGATTTGATGAAAAAGCATATTTTATATATAGATATTTAAAAGACGGAGAAAAACTAAGAGAGAATAGTTGAAAAATAGAGAGAATGGATTAAGAGATTGAAATATAGAAGATAAGTAGAAGTAATAGAGAAGCGTAAAGAAGTTAAAGGAGATTAATAGATTGAAATATGGAAAGGAGATAAGGAGGATTGATTTAAAGTTTAAGGATGAACTGAGGCTTAGGTATTCTAAGTGAATAAAGCATTGATGGTATTAAAAGGAGAGAGGGGTATGGAGTTTACCAATAAAAAATTTGGGAACATAGTTGAGCTTATAAGAGAGGTTAAGTTAAATAATGAGGAAGCTTCTGAGGAACTAATAAATGTATTTAGTCCATATATAGAAAAGTATAGCAGGGAGAGTTTTCTTAATGGTTATGAAAGAGAAGATTTTATGCAAATGGGTTATATGTATTTGTTTCTTATAGTAGGTAAGGTAGATTTAAATAAATTTCAAGGGTTTGAGGAAGATAGAATAATTGGATATTTAGTTAAGTCTTTAAGAAATTATTATTACATGGATATAAGAAAAAATGCGAAGTATAGTGTGGAGCAGGCCTTTGACATAGATGAGGAGTTTAATGTTAGTAGAATTGAAACTATGAGGGATGGCTTTTCAGTAGAAGAACATGTCATAGAAAAGCAAGAAAGAACTCATTTATTTAATGAAATTAGAAATTTAAATAATGAAGAGCGTAATTTAATTGTTAGCTATTATTTTTTAAGAGAATCAATTAAGGAGTATGCAGAAAAAAATAATTGCAGTTATCATGTTTGTAGAAGAAGAAAGAAAAAGGTTTTAGAGAAGATGAAAGCTTCATTGAAAAAAGAAGTTTAGGTAAGAATGTAGGTTGTACTCATAAGAGAGTCAAATAAAATTCACATATCAGGGTAGGCATCAAGTCAAGCAATGTAGAAAATCCCTTAATAAAGAAATGTAAAATTTATTGTAATTGTAAATCTAAGGGTCATGGTAAAGGCAAAAAAGAAGGTAGTAAAAAGGATAAAAATACTTCAAAAGAGTTTAAGGAGATTTATGAAAAGATTTCTAATCTCCAAGAAATTAATAGTTGTTTATGTAATCAAATTAATATTTTGAATGAAAGATTGAGTGATATGGAAAATAAATAGAGTTTTCCAATAAAAAATCTTAATATATTGCGACAAAATTCAACTTTATTATTCAATAAACCTCTTTTATATGATAATATTTATATTGCTAGGTAGGAGGGGGAAGAATGAAAAATAAAGAGTCGTATGTTTTAGTATTGGGTGCTTCTATTATAGATATATTTGGTCTTAGTAACAGACAATTAAGATGCTATGATTCAAACCCAGGTAAGGTTAAGGTATCACTAGGTGGAGTGTGCCGTAATATAGCCGAAAATTTATGTAGAGTTGGAGTTAATACTGAGTTTATCTCTGTTTTAGGTAACGATGAGATGGGAAAGAGAGTGCTTAGTAATGCAGAAGAAATAGGATATAATATGAGTAACTCACTTATATTAGATAATGTTTCTACACCAACATATATGGCTATTTTAGATGATTCAGGTGAAATGGTGTCAGCTATAGTAGACATGAAAAGCTTGGACATGATAGATACAGGATTTATTGATTCTAAGGCAGAGGTTATAGAAAACTCAGAGTATACTTGTTTAGATACTGATAACCCTGAGATTTTAGAATATATAGTTACAAAGTTTAGTGGTAAGACAAAATTTATTTTAGATCCAGTGTCTGCAAATAAGGCACAGCATATAAAACATTTAGTTAAGCACTTTCATACAATTAAGCCTAATAGAATTGAGGCAGAAGCTTTATGTGGCTTTAAGCTAGAAACTATGGAAGACATTGAAAGAGCAGCACAGTATTTCTTAGATTTAGGTGTTGAGAAGGTATTTATAAGCCTTGATGAAGATGGGATATATTATGCTGATGCTAATGAATGTGGAACCTTAAAAAGCAGTGCTGTAAAAGTAGTTAATGTTACAGGGGCAGGAGATTCCTTTGTAGCAGGAATATGCTATGGGTATATGAATGGCTTATCTATGAAGGAAACCGTGAGATATGCTATGGCAATGTCTATAATAGCTATTTCTCATGAAGAAACTATACATCCAGAGATGTGCTTAGATTTAGTTGAAGATTATATTAAAGAAACAACTTGGATATAGATCTTAAGACTATAGTAGAAAAACAATTTTAATTTAGTCTAAGACTATAGTAAAGAAGCAACTTAAATATTAGTTGAATATTATAGTAAAGAAATATTTTTATATATTTAAAAACTATATTAAAAGAAGCAATTTGGATATAATAATAGTATATACAGCTACCTCAAATACTTTATTTTAGAGTGTTTGAGGTAGCTGTTTTTTGACTTCATAGTATCAGGCATAGTTTTTTTATAATTTCCTAGTATTTGAGGTATAGTTTTTTATTCTTATAGTATGTGGGGTAGTTGTTTGGGTAAATTCTCAGTATATGAGAGAGATTCTTTAATGATTTCATAGTATTTAGGGCAGAATTTTGGAGGAAGTGTAATAGAAGATTTTAAATAATTAAAGACAATGTAGCTACTTTGGGTATTTGAAGGGGGTTATTAAGTGTATTGTTTTCGTGTATAATTAATAGTCTTAGGCTAAAACTTTATACAAATGGAGGATATAAGGATATATGAGGGGGGAAAATATATTACTAGGGAACGGCATAGGGGATTAAGACATAGTATAAGCATATATGAAAAGCTTATTTATGTAGGGAAGCAACATGAGCGTAATTTTATGGAGGACTTATGAGAGAGGAAATATTACAAAAAAAAATAAGTAGTTTATTTATTAAGTTTGTTATTCCTGCAGTTGTGGGAATGCTTGTAAATGCTATGTATATTATTGTAGACGGCATTTTTATTGGCAATGGAGTTGGGGAACTTGGACTTGCCAGTGTAAACATAGACTATCCAGTGCTTTGTATTAATATGGCTATTGCTATGTTATTTGGTGTTGGAGCATCTATTTTGATTTCTATAAAATGTGGAGAAGGAAAAAAGGAAGAAGCTGAAAAACTACTGGGTACTACTATTTTAACAGTGGTTGTTTTAGCTCTTGTTATTACTATAATAGGACTTACATTTTTAGAACCCTTAATGATATTTTTAGGAGCAGAGGGGGAAGTACTTACCTTAACTATGGATTATAGTAGGATTATTTTTATGTTTACTATTTTCTATGTATTAAGTTGTGCATTGAACCCTATTGTGAGAGCCGATGGAAATCCAGCTTTAGCTATGAAGGTTTTGGTTACAGGTGCTCTTATTAATATAGTTTTAGATTGGCTTTTTGTAATTAAGTTAGGCTTCGGAATAGAGGGAGCTGCATGGGCTACTGTAATAGGTATGACCTTAGCAGGAAGTTACTTACTTTTCTACTTTGTAAGTGGAAAATCCAATGTTAAGTTAAAACTACACAATTTAAGATTCAGACCGTACTTATTAAAAACTATAATGATTTCTGGATTTGTATCCTTTGGAATTCAAGTATCCTTAGGAATAATGACTTTAATACAAAATAAGTTACTTTTAAACTATGGTAATGTTATTGACGTTTCTGTTTTTGCTATAGTTGGATATATATCAGTGATGTCTGCTCAAGTATTAGTAGGAGTTGCGGAGGGTATTCAGCCTATAATTGGATATAATTATGGCGCGGGAAATATTGGGAGAACCAAAGAAACTCTAAGACTTACAATTGTAGTTGACTTTGTTTTAGGATTTTTATTCTTATTTATTTTTATTTTTGGTGGAGATTTGATTGTATCTATATTCAACCATAATCCAGAGGTGGTTGAACTTGCAAGCAGAAGACTCCTTATGTATTTAGGGGGAGTTCCTGTAGTTGGACTTGTATATACTTTTGCTAATTACTATCAAGCAACTAAGAAGAATGTATATGCTAACTTAATTTCTATGGGACGTTCATTTATATACTTACTTCCAGCAACCTTAATACTTCCTGCCTTCATTGGAGTAGAAGGAGTGTTTATAGCAGCAGCTGTAGCTGATTACTGTGCAGTTACAACAGTTATGATAATACTTTTAATAGAGAGGAAAAAGAAGAATCGAGGAATTGAGGTACAGCAAGAATAAAGAGAATTAAAGGATAGTGAAAAATAAGAGTTAAGTTTTTAACTCTTATTTTTTTATGAATTAAATTAAAACTGTAGTTTTCAATTATTTTGATATATAAATCTGTAATAATCATATAATTTACTGTGAAAATATTTTCATACAAGGAGAAGATTATATGTCGGAAATGAAGTGTCCAGTTACGGGCAAGAGTAGTGGGGTAGCTGGTAGTGGTACTACGAATGAATATTGGTGGCCCAATCAACTTAAGCTTAATATTTTGCGTCAAAACTGTGACAAAAGTAATCCTATGTCTAAGAATTTTAATTATGCAGAGGAGTTTAGTAAATTAGATTATTATGGACTAAAGAATGATTTGTATAAGCTTATGACAGATTCAAAGGAATGGTGGCCTGCTGATTATGGTCACTATGGCCCTTTTTTTATTCGTATGGCTTGGCATAGTGCTGGAACCTATAGAATAGGTGATGGGCGAGGGGGCGGAGGTCAGGGACTTCAACGTTTTCCTCCGCTTAATAGTTGGCCGGATAATATAAATTTAGATAAAGCTAGACGTTTGCTTTGGGATATTAAGAAAAAGTATGGTAATAAGATATCATGGGCAGATCTTATTATACTAACAGGTAATTGTGCCTTAGAATCTATGGGACTAAAGACTATTGGTTTTGGTGGAGGAAGAGAGGACGTTTGGGAGCCTCAGGAGGAGATTTATTGGGGAAGTGAAAAAGAGTGGCTTGGAGCTGACCGTAATAAATCTGAGAGAGCTTTTAGAGAACTTGAAAATCCTTTAGCTGCTGTTCAGATGGGATTGATTTATGTGAATCCAGAGGGGCCAAAGGGAAATCCAGATCCTGTAGCATCGGCTCATGATGTAAGGGAAACATTTTCAAGAATGGCTATGAATGATGAGGAAACAGTTGTGCTTATAGCTGGTGGACATACCTTTGGTAAATGTCATGGGGCAGCATCTCCTAAATATGTGGGTGAAGCACCAGAGGCGGCACCTATTGAAGAACAAGGACTTGGATGGAAAAATAGCTATAAGACAGGCATGGGCCCAGATACTATAAGTAGTGGTATTGAAGGGGCATGGAAGGCAAAGCCTACAGCATGGACAATGGGGTACTTAAAGACCTTATTTAAATATGAATGGGAACTTGTGAAAAGTCCTGCAGGCGCATATCAATGGCTAGCAAAGGATGTAGAGGAAGAGGATATGGTTGAGGATGCTTTTGATAAATCTAAAAAGCATAGACCTATGATGACTACAGCAGATTTATCTCTTATTTATGATCCAATTTATAAAAAAATAGCAAAGAACTATTTAGATAATCCAGAAAAATTTGAGGCGGATTTTGCACGTGCTTGGTTTAAACTTACACATCGAGATATGGGGCCGAAGTCAAGGTATATTGGACCGGAAGTTCCAGGGGAGGATTTCATTTGGCAAGATCCAGTTTCAAGAGCTAATTATAAAATCATTAACAATAAGGATATAAGTGAACTTAAAAAGAAGATTTTAGATTCGGGATTATCTATATCGGAGTTAGTTGCAACAGCTTGGTCCTCAGCATCAACCTTTAGGGATTCTGATAAACGTGGGGGAGCAAATGGAGGCAGAATAAGATTGTTGCCTCAAAAAGATTGGCAGGTAAATGAGCCAGAAAGGCTTAGAAAGGTCTTAAGGGTATTAGAAGATATACAGGATGAATTTAATCGTCATCATAGAAAGGGAAGAAAAAAGGTTTCTTTAGCGGATCTTATAGTTTTAGGTGGTTGTGTAGGAGTTGAAGAAGCTGCAAAGAAGGCAGGCTATAAAGTAAATGTAACTTTTACTCCAGGCAGAACTGATGCAACACAGGAGGATACAGATATAAAATCCTTTAGTGTATTAGAACCTAAGGCAGATGGATTTATAAATTACGTAAATAGTATGTATTCAGTAAAGGCAGAGGATATATTAATTGACAAGTCACAATTATTAACTCTAACAATTCCAGAAATGACAGTATTAATAGGTGGAATGAGGGTATTAAATACTAATTATAATAATTCTAAGGATGGAGTATTTACGGAAAGAGAAGAGTGTCTTACAAATGATTTCTTTGTAAATCTTCTTGATATGAATACAGTGTGGAAACCATCACCTGAGGCTAAGGAAAGGTTCCTAGGACTTGATAGAGTAACAGGAAATTTAAAATGGACTGCAAGTAGAGTAGACCTTATATTTGGATCAAATTCACAACTTAGAGCAGTAGCAGAGGTTTATGCATGTGATGGAAATGAAGAGAAGTTCTTAAGAGATTTTGTAGCAGTGTGGAACAAAGTAATGAATTTAGATCGCTTTGATGAATAATTATACGGAGGCTGTTTATTAAAGTATAAAGAAAATCGAATATATAAGAAACTATAAGAAGTATATTGAAGCATATTGAATAAAAATCTAAAATATGTTATATTATAGTTATAAATGGCTAAAAATGAAAGAAAACTTATATTTTAGCCATTATTTTTTTACGTAAGGGGGAAATTTATGCACAAAGAAATTTTAGAAAAGAGAATACCGAGTTTATTTATTAAGTTTGTTATACCAGGTATTGTGGGGATGCTGGTAAATGCTATGTACGCTATTGTGGATGGAATCTTTATTGGAAACAATGTTGGGGAGTTAGGCTTAGCGGCTATTAATATTCAATTCCCTATTTTATGTATAAATGGGGCTATAGCAGCTCTCTTTGGTGTAGGTGCATCCATATGGGTTTCAATGAAAAGAGGACAGGGGAAAGATGAGGAAGCAGAGAAGGTCTTAGGAACTGCTATGATTACTCTTGGAAGTATAGCTTTAGCAATAAGTGCAATAGTGCTTATATTTGTTGGTCCTATAATGAGTTTTTTAGGAGCAAGTGGAGAGGTATTAGGCTTAACTATTGATTATAGTAAGATTATATTTTGTATAGCCTTCTTTCAAATGATAGGAACATCACTTCATCCAATTATAAGAGCTGATGGAAAACCAGCTGTGGCTATGAAGGTGGGAGTCATTAGTTCACTAGGAAATGTTGTGCTTGATTGGTTATTTGTATCAGTACTTCCGTTTGGAATTAAGGGGGCAGCCCTAGCTACTTCAATATGTATGACTTTATCTTGTCTTTACATGTTATATTATTTTACTAAGGGAAAATCTAATATTAAGATAAAAAAAGAAAATTTAAGGTTTAATGTAAAACTTTTAAAGGCTATTGTTATATCAGGTTTTGTATCCTTTGGAATACAAATATCTTTAGGTGTTATTAGTCTTATACAAAACAAGCTACTTTTGAAGTATGGTACTGTAATTGATGTTTCAGTTTTTGCTATAGTTGGATACATATCGTGTATATCTGCACAGACTTTGCTAGGAATAGCAGAGGGAATACAGCCAATTATAGGTTATAACTTTGGTGCTGGTAAAAATCACAGAGTGAAAGAAGTTCTAAGATTAACTGTTAAAGTAGATGTAGTTGTAGGATTTTTATTTTTGTTGTTATTTATATTTGGTGGAGAATTTATAGTATCTATATTTAATGACAATCCTGAAGTGGTAAAACTTTCTAGCAAACGTTTGCTAATGTATTTAGGGGGAGTTCCTATAGTTGGAATAGTATACACCTATGCTAATTACTATCAAGCTACAAAAAGGGATTTTTATGCAAATTTAGTATCTATGGGAAGGTCTTTTATTTACTTTTTACCAGCAACTTTGATATTACCAGCAATAATAGGTGCTGAAGGTGTATTTTTAGCCGCTTCTATTGCAGATTATTTAGCTGCCTTAACCGTTTTAGTTTTAGTTATCTTGGAAAAAAAGGAAGAAAGGAAAAAAATTCATAATTATTAAGTTTATTTGAATTTATTTTGAATGAATTTTATAATTAAAATAAACTTTAATAATAAAAATATGAAAAAATAAAATTATATAACAGCAGAAATTTCTTAATAGAGTAGAATTTTGTAATTCTAATTAAAAAGTATCTATGATAAGTCGTAGTGTTAGCAACTTAAAGTGCGAAAATCAAAATAAAAAGTCGGAAAAATATGTTGGCAAAAATGGTAAAAATTTTACAAAAACTATTGTATTAAATTTATTACTTTGTTACAATTGTTAAAAAGTTTTAAAGTTTTAAAGTTTTAAAATTTCAAAAGTTTTAATATTCTGAATTATTCTTTAGGTTTTTAATTTATTTATAATATGGGGGGATAAAATGTTTAGTAAAAAAACTCTAACTAAGGTACTTTCTACTGTTTTTATGTTAGGCTTAATTGCGCCTATGGCAAATGTTGAAGCAGCTCCACTAGGAGTGAATAACTCAATAGCTCCAGCTCAGAAAACTCAATGGAATGGAGAAAAGGTAAAAGCCAAACCATTGGTAATTATGATGGAATATCAAGATTATAGATATTCAGACTTTGTTAAGAATGAAACATGGTCAGTAAATAACTATTTAGTTAATCCACCAGAATTTACAGCAGATTTTTATCAAAACATATTCTTTGGGGATAATACTTATAAGGGGAATGCAGGTAAACTTGATGAAGAAGGAAATTTAACAGCTGAAACAAGAGACTATATGACTGTTAAGAAATTCTTTGAAGAAGAATCAGGTGGAAGTTATACATTAGATGGGAATGTAGTTGGACCATACTTAGCTAAAAATAATGCTACATTCTATGGGGCAAATGACCCTGACTATGGTGGCGGAAGTGACCAAAACAATGCTACTAAGCTTGTAATGGAAGCATTCCAAAATGCAGTTAATGATCCAAATATAGATTTAAGTCAATATGATGTTGAAGATCAATTTGATGCTGATGGTGATGGAAATTATTATGAACCAGATGGAATAATAGACTCTATAGTATTATTACACCCAGGTACTGGTGAAGAGCATGGTGGTGGTTCTTTAGGTGAAGATGCTATATGGCCGTTTAGAGCTAATATTGATTGGTACCCTACTTCAGGTTATCAAGTACCAGAAGCTAAAGATGCCAATGGTAAGACTTGGAAAGCTCAAAGTTATGTTGTAATGTCTCAAGATATGCCAATAGACTTATTTAACCATGAATTTGGACATATTTTAGGATTACCTGACTTATATGGTAATGGTGATCCAGCAGTTCAAAACTGGTCTGTAATGGGTGGTAGTTATACTGGTACAATAAGAGGAGCTATGCCTAATAGTTATGGTGCTTATTGTAGAGATCAGTTACAAACATCTTTTGAGGCTAAGGGCAAGAAGTTAAATTGGAGTAACACTAAAAATATTAACTTAAGCGATCTTGATGCTGATGGTATGGATGTAGAATTAGATCAAGTTTCAGTAAGAGGGAATAGACTTAATAACGTTGCTATCCAATTACCAGACAACAAAGAAAAAATAGTTGATATGATTCAAGGTAAACAAGCTTATTATAGTGGAACTGGCGATAGTCACGTTGGTGATATGATTCTTAATAAGGTTGATTTAAAAGCAAATAAAGCAGCTAAGTTACAATTTAAAACTTGGTATGATATAGAAGAAGATTGGGATTATGCATCAGTTCAAGTAAAAGAAGTTGGTACTGATAAGTGGGAAGCTGTAAAAGGTAATATCACAACTGATACTAACCCTAATGCTAACCAAGGCGGAGAAAGAAATCCAGGACATGCTATAACAGGAACAAGCAAGACTTGGGTAGATGCTGAGTTTGATTTAAGTGCATATGCTGGTAAAGAAATAGAGCTTAAGTTCCACATTTGGAATGATACTAATGGTTCTATGCCTGGTATGTTTGTAGATCAAATTAAGATTTCTGCTGATGATGCAGTTATATTTGAAGATGATGCTGAAGGAGCTAGCAAATTTGAATTAAAAGGATTTGAGCAATCTGAAGGTTTCAAACATACAGGAAGACGTTACTTCTTAGAATGGAGAAATGGTGAAAATGGATTAGTTGATGAAGGTCTTATAAACTTCCCATGGAATCATTACGAAGACCTTAAATATGATGCCGGTCTATTAATGTGGTATGTAAATGATAAGTTCCTTGCAAGTAAACCAGATCAAGATTATGGAAAACATCCAGGTGAAGCTAACGTTCTTGTAGTTGATGCTGGACAAGATTTAGTAACTTATAGCAAAGCTGATGGTTCAAGTGGAGTTGATAATAGAAGATTCAACATGCATGATGCTGCATTCGGATTGAGAGATACTACACCACTTAACATTGACTGGGGTAAAGGTACTATCACTACTGATAATGTAACTGATGCAGTTCCTAGCTTTAATGATAGTAAGAGCTACTATGATGAAAAAGCTCAACATGGTGTTAAGCTTGATAATCTTGGATTAAAAGTATTCGTTGTTGAAGAAAGTAAGGATAGAAGTTCAGCTAAAATCCACATAGCTAAGATGGATGAAGCTAACATGCCTTCAAATATGGATGCTCAAAAGGCTGATGCAGATGTTATCCTTAAGGGTATATCTATAAATAGTGTAGGAGCAGACGCTAAAGGTTTCTTCAAGTTAAATGAAGGTATTAAAGAAGCTCGAGCTTCTTATGTAAATACTAAGACTGGTGAAATTGTTGAAAAGAAATTACAACAAGAAGAAGGTAACTTATATAGTGCAAACGTACACTATATGATGGGTAATAAAGAGGACTGGAAATTAAATCACATGATCTTCGTTGACGAAGACAATAATGCTAAGGCATTATACAACAGTGAATTAAATGGATATGGAACTCAAATATTAGCAAATGGTAATGGGGATCAATTAGATGTTAATGAAATCCCAACACCAGATCCAATTCCAACACCAGACCCAGATCCAACACCGGACCCAGATCCAACACCAGATCCAGAACCAACACCAGATCCAAAACCAGAAGTTAAGCCAGAGGTTAAGCCTGAAAACAAACCAGGTAATAAGTTACCACAAACTGGACAAACTATTCCTTTAGGTGCTTATGGAGTTGGAGCTTTAGCTGTAGTTCTTGGAGCTTTAGGTTTAGGATTTAAAAAGAAACAAGATAAAAAATAAATTTAATAATAAATAAATCATTTAAAATAAATTTACTTTAAGGGTGATTGTGTTAGTAGTTATGCTACTAATACACACCCTATTTTTATTTTGTAGGTTAGACTTTTAGTATTAAATTTGGCAATGCATATCTTAATATATAGTACTGATTACATATGCTTGTGATATAATATTTCATTATATGATGTTATGATTTGTATTAAAAATAAAAAAATAGACAATATATATATATTTTAATAATGATGTAGACTCTTATTATATTTTAGATGGAGGGAAAATTACTTAAGCTTATAATTTACATAAGGAAAACTATTATTTTATATAATTAGATTTACCTACTTTATATATGATTAAGTAATAATTAGTTAATATGAATGAAAGAAAGTTAAATATTTTTTATAATGTTGCAACTAAATTAAATATGACTGAGGTGGCAAGAGAATTATATATAAGCCAGCCGGCTATAAGTCAATGTATTCATGAACTAGAAGAGGAGCTTGGGGTAAAACTATTTGATAGAATAAGTAAAAAACTTTATTTAACCCATGAGGGGGAAGTTTTCTTGAATTATTCTAGAAGAATACTAAACTTATATGAAGATGCCCTGAAGACCATGAAAGATTCTGTGGAGTTAAGAGCAGGAAAGCTAGTTGTAGGTGCTAGTACTACCATTGGTATATACATATTACCTGAGCTTCTAGGTAAATTTAAAAAAATATACAAGGATATTGATGTATCTATAATAATTGAGAATACTGAAAATATAGAAGACCTTGTATTAAAGAATAGAATAGATTTTGCATTTATAGAAGGAATAATAGAAGACTCAGAAATCCTACAAGAAAACTTTTGGGATGATGAGTTAGTTATCATATATTCTAAGGATCATAGATTTAATGGAATAGATTATATTGATAAAGAAGAAATAGCGAAAGAAAAAATGATAATGAGAGAAAGTGGCAGTGGTACTAGAAGTGTTGTGGAAAGCATATTTGATAAAAATGATATAAAGTATAATCTTCAATTTGGCTTAGGAAATACGGAGGCTATAAAAAGAGCTGTAGAGGCTGACTTAGGTATATCCTGTATATCTAAAAAGTGTATAGAGAATGAAGTATCTTCTGGGAAACTTTCTTATAGCAGAATTAGGGATGTAAGTATGGCAAGAGATTTGAAACTTATATGTCATAAGGATAAGTGTTTAAATAAGATTATGAATTTGTTTATAGAGTTTTCAAAAAATAGTAATTAACTAGAAGTTAGTAAATTCAAGTGTTAATGCATATAACCTAAGTGTTTAAAGTATATATGTATAAAAAATATATCACACAATTTGGCAAAAATACATATATTTAAACTATGGATATTAAATATCCGAATTACAAACACTTAGGAGGATTATAGAATGGGTTACAGATCAGGAGATTTCAAAATTCATCCAACTCAAAATGAACAAATAGAAGCAATAGTTAAGTGTCCAGAAGATAATAGAAGTGTTATTAATGGTACGGTTATAAATTGTAAAGGAAGACCAGTTAAGGATGCTGTAGTTAAATTATTTGCAGTTAATAATCCTTGCGATCCATTATCACTTTGTCCAATTACTCATACTTTCACAGATGAATATGGACAATTCTTATTTGGGCCTCTTTGTCCAGGTAAAGTTTATTTAGTTAAGGTTTGGTATAACAATGTTAAGGTTAAGCCTTTAATACTTGACACAAATAAACCAAGCCACTATTGTTTAAGTGGTGACTGTCAACAATGTCCACCATGTCCAAAACCATGTCCACCATGTCCAAAACCATGTCCAAAAAATGATGACTATGGCTTCCCATGTGGCGGATATAACGAATAAAACAAAATTTTATAACATGATATTGAGTTGAGTGAATTAAAGCCCAATATTGTGTGATGCAATTAATTAACTAATGAAGAGTTCTGAATAAATACTACGGATATGACCCCTCGTAATATTAAATTACGAGGGGTTAATTTTTGTCTATATATAATATAGAGACTTTAAAATAGATTGATAGGTAATATAGTGAAAATTATTTTATAATACTTATATATTAAAAAGATAATCATAATATACCTAAATTTGAATGTAATAAAAACTGAACTATATCTTTTACATTTTTTCTATCCTTAAAGTCTATGGTTAATAATTCACTATATTTAATTGAGTTTAAAATCGTGAGTAAGCTTGAGTTACGAATTACATTCTTGTTGTTTAATGGTATTAAATAATCTTCAATTATATAAAAATTATGAAGGTAAGGTGAAGCTATGGTTATTAATTCTTCATAATCAAAATGATTTTCTAAAATAATTGAGTTTGTAAGGTTAAGCTTGACATAGGGATTATTTAATTCCTTTATAAAGTTTAAGCACTGACTATTAATACGAAATATAGCATTCTTTATAATATCATTACTTAAGGAATACTTACTACATGGACCTAAAGTAAGAGTCACGTTTTTATTGTTTGCAAAATCCCCAAGTTCAGCGAAAAACTCCAAGAGAATTTGATAACTCATATCTTTACTTATATTATCCATGTTATTATTCTTAAGGTAGTTTATATTAATTACTGGCACTCCTAATTTATAACAAAGAATTATGCAATCCTTTATATTGTTTAATAGTTCTAATCTAGTATTACGATTCTTGAATATAAATAGGTTCTCAGGTTCTGTATATTCAAAAGCTTGAATACTTACGTTCCTTTCTACTGTACTTAATATAAATTTATCTATATCTTCTTTTGAAAGACTATATAAGTCACTCTTGAAGTTCAAGGGATTCACTTCAATATTTAGCATGTTGTATTCTTTAAAAAGTTTGTAGCTAGTTAGGTTATCTTGATGTTTATAGGCATTATTTAGTGTACATAATTTCATATATTGTTTGCCCCTTCTTTAAAATAAGTAGTATGTATAAGTTAGCTTATGAAGAGATTAATATAGAAGAGATAGAGGGTTAAGTTCTAAGATTAATTTATTATTACACCTAAATAATTTAATAAGCTTTACATGTAATAAAAATATGATATATGTGGCTTGAGTCTTTAAGGGCTACTTTATTTCAATATTAAAATTATAGGTTAATGATTTATCTATTGTTGCTTTATATTGTATTAAAAAAGAAATAAGAAGATTCTTTGATAAAACATATATTATAAATATAGTTTAGAAAGTTGAAATTTATTACTTAAATTATAAATTGATTTTAAAGATAAATATTTTACGGTATTAAGATTTTTTATAAATAGATCTTAGTTTATCTTATTTGCTTATGACAATTGGAGCGTTATTAGGTTTTGGTTATGCTTAATTTCAATAATAGTTTTTTAAAAAATATTAATAAATAAAGTTAAAACCATTAGAATTGAAATAAAAGTATTATAATGGCTTTAACTTTTGTAAAATCTAAACTCTAGTCCTTAAAGTGAAATTTTAAAAATACATGTTTATAATAAATTCTTTTTAGATCCTTTGTTTAATATATTCTCATAATCTATAAAATCATAGATATCTTTTTTAAATACATCGCTAAACTTAAAAAGTTCATCTAGTTCTAAATCTTCGATAGCCTTGTTATTGTCCTCGCAAAAAATAACTATATTTCCAACAATTTCGTGAGCATCTCTAAATGTAACTCCTTCCTTAACTAAGTAATCTGCAACCTCAGTAGCATTTAAAAAACCATTATTAATAGCTTTTTTCATATTTTCTTCATTTACTTTTAAAGTAGCAATCATTCTTTCCATAATAGAAACACACATTTGAATAGTGTTTACACTATCAAAGAAACCTTCTTTATCTTCTTGCATATCTTTGTTATAAGCAAGTGGCAATCCTTTCATAACAGTAAATAATCCAAATAAATTACCATAAACACGACCTGTTTTTCCTCTTATTAACTCAGCACCATCAGGATTTTTCTTTTGTGGCATTATACTACTACCGGTTGTATATAAATCATCCATTTCTATAAATTTAAACTCTTGACTGCTCCACAATATAAGCTCTTCACTTAATCTACTTAAATGCATCATTATTATTGAAAAATCACTCATAAGTTCAAGTAGATAATCTCTATCACTTACACCATCTATATAGTTTTCTACAACTCTACTGAACCCTAATTTTTCTTTAGGATGTTCTCTATTAATATTATGGGTAGTGCCTGCTAATGCACCACATCCTAAAGGACATTCATCTAATATTTCTAAAGCATTAGCAAGTCTTTTTTCATCTCTATCAAACATGCTATAATAAGCCATTAAATGATGTTTAAATGTTACAACTTGGGCTCTTTGTAAGTGAGTATATCCTGGCATGATTACACAATTTTTGTAAGCAACTTCTTTTAAAGTTGTCTTAAAGTTTTTTATTAAATCTATTATTTCTATAGTACTTTCTTTAGCAAATAATCTCATATCTGTTGCTACTTGATCATTTCTACTACGAGCTGTGTGTAGTTTTTTACCAACTTCACCAATTCTTTTTATTAAGTTTATTTCTATAAAACTGTGTATATCCTCATAGCTACCTTCTAATAATAATTTTTTATTATCTATATCTTGATGAAGGTCTATTAATCCATTAGTTATAGATAGACCTTCTTCCTTTGTTAAAAGATTACACTTTACTTGCATATATACATGAGCAATGCTTCCTTCTATATCCTTTTTATATAATACTTTATCGTAATCAAATGATTTATTAAATTCTTCCATAAGTTTATTTTCTTCTTTTCTAAAACGTCCACCCCATAGTTTCATTAACTTCACCTCGTAATATATTTTATATTTACTAAAATAAAAAAGTCTCCTGGTTATAAAACCAAGAGACGAAAATTTCCGTGTTACCACTCTAATTGATAAGTTATACTTATCCACTCAGTTCTCTTAAGGCGAGATATTCCTAATACCATACTACTAATTCAGGTATTATTCTCCAAAGCTCTCTTCAATATAAACATTATTACTAGACTCACACCAACTCTAGCTCGCTGAAACTTAATTTATATCTACTCTCTTTTTCATAGAATTTATCTTTATTTAATTAAACTTCATTGTATGAATGATGTTTTAATTAGTTGATGTATAATTTTATCTATACTTACTTTTGTTGTAATGATTTTATTTTTAAAGGAAGTGTAAATAAATTTATAAATCCATCTGCATCTTTATGATCATATAATTCACTATCTCCAAATGAAGATATAGATTCATCATATAATGCATTTTCTGTAAAAATACCAGCTGGTTTTATATTACCTTTGTATAGCTTTACCTTTACAGTACCTGTTACATTTTCTTGAGTTTCTTCTATAAAAACATCTATTGATTCTTTTAATTTACTAAACCACATTCCGTTATAGATAAGTTCTGAATACTTATGAGCTATTACTTGCTTATAATGTATTGTATCTTTATCTAGTGTAGCACTTTCTAATATGTTATGAGCTTCATACAGTATAGTACCACCTGGAGTTTCATATATTCCTCTTGATTTCATTCCTACTAATCTATTTTCTAATATGTCTATAACCCCTACACCATGCTTTGCCCCTATGTCATTTAATGTCTTTATTATTTCTACAGGAGAAAGTTGCTCGTTATTTACTTTCTTTGGCTCTCCTTTTTCGAAATAAATCTCTACATATTCTGCTATATCAGATGCTTTCTCAATCGGCATACATTTTTTATATACTAAATCTTCTTTGTGCTCATTCTTTAAATCTTCTATATCTCCACCTTCTGTTGAGATATGGAATAAATTTGCATCTACAGAGTAAATTTTTTCTTTAGTTACTGCAACCTCAATATTATTTTTATTAGCATAGTCTATTGCATCTTCTCTAGATTTTATATTCCATAATCTCCATGGAGCTATAATTTTTATACTTGGATCAAGGGCTGATATTGAGGCTTCAAATCTTACTTGATCATTTCCTTTTCCTGTACAACCATGGCATATATATTTTGCATTTTCTTTATGAGCTATTTCAACTAATCTTTTAGCAATTATAGGTCTAGCTAAAGATGTTCCAAGTAAATATTTATTTTCATATTTTACCTCAGACTTTATGGCTTTAAATACTGCTTGCGTTACAAATTCTTCACTTAAATCTTCTATATAAGCTTTACTTGCACCACTTCTTAAAGCTTTTCCATAAATTTCATCCATATCTTCCTCTTGACCTACATTTGCACATACTGCTATAACATCGATATCGTAATTTTCTTTTAACCAAGGTATGATTATTGACGTATCCAATCCGCCAGAATATGCTAGTACAACTTTTTCTTTAATTTTCATTTTAAATTTCCTCCTAATATAATTTAAGAAGGTATATTTTAATAGGCCTAAATAATCTATATCTTCTGATAAATTTGGGTATTAAAAAAGCCTCTTAGCAAAACACTAAGAGGCGAATTTATCGCGATACCACTCTAATTAATAAGTAAACTTATTATCTCATATCTTTAAGGCAGATTAAACCAACTATTCTACTATAAATAAAATGTTCAAATAGTTTTCTCCAAAGCTCTCTTCATTTAAACTTCTTTGCTAAGCTTCCACCGTCCTTAGCTCTCTATAAAATACATTTAAACTACTCTCTTCTTCACTGAATTTTAAGTATTTACTTTGAAAATGATTCTATCATACTATTTTAATTTATGTCAATATATTTTTTTTAGATATATTCTTAATGGCTATAACTATTTATTAAGGTACTAATTGTTTATAGTTTTTCCTTTCGAAATAAAACCACGTATTACTCCATTATTACGTTTATTAGTTTCATTTTCAAATGAAGGGTGTGAATGTGTAAAGTATACGGTTGTATCTGCTATATATTCTAAGGAGTTTAAACTTGAGGTAGCAATTCTTACGATTGTTTCGGTAAATAGCTTCACTGGTATATGCAAGATACATCTTAATAGAGTTTCCTTGCTTAACTTGTGTAGTCGTACCACGGCGGATTTTATTTAAAAGAGTGTTAATTGGGAGATTTAGCTCCTTCGCTATCTTATAAGCTGAAAATCCATTTTGAAAAATCAACTAGCATAACAGATTATATTTAAAATTAAGAAGCCTTATAAAGAAGAAATACGCTGAGGTATATATTGAGGTTAAGAAGTTTAAGGAAGAGAAATATGAAGATATATATTGAATTAAGAAGATTTAAAGGAAAAAGATAAATATATTATAAAGAGAGTATTATATAACAACACAAATTCATGTATAAACGTAAAATATGAGTATATAAAATAAAAAGAGATTATATGAAGGAATGATACCTTCACATAATCTCTTTTTCATTAAATTAAAACTTAAACTATTTAAGAATAACTTTCTAATACTTTAGTCAATCTGTCTAGCTCTGCTATAAGATCATCAAGATTTTCGTAGCTAACACCTGTGTTTAATCCAGTTGGACTATCTTCATTTAAAATTGACTCTAGAGATGTTAATGTCTTTTCGATTGCTTCTTTAGCTTTTATGTACTTTTCTCTATCCATATTAAAGTCTCCTTTTAAGCCTGTGACCTTATATTCAAAAGCTGAAATAGTAGCTTTTTGCCATGGCTTTCATAGTTTTAATTTAATTATATAATATATACTTTCTTATTTAAATAATTTTTATTATGAATTTAGCTCATTAATATGATTTAGAATTAAGTAGACATAAAATAAGCGTATTTGATATAATATATTTGTAGATAATAATTATCTATTAAAACAGATTGATTAGATAAAAGTGATTTACAAGGATATAGAAAAAGTTTAAAAGATAGAGAGAAGTTAATAAGTAAGAGTGAGGATGTTCAAAATATAGAAAAAGGTTAACATGTATAGGTTAATAGTTTTAAAAATAGATAATAGTTAAGAAGCAGGGTTAAAGAAATTGAAGAAATATATACATACTAATAAGTAAGATAGAACAGATAAAATGCTTAGGTATAAAAGGATATATAGAAGAGTTTTAAGACATATATAAGAATTAAGAGGGCTTAGAAAGTTTAAATATTATAAGATTTTTAGAATATAGTGAGATTTAGTATAGGTATTGATAAAAATTCCTTAATATTATAATTTTTTTATAAAAATTTAAGGTGCATTTAATTTACATGTGTGATAAAATAACAATATTTACAATGAGATAAAGTAAAAGAGCGATTCTTTCTAGGTCAGTTGGTCGAACTATTTAATAGGAGGGGTTTCAAATGAAATTAGAAAATGTGAAAAGAGTAGATAATGAAATTTACGAGGCTATTTTACAGGAGAGAAGTAGACAGGAAGAGAAGATTGAGCTTATAGCATCAGAAAACTTCACTAGTGAGGCTGTTACAGAGGCTATGGGGTCTATATTGACTAATAAATACGCTGAGGGGTATCCACATAAGAGATATTATGGTGGTTGTGAGTATGTGGATATTGTTGAGGACTTAGCTAGAGATAGGGCAAAGGAATTATTTGGCGCAGAACATGCCAATGTTCAACCACATTCAGGATCACAGGCTAATATGGCTGTTTACTTTGCTATATTAGAACCAGGAGATAAGGTATTAGGTATGGATTTATCTCATGGTGGACATTTAACTCATGGTAGTCCGGTTAATTTTTCAGGAAAGCTTTATGAGTTCCATTCTTATGGTGTTGGAGAAGATGGACATATAGATTATGAGAATTTAAGAAACATAGCTAAAGAAGTATCTCCAAAGCTTATTGTAGCAGGAGCTAGTGCTTACTCTAGAATAATAGATTTTAAGAAGATTAGAGAGATATGTGATGAAGTAGGGGCTTATATGATGGTTGATATGGCTCATATAGCTGGATTAGTTGCTACAGGGCTTCATCCAAATCCAGTACCTTATGCAGATTTCGTTACTACAACTACTCATAAAACACTTAGAGGTCCAAGAGGTGGTATGATTCTTTGTAAGGAGAAGTATGCTAAGGATATTGATAAGGCTATCTTCCCAGGAATTCAAGGTGGACCACTTATGCATGTAATAGCTGCTAAGGCTGTGTGTTTTAAAGAGGCTATGAGTGAAGAATTCAAAGCTTATCAAAGAGAGGTTGTGGATAATGCTAATGCATTAAGTGAAGCCTTAAAAGAATTTGGATTCTCAATTGTTTCTGATGGAACAGACAATCATTTATTACTTATAGACTTAACTAATAAGGATATAACAGGTAAGGATTGTGAGATTTTATTAGATAGCATAGGGGTAACTGTTAATAAAAATACAGTGCCAAATGAGCAAAGAAGTCCATTTGTAACAAGTGGTATCAGAGTAGGTACAGCTGCTGTTACAACTAGAGGATTCGGAATCAGTGAAATGAAGGAAATAGCTAAGATAATAAATTTAGCTGTAGAGAATAGAGAAGGTAACCTTGAGGAAATTAGTAACATGGTTAAGAATTTATGTAGTAAGTTTCCTTTATATAAATAATATGATTTTAAGTAATAAGAATTAATTATTAAAGATAATATATGTTCTTCTGAGAAGTGATGATTATATTAAGTATGATTCACTTCTCTTTTATTTTCATGTACTTTTTTAGAGTGGAGTCTATTTTTACTTCTTTACTAGAAGAATATATGCTTAGCTAATTTTAAAACAGATATATAGTTTGCTTAAAAATAAGGATAGAGGTTTAGTTTATTTAAAGTAGGAAGATGTATTTAGATTATTTTAAAACATACTATATATAGTTTGTTTTTGAGGAATATATAATTTTAGATATTTTGAAGTAGAATATATACTTAGAAATAGTTTAAATAAATTTAATTATTGGAATATTTATTGAGGAATATTTTACATACTTAGAATAATGATGATAAAATATAAGGAGATGTATTTAATTAGACTAAATGTAAATAAGGGATTTTTATGTGCATATATCAATAAAAAATTCTTTTTATATTTAAAGTTAGTTAAAGTATATATCTTGCATTAAATAAACTTCATTCATGTTTTAATAGGATAGAAAATTTAATATTTAATATACCATGATGTAGATGTAATATTACAAAGTATATACATACATTCAATAATTATTTTTCAGTAAGGCTAGAATTGATTATTATTTAAGGTCTCTACCTTTCAATAAGATTGTAGCGAATTAATTTAAACTTATATGATTTACATAAGAAGGGCAAAGGAGTAATAAAAATGGATAACTTACAACTAGAAGATAGAGGTGGAGGGTTAAAACTTACTTTTTTAGTTGCTACTATTTTGGCTATAATATCTCAAATAAAGGTTAGTTTATTTATATCGGATTTTGATATATCCATAGCTATAATTCTCTTTCCACTATTATTATATATTTTTGACGATTTAAATATTATTAGAACGGCTATTTTAACAGCTGTATTTGTATATGTTTTAAAGGTTAGTATACATGCTTTTAATTATGGAGGTGTTGTGGAAGGAATAACTACATATTTCCCGGAAATATTCTTTTATATATATTATGGGATTTTCTTTAAGCTGTATAAGAAGTTTGATCCTACTCTTAAATTGAAGTATTTGTTCATAGGATTTTTAGGTATAGACTATTTTTCAAACTTAGTAGAGTTAACTATAAGAACGGATGGGCATATCTTTCATCTTAAGTTGCAGTTAGGATTAATTGGTGTTGCTATAGTAAGGTCATTTTTAGTTTGGGTTGCATTATATGCAATGGAATACTATAATATATTCTTGCTACGTAAAGAACATGAGGATAGATATAAAAAACTATTATCTTTAACTTCAAAATTGAAAAGTGAAATGTTTTGGATGGAAAAAAACATGCACCATATAGAGTCTACTATGACAGAAGCATATACCTTATTTGAAAATATTAAAAAAGATAAAAATTATGATACTTGGGCAAGCTCAGCTTTAAATATAGCTAGAGATATACATGAGGTAAAAAAGGAATATGGATTAGTGGTTCGAGGGCTTCAGGAAGCCGTTGAAAATAACTTACATGATGAAGGAATGTATTTCAATGAATTAGTAAGTATTCTTAAAAGTGCAATGGAGAGTGATGGAATAATATCAGATGATAAAATAAAGTTTAGCTTTATTTTAAATCAGGATTTTTTTACAAATAAACATTATTATTTAATGTCTATTTTTAGAAATATAATTACTAACTCCATAGAAGCTATGAAAAATAGAGATGAAGAAGATATAGATAGATATATTAGATTTACTCATGAATATGATAAGGTTAATCATATTTTCATAATTGAAGATAATGCTGGTGGTATAAAGAAAAAATACTTGGAGAGTATCTTTCATCCAGGGTTTTCTACTAAAATAAATTATGATACTGGAGAAATAAATAGAGGACTTGGATTAAGTTTGGTAAGGGATATAGTTCAAGAAAGTTTAAATGGGAAGATTGAGGTAATGTCAGAAGAAGATTTAGGAACTAAGTTTATAATAACAATTCCTAAGGAGGAACTGGAGGGGTAAAGATGAAAATATTTTTAGTTGATGATGATAGCAATGTTATAAATATACTTACAATGATAATTGAGGATAGAGATCTTGGCGAAGTTATAGGAAGCTGTAACAATGGTATTGATGCAATACAAGATATAATAGATTTAAAGCCTGATATAGCTATAGTAGATTTGTTAATGCCTAATAAAGATGGAATTGCTGTGGTTAACGAATGTAGGGAAGCTGGTAGCAACACTAAGTTTATAATGCTTTCGCAGGTTAATAATAAGGAAATGGTAGCAAAGGCTTATGAAAAGGGTGTAGAATTTTACATACATAAACCTGTAAATGCCATAGAAGTTGAGCAAATCATGAAGAAGGTTATAGAGTATATTGATGCTCAAAAAAAGTTATATAAGATACAAAACATCTTTAGTGATGATAGGATACAAGGAGGCTTCTCAAGCAGAGAGGATACTTCTAGTTATGTAACTAGAATAAAGGCTATTCTTCAAAAATTAGGTATAATGGGTGAGATAGGAAGTAAGGATATAATACAGGTTATTGAGTATCTTATAGAGAATAATCAAAATGCTAACGATTATACAATGAGAGAATTATGTACTTTATTTACTGATACACCTAAATCAATGGAGCAAAGAATAAGAAGAGCTGCTACAGTTGGTATGATTAATATGGCAAACCTAGGTATAGAAGATTACATGAATGAAATATTTATTGAATACTCTAATGGTTTATATAATTTTGAACAAATAAAAAGAGAGATGGACTACATAAGAGGCAATACGGTTTTAAGAGGAAAGATAAATATAAAGAAATTTATAAATGGAATTATATTTTATAGTGAGAAGGTGTAATTTAAATATCTAATAAACAATCTTCATTGTATTTAGAGGTAAGATTCACTATAGAATAAATGTAACTATTATTTAAATGTGGAATATTAATTAAAACTTATATATTAAGCTAAATCTAGAAGGTTAAAGAATACATAACATATAAAATTTAATATAAAGAAAAAACCAAGTTCTAAGGAGCTTGGTTTTTTTCTTTGAAAATAAGATTAATGAATAAGCAATTAATTAGTAAGGGAATAAGTATGTTTTAAGTATTTAAGTAAGTAATTGAAGTGGTAAAGTAATTAAGAAGTTAAAGTAACTGAGTAATAAAATAAATTGATAAATTGAAGAAGCTAAAGAAGTTAAAGAAATTAAAGTAATTCAGCAATCAAAGTAATTAATAAGTTAATAAGAGAATAAAAATTGTTTCAAGTTGTTAAGTAAGTATTAAAATCATGGAAAAGTTCCATAAAATAATAGCCATAATAAAAACTCTAGTGGATATACTAAAAATAATTTCAGGTGATATATAGTCTAATAGACAATTGATAAGCATTAATAAAGTTGCTTTTGAATTAAGGAGTGTATTATTGGATTCAATTGTTTGTGAATAGAGACTTTGAAGTCAAAAAAATGAAATTTAATTTGATTCAAAAGTCATTTCATGAAGTTATGGGAAAATTATCACTAAAAAAGTCGAAAAAAGATTCATTATGAGAAATCTTTAAATATAATAAAAAAATTATAATATGAAAGTCGATGTTATGAGTTTATTTTTATCATATAATGATTTATTTTTTATTACAAACCTTCAATTATTAAAAAAATCAATAGAAAAACAACAATTGATTAAATATTCTAAACAACTTATTGAAGTTTAATGAGGTAATTAGTAGTTAGGCAGTATACTTTAATTATATTGTTATTAAAAAAACAAAGTTTAACTTTATGTAATTATTTCAAAAGAATTATGTAATAATAATCTTTCAGTTTTATGAAGATTTAAAAACATAAGTCTGAAAATTCCAAAAAAGTGGGAAGTATTAAGTTATGTTAAGTAGTATTTCGAAAAATGTAAGTTTTTAATTAAAAAATTTCAAATGTTATTATAACAAAAAAATAAAAAAAAAGAACAAATTTGTTAAATAAATATCAAACAGGGGTGTGTTTTTTTAATAATAATAGTTGATTTCTTTTAAAAAAATCTAATTTAAAGGGAGGATCATTTATGTTTACTATTGTTAAAGGGATTGGATTATTAATTTTCACTTTAGTATTATTCTCATTATTTACATTAAAAATGCCTAAAGGGCAAAAGGCTATGTCAGGATTAGCTAATGCTGCGGTTGCAACATTCCTAGTTGAGGCTATCCATAGATATGTATGTGGAGATTTACTACACATCAGCTTTTTAGGTGAAGTTGGTGCTGCATCAGGTAGTATGGGTGGTATAGCAGCAGTTATACTTGTTGGACTTAGTGTAGGAATAAACCCAGTATATGCTGTAGCAGCAGGTGTTGCAGTTTCAGGATACGGAATTCTACCAGGATTTATAGCTGGTTATATAGTTGCTTTAATTTCCCCATATGTTGAAAAAGCTTTACCAGAAGGTTTAGACCTTATTGTTGGTGCTTTATTAATGGCTCCATTAGCAAGACTTATAGCAATGGGATTCAACCCAATTGTTGATGCTACTTTACTTAATATTGGAGGAATGATTTCAGTTGCTGCTGAACAATCACCAATAGTTATGGGATTCCTTTTAGGTGGTATAATGAAGATGATTTGTACATCTCCACTAAGCTCAATGGCTTTAACTGCAATGTTAGGTCTTCAAGGATTAGCAATGGGTATTGCAGCAATCGCTTGTGTTGGTGGTTCATTTACAAATGGATTAATATTTAAGAAATTACATCTTGGAGATAACAGTAATGTTATGGCAGTTATGTTAGAGCCTTTAACTCAGGCGGATATAGTAACAGCTAACCCTATTCCAATATATTGTTCAAACTTCTTCGGAGGCGGACTTGCTGGTCTTTCAGCTGCATGTTTTAAAATAATAAACAATGCGCCTGGTACAGCATCACCTATTCCAGGTTTAATAGCTCCATTTGGATTCAATGATCCTAAGAAAGTTGTTTTAGCAATTGTATTTGCTATCTTAGGTGGATCTTTAGCAGGATTTGTTGGTGGTACTGTATTTAAGAAGATGGGTAAAAAACCTGTAGAAGTAAAAGAGAATGTTACTCAAGCTTCATAATATTGTTTATATAAGTTATAATTAGATAACTTAATAATATATAGATAAATTTTGTATACAGGCAAATTTTAAGCTCAAGTTATTTTTTTAGTCTGAAATGTTTAAAAATTTATGAAAGTATAAATTTTTAATAAATGACTATAATAACTTGAGCTTTATTTTTATAGAGAGAAGTAAATTAGACAAGAAAAGAGTTTTCTGATATCATCTATATTAATATGGAAAATAGGCTTAATTTTAGATAATATATAAGATACATAATATATGTAGAGTTTCTCACATGAAAGTATTATAAAGCTTTAAAGATATAAATTTAGTAAGTGTTCTAAATTTATAGTTATTAAATATATTTAAGATATTGATATAAAGTTTTATGAAGTAAACTATATATTGTAAAAATAGTTATATGTTATAATAAGTCTAGCTTTTATTATAAATACGAATCTTAGTGATGTATCACTAGAGATATTAAAGGAGAGTTAAAAATGAGCAAAGTTATAGCTAAAGTTAATGGTAGAGAAATAACACAAACTGATATGGAAGTATTACTTTCAGGATTACAACCACAGGTTGCAGCTCAATTCTATTCACCAGAAGGTCAAGAAAGACTTTTAGAAGAGTTAATAAATCAAGAATTATTATATACAGATGCTGTTGATAGTAATTATGAGGCTGAAGAAGAATTTATTAAAGAAATGGAACAAGTTAAAGCTAACGTATTAAAGCAATATGCTTTAAGAAAAGTTCTTAACGAAGCTAAAGTTTCTGATGAAGAAATCGAAGCACACTACAATGAAAATAAAGAGCAATTTGTTCAACCAGAAATGGCTAAAGCTAGTCATATCTTAGTTGAAACTGAAGAAAAAGCTAATGAATTATTAGCAAAAATTAAAGAGGGAGCTTCTTTTGAAGAAATGGCACAAGAGCACTCTACTTGTCCATCAAGCCAAGCTGGTGGAGATTTAGGTGAATTCCCAAGAGGAAGCATGGTTCCAGAATTCGAAGAAATGACATTCTCTATGACTCCAGGTGAGGTAAATGGACCAGTTAAAACTCAATTTGGATATCACTTAATCAAATTAGTAAGCAAAACAGATGCTGCTCCTAAGAGCTTTGAAGAAGTTAAAAACAACATAGCTCAACAATTATTAGGTAAGAAGCAACAAGAAGCTTACATGGCAAAAACAGCTGATTTAAAAGCTAAAGCAAACATTGAAATAGTAAAATAGTATTTTAGGGAGTTATTACACTGTGTAATTATACATAGGAGTGATAGCTCCTTTTTATTATGTTGTAATATTAAGTCGGAAGAAGTTAAAAATATACAAAGAGGTAAAAGAGCTCATTTTTATTATGTTGTAATATTAAGATTATAGTAGCTTATATTGATATTCTTAAGACTAGAAATATAAGTGAGTATAAAGATAATAATGTAAGTAATCTTAAGGATAATATATAGGGCAACTTATGTAATGTTAAAACAATATATATTTAATATTGAACCACATGTATTTAAATTAATAAATTTAAATATAGTAGAATTAAAGTTGACTTAATACATAAATTACTAAAAAATTCATGTCATGTATTATAACATGTAATACAAAAATATTAAGAAGGATACTAATAAATTGGTTATATGTTTTACCTTTCTTTAAGTCTCAAAATACAAGGAAATTAAGTGTATGCAGTTAAAATAAGCCATTACTTTAAAATAGAACTATATAACTCCTGATTTAGCAGACAATTACTAATATTTTTAATTGTTTGTTGAATAAGAAGGGCATAAGGTATATAATTTTTAGTGAGTATTAAAATACTAACCTTATTTACAAAGTAGTCTCAGGGGGAAAAAACTGATGTTAAAAACAATAAAATTAAACTTAGAAGCTATAGAAGTAATGAACTACTTCTGGCAAGCAGCAAGTGAAAAAGAAAATGTTTCTGAGAAATTTTTTCACGATGTAGGACAAATGACTGCTATGACTTGTATATATGATGACGAGTTTAATGCAGAATCAGTGAGAAGAGTACTTAGTGCTATTAAAAACAGAGAGCCATTAACAGGTAACCAAAAGGAAAGAAGATTCTGGAACTTCAACATGTGGATCATGGAAGACATGGAGTACAAGGATTCTATGATAGTTCCAGTTAAAAAGCTTAATGTAGATGCTTTAATTGCTAAAGTAAATGAAGCAGTTAAAGATGCAAAACATGAAGACGTTGAAATAGTTTTCTCACCAATGTTTAGTGAAGATTACTTAATAAAAGGCAACAAGTTATTAATCAACTTCTTTATGGTTAGACCAAGTGATATAGATGATTCTTCTTTCAATATTAAAGATAGAGATGTAAAAGAATTTATCCTAGAAAAACTTGTAGAATTAGAGTCTAAATAATAAGATTTAAGTTAAAACTATTTAAGTAATAACTCTCTTATTGTTTATGATAAGCTTAAACCAATTTATTGCCTAAATTGATTTAACAAGGACTGTTTAATTAGTGATTTTCATATCATTAATGTGGCAGTCCTTTTGCTTTTATTAAGATATACTTTGTTTTTACTATGTAATATTTAATTAATAAAAGTGTCCTATAAAGCAAAATCTTATTTGAAGGAGGTGAAGGAAATAAAAAGGGGATATGTATTAAATAGTGCTATAAGCTTTTTTAGTATATTAATTGTAATAGGGGTGCTGCTATCCTCAATACTTCATGTACCTAAAGAAGCTATAGAGACCATTTATTTATTCTTAATTTTTGGTGTGTTATTAATACTTAATGTTGCCAATTGCTCATCTTACTTAACTAGATGCTATGTGAATCTTAAGACTTCTAAGGAAAAGAATCGATCTAATATATCAATTATAATCTACAGTATTATAAATGCTGTGTTTATCTTATTTTTAATATATAGCTTAATACTACTATATATAGCTTTTTAAAATGAATTTAATATGACTTAGAATATGGGAATATGAAATAAAAAGAGCTTAAACATATAGTGTAGTTAAAAACTATATGTTTAAGCTCTTTACTTATTTAAGCAGTTTATTGCTAATTATTGCAGTGTTTAGATTTTAGTATGAATTTTTTAATCATATAAGCTATGAAGTAGGATATAACTGTTATTAAGATTATAGATGATCCTGAAGGTATATTTAAGGTGTAGGATACCCATAAGCCTGTTAAACAGAATACCATTCCAAGTATAGATGATAGTATCATCATGGTCTTTAGATTGAAGGTAAAGAGTTTAGCTATTGCTGGTGGAGTAGTTAACAATGCCATAACAAGTATAATTCCAACAAGTCTAAGTAATATAACGATTGTTAAAGCAACAAGTATAAATAGTCCATATTCTAATGCCGTTGTTTTTACACCTATAGTAAAAGCAAACTCATCATCAAATAAATAAGCTTTAATTGTGTTAAAGAACATAACTATACTAAGTACTATAATAACATCCATACCAAACATTAACTTGGCATCAAATCTAGATACGTTTAAAATATCTCCAAAGAGGTAAGAATTCATATCTGGTGGATATCCAGGTGTTAGCCCTACAAACAATATTCCAAGAGCCATTCCTAAAGCCCAAAACATACCTATAATACTATCTGTATTAGTTTTAGTTTTTCTATTAATTGTAGTAATGCTTATTGCAGAACCAACACAGAAGACTAAGGCTCCTATTATTGGCTCTATGCCTAGAAAGTACCCAAGCCCTACACCACCAAAGGCTGTATGAGCAATACCTCCACTCATCATTACTAATTTCTTTTCTACTATAATTGTACCAATTATTCCACAGGCAATACTTGCTAGTATTGCACTAATTACTGCATTTTGAAGAAAGGGATATTTAAATAGTGATTCTAGCATTAACATTTCCTCCTTATGTTTCTTTCTTTTAAGGAAATTAAGTTCTTTATAGAAGTACCGTAAAGTTCCTCTGAAACTGTATTGTTTAATTCTGCTTTACCATAGTACTTAAGTGTCTTATTAATACAGGCTAAGGTAGAGCTATTATTTTGTATATTACCAATATCATGGGTAACAAGCACGATTGTTTTATCCTTATTCAAATCCTTTAAGATAGAATATATATCTTCACTTGCCTTTGAATCTAAACTAGCTGTTGGTTCATCTAATATAAGGATTTTAGGGTTTAAAGCAAGAGCTCTTGCAATTAAAACCTTTTGAAGTTGTCCTCCAGAAAGTTCACCTATTTGTCTTTTACCTAAGTCTGTAATATTAAGTCTTTCTAAAATCTCAGAAACTAGCATTTTATCTAATTTAGAATGTCTATGAAATAAGTGACTTTTATTAGCTAAGGTTGAGGATAATATAACTTCCTCTACACTTATAGGAAAGGATTTATCAAACTTTGAAAACTGAGGGACATATCCTATGATTCCATGAGCTTCCTTTGGTGATTTACCGGCTATAAGTATTTCTCCATTTGTTATAGGGATCAATCCTAATATGGATTTTAAAAGTGTACTTTTACCTCCGCCATTTGGACCAACTATGGCTAAAAAGTCATTTTCAAGTATATTCATATTTACATCATAAAGAGCGCAGTGCTTATCATAATGTACATGAAGGCCTTTAATATTTATAATAGTTTCCATGATACACCTCCTTTATCTTTTAGTTATCTTAGAACTTAAATAACTTCAGAAGCATGGTAGTCCTCTGAAGTTATCTTTAGAATTAATTATTGAAATTTATTTTTTTACTTTTAAAAATGTATCAGTCATTTTCTTTAAGTTATCTATATAGTTAGGTGCTAAGGGTTCAACCATTTCAGTAACACCACCAATAGATTCAGCGAAGGATTTAGCTTGCTTGCTATCAACTTCAGCTTGATAGAATATAACCTTTATATCTTCCTTTTTAGCAAAGTCTATTAAATCTTGTAGAGTATGAGGAGTAGCTTCCTTACCTTCTTCTTCTAAGGCATGCATAGTTATTCCGTAGTCCTCAGCATAATAGTTAAATGCAGGATGATATACTATTATATTTTTGTTATCTAATTTATCGATACTAGAACGAATTTCATTATCTAATTCTGTAAGCTTAGCATTGTAGTTTTTAGCATTTTCTTCAAAGGTAGCTTTATGCTCAGGTAATAAAGTTGATAATTCACTTGCTATAGTGTCCACCATAACTTTAACTCTTTTTGGTGATAACCAAATATGAGGGTCTCTACTACCAGGTGCAAATTCTAAATCCTTATATTCCTTAGAGACTGCTTTATCTAAATTAACTACTTTAAGATCCTTATTAAAATCAGAAATCTTAGGCATAATATTGTTTTCTTCTGCTGGCACACCTATAGCAAAGTATAAGTCAGCTTCACTAAATTTTTGCATATCTTTAGGTGTAGGTGAATAGCTTTCTGCACTTTGAGAAGGTGGAATTAATGTAACTATATCTACTAAATCTCCAGCTACTTCTTTTACAAAGGTTTCTTCAGGAACTATAGACACCGCAACAACAGGTTTTGCATTAGTTTTGTCCTTAGCATTAGAATCTTTATCCTTATTACAACCAGTGATAAATGACATAATAAAGACAAGAGTTAATGCAAAAATTATGCTTTTATTAAATTTTTTGAACATAAGTAATCCTCCTATTTCTATAAGAAATATTTGTATATAAAATTACTACTTATATTATTTACATATAATTATCGGTACTTGTAATTTTTATAAATAATATTTAATTATACAACCATTAAAATTATTGTCAAATAAAGAGGAGCTTATACTCTATTATTAGTAAATTTTTCAAATGTATCTTTCTCAATAATTCAATCTATCATTTAGACTCTCAAGTCTCTTATGAAGTAAATCCAATTTTTTATAACAGCTATCCAGTTCATTTGTAATTAAAGTATTGTTTTTATGTGCAGAATAAGATAGTGTACCTATTTTAATAAAAAGCTTGGTTATGTCTTCTTCCACTTGTATTATAGAATAATTTAATTTCATTTTATCAACTGTGTCCTTGGATTGTTGAGAGGTTATTTCGTTTAAAGTCCTTTTTATTGCTGAAAGGTCAATAGAATCTTTCACTTTTCACACCCCTTAGATAGTTTTATACGTAATATTTTATTATTTTAATATGAAAATAATAACCTTAAATTAAAAAGAGCTATGTTCATAATAAGATTAACAAATTTTAGGGGGGTATTAGATTCAAGAATATTTTGTAAGACAATAAATGTATATTTATATAAAAAAAATATAAATATTAACTAATATTACTTTATTAATATTAAAAGGTTAACATTGTAAAAAAAGTTATGTTATACTTATGGAGCAAGCTAATACCTTTAGGTAATACGTAGTATATAGGTCTTCAATAAGAAAACTAATTATTAATTTTGAGTTAAATGTAAAATTTATAGAGGAAATAAATAATGAACATAATGTAAAAATAATAGAAGTTATTAAGCTTAAGTTTAATAGTATAGTAATTTAGTAATATTAAAAAATAAATAAAATCTAATATATAGATTAAACGTTTGCTTTATACTTTTATGGGTTTTCTTATTAGTTAGGATAAATATGATATGTATATGACTTAATAGGATGCAAAAAAAAGGAGGCATATATTTATGAAAAAAATTTTAAGTTGCATTATAATTACTTCTATGGTATGCACTATGAGTCCTAAGTTAACTGTAAATGCAGAAACTATCGATACAAATGATAAGTATATAGTACAAACTAGAGAGTTTAATCAATGGGATCGTTCATTTGTTGATTTTACATTTGATGTGTCTAGTAGAAAAATGACTGAAAAATTAGTGACTAGTGCTGTAATTCAAGCAGCAGGTACAGGAATTGGTTACTTAGGAGGTCCAGGAACGGGTATTGCTGGTAGTGCAGTAGCAGCTGCTATATCTTCATATGCAACTGATTGTATTGAAAACAACTATAATAAATTTGGATTAACAGGATATGGTACAGTAATTGTAGGGAGATATAAGTCTAAGTTGGTAGTTGGGGTATATTTCTATTCAGATTCAGGAAGAAGAAATTTAGTCTATTCTAACACATATAAAAGCACTGGTTTTCCGGTTTAAAATATATGAATAAAACAAGAAAAAAATCAATAATATATATTATTATTATACAATTTATTGGATCAGTAATAGGGATATATATTTCACAAAAGTTTAATTATGGAGTTAATATTTTTAACGATTATGAACTTTTTTTTACAAAAGTAAAGTTAGATATATTACCCAATCTAGTGGTTAACATACCAATTACATTCGTTTTGTTGTTTATACTTGGATATTTTAGAGAAAAATAAATATAAAGAAAAATGATAGTATGAACCTATAGGATAAACATGATAATGAAGTTTATTCTATAGGTTTTTGAGTTAAGAATATAAAAGATTATATATTAATATGGGAAATGATACTTAGATTAAAAATAATTACAAAATATATACTAAGGGTCTTGAATGAAGGTAATATACAATCATATAGATTAACAATAGTTTATATCACATAGTAAGTGAAAATTAAAAAGAGCTATGTTCATAATAAGATTAATTCTTATGAACATAGCTAGTTTAAGGTATTATTTATCTTCGCTTTTATTGTCAGCATTATTTTCTTCTAAACAAGTAGGACATTCTTCACTTTCTTTTTCTTCACATTTAGGATCTTCTGTACAAGTTTCTGTTGGAGCTTCGTAAACTTCTTGCTTTGCACCACAGTTAGGACAGAAAACATGAGTGTTATCTAAGTATTCACCACATTGAGAGCATTGTTTTTTGTTCTTAAGTTTTAATATTTGTTGATTTATTTCATCTAGTTCATTTTTAAGGTCAGCAACTTGAGAAGCGTATTCTACTAAATCAGGATCAATATAAATATTAGATTCAAATTTAAGTGTTACAACTTCACCGATTTTTTCAAGTGTTGAAGATAACTCATTGTTTTTAGATGCTACTAAAGCATTTAACTTAGAGATTTCAACTATATTTTCAGATTTTTTTACAACGTTATTAGCACTTTCTTTTGTAGCTTTTAATACAGTGTCTACAGTTTCTTTAACTGAATTTGAAAGAGCTTCTAAAGTATCTATAAGATTTTTGTTATTCATGGAATTTCTCCTCCTTCTAATACTATCTTATTAATTATTATAATATAGAAAAATTTTTTTATAATGTACAATGTGTAAACTTATATAAAATTAAATGTAATTAAAATATGATTATGCTATATTGAAAATGGTTATGATATGGTATATAACTATTATATGGTTTTAAGGAGGATTTAATTTCTAATATTTAAAATAATCTTTCCTTCCATATATCTGTAATACCTTTGAATTATAGTATATATTTCAATTAAGTTTATACAGTTAGAGTTATAGATAGACTTATTTAATATAAAAAGCTAATACTTAATGTTGAGAAGCTTTTTATATTAAAGTTATATGCTTCCATAGATAATTTTAAGTGTAATTTATATCTATGTTTCATTATTATATGAATAAAAATATAGATATAAACCTACAAAATAGTTTCAAAGTTACATAGCTTAAATATCTTGTACTAAATAAACTTAATGATAATTTTAGATATAAGTTAAAATTTCATGATATAGTTTTAATAGTGAAGATTATATAATACATTTTTAAATTTATAAAAGTAAATAAAAACACACGTGGTATAATATTATTAAGTTTAAAGTAATATTATTACTTTAGTAAGTAATATGGTGGTGAAAGTATGGAAAAAAATCAAAAACCTATAGGATTTTTTGATTCAGGTGTAGGCGGTATAAGTGTATTGAGAGAGGCTGTTAGATTAATGCCTAAAGAAAGTTATGTGTATTTTGGGGATTCTAAAAATGCACCTTATGGTACTAAGACTGTAGAAGAGGTTCAAGAACTAAGTTTTAAAGCTACAGAATTTTTATTATCAAAGGGAGTAAAAGCTTTGGTTGTAGCATGTAATACGGCTACTAGTGCAGCTATTATAAAGCTTAGAGATAAGTATAAGGATATTCCTATTATAGGTATAGAACCTGCTTTAAAACCAGCTGTTGAGCTTAATAGACCGGGTAAGATATTAATAATGGCTACCCCTATGACCTTAGCAGAAAAAAAATTCAATAACCTGATGAAGAAATACGGCAATAATTCAGGACAAATAAGACCACTTCCATGTCCAGGTTTAGTTGAACTTATAGAAGATGGAGTTATAAGTGGAAGAAGACTTGAGGATTATTTAAGAAATAGAGTAGCATTTTATATGCAAGAAGATATAGCGGCAGTTGTTTTAGGATGTACACATTTTCCTTTTATAAAGGGAACTTTGAGTGGAATAATAGGTAAGGATATTCCTATTATAGATGGTAGTGTAGGGACTGTTAATCAATTAAAGAGGTTGCTTGAAGATGAGAATTTACTTAACTTATCAAAGGAAGATGGTAGCGTCACTATATATAATTCATTAAATAATGATAAGATAAATGCTTTGGGATATGAGCTGCTTAAGAAGTAGATAAAGAGTATTTTTAATAAGAGTTATAAAAAAGCAACAGAGATATGAGTTGCTTAAAAAGTAAATGAAGAGTGTTTTTAATAAGAGTTATGAAAAAGCAAAAGGGATATGGGTTGCTTAAAAAGTAAATGAAGTATTAGTTTATATATTTTGCTTTAATTTACGGTACAGTTGTATTGTAGAGAAAAGCACTTTAAGAAGCTTTAGTGTAATAGATAAACAATGTAGTTGTCTATGCTAATTCTAAATTAGTGAAGCAATGTAATTGAGAACTCTATGTACAACTAAAGCTTCTTAATTTTTTGTGTTTAGGTTGTAAGTAATCTTATGAAGAAAAAGTTAAAATTAATTATTAATATATATCTTGCGTTAAATAAACTTTATTTATATTTTATAGGATAAAAAATTTTAATATATAATAAATTACGATTATGTAGATTTAATATTACAAAGTATATATATTCTAGTAAAGAATCTTGATTTTATTTATATGTAAAACTGAATATAGAATAAATATAAAGATTATACAAATGTAGAACATTAATTAGAGATTATATGTTTGTACTTGAAATTATATTAAATTACTAATTAGGCTAATTACATATATAACTTTTAAAGCACATTAACATTTTGACATGAATATAATGTAGAAGTTTCATATTTATTACATTAATTTATGTGGAATGAGGAGTTATATTTCAAGGTGTATCAAGAAGTTTTAGTTTGCAATAAAGATTTACTAATGCAAGCAATTCCAATAAGACCTATTAAAAAAGACGGAAACTAATCAACACTTGCAAATCATAAGAAATAAGGTGAGAAAACAATGAAGGTATTTTTATTAGATAAGGAATTAAACAATGAGAAAAGTAATGAATTTTATTTAAGTAAGGCTCTTATAGATAGCAATAAGGCTGTTAAATATGTTTCTATTAACAATCCAAGTGATAGCAATAAAATATATATAATAAGTTCATTAGGTATAGTCTGTGATAATGGAACTGAAAACGCTACAATAGCTATATGTGATGAAAATATTGGAGAAAACCTAAAATTAAGTGAAAAGGAAATTAACTTTGGATATGGTACAAAGAAGCCAAAGGTAAACCATAAGGAGCTTATTGTATATAATGTGGAAGCAACTGACAAAGAAATTATAAAATTTTTAAATGATAAGAATATAATGATACTTCCAGGTGGTAGTGTTATTATTAATTTTGCCCAAAATGTAAAGGTTTTAGAAGTGAATTTGAATATTAAGAAGGAAGTCATTAAATAATTTCTTTGAAAGAAGAATTTTCTTAGAGAAGGAATATTTTATCATAATAGTTTTATGGTAATTATGGTATAATATATTGTGAATTAAGAAAATTTTTCTAAGAGGAGAGGACTTCAAATGACAAATCCAATAGTTACAATAAAAATGGAAAATGGTAAGGTTATGAAGGCTGAGCTATACCCAGAAATAGCTCCTAATACAGTTAAAAACTTTATAAGCTTAATTAATAAAGGATACTATGATGGACTAATATTCCACAGAGTAATTCCTGGTTTCATGATTCAAGGTGGATGCCCAGAAAAAACTGGTACTGGCGGACCTGGATACTGCATAAAGGGAGAATTCTCAAGCAATGGTTTTAAAAATGATTTAAAACATACTGCTGGTGTTCTTTCTATGGCTAGAACTTATGTACCAGATTCAGCAGGAAGTCAATTCTTCGTTATGACTTCAGATGCTCCACACTTAGACGGTCAATATGCTGCTTTCGGTAAATTAACTGAAGGTTTAGATGTTGCTCAAGAAATAGTTAACTCTAAGAGAGATAGAGCTGATAGACCTCACGAAGATCAAGTTATGGAATCCGTAACTGTAGATACTTTTGGTGTTGAATATGGTGAGCCAGAAACTAAGTAATTAGTGTAAAACAATAATTTATGACCACTTATTTAACTTTTAGGAGTTAAGTGAGTGGTTATTGATTATACATAGGGTATAAGAAAAGGAGCGTGAGAATTATGGGAAAGAAAGCTGTATATGTTTATGGATTTGATATGCCTAGTTGTTTTAGATTAAGAAGTCTTTGTGCTTTAAATAAGGTTTCCTTATGTAAAATCATAGAAAACAATATGGTGGATTTAACTGTTGGTGAAATAATTGATGGCACAACTCCTGAAGTTACTGAGAAGGAAAAATTAAATTGTGATCCCATAATATTATTTCATGGATTTATGCAAGCAGAACTTCAGAAGATGGTTAAGGATATAAGAAAATATCCTGAGCTAAAAGATGCTATTTTAGCTGGAGTAACTCCGACATCTATAAATTGGAAGTTTGATTACTTAGCAGAACATTTAATGCAGGAGAAAGCTAGTTTTAAGAATTTACAAAATAAAAATTAATAATTGAAGCTATATTCAAGCTTTAGTTGATTTTTTATATTTGAGTTTATTTAGTTTTTAAATTAAGGTTAAATATAAGGGTGTTAGTAAGTTTTTAAGATCTATAGATAGAGTTTTTAAGAATAATTAAGTACAAATATTATGAGGATATTTCTATAAATATTATTCAATAGATTAGATTTAGCAGTGAAATATATAATACATGGTTATATGTATAGAGGATTAATTAAAATTTATATAGTAATAAATATATTAAAAAGTATTGTTATGATAGCAGAGGTGGCTTTGAAATGAGTAGAATAGGAGAAAAAATAGCTCAAGTTAGAACTAAAAAGGGATTGACTCAAAAGGCATTGGGTAAAAAATTAGGAGTTTCAGAAAGTTTTATTAAGGATGTTGAACTTGGTAGAAAGGTAATTAATGAATCAATCATGGAGAAGGTTTCTAAGATTTTAGGTGAAGAAATCAATGATATCTCTATGAATTTTGAAGATGTGGCAGAAGCAGAGGATAGAGTAGAGGTTAAGCCTAAATTCAAAACTCTTGAAAAGATTGATAATCAATGGAGTGATGCTTTCAGCTCAGTTTTAAGAAGTGTACCTGTATATGGATATGACTTAAATAAAGCTATTGATAAAAAGCAGTTACCTGTTGTATCTAATAGAATAAATGGGTACGCTCCAGATAAGGTTATATTCTTGAAAGTAGAGAATGATGATATGCTTAGCTTTAGAATTGCTAAGGATGACCTTGCTTTTGCAAATTTAACAGGAGAAATTGAAAACAATTCTATTTGTCTTGTAGAGTATAATGGAGAAAGATGCTTAAGACAAGTTAAACGACTAGACTCAGATAAGATTTTATTAATTTCTAATAAGAATGCTTTGAGAGCAGATACAATAAGTAAAAGAGAATTAAAAGTAATAGCGAAATTAAATTACGTTGAATTACAATTATAAATTATACAGATATAATTATAGTTATATTTGTAGGCTAAATTGGCATATTAACTATTTCTGGTTAAATATTTGGAGCATAACTTATATTTAACATGGAGATTGGGAATATGCCATATTTATTTTTTGAAGAAAACTCATTTATTAAAGAGAGAATAGTTAAGGAGTAATTGTCAACGGTGAAAAGATTTGAAGAGCGGAGAAAGATAAGTAAAAGTGAGTAGTGAAAAGAGATTTGAAGCAGAAATAAAAAGTAAGGGTGAAGAATGACTTAAAGTATTATAGAAGAACTAAGAAGTAAAGAGCAGTTTATAAGGATATATAGAAGAGCTAAAGTCTAAGGAAGAAGATAAGAGGTTAATTTTGGATAAAATATAGGGATAAGTGTGAAACAATGTATAGGGTAAAACATATTATATAAATAATAGTATTTTATGGAGTGAAGCTTTATGGAAAAGGCTAATGCATTAACAAATTTAATAACCAAGGTTCCTAGAGAAGTTAGGGTTAAGGTAGCTGAATATTTTAATGAGCCGCAGAATGAAAAGGAGTTTTTGGAGTTAGCGGTTCTTATAAGTGGTGACATAAACATAGTAAAAGAGAAAATAACTGCCTTAGAGGGAAGTATTGTAGATTTAGGATTTAACTTTGCGGTAATTAGCATAAGAGGTGAAAATTTAGATAAGGCATTACAGATTCCAGAGATAAGATATTTTGAATTACCTAAACCTATGTATGCGAGTTCCTTAGCCAGTAATAAGTCCTCTTGTATAACCAGGGTATGGGAGTCATATAACTTAACGGGTAAAGGGGTCATAGTTGGATTTATCGATTCTGGAATTGACTATATGCACCCAGCCTTTAGAAATGAGGATGGAACTACAAGGATAAAATATATATATGATATACAAAGTGATATGGTTTACACTGAGGAGGATATAAATAATGCTATTAAAGCACCTAATCCACTTAGTATAGTTAATCAAGTTGATACCTCTGGACATGGAACTCATGTTGCTGGTATAGCATGTGGAGGGGGGAAAATAAATAAAGATTATTACGGAGTAGCTTATGAAAGTTCTATTATTATGGTTAAGATGACTAGAACTAAACAAGCTAATTTTGCACAAAGTACTCAATTGATGAAGGGGGTAAAGTTTTTAATAGATAAGAGTAAAGAATTGAAAGCTCCACTTGTTATTAATCTTAGCTTTAGCACTAATGATGGAGCACATGATGGAGAGAGTCTTTTAGAATTATATATAAAAACTGTATCAGAACTTGAAAGACTTAACTTTGTAATAGCAGCAGGAAATGAGGGGGAAAGTGGGCATCATGTTGGTGGTATAATTCAACCACAGCAAAGCATAGGATTTAATATGGGTCCAGATGAAAGGATAATAGTTCTACAATTATATAAGAACTTCTTATCTGAATTAAGTATAGAAATTAAGGACTCAAGTGGAAGAAGTAGTGGTATTGTTCCACTTAATAAAAGTTATATATCTAGCAATATAGGCTTAGACTCCTATTATATATATAACTCAGGGCCACAACCATTTAATTTAAATGGAGAAACTGTTATCACACTTATTCCCTTAAGAACAACATTGACTCCAGGGGTTTGGACAATAAATTTATACTCTAATAGTAATCTTAAAAATCAAGAGTACAATATATGGCTTCCGATTTCAGAGGGGTTAAGCCCGAGTACTAAATTTTTATCTCCAAATCCATACAATACTTTGGGGATACCTGGAACTGTGATGACTGCAATAACAGTGGGAAGCTACAATGCAGTTACAAATAACTTGTCAGCTTTTTCAGGGAGAGGACCTAGATCATTTCAAAGTATAAAGCCAGACCTTGTGGCTCCTGGTGAGAATATAGAGTCAGCATCACCTAATAGGAGTTTTACCACTATGTCAGGTACATCCATGGCTACTCCTATGGTTGCAGGTGCTTCTGCATTACTTATGGAGTGGGGAATAGTAAAGGGCAATGATGTATATATGTATGGTGATAGGGTTAAATACTTTTTAATAAAAGGAGCAGTTAGAAATAGAACAGATATAAGTTATCCCGACCCAAGTTGGGGATATGGAACTTTATGTTTATCTAATTCCATGGAGGCATGGATAAATGAGGGTATGGTAAGGAGTAGACATAATATGAGAAATATAAGACTAGAAGAAAATTTTGTTATACCCAGTATAGAAATAAAGAAAAAAATCAAAAGCAATGGAGAGAAAGAAAGAGGATGTGGTTGCAAAGAAAAATTAGGACAGGAAGAGTATGGGAATGATTATGAAAATCCTAGAGTGAGTCAGGGAGGTGAGGAGTTTTGTAAGAAAGGATTTTATGATCCTAATTATGAAAGTATAATCATTTTATATGAAGGTGATATTAAAGAAACCTTAAAAAAGATAGAGTATGCTTGTGCTACGGTATTAGATGATAATTATGCGTTGTTAGTTGTTGAAAGCTCAAAAAAGAATGAGGTTATAAAAAGTATTCCGCAGATAACTTATGTGGATAAGGGAACATTGTATACTCTTAATTCTGTATCACCCTTAGAAACAGCTAATATTGAAAAGTTTCATGATGCTCCATATTTAAATTTAAGAGGAAATGGTGTATTAATAGGAATAATAGATACAGGTATAGATTATTTAAATAAAGAGTTTATGTATGAAGATGACACAACTAGAATTGCAGCTATATGGGATCAGACAATACAAGAGGGTCCAGGACCAGAAAAGATAGGATTAGGTACCGAATATAAAAGAGAGCAAATTAATGCAGCTATTACAGCTCATAAGGAAGGTAAGGATCCATACCAAATTGTAAAGAGTAAGGATGAAATAGGACATGGGACTAAAGTAGCAGGAATAGCTGGAGCGAGAGATGGTTCTATTGGAGCAGCGCCAGATTGTGAACTTGTCATGGTGAAGTTAAAACCAGCGGAGAAGGTGTTCTTAGATGAAATAGGAATAAATGCACCTAATACTCCTGTTTATGATGGTTCGAATTTAATATTAGGAATCAATTATTTATATAATTTTTATAAAAAAGAAAAAAAACCAATGGTTATTTTAATTCCCTTAGGAGGTAATTTTGGCGCTCATGATGGATCAACTTTATTAGAAAGATTTATAGATGATATATCAAGGTCTAGAGGAGTTGTCGTAGTCACAGGTACTGGTAATGAGGGTGATGTAGGTATTCATGCGGAAGGAAAACTTAATAATAATGGGGAAATTCAAACTGTGGAGCTTAAGGTTGATGATAATGAGGAAAATTTGATTGTAAGTATATGGGGCAGAATGCCGGATAAAATAGCTGTTGGAATAGTATCACCTAGTGGGGAGGCAATTGATAGAGTTCCACCTAAGTTAGGTTTTTTATACGATTTCAACTTAGTTTTTGAAAGAAGCAAGGTGTTTATAAATTACTTTTTACCTGAGGAGTTAACTGGAGATGAACTTATAACTATTTTAATTAAAAATATTAAGGGTGGAATATGGCAGATAAAGCTCTATGGAGATTATATTGTAAATGGTAAATATGATATGTGGATTCCATCAAGTCAGCTTATCAAGTCAGGCACAAAGTTCTTAAATGCATCACCATATACAACATTAACAACTCCTGGAACATCCAGGACAGCAATAGTAACTTCTGCATATGATCAGAATAATAGTACTATACTTGGCTATTCTGGAAGAGGATATACTAGAGATGGAAGGGTAAAGCCTGATGTAACTACAGGAGGAATAAATGTTAGAACTACAATGGTAGGTGGTGGAGAAAGTGTAGTATCAGGAAGTAGTGCTGCAAGTGCTGTATTAGCTGGAGCTGTTGCGCTTATTTTGGAATGGGGTATAGTTCAAAAAAATGATACAAATATGTACTCTAATAAGGTTAAAGCTTTGTTAATAAGGGGAACAAAAAAAAGGGATGGAGATATATACCCAAATACTCAATGGGGATATGGAATGCTAGATTTGGAAGGGTTATTTAAGGCGTTTAGAGGTTATGAAGAGGATATGGACTCTTATATAAGGTTATTTAAAGATGATAATATAGTTGAAGTTGATGATATAATTGAGAGTAAAAATATTAAGGGAAAGGTTTTGGTTAGAATACCGGAGGAAATATTAATAAGTTTAAATAAGTAAAGAATATCGCATTAAGAAAAAGTGCTAAAATACAATAGCCTTAGAATTATAAGGTTATTATGTTTTATGTAGATTACTTAGTGCGATATTATTTTGTATGATTATAAATTATTGATAATGGTTAATCAAAATAAAAACATTTATATCAGTATGAAAATTGAGGTAAGATTTTTAGCAATCTACTTATAATCCAACTTTTAAAACAAATAAGAAGTATTTAAGAAGCATAATTTAAGGCACTATACTTTTAAATAAATACCATAATTTGTATCAAATGCACTTTAAAAATCATAGTATAATAAGGAATCAAGTTTAAAAGGAGTTTTAATATGGCTGATACTGGTACTTTGAAAGTACAGCTTTACAATGAAGGCTCTTATGTTCCAATTGAAGGTGCCAAGGTTACTGTAACTTCTAAATCAGAACCTGGTGCTCAAAGAATAGAAACCAAAGAAACTTCAAATGCAAATGGAGAGACTTCAATTATAGAATTACCTACACCACCCTTAGATAATTCTATAAAACCAGGTAGCATGGATCCCTATAGCTTATACAATATTAGGGTTGAAGCAGAAGGATTTGAGCCACTGATTATAGATGGTGCTCAATTGTTCCCAGATACCTTAGCAATACAACCATGCAATATGGTGCCTAAGAAGAGTTTAAGAAAAGATACAAGACAAGATGAAATCATAGTGGTGAATTCCAATACATTATTAGGTGAATATCCTAGAAAAATACCTGAGGATCCAGATAAGGCACTTCCACCTCCACCATCAGGAAGTGTGGTATTACCTAAACCTGTAATACCTGAGTTTGTGGTAGTTCATGCAGGGTTACCTAATAATAATAATGCTCCAAACTATACAGTTAGATTTAAAGACTATGTAAAGAATGTTGCCTCTTGTGAGATATATGCAACATGGAGTGAAAATGCTATAAGAGCTAATATCTATTGCATTTTATCCTTTACTTTAAATAGGATTTATACTGAATGGTATAGAGGAAAGGGCAAAAACTTTGATATAACTAACTCAACTGCATACGACCATGCTTTCACTTATGGAAGAAACATTTTTGATAGCATAAGTGTTGTAGTAGATGATATTTTCTCTAGTTATATTAAGAGATGGAATAAAAAGCAACCTTTATTAGCACAATATTGTGATGGTAGACAGGTGCAATGTCCTGGTTGGCTAACTCAATGGGGAAGTCAAGAATTAGGACAAAATGGGTTGCCTCCTTATGAAATCTTAACTAGTTTCTATGGAAATGATATAGAACTTGTAAGAGCAGAAGAAGTTAAGGGAATTCCTAAATCTTATCCAGGATACTCCTTAGAGTTAGGTTATTCTGGAGAGCCTGTTAGGGTTGTACAACAATATTTAAACAGGATAGGAGATAACTATCCAGCTATTAAAAAGGTTAAAGTAGATGGAGTTTATGGACCAGCTACTCAAGAATCAGTTAAGAAGTTCCAAGAGGTATTTAATTTACCTCAAACAGGAATAGTTGATTATGCTACATGGTATGCTATTTCTGATATATACGTTGGAGTAACTAAGATTGCTGAACTAAGGTCAAGTGTAGGTATGGCCACATTTACACCTCATGTACCTTATACAGGAATAAATGATATTCCAACTGTAGAATACCCTATAGATTTGTTTTAATATAAATAAAAGTTAGTAGAGAATAGAAAAAAAGATAAATAGCCCTCTAGTTTCAGTTTTAAAGATAAAAGATAAATAGTAGCAATGAAATAGATAGCCTCAATAATTAAAGATAAGTAAAAGAGAATAGGGAAAAGATAGATAGTTCTCAAGTCTCAATTTTAAAGATAAAAGATAAATAGCCTCGATAAAATAAATGGTCTTAATATGTAATGAAAAGATAAGATAAGTAATGCTATAAAGTATAGATACTTAAACGAAGGAAATAAAGTGGTGAATTTAAAGTTTATGAAAGTGAGTTCAAAGGATTTATGGTGAGTTTAATATCAGGAGTTTTAAATTTCAAGCTCTGTTGATAATATTAATAACAAAAAGAATAAGTCAAGCCCTATGACTTTATTGGTCATAGGGCTTTTTTTCTACTCCTCTTAAATCAAACTCTGGAACAAAGGCTTCTGTGTTAGTACCAGAATCCTGTATGAAGGCTTTAGTAATTCCAAGGTCTAAACAGTAATCAATTAAACTATCATAGTGTTTAGGATTTAAGGGTTTATTTATAGATGAGTATTCATCACAATTTACAACTTTAAACATAGGTGTATATTGATTCATTAGACTTATATACACATCATCTCCAAAGGTTTTATATATGTAGTCTATAACTTTCTTTGAGTCAAATAATAGACCAGGAAGCATAAGATGACGTATTATTACTCCACTGTCTATTATACCTTTTTCATTAAATTTAACTGGGCCAACCATTGAATACATTTTTTCTATTGCTTTTGATGCTATAGAAAAGTAATTAGGTGCCTTTGAGTATTTTATGGCATACTCATCTTTAAAGTATTTTAAATCTGGTACAAAGACATCAATATATCCTCTAAGTAACTCTAAGGTTTCAAGACTTTCGTAGCCATTACAATTATAAACTACTGGTAGTTGTAATCCTTTAGTTTTACTTAGCTTTAAAGCTTCTATAATCTGAGGGGCGTAGTGTGTAGGAGTTACTAAGTTTATATTATTTGCACCTCTATCTTGCTGTTCTAGGAATATCTCTGAAAGTCTTTCAATGGTTATTTCTGCACCTATACCTTCTTGACTTATATCATGATTTTGGCAGAAAACACAATTAAGATTACAACCAGAGAAAAACACTGTTCCAGAGCCTTCTTCACCAGAGATACAAGGTTCTTCCCAATGATGTAAGGATACTCTAGCAACCTTTACTTTATCCGTAGATTTACAGAAACCTATTTTGTTTTCTACTCTATTGGATTTACATTTCCTGGGACATGTAGTACAACTTTTTAGTAATTCTAAAACTTCATTATTCATAGTTTATATTCAGTGAGGGGTATACTGTTACTAGTAATCTCACCAAAATCTCCTTTCGTAAGTTATATTAATATAGGTTTTATAAACTGAATCTTACTTTCAATTATAATTATTTTGTAAGAGTTTTATCATTCAAATCATAAAATAGTCAATGAGACTTTCTTATATGCTTCCAGACTATAATACATTATCAACTTTTAGTTTTTAGTAAGTTCTTTAATTATATATGTTGTAATTAATATCCTACATATATAGTTCTATTTTATTTAGTGAATAACTAAAGTGAAGTCTATTTAAATTATAAATCTATTTATTATTTTGAACAATTATAATATAAAATAAATAGTGCAAAGAGGATGTAGTATAAAACTATAGATGTAAGAGGAATATTAAACTTAGTATAAATGTGTATCTAGAAAAAGTAACTTTAATATACATGGCTAAGAGCAAGGATCAGTCTATCTATGTTTTATAAGTTAACTAATTGTAAGAATACGATTATGTTATTTACAGGTTTAAAAACTGAAATAAAAGGTAAGTGAGATATAAGATTATGAGCATACTATTAAGTTATTTAGATATGGTCTATTAATGTTATAAATAATAATCTTTGCGATTAAAGATATATAAGAGAAAAGATGAAAGTTAAAGTTACTGAAAGTTATTCAGATTATAGAGAGGAAGTTGTTATAGTTGTGGATAAATAAAGTGTATAATTGTGAATTAATTATAAGATTATTTAAATAACAAAGCTCTATTCTATTTAGATTTAACATTAATTATAGAATAAAGCTAGTTATTAATTAGAACTTATATATCTTCCTTGCAGCAAGTAATTTTGACGTACAATGATAACTTCAAATTTAAAATTTGAATATCAAGTGAAGTTTGATTAATGTAGTTTTAATATTGCAAAGTGTATAAATTTCTACTATCTACGGCCTTTGCAGTTCTTTCTGTAGAACATAACTATTTGTGCTACGAAGATTAAACTTATTACACCGAAACAAGGATAAAGTACACTTATTAATTCTTTAAAGCCTATTTGTGAAATAGGAATTGATAAACAGTAAACTAAGAATATACCCTTTTTATAAGGTATATTGAATTTTTGTTCTATAGTTTTACCTAAGCTGTATATATCTGATACCTCTGTTGAGAACATTTCACACCAGATTATCATAAGTAAAGCTATCTGCACTACACCAATAAATCTTTGAGCTACATATAAAAGTGGTATGTCATATTTGAAGATAAATGGTATGTTTAAACCAAGCATTAAATTAATCATCATACATAGAATGGTAAGTCCTATTGCACCTAAGAATATTCCGCTATTTAAAACTTTGTTATTTTTAATTTCGGAGCTTAAAGGCACTAGAACACCACTACAGCAAAGTATGTTGAAGCCTCCATAAAGTAGCGCAGAAACAAACCATTGTCCAGGGACTATTGTTTGTTTAGTAATTGGCAGAGCTTTTATATTTTCAAGCGTAACCATGTCTTTGCAGAATACTAAATATAATACAAAGATTGTTGTTATAACGGTTATTAATGATGGCACTATAAATGAGTTTATAGTTATAAGTCCGCTACTACCCTTAAGTAAGGTGAATAAAGCAACGGATGTCATTATTATAATTCCGATCCACTTTGGAACTCCAAAGTATTGATGAAGTAAGGCTCCACTTCCAGCTAGTATAATAGCTGATGAGCTTACAAGGAATAAACTCATGAATATAGTTGTTAGTTTACCTAGGGGTCCTGGGCTAACTAACTGTATAAGCCCTGTATAGGACTTAAGGTTATATTTATTACTTATTACTACTATCATAGAACACACTGGTATGTATAATATACAACAAAGAACAATTCCGATAAATCCTTTTGCACCATATGTAGTGAAAAATTGGGTTATTTCTTGTCCTGATGCAAGTCCAGCACCAACTAATGTTCCTATGAATACAGCTGCCAGCTTTAATACCATAGAAAAGTTTTTCTTCAAGTTAAGTTACCTCCTATAAAATTTCTATATAGTAAATACATATTAAGAAAGTTCCTAAATAATGAGTAAACTATAAAAATATTTTTAATTATGATTGTAACTTAATTCTTATACTTCTATAACTAGAGATGAGATTTTGTTCATTGTGGTATAATATTATAGATGTTTAAAGGAGTATAGTGTAGGTAATTAGATATGCACGAGATATTCAAAGGATGGTGAAGAAGTATGACAACAATGTGGGGAGATAAAAGATACCATAGTTTAAATTACTTTTTAAGAAATAAATTTGGAGATAAGGTATTTAAAATATCTTTAGATGCGGGATTTAGTTGTCCTAATAGAGATGGTAAGGTAAGCAAGGGTGGATGTATATTCTGTAGTGAAAGAGGTTCAGGAGATTTTGCAGGAGACAGAAACTTTTCTATAGGAAGTCAATTCTTAGATATTAAGAATATGATGAATAAGAAGTGGAAGGGCGATAAGTATATAGCTTATTTCCAAGCATACACTAATACTTATGCTCCTGTGGAAGTATTAAGAGAAAAGTATGATGAGGCAGTGAAGGAAGAGGGGGTAGTGGCTCTTGCTATTGCTACTAGACCAGACTGTTTAGATGAGGATGTTTTAGATTTACTAGAGGAGTACAGTAAGAAATTATATGTATGGGTAGAGTTAGGACTTCAAACCTCTAATGATACAACAGGTAGACTTATAAATAGAGGCTATGATACGGAAACCTTTACAGAGGCTGTAAAGAATTTAAGAGCTAGAAATATAGATGTAGTAGGACATTGCATATTTGGGCTTCCAGGAGAAGAGAAAAAAGAAATGCTAGACACTATTGATTACTTAGCTCATGTTGGAGCGCAAGGAATTAAGATGCATCTTCTTCATTTAATGGAGGATACTCCAATGGTGAATTTATATAACAGTGGCAAGCTTAAGTTTATGAGCCAAGACGAGTATGTAGACTTAATTTGTGAGGCTGTTACGAGATTACCAGAGGATATGGTTATACATAGACTAACAGGTGATGCACCTAGAAGTTTACTTATAGGCCCTATGTGGAGCCTTAAAAAGTGGGAAGTATTAAATGCTATAGATGATAAAATGAAGAATGAGGATTTATATCAAGGAAAGAACTTTATATCTTTATAAATATTTTATTAAGTAAACTTCATTTAGTTTATAGACTTATATTGGAATGCTAAAAATTATCTAAGATATCATAGGTGATTTTTAATATTACAAAATAGATATTTTAGTAATGATTTTGAGGTATTTAAAGTTGAGTATTATCAAAGAAAAGTAGGAGTTTGAAGAGCTATCTTACGTTTCTTTAATAAAAAAGAATTAAGTTGTAATGTTTGTAAGAAATATAGATAGTTTTCTATTTAATGTTATAATTACATTATACAAGGGGGATTATTATATGAAAATTGATGTTGTTATTTCAGCAGATTATATTATGAGTGACAAGTTAAAAGATAAGACAGTTGTGGTTATTGATATGCTTAGAGCTACTTCGGTTATTGTAACTGCATTTATTAATGGATGTAAGGATGTTATTGCTGTTACTTCTATTGAGGAAGCTAAGGCTATTGGTGAAAGCATGGATAATGATGTTATATTAGGCGGAGAGAGAAATGCTTTAAAGATAGAGGGCTTTAACTGTTCTAATTCTCCTTTAGAGTATACTAAGGATTTAATTAAGGATAAGACTGTTATAATGACTACAAGTAATGGAACGAGGGCTATTAAGGGAAGTACTAATGCTAGTGATATTTTAATAGGGGCTATGATAAATGCAAAGGCTGTAGCAAAGGAACTTATAAAGCTTAACAGAGATGTAATTATTGTTAATGCAGGAACAGCAGGACAATTCTCTATGGATGACTTCATATGTGGAGGATATATAACAGATTGTTTATGTGATACTTTGGGTGAAGATAAGGTTGAGCTTTCAGACATTGCATACACAGCTTTATATTTATATAGAAATAATAAGGATATAAATGAATTCCTTAAGAGTGCAAAGCATTATAAGAGAATGATTGAACTAGGATATAATGATGATTTAGTTTATTGTACTAAAAAGGATATAACAGATATAGTGCCTAGGTATAATAAGGATAGAATAGTTATTTAAAAATTAATAAGTAAAAAGGCTACTATACTGGAGAGAACATTTAGTATAGTAGCCCTTTTAACTATTGGGGATAATATTTATACAATAAATTATTATATAAAGCTTATTAAATTATTCCTTATCTTTCTTAGATGGTTTTCCAGCAACTATAATTCCTAATGAACCTAACATTAATCCAAGATAGCCTAAGGAAGTAGGATCACCAGTAACAGGAGCAGCAGTAGATGTGTTACTCTCAGTAGTGGTATCTTTAGGTGTTGGTGAATTAGTATTAACAACATCTACAGGAGATTGTGTTCTAGTTACTGTTAGGGTAACCTGTTCTACAGTACTAGCACCTTGGCTATCGGTTACCTTATAAACAATCTTGTAAACTCCTTCTTTAGTTGGAATGACTGTATTTTCAATTACTTGTATTTTATCAGTTAAATCTCCATCCTCTTCATCATAAGCACTGACAATTGATAGTGGATCAAAGGTATCCCCTAAAAGTATATGAGTTTGAGTCAGTGTTATAGTAGGTGAAGCATTCTCGTTTTTAGAATCAAGGTTCCCAGAGTTATCATTGGGATCTACTACAGAAACTGGCATATCAGCTACAGCAGCGCCACCATCATTATCTATGATTTGGTAGGTAACATTATAAACCCCTACTTTACTTGTATCAACTGTATTTTCTAATATATCTATTAATTTAGTTATATCACCATCTTCCTTATCCCAAGCTGCTACATAATCCATAGGATTAAAATTTGAACCTAAGGTTATTTCAGGATAAGCAAGGATTAATACAGGATTTGTATTAGGATCGCTCAGTTTATTTGTAACTGTAACAGAAATAGTTTTGGTAGTTGTAGCTCCAGCAGAATCTGTTACACTATATACAACTTTATAAACACCAGATTTAGCTGTGTTAACAGTGGTTTCTAGAACTTCTATTTTATCAGTTAAATCTCCATCCTCTTCATCTATTGCAGTTGCATAGTCTATAGCAAAGAACTTATCAAAAAGGTCAAAGGTTAAATCAGTTGCTATTATAATAGGCTTTACATTTGCTTTGCCTTGTACAGTAACATTTATATCTTTTAAGGTTATATTTCCATCGCTATCAGTTATCTTATAAGATACTTTATAAGTACCTGCTTTAGAAGTATCTACACTATTACTCAATACTTCCAATTTGGTTGTTAATTCTCCATCTTCCTTGTCATAAGCAAAGACAGAGTTCATAGCATCGAATTTGTCATTAAGAGATAAAGAAATATCCTTAGCATCTATGCTTGGTAAAGTATTAGAAGTTGGAGTAGTACCATTTTTGATTATAGTGCTAGCACCGTTTTTGACTTCTATAATTGTTTTATCAGAGGATTTACCATAACTATCCTTTGAATATAATTCAATAGTGAAATCCTTTACTGTACTTTCTACAGAGAATTTAAAATCTATATTTTCATTAATAACTTGCTCTTGGCTTGTACTATTATATGACAAATAAACAGTATTACCTATTCTAGCTTTTCCATCAATACTAAAGCTTCCCTTATAATTATCTAAAGTTGAGTCTTCCTTTACAGATACATTAGTAACATAAGGCTGCTCAGCTAATCTTGAGAGAAGTGCTGTAGAAGCATTGATGTTATTAACTGAATTACTTACATTATCAACAGTTAATTTATCATTAGAGACCTTATTATCTTCAGAATTCGAGTTTATACCAGAAGTATTAGTGACTTCTGATAAATTATTTTTATCACCTTGAATTGCTGAAGAGTTTATTTCAGTGTTTATAGAAGTATTTAACATAGTATTATCATTAGGAATTTCTTGCTCGGCATAAGGTATTAAAGGGCGTAAACTTGAAAGTATCAATGCCGTACTCATCGTTAGTATAAGGGCTCTCTTATTAAACTTCATTTATGTCCTCCTAAAGATTTTAATGAAAAAATATATATAAATTACACCTTGTAACTTTAAGAACGTATACAGGGAGTTGAATTATAACAAAAGGGGTTGCATATAATTTAACTCCCTAAACTATATATTAAACATTTTATAAAGTTATTTTAGGGTAAACTTTATCTAAAATTCTATTTATATAAGTTTCAATTAATAATCCACACTTTAATTTAGAAATGGTTTTATCTAATAATAAGTAGAGATAAGTTTTATAAAGAATTATTAGTGAAATTATATTGTTTTGATTTTCGTAAAGGAAATTTAATATAAAAATCCGCGAAAAATAAGACATCTATCATTTAGAGTAGATATTTATATTAGTAATATGTAGATAATTCTTATTTAGGATTTAAAGAGAATTTCTTAACTGACACGCTTATAAGAAAAGTATTAAATGAAATCTCAGGATAATATTAACATATTAAATATTAAAAGTAAATATATAAATTGAAGATTAAAATTAAATATTAAAAGTGAAAAAAAGAGAGATGATGCATAACGTATAAAAATTGTGTACTTTATGCATCATTCCCTAAAGTTATAAGATAATTTTAAGTTTATATTATGCTTTAACTTATTCAAAAGTTTTTCTTGTAAAATAATAAAATTCAATTCAGCTTAGATAGCGTAGATTCTATACAGCACTACATAATGAATTATTTAAGCTATCATTTAACTCATCATAGCTATTAATATAAAAATGAGCCTCTGATTTTAATTCATCTATAGAGTCATGGGCATGATCGTCTTGCACGCAAGCAACCTTCATATTAGCACATTTTGCTCCCTTAATAGCTGCTAATAAGTCTTCAAATACTATACAGTTATTAGGATGAACATCTAACCTTTGTGATGCTAATAAATAAACATCTGGAAAACACTTTGATCTTTCTACTTCGTTAGTTATTGTAATAGCATCAAATAAGTCATATACTCCATTTGCTTTTAAAACTGACTCTAATAAAACAGTTGTGTTACTAGTAGCTAGTCCTACTTTAATACCTTGCTCTTTTAAATATAATAAAAAGTCCTTTGCACCAGGCTTTAAAGTTATTTGAGAGTACTTTTCCATAGCCATTTTAAGCCAAATAGATTTTATTTCCTCTACTGATTCTTCTAAATTAAAAAGTTTCTTGAAATATATAGCAACAGATTCAAAGCTCATAGCACTTATTTCTTTACCTAACTCTTTAGGCATTTCAAGATTTCTTTCCTTTAAGAATTCTACATCTATGTCATGCCATACTCCCATTGAATCTATTAAAGTTCCGTCTAAATCGAATATAGCAGCTTTTATATTTGTTAACATCTACTCACTCCTTAGTTAATTATCATTATATTACTGAAGGTATAGTTGCTTAAAGATAACCCCATCTAAATCCTTTATCTCAAATAAGTCATTCTCTAATACTCCATAAGAAGGTGGATTGTTTTCCTTAGGTATAGATATTGAGCCAGGGTTTATTAAAAATACCTTCTCTAATTTTTCAGCTACAGGTACATGTGTATGTCCGTGAATGATTACATCGTTTTCGCTTAAGTTAGGAAGATTGTCTTTATTAAATATGTGACCATGAGTTAAAAATAGTCTTTTATTATTATAAAGGATTATTGAATAATCACTCATCATTGGATAATTTATAATCATTTGATCAACTTCACTATCACAATTTCCTCTTACAGCCATGATTTTATCTTTGTATTGATTTAATAATTCACAAACAGCTTTAGGATTATAGTCTTTAGGAAGTGCATTTCTAGGTCCGTGATAAAGGGCATCTCCTAAAATAACTAGATAATCAGCTTTTTCAATATTAAATCTTTCTAAGGCCTTTTCTAAATAGTAAATAGATCCATGAATATCTGATATGAAAAATAATTTCATCTATGGACACTTCCTTTCATTAATATATAATCTTTAATAACACATATATCAGTATAACATATGAGCGCAAAAAAATAAGCCATCAAGGCTTATTTTTTACGTTGGGAAAGTTAGCATAAACTGTGTTATAAATATAAGGTATGGGGTACTCATAACACAACCTATCCTAAGAGTCATATGAAATTACGAATTTAGAAATATAATCTTCAACACAATTTAGTATAGACTTAAGATTTTAAACTAGTGTGTATAATATAAAAAATTTTTGTGAAAACTTAAAACTCTCTGTGGAAAATTTCAGTTTTACTTTCAGAACCAAAGTCTTCTATACATGTAATTCCAAGTCGGTTTAGGAATTCTAGCATACATGAGCTATCAATAGCTACCTTAACCTGTGAGGAGTTAGCAAAGTCATCTACATGCTCTTTTCCCTTATCTGTAGGAATAAGTTTTTTAGGACCGCCAACACAACCACCAACACAGCCCATTCCTTCTATAAAGTTGGCGTTTAAGTTTTTCTCTTGAGCCTTCATAAGGAGTTCTTTACATTCCTTTACTCCATTACCTTGAACAGGCTTTAAGAGTTTAGCTTTTTCAGGGAATAACTTCTTAATAGCGTCTTCGATAGCAATAGATACACCTCCAGTACGGGCATATAATCGCCCACCCTTAGAAGCATACTCTGTAGACTTATCTTCTTCTAGTTTAGAAGGTTCTATATTAAGTACATCAAAGATTTCTTTAAGTTCTTGGAAGGTTAAAACGAAATCTATTGCACCAAGTAAATCTTTTTCTCTTGCTTCAGCTTTCTTAGCTACACAAGGACCTATGAAGACCACCTTACAGTTAGGATTTAGCTCTTTCATTACTCTTCCAGCTGCAATCATAGGGGATACCGATGGAGTAACATGTTTAACCAAATCACCATATACTTTTTTAAGCATACCTACCCACATAGGGCAACAGCAAGAGGTTATCATCAAATCATCCTCAGTTTTTATATGATCATTAAATTCAAAGGCTTCTTTTAAGGTAAGCATATCTGCAAAGAAAGCAACTTCAATCATTTCTGTAAAACCAAGTTTTTTAAAAGCGCTCCTCATTTGATTCATGGATACATCATCACCAAATTGACCTGATATTGCAGGAGCAACAGCTGCGATGACTGTAGCGTTTTTATTTATTAAATCAAAAAGGGGCATGAATTCTACTTTATCCACAAAGTTACCATGAGGACAAGCATCGATACAAATACCACAATCGGCACATTTATCATTGTCTATATAAGTTTCCTTTTCAAGAGCATTATATAGTATAGCATCAAAGGGACAAGAACTTTCACATTTGGTTTTTTTATTGTGAGAAGTACAGGTTGATGTACATGCAGCAATCTTAGAAACTATTTTTGTATTGTTAGAGTAGTTAGCTATAGCATCTAGCAAATCTTCTTTATAATTAGAAGAGATGTCTATTTCAACTCCACAAAGAGAAGCTACAAGTTTTATGAATTCTTCTTCTTTAAGATTACTTTTGCTTTTAATATCATCTAGTTTTTCAAGAAACTCATTATTTTTATAGGCTAATAAGAGTTCTTTAAATAGGTCTTTATATTTGCCATTCATTTTAAGTATCACCTCGTAAGAATATAACATTAAATTTTGGAGTAAATAATTGCAACAAGTCTACTAATAAAAATATAGGTCTACTTATATCTTTACCAAGAAATTTTTGAAATATGACAAAAATCATATATAAGCGCAAATAAAATGAGGTTTATATAAAAATACTAAGATGAAGCTAATAATTATATTTGCAATTCATAAGCTTAAAATCTATTATTATAGCAAAGCCTATGATAATAATAAGTTATAAATATATTAAGAAAAAATATACTGTATTTAAGTATATTTATGCTTACTTTTCATTTTATGAACTAAGATTAAACTACACAAGAAAAGTGTATTTGCGAGTTAAAAGAAATGAGTTATTTGTGATTAGTATTTAGTTAGTATAATGGAATATAAAAATAAAAGAGTCTTGATTTCTCAAGACTCTTTTGGTCGGGGTGACAGGGATTGAACCTGCGACCTCATGGTCCCAAACCACGCGCGCTCCCATCTGCGCTACACCCCGAAGTACAATAATTAGTATATACTAGAATTATTCATATGTCAATAAAGTTTGGTATAAAAATAAAAAATATGAATAAGTAAGATTAGTATTTTAAATTATTGTAGGGAGATAAAAGTATATTTACTAAAGTTCTTTTTTTCTGAAGTCAAGATATCCTAGAAATACAAAGACAATAAAATATAAAAGTCCTACCCCTAAGGTTTCTAAAAAGGCTAGGGAACTATTATCAAGTATTAAGGATAATCTTGAAAGCAATGAATTTTTAAAGTATATTATAACTAATAGTGAAGGATATAAAGAGTATAAGAATGATGAAAAATATGTAAAAAGACTTGTGGAAATTTTGAATTTTCCACAAGCTTTCTCTCTTTAATATGGTGCTAACATATAGAAATGTTAGCTTATAAAATATTAATCTTATTTTTTCTTTTTACTTTTTAGACCAACAAATAAACCTGATAATGTAACCATTAATCCACTAGCTATAGTTGGAATCATAGAATCTTGTCCAGTTTGAGGAAGAGTGCTAGTAGATTTAATTCTATCAGTATGTTTAACATCTATGGTTGTTTTAGCTACAGTATCATTCTTTGCAGAGGATTTATCAGTACCTGAGTTTTCAGTAGTTGGATTTTCTACCTTTGGTTTATCAGTTCCTGAATTTTCAGTAGTTGGGTCATCTATCGTTGGCTTATCAGTGCCTAGATTTTCAGAGACTTTTTTATAAACATAGTTTAGAGTTTTGTCTTCATCACCTATTGTACCTGATAAATCAGGGCTTGTCTTTAACTCATATCCTTCAATATTTTTTGAATTAATATTTAGGCTATATAGATTAAACCAAGAATAACCAATGATATTTTTAGAATCTGATAAATTATTTCCATCCTCGTCAATGTAATTGATAGTTACAGTTTTCTTAACAGGATTGCGGTCTTCTCCTGATTTTGAAGATAATACAGTAACCGTAACAACTGTTTCAGTGTTAAAATTAACTCCATCAGGAGCAACTTGAATAGTGTATGTAATATCACGATTCATATTATTAGGGCAAATAATTTCTAGGTCTTGTTCGACACCATTTCCCTTAATACCAGTACCATCAAAGTTAACCATGATAAAATGATCATGACTATCATAAGCAGGAATGTTATAAACAGGCCACTCAACACCATATTCATCTATAATTTTAACTTTTGTTTTAGTTTTATCTAAATTTGATCCATATAGATGAAGTCTTGTTTTTTTGCTTTCTTGTAAAAGTGGTGTTATGGTATAAGTATTATCAGCATTACCAGTTGTAGCATAAGAGTAAATAGTCATATGACTTAATGTAATGTCATTACTTGTTTTATTTTCGGGTAAAACTGTAAAAACTAACTTCTTAGAATTACTTTCTAAATAGGTTGAACCACTATTAAGAGAAATCATTAATCTATAAGATTGAGATTTATTACTGGTGTTTTCAGGAAGTGAAAACTCGAGTGTTTGTTCTTCACCTGAACCAGTAACCTTAACATTTATATCTGATTCTTCTTTAATAGGATTAGAAATATGAAGTATCTTACCCATAGTTACATCTAATTTATTTGTAGAACTTAATGAATCAGATAAATTTCCCCCTTTTATTTTAACAGAAACTTTTCCACCCTTATTTGATAGTGTAGTTTTATTATCAATAATAGAGTTACTATATATCTTAGGTAGCGAAGAAGTATGATTAGAATCAATAAAACTACTTATTTTTCCTATTAATTTATTATCGGAAGTTTTTAATGCTGAGGGATTTATAAGTATGTGTCCAAATTTACTTATAATTTTTTCATTTAAGGATATAGTTAAAATATTTTTATTAATTAATATAGTATCCTCATCATTTAATTTAATAAGTTCATTGGGATTATCTATATAATCTTTACATATAGAGATTTCATTTTTTAACTTTTCTAAAGATGCCTTGGCATTAAAAATATCTTGTTCAAATTTCATAGTAACAATTTTATGATTTTCATCAAGGGTAACATCTAAAGGCTTTAAATCAATATCAGGTAGTAATTTAGTAGATTTTATTTTAACAGGAACTGAGTTCTTGTACTCTACTGGTGAACCATTATTAAGATTTAACCCTGCTTTAACTATATAATTTAAGTCAAAATCATTGTTGTTTTCAGGAAACTCCAATGTAGCTTCTTGATAAGTATCAGTACCCTTAAATTTAAGGTCATTAGAAAGCTCAGGTCTATAAATTTCTATGCCATTAGAAATTTCAAAAATCTGAAGACTTAAATTTTCAGGTTTTAAATTTTCACCAGTAATTTTCACTGGATTATATTTACCATTACTAGACATAGTAGGTAAGAGAACTTCTAGGTTAGTTATTTGTTGTAAACTTTCAACAGGTTTACTGTCAGGTTTAGTATCTGAATCATTACTCTTACAACCTTTAACAGTTATAGTTTTTTTGTTGCTAAAATTTACACCGCCATCTTCGTTGAAGAGAACAGAGTAGATTTTATCTTCAGTATCGGTATTTTTAGGAAAAGTAAGTTCTAAATTCTGAGAGTTTCCAAAACCAGTTAAAACTAGGGTATTAATGATTTCATTTTGTGAGGCATTATTTAAAAGAATCTTTACTTTAGTAAGATTCTCATCGAGGTTTTCACCTTTAATTTTAAATTTTACAATACCCCCATCATTTTCTAATGTTGGATTTGGATTCTCTATTGAAAAAATCCCAGGTATACCCTTAAAGCTTGCTAATTCTTTAGAGTCATAATTACTATTAAGTGGTTCAGCAAATGTAGTCATGGAATTTCCTACAATTAATACTGAAGCTAACATTAAGGCTAAAGTTTTTCTTTTCAATTTAAATTCCTCCTAAAAAGTTTTTTAATATGAATTAAAATATATTTAATTTAAATAATATTTATTATAGTGAAAATAGCTAAGTATACAGATTAATATTTTGCAATACTTTAAAGTGATAACTTAATTGTATTTTCATGAGAATTATAACAATAGTTAAATAAAAAGTAAACATAGTAAAAAAGTGTAAAAAACAATAAGAAAAGATAAAATGTAACCTCAGGATATGTAAAAAAAGTACAGATGTTGAAATCAAGCCATTTGTATAGAGTGAAAACTAAAGAAATAAATTTTCGATAGAGGAAACTAATAGAATGGCATTTGAGTATTGAATAAAAAAATAAATAATAAATACATTTAAATACATAAAATGTATTTAAATGTAATAAAAATAAAGATAATTGTATTTTACAGTAAATTAAAAAGAAAATAATAAAAAATTTGTATAATAATAAAATAACTATTAGTTATTTATAGAAACAAGGTAAGGTAAAATTGATAGGTGGTTATATAATTAGTTGAAATAAGATGTTTATTCTGTGTTTGATTTATGATGGAATTAAAATTGAAAGAATCTCTTTCCTTAGTAAAGCCAATACTTAGAATAACTATATACTTAAAAAAGTAACGGTTACTCTAAGTATTATAAGTAACTGTTACTTTTTTAAATATATTATAATATTAAGCTTTTAAGAAATCCTCACCTATTGTATAAACATCTCCTGCTCCTACTGTAAATATAATATCTCCTTCAGAAGCATTTTCTTTTAAATATGCTACAGCTTCTTTAAAATCATGAATGTTTAAGCAGTTTGTACCAAGCTCTCTAAGCTTATCGCCTAGCATAGTTGAACTTACAACTCCATTATCTTTTTCACGAGCTGCATATATATCTAGTAAAATTAAATTATCTACTCCAGTGAAACAAGCAACAAACTCATCAAATAAAGTTAAAGTTCTTGTATAAGTATGTGGTTGGAATAGTGTAAAAATTTTTTTATGAGGATACTTTGATATAGTGTCTAAAGCGGCCTTTATTTCTGTAGGATGATGAGCATAGTCATCTATTATAGTTATATTATTTTTAACACCCTTACGTTCAAATCTTCTATGAGTTCCACTAAAGCTTAAAAGACCATTAACTATAGCATCATTACTTAAGTTTAAAGCTAAGCCAGTACAGATGGCAGATAGTGAGTTAAGAACATTATGCTTTCCAGGTACATTTAAAGATACATGGAATAAGAAAGCACCATCTTTATAAACATCAAAGTTTCCACAACCATGTTCATTAAAGCTTATATTTTTAGCTTGAACCATACCGTGGTTTAGTCCAAAAGTAAGCACATTGCACTTAGGTGTACCTAAAATCTCAAGCATATTTTCATCTTCAATATTAGCTATTAAATAACCATCCTCATCTATGGTATCAATAAATTTACTAAAAGCTTGTTTTATATGGTTTATATCTTTGTAGTAATCTAAATGATCTTCATCAATGTTTAGAATTATTCCAATGTGAGGGAAGAAGTTCAAGAAAGATTCCTTATACTCACAGCCTTCAGTTAGGAAGTAATCACTATGACCAACGCGAACATTTCCGCTTATAGAATCAAGCTTTCCACCAACTAATATTGTAGGGTCTACATTCTCTTCAAGTAAAACATGAGCTAACATTGATGTTGTAGTAGTTTTACCATGAGTTCCTGAAACAGAGATATTGTATTTATGTCCTTGCATTATCTTGCCAAGGAACTCGGCTCTTGTTAATAAAATTAAATTTAATTCTCTAGCCTTCATAAGCTCAGGGTCATCTTCAGCTATAGCAGCTGTGTAAACTACTATGTCAGCATCTTTTATATTTTCAGCACTTTGCCCTATATAAATAGTTGCTCCTAAATTTTTAAGCTTTTCAGTCATAGGGGATGCAGCTCTATCAGAACCGGAAACCTTATATCCATTTTCAAGTAATATTTCAGCAAGCCCACTCATACTTACTCCACCTATACCTATAAAGTGGACTTTTTTATTTTTATCTTCTATAAAATTAAATGACATATAGTACACTCCTTAAAATTATTTGAAATTTATAAAATTAAGAATTAAATATTGTATTAAATAACCTTCATAGCTTTGTAATTGTATTAAAAGCTGAAATAAACTACTATTTTATAATGTAGTTTTAATAGTAGGACTTAATATACATAAGTTTTATTAAAGCTTTTAAGTATGTTTTCCTAACTTAAAGCTTTAGCTAATACTTTAAATTAGTGATAAAATAGGGTGAAGACTTTTTATTACAATACAAATAAACTTAATTTATAAGCTTAAGTCTAAAAAATCTAAAGTTAAAGAAACTTAGATTTTTTCTAAGACTAAACCAACCTTCCATAAATCATACATATAATAATAGAAACTTTAAATATTGTAAATAAAGCTCTATCAGTATTAAAAGTTATATATTAATATATGCACGTTAATGAATATCTTCTATAAATAATGTAAAATCATAAAGTTATAATATAATTATATACAATATGAAGAAAAGTCAATACAGTCGTGGTAAAAATTTAGAGAATTAGAGTAGATATACTATGCTTAATTGTAAGGTGATAATTAATGAAGTTACAGTAAAGCATTTAAATGCTATGACTTTTAATAATAAGAAGAAAGTAGATAATATAGTATTACTTTTAGATAAGCCTATAATGTGGAAATGAGGTTATTTAGAGATTAAAGCATGTGGATTAGAAACTTTTAGATAAATCTAGAATGAGAAAAACTATAAGATTAAATAAGGCTAGTGAAATAATAGGACAATATAAATATATATAGGTTTTTACATAGAATAAGTAAGAACTATTTTGATAAAAATGAGTTTGAGGATTCTAAAATGATATTTGTTTAAAACATAGAGTAAGAGTAAAGTATGAATATTAAAATTAGGTTATTGAATTAAAAAATAAAAATCTTTTTATAAAAGGTTATACATAAATAAATTTGGGTAGAATTACAAATATAAAATAAATAGGAAAGTATAAGAAGGGTTTAAGGAAATTAAAAGATTAAATATACTTAATTTCCATTTATACAAGATTTAACTTGAAATTTTATGTGAAGTAAGATTGAGTTTTAAAAAAACGAATATATTTATAAAGAAATATTCGTTATAATATTGACAATAAAAGAAAGTAAATATTAAACTATGAATAATAGATTAAATAAATTGGTATAAAATTCGTGAAATTGTTTTAGGAGAGAAAAAATGGAGCAAAAGTTTAATAGAAATCAGAGAATAGCGGCTATAACAAAAGTTCTTGTAGAGAATCCAAATAAGATAATAAATTTAAATAGATTTACAGAATTACTTAATGCAGCAAAATCAACTATAAGTGAAGATATAGTTATTGTAAGAGAGAGTTTATCTAGGCTTTCTATGGGGAAGATAGAGACTATATCTGGAGCAGCTGGTGGAGTTAAGTTTATTTCGGAGGTTTCTAAGGAGCAAACATCTGAGTTTGTAGACGGATTGTGTAATGTTTTAATGGGAAAGGATAGAGTAGTTCCAGGAGATTTTATTTATATAACGGATATATTATCTGATCCTAATGTAATAACTCAAGCAGGAAGCATATTAGCATCTAAATTCAATTCTTTAGAAGTTGATTATGTTGTAACTATAGAAACTAAGGGTATTCCTTTAGCTTATGAAGTTGCAAAAATACTAGGAGTTAAATTAATTATAGTAAGAAGAGACCCTAAGGTTACAGAAGGACCAACTGTAAGTATAAATTATGTTTCAGGCTCAAGCAAAAAGATACAGACTATGTCCCTTGCTAGAAAGTCAATAAATAAAGGTAGTAAATGTTTATTTATCGATGATTTTATGAAGGGTGGAGGAACAGCTTCAGGTATAAGAAACTTACTTCATGAATTTGAATGTGAGTTAGTTGGAATAGGCGTATTAATAGATGATGCAGATACACCTAGAAAGTTATTTAATGAGTATATGTCATTACTTCAGTTTAATGGAATAGACGAAAATGGTGGAGCTATATTAAGTCCATCTAACTTATAAAAGTTATTAATTGTATAGTGAAGCAAATAGAACGTGATTATATTAAATAAAACGCAACAAAACTCTAGCTGGGCTTGGTCTTAGTTAGAGTTTTATTATGTTTTATAATAGAACGATTATAGAATGTGGGAAGGTGAGATTTAAAAAATAAGAAAATAAAATATATCAATAAAGTCATTCGACATAGCAAGGTGGAAATTTATTTAGAATAAAGGAAACACAGCTGAAATTTATGCAAATCGGTTAAGTATTCTTAAATACTTAAAAAAATATAATTCTAAATTATGATATATGTTTTCATAAGCCTACATATTAGACAAAAAAATAAGCCAATCTAAATAAGCCTAAAATAAAAAAATAAATATGAGTATTTGATTAATCATAGCAAGAAAAAATATTTTTCTACAGTAAATTTAAGAAAAATATATAATTAATAAGTTAAATTCAAAAATAATACCTAAAGTAAGTCGAACTAATAGAGGATTTACAATAAAATCCAATATTTTATAAAAATAAATAAAATAATAATAAAAAGATTATATGTCTATATAATTTGAAAAACAAATAAATAAGTATTAATTTGTTAAAATATATAATACTTCTTTACAAAAGTAACAAAATTTGATAATATTAGCTTGAACAATGTAAAAACTTTACAAACGGAAAGATACAAAATTCTAATTTCATGGAAAATACTTCAATAAGTATTGAAAAAAATATTTTCATATCAAAAAAGAAGGACTTAATATAATGAGGAAGAAATAGTAAGTTACACTAAGTTTTTTAGTTTTATTAAGGACGGATTTATCTTTTATATTCGGAGGTGCCCAAATGCAAATTACAGATGTTAGAGTAAGAAAGATATCGGAAGAAACAAAAATGCGTGCTATAGTATCTGTAACTTTTGATGATGAATTCGTAGTTCATGATATAAAAGTTATAGAAGGAAAAGACGGATTATTTATAGCAATGCCAAGTAGAAAGACACCATCAGGAGAATTTAAAGACATCACGCATCCAATTAATACTGATACAAGAGAAAGAATTCAACAAGCTATATTAGGTGAATATGCAAAGGTTGTATCAGAGCAAGAACATACTTCTATTGTAAATGAATAAAGTATTGAAATGTTAAAAAATAAGGAAGCTCCGGCTTCCTTATTTTATTTTTCGGTTAGTTCTTAAAATTCTGAATAATATTGTTTTTGCTGAAATATATTTAAAGACAAACTAAAGATAAAGACGAAATTTCTTCTTCAATATACATTAATATGAAAGAATTTTTTAAAATAAATATAAAAAACGAAAGAAAACGGCTCATTATATTGCAAATATACATAGTATAAAATATAATAATTAATAGGATTAAATGTATTATGAGTACTAATTATAAATTAAAAAGTAATTGGGGTGTTCAATTTGTTTAAAAGTGCTATTATATTGGCTGCTGGTGAAGGAAAAAGAATGAAATCAGATATGCCAAAGGTTACTCACAAAGTTTGTGGTAAAGAAATGATAAATCATGTTATTGATAATATAAAATCTACTGGTATTGAAGAAGTAACAGTGGTAATTGGAAAAGGTGCAGAGAAAGTTAAAAAAGCAACTGAAGATAGAAATGTTAATTATGCATTCCAAGACAAACAGCTAGGTACAGGGCATGCAGTCATTTGTGCTGAGGATTTTTTGAAAGATAAGGATGGAACTGTTGCTGTTTTCGTTGGAGATGGACCATTAATCACAAAAGAAATGGTAGAAAAGCTTTACAGTTTTCATGAAGATGGAAATTACAAGGCTACAGTAATAACATCAATAATTGATGATCCAGCTAAATATGGTAGAATAATTAGAAACTCTTCAAATGAAGTAGAGAAAATTGTAGAGTTTAAAGATTGTAATGAAGAAGAAGTTAAAGTGAAAGAAATCAATTCAGGAATGTATTGTTTTGATATAAAAGTGTTATTAGAGAATTTAAGTTCATTAAATAACAATAATGCTCAAGGTGAATACTATCTAACAGATGTTATAGAGATTTTAAAGTCAAAAGGATTAAAAGTTGGAGCATTTACAGTACCAGTTAGTGAAATAACTGCTGTTAACTCTAGAGTAGAATTAGCGCATGCAGAAATGCTTATGAAACAAAGAATCAATAAACAACATATGGAAAATGGTGTTACTATAATCGATCCTAATAATACTTATATAGGAGTAGATGTTGAAATTGGAAGTGACACAATAATATACCCAGGAAATATTTTAGAAGGCAAGACAGTAATTAAAGAAGGTTGTATGTTATTACCTAACTCAAGAATTAAGGATAGCATAATCGAAGCTGGTGTTACAGTAGATAACGCTGTTATTTTAGAAAGCAAGGTTGGGGAAAATACTACAGTTGGACCATTTGCATATATAAGACCAAATTCAAGTATAGGTAAAAAAGTTAAAATTGGAGATTTTGTTGAAATAAAGAAATCTACTATTGGAGATGGAACTAAGGTATCACACTTAACTTACATTGGGGATGCTGAAGTTGGAAGTGGATGTAATTTCGGATGTGGAACTGTTGTCGTAAACTATGATGGAAAAGAAAAGCACAAGACCATTATTGAAGACAATGCATTTATAGGATGCAATACAAATTTAGTTTCACCAGTAATAGTTAGAAAAAATGCTTACACAGCAGCAGGCTCTACTATTACAAAGGAAGTACCAGAGGATTCATTAGCAGTTGCTAGAGCTAGACAAACAATCATAAATGATTGGGTTAAAAATAAGGGGTTAAAGAAAGAAAAATAATTTAGGAGGGCTGCACGATGCAAGTTCATGGAAAAAATATCAAGGTTTTTTCGGGTAATTCTAATCCGAAGCTAGCACAAGACATAGCAGAAACTTTAGGAGTAACTTTAGGTGATGCAAATGTAACAACTTTCAGTGATGGTGAAATTTCAGTAAACATCAATGAAACTGTTAGAGGTAGGGATGTGTTTGTAATACAATCTACTAATGAGCCTGTTAATAACAACTTAATGGAGTTATTAATAATGATAGATGCTTTTAAAAGAGCATCAGCAGGTAGAGTAACAGCTGTTATCCCATATTACGGGTATGCTAGACAAGATAGAAAAGCTAAGGCTAGAGATCCAATTACAGCTAAATTAGTTGCTGACATTTTAACAGCTGCTGGAGCTGATAGAGTGTTAACTATGGATCTACATGCTGCTCAAATTCAAGGATATTTTAATATTCCTGTAGATAATTTAATGGGAGTTCCAATCTTAGCTAACTATTTTATAGACCTAGGATTCAAGGATAATGAAGATGTAGTTGTAGTATCACCAGACTTAGGAAGTGTTACAAGATCAAGAAAGTTTGCTGATAAATTACATGCACCTATAGCTATAATTGATAAGAGAAGACCAAAGGCTAATGTGTCAGAGGTTATGAATATCATAGGAGACATTAAAGGGAAAACTTGTATCATGATTGATGATATGATTGATACTGCTGGTACTATAACGAATGGAGCAGCTGCTTTAATGAAATTAGGAGCTAAGGAAGTTTATGCTTGTTGTAGCCATGGAGTTTTATCTGGTCCTGCTATTGAGAGATTAGAAAACTCAGTTTTAAAAGAAGTAGTAATGTTACATACTATTGATTTACCACAAGATAAGTTAATAGAGAAAATAAAGGTACTACCAGTAGCGCCTATTTTTGCAGAGGCAATTAAGAGAATATACGAAGATGTATCTGTAAGTAAGCTATTTGAGGACTAATTCATATTGACATAATTATAATAAAAGAGCATTCATCAAAATAACTAATTAAGTTAAGGAGATGAATGCTCTTTTTATATAAGAAATATATAGTTTGGAAAAGTATTATGTGCTATAATAATCGCAAATAATAAGAGATAAAATAATACATAAAGATTTTTAAATTTTATAAAAGGAGGATATTATGAGCAAAAAGAAGAAATTTATTAGCGAATTTAAACAATTTATTATGAGAGGAAACGTAATGGACCTAGCGGTTGGGGTTATTATAGGAGGTGCATTTACTGCTATTGTAACATCTCTTAATAAGGATATATTGACACCGATTCTTGGGATTTTTGGTGGTACTGACTTTTCTAACTTGAAGTTAACTTTAGGTTCAGGAGAAAATGCACCAATACTTCTTTACGGGAATTTCATTACTGCAATTATTAATTTTTTAATTACTGCCTTTGTAATATTCTGTCTTATAAAGATAGTTAATTCTTTGAATAAGAAGTTTGCACCTAAAAAAGAGGAAGAAGAGGTAGCACCATCTACTAAGGAATGTACATATTGTAAGAGTAAAATTCATATTGATGCAGTTAGATGTCCTAATTGTACATCATCTTTATTAGAAGAGAATATGGAGTAGTATTTAAGCAGTTGGAGTTTTATCCAGCTGCTTATTTTAGGTGCGCCCAGGGGCGTAATCTTAAGGAAGTCGGCGGCAAGTCTCTTGTCTTACGTATAGAAATCACATATAAGGCAGTGCCTATGGGTAAGGTTGCCTAACAAACCAAAGCTCAATAACTACCTAAAAGAACAAGGGTTTATAACATTAACCAAAAGCTATTTAAGATTTAGGTAATTCTATTGAACCTCCGTGTACCGAACGGTATGCACGGTGGTGTAAGAGGTAGATAAAATAATTATCTACCTCTTACTCGATCTTTTATTTAGTATATGTATTAAAAATAAATAAAAGAATTCTTTTTAAAAATAATATAAGAGTAGTATTTTCTAAGTAACTGTATAAAGGCGTATTCAAAAAATATAAAATATGGATTATTGTGTATAAAAGTTAAATAGGTTGTCAATTATTATAGTAACATTATAATAATTGAAAAAATTAAAGATAGGAAGGTAACATTAATGACTAATTTTGATAAAAGTAAAACAAAAGAAAACTTAATGAGAGCATTTGCAGGTGAAAGTCAAGCGAGAAACAGATATACTTTTGCTGCATCAGCTGCTAAAAAAGAAGGATATTCAATTTTACAAGATTTATTCCTTTATACTGCTAATCAAGAAAGAGCACATGCTAAAGAATATATGAAGAGATTAAAGGAGTTTTCTGGTGAGGATATTGAGATAAAAGCGGCTTATCCGGTTGAAGTAGAAAGTGATACGTTAAAGCTATTGAGATTGGCACAGAAACATGAAAATAATGAATATGAACATATCTATCATGGGTTTGCTAAAATAGCATTAGAGGAAGGTTTTGCTGAAATATCAGACTTATTTAATAATATTGCATCCATTGAAAAAATACACTCTGATAGATTTAAAAAGTATGCTGACAGAATAGAGAATGGAACTTTATTTAAAGAAGAACCGAAAAAGGAAGGATGGATGTGTACTAATTGCGGATATATATATAACGGAGAAGAAGCACCGTTAAAATGCCCAGTATGTGACCATCCACAAGGATTTTTTATTAGATTTGATGAAAGTTCCTTTGAATAAAAACTAAGTATTAAAGATGTTATTTTAAATATATCTTCTAAAGAATAATCCTTGATATATTTGAGATTACTATAATTACTGAATAAACCTAAATATAAAAATAAATTTGGAAGACTAACCAGATTTATATATGAATTTAAACAACTAAGAGAATAATTATTAACTCTTAGTTGTTTTTTATTTTAAAATATAATTCACTAATAAAATAATCTAATATTATGTAGATTAATTAAGGTTTTTAAATTTTTAGTAGATTGAAATTACAATGAAGAGTTATAATGAGTATAGTGAAAAAATTATCTTGAAATCTTATATTTGGAAGAATAAAATATGTAATTAAATAAAAGTAGGTAAATAATTTGTAACATTTGAGACATAATTAAGGTTTATAAATTAAAATGTGATAAATTATATATAATCTAACTTTAAAAATATTTTAAATTAGAAGTTGATATATATTCTAATGAGAATCCTAATTGTATTTATAGGTAACATTAATTGTAGAATAAATACAACTACTATTAGGAATGTAGAATAATTAATTAGGATTTATAGAATAACAATAGCTAATAATTTAAGAAAAAAGATGAATATCATTATTTAATTTACATGGATAAATATTGTTTCATAGTGGATTAATAATAAACAAGATAAATAAAATTAAAAAGTAATAAGCTTACTTTGAGGAGGATTTTATGATGGAAGGTACAATTGGAAAAGTTTTAGTAGTTGATGATGACGAAAATATAAGTGAAGTTATAAAGATATATCTACAAAATTTGGGTTATGATACTATGTTAGCTCATGATGGTAAAGATGCTTTAGAAAAGTTTAGTTCATATAAACCAAACTTAATTATATTAGATGTTATGCTTCCTTATATGGATGGAATTGATGTTTTAAAACAAATAAGAAGAGATTCAGAGGTTCCAGTTATATTATTAACTGCTAAGGGTGATACCTTTGATAAGGTATTAGGTTTAGAATTAGGTGCTGATGACTATATGGTTAAGCCTTTTGAACCTAAAGAACTTACAGCAAGAGTAAAGGCTGTTTTGAGAAGATACAATGCAGACAATACAAATAGAGAAACTTTAACATTTGAGGATTTAGTTATAGAGATTGCTTCTTATAATGTAATTTATAAAGGTAAAGAAATAAAAATGCCACCAAAGGAATTTGAATTACTACATTATTTAGCAAGTAATAAAAACAAGGTATTTACTAGAGAGCAATTATTATGTGAAGTTTGGGGATATGATTATCCAGGAGATTCAAGAACTGTAGACGTTCACATTAAGAGGTTAAGAGAAAAGCTTCAAGGAACTATGTCTTGGCAAATAGAAACTGTATGGGGTGTTGGGTACAAGTTTGAGGTGAGATAGATGAAGCAAAAGGGTTTATTCAACAAGATGATTGCCACATCTATTATAACTATCTCTATTAGTTTTATTATAGGTTCAACTATAATGTCATTTTGGTTTGATAACTATATGATGAAAGATAAGAAGGAAAGTGTAGTAGAACAGTTAAAGATAGTTAATGACTTAGTTATAAGGCATTCATACAATGATATAACCTTAGACAATTTAGAGTCTTCTATAGAGTTTGTAGCTAAGTATTTAAATGCAGATATTTGGGTTTTAGATAAAGCAGGATATCTATACACAACTTCTAACTATAATCAAGTTAAGTATATTGGACAGCAAGTGATGGGAGAAGACCTTGAGAAATTAAAAAGAGGTGAGGCGCTTGAGTATAAGGGTTATTATGAAGATATGTATAAAAAGCCTGTTTATACAATAGCGGTTCCGGCCAAAACTTATTACAATGATTTTGTAGGGGTTATGGTTGCTAATATTTCTGTGGATCAAATTATTCAGCCACTTAAAACTATATACAAAGTAATATGGATTTCAGCCTTATTACTAATAGCTTTATGGTCTGTAATTTTATACTGGTTTAGCCAAAGATATATAATAGATCCTTTGGATAAAATAACTAGTATTGCTAAGAGAATAGCTATCGGAGAAGTAGATAGAAGAGTGGAAATTGAAAGCGATGATGAGATAGGAGAACTTGCTCATAGTTTTAACTATATGGCTGATTTCTTAGAGAAAAATGAAAATAATAGAAGAAGATTTATATCAGATGTATCTCATGAAATAAGATCACCGATAACATCCATTAAAGGATTTATAGGAGCTGTAATAGATGGGGTTATTCCAGAAAATAAGCAGCATCAATACTTATCCATGGCATATGAGGAAACTAATAGATTAACTAGATTAGTAAATAATCTCCTTGATTTATCAGCCTTAGAATCTGGAAAACAAAGTCTAAAGTATGAGGAACTAGATATAAATGAACTTATTAGAATTACAGTTCTTAAATTTGAAACTAAAATATCGGAGAGAAATCTTAAGATAAATGTTTTCTTTGAGAAAGAAAAGCTTAATGTTATGGCAGATAGAGATAAACTTATACAGGTCCTAGTTAACTTGGTTGATAATGCTATAAAATATGCTTCGGATGGTGGAAATGTAAAGGTGAATGTTAAAACCAAGGGTAAGAAAGTCTTGGTGTCCATTTATAATGATGGTGAGCCTATTAAGGATGAAGATATAAAGCATATATGGGAGAGATTTTATAAAGCAGATAAATCAAGGACTTCAAAGGTTAGTACAGGACTTGGATTACCTATAGTACGTGAAATAATAACACAGTTTGGTGAAGATATCTGGGTGAATAATAAAGATAACGGTGTTTGCTTTAACTTTACATTAAAAACAGTTAAGTAATATAGTGCTAGTAACTTTGATTATTTAAATTGGACTCAATTGTGCAATCTGTTGAGTCTGATTTGAATTTATTTTATTGAGTTAGGAAGGGTGTTTATGGTTCATAGAAAAAATGCTAAGAAAATAGATATACCTAAACGATATAATGAACCTGAAGATCAGAGCAAGATACAATTTAGAATTAATAGAGGTAGGCGAAGACTAAGATTCATCGGGAAAGCAGTAGCGTTAGTTTTACTAATTTCAACTTCAGGTGTTAGTATATTTTTTTTAATGTCTAAGGAGTATAATTTAAAAGAACAGCTATATAAAGAGGATATAGATTCCGATTATAATAATAAATATAGTGAAAAATACAATGGTAAGCTTGTAAATGTGGTGGAAAATGTTCAAAAGGGAACGGTCTTAGTCAAAAATGGTGTTAAGACTTCAATAGGAATAGTTTATTCTAGTGATGGATATGTAATTGCTAATAAAAATATGATATCAGATAAAAATGAAACATTAATAACGACAAATGATGGACGTAATATTAAAGCAAATATTCTTGGTATAGATGATGCATCTAATATAGCTATGCTTAAGGTTAATAGTGAGGATTTGACATCTATGATTTTTGGAGACTCCAATGGAGTTAAAGAAGGCGATGAGATAATTTATTTTAGTAGCAATGAAAGAAATCGAAATAAACTTAATATATGTTCAGCGGAGATAGTATCTAAGAATAATAAGGTATTTACCACTAAGGCAGATGATAAAACTGAAAATAAAGTATACAATATTTTGAAAGTTAAAAATCATATTGATGAAGATTTAGGCTGCGAAATAGTAAGCAATAAGAATGCTGAAATAATAGGCATAAATCTTGGTGATAGCAAAGAAGAGGTGGACTTTAATATTGCAATTGCTAGTAATGACATAAAAAAGATTGCAGATGATATTATAGAAAATCAGCATATACTTAAGAATTCCTTAGGTATAGTTGCTAAAAATGCTAAACCAAGAGGTCCAAATGGAGTAAAGGGAGCTTATATTCAAGAAGTGGTAAATCGTAAGGACTTGCAAGTTGGAGATATTGATGAGATAGGATTTAAACCAACAGATATAATTATATCTGTGGATAATCAAGTTATTGATAATGTGGATGATTTAGCATCTATAGTTAAAGAGAAAAATTCTAGTGATATGATAGAATGCAAGGTATGGAGAGCTGGAGAAGTAATTAATATTAAATGGATTATAGCTAATTAAAGAAAACAATTACAAGTATAGTATAATGAGGTAAGAAGTACTTCATAAAATATTTAAATGTGTTAAAATATATAAGAGAGTTTTAGATGGCTACTATAAGTAGTCATTTTTTTTATGAGTTTAAGTTAAATATATAATTTAAATCCTTATTTTAAATATGAAAGTAGTAATTTTCTTTAAAAAAGTTTATAATAAGTTTGTGTTTCTTAGGAATAAATAAACAAAACAGTATAATACTAGATGTGGATTGAAGGATGATTTTAAAAGGAGCATTATGTACATAACCTTAAAATCATAATATATATTTAAATTTCTAAGATAAGTAAGTATAATATAATAGTATAATTATATTTGATTAAATAAAAAATAAAATTTATAGGGATATTAATGAAAATTAATGACATTATTAGACTATCATCGTGTAATAAATTTATTTTATATTTGAGGTTTAAACTTATTAGATAAAATAATTGGAGGTAGAGATGTACTTAGTAGTTGGACTTGGAAATCCTGGGGATGAATATAAAAACACAAGGCATAATATAGGATTTGATGCTGTAGATATTATGGCGGAAATGTATAATACATCTATTGAGAGGGTAAAATTTAAAGGAGTTTATGGCGAGACTAGAATAGCAAACGAAAAGGTTATTTTATTAAAACCAACAACATACATGAATTTAAGTGGAGAAAGTGTTGTGCAGTTTGCTAATTATTATAATATACCTAATGAAAATATTATCATACTTTATGATGATATAAGTTTAGAAGTAGGCAAAATGAGAATAAGAGAAAAGGGTAGTGCAGGTGGACATAACGGAATTAAGAGTCTCATATCTTGTTTAGCTACTGAAGTTTTTCCACGCGTAAAAATAGGTGTTGGAAAACCAGAACATGATTTGGTATCACACGTTTTAGGGAAATTTAAAGATGAGGATATGCAAAAGCTAAAGAAGGTTTTAGAGGCATCGACTAAAGCTGTAGAGAACATTATAAAAGAAGATGCTAAGAGTGCTATGAATAATTTTAATGGGTTCAAAGCAGAATAAAGATTTATGACTATTGAGGGGTGTTATTGTGAGGTTAGATGGTTTAATAAAGCCACTCATTGAAAGTGATGGATTTAAGGAAGTTATAGAAAATTTAAAGACAGATAAGGCTCCTGTTGGTATATATGGCGTTGAAGATTCGGCTAAGAGTTATATAGTTGGCAGTCTTTTTAACAGATTAGATAAGTCTATACTTATATTAACTCATAGTGATATAGAGGCAAGAAATATTTATGAAGATTTATATTTATACACGCCTATGGTTCACTATATGCCAGTTAGGGAAGCGGTTTTTTATAATGTAGAAGCCATTTCTGGAGATTTGAGATGGGAAAGATTAAAGGTTTTAAGAAGCCTTTTAAATAAAGAGAAGAAGATAATAGTAGCTAGTGTTGATGTACTTAGCTCTGTCTGTACACCAGTAGAGTTATTCAAGGATTATATTTTTAAAATATCAGTAGGTAATAGAATTGACTTGAAGGGGTTTGCAACTAAGCTTATTCAATGTGGCTATGAAAGAGTAGCTCAAGTTGAAACTAAGGGTCAATTTTCTATAAGGGGAGGATTACTAGATATATATCCTCCAACAGTAGATCTTCCTTATAGAATAGAGTTTTTTGATGATGAAGTAGACTCTATAAGAACTTTTAATACTGAATCTCAAAGAAGTATTGATAAAACATTTAATATAGAGATATTTCCAGCTAAAGAAATTATTCTTTCAGAAGAAAATATTAAGTATGGAATTGAGTCTATAAGTAAGGATTTAGAATGTAGCTTGGCTAATTTTAAAAAGAAAAAGTTACTGGAAGAAGCTGAAAATATAAAGAAAATAGTTTCAGAAAATTTAGAATCTCTTAAAGAAAAGTGGAGTTTCGGTACAATGGATAGTTATTTACCATATTTTTATGAGAAAACTTCTACTTTCTTTGATTATCTAAGGGATTTTTTAATCATTATGGATGACTCTCAAAGATGTGGTGGAAAGCTTGAAAGTACAGAAACACAGTTTATGTATAATTATGAAGCCTTCTTGAGTAGGGGGAATATCCTACCTAAACAGGGAGAACTGTTATTACCTATGGATCAAGTTACAGAGACACTTGTAAGTAAGGAATTAATAACTCTTAACTCTATGGCTAAGGCTACTAAGTATTTTAAACCTAGAAGTATAGTGAATTTTAATGAAATATCAATTACTAATTATCAAGGACAACTTGAATTGCTTGTCAAGGATATACAAGACAAAAAGGCCTTAGGGTATAAGGTATTAATATTCTCAGGAACTAAAAGTAGGGGAGAAAGATTAGTAGAGACCTTAGATTCTAATGGAGTAACAGCAGTTTATAAAGATTCAATTAATACTTTAGAACCTGGAGAGATAGTTATAACTCAGGGGAATCAACTTAGTAGCTTTGAATATCCTGATTTAAAGCTTTTTGTTATATCTGATAAGGGTATTTTTGGAGAGAGCAAGAGAAGGGTTAAGAAGAAGAAACCACAGAAGGGTACAGCTAAAATAAAAAGCTTTAATGAATTAAAACTTGGAGATTATGTTGTACATGTTAATAATGGTATTGGTATTTATAAGGGTATAAAACAATTAGAAGTTCAAAATCACAAAAAGGACTTTTTACAAATAGCTTATGCAGACAATGGAACACTTTATGTGCCAGTTGATCAATTGGATATGGTTCATAAGTTCATTGGAGCAGAAGGAAAAACTCCTAAGGTAAATAAACTAAGTAGTTTAGAGTGGAGTAAGGCTAAGAGAAAAGTTAAAAAATCTATTGAAGATATTGCAGATGATTTAGTAAAGCTATATGCTAATAGAAGCATATTAAGAGGACATCCATTTTCTAAGGATACTGTATGGCAAAAGCAATTTGAGGATGAATTCCCATATGAAGAAACACCAGATCAGCTTACTGCTATAGAGGAAATTAAGTTAAGTATGGAAAATGCAAAGCCTATGGATAGATTGCTTTGTGGTGACGTTGGATATGGAAAAACAGAGGTTGCTATGAGGGCTGCATTTAAGGCTGTTATGGATGGAAAACAAGTTGCCTTCTTAGTTCCTACTACCATATTAGCAAAACAACATTACAATACTTTAAAGAGTAGATTTGAAAGTTTTCCAGTTAAGGTTGATATGCTTAGTAGATTTAGGACAACAGCACAACAGAAAGCTACCTTAGAGGATTTAAAAGCAGGAAATATAGATATTATAGTTGGTACACATAAGCTTCTTCAAAAGAGCGTTAAATTTAAGGAGCTAGGATTATTAATTGTTGATGAAGAGCAACGTTTCGGGGTTAGTCATAAGGAGAAGATAAAGAATTTAAAACAAAATATAGACGTTTTAACTTTATCAGCAACTCCAATACCTAGAACTTTGCATATGTCACTTACTGGTGTTAGGGAAATAAGTGTTATTGAGACACCACCAGAACAAAGATATCCTATACAAACTTATGTTGTTGAATTTGATGAGCAACTTATAAGAGATGCTATCTTGAGGGAGCTTAATAGAGAGGGCCAAGTTTTCTTCTTATACAATAGGGTAGAAACTATAACAGAAATGGCATCATATCTTTCTGGACTTGTACCAGAGGCGAAAATAGCTATTGCTCATGGACAAATGACGGAAAGTGAGCTAGAAAATATAATGCTTGATTTTATAGATAGAAAATATAATGTATTATTATGTACTACTATAATCGAAACTGGAATTGATATTCCTAATGCAAACACTATGATTATTAGTGATGCAGATAGAATGGGATTATCTCAACTTTATCAGTTAAGGGGTAGGGTTGGTAGATCTAACAGAATAGCTTATGCTTATTTCACTTATATGAAGGATAAGGTATTAACTGAAGTTGCAGAGAAGAGACTTAAAGCAATAAAGGACTTTACGGAACTAGGTTCAGGATTTAAAATTGCTATGCGAGACTTAGAGATAAGAGGAGCCGGTAATATGATGGGATCTTCACAACATGGGCATATGTCTACAATAGGATATGATTTATATTGCAGAATGTTAGAAGAATCTATTAATAAGATTAAGGGTGAGGATGAAAATGAGCCAGTTGAATCTACAATAGAAATAAAAATAGATGCTTATATACCTGACACTTATATAAAAGATGAAATTCAAAAGATACAGGTTTATAAGAGAATTGCAGCTATTGATTCCTATGATGATATGATGGATATATATGATGAAATGGAAGATAGATTTGCTGAAATGCCGTTACCAGTTGTAAATCTTATTAATATTGCTTATGTTAAATCTCTTGCTAGGGAACTAGGCATTTATGAGGTTAAGGAAGTTAAGGATGAGATTCAAATTAAGTTCATACATAGGGATAGATTGAGCAAAGCTATAATTAATAGAGTGCTATCAACCTATAATAAAGAGCTTATGATTAAGATGGGAGAAGTACCTACCTTAGTTTACAAGGTGAGAACTCCTAAAAAAGAAGATATTATGAATAGATTAAAAGAAATATTTGAAGATTTTAAAACCGTAGTTACAAGTGAATAGATTTATGGTAAAATCAATTTAATGGAAAATTCAAACATACTTAACACATGAGGTTAAGAATTGGAGGGACAATCGTGAAAAGTACAAAAAAACTAATAGCTTTAGCTATGGCGAGTATGATGTTACTTTCCTTTACAGGATGTAATATGGTTGAAAAAACGCCAGAAGCTGTTTCTAAGACGGTAGTAGCTAAAGTTGGAAAATATAAGATTACTAGAGCTGATATAGACGCAGAATTAGCTGCTATGGAAGAGGGCTTTAAAGCACAATTTGGTGATGACTATGCTAAAGATGCTCAAGTAAAATCTATTTTAGAACAACAAAGAGTTAGAGTAGTTAACTCTATGGTCTATGAAAAAATTATACTTATTAAGGCTGAAGAGTTGAAAGTGGTTCCTGCAGAGAAGGAAATGAATGAAGCTATAGAAGCTAAATTAAAAGAAGTAAAAGATAGTTATGACAGTGAAGATGCATATAAGCAAGCTTTAGAAAAGCAAAAAGTTACTGAAGAGGAACTAAAAGAAAAAATAAAGAGTACTGTTCTTGAAGAAAAGATTAAAGAGAACATATTTAAGGATATTGCAGTTAGCGATACAGACATAAAGAATCAATATGAAATGTATAAATATAAATATGCTGAGGGTGAGTCAGGTGTTGAACTTGCACACATTTTAGTTGCTACTCAAGATGAAGCTAAAGAAATTAAAAAGCAATTAGATGATGGCGCAGATTTTGCTCAATTAGCAAAGGAAAAGAGCAAGGATGAAGCTACTAAAGAAAATGGTGGTAGCATGGGATTTAAAGGATATGAGTCTATTTCAGAAAGCAGCTTTGTGTATCCTGCAATTGCACTACAACCAGGACAATACACAGATCCATCAGAGGCAAAAGATGGTTGGCATATAGTAAAAGTTTTAGATAAAAAGGATTTTCCACCTAAGCCATTTGATGATGTTAAGGATCAAATTAAAGATGAATTAACAAAGGCTAAGGAAACTGAATTATGGACTAAGACAGTACAAGATTGGGATTCTCAATTAAAGCCAGAAGTATATGAAGATAAAATAAATCAACAATAAAATAAATGAACAATCAATAAGAAGGTAGGAATTAAGTTTCTACCTTCTTATTTATTTGGTGTATTTTATAGGATAAGGCAAGCTAATTAAAGGTAATATATTTACAAATCTATTTTAAATTATCTAAATAAGATGTATTAGAAAAGTCGGACTTATAAAAGAGATATTGATTTAAAGTTTTTATAGATTGATAAAGAGTAAGCATTAATTGTTGATTAAATTTGAAAAAAGAGCTAAAAGAAATAATATGCAAAGAATGAATAAAGAATACATAGTTAAGGAAAATGAGTAATAAAATTTTAAAGATGAATATTAAAAGCTAGTGAACTAGAGTAAAATAAATGTTAAATTTAACAAGATAGTTATGGGTTAGTAAGAAAAGTTTCAATGGAGTAAATGAAAAAATATAGGAATATTTTTAAATAAAGTATATTAAATGTGCATAAAATTTCAAGTTTTTATAGATAATATTAATAACAGTATATTTTATGATTTAAGGTTTAATTGCCTATGATGTTTTTTACTTGATATGGCTCATCTTATTTATAGAATATAGTGATGAAAGAATAAGTATAACTTTTGCTATTATATTTAAAGTTGTTACGAAGGAGGAAGTAGGTAATATGAAAGCGACTGGTATAGTAAGACGTATAGATGATTTAGGTAGAGTTGTTATTCCAAAAGAAATTAGAAGAACATTGAGAATTAGGGAGGGAGATCCACTTGAAATATTCACTGATAGAGATGGTGGTGTAATACTTAAAAAGTATTCTCCAATTGAAGAGTTAAGTAATTTCTCTAAGGAATATGCAGATGCATTACAACAAAGTATAGGAAATATAGTGTTAATATGTGACAAGGATAGCATTATATCTGTAAGTGGAGCTTCTAAAAAGGAATATTCAGATAGAAAGATAAGTGAAGATTTAGAAGCAATAATGGAAGCTAGAAGACCTGTTGTTCGTGGCGGAAAAGCAGACGCACTTATACCAATTTATGATGATGAAGACTTTGAAGAAAAATACTCTTCTGAAGTTATAGCACCTATTATAGCAGAAGGCGATAATATCGGGGCAGTAATAATAGCTTCAAATAATAAAACAGAAGAGTTCGGAGAAGTGCAACTTAAGTTAGCAGAAACTGCTGCTAATTTCCTAGGAAAGCAAATGGAATAATATACGTTTATGAAGAAATTAAAAGCTTGATTAAGTAATTCGCTTAGTTAAGCTTTTAATTTTTTTTAGGAATATTACCCTTTTAAATCTAATAATTATAGAAGTATATGGGGCAAGCTTTAACAAATTTACTTTTAGATAGTTTCTGTTAAGGAGAGTTAATACAAATATCAGTATTAGGAGTGAGATTTGTAGACTACAGGATAAAAGGTAAGATTTGCTGCATGTAATTGAATTATTTGGGAGGGTAATATGAAAAAGCAAACGTTAATTAAAGGTACATTGATTTTAGGTATTGCAAGTGTATTAGCTAAGTTTTTAGGATTGTTTTTTAGAATACCGTTACAAATGCTTATAGGTGATGAGGGAATGGGATATTATCAAATGTCATATCCATTATACATAACCTTTGCAGCAGTTGCATCAGGTATACCAATTGCAATTTCAAAGATAATATCAGAGATGGGAAGTAAAAATGATACGGGTGGAATTAGATATGTATTTAAGGCAACGCTTAAAATTATGATTCCCTTTGCACTTGTATTTTCAACTGTAATGATAGTCTTTGGAAAGAATATAATAAGTTTCTTAAGATGGGACATGAAATCATATTATGCTTTTCTGGCTATTAGTATTGCGCCTATACTAGTTGTTATAATGGGAGCATTTAGAGGGTTTTTCCAAGGGCTTCAAAACATGAATCCTACAGCTGTGTCACAGGTTTTAGAACAACTAGGAAGAGTTGTATTTGGAGTAGGATTAGCTTATTTACTTATTGGTAAGGGTATAGATTATGCCGCTGGTGGAGCAGCTTTAGGAGCTGTTGCAGGTGGTATCATGTGTATAATATATTTATTTTTTACATATATGAAGGTTTCTAAGAGCGTACCTAAGAGACCTGTAAGAGATAAAAAAAGTATAGTGAAGAGAATTATAATAACAGCAGTTCCATTTTCTTTAGGTGCTGTTATAGGCACTATCATGGGGCTAGTAGACTCTATAGTTGTGCCAAGACAGTTATTAGCAGCAGGTTTTTCAACTCAAAATGCTGCCATACTATATGGACAACTTACAGGAAAGGCAGGAACTATATCTAATGTTCCATTATCATTGTCCATGGCATTATGTGCTTCCTTAGTACCGATTATTGCGGAGACATTTTTTAGGAAGGACTCTAAGGAATTAGGTAATAAGGTAGAGAATGCAATGAAGCTATCAGCTGTAATTGCACTTCCATCAGCTATGGGAATATTTTGTTTAGCATATCCTATTGTAAACTTAGTATTTGCAGGGGATTATGGCGGATATGATCTTTTAAGATATGTTTCTTTATCAATACCATTTATAATATTATGTCAAACTACTACATCTATCTTACAAGCTATGAATAATTTTTATAAACCTGTAAAGAATTTAGCTATAGGGTGTGTTGTAAAAGTAATTCTAACTTATGTTTTAGTTGGTATGCCTAATATAAATATATATGGAGCAATAATTGGATCTATAGCAGGTTATTTAGTGACTTGTACATTGAACTTAGTTGCACTTAAAAAGGTGCTTATAGTTCCGGTAAATTACTATGAAACCATAGTTAAACCAGGCTTTGCCACAGTTATTATGGGCATATCAGTAATATTTACTTATAATAGTGCATTAAGGGTAATGGGTAGTGTCAATTTAGCTTGTTTAGCATCTGTATTTGTTGGAGTGATTATATACCTTATTTTTATTGTAATTTTTAAAGTTTTCAAGTATAGTGATATTAAGAAAAAAATAAGGAAAGGAAGTATATAAGAGGTAAATACATCCCCTTATATGGTGTGCTTATGATAAAAATAATTGGATTAGGACCTGGAAATAAAGAATCTCTTACATTAGGTACTATTGATATATTAAAGGAGAACCAAAAGGTATACTTTAGGACAGAAGTTCACCCAACAATTGAGTATATAAATACACTAGGTATAAAATACGAAACTTATGATAATAAGTATGAAAGTAGCGAAAGTTTTGATGAAGTATATAGCTCTATTGCAGCTGATTTAATAGAAAAACATAAGGAATTTTCAAACATTGTATATGGTGTACCAGGTCATCCACTAGTTGCAGAAAAATCTGTTTCTATACTTTTAGATCTTTGTGAGAAAGAAGGGGTAGAGACAGAACTGATTCCAGCAGTAAGCTTTATAGATGCAATTATGGAAAGTCTTAAAATTGACCCTATTAATGGATTGAAAATCATAGATGCCTTTGACATTAAAAATCAAATTTTAGACAATAGACTTGGCATAGTGATAACTCAAGTATATAATAACTTTATAGCTTCTGAGGTTAAGATAACTTTGTCAGAATACTATGATGAAGAAGCAGAGATTTACTTTGTAAGAGCTGCAGGTATCAAAGGGTTAGAAAGTATTAGAAAAATAAAATTATTTGAGTTAGATAGACAAGAAGATATAGATTATTTAACTTCTTTATACATACCTAAGGATACTAAGTGTAAAAAGGATTTTAATGATTTAGTAGACATTATGAGAGTTCTTAGAGGAACTGATGGATGTCCTTGGGATTTAGAACAAGATCATGAAAGCCTTAAAAAGAATTTAGTTGAGGAATGTTATGAAGTTATTGAAGCTATAGATGAACAAGATGATGATAAACTTGTTGAAGAACTAGGTGATTTATTACTTCAAGTAATTTTCCATGCGCAAATAGGTGAAGACGAAGGGTATTTTAATATCAATGATGTTACACAATCAATCTGTGAAAAGATGATAAGAAGACATCCACATATATTTGCAGAGGTAATAGCTAATGATAGTGAAAAGGTTCTTGAAAATTGGGAAAAAATAAAAGAGACTGAACATAACTATGATAGCTATACGGATGAATTGAGACATGTAGCTAAAACACTACCAGGATTAATGAGAGCTTATAAGGTTCAAAAGAAGGCTTCTAAGTTTGGATTTGACTGGGATAATGTGGAACCTGCCATGGATAAGATAAAAGAGGAATATTATGAGATTTTAGAGGTATATAAATCCCAAAATAGGTCAAAAATACTAGAAGAACTAGGGGATTTAATGTTTGCTACAGTAAATGTTGCAAGATTCCTTGACATTGACCCAGAAAATGCTATAAATTATACAGTAGATAAATTTATAACAAGGTTTGAGTTCATAGAGAAGTCTGCTATAGAACAGGGCAGAGATTTAAAATTAATGACTTTAGAAGAAATGGACGAATTGTGGGAGAAATGTAAAAAGCTTAAATAGCATATGTATTTTATATTTTTAAGTATAAAATTTATATAAAAAAGGATTTAAATATCTTTTAAAGAATAAGTATGTTTAGTATACTTGAAAATGATTAAGTATACGTTTATCTTAAGGAGGTAACAAAGGTGAATAAAGCAGAATTAATTACTATTATGAGTGAAAAATCAAAGCTTACAAAAAAGGATGCAGAAGCAGCATTAAAAGCTTTCATTGAAACAGTAGAAGAGGCTCTAGAGCAAAATGAAAAAGTTCAACTTATAGGTTTTGGTACTTTTGAAACTAGAGAAAGAGCAGCTAGAACAGGAAGAAATCCTAGAACTAAGGAAGAAATCGAAATTCCAGCTTCAATAGCACCAGTGTTTAAAGCAGGTAAAGAGTTTAAGGATAAAGTTAATAAGTAATTAATGTTACACAGTAAATAAGAACCTAGGTATAAAAATCTAGGTTTTTTTATTAATCTTTGTTAAGTTTTGCTGAGATTGAAAATGGAATTATAAATGTTAAGTTATCGATATTATATGCGTATTTATAGAATTATAGCAAAGGTTTAATAGGGACTCAGCTGTGATGAGAGAGTGTGATATATTTAATTATCTTATATAGTTAGTTTATAAGCTTTATAAGATTATAATTTATCATATTTAGAGTTAAATATATTTTTGAAAAGTTAGAGAGGATATAATTATGAGATTAGATAAATATTTAAAAGTTTCAAGAATTATTAAAAGAAGGACAAAGGCTAAAGAAATTTGTGAGAGTGGTAGAGTAAGTATTAATGGTAAAGTTGCTAAGCCTAGCACAAATGTAAATGAAGAGGATATTATAGAAATAGCATTTGCAAAGGAAACTTTAAAAGCTAAGATAGTGAATATAGTAGAACATGTTAGAAAAGAAGAAGCTAAGGAAATGTATGAAATAATATCTGGTGCTGATGCTGAAAGTACAGAGGAGTAAAATTCAAAAAAATTCTGTATATTCTGTGAAAAGCTTTGTAATTCCTAGGTTAAAACAATTAAAAATTAATTAATAAAAAGAAATTGTTAATAATTACCGACAACTAGCATATATTTAGAAGTAGTAAGAGTATGAATTCTATGTTGATTGGAGGTAACCTATGGAAAGCAAGAAGGATTTTAAGAAAGGTGTTCAAGTAGAAGAAAACTTAGGTGACTTAAGTTTAATTAATAGAAGTAAACTTCATGTTACCGGAGTACTTGAAGTTATAAGTTTCACTGAGGACGAAATAGATCTAATAACCAAAGGTGGCAACTTAACTATTGAAGGTAAAAATCTAAAAATGAATAAGCTAGATGTGGTCAATGGAGAGGTAAATATAACTGGCACTTTAAACTCCTTTGTATACAGTGAAAATAGAAAAGTGAAAAAGAAAGATAGTATACTATCTAGACTTTTTAGGTAAGATAGTATGATAAATCCAACCTTTATAGAAGTTAATAGATTTATATGTGCAATCTTATCGGGAGTATTAGCCGGTGTACTATTCGATATATATAGAGTAATTAAGGGTGATGAGCAATCTAACCCTATAATTACTTTTATATCAGATGTATTATTTTGGATATTAACCTCAGTTTTAGTCTTTATATTTTTGTTGTATACTAATTATGCTTATGTTAGTATATATATATATTTGCTTATTTTCTTAGGTTTGTTTGGGTATTTAAAACTATTTAGTAGAGGTTTTTCAAAGATTTTGAGGAAAATAATAAATGAAACTTATTCCTTTACTAGAGCAATATTTAAGGGTATTTTATATCCTATAAACATACTTAAATATTCTATAACTAAAAAAAAGAAGAAGATATAAGAGAATTTATCTAGAGGATACAACAAATGCTATTAAAGTGGGGATGTTGAAATGAAAAAGTTTTCCAAAATAAAACCTGTTTTGCTAGTTGTAGCTATTGCATATGTTGCAATAACTTTGGTTAATCAGCAAGTAACTATTTTTAGACAAAAGAGAGAAGTTAAGAAGTGGGAAGACGAGCTGGTAAAGATAGAAGCAGAAAATCAGAAATTAAAGGACAATGTTAAAATGTCTGAAGATGAAAACTATATAGAAAGAATTGCAAGGGAAAAACTTGGTCTCATAAAAGAGGGAGAGACTACAGTAATGAACAAGAAATAAAGTTAAAAGTATTAAATTTACATAAATATTTAATTTCAAGGAGGATATTTTTTAGATGTCTTTAAAGCCAGGAAACATTTTAGAAGGTAAAGTGATTAACATTACAAAATTTGGTGCATTTGTAGAGGTGGAAGATAAGATAGGTTTATTACATATTTCCGAAATATCTAAGACTTTTATTAAAGAAGTTAGTGATTATTTAAAAGAGAATGATGTAGTAAAAGTTAAAGTTATCTCAATTGATGATAACGGTAAAATTAGTTTATCAATGAAACAAGTAGATAATGAGCCAGAAAGAAAGTCAGCTAGACCAGCTGAAGTAGATTGGAACAAAGAAAAACAAAGAAGTCATTCTGGAAATCACTCTGGGAATCATTCTGGGAATCATTCAGGAAGTTATGGAGATAGATCAAAATCAACGTCAAATAATTTTGAAGACACTTTATCTAAGTTTTTAAAAGATAGTGAAGAAAGAATTAAAGACACAAAACAATTTAAAAATGGCGCTTACAACAATAAAAAAACAAGAAAGTAATTAGAGCGTTTTAAAAAGTTATTATAGATAATTTATATTATTATAGATAATTTATAAATGAATTTACAGGTTAAGAGTTGGGGAAAGGTTCTCAAGCTCTTAACCTTTTATATTTTATTTATAGAAGGTTTGAATGTAAGGATAAAGATTAAACAACATTCTAAGAAAATACTAAACTTACTATTATAGCTATAGTCTATGTTCATAAAAAAATTGATATAATTAAACTTAAGTGTTAATGAAATTAGGTGAAAATATAATAAATTTATAAAAAACTATAGACAAGAGTATTTAAATGATATATAATAATTCATGTGCTAAGGAGTACTTAGCTAGCCAGAAAAATAATATGCTGAAGTGGCGGAACTGGCAGACGCACAGGACTTAAAATCCTGCGGTGGTTAAACACCGTACCGGTTCGATTCCGGTCTTCAGCACCAAATATCGCGGGGTGGAGCAGTTGGCAGCTCGTCGGGCTCATAACCCGAAGGTCGTAGGTTCAAGTCCTGCCCCCGCAACCAAAAAAGGTTCAAACATAGTTTGAACCTTTTTATTATTTTAAAAATAGAAAAGGAAGATAATAAAAATATATAATTTGAAGTTAAAGAAAAGGATGCAAATCTTCAACATAAAGGATGTTATAAAAGAATAAAAAGCTATAAAAAGTATAAGAATTAATTTTTAAATTATACTTTTATTAAAAATAATAGTGCTATAACCCTAGTAAAATCAATGCTTTGAGAGAAAAAGAATAAAAATGAATAAAATTTATCAAAAAGTGTTGACAGTTAATCCATATATAGATATAATAATACTTGTCGCTGAGAGCGATGGCAAAACAAAATAAATAAGCCAGAAATTAAGAAAAAGATTAATATGCTGAAGTGGCGGAACTGGCAGACGCACAGGACTTAAAATCCTGCGGTGGTTAAACACCGTACCGGTTCGATTCCGGTCTTCAGCACCAAATATCGCGGGGTGGAGCAGTTGGCAGCTCGTCGGGCTCATAACCCGAAGGTCGTAGGTTCAAGTCCTGCCTCCGCAACCAATTTTAAGGTTCAGCAATGAAGCCTTTTTTATTTTGCATAAAAATATCATAAAGAAAAAGAACTTAAAGTTTAATATAAATTAAGGGCAGTAAATCATTTTGATTTACTGCCTTTTTTCTTTTGAAAAATATGTAAGCAAAAATTGATTTGAAAAATAATTTTAAGGGGGATTAAGAAGTTGTTTTATAGATTGAGTTAAATATAGTTATGCAAAAATATATGATGAATAAAAACATAAACTTTTAAGGAAAACATAGTAAAAAGTGTTATAATAATTTAGTATAGATAAATTAAGTAAAGACAATAAGGGTAAAGAAGGGATATATATGAGGTCAAATTTACTGGTGAAGATATTTTCTTGCCGGTACATGGTTAAGGAAAAATATGTTCAAGGTGAATTACCAAGTACTGAAGAAGGGTATAGAAATACTCTAAATATTGCATGGCCATCAATAGTGGAAGCTGTTTTGGTAAGTCTTGTAGCATCAGTTGATACAATGATGGTTGGTGGAATAGGTCCAGAAGCCATTGCTGCTGTAGGAATAACAAATCAGCCGAGGTTTATAGTTTTAGCTATGTTACTTTCTCTAAATGTAGGGGTAACAGCTGTGGTGGCAAGAAGAAAGGGAGAAGGAGATATTAAGGCGGCTAATAGATGCTTAAAGCAAAGTATCTTAATAAGTCTAGGATTATCTTTTATTCTGTCTTTTTTAGGAATAACATTTGCACCTCAATTAATGAAGTTTGCAGGAGCTCAACCAGAAATAATTAACACATCTATTTCTTATTTTAGAATAATAATGGTGGGCTTATTTTTTAATGGTATATGTTTAACTATAAATGCTGCTCAAAGAGGAATTGGAAATACAAAGGTTTCCATGAGAACTAATATTGCGGCTAATATAATAAACTTGATATTTAATTATCTTTTGATTAATGGTATAGTGTTTTTCCCAACCTTAGGGGTTGTTGGAGCGGGGATTGCAACTGTCCTAGGGAATATAGTAGCTTTTTTAATGGCTCTAAAGTCTGTTTATAGAAGAAAAAGCGATGGCTTTTTAAATATTCTTTCTAATGTATCATGGAACTTTGATAAAAAGACTTTAAGAAGTATTTTGAATATAAGTAGTAGTGCTGCTGCTGAGCAAGTTTTTTTAAGAATAGGATTCTTTGTATATGCACTAATGGTTGCGAAGTTAGGTACAACAGCCTTTGCTACTCATCAGATATGTATGAATATAACTAACTTATCTTTTTCAGTAGGGGATGGATTTAGTATTGCTGCATCTTCCTTAGTTGGTCAAAATCTTGGAAAAAAACGTCCTGATATTGCTATGCTATATGGGAGTATATCTCAGAGGATAGCTTTGATTTGTTCAACTGTACTATTTTTTATATTTATCCTTGGTAGGAACTTTTTAATTGGTTTATTTACTAATGACCCTATTATAATAGCACAAGGTGCGATTATTTTAATTATAGTTGCCTTTACTACTCATGCACAAACATCTCAAGTTATTATTTCGGGATGTCTTCGTGGGGCAGGGGATACAAAGTATGTAGCATTAACTTCTTTACTTAGTATAGGAATTATAAGGCCTTTTTTAACATGGTTTTTATGTTTCCCAGTAGGTTTAGGAATTTTTGGAGCATGGATAGCTTTGTTCATTGATCAATGTATGAGGTTATTTATATGTTTTATGAGATTTATAGGAGGAAAATGGACCAAAATTCAGATATAATATATTGTATAAGAAAGTCATAGTGAGAAAAGGAATGATTTATATGAAAAAGTGGGTAGAGAGAATTATATTTATTGTAGCTTTATGTGTGTTTTGTTTTTCTGCTTATAAGTTATACACTATCTTCAGCGAGTATAACAAGGGTTCATCAGAATATGATAAGCTAGAAAAGTACAAGCACAATGATGTTGCCACAGAAGAATCACAGGGTAATGAGGAAGTTGATGGAACTACTGTAGATTTTGAAGAGTTAAGAAAGATTAATAGTGACATAGTAGCATGGGTGGAAATTAAGGGTACGAATATAAACTATCCAGTTGTAAAGGGTAAGGATAACGATTATTATATAAATCATACCTTTGAAAAGAATAACAATAGTTCAGGAGCTATATTCCTTGAGTGCAATAACGATGAGGTATTCTCTGATGGTAATTCTATTTTATATGGACATAATATGAAGAATCAAAAGATGTTTCATGATTTAAGCAAATACACTAAGAAAGAGTTTTATGATGAACACTCCGAAGTTATTCTATATACTCCAGAGGGAAAAAAGAAATACAAAATATTTTCTTTCTATGTAGCTGATGCTAGAAGTGACACTTATAAAACTAGCTTTTCAGATAAGGATGATTTCAAAAAATATATAGAATATGTAAATAGTAAGAGTCAATATAATACTGGTGAAGATGCTAATGAAGATAATAAAATTATAACTTTGTCTACTTGTACTAATGGAAATGTAGATGATAGATATGTAATACATGGAAAGTTAATTCCGTAGTGAACCTAAATAGGTTCACTATTTTTATAGGAAGTTAAAAAATAATTTAGTGTAATATAATATTTGTAGTAAAATAAAAATGAAGTAAGAGGATTAATGTTAAGTGGTGGTTGTATAAATATATGATTTTAATAAAAAAGTTTATGTGGAAATATAGACTTAGAACATTATAAGGAGATTATATATGAGAATTGCAATTGTAGATGATTTGAAAAGTGATAGAGATATTACAAGAATATATTTGGAACAATACTTAAATTCAAGTAATATTGGCTTTGAGGTTGAGGAATTTATAAGTGGAGAAGTATTTTTAGAAAGTATAGAAAAAAATGAGGTAGAAGATTTTGATTTAATATTTTTAGACATATATATGGATAAGATTAATGGTATGGAAGTTGCAAAAAAACTAGAAGAGATGAACTTAAATAGCATGATATTTTTTACTACTAGTAGTATAGAGTATGCTGTTGAGAGCTATGAAGTTAAGGCGGCATATTATTTAATTAAACCTTATACTTATGAGAAGTTTAAGAAGGCTATGGATAGATATAAAGATATGTTCCTTTCTGAAAGTAAATTTATAGAAGTTTTATGTAATAGAGTTATAAAGAGAATATTTTTAAAGGATATAGTTTTAATTCAGACGGCAAATCGTCTTGTTGAGATATATACTAAAAAAGATAAATTTACTACAAGACAAGGTTTTGATGAATTGGCTACAGTTTTACTAGAAAATAAAAATTTTGTATGTTGTGTAAGGGGATGTGTAGTTAATTTTGATTATATTATCAAGGTTAATGATGATTCATTTATGACTAATGAAGGTTTGATAGCGCCTATTAGGAGACAAGGGAGAAGTGACATAAAAAAGAAATATACAGAATATTTATTTAAAAGTATGAGAGAGGGATTATAAAGCTAAAGAGAAGACATAAAAGTTAACAAGGAAGGATTAATCAAGTGGTGTTAATTTAAGAAGTAAAAAAATCATATAAATAAAATGTGAAGCAAGAAATAGAAAACACAAAGATAGGTGAATATAAGCTTAGATTAATGAGTTTTAGGTAGGTGTTCGTAGCTATAATTTCACAAGATTGAATATAGTAAAATTTAATCCTATATTAAAATATGAAAAAAGGGTTGACATTAAAAAGTAATAAGTATATAATAAATCTTGTCGCTAGGAGATACCTAGTTAGCCAGACAAATCGGTTCTTGTAGCTCAGCTGGCTAGAGCATTCGGTTCATACCCGAAGGGTCGTAGGTTCAAGTCCTATTTCCGCTACCAAACTCACAAGTTAAACTTGTGAGTTTTTTTATTGCCAAAATATAAACATAAATGATTAAAAAGTATCCACAGTGTGTATAACTCCTCTTAATAACTGTTGATTAAAGTTAAAATAATGTGGGTAAAAGGAAATTAGTCATAGTAAAATGAGATTGGTTATAATAGTACCTTAAATAAATTTCACCTATTCTTATAATATTGCAATGCAGATTAAAACTTAACTAATATATTATAGTGTGTTTTTAATATTGAAAACTATATGTTTAAAGAAGGGGACCGAAGTATATTTAGAGTTGATTTATTGTTGAATCAACTTACTTTTAATATTGTAGATCCTTAATTGAAATAGGATTAGTGTGATAAAAAACTTCAATTCTTATTATAATCTGTCTTATGAAGCTTGGAATATAAAAAGTTATCCACTTCTAAACCAAAAAAATCATAATATATGCACAATAAGCTGTTAATAGTATAAAAACTTATCTACAAAACCGTAAATGATTTTCCATAAGTTTACAATAAAATACTTTTGGTAAAAAAAGGAATAAACTTAAAAGTGTTTAAATGCTGATAAAAATATATAAATTTAAAACAAAAAGTAATATGGTGTCTTTAAAAACTTCTAAACTACATCCAATAAATTACAATTATTTCCACTGAGCCTTGCTATAATTATCTTAAAGTAAAGATGATATGGGGGATAACATAAATGCAATATGGAGTGGAAGTATTACCTTACAAAAGGGAAGGTAAAAAAAATGTATCAAAGGGAAAGAATAATGAAGGTGTAAAAGCGGGATTAAAATACATAGTATTATTTTCAGTAATGTTATTAGTAACTAGAGTCAAGCTTATTAATAATATGGCTCCTTTTGGAGTTGCCATGCTTATGTGTATTACATCATATACAAGTAGTGTATCAAGTATTGTTGTTACAATGGGTGGTGTTCTTGGATATTTATCATTAATTGGACAATCTGAATATCTGGGATTATATATAATAGCCTTAGCAACAACATTAGCTTTTCAATATATAGTAGGTAGACATTTAGAAAAGAAAAAAAGAATATTTATTTTAGGAACAGCTATTTTCTTAGAGTTTTTATTGAGTAATTTCTTAATTAGTGGTTATGGATTACAGGTTTCAGCCTTTAGTGCTTTATTACAAATTACGCTCATTGTCCCAATATGCTTTGTCTTAGACAATGGCATAATGGGAATAAAGGAACTTAACACGAAGCACCTTTTCAATAATGAAGAAATTATAAGTATGGGAATATTATTATCACTTATAGTTGCTGGAACTTGGGGAATTGAAATAGCAGGAATATCTTTAATGAATATATTTGCTTTAGCATCTATAGCAATAGTTAGTTATATATGTGGTAGCTCAGTAGGTGCAGCTACAGGGGTAGCGATGGGCATAGTTGCAGGTATGTGTACAAATAATATGGTTGCATATATAAGTATGTATTCTATATGTGGACTCATAACAGGAATTTTTAAGGATGTAAGTAAGTGGGTATCAGCTATTGGTTTTATAGTAGTATTTTTGATATTGAAAATATATTTATTGGAAGTGGGAGGTTTTTCACTTATTGAAGCTGGAGTTGCCGGTTTAATTTTTGTATGTATAAGCAATAAACATTATAGAAAATTAGCTTTAGATTTAAATGCTGATAAAAAGACGGTTAATTTGACAGACGAATATGTGGACAAGGTTAAAGAGATGTTTGCATATAAATTAGAAGATTTTTCAGGATTACTTACTAATATGTCAGGAGTACTTAATAATCTTATAGAAAATGATAAGTTAGGTATGAGGAATAAGAGTTCGGCTCTGGTGCAGTGTTTAGCAGATAGGGTATGCAGTAATTGTGATATGAATCATTTGTGTTGGAAAAGGGAAATACATTATACCTATTCTGCTTTTGGAGAATTAATTCAAAATTTACAGGAAAATAATCATATAGTACCAAATGAAATAGAAAGAAAATGTACTCATAGAAATGCATTACTTAGAAATGCTGAGGACATTATAACAAAGTATATGTTAAGTGAAATGAAGAGATTGAGTTTGTGTGAAGGAAGGGAGCTTCTTTCTAATCAAATAATTAATATATCGGGGATAATAAAAAATATAGGGGAGGATTTCTCCAAGGATATAACTATTAATACTAAGGTTGAACAAGATATAAGGAGAATTTTAGATAAGTCTAATATAAATTATGAGGATGTATTTTCTTTTGAAAATAAAGTAGGCTCCTTAGTTGTTAAAGTTAGTATTAAGAATTGTAGAAATAAGGATATTGTAATTAAAGCTATTTTACCACTTATATGTAAGGCTACAGGAATTGATATGTGCATATCAAATGACAAGTGCAATGTGGATTATAGCAAAAATATTTATGAATTTACCTTTGAACAAGCGCCTAAGTTTTATGTATCGACTTACGCATCTGTTAAATGTAAAGAGGGTGAAAAATGTAATGGAGATACTTTCAATTATGGTGGCTTAAATGATGGATCTTATTTATGTGTATTAAGTGATGGTATGGGGTCAGGCCCTCAAGCAAGTAGAGAGAGTTCGGCAGCGGTTCAATTGGTTAATGATTTCATGAAGTCGGGTTTTGATAAGGTAACTGCTATTAATGTGGTAAATTCTATTATGACCATGAGGTTTGATGAAGAAGAGAAGTTTACGACCTTGGACTTAGCTAATATTGATTTGAATACTGGAGAAGCTGAGTTTGTGAAAGTTGGTTCGGTTTCAACATTTATTAAGTCTGCTAACAATATTTCTATAGTCAGGTCTAAGAGCTTACCTATAGGGGTTTTAGAAGAGGCAGATATTGAGATAGAAAGAAAGATGCTTAAAAATGGTGATTTTTTAATTATGATGAGTGATGGAGTTTCTGATTGTGATCAAAATGAAGAAGGGGATAAGTGGATAAGTGAGTATTTGAAAAATAACAATTTCAATGATCCTAAAGACTTAGCATATGCTCTAATGGATGAGGCAATGAAATTAAGTAAGTATAAGATTAAAGATGATATGACTGTTTTAGTTTCTAAGGTATATGCTTTAGAGTAAGGGGAGTGAAAACCTGAAATTAGGGTTGATATTATGAGTTGAAATTATGAATACACTAATAAGTGTAAAAGCTTTAAAATAGGTTGTTTTAGTATACTAAGGCCCATACATAAAATTAAGTTGATGTATGGGCTTTATTTATGAAAAAATAGATTTTGACATATTTATAATAATACTGTAATGTATACTTTGATTATGAATAATATTTTACATTCTTTTGAATATATATAATGTATTGCTTGAAAATTAGTGGTATATTAAATTAAATAAATATTATTGAAAGATGTATTTGTGTGCTTTGTAAGCAATGAAAAGTTAGAGCAACTTATATTATTTATAAGAGGTTATTTTAGATGGCGTTACTCTTGAAAAAATAAAAGATAAGAGGAACTTATGTTATTTATAAGACTAAGTATAGATTAAGATTGTACATATATAATTTAAAAGAAATATATTAAAATAATATTAAGTTATTATTACTAATAATATAATTGATTTTATTTATGATATAATATACTGTACTGTATAAAAAATAAACTAGGAGATGCAGGGTTTGAAAGAAAGAATTTTGAACACCATAAAAAAATATAATATGCTTTGTACAGGTGATAAAGTTATTGTTGCTTTATCAGGAGGACCAGATTCAGTTTGCTTATTACATGTCTTAAGTAATTTGAAGGATGAACTAGGTATAAGCATTTATGCTGTCCATGTTAATCATTGTCTTAGAGGGGAAGATGCAAACTTAGATGAAGATTATGCAAGAGAGATTAGTGAATCCTTGTCTGTACCATTTTTCTCAAAACGAATTAATGTACATAAATTATGTGAAGAAACAGGATTATCTTGTGAAGCTGCGGGAAGAAAGGCTAGATATGATTTCTTTGATGAGGTAGCAAGTGAGGTTGGAGCTAATAAAATAGCACTTGCACATAATTATAATGATCAAGCAGAAACGGTTTTAATGAGGATTATGAGAGGAGCAGGCTTAGAAGGGCTTGTAGGAATAAGGCCTGTAAGAGATAATAAATATATAAGACCAATAATAGAGATTAATAGAAGGGATATAGAGGCTTATTGTGATGAGTTTGTATTAAATCCTAGAATTGATAAGACTAATTTGGAGAATATATATAGTAGGAATAAAGTGAGATTAGAACTTATTCCTTATATTGAAGAAAACTTTAATAGTGATATAATATCTACATTAAATCGAACATCTTCTTTAATTAGGGTAGAAAATGATTTTTTAGAAAATCTTTCTTTGGAAAAGTATAAAAAATATTGTGATACTACTGGAAAAACAGTTATAATAAAAAGTGATATGTTTATGGAACATGAGGCTATTATCAACAGAGTTCTAAGGCATACCTTAAAAGAAGTTGTAGGAGATTTAAACAATTTTGAAAGCACCCATATAAATGAGGTTATAAATATTCAGAAACTTTCAACAGGGAAGAGATGTGTTCTTCCGAGGGGAGTTATTGTAGAGAATGTTTATGGAAATATTCATGTATATGTAGAAAAAGAAAAGTCGGAGTCTAATAGACCTAAAGAATATATTTTACCAATTAATGAAGAAGTCTATATTGAAGCTATAGATGCTTATATTAAAGCAAGCTTGGTTAAGAAGGGAAGTTTTAAAAGGTCTAAGGATGAAGATGAAAAATATTTAGCTATTGATGATAAAGAAGAGACTAATATTCTCTTAAGATACCCTAAGGAGGGAGATGTTTTTACGCCTTTAGGTATGAAGGGTAGCAAAAAGCTTAATCGATTCTTCATAGATAATAAGGTTCCTAGGGAAGAAAGAAATAATAAGTTAATTCTTTGCATAGATAATGAAATTGCTTGGATTATTGGGGATAGAATTAGCAATAAATTCAAAGTTACTGAAGAAAGCAATAAAATACTAAGAGTCGAGATTAGGAGAGGGAATAATGATATCTGATATTAAAGAAGTATTATACTCAGAAGAGCAAATTAGAAGTAAGGCAAGAGAATTAGGTAAGAGAATCAGTGAGGACTACAGAGGGCAAGAAGTTGTATGTGTAGGAATACTTAAAGGTTCTGTTATGTTTATGGCTGATTTATTAAAGGAAATTGAAATACCATGTTATATGGATTTTATGGCTGTTTCAAGCTATGGTAATTCTAGTCAAAGTTCAGGAATAGTTAGAATTCTAAAGGATTTAGACTATGAAATTGAAGGAAAGAATGTAATTGTAGTTGAGGATATAATTGATTCAGGAATTACATTAAATTATTTAATGGGTTACTTTAAATCAAGAGGTGCAAAAAGTATAGAAATTGCATGCCTATTAAATAAGCATGAAAGAAGAAAAGTTGAGATTGATGTAAAATATCTAGGTTATGATGTTGAAGATCATTTCTTAGTTGGATATGGACTTGACTTTGCAGAAAAATATAGAAATTTACCTTTCATAGGTATATTAAAAGAAGAAGTTTATAAATAATATATAAGGTAAGATGTTTACTAATATTATTGTAAATAAAAAATCATTATGATAGAATTTTAAGGTGATATCTTAAAAACAAAATAATAGAGAGGGGGGCCTTAAATGAAGAAATATTCAAGTGCAACGGCCTGGATTGCTGTATTAGTCTTGGTTATTTTTGCTTTAATGTTATTACTTCAGGGTAATCCAACAAGCAATAACATAAGCTTTGATAAGTTTAATACTTATTGGGTTAATGGCAAGATTGATAGCGTAACTATACAAGAAGATGATGGAATGAGTATAATTACGGGTCAACTTAAAGATGAGCAAAAAACTCAATATGAAACTATTGTTTCTACTGGTTATTTAAACAAATATCTAGATAAAGTAAATTTAGATGGAGTTAAGATTAACTACTTAAAACCTCAAAGTTTTCCAATCTGGGTATCACTACTACCTAATATAATACTTATTGTTGTTGTTATGTTTGTACTATTTATGTTTATGCAACAATCTGGTGGTGGCGGTGGCGGAAGAGGTGTTATGAATTTTGGTAAGAGCAAAGCTAAAATGGCGATGCCTGATGCTAAAAAAGTAAACTTTAATGACGTGGCTGGTGCCGAAGAAGAAAAAGCAGAACTTGCTGAAATAGTAGACTTCTTAAGACAACCAAAGAGATATACAGATATGGGAGCTAGAATACCTAAGGGTGTTTTACTAGTAGGGCCTCCAGGAACAGGTAAGACATTACTTGCAAAAGCTGTTGCTGGTGAAGCAGGTGTTCCATTCTTTAGTATATCAGGTTCAGATTTCGTTGAAATGTTTGTTGGTGTAGGTGCATCTAGAGTAAGAGACTTATTTGAACAGGCTAAGAAAAATGCACCATGTATAATATTCATAGATGAAATTGATGCGGTTGGTAGACAAAGAGGTGCTGGTGTTGGTGGAGGTCATGATGAAAGAGAACAAACTCTTAACCAATTACTTGTTGAAATGGATGGTTTCGCTGGTAATGAGGGAATAATCATGATAGCTGCAACAAACAGACCAGATATATTAGACCCAGCATTACTTAGACCTGGAAGATTCGATAGACAAATTGTTGTTGGAGCTCCAGATGTTAAGGGTAGAGAAGAAATATTAAAGGTACACACTAGAAAGAAACCACTATCTAAGGATATAGATTTAAAGGTAGTTGCTAAAAAGACTCCAGGATTTACAGGAGCAGATTTGGAAAATCTTATGAATGAAGCAGCATTACTTGCTGTTAGAAAGCGTAAGAGAGTTATTGAAATGGATGAGCTTGAAGAGGCTTCTACAAGAGTAATTGCAGGACCTCAGAAGAAGAGTAGAATCATTAGTGAAAAGGAAAGAAGACTTACTGCTTATCATGAAGCAGGTCACGCTATCACAATGAGATACTTAGATCATTCAGATCCAGTACATCAAATAAGTATAATACCTAGAGGAAGAGCTGGTGGTTATACAATGAATCTACCAACAGAGGATAGAAGCTATATGTCAAAATCTAGACTTCTTGATGATATGGTAGGATTGCTTGGAGGTAGAGTTGCAGAGCAAATTATCTTAGGTGATATTAGTACTGGTGCTAAAAATGATATTGATAGAATGAGTAGTATAGCAAGAAAAATGGTTATGGACTTTGGTATGTCAGAGAACATAGGAACAATTTCTTTCGGCACAGGACATGAGGAAGTATTCATGGGAAGAGACTTTGGTCACGAGAGAAATTACAGTGAAGAAACTGCTGCTAGAATAGATGCTGAGATACTCAGATTAAGTGATGAGGCATATAAAAGAGCAGAAGCTATCTTATCTGAACACATTGATCAACTTCATAGCGTTGCTAAGGCTTTATTAGATAGAGAGCAACTTGAAGGTGATGAATTTGAAGCTATACTTCAAGGTAAAGACCTAGATAAATTCATTGAAGAAAAAGAAGCTAAGAAAATGGCTGCTTTAAAACAAAGAGAAGATGAATTAAGAAGAGAAGCAGAGCTTGAGAGACAAGAGCAATTAAGAAAAGAAGCAGAGGTTGCTCATAATCTTAAAGAAGCTCAAGATGAAGTAGCTAATGACTTCGGTATAGAAGAAAATAAAGCATTATCTTCTAAGGAAGATGATGATGTAACTAAAAAAGATAACATGTAATTAAAGGGTGGGATAATATCCCACCTTTTTCTTATACAATGAAAGAATAGAATGAGGCTTAAAGAAATTACTAAAGTTATATATATTGTCTGGGAAATAAGAAGTATAACATTGAGAAAACAAGACAATGTTCGGAAATTAACTTAAAAAAACATAGGAAAAGCAACTTAACTCTAATTTTAAGAGAGCTTAACAATATAAATCAAGAATATACACATATAAAAAACGCAATAATTATAAAAATTTTCGTAAAATTAAGATTTATATATAGCTTTTACTATTTTAAAGTATTATAATATAAACATGGCTACTTTAGTAGTGACGTTAAAGTGAAAATTAAAAGTATTAAGTATAGAGATGTTTTTATTAAAGAACATAAGGAAAGTGAGTCTATGTTTTAAAGTATAGACTTTGGTAGTAAGCACTTATAAAGGTTCAAACTATTATTTGTTTTAGGGAGAGTGTTAAATATGAAAAGTGATATTCAAATAGCTCAAGAGGCTCAAATGCAACATGTAAGATTAGTTGCAGAGAAATTAGGATTAAGCGAAGATGACATTGACTTATATGGTAAATATAAATGTAAGATTTCTTTAGATGTTTTAAGTAAAAATAGTGAAAAAAATAATGGACATCTTATTTTAGTTACAGCGATAAATCCAACTCCAGCTGGAGAAGGTAAATCAACTGTAACAATAGGTTTAAGCCAAGCTTTAAACAAGATTGGTAAGAACTCTGTTGCAGTTTTAAGAGAACCTTCTTTAGGACCAGTTTTCGGTATTAAAGGTGGAGCAGCTGGTGGCGGATATGCTCAAGTTGTTCCAATGGAAGATATAAATTTACACTTCACAGGAGATATGCATGCTATAACTGCAGCTAATAATTTATTATCAGCAGCTATAGACAATCACATTCACCAAGGAAATCCTTTAAGAATTGATTCAAGAAAGATAAGCTTTAAAAGAGTAATGGATATGAATGATAGAGCTCTTAGAGATGTTGTAGTTGGTATGGGTGGTAAAGCTAACGGATTCTTAAGAGAAGATGGATTTATGATTACTGTTGCTTCAGAAATTATGGCTATCTTATGTTTATCTAAAGACTTAATGGATCTAAAAGAAAGAATGGGTAGAATTCTTATAGGATATAACTTAGATGGGGAACCTGTATACTGTAAAGAGCTAGGTGTCAATGGAGCTATGGCACTATTAATGAAGGATGCTATAAAACCTAACCTAGTACAAACTTTAGAAAATACACCTGCTATAGTTCACGGTGGTCCATTTGCTAATATAGCTCACGGATGTAACAGTTTAATTGCTACTAATATGGGATTAAAGCTTTCAGATTATGCTGTAACAGAAGCTGGATTTGGAGCAGATTTAGGGGCTGAGAAGTTCTTTGACATTAAGTGTAGATATGGAGAGTTAAAGCCTGAGTGTGTAGTAATAGTTGCAACAGTTAGAGCTTTAAAACATCACGGTGGAGTTAAGAAAGAGGATTTAAATACTCCTAATGTTGAAGCTTTAGCTAAGGGTATTGTAAACTTAGAAAAGCATATAGAAAATGTAAAGAAATTTGGTGTTAAACCAGTAGTTGCTATAAATAGATTTGTAAGTGATTCAGAAGAAGAATTCAAATTCATTGAAGACTTCTGTAAGTCATTAGATGTTGAAGTTGCTTTAACAGATGTTTGGGCTAAAGGTGGAGACGGTGGAATTGACTTAGCACATAAGGTGATAGACATTATAGAAAAGAAAGAAAGTGACTTTAAGGTATTATACGATGAAAAATTAGCAATAGAAGAAAAAATAAACTCTATTGCTAAAGAAATCTATGGTGCTGATGGAGTAGATTTTGATAAAGTTGCTTTAAATCAAATAAGAGAAATTGAAAAATTAGGTCTTGATAAGTTGCCAATATGTGTAGCTAAAACTCAAAATTCTCTTTCTGATAATGGTGCTTTAATAGGTAGACCAACAGGATTTAGAGTTAGTGTTAGAGAGGTTAAGCTTTCTAATGGTGCAGGATTTATAGTTGTATTAACAGGAAGCATAATGACTATGCCAGGACTTCCAAAGGTACCTGCTGCTAATAAGATGGATATATTAGAAGATGGAACAATCGTAGGATTATTCTAATATAAATTCTGATTATAGAATGTAAAAATTAATTGAGGGTTGTAGAGATAATTCTGCAACCCTTTGATTTTCGATTAAAGTAGTTGAAGTTAAGTATATTAAATAGGATTAGAGTAGCTTTATTATAAAGTATTAAGAAGCCAAAACTAAATTAATGTGTTATAGTAAATTGTTAAAACTAAATTAGTATATATAAATTTTAGTTAATACTCTACATTTATCTTAATAGTTATTCTATAATGACTATTATCTCTAAGTATAATGAAGATATTTTCTTCCAATATACCTTATAGTGAATTAACAAGATTAAATGGTGCGTTATTATAAAATACTAAAGCTAAATAACTATGGTATAGTGAAAAAATCTAATATTATTTTGGTAATATAATCATTGATAAAATATCAAAGCTTTAGGCTAAAGTAAGTTTTTATTGATAACTCATAAAAAAATAAGTTTTTTTATTTATGAAGGAATAAAGTTAACTAATAAATGTAAAAATATATTAATGTTAAATGATATTTAGAGAATTTAGGTCTTTAGAATGAGCTTAATAACATAATTGATGTAATATTATAACTTCTAACTAAGCATAGGCACTTGACAATTAACCATATAAGTGCTTGACAAATAAAGTGAAGTTGTTAAAATTAAAGTATTGATTAATTTTAAGTAACTTAGACTAATGAGAGTAAGGCAGCTTGCAAGCTGCTTTTATTTTATGACCTGTGAGGCGGTGAATTTAAATGATTTTAGTATTGGATGTAGGAAATACTAACATTGTACTAGGCCTTTATAAAGATGAAAAGCTTATATCAGATTGGAGACTGTCGACGGATTCTAAGAAGTCTTCTGATGAGTACGGAATACAAGTTTTACAGCTTTTTCAGTATAAGGGATTTGATTTAAAAGAGGTAGAGGGAGTAATAATCTCCTCAGTTGTACCTAATGTTATGTATTCTTTAGAACACATGGTGAGAAAATACTTTGGTATTCATCCAATGATTGTCGGGCCTGGTGTTAAAACAGGTGTTAATATAAAATATGATAATCCAAAGGAAGTTGGAGCTGACAGAATTGTAAATGCTGTGGCAGCTTACAATACTTATAAAAGAGCTTTAATTATAATAGATTTTGGTACAGCAACAACATTTTGTGCTGTAACTAAAAATGGAGATTACTTAGGTGGAACTATCTGCCCAGGTATAAAGATATCAGCTCAAGCACTATTTGAAAAGACTGCAAAACTACCAGAGGTGAAGCTTATAAAGCCAAGTACTGTTATATGTAAAAACACTGCTTCAAGTATGCAAGCGGGCATAATATATGGTTATGTTGGTCAAGTAGATTATATAGTAGCTAAGATTAAGCAAGAGATGGCTGAGGTAGATAATGAAGAACCACTAGTAATAGCTACAGGTGGTTTAGCTAATTTAATGGCAAAGGAATCTAAGACTATACAAAAGGTAGATTCATATTTAACTTTAGAAGGTCTAAGAGTTATATATGAGAAGAATAGATAATAGGTGTAAATATGAAAATAGGAAATTTAAATTTTGAGAATAATGTTTTCCTTGCACCAATGGCTGGAGTAACAGATGTGGCCTTTAGAGAGATTTGCATGGAGCAAGGATGTGGGCTTATATATACAGAGATGGTTAGTGCAAAGGGACTATATTATGGCAGTGAAAATACAGAGGCCTTAATGATGGTATCAGATAAAGCTAAACCAGCTGCGGTTCAGATTTTTGGGAATGATCCATACATAATGTCAAAGGTATGTGAAGATTACTTTAATAATAATGATGATATTTGTATTATTGATATAAATATGGGATGCCCTGTACCTAAGATAGTAAAAAACGGTGAGGGGTCAGCCTTAATGAAAAATTCTAAGCTTGCAGCAGAAATTGTTAGAGAAATAAAAAAAGTAACTAATAAACCTGTTACAGTTAAATTCAGAAAAGGTTTCGAAAGGGATGCAGCTACTGCAGTTGAATTTGCAAAGGCATTAGAAGATGCTGGTGTAGATTGTGTTGCAGTACATGGAAGAACTAGAGAGCAAATGTATGAAGGTAAGGCAGATTGGGATATAATTAAAAAGGTAAAGGAATCAGTATCTATTCCAGTTTTAGGGAATGGAGATGTATTTACAGCACAGGATGCCATAAGGATTACTGAAGAAACTAATTGTGATGGAATATTAATTGCGAGAGGTTCTATGGGAAACCCATGGTTGTTTAATCAGATTAATGAAGCCTTGAGGGGGGAAGAAGTAACTTATCCCTCTGATAAAGAAAAAATTGATATGTGTATAAAGCATTATGAGTTAGCTTTAAAATATCATACAGAGTATAAGGCTGTTAGAGAAATGAGAAAGCATATAGCTTGTTATGTAAAAGGAATGCTTAATTGTACAGAACTAAAAAATGCGGTAAACACTGAAAATGATTATAATAGAGTGATAGAAGCTCTTAATGAATATAAGGAAAAATTATAGGTTTTATATTCGTTGACAATTTTATATTACTGGTTTATAATTGTTTAAATGATTTATACAGAATATGGAAAAAATATTGAAAATAGAAGGCGAAGGGGAGTATAGTAATGAATGAAGCTAAAAAGTATTTAATGACAGCTGATGGAATAAAGAAATTAGAAGATGAATTAGATTTCCTTAAAACTGTTAAGAGAAGAGAAATAACTGAGAAGATTAAAGTTGCTCTTTCTTTCGGAGATTTAAGTGAGAATGCTGAATATGATGAAGCTAAAAATGAACAAGGTTTCGTTGAGGGAAGAATAACTCAATTAGAAAACATGTTAAGAAATGCTGAAGTTGTAGATGAATCAGATATTCAAAGTGATATCGTAAATATTGGAACTATAGTTAAGGTTAAAGATTATGACTTTGATGAAATAGTTGAGTATAAAATCGTTGGTTCAGCAGAAGCAGAACCAGAAAATGATAAGATATCAAACGAATCACCAGTAGGTAGTGCTTTAGTTGGTAAAAAAGTTGGGGATATAATTGAAGTTGTAATTCCTGATGGTATTTCAAAATACGAAGTTTTAGAAATAAAAAGATAATAAATTATATACTTAAGTTAGAGTTATGGATATAAAGTAAGGAGGAATTTTGATGTCAGATGAAAGACAATTAACTCCAGAAGAGTTAAATGAGAACGTTGAAGCTACTAAAGAAGAATTAAATGAACAAATGCTTCAAAGAAGACAAAAACTTGAAGAATTACAATCACAAGGAAAAGACCCATTTGAGGTTTACAAAGTAGGGGTAACTAACTATTCAAAAGAAATCAAAGATAACTTTGAAGAGTTTGAAGGTAAAGAAGTTACTGTAGCTGGTAGATTAATGTCTAAGAGAGTTCAAGGTAAAGCTGGATTCTCAGATCTTCATGACAAAGAGGGTAAAATCCAATTATATATCAAATTAAATGAAGTTGGCGAAGATAAATTAAAAGAGTTCAAAACTTTAAATATTGGTGACATCATCGGTGTTACTGGTACTGTGTTCATGACTAAAAGAGGAGAGATATCTGTATCAGTAACAGATTTCGTATTAGCTTGTAAGTCATTAAGACCATTACCAGAAAAATGGCACGGGTTAAAAGATCCAGATTTAAGATATAGACATAGAGAAGTAGATGTTATAATGAATCCAGAAGTTAGGGATACATTAATGAAGAGAACAGCTATAATCAGAGGAATTAGAGAGTACTTAGATACTAGAGGATATATGGAAGCTGAAACACCAATCCTATCACCAATAGCTGGTGGTGCTGCTGCAAGACCATTTATCACTCACCATAATGCTTTAGATATAGATATGTATTTAAGAATAGCTACAGAGTTATACTTAAAAAGATTAATAGTTGCTGGGTTTGATAAAGTATATGACTTAGGAAAGAACTTCAGAAATGAAGGTATCGACGTAAGACATAACCCAGAGTTTACTATGATTGAAATATACAAAGCTTATGCTGATTACAATGACATGATGAAAATAACTGAGGATATGATTTCTTCTGTTGCTCAACAAGTACTTGGTACAATGAAAGTTAATTATCAAGGAACTGAAATAGACTTTACACCACCATGGAGAAGAATCACTATGGTTGACGCTGTTAAAGAATATTCAGGTGTTGACTTTAATACAATTACAGAAGAAGAAGCTAGAGTAATAGCTAAAGAAAGACACTTAGAATTTAAGAAAGATTTAGCTGACTGTAGTAAAGCAGACGTATTAAATGCTATGTTTGAAGAATATGCTGAAGACAAAATGATTCAACCTACATTTGTTTGCGATTACCCAGTTGAAATCTCTCCATTAAGTAAAAAGAAAAAGGATGATCCAGCATTCACTGAAAGATTTGAAGGATTTATCTATGGTAGAGAAATCTGTAATGCTTACTCTGAGTTAAATGATCCTGTTGTTCAAAGAGAGAGATTCATGCAACAATTAAGAGAAAGAGAATTAGGTGATGATGAAGCATTTGTACTTGATGAAGACTTCTTATATGCACTTGAAATTGGTATGCCTCCAACAGGTGGATTAGGTATAGGAATAGATAGAGTAGTAATGTTCTTAACTGATTCTACATCAATTAGAGACGTACTTTTATTCCCAACAATGAAACCAGAAAAATAATATATTTTATTTTAAGATTAAGTCTTTGAGAGGATCATACTTCTCAGGGGCTTTTTTTATGTGTTCCCAACATGGGTTTTGGTTGTACTATAAAGTAATAAAAATAATCTTTAGTTAAGATAGCAATATGTTCAAGATATTGCTATAAGCTCATAAATAATGAGATTTGGTTATGTTATAAAATCTATATATGTAAAATTATATTACACACAATTTAACTTATATAGTCTAATATCACAAGAGCGCCTTGCAAATTTGCTGTATGAGTAGCTGCAAATATAAATATGAATACTAAGAATATTTATTCTAATAAACAATCTTCATTACATTTACTATTACAGTATTTTAAGTTATAATATTCAAATAAGAACAAAATATAGGATTATATTATAAATTTTGAAGTGTAGTGTTAAATCAAGTATGGGGGATGATTATGGGCATTAAGAAAAAAAGAAAAGTGAATATTATTACATTTATTGTATCTATCACATTATTTATAGGTATTTTTTCTGAAACGGCAATGGCACAAAATATTGGGGTTTTACATACAACTTTATTATCGAATGTACCACTTTATTGTGAAGCAAAGCTTGCAGCGTTACCAGACTCAAAATATGAAGGGAAAGAGATTTTAGCAATTACCATAGATAATAGTGATTCAAGCAAATGCGATTTATCAGAAGTATATTATTCTATTTATGATGGTAGAAGTTTCGCTGTACCAATGGCAATAGAACAAGATGGTACATGGGATATGGAGCCGTTTTTGTATTCAAATGAAGAAGTGTTAATAGCATGGACAGACGCAACTATGAAATTAGTTGAATCACCAATAGGCTATGATATAGCAAGTGCTATGCGAATTAGTCTTTCGATTTATGACCCGATTACACTAACAATGAAACCTCCAATTTCTAATATTTCTTATTATGGGTCAGATAATATTAGCACATATAATCCAAGGATTACTAAGGTTGGGGATGAGATACTTGTTTCTTGGGTGGTTTGTAATAATATTTTAAATGATACCAATGCATATGGAATAGAAGGAATGTATTATAATCCTGAAACGAATACTTTTTACTCAGAAAATAATACGGAAGTTACTAATGGAAACCTTGTACCTATGATTTTTGCAAAAGAATGTAGTTATATTTCGAATTATTCTATTTCTGAAATAAAAGGTGAGGTAGTCACTATGTTTGAAGAATCTGTAGATCAAACCACGCATATTTCTGATGTCATGTTTGATAAAGTTATTAAAAAAATCTATCCTTTTTTCTCCGAAAAGTATAAAGATAGCATCATCAAAATATCTACAAATAAAGGAAATACCGTGACTGATTTAACAGACGGTGATTCTTATTCATCGATAATTGAGTCGGATAATTCAATGTTACTCTACTATAATAAAAATAAGATTTATTCAATAAACAATGTCTTAAGCTCGGTTGAGAGTGGAGGTGTTTCTGAGACGGGTGATGCAAGGTATACAATCGTATCCCAAAATGGCGTCCCAACATATCTTACGGCAATGAAGTATGAACCTTTTACGACAAGTGAATATCAAAGTGAAATTATAATTGACGGTAAAACATACGTGAAAATAGATGATGAAAAGTGGATGGATGAAAGTGGAGATATTCGAACGATAAATAAAGAGCATATATATTTCTACTATGTTAACTTTGAAGAAAGTAAATTGGATCTTCTTTCACAAAAATTATATAAAGAGAATCAAATGGTTTTCCCATGTCCACCGTCATTTATTATAAATGAATCAAATGAATTAGTATGCACATATACAATGAATGTGATTGAAAGCGGATGTAATTCTTCATCAAATTTATTACGCTATTCTAAATGTGATGAAGAATATCTAATGAGTGCTAATTACTCAGTAGTAGATGAAGCAATTAGAAAAGCATACAGTATAAATATGAATAACTACATTAATTTTTCTGCTGTAATAGATGCAATTAATGCTGTTGTGCGTGATAAGCATTATACCGAGCAAGATATTGTTAATGGTTATGCTATTGCAATCGAGAATGCAATTAATACTCAATTAAAACCTGCTGATTACTCAAAAGTAGATGCAGTAATTGAAAAAGCCAATGACTTAAGGAAAGAGGATTACAAGGATTTTTCTGCTGTAACAGCTGCAATTAATGGTGTTATTCGAGGTAAGGATATTA
>NZ_FQXP01000002.1 GCF_900130005.1 Clostridium collagenovorans DSM 3089 | reverse complement strand
TTGCCACCTACGTATTACCGCGGCTGCTGGCACGTAGTTAGCCGTGGCTTCCTCCTATGGTACCGTCATTATCTTCCCATAAGACAGAGCTTTACAATCCGAAGACCTTCATCACTCACGCGGCGTTGCTGCGTCAGGGTTTCCCCCATTGCGCAATATTCCCCACTGCTGCCTCCCGTAGGAGTCTGGGCCGTGTCTCAGTCCCAATGTGGCCGATCACCCTCTCAGGTCGGCTACGCATCGTTGCCTTGGTGAGCC
>NZ_FQXP01000007.1 GCF_900130005.1 Clostridium collagenovorans DSM 3089 | reverse complement strand
TTTAACTTAACTAAAGATAAAATAAAAATTAATATGGCTCCTTGGTCAAGCGGTCAAGACACCACCCTTTCACGGTGGTAACAGGGGTTCGATTCCCCTAGGAGTCACCATTTATGGAAGCATAGCTCAGCTGGGAGAGCATCTGCCTTACAAGCAGAGGGTCACAGGTTCGATCCCTGTTGTTTCCACCAAATAATGGCCCAGTGGCTCAGTTGGTTAGAGTGCCGGCCTGTCACGCCGGAGGTCGAGGGTTCGAGTCCCTTCTGGGTCGCCATTTTAAAATTATGCTGGCATGGCTCAATTGGCAGAGCAGCTGACTTGTAATCAGCAGGTTGTAGGTTCAAGTCCTATTGCCAGCTCCATGAAAGTTCTAAACAATGTTTAGGACTTTTTTTATTTTTTGAAAACTTATTTTACCTTTATAAAATAAGTTTTATTGAATTTAATACATATTGAAGAGCATTATCACATCTTAAGGCATAGTCAAATTTCTTCAATAAAATCAGAAGTATAGAGAATCAAAATCATTGATTCAACCGAGTATACATTTTAAAATAAAAAGCATTTATAGCATTTATAGCATTTATAGCATTTATAGCATTTATAGCATTTATAGCATTTATAGCATTTATAGCATTTAGCAATAATTTTAAACCTTAAAAAAATCCAGATATAAAACCTAAATATATAAGTTCTAATTAATATTCTTCATTTATATTAATCCGTAAATTTGTTCTATAAAGAACCTTATATATAAAAACAATGAAGAATCTTTATTAGAATATAGAGATCTAATTTAATTTATAGAAGGTATAAGAAATATGTAAATATATAAATTAAAAGAAAAATTTATAATTATTGTAACCTTTTAAATAAATTTACTGTCTAATAAGTGTAAAACAAAATAACCAGCCATATCCTAGGACCTATGGCAGATAAAATGAGGTGAAATTTTTGATTGAAGATAGCAAAGCTATTGAGAAGATAGTGAAAAAAGCCATGCATGGTAATATAGATGCCTATGGAAGATTGATAGAATTAAATAAACAGTATTTATATCGTACAGCATTCTTATATGTAAAGAATGAGGATTTAGCTTTAGATGTTGTACAAGAATGTATTTTAAAGGGATTTAGTACTATCAATAATTTAAGAGAACCAAAATATTTCAAGTCTTGGATAACTAGAATTCTAATTAATTCAGCAAATGATATACTAAAGAAATCTATAAAATATACTCCTATAGAAGAAGTAGAAGTTGCTATGACAGAAGAAAATATTGAATTAGAGCAACGACTAGATTTGTATGATGCAATTGATGTTTTACCACATAAGTATAGATCCGTAATTATTTTAAAGTACTTTGATAACTTAAAGATAAGTGAGATTGCCTATACAATGGATATTCCAGAAGGATCAGTTAAAGCTTATTTAAGTCGTGCAAAGGAAGAATTAAAGAAGTATTTAAAGGAGGATTATGTTTATGCAAAATAAATTTGATAACATTCCTATTCCTGAAAGATTAGATGAGGTAGTTATAAGTAGTATGAATGAAATAAGAAAGATAAAAAATAGAAGATTAAGAAATAAAGTTATTGCAGCTAGTGCAGCAACTGTAATAGCAATTGGTGGTTTAGGGATAACTAATCCAGCCATAGCATCTAAGCTTCCTATTATAAGTCAAATATTTTCTCAAGTGGAAAAAAAGATAACATTTTCTGGGGATTATTCTTCATTAGCTAATAAAGTAGATGTAGAAACACAAAGTAGTGAAGGATTAGATATTACAGTAGCAGAAGTATACTGTGATGGATATTCAGCTTATATCACCTTAGAGATGAATTATAAGGACGAGTTAGGTAAGCTACCTAGATTTCCTCTAGATGTAGATGAAAGTGAATCACATGAAAGTATTTACTGTCATATAAAAGGTTCGATTGATGGAATCAATGAAGAAAGAATTATTGATAGTTTTGAAAGGATAGAAGGTTCTAAAACTGGTCCTAACTCCTTTGCTGGAGTGCTTAAGGTTAATTTGGATAGAGTACCATATATAAATGATGAATTTAGCTTGAAATTAAGCTTAAGGCAAGTACTTATTGAAAGTTTAGATAAAGGAGGAATTGTTGATGCCGCTGATAATCCTAATGGATATTTAGTGTCTGGACCATTGGATTTTAATATTCCTATAACTGTGGATAAAGAGAATGTTAAAAAAATAGAGGTTAATGAAGAAAATGATTTAGGGTTTGGATTAATAAGTGTAGTGGTAACACCATTTGAAATTATAGTAGAGGATATAAGGCCAGAAGATTTAGATGCAATAGAATTTGGAACTGGAGTTACTGTATTTAATGATAAAGGTGAAGCTATGCAATATTATGGTGGCAGAGAAGCTAAGGATGGTGCCAAAGGGGCAGCAGTATTCTCTGTAAATGAGAAAGATACAAGTGAATTGCATATATACACGGGAGAAAATTTTATAAAAACTATTAAACAAAAGGATGAAAATAAGATGAAGGAAATGGCTACTTATTCAAAGACTATAAAAGTAAAATAGCTGCTAAATACTTATAAGGATTATATTCTTATTTAAATAAAATTAAGGTGAATAAGTTTAAATTTATAGCTTTAAGTGTTAGCTTATGGCCATAATATAACATTTATACGTATATTAGATGATAATAAAATAATGATATTTAAAAAAGGGATATTCTTCAAAAAATATAAATGTGAAGTTAATATATTATTTAGTTTAATTAACCATAATATGTTTTCTATTTATATTTTTATTAGGATATTCCTTTATTTTTATTAGATTATTAAATTATAGTTACGCTAATTAAGAATGCTGATAGATGGTTTATTATCTATAGATAAATACTTTTGGATTTTTACCTGTTCTCAATATAAAATATATATGGGAATACAAAATAGTATAATATACGACTTCATTTGTTTGAAAATTATATTTATTTGTATGAATTTGTTGGGAATTAGGAAATTTTATATGAAAAAAGTATTAGTAGAATTTATAGATGTCTGTGCATGATGTGATAAATATGGATCCTTTGTAGAAGGATTAAGTGAATTATACCGTGAGTACATAGATTTAAAGATATATAAGGTGGGAAGAGATTTCGACTATTTAAAAAAATATGGGTTATTTTTAAAAAGTACAATAGTAATAAATGAAGAAATAATAATTGATAAACTGTCTAAGGAAATAATAACAGAAGTTATAGAGTGTGAAATCAATAAAATACGTAGTTAAATAATTTAACATATATTACTCAATTCTAAAGATTTTAATATTATGGTTAATAAAACTAGGGGGATACAAAAATGAAGGTTGCATATGTAATAAGTTCAGCAAATACTAGAACAATACTTGATAAGATGATAATACCACAAATGGAGCAAGGGATTCATGGGGCAGAAGTTGTAGGCATGTTTTTCGTATTTGATAATACTTACTTATTAGAAAAAGGATCAGACATAGGGGATAGATTACAGAAGTTACATGACAAAACAGATGTTATACTTTTAGCTTGTGATCAATGTGTTGAGGAAAGACAAATAGGGGACAAGTTAATTGAAGGGGCAGCTGTAGGATGCTTCCCATTATTATATACAGCTTTACAATCAGTTGGTGTAGATCAAGTAATAACTTTATAATGTGAAATTTTTTATAGATTCATAATAATATTATGAATCTATATTTATGTTGTGCTTGTAGATATAATTTAACAAATTTTAAATATATTTATAAATTTATAAAAAACAGTATTGAAAATAAATGAAGTGTTAAATATCCTTATAGTTTTAATTGAAGTGGTATTGAAAATCAATTGTATTTTTATAAGGTGTATTTAATATTAATCCAAGTACATAACCATAAATATTTTGAGTTTTAAATTTTAGTAGTACATAGAAGTTTATTTAATATGGACAAGTAATTACCATATTTTAAGATTAAGTAAGAAAAGTTAAAAGAGGAGGGAATTTATATGGCTAAACATTTAGTAGAGTTTATTAATGTATGTGCTTGATGTGATCCATATTCAACCTTGGTTCAAGAGTTGGCAAAAAAATATGAGGATTTAGTAGAGGTTAAGGTCTATAAAGCGGGTAAGGACTTTGACTATATAAGAAAATATGGATTAATGAGCAAGAGTGTATTGATAATTGATGAAAGTCAAGTTGTAGAGAATCTTAATAAGAAGGTTATAGAGTTGGCTTTTTCTCAATTAATGGGGAGAGAGTAATGGATATTATAAAGTTTATACAGGATTTGTTTTGGTCATCATTAAATATATTGAATGGTGCATCGGTTTGGTTAGTGATAAGTTTTTTATTAGCTGGCTTCTTACATGAGGTTCTTTCACCAGATAAATTTCAAAGAGTTTTAGGTAATAAAAAGATAAGTTCAATTATTAAGAGTACTATATCAGGAATGTTATTACCTATATGTAGTTGTGGGGTTATTCCACTTGGTATAAGCATGTATTATTCTGGAGCATATTTAGGACCAACATTAGCCTTTATGACTTCAACACCTATGATTAATCCAATAGCTGTAATTTTATGCTATGGACTATTAGGAAGAGATATAACAATTATATATGTAATAACAGGTTTCTTAGGACCACTTATTATAGGGGTTATAGGTAATATGTTTGCGGGTAAAGAATTACAGGCACCAGGTATAGAAGGTGATATTCAGAAAAGAGTTTTAGTAAGACAAAAGAAGAGTTTTATGGAGAAAATAAAGATGGGCATGCAGTGGTCTCTTAATGACCTTGCTGTAGTTGTAAGTAAGTATGTTATCTTAGGAATGCTTATGGCATCTATTATTTTTAATATTGTACCTCAAGAGTTTATTCAAAAGTATTTAGGTGAGCCAAGTATTTTATCATTAGGGAGTGTTACTATATTGGCTGCATTAATGTATGTTTGTGCAGTTGGTCATATACCATTTATTGCTGCTTTAATAGCTAGTGGAGCCGCTCCAGGTATTGCAATAACCTTTTTAATGGCAGGTGCTGCTACCAATTTACCAGAACTTATAAGTCTTTATAAGCTTATAGGTAAAAGGACTGCATTTATGTATTGTGGTGTTGTAGTTGGAATATCTGTGATTGTAGGATACTTAACTAATGTATTACTTATGCCAGGATTTACTCCAGTTTTAAACTTTAACAGTGTAAATAATACAATAAACACTGCTAACAAATTTATGTTTGTAGCTCCTATGTGGCTTAAATATTTATGTTCTGCCATAATTGTAATGTTTGCTATGAAATCATTTTATAAAAGCGTTAAGACAATGATTGAAAAAAGAAAGTGTACAGTATAAGGATATTTTTATAAAAAGTTTGAGGTAAAGATATGAAAAGGTTAAGTAAAATAAGTATTATTTTTATTGTTATAGTAATCACTATGCTATCAGGCTGTGGTAAGACTGAGAAAGCAGGTAATGAGCAAGCTGCTCACAACTATGAAGATAATAAATTATATATAGACTTTAAGGAAAAGTTTCCTAATAGAGAAGCTATTATTTGTGAACATGCTGATGTTACAAATGATGGGTTAGAGGACTTAATTATTATATACAAGGAAGATAAGAATACAAGACTAATAGTTGCAACTGATTCCAGTGAAGGCGTTAAGTATACTAATGAAGTTCCAGCTCCAATAGAAAATCAAAGTATTAAGTTGAAAAATATTGATGATGAAAAAGAGATGGAATTCATTGTTAGTGGATCTAAGAGGGGAAATTTAGGATATGCAATCTTTAGAGTCGAAAACATGGTGTTAACAGACTTATTTGGAGATGGCATGGAGGATTGTTGTTAATATTTATTATATATATTTCAGGAGGAAAATACATGAATAAGAATCTAAAAAAACTTACTTTAGCATTAGGAATTTTAACTTTATCTACAGGATTAGTAGCTTGTGGCTCAGACAAGGGGTCAGCTCAAAGTGGAAAACTTGATACTACAGGAATAGTTCAATCAATAAAGGATATGAAGCTTCCAGAGATCAAGGATGACTATACTGTAAAGTTAGGTTATTATAACTGTGACCATATGACTGCAGCTTGTATAGGTAAGGATGCAGGAATATATGAAGCGCTTGGATTAAAGGTTGAGGTTACTGGTAATGGAAAAGTTCCTCAAGCTATGTCAGCTGGTCAAATGGATGCAGGGTACATAAGTTTTCAAAATGTAACAAGAGGAATAAACAAGGGCACACCTATAACTATAGGGGCTAACAATCATGAGGGTGGATCATATTACTTAATCGTTTCTAATGATGTAAATGAGCCTAAGGATCTTGTAGGTCAGAAGTTAGGTGTTGGAACAGAGCCAGAAAAAAGCTGGGCATGGAGACAAATGGCTAAGGATATGAACATACCAGTTGAAGGTAAAAACTATGAAGGAATAAACTTTGATAGTGATAAGAGTGCATACATAGCATTAAAAACTGGTGAGATAAAGGGATATACAGCATGTGATCCATGGGGTTCTATGGCTGAGTATGAGAAGACAGGAAAGATCATGAATGTATTTGACAGTGTAGATGGTGAAAAGACAATATGTTGTGTATTTGCTTTAAATACTAACTTTGTAAAAGACCACCCAGAAGTAGCTGAAAGATTAATGTTAGCTCACACTAAATCTATTGAGTATTTATATTCTAACCCATATAAAGCAGCTAAAATATTTGCTGAAAACTATTCAGTTCCAGAAGAGGTTGCATTAATGACTGTTTATAAAAAGACAGTTGAAGAGGGTAGAACAATAACTTGGGATATAAATGATGCAGCTATTGATAAGAGATTAACAGAAAACATTAGTCATGGAGACTATGAAGAAGTAGATAAAAATCAATTAGTACAAACAGATTTATTAGATAAGTGTGGTAAGGATGATTTTAATACATTTATAAAAGAAAAAATTGACCCTGTATTCCCAACAGGTATGTCTTATGATGAATGGCTTAAAAAAGCAAAAGAAATTGCTGGTGAATAGAAAAGTAATAAAAGGAATGAGCTTGGTGATTATACTAGCAATAATAATAGCTTTGTTTTTAAACAAGACTAGGTATGAAAATAAGCCAAGCTCTACTATTAAAATAGGGGTAACACAAGGGTTACCCTCTATTATCTTTAACGAGGTAATAAAGGCTTATGACAGTGATACTGTAATTTTACATGAGTTAGATGAAGTTGATTTAAACATAGAAAAGTCTAATGTAGAGATGTACAACTTTGATGATTGCTGAAACAATTCAACTCAATTAGCACTGAGTTCAGATGCTATAGACTTAGCAGTGATATGTAGTTCTAAAGCGCAGGAATTTGTTCAAAATGATGAGAGGTTTGAAATAGTTCCTGATGCCATAATTAATTCATCCATAATAATTACTAAAAAGGATAACCCACAGACAATAGGAGTTTCACAAAATAGAAAGTTTGAAGTAGATATGGTTAAAGATACATTTGGAGAAGAATGTGAGATTAAGGAAATATCTACGAGGGTATTACCATATGCACTAGAAAAGGGAGAAGTAGATGGTATAGTTTTAGACTATATAAAGTCTTTGGAGATAGAAGGCAAAAGAGTATTTATGAAAGAAGATAAAAACTACAATACCTTCTCTTTGGTTATTAAGAAAAGTATAAAAGATAATATTGAATATAAAAAATTTATAAAGGCTTTTAATAAAGTTAGAGAGGAAATAATGGAGCCTGATGCTTTTATTGAAATTATTTCCAGGGAAAGAAATAAAAATTATTTAGATGATAGGAGGAGATATGAGTGGCAGATGTTAAGGTTACAAATTACACCCCTAGAGGAGTAAAATTTTCTGGTAGTGGAAAAAAAGAGATAATATATAAGATTATATTATTAGTAATAATAGCTATAGCATGGCAGTCTTATGCTGTAACTAAAAATAATGATCTTATAATGCCTAAATTTACTGATACAATAATGCAATTTTTTAATTGTGTAGTAGATTCTAAGGTGTTATTAAATATATCTATAACTTTAGTACGTGTGCTAAAAGGTTTCTTATGGGCTTTAATTATAGGGGTACCTCTAGGATTTATGATGGGGCTATCTAAGGTTGCTAACGGACTTATTGGAGGATTGGTTGACTCAGTAAGACAAGTTCCAGTAATGGCATGGGTACCATTAACTATTGTATGGTTTGGTATAGGTGATGGACCAACTATATTTCTTATAGCCTTCACTGGAGTATTTCCTATAATATTAAACACTATACAAGGGGTAAAGAATATATCTAAGGATTACTATTATGCAGCTAAGAGTATGGGTGCAGGCAAGGTTAGTATATTTAAGGATATAATAATACCTGCAACACTTCCAGATATATTAACAGGCGCTAGAATAGCAATAAGTAGTGGATGGATGTCTGTTATCTGAGCAGAGTTCATAGCGACAAGCCAAGGTCTTGGCTTCTTAATGGTTGATGCACAAACAATGATGCAAACAGATAGACTTATTGCATTAATGGTACTTGCAGCTTTAGTAGGTTTTGCTATTGATAGAGCTCTTAATTTATTAAATAACACTCTTTCAAAATGGAGGGTTGTAGAATAATGAAAATAAAGATAGATAATATAAGTAAATCTTTTAAAAATAATAAGGAAATAAATGAAGTTCTAAAGGATATAAGTTTTGAAGTTAATGAGGGTGAATTTGTATCTTTACTAGGTCCATCAGGATGTGGAAAGACAACTTTATTAACAATAATAGCTGGTTTTAAAGGTGCTAATCTTGGAGAAATATCTGTTGGAGATAAAATAGTTAGGGGTCCAGGGGCAGATAGAGGATTTGTATTTCAAAACTATGCATTATTTCCATGGATGACTGTAGAAAAGAATATATTATATCCTATGAAACAGCAGAAGGTTCCTAAGGAGGACAGAAGAGCTAGGCTAAATCAATTATTGAAAATGTCTAAGCTAGAGGGTAAGGAAAAGCTTTATCCAAGTCAATTATCTGGGGGAATGAAACAAAGAATAGCTGTTATTAGGGCATTAGCATGTAAACCGGAAGTATTACTTTTAGATGAACCTTTAGGTGCAGTTGACTTTCAGATGAGAAAGATACTTCAAGAGGAGCTAGAGTCTATTTTCATGGCTGATAAAACAACGGCTATTATGGTAACTCATGATGTAGATGAAGCAGTTTATATGAGTGATAGGGTTATAGTTATGTCTACAGATAAGGGTAGAATCATAGAAGATTTAAAGATTGATTTACCTAGACCAAGGGTAAGGGATTGTGAGCAATATAATTCTTATAAAGATAAACTAACAGAAGTTTTAACTGTGGCTTTAGGATATGAAGAAGTAGCAGTTTCAAGTAAATAACATAGGAGAACTACATGAATACAATAGCAAAAGACTTAAATGTAAAAAATAAATGTGAATATTACACTAAGGAAGATAATATTCTAAGAAAAGCTATAATGAACTTTGTTATAGATAATAAAAAGCCATTCCATATAGAGAAGGATTTAAGTTTATTAGAGGTGGATTTAAATATAGAGTCTATAAATGAGTCCTTAGAAAACCTAAAGCAAAACAATGGATTCGTATTAAATGAAAACAATGAAGCTATATTTGTTTATCCAGTATCAGCATTACCAACTAATCATTTAGTTACTTTAGAGGATGGAAGAAAGTTTAATGCAATGTGTGCAATTGATGCAATGGGTACAGCATTCACTTTCAATCAAAACATAGAGGTTAAATCTAAATGTAGTAATACTAATACAGAAATAAGTGTAGAAATAGTGGATGGGGAAATTAAAAATTATAGTCCATCAGACTTACATGTATTACATGTGGATTTAAATAAATACACAGACTGGGGTAAGAACTGCTGAAACATTATGAACTTCTTCTGTACGGAGAAAGATTTTGATGCTTGGGTAGATAAGATGAAGATTTCTGATATTGATATATTTAAATTACATGTAAGTGATGCTGTATATGTTTCTAAAGAGTTATTTGAATTTAGGTAATAAGAAAAGGATGTTATATTAATTATGATATAACATCCTTTTCTTATATAATCTTTGATTAGTTATCAATAGCTATGCTTATAGATATAAGTACTCAATGAATAACCTTTGAGCTTAAAACTAAAGTTATTTAATAAGTAAAAGCAACCCTAAAAATACTAAGAGGTATTTTTAAAATATATATTAAGGTTATTTTTAAGCCCTACCTTTTTTTAAGTTAAGCTTTATTCTTAAATCATCTCCATAGAACTTACTTAAAGTAAACTCTCCTAGCAATCTAGAAGTGATTCTATCGTAATAGTTTTTAAGCAAATCCTCTAAGGAAAGGTTAGTTGATATTAACATCTTCTTTTTCTTAAGGAGCTTTCTATTTAAAAGGTTAAAAAATTCAGTTCTAGAAAAATCATTCATTTGCTCTGTACCTAAGTCATCAATAATAAGTAAATCGCAATTTATAATTAAATTTTCTAAAGTAGTATTATTATCAAATCTTATTTCTTTCAAATCCTTAATCAAGTCATCAGCTGTTCTATAAACAACTAAAACACCTTTATCCAAGAGTTCCTTAGCAATACATTGAGAAAGATAGGTTTTGCCAGTTCCAGCAGTTCCGTAGAATAATAAATTCTCATCAGAATTATTAAAGTTCTTAATAAAATTCATTGCTGTACCTAAGTTTTTCTCCATATTCTTTCTAGGGCTTTCAAGGTTATTTGATTTATGACTATCAAAGTAATTTAAAGCGAAGTTATTAAAGTTTCTAACTTGTAATACTTCTTTTAACTCAGAATTTTCATAGTAAAGATCAACTAACTTCTTATAAAAACATTCACATCTTTGATTTAATATAAAGCCTGTATCTTTACATTTTTCACAGTGATACTTTAGATTCAAATAATCCATTGGGTATCCATGAGAAACAAGTAATTCAGATTTTTGCATTCTTAAATCAGTTATTTTTTCTCTTAAGTTATTGAGATGTTGTTCTCTGTTGTCTATATCTTTAAAAGCACTTATAGAAACCTGAATACAAAGCTTACCGATTTCACGTTCTATATCTAAAACTTCAGGTAGTTTCTCTTGAATCTCTTCTTTTCTAGCTTCTAAGGCTTTTGCTTCCTCTTCTCTAATAGTATCATAGATTTTTAGTAATCTTTCTTGATAACCTTTAATCATTATCATCCCATCCTAACAATTTTTTCTCTAAATCATCAAAGTCATATGAGCGTTGCTCATAGTTTCCAAAGTTGCTATTTGATGATGACTTTGGTTTGCTTCCTACAGTATTAGGTTTAAAGGTAGTTTTTTTCTTAGAGTTTTGATTTTTTTCAATTTCTTCTAAGGTTTTCAAACCGTCTTTAAACCAACTATTTAAAATACCATCAATGTATTTAAAGTCTGTCTTTCCTATACGATTAAAGCAAATGTCACAACCATGGAAAATTACATCTAGAGGAAAGTTATAAGTGCTAATCCATTTAGTTAAAAGTTGCTCTTGAGGCTTCATTATCTCTTTGTTTTGAATACCCAGGTAGTTAAGTATCTTTCTAAGCTTAACCCACTTATCTTCGTTATAACTTATAAAATCTTGAGCCTCATCGATTGTTTTAATGTTGTTATCATGCCAAGCTAAAGCAACTTTTTCAATGTATCTATAATCTGTTTTTCCTTTTGAAGCACAGTATTGTATTAATATTAAAGTAAGTTCTAATGAGAAACCAAATTCCTTTTGCCAACCAATGTACATTGATATTTCTTTATTTGAAAGAGGTCTTCCAATTAGTTTTTCAATATCTTGAAGCATATCCTTAGTAGATAAATTATCTAATTCTTTTAAAATATGAACATCAGAATCAGAAACCTCTTCGCTTTCAGATAAATCTAGAAATTCTATTGTGTAGTTTCCCTTAGAGTCTATTGGCTCCATTTTTATAACTCCCTCATTACTCCAATAGTTCCAAGCGTGTAACACATCAGTTTCTAATAAGTTCAATGTAGCAGCGATTACAGAGGAAGATGCACCAGCTTCTCCAGTAGAAAAGTATTTTAAACCTAATATGTAGACCTTTACATACTCCCCTCTAGCTGTAGGCATGTATCTATCTATAAATACATTACTTATTAGAGTATGTTTTATATTTTTGCTACTGAACATAAATGTACTCATGTAAACACTCCACCTTCCCTAAAATTATTCTTAGACTCTTAATTATAACAAACTATGAGTTATATTAATAGTATATAAGAATTCAAACTTAAACAAGTAATTCCAAGTAATATTTTATCATAATAATAGTATGGACAACTTATTTAGTAAATTAACACAAAAATATTTTATTTAAGAGAATATACGCTTTGAAATATATATTGTCAGTAGTAAATATTGTATGGGGTTAATTTTATTTAAGATTTTTTAATATTGTATTAGTTAAGTTGTTTTAATTTATATAATAGATGATTAAACTTTAAAATTTGATTTTGTACCTATATTTATTGAATAATGAGGGGGAAGATTGAATATGATTAGCATTAAACATTTTAATACATATGTGACTTATAAGATTAAAATTTTAGATTTAGGTAAGTAGTTTTCATAGGGATTATATATTAAAGGATTAAATCTTAAAAGCTTATTAACACTTAATTAACAAGTCAAAAAAGTTGTAATTATACTTTGTCACATAGGTTGATACTAGTTGTTTCAAGGGTTTATGGTAAATAGAGGCTTGTTCAATAATTTGTAAAATGTAGAAATATAGAACTTAAATAGCTATTGACATTAATTCTTTATTTTATTATACTTTGACTATCGAAATATTTGACCATAAAAGTAGGTGGTGTTTCTATTGGGTAAGTCTGTAAAAATCATAAATGAATTACTGGTTGATTTATTTAATGATATCCTAGTTATAGAGCAAAACGCTATTAAGGATGGAAACTTTAGTGATATCTCTATTACAGAAGTACATACAATTGAAGCTATCGGGATGTATTCTAGTAGAACAATGAGTGAGGTAGCTCAACAGCTAGATATTACAGTTGGTACATTAACTATAGCAATCAACAATCTTGTTAAGAAGGGATATGTTGAGAGAGAAAGAAGTGAAATTGATAGAAGAGTAGTTTTGATTCAATTAACTAGAAAAGGTAAGTTAGTGTATAGAATACATGAGAAGTTTCATTCTGATATGATTAAAGCAACTATAGCGGGATTAAGTGACGATGAAGAGCAGGTTTTAGTTGATTCTTTAGAGAAGTTATCTAACTTCTTTAAGATAAAATATTTCTCTAATGATGATGTAAAGCCTAAGAAAAGTTACAATGCTAAAAAGTAACTAAACTAAACCTAATTATTATGTTAATTAAGCTAGTTGTTAACTAAGTAAATTACCAATCTTTCTTTTAAGTTAAGGTAAAGATAGTAATTTATATTAGTTAATTATCTAAAGTTATATGATTGCTGATTTAAGATTAATTAATCTGTGTAAGTAATGTAGATATACACTTAAGATAAAAGCATTTATGTTGGATTCAGTGAGTTATGTTTGAATCTAAAGTATAGTTAGCATTTTGTTCAATGGGTAAGAATGATTGTGTATTAAGTGGTTTTTATTTATAAAAACCACTTACATGATTAGCTCATGAAAGGAGTAAATATGAGTTTCGTTAGAGTTTCAGGGGTTGGGTCATATGTACCTAATAAGGTAGTAACTAATGATGATTTAAGCAAAATAGTTGATACTAGTGATGAATGGATTAGTTCTAGGACTGGTATTAAAAAGAGAAGAATAGCTACCAGTGAAAATACATCAGACTTAGCAGGAAAGGCAGCTTTAAAGGCTTTAAAAAATTCTGCTGTAAAGGCTGAGGAAATAGATTTGATTATAGTTGCGACAACTACTTCGGATTCCTTTATTCCAAGTATGGCATGTAAGGTACAGAGGGAAATAGGAGCAAAGAATGCAGTAAGCTTTGATATAGCAGCAGCTTGTTCTGGTCTAATGTATGCAATGTCTATAGCTAGAACTTATATAATTGCAGGTATATATAAGAAGGCTTTAGTTATAGGATCAGAGGTGCTTTCAAAGGTTCTTAATTGGGAGGACAGAAACACATGTGTTTTATTTGGTGATGGAGCTGGAGCAATGATTCTTGAAGCAAGTGACTTAGATGGAATACCTTTTATGGATATAGGTTCGGATCCAACTAAATATGAGGTTTTAACATCAAATGGATTAGCTTTAAGTAATCCTTTCACAGAATGTAAGGCAGATGCAGCTCATTATGTTGAAATGAATGGGAAAGAGGTTTTCAAGTTCGCAGTAAACATAATAGAAAAGAGCATTAATGATATATTAGAAAAAGAAAACTTAACAATAGAAGACATAGACTATATAGTTTGTCATCAAGCTAACTATAGAATAATTGATTATGTTGCTAAAAGTTTTAAGGGACATAGAGAGAAGTTTTATATGAATCTTGATGAGTATGGAAATACATCTAGTGCAACCATAGGTATAGCACTTGATAATATGAATGACCTTGGTCTTTTAAAGAAAGGTCAGAAGATAATTTTAGTTGGCTTTGGTGGCGGATTAACTTGGGGTTCAGCTCTAGTTAATTGGTAGACAGATGAAGTTTAAGAGAATGGTGTACTAAACCCATATACTTTGATTATCAAAATTTATTAACAAATTATATATAATTTTAAAAATTATGTTCATTTGTATTTAATACTTTGATGTTCAAATAAATATTGATTAAATATGAATAAATGTAAAATAAATCAATAACATGTTTGATAAGTATTTACTTGAAGTTAAGGTTTATCTATATTAATTAAATTTATGTAGTGGAACTACAGTTATTAAAAGGAGAGAAATATTATGGTATTCGAAAAAGTAAAAAACATTTTAGTTAAGGAATTAAGTTTAGACGCAGATCAAGTAACAATGGAGGCTAATTTAATTGATGATTTAGGTGTTGATTCTTTAGATATATTTGAAGTTGTAATGTCTCTAGAAGAAGCTTTCGCAATTGAAATATCTAATGATGATATAGAAGATATTAAAACAGTTGGGGATATAGTTAACTACATTCAAGCAAGAATTGGCTAATAACTATGTCTTTAGGTAGGTAAGGTAAGAGAGAGACTATACATATAATTAATAGTCTATAGGATGAAGAACCTACTAGTTAAATAGCTTTTAATTTAATGTGGAAATGATTATTAACAAAAGGTTTTATAAAGTTAAATTTATTTTAAATTTAATATAGTCAATTATTTATCCCTTCTAAAACATTGATGTATACAATCCATAGAAGGGATAAGTATTGATTACTTTATACTATTAATTTTAATGTGTAGTTTTATTAAGGAGAGGATATAATGGCTAAATCTACAATTTGTGAGTTATTAAAAATAGAGTATCCAATATTTCAGGGTGGTATGGCATGGATTGCTGACAGTTCTTTAGCAGCGGGAGTTTCAAATGCTGGAGGATTAGGTATAATTGCAGCTGGTAATGCACCTGGAGAATATGTTAGAGAAGAAATTAGAAAAGCTAAGGAATTAACTGATAAGCCTTTTGGTGTTAATATAATGCTTTTAAGTCCATATGCAGAGGAAGTAGCAAAGATTGTTTGTGAAGAGGGCGTTAAGGTTGTAACTACTGGTGCTGGTAATCCAGGAAAGTACATAGAAATGTGGAAGGAACACGGTATAAAGGTTATACCAGTTGTAGCTTCAGTAGGATTAGCAAGAAGAATGGAAAGAGCTGATGTTGATGCATTAATAGTAGAAGGTTGTGAAGCTGGTGGACATATTGGAGAGTTAACAACTATGGTTTTAGTTCCTCAAGTTGTAGATGCTGTTAAACTTCCAGTAATAGCAGCAGGTGGTATAGGTGATGGTAGAGGTGTTGCTGCTGCATTTATGCTTGGTGCAGAGGGGGTACAGGTAGGTACTAGATTCTTAGTAGCTGATGAATGTAATGTACATGATAATTATAAGGAAAAAGTAGTATCTTCTAAGGATATAGATTCTACAGTAACAGGTAGAAAAACAGGGCATCCAGTAAGAGTTCTTAGAAATAAACTAACAAGAGAGTTCCAGAAGTTAGAAGATGGAGAATTCTCTATGGATAAATTTAATGAATTAGGAACTGGGGCTTTAAGAAAGGCTGTTAAAGATGGAGATGTTGAGCATGGATCTGTAATGGCCGGTCAAATAGCAGGGCTTATAAAGAAAAAGCAAAGTGCTAAAGAAATAATTGAAGAGATGTTTTCTGAGGCTAAAAATCTAGGATTAAACTGGAAATAGGTTTGTAAGGGGTTAATTATATGAGTAAAATTGCTTTTATATTTTCAGGTCAAGGTTCTCAGTATGTTGGAATGGGAAAAGAATTATATGATAATAGCGATATAGTTAAAGAGACATTTAAGGAGGCTTCAGAGGTACTAGGGTTTTCAGTTGAAGACTTATGTTTTAGTTCTACTGAAGAAGAGTTAAACAAAACAGAAAACACACAGGTAGCTATGGTTACAATGTGTACTGCTATTTCAAGATATTTAAAATCTATAGGAATAGAACCAAGTATGACGGCTGGACTTAGTTTAGGAGAATATTCAGCCTTAGTAACTTCTGGCGTTTTAGATTTTAAAGTAGCAGTTGATTTAGTTAGAAAAAGAGGAACTTATATGACTCAGGCAGTTGAGCAAGGCAAGGGTGCTATGTCAGCAGTTATAGGCATGGAGAGAGATGCTGTAGAAGAAGTTCTAAAGGTAGGAAGAGAAAAGGGAATAGTTGAGATTGCTAACCTTAATTGTCCTAAACAAATAGTTATTTCAGGAGAGAAGGAAGCTGTTGAATATGCAGCAGGACTACTTTCTGAGGCTGGAGCTAAGAAGGTAATTCCTCTTAAAGTAAGTGGTCCTTTCCATAGCACAATGATGAAAAGTGCTAGTGAGAAGCTTCATAATGACTTAAAAAATATAGAGTTTAAAACTTTTAAAATACCAGTTATAAGCAATTATACAGCTAAGTATTTTGAAAATGAAAGCATAGTTGAGAATTTAAGAATGCAAGTAATGAGTTCTGTACTATGGGAGGATTCTGTAAAATTTATGATTGAAGAGGGTTGTAATACTTTCGTTGAAATAGGTCCTAAGAATACTTTAAGTGCCTTTGTTAAGAAAATTGATAGAGGAGTTAATGTTTATAATGTTGAAGATTTAACGTCTTTAGAAAAGTTAACTAAAGGTTTAGAGGGTTAATTAGAATTTTCATATGTAAATAAGGCAAGTAAAAGTTTAATAATAAATAATGGCGTGTTGGATATTTAAAGTTGAAGGAGGCTTAAGATATGCTTAAGGGAAAAATAGCAATGGTAACTGGAGCAGGTAGAGGTATTGGTAAAGCAATAGCTTTAAAATTAGCTGATCTAGGAGCATCTATAGCATTGAATTATAGAACTCATAATGAAGATATAGATAAGTTAGCTAAAGAAATAGAAGATAAAAATGTTAAGGTATTATTAGTTCAAGGAGATGTATCTGACTTTAATCAATGTTCTGACATGATTAAAAAGGTTAATAATGAACTAGGTAGAATAGATATATTAGTTAATAATGCAGGTATAACAAAAGATGGATTATTAATGAGAATGAAAGAAGAGGATTTCGATAAGGTTATCGATATCAACTTAAAAGGAACATTTAATTGCATAAAGCATGTAACTCCAATAATGATGAAACAAAGAGAAGGTAGAATAATAAACTTATCTTCTGTTATAGGTTTAGTTGGTAATGCAGGGCAAGCAAACTATGCAGCATCAAAGGCTGGAATTATTGGGCTTACAAAATCAGTAGCTAAAGAAATTGGTTCAAGAGGAGTAACAGTAAATGCAATTGCTCCAGGATTTATAAAAACTGATATGACTGAGGTTTTATCTGACAAGGTAAAGGCTTCTATACAAGATAATATACCTTTAAGAAGATTAGGAGAAGCAGAGGATGTTGCTGAATTAGTTGCATTTTTATCGTCTGACAAAGCTGGATATATAACAGGCCAAGTAATAAATGTAGATGGCGGAATGGTGATGTAGGAGGATACTACTATGGAAAATAGAAGAGTTGTAATAACAGGACTTGGAAGCATAACACCAATGGCTCTTAACACAGAAGAGTTTTGGAATGGAGTAAAAGAAGGTAGATGCTGTGTTGATGAGATTACTAGATTTGACACAGAGAAATTTAAAACTAAGTTAGCTTGTGAAGTTAAGGACTTTGATCCTACTTTATATATGGATAAAAAAGAAGCTAGAAGAATGGATAGATTTACTCAATTTGCTATTGCAGCATCTAAGGAAGCTGTTGAGGATTCAAAGCTTAACCTTGAAGTTGAAGATGCAGAGAGAATTGGGGTAATTATAGGGTCAGGTATAGGTGGAATTGAGACCTTCGAGAGAGAACATTCAAAGTATATGGATAGAGGACCAGGAAGAATATCTCCACTTACAATACCTATGATGATTGCTAATATTGTAGCAGGAAATGTAGCTATTAAGTATGGTGCAAAGGGTATATGTACTACTGTTGTAACAGCTTGTGCATCAGGAACAAACTCAATAGGAGAAGCTTTTAGAACAATCAAATATGATTTAGCAGATGTTATGATAAGTGGTGGTTCAGAGGCATCAATAACACCATTTGCTATAGGTGGATTTGAAAATATGACAGCTCTTAGCTTTAGTCAAGATAAAACAAGAGCATCTATTCCTTTTGATAAAGAAAGAGATGGATTTGTTATGGGAGAGGGAGCAGGAATAATTATATTAGAAGAGTTAAGTCATGCTCTTAATAGAGGTGCTAAGATATATGCTGAAATAATAGGATATGGAGCTACTTGTGATGCTTATCATATAACATCTCCAGCTTTAGATGGAATGGGCGCAATGAGAGCTATGAAATTAGCTATTAAAGAAGGAAATATCGATAAAGATGAACTCTCTTATATAAATGCACATGGAACTAGTACTCCATACAATGATAAATTAGAGACTTTAGCAATAAAAAATCTTTTAGGAGATAAAGCTAAGGATGTTCCAATTAGTTCAACAAAATCTATGATAGGTCACTTATTAGGAGCATCAGGTGCTGTAGAATCTATAGCAACTATAAAATCCTTAGAAGAAGGATTTATACATCCAACTGCTGGATTTAAAGTTCCGGATGAAGAATGTGATTTAGATTATGTTCCTAATGTAGGTAGAAAAGCAGAACTTAAATATGCTTTATGTAACTCTTTAGGATTTGGTGGTCATAACGCATCATTATTATTTAAAAAGTACGAGTAATTATATAAAGTTTAAATTGAAATAAATCTTAAGTTTATACCCTTAAATTATAAGGGGTATTACAACATTATATTAACTTAGTTATAAAGTTCAACTTATATTTAATTGGAGTATTAATCTAACTAAAATAAGTTGAACTTAATAAGGTTAATAAGTCTATTATTGATAAGTGGAATTTAAGGAGGACACAATGATGGATTGCAAAGAGGTAAAGGAATTAATAGAGGCTTTAGATAATTCTTCTCTAACATTTTTAGAGTTAGAGCAAGAGGGTTTCAAATTAAAAATGGGTAAGGAAGTTAAAGCTGTAGCTTATGAAACAGTTCCTCAAGTTGAAGAAAGAGTTGTTTATAAAAAAGAAAAAAGTGAAGTTAAGGTATTAGAAGAAAGTGCAGAATTAGAAACAGTTGTTACAGATAAATGCGATGAAGGTAACTTTAGCTATATTACATCTCCAATAGTAGGTACTTTCTATGAGTCTTCAGCTCCAGGCAAACCAGTTTTTGCTAAGGTGGGAGATAAGGTTAAAAAGGGAGATACTCTTTGTATAATAGAGGCTATGAAACTTATGAATGAAATAGTAAGTGACGTAGATGGAGAAATAGTTGAAATCTTAGTTAATAATGAAGATATGGTTGAATGTACGCAACAAATTTTCAAGGTTAGAGTTTAATTTAAAGTTCAAATTATAAAATATGGAGAGTAATTATTATGGAAAATTCAAATGTTGAAGAAAAAATAAGTTTAAATATAAAAGAGATTCAAGAAATAATACCACACAGATATCCTTTCTTATTTGTAGATAAGATTGAAGAACTTGAAAAGGGTAAAAGAGCTGTAGGATATAAAAATATAACAATGAATGAGTATTTCTTTCAAGGACACTTCCCACAGGAACCAGTTGTACCAGGAGTAATCATAGTTGAGGCTTTAGCTCAAGTAGGAGCTGTTGCACTATTAAGTATGGATGAGTACAAAGGTAAGATTGCTTACTTTGGTGGAATAAATAAAGCTAAGTTTAGAAGAAAAGTAGTTCCAGGTGATACTCTTAAGTTAGAAGTAGAAATAATAAAGATGAGAAGTGGAATGGGAGTAGGTAGTGCTATAGCTACTGTAAATGGAGAAAAGGCTGTTGTTGCTGAACTTACTTTTGCAGTTGGATTGTAATATAACTGCACTTTAAGTATTTGGAGGAATTAATTATGTTAAAAAAAGTTTTAATAGCTAATAGAGGAGAGATTGCAGTAAGAGTAATTAGAGCTTGTAGAGAGCTTGGGATTAGAACTGTAGCAATATATTCTGAGGCGGATAAAGAGGCTCTGCATACACAACTAGCAGATGAATCTGTTTGCGTTGGTGGCCCTCAATCGAAGGATAGTTATCTAAATATTAAAAATATATTAAGTGCTGCAATACTTACTGGTGCAGAAGGTATTCACCCTGGATTTGGTTTCTTATCAGAGAATAGTAAGTTCGCTCAAATGTGTAAAGAGTGTAATATAATTTTCATAGGTCCAGATGCAGAGACTATAGATGCAATGGGGAATAAATCTAAGGCTAAGGAAATTATGGATGCTGCAGGAGTTCCTATAATTAGAGGCTCTAAGGGTATTGTAGAAACAGAAGAAGAGGCAATTGAGTTATGTAAAACTATAGGGTATCCTATTATGATAAAGGCTTCCGCTGGAGGTGGAGGCAGAGGTATAAGAATAGTAAGAGAAGAGAAAGATTTAGTAAGTTCTTATACAATGGCAAAAACAGAGGCAAAAATTGCCTTTGGTGATGATTCAATGTATATTGAAAAGTTTATAGAGGAGCCTAGACATATTGAGGTTCAAGTATTGGGAGATAATTACGGCAATGTACTTTATCTAGGAGAAAGAGATTGTTCTATTCAAAGAAGAAATCAAAAGGTAATAGAAGAAGCTCCATCATGTGTAATAGATGAGGAAACAAGAAAGAAACTTGGAGATATAGCTGTAAAAGCAGCTAAGGCTGTAAATTATAAGGGTGCAGGAACTATAGAGTTTTTAAGAGATAAGTATGGTGAGTTTTATTTCATGGAAATGAATACAAGAATACAAGTTGAGCATCCAGTTACAGAAATGATTACAGGCATAGATATAGTTAAGGAGCAATTAAATGTTGCATCTAATAAACCACTAGATATAAAGCAAGAGGATATAACTATTAATGGTCATGCTATTGAATGTCGTATAAATGCAGAGGATCCTAGAGCTGGATTTATGCCATCACCAGGAGTTGTTAATGTAATTAACTTGCCAGGTGGATTTGGTGTAAGATTAGATACAGCAATATATAATGGATATAAGATTCCTCCATATTATGATTCCATGGTAGCCAAACTTATAGTACATGGAAGAGATAGAGAGGAAGCTATTAATAAGATGAAAAGAGCACTAGATGAATTTATAATCGAGGGTGTTAAGAATAATATAGAGTTCCAATATGAAATATTAAATAATAAGAAGTTTAATGAAGGTGACATTAACACTTCATTTATAGCTCAAGAATTTGGAATGTAGATATGAGCAGATCACTTGGAGGTGAGCTATTTGATCATAAATAGTTTGTTTAAAAGAAAGAAGTACCTAACGATTCAGGGAACATCAACAAACAGCGAAGAAGAATTAGAAAAGTTTGAAGATGGGGAAGAGGCTAAAGAGGCAGTACCAAGTGTACCTGATGGAATGTGGTGTAAATGTAGTAAATGTGGAAAAATAATATATAAAAAAGATATGATAGCTAATTATATGAGTTGTATTGAGTGTAATACAAACTTTAGAGTGAATTGCAGGGAAAGAATAAATCTAACAATGGATAAGGATAGCTTTGTAGAATTATTTAAAGGTATAAAAAGCAAGAATCCATTAGAGTATCCAGGATATGAAGATAAGATAGAAAAGCTTATGGATAAGACTGGTATAGAAGAAGCTGTTTTGACTGGTGGAGGTAAAATAAACGGAATAAAGACAATTATTGCCGTTATGGATTCAACATTTATAATGGGAAGTATGGGAAGTGTAGTTGGTGAAAAGATAACTAGAGCTATAGAATATGCAACCCAATATTCACTTCCAATAATAATCTTTACTGCATCAGGTGGAGCTAGAATGCAGGAAGGGATATATTCCTTAATGCAGATGGCTAAGGTTAGTGCTGCATTAGCTAAGCATAATGAGGCGGGATTATTATATATAACTGTACTAACAGACCCTACAACAGGAGGGGTAACTGCTAGCTTTGCTATGCTAGGAGATATTATATTATCAGAACCAGGTGCACTTATAGGATTTGCAGGTAAGAGAGTAATAGAGCAAACAATAAAGCAGGAGCTACCTAAGGAGTTCCAAACTGCAGAGTTTTTACTTGAAAAAGGATTTATAGATAAAATAGTACCAAGAAAAGAGATGAAAAATACTCTAGGTAAATTACTAGAGTTACATGGATATAAATAGAGGTGATATATATGGATACCTTTGATATTGAAAAAAATATTTCAACATTAAGAGAGAAAGTACAAGAGCTTAAGAGAATTTCTCAAGAAAACAATATAGATTTAAGTGATGAAATAAGAGTACTTGAAAATAAATGTTTAGATATGGAAAAGAAGGCATACACTAATCTAAGCCCTTGGGAAAAAGTAAAGATAGCAAGAATGATTCAAAGACCAACAGCTCTTGATTATATAAATGAGATATTCGATGATTTTATCGAATTACATGGAGATAGGCACTACAGTGATGATTGTGCCATAGTTGGAGGAATAGCAACTATAAATGGTACAGCGGTAACTATTGTAGCAGAGCAAAAGGGTAGGGATATCAAAGAAAATGTAGAGAGAAACTTTGGTATGCCGCATCCAGAAGGCTATAGAAAGGCTTTAAGGCTAATGAAACAAGCAGAGAAGTTCCATAGACCTGTAATATGCTTTGTTGACACTCCAGGTGCTTTTTGTGGTATAGGAGCAGAGGAAAGAGGACAGGGAGAAGCTATAGCTAGAAATCTAATGGATATGTCTAATTTAAGGACACCTATAGTATCTATAGTAATTGGTGAAGGGGGAAGTGGTGGTGCATTAGCACTTGCTGTTGCTGATGAAATATGTATGCTAGAGCATTCAATATATTCAATACTTTCACCAGAAGGATTTGCGAGCATATTATTTAAGGACGCTAAAAGGGCTCAAGAAGCTGCAGATACTATGAAAATAACAGCTCAGGATCTATTTAAGTTCAGAGTTATAGATAGGGTTATTAAGGAGCCATTAGGTGGAGCACATAAGGATATGAAGCTTATGGCTGATAAAATAAGAATGAATTTAGAAGATATACTTAATAAGTTAGAAAAGGATACTGTTGATAACCTTTTGAAAAAGAGATATTTTAAGTTTAGAAATATGGGCGAGTTTTTTGAAGAGACTTCTTTGCAATAGCAAAGGAGTTTTTTTATGCATAAAGTAAATTTTTCAATAGAAGCATGAATATATTCAAAAATTTACTTGTATTAAGTAGGAGCATACTTTTACTATTAAAAAAATCTATGAATAAAAAATGTATTATTTCATATAATAATAAGTAAACTGATTTACCTGTGGACAACCTGTGAGTATATGTAAAACACCAAAAAAGTGATTATCAAGTTACGACAAAAGAAGAGTTGTTAAAAATCGAATAATGAATATAAAGCATAAAAACCGTGGATAACTTTATGATTTAATCTGTCGAAAATTCAGAAAATAACTTCTACAATGTCTTGTATTGCAACATTTTCACCAAAAAAAATTCGCTTAAATGTCCTGTGGATAAAAATGTGTATAACTTTTCTTGCATGGTAAAAAAATACAAAATATATGGTATACAACATATAGTGTATTGAGCATAAAAAAAAGACATACAGAACGAGAGGGATCTCTAAATGTCTGTATGTATAAAAAGAGTTTTAAATAATTTTATTTAAACTTTAGTAATTTATAATCCCTTTTAAAGGTATTATCAACAAGTAATTAAGATGTTATACACATAAAAGATTAAGTTATTAACATAAAATTACGAGTTATCTACATGTTATCCACATGTATATTCTTATTATATATCGAATATACAAAATCTTCAAGATTAATTAACAAAAAAATAGAGATTTTTGAAAAAAATTTTTTATATAGTAAAAAATGATTGAATAAAGACTAGATTAAAGTATAGCTACGTATATTGAGAGAATAGAAAAAAATATATTGACAACTGAACATCTGTTCGATATACTAAAGTTAATTGATGTCAGAACATAAGTTCGGGAAAGTGAAAGCCTTTTAAATTAAAGTGTTTTAATTCAATGCTCTGATAAGGCGTATGAGGGGGATGCAGATATGTGTAACGAAAATCTATATATGAGAATTAACTATGGTACAATGGATGGCAATGTAATGCCAAATAAGAGATCCTTTATAGGGAAGCAAAAGGAGAATACATCTAAATATCTATTAGCAGGTGGAGTTTATAGTAAGAATGGTGCTACAGTTATGTTTAAAGCTAATAGTGCAGAAGAAGCAAGAAATTTTGCTCAAAACAATACTATGATGAATAAAAGACTTCAGGAACTAAAGAGAGATGTTATAATACTTCCTAAATATATTTGTGAGGAGCAATAAGCATACATTAATTTTTAGGTATAAGGTTTATCGTTAACTTATGATAAGGAAATAAAATCGACATATTAAGGTTCATTTATAAGTAAAAATTACATAATGTATAGATTATAATAAGGCACGGAATGTATCTGTGTCTTTTATTTGTATTTTTTGATGAAAATATAAAAAAATATAGATAAAATAACAAAAAATATAAAAGAATCATTGAATTTTTCACATATTGATTAGATAATTAAACTATTAACATAAAAAGGTGGGGAGAATGTGAAGTATAAAAAACAAGTGGGTGTTATATCTATATTAATAATGTTAATTTTTAATTTTACAAGTGTTTTTGCGATGGATACTAAAAAAAATGAGAACTTATTAAGTGATTATAAGAATGTATTATGTATAGCATCATATCATCAGGGCTTTAAGTGGAGTGACGAGGTCATAGATTCAATTAAAGAAAAAATTTTAGGTAATAAAGATGTTAACTTAATAATAGATTATTTGGATGTTATAAGAAATAAGGATGAAGAATTTTTAGAGTGGCAATCAGATAGCTTTTATAATAAGTATAAGAATCAAAAAATCGATGCAATAATAGTTGTTAATGACCCAGCCTTTGATGTGGTTATAAAAAACAGAGATAGAATCTTTAAGGATACCCCTATTATATTTACGGCTTTAAATAGATCCAATAGACCTAGAGTTTTACAACTAGATAATGTTACGGGTATATATGAGGGGGTACAAGTAGAAAGTACTATAAACCTAGGATATAGATTTGATCCTAATTTAGAAAATGTTATTTTCATAAATGATGCAGAAAACGAATATCGGAATAATATTACTTTACCAGAGGGTGTAAATAGTATTAATATCAATGAGTCTGATATTTATAAAGTAATAAAGGAAATAAACCAATATGGCAATAATAGCATGGTGATTCCTAGTGGGAATTTATATAAGGATGGAGTTTTTGTAGATGAGGTTAAGGCAGTAGAGTACATAAGTAAACATATAAATATTCCTATGTATACATTATGGTCATATCAAATAGGACATGGTGTTGTAGGTGGAGATGTAATAACGGGTGACATGCAAGGAAATTATGCTGCAAGTATGATTTTAGATGTTCTAAATGGAAAGAATATAAATGAAATTCCAGAGAAAAATCTAGAAAGTAAGATTTATGATGAGGAAAACTCTATTTATGTTAAGAGGGAGTATTCAACACCAATAACTAGTACTTATCGCAATGCTCAGTACATAGTAGATGGAGACATGCTTAAAAAGTTTAATTTTAAAAATAAGAATTTAGATAGTAACTTTATAGTTATAAATTCTTTAATAGGCAACCCTTGGGGAGAAAAAAGAATAGAATTATTCTTACTATTGGGAATTGTTTTAGTACTAATATATTTGATAATAATTTATGCTAATAAAAACCAACGGGAAGAATTGGAACAAGATTTTTATGATAAGACAGAAAGACTATCTGTACTTATAAATTCTACTCCAGACTTAATAACATTTAAGGATGGGGAGGGAAGATGGCTAGAATGTAATAATAGTGCCAAGGAAATGCTTAATCTTAAGAGTGATGAAGATTATTTAATGAGAACTAATTTAGAACTTGCAGAAAGAGATGGGGATAGAGCTGCATATTACAGGCATTTTGAAAAGACAGATAATATAGCGTGGATGAGCAAAGAAATATTTAAGTCAGAAAGTATAATACCAGATAAGTACGGTATAGATAAGATATATGAAACAGTAAAGGTACCCTTATTTACTAAGGAGGGTAAAAGAAAAGCTTTAGTTGTACTTGGAAGAGATATAACTAGTAGAAGGTTAAGTCAAAAGAAATTAGAGCAAAGTGAAAAGCGATATGAGAATTTAATAAATACATTGCCAGGTGCTATAATAATGTATTTAAATGATACTATAATCTTTGCTAATAAAACAGCTATTGATATGCTTGGAGCTAAATCATACAAAGCATTAGTAGGGAGAAGCCTACAGGAAATTTTTTATGGAAGTTTTGATAGAAGATATTTATTTGATAAGTTGAAGTGTTTAGATCATAAGGATGGAAATGTTTTAACTGTGGAAGAAACACTTGCTAAATTCAATGGCAAAAAAATAGAGGCTAGTTTATCATTTATGTCCTTTATGGAGGATGAGAAGATAACTACAGCTGTACTAATAACAGATATAACTGAAGCTAATAGGGCTAAGGAATTACAAAGAAAAATTGATGAAAATAGCAAGTTGTTGTTTGAGGCTAGAGAGTATGACAGAATAAAAACAGAGTTTTTCTCAAATATATCACATGAATTAAGAACACCTATTAATGTAATGTTTAGTAGTGTTCAATTATTAGAATTATATAATTCTAATGGAAAAATAAAAGATGAAACGGGCACATTGGACAAGCGCTTACATGTATTAAAACAAAATTCTTATAGGCTATTGAGATTAGTAAATAATTTAATAGATATAACTAGAATAGACTCAGGTTTTTTAACTTTAAATTTAGTTAATCGTAATATTATTGAGGTTATAGAAGAGATAACTATGTCTGTAGCTGATTATATTGAGGATAAGGGATTAGAATTAATATTTGACACTAACACAGAGGAAACTATAATGGCTTTTGATCCAGAAAAAATAGAGAGGATTATACTAAATTTATTAGCCAACTCTGTTAAGTTTACAGAGAGAGGTGGTAAGATATTTGTAAATGTAACTGAGAAACAATCGAAATTAGAAATATCAATTAAAGATACAGGAATAGGAATACCTAAGGATAAGCTGGAAGTGATTTTTGATAGATTTAGACAAGTTGATAAGTCACTTACTAGAGCAAAAGAGGGAAGTGGTATTGGACTATCACTAGTAAAATCTTTAGTTAATATGCATGGTGGAAAAATAACAGTTAGCAGTGTACTAGGTAAAGGAAGCGAGTTTATAATAACTTTACCAATAAGGTTAGATGGTGATGAATTAGATCCTAACATAATAAATAGTGATGAGGATAGAGTTCAAAAAATAGGTGTAGAATTTTCTGATATATACACATAATATTAATAATAAATGGATAGAATCTTAAATGAGGGAAACCTCATTTCGTAGGGTAGATTTTTATTGGGGTAGTCAGTATCTATGATTACCTCCTTTTTATTTGTAAAAAAACAATTTAAATTTAGATTTTATAATATAATTAGAAGAGATAATATATTTTTATATAAATTCAACATGCAAGCAATTTATTTTAAATATCATTTGTATTATAATATATTAAGTTTATATAAAATATTATAATTTTATATTTTTTAGAATATGTCAATTTAATAAAGCACTATATGTGGTTTTAATGATAAAAAAAATATATAATAGAATATAGATATTTAATGTAAATTATGGTTAGGAATTAGTTTCTAATGAAATAGGAGGTGAATCTAGTATATATTAACTATATTTTTATATAGTTTAAGCTAGAAAGAGATATGAAAAAGTTAATGAGAAATGATGATTGTTGGTGCGGTAGTGGATTAAAATATAAGAAGTGTCATATGGAGCAAGATGAGTATCTGAAGAAGTTAAGTAAGGAAGTAGGATATAAAATTCCAAAGGATATCATAAAGACTCCTAATCAAATAGAAGGTATAAGAAAAAGTGGTGTTATAACACATGCAATATTAGATCTTATGGAAGAGGTTATAAAACCAGGGGTAACAACAGAGGAATTAAATAAAATTGCGCATGATTATACTATAGAACATGGTGGTATACCAGCACCATTAAATTATGGTGGTTTTCCTAAGAGTATATGTACTTCTATAAATGAGGTTGTTTGTCATGGTATACCAGAAGATAGAACCTTAAAAGATGGCGATATTATAAATGTTGATGTAACTACAATATTAGATGGGTATTATGCAGATGCTAGTAGAATGTATATTGTTGGTAATGCATCTGAGGAAGCTGTGAAATTAGTTAACGATACTAAGAAAGCTTTAGAACTTGGAATGGAACAAGTCAAGCCATTCAGTACAGTAGGTCATATAGGGCATGCTATAGAAGGCTTTGCAAATGAAAACGGATATTCAGTTGTATATGAATACGGCGGACATGGTATAGGAACGAAATTCCATGAAGAACCATTTGTAGCTCATGTTGGAGATCCAGGAGAGGGAATGATATTATTACCAGGGATGGTATTTACAATAGAGCCTATGCTTAATATAGGAAAACCTGAAACAAGGGTTTTAAGGGATGATTGGACTGCAGTTACTAGAGATGGGTCCTTGTCAGCACAATGGGAGCATACATTAGTTGTAACAGAAAGTGGTTATGAAGTTTTAACTTAAAAGTAAATATGGATATAGTATGGATATAAGACATATCCATACTATATATTTTACTTTAGGTATTATTTAGGGGGAGGAGAATATGCAGGTAATTAATTCGAAGTTTAGGACAATTAAATTGCTAGAGCATAATCCGGGAATATCATCATATTTAGTTGCAGACATTAAAAACAATAATCAAGCGTATCAGTTCAACACAATAAATGAAGAGTATATAAAGCTTGATATTATAAATAATTGTATAAATGAATTTATGAGTTTAAAAAATCTTGATACATCTGGTATGAAAAAAATCCATCACTTTGGGATAATTAACAATATAGATAATAAGAGATATAGCGAAGAAATTTATTATTATACCTCTGATTATTACGAAAATATTGAGAACATAAAAAGTATAATTTCAACCATATCCTTTGATGAAGGATTAGATATAATTATGGGAGTTTGTAAAAGTATAAATTACGTTCATTTGATGGAAAAATCTTATGGTGCTTTAAATTTACAAAATATACTTTTAAGACAGGAAGCTAATAAATATAAAGTAATATTACAGGATATAGTTACTGCAAATATAAGTAGATATTTAACAAATGATGATATAGATTATTTGTTTATACCTAAAAAACAAATAAGTAGTAGATATAAGGATATATATGGAATAGGTGTACTGATTTTATGTATTTTAAACAATGGAAATATAGATAAGGTTAAAAGCGATTTAAAGTATATACAAGAAAATAGTTCTATAGATTTTAAGGTAGATAATAATCACAAAGTTTTATATGATGTAGCATTCAAAATAATAAATCTTAGCCATAACAAAATGGATATGACTATTAATAATATAATAGATTATGTTAATTTACACCTTAGCAAGAATTACTCTAAGCTAGAAGTTGAGGAATTATCTAAGCTTAATTTTAATATTGACTTAGTAGGAAGGAAAGATATTACGGAGAGTATCTTTGAAACCTATAATAATTTTAAAAATGGTGATTATTTAGGAAAGGTTTTACTTATACATGGAAGCTCTGGAATAGGCAAGACAGCGTTACTAAGAAATATAGCGTACAAGCTTAGATTAATGAGAGGCAATGTATTTGAGTATATATCATTAAATAATAATTTAAAGGAACTATCAGATACCCCTTTAGTTGAAATATTAAAGCAAATGGTTATTCAGTCACCAAAGGAGTTAGTAGATAAATATATATATGATTTAGGTAAATTGGTACCAGGGTTAATAGGAACTAATATGGTGTCTGCAACAGGGCGAGTTAGAGAGGAAGAAAATTTAAGACTTATCACAAGAATATCCTATTTTATAAATGACTTTGCTAAAAAGCAAAGTATAGTTATAGTTATTGATAACCTTCAAAGATTAAATAAGTTGAGTTTAATGATTATAGAAAGTTTATTAAGTTTGAAAAATAGGAATATATTATTTGTTGGATCATATTCGGATAATGAATATTCAAATAATTCTAATTTTAGCAAATTATTTTTAAATAAGGAAAGTAATTTTAAAATAAAGCTTATAGAGTTAAATGGATTGAATTTAAATGAAACGAGAGAAATGATTTATAGGATAATCAATAGTAGGTCACTTAGTGATAAACTTTTAGAAAATATATATGAAAGCACTAAGGGAAACCCATTATTTATAAGTGAAATAATAAAAAACATTTTCAACAATGATATTATCAATATTAATGAGAATGGTGAATGGATTCAAAGTAGTAAGGGATATAAGCAGTATATATTTAGCAACATGGATCAAATAGTTTTAAGTCAGATTAACAATATAAATGAATATCAAAGGACTATACTTAATGATTTTTGTATATTTAAGGATAAGGTAGACGTAAACATTTTATATCATATCTGTGATTTAGAAAAACATGTTGTTGAAAATGAAATATTAAGGTTAATAGCACAAGGGATAATATACTTTGTTGAGGATGATAGGGAAAAGCAGTATAGATTTTTTAATACCTATTTAAAAGATACATTATATAAAAATATTTCATCAGAAATAAAGTGTAACAAACATTTTAAGATAGCTATAATACTAGAAGGTAAGTATTTACAAGGCGATGAAGCCGTAATAGATGAGGTAATATATCACTTTGATGGTGCTAAGGATAGAAAAAATACTGTAAAGTATCTTATGGTAAAAGCTACGAAGCTTATAGAGTTACGTAAGCATGATGAAGCTATAAAGGTTTTAAATATAGCAAATTACAAGCAAGGAGACTTTATAGATGAAGTTAAATTTGAGATATTAGCAAAGTTAGGGGAATTATATTATGGATATAATAAAATGAACTGCGCTATATCTATTTATAGTAGATTGCAAACTTATTTAAGTGAGTATTATGATAGTAAATATATGGTTGAGGCTCTTTCTATGCTTGCTAATATATATATGTGGTCAAATGAGATGGAAAAAGCTGAAGACTATATACAGGAGGCTGAGACATTAGCAGAACAAGAGGGGTATGTTGAACCATTAATAGAGATTATAACTATAAAAGCTAATCTGTATTTCTTAAGACAAAGATATAAAGAGTTACAGGATATATGTGATAAGGCTCTTGTTTTATGTGGTGATAAGTATGAGAAGCAAAAGTGTGACTTTTATAACATAAGAGGATTAAGCTTCTTAGAAAGGTCTATGTTAGATAAAAGTATAAGAGATTTTGAGGAGTGCTTAAAATTTTGTGAGCTAACTCAAAACACATCTGTTATGATAAGAGCTTTAAATAACCTAGGGGTGGTACATGGGGATTTTTATGGTGATATAGAAACGGCTATGTATTACTATAAAATAGCTAGTGATGAAAGTAAAGCATCTGGCAGTTTATCATTTCATGTGTGTTGTGAATACAATAGGGCAAGTTATTATTATATAGATAATGACATTCATGCAGCCTTGGAAATTTTAAATGGAGTTATGAACCTTGTTGAAGCAAAACTAGTGGATATGGACTTTTATTATGGGTATTTACTAGTTTGCAATGTTAATTTGAAGTGTTGCAATTACAGGGAAGCTCAAAAATATTTTAAAAGGTATTTATGTGATGCAGATGGCAAGGCTCTTGATAAGAGGAATTTAGGGGAAGTTTTTATGCAAAGAGCATATTATTATTTTTGCATGGGTGACATGGAAAATGCTCTTAAATTTATAGATGAGGCTTTAGAATATTTAAAAGTAGATAAGTCATGTATAAAGTGGCAGAGTTTAATTTACAAGGAAGTAATAAGTATAGCTCTTGGTAAAGATGTAAATGATGCTATTGAAAAAATCAAGGATACATGTAATTTTATAACTTCTATAAATCAGAAAGCATCACTTTTATCTATGGCTATCAATGAATTGATAAGTAAAGATGAATTTCATAAGGCAAGGGAACTATTTAGTTTATTAATAACCTTAGATGAAAGTAAAATAAATAAAATGAATAATGTTTGGCTACTATATCTTAAAGGTGTATTTGAAAAGGATATAAGTAAGGCCATTGATTATTTGAATAGTTGTTTAGAGACAAGCAGCGATATAGAGGTTATATCTATTAAATGGAAGGCCGCTATTCAACTTGCTAAGTACTATAGTGAAGAAAAAAGAATTAATGAGACGCATTTTTGTTATATAAATGCTTTTGAGATAATGAAGAAGGTATTAAAATATGTTCCTGATGAATATAAAGTTAGTTATGCTAAAAGAATGCCTATGCAAAGGGTGTTTGATATTTTATATAATGATAAAGAGGCTGACTTAAATAATTTAAGTGATATAAATAGGGTTTTAAGGTTAAATAATAAACATAAAATAATGCGAAACTTAGATTTCTTAAATTATACTAGAAATATATATAATGCTGATATACCAGATGAAAGTAAGGGTTTAGAGGATGTTATTTTAAATTTAGGAAGTAATGAAACTTATAATATGCATCTTATAAACTCGCATATATCATATATATCACTTGCAAGTAGGTCTATTATTTTATTCAGAAATTATGATGATAATTATGAAGTATTAGCTTGTAGTAGAAGCAATAAAGATATAAGCAATATAATACCTATACTTGAAAGGTGTGAAAATACAAAGGAAGTGGAACTTAGAAACTTAGAGGACACTTATATAAACAAGTACTTATGCATTCCTATATTAATGGAAGATAAGGATATGAGGTTATCTAAGGATAAAAGAAGTAGAAAAGGATGCTATAAGTCAGTTGTAGTTGGTCATATATATATGGAAACTGATAGGCTAATAGATAGTTTTGATAAGTATACAATTAATCAATGTAAAAAGCTATCTAAAATAATAGGTATAATCATAGATGGAATAAGGTTAAAGCATGAGTCTTCTATAGATAAGTTAACGGGAGCTTATACTAGAAAGTATTTAGAGTCTAATTTAAAACAATACTTACAGGAGTCCAAGGAAATTAACTCTTCATTATCAATTGTTATGGTTGACCTCGATAGGTTTAGAAATATAAATGATACTTATGGACATCAAGCTGGCGACAAAGCGTTGCATAATTTAAGCAGACTAGTACTTGATAATATAAGATATACGGATACTCTAGGCAGATATGGTGGAGAAGAATTTGTAATAATACTTCCTAATACTAATGCTGAGGAAGCATATATAGTAGCTGAAAAATTAAGACGTAAGATAGCAAGTTCTAATATTTTAAGCATTAAGCAAAGAGTTACTTGCAGTATGGGAATAGCATCATATCCAGAGCATGGATTATGGATGAATGAACTTTTTAGTAAAGCAGATAAGGCTTTATATTTAGCTAAGGAGCAAGGGAGAAACAAAACCTTAGTATGGAAAGAAGAGTATGATAAAAGAGCTAAAAGAGCTAATAAGTTTTCAGGGATAATAACTGATAATAAGCAAGTAAATGAAAATAATATGCAGACATTAGTTGAACTACTTAACTTACCATATGATATAGAGGATAAAAATGAGAGGCTAGTTGCATTTTTAGATAAGGTATTAGAAAGAGTTGAGGGAGAAACTATAACCTACTTTAGAGTTAGAGATAAAAAAATAGATCAGGTCATGAGTAGAAACAATAAAAAAGGTTATAGCTTAGGAATACAATTTGACCAAAACTTAATTATTAATGCCTTAGAAAAAGGAGAAGGTACTTACACTATAGATTGGAATAACGTAAGTAATACTGATAAGTTAAGTGGAGTTCCATTATGGAAATCTATAATGCTAGTTCCTATAAAAACATTAAGTAACTCAATCACAGCTATACTATATTTAACTGTTGATATAAAGGATAAAGAGTTTAACTTTGAAGATTTTAATCTTGTTCAACTTTTAAGTAGGTTGTTACATGGAATTGGATAAAATATTTTAGTACTTTAATTCCTATTACTAAATACTATATTTAGTAATAGGAATTTTTTTTGAGGTAGAAATGTCAAAGCATAAAAAGAAAAATAAGAATGAATCAAAATCTAAAAAGTTAAAATTTTATTTTGGGATACCGCATAGTCATACAGCTTATTCAAGTGGCAAAGGAACTCCATATGAGGCATATAAGTATGCTAGGAAAAAGGGACTAGACTATTTAGTAATAACAGATCACTGTAAACCATTAAGAGGTAAGATTAAAGAAAGTGAGTGTAAAAAGTTTAATTATGATAAGAATGATACTAGATGGGTTGCAACGCAAAATGAGGCTGATGAAAAGAATAAGAAAGACTTCCTAGCCTTAAGTGGTTATGAGATTAGTACAGATTATTTTGGACATATGAATGTATATAATTGCGAGGAAGTTGTTCATGGAAAATATAAAAGTAAGAATTGTATTTTAAAGTGGTGTGAAGAACATCCCGAAAGTATATTATGTATAAATCATCCAAGTAATAAGGTAACAAAATTACCTTATAGTGATGAACTTAATAAATATATAAACTTTGTTGAAGTTGGAAATGGTATAGAACCTTATAAATATATAAGACGAGAAAAAATATACTATGAACTACTAGATAAAGGATGGGAGATAGGTGCTTTAAATGGACAAGATAATCATAAAGCTAACTGGGGAGATACAGAAAATTTAACAGTAGTTTTAATGTATAAAATTAATAAAAATGATTTCATAAAAGCTTTGAAAAATAGGAATACCTATTCCACAGAAAGCAAGAATTTAAGATTGTATTTTACCATTAATAATAATCTCATGGGGAGCATAATTAACATTAAAGAGGATGAAAAATTAGAGTTTTATATAAGCATAGAAGATAAAAAATGTGATATAATCAAAATAGAAATAATAAGTAATAATTCAATAATTATAAAAACTATCACTGTAAATGGAAAAGGGTTTCGAGAAAAGTTTTTCATAAATCAAGAGTGTTCAAAAAATTGGTATGTTGTTAGAGTGACTCAAAATAGTAATAAGATTGCAATTTCTTCACCTATATTTGTATATAGGGTCAATTAAAGTCTTAAACTTATCCAAAGAAAATATAAAAATTGAATAATTAAGATTTGTAAAAGAAAAGCTAAAGAGACAGAAAAAATTTAAGTGATTTAGGTAAGGTAATATGAGAATATATGTACAGTATATAAGGGCATACTATATAAGTATAAGAAATAGTTAGTAAAAATGATATTAAGAAGATATTAATATGATTTTCATTAGTTTTTACACAAATATATAAATTGCATTTAGAGTTAGTTTATAGTTAATATAGTATAATATACATTAGTTTATTTTGGTATAATCACATGATAAAATCTGATTTATGTAATTCTAATTTGTGTTTAATTTTAGGGGATAGTATATGAGATTAAAGTTAACTTAAGATAAATAAAGCTTTAATTTATGCTAGTAACAAGATTACAAAACAAAAAACATTATTTTATAAAAGATTTAGTCTAAGATAACGATATCTTAAAATAATGTTAATAATAAAGGGAGGATAAAAAATGTCATCAAAATCACTAAGTAATTTACATGGGTTTAAACTTATTGAAGAAAGAGAAATTAAAGAGCTAAATGGAGTTGCAAGGCTTTTCGAACATGAGAAAAGTGGAGCAAGGCTTGTAAATATAAAAAATGACGACGATAATAAGGTGTTTTCTATATCTTTTAGAACACCACCAGAGGATAATACAGGAGTACCTCATATTCTTGAGCACTCAGTACTTTGTGGGTCTAGAAAATTTCCTACTAAGGAACCCTTTGTAGAACTTATAAAAGGATCATTAAATACTTTCTTGAATGCTATGACATTTCCAGATAAAACAATGTATCCTATAGCAAGTAGAAATGAAAAAGACTTCTTCAACTTAATGGATGTTTATTTAGATGCTGTTTTATATCCTAATCTTTATAATACTCCAGAAATATTAATGCAAGAGGGATGGCACTATGATTTAGAAGATAAGAATAAAGATTTATCATATAAAGGTGTTGTTTATAATGAAATGCAGGGTGCTTTTTCATCTCCTGAGGGAGTTTTAATGAGAAAGATACAAGAATCTTTATTCAAAGATACTATATATAATTTTGAATCAGGTGGAGATCCAGATTTTATTCCAGATCTAACACAAAAGGATTTTGTTGCTTTTCATAAAAAATACTATCATCCATCAAATAGCTATATATTCTTATACGGTAATGGAGATATAGAAAAGGAATTAGAATTTATAGATGAAAAATACTTAAGAGACTTTGATAGAATAACTGTAAACTCAGAAATAAATGTTCAAAAACCATATGATAAGATGCAAGAAATAACTCATACTTACTCTATTTCTAAGGATGAGGATGATAAGGATAAGACTTTCTTAAGCTTAAACTTTGCTGTAGGAAGATCTACTGATCCAGAGTTATACCTAGCGTTTTCAATTTTAGAATATTTACTTATGGATAATGCAGCTGCACCTATAAGAAAGGCTCTTATATCAGCAGGTGTAGGTAAAGATATATTTGGAATGTACGATAACTCTATAATTCAACCTAGCTTTAGTGTAGTTGTTAAGGGTGCTAATGAATCAGATCAAACTAGATTTAAAGATATAGTTATGAATACCTTAAGAAAGTTAGTTAAAGAAGGAATAGATAAAAAGCTTATAGAAGCTTGCATAAATATAAATGAATTCAGATTAAGAGAGGCAGAAACAGGTGGCTATCCAAAGGGATTAATTTATAACATGAATATGTTAGATAGTTGGTTACATGAGGGAGATCCATTTGTACACTTACAATTTGAAGAGACTTTAACTAAGATAAAATCAGCATTAACAACTAATTATTTTGAGAAATTAATTGAGAAGTATATGTTAAATAATCCTCATAGCACTATGTTAGTTTTGAAACCAGAAAAAGGTTTAGCTGATAAGAAGGAGAAAGAGTTAAAGAAAAAATTAAAGGAAATCAAAAAGAGCTTAACTGATTATCAACTAGATGAAATAGTAGCTCAAACTAAGAAATTAAAAGAAAGACAGATGACACCTGATACAGAGGAAAATTTAGAGACTATACCTTTATTGTCTTTAGAAGATATAGAGAAAAAGGCAGAATCTATTCCTCAAGAAGTGAAATCTATTAATAAAACAAAGGTTTTACATCAAGATATATTTACAAATAAAATAGCTTATGTAGATTTTGTTTTTGATACTGCAACTGTAGAAGAAGATTTAATACCGTATATTACTTTACTAAGTAGACTTATAGGAAAAGTAGATACTGAATCTCATAATTACAGTGATTTATCTAATGAGATTAACATTAATACAGGAGGAATTTACTTAGCACCTCAAGCTTATGCGGATGTTAATAAATCCTTTGTAGTTCATAAGAAAATGTTAGTTAAGGCAAAGGCATTATCACATAAGATACCTGAAATGATGCAATTAATAGCTGAGATTATAGGAACATCTAAATTTGATGATAAGGCTAGAATAAAAGAAATAATACAAGAAACTAAATCCAGAATAGAAATGACTATTTTTGATAGAGGTCATAGTGTTACTGCTAATAGATTAGCCTCTTACTTCTCACCTAGTGGAAGTTATGTAGATAAGTTAGAAGGATTATCTTTCTATAATTTTATAGCAGATTTAGATAAAAACTTAGATGAAAAATTTGATGATATCAAATTTAACTTAGAAAGATTAAGTAAAGTAATATTCAATAAAGTTAATATGATAATAAATATTACTAGTGAGCAAGAAGAGTATGACGCAGTAATTAAGAATATGGATGAGGTTTTTGAGGTTTTAACAACTCAAACTTTACCTACTATAATTTATAAGTTTGCAGCTGAAAGAAAGAATGAAGGGCTCCTTACACCAGGTAATGTTCAATATGTTGCAGAAGGATTTAACTTTATAAGTTTAGGATATAAATATAGTGGAAAATTAAAAGTCATGAAAACTATAATAAGCTTAGATTACCTATGGAATAAGGTAAGAGTTCAAGGTGGAGCTTATGGTTGCATGGTTAGTATAACTAGAGGCGGAAACATGGTATTTGTTTCTTATAGAGATCCAAATATAAAAGAAACTTTAGGAGCTTATGATAGTGCTTATGAGTATTTACAAAATTTCAAATGCTCCAGTAGAGAAATGATTAAGTATATCATAGGAACAATTAGTGATTTAGATAGTCCTTTAACAGCATCTAGAAAAGGTGATGAGGCATTATCTAACTATATAAGAGGTTTAACTAAAAATCAAATTCAAAGAGAAAGAGATGAAGTGTTAAACATCAAGGAAGAGGATATAAGGGAATTAGCATCTGTAGTTAAAAATGTAATGGATCAAAAGTATTATGCAGTAATGGGTAATGAAAATAAGATTACAGATAACAAAGAAATGTTTAATAATATAATTACTGTATTTAAATAAGCATTTTCTTTAAAAATAGACCAATGTAAAGAGAATATTTTACGTTAGGGTTAAAAGAATTACTAAGGAAATAGGTTTTAGTAATATATAAAAATAGATAAATATTTCAACAATAATTTAAAAAATAAATAATTATTAGCATAGAGAATTATTATTACATTAAATGAATAATAATTCTCTGTTTTTATATATAAAGTAAGTTATAGAAAATTTATTTCTTGAAAAAATAAAGAATTAGTAATACAATTAATTAAAGTTATAGTAGAAATATAAGGATAATAATTCATATTTATCCTATAAAACTCATCAATTCAAAAGCAATATAAACAGAAGAGATTTCATAAATATAAAGCTATTGAGGAGAATTTTAGAACTTAAATGTTATTAAAGATATAAAATCTATTAAAATTTAATAATTATTATACATTAGTTACAAGGTATATTTAAATTAAGATATAATTGTCATGCCTTCTATTTAATCAATTATTTAAATAAATTTCTTAGTTTACCCAATACCTTTTTAGTTAAATATATACATAAATCTAATTATATAATACAATTAAATAAAGATTTCTCAAATATATTTGAATACGTTAAAGTTTAGATGCTTAGTTAATTATAGTTGTAATTAGTTAAATTTGATTATTTTAAAACGGGGTTAAAAAAAGTAGGAATAAATATATATAACTCATGAAGAAAAAGTTTAGGACGGGCTTTGATTTATTAGGAGGGAAAATAATGATATATGATGTTTATCTAGTAAATGACTATAAGGTTAAAGAGGGAAAACTATTAGGTTTTGAACCACTAGATATGAATTTTAAGTATTCTGTAAAATTAATATGTAGAGATACAATAGTAGAAAAAATAAGTGGTATTGATGTAGAGCCAACTACAATAAAGACATATAATTTACAATATAATTATGGTCCAGTAGGAAGTGTAGAAGTGATATGTGCTCTTGATAGAGAAAAAGCTATTAATTCATACAATAAGTTTAGACGTTTTAAGTTAAAAAATAAAAACGCAATACTTAACTTACCTCAATTTGTAGACTTTGCAAATAAAAATGAATTTACCTATAAAGAAGAGATAGAAGAAGAGGTTTTTAAGCAAAATAATATTTGTAAGAAGTAAATACATAATATAGAATGGACATAAAGAATTACTAATTGCTTTAACGTGTGACGTAAAGTCTTATATTTCAAGAAGTTTATAAGCTTAGGAATAGTGAATTGAGTTAATCTCAAGGCAACATTTCTGAGCTTTTTCTATTTTTGAAAATAAAGAACTGAGATATATGTACTAAATAATCTTCATTTTATTTAGATATAATGTTAATTATAAAATAGAGATAAGGTTAATTGTAAAATAAATCTAATTCTTAATATAAGATAGAACATTAATTAAAGCTTATATAATTCACAGTATATACTAAGACTAATTAGAAATAAGATTAAAATTTAAATAGTATATGGCATAATAGAAAAGATAAATTTAAAGGTGTATAATAAAGGTAATATTGTAAATTAAAATATTTAAAGTTTATATTAATTAATAAGCTAAAAGGATATACTACAAATTAGGATTTGAAATTATAAGTATAGAAGAGGTGAGAGAAGATGATTGCTGAAATTTTATGTGTTGGAACAGAATTGTTACTAGGAGATATAGTTAACACTAATGCTCAGTATTTATCTAAAAGGTTAGCGGAAATAGGAGTATCTGTTTATCATCAAACTGTGGTAGGAGATAACGAAGAAAGAGTTAAGGAAGCTTATGATTTAGCTTTTAGTAGAGCTGATATAGTAATCAATACAGGTGGACTTGGACCAACTAAAGATGATTTAACTAAAGAAATGGCTTGTGCATATTTTAATAAGAAATTAGTATTGCATGAAGATATTTTAGAAAATCTTGAAAAGTGCTTTGAAAAGATGAATAAGCCAATGCCTCCTAATAATAAGAAGCAAGCTTATTTTCCAGAGGGTGGGATAATGATTCCTAACCATAATGGTACAGCACCAGGATGTATTATAAATGAAAACAACAAGATAGTTGTTTTATTGCCAGGACCTCCGACAGAAATGAAACCTATGTTTGAGGAAACTGTAGTACCTTATTTATCTAAGTTTAGTGATGGAGTACTGCATTCAAAGGTTCTTAGAATAATGGGTATAGGAGAAAGTGGAGCAGAAGAGAAGATAAAAGATATAATAGAAAGTCAAAAGAATCCTACCATAGCACCTTACGCTAAAAGTGGAGAAATGATTTTTAGAATAACAAGTAAGGGAAAAGATTTAGAAGAAGCTAAGAAGCTTATTGAACCAATGGAAAGTGAATTAAGAAAGAGATTTGGTGAAGATATCTATGGTGAGGGTGAAGAAACAAGTATAGAAGAAGTTGTTGCTAAACTTCTATTAGAAAAACATCTTACTATTGCTACAGCTGAATCATGTACTGGAGGAATGGTAGCTGCAAGACTTATAAACTATCCAGGAATATCAGAGGTATTTATGGATGGAGCAGTAACTTATAGTAATGAAGCAAAAATGAATAGATTAGGTGTTAAAAAAGAAACTCTAGATAATTATGGCGCTGTTAGTCCTCAGGTTGCTGAAGAAATGGCATTAGGAATTGCTAAAACATCTAATACTAATGTAGGAATATCAACTACTGGAATTGCAGGACCAGGTGGTGGAAGTGAAGAAAAACCAGTTGGGCTTGTGTATATTGCTGTTGCTATTAATGGTAAGGTTATAAATAAAAAACTTAATATTAATGGAACAAGAGAATATATAAGAATTAGAGCTACATTATGCTTACTAGATGCTTTAAGAAGAGAGTTACTACATTTATCTTAAATAAGAATTGTGAAAATTAATAGTAAGAGAATATACTTTACTTAATCATATAGATTTTTATTAACATCTATATTTACCTTTAAATTGTAGATAAAGTTAAGTATAATGAAAATCCTTTACTAGAAAATATATAAACAAAAAATAACATGGGGCTGTAGCATTAAAGAATTTACATACAATATGTTGTAGGGATTATTCTTAGTGCCACAGCCCTTACTTTAATTAAAACATAGAGAAATAAGAACAATTAAAAAATATAAAATAATTAAAAACAATTCTCTATAAAAGATATAAAAATGAATTTTTGCAATAAATATTATGTTTGAATAATTATTCTTAATAAGAATATATATTCAAAACTTAAAAAAACATTACATAAATTTGAAAATACAAAAATCAACAAATAATATAAGTATATAGACAAATTAAATTCAATAAAATGGTATAAAAACCATAAATATAAACAATTATAATGAAATTAAAAGTTATTTTATAAGATAAATTGAATAAGTTTTCATAAGTATTTATTTTATCTATAGACTAATAATTATCTATAGATAAAACAAATTCAAAATATTAAGAAAAATATGTTATAATTTCAGAGGTTAAAAAATTAATTTACAGGGGAGAAAATTTAAATGAAAAAGACAAGTAAAATTTTAAGTATTGTTATGTCAACAGTTCTAGCTTTTTCTTTAACAGCATGTGGTAAGCCAAAGGTAGATGAAAAAGCTCCAAAGGCAGAAGAAAAAATCGAAGGAACTTTAAAAATTGTTACGACATCAGAAGAGTATAAACCTTTATTTGATAAATTCACAAACGAGACAGGAGTAAAGGTTGAATTCTTATCAATGTCTTCAGGAGAGGTTCTTTCAAGAACTAAGGCTGAAGGTAATAAACCAATGGGAGATGTTTGGTTTGGAGGCGGTATAGATGCTTTCATGCAAGCTAAGGAAGAGGGTTTATTAGAGCAATGTAACTTTGAAGGTTCAGATAAAATTGTAGAACCATTTAAAGATAAAGAAAACTACTGGTTCAGTAAGGGATTAACTATTGTTGGGTTCATTGCTAACAATGATATTTTAAAAGAAAAGAACTTAGAAGCTCCTAAGTCATGGAATGACTTAACAGATCCTAAGTACAAAGATGAAATCTTAATGTCTAATCCAGCAGTTTCAGGAACTAATTATGCAGTTGTTAACTCTTTACTTCAAAACAAGGGTGAAGAAGCTGGTTGGAAGTACTTTGAGGAATTAAATAAGAATATTCCTTACTACTCTAAGAGAGGAAAAGATCCTAACCAAAAAACTGCAGCTGGTGAAGTTGCTATAGGTATTACTTACTTAGATAATAGTGTTGAAAAATTAAAAGAAGAGAAAAATGTAAGCATTATATATCCAGAAGATGGTATTCCATGGATGCCAGATGGAGTTGCAGTATTTAAAAATGCTAGTAACACACCTGCAGCTAAGAAGTTTGTATCTTGGTTATATGAAGATGAAAACTTAAGAGAGCTTGCAAAATTAGATGGAAAAGATACAGTTAAATTTATAAAGCCAAGTCTTGAGGGTGTTGAACTTACAGTATCAAAAGATAAGCTTTTAAAACAAGATTTATCTCTATTTGGTAAGGATAGAGAAGCTGTATTAGCTAAATGGTCTAAGATGGTTGGAGAAAAAGGTGAATCAAAATAATACATGTAAAAAAAAGGTATCTAAATTAGATACCTTTTTTGATAACTTTTTTGAGAAGGCCTTATTTATAACAGTAGTAGTTTTAATACTTATATTTATATTATGGCCTATATTTTCAGTAATCAAGGAAAGTTTCTTACCAAGCGGAACCTTGAGTTTAGATACATATAAGAATCTGTTAAGTAATAATAAAAGAATTATAAACAATAGTATTTTTGTTGGAGTGCTTACAACGATATTTTCAACTATACTATCAGTCTTTATTTCAATATATACTAGCTTTAGTAATAGTAAGATAAAAAAGATTTTGATTTTAATTTTAATGATAACTATGATATCACCACCATTTGTATCTTCTTTAGCATACATAAATCTATTTGGAAGAAGAGGCTTTATAACACATCACTTATTAAAGTTAACTTTAAATCCATATGGCTGGGTTGGTATAGTAATAATGCAAACTATATCTAATGTGTCCTTAAATAGTTTACTTCTAACTGGAATAATAGAAGGTGTAGATAAAAATCTATTAATGGCATCACAGGATTTAGGTTCTTCTCCAAGTTATGCTATTAGAAAGGTACTAGTACCTGTAATGGTTCCAGGTATAGTTGTATGTGCCTTACTTACATTTATTAGATCTTTATCGGACTTTGGAACACCTATGGTTATTGGTGGTTCCTTTGATGTACTAGCTACTGAGGTCTATATGAAAATTATAGCAAGTTCAGATTTACCAATGGCATCAGCTATGAGCGTATTAATTTTAATACCATCCTTAGTAGCGTTTTTAGTATACAGAGTGTACATGAAGAACTTTAACTTAAAGCTTTCAGGAAATAATAAGATAACATCTTCTGATGCAGAATTTAAGCTAAAGGGATTTTTAAATGTGGCATTAAGTAGTGTAACAATTTTTTATATAGTAGTTATGTTACTTCAATATTTAAGTATTTTCATATCCTCAATATCGAAGTATAGTTATGGAAAATTTATGTTTACAGCTGAACACTATGTAAAGCTAAATAATTATAGTGCAGATTGTTTTGTAAGAAGTGTAGTATATTCCTTAATTACAGGAGTACTTGGAAGTATACTAGGTATGATAATAGCTTATTTCACTGAGCGTAGAAACATAAAGGGAATGAAAACAGTAGATTTTATATCAACATTGCCTTATATAATACCAGGAATATTCTTTGGTATAGGATATATTCTAGCCTTTAATGATCCTCCTTTAGAGTTAACGGGAACTGTAGCTATAGTTGTTTTAAACTGTATATTTAAACAGATGCCAATGACAACAAAGGCGAGTAGTGCTGTTATATCTCAAATAAATGGAGATATAGAACATGCAGCAAGGGACTTAGGGGCAAAGAATATATACGTTATAAAGGACATTATAATTCCTAACTTAAAGACTGCTTTTGTAGTGGGATTTATAAATAACTTTACAGCAACTATGACTACTGTTGGAGCTATAATTTTCTTAGTATATCCAGGACAGAAGGTTGCTACTTTAGAGATGTTTGATGCAATACAGACAGGAAATTATGGTGTAGGAGCAGCAATTGCAACTATAATAATATTAATAACTTTAATTGTTAATCTTGTGGTTTCTAAATTGATTTTAAGAGAAAAGAGGTAGAAAGAATATGTATCTTCAGATAGATAAATTAAGCAAGAAATTTAATGATAAAGTAGTCTTAGATAATTTGACTTTATCCATAAATCAAGGTGAGATACTATGTCTTTTAGGGCCTTCTGGATGTGGTAAGACTACAGCTTTGAAACTTGTAGGTGGGTTTCTAAAAGAGGATTGTGGAAATGTAACTATAGATGGTGAAGACATAATGGCATTACCACCTGAAAAAAGACCTGTTTCAACTGTGTTTCAGTCTTATGCACTATTTCCACATATGACAGTATTAGAAAATGTTATTTATGGATTAAAGTTTAAGGGATATAAGAAAAAAGAGGCTATAAAAGAGGGCGAAAAATACTTAGAAATAGTTGATTTATTATCTCACAAAAATAAGAAAATAGCAGAACTAAGTGGTGGACAACAACAAAGAGTTGCACTTATAAGAGCTTTAATTGTAAAGCCAAAGGTTTTACTTTTAGATGAACCTTTAAGTAACTTAGATGCGAAGTTAAGAGTTAAAATGAGGGAAGAGATAAAATCAATACAAAAGCAGTTTAACACAACTATGATTTTTGTAACTCATGACCAAGAAGAGGCACTTAGTATTGCAGATAAAATAGCCGTAATGAATAAGGGGAAATTAGAGCAATTAGGTACTCCAGAGGAAATATATAATAGTCCAGTTAATAACTTTGTTTTAGATTTTATAGGAAACTCTAATGTAATAAAAGATGATGAAGGTAAAAATATATTTATAAGACCTGAACATATAATAATGAGCAAAGAAGATGGAGATTTACTGGGAAATATTGTTTCTAGAGTCTTTATGGGTTCATACATAACTTACATAGTTAACACTGAAAAAGGAACATTGAATGTAAAGGAATCCAACTTAAATGGAGATATATACTCTATAAATGAAGAAGTTCATCTTAAGATAATAAAAGAAGGAATAATTTAAAAAAATAAAAGCCATGTACATATCTAGGTATTTTCTAGGAGTACATGGTTTTCTGTATTAGAGCAATTATTTATTAGTATTTTCATCATCGTCGGCTGTAACACAATAAATCTTATTCATATTAACTACACCTGCACCTTTTAGCTCCTTAGGACCATCAAAATCATCACAACATAGCTTTACAAGTGATAAGATATCCTTTTTATATACATTAGGATATTTTTCATATAATAAGGCACATACACCACTTATATATGCTGAGGCACAGGAAGAACCCGTAAGCATTGTATAAGGAGATTTTAGGTGAGGAGGATAACATTTTACACCATTGATTTCAGGAACAAAAGAAGTAACACTTCTAAGAGAATTTATATTAATTGCACTGTGACATAAGTCAGGTTTTTTAACTTTCTTACTATAGCCATAGGAGCTGTAATTATACTTACTTAAGTCCTTAGATCTATCAACACCACTTACGGTTATACAATTACCTAAAGAGGCTATACCAGTTATAGAAGGGATGTTGTTAGGATTACTTCCACTAGGTACAACTACAGTTATATGATTAGCTATAGCTTTTTCAAATAAGGTTGAAAATAGCCCTAAGATAAAAGGATCATAATCAAAGGTTTCAAAAGGCATACAAATAACTTTTATGTTAAATTCACAACAGTTATCTATAAGAAATTTAAGGGCATAAAGAGTGTCTGAAATATAAGCTTTACCTGTTGAATTAAATGCCTTAACACTGTAGATATTGCATCTAGGGGCAACACCCTTAACAGTTCCTTTAGAACTAAATCCATTACCACCTATGATTCCAGCCATAAAGGTACCATGACCATAATCATCATAAGTGAAAGTATAATCATTTACTAAATCTTTAAAGCCAACTAATCTATTTTGAGGGTGAACTAAATCATCATGTGGAAACACACCACTATCTATAAGTCCAACACATACATCTAAGCCAGTTACTTTAGGAACTCCCATATAAATGCTACCTAAGTTATTAAGACTTTTCTTTAAGTCTTTTATATTAGGTAGAGTAGATTTAGCTTCTGTATTAGTGCCACATAAAAAGGCGTATTTATCAAAACAAATATATTTAATTTCAGGATATTCAATAAGTCTTTCAATACATCTTGGTGATGCAATTACACTAAGACAATTAAGTTCAGGGAAGCTACGTATTAGGGTACACTTCATGGAGGTTACTCTTTTCACTACTTCGGTAAATAAGGATTTACAGTGTATTATTACTCTAAATTGATTATAAAGGTTAGAATTAATAGCTTCTTTTAATTGAATCTCTAACTTGCTCTTAAATGAGAACATAACTTCCTCCAAATATTGTTATACAGTACAGTATATTAGTAAAATATATATAGTGTGAATAAAACTACCATATATTATATGGGGTAGATTGAATAAGTTTACTTTTAATATTGGAGGTAGGTTATATTGGAGAATTGATAGGATACAACTCCATTTCTATGATTAGTTACATAGTGTTTTGAAATAATATATGTTTAGTATGTAAAATATTGATGATATACAGCTAGAACTTTAGTTACTAGCTGTATATCTAATAATAAAATATGTATAATTTCGATTAAACTGTTAAATGTAAATAAGAAATCAATGTTGAATAAAAATATTTATATTATAAAGAGAATTCAGTTTTACACATTTCAAAGAAAGCTTTAGCTGTAGGTGACAGCGTTCTTTTTGAGTTAAGGGCTAAATAGATACTTCTCTTAATTTCTAAATCAGAAATAATGCTACATTTAAGATTAGTATCATAGGCATAATTTTCGTATAATTTTCTTGAAATAACGGATACACCCATGCCTGACCTTACAAATTGAATTAAGGTATCTATGTTATTAACCTCACATAGAATCTTAAGAGCATTAAGAGAAAGATCATTTTTTGCAAGCTCATTTTCAAAGGTTATTCTAGTTGCAGAGTTTTTTTCACGGAATATGAACTTGTATTTAAACAGTTCTTGTATGGAAATATCTGCAGGTAATCCTAAAGAAGGATGAGAAATAACAATTAAATCATCTTCAACGATATTAAAGTAAGTGATTTTGGGGTTATCAATACAAGTACCTACAATACCAATTTCAGATTTCAGATCTAATATATTCTTTATAATATCACCAGAGCCCCTCTCCTTAACGTTAAAGGTTACATCAGGATACTTGTCCAAAAACTTCTTTAAAAGTTCAGGAACAATAGTGTTACAAGGCGTAGTACTGCAAGAAAGATTAAGCTTTCCACAAATTTTCTTGTTAAAGTTTGCAATAGAATGAACTGCATGGTTACGAGTATTTATTATGTCCACAGCATAATTGAAAAAAGACTCACCAGCAGGTGTCAAATTAACTTCTTTTGATGTTCTATCAAAAAGTTGAATATTAAGTTCTTTTTCTAAACTAGAAATGTGAGAACTTATTGTGGGTTGAGATAAAAATATCTGGTTTGCAGCCTTAGAAAAACTTTTTAACTTTGCCACACTAATAAAAGCTTCGATTTGTTTAAAATCCATAATATAGCCCCCTAATTTTTATTCAATATATATTATGTAATGTATTATAGAAAAATTCAATAGTATTTAGTAAAAAAACTGATAGATAAATGTGAATTATTAAAAAAATGTGAAAAAAAGAAGCCCCAAAGGGCTAAAATAGAATTTAATGTTAAATAACTGTTAAAATTTCCATTTAAATAGAACGATTCCGCCAATCATTAAAATAAGTCCACCAATTTGGGCAAGACCAAAAGACAACTTTTCAGCACCAAATAAACCAAAGGCATCAATGGCAGCTGCGGCAGAAATTTGGGATATTAAAATTATAGCAATGGCAAAGGTTGCACCGAGACTACCTATACCCTTCATAACAGTAAAGGTAATAACTGCACCTAAAACTCCACCAAATAAATATAATTTATTAACATCTCTAAGTCCAGCAAAGCCACCATCCTTTGTGAAGAATAGGGCAATGGCTGAACAAATAAGAGCAATGGCTTGAACTATAACATTAGTATGCCACATACCAATTTTATCAGATACGTTGGTGTTAAATACACCTTGAAGGCTCATGGCTATACCAGCCACTATTGCATATATAATACCCAACATGTCAAACTCCTCCTTTGTTATTATATATTAAAAATAAAATTACAAAGATAGTTTAACCAAGGTATTCAAATATATTACTTAAATATTGTATTATGTACCGTTAATAAGCTTTAAAACCTTTAGTAACCTTGTTCTTGACGCTTATGATTAACTTTATTCTTTTCAAGATAAGCATTTTCAATATCTTCTCCAGTAAAACCAAAGAAAGAACCTAAGTCTAAGAAACACTGGAACATATTTTCGTAGTTTCTTTCAGTAGGATGTAGCTTAAAGCTTAATGCAGTATTGTAAAGGTTTAAGAATCCATCAGTACCATCAGTAATAATATTTCTATTAAGAACTAAGTTGATGTAAGTGTACTCCTTTATAAGGCCTAAACTTAATATAAAGTGTAATCCGTCAACATACTCTTCAAGCATAACTGCTTTTTCAGATGGTCCCTTTTTACTCCAGAATTTAAAACAACGAGTTTCATTGGCAAATTCACCAAGTTCAACAAGCAAAGCTAATACTTTTTTATCAAAAAGATCTTCATTTTCAAGGTTATGTTCAGAAGATATATGAACATCTAATTCTGATTGAAGATAAAATAAATTTTGTAAATCCATAAAAAAACCTCCCCTTATATTTTTATCTTATGAGTAATTATTGTAGCATTTGTACATTTTTTTATTATAAGAAATATAATATGTATACTTTAAATATAATTAATTGTATTTATTATAAAATATATTAAGTCATCACTTTAAACTCTATAAATAGCCATAGGATGATACTGTTATGATTATAGCATTAAGCTTCATTTAATAAAAGTAGTGAGAGAGGTTAAGGCATTTTAATATGAGATTAATTAAGTGGTGATTTATAGTGTTGCTACTTGAATTAAGTATGTATATTGAATTAAACATCTTTCGTATTTAATGGATTTAATGTAAAATTATATATGTAAAGTTTATATATTGAATTGCATAAGAGTTAATAAGGAGGTGAGCATATGGATATAGGGAGAATAATAGTTTGTGCGATAATAATTGTAGTATTAGGAAAAAAATATATAAATGAAAAGAAGGTGTGGTATCCTTTTGTAATGTTTCTTGCGTTAATAGGGGGAATATACACGGGAGCATATAATATATATCAATTTTTAAATCCTACCATTCAATTAGTATTGAATACAGTTACAACTATATCAGTTCTTACATTAATAGTATATATTGTTAAAAAGAGAAAAGAGCTTCTTAATCTTATTACAGGACATCAAAGTTAAGCATATTTAAGTGTAATAAAATTATCCGTATTTTTATTAATAAGTATTAAAGCTAGATTATTAGAAAGAAGCTGAGGCATTAAAGATAAATATCCTATCATGCTGTACATGTAATTTATAAATACAGTATATTTGATATAAAAGTATTAATGCCGTAGCAACTTTATCTAATTAATCTAGCTTTTTAATTTATAATTAGAATTCAGCAGTTTTAGGTGTTCTTGGGAATGGTAGCACGTCTCTGATGTTACCCATACCTGTTAAATACATAATAGCTCTTTCGAAGCCTAAACCGAATCCAGAGTGTTTAGTTTCACCATATTTTCTAAGCTCTAAATACCACCAGTAATCTTCTGGGTTTAAGTCTAATTCTTTAATTCTACCAAGTAAGTTCTCATATCTTTCTTCTCTTTGACTTCCACCAATGAGTTCTCCTATACCTGGAACTAATAAGTCCATAGCTGCAACAGTTTTTTGATCTTCGTTCACTCTCATGTAGAATGCTTTGATCTCTTTTGGATAGTTAGTTACAAATACAGGCTTCTTGAATATTTGCTCTGTTAAATATCTTTCATGTTCAGTTTGAAGGTCTATACCCCACTCAACTGGGTATTCGAATTCAACACCTGATTTTATAAGCATATCAACAGCTTCAGTATAAGTTACTTTACCAAAGTCAGAAGTTAAGATGTTGTTTAATCTTTCTAATAATCCTTTATCAATGAATTGGTTAAAGAATTCCATTTCTTCTGGAGCATTTTCTAAAGTAAATTTAATTATATATTTTAACATGTCTTCAGCAAGTTGCATGTTATCTTCAAGGTCAGCAAAAGCCATTTCAGGCTCTATCATCCAGAACTCACTTGCGTGTCTTCCAGTGTAAGAGTTCTCAGCTCTAAAAGTAGGACCGAAAGTATAAATGTTTCTATGAGATAAAGCAAAGATTTCTCCTTCTAATTGTCCACTAACAGTTAAGTTAGTTTCTTTTCCAAAGAAGTCCTCAGAGTAATCAATAGAACCATCTTCATTCTTAGGTACGTTGTCTAAATCTAAAGTTGTAACTTTAAACATTTCTCCAGCACCCTCACAGTCACTTCCAGTTATTATTGGAGTGTGAACATAAACGAATCCTCTCTCAAAGAAGAATTGGTGTATAGCATGAGCTACAACTGAACGAACTCTAAATACAGCAGAGAATGCGTTACTTCTTGGTCTTAAGTGAGCGATTGTTCTTAAATATTCAAAAGAGTGTCTTTTCTTTTGAAGTGGGTAATCAGAGTTAGACATACCCTCAATTATGATTTCTTTAGCCTTAATCTCGAAAGGTTGCTTAGCACCTGGAGTTTCAACTATAGTACCTATTATAGAAAGTGAAGAACTAATAGGTAATTTAGAAATAGCTTTAAAGTTTTCTAAAGAATCATCAAATACGATTTGAACATTTTTAAAGAAACTACCGTCATTTATTTCAATAAACCCAAAAGTTTTAGAATCTCTGATAGTTCTAATCCATCCAGAAATCTTTACATCCGTACCTAGATATTGTTGAGTTTCTCTAAAAAGAGTTTTTACTAATGTTGTTTTCATTTTAATAACCTCCTTAAAATTTAAATATAAAAATAAAAAAACCTTCCATCCCTAAATAAATAGGGACGAAAGGTTGAATTTCCGTGGTACCACCCAGATTGCCAATAGTAAACATTGACCACTCCAAACTATTGCGTTAGAAAAAATTCTAATTACAATATTCAAGTATTAACGGTTTGAACCCGTCCAAGTCTACTTTATCTTACGATATTTCGGTTGGCAACTCCGAGATGTTCTTCAATATAGGCTTCGTATCAGGCTTACACCCTCCCTGATTCGCTAAGACTACTTCCTAAATTTACTCTTCTCTTCACAGTCTTTAAAATCTGTATTTACTTTATAGTTAATATTTTAAACACAAAATTAAAAAAAATGCAAGTAAATTTTTTTTAATATTCTCTAAGGACAAAAGTTTTTACCTTAAGATCCTTACTTGAAGGCTTCTTCTTGCTGTAAAATTCTTTTTTTCCACTTGGTACTTTCCATAACTCTAGTCTGTCTACTTTAGCATAATTTAATACATCCTCTAGAGTTAAAGATTTATTTATAGGAATCATAGATTGGTTACATGCCTTTTTAACAGCACCACTGATTCCACCAATAGGTATAAATAAATCAGAGTAAGAAGAATGTATAGACTCAACATTAAGACCATTTAAGGCTAATAGTTCATCTATGTTCCTTGAAATTCTAGATACATAGCCCTTTTCGTCAATAGCAACACTAACTTGTTTATTTTCAGTGTTTACATATAAACCATTATTAATTCTTACCTTGAAACGTTTGTAAGGCTTTAAAACCTTTAAAACTATAGATTCAACTTTATCTATATCAGGATTAACAATTGTTGTAAGGGGTATGTGCATAATAGTAGTATTTTTACTTGGGACTTTATATTTTCTACATATATTTTTTTGAATATTTTCAACTTTCAGTGATGATTCATGATCAAATAAAGCAACTAATTGGTACTTCATAGTTTTCCTCCAAAAATAAACTTCAATGTTGCATTGAGATAAATTTATTTAAATTCCGTAATAAATTGAAATCTTATATTAGTTATATATTGTATTAAATAAACTACATTTGTATTTAAAAAAACTTTAAGCCACTTAAAAAATTTATTAAGACAAGCTAAAGTGCAATAGTAGTTTTAATATTACAAGCTATATATTGCTACTAAAAAACCTATTTACGAGTACTTTGAAAATTTATTTAAATAATTTAAATTTTTTATATTAATAAAGTACATAATAAGATTAAGTATTAAATACTTAATCATAATATATTCATTGTAATAACTCATGAAAGAAAAAAGTTGCTTATTACAATAAATATATGAGATTTATCTAATTTAGTGCAAATAAATAAAAATCAGATAAAACAATAGTTATTATAACATAAATAGGAATTAATTAATATTCCTATTATAATTTCAGTATTTAAAGGTTTAAACAACTTAAATACATAATTGTAATTATTATACACTAAATTTATAATATAAATCTATCATAAGAAAATTAATTTTAAAACTTAAGTAAAAATATCTTAAAAACTATTTTAAAATACCTCATGCTATGTCATAATTATAAAAGTTTTATAACAGTTAAAAAACTTTATAAAAATTTATAAAACTTATGATATAATGTAGGGTATGACAGTAAATAATAAGTGGATTAAATCAAAAATTTGACTTAATTTAACTTATGGTGGTGCTTGTAAAAATATATGTTAAAAAACATATTAAAATCCAGTAAGAGGGGTTACAAGTAAGTATTCATTATTAATGCAAAAAGATTTAAAATAATAAAAATTAATGTAGTTGGAAGCAAGAGTGAAATTTAAATAATATTTATTAGATAAGGATGGATAAGGTTATGGAAAAGCTGGTTATAAGTGGAGGAAACAAAATATTTGGTAACATTGAAATCAGTGGTGCGAAGAACGCTGCAGTAGCTATATTACCAGCAGCAGTATTAGCAAGTAAGGGTGTTAGTACTATTGAAAATGTTCCAGATATAGATGATGTAAAGTGTCTTGTTAAAATATTAGAAAGTTTAGGCTGTAAGGTTACTAGAAATGAATCTACAGTTATTATAGATAGCACAGAAGTGCATAATGTGAAAGCAAATATTGAAGAAGTTAGAAAAATGAGAGCATCATATTACCTTTTAGGAGCTCTTTTAGGTAGATTTAAAGAAGCAAGTGTAGATTTACCAGGGGGATGTCCTATAGGTGTTAGACCAATAGATCAACACATAAAAGGATTTGAAGCACTAGGTGCCGATGTAGAGGTTGGTTATGGCGCTGTAAGTGTAAAAACTGATAAACTTATAGGTACTAATATATACTTCGACGTTGTAAGCGTTGGAGCAACAATGAACGTTATGATGGCAGCTGTACTAGCAGAGGGTCAAACAACATTAGAGAATCCAGCTAAAGAACCGCATGTAGTTGATTTAGCAAACTATTTAAACTCTATGGGTGCTGACATTAAGGGTGCAGGAACAGATACAATAAGAATTAAAGGTGTTAAAGAACTTAAGGGCTGTACATATAGTGTAATCCCAGATCAAATAGAAGCAGGAACTTATATGATAGCAACAGCAGCTTGTGGTGGGGAAGTAACTATACAAAATGTTATTCCTAAACATTTAGAAGCAATAAGTGCAAAGCTTACTGAAATGGGAGTAGAAATAATAGAAGGTGATGATTCTGTTACAGTTAAGTCTGAGAGAAACTTAAAAGCTGTAAACATAAAAACATTACCATACCCTGGTTTCCCAACTGATATTCAGCAACCAATGAGTACTTTATTAACAATGGCTAAGGGTAGAAGTATGGTTACAGAAAGTATTTGGGAATCAAGATTTAAGCATGTAGATGAACTTAAAAAGATGGGCGCTAAAATTGATGTTAACGGAAGAGTAGCTATAGTTGAAGGTGTTGAGAAGTTAACAGGTGCAGAGGTTATAGCAACAGATTTAAGAGCTGGAGCTGCAATGGTAATAGCTGGACTTATGGCTGAGGGAGAAACTATTATAGCAGGATTAGAACACATAGACAGAGGATATCCTTATATTGAGGATAAATTCACTAAGCTAGGTGCAACTATACGTAGAGAAACTGTATAGTGGTAAATGGGTGATTATATATGAAATTTTGTCCTTTATATAGTGGAAGTAGTGGCAACTCAATTTTTGTTGCCTCTGATAAATCTCGCATATTAATAGATGCGGGTTTATCAGGTAAAACTATAGAAGCAGGTTTGAAATCTATAGAAGAAACATGTGAGAAAATAGATGGTATTTTTATAACCCATGAACATTCTGATCATATTAAGGGGGTAGGAATACTATCAAGGAAATACGACATACCTATTTATGCAAATGAGCTTACTTGGAAGGCTATGGATACTAAAATAGGTAAAGTTAAGGAACATAATATTAAGATTATGGATGGTAGCTATGTTGAAGTAGGTGATCTTCAGATAGTTAGTCATGGAATATCTCATGATGCAGCTGATCCTGTAGGATATTCTGTGTATAGCAAAGAAAAAAAGGCTACCATTGCAACAGATTTAGGATATTTTTCAGAAGATGTCAAAAAGGCAGTATATGATGCAGACATAGTATTATTAGAAAGCAATCATGACATTGAAATGGTTAAGTTTGGTCCATATCCATACCCTCTTAAAAAGAGAATTTTAAGTGAGGTGGGACACTTATCTAACGATGCTTGTGGTAAGGCTATAGTAGAAATAATGAATGATAAACCGAAACATATAGTATTAGGTCACTTAAGTAAAACTAATAATTATCCAGATTTAGCATATAAAACCGTAGAAAACATACTTGTTGAAGAAGGTATAAATATAGGTAAGGAAATATATCTTACTATGGCTGAGAGAGATAAACCTAGTAAGTATATAGAGCTTTAAGGAGAGATATCATGAAGAAATTAACTACTATATTATTAATGGTGACCATGGTAATGACATTACTGATGTTAACTGCATGTAATAAGGATGATAAAGGAAGCATAAACACTAAAGAAAAAATTGAAAACTTAAAACTTCCTATGGAAAAGGAAGATTTAGTTGATATGAATCTATACTTTGATGCATCAAAGGATGGAAGTAAAGAAGAGTTAGGAAAAGAAGAAAGACTTGCAAATAAAGAAGAATTTTTAGGACAATTAATTATTCAAGAGTTAATAAAAGGACCTTCTGTAAAAAGTGAACTTCAACCTATATTACCAAAGGATACTAGACTGGTAAGTTTTTCTATAAAAGACGGAATTGCTAATATTAATTTTAGTAAAGAAGCAAAGGTAGAAATGACTAAGTCTAAGGAAAATGCTTGCTTAAAGGGAATATCAAAATCCTTATCACAGCTACCAGGTATAGAAAAAGTTCAAATACTTATAGAAAGTAAGAATGTAGATACACTTGGAGGAAATTATGATATTTCAACTCCATTTGATAGTAAAGCAATAGATTCAAGATTAATAAAAAAATAATAGATTTTATCATGTAGGGAAACATAATAAAATGAAGGTTTTTATAAAATTATAACTAAATATGTTGAAAATTTACAATGTATTTATTATAATAACCTTAAATAATGCGTTATTGGGTTTTGTTTTAAACCAAAGGATTTACAAAATAATTAACCAAATAAATATAAATTGGAAAAAGGGGACTTAGAAATGAGCTTATATAAACAGTGGACAGATTTTGTAGTTGAAACAGTTAAAACTAAAGGAGAGGCAGCATTTTGGGATGAATACGGTGCTGTAGAATCAGAGTTCTATAAAAAATTTTTAGGAAGTCATAACACTAACATAAAAGGATCAGTTGCTGAATTAGCAAAAGAATATGGAGTAGATGAAGTTTACTTTGTTGGTATTTTAGATGGTATCAATGAAAGTTTAACAAACTCAATCGATTTAGAAGAAGTAGTTTCAACAACAGAAATCGATGTAGTAGTAGACTACGAAAAATTATACTTCAATATGTTAGATGCTAAAGCTGACTACTTATACTCTTTAAGCCAATGGGATGGAATATTCTCAGTAGATAAGAGAAAAGAAATAGCTAAAGAATACAGATCTTCTAAAACAGTTGTTAGAGAAGACAAAATTGGAAGAAATGATCCATGTCCATGTGGAAGTGGAAAGAAATACAAAAAATGTTGTGGTAAATAATTAAACTAATAAGCAGAAATACCTTGAGTGTTTCTGCTTTAATTAATTTAAGGAGGAATTAAAAAGGCAAGTTAAGCCTTTTGATATAAATAATAAAAGATGAATATAACATTAATTACAGTAGGAAAAATAAAAGAAAAATATTTAAAACTAGCAATAGATGAATACTCAAAAAGGTTAACAAGATATTGCAAACTAAACATAGTAGAATTAGCAGATGAAAAAACTCCAGATAATGCTTCAGAAAAAGAAGAAATAGCAATAAAGGAGAAAGAAGGAGAGCAAATATTAAAACATATTAAAGACAATATGTATGTAATAGCCCTTGATCTAAAAGGAAAACAAATAACCTCAGAAGAACTAGCGACAATGATAGATGACTTAGGAGTAAGAGGAAACTCTAACATAGCCTTTGTTATAGGAGGAAGCCTAGGAATAGCAGAAAGCGTACTAAAAAGAGCAAACTATAAACTATGCTTCTCAAAAATGACCTTCCCACATCAACTATTCAGAGTAATGCTGCTAGAACAAATATATAGAGCATACAGAATAAATAGCGGAGAACCGTACCACAAGTAAATGAGGTTTTTGCTTAAAAAGTATTGAAGGACTAACTGTTACTATAAGTCCTCCAATACTATAAATTTACTTGTTTTCAATTATGCTCGTTTTATTTATTGTTAATTTTATGTTTCTTTAAAAATATAAAGTAGCATATTAGTGAAATGATAAACATTAAAATAAATATATATACAATTGGTATTAGTGCGAATGGCTCAACCAATGTTCCATCTGGCAAAACTTCTGAACCAATAACATTATAGGCAACAAAACAAATAATAGCTGCTAAAGCTGAAACAAACATTGAACCTTTTGAAAATGCAATCATCTTATCTTTTTTCCATTTTGTTGAAATATTTTTCATTACTTGTATATTCTCCTCCGAAATAGTTGGTTTTTCTAAGCATGTTTTAAGTTTTTCTAATTCATCTAGGCATTGATTACAATCTGCCAAATGCTCTTCTATTAACAAAGAACTTTCTTTACTACAAACTTTATCGTAATACAATGGTAGCAAATCTCTAATAACTTCGCATGATAGTTTCATATTAATTTCTCCTTTAACTTTATTCTCGCACGATGATAAGTAACTCTTGCCCAACTTTCAGTTTTACCAAATAATTCAGCTATTTTTAAAAATGATAAATCACCAAAAAAACGCAAAGTAAATACTTCTTTATATGGTTCTTCTAGATTATGGAGTAGTTTATGAATTTCAAATGCACTTTCATCGTCAAATAATATCTGTTCAAAATCAATGTCAAAAATATTCACGTTATCTTTAAGTCTTTCAAAATTATTTTGCTCTTTTTTAAAATATGAAAAATATGAGTTTTTAGCAATTTGGCATAGCCAAACGATCATCTTACAATTACCCTTGAACCCATCAATATTTTTTAATGCTTTAAAAAAGGTTTCTTGTGTTATATCATCTGCAATACTTTCATTTTTACAAAGACTTAGCACATATCTATATACATCCGTGAAATATTCAGAGTACACTTCTTCAAAATCTGTCACATTTTCACCGCCTTTCATATATAAGACTATAAAAAGTGTATTTCGTTACAAATTTTCGAAAAAAATTATTATGATGTATAGCAGCTAATTTCTACCTATTAATTTAAATATTATACTATGATTATGTATGATAATAATAGGGGAGTAAATGGAGTAATAAATAATTTTGATAGTTTCGTAAGATGGTGTAGGAGTTACATATAAAAATTTTATAGTCTTAGGCTTTGATTTAACTTGCCTAAGGCTGTTTTTATAGAGTAAAATAGCGTATCATAAGCAAAATTTTATTTACAAAATATGTTATAATAAGTTATAAATAAACGGTAAATTTATAAGAGAGGAAAGTTATAGTATGAGAACAGAACAAGAAATGCTTAATTTAATATTGGATGTAGCAAAAAATGATAAAAGAATTCGTGCAGTTTATATGAGTGGCTCAAGAACAAATCCTAATGCTATAAAAGATATTTTTCAGGACTATGATATTGAATGCGTTGTTGAAGAAACAAAATCATTTCGTAAACAAAAAGATTGGATTGACCAATTTGGTGAACGATTATATATGCAATATCCTGAAGAGAATTCTTATTATGAAAATGATGTTGATAATTGTTATGTATGGCTTATTCAATTTACTGACGGAAATCGTCTTGATTTAACTGTAAGCACATTATCCCATGCGCTAAAAAATATTGAAGGTGACAGACTTTGCAAGATATTACTTGATAAAGAAAAGTGTTTGCTTGACATGCCTGAAGCAACAGATATGGATTATTGGGTGAAGAAGCCAACAGAACATAATTTTTTTGATACATGTAATGATTTTTGGTGGTGTCTTAATAATGTAGCAAAGGGATTATGGCGTGAAGAAATACCATATGTAATGGATATGATAAATTATGTTGTTCGCCCACAATTAATTCGTTTAATGGAGTGGAAAATAGGATTTGACACAAACTTTACTGTTAGTATTGGGAAATAAGGAAAATATATGTATAGGTGGTTAGAGAACCATATGTGGAATACATTCTTGAAGACATACCCTTCAGGAGAAGTGAAATGTATTTGGAAATCAGTTTTTATTATGTGTGATTTATTTAATGATATAGCCAAAGATATAGCATGTAAAATGAATATTAAATATGAGGAAAGTCAAGCAATGAATAGCTTAAAGTTTTTAAAAGATGTGCACTTATTACCAAAAGATGCAAAGAAAATATATTGAGAATATTGAAAGTGATTAGATAGCAATATTTATACAAAGGTAAGTAACTTCTTGTTAGATGATAAAAATAAAGGATATAGATTTAGTGAGAGGTTGGGATGTTTAATACTATCTATCACTAAAGATAAAATATGTGTTAAGTAAAGCGAGAGCAATTCTAATTTGTAAGGGAGAACAAGGCTATGGGTCATAACTGGGATGAGGAATTACAATTTCTAATTAACGTTCGTAAAGATTGGTGTAATTCTGATTATATTGAATTTTTAATTGATAAGGTTTGGAGAATAACTAAGCCAATTAATATAGTTGACTTTGGGTGTGGATATGGCTATTTGTGCGATTTACTAATGCCTCTTTTACCTAAGGGGAGTACGTATACTGGTATAGATAAAAGTAAGGAATTATTGAATTTTGCAGAAAAACATTTATCATCATATTGTTTTGATGTTGAATTGATATGTGCAGATTTGAACGAATATGTGCCTATGAAAAAATATGATTTAGCTATTTCACAAGCAGTATTACGCCATATACCACAACCTATGAATATATTAAAAAAGATGACAGAAGCTGTAGTTGATGATGGATGGGTAATTTGCTTTGAGGGAGATAGACCAATTGAAGATGCTGGATTTTATAGTAGTGATATTGATTATCGTGATATGAATCAATCGTTATTATTTCAAAAAATGTGGAGTTACGAATATAATAATGGTGGTAGGGATTATAGAACAGGAATAAAGATTCCACAATATATGCAACAAATTGGACTAAAAGATATTGGCGTAAGGATGAATGATGCTGTTAAATTTATCAATCCAATGGATAGTGAATACGAAAGTAAATTTGATGCTTTTGTAGAACATAAAGGTTATTATAGCATCTTGGATAACAACGATAGTAAAACTTTCAGAACTAATAAAGGCTTGACATTATCAGAGCAACAAGAATTTAATCAAAATGAAAAGAACATAGCTGAAACTATACTTGAAAATAAAGGTAAGGGATTTATTCTTCAGGCTCCATGCATTCTGATTTCTTATGGAAAAAAATGATTTGAATATACCGGAACTTACAAATTCAAATTTGATGTTAATGAGGTTGAAATAAATGGCAAGTGAACTTGGAGAACAGCTTGCTGAATATACAAAAAATGATGTTAGTTCATACAACAATTTTTATATTGTAAATGCTGATTTTGAAACATATAACTTTAAGCAACAAAAATTTGATATCTTATAAATAAGAAAAGCTTAGTGCGGCAACACTAAGCAATCCTTAGGACATTTATTTTGTTTTAGGGCTATTAAATGAATTAAATAAATTTAATTAAGAGTAAGGCATACTATTTTTAGCGAGATAGGTGATTTTTCTCTTTGCCATGAACTTTTATATGAGTTCCCCAAAAATTAATCTTTATAATTAACTTAGCAATGAAGAGATTATGTTTTAAAATAACAACAATGTTTTTTATGTTTAATTCTAGCATATTCAATATCAGACCCTAACTATTATGAAATATCATCAATAGTCCTAGGGAGATAAAATGGAAAAACCTCACTTGAAGTAGTTACGGATAACCATACCATAAGTAAGCCTCCAAATCTTTGATTTGGCTAGGCGAACTTACTCATTCGACGTCAGGAAAAAAGAGTTTAACTATTGTGAATATAATAAAAATACTATATTATATTCACATGAAGTAATAGATAAAATATCTATAAAAAGGCTAAAGTTTTATTCTAAAATAGTAGTTAGATTACAACAAATTGAGCATATTCATTCAATATATAGAAAAGTATATCAAGGTAATAAATTGAGGACAATGACTTTAAATAGAGATAATAATATGACAAATTTAATATATTTAAAAAACATAAGATTATGAACTATACAGAGGTAAAAGGAATAACTTATAGGAATATATTAATAAGGGGTTTGAAGGAGAAAACCATTATGAGTACATTTCTTTATAAAATTTATAATAGTATATATATAAAATCAATAAGGCGAGGGCTTTTGAAAGTTCAACCTATCATTTTAATAAATTGTATATTTATAATAATACTTAATATAAATAGTGATACATTTATGAACATAATGAAGGTAATTATAAATGATAATTGGAAGAATATTTTTAGCAATATATATAACAGCTTGTATATGCTATCAAAGGCTCTAATTGTAATATCAATTTGTAGCGAACTAGCTAAAATACGTGTATACGAAAATCAAGATATAAAGTATATGGGTAATAGTGTAAGTTCAAGTATGGTTGGGTTTATAGGGTTAGTTTCAGCAATTACTTTTACTAGTATTTTCACTATGGATAGTGTTATGAAGACTGGAAGCAATGTAATTATAGCATCAAATTGGACTTTGTTAGCTATAGTAGTTAGTATAATATTTAGCGAAATTTATATTAAAATATATTATTATATGCTAGATAGTAGAAAGAACTTAATTAATAGTTATGAAAGGGCTGTAAGACAGTCTATTTTAGCTATATTTCCTTTAGTTTTAACTATAGTTATAGTAATTTGTGTAGCCTTCTTAATTGATACATTTTATTTTAGTAAGATAAACGGCATTGAAAACATAACCATACATGGAGCTAATAACTTTTTAAATGATATAAAATATATATTCATAAAAAATGCCTTATGGGTAATAGGTGGACATGGTGGGGATTTAATAATACATGACCAATCCTTTAACAGATTGTATGTAGATACATTTACTAACATGGGTGGAGCTGGAAGTACCATATGCTTAATAATAGCAATAGTTTTATATAGTACAAATAAATACAGCAAGAAGATATCAGTTATATCAATAATACCAAGCATATTTAATATTAATGAAATTATTACATATGGTCTACCAATACTATTTAATCCTATATATATAGTTCCATTAACTTTAACGCCGATAGTTTTATATGCAATAGCTCAAGTAGCGTTTGAATTAGGACTAGTTCAAATTGTAAATACTAATATGAGCTGGACACATCCGATTTTATTTAATGCTTATAAGCTAACAGGTGGATTTTCAGGGCTTATACTACAAGTCATTAATATTATTGTGGGGATTATGATATATACTCCTTTTGTTAAAATATCTGATAATATAAGCAAGAGAGAAAAACAAGAGGCTTATGAGCAACTTAAAAATAAGATTTTTTCTGGAGAGCTAGAAAAGCAAAACTTATCTAGTGGAATTGATAGTATGGGGGAGATAAGTATATTTTTAGGAGAGGAGCTTAAAGATATACTGACTGGCAGAAAAAAGAATGAAGGTGAACTATATTTAGAGTATCAACCACAGATAAGTAAGGGAAAAAAAGTTGTTGGAGTGGAAGCTCTTTTAAGGTGGAGGCAGGAAGAGTTTGGAAATATACCACCAAATATTATAATATTAATTGCAGAGGAAGTAGGATTAATTTATCCTTTAGGAAAATGGATTGCAAAAGAAGCAATTGAGCGGCTTTCAATATGGGATAAAGAATTAGAAAAGAAGATAGATATGTCTATAAATGTATCCACAAAGCAATTAACAGACGATACCTTTGCAAGTTACATAAAAGATATTATAAAGCTTTATAATGTTGATCCAAATAATATTAAAGTTGAGATAACAGAAAGCTTTGCAATAGGGGAAGATGATGTAACTAAAAAACAGTTAACTAAGCTAACCGAATATGGTGTAAGACTAGCAATAGATGACTTTGGAGTTGGATATAATCCTTTATTATATATAAAGAAGTACAATATAGATTGTATAAAAATAGATGGAAGTCTAATAAGGGATATAGATAAAAATGAAGAGTCTAAAAGTATAGTAAGCTCTGTATATAAACTATGTGAATCAACGGGTATAACAGTAATTAATGAGTTTGTAGAAACAGAGGAGCAGAAAACTGTTTTAGACGAGATGGGAGATGGTTTATATCAAGGATATTTATTTAGTAAACCACTTAAAGCAGATATGTGTGTAAACTATATAAAAGATAATATTTAATTTTAATAAATAGTTTTAAAATACAAAGGGGGTTGTCCAAAAGACATCCCCTTTAAATTAATATATAATTTATTAACCAGCCATTCCTATAAACATACCTACTATATATGGTACTAACCATATTAACCATACAGTAATACTGAATTTGTGGAAAGCTTCTTTTCGCTTTTTATCGTTTTTATATAATACCCAAGTAGCCCAAACAGCATGGAATACCATTAAAAGAATGGCTAAAAGGCCTGTAATTCCATGCAAATTTTCACTTGCTGCTGAAATAGCTACTACATTAGATTTAGCAATGCTACTCATAGTTAGGGTACCGATAGTGTCACATATTAGACCTAGCCAAAATATAATGACATGCTTTTTAGTTAAACACTTAGATCTTCTTTCTCCAAACACACCGGTAGTATAAAATACTAGAGCTAATGTTATTGCAACGATAGCTAAAATTAATTTTCCGCTCATAATATAAGACCCCTTTGTTAAAAAAATATTTTGTTATAGTATTAGTTTAGCAAAGTATTGTGATAAAAAAGTAAACATTATATTAAATTCAAATTAAATATAATGGAAAAAGAAATAAGATTTACTAGAGAAGATAAGTAGAATTTATTTCGTCTATAGTATCCAAATTTAGTAACTTTAATTTAGTAAATATATAATCTATTAATAACTGATAAATACTTCAAATATCATTATAAAATACTCTAATAATTGCTTGGTAGAAAAATTTCGAATTTTGTAAAAAAATAGTAGATACGCTTTAATCTTTATGGTAATATATGATAATAAACAAGCTAGTAAGTCCTTCAAGATAGCTAGTGGAGGTGTATATTGTGTCCCCATAAATGAGTAGAATGTTATAAGCTTTTTCAAATAGTAGAATATATAAATTAAGTTAGTGTACAAGCAGTGCACAAGATATACGAAAGCGGTGATTATAATGTTAGAAATACTTATGCTTTTAATAGGATTGTTTGCTTTAGGGGGAGGGTTCGTTCTAGAAGGAGGACACCTCACAGCTTTATTTACTCCAACGGCATTAATGATAGTTTTTGGAGGAACTATAGGAGCAGTAGGATTATCATTTTCATTAAAAGAGTTAAAAACTATACCAAAAACTTTAATAAAAGTTTTTGCTTTTAAGAAGAAAAATGAATTTGATATTTATGAAAAAACTATTGCTTATTATAAAGAAATTTCGATTAAGTTAAGAAAAGAAAATTTTACTTTCATAGAAAAAGAGCTTGAAACGAATAAAGAATTGGATTCTATGACTCGAAAGGGTTTGCAATTATTTGTAGATGGATTTAAAGAAAATGTTGCTAAAAATATATTAGAAAATTATTATTATGCAGAAGAAGAATTAGCAGAAAATCAAGCTAGTATTTTTGAAGCAGCAGGAGGATTTGGTCCAACGATGGGGATCATAGGAACGGTAATGGGTTTAGTACATGTATTAGGAAACTTAGATGATCCAGACACATTGGGTCCTAAGATTGCCGTTGCTTTCGTTGCTACATTATATGGTGTAGCTTCAGCAAACCTTTTATGGCTACCTATTGCAAGTAAAATAAAATTAATAAATAGTATTAATCTAAAAAATAAACAACTTTGTTTAGAAGGAAGTATGTGTTTAATTGAAAGCGTAAATTCTTATGAATTGGAAGAAAGGCTAAAAAGCATTATAGGTGATTGTTATGAAACCAAGAAAAAAACCGAAGAAAGAAAATAATGAAAGATGGTTATTAACCTATTCGGACTTAATAACTTTATTAATGATATTTTTCGTAGTAATGTATTCAATGAGCAATTTAGATAAAGTTAAATATGAAAAGATAGTTCGATCAATGTCTGGTGCTATGGGAGGAAATTCATTTTTTTCAGATATAACAGAGCAAAGTGGATCACCAAAAGAAGAAGAAAAAGATGAGTTTAAAGATTTAAAGGAAAAAATAAACAACATAGCTTCACAAAATGAAAACAAAGATGAAATCGTAGCAACTGAATATGAAAAAGGATTAGTTATTTCTTTTAAAGATGGAATTTTATTTGATTCTGGCTCGGATATATTAAAAGAGGAATCATATAATAAATTATATGAAATAGGAGAAAGTCTAAAGGGAACTTGCAGTTATGCTAGAATAGAAGGACATACAGATAACATACCTATACATAAAGAGTTATTTTCTTCTAATTGGGATTTATCTAGTGCAAGAGCAACTACAGTTTTAAACTTCTTTGTGAAAAATGGATATATTTCACCAGAAAAAATTTGTTCTGTAGGGTATGGGGAATATAGACCTGTAGATACAAACGATACTGAAAGCGGTAGAAATAATAATAGAAGAGTTGATATAGTTTTAGTAAATTCAAAATTTGAAGAAATAGAGAAATAAATAAAGATAGGAGTTTATTAAGATTAAAATAGAAAAAATTCACGCTTAATATTCTTAGGAAAAAATAAAATAGAAGTTACATATAAAAATAGTGTATAGCCTTAACCATCAATATAGATTGGTTAAGGTTATTTTTGTATATGGAAATAAAGCATCTAAAATACATTTAATAATTATATTGTAAATATTTATAATAAAAGTTACAATATTCATAATAGAAAGTGTGATTAAGGAAAAATAATACTGATATTTGCCAATGGTGTAGTGCATATATAATCATTTCTTTTCATACTGAACTCTATTATGAAATGTAAACTTAACTGGGGGTGTAGCAATGAACAAATGTAAATTCAAATCAATTACGACTGATCACATACCTGCAATGACTAACTTGCTAATAGAAAGACAAAGCCTTGAGAGTAAGGTATATCCATTTTTGAAAAACAGCTGTCTTAATGTAAAGTATGTTACAGAGATGTTTGAGGAATTATTCGATGATAGTAAAATAGTGGGTATAGGGGCATTTTCTAATGAGGAATTAGTAGGTTATCTAATAGCAGAAATAGAGAATGATACTCGAAGAGGTAGATGTGCATGGGTTCCATATGAGGGAATAGCAATTAGAAAAGATCAATCATCTGAACTTATAAGAAAGCTTTATGCAGAGGTTTCAGCTCTTTGGCTTGAACAAGGTTGTTTCAATCAATATACTTTAGTACCACTTGGAAATCAAGAATACTTTGATGCTTTCATGAACTTAAGCTTTTCTATTCAACAAGTACATGCAGTAATGAATATGGAAGATTACAAGCCTTTTGAAAGTGTAGCAGATATAGATATTAGACTTGCCAATGAAGCTGATAGTGAAGCTATGGGCAGAATGTCAAAAATAATTCAATATTATCAAGGTTCAGCACCAACTTTTGAACTTGTATTACCTGAGTTTGTGACACGAATAAAATCAGGATATGAGGGTATAGTACAGGATGAAGATTCAACAGTTCTTATTGCAACAAAGGATTCAAAGGAAGTAGGATTCCAAGTATATGGGACTATTGATTCAGATTTGATGACACCTGATAATGGGGCAGAGCTAAGCATTGCAGGTACGTATACTTCTGAAATGGGAAGTGGTATCGGTAAAAGCTTAATGAATGAAGGTTATAAGCTTATGAAGGAAAAAGAATATGACAACATAATTATAGACTGGAGAGTAACAAATCTTGCTTCTTCAACATTTTGGCCTAAATGCGGATTTAAACCTATAGCTTACAGAATGTTTAGAGCTATCGACAATAATATAGCATGGGCAAACCCTTGTAATCCAAGTATTAATCAATTATAGAAAAAACAATGTAACTCATGGATACGAAAAAAGAAAGCAAGTGTTACGTTACAGATAAAAATACTTTATAACCTTAGGATTCCATATAAGTTTCCTAAGGTTGTTTTTATATGTGAAAACACTAGAATTATAAGCAAGCTTGTATTTATAAATTATCAGAAGCATTTTTCAAGTAATGAAGGGATTCAAAATACACGCAATGGAGTTTCAATAGAATCCAAAATACCATCACAATATATTAAAATGGAAAGATAAATTATGTGAGTGGGTTAAAGTGTAATCTTTGTGAAGAATTCTAATAAAAGAGATCACAAATCTGCTTGATTACATTAATTTGATTATATGGTAATATAATGATGAGAGAGTCCATATAGGTTAAAATGAAGATAGGACTTTGAAGGAGGTGATAAGATGTTTGGACAAGAAAAGAAGAAAAAACGATTCGTTATTAAAGAGGAAGAATTCTTGGGATTGGGTGCAGTGTATATTGTCGTAGATACTACAACAGGAGTTAATTATTTGACTACTGTTGGAACTGGCATGAATGGAATGACACCATTATTAGATTCACAAGGGAAAGTAGTAATTGATAGATAAAATTCAATTTATATTCAGAGCACATTTATTACCTTATAGTTGGCTTTATAAATCCAAGAGTTATTTTGTTGCAGCATGCCTTATACCTATTTTAAGCTTAATTATTGGATGCATATTTAATGGCTTTGTATTATCAATTGTGATGGTTATTATTGAAGTTGTTTTTACAATTAGCTTAACCCTTGAAATAAGAGGGTTAAATCTTCAGAAAACAAATATAAGATAATGAAGGTTGTTTTTGAAGAGAATAATCAAGGAAGAAAGTTAAAAAGAAACATGTAATATATAACTGGGTGTATAGATGAAGATATTAATGTTACAACATTGTCACCTAAAAGTAATATTAAATCGAATCTAGTAAGGTGTGTATAAGATAAAATATTTATGAGGTGATAAGGATGAATGAAGTATTAAAGATTAAGAGCGTTGAAAAATATTATGGAAACAAGGGAAATATAGTTAAGGCTATTGATGATATAAGCTTTACTGTGGAAAAAGGTGAATTTGTAGGGGTAATGGGACCATCTGGCTCTGGTAAGACTACATTATTAAATTTAGTAGCTACAATTGATGATGTAAGTTCAGGAAATATTTATTTAGATGGCAAGGATATTACAGAAATAGATTCAAAGAGTATAGCTAAGTTTAGAAGAGAAAATCTGGGTTTTATATTTCAAGATTTTAATTTACTAGATACATTGACCATTCATGAAAATATAGCATTAGCACTTACAATAAATAAGACAAAGAAAAGTGACATAGATAATAAAGTATTAACTGTGGCTAAGAAATTGGGCATAGAAGACTTGCTTTCAAAATATCCATATGAAGTTTCAGGTGGACAAAAGCAAAGAACAGCTTGTGCAAGAGCATTAGTAACTAATCCTAAGCTTATATTAGCAGATGAACCAACAGGATCATTAGATTCAAAATCTGCTCAAATGTTAATAGAGATGATATCAAATTTAAATAAAGACTTAACTACAACTATTTTGATGGTAACGCATGACTCCTTTACAGCTAGTTATTGTAATAGAATATTGTTTATAAAAGACGGAAAGATATTCACAGAGTTAGTGAAAGGTGAATATACAAGACGCCAATTCTTTAATAAAATATTAGATGTTGTGGCATTGTTAGGTGGTGACCTTAGGGATGTACGCTAAACTAGCAATAACTAATGCGAAAAAATCTATTAAAGATTATGCCATATATTTCATAACAATTACCTTATGTGTAAGTTTATTTTACGCCTTTATGTCATTATCAAGCTCTAGCTATGAACTAATAACAGAGGATTCATATAACTTTGAAATGTTAAAGCGTATAATGGAATATACAACATATGTAATAACTGCCTTATTAACCATATTAGTTGGGTATGTAAATAGATATGTAGTGAAAAGAAGACAGAGAGAATTTGCAACATATATATTGCTAGGAACAGAGCAGAAAAATGTTGCGTTGATGTTTTTTATAGAAACATTAGTAATTGGAAGTATGGCTATTTTCTTAGGAATAATAATTGGAACATTATTTTCTCAAGTAGTTACAGCATTAATATTATTAACTGCAAAGCAAGAAGTAAGTTTTAATTTTAAATTATATATAGATACAGTTGTAATAACTTTTATATTCTTTTTATCTATGTTTTGTATTATTGGTGTAAATAATATAAGAGTACTTAGAAAATTAAAGCTTATTAATATGCTTAATGCAGAAAAGAAATCAGAGTTTCAATTTAAAAGAAGTGGTAAGGTATATGGAGTAATCTTCATTTTAGCAGTTACTTTATATAGTATTTGTGGATACTGTACAGCATCACTTATGAAAATTGCTAATGAAAGTACAAATAAAGTTGCGTCAATGGGCAATGAAGTTATGCTTACCTTCATAGCGCTAGTAAGCTTTATTTTAGCAACATATGCTCTATTTTATTCTTTAGCTTATATAGTAATTTGTGTTAAAGAAAGATGGACTACCTTTAAGTATGAAGGTACAAATTTATTTTTGATTGGAACCATAGTATCAAAGCTTAAAACAGCACCTATATTAATGGCAACAATATCTATAGCATTCTTTGGAGCTGCTGTTAGCTTTATTTTAACTTTAATAATGTCACAATGGAGCCTTGGGTATTTAGATTATAGAGCTCCTTACGATATTGATATATCCACCAATTATAATATTGATGAAAAACGAAGATATGAAAGCATAGATGAAATTCCATCATATAACTATGAAGAGATTATTAGCTACTTAAATAAAGATGATAACTTAGAAGAATATTGTGTAGTTGATAATTACTTTATAAAACCAGAAGATTTTAATATAACAGATAAATGGAGCAGACCTTTAAATGTGGTTAAATTGAGTCAGTTTAATAAGGCTCGTTCAATGTTAGGATATAAAGAAATTACATTAGAAAAGGATGAATTTACAACTCATTGGGTAAAAGCTATAGATCAAAGTCAGATAGATAATTTTATAAAAGAGAATGGTAAGATTGATATAGGGGGTAAAGAGTTAAAACTAAGCTCAAATAGTTTTTATAAAGAAAGTTTAGGTGAAGGAATATTTAACTTATTTACAGATACTCTAATTGTAGCTCCAGATGAAGTTTGTAATAATCTAACATTAGCTACATCAAATTTAATAGCAAATTTGAAGCAGGATTTAAGGTATGAAGAAGGTATAGAATTTGAAAATGACATCCTTCCAAATTGGTATGCTGAAAACAATAAGGATATAATTAAAAAGTATAATAAAGGCAATACTGATTATTCTAAAGAAATAATAGGGGTAAATATAAAATCAGTAGAAACTAGTGAAATATTAAATGCAACTTTAGGCATGAGGATATTAGGGATATATTTAGGTGTAGTTCTACTTATGATTAGTTTAACAGTTTTAGCACTTCAGCAATTAGCAGATTCAATTGAGCATAAAGAAAGATTCAACGTCCTAAGGAAGTTAGGAGTTGAAGAATGTAATATTAACAAAATAGTATTAAAACAAATATCCATTTACTTTATAGTACCTATTTCTATAGCTATAGTAGGAGTTGTAGTATTTGTATGTAATTACTTTAAAATTATAGAGACACAGATAGCCTTTTATGTAGGCGATAAAGTTTTTATAGCTAATATTGTATTAGCGGTTACTTTGTTACTAATTATCTATATAGCTTATTTTTTAGGAACCTACTATACTTTTAAAAGAAATATTAATAATCATTAATACTATAGGAATTAATAGTAATTTTTAAAATTTAAGCTTATATTGTAGAAATTAAAATTTTAAAAATAAAAAATGTAACTTCCAATTGCAAGGTGGGTTAATAAAAAATAGTTCTGTAAATGGTTATAGGGCTATTTTTTATTTTTATGTTATAGTAAGATGTTTCTTTAGTTTTAGATTAAAGGCTTAAGTATAGATAGAGATTCTTTTATGGATTTCTATCTATTTTTATTTTATAAAGGATATCACATATTAGCTATGTAAGTGTAAAGCATTTCAATTATGAGTAGAAATAAGAAGTGATTTTAGGGGTATATAAAAATTAGTTATAAAGATATATAACATGTTACTTTAAAAGAATATATGGATAACTTTGAGAATGATTTTAACTAAAAATATTCATGGAATTAGTTGACAAACAATACTATACATCATATAGTATTATACATAATAAAATATTATACAGAGGAAAATCGAGGTGTAATTATGGCTTTTCAACTAGGGGCAGCTTTGTTAGATGCATGTGTTTTATCGGTTCTATCAAGAGAGGATACATATGGATATGTTCTCACACAAAATGTAAGGCAAATAATGTCCATATCAGAATCAACATTGTATCCTGTTTTAAGAAGATTACAAAAGGATGAATGTTTGACAACTTACGATCAAGCCTATCAAGGAAGAAATAGGCGATATTATAAAATAACAGAAAAGGGCAAAGCAGTTTTAAGTGAGTATTTAAGGGAATGGGATGAGTATAAAGATAATGTAGATAAAGTTCTATTAGGCAGGGGGATTTAAGATGAGAAAAGAAAATTTCATTAGAGAATTGGAACACAGGATAAGAAGATTACCTAGGGATGAAGTTAGAAATATAATAGCTTATTACGAAGATTATTTTGCAGATGCTGATAAACCAGAGGAAGAGGTTATAAGGGAATTAGGAAATCCTTCAACTATTTCTTCTCAAATATTATCTGACTATGCATTCAATGATGATTTTGTAAAGGATAAAAAGGGTGTAGGAAAGAATAAGGTTATACTAACTATTCTTGCAGTATTTGCAGCTCCAATAGCATTACCATTAGGAATTGCAGCATTAGCTATATTATTTGCTTTAGGAATAGTTATATTTGCACTAGTAATGAGTTTTGTAGTAGTTGCAGCAGCATTTGGTATTTCGGGAATAGCTATTTTAGTAGCAGGCATAATGGTAGTATTTCAAGGAACTGCAACAGCTATATTTTATATGGGAATAGGAATTGTTTTGATTGGTATAGGTATATTAGCATTTGAAGGTATAAGAACTTTAGTACCAAGGATAAGATTATTTACAAATGGAGTAATGAGAGTATTTCTAGATAAAGTAAATAAGAGGGGGAGAAGCTAATGTACAGAAAAAAGAAGTTGGTAAGGTTAGCAGGTCTATTAATTGTATCAGGTCTGATTCTATCTATAATTGGATTTGTTAGTGGTGGTAATAAGGATATACTATGGAAAGATGGGAAGCTTACCATAGGGAATAGTGAAAAAGTACAAGTGAATAGAGATTTAGATAAGTTTACAGATATGGATTTGAATCTTAGTTTTAGTGATATAGAAGTAATTAAATCAGATAAGTATGCCATAGAATTAAACTACTTTGGAGATGTAAATGATATAGAATTTAAGGTTGAGAATGAAAAACTAATAGTTACAGATGAAGGTAAATCAGGTTTAAGGTTTAATATAAATTTAAATTTATCAGCTTCAGATAGTATAGTTAAGGTTTATGTTCCACAGGATGCAGAATTTAATAATTTAAATATAAGTAGCTCAAGTGGAAGCATTAAGCTTAATGAAATAAATTCAAAAAAGACTAATTTAAGCTGTGATTTTGGTAATGTTAATATAGAGAATTTAACTAGTGATTCAATAGAAATTGAAGCTAAAAGTGGTAAGGTAAAAGGGAAAAATATAAAAGCTAAGGACTTTATATCAAAATCAGATTTTGGAGATATAGTATTAGAAAATGTAGAGACAGAACTTATGAAAACTAATGCTAAGTCAGGAGAGGTAAGCTTAAATAATGTCGTTACTGATAAATTTATATCGGAGTCAGATTTCGGAGGAATTAAGGGAGTAAAGATAGATTCAAATGAACTTCTAGTTGTAGCAAAGTCTGGTGATATCAATTTAGATGGTACATTTAGGGGAAGCAATGTTATAAAGAATAATTTTGGTGATACAACTATAAAAACAGCATTACCTAAAAATGATTATTCGTATAATATAGATATGAGTTTTGGAAGCTGTAATATAGATGGAAAGAAATTTGATGGTGATTATAAGAATGAAAATAATTCAGCTAGCAATAAATTTGAAGTTGAATGTAAAAGTGGGGATTTCAAGTTAGAATAGTATAGAGGTTTAGACATCACGTAGTGGTGTCTTTTTTATATGTAGCAGAGTTATATTTAGTTTTAGTTAGTCTGATATAATAGTAGATTTTATAAAATAAAGGTTGTAATAAAATAAGCCATGAGCAGAATAGGTCAAGAAAGTTATGATGTGATATGGATAATTCAAAGGTAAGTTTAGCATAATATACCGGTTTAATTCCTATGTCCACTATTGTATAATTTATAGAAAAGTTAACTTTAAAGATGAAGGTTTGAGGGGGCTTACCTATGGAATCTGTAAAAGAGAGAGAAACAATAAATGGTATAGAAGAGATAAAGGAATTAGAAAAACAAAGGGTTTTAGAAGAGCAAGAACATAAAAAAGAAAAAGGGTATATTACTATTAATGCAAAGTTTAATATGGTTTTGGCAATATCAATAGCATGAACTTTATTATCTATATACTTATCATTACCGTGGATAAAAGAATTAAAAGATGTTACTAATTTATTTATAGCAGTATTCATAATAGGGGGGATAGCTTATGTACCTGGGTTTATGAATGCTTTTTTAGTTTCTAGTATATTATTTGATAAACAGCCTAGGGTAAAGGATGAGAGTCCTATTGATGAGGTAACAGTGTTAGTTGCTGCATATAATGAGGAAGCTGGTATATATGAGACTTTAAGATATATTAAGGAACAGGACTATAGAGGTAAAATCAAAGTAATTGTAATAAATAACAATTCTAATGATAATACGGTGAAAGAAGTATATAGAGCAAAAGGTGGGTTAGGGATAGATGTAATTTGTATAGATGAGGCAAATCCAGGAAAGTTTAATGCGCTAAATAAGGGCATTAAATTTACTAAGACTGAATATGTTTTGACCTTGGATGCAGATACCTTATTACATAAGCAAGCGATTAGAAGGCTTGTGGCTAGAATGAATAGTGCTCCTATTGAAATAGCTGCTGTTGCTGGAAGTGTATTAGTTAGAAACAGTAGAGATAACTTACTATCAAAGTTACAGGAATGGGATTATTTCTTAAGCATATCCTCAATAAAGAGGATGCAAGGTATGTTTCAAGGTACATTAGTTGCACAAGGTGCATTCAGTATATATAAAACTGACATAGTAAAATCTATTGGGGGTTGGTCTGATGCTATAGGAGAAGATATTGTGCTTACGTGGAATATGCTTTCAAAGAATTACAAGGTATACTTTGAACCTTTAGCAATAGCCTTTACAGAAGCACCTATTGGATTAACACATTTTATACGTCAACGTTCGAGATGGGCTAGAGGTATGATTGAAGGTTTGAGAGCTATCAAGCCTTGGCATCAACCGAATAAATATTATAAGGTCTTGACAGGGATTGATTTATTAATACCATATATGGATTTTTCATATACAGTATTCTTTATTCCAGGATGTATATTAGCGTTATTCGGATATTATTATATAGTTGGACCTATGCTCATATTAGTATTACCGGTTACTATAGCAAGTTTTACGATATTGTTTTTATATCAAAAGAAAAAGGTTTTTGATTTATTAAACTTAAAAATAAGAAAACATTATTTAGCATTTATTGTGTTTTTATTAGGATATCAACTGCTAATCTCTCCAGTATCATTATATGGATATATACAAGAGATGTTTAATATGAAGAGAGTATGGAAGTAAATAAGTAAACACTCAGATAATCTTATGTGATTTATACAAAAATCTCTTTGGTAATATAATTATTATCTTTGAGAAAGTTACATAACCCTATGTAGTTTATACAAAACTTAAGTACAAGCTATATAGGGTTTATTTTATATTGAAGGAAATAGTCTTTGATGAATTTAATTATTTTATATAGATAATTAATTAAGACAAAAGAAAGCTTAAAAAGTCGGAATTTTAACCTTTGATAATGGTAAAATTAGATTAATGAATTGCAAGGAGGGGAAAAATTATGGAATGGATTGAGAGTATTAGTAAAGCTATTATTTATATTGAAGAAAATATTACTGAGGATTTATCAATTAAGGAAATTGCGGATAAGGTGAATGTTTCTACTTTTTATTTTCAAAAGGGATTTGGAATGTTATGTGGATATTCACTAAGTGACTACATTAAGAAAAGAAGGCTTGCACTTGCTGGTAGCGAGATTTTATCTACTAATGAAAAAATAATAGATATTGCAATAAAGTATGGATATGATTCACCAGACAGTTTTACTAAAGCTTTTACAAGATTTCATGGGGTTACACCATCCGCAGTTCGTAAAGAGGGTGCAATGATAAAGTCATTCGTTGCTCTTAAAATTAGATTTTCCTTAGAAGGGGGATATATTATGGATTATAAAATAGTTGAGAAGGATGCATTTAAGATTGGAGGGGTATCTAAGATATTTAAATATGAATCAGCATTCGTGGACATACCATCATTCTGGAATGAGCACATTTCACAAGGAACATTAAAAGAGGTATGTGGAAAGTATGGTGTTAATATTGATGAGGAAATGAGTGGAAACGAATTTGAGTATCTTATTGCAGGGGATTATTCTGGGGATAAAGAAGAGATAGAGGGATATGTGGTTAAAACAATTCCTAAGTTTACTTGGGCTATTTTCCCTTGTTATGGCCCAGGTCCATCAGCAATTCAAGAGACCAATAAGAAAATATTTTCAGAGTGGTTACCAAACTGTAGAGATTACGAAATTGCTGCGGGGTATAATATAGAAATGTATAATGATCCAGTTAACTATAAAGATGGAATTTTAGATGAAAATTATTATAGTGAAATTTGGATTCCAGTAAAGAAAAAGTAATTATGAATGAGAAGATAAATAGAATTTATCAAAATTCAGTTTATTTAAAAGATATTAATTTAAAATATAAAAAACTATATAGGATTGTATAATATAAGTGAAAGTCTAAATCTTAAGGGATATCGTAAATCCTTGATTTGGTAGGTGGAATTTCATGAGAATTACGGGGCTCATAAAGTAATTATGGTAACTACAAGAATATAAATCAATGTGATAAATATTCTGACTTACAGAGGATAAAACTTATAGAAAATATTATGAAAATTAGCGTTGTATGTAAAATAGAATTAAAAAGGTTGCAATTAACTAAAGACTATGTTATTATAAAATAGTAGCAAAGTACAAATTTGCTAACAAAAAAAGTTTCATTTAGGTAAATAGTTTCTCGAACATTAGAGATTATTATATCAATTTAGAATCTTTAATTTTAGGAGGAATATTTATGTCAGATAAAACATTAGTATGTAGAGATTGTGGAAGTGAATTCGTATTTTCAGTAGGAGAACAAGAATTCTACAAAGAAAAAGGATTTGAAAATGAGCCAACAAGATGTGTATCTTGTAGAAGAGCTAAGAAAGATCAAAATAGAAGATAATTTTAGAATTTTGAAGGCTGTAGTTTAAACTACAGCCTTTTTTAAGTGTATTTAGAATTTTATTTATATTTGATAAGAAACATAACATACAAATTTAAAATACCAGTGGATATTGATTTAGAAAGGTACTTTGATACCGTAAACAATGATAAGCTAATAGGAGTAGTTTATAAAGAGGTTGAAGATATAAGGGTAATTTTGTTAATAAGGAAATTTTTAATTTTGTAGATTAAACTTACTCATATGATTTAAGAAGAAGGAATTATATAATCAGATTATAGTCTTAGCCGTAGGGGGTACTTGGTTAAGGCTATTTTTTATAAGTAAAAATATAATTTTTAAAGTATAAGTAAAATGTATAAGGTACAATGAAAACCTTTGAAATTAACCTTGTATAGTATAGTCAGAGAAATGAGATACTAAAGGCAAGAGGTGATTTTATGGAATCAGTATGGAGTGAAAGTTGTAGAATTAGAAAAAGGGAAGTTTTAAGTAAAAATATAAAAACTGATATTTTAATTATTGGTGCAGGAATAACAGGTATATTAACAGCATATATGTTAAAACAAAAGGGGAAAGATGTAATTTTAATTGATGCAGCTGAGGTAGCTAGTGGTAATACAAAGAATACTACTGCAAAGATAACATCTCAACATGGTTTAATTTATCATAAATTAATATCAGAATTTGGGGAAGAAAAGGCTAGACAATATGCAAAAGCAAATGAACTTGCTATAAAAAAATATAAAGAAATTATTGAAGAAAGAAAAATAGAGTGTGATTTTGAAGAAAAATCAGCATATATATATTCTTTGAATGACATAGAGAGTATTAAAGAGGAGGTAAGAGCGGCTAATAAAATTGGCATTAATGCTGAATTTGTAGAGAAGATTAAGCTTCCATTTGAAATAAAGGGTGCTATTAGGTTTAGTAATCAAGCACAATTTAATCCTCTTAAATTTTTAAAGGATATTGCAAAGGATCTAATTATTTATGAAAATACTAGAGCAATAGAAATTAAAGAAAATTTAGTAATTACAAACAATGGAAATATAATGGCGAACCATATAGTAGTTGCAACACATTATCCAATAATGAATACACCAGGATATTATTTTTTAAGGATGCATCAAGAAAGAGCACATGTTATAGCCTTAGAAAATGTAAGGGATATTGATGGAATGTATATAGATGCTAATAATGATGGTTACTCTTTTAGAAATTATAAGGATTTATTATTGTTAGGAGGCGTAAAGCAAAGAACTGGAGAGAATGAAGAGGGTGGAAATTATAATAAGTTAAGAGAAGCTGCTAAGAAGTTGTATCCAAAAGCAAAGGAAAAATACTATTGGTCAGCTCAAGACTGTATGACTATAGACGGTATACCTTACATAGGAAAATATTCTGATGAAACACCTAATACATATGTTGCCACGGGATTTAATAAATGGGGAATGACAAGTTCAATGGTGTCAGCCATGATAATATCAGATATGATATTAGAAAATAAAAATGATTTTTCAGATATATTTTCTCCTAAAAGATTTGATTTATCATTATCAATAAATAATATTGCTAAAGATATTAGCGAAACGGCTAAAAACTTTATTGCACAAAAAATATATATACCTAGCAGTAAAATAGAACATATTAAAAATGGTCATGCAGGAATTGTTGAATATAATGGAGAAAAGGTTGGAGTTTATAAAAATAATGAAGGAAGGGAATTTGTTGTATCAACAAAATGTAGCCATTTAGGATGTCAACTTAATTGGAATGCAGATGAATTAACATGGGATTGTCCATGTCATGGCTCAAGATTTGATTATAAGGGACGACTAATAGGAAGTCCTGCAACTAAAGATCTTATATAGATTAGTAAATATATATTTTATTAGGCAAAAAGAAGTACAAAAATCCATAGTACTATTGACTAAAAAAGAAATCAATAGTACTATGGATACATACCGAACGAAAGTATGTAACGGAGGATAATATGGCAAGAAATAAAAATCCAGAGATTACAATAAATCGTATTTTAGATACTTCTATGGAGCTTTTTTTAAAAAAGGGCTATGATAATACAACTATTCAGGATATTGTAGATGAGCTAGGGGATTTAAGTAAGGGTGCAATTTATCACCATTTTAAATCAAAGGAAGAAATACTAGAGGCTGTAATACCTAGAATCTTTGCGGGTTCAGGTGAAGATGCTTTAGATTTAAGTAAAGATACTAGTTTAAATGGATTAGAAAAGTTAAAAAGAGCATTACTTAAGTCATTAAAAAATCCAGCACAAGAAAAGTTAGTTAAAGCAGCGCCTAATTTAATGAAGAACCCAAGGATTTTAACTCAACAGATTTTTGATGTTGTAGAGGAAATTGTTCCACTTCTTATAGAACCTTTAATAAGAGAAGGTGTAGAAGATGGCTCTATAAATACTAAAAATCCAAAGGAACTTGCGGAGAGTTTTCTTATACTAATGAATGTGTGGATGAATCCGTCAATATTCTTTGTAAGCAAAGAGGAATTTAAAAGTAAATTTGAATTTTTAAAAGAAATGTTAATAGGGGTAGGACTACCTATATTAAATGAAGAGTTCTATGATGTAATGGAAATGTATCGTAGTATAATTGAAGATAGTAAAAAGTAACTGCCATGTCGGCAGTTTAATTTTAAAGCTATACATACCAAACGAATGTATGTAATATTTATAAGGGGGACAATATGGGAAATAACACAAAACTTTTAAACAAAAACTTTATGATAATGGTGATAGGGCAGATAATTTCTCTTTTTGGAAATGCAATTTTAAGATTTGCTTTACCATTATATCTCTTAGAGGAGACTGGATCAGCTGCATTATTTGGATTAGTATCAGCGTGCTCTTTCATTCCTATGATTATCTTAACTCCATTTGGTGGAATTATAGCAGATAGAGTTAATAAAAAATATATTATGGTGGCATTAGATTTTGTTACAGCCTTAGTGATGGTGACTTTTACGATTTTTATTGGAAAGACAAACTTAGTTTTTTTAATAATTATAACTTTAATGATTTTATATGGAATACAGGGAGCATACCAGCCATCAGTTCAAGCTAGTTTACCTTTTTTAGTAGATAAAGAAAACTTACTAAAGGGAAATGCAATTATTAATCAGGTTAGTGCTTTAGCGAATTTAATTGGGCCAATAATAGGTGGGCTTTTATACGGGGTATATGGATTACTACCAATATTAATAGCGAGCATAGTATGTTTTATTTTAGCTGTAATTATGGAAATGATTATGAAAATACCTTATGTGAAGAATGAGAGCAAATCAAGTATGATTGCTATAGTAAAAGATGATATAAAGACAAGTGTAAGTTTTATTATTAAAGAAAAGCCAGTGCTTTTTAAAACTATTATTATAATTTCGCTTTTCAATTTGTTTCTAACCTCGATGATAATAATAGGAATACCAGTTATTATTACAACTACTTTGAATATGTCTAGTCAAGCTTATGGCATAACTCAAGGGGTAATCGCCTTAGGGGGATTATGTGGTGGTATTCTAATAGGATTATTATTTAAAAATTTAAAAATATCTACTAGTTATAGAATTTTATTTTGGGATATACTAGCGCTAATTCCTATGGGATTAACTCTTATGTTTGAAATGCCAGTGAATATTTCATATGTTGTTATTACTGTTTGTTGCTTTTTTATTATGACTATATCCACTGTATTTAGCATTCAAATGATAACCTTTATACAAGGTGAAACACCAGGAAATTTAATTGGTAAGGTAATATCAATTTGTTTAGCTATAGGTATGTGTGCTCAACCTATTGGACAAGTATTCTATGGGTATGTTTTTGAGGTTTTAAAGAATGATATTTCATTAATAATTTTTGGAGCATTTTTAGCTGGGGGAATAATAGTAATAATATCAAAAAAGGTTTTTAGTAAATTAGAAGATTGTGAAAAGATATCAATAGAGCAAGTATAAATTCAAATGAGAATTTAAATAATGAGAGGCTGTAATATTTACAAGAAGAGCATTGAAAATCTATTAAAGGTTATATCTCAACTTATGAAAGGGATTAAGTTTACATTTGATGGAACAGGTTTTTTAGGTGCGGATACAAGAGAGACAAATTTCAGTAATGCAGATTTAAGAGAAGCAGTTTTTCTGACACAAGGACAAATTAATGCAGCTAAGGGTAATAGAAATACAAAACTACCACAATATTTAGATTATCCAGTAACATGGAAATAATAATTGAGTAAAAGTAAGGAGTGCATGAGGTGTACTCTTTATTTTTTATAACAAATATAGAAAAAATATAACTGAGAGGATTATGTTAATATATAGATAAAAGAAAAATAATTTTATTCATAATAGTTACGGATAGAAATATAATAAACAAATGACGTTTTTATAGGGTTAATTCAAGTTGATTAATGCTTTTTAATAAAACAACTAAAATGATAATTAACAAAATATTTTAAAAATAGTAATATTAATATTATTTTGCAGTAAAAATATTACTGTAAGTATTGTATAATAATAAGTGAGTATATTTTTATTTAAGTGTAAAGTAGTATTTATAAACATAAGATATAAATCAAAATTCTCGACAAGTAAAAGATATATGTAATTTTAATCAATAATATTAGTGATGGATAAGAGTAAATTAATAATAGTATTAATTTACTCTATAAAAATATTTTGATTGATAAGAAATACCTATTGATAGTTTGAAAGATATAAATTTTACTTATTGAGATATAGATTATGGAGGTAATAGTACTAAAATAATAAGATAAATTAAAAGTTAGTAAACGTAATATTGATAATGTAAATATATTATATATTTTTTTATAAATTAATATAGAAAAGGGGGAATTATATGACTGAATTAATGATAATTAGTGGTTTAGTATTAATTATTTGTATAACTTCAACTAAGGTGTTATACAAATTTGGAGTACCAATTCTTCTAATATTCATTGTACTTGGAATGCTATTTGGATCAGATGGACTTGTTGGGATTTACTTTGATAATTATACATTAACTAATCAGTTATGTTCTATAGGATTAGTATTTATTATGTTTTATGGAGGGTTCGGTACAAACTGGAAGATGGCAAGACCGGTAGCAGTTCCGTCTATATTGATGTCATCCTTAGGAGTAATAATTACGGCAGCACTTACAGGTTTATTTTGTAATTTAGTAATAAAGACCACTGTATTAGAAGGACTTTTAATAGGAGCTATAGTTTCTTCTACTGACGCAGCATCAGTTTTTGCAATTTTAAGGGCACAAAAGCTAAACTTAAAAGGATCCTTGGCATCATTTTTGGAAGTTGAAAGTGGAAGTAATGATCCAATAGCTTATATGATGACTATTATAGTGTTAGTTATAATGAAGAATCCTAGTGAATTAAGTTTATTTACAGTAGTTTCTATGATAGTTACACAGATTGCATTTGGATTAATTATAGGTTTTTTACTTGCAAAGCTTACGGTATATGTGCTTAGATATTCAAATTTTGAGATTGAAGGCTTTTATACAATATTCGTAATGGCAGTTGCAATACTTTCATATGCATTAAGTGAATTTTTGGGTGGAAATGGATATTTGAGTGTATATATTGCAGGTATAATAATAGGAAATAGTAAAATACCTCGTAAGAAGAGTATATTTCATTTCTTTGATGGAATTTCGTGGATTATGCAAATGGTTTTATTCTTTATGTTAGGACTTTTATCCTTCCCGTCAAGACTAACATATGTTACAGGCACTGCAGTAGCTATATCTGTATTTATGATATTAGTTGCAAGGCCATTATCCACATTTATAATACTTAGTCCATTTAAATTTACAATAAAAGAGAAAATATTTATATCGTGGGTTGGGCTTAGGGGAGCTGCATCAGTTGTTTTCGCAATACTTGCAGTGACCTATGGAGTCAATATAGAAAATGATATATTTCATATAATATTTTTTATAGCATTATTTTCTGTTTCAATACAAGGGACACTTATACCTAAAGTAGCTAACTTATTAAATTTAGTTGACAATGAAGATAAGAGTTCTGTATTGAAAACATTTAATGATTATGCTGGAGAAATTAATAATGCTTTACTAGAGGTTAACATAACAGAAGATAATAAATGGGTAAATAAAACTATTATTGATGCAAATATCCCGGAGGATATACTTATTGTTATGATAAAACGAGAAAGTAACATATTAGTACCCAAAGGATCAACTTTAATAAGAAGTGGAGATATTCTTGTTCTAAGTGGTAATAATATAGAGAGTTTAATAGAATAATATATCCAGTATGCTATTTCTTTATACTGACATTTAATATGTAACTTCTATATAAAAATTTCCATATAGAAGTAATGCTAAGTAAATGAGTAAATTATAATAGAGCTGTTACATTAAGGTTAAATACTACAATATATGTAATAATTTATATATTGTTTGTAAGTTACTTGATGTAACAGCTTTTTTATTGTGGAAATTAGTATTATTATCATACAAGAGTAAAAGATATAGGATAAGAAATCAAGAAGAATATAATGTATGAACTTATAATTGTAATCTCAGTTAAGTTGCTAAATTGTCGAAAATATAATAATATAAATAAATATATTTAATTATATTAAATGCAGTTACAAAAAAGTGCCTAATTGCTAAATAATAAATTTAAAATTAGTATTATTATGTATAGTTAAAATTAGAGAGGTGATAAAGGGATGAAGAAGATGGGAAGAATTATGTTAACTGCAATAGTGTTAATGTTTTTAACTATGAATGTGGGGGTTTTTGCGGATACTACCGAAACCAATAATAATTCAGTTAGAGTAGGTTCATCGGGAACTTACTATCCTTTTACTTTCATGGAAGGGAATGAGGTTAAAGGATTTGAGGTAGATGTTTGGAGTGAGATAGGTAAGAGATTAGGATATAACATTGAGCATAAAAACGCTTCATTTAGTGGACTTTTTGGAATGCTTGATTCAGATAAGATAGATGTAATATCTAATCAAATAACCATAACAGATGAGAGAAAGGAAAAGTATTATTTCGCAGATCCATATGTGGAAAGTGGAGCGCAAATAGTAGTTAAGGCAGGAAATGATGAATTAAAATCCATTGATGATTTAAAAGGTAAAAACGTCGGAGTTGACTTAGGAAGTAACTATGAAGAGTTGTTAAAGAACAAGAATAGTGGAGCTAATATTATTACATATCAAAGTACAGATTCAGCATTTAATGATTTAATAATTGGAAGAATAGATGCCGTTGTTATAGATAAAATATCAGCATTAATTAATATAAATGAAAAAGAGCTACCCCTACAATTAGTTGGTGAACCTTTTGAAAAGGTAGCAAATGCTTTTGTTTTTAAGAAAACAACGCATAATGCAAAGCTTGTAAAGGAGATAAATGAAGTTTTAAATGCCATGGAGGAAGACGGTACATTAAAGCAAATCTCTAATAAGTGGCTTAATACAGATGTTACGGTTAAAAGTAGTAATAGCTTTTTTAATAGGTTATCTAGAGAAATTTTATCAGGTATAAAAGTAACTCTTTTATTATCAATAATATCAATGCTTATAGGATTGAGTGTAGGTATAATTATCTCAATAGTGAGATATTTAAATATTCCTATTTTGAGCAATATGCTATCCATATATGTGTCTTTCTTTAGGGGAACACCATTATTAGTGCAGTTATTTTTATTATATTTTGGACTTCCTCAGATCTTCCCAATACTTAAGGGTATGAGTGGTTTTACTTCAACTTACATAGCTTTAGGATTAAATGCATCCGCATATATTTCTGAGGTGTTAAGAGGATCATTTAATGCCATGGATAAGGGGCAAATAGAGGCTTGTTTATCTATAGGAATGACTAACATACAATCTATAAAGAGAGTAATATTACCACAGGTTATTAGAATATCCATACCTTCAATTGGAAATATATATATAGATATAGTAAAGGGTTCTTCACTAGCATTTACAATTGGAGTTGCAGAAATGTTAGCAAAAGCACAAATGGTTGCATCTACTAACTATAGGTTCTTTGAGAGTTACATAGCTGTAGCTATTGTCTATTGGATTCTAATAGAGATATTTAACTATTTACAAAAGATAATAGAAAAGAAACTATCGGTATATTAGGAGGGGTTCTATGATTAGAGTTGAAGGTATAAAAAAGAATTATGGAGATCTTGAGGTACTAAAGAGCATAGATTTAGAAGTTAAAAAAGGTGAGGTTATAGTAATTATAGGACCTTCAGGTTCAGGAAAATCTACTTTTTTAAGATGTTTAAATTATTTAGAAGTTCCTACAAAGGGTGTAATAAGCATAGATGATTTTAAAATAGATGCAGAGAATTATACTAGTAGTGATGTGAAAAATTTAAGGTTAAAATCTGCTATGGTATTTCAAAATTTTAATTTGTTTAATAATAAAACTGTATTAGAAAATGTTATGGAAGGATTAGTTTCCGTAAAGAAATTAGATAGGAAGCAAAGTGAAGAAATATCATTAGAAATACTTAAGAAGGTAAATATGGAGATGAAAAAGGATGTATATCCTAAGAACTTATCTGGTGGTCAGAAACAAAGAGCTGCTATAGCAAGAGCAATAGCATTAGAACCAGAGGTTATATTATTTGATGAACCTACTTCAGCATTGGATCCTGAAATGGTTTTAGAGGTTCTTAATGTAATTAAAGAATTAAGTAGGGATAATACTACTATGATTATTGTTACTCATGAATTACCTTTTGCTAGAGAAATAGCAGATAAGATTGTGTTTATGGATAAAGGGATAGTAGTTGAAGAAGGAAAACCTGAAGATGTTTTATTAAATCCTAAGGAGGACAGAACTAAGGAGTTTTTATCTAGTGTAAGGTTCAACTAGAAACCTATAGGTAACTGAAAAGTGACTAAGCAGTAACCTGAAAGTGCCTAATTGTCTAAATAGTATTAATTATATAAAATGAATTAAAGTAAAGAATAGTAGTAAGTAAATTAAGAGGGCACTTAATATTAATAGTTATATAGGAGATAATGATTATGAAAAAATATGATTCTATAATAATTGGATTTGGTAAGGGTGGAAAAACACTAGCAGGCTTTTTAGGTAAGCAAGGTAAAAGGGTAGCTTTAATAGAAAAATCAGATAAGATGTATGGTGGAACATGTATAAATGTTGGCTGTATCCCAACAAAGACATTAGTTCATAAAGCTAAAGTGTCTTTATATAAAAACTTAAAGACATTTAGTGAAAAAGCTGAAGAATATAAAAATGCTATAGAAGAAAAACAAAAGTTAATTGAAGCTTTAAGGGCAAAGAATTATGATATGTTAGATAGTAATGAAAATGTTCATATATATACCGGAAAGGCTTCTTTTATTTCAAATAAAGAGGTTGAGGTTGATACTAAGGATGGTAAATTAACTGTAGAAGGTGAAAATATATTTATTAACACTGGTTCATCTACGGTAATACCTAATATACCAGGAATAAAAGACAGTAAAAAAATATATACAAGTACGACTATAATGGAGTTGAAAAAGTTACCTAGACACTTGGTAATAGTAGGTGGAGGATATATTGGACTTGAGTTTTCATCTATATATGCAAGTTTTGGTTCTAAGGTAACTGTAATAGAAACAGGAAATAGAATTGCTAATAGAGAGGACGAAGAAATATCAGCTAATGTTAAGGAAATATTAGAAAAGAAAGGTGTTTCATTTGTATTAAATTCACAAGTAAAGTCCTTTGAGGAAAAGTGTAATGGAGTTGAAGTAACTTATTTAGATACTTTAAGTAATTCAGAAAATAAAATAAGTGGTGATGCTGTTTTAATTGCAACTGGAAGAAAACCAAATACAGATGGACTAAACTTAGAAGCAGCAGGTGTAGAGGTTACTGAAAGAGGAGCAATACGTGTTGATAATAAATTAAAGACAAGTGCAGATAACATCTGGGCTATTGGAGATGTAAATGGAGGACCTCAATTTACGTATATTTCTTTAGATGACTTTAGAATTATTAAGGATAATTTGTTTGGTGAGGGTAAGAGAACAACTGATGATAGAGGGGCTGTACCTTACTCAGTATTTATTGAACCAAGTTTATCTAGGGTTGGATTAAGTGAGAGTGAAGCTTTAGAAAGAGGCTATGAGGTTAAGATTGCAAAGTTACAGGTGGCTGCGATTCCAAGAGCTAAAGTAATAGGTGAAACTGAAGGTGTGATGAAAGCTGTAGTAGATGATAAAACTAATAAAATATTAGGTTGTACCTTATTAAGTGCTGAATCAAGTGAGTTAATAAATATAGTTAGTCTTGCTATGAAATCTAATGAAGATTATACATTTTTAAGAGATAATATATTTACTCACCCTACTATGAGTGAAGCATTAAATGATTTATTCTCACTTATATAAGGAGTGGGGTATAGACGAATGAAGAAGAACAAATCAATAATCTATATTTTATCTGTATTTATTATAGGATTAATTCTTGGAGGGATTGTGGTCAACTTTATAAGTAAGAATGAAGGTAAAAATGATATTGTTGTAAATAACAATCTTTTAAGTAATAATAAACTAAATAATAGTGAGATAAGAGATAATAATCATAAGGTGGATGCATCTATGTATTCTTTTGAAACAACAGATAAAAATGTTATTTCCAGGGAATTAAAGGGCGAGTATTTAGATAAACTAGTAACTATTGCGGTAAATCAAGAGGAATTTTCCATTAACTTAATAGGAATAGATAGTAAAAGCGAAGTAGTTTTAATTAATCCTACTACTGGTGATATGATTCCATTAAAATATGATAATGAAAAATTTTCAACTAAAACTAGTTTAGAGAAAGATATAACTTATGGAGTAATAATTAACTATAAGTTATCGGGATCTATTAGGGTAGTTGAGGACTTGAATAGTATAGACGCAGAGCAACTATTTAGAGATGCACTAATAAGCATGGGCTGTGGATTATAGTATAAAATTTTATAATAAATAAAAAACGTTTCTTGAGTAATCGAGGAACGTTTTTTTAAAAGTCTTAAAAAAGTCATAAAATAACCATTTCCTAATCATAACTGAATGTAATAATAACCTTAACAAGTAGGGGAAGGAGAATATTATATGTTAGTTTTAAAGAATATTAATAAGAAATTTAATGATTCAGTAGTACTTAAAAACTTGAACATGGAAGTTAAAGGTGGACTAAATTTTATAGTGGGTCCTTCTGGAAGTGGAAAGTCTACTTTATTAAAGATAATAAGTGGAATGGATAAAGAATATGATGGAGAGGTTTTTTATAGGGGGAAGGAGCTTAAGGATTTTAATAGTAAAGAATTAGATTCATATTACTATAACTCAGTAGGATTTATATGGCAGAACTTTCAACTTATAGAGCATTTGTCTGTAGAGGATAACATAAAAGTTGTTTTAGAACTTGAAAATTTAAGTAAGGAAGAAATGGATAAGAAGGTAACAACTATATTAAGAAAATTATCCATTGATAAGTTATCAGCGAGAAGTGTTTCTACACTATCAGGTGGGCAAAAGCAAAGAGTTGCTATTGCTAGAGCTTTAGTAAAGGATCCTGAAATAATAATTGCAGATGAGCCAACAGGAGCATTAGATAAAAAGACCTCCAATTTAATAATGGAAACCTTAAGAAAGATTGCAAAGGAAAAAACCGTAATAGTAGTTACTCATGATAAATCATTAGTATCAGAGGACAGTAATTGTTTTTTATTAAAGGGTGGGGTAATAAGTCAAATATCAGATTCTAAGACTATAACTGAGGTTAGTAAAAAGAGTAGTATGGTTAAGCCTAAACTATCATTAGGGAGAGCTGCTATACAAGGGGCTAGAAATTTTAAGGGCTTATTTATGAAGTTCACATTAACATCTCTTGTACTTATGTTAGCTTCTTACTTCTTACTTCTTAATGTAAGTGGAACTGTTGTAAATGAGCAGCAAAATATCTTAAATAAGCTTATAGAAGAAAGGGGTAATACCTTAAGAGATATAGATCTTGTAACTAGTATGGTAGGTGGAAGCAGTACGGATGACAAGGATGATAAGAAGGGTTCAGTAGATGTGAAACAAGATGTATCAAAGGCTTTTGAAAGGCTAAAGAATGATGATAGAGTAGAATTCATAGCACCCTTAGCAATTGTAGATAACATGACTGTTAAAATGGAGAATAAGGAGTACACTGTTGAAACTAGTAATAATGTACCAGTTCTTAATGAGGTAGTTGCTGGAAGAATACCAAAACTTGAGGGTAGGGAAGTAGCAGTGACCAAGATGTTTCTTGAAAAGTTAAAGTTAAAGCCAGAGGAGGCTCTTGGAAAGGTAATTTCAATAAATGGTAATGCCTTTGATTGGTCATCAGGAGAGCCAAAGGAAGTAAAAGCAAAGGCAAATGATTTAACAATAGTTGGGGTAATAGACTCAAAGTTTTCAATAAGCTCTCCTAAGGGCGGTAAATATGAAAGTGAATTAGAAGATTCATTTATATATAGTTTAGAGGTAGCAAAGGAAATAAAAAAGCAAACGAACTCTAGCACAAGCAATATCTCATTTAGAATTAGAGTTAAGGAAGTTAAAGATATAATGCCTATAGTTAAGGAATTAGAAAAGGATGGATTAACTCCAATCGGAATGTTTGAAATGGTAAAGGATATATTAAAGATAAATAATACAACAAAGGAGCAGTCAGGTTCTCTTACCATAATAATAGCAGCTATAGCTATAGTAGTTTCTTTAGCTGTTACTATAATAAATGGATATTTAAGAAAGAAAGAATTTGCTATTTTAAAGATAAACGGATACTCAAAGGGAAGTATAATGAACCTTAATATTATGGAGTATGTGCTTATTTCAATAGTATCAGCAGTAGTGTTTGTAGTGGCATTACCTTTGATAAATAGTATGTCAAAATCAATGCTAGATATGACTGTATCAGGCTCTAATACAACAATCTTAGGATTAGTAATAGTTTTAATCTTAGGGCTAGTAATGGGGGTAATATCAGCAGTTATAAGTTCAAATATAAAAACTACAAATAACTTAATGACAGGTGATAGATAATGATTGCTTTAAAAAGATTAAATAAAAGTTTTGGAGATACAAAGATTTATAATGAGGTTAATTATATATTTAAAGAAAATAAGTTAACATGTTTCTTCGGACCGAGTGGTTCAGGAAAAACAACATTATTAAATTTAATAGCAGGCTTTGATAGTGATTATGAAGGTGAGATAAAGGCTGAAGGGGTAAGACTTAAGGATTTATCCATGGATGAACTTTGCGAATATAGATTTAATAATATAGGATTTGTTTTTCAGAATTATAATTTACTAAAGGGATATACAGCTTTAGAAAATGTACTTATGGGTATAAATTTGAAAAATGAAATAACAGAATGTGAAAAGAGAAAGATGGCCTTAGAAATACTAAGGTCACTAGGTATTGCAGATAAAAAAGATCAAAGTGTTGAGACCATGAGTGGAGGTCAAAAGCAAAGAGTTGCAATTGCTAGAGCATTAATAAATGACCCTAAAATAATATTAGCAGATGAACCTACAGGAGCTTTAGATGGAGAAGCTACTAAGGTAATTATGGAAATTTTAAAGGAAATCTCTAAGGAAAAGACAGTTATTATAATAACTCATGATGAAGAAGTTGCTCATTATGCAGATGAAATTATAGAACTTGAGGAGTACGGAATAGCTATAAAAAAGTCTGCAATAGAGAGGGGAAATGATGAAATAAGAGCTGATGAAGAGGAGTTACTATCTAATGAAAGCTTGGCAATGAAAGTTCTTGCAGAAAAGCTTGAATCTAAGAATGGCATTGAAGATAAGACCTATGTAAAACCTAAGCTATCAAAGAAGATTTCAACTAAGTTAAGCATGAAGAATTTTAGGATTCATTTCTTTAAGTTCATGATTGCAGCAATTATAATAGCCTTTGGTTCCTCTGCTTTTGTTGGTTCATTGTCTTCTAAAAAGATTACCGGAAGAATTATAGAGGAGTTTAAGACAAAGAACTTTTTCTATAATTCAGGACAAGCGCCTATAAATAAAGAAATAAAGAAAACTCATGAAGAAATATTAAATATCTTAAAAGCAAAAGAGGATGTTGAAAATGTATATTTTCAATATGATTTAGAAAATATAACACTAAAAAGTGGAGATAAGAGTCTTGAGGTGGAATATAAGGTCCCTACTGCTCTTTCTAAGGAAAGCTTAGTATATGGGGATATGCCTAAGGGTAATAAGAAGGAGATAGTTATTGCTATGAATATGGCAAATAGATTATCTAGTGATACAAAAGCTCTTTTAGGGAAGGAAATAGTGCTTCAGTATAAGGATAAAGATGGTACAATAAAGGAAGAAAAGTTAATAGTTTGTGGATTAACTAATTCACAATATCAGGATTTTGTAGTTAGCAGTAATGTTGAAAAAGGAATTTATGATAATACTAATATCCATAAGGATAAACCGACAGCAGTTGCCTTTGAGGTGAAAAACTTTGAGGAAATATCAAGGGTAGATAAGGAATTAAGAGACTTAGGAATTGAGGTTTTAACAAGAGCAGAGGAAGTAGATTCATTCCAAAATTCATTTGTAAAATTGATTAAGTTATATACAGCCTTATCCTATATAATCTTAGTGGTTGGAATGGCTATAAGTGCAGTTATGTTATATAAGGTTTCTATAGAAAGATATACAGAAGTAGGTCTTCTTGGAGCCTTAGGATACAAAATGAAAAATATAAATAGCATAATCTTTAAGGAAAGTTTATACTTTGCAATGCTTTCAACAGGATTATCCGGTGCATTTATATTTGTATTACAGGAGGTTTATAAGAAACAATTTGGATATGGATTAGAGTTGAATATCATGTCCTTTGTAATATTAGTAGGAATAAATTTAGTTTTAGCTATGGTTTTATCAAATGTAATAAACTTGAGACTTATAAAAACAGAACCAGCAAAGGCATTAAGAAGTTAAACTTGCAATGATAAAGTAAACTACAGTCTGAAATAGAATACATCGGGGGTTTTTTATGGAAAACAAAAGTGTATTAATAGTAGAAGATGAGGAAAAAATTAATAAAATGGTTAGTGATTACTTTAAGTTTAATGGCTTTGGGGTAATTAGTGTTTCTGATGGTATGGAAGCTGTAGAGAAGTTTAACGATGATATTGATTTAGTAATTTTAGATGTAATGCTACCAAAGTTAGATGGATTCACTGTGATTAGAAGAATAAGAAAAAAGTCTAATGTCCCTGTTATCATGGTCACTGCAAGAGGAGATGACGAAGATGTTTTAATGGGATATGAACTTAAGGTAGATGACTATATAATTAAGCCTTTTAGCTTAGAAATATTAATAGCAAAGGCTAAGGTTCTTTTAAATAGAATAGATTCAATGACAGTAATTAAAGAACATATAAAAGAAGACCTATTAAACTATAATGGAGTAAAGCTTGATAAACTTAAAATGGAAGTATATATAGATGATGAAAAAGTTGAATTAGAGCCTAAACAATTTGAAATTTTACAATATCTTATGGAGAATAAGAATATTGTTATATCTAGAGAGAAAATCTTAGAAGTCAAATGGGGCTATGATTACTTTGGAAATACAAGAGTAGTTGATGCTCAAATAAAAAAGCTTAGGAAGAATTTACAACATAAGTCGTACTGTATAAAAACAGTTTTTGGAGCTGGGTATAAATTTGATGTTGAATAAGTTTGTGAAAAAAAGCATAGCATCTAAGTTTTTCTTAATGAATTTAATAATTTTAATTTTTGTTATAGGCTCACAATTAATATTTCAAGCTGTGTATTTTGAAAAGTATTATTTGAGTAAAAAGGAAGATACTCTAGAGAAAAGCATAGCAGAGTTTAAAGAGTTTATTCTTAAGGGTTCAACTAGTGAAGAAATTATGAGGTTCATGAATGAGGTGAAGAGAAGAGAGAACATAGCATTATTTTTTAGAAATCCAGATATAACTAATGGATATTCCTTAGAAATGTATATGGGTCAAAAGCAAGTTCTTATTAAGGATAAATCTACAGGTAAAAAATTCAATATAGTATTAGGGAATCAATTCCCAAACATAAAAATAAACAAAGGTGACTCTATTGAGGTTACAGGAGTTAAGGACGCATATGGCTATATAGTAACCTATAATTTAGTGGTAAATGGCAAGGAAATAGAACCCTACTACAGCATAGTTCCTAGGGAAAATACTTCTTTTCAAGAGCCTGAAAGTAAGGTGCCATCTGTTTTAACAATTCCTATAGATCAACAAAGCTATGTCAGTGGTAGAGCTGAAGACTTTGTACCAGAGGACAGTTCCTATAGCGTTATTGCTAATGCAGATTTTTACTTAGGTTTAGAAACAAGACAAAATATAATGGTGAATAACAAATATGTAACTAAGACAACTGTATTAAATAGTGTAGATGAAATGATGGTTTTAAGTGAAAAGTTTTATGGTGGATACTTAATGGCAATGGCTCCCTTAGCAGAAGTTAATGATGTCCTGGGTAATATGAACAGTTATTATTTTATGATATTTTTGTTGGCATTTTTAATAGTGATTGTTGTTTCATTGGTTTATTCAAGATATATGACTAAACCTTTAGTAGAGATGAGTAATATTGCTAAGAAAATATCAGAATGTGATTTCCAATACAAATATGATGTAAAGACAGAAGATGAGATTGGAATACTTGGAGACTCACTTAACTCAATATCTAGCAACTTAGAGAAAAGTTTAAATGATTTGCAAGAAAGCAATGAAAAGCTTAAGGGTGAAATGGATATAAAGAATGTTCAAGAGGAGAAGCGTAAAGAACTTATAGCTAATATATCTCATGAATTAAAGACCCCTATTACTATAATTCAAGGTACTATAAATTGTGTTAAAGGTGGAATGTATGGTGATGATGTCTATGAGGATATTTTAGAAGAAACTAACAAGATGAATGAATTAGTAAGGGAAATGCTAGAAATATCAAAGTTAGAATCACCAACCTTTGTTTTAAACAAAGAAGCCTTTGATTTAGGAAGTATATTCTTAAAGGAAAAAGATAAGCTTAAATTAATGATTCAAGATAAAAATTTAAATATAATTTATAATGATTTTGATGAGATTATAGCCTTTGGAGATGAAAAAAGAGTAAATCAAGTAGTAACAAATTTTTTAACTAATGCAATAAAATATACTCCTGAGAATGGGAATATAGAAGTGGAAATAATATTAAATGAGCATAATCAATATGTATTTTCCATTGAGAATTTTGGGATTTCATTAAATGAAGAAGAGACAGATAGAGTATGGGATCCATTTTACAGAAAAGAAAAGTCAAGAAATAAGAAGTTTGGTGGAACGGGACTTGGTTTATCTATAGTGAAGAGGATTTTAGAGGTTCATAATAGTGACTTTGGTGTAGTAAGCACTGAAAATAGTGTGAAATTTTACTTTACAATACCTAAATGTATGGCTTACTGAAAAAAGAATAAATATGCAAATTTACTATTGACATACTGTTAATTCTTGTATACAATAGTTAAAAATAAACCTAAATTCGATAATGAGAAGAAGTAAGTTGTAAGGTAGTCCTACAGAGAATTGGTATAAGCTGAGAGCCAATGTTCGAATTATAACTGAAAATCATCTCCTAGAAGCAACACAGAAAAGAAATGAGTAAGTGTTGACGTAGTCTTTCCACGTTACAGGATAAGCGTATTGATAGATACGAACAAAGTGCTATAAAAAGTTGAGTACGTATAGACTTTTTATAGAATTAGGGTGGTAACGCGGATATAATCCGTCCCTTGAGTAATCAAGGGGCGGTTTTTTTATTGTCCAAATTAGGTTTAGGCTAATATATAGGGAGGAAGACATATGAAAGAATTGTCAAAAAAAGATTTAGTATTTGTAGGACTTATGTTGTTTTCGTTATTCTTTGGAGCTGGAAACCTAATATTTCCACCATTCTTAGGACAAATGGCAGGAGATAAGGTGTGGATTGCATTAGGAGCATTTTTGATTACCGCTGTAGGATTTCCAATTCTGGGTGTTATTGCTGTTGCAAAATCAGGTGGATTAGAAAATTTAGCAAGAAGGGTTCATCCTGTTTTCGCAATAATATTCACTATTTTGATATATTTATCTATAGGGCCATGCTTAGGTATTCCAAGGGCAGGTAGCTTACCATTTGAAATGGTAGTGGCACCATATTTGCCACAGGGAATGTCAGAAAGTTTAGCTCGTTTACTATTTACACTAGTGTTTTTCTCAGTAGCATACTGGCTTTCATTATCACCAACAAAGCTAGTAGATCGTATGGGAAAAGTATTAACACCAACATTATTGCTATTGATTTTAGTTGTTGTTATAGGATCAATATTTAATCCAATAGGAGCTTATGGTGAGGCAAGTGGAGCATATGTAGATTCGCCATTTGTCACAGGCTTCTTAGAGGGTTACTTAACTATGGACACCATTGCTGCCTTAAACTTTGGTATAGTTATAGCCCTTGCAATTAAATCAAAGGGAGTTAAGGAAGAAAAATATGTTATATCAACTTCTATTAAAGCAGGTTTCATTGCTGGGGGATTACTTGTTGTAATTTATGCTGTGTTAGCGCATTTAGGTGCAGCTAGTGGTGGAAAATTTGGAGATACAGCAAATGGAGCAGTTACTTTAACTAATGTTACAACTTACTTATTTGGTAACTCTGGGGCTGTATTGCTTGCTGTTTTATTTACCCTTGCCTGTTTAACAACAAGTGTTGGACTTATTACTTCTTGTAGTCAGTACTTTGCAACCTTAACAAAGAAGATTACTTATAAAAATTGGGTGAGAATACTAGCTCTTTCAAGTATGACTCTTGCTAATATGGGACTTACGAAGATACTTTCTGTATCAGTTCCACTTCTTAATATGATTTATCCAATAGCAATAATGTTAATAGTACTTGCTATGTTAGATAAGTTCTTTAAGGAAAATAAGCTTGTATATCCATTAACTATTTTGCTAACAGGAATAGTAAGTGTTATGCATGGTTTAGAAGGTATGGGAATAGAACTAGGAGCAAAATTATTAGGGGGACTGCCTTTATATATTCAAGGCTTAGGCTGGGTAGTGCCAGCATTATTAGGTATTTTAATAGGGGTAGCTGTTAGCTTTGTAAAAGGAAGAGTAAAGGTTGCTGATTTCTAAACAAGACTTATAAAAGCTTAGAAATCTATAATGAGCTTCATAATTTGTATGTTAAGATTGCACTATCTATTGAAGAATATTCTTTAAAAGTTGAAAAACAGTATGTTTTTAAAATATGTAATGAGTAGCCTTAGTATATAATTAAATTTTGAATAAGAAAGAAATAAAAATAAATATTAAATTTAAAAATCGCATTTTCAAGAGAGGGAATTTGCGATTTTTTTATTTGATAATTTTTGAGTATTTTTAATATATAAGTTCTAATTAATATTCTACATTTGGACTAATTCTTGTATGTACTTTATAATGAGCGTTATTTCTAAATAGAATGAATATTGCTTATTAGAATATATGAGATGAGATGTATAAAGATAAATTTAAATTAGTAATAAGAGCATATTTTAATTAAGAAGAAATTCTCTACAAAACAATCAATAAAATTACAAAAAAGATACATAATGATATAAAATATTGAAGGTAATAAAAAAAATGGTAAAATAACCTCATAACACATCTAAGTAGAGCTATAATAAAAAAGTTAATTGGATAAGTATTTACCCTGGATTAACAGTACCATGGACTATAAGCGTATTTTCAATATTTTTGTTAAGACAATTATATAAATAAGTAGTTTATTAAGACAATCCATATAGAGCATGAGCATTTGTAGATATATTCATATTTAAAATTTTATCACAGATAGAAAATGAATAATAAGAAAGGGGGATTTAGTGAGGGTGTGAAATTCATAATACGCCTTCTCGCTAAAAGTAAATAATGTTAAAAGTTGAATTCAAAAGAGCATTTATGGATAAGAAATTTATGGTATCAATTATTATAGGAATAGTATTTTGTCTAATTAATACTATTAAATATGATTACGGATACATTAACAATCCATATGCTAATGATATGTATTTTTATAATGATTTCATTAAGAATAGCCTTGTTTCAGCATATGATAATTTCATTATGTTTAGACTTACGGATATAGCTAATATATTTTTTATCATAATGCCTATACTAGTAGCTATACCATATAGTAGCGCCTACAATGAGGATATAAAAAGCGGATTTTCTAGAAATATATTTAGTAGAAATCATAAAAAAAGATATTTAATTAGTAAGTTTATTGTTAATTTTGTAATATCAGGACTTACATTTGCCATACCACTTATTTTTAATTTATTAGTCAATATAACAACTCAAGCATCTATAAATCCTGAAAGATTAAGCTCTAATGTTTTAGTAATAGGAAATTTATTTCCCCATATGTATTTAAATAACCTATTAATGTATACAATCCTATGGATATTTATATATTTTATTTCTGCTGGAGTAATATCAAGTATTGCATTAGGGGTAAGTAGCATTATTTCAAATAAGTTCATTATAGTTATAGCACCTTTTATAGTTGTACAAGTTATAGGAATCCTTTTTCCTTTCATGGGTTTAAATAAGTTTAATATATCTAGATTTTTATATTTATGCCCAAATATAGATTTGATAGCTATGAGCATTACCTTACTATCTATATTAACAGTTAGTTTCATAGCATTTTATTTTGGAGGTAGTGCAAATGAAAACTTTTAGAAGAGGGGTCAAGATTGTTAATTGCCATAAATTAAAGATATTACTCTTCTGTAATGTGATTTTTCTTTTAGCTTTATTGAGGCCAATGTTATTTTTTCAAGATAATTTAAGTTTATTTCAAAGTGGAGGGGCTCAATTATCAAATTTTGATTTTATATGCTCCTTTCAAGGTGATGGTATAGTTGATTTTAATAATTACATTTTTGTGATAATACCATTGTACTCTGTTATGATTACATTTATTTTAGATGAAGTTAGTGGTATGATAAGTACCATACGTTTGGGATCAAGAATTAGATTGTGGAATACGAAGGTTTTATATGTGGCTACTTCAGCATTTATCCTAAGTACCTTATTAATTATAGGAACATATTTCATTAGTGGTTTATTTATAGGAACATATAGTAATGCATGGAATACGGAGCTAGGATTACCTTATAAGATTTTTGGGACAACAAGTAAATGGCTTGGATTATCGACATTACTTACTACCCCAAAGGTATTATTAGTATTTTGGAACACTACATTTTTAGGGTTTTTATTTATAGGTTTATTCATTTGTATGATGAAGGTGATAGTATCTAATTTATATATTTACCTTAGTATCATAATTATCTTGTTTATGGATTTCTTTAATATGCTAGGGGTTACGGTAATAAGACAAATTTCAGTTACAGGTAATCAGTGGCTTAATATAGGAAGCATATTTTTTAATGCACTATATTTTATTTTTGGAATAGTGTTCTTTTATCTATTAGGAAAGTATATTAACTTAGAAAAAGATCAGTATTTGGGTAGGACAGGTGTATAAAGGTATGAAGAAAAACTTAAGCAGTATAAGTATTATAAAGCGTTTAGTAAAAAGAGATATTAAAATGAGTTTTATACCTTTTATCTTTAAGATGATACCATTTTATTTTGTTTATATATTGTATAATGTGCTTTTTATATTTTCACAAAGAGGGTATGAAATTATCGATGTCAAAAATACAGTTTTTAATATATATAAGGGATGCGAATATATTACTAACTTAGTTAATCAAAACTTAAATAGTGGTTTTCAATTTCCGATATTTTGGTTACTTATAAATGCTTATATATTGTATGTAGTTGGAGATTACATTTCTAATGATATGAAATGTAATGGAAAGTATGTACTTATTAGAGTAGGAAAAATACAGTATATTTATATATCAAAGGTTATCTGGGCTAGTATAGCTATAATTATTTATTACGGTTCTTTATTGGCTATAACTTGTGTTTTAGCAAATTTAAATTATTCAGGTGTTTATAAAATTATGAGTGAGCATTATAACAAAATAGGAAGCATAGAACTTATAGCACAGGTCTTTATATTATTTTCAATGACATCCATAGCAGTAAGTGCTATATTCACAGCATTATCTTTTAAAATTAAATCTTTATATGCGTTTCTAGTAAGTATAGTTTTATATGCAACTTCAGTATTCGTGGAAAGTAAATTTTTTATTGGACAGCATAGTATAATCTTAAGACATGTCCCCTTTGAATATACTCATAATTTCACAATACTTGATTCGGTAGTATTTACAGTAATTACTTGGAGCTGTTTTTTTATAATAGGTTACAAGATAATAATCAAAACAGATATATTTTAAAGGAGGAAATTATGAAAGAAGCTTACATTAAACTTAGAAATGTTAATAAACAAATTAATGGGAATATAATTCTTAATTCAATAAATTTAGACTTATTTAAAGGGAAGATTTACGGCTTTAAGGGCAAAAATGGTTCAGGGAAAACTATGCTATTTAGGGCTATATGTGGGTTTATTAAAGTAGAAGGTTCTATTATTATTAATGGAAATGATATAGTGAAAAGTGGAGTATACGCTGAGAATGTTGGTGTACTCTTAGAAAATCCAGGATTTATAGCTGGTTATTCAGGATTTAAGAACTTAAAATATCTATCAGAAATTAATAATAAGATAGATGATAATAAAATTAAAGAGGTATTGAAGGCAGTAGGGTTAGATCCAGAGGATAAAAAAGCATTTAAAAAGTATTCCTTGGGAATGAAGCAGAAGTTAGGAATTGCCCAGGCTATAATGGAGGATCAAGAGATTATTATATTAGATGAACCTACTAATGCATTGGATGAGGAATCTATAGAAAAATTAAATAAGATTATCTTAGGACTAAAGGAAAAAGGTAAGATAATACTTCTTTCTAATCATAATAGTGAAGAACTAGAGGAGATTTGTGATGAGATTTTTAAGATTGATAGTGGAAAAATAAAGAATACTATTTCAGGGGAAGAGAGTATATGAGAAATAAAAGAATAGTTATAGTAAGTTTTATATTGATAATTATTGCTATCTTTATAGGATATAGATATTACAAGATAAATGATGGAATTGTTAAAGAGTATGATGTAAAGGGATATAGTACTGGAGAGGTGATTAAGTTAGATGATATTGAAATTACTGCTAAGGGTATTTCCAGTGAAAGTGAAGGGGACTCAGAAATCATATATACTATAGATTTAACAGTGGAAAATACTAGCAATAAAGAGGTGGATATAAAACCTTTTTATTATAAGAGTAAACTTGTAACTAATAATATTATATTAGATGTTCCTGTTGGAAGAAATAAAGAGCAGAAGGAAGATTTATTAAAGCAGAAAGAAGAAAGGGATATACAGATAAAATATTCTATTCCAAAAGCTTATAAAAATGAATACTTTGAGTTATACTTCCCTAAGGAAATGTACAGTAAAGAAATTGAAGAGGTATTTAAGGAAATGAAAATGCATGAAAAATATGTTGCTTTATCTTTGAAAAAATAACATGAATTGTGGGTGTATATTATGAGAAGAAACAGTATAAATAAAATATTAATATTAGTGATTTTAATAATAGGAGTTGCATTAGGTGCAGTTACATTTTTAAATATGAAACATAAAAGAGAAAATGATCCAAATAGGTTTAATGTTACTGATAAGCAGATTGTGAATCAGGATACAGCCTTAACAACAGAGGTAACTAATGATTTCTTAAAATCAATGAATGAAAAACAACTTATACACTATAAAATAATAAACTCAATTGATTTTTTTGATACTGTAAAAGGGGAGATAAATCAATTTGGTATTTCATTTGATAATGAGGATATTAAATTTAATATAGATGTAAAAAGTAATATGAGTTTAATTGAAATAAATTCCAAGAGTAAGGACATTAAAACTATATTTAATGATGGAAAGTGTAGAGATTTTGATGAGAAGAATAAGACATATAGGGATATTCAAGTAGTTAGTCAAGATGAATATGAGGGTGTAAAAAAATCTGATTTAAGTAAGCTGATGCCTAATCAAAGATATAATGAAGGAAATGTAATATTACCTAGAAGTACGGAACTTCTTTTAGGCGTAGATAAAAGTATTTTATCAGAAGCTATATTAGGAACTTACATGAAGGATTATAGTAAATGGGACATTGATGGTAATGAAGAGTTTTTAGGTAGAAAGTGTGTTAAGATTTCAGGATTACGCTATGGTAAGGATGAGAGGTCAAAGGCAGAAAAGTATATAGCTTTAATTGATGATGAGACTGGAATAGTACTTAAATATGATGAACTAGATGCAAATGATAAAGCTGTAAATGGATTTAGCCTTAAGGAAATAAACTTTAATGAAGCTATGAATAAAGATATTTTTAATCTTGATGTGCAGGGTTATAGTAAAGAAAGCTTTGATGGAAAATAGATAGTAATTTAATAAAAAAGCACTTATGAAGTTGGACCATGTACTGTAAGTAAGGGGGAACTTTTCAGGTGCTTTTTATTTGTTTTCTACAAGTATATTGGAAATTAGGAGTTAGAATTCATAGTTTATAAATGTAGTTTATATAAGTAGAGTTGAAGGTTATCAATTACAAGGTTGAGATCATTATGAGAACCATTAAATAGGCTTAAATTATATTATATTTAATTTATAAGTAAGGCAAAGTAGGAAGATGAGACTATTTAAGATAAGTTTAAATATTATTAAGTAATAATAATATAAATATATGGTAAAGTAAGAGTATAAGTAGTTTTGCTTATACATTGAAAGTGAGGGGAGGAAGGTTTTGTGAAAAAGCTTAAAAATATATTTATATCTTTGATAACGAATCCATTGTTGTTAATTACTTATTGGGTTTTCTGTATTGAATTAACTTCCTTATGTAAGTATGGGAGGATGGATAATAACCTATATATATTATTAGGATGCGTCACATTCTCTATAATTGTTATTCTATGGACTGTAATTAGAGTTATAAGAAATAAAGAGGGGCTACTTGAAAGGTTCTTTGACTCAGGTAGGATAAGAGGCGCTATTATAAGTTGCGTTATTATAATTTTAGCAATAACTGTAGCTTATGGAGTACCAATATATAAAAGTGCTACTAATTATGGTGGGAAACTAGCTTGGTTTATAGATAGAATAAGATATGAAAAGAAGGTTGAGTTTAAACATAACAATATATATGAAAGTGGAGTACAAGGAATTTTTGATGATATAAATGAGAAATATCCTTTGCCACAAAAATTGTATATGTCAGATTCCTTTAATCTTCAATTTGATAAGGATGGAATTATTACCTCATTTGATACATTTATTTATGGTAAAGATGATAAGAACAAAGATGAAAGTTACTTAATAAGTTATGACAAAAATAAGTCAGATAAAATATTCTTAAGGGTAAAAGGATATGTAGATGCTAACTATAATGAGGATAAATTAGTAGAACCACTAATTAAAACTGTAAGGGCTATTAAGCTTAAAAATGCAGTGGATAGTTTAAATCAAAATGAATATGGACTGCTTTATTACGGAAAAAGGTCATGGGGATATAATTCAGAAGGGATTATAAACCTAAATGAAGATGGTGGTGAAAGCAAACTTTTAGGTTCGATGAATGAAATAGTTGGATATACCGTATCTTTATATGTACTAGGACAAGAAAACACAATAACTCCAATGAGATACAATTTAAAGGTTGATGAAGAATGGAGTAAATCTGAAACTTTACCTGAGGAGGAGCTTGATAAGAGGAAAGAACAGGAAGATGCTAGAAATAGTAATGAACAATTCTTTTTAAATGAGAATTTAGGATATAAGTTAAAAGTAGTTAATAAGGCTTTGGGTACAGCATTTTATTCATTTTACAATACTGAAGATGGAGGAAACACTTGGAATATTATAAATGAGGATCCCTTTAATGGAGATGGTGGTGCTGCAGCTGGAGTTAAGTTTATAAATGAAAAGCTTGGATTTCTGGCTTTATCAGGTGCATCAGGGACTAGTGCAGATTTATATGTTACAAGAGATGGTGGATTAAGTTTTGAAAGGGCTATATATGAAACACATGAAGTAAAATTAGATAATGGAGAGAGTATAGATGTATTTGATTTCCCTAGTATGCCTTATGAAAAGGATGGAGTGCTTAATATGCTTGTTGGGCAAGGTTCTGATGGAGATTACAATGGGGGTATTAGTGCATTATATGAGTCAAAGGATGAGGGTAAGACGTGGACATATGTGAAAGAAGAAAAGGAACCTTAAAGTTATAAAGTGAAATTTAAAAATAGAATAATATATGATTAAAAGAAACTGTGTATAGCTTTAAGGATCAAAGCTTAGTTATACACGGTTTTTTATGGTTTACAGAAATAACATTAAACATTATTAGATACTAATTTATTGGGTGACAAATTATAGATAAACATACATGGATGAAGATGCTTGAATTTACAATTGTTTAAATAAAGAAAAAAACATTGGTACAAATATAGAATATTAATCAGAGTTTATATGTAAATATGGTCTAAACTATATAAATATAATTAGCACAAATCATTATGAGTTAGGCATATGTTGAATTATAAAATATGAATTTTTTATTGATAAATTTATAAATAAGTATGAATAAATCTAAATGCATATTTATTGAGAGACTATATAGAAAATTATGAAAATTAACAAAAATATAGTTGAAATGTAAAAATAAAACTGATAGAATATGTAATGTAATAGGGTAGTGTACTATGTACATTTGTACTAATAATTTAATATCATATCTATACTTTTATTTATTTTTAGGAGGCTATAAGATGAATAGCAAAAAGTTAAAATGTAAAAAAGCATTAGCTGGTGTAATGTCGGCGGCAATGTTATTTCAAGTTTCACAAATCAATGTTTTCGCAGAGGATATTAATACTGATATTAAAGAAGAAGTTAAGTTAGAAGAGAATCAAAATGTAGTTGACAAAGTTATTCAAGACAAAATGGACGAAGTAGAAAATGCCAATAAAGCAGAAGATAAAATAGAGGAAACTCAAGAGAAGAGTGAAGCAGAGGAAATAATTAATATTCCAGATCAGAATTTAAAGAAAGAATTAAACAAACATTTATCCCAAGAAGCAGATAGCGATATAACAAAAACTCAATTAGAATCAATTGAAGCTATAGATATAGAGGGTGTTGATATAAGCAATTTAGAAGGCTTACAATACTGTATTAATTTGAGCAACTTGCAATTAGACGATATAGGCTCACCTGATATATCAATAATAAAAGTCCTAACTAACTTAGAAGTTTTGAGTTTACAGAATAATAATATAAGTGATATAACACCAATAGAATCATTAAAAAATATAAAATTTTTAAATTTATCTAAAAACAAAATAGAAAATATAGATACATTGAAAAATTTAAGTGGCTTACAGTATTTGGATTTGAGTTCAAATAAGATAAGTAATTTAGAGGTTATAAAAAGTTTATCTAAGTTAGAAGCTTTACTTTTAGGTTCTAATAATATAAGTAACATTGAAGATTTAAGTACTATGTCACAATTAGGGTTTTTAGGCCTAAGTGATAATCAAATAAGCAATATAGATGTACTACAAAAATTAACTGGTTTAACAGCTTTAGATTTATCAATAAATAAAATAACTGATATAAAGCCTTTAGAGGGCTTAACTAGTATATTAAGTTTACAATTAGATAATAATCCTATAAGTGATTTTTCAGCTTTGAAAAAAATGAATCAATTATTAGTGTTATCTTTAAAGGCTTCAAATTTAAAGGATATATCAGTGTTAGAGAATATGACTGAATTAGGAATTTTAGATTTAGCTGTTAATGAAATAGAGGATTTAACTCCACTAAAGAATTTAACTAAGTTAACAGAGTTATTTTTAGATTTTAATAAAATAAGTGATGTAAGTGCATTAAGTAACTTAAATCAATTAGAAAGATTATTTTTAGATAATAATAAAATAAGTGATATAAGTCCATTAAGTGGTATGAGTAAATTAAAGAACTTAAACTTAATAGATCAAAAAATACAATTACAAGAGCAAACTTGTAATGATAAGTTTGAATTAGAAAATAAGATAAAAAATCTAGAAGGTAAAAATGCTTTACCTACAGATATAACTGGAAATGGTTCTTATGATTCTGAATCAAATAAAATTAAATGGGAAAATATTGATGAAACTGTGAAGGAACAATCTTATAAATTCAATGAAGAAGTTAAGGTTGGAAATGTAGAAGCTAAATTCTCAGGTTCAGTAGTTCAACCAATAGCATTTAATAGTTCAACTACTAAGCCAAATGAAAATAAACCAGGTACTACTAAGCCAGAAGAAGCAAAACCAAACAACAATACTAACTCTTCAAGTCCTAAAACAGGAGATGTTGGGGCATTGGGATATATAGGCTTAGGTGCAGCTTCATTAGTAGGATTAATATTTAATAAAAAGAAAAATAAAAAATAGTATATATATTAAGTACTTGAAAAAATGATGAATTAAAAAAGGGTGATAGCAACAAGAATAACCTCATAGTATATTGTATTTGTAAGTTGATTTATAAATACAATATATTAAACTAGGAGTTTATTAGTGCTATGACCCTTTTTAATATTACTATAAATTTATCTTCTTTGAGTTAAGAAATGATACTATGCTTGTACGTTGTACAGAGTTTCCCCATACAGATTCATATATATCACCTATGCGTTTAGAAATTATAGGAGCAACAGCATATATACCAGGTACATCTCTATATGCAGCTATAACATGGAATACATTTGGGATAGATCTATCTCTATAAAGTTGCAATCCTAAATAGAAATTAGGATATTTTGCAAGAAGATATCTATTAAGATCACGGACAAATCTTATATATGAAGATTCTAAACCGCATTTAACAATATTTTCATTTACATTGAAAAGAATACCTCTACCACACATTAAAAACACCTCCTTAATGAGCATTAAAATGCAGAATGTTTTACAAAACTTTAGGTTTTACGTTTTTATAAAACAAATCTATACTCTATAATATGATCCACCATGAAGGTTGTTGAATAAAAAATCGAATAATGTAAAAAGTCAAGAGAATTGCATGTATGATGTTAATATAACTTGAAGATGGTATCGTTAAAATCTATAAAATATAAGTTAATTTATTTTTTGATAAATATTAATAAACAAATAAAATTTTGATTGATTTAGTATATGAGGGCTGATAGGAGGGTTATATTACATAAGTTAGATGACTTCAAGTTAATAAAATATAGAAGTGGTTGGTGTATTAAGGATTAGTACTACAATTCATACAATGGTTTTACGTTCAATGTGTATATTGTAGGAATAGATTTAATATCCAACCACTTTGTTTTTAATTAAGTTTTAGGCTTTAAAATGTGTATTATTGGTTATCAGTAACTTGAGTACAAGCTCCTTGCCCCTTGCCTTGACTTCTCATTTTACCAGAACCATTTCCAGAACCGTCACCTTTCCCTTTTCCCTTTAGTCCTTTATTTAGTCCATAACCACCATGAAGATTCTTAAATTCTTCAGGTGTTGTGCATTTATCAGAGTTTGCTTTCATTTCAGCTTTGATTTCTTCGCCTCTTTCAGCAGTTATAACACCACGTTCAACAGCAGCATCAACTCTTTCAAATTTATATTTTAGAATCTCTTGTTTTGCATCTTCAAAGGACAAACCTTCCTTCATTAGTTTGTTGATTCCCTTATGATTCTTAGCTATAGAAGTATTTGTACATTCTGTATTTGTAGGAACAGGAGCGTCGCTTGCATAAGTTAAAGCTGTTCCTCCAATTGTTACTGCTCCAGCTAGTGCTAAAATTAGTGCGTATTTTTTCATATGAAATTCCTCCTCATAAAATATAAAATTTAGTTATAGTAGAAATATAGTATTGATTTTCACGCAATAACGTAAAGTACTTATTTTATAGCTATTCTAAAATGGGTGGTTTTATATGCTTTAATATTACCAAGCTTAGTTTAGTTGGTAATAATATATAAGTATTAGTCATTGTGTAAAAATAAGAAATTAAGTTTTAATAACTTTTCTATAACTAAATTTTAATGTAGTAATGTCACAGGAATGTCACAAGAATCTAATACTTCTTTAACAAAGAAGTTAAGAATTTATAGACATAAATCTAATTTGATCCAAAACTCAACTCCATTATCCTTATTAGAGACACCGTAAGTACCCTTATGTAGCTTAACTATTTCAGAAACAATGGATAAGCCAAGGCCAACTCTATTTTCTTTATAATTACGTACTTTATCAACTCTAACGAACCTTTCCCAAATTGTACTCATATCTTCATTGGATATATTTTTACCGCTATTATAAATTGATATATAAGTAGAAGTAGTATCCTTGCTTATAGATATTTTTAAGATTTTATTATCATCAATGTGACTTAAAGCATTATTAATATAGTTTTGAATAGCTTGTTCTAACCTAACCTTATCGCCTATGACATTTACCTCTTCCAGTTCAGTAATAAGATTAATATTTTCATTTTCTATTATAAGTTGATTCTTTTTAATTATGCTTTTTACAAGATTACAAAGGTTTATTTTCTTTAAATTTAGAGTAAAGGTTTTTGATTGCAGTTTGTATAAATCAAGTAAATCATTAACTATTACACTCATTCTTTGGGACTCTTCATTTATAACACTTATATAATAGTCAGAGTCTTCTTTAGATGACATAAACCCAGCTTCCAAAGCCTGAGCATAACCTGATATAACAGAAATAGGACTTTTAAGTTCATGAGATATATCAGAGACAAACTTCTTACTTAAGTGATGATTAAGCTGCTCTCTTTTTATCATTTCTTCAAGCTCTAAGTTTTTCTCATTTAATTCTTTTAAAGTAAACTCTATGTTATGAGAGAGGTCATTTACACTAGTTGCTAAGACACCTAATTCATCTTGTCGTAATACATTTAAATCATCACTAAAATTCAAATCCTTAATTTTAGAGGTCTTTTTAGTTATTTCTATAATTGGCTTTGTAAAAGTTTTAGAAAATAAAACAACTGCTAATAAAACTATTATAGTTATGGGAAGAAAAATAAGCATAAGAAAACTTACAGATTTCTTTACAGCATCATCCATAACACTAATAGGGGTTCTCACTACAACAGAATATTCTGTGGATTTAATTGCCTTTGAGGAAGTTAAAAAATCAATACCAGTAGATTTATCACGAAGAAGTTCACGAGATATTTTATTTTTAACTCCCAAATTCTTTAAAATTTCAAATCTATTTTTAAGCATACCTGCATTATTCATGTTAGAATTACGACCTATTTTATGAGTACTGTAAATAGCCCTCTCTGTTAAAGCATCCTTTATATCTATTTGAACATTGTATGTAGTAGAAAGAGAATCTACTAAGTTTATTAAATCTTCGTTGGAGGCATTAGGTAAATGTTCTTCTATGGATGAAATAACACTTTCCATTTCATGAAACTTTTCCTTTTGAAAATAATTTTTAAAGTTTAAACCATATATTAAAACGCCGCTAAAAAATATACTAAGTATTAATGTTATGCCTATAAATAATTTAACTCTAATGGATTTCATTATTCTTCACCTAACTTATAGCCAAAACCACGTACGGTTTTTAGGCAGGTAGAGTAAAGACCTAGTTTGTTTCTTAGCCTATTAATATGAGTATCAACAGTTCTAGTATCTCCAAAGTAGTCGTTACCCCAAATATTTTTAAGAAGTGAATCTCTACTTAAAACTATATTGGCGCTTTTTATAAAGTAAACTAATAAGTCAAATTCCTTAGGATTAAGGTCTATTATTTCATTATCAATTTTTACAACGTGGTTATCTTCAAATATCTCAATGCCCCTATATTTTAATGTGTTTAGTTCATTATCCTTGGAGTTACTTTTAAATAATCTCTTTATTCTAGCGAGCAATAAAGTTATGTTAAATGGCTTGGATATGTAATCATCTGCACCAATATCAAAGCCAAATAGTTCGTCTAAATCACTGTCCTTAGCTGTAAGCATGATTATAGGAACGTCTGATGTTTTACGAATTTCTTTACAAACAATCCATCCATCATAAATAGGCATCATAACATCAAGTAGTACTAAATCTATAGTTTCACGTTTAAAGATGGTAAGAGCTTCTTCGCCATCCTTAGCTGTTAATACATTGTATTTATTAAAACTCAAGTAGTCGTATAGTAAACGTAAAATTCTTTCGTCATCATCAGCGATTAAAATTTTCATAGCATATCCTTAGCGAGAGCAACTTTGGTAAAGATGGTCACTCACTAAATCCTCCTTTCACTTCTTTTAGTTATTTGTGAGGTATAACAAGCTATTTTATTTTCACGTAAATTTTATCTTAATCCCTTTTAATCATTAAAGAGCTTATTAAAATATGATAAAGCTTTGAGTATTATGAAGTTGAAAGTTATCACAGTATAATAAGTTTCTTAAATACTAAAAAGTTTAATGATTAAAACATAATAAGCTAAAATAGCTTAATTTAAATATATCTTATACTAAATATTTTGGACAATAGTTCAATATATCTTTTATTATACAAAGTTAATATGTTAATTTGCAATAAATAAGATTAAAGTCAATAGACCCAAATAGAATTAAGAAAAAATTTAGGTGCTATATATATAAATTGTTTTAGAATAATATGTGGAAAGAGAGGGGGAAACAAAAATTTCCATAAAAATGGTAAAAAAGTTCTTGCGTATATGGAAAAAAATGTTATAATAATATTTGTCAGTACAAAGGGGGAGACGGAATGAAATTAAAGAGCAAGAAAAATAAGATATACATAAGTTTTGTTGCAGTTGTTGCAATGATTGGAAGTTTGATAGGAAATTGTGGCACTGTGTTTGCAGAAGAAAATTGGGATAGTGCAGTGAAAAAAGTTGAACAGGTAAGAAAAACTGATTTGGAAGAGGAAAAAAAGGTAACACTGACAGTAGAGAAAAATCTTGATGATATTCCTCAGAAAAAGAAGGTTGATATTGAAATTTTAATTGATGCTTCGGGTTCCATGAAGGAAAAAGATGAGAACATGCAGCAGGCAAAAAATATTATAAATAAATTTATTTCTGGAGTAGATGGAAATTATGATAGAGTTGGTATAACAGTGTTTAAAGGACCATCTGTTATATATGGTAAAAATGATTTAGAAATAAAAAGTGAGACAAGCATAAAGACAATATACCCATTAGGTAAGGATTTAAATGCAGCTATGGAAGCTGTGAATTCCATAAAGGCTGGAGGGTTTACTCCTTTATTAGATGGACTAGCTAAGGCTGAAGAAGATTTAGATAATAATTCAAGAGCTGATGCTGATGAAAAAATATTAATTGTATTAGGTGATGGACATCCTAATATTGGACCTGAAAGGGATTATTATTATTCCGCAACAGGAAACTATTATGGTGAACATTCCAATTATTATCCGGGTAGTGTCATTAAAAATAAAATAGATGAATTAAATAAAAAGCTAAATAATGATGAAATTGATTTTGAAGAGTATGATAGAGAAACTTCTAAACTTAGTAAGGAGTTAGGAGATTATCCAGGAGCAGAAAAGAAAGTTATTGATACTAGCTATATAAACACTAATGCCTTATTAAAAGGAAGAGTGTATGATAATTCTAAGGCAGAGTTTTATGATTTAAGATATTTAATTGAGCAAAGAATTAATTCTATTAAAAATAAGGGATATAAAGTATACTCTATGTTTTTGAATAATGAGCAAATTGGAAGCTCTAATTATAGAGAGTTTTTAGAGGACACAAAGGAAAATGAGAGTTTATTTAGGATGATGGCATCTGATGAAAGTAAGTTTTCCTATGCGGGGGATTTAGCTCAGTTAACGAAGAATTTAAGAGAAGTAAGTAGTGATATTAGATCTTTTAATTATAATTTAAAAGATACTGTAGAACAGGGGTACTCCATTGTGCCAGGGTCCTTTAAATGTTCTGTAGAGGGAATTAAAGAAATAGTAAATAATAATGCTATAGAATGGCATGTTAATAATATAGGTGATAGACGTTTTGAAGTATCTTATAACATAGTAAGAAAGATACCACAGAAGCTTAATAATATACCGAATATAAGAGCTGAAGATGTAACTATAAAAGAAGGGGATAAGTTTGATGCCCTAAAACTAGTGACAGCAGAGGATAAGGAAGACGGAATAATTCCTAGTGGAAACATAAAGGTGCTAGGAAAAGTAGATACCAATAAAGTAGGGAAGTATGAAATAACCTACGAGGTAACGGATAGTAATGGTGCAAAAGCAATAAAGAGAATCACTGTTACAGTAGTTCCGAAAATGCAGTTAATCAATAGTATACCAATTATTAAAGCAGAGGATGTAACTATAAAAGAAGGGGACAAGTTCGAAGCTTTAGAATTAGTGACGGCAGAGGATAAGGAAGACGGAATAATTCCTAAGGAAAATATAAAAGTATTAGGAAGTGTAGATACCAATAAAGTAGGTAAATATGAAATAACCTATGAGGTAGTAGATAGTAATGGTGGTAAAGCTATTAAGAAAATAATTGTTACAGTAGATCCGGCAATAAAAAAAGAAGAAGGGGTAGCCAAAGTAACTCCTAAGAAGGAATCTAAGAAGAAAGAGAATAGCTTTGTGAAGCAAAAAGATAGTCCTAAAACAGGGGATTTTGGAGCCGCGCAGTATTTGGCATTAGGCCTTATATCTTTAAGTAGTTTAGGTTTAGGAATGATGAGAAAAAGAAAATAGATTTAAGTTTTAAATTCATAAAGAAATAGATTTAAATAGCAGATTTTAAGTTATAAGCAAAAATAGATAACTTAAGAGTCTGCTATTTTTGTGTAAGGATAGTTATGATTAATATATAATAATTTTAAAAATAAAGGGTTATTTAAAACGTATCTAAAACGTATCTTATTAATATTGTTATCATAAAGTAGCTTTAGTGAATAATATAATAAGTAAACTAATTTATTTAAAGAGGTGCTAATGGATTTTAAGGGATTAGATGGTTTTAATGAGTTTATAAAAAATTGTATATTTAATGTAGGCAACGGAAGCAATCCCAATAACCAAGGTGCCGGGCAAAGTAGTGGGCAAGGTGGAACTCAAGGAGGTAACACAAATAGTACAGAGGGGTGTGAGGATATACCCTTTGGATTTCAAGATTTAAATCCTGAGTTATTTATTATAATGGGAGAAGTTATAGGAGATGTTATGGCGGGTAATTTACCCTTTAATGTACAGAATGCTATAGGAAACTGGTTTGAACTAATAGGGCAAGTTATTTTAACTTATAACTCACAACAGCAATATTTTCAAACAGGGCCAGGGAGATATTATAATAGAAAAAATAGAAATATAGTAAATCCATATTGTACTAGCAATACACAGGGGAGTGGAAGTTCATCAAGTTCAACATCATCAACTGGGGGAACTGCCTCGGGAGCATCCAATACGAGCAGTAACCCTAGTAACGTAGATTATGAAAATCAGATAAGAGAACTTACTCAATGTGTAAATGCTTTAGTGTGTGAAGTTGAGAGTTTAAAGAAGGAAATAAAACATTTAAAAGGTAGTACTTAATTAAGATTACAGGATTCTTATTATAAGGATTATGTAATCTTTTGTTTTTTATGAAGAGTAGTTCTTAATATATGTAAAGATAAATTAGTGGGACTATGTAATTTTTTATTTTGTTATGAAGAGTAAATTTATAGGGTTTAAAAAGGGATATAGATAAATAGTATTAATAATTTTTATGAGCATTTAGTAATTGTAAGTATAAAACCTTATATTAATATATAAAACTTCAATTTGTAGTAATTTGTATTAAAAAGTAACTTAAAGTCATATGAATCATATACTGGTTATTAGCTGGTATATAAGTTTTTGTTGTTATTTATCAAATATATATTTGATAAATAACGTTTTAAATTATCACCTTTTAAAATATAAATCTTATATAGTAATTTATTAAAGTAAGTATGTTTGGAGGAGAAAATGAGTACTTTGAATTTAAAGGAAATGAAGCATGGGTTTACTGCATGTGAAGAAGTTGAGTTGCCTAGGTATTTTAAACAATTCAATATATATGAAAATTTAGTTGTACCTTGTGGTGTAGATTCAGAATATACTTTAGATTTAAAGGTTGGAAATCTAAAGATAATATCTGCAAAGATAATAAACACAATAAATGGACTTTCAATAGAGGGACAATATTTAACAGGTAAAAAACTTGTTTTAATGGGTTATGTTGATGTTAGCATATATTTTAAACCTAAGAAGAAAAAAGGATGTGGCAATGAATTTAGTAATGCGTATGTATTAGAGAAGAGTATGTCTTTTAGTACATTTATAGTGATTCCTAATCCAGTTTGTGACGAGAATATTATAAATCTAAGATATATTATAGAGGATGGGAGTTTAGCTAAAATAAGTGAGAATAAGGTTCTAATAAGTACTACTATATTTATTGAGTATGATGATAAAAAGTTGATTAAGGAAGAATAAAAAATGAGAATTTCTAATGAATGTAGAGTAACTTTTCGATATAAACCAGATACCGTATCTCCAAGTATAGTTAATACTGTATTTAGTAATGTAGTATCAACTGATGTTATTAATGAATTGATTTCTGTTACAAAGAAGGTTAATAAGGATACTATATCAAAGTTTGAAGTACTAACTTATGATATAGTCATAAAAAATATAAGTGATATTGATGTTACTAATGTATTTTTTCAGGATTCAATTCCAAAGGGGTTAAGATTCATTTCTAATAGCGTTTTTGTTAATAAGGTAAATATAAGATGTGTAAATCCCATAAAAGGATTTTATATAGGTACTATTTTGCCTGGTGATTCAATAAGTATTTCTTTTAAGGTTTTAGTGAATGAAGAAAATGAGGAGCATATTATAAACAATTCTTCAAAGGCAATATATGATTATATATATAATATTGAGGAAAAGCCTGAAAGAGTAGAAAAGGAAAGCAATGTAGTTTCAACTCAAATAAGAAAAGATTTATTTAAACAACTTGAGGTGAGTAATCTTTTAAGTATTTCTAAGTGTATGCCTTCAATAAAAGATATTATATCAGTTAAAATAAAAGTGAAAATAATTGATACGAAGTTAGTAGAAACTCCTATTACAACGACATCTAGTTATGACAGTAATGATTTAAGCAATCTTATTATTATTGGAGCAATTGACTATGAAGTAATATACAATTATAAATCTGGGGTTCAAAGTTTTAGAGAACAAGAAGGATTTTCAAGCTTTCTTTTAGTACCAAGTGGATTAGAGTATTGTGAAGATAAGAGTGTTAAAGCAACTATTGAGCAATCTACTTATAAGAAGGTAGATTGTAGAAGAATATTTGTAAATACTTCTTTGTTAATAGAGATTTAAGGACTACAGGCTATGGAATTAATAGCCTGTAGTCCTTAAATTTTTATTCTTAGCTAGGGTCAATATTTAAAACTGTTTTACTTGGATAAGGTGAAGTCTTTGATGCTACTGTAACTACAAAATCATATCGTGCTCCCAAGTTAGAGTCAGAAGGTATCGTAGTTAGTATTTTAAATATCTTTGTACTATTAGGAGCAAGATTACTTAGCACAGGCAAATTAGCTTGATATTTTGTATTAGCAGCAACATCTGCTATTTTTATATCATCAATATACAGACTGTATGGAATTGATACAGCATTTATAGCTAAGCTGTAGTCATCATAACCTCCACCAGTATTTTTGAAGTTATTAATAATCGTAGCAGTTCCACCAGGTTTAGTTACTATATAGGAGGTTGAATCATCTATTCTATCAGATGGATTTGGAAGAAGAGAAACCCCAGGTGTAGTAACTATAGATAAAATATTACTTTGCTCTCCGCTATAAAGATAACTTGAAAGAGTATTATAATATTGGGTTGCTGTTGCTTGCATTGTTAAGGTGCTACCTGCTCTAAGAGATGAAACTGGTATTAATGTGAAGGTAACAAAGCCTAAGGCAGAAGCCACTAAACTAGAAATGCTTAATATTATGCTCTTAGCTGCAGTGTCATAGTAAGGGGAGCATTGAACAGAATTATTAATTGATACAAATATAAAGTTTGTATTAAGAGGTATTTTAATAACTCCATTTATAAGATCCACATTACTATTGTTTTGAAAGGTGAGTTTAAAGTCTAATATAGAAGAGGTATTTATATTTGCAGTAGTAGTTGATGTTATAGAAGAAGTTCTATCTGTAACACTTAGAAGCATTCCTATATTAGGATGATTTATAGTTACAACTAGAGGAGTATTGATAGTTAAAGTTGAACCACTAGAAGTTTGTTTATAAATTACCTTTCCAGTATTAGTTTGAGTTGAAGTTAGAGCATTTAAGGATTTAGAGCCAGAAGTAACTTTATATAATAAGGTGTAAGTTATAACTTGACTATTTAAACGAGCATCTATAGTTCCTTCAGAAGGGAAGGTTATAGTGCTGCCAGATACAGTAGGGGTTACACTAAAACCATTTCTACTAGCAGAATTTAAATAAGATTGCAGTCCACTAGGTAGAGTATCACTTACAGTTACTCCATAGGCTATGGTTCCTTGAGGAATAGTAAGGGTTAAAACATAGGTTATATTAGAGCCAATTTTAATGGTGTCCTGAATATAGCTTTTAGATAAAACTATAATTGGTGCTGATATAGTTGTGCTTGCTGTCTTTATGAGGCTAGAGTATTGGAAGTTAGTGCCACCATCAAGATATATTTGGGAGTAAGGATTAGTATTTGTTGCTGTGGTCTGGATTTTAACTCCTGGTGCTAAGGTATCTATTATAGTTACACTATAGAATAAAGTTAGAGATTGACCAGGAGCTAATTTATTAATAGGAAGCTGAATTCCTGATGAAGTTACAGTAGGTGCTGATGATGCTCCAGTTCCACTTACACTAATTGAACTAGGGATTAAGGTAAACCAAGTGGAAAAGGCATCGCTAAGAGTAAAGTTAAAAGCATCTGTTTCAGTACCAAGTGTATTAGTATTGCTTATTTTAACTGTATAGCTATAGACTTCTCCAGCTTTAATTGAGTTAATATTAGGTCCTGTTACGGTTTTAGTTAATTGAAGGTTTGGAGTTCCAATATTAACTGTTACCTGAGTTCTATTGCTATAAGCGATATTATTGGTGTTAAGCCCTTTCAATTTTAGTAGATTTATATTTTGAGCAGAACTACCTAATAAGGCAATGGGAACTTTGAAGGTTATAGTTGAATAAGAATTACCAGGGAAATTGCCATAGTTGAAATCTACCCCGTGAGGGTCAATTAACTGCGGAGTAAGCGTAGATGGAGTATAACCACCATAACTATAGTTTAGATTATTTATAGGATCTGTTGATAATGGAAAGAAATCATCAACAAAGATAGCCTTTTGAGTTGCTTTTAAAGTAAGAGCATCATAGGTCAATCTATACTGTGCAAAATCTCCAGGTGCTAAAGTTGAAATAGATTTCAAGGAGCCGTCACTATAATAACCGTTTAAGAATTCCTTTTTTAATGCAGCAATATTTATGCTACAGGAAGTAGAAGCTGAATCTGTAACAATAGAATTTAATTGTATTGTTGTAGCTGAGATATTTGTGCTTTCAATAAAGGAATCAAAGGCAACTACAGGAAGAAAATTATTATTTGAATCTAACTTATATCTATAGAAGGAACTAATGACAGCATTTATGGTTACAGTGCTTTGAGAATTCTTAGAGGCTGTTGGGAAGTTATAATTAAGATTAAAGCCTTTAAGTGTAGGATCATCTACTGCCGAAACTGGGCTAGGTGTACTTGAGTTATAGTAAACACCATCAGCTATAAAGTAATTTATAGCTATATCCTTAAGATCATAATATTGTCCAACAGAATATATATATTTAAATTGTAATGAAGTTTGAATATCCACTAAAGACTTAGTAACAGAGGTAGAGATAATTAAATCCATAGCAGAAAAACTTGAAGTGCTAGAATATGAATCACTATCTGAAGTAGACACCATATTAGCAGATATATTAAGCTTAGTGCCATGAATTAATAAATCACCTAAGTTATTATTATATCTATTCCAAATAGCATAACTGAAAACTAAGGTAGTGTTACTGTTTTTAGAGAGAGTTATAGCACTATAATATAGTTGGATATATTGTTTGCCATTAATTGAAACAGTACTTATATTTGGATATAAAAAACTACTTGCATCAGTTCCAGAGGTACTTATATTACCTATATAACGAATACCATCATCCAGCAATATAGATATATTCACAGTAGAAGTAGTGGTAGTGTTATTTGTGAATTTACAAGTGCAGGTAGTTACTTGAGAATAATCATTTAATGATAAGCTGCTGCCGGCACCTTTTAAAACCTTTCCAGATGTTGAGGAGGTACACATGAATCTTATAGCTTTAAAGCTTATGGTAGAACTTTGAGAAAATTTTTCATTTCCTAAGTCATAGATACCTCTAGGCATAGTGTCTACTGAACAAGAGAAAACTATATTGCTAAAGACGTAGCCAAAGGGAATTGAGGAACCATTTTTGAAAGTAGTAGAGGATTTTAGGGTTATATCAAAGGTATAAGGGACTTCAAGTGCAGCTAAGTCCTTTAAGTTTGTCCAATAATACACACTACTACCATCAGTGTTAGTTGTTTTAGAAGTCTGCGTTATAGTAGAAGAGGAAAGAGTAAGTCCATCAGGAAGAGCAAGGGATAAACTAAGGTTATAATATCTCTCTGTAGGACTTAAATTTCTTATACTAGCAGTGAAGGAAGAAGTTCCTCCTAAAAGAATGGGTACATTACCCGATTTATTTATACTAAGTGAAAGCATATTAGATGCCATTTTTTTCTTCTCCTTTGTTTAAGAATACAATCATTGATATTTATAATATGAAGTGAATTTAATAGGTGTAACGTGTAACACAACATTTTTAGGATTCATAGAATAATAAGATGAAATTAGATTAGCATTTTATACTTTTAATAAAAAATAAGAGTTTTCTAATGGGAATAATTACTGAAATATATCAATGTAAATTCCAAGTATAATCCTAACATGATATATGTGAAGTTATTAGTATTACAGGTAACTCTATAAATTTATGGCTAATCGAGGAGGAGAATATGTCGCTTACAAGCAGGTTTTCAGCAGTGGATAAAGCTATTCTTGTGTCAACAGGAAATAGTTTAGTTGTATGTGGTGATACTACTGCCGTAGGAGTTAATACTTCGGATATGATTACAGTATCAGGAACAACAACTAGAGACTGGGCAGCATCAGGAAGTAAGGCTCAAATAAGTATATTACCGAATAGTACTATACTTTACGCAGAACTAGTTTGGTATTCTACAGTAAAAAGTTTTTCAGCATCAGCACAGGATGTTAGATCTATGCAAGATGACCCTGTTATGTTTATAACCCCAAGTGGAAATGTAACGGTAACACCAACTATTGGAGAAACATTCAACGGTGCTTCAGGTAGTATAGATAGATTTAGATCCGTAAATGTAACAAGTATAGTGCAAAGTTCCTTAGGAGGATGGTATGGAGTTTCAGGAATTCCTACAAGTATTCCGATATCAGGATTAAGCAATACAAGAGCAGGATGGACACTAGTTGTAGTATATAGAAATGCTTCAATAGTTCCTCAAAAGATAACTTTATCAACAGGAATAGCACCAGCATCAGAAGGAAGTATATTGCAAAATAATGTAGTTGGATTTTTAACTTCATCTCAAGAAGATAAATTAAGAGGGGATATATTCATGGCTGTTGCCAATGGAGAGCCATTGACAGGAGTTCAAACCGTTAAGGTGGGACCATCCTTTGCAAATTTAAGCACCATAGGAAATCCGGTGGGGTCACCAAATCCAAATCCGGGAACAGCGCCAAATAACCCATATAATTCTTTCTTTACTGGACAAGTAAATATATGTGATCCTCTAAATAGCAATGTAGGATTAATAGATGGAAGCGGAACAAATGGAAGTAAAAATCATGATGCATTTGTACCAACTCAAGTACTAGGAGCTAGGAATAAATGGGATATAACAGAGGTGAATATAAGCAATACTTTAGTTCCAAATCAAAGTCAGTTAGCAATGCAATTGAATGCAACAGGAACTACTGATGGAGTACAAGTTGTAGCATTAGGAACACAAGTGCAAGCTGATGCACCTAATATGATTTCAACCTTAACGGCTTATGATAATGATGGTGATGGAGAATACAATATTGAAGTTGGAAATGAGTTAAGCCTTATAGCACAAATTAAAAATACGGGAACTGTAACAGCTAATAATGTTATTTTATCAAGTATTTTAGATTCAAGTTGCTCATTTATTCCTAACTCACTAAAGGTAAATGGAATAGTTCAAAATGGTGCCAATATAACTACAGGCTTTAATATTGGAAGTCTTGAAGCAGCAGGAGTAGTGAATGTTATATTTACTATTAGGGTAAATTCATTACCAAGTAATAAAATTCTTCCGGTAACTGTTGATTATAACTATGAATTTGCATCCTCAGGGACTACAGTTAGAAATTATGATAGCACAAAGAAAATGTCTATTATAGTGCAGCAAGGTAAATTAACTATTGCTAAGAGTGCATCTAAGTCAGCGGCAATTGTAGGGGACATTATAGAGTACACTATTGATATAACTAATATAGGAACAGAAAAAGCATTAGATGTATTTTTTAGTGATCCCGTTACTAAGTATTGTTCATTTAAAACTGGAAGCGTTTCCATAAATGGGGTTATTAATACAAGCTTAGATCCTAATAGCGGATTTCCTTTAGATGACTTAAAGGTAAGTGATAGTGTACAAATAAAGTTTAAGGCAACAATTAACTCTATTCCACCTTCAGATTTTATAAATAACTCTTCTTGTGTTAACTTTTCATACACTTTTAATCAATATGAAGATCATTTAAGAAGAACAGTTACAAGTAATACTACAGCAATAGAAATTCAATATACAGATATTATAGGGGAAAGGTCTGTAGATAATGAGTATCCTAATATAGGAGATCAAATCACTTGCTCATTAAAATTAACTAATATAGGGAATGTTACGGATACTAATATACCAGTCCAAGAAACCTTAATGACAGGAACAAGCTTTGTAGAGCACAGTGTAAAAATAGATGGAGTAAGCAAACCAAGCCTAGATCCATTTGATGGCTTTACTATAGATGCCATAGGTGCTAGTCAATCAACAACTATAAGTTATAAGCTTTTAGTGGAATCTTTAGATCCTAGGGAATTAATAGAAAATATAGCTAAGGTACCTTTTAAATATCAAATCAGCACAGATAATCCAGTAGTAGAAACAGAAATAGATTCTAATAAAGTAACAACAAAAACTAACTATGTTAATATAAACTCACATGAAACTGTGGATAAATCTAACGCTACTATAGACAATATTTTATATTACTCTGTAGATTTTACTAATACAGGAAATATAGAAGCTTATAATACAGTTTTCTCTTCTTATGTAGAAGCTGGAACAGAATTAGTTCCAAATAGCGTAAAGATTAATGGAGTAAGCAAACCAGGATATGATCCAACAGTAGGATTCAGCGTTGGAAGTATATATCCTAATAATACTGTAAATGTAACTTTCCAAACAAAGGTTAAAAGTGTACCAAGTCCTAATATAGTTTATAACAAATCTCAATTAAATTACAATTATTTGCCAGATCCTAATGGAGCTCATATTATTGCTACAAATACTAGTAATACAGTTCAAACTCAAATTGATGTTGCATCCTTTACAGTGGTTAAGAGCGTAGATAAGGCTTATGCACAGGTAGGAGAGCCATTAGTATATCAAACAGTTATAACTAATACAGGTACAATGCCATTAAGTACAACAAAATTTACCGATAATATATCTTATTATTTAGACTTCTATCCAGGAACTGTATATGTGAATGGAGTAAATTATGCAAGTTATGATCCAAGAGTTGGATTTGAATTAGGAGATTTACAACCAACACAAAGTGCAGTAATAGTATTCGGGACAATAATTTCTAAACTTCCACCAACAGGAGTTATAATGAACGCTTCTAATTTTAGCTGTTCTTATAAAGTAACACCTGACTCACCAACAATTGAAAAAACACAGTATTCTAATGAGGTTGAAACAGATGTCTTATTAGGAAATCTTCAAATAAGCAAGAGTGTAAGTAAGAACTATGCAACAATAGGCGACACTGTAAGATATTCAATTGACTTATCCAATAATGGAAATGCTACAGTTAATAATGTGTTCTTTACTGATATTATAGAGTCAGCTGGAAGTTTTGTTACAGATTCTGTAAATATAAACTCTAAGAATAAGCCAGGGTTAAATCCAAATACAGGATTTAGTTTAGGATCAATAGTCGTAGGACAAGTGGTTAATATCACCTTTGATGTAACTGTAAACAGCCTTCCTAATCCTAATGTCATTAATAATACAGCAAATGCCACCTTTAGTTATTTACCAGATCCTAATATTCCACCAGTAAGTAAAACTGTTCATAGTAATACAGTTACAACTACTATTAATACAGGATCAGCAACATTAACTAAAGGTGTTGATAAGTATTATGCAACAGTAGGAGATATTTTGACCTACACTTTAGTTGCAACTAATACAGGTACAACAACCCTAAAGAATATAAGCCTTACAGATTTAATACCGAGTGGGGCAACCTTTAATACAGGAAGTGTTAAGGTAAATGATGTAGTTAAGGCAAGTGCAAATCCTAATAATGGATTTACTATAGATGATATTGTTGCAGGTGGAAATAATACTATAACATTTACTGCTACGGTAACTAGTGTTCCAACACCTAACACAATAATTAATAGCGCAAGTATGAGTTATAAGTATAATATAAATCCAAATGCATCTAGCATATCAGGAACAGCTACTAGTAATAACGTTACTACAACAGTAAATGCAGTTACAGTGACTAATTCTAAGAGTGTAGATTTAGCTTATGCAACAATAGGAGACACATTAAATTATACTTCTGTTATAACAAATACAGGGAACACCAATATAACTAATGTTATATTCAAGGATATATTGGATTCGAATATACAATTGGTTGCAGATTCAGTTAAGATTAATAACCAAAGTAAACTAGGTTATGACCCTAACACAGGATTTAGCTTAAGTGATATAGCACCTAATACTCCTGTTACAATAACATTCAAAGTTACAGTTAAGACTGTACCAAGCAATGGAACAGTAAGTAATAAATCAAATGTATCTTATGAATATAAAATAAATCCAAATGAACCTGTTATTTTAGGAAGTAAGGATAGTAATACTGTAACTACAGCTATTAAGGTGGGAACTTTAAGTGTTACAAAACAAGCTAATAGAGGATATGCAATAAGAGGGGATGAAGTAAAATATAGCTTTGTAATATCAAATACAGGAAATACACTGTTAAGTAATCTTAGGTTCCAAGATATAATTCAAAGTGAGTCAACCTTTAAAGCGGGTTCTATAGTAATTGGCGAAACTAACTATCCAGGTTTAGATCTTAGTGCACCTATACCATTAGGTAATCTTGATATTGGTAATAATATTAATCTTAGCTTTATAGTAACCGTAAATGCAATTCCAAACAATAATATAATAACAAACCAAGGTTCTGTAAGTTACGCATACTATATAGATCCAAATGGTTCATTAAAAACTAAAACTGTAGATTCTACTAGTACAACAGTTACTATAAGTGAAGCTATATTATCATCAACCAAGACTGTAGATAAAGATATAGCTAAAATAGGAGATGTATTAAACTTTACAGTTCTATTAACCAATCACGGAAATGTAGATGCAAAGGGCATCACATTCTTAGATGAACTTGATAGTAATATTAGCTTTGATAATGGTTCAGTTATTATAAATGATGAACCAAAGACTAATTTAAATCCAAATACAGGATTCCCATTAAGTGATATTAGTAGTAATTTAGGAACTACAGTTGTTAAATTCTCTGCAACTGTAATTAGTAGACCAAGTGATAATATAGTTGAAAACTCTGCAACTGTTGATTATAACTATCTAAAGGGAACAGAGGTAGTATATGTAACAGACTTAAAGAGTAATACAACTACAACCTATATTGCAGCTGGAGAGTTGACTCTTACAAAACTAGTAGATAAGATCTATGCAACTGTAGGAGATTCATTAAATTATACAATTAATATTCTTAACACTGGTTCAGTAAATGCAACTAATTTAAACTTCAAGGATTTAATGCCAAATGCAACTTCCTTTGTTACAGGTACAGTAGTTGTAAATGGAGTATCTAAATCAGACTATGATCCTACAAATGGTTTTAGTATTCCGGATTTAGTTCCAAACCAAAGCAATATTGTAAGTTTTACTATTCATGTAGATTCACTACCTCTTACAGGCACAGTAATAAATACAGCAACAACTAAATTCAAATATAAGTTAACACCTACAAGTTTAGAAGAGGAGCATACAGCAACTTCTAATCCAGTTACCACTTATATTAATTTAGGAAAATTAAGTATTACTAAGATTGTGGATAAATCCTATGCAACAATTGGGGATGATTTAAGTTATAGTATAACAATTAAGAATATAGGAGATGTAACATGTTCTCATATGTTCTTCCAAGACCTTGTAGCTTCAGATGCAATATTTAAGGCTGGTTCACTTTATATTAATGGTGTAAATAAGGATAGTACTTTTAATCCTAATAATGGTTTTGCATTAGATAACCTTGAACCATACAGTCTTAATAGTAAGACTATAACAGTTGCCTTCATTGCAACAGTAAAATCACTACCAAGTGACTATATGATTTATAATACTGCAGAGGTAAATTATCAATATAATATAAATCCAAGCAATCCCAATGTATCAACTCAAGACTTAAGTAATACAGTACCAACTAGGATTAATTTAGGAAAGGTTAATGTTACTAAATCAGTAAGTAAGGCATATGCAACAATAGGGGATACTCTAACCTATACAATCAATATAGCAAATGCAGGTAATGTAGATGCTACCAATGTAAACTTTAGAGATGTAGTTCCAGAGGGATTAAGCTTTGTAAAAGGTTCAGTAAGTATAGATAATATACCACAACCAGATTACAATCCTTATGAAAGCTTTACACTTTCAACAATATCAGTTGGTACAACAACGGTTGTTAAATTTAATGCAATAGTAACAAGCTTACCTTCACCATCCTTAGTAAGCAACGTAGCTAATGTAATATATAGCTATCGTATAAATCCAGCAGGACCTGATATTATATATCAAGTAAACAGTAATCCAGCAACAACTCAAATCAACAAGGGTGAGTTAACAATTATTAAGCAGGTGGATAAAGGCTATGCAACAGTTGGAGATGTATTAACCTATACAATGACTGTAACTAATACAGGAAATGTAGAATTAAATAATGTAATATTTACTGATGGATTACAGTCTGATGTAAGCTTTAATGAAGGAACAGTTATAGTAGGTGGAAATAGTCAACCAACCTATGATCCAACAGTAGGATTTAGTTTGGGAACTTTAACCACATTAGCTTCAATAACAGTATCCTTTACTGTAACAGTGAATAACAACCCTACTAGAAATTCTATTATAAACTATGCAAATGGAACTTTCTCTTACAAGGTAGATCCTAATGGACAACTATATAACAGTACAGCATCATCTAATACTGTTTCAACAATTATAGTTGTATCAAGTATGACTGCCAATAAGACTGTAGATTTAGCATATGCAACTATATCTAATATCTTAAATTATAAAATTATAGTTAAAAATACAGGAACAGCTATAATAACAGCATTGAATTTTATTGATACACTATCTAATGGAGCAACCTTTGTAGAGGGCAGTGTAGTAGTAGATGGAGCTTCAAAACCATTATTAAACCCTATAAATGGATTTGCTTTATCTAACCTTTTAGTTGGAGCTACAACAGAAGTTGCATTCCAAGTACAGGTAACTTCAGTTCCAAATCCATCACAGATTACAAACTACGCCTTTGTAAGTGGTGTATACAAGATAAATCCAGCAGGTGCAGATCATACAGTAAGCACAACTTCTAATACTGTATCAACTCAAATAAACCTTGGAAGTTTAACTAATACCAAGAGTGTAGACAAGATGTATGCGAAGGTAGGGGATACAATAACCTACACCTCTCAAATTACTAATGTAGGTAATGTTAATGCAGTGACTTTAGAATTCCATGATGTATTACAAGCAGAGTTAAGTTATGTATCAGGTTCAGTAAGGGTAAATGGAGTAATAAATCCTAATTTAAACCCAACAGTAGGGATGCCGTTAGTAAACCTAGCTCCAGGACAAACTGTGACAGTTGCCTTCGATACAGTAGTTAACACTTTACCAGTACCACCACAAGTAAGTAATAAATCTCAAATAGACTTTAGTTATAAAATTGATCCGAATGCATCATATTTAGATAAGAGTGTTCAAAGTAGTACTGTAACAACTCAAGTAATAAAAGGACAATTAACAGCAACTAAGGTAGTAGACAAGTCTATAGCAACAGTAGGAGATGTATTAACCTATACTATTACTATAATAAATACAGGTAATGCAATTGCTAACAGTGTTATATTCCAAGATATACCATCGACAGGAGCAACCTTTAAAACAGGTACTGTATATGTAAACGGAACTAATCACTCAGGTTATGATCCAACATCAGGATTCAGTCTTGGAGATATTGGAGTAGGAAACCAAGTAACAGTTAGCTTCCAAGCTAATGTAGTTTCAGTTCCAGCTAGCAATAAGGTAACAAACCAAGCTGTTATGAACTTTAACTATTTAGTAGATCCAAAACAACCACCAGTTAGCACAACAAGCTATTCTAATACAACAACAACTAATATAGCATTAGGAAGTTTGAGCGTAACTAAGATTGTAGATAAGAAATTTGCAACAATAGGAGAAACTCTAACCTATACAATAACAATAGTAAATACAGGCAATATAGATGCAACTAATGTAGTATTCCTTGACCCTACGCCTGCAAACTCTGTTTATGTAATAGGTACAGTTAAGGTGAATGGAACAAGTCAGCCAACCTACAATCCAGCTGCAGGTTTTGCATTAAATACAATGAAACCTGGAGAAATTGTAGTGGTTGTATACAATGTTAAAGTAATTAGTTAATGAAAAGATAGATAGGAATTAAGAGTTAAAAGTGAAGGAGTCTAAAAAGGGGTAAGTATTTAGGGGATTAGTTAATGTAATTCAGTGTTTTAATAAATAGGATTTAGTTGATATAAAGTAAAAAAGAGTTCTTGGCACCTGATTAGTAAGGATTAAATTCTAAGTTTTAAAAAGAAATACTTCTCTTATGACAGGCAGTAAAAATGAATCTGTTTGTCATGGGAGGAGTGTTTTCTATGATAAATTTAAATGTTAACAAGACACTATAAGTCAATATGTAAAAATGATGTAGAAAATTTTATAAATATCTATAATATATACATATTGCAATATATAGATTATAAAGGAAAATGATAAAATATGATTTAAATTCATAATATAAGCATTTATTTATTATATAAATTTAATATATATTTAATTTAACGAAAAATAAAAAAATGTTTAGTATTTTCAAAAAAAGATTGATGATAATGTTGACTTAGCAACTTTATCTTGTGTATCATAGGTTAGATTGGATTAAAGGGGATATTTAAAAACATAAAAATAAGTTTATATACATAAATAAATATTTTCAGGGAAATTTATATTTATATATATTTTTTTCAATAATGTTTCTTCATCATAGTTAGGATTAATTATTATTAAAGAAAGTTAGTTTTATATTAAGTTGTGGATTCTTAGTTGAAAGTTATATAAGAGATATTTATAAAATTCATGTTAAGTTATTTATAGGAATAATAGTTTATATGTTTTGCAAAATATTTAAGACTTTATTCAAATAAAACTAAGGAGTAAGGAAGGAGATACTATGAAAAAATTATTAGCTTTATTGACAGTATTAGTATTAAGTATGTCAATGCTAGTTGGTTGTGGTGGAGATAAAAAAGCTGCTCAGAACGAAGAACTAGTTGTATACTTTGTACCATCAAGAAACCCAGAGGAGATTAAGACTGCAACAGCTCCACTAGCTGAAATGCTAAAAGAGGAATTAAAGAAACAAGGATATGAATTCAAAAACGTAAAGGTTGAGGTTGGTACTAGTTTCGAAGCTGTTGGAGAAGCATTATCTGCTGGTACAGCACATGTAGGGTTTATTCCTGGTGGAACTTATGTATTATATGATGACGGTGTAGACGTTGCATTAACTGCTACTCGTGATGGTTTAAATCATGATTCTGACAATGCAAAGGATTGGAACAGTGAGCCAACTAAGGCTACAGAAGATCAAGTAACTTACTATCGTTCATTAGTAATTGCTGGTCCATCTGCAAAAGGTAAAGAATTAGGCGATAAAATAAATAAAGGTGAAAAATTAACTAAAGAAGATGTAGAAAGTGCAACTTGGGGAATTTCAAGTAACACAACTTCACCTGCTGGATACATTTATCCAAGTTTATGGTTACAAGAAAACTTCGGTATGTCTATAACTGACTTACCAAATAAAGTAGCATTAGACAACTATGCAACTGCTTTATCTCAATTAGCAAGTGGTCAAATCGATGTAATGGTAACTTATGCTGATGCACGTCGTGACTATGAAAAAGATTGGACTTCAACTTTTGGTAGAAAAGAATCTGTATGGGATGAAACTAACGTTATAGGTGTAACTGATAAAGTTTACAATGATACAATATCAGTTACTAAAGATAAGAAATTAATGACTCCTGAATTAAAAGATGCTATACAAAAATCATTCATGAATATAGCTGGAACTGAAGAAGGAAAGAAAATAATTTCAATATATAGCCATAATGGATACCAATTAGGTGAAGACAAAAACTACGATGCTGAAAGAAAAGCTCAAGAGTTAATTAAATCTATGCAAAAATAGATTTTAAGGGTATAAAGATAGCTACTGTATAGTTAGGTGTAACTGTGCAGTAGCTTCATTTTTAAAGTCAACGGGGACAAGTTATATTGAGTAAAATCATAGAGTTTTATTAAATATACTAAGTTGATTGATATAAGTTAAGATGGGGTAAGGTATAAATAGAAACTTTAAGTAAGAGTGTAAAGCTTGATTAAATGTATGCAATTAATTAAGACAGGCTGTAGTGGGATACGCTTGAAATAATAATATTAAATAAATTAATAGAGCTTTAGTACATAAGTGGTTTAATAAGGATAAATCACAATGGGGTGAGCTAGAATAGCAAGGTTAAGTTAAACATAGAGTTTTCTTTAGTGAGTGGAATTAATTAGGATGGCTACAATGGGGTAAGCTTAAATATCAATATTGAATATGGTGCGTCAATGGGGACAAGCTACATGAATTAATTAATATAGAGTTATTATTAAGGAATAAAATTAAATGAAACTATACTTGGTACATTAATTATATATAGTCTAATAAAGAGCCTTCATTGTATTTAGAGGGGACATTAATTGTAGAATAAATACAATTATTATTAGGAAGGTAGAGTATTAATTAGAATTTTATAGATAATAATGAACAATTTCTTTAAAAAGAGAAATGTTAAAAGAGAAAGAAGTGAAATTCATAGAGGAGCAGTTTATAGGGGATATAAAAGTTGTTTTCTATAAATTTCACTTTAATCCAATAGAAATAAAGAAATTGTACATTAAGGTTATAATGAAATATTTTTCTTAAAGGTTTTTAAAGAGTTTTGTTGAATTCACTAAGGTTAAGTGAATTTAGATTCAAAAAAGGAAATTGCTATGAAAAGTAAGTTATATCATAGAATAAGCTTAAACTATATTAGTTACATAAGTCTAAGCAAATTGGAATAATTATCAGCTTGATTTACTTTTTATAATCGATAAAATGATATTGTAGACAAAAACGAATGAGGGGGAATACCTTTGATAAAATTTGATAAAGTAAATAAGGTTTATCCAAACGGCTTACATGCGCTTAAGAATATATCTTTAGAAATAGAACAAGGTGAATTTGTTGCAATAATAGGATTATCTGGAGCAGGAAAATCTACATTGCTTAGAACTATAAATAGAATGCACGATATAACAGAAGGTAGTTTAACAGTAAATGGACAAGAAGTTAATCGTTTAAATGGAAAAGATTTACGTAAATTCAGACGTAAGATAGGAATGGTTTTCCAATCATTTAACTTAGTTACAAGAACTTCAGTTATAAAGAATGTATTAACATCAAGGGTGCCAGATATGCCGTTATGGAAAGCTATAATAGGCTTATATTCTAAAGAAGATAAGATTAAAGCATTAGAAGCTTTAGATAAGGTTGGAATTTTGGACAAGGCTTATATAAGAGCAGATCAACTTTCAGGAGGACAACAACAACGTGTTGCTTTAGCTAGAACTATAGCACAAAATCCTGAAATAATACTTGCTGACGAGCCAGTTGCAGCATTAGACCCTGTAACAGCATCTCAAGTTATGGATGATTTTAAGAAGATTAATGAAGAGCTTAATATATCAGTTCTTATCAATATACACCATGTAGATTTAGCATTAAAATATGCTGATAGAGTAATAGGAATTAAAGCAGGAGAAATAGTTTATGACGGTCCATCTAGCGAAGTAAATGATGACGTACTAACACAAATATATGGTAGAGAATTAGCTGCTGATGAAGTAATGGGGGCTTAATTATGATGAAGTCTATAAAGAATATCTTCATACCAGAAAAAATTGAGTTAAGTAACGGAAAGAGTGTACAAGCGCCAAGGTCTGTAGTTCCTTATGTGATAATAGGATTAGTTGTTGCAATTGCAATAGCTGTTAATGTAACAGGATTTAATATGAGTACCATAATAAATAGAGGAAATCAGTTCTTTGTAATATTAAAGAATATGTTTCCACCAGATTTTAGCTTTGCAAAGAATGTATTGCCAGCATTAATTGAGACTATAAAGATGTCTTTACTAGGTTCAATGATAGGAAGTGCTTTAGCAATACCTTTTGCTATATTATCATCTGTAAACATAATGAAGTCTAAGGTAGTTTTAGTAATAGTTAGAATAGCACAAAGTATATTAAGAACATTACCAACTCTAATAATAGCCTTAGTTGCAACTTATGTATTTGGTTTAGGAACTTTTGCGGGAACAGTTGCAATAAGTATCTTTACCTTTGGATTAGTAGTGAAAATGTTATATGAGAAAATCGAAACTGTAGATATGGGACCTTTTGAAGCAATGGAGGCAGTTGGAGCAACGAAGCTTAAAGCCTTTATAGGTGCAATAATGCCTCAGATTTTACCATCATATTTTTCAATATGTTTATACAGCTTAGAAATAAATGTGCGTTATGCTGCTATATTAGGATATGTAGGTGCTGGAGGTATTGGACTTATATTAAATGAGAAGATCGGTTGGAGAGAGTATGACAAGGTTGGAATGATACTTGTTATGCTATTCATAACTGTAGTAATCATTGAAAATATAAGTAAATACTTAAGGGAAAGGTTAGGGTAATATGAATTTAACAGTGAAAGAACAATTACAAAAAGAACCGAATCTGTGGATAAATAAGGCCTTAACAGTATTATTTATAGGTGCAATAGTAGTATGGGCCTCAAATACAATAGTCTTTAATGGAGTTAAGGAAAATGGATTAGATATAGCTAAGAATGTAATATCAGGTATATTACATCCAGATAAAGCAATGTTATTTGACTTTAAGCAAGGTGTTCCATACTTATTATTAGAAACAGTTTGTATAGCTTTACTTGGAACTATTATAGGTACAATATTAGCAATACCATTATCATTTATGGCATCAAGCAATATAGTACCAAAATGGGTAAGTACAATATCACTGTTTATAATAGCAGCTATAAGAACATTCCCTTCCTTTGTATATGGATTAATGTTCATACGTGTAACTGGACCAGGACCTTTTGCAGGGGTACTGACATTAGCACTAACTTCTATAGGTATGGTTTCAAAATTATACATTGAAGCAATTGAGGATTTAGATAAAAAGATTCTAGAATCCTTAGATGCGGCGGGATGTACCACATTCCAAAAGATAAGATACGGTATTTTACCACAGTTATTTACAAACTTTATATCAACGGCGATATACAGATTTGAAATAAATATAAAGGATGCATCAACACTTGGTTTAGTAGGAGCTGGGGGAATAGGTGCTCCATTAATATTCGCTATGAACTCTTTTAACTGGGATGAGGTAGGAGCGATATTATGTGGGTTAGTTTTACTTGTACTAATAGTAGAAGTTCTTTCTACTAAAGTAAGAAACAAATTAGCAAGAGGCTAACCATAAATAGAGAACATGTTTCATAATAAGGACAACTTATTGTGAACATGTTCTTTTTTTATATTAAGGATTAATAGAATAAGTGTTATCTATTTAATAAAGAATATTAGTATTGAATTAAGGAAAATACGCAAATACAGAAGATAGAAATAAAAAAACTATAAAAAGTATATAAAGAATTAAATATAATAGAGGTAATATTGATTATACATGACTAGTTTAAAATTTAAGAAAATCGTTATCTGAATTTTTATAAGCAATCTTATTCTTAAGAAGCAGTGTGCTAAGGTACAGAATAGGGATAACTATATACTGAATTTATAATTTTGTAGAAATCATAAGGTTAACAGCTGTTCATTAAAATATTGACAAATAAACATTAATATGTATAATGATTAATATATTGGTATAAAAATCACGGTAGTAAAAAGGATTAAAACTATAATAAAATATAACTTATCAAAAATATTTTAAGGTATGGATAAAAATATGTATTATAGCTTTAATAGCAAAATATCTATAAATGACAATTCGATAGTTACTAATAAATAAAATTAGTATAGATTTTTATCATATCATATAATTTTACTGTGAATTCTCATGTGAAAATGACATCAGAAAGTATTTTAAATGAATAATAAAATTAAATAGATGTGTATATCAATTATTTAAAGCTATTTAAGTAAAATTAGATTGTATTTTTATATATCAATTATAAGATTTAATTTATTGATTATAAAAATTATACTATAAAAAAAACAATCTTATAATATGATTGAATAAAATCGATATATTAAATTATATTTATTATATATGGTTTGTTGATATTAAATAGTAAGCACCTTTAAATGTAGTAATAATATGAGTCTATATCCTTAAGCTATAAAGCATATTTTATAATAAAGATGTATAAAAGAACAATTATTCTCCAAATACAGTTATATATAGTGTCAATTTTATATTTTGCTAAAATATAAAAATTAAATTTCCAATTTAAAACTTAAAAAAAGAATTTTCATAAATATAGAATAAATAATTAACTAGGTGTAAAAACGCAGGATTAAGGGATATAAAATTAGAAATATTAAATCTGTAATTCTTGTAATTAAATTATTTTATTAAGAATACAAATTTCGTAGATATAAAAATATAATGAAAAATAAGTTTGATGTTAAACTTTACACATTTATTTAAGGGTTTGTTAGTAGTTGCTATAAACTTAATAAGAATAACAACTTATACAAATACAGTTATTTACTTAAATTACATAATTACAAAAAATATATTGACAAAAAAAACTAAATATGTATAATTTATACTATGAAGGGGGTGAAAAATATGGAGAACAATGAAGTTTTAGAAGTTGTGGAAATAGAAGAACTTTTAAGTACTGATGAGTTAATAGCAGAAGGATTACCTGGAGCATCAGGAAGCTGTAGATCATCTGGGCATTAGGAGTTAAATATTTAGTAAAATTTTTTATTGAAGATTTAAGAGCGGAGGTGATAAATATGGAAAACAATGAAGTTTTGGAAGTTGTAGAAATAGAGGAACTTTTAAGTACTGATGAGTTAATAGCAGAAGGATTACCTGGAGCATCAGGAAGCTGTAGAGCATCTGGGCATTAGGAGCTAATTACTTAATAAAGAATGCTATAACAATTTTAGTTATAGCGTTTTTTATATAGGGGGTGATCAATTTGAAATATAAGCATTCACATTATAATATAGAATTCAAAGTGGATGATAAAAAATATATCTATAATCCATATAAGGGAATATTTAAATTGAAAGATGAATTATATTATGCATATAATAACTTGGAAAATGCTAGTGATAAAGAAAAAAAGATCTTACTTGATAAAAAGTTAATAGTTGATTCTAAAATAAGTGAATATGGAAGAGTGAAACTTATTAGAGATATATCTAGATTGAATGAAAAACAGCTTTTTTTAAGCATAGCCCCTACATTTTCATGTAACTTTTTATGTGAATATTGTTTTGTTAAAAAGAGTAATATGCTAATGAATGAAGATGTTGAAAAAGAAATAGTTGATTTTGTTGAAAAAAGATTAAAAGAAGGGTTGAAAATTTTAAGAATTACTTGGTTAGGGGGAGAACCATTATTAAATATGGAAAGTATAAAGAGGTTATCAATAAAATTTATAACCTTGTGTGATAAGTATGAGTGTGATTATTCAGCTTTTATTATTACAAATGGGTCTCTTTTAACAACGGAGTATATTAAGATATTTAAAACTTTAAATATAAATGGAATTCAAATTACTATAGATGGTTCAGAAGTATCTCATAACTTGCTAAGACCAATGAAAAAAGAAAATAGTTACAAAAAGATAATGAAAAATCTCTTGAGCATAGAAGACTTGAAATTTAATTTGAGAATAAACATATCAAAGGAAAATTTAGAAGATGTTAATGAGTTAATTAAGTATATATCTAACACAAATATAAAAGGGAAAATTTTGGATACTCATATAAGTCCTATTTACAGTACTGACTATATGAATGAAGAGACAAGGGAGAAGTGCCTGAATAATTATGAATTTGCTAAAATGGAAATTAATTTAATTAAAGAAATTTTAGTCAGCGGAATAGCAAAGAAATTTGATTTGTTACCTATGATCGTAGGAAGCTCTAAGGAGGTATTTTGGAGTTTCAGTATAGATCCAGAGGGTAATGTATATAAAGATGAATACTATTTAGGAAATAAAGAATACCGTATAGGCAAGTTGAAGGATATATCAGTTAATCATATGACTAATAACAGAATTGCTATGGAGTGTTTGAACAATAATCCTATAGATAACTCAAAATGTGAAAAATGCAATGTATTGCCTCTATGTATGGGTGGAAATATACAACACTTTTATGAGAGCACACATAATTCTTGTAGTTCAATTAGATATAATATTGAAGAAAAGTTAAAATTATATGTTGATAGGATGGATATATAAAATGAATAGTATTATAACTTGGAATGAAGACGTTAAAACGGAGGAAAGTGAAAAATTAAAGTTAATTTTTGAAAAAAGTTTTCCTAAAAAAATAAGGAAGGATAGGGAGGCTAGAGAATTTGTTATTAGTACTATAAGTAAATCATGTAATTATAATTATGATGATGTTGATACTCCAATATGGGTAGGATATAAATTAACGAATAGATGTAACTTAAACTGCATACATTGTTGGGCGAATAATAGAAATTATGAACCTTCCACAGAAGATGTAATGATAGCTATTGATAAATTTAAAGAGGAGGGTATTTCATTTATAGGATTATCTGGTGGAGAGGTGTTTCTACGAAAAGATATCTTTGAAATACTGAAATATATAAAGGAAAAAGGAATGTTCATTGAGATTTTTACTAACTTAACTTTATTAGATGAGTGTAAAATTAAAAAATTGACTCAAATACTTGATGAAAAAAATGATATTATTCAAGTGAGTTTAGATGGATCTAATTCAAGTATATATAAGGCACAAAGAAAAATGGATTATTTTGACATTATTAAAGAAAATATTTTAAGATTAAAAAGTAATGGATTACAAGTGAGAATAAGTTATGTTGCTACTCATGAAAACGTACATGATTTATATAATACATATAAGATTATTTGTGATATGGGAGCAGATGGATTTAGTGTAAGTCCAGTATATCCAAAAAACAAAGGAAAGGATATATTTCATATGCTAGATATGGATTTATATTATGATGAAATATATAAATGTTTAACTGCAAATAGAGACACTGAATTAACTTATTTTTTACAAATAGATTTTTTTGAAAAAATTTACTCTATGGTTAAGAAAATAAATATTCCGATAAAATCGCCATATATAATTTCTTCAGGATTTTTATCTGTATATATTGATGCTAATGGATGTGTATATCCAGAATTCCAGTTGGACTATGAAGAACTATGTTATGGGAATATATATAAGGATTCGTGGAATGTGATAAAAGATAACATAATTAGATTGAAGCCAGTTGTTAATTTCAGAACTTTGGATAATACAAAATGTGGCGAATGTAAGTTTTTATCTATATGTTTAAATCATAGTTATGAATTTGCGTATCAAAAACATAAAAGTATGAATTTTCCAAATCCAAACTGTAGTATTCTAGGAGGAAGGTATTGTGGGTAAATATTTAAATTATATTATAAACAATGGTATAGAAGCAGAGTCAAATAAACTTAATAAAAAAATGAAATTAGAAAATTTACTATATGTATTAAGTATAAGAAGTAAAATACGTTTAGATTCTCCAACGATAGTAGGATTAGATATAACATCAAAGTGTAATTTAAAATGTAAGCATTGCTTTATCGGGAATAGATCTTTAGAAAATGAGTTAAATACTGATGAGATTATGAGATTCTTAAAGAAAATAAAACAAATGGGTACGTATCAAGTTTATATAATGGGCGGTGAACCATTTTGTAGAAAAGACATGGTAGAAATAATAAAATATATAAAAAAACTAGGAATGACTATATCTATTAATACAAATGCACTGTTAATTAGTGAAGAAGATTGTAAAGAACTTTCAAGTATATTAGATCCTGAATGTGATTGGATTCAGGTAAGTTTAGATGGTGCAAAGCCTGAGACACATGATTATATACGAAATAAGCAAGTATTTAACACAGTAATAAATAAAATAAAAATGCTTACTGAGAATAATATTAGTGTTAGAGTAAACACTGTTGTTACTAAAGTAAATCTAAATGAACTTAAAGATATATATAATCTTTGTTATAAATTGGGTGTGAAAAGATTGAATTATAATCCTTTATATCCATTTAAGGGAGATGAATATAAGTTAAGTGTTCCATCAGATAAAGAATATATAAAAGCATTTGAGGAGGTGTTAGAATTTCATGAATCTTTAAGCAAACCTGTATTTATACAACAAGATCCTATCTGTATACCATATAAAGTAAGTGAATTTGAAGAGAGTATGAGACGTGATATAGATAAGCTACCTATAATGAATTGTAGAGCAGGAATATATTCATTTGAAATGGATCCAATAGGCAATGTTTATCCATGTACATTTATGCATAATGATGATTTTTTTGCAGGAAATATAAGAGAAACGGATATTGAAGAAATTTGGAAAGACGATAGTAGATGGACGACAATTTTAAGCAGAAATTACAATAATACAGTGTGTGGAGATTGTGAATTTATAGATAAATGTAAGGGTGGATGTATGGCAGCGGCTCATGATTATTATGGAGATATAAATAATAATGATCCAAGATGTAATTTGGGAAACTAAGGGATTAATAAAAAAAATTGAGGTGATAAATATGGAAATAAAATTAAATAAGAATATTGTTTACAGGTATGAGTCCAAGCTATTTGGTGGAAAGACATTTATATTTAATATAAATGACCAAAAAATCCTTTTATCAGATATTCTAGCTTTTGATATTTTAAGATTAATTGAAAATGAAGCAAGATCAGTTGAAGAAATAATATGCACTATGAATGAAAAATATAAGAGGGATATAAGTGATAAAATTAGAGTGTTTATCTCAAAGATGTGCTCTAATCAAATTTTAATTCAAAATTAGTAGATAATATAAATAAACTCAACTTTATGTTAAATATGAAAGGATAATTTAATTATGCTACTTATAGAAAATATAGTAAAACAATTTAAAAAGAAAAATTCAGTAGTAACAGCTATTGATAATGTTAATTTGAAAATTAATAATGGTGAGATTATATGTATTTTAGGTCATAATGGAGCTGGAAAAACAACATTAATGAAGTGTATAGGTGGATTGATTACTCCAACGTCAGGAAGTATAATGCTTAATTCTAAAGATATAATCAAAGACAAGAGTATTCCTAAAAAGAGTGTAGGTGCAGTTTTAGAGGGCTCTAGGAATATTTATTATTATTTAAGTGCTAAGGATAATTTAAAATATTTTGGATTATTAAATAATTTATCAAATGAGGTTATAAAAAGTAGAACAGATAAGTATTTGAAACTTTTTGACTTAACTGATAGACAAAATGATGCTGTTAAAGAGTTCTCTAGAGGTATGCAGCAGAAAGTTGCTATAATGGTAGCACTAATGAAAGATCCTGATATTTTATTATTAGATGAGCCTACACTAGGTTTAGATATACCTTCTTCAAATGTTGTGAAAAATATAATAGAGGAACTTGCGATAAACAGCAAAAAAACTATAATAATTACGACACATGATATAAGTCTAATAGAAGGTCTTAATTCTAGAGTTGTATTTATGAAGAAGGGAAAAATAATCAAGGATGATAAGTTAGAGAATCTAAAGAATTTTATACAAGAGGATAATTCCTATGAGATAGTATTGAAAAGTGATGATATTAAAAAAATAACTAATAACAATAAGTGTGAAGTTATAAATATTGAGGATAATATAGCTACTGTAAAAACTAAAGATTTGAGTTGGTTATCAGAGAGTTTAAATAAGAACGAAGTTATAAGTATAAATAAAGTCAAAACAGAATTCGATTTTATTTACAATGAAATAGTTGGAGATGTGAATAATGATAAATAAGTTTAGGCTTTTAAGTGCAGAAGTATTAAAAATAATAGGTGATGCTAAAGCATATTGGTTTAATTTGATTTTTGGAAACTTGAACATATTTTTCTTGTTTTTAGGTATTTTTTATGGGTTTCATGACTCATCATTTAGTAGCAAAGATCTTTTTACAATGCTTTTAAGTTTGATGATATGGTATTATGGTGTACATGCTATAGATCTGATTGCTTTAATTATTGAGGAAGAAAAAGAAGAAGGTACATTAGAACAGATATTTATGACACAAACTAACTTCACAATTGTTTTAATGAATAGAATTATAGCTCAAATAATATTTGATACAATAAAGGGTATACTTGTATTTTCATTATGTGTAATTACATTTAAAATACCAATTGATTTTATAGTTGCTGTAAATTGGTGGTGGACGCTACTAATCTTCTTTACTACTTTGATTGGATTATATGGTATTGGTTATATGGTGGCTGGGTTTGCTTTGCTTTATAAAAGGGTATCATCAGTAGCTGGTGCATTTTCAAATATATTATTGTTTTTTACAGGTATAATAATAGAAGTAGAACGTTTACCTATAATATTTCAATATTTATCAAAATTATTACCACTACATTGGGGTATGAATGTACTTCAAGTGTTAGTTAATAATAATTTTAATATGAGTATAGTTATTAAAGATTATAATTTCCCGATTTTAATAGCAAATGTAACTATTTGGATTATTATAGGGTTGAGTATATTTACTGCTATGAAGAAAAAAGCATTAAATCAAGGCACTATAAATCAATATTAGGTGATTTTATGAAGAATTATAAAGAAATATATAATATAATACAAGATATTGATACAAAGAACTACTTATCAGCGAGACACCAAAAAAGAACTACCAGAGGTATTGAGTATGATGGAAAGAAATTTATTTGTTTTAATAGAAATATATGCGGTATAGGAATTGAAGCTATTTCTAATAAAAATCAAATAGTATTTGCACATACATCTTCTTTAGAAAGCAAAAAAATAATAGGTTTATGTAAGTCACTTGACTTTTTACTTTCTAAAGATATTAGTTGTATGAAAATTGAAGGGTTATTTAATTTTCGTATTAATTCAAAAATAAGACAAGTTGAACATTTTAGTAAGAATAACGATGAGTTAAATGTAAATAAATATAGGTCAGAGCTTAAGGACATTAATGAATACTTACAAGAAATATTTGAATCCTCAAGCGTGAAAAATTGTTTTCTACTCGGATATGATACATGGTTTCTTTGTAATAATCGAAAGGGATATACGCAATATGATCACCACTATAGTTCATTTACTAGTTATGTTACGACTAATATAAAAGATACTACATTTGTATTTCAAGTAAGTATTTCGGGGAAAAACAAGGAAATTATTACTCAAAGTCAATTGATAGATAAATTTATATTAAAGAGTAAAAGATTAAAAATGATTAGACAAAGTAAACTGGATAATAACGTAATGAATATTCCTACTAATACAAAAGTTATACTTGACAATGAATCATTTGATATAATTATACATGAGTTAATTGGACATGGGAGTGAGGGAGATTTCTTATTTGAAAAAGAATTAAACAGTGAGATATCTAAGAACTTGACAATAAGTGATACTGGAAATATTGATGATTGGGGTTATCAACCATTTGATACACATGGTAATTTGAGAAAAAAAGTAGACTTGATTAAAAATGGGAATTGCGAAAATTTCTTAAATGGTCTATATACTAATGGAATTCAAGATAATGGCTTTTTTACTGATAGGATAGAAACATATAAGGATTTGCCATTACCTAGGATTACGAATATTTCATGTAATAATAAAAATCAAGTAGAATATTTTAAGGAAGATTCTAAGAATGAAATTATTAATTTAAGAGATATCTTATATGATAACAATTATATAAGTAAAAATGAAGAATTATTATTCTTGTTTGGTGCTAAAAGTGGAAAGTTCAATAGAAAAACAAAGATTTGCGAGATAATTCCTGAATTAATATGTGTATTAAGAGATAATGAAATAACGATTTTCCCACAAAAGAAAATATATTTAAATTCTAAAAATTTACTTAGTAGCTGTTTAGTATCTATTGGAATGTCAAATAATAAATCGCACTATGTATGTAAAAAGAAAAACCAATCTTTGAAGGTGGGAGCTATAAATCATAATTATTCACTGTTTAATAAGCTAGAACTGATAAGTAAGAATGGCGGTTAAATGAGGTATATGATGGAATGTTTATTAATAAAAAAACATATAGATATAGTATTTGAAAAACTTAAAAAAAAATATGATATTATAAAATGGTCTGTAGAATTTTCAAGTAGGGTATATGTTAGGTATAATAGTCATAATAATTTAATAAATTATCCCTGTGAAATAGGTGAAGAATATGGTATAGAAATAAGGTATGTAAGAAGAGAAGAGTTTTATAATATTAACATTAGTAGGAGCGATATTGAGGATCTAGAAAATATATTACTCAATAAATTAGATGATAACGAAAATAGATTTAATTTTATAAGCTTAGGATACTATGAAATAAATGAATATAATTATCTTGAATTTATAGATTATAAGAATAAAATTTGTGAAAAGATTTTTGAATATTATGATATTTTAAGAAGAGATAGTTCATTAAGTGAATTTAATATAAAGTTACAAGCAATAAATACTATTACTTTAAATGAAAGAAATAAGATTACAGAGAAATTCTCAATAGAAGAAAATATAGATGTTGTAAATAAAAGCAATATAAATTTGGCTATTAAAAAAAATAGCACTATAAATATTATGGAGTTTTTAAACGTTTTATATAGTTATAATAATTTTAATGAAAAAGGATATAATTTAGAGAATGAAAGCGTCATAGTAATTCCCTATAGGTTCTTGAATGAAATTATTGAATTGATTAAGAAAAAGTGTAGGAATTTAGAGAGAGAAAAATGTAAATGTATTTCTCAAATTGATATGAAGCAATTTATAAATTTTGAACATATAAGTTGTGAGTACATTGCTAAAGAATATAAAAAATATATATATTTAAATAACATAGAAAATATAAAAAATATAAATACTTCTACTGGAGAGTGTATTCTTATTTGTAGAAATGTATTTTACTTTGATGGAAATACAAGGCCCCAAATTATTAACTTTTATATAAAAGGAAATATTTTTGATATACTATCTAGTGGTGCAATTAGCCAATCTTCATGTTTATCAAGATTAGGAGAGTATGAATTCGTTTTCCGACATTCTATAAATTATATATAACTATGAGGTGATTAAATGATAAAATTCACAAATACAATTAAAGCAGAATTTTTAAATTTACTTGGTGAATTAAAAGCTTATTATATAGATTATATTTTTCACAATTTTAATATATTTATGTTGTTTTTAGGGTTGTTTTATGGCATGAATAAGGATATGAGTAGTCCTGATGAGATTGTATTTTTTATAGTTGGCTTAATAGTGTGGTGGTATGCGACCATTTCTATACAGTCAGTTTCTATAATTGTTCAATCAGAGGCTAGACAAGGTACATTAGAACAAATATTTATGACAAAAACAGATATGAGTGTATTAATTTTATGTAGATTGATTGCAAATTATTTATTTGAAACATTACAAATGATTTTTGTTGTGTCATTATGCATAATATCTTTTGGTTTAACTAGTTCATTTCAGTGGGGTATAAGCTTTATAAATATAATTATCAATATATTGGTATGTTTAATAGGGTTAAGCGGAATGGGATATTTTGTTGCAGGTTTAGCGATAATTTATAAAAAAGTAGATGCAATTGCTAGAGCTACATCTAATTTAATTCTTTTTTTCTCAGGATTAATAATACCGCTTAGCGCTATACCAAATATGTTCCATATTTTTGCTAAGTTATTTCCTTTTTATTGGTCAATGGAGTCTATTAAAAATTCAACTTATAATTCACTTAGTATATTGGGATTAGGAACTAGTGAATTTGCATGGCTATTTGGTATATCAGTTTTTTGGATGTTAGTAGGTATAATGAGTTTTAAAACTAGTATAGCTACAGCATTAAAGAAGGGAAGTATCTCTCATTATTAGAGGTTAAGTTAGTTATAAGAGTTATTAATATATATTTAGCTTTATTCAATATACATAACTTTTAATTATCTAATCCTTTATTAATGGTTTTATAAATGAGAAAAGTATATTTTATTAGTTAAACTTAAAAATTAAATAGTCTTGTAAGATTTCCACCTCTTATTTAGAGGTGGTTTACTATTTTTTGCAAATTTAAAAAGAAAGTTAAAATGAATAAACAAAAAGGTACCTAAAAGAAAAATGTGTTTTGTATTTAATAGTGATTAGAAAAACACTAAAAAACTACATTGCATTAATGATGAAACTAAGGATTAAGAATTAAAAAGGGTACCAAATATTGTGTACCTAATAAGGAAAGAACAAAGGATGATTTTAAAATAAGGTTGAATATAAAACAAAAAAGGTACCCAAAAAGAACAGTTACTTTGTATTTAATAATGATTATAGAAAAAGCACAAATAAAAAATTACAAGCACAATAAAATTGCAAGAAATTAACAATGAATCAAATAAGACAAAGGGTACCTTAGAAAAAAAATATAGTTATATAGTTAAGAAATCTTAATTAAACTAAGTAGGTTATACTGTGAAAGCAAGATAAAACTATGTTTATATAGTGAAAGAACAAAAGATAATCATACTTTATGCAAAGAAATTAGTTTATAAAGGCTTATGAAGCATGAAATTCATATGGTAAACATTTTTATTATATGGTGATTAAGAATAAAGAAGGTTAGTGCTAAGTAAAAAACTTAATTAAGTTTAAAATAAATTTGTGTTTGAAACTAAGGAAAAACTAATTAAATAAATTATAAATTTAGTTATGGAGGAATGAAATATGAAATCAACATTAATAGCTTTAATAATTGCGGTAGTAGGGGCAACAGGGGCAGTTACAGTAGCAGCAAGTCCAAGTGTGCAAGAAAAGATAGCTTTAGAACAAAAGCTTGATAAGATAGAGGATAAAATAGAAGATCAATTAGAAGCTAAGTATGGCAAGGATTGGGAAGATAAATTAGAAGCTCAATATGGAGATGACTGGGATGATGCACTAGAAGCAAAATACGGTGATGACTTTGATGATATGTTAGAGGATGAGTTAGAAAAAATCTACGGAGAGGACTTTGATGACAAAGAGGATGTAGATGATAATGATGACATTGATGAAGTGGATGATAAAGATGATGTAGAAGATTCGGATGACGAAAATGATATAGATGACCATGATGATAAGAATGATGTAGATCATGATGCAGATGATATGGATGATGTAAATGATAGTGACGACGAGGACAATGATGACCTTGCGCATAGATTATTTAACATGATAGGATTTAATATATAGGGAAGTATATATTGATGAGAAAATTAAGTTCTTGCATTATGCTGAGAGTTAAATTTAGTTAAAAGAATTATACGAGGAAAGTCGAGGATGGTAAAGGTATGTTTTCTAATTACAGCAATAATCCTATAAGTGAAAAAAAACTAAATAGCATCATAGAGGATTATATGCCTTTAATTATAAAGACAATTAGTTCCATTACCGGGAAATATGTGTCTATAGAAAATGATGAGGAGTTTTCTGTAGGATTAATGGCTTTTGTAGAAGCTATGGAAAAGTATGAGGAGAGCAAGGGTGCATTTCCATCCTTTGCAAAACTGGTCATATCAAGTAGAATAAAAACTTATTTAATTAAAGAAAACAAAAGAAGCAGAGAAACATCTATGGAAGAACTAATGAATTCAGGAATTGAATTAAGTAGTGAGTATAGTAATCCAATAGAGGATAAGGAAGAGCTAAAGACTGAAATAAGCAAATTTAAGGTTGAATTGAGTGAATTTGGGTTAAGCCTTGAAGACTTAGTGCAGGAAGCTCCAAAGCATGAAGACACGAGAAGAAATGCTATAAATATATCTGAAAAGGTAAGTAAAGATGAACCACTGACTACATTCATATTCGGAAAAAAGAGACTTCCTATAAAGCAAATTTCACTAAAATATACAGTTACAGAAAAGATTTTAAAGCGAAGTAAGAAATTTATATTATCTCTTGTTATAATATTTTTTAGAAACTATAGAAATATTAGATTATGGATAAAGTCATAAGAATATAAGTACTAGCTTAAGATTACTTGTATTTAAGGGGCATCCATAGTTAACTATATAAGTAGTAGCTATTTGAATAATAGATATTCTAATAAAGAATCTGTATTTTTTATATATAAGATTCATTATAGAATAAATTAAATGATTAATATGAAGGTAGAATACTAATTAGAACTTATATATTTAAACAAAGATAACAAATAAAGCTTTCAATAGAATATGAGAGGTTGGGAATAAGATAGAAGAAAGTAGAGGTGGTGGATTTGTTTAAGGGTATAGTAATGGAATTAAAAAAGGACTATGCCATAATCATGAAAAGTGATGGAACTATGGTTAGAGTAAATATTAAACCAGGGCTTACAATAGGTGATGCTATAGTGTTTCTTCAAGAGGATATCTATGATAATCAAGTTATAGATACTAAAAAAAGAGGGAAACTGCTAATACCTTTAGTTGCAGCTGCTATGATAACAATATTTTTCTTAACGCCAATAGTTAGTAATTTGGGAATAAGTCATAAAGCATATGCTATGTTGACCTTAGATATAAATCCAAGTTTAGAAATAGAAGTAGATAAGAATAAAAAAGTTCTTAAGGCATCAGGCTTAAATAAGGATGGGGAAGATTTAAATCTACAAAGACTAGAGGGAATGAATATAGAAGATGCTATGCATGAAATAAAAAATAATATAGATGAAAGCACTACAATAACAAATAAGGAATCCTTATTAGTAGGTTTTGCATTCTTAGAACAAGATGATAGCAACTTTGAAAAGGAAATACAGGATACTATAAAAAATAACTTTAATACCTTTGATATTGTATATTTAAAGAGAAATAAGGAAGATGCAGAAAAGGCTAAAGCTAAAGGTATCAGTTTAGGAAGATATGGTGCGGAAGTAGAAATAGATGATGATACTTTAGAAGATGCAATAGAGAAAATGAGCATCCCAGAGTTAAATGCTTTATTAAAGAAATACTCATCAGGAACTCATTGGGACCCGGAGGTACTTGAAGAAATACAAGATGAATTAAAGGATAAACAAGAAGAGTTAGAGGATAAAAAAGAGAAGGAAAAAGAGGAATTAAAGGAAAAGGAAGAAAAAGAAGCAGAGCGTAAAGAGGAAGAGAAAGATAAAAAAGATCACTCTGAGGATGATACAGATAATGATAAAGACTCTGATGACTCCGATAATGAAGTAGATGATTAAAGTATAATAAAAGGAGCTAGATATTAGTAATTTCTAATACTTAGCTCCTTTTATATATCTATTTTAAGACTTGAAATTGTATATTCATATATACTTTAATAAGTAATATTAATATATACTTTAATAATCAATATTCACGCTATATATTAAATAGAAGATTAAAATAGATGTACAATATTAATTACAACTTATATATTACAGTAAGGTATTTATCCTTATCTACAACCACATTGCTATTGTTTCTGAAGTAGTTTATTATTACTTCAGGCATTTCAACTACTATTTCTTTTACTATTTTGCAGTCGCCATAAAATTCGTAGCCACCTGCTCCACTAGCTCTGTAGTTATTCATAACAAGTTTAAGACTATCCTTAGAGCTAAGTTCCTTATCATTGTAGATTATGGAAGTAACTCTATTGCCTACTTCCTTATTTAAGTCAAAGGTATAATAAATCTTTGAGAAGTAGTCGTAGTTATAATGCTCAACCTTAGGCTTTAAGAATAGGTCAGAGATGCATATGTTACCATCCTTAAAGTCAAAGTAGCTAGCACAACGCTCTAAAGCTAACTTTAAAATATCATAGGTTACTTCAAGGATTATTAAGGTGTTAGGATACATGTATGTAGACATAATATCTCTAACTGTAACATTTGAATCAAAGCCTTTTATTGAATTAGCAAAAGATGTACAGGCTATATCTGCTCCACTTTCTTCTAACTCTATTTGATTTATGAAATTAGCTAAATGAGAACCATTTATAGCCATTTCTAAATGTGACTTAGGATGAAGAGGAGTATCTAAAAAGCCTACTGGAGTATCAAGCCATTTTTGAACATCTTCTTCAAGTGGTAAAAACTTTTCATACATTTCTTTATTAGGATTAAGTTCAACAGGAACTAAAGTAGAACTTATATCACATACCTTACCTTCTTCAAAACTTAAATTAAGTTCTAAAAACTTAGAGCCATTATGCGGAGTCTGAGCTATGTAAGTTCCATGAAGATATTCCCCGGGAATTTCCATGTGTTGGTGACCAGTAAGAAGAATATCAAAGTCAAAATCCTTAGAGATTTTATAAGCTATGTTTTCCTTAGTTGTGCTTAATTGTTTGTGAGAGCTTAAATCGTATTCGAAGCCTCCATGATACATACCAATTACTATGTCACAGTCCTTTTTAATCTTATCAAAATTTTCTTTTATAGAACTTAAGGTATCAGTTATTTCAAAATCACTTATATTTTCTGCTCTTTCCCATAGGTTAATAAAGTCAGTTGTAAAACCAATAACCCCAACTTTTAAGCCATTACCTAGAGTTTTAATATCATAAGGTAAGATATTAATTTTATTAGTTTTATCTATAACATTTGTACATAGACATTTACCTTGTAGATTGTTAATATACTTCTTAAGATAATCATATCCATAGTTAAAGTCGTGATTTCCAAAGGTAACATAATCATAGCCACCCTTATTCATAATCTCAGCAATAGGATGCACATCAAAATGTGAATTGCTAAGATAATTTGTAAAAGGAGAACCTTGAATAGTATCACCACAATCTATAATAATTGTATTTTCATCCTTCTTAAATTGGTTAATTATATTTAATAGTCCGATGCTTTTAGCTTCAGTATTTACATAGTCTGTTGGATAAACATATCCATGCAAATCTGAAGTAAAATAAATCTTCAAATTCTTCATTAATTAGTTTTAGTGGTAGAGTGCCTAAATAAAAAACCCCCACTAAATCCTCCTTTCGTATTATGTCACTATATAGTTTTTTCATTAAGTACAAAACATTATACCATATAAATTTAATTCCTAGTTTAAGGTATAACTTTAATTTGAATTTAGGAGAAAAAGAAGGGACTATTACACTAAGAATAAACTTCATGTTACATTGTATTTTTGGTTAACCTACAAATACAATATGAGTTTACTAGTGTAGCAGTCCCTTAAGTTTAATATCTAAACATATGCTTCAGCTTGCATTGTGTATAGTTCATAGTAGTAGCCTTTTTTGTTTATTAGTTCTTCGTGACTTCCTATCTCTAGTATTTCACCATCTTTGAGAGCAACTACTTTATCAGCCATTTTAACGGCTGAGAGTCTATGAGTTATGAAGAGTACAGTTTTGTTTTCAACTAGTTCTAAGAACTGTTGGTATACTTCATATTCACTACGAGCATCTAAAGCAGCTGTTGGTTCATCTAAAATAAGTATTTCAGAATCCACCATGAAGGCTCTTGAAGTAGCTAACTTTTGCCATTCACCACCAGATAGCTCTGTGCCATCCTTAAATTGTTTTCCGAGAATTTGATTAAGATTGCAATTAAGCTTTTCAAAGGTTTTAGAAAAACCACCTTTTTTAATAGCATCTTCTATAAGCTTAGTATTCTCTAGTTCCTTAATATTGGAGATGGCTATATTTTCTCTTATACTTAAGGAGAACTTAGAGAAGTCTTGGAATACTGCTCCTATGGAACTTCTATAATCATCTAAATCGTAGTCTTTAAGATTAGTATCATCTATGAAGATATCGCCCTTTTGAGCTTCATAGAATCTACATAATAATTTAACTAAGGTACTCTTACCTGATCCGTTTTCACCTACTATAGCTATTTTTTCACCTTTGTTAATAGCTAAATTAATATTGTTTAAGGCTACTCTTTCTGAGTTTGGGTATGAGAAGCTCAAGTCTTTAAATTCAATATTATTAAAGTCTTTAGGTAACTTCTTTTTACCATCAACATAAATATTGTTTCTTAGAGCCATAAATTTAAAGAATTTCTCCATGTAAAGTAGTGTATCGTATAACAAGCTAGATTCTTCAATCATGGCAGAGATTCCTTGAGTTGCATAAAGTATAGTAGAAGAAAAAACTAGTATACTTCCAACACCTAAGTGTCCCTTTGATATTTCTACTATAATCCAAGCAAAACTAAGGAAGCTAAGAATACAACTAATTAATATGAAGAATATAGAAATAAAAAGTTGTTTAAAACGAAGCTTTTTTATATCTCCATGTATGAAATTGAAGGTTTCCTTATATTTATTTATAAAAAAATTAAAGTTGTTGAAAAGCCTTGTTTCCTTGGCATTTTCATTGGATAGTAGTACAGAGCTGTAATATTGTAGCTTTCTTGCATCAGGGTTTCTAGTTACCATAGTTTCAAAGGCATCTTGTTGTAGCTTGTATGAAATCAAACTATGAGGTACAACAGATATAAGCATAACTAAGGCTATAACTGGATGAAATGATGCTAAGAGTACAAGCATTGAAGATATCAATATTATATTCTTTATTAAGCTTGTACCGAAAACCATTAAATTTACAGGTCTCCACACTGCTTCTTCTTCAATCATTTTAAGATCATCATAAAAGTCTGGATTTTCAAAGTGTTCTAAGCCCTTAATGTCCTTTGATTTATTCATAAGTGAAAGATTTATATATCCTATTAGTTTATCTGTCAGTAAGCCTTGAATTGTCATGTTTATAGGATTGCATATATTATTAAAAAAGTTTAGTGATGCCCAAAGTAGTAAGATTACTAACATTGAAGCTTCAGAAAATCCAACACTAGCACCGTTTACTAGTTTACTAGAATAATTTATTAGTATGGAAGGTAAAAATCCTTGAACAGGAATTACTATCATAAGGATAGTTGTGTATAAGGGAGACGCCTTCCAAAATAACTTCAATGACTCGAAAAATATTTTTAAATACCTATTAAATGACTGTAACTTTTCTCTCATATGTCACCTCTTAATATAAAGTTTTATTTGTACATAAAAATATTTGACATAATCATTGTAACCAACCCCTTTAGTTTAAAATGTGTATTTATTTAAGTGTATTTTATATTGAAGATATAGTTCAATAAATACAAGTATATATTACCATAAATTAAATAAATATCAATAAAATTAATAAATATACAATGAGGATTTATAGTTCAAGTGTTTAAGTATAAGATAAAGGTTAATAAAGGTATACTTATAAGCTTTACAAGAGATACATAGTTAGTTTAAAGTATAGATGCTTTCTTTAAGAGCTTATATGTAGAAGATTTGAAGGTTTACATAGAAATTACGGTTATTAAGTAAGAGATAAAGATTAATAAAATTTCTTCATTAATATATGTAGTTATTATTTTGAAGAAAGTTAAATATAAAAGTTTGCTAAGTACGTGTATATACATAAATAAATAATATTAATTAGGATATACTTAAATTTAGATATTTATTAAGGAGATTATAATTGTGGAGAATTATATGAAATTTATAGGTTTTGTATTTAAAATGTTAATTAGAATGAATTAATTATTATATTATTGCTAAAGTTATACTATAATAGTAAAAGAGCCTTAATTATATTTAAAATTTTGGTATTATCTTGAGGTAGGAACTACCTTGTTAGCTTGGATAAACTTGTACCATTGGGTGTATTGACCAAGAAGCTCTCACTTTTATAAGGGTAGAGTAGTTCACGAATGCATAGAACTCAGGAGGAAGAGAAATGAAAGAGAATAAAAATAGTATTATTTTAGCACTTGTATTAGTAGTAATAGTTGCACTTGGTTTTGGTGGCTATAAATACTTTACAGGTACACAAAAGGTTGAAGGAAATAAGAATATAACTGTTACAGTTATTAATGATGCAAAAAGTTATAACAAGGTTCATAAACATAACACAGATAAAGAAACACTAGGAGATGCTTTAGTTGAGATGAATATAGTTGGTACAGAGTCATCAGATTATGGTAGATTCCTTGTAAAAGTTGATGATATCACAGCTGATCAAGCACAAGAAGAGTGGTGGCAAATACAAGTTAATGGGCAAGATGCTCAAACTGGTATGGACAGTGTTGCAATAAAAGATGGAGACGAGATTAAGTTAATCTTAAATAAAGGCTTTAACTAAATTAAAGCTAAAAGAAAGTCATTTTTAGAGAAAATCTAAAGATGGCTTTTTTATTTTTAAATTGGAGTAGAGATAAGCTAGGAGAATGTATACAGGGGGTGAAGGAAGGGAAAGGTGAAAAGCATGTAAAATAGAGAGGTGTGTAGGGCTAGACAATTCCTTATATATTTAATAATATTGTATTTATAAAAATAGAAAGATAGGGTGTTAAGCAACAGGATATTTACTGGGAAATCTATAATCCTGTTGCGGTAATGCTGGTTTTATATATGATTTAAACTAATATAAGGTAGTGGTGAAGAATATGAATGACAAGATTATTGAAAAGGTAAGGGAAGACTATAGGGATATAGCTTTGAATAAGAAGGATGAGGAACTTATTGTATCGCTTAAGAATACTTCTGATGAGGTCAGTGAGAGTATTGGATACAGTAAAGAGGAGATTGAGTCTGTACCTAAGGAGGCTAACTTAGGTTTAGGTTGTGGAAATCCTTTTAATATAGTTGATGTAAAGGAAGGAGATATAATCTTAGACCTGGGTAGTGGTGTAGGATTTGACTGTTTTCTTGCGGCTAAAAAAGTTGGTAAAAGGGGCAGAGTAATTGGTGTTGATATGACACCAGAGATGCTTTCAAAGTCAAGGGACATTGCAAAGAAGAATAGATTTAGAAATGTTGAATTTAGACTTGGAGAGATAGAAAACCTCCCTGTTGCGGATAATTTTGTTGATAAGGTTATATCTAATTGTGTTATTAATCTTTCTTGTAATAAGAGAAGAGTTTATGATGAGATTTACAGAGTGTTGAAAATAGGGGGAGAGATAGGTATATCTGATATAGTTATAGTAAAAGAGCTTACAGAGGATATGAAAAACAATGAAGATTTGTATTCTTGCTGAGTATCGGGAGCATCTTCAGTTGAAGATTTAGAAAAAATGCTTAAGGGAGCTAAGTTCAGAGATATATCTATAGAAACAAAGCCTGTATCTAAGGAGTATGAAGAAAAGTGGGGTAGTAGTCTTACAGTTAATGAATATATAATGTCAGCAAAGATAAGAGCATATAAGTAGTGCCCATAATAATAAGGTCTACAGACTAAGTAACTTATAGCATATTTTTAATAATGACTCTATTAATAATTTATTATTAAAAAATAAAATTATAAAAACTGGGACAGGAAACAAAGTGGTATATATGTTGCCAATGCTATTGTCGAGCAATTATCGATTGCTGAAGTAAAAGAGTAAAGCTTATTGATAAGGGAAGTCGACGAGAGATCCGACGCAGCAATCTGCGCATAGAAAATTAGAAATAAATATAAGGTAGATATAAAAATCTTAGATGATAATTAAATTTAAAAATAAAATAGATATTTGAAAAATAACATATTATGTAATTATTAATAAAATAAAAATAGTGAGCAGATTATATGCTCACCATTTTTGTTTAGCTTTATTTAGACTCCTTGCGACTGCTTAAAAAGACTATAATAAATGCTAAAATTAATGCAAAAGCAACCCAAGGGAAAGCACCAGATAGAAAGTCATCAATAAAGATACCTCCTATAGAATGAGTTAAAGCCTTTGTTTAAAATATAAGTTACTCATCTAATATATTTATTTTTTCAAGGAAATATCTAAAATAAGACACTTCTCTATTAATTATTCTAGCTTGGAGTAACATTCCGTTTTTAATATCAATACTATCACCATTTTTATTTTTCATTGAGGTTACAGGTATAGTACATGTTCCAGTATAAAAACTTGTTTTTTGTTCTTCACTAACCTTTGCATCAACACTTATTTCTTCTAAGGTGGATTTTACAATACCATATTCTCTTTGAGGTAAGGCTATAAACTCTAAAATAACTTCTTCACCTTCTTTAATGTTACCAAAGTTTTGGTTTTCAATATAAATTTGAGCTTTGTATTGCTTTGCATTTTCAGGTATTATAGATGCTATTTGAGTTCCAGCTTGAATAAAGTCCCCAACCTTTATAGTGTTAATTAAGGTAACCACTCCATCATATTGAGCTTTTATTGTTGTTGAATCAAGTTTGTTTTTAGCTAAATCTAAATTCATTTTTAACTCTGAAATAGATGCTTCTAAAGAGGTAATTACACTATCAAGTTGAGAAACATATTGCTCTTTGTAGCTACCGGTATTTGAATTTGCTACACCTTCAGAAAGCTTGGCTTCATTTTGAGCTATAGTACTTGTTACATTCATTATGCTACTATTTTTATATTTTTCAATTTCATTATTTATACTTTCGATATTTTTCTTTAACTCTTCAATTTGTTTATCAATAGTTCCATTGGTTATTTCTGCTTGAGCTTTATTTTCTTCTGTAATCTCAACTTTACTTTGCTCTAAGGTAGTTATTTTTTCTTCAGCATTAGTAACTTGCTTTCTATAATTTCTTAAAGTTAACTCATAATCGGAATATTGATAGTATAAATAATTACTAGTATTAAGGTAATTCTTTTCTTCTTTATAGGACTTCAATAAGAGATTCAAATCTGAAATTGATTTTTTTATTGAATCCTTTTGACTATCAAGTGCATTTACTTGAGCATTACCTGATTTTAAATTTTCCTTAAAGAGTTCATATTTTTTAGCATAGTTTGCCTCAAATTCATCTGAGCTATTTAAATAATTAGTTCCATCTAAAATTGAGCTTTTTAATTTAGTATTGGCTTGCAATTCTTTTTCTTTAGAACTTAAACTACTTTCTAAAGCATTTTTTTGTAATTCATACTCTTCACCATCTATTACTAATAATGTATCACCAGCTTTAACTTTTATTCCTTCACTAATGTTGTTAGTTGTAACTTTACCATTTAAAACAGAGGATATCTTGGTACTTTCTTCACTAGCTTGAACTGAACCATTAGCCTTAATGCTAATTTCCTTAGTTGCAACTAAGGACCATAGGATTACTGCAGTTAATATAGCACATATTATATACATCATATATTTTGAAAAACCTTGAGGTTTACTTTGAAGTATTTCTCTTGAGTCTGTTATATCTTTAAGTTCTTCTATTTTATATTTCATTAATGTATACCTCCTATGAAAGGATTAGCTATAATAGCTGGTTTTTCTTTTAAGTTAGAAGAATCTAGTGTGTTTAATTCATCTAAGGTTTGTCCACTCCAAAGTCTATAGTAATAACCTTGTTTTCTTAGTAATTCTTCATGATTTCCCTCTTCAATTACTTGCCCTTTATCCATAACATAGATTCTGTCACATCTCATAATCGTACTTAATCTATGAGCTATGATAATTGTTGTAACATTTTTAGTGCATTCTTCAATAGTCTTTTCAATAGCCTTTTCTGTTATTGAATCAAGATTAGAAGTTGCTTCATCCATAATTAGTATTTCAGGTCTTTTTAATAAGGCTCTAGCTATAGCTAACCTTTGTCTTTGTCCACCTGAAAGATTGGTGCCCTTTTCTTCTAAAGGGGTTTCATATCTAAGAGGTAGTGAATTAATAAAATCATGTATTTGAGCTTGTTTGCATACCTCTATAATTTCTTCATAGGTAGCATCTTCATTTGCAAATTGTAAGTTTTCTTTTATACTTCCACTAAAGAAGAAGGAGTCTTGAGATATATAGGAAGTTTTATCTCTTAAGGTCTCTTTATTAATATCACTTATATTGTAGTTATTTAGTATAACTTCACCCTTTTCTACAGTATAAAAACTCATTAGGAGTTTAGCAATTGTAGTTTTACCTGAACCACTTTCCCCTACTAAGGCAATCTTTTCTCCAGGCTTTATAGTCATATTTATATTTTTTAGAACTAGTTGTCTAGTACCATATCTAAAATCTATATTCTTAATTTGTATGTCTCCAAGTAATGTTTTAGGATTAATTTTTTTATCTTCATCCTTAGACTTTTCAAGTTCTAAATCTAAAATTTCACCTAATCTATCAGCTGCAACCATAGCACTTTGAAGTTGAGGCTGTAGATTTATTACTCTTTCTATTGGTTCTATGAAGTATGCAAGTAATGCGTTAAAGCTAAGTAATGTACCAACGGTTACATCACCTTTTAAAGCAGAATAAGCTCCAAGCCATAATATACATATTCCAAAGATACCTTTAACTGCGTTTTTAAGAGCACCTTGAAGATTATTAACATAACCATATTTAAATACAGATTTTATAAACTTAACAAATTTCTTTTCTGTTTCTAAATTAACTTTTCTCTCACCATTAAAAGCTTTTACAGTTTCAATTCCTTCGATAGATTCTACTAAGTAAGAAGTTAACTTCGCATTCTCTTCCATAACAGATCTATTTACCTGTTCTAGTGATTTCTTAAATATAAATACTAAGGCTAAGTATAAAACTATTGGAATAAAACAAGCTAAAAATAAAATTGAACTTTGCATATAAAGTATAACTCCACCAACAATAGCCATTAAGGTATCTATCATTAATGTTAGGGTTGCTGAACTAATAGCATCTCTTATTTTACCGGCATCATTGAATCTAGAAATTATTTCTCCAACCTTTCTTGTTCCAAAGAAGTTCATAGGCAAGTCAATGACATGATTATAATATCCAAGCAGTAATGGTATATCAATGTTTTGTGACATATGGATAAGTAATAAGCTTCTAAAAAACTCTGATATTACCCTAAAGACACATAAACCAATCATAGCTATAGATATTATCCATAAACTTTTACCTAAGTTGTTGGGTAGTATATCATCCATTAAAAATTTAAAATAAAAGGAACCTATTATACCTAAGAGGGTAATTAATATAGAGGATATAAATATGTTTCCTAACAATCCCTTTTGAACTTTTATAAGTCCCCAAAACCTTTCGAAAAGTCCTTTAGTTTCATTGCCTTTTTCAAAGGTAGGGGCAGGTACCATAATAATAAGCACACCTGACCATATTTTAAGAAAATCTTCTGGAGTATATTTAATGATTCCTTTTCCAGGGTCTGCAATTAAAATTTCCTCTTTAGTTACCTTATGTATAACAACGTAATGTAGAAGTTTTCCATCCATAATGACATGAGCTATAGCTGGCTTTGGAAATTCAGAAAATATATCTTCAGGTTTAGAGGCTTTAACCCCCTTTGCCGTAAAACCTAAAGATTCAGCAGCTTTAACTACTCCATAAGCGGAGGTTCCGTTCATATCTGTTCCTGCAACCTCTCTTATTTTTGATATAGGTATATTTAAACCATATTGTTTGCTGATAGTAGCAAGACAAGCAGCACCACAATCTTTAATATCATGTTGTTTTATACAATAATATTTATCAAATAAAACCATTTAATACTTAAACCTCCTTATATTAAAAATATTTGAAAAAAATAAAATAAAAGTATTTACTTCATATTATAAATTTGATATCATAAAAATGTCAATATTTTATATATTATAGAATTAAATGGTAAGGAATGAATAAAATGATAGAAATTAATCAAGAATTGCACTTAAAAAATCTATTATCATTTAGAAAAAACTTAACACAAGCTGAATTACAAAAAGAACTCATCGACATTGATTCATTTATCAAGGAAAATGGATTAACAGTAATCGGACCTAAAATCTCAACGACATATTCAGTAACACAATCTATGATGCCAACTATGGATATTGAAATACTAATACCAGTGGATAAAATCTTTAGTGAAAACCATATGTACAATCTAAAAAAAGAATTAAAACTAACAAACTGTTTGAAACTCGAACATAGGGGTAATCCTCAAAGCATGCAACAAAATATAATATTAATTCAACAATATATAAAAGACAAAGGATTAATGCCTATAAGCAGTTTGTATACAGTAAGTCTTAATGAAGCAAAAACTCCAGATGAATTAGAGAATTACGTAGCAGAACTTTATTTATCTATAAGTCCTAATATTACTTAATTTTTGTTAATACTCTTCTTAATAGAAGGCGCCAAGATTTAAGGGGGTTATTATAAAATACATTATAAAGGGAGGGGAGAGGTATGGAAATGAATTTAAATGCTAACTTTTCAGCTATAGAAAAGGAAGACTTAGAATTAATAAATGCTGGTAGTGACGGTTTCTTTGGATTTATAGGTGATATGTATGATTCATGGAATAATATGTGGCATAAAGTTGGAGAGAATATACACAGTTGGTTCTGTCCATCATGTTAATTTGAATATAAGGAGGTAAGTTGATTATGTTTACTGAAATTACTCAATCTGAATTAAATGATATAAATGGTGGAATAGGATTTTTAGGAGTAACATGTATAATATTAGCTATAAGTGCTGCAGCTAATGTTTTTAATGGTTATTCTGATGCTCATTTTGGTAAATAGTTCTTTGAGTTTTTAAATTAGCAATACTTTAAGGTTATGTGCTGATAATTACTTTTATCAGCATATAACTGCAAACTTGTAAGGAGAATTAAAATGTTGAAAGAGAGTAAAAGGTGCAATGAGTACAAGGATATATTTAATACTGTGTCTTATTCTTTGATGGTGAGAATTTTGGCTGCTCTTGCACTTAATTCTTGTATAGGGTTTATTTCAGGGTTATTTAAGATACCTAAATCTAACTATACAGTATTTTGGATTTCTCAAGCTATAATAACTATATCAATTACATATATAGCTATCTACAGTTCAAAATTGTCAAAGAGTATAAAGTTAAGTGATGCTCTTAAAAAACCTAAAGTACCATTAAAGGATTTTATTAAAATTTTATTTATATGTATATCTATAGTGTATTTAGTTGGAGTTGTTTTTCATGGTATAAAAAATGTGCAAAATAATTCTATAAGTTCAACTTTACAATTGTCTTTTAGTACTAAATTACCAATGATTTTTTCATTTTTAACTTTGTGTATAATAATACCATTTTGTGAAGAAGTACTTTTTAGAGGATATATACAAGGTGCACTAGTTAATATGTCTCCTATGACTAAAATAGTAATAACATCATTATTATTTGCCCTTATACATTCATCAGTAAGCCAAGTTATATTTGCTTTTGCATTAGGAAGTATATTTTCAATAATTACAATAAAGTATGAGTCTATTTTACCCTCAAGTATAATTCATATGTGTATTAATACACTTTCATTTATTGAGAATTTATTAATTTACAAGGAATACAATATGGGGCTAAATATATTACACATTTTTAGTTGTATTACTGTAATTATGAGTATAATTTATGGCTTAGTATTTTTGAAGAATCATAGAAGTAAATTAAGCCTAAGTAAAATCGACTTTAAGCTATTCAAGTGCTTTTTCACCTGTAAATATTGTATTGTATATGTTTCATTTTCTATATTTTATATTCTTATGTCCGCAGTTTATTAATAAATAATGTTGATAAAAGTAGCTCAGATGTTTTAATTGATACTATATCTTTAATGGCTATTAGAATTTTGGTAGTATTATAAATGATTTAGGTGAGTATTTTAATGATTATTTTGTAATTAGAATACTCACCTAAATTAATTTTATTTGAAATTATAGTTATATTTTTATAAAGTGAAGTATATAAAATTGAACTTAAACTACTCAATTAAGAGGGTATATTATTAGGAAAGGCTTTAGTGGAAATAAATATAGTTGATATATTGTGAAGGTTGATAATATGACACATCTTATTGAGCTCAAGAAGAGTTATAGCAAATACAAGTTAATGGGAAATATACTCAAACTTCCATGGACGGAGTTGCAATAAAATATATAAATCTTTATTTGAAGTTTAGAAATTAGAGGATATAATAAAAACTATGAGATAAAGGTTAAGGAAGAGAGGTGAATTATATTGGAGATAGATATATATTCAATAGTTGAGAATGAGGAAGTAGAATGCAAAGAAGCAGCAGGAGGATTACCAAAGGATTTGTGGGAAACTTATTCCGCATTTTGTAATACAAATGGAGGAACTATTTTATTAGGCATAAAAGAGAAGAAGGGTATATTTAGCGTGACTGGAATAGAAAATGTAGATAATATACTTAAGGATTTATGGGATAACTTAAATAATCCTAAGAAAGTAAGTTCTAACATATTAAATAATTCACTAATAAAAATAGAAGAAATTGATGATAAAGAGATAATAGTAATCAATGTTCCTAAAGCATCAAGAAAAGAAAGGCCAGTTTACATTGGTGAGAATCCATTTAATGAAAGTAAACATTCAGGAACATATAGAAGAAATCACTCTGGAGATTATAAATGTTCAAATGAAGAAATAAAGAGAATGATTGCAGATCAATTAGAGGAGTCTCAGGATAGTATAATTTTAGATGGATTTTCAATGGAGGATTTAAATAAAGATACTATTGATAGTTTTAGAAATAGATTAAGAGCAGTAAAACCAAATCATTCTTATATAAGTTAGGTGCTTATGATAAAGAAAGAAAAACAGGTAGAGAAGGAATAACAGCAGCGGGTCTTTTAATGTTTGGAGAAGATAGAAGTATAACAGATGAGTTTCCAAAGTATTTTTTAGATTATAGAGAGAAGATGTCACAAGAGGTTAGATGGGATTATAGAGTAATATCCTCTGATGGAACTTGGAGTGGAAATATATTTGATTTTTATTTTAAAATTATAAATAGAATAACAGATAATTTAAATATACCTTTTAGAATTGTCAATGGATTAAGACAGGAGGATACTAGAGTTCATGAGGCAGTTAGGGAGGCTGTTGCTAACGCTTTGATACACGCAGATTATAGACTACCAAGAGGTATTGTTATAGAGAAGGGAAAAACTTTCTTTAAAATAAGTAATCCTAGGAGTTTAAGAATCACTAGAGAAGAGGCATTAAAAGGTGGCGTAAGTGATCCAAGAAATGAAAACATATTTAAAATGTTTAATATTTTAGGTGTTGGAAAACGAGCGGGTTCAGGTCTCGAAAATGTTCAATTAGCATGGAAAGAACAAGAATGGTTAGCACCAGATTTAGAAGAGTTATATAATCCAGATAGAATATGTTTAATATTAAGAACAGTATCTATGTTACCAGAGGAGAGTATAAGTCTTTTGAAGAGTGTATTAAAAGTCAAGTATAATGAGTTAAATAGGGAAGAGGTAATGGCTTTAGTAGCAGCACATCAAGAAGAATATATTACTAACAATAGACTTCAACAATTATTAGATACACATGCGCTAAAGAGTAATAAGATATTATCAACTTTGGTTGATAGAGGTTATTTAGAATCAGATGGGACTGGTAGAGGAACAAAGTATTTTTTAACTGATATGATTAAGAATAATGATGATGTAACTACTACAACTTTTGGAGTTAGTGAGAAAGAATTAACATTTGATGAAAAACGAGTATTATATTATATAATTAAAAATGAATATATAACTACAAAATTATGTGTTGAAACATTTGAATTTAAAAAGACAAAAAGTGTGGAAATATTTAATGAATTGATTAATTTAGGAAGAATTCAAAGGGTTGGCTCGGGATCTAAAATTAGATATATATTAAAATAATATATGAAGAAAATAAACCATAGAGCATTAATAGCGAACGGTCGCAAACGGTCGCGAACGATATATTATAAAAAGTTTGAATAAAGATATAACTAATATAAATGTTTGGTTAGACATTTTGTAAGTTAATTGATAGGCAGAATAATATAAGATATGTTTACTCAGGTTGGTGTTTTTGTGATAAAGGAAGCTAAAGCATAATATTATTAATGTGGGACCTCATTTATAAGAGCTTAACTTATTAGCATAAGAGGTCCCGATATAAGTTTTTATTATAAACTACATCCTATAATTTTCTTAATTTTCAGTATATATATTAAACAATATTATGTTATACCATTAAGCACATTTCTTATTTTTTATCTTACAGTGTTAGTTACTAGAATTAAAAAGAGTATTAAGAAATAGTATAGGAGGGGAGTTACTTTGCATTAATTTTTATAACTACTCTTAGTTGTTTTTTGATATTATGAGTATTTTTATATTAGCATCATGTGTCTTATTCATCACAGTTCTTACTAATTATAGCATAATCAAAAATGAAATAGCATATTTAGAATTTCCACTAATAGTTTATGAGATAGAATAACAATTTAATTAAAGTAGTAGCTTTAGGAGTGAATGAATTTAAGCTTAGATATTATTTAGCTATTAGATTATCATAATCAAAATTAATTATCTTTTAAAGGAAATTAATAGTTAATTATATGCAGATAGTAATTTATCATAGTCAAAATTAATTAACTAAAGGTTTTATTAAAAATATGTTTAATGAATAAATTTAAGCATATAAATTTAAGGTTAAAAATCAGTATTATCATATAAGCAAATGAGGGTATCAGTTGCTTAGCACAGTTAGGAGGATACATGGATAAAATAATTGAAGTAAAAGGTCTCGTAAAAAAATACAACAATTTGACGGCGGTAAAGGGCATAGACTTTTATGTGAACAAGGGGGAGTTATTCGCATTCTTAGGGACTAATGGTGCTGGTAAATCTACGACCATAGATATTTTATGTACATTAAAAAGTTATACAGAATGTAGAAATGGCAGTAGGAAAGGTTACTGGAATTAAATTTTTAATTGATAGCTGGATAATGGCTGCTCTTGTTTCCATAGTAGAATTTACTAGTACATTAGGTGCTTTTGGTACTATGGTCAATGATAGAGAAAGAGAAAATGCTTATGATTTTATGGTTTCACCAATAAGCAACCTTAGTATTGTATTGGGATATGTTATAAGTGCTGCTATTATTGGTTTAATAATGAGTACTTTAGCTACTATTTTTTCACAACTATTTATTTATTTTAATGGTGGAAGTTTATTAGATATAACTTCAATGTTTAAGGTATTGGCAGTTGTTTTTATATCTGTGTTAATGGCAACAGCAATCAATATGTTTATTGTAAGCTCCATTAAATATGGGTGCTTTCACTTCTGTAAGCAATGTGGTTGGTACTTTAATAGGATTTTTAACAGGGGTATATGTTCCAATAGGGTCACTACCATCCTTAGTTCAAGATGTAATTATGATATTTCCACCAAGTCATTCAGGCTTAGTTCTGAAAAAAATTCTTATGGAGAAGCCACTAAATGATGTATTTCTTAATGCACCAGCAAGTGTAGTTATCTCGTATAAATTGCAATACGGAGTTGATTTTATATTAAACGGTCATAATGTAACCATATTAGAAAGTGTTTTATATATGATGATTATTATTATAATCTTTTTTGCTCTTACTTTAATTGTTAGAAAGAAATTAAAGATAAAGTAATGAACTTTAGGTATACAAATTTGAAGTTAAAATATTGCTCTATAAGATCATGGATTTAAAGAACTATATAAGGAGCAGTTATGAATAAAAGAAGGGTAGAATATATTAAAATTGGGAGCTCTTTTTGCATGTATAGTTTTCTTTATCCAGTGGATAATTAGAGGGAATATTTTAGGTTTATTCTGTTCAATAATGTTTTTTATAAGTTCTGTTTTTAATGTGAAAGATTTATTATCTAAAAAGGATAAATAAGATTTGTTTAATATGAAGTGTAAATGGAAGTAGTATTACATAGGCTTAGTAGACTGTGGTTTATGGGAATAGTTTAAGAAAATACTGCGTATTAGTTAAATAATGTGCAGTTATAAAAAAAGGAGAAACAATGATTGAAAAGATAATTGAAAATACAGATATCCATTACTGGACTAATGAAAATCAAGGAAGTAGTTCGATTCTTTTTATTCATCCTGCCTTTGCAAATCACACATGTTTCGAATCACAACTTGAGTACTTTAAAGATAAACATAAAGTTATAGCTATAGATTTAATTGGACATGGGAAGTCACAGGGTAAAACTTCTTTAGCAGATACTGCGCAACAAATAGAAAAAATATTAGATATAGAAAATATTAAAAAGATTAATTTAGTTGGTATATCAATCGGTGCTATTTTGATACAGGATTTTGCTAATAAGTATCCTAATAGAGTTGTATCTCTATGTTGTATTGGTGGTTACGATATTAACAATTTTGATTCCTCTATCCAAAAAGAAAATAGTAAAGAGCAAATGAAGATGGTACTTAAAGCGATTTTTTCAATTAAGGCTTTTGCAAAGGCTACTATGAAGATATCTGTGTACACAAAAGTTGCACAAGATAAGTTTTACAATATGAATATACATTTCAAGAAAAGTTCATTTAGGCATTTTGCATCTTTAAACCAATTGGTAAACAAATATAAGACTCACACAAGAGATTATCCATTAATGATTGGTGTAGGAAAGCATGATAATGACATGGCTATAAAAGCCGCTAAAATGTGGTTTGAATCAGAATCCAATAGTCAGTTTGTTATATTTGATAATGCTGGACATGTTGTTAATATGGATACTCCAAATGAATTTAATTCTATTTTGGAAGAGTTTTTAGAAAAGGCTAAATAGGCTATATTGAAAATTGAAATTAACGAAAACTATAACAACATAGTGTTCATAATACGAAATTAAAGGATGCCCAATAGGACATCCTTTAACTTTTGAATATTTTAATATTATTTATTTAATTCCTTACGATAAGAGACAACCTTCATGGAGGAGTCACTTTCTAATTCAAACATAACGGATTCATAGAAATAAGTATCTTCATTGGTTTCGCTGTTTCTAAGGATAGCGAAATACTTACTTATAATAAAGTTATTAAGTTTATAGGTATTCATAGGATCGGAGCCATAGTATAAAAAGTTTCCTTTTACAGGCTCACTAGAATTTTTAAGAAAGTCATCAAATAACTTTTCCTTCTTAACCATGTAATCATTAAAGGCTTGAAACACAATGTTATCAGCTTTTATAGGATTTTCTAATTCATTTATCACAAGGTTTTTAGTGACCAATTCATAGGCTGTTTCAGTACATCCCTTTATGTCATGATAAAAGTTAATCTTAGCATCTTCTAAGGTTAAGAATAAGATAGTACCTATAAAGTATCCCATTCTTCTTATATCAAAACTATGCTCATTGAAATTTGAAAGCATGTCTAAATATTCATTAGTTCTTTCTTCATAAAGACTCAAGGATATTTGTTTTAATGCCTTTGTACCAATGTATTCTGCTAAACCTTCTTGAGTTTCAGTTAAGTATTCGCAGTTGATTATATTACCTATTAAGTTTTCTCTGGATTTTCTTATAGAGAAGAACTCCTTTAAAAGATTAGTTTTCTCAGTGAAATCAGTTTCCTTAAAGGCGTTAACTAAAAGCTGATTTTCATAATGTCTTAATTGATAGTTTCTTAAGTTATTAGGGTAATCTAAAAGTTGAAATAGGTTTGGGAAACGACACTCCTCGTTGATGTATTGAAATCCATGAAACATCTCATGAACTATTTTACTAGCAAGTATTTGCGGATTCACATCAGTAGGATCGCCAACATTCCAAATAGCAATATATTCATCATCAAACTTTATGCTAGTATTCCCCATGAATCTATTATCCTTAGGAATAACGGAATCCTTAAGATAAACCTCCTCATCATTATACAAAGCGAAGTCCAGTCTCTTAAAACCCTTCCATAGGCAATCAAAATCTATTTTATCTAAAATTAAAGCAATTTCATTATACAAAGTTCTCATATACAGCTTCCCCCTTAACATAATAATTAATAATCCCTACAACCTATTTTAATCATAAGTGGATTATTTTTCAATTAAAAAACAGGATTATTAGCTTTATTGCAAATCTAAGGGGCATTACTTAAGGATTGCAAAGGGTGTGAGAATGATATGAGTTTAGAGTCTTAAGAAAAGTTTAATCATGATTTAGAGGTAAATATTTTAAATTTATAAAAATAAACGTAGATGTTTTATTCGTAGGTAGTATTTGTATGGAGGAATTAAAGTTAAGCTTTCTAGACTAAAATGTTTTATGAAAGACATGGGGATTTTAAGGGGTAACTAATTTTTCTTTATGAGCTCTACAATGTTTATATAAGGAGTAAAATATGTTATTATAATTTAAAAAAGTAAATTAATACAATTAATACAACCTTATTTCATAGAGCACATATCATTTAGGTAGATTTGAGTAAGTTAATTTTCATTATAGAGTATTGTTTTTAAGTAAGTCATTATTTCTAATTCATGTAAGCATACAATTATTATTTTGTAAGAGGTGTAAAAGGGGATATGTAGTAGATAAGGGGTGGGCACATTCTAGTGCGCATACTGCAGATGCTTTATGTAGTTTGGCAGAATCGAAGTTTATTAAATATGAAGAACTTATGGAAATGTTGGATATTATAAAGGATAAAATATGTGTGGATACTTACACATATATAAATGAGGAAGAGTAGAGATTAATAAATTTATTTATCTGTATATATAGCAGAAAGATTATTAAAAATGAAGAGTTTATAAATTGGATATATACCTTTGCAGACTTTGAAAGTGTTGGTAAATATCCTAATGAAGAGCATTTACGAGAGAATCGTAAGATATTCTTAAGAGGTTTAATTTTTAGATCTAAAAAGTTTAAATTAGATGAAAAATTTATAAATGCAGTTGAGGAAGTTCTTGATAAATTACCAGCATTTTATTAGGCAATTAGTTAGTATGAAATGTAATATTTATTAATTATAATTCCATTTAGTTTTATATTTGGATATAGTAAGTATAAAGATGGAATAAGAGTAATAACTTTACAAAAGAAGTTTTATTTCAAGTGATATAAAGTAAGAAACAATATTAGTAAGGATATTCATGGTTCAAAAAATTATAAAAAGATTTACTGAGGGGGAAAGTTAAAAGGGTTTAGGAAGATTTAATATTTATATAAATTAAGTAAATGTTAGAGGCAAATAGGGGGCAGGGGTAAAATGTCATTGGACGTAAAAAAATATGGGGTAAAGGATATTGTAAAAATACCGCTCTATTATAGCAAGAGGAATGCTATAGTAATTGCAGGTTTAAAGATTCTTTCGGGGTTATCATCAACTTTATGTATGTTAGCAATTGCTAAATTTATAAATGCGACAGTGCTTGTATTCAATGGTCAGGGAAGTTATAGCAGTATAATATTTTCTGTTTTTCTTGTGGCAGTATGTACGGCGTACTTATGGTTTTCACCTCATATAGTAGCACTTGCAGAAACAAAACTTGAAAATAAATTAAGAGAGAGTTTAAGAGTTTCATTAGTGGAGAAGGTTGCTTCTCTAAAATATAACTATATTGAGAATCAAGAGAGTTGGGATTTGATTTCAAGGGTTTGCAAACAACCAGAAATACAATGCACAGAAGCTTATGGACAATTTTTCAATATGGTTTCGCTTATAATAAGTATATTAGGAGTTTTTACTGTACTATTTACTCAAGTATGGTGGTCAGCGGTAATAATATTACTTATATCAGTTCCGTTATTTATGCTTGCAATAAAGGGTGGCAATGCAACTTATCAAGCAGATAGGGAAGTTGAGAAATATAATAGAAAGGTTGAATACTTGTCTGATGTATTAATAGGTCGTGATGCTGTAGAGGAGAGAACTCTTTTTAGTTTTAGTAGGAAAGTAAATGAAAAGTGGCATGAGAAGTATGAAAAGGCTAGAAAATTACAATTAAAAGTAAGAATTAAGTGGTTTATAAAAGTTAAATCAGGTGGAATTATTATAGCTTTATTATCTTCAATTATTATTTTAATTCTTATATTTCCAGTAAAATCAGGAGCTTTATCCATAGGATTATTTATTTCAATAATAAATAATCTAATATCTTTAATATCAAATTTATCATGGCAACTTCCTGAATGTGCAGATCAACTTGCTAGAAATAAAGGTTACCTTATAGACCTTGAAAATTTTCTTAAGCTTGAGCATAAGGAAGAATTTTTGGACAAACCTTCTGAATTACCAATAAAAATTAGCACTCTTGAGTTTAAAAATGTTTCATTTAAATATCCTGGAATGGACAGGTACATATTAGAAAATATGAGCTTTAAGATTGAACAAGGCAAGAATTATGCCTTTGTTGGAGCTAATGGTGCAGGTAAAACTACAATTACAAAGCTTATAACAGGATTATATGAAGATTTTGAAGGGGAGATTATTATAAATGGATTATCCATAAAAGAATATAGTCAAAGTAAGCTTAAATCAATGTTTTCAGTGGTATATCAAGATTTTGCTAGATATTATATATCATTTAAAGACAATGTTGCCTTTGGAAATATTAATAACTGTAGCATGGAAGATATAGAGAAGGCTCTTAATATAGTGGATTTGAAAAATGAAGTAGAAGTTCTTCCTAAGGGTATAGAGAGTAATCTAGGGAAAGTAAGACAAGGTGGAGTGGATTTATCTGGAGGACAATGGCAACGTATAGCTATGTCTAGAGCTATAGTGAGTTCTGCATCCTGTATAATTCTTGATGAACCTACAGCGGCACTTGATCCTATAAGTGAGAGTGATGTTTATAGAAGATTTGAGGAAATAAGTAGGGGTGAAACTACAATATTTATAAGCCATAGACTTGCTTCAACTAAGCTTGCTGATGAAATATTTGTAATATCAAATGGAAGAATAGTTGAAAGAGGTTCTTATACTGAACTAATGAATATTAATGGTATATATGCTGAGATGTTCGAAAGTCAAAAGAGTTGGTATATTAATAACTAAATTATGATTATAAAAAATTTATAATTATATATATTGCATTAAATAAACTTCATTATTAATTTTATAGGATAAAAAATTAATATGTAAAAAATTACGATGATGTGGATTTAATATTACAAAGTATATATTTAGAAAAACATACAGAAACTCTAATTATAGTTAATACAAGAAGGATTGATAATTATGAAAAAAAGTTGCGATATTTCTCTTTTTAGTGTATCTAAAAGATTAATGTATTTCACATATAAAACATGTCCAATATATATACAGATATATTCTTTAATGAAGGTTTTACTAGGTATATTTTTGGCACTAAATACTGTAGTAATGAATAATCTCTTGGACGCTGTATCAAATTATGTTTTAGATAAAATAGGTTTTATGAGTTTATTAGTTCAGCTATTATTATTTTTGGGATGTATTATATTAATTCAAGTTTTAAATGGAACTACAAATGTATTGTATAAGGATTTAATAAAGAAGGTATCCGGAAAAATAACAAAAGAATTAAATATGAAGAGTTCAAAAATAGAGGCTATTAATTTTGAAGATAGTGATTTTCATAATAATATGAATAAGGCAGTGGAAGGAGTTACAAAGGGAATGTCGGCAATGGATGTTTTGCATAGTGTAATTCTATCCTATATTCCATACTTTCTTATTATGGGCATATATCTTTATAATTTAAAACCAATACTTGTATTGTCTATAGCCATAATATTTATTCCTATAACATTATCACACATTGTAAAAGTTAAACTTTTTTCAAATCTTGAAGATAAGGTTGCACCATTACGAAGAGAGCATCAATATTATGAGAAATGTATTATGGATAGAGAATACTTTAAGGAAACAAGAATCTTGGGGTGCTTTGGATATTTTAAAAATCTATATAATGAAACCTTATCAAAGGTTAATCATGAAATTTTTAAGACTAATAAAAGGTCTATAATAATAGAACTAAGCTTAAACTGTTTAACCTTAATAGGATATATTTCGATTCTCTTAATGCTTGTAAATTGTACTTTAGATAAATCAATATCAATAGGTGCATTTGGAGCTGTATTTGGATCTTTGGACAGGCTTGTAGGTATGATGGAGGAAATGATATGTTGGAATATAGGTAAATCAATACCTAAGCTTGGTACTGTAAAAAATCTTATTAAGTTTCTTGATATGGAGGAATGTAAAGGTGAAGAGGTAGAAATAAATGAGATACCTTATATAGATGTGAAGGGTGTTTCATTTAGTTATCCAGGAAGTACTAAGAAGTCATTATCAGATGTTTCATTTCATTTAAAAGAAGGTGAAACAGTTGCAATAGTTGGGGAGAATGGCTCTGGTAAAAGTACTCTTATAAGGCTTCTTACGGGTATATATCTTCCTACAGAAGGAAAAATTGAATTTAATGGACATGATACAAAGACTACTTCTAGAGAAAGTATAGTTAAGAATGTTTCAGGTGTATTTCAAAAATTTCAAAGGTATAAAATGAAACTTGATGAAAACATATCAATAAGCGATACTTGCTCTGATATTGATAATTTGCGTTTAGATGAGGCTGTAAATAAAGCGGATATAGTCCTATCTAAGGATGCATTTAAATCAGGATATAAGACTATGCTTTCATGTGAGTTTGACGGAATAGATTTGTCAGGTGGACAGTGGCAGAGAGTAGCAATAGCAAGAGGATTTTATAAGAAGCATAATATGATAGTTCTTGATGAACCTACAGCTGCAATAGATCCAATTGAAGAAACTAAACTTTATAATAAATTTAAGGAAATGTGTAAAGGAAAAACCTCTGTAATTGTAACACACAGACTTGGCTCAACAAAGATAGCTGATAATATAATTGTTTTAGATAAGGGGCAAGTTGTTCAGATAGGAACCCATAGCGAACTTATAAATAAAGAGGGGAAATATAAGGAAATGTATGAAGCTCAAAGTAAAGGCTATGTTTTAAAATAGAATAAAAATTAATCCTAGTAAAGCCATTACAAGGCTTTACTAGGATTTTTTTTTATTAATTTACTTAAGTAAGAAGAAATATGCTAAGACTAAGATACCTAGAACAATTCTATAGTAACCAAAGACTTTAAAGTCATGTTTCTTAATGTAATCCATAAGGAATTTAATAGCAAAGATTGAAACTAAGAATGCTACTAAAGAACCTATTAATAAAATCATCCATTCAAAACCAGTGAAAGCAAATCCAGCTTTAAGTAGTTTAAGTCCACTAGCACCAAGCATAGTTGGTATAGCTAAGAAGAATGAAAACTCTGCTGCTATGTATCTAGAACATCCTAAGAAAACAGCACCTAAAATTGTAGCACCAGATCTTGATGTACCAGGGATTAAAGCTAGCACTTGGAATAATCCAATACCGATTGCTGTTGTGTAAGATAGTTGTGCAAAACTATTAACACGAGGTTTTTTATTTCTACTTTCAAGTATAATGAATAAAATACCATAAACAATAAGTGTTATAGCAACTGTTGTAGGATTGAAGAACATCTCCTCAATAAGGTCATCATATAATAAACCTATTACAGCAGATGGTGCAACAGCTACGATAACTTTAAACCATAAAGACATAGTATCTGCTTTTTCAGCAGGGTTCTTTGAAGAATCAAAAGGATTAAGTTTCTTAAAGAACAATACTAATACCGCTAAAATCGAACCAAATTGAATAACAACTAGAAAAGTACTTACAAACAATTCTGAGAAGTTAAGTTTAACAAATTCATCAACTAAAATCATATGACCAGTACTACTTATAGGAAGCCATTCAGTTATCCCTTGAACAATACCAAGTAGTATGGTTTTTAAAATCTCTATAAATTCCATGTGATTACCTCCAAGATAATTATTAAAAAAACTCACACATTTATCTATTATATATCTAAACTGTTAATTCTTAAATATGATTTTGTAAATTCTTAGAAAATTTTCTTGAATGTAAACATTTCAAACTAAATTAAAACAAGAGAGCTATAGAGAAAATCTAGAATTATATTATAGTTATATGGCTTTAAAAATAAAATGGCTAATCTTAAATTATACAAATCAACTTAAGATTAGCCATATATATTTTTAATTTAGCATAGTTTTAACAATGAATTCACCAACACTAGTTGATATATAATTTAGAGTTTCATTATGATGTTAAAAATACTCATCCTTAAGTCATAAAATTTAACTTTCTAACTTTAAGTAATTATGAAACTTATATAAAGTTAAAACGTATATAAGGATGTTATACCAAGGTGGATAAAGCAAAAGCCTTAATAATTTACTATTATCCTGAGAATACTAAAGAAAATATAAGTTAAAGTAATATTTAAGCTATATGTAGAGTAATTTAGTAAAACAATAGAGTTTTTGAAAGGGGATAAGATGGGTATTGGTAAAGAATCAATAATTAATGAAGTTGAAGAAAATAGGGAAAGCCTTATAAAGATAGCTAAAAGTATATGGGAAAATCCTGAGGTAGGTTATGATGAGCATTTTGCATCAAAACTACAAAGTGATTATTTAAAGGAGCAGGGTTTTGAAGTTAACTCTGTGGAGGGAATGGAAACTACTTTTATAGCACAGTATGGATCGGGAAAACCTGTTATAGGTATACTAGGGGAATATGATGCTTTACCAGGCTTATCTCAAAGGGTATGTACTCATAGAGAAGCTGTAATTGAAGATGGCTTAGGTCATGGGTGTGGTCATAACTTACTAGGAACAGCTGGGCTAGGTGCTGTTACGGCTTTGAAAGCTCTTATGGAAAAGGAAAATATTAAGGGAACTATAAGGTACTATGGATGTCCTGCTGAAGAGGGTGGAGCAGGAAAGGTTAACATGGGAAAAAGGGGAGTCTTTAATGATCTTGATTGTGCCTTAACTTGGCATCCCTTTGATATAAATACGCCAATAAGATGTGGTATGTTATCTAATTTTTCAGTTAGGTTTAGATTTAAGGGAAAAGCATCCCATGCTGCACAAGCTCCTTATAATGGAAGAAGTGCCTTAGATGGTGTTGAGTTAATGAACACAGGAACTAATTATTTAAGAGAGCATTTAATAGATTCCATAAGAATTCACTACATTATAACTAATGGCGGAGACCGTCCTAATATAGTACCTGATTTTTCAGAGGTTTGGTATTATGTAAGAGGAAAAAGAGCCGAGGATGTAAGAGAGGTTTTTCATAGAGTTGTTAACGTGGCAAAAGGTGCAGCACTTATGACAGGAACTCATATGGAGTATAAAATTTTAAGTGCAATATATGATTTCTATCCTAATGATGTACTTACAGATGTTATTTTTGAAAATTTAAGCTTAGTAGGAGCACCGAAACATTCTGAGGAAGATGAGAAATTTGCAAAGAAATTAGGCGAGACTTTTACAGAGGATGAACGTTTAAGTGTTGCAGAAGGACTTTCCGAGAATGACAATATTATAGAGGAATATGTTCATGAGGAAGTAAGTGATTTAAAGAATGGAAAGCATCATTGCTTGTCCTGTTCTTCAGATGTTGGAGATGTTAGCCATATGATACCAACGGCTCAGCTTTCAGTTGGAGCATGGCCAATTGGTACGGCAGCACATACTTGGCAATCATGTTCAGCTTCAGGTTCTAATTTAGGCTTCAGTGCAATGTTAGTTGCATCAAAGGTTTTAGCTTGTTCAGCCTATGACCTTTTAATGAATAGGGACATAGTAAAAAAAGCTAAAGAAGAATATAAAAAGGACATGAAGAACTTTGAGTATGTACCACTTATGGAAACCATAGAAATAGAATAGTAATAAGAAATTTAAGGGAGTTGGGTTGAGATATCTAACTCCCTTAATTATTTTAAGCTTACATTTATAGACTTTTAAATAAACAAATATTCAATACAATAAATTCAAAATAGAATATAACTAACAATATAGATTTACAAAGATGATTCGGAATAAAGGGTGGAGCAGAATATATGGAGTTATTTCTTTTAATTTGTAAAAATAATTCGTATACAAACAAAGAATTGTAAAAATATTTTTTTCAAAATGTATCTTTTATTATATATTAGGCATATAATATAGTTAAAGATGTAAAAAAGAGGTGAGTTTAATGAGTATTATTAATAAAATATTGGAAGATGAAAATCAAGAAAAACTATTTGAATCAAGAAATGTAGTAGGTAAAAATGTTTTATCTATAATAAAAGATAGAGGTTATACAAAATCATCTTTTTCAAAGGTTATAGAGGTATCTAGACCAACATTAGATAAAATAATTAAAGGTGATATAGATAATAAGACTACGTTTATAACTCATATGAAAAAAATTATAGAATCAAATATTATTAAGTATGAAGAGCTTTTAAACTATAAAAGCTTGAATAATAATTGTAGTTTAGTAACAATGTATTCTGATAATGCACCTAGTGATTATAAAAGATCTACTGATACTAAAGAATTATTTATGATATTAGACGACCTTATTAATTTATCAGAGATATATAAATAAGGTGGGGTGAGGTAAATGTCTAAAATAATTAGCAGTGATAACTTGGAAGAGGTTATTAATATTAATTTACAAATAGAAAAGCAAATTCAATCTAAAGTTGATACTGTACTTTCTAGATATAATGATTCTAAGGTAATTAGCTCGGAGAAGTTAGCATTTAATATATTAAAAAAGGAATCATTGATACAAATACCTATTAACGATATATATTTTGGTGGTTTAGTTGTAGTTAAAGAGAATTTTAGGATTGCTGTAATAAATACTGCACAACCAAGGGTATATCAATATTTCATTGCATGGCATGAGATATATCATATGTTCTTTGATGAGGATTTAAAGGAAAGCCTTCATAAAGTAAATTTTGATATGGAGTTAAATGAAAGATATGCTGACTATTTTGCAGCAAAGATGTTGCTAGGTGATGTTTATGATTTCTACTTTAGTTTAGATGATGAAAATTTCGAAGACAAAATATTTAGATGCATGGATGTTTATAAAGCTCCTTATAAGGCAATATTAATTCAGCTCTATCAAGATTGTAAGAAATTTGATAATAGTAAATTAAAATCAGCGATAATAGAGAATTTTGATAAGCAGCATGAATCTTTAGTGGATAAGTTTGAAAGACTTGGATTAGATACAGAATTAGTTAAGCCAACTTATATATATGATGTCTTAACACTTGAAAATAAAATAAAAAAGGCTATTGATGAAAATCCAGAGATTGAGTTTCACAAATCTAATTTGGAGTATTTCAAGAAAATAAGCAATAATATATTAAAGATCAAGGAGAGTTTTATTAATGAGGATAGATGATATTGACACGTTGAGAATAGATCTATCTAATAATAAGATTCAAAACATATGTATATTAGATAATAATTCTATAGAGTTTTTATTAAAGATTGAGAATGAGGTAAGTATAGTAGATTTTTTTGGAAATTATGATTTAGTATTATTACCTCAATGGGTAGAAACAGAAGTTAATGATAGCATATATAGAACTAGATATATCAATGGATTAACAGAGTTGATAGAAGTGAAATTTTGTTCAATATCAGAGGAGAAATATTTAGATTTACTAAATGGAAGGGATAGTTTTTGTTTATAATTTTTCAAGAGGTTGTTAAGTTAGATGCAGAAAGGAATGCTTATCTAAATAGATATGTTCTAAGAGAAAATCCTATAGAAAATTTACCTGATTATGAGGAATGGTTAAATATATATTTCTAAGTAAAAATTAAGAGGTATATTATGGTTATTTTATGAAAAGTGCAATTTAGTATATTACTTACTATAAAAATTTCAAAAGACACATTCTCAGTCATGAAAATATGTATTTTGTCCATAGAACAACGTATTATGATGTTATAACACGGTTGAAGTATAAATATATTATAAGTTTTTAAGGGGATTGACTTGGATATTTACTTAAAATAGAATCTAAAATCTTGTTATCATCTTTTATGTATAAGAGTCGTAAGACCTAAGTTTAACCTTTGAAAATATTTTGTTAGTAGTAGTTCATTTATTCAATAAGTACATAAGAATATAATTAAATCAATAAGTACAACATTATGAGAATCGATAGAATAAGTCTTGGAGCCTGTAAATATTTTAATATGTGTTAATTATATTTTATTGAGAGTTACTTTAAATGTTCTAAATATAGGTAACTCATCCTTACTACAACAGTTGTGTTGTATATTAGTTGATAAGAAAAGTGTAAGAAGCAATTTTATCAATAATATTAAAAATTATAGATTTAAACTTATTTCAAGTTTACTATTGAAATTTTATATTTTTTCCACTAAACTATTTATATAACATTTTTAGATAAAAGAGTATGTTTCAAAAATTAATCTTAATAGACTAAAAGTTTTAGTGTGTAGTTTTGTGGATTTTTATTGAGATTTTATAGTTAAATATATGAATATTTATGTATTGTAGTGATTTAAAAAAGTTTATAATAGATTTCTATGATATTAGACATATATTCATTTTTATTTTCAAGAAAGTACCTAATGTTTTTTATAAACGTTCATAGTTCATTTCACTGTTTCGAAGAGTCCTACTGTGCTGATCGTTTTTATTTATCGAATTAAGAATTTTAAGAACGTTATTTATGTTAATTAAGCTTTTTATATTAAAAATAAAAGTGCAAATATTTTTTCTTAAAGTTATAATTTAATAATTTTCTTTATCTGTAGTTATTATTAGTAGTATTAAACTTAAAGAGATAGTATATGTAAATTTTTTGACTAACTTGCTTAACTTTACATTTAAATGCTAAATTTTACAAATTATAATGTTGATTTACTTATAATCAATTCAATTAAAAGAGTATTGGATTAGTAAATTTTTGTTTAAAAAGTTTATTTAGAGTTTTAAGGTTTCTATGTTAATTTTATAAGTGAATTAAAATTTATAGTGCTAAAGTTAGTATTATCAAAATACTTGTAATAGCTTAAGGTATATTTATATAATTAATAAAAATGTTCTAATGTTACTTATTTGTACATTCATAATTCATTTGTAATAAACCCCTATATTCTAGATTGAGGAAAATTTCTTTATAATTGTATATGTATTTAGCGGTATAATATAAAATTTTCAGATATATTTGTTATAAATATAGAAACAACTGCTAAGCTGAGAATATTTTTGCTTAATTAATAAGGATAAACTCGGTTTATTTTTAGATATTTTCCTGAATATCTATATTTTTACATAATGTTATAAAAATGTAGTTTGTTATATTGAGCTTTATTTAACTGATAAATGTAAAATAACCTTTAAATTTATATTGTGCGAATTATGTAAAGTCATAATTATAAAATTTATTAAGTATACGCGTTGTGCTAGTAAAAATTACATGAAATAAACTCTAGCAAAAATGTCCAACCTAAAGTAAAGCACTAACAATAACATCTAGGAGGGACATATATGTTAGAGTTCACTAATTATTCTACCCAAAACGTTGCTGATTTAAAAGATTTTTTTACAGTTTCTTATACAATTATTGATGATATTTATAAGGAAGTTGATCCTTCACAGATTACACATAGGAAAAATGTTTCAAAAAGTAAGCTTTCCGATAGTGAAATTATTACTATTAGTTTAGTTGGTGAAATTGCAACTATTGACTCTGAAAATGCTTGGTTTAACTTTGTGAAAAAGAATTTCAAAGAATTATTTCCTAAAATAGGTGATAGAACTAGATTTAACAGAACTAAACGAAATTTATATACACTTATTAAAGAAATTCAAAGTAAATTTGTTGAGATATCTCAATTAGCTAAATCATCTGTAAGAATTGTAGACAGTATGCCTATTCCCGTACGTAAATTTGGTAGAGCGTATTTTTCTAGTGCTTTAAAGATATATCAACATACGCTATTGTGCATCAAAGAAAGAAACTTATTTTGGAATAAAGCTTCATGTATTAGTAACAACCGAAGATTTTATTACCAACTTTGTAGTTACTATAAGTAATATTGATGATAGGGATGCTCTATTTGAATTATCATCTTCTCTAAGTAATACCAGTATTATTGGAGATAAATGCTATATAGGTAATGATTTAGCGGTAGCTATCGCTAAAGAACAGTCAAATGTACTATTTGCATAAAACGTAAAAATAGCAAAACACCATATTCTAAGAAGTTTCGTAATTTATTATCTAAAGCAGGGAGAAGAATTGAAACCTCTTTTTTCTCAACTTGCTTCGCAATTTAGTATAAATAGTGTTCTTGCTAAATCTAAACTAGGGTTAATGACTAGATTAACCCTAAGGATCTTAGTTCATAATATATGCTACTTTATAAATTCTTTATATTTTAGTAAGAGATCAATCTCTAAAATTAAACACTTAGTTTTTGGAAAAATTAGCAAAAATATTGTTATTAAGAAGGAGTTTGTTGTGTGGATGCTTTTCCTAATAATATCATTTGAAAAAATCAACTAGTACAACAGATTAAGTATAGATATTAAAATTAACAAACTGTAACTTTTTGAAAAAAATGTTGAAAAATTACAAAGAATATACTAAACTAGAATTAGCTGATCAGCAAATATTATTAATTTATATTAAATTAATAGAGGGGGGAGAAAAGGTTATGGATGAAATTAATATGAATGGGGTAACACCTTACTACAATGGATGGATATGTGCTGGAGTTTGTACAGCGCCTTGTTTTTTAGCATGTGCAGCTGGAGCGGCAACTGGACCAACTGCTTTAGCAGTTGTTAGTGGATCACTATACTTTGCTAATATGTTAGATCACTAATTATAAATTGGAAAGTCAGATAGTTATGAACTCTCTGACTTTCTTTTAAATATGAAAAATATATACTATTTAATAATAGTTTTACTTGAATAATTAATGAGATTAGAATACATATTTTTAACTCATATAAATAATTTTTATATAGAAGGTGAATTCAGATATCATGGAATCATCAAATATAGTAATGAGATTATTTAAGGTTATATTAAGGCAGGTATTTTGTAACCTAGAAAAATCATTAGATAATATTTGAATATAAATAAAATAGTTACATCAAATTTACGATAATCTATAAAAAGTAATTTTAATGAGAAGAATATTTAAGTTAACATTCTTTAAAAGAATAACATCTTTGATTTCCCATATAAGTAATAAATAAAGTATATTTTTATTAGGAAGCGAGGTTTATATTAGTAGACTCTTTAGAAGAATACTAAAAAGTATCACATTTAATATATGGTTGATATATTAAGTAAAAAGTATATTAAAACATTAGTTTCTAATATGACATTATTAATTTTGATAATGTCATAAAATAATTAAATATAAAAATATATTTTACGTGATTATCGTATTTATCCATGAGTATGTTTATAAATACTTCTTAAATGGCTTACAAAGTTAAGATTTAAGTATATAAATTGTAACATTTTAAATTTATATACTTAAATTTCTAGATATAAAAAATGAAATATAAATCCCAAATAATAAAAATGTGATTTCTGGTAAAAAGAAAAGATTGCATTTATGGAAGCATTAATGCTCAATAAGAAATATGGAAATTAGAGAGAAATAAAAGAATTAAAAGCAGTTATAAAAGAAACAAAAAATGTAAGATTATATAAAAGATATAGTGTGTTATTACTGTACTATGAAGAGTTCAATAATGAAAAAATTAATGAACTTGAAAAATAGGACATAGGCAAGCATATAAAACTAATGGATTATTAGGATTAGAAATGGGTAACAGTATTGGAGTAAAAGCAAAATTAAATAGTGAGTAAACTAAAAAGATTGTAGAAATAGTTATAAACAGAACTTTAGGTCTAGTTGGATTTGAATGAAGAAAAATTGGACAATAGAATTAATAAGATAATAGGCTATTAAAGCATTTAATTTTACTATGTGTCATACAGGTATAGTCGAGGTTTTGTATAGAAATAACTTAAGTTATACAAGACTAACCAACGTTATGAAAAATCTTATAAAAAAGCGAGAAAATTTTGAAGCACTAAAAAATTACCTTAAAGGAGAAATTGGTCATATATTATTTGAAGATGAATCTATGCCTATGGGTTATCAAGCTATTCAAAAGACATAGTTTATAATAGGTAATCAAAAGAAGATATCCACCTACTGTAAAATGCTGGGGTTAAGTTGATAGGTATATTAAACTATGCCAACATGTATAGTTCATTGTGAAGGCATGAAAGATATGATGTAATAAAGGTATTTGGAGAATTTTTAGAAATAACTCTTAGGTAGCATCCTATGGGTAAAATAGTAATTATTCTTGAAAATACAGGAATGCATAATGATAAGCTAATACAACAATTTTGAGATGAAAATAAAGCTAGATTAGAATTAATGTTTCTACCACCATATAGTACGGAACTTAATCTAATAGGGGAGGATGTGGGGGGGAATCATCAGTTATTAATAATATATTTTTTCCTAGTCTAGAAAGGGTAAGAAATGTTGAGAAGAACTTTATTACAACATATATACTAAGTTGTTTAGGGTATAGAGGAGAGAGTTTAATAAAAAGTTATTATTGAAAATATCAAAAATTGAAGTGTTATATACTGTAAAATATATAACTATAGTAAAGTAATTAGGTTGTGTAATCAGAATAAGAATAGTAGTAGGTTTTCTATTAATCATGATACATATATCATACATGGAGGGTTTATTTAATGAGAGGATTTATATTTGAAACTGATAATAAAAATAAGTATTTTTATAATGATGTAACTGGAAATGTAGATTTCTACGAAACAGCTTTTAAAAACTATTCTATTGATGAAAGCTATAAGGATGAGGAGATTAATTCTGAAGAATTTTTCAATGCATCAAACTATCAAATTGAACGATATTTAATGAAGCATGGTTTTCAGCAATTAATTTTAATGATAACAGAAGATTGCAATTTAAGATGTAAATATTGCATTTATTCAGAGAATTATGATGTATCTAGGAATCATGGTAAAAGACAAATGAAATTTGAAGTTGCGGAAAAGGCTGTGAGAAAATATTTCGATGAATTTATAAAGGTGAAAAGTAATAATCCGTTTTTAGTACCAAGAATAGGATTTTATGGTGGTGAACCATTGATGAATTTAGAAGTGATATTAAAAACCGTTGAATTATGTAAAGAAATATATCCGTATGAAGTTAAATTTAATATTACAACTAATGCTGTATTACTAGATGATGATATAATTAAATTTTTAATCGAAAATAAATTTGCTTTATCCGTAAGTTTAAATGGGGATAAGCATGAAAATGATAGATTGCGAGTATTTCCAAACTCAGGAGGTACATATGACATAATAATGAAGAAGCTGTTGAGAATAAAAGAGTTAGAACCAGAATATTATAAAAACTATTGCTCAATGATAATAACATTTGATACTGGTACAAGTTTTAAAAGATTAAATGAGTTTATAGAAAATAACAAGGAAGACCTGCCTATAATTGCAAAGGTTAATCCAGTATCGTCTGTAGGAACAACTTGGTATGATCAATATAGTAAATCAGAAAAAGAAAAGCAAAAGGAAGAATTAACTGAATTAAGAAATGAATACACAAAACAATTAATAAATGGTGAAAAAGATATGTTATTAACTAACATTTTTGGATTGGAATATTTTAGTGTTATAAATAGAATTAACAATATAGAGTTAAAAAAAATTAGACCTGAATTTATGAAATACACTGGGGCATGCATTCCTGGAACAAAGCTAGCAATAGATACTTTGGGGAATATTCACTGTTGTGAAAGAGTTGGTGAAATGCATTCTATAGGAGATGTGGATAGTTGGATAAGTTATGATAAAATAAATGATATGCTATTTAAATATAAACAATCAATTATGAAGGACTGTTCTAATTGCTGTATACAAAGATTATGTGATTTTTGTTATTGTCATGTTTTAAGTGCAGATGGTGGTTTTAGTAAAAAAAATGAAGATATGTGTAAAAAATCTATAGATTATCAAAAAAAATTATTTTCAAGGGTATGGACAATAGTTGAAAACGCAAAAGGATTTAATAAAATAATAGAGTAAATTATTGGAGGCTATAAATGAGTAAATATTTTTTGAAAAACGAATATTGTAAAATTGTAAAGGGTTTTAACGGAAGTTTATTATATAACTTAAAAGATGGGAGGGTATTCTCCTTTGATATACAGCATAGTGATATTTTAAAGGATATATCAGAAAATACTTCTATTAACGAATTGAAAACAAAACATATTAAAATTGATATTGATTCGTTTCTTGTTAAACTAAAAAATAATAATATTGGATATTTCTCAGATGCTAGTTATTACATAGAAGATTATAGACAAGGAAAACTGATAACATTAGAATCTGAAAATCCTCCTATTATGAGTACATGTTTCATAGAATTGCCTATAGGTTGTGATAAATATTGTGAACATTGTAACAAGAATAAATATCAGGTTTGTGAAACATGTGGTTTACCAAATATAACGGATGAAGAAATTGATTTTAATTTTTATAATAGCTTATTCAATCAATTAGCCAAATTAAATTTTAAAAAATATATTGTGCATGGAGGAAATCCATTTTTATTAAATGAAAAATTAATTGAATTTTTAGAATTATTTCGCAAAAATGTTGGTTATAATTCAAATATTTTTATAAAATCTAATCCCAGTTTATTTAATAAATTTATACCGCATTTAATTAAAATGAATATACATCCCATATTAGTATTTGATGCAAGTAAATCAAATATTAACAATCTATTTTTAGAACTTTATAAATTGAAAGATAATATACTTGACTTAAATAATAATCTCAAAATTAACGTTAATTTAGTTGTGGACAATTTTTCAAAAAAATATATTCCACAACTTATTGAAACTTTTAAAACACATGGAATAAATAATATTTCTATTAGTTTTATCATTGAAGAAAATATTTATCCTAAAGAATTGCTTAACTTGAAAAATCAATATGTGCCAGATAACGGTTTTGAAGAGTTTATAACATATAATCATTGTTTAAACGGAAATATTGCTATTACATGCGATGGTGATATTATTCCTTGCCCGGGTCTTAAAGATGAGGTTGTTAGTAATTTAAAATTAAAAACTTTACTAAGTTCATTTGAAGGAAATAAAAATATAGGAGAATACTGGAAGTTTACCGCGGATAATATATCCAGTTGTAGACAGTGTAAGTATAAATATTCATGTGCAGATTGCAGAGCAGTGGAAAAAAGATTAAGTAATGGAGATATTTGTGGCAAAACATTATGTGAGCTAATTAAATAATGGAGGATAAGGATTATGATCAAATTCCTTTTTAAATATCTTTCAAAAGAAAAATATATAATTTTATTAAGTGCATTTTTAACATTAATAATTAGTTTTATTACAATATTGATACCACAAATAAGCAAAAACATATTTGATAAGGGAATTTTAAGTGGAAATATAAGATTAATTATTATTTATACAACTAGTTTATTATTAATTTATTTTTTAAAATCATTAATAAATGTGTTTAGTAATATTTTGAGTGGTAAGGTATCTATAAGATTAACATCTCAAATAAAAAAAGATTTATATAATCATATATTAAAGCTTCCGATTTCATTTTTTGATGATAATAGATTAGGATATTTTTTGTCAAGAGTAGGTGAAGTGGATCTGCTTTCAGGAATATTCTCTACTAGCATTTTTTCTTTCATAATAAGCTTTGTTACAGGGGTAGCATCACTAGTATTTATACTTAGACAAAGTCCTATTTTAGTAATTGCTGTCATAGTTTTTGCAGTGCCTTTTTATATAATAACTAACAGATCAATGAAAAAAATAAAAAGTTTATCAACTGATATAATGGAAAAGACAGCAGATGCAAATGGAAAAATTCAAGAAAGTTTTCAGGGAATCATGGAAATAAAGCAAAATAATTATGAAGTAAGAGGTGCTTCTAAAATTAATAAAGAAATAGATAAAATTAAGAAAAAAACAATAAAAAGGATTAAAGTTTCGTCATTTGGTAGTGAATCACTGACTATGATTGTAAATTTCTATACGTCTATAATTGCTCTATTACTAGGGATAGAAATTGTAAAAGGGAACTTAACAGTTGGGGATTATTTTGCATTGGCACAATATGCAATGTTTATTTATGCTCCTATTCAGCAAATCGCTACTCTTGGAATAACTATACAACCATCAATTTCTGCACTAAAAAGAATTACAGAACTTATGGGAAGATCTGTTGAAATAGAAGAATCTAGAGTTTATAATATTAATGAAGAAATTAATAACATTGTATATAAATCTGTGAATTTTAAATATTTAAATAAGAATGTTATAAATAACTTAGATTTGCAAATGAAAAAAAATGAGGTAACAGTTATATCTGGAAAAAATGGAAGTGGAAAGAGTACTGTTATTAAATTATTATTAGGCTTTTACGATAACTATGAAGGTGATATTATAATCAATAATAAGAATTTAAAAAGTATTAATATTGAAAGTCTTAGAAGTAAGATAGGAATAGTTTCACAAAAAATATTTTTATTCGCAGGAACGGTAGAAGAGAATATTAAGTTTGCAAATGAGAATTTAAATGAAGAGAGATTCGAATACGTATGTTCTTTATTAGATGATTCTATATTTAATAAAATACAACGACGATCATATATGATTGCAGAAGGAGGAAGAAATCTTTCTGGAGGGCAAATACAAAAAATTGCTATAGCTAGGGCTCTTTTGAAAGATTCAGATGTATATATTTTCGATGAAGCTACTGCTAATATTGACATAACGTCTAAAACTTCTATTATGAATATAATTTTATCCGAATTAAAAGATAAAATAGTTATTATAATAACGCATGATAAAGAGATTATAGATTGTGCTGATAATATATATAGCTTAGATTTAATTAATAGTTATTAAGGAGGTGAAGAAAACATGAAAATTATTTCTAATATTTTATTGCTGGGTTCAGCAATTAGTTTAGTTATTGCAAGTATTTATGATATACCAATTTTATATTATATATTTTCTATGTTATTAATAATATGGTATAGTTATATAAATAGAAAAAATAAAACTTTCAAAGAATAAATTAAAAATAAGTAGCTGTTGTGCTAAAAAGTTAGTACAGCAGCTTTTGTATAAAGAATACCAAAGATTACACTTGTGTTTCTACAAAGCTCTTAGATATGAGTAGAAGCAAAGAAATCCTAATTATAATATAGTAGGTTTCGCATTCAACTATAATTTCAGGGAAGTATGTTGTATAATGGACAATAGGAACTTAGCATATAGTAAATGAAATTGTAAATATCATATAGTTTTTGCACCAAAGTATAGACAATAAATAATTTGTGTGAAAATAAGGTAATTGATTGTGATAATATTAAGAAAGATTGAGAGCATAAAGGATTAGAAATAATAGAAGCCGATTCTTGTAAAGATCAATAGACCTATGTTTATAAGTACACCATTCAAACTTAGTGTTTTTTAGTTTATGAGATATCTTAATGAGAAAAGTTCCTTAATAATTTTTAATAGACATGCAAATTTAAAATACAAGTATGAAAATAGATTGTTTTGGTGTAAGGCATACTATGTTAATACAGTTTATAAAAATAAAATGGCAATTGAGGAGTATATAAAAAATTAAATGAAAGAAGATATAGCATATGAACAGATGAGCTTAAAAGAATATATTGACCCGTTTACGGGTGGTACTGATTCCAAATGTATATTAAATCATAACAATTTTTATCAACACAACTGGATCTATGGTTTCTTTCCCGCATGGTCTATATAAATCTTCAAATTTATTATATATAAAACTTAAATCTAAAGACTTATCTATTTTTCTGCTTAAATGATCATTTGGTACAAGATCATCTATACTTATTATTTTTCATCACCCATTATATTTTCTTGTTTACAGCCTGAGAGGTTATTATATAATATCTAATAATCTCTTTTAATAGATTTAAAAACATTTCTTTATCGGTATCATTTTTAAATATATCAACTGGAATTATAGCAATAATTGAAGATAAGTTCTAGAATATAAATTTTACCCTTATATTCTAGAACTTTTTCAATATTAGCAATGTCATACTCGCACTTTTCATCAATTATTTTTAATGTTAATGTATTATTGTCTAAAATCAAAATACGGGGAGCTATTAGATGATTTCGTTTTTTTACATATTTTATAGACATTCTTTTGTAAGCATATTTGATAATTTATCAAATACATATAAATCCCATAATGGTATTGATACCAACAAAATGATAGCAAGGATTAAAATTATTTTTAAGTTGTCTTTTTCGAATAAAATTACTTTAGATTCATAATATAGAATTAAAAAAATATATATTAATATAACTGATATAGAATAAACCTATTAAAAAAAATTCTTTTTTTCTTTATAATTGGATTAGTTTTACTACTGATTATCGATGCATCTTTAATGTCATCCATAGAAGTAGTAAATTCTAATTTCATTTATCTGTCTCCTTCAATTATGTTTTATATAAGAAGTTTAAAAACAAACATAAGATAGTATGATAAAGTGTAAATTTAAGAAGTTGTTTTTAATAGATTTGAAAATATTTCTTTAGCATTGTTATTTTGAAATACTTCAATAGGAACTATAGCTATGATTATATGCGAATTTTTAAAAATATAGCTCTGCACCTTAAACTAATTACAGATTAATATAAGAAATATTTTAAATCCAAGATAATTCATGCAATTAATTTTGTCCTATCATCTTCATAAACATATCTTTTACAGCGGTGTTTTTAAAATATGAATATTCTCCTTAAAAACTACTATCTTATAAATGTTTTCTAGCGGAACTTCGTGGGTTTCAGTTGGAGAGTATAGAAATTATTTTACAGTTAAAGTAAATAAAATTACATTTATTAAAAGAAACACACGAAATAAATTATTGTTAGTCTTACCTTTTTTAAAAGAAATAAAAGAGGCTATAGCTATAGGAACAAATAATAGCAACAGCTTTATATTAGCAAATATAAAGCTAGCATCAATTGAATCAAGAACTAATGCAGTAGATTTTTCTAGTTTATCTACTGTGCTAATATATGTAATAAACGTACAAAAAAGATAAAATATGATACAAAGAAATTAAGCCTAAATTTTGAAAAAATATTTTAAGTTTACTACAACCATTTTTTAAACATTCAATATTATATAACATAGTCAATAGAATTAAAAATGTACCTGCAATAATTATATTAAAAGTACTTACAAGAGGAATAAAACTAACTAAAATTATTAAAATTAAAATTAACTTTAATGTAATTGAAAATTGCTATGAGGAGTATTTCTATTTGTTTTAAGGTTAGATATTTCATATAAATTCTTATAATTTTCTCCTATTTTTTGAAGGTTATCAGAATTATCTAAAACTTTTTTATTTTCTTTATCAATTTTAATATATTCTTCATTAAGCATATAATCTAAATTTACCTTCTAAATTTTATGGAATTTTACAAAATTATACCATGTATTTAATAACTTAAAAAGTATACCTATATTTATAGGTATATATATTTATGTAATCATAAATATTGTGTTCGTACTAGATATACTTATTTATCTCAAAAACATGAATGAAAGTTTAACATAAAAAAATATAATAGAATAAAGGTATTAGTTAAAATGTGGAGTATATTTAAGTTATCTGGTAAATATCCTTGGAGGATTGTCAGAGGTTTTATTGAAATTTATACAAGGTAGGTAAACTTAACTTGTACAATTTATGTAACATATACAATCATAAGTCTAGCTTATGTAATTTATGTAGCATAAGAATTCTAGATAATTAAAGCTAAACTTCAACTTGATTTAGAGGTTTATATTAGCTTAATTAATATCAATGAAATAAGACAAAAGGAACTAGAAGTTTAAATTAAGTTGTAAAAAATAATTTGTTTTATACTAATGGAATAAGGAGATGGGGAGATGAGTTTTTTTACGAAGTACATTAAGAAATACTATAAGTTATTTTTCTTGGCTATATTTTGTATAACCTTGGAAGTAACCAGTGATCTTATGCAGCCTACCATAATGTCAAAACTAGTTGATGATGGGGTAGCTAATGGTCGTTTGGATTATGTTTTAAAGCTTGGCTCAATTATGTTTGGCATTGCTTTGTTTGGTGCCATAGCTGCGGTTACGAGGAATGTGGTTGCAACTAGGGTTGCACAGGACTTTGGCGCTGAGCTTAGGGAGGATTTATTTAAGAAGATACAGAGATTAGACTTTGAGAATATAGATAAATTTGATAGGGCATCTCTTATAACTAGGCTTACTAATGATGTGAGTAATGTTCAACAATTTACTTACGGATTAATGCGATTCTTTGTTAGAGCGCCTTTAATTGGGATTGGCGCTATTATTATGGCTATAAGAATGGATTTTAAGTTGTCTTTAATACTTATAACTATTGTTCCTATAATAGTTGTAATAGTATCAATTAGTTTGAAGATGGGTTATCCACTATTTAATAGGGTTCAGAAGGCTATAGACAAGATGAATATGGTCACAAGGGAGTATTTAAGAGGGGTTAGGGTAGTTAAGGCTTTTAATAGATTTGATTATGAGAGGGAGAGGTTTGATGCTGTAAATTCTGGATTAACAGATCAATCAATTAGAGCTATGAGAGTCATGTCTATTTTTAATCCAACAGTGACTATAATTGTTAATATTGGTGTTGTGCTTATTTTATGGTTTGGAGGAGTTAGAATAAATTCAGGTACCTTGGAAGTTGGTAAGATAATAGCTTTTACAAATTATATGACTCAATTATTATTTTCTTTAATGTCTTTAGTTATGATCTTTACTTATTTAGTTAGAGCTAAGACTTCATTAGCTCGTATAGCTCAGGTCTTTTCAGAAAGTCCAACTATAAAAGAGGATATTAAAAGAGTAATAGAGCATGATTTAAGTGGAGACTTAGAGTTTAAGAATGTTAGCTTTTCTTATTCAGGTCTTAAAGGTGAGCCAGTGCTTAGAAATATTTCCTTCCATGTAGGTAAGGGGGAGACTCTTGGCATAATAGGTTCAACTGGAAGCGGTAAGACTAGCTTGGTTAATTTAACTGCTAGGTTTTATGATGTAAATGAGGGATGTATATTACTTGATGGAGTTGATGTAAGAGACATAGCTATTAATGAACTGAGAAGTAAATTATCAGTAGTGCCTCAAAGGTCTGTATTATTTTCAGGAACTATTAAGGATAACGTTAGATGGGGTAAGGAAGATGCCACAGAAGAAGAAATAATTGAGGTATGTAAAATATCATCAGCACATGAATTTATAAGTAAATTTAAGGATGGATATGAATCAAGAATTGGACAAAGTGGTACTAATTTATCTGGTGGTCAAAAGCAAAGATTATCTATTGCAAGGGCTCTTATAAAGAAGCCTGAGATTTTAATATTAGATGATTCAACTTCAGCAGTTGATACAGCTACAGAGTTTCAAATAAGAGCTGATTTAAAGGAATATGCACAGGGGTTAACAACTGTAATTATTGCCCAGAGAATAACTTCAGTTATGGATGCAGATGAGATTATAGTTTTAGATGAGGGAGAAATAGTTGGCTTGGGCAAACATGAAGAACTTATGAAGCAGTGTGATGTTTATAAGGATATTTATAAATCTCAAGTAGGATCTAAAACTGTAGCAAGCTAAGAAAGGAGGGGAGATTATGCAATACAATAATAAAAGTAGAGCTTTTAATGGACCAGGTAAACAATTGGGCGGGAATAGATTTATGAGAGGAAACCAAAAGCCAAAGAATTTAAGAAAGACTCTTAAACGGCTTTGGGGAATGTTTGGAAAAGAGAAGAAACTATTTATAGTAGTTTTTATATTAGTATTTTTAAGTGTTAATTTACTATTACTTGTGCCTTATTTAATAGGTAAGGCTGTGGATATTTTATCTGTAGGGCCTAATGCTGTAGAGTTTAACAAGCTACTTTGGGTAATAGGAATCTTAATGCTTATTTATATAATTGATGCTTCAATGAATTTAATACAAGGTTTAACCATGGCTGGAATAGCTCAAAGAATAGTAAAGAATATCCGTAAAATATTCTTTGATAAGCTACAAGTACTTCCTATGTCTTACTTTGATAGGAGTTTTCATGGGGACATAATGAGTAGACTTACTAATGATATTGATATATTAAGTAGTACAATTTCTTCATCAGTAGTACAGCTTATGAACAGTGCCATATCAATAGTTGGTTCCTTTGTTATGATGGTAATTTTAAGTCCTTTATTAACGGTTGCTAGTTTGATTTCCGTACCACTTATATTTATATTAACTAGAACTATAGCTAGTAAAACAAAGGTGTATTTTAAGGGACAACAGGATACCTTAGGAGCATTGAATTCTCAAATAGAGGAGAGCATTTCAGGTTTAGATGTAATCAAAGCTTTTAATCATGAAGAAAAGATAATATCAGAATTTGAAAAGTTAAATGAAGATTATAAAAATGTTGGATTTAAGGCACAGGTATGGTCAGGACTGTTAATGCCTTTAATGAATGTTATAAACAACCTTAGTTTTGCAACGGTGGCAATGGTAGGGGGAACACTAGCTATTAAGGGTTATATAACCTTAGGTGTTATAGCTTCATTTTTAAGTTATAGCAGACAGTTTGTAAGACCTTTAAATGAGATAGCTAATATATTTAACACTCTTCAATCAGCTGTGGCTGGAGCAGAGCGTGTATTTGAATTATTAGATGAAGAGGAAGAGATAATAGATAAGGAAGGTGCAAAGGAACTTAAGGAAGTAAGGGGAGAGGTTGAGTTTAAGGATATTTACTTTGGATATAATGATAAAGATCAAGTTCTTAAGGATATAAACTTTAAAGTAAGACCAGGAACCTCTGTTGCCATTGTAGGTGCTACAGGCTCAGGGAAAACTACTATAGTTAACTTGCTTTCAAGGTTTTATGAAATTTCTAAGGGAAGTATAACAATAGATGGTGTAGACATAAGAGATTATACAAGGGAAAGTTTAAGGAAAGTCTTTGGCATAGTGCTTCAAGATACCTATTTATTTTCAGGGACTATAAAGGATAATATAAAATACGGAAAACCTGATGCCACTGAAGAAGAGATTATGAGAGCATCTAAAATAGCTAATGCCCATAGTTTTATAGCTAGATTGCCAAAGGGATATGATACGGAAATATTAGAAGGCGGAAGTAGTTTAAGTGCAGGACAGAAGCAGCTTCTAGCCATAGCAAGAGCTGTTTTATCAGACACGCCTATCTTAATACTAGATGAGGCAACAAGTAATGTAGATACAAGAACAGAGCTTAAGATACAACAAGCAATGCTGAACTTAATGAAGGGTAGAACAAGCTTTATTATAGCTCACAGGCTAAGTACAATAAAGGATTCCGACATGATAATGGTAATAGATGATGGAAGAATAATAGAATGTGGAAGTCATGAAGAATTAGTAAGAGAACAAGGAACTTACTACAACCTATGTACAATAAATAAAATATGCTGATAAAGGATTGCTTAGGTAAAGGGTAAGAGAGAAGAGCTTGAATCCTAGGTTTGAAAATAGAAAATAAGTAAGTGTTTTAAAGAGACAGAAGATAGGAAGAGAGTTTAAAGATAAAAGAATAGGTGAAAAAGAACAATTAAGATGTCTTAAAGAGATAGAATAGTGGGAAAGCTTTAAAATATAGAAAAAAATTAAAAGATTTAAGATAGTAGAGAAAAACTAAAAAGTAAGAGTAAAGCTGCACTGTAGCTAAGTATTTTAATGATTTAGGTCATTTAATAATAGCAGGGTGCAGCTTTTTATTAATACTTAGGTAATTGGTCTAAGGATTTAAAAACATATCCTTCTGCACGCCAATCATTAATAAGGTCCTGCAAAATAATGGAGTTGGTTTTAGAAACTGCGTGGAGTAATAAAATATCTCCATTATCGGTTCTACCTTTTAGTAGCTTTTTAGATTCCTCAGGATCAGGTTGATTATTTACATCATAATCCTTATAAGCATTAGCCCAAAAGATTGATTTATAACCAAGTTCCTTGGTTAAAGCTAAGGATGCTTCACTGAATTCACCCATTGGTGGTCTAAAGAATCTATCTATTGGCTTACCTACAACTGCTTGGAACTTCTTGTCCAATGATTCAAGTTGATAATAACTAGCATCTCTACCCTCCACAGCTTTATCTACCATTGAAGGATGATCTTCGCTGTGATTTCCAACAATATGTCCCTCAGCAATCATTCTTTTAACTAAGTCAGGTGAACTTTTAAGGTAAGCTGAGGTAATGAAAAATGCTGCTTTAATATTGTTTTCTTTTAAGATATCTAGAATCTTAGGGGTTATTCCATTTTCGTATCCGCAATCAAAGGTTAAATATAATTCTTTATTAGATTTATTTCCTTCATAATATAAATCGTACTTTTCTTTGTATTTATCAGCTTCTCTAGGTGTATTAGGGTAAAAGTACCATGAATATCTTGTTTTATCTAAGGAAGCTAAGTCATACTTAAGATTACTCGGTTCAGTAGAGGGATTTTTATCATCTTCCTTAGGAATTTCAGTCTTAGGAGGCTCTTCATTATTAGAAGAGTCTCCTGTTGGCTTATCAACTTCTCCAGCTGGTGGAGGAGTAGCAGGAGGGGTAGTAGGTTCCTTCTTATTATCTTTGTCTGTTACATTAGGCTTATTTTCTACATCCTTAGGTGTATCATTTTTATTACATGCTGTAAAACTTAAGGATAATACTAAAACTAATAACAATGATAAACTTCTTTTTTTCATAACAGCTAATAACCTCCTTCATGAATTAATCAAGATATATAAATTACTATAATTATACAACAAAACCTTGCATATACAATGAGGTATTGGTAATTTATTTCTTTAAGGAAAATGTATATAAAAATAAAAATCGTTAAGAATTTAAAAGAGTATATTTAGGGATTGATGGCTTTAGTTAATCTGAATATATTTAGAAATTAAAGTTATGTTAAGTAAATTTAACATACTTTAAGCAAATATAACATTGTAGGAATAAACTTAATAAGATAAAATTTTATTTGTGAGCATATTTGCAAAGACATTATAGGATTATATATGTTTACGGAAAACATTACGAAGGAGAATGAAGATGAATTATATACTTTTAATAGTTGGATTTGTGCTTTTAATAAAGGGTGCAGATTTCTTTGTAGATGGAGCAGCAGCTATTGCTAAGAAGATGGGTATACCAGCAATGGTTGTAGGTCTTACAATAGTTTCACTTGGAACAAGTGCTCCAGAGCTTGCAATTAGCACAATTTCCTCAATACAGGGGAACAATGGAATAGCAATAGGAAACGTTCTAGGTTCTAATATATTTAATACCTTAGTTGTTTTAGGTGTTTCGTCTATATTAGCACCATTAATAATTAAAAAGGCACCTGTGGTTAAGGATTTTGCAGTAAATCTTATAATTACCTTGATATTATTTGTTATGGCTTTTGATGGATTATTAGGAGCTGGTGAAGACATTATCTCTAGAGGAGATGGAATTATACTTTTAATTTTATGTATTTCTTATATGGCTTATATAGTCATAAGTGCTAGAAATAATCCAGAGGTATGTGTGGACGAGGAGGCTGCTAATATAAAGGTATTACCAAAGGTGATTATATCTATAGTAGGTGTAGCAGGTATAGTATTTGGGGGTCAAATAGTAGTAGATTCAGCAAAGGAAATAGCATTATCCTTAGGCATGAGTGAGAAGCTTGTAGGATTAACAATAGTTGCTATAGGAACATCACTTCCTGAATTAGTAACATCAGTTGTAGCTGTATTGAAGAAGGAAAATGATATAGCACTAGGAAATGTTTTAGGATCAAATACCTTTAATATTTTACTTATCCTAGGGGTATCTTCAGGAATCAATCCTATTGCAGTATCACCAAGTTTAGCAATGGATTTTATATTCCTTATAGGAATCACTTTACTTATGATTGGAATTATATTCTTCAATAGAAAGTCACAAGAAAAGGTTCTAAGCAAAAAGGAAGGTATATTATTTGTGGCTTTATACATAGCTTATACAGTTTACATAATAATGAGAAACTAGTTAGATAGAATATTGAGATAGTTACTTTGGTTATGAAGTAGTATAGAAACTTTATTGATATAAGGTTGAAGCAACATAGTGGTAATATAGCAATAAGATAGACACAATGTAGAAATAAGATTGTGATAATATTGATACAATGTTGAGGTAGGATGCAGTATTATCGGTTTAATGTTGAAATAACATAGTGTTAATGCTGAGTAATACAGACAGGATACTGAAGTAATATAGATATAAAACAGAAATAAATTGTAATGTTATAGATATAATGCTGAAACAACATAGTGATAATATAGCAATAAGATAGACACAATGTAGCAATAAGATTGTGATAATATTGAAATAAGACTGAAGTAACATAGTAAAATTATAGAGATAATACTTAAAAACATAGTCTTGATACTGAAAATATATTTATAATATTAAAGAAAAATAGTAACTACAATTAGTTTTGTGGTTACTATTTTTGTTGTTTTCACAAAAAAATAGGGATAAGAGTTAAGGTGTTTTAAAAAAATATAAAGTAGTTTTTTACTACATAAGTAAGGATAATAAGTAAAAAGACATTAAAAACACCTTTAAATTATAGGGTGAAATTGAGGTGATTTAGCCCTTGAAAATCAGTTTTTTATTGTTTTAAGTTCAAAATTCAAAGGAACTTGTGCTAAAACTAAAGTACTTAGTACTTAAAAACAGTATATTCCATTAAAAATCAGTTCAAAAAGGTAACTTTTCCATGATTTTGGTAACCTTTTGGTAACCGGCAAGATTTCTTTGATAAATGGCTTATTTAAAGGACTAAGGCCCTAATATATATATAATATATTAATATAAATTATATATAATATATTATATAAGGTAACCGTAAATATAGTATACAAATGAGGTAGTTACTAAGGTTACGAAAAAAAGTTACGAAAAATATGGTTACAAAAAAAAATATATACCTCACATGTCCAATAAAAAAATATATATCAATATACATTTTTCCAAAAAGGTAACTTGGTAACCAGGATTTTAAATAATAGTTAATATAGTGGCACCCAAAGATAAGTGATAAAATACAAATCTTTTATTTTTTTTTCGAAAAATATAGCCCTTGGATAAAATTTCATGCATATAACTTAATATAGAGTGTATTAATTAAGAGTTTTCACTCAAACTAAGTGGGACGAGAATAATAAGTTTTAGGAGATGAGGAAATGCATATAGGTTTAAGGTTTTTAATAAGCCAAGGATTAATTTTAATGACAACTCTTTCAGGCAATGCCATGATTAATGGGGATGCTGATTACATAAATACCTTTGCAAACAGAAGTGAATATTCAGTAGTCTGTTTAGATTCGGTAGATGAAAAACTGGAGGATAAGGAAAAGAGTGAAGGAGATCAGTGTGGAAATCATGAGGGAAATCAATGTGAAAATAGTTCAGGAGATCAAGGTAAAGATAATTTAGGTGAAAATAAGAAGACTAGTTTTAGAGAGGCTTTAGGGATTATAGACGAATCCTATGCAGTGGATGCAGAAATAGTTGAGAAGTGGTTATCTGGTGAAGAGGAAGCAGATGGTGAAAAGCAAGTATTCTTAACCTTTGATGATGGGCCATCTAGAACCATAACTCCAAAGGTTTTAGATATACTTAAGGAGAAGGATGTAAAGGCTACTTTCTTTCAATGTGGAGAGATGATAGAACTTAGTCAATCCACTGAGGATTTAGTGCAAAGGGTTCATGAGGAAGGCCACGCTATAGGAAATCACTTTTACATACATGACATAGTCAAAATAAACACTGGTAAAAATCTAAATGGAGAGTACTGTAAGAAGCAGTTAAAGAAAAATGATGAGACTTTTAAAAAAGTTTTAGGTGATGATTTTAATTGCAGAATAATGAGAATGCCAGGGGGATTCGCCTCAAAAGAAAGAGCTAAATACTATGGCTTAGATGAATTCAAAGGGTATCTTAAAAACAACAGTATTTATAGCATAGAGTGGAATGCTTTAAGTGGTGATGCTGATGGAACAAACAAAAGCAGAAACCAGCTAGTTCAAGAGGTTAAAAAGACAGCTGAGGATAAAAGTAAGGTAATAGTTCTTATGCATGATACCTATGGAAAAGAGGAGACAGTAAAGGCGTTACCAGAGATAATAGATTATTTTAAGGACCAGGGTTTTCAGTTCAAAGTCATAGTATAAAAAAGTTTTTCACAGGAAGATGTTAAAACTATCAACAATGTGGATATAATATAAATATAGCTGTGGAAAGTATCTAAAAAGCATATTTTCCACAGCGATAAAAAAATTGAAAATATAAGGATTGTTTAAAAATCATTGAAAGATTAAATTTAAAACTATATAGTGTATTAAATAAACCTCACTTAGCTTTACAATAGCATAGTAAAATAATTGAATTTAACTAAGCTATTCATAGTGAAGTTTTAATATTGAAAGGTATATAGAATTATTTATAAAAACTTAGGGGGGAGCCTTATGGGTCTAATAGGTTCTAGAACAATAAAAACGGGTATAGGTGCTTTTATAGCAATTTGGATTTCTCAGTTACTTGGCTTAGAGTATTCAGCAGCTTCAGGAATAATAGTATTACTTACTCTTCAAAGTACTAGAAAGAAGTCCATGGATATCTCTTATCAAAGAGTAACAAGTGCAGTGGTAGCTCTTTTATTAGCTACTTTACTATTTAATATATTAGGTTTTAATTCCTTAGTTTTTGGATTATTTCTTATAATTTTTATCCCACTATCAGTAGAGATGAAGGTAGATGCAGGTATAGCATCTGGGGCAGTATTAGTTACGCATTTACTTGTTAAGGGTGAAGTTACATGGCCATTATTTATAAATGAATGCTTACTTGTGGTTATAGGTGTAGGAATAGCCTTGTTAATGAACATCTATATACCAAGCAAGGAAAAGGAGCTTAAAGAAAGCATATCCATTATAGAAGAGGATATGAAGATAATACTTAATAACATGGCTAGTTTTATAGAGAGTCATGATGAAAAGTATTTACACTCCAAGCACTTTGGAGAATTAAAAGCTAAAATAAGTGAAGCAACTAAGTTATCCTATGAGAATATTGAGAATAAGTTTTGCGAAAATGGTATTTACTATGTTGCTTATATGGAGATGAGACGAACACAGTTCCAAATTATAAAGAGAATGAGAACCTACATAATAGGTTTATTTATGATTTATGAACATGGAAATATATTAGCTAACTTTTCAAAAAAGGTATCTGATAATTTATTTACAGAGAATACTGCTGAAGGATTAATTGATGAACTTAAGATAATAAGAGAACAATTTAAGGTTATGGAGTTACCAAAGACAAGAGAGGAATTTGAAAATAGGGCAATACTTTTTCAATATCTTAATGATTTAGAGAGTTTTTTAAGGGTGAAATATGATTTTTCACAAAAAGCTAACAATAAATATTATAATTAAAGTTTAAAAATATTTTAGACTTTGATATGATTATAATAATACATAATTTTAGGTATGGAAATTTTAGACTTTAATATGTGAAGTTAGCCATCCTTTACAAGTGAAAATTAATTCACAGATGGCAAAGAGTTCATATGTAAAATTTCAAGAGTGTTTTTAAGTAAGGTTTTAAAGTAAGAAAAATAAGGAATGAGAGGTAGCAGTATGGCTGTAAAGATTTTAACAGATAGTACAAGTTATATAAAAGATAAAGTAAGAGAAGAATTGGATATAAGAAGATTATGCTTAAGTGTGACCTTTCCAAATGAGAGTTTTAAAGAGTCAGAGATAAATAATGAAGATTTTTATAAGAAGATGAATGAGTATGGAATACCAGTATCTTCACAGCCTTCAGTTGATGAAGTGTTCAATGAGATGAATAGCATTATAAAAAATGGAGATAGCATTTTATGTGTATTAATATCTTCTGAAATGAGCGGAACATATTCTACAGCTCACTTAGTAAAAAATATGATATTAGAGGAAACTCCAGATGCACAAATAGAGATCTTAGATTCAAGAAGTAACAGTATGCAACTAGGTTTTGCAGCAATCGTAGCAGCAAGAGTAGCTAAGGAAGGTAAGTCCTTAGAAGAGGTTAAAGTAGAAGCAGAAAAAATCATAGCTAGAAGTAGATTTTTATTCATACCAGATAATTTAGAATACCTTAAAAAGGGTGGAAGAATTGGAGGGGCTAGTGCCTTAATAGGAAGCTTCTTAAGAATAATTCCAATACTAACAGTTGAAAATGGTGTAACAACTGTAATAACAAAAATTAGAACTAAGAGCAAAGCTGTAGCAGCAATGCTTGATAAGATGTATCAAGATATAGAAAAGCACGGATTAGGAGAAGTAATTGTACATCATATAAATTGTCATGATGAAGCTACAGAACTTGCAAATAAGATAAAAGAGAAATTAAATGTAACTCCTGAAATAGTAGATATAGGCCCGGTAATAGGTTTACACGTTGGACCAGGAGCTATAGGAATAGTTTATTACACAGAAGAACCATTAAGATAATAAGCGCTGCTAAAGGTTCCCCCTAAGGTTACAGTTAAAGAGATTATTGTGAGATTACCTATAATAATTACCTTTGAATCATTGTAGCTTAGGGGGATTTATATTAAAAGCATATTGCTGCTTGTGCGCAATTTATGAGTATTTACCTAAATTAAATTTTTTGTTTTTTACATTTAGTTTTATAAAGTCTTTTAAAGTTTTCAAGGTCCTTAAAGTTTTTAAAGCTTTTTTTAGGAATAATAAAAAATCTATCTCTGTGAAGGTGTATTACAAAACCTTCTCCATACTCTTTAATATAGGATATAAACTCCCAATTTAAATGAAGAGTTGAATTAGCTGTTTTTATATTTATACCCTTATTGTTTATGGTATATGATTGATTTTCTTGAAGAGCTAAATTGCCATCAAAGGTAGCTAATTGCTTACGTATCATTTTCTTTTCCATTAATAATAAAAGAAAAAACCAAAGTACAAGCACAATAAACATAGAAATAATGCTTAAGAAGATTAAAGAATCATTCTTATTATGTTTAAAGAGTTTGATACATATAAGAGTAATAAAAATGGTAAAAGCACCAAGCCATATGAATTTTGATTTCCTAGAGGTATATTTTAGAAAAGCTTCAAAATCATCTTTACATAGCTTAACGTTCATCGTTAAAATAGTGGTATCCTTCATCCTACGGCCTCCCTTTAAGGTAGATAACAAGTAATTGAATAAATGAATTACAAAGTAGTTTTAATATATATCAGGTATTTTATAGAATACGAAACATAAAAAATAAAAGCACTATAATAATACTTATGAAAAATAAAAGGAAAATATGAGAAACTAAGCATAAAGCTTAACAAAACTTAACCAAAAGTACATTAATTCGCTTTTATACATAAGAAAAATTAAGATATATAAGTCCTAATTAATATTCTATATTTATATTAATAATTGAATTTAATATATAATGAATCTTATATCTAAAAAGAATGAAGGTTCTTTATTATATTGGGATATAAATCTTTTTAGGAGTAATACAAAGATTAATAGTAAGGTAGAATATTAAATAAGAGGTTATATTAATGCAGATAGATTTTTCATAAAACAAAAGGTGAATAAATATAAATGAAGGTATAAATTGCATATGAATTGCATATGCAAGAAATAGAGTAGGTAAAAATTATACACTTAAGTAGTAGTATATACGACTAAAGTAGTAGAAAAAATATTTTTAAATAAAAAATATTTTTAAAATTAAACAGTTATTTAAAGAGATATTAATAAAATTAAAAAATACAAGATAAGCAAAGAGAATTTAGAGTAAAACATGTCATTAAACATATTAAAACAATTTTGAAGAAAATTAATTTTTAAATTTAATTTAATTTAATCAAAAAATATTCAAAAATACAAAAAAAAACAAAAATATGACTGAAAACAAAAAGAGTTGTAAATAAAAGGGGGATATTGTCACGCATTATGCAATGTGGTAATATATCAAGTGAATAAAAAAAATCAATTCAGAAAGTTGTGAAAAAATTATCGTTGAAGTTGTATAAAAAATCACAAAGACAGTAGAGGAACAAGTTAAGAGTAGTTCCTGTTGCTTGTTTTAAGCATCGCTTATTTAGGATTATTACAACTGTTAAGTTTACTTATGTATATAGGTTTTAATATTAGGGGTTAATTTATAATTTAAACTGAAATTTGACTTTAGAAGTGTAAACTGAGAAAGCTAAATTTGGTGGTCTTACTTTTGTAAAATAAGGTTATTAAAACATGTATTAAAGGTGAAAATTGAGCAGTTATTACAGTATAAAAGTATAAGGTTATATAACTAACAGAGATAAGTTTACAAAACCATAGGGGGAGCTTATAAATGGGAAAGAGAATAAGCAAAATGGTAAGCAACTTGAGTTTAAAAGAAATTAAAGAGCGGGATGCTGATAAAAAGGAACGAGATTCAGTGAGTAGTAAAGATTTTAATAAATATTCCGTTATTTTAGCAGTGGCAGTAAGTGTACTGATGATAATAGCATGTGTTGTTTACACCACAATGATAAAGGATATGTTAAATGAGGAAACACAATCTCATCTTTTAGAGGTTTCTAATCAAAATGCTGTCATTTTAGATAGTGAAATAAATAGTAATGTTAAAGTTTTGGAGGCTATTTCTAACACTATTGCTGAAGAGGAGAAATTAGATAGTGATAAGCTTTTAAACATTATGAAAAATGAAGCTGATAAACATGCCTTTGCTAGAATGTCCATTGTTTTGCCGAATAACAGGGCGTATATGAGTGATGGAATGGTTATTGATTATGAAGGTTATAAAAATATGTTTAAGGATGCAAGTGCAGGGAAAAGTAGCATATCAGATGTTATGTATTCAACAATAGATAATAAGAAGATTATTGTTTATGCGGTACCTATATATATAAGTGGGGAAGTAAAGGCTGTGCTTACTGCAACTAGTCATCTTGATACTTTGGAAAAAAAGCTAGATGTACCATTTTTTGAGGGAAAGGGATATGTGTACGTTTTAAGAAATGATGGCGAAATTATACTGAATAATAGAAGTGAAGAGATAGTTAGCGAAACTAATAAAAATATATTTGATGTAATTCAGTATCATGAAAGTGAAACTTTAAATGTACTTAGGGAGGACTTCTTTTATGGAAAGTCTGGGGTTAAGAGAGTAAAATCTATTGATGGAAATGAAAAGTTTATGGGATATGTACCCTTAAATAATATGAAAGGGTGGTATAGTATATCAGTTGTACCAGCTAATGTAGCTTTTAGTAAAGCTAGTTCAGTTATAAAATTAACCATTGCATTATGTTCATTTATAATGATTATAGGTGGAATATTCTTTGGATATATAATTAGACTTAGAAACAAGAATAAGAAGACCATAGAATATTTAGCTTTTAAAGATAAGGTTACGGGTTTTGGAAATCTTAATAAGTTTAAAATAGAAACACTAAAGCTTCTAAGAAAAAATAAAGATGATAAATACGCAATTATACAATTAGATATTGATAAGTTTAAATATATAAATGATGTTTTTGGTTATGATGAGGGAAATAAAGTACTAGTTCATATATCAAATGTTATAGATAGTAAATTAGACTGTGATGAAATCTTTGGTAGAGTCAATGGAGATGTATTCCTTGTTTTAATGAAATATAAGGAAGAACAGGACATACTGGATTTCATTGAGTTATTAAATAGAGATGTAGATAATTTTGAAGATTTAGTTGTTTATGGTTACAAGGTTACTCTTAACTATGGTATATATAAAATAGTTGATACTACCATGGAAATTAACCGAATGATTGATAGAGCTAATGTTGCAGCTAAAACCTTAAAGGATAATGGTAATGGCTACTATTGTTTCTTTAATGATGAAATAAGGAAAAGAATCCTAAATGAAAGAGAAATAGAAAACACCATGCATTTAGCATTAAAGAATAAAGAGTTTATACCGTACTTCCAACCACAATATGATCTTCAAAGTGGAAAGGTTGTAGGTGTAGAGGCTCTTATAAGATGGATTACGCCTGAGAAAGGATTAGTTCCACCGAATGATTTCATACCTATTTTCGAGAAAAATGGCTTCATAATAGAGCTGGATAAATATGTTTTAGAAGAGGTATGTAAGATAATTAAGTCATGGATAGATAGAGGCATAGAGCCTATTATGGTATCTATAAATATGTCTAGGTTGCATCTTCATAATATTAATTTTATTGATAACTTTGAAGAAATTATAAAGAAATATGATGTGCCAGCTAGGTTAATAGAATTAGAAATAACGGAGAGTGCCGTTTTTGATAACATAGCTATCTTCAATGATATTATAGATAAATTAAAGAAAATAGGTTTTGTTATTTCTATGGATGACTTTGGTTCGGGATACTCTTCATTGAATCTATTAAAGGATGTAACAATGGATATCTTAAAGTTAGATAGAGATTTCTTTAATAAATCTTATGCAACGGAAAGGGATAAAATAGTTGTAACTAGCATAGTAGAAATGGCTAAACAGCTAAATATGAAGGTAGTTGCAGAGGGTGTTGAAACAGAGGGTCAAGTTGATTTCTTAAAGGATATAAATTGTCATATGGCTCAAGGGTATTACTTTGCAAGACCTATGCCAACAGAAGAATTTGAAAAGCTTAACTTTAAATAAGATAAGTAAAAGGCAAAAGAATACTAATAAATAATCAAAAAAAGATAAAAAGAGTATGAGTAAGAATAAATTATGGCATATAGTAGATAGTACTAATAGATAAGTAATAAGTAATAAGTAATAAGTAATAAGTAATAAGTAATAAGTAAGATAGAGAAAATAAAAGTGTATAAGTAAGAATCAATAGAGAATATGAAAGATGCTCTAACATAGAAGTAATAAGTAAGATAGAAGAACCTATAAGTAATATATAGTAAAAAGGCTATAAAATTAAGTGTTTATATAGGATATGTGGATTTGGTGTTACAAATCTACATATCCTATTCTTTACTCCTAATTTATAGCCTTTTTATATTTAATAGCTTATAGCTTTAACTAAACATTTAATATTTAATAGAGTATATCTTGAGTTAAATACTTAATGTTTAACTGTTTATAGTCTGAATCTAATATTTAATATTTCATAACTTACAGTTTAAATTAAATACTTTATATTTTGCAGTTTAAGTATTACTCACTGATTCCGCTTTCGTGGAACTTTTTATTTAACTTATGAGTTATTTTGTGGAATGGCTTTTTAAGAAGCAATCCTACAAATAAGAACCCAAAGAATAAAGCAGCTAGTATTCCTAAATCATAAAATAAATTCTCTCTAAATATTCCTGCAACACATTCTCTCATAGCACCTACTGCGTAGGTAAATGGTAAGAATGGATTTATTGCTTGGAAGAATGGTGGTGTAACTTCTATTGGGAAGGTACCACCTGAAGCTGATATTTGTAATACTAGGATTATGACTCCGATTGCTTTACCAACATTTCCGAAAAGAGAAACAAGAGTATACACAATCATACTGAAGCTTATAGAGATTATAACACCACTTATTACAAAGGAGCTAAAGTTACTTATATAACATCCCAGTAAATATTTATCTCCAATTGTAACTATTAAACTTTGGATAACAGCTAAAGTGAAGAAAAGCAAGTATTTACCTAAGAATTCTTCATAAGGTTTAGTAACTGTTCCATCATTAAAAGGAGCTGCTTCAACAGTAAGTATAGAACTAAGAATTAATACACCAACCCATAAACTTAAAGATGTAAAGAAAGGAGACATTGCAGAACCATAATTAGGAACTGGATATACCTTGCTTTCAGTAAGTTCAACAGGTGTAGATATAAATGATTTAATTACATCTGGATCATTTATTAATAAATCTATTAATTGATCTAACTTACCAGTACTTTGTAACTCTCTAGTTTTATCAGCCACCTTGTGTAATGTAGGTCTTATTTCTGGAAGCTTAGCCTTTAATGTACCTAAGGTTTCTTCAGCTATATCAGAACCCTTAATACCAAGGTTTAAAAGCTTTTTGATGTCAGGCATAGACTTCTGAGCATCGCCTATAACAGTTTTAGCATTATTAGATATAGATGTCACCTTAGCAACAGCAGCATCAAATTCTGGTTTAATAACTGTATCGAAGGTAACAAGCTTATCATCAATAAATTTAGTTACTTCATTAGCTTTAGTTCTTAAGTTATTAAGAACTTCCTGGGAAATAGTTCCGTTAGTATTAACATTATTAATAGCTGTATCCACATAAGAATTTAAGGAGCTAATAGAAGCACTTAACTTTTTAAGATCCTCAGCAATAGGCTTAAGATCAGGATTTAGCTTGCTAAATTTATCAAGTAAATTTGCTGTAGAGTCTACTTTTCCTTGAAGCACTGATAAATAAGACTTAACATTAGTTAATACCTCAACAACTCTTTCGCCATTAGGAAGATTATTAAAGTTATTGTTTAAGGTGTCTTGTACTTCATGAGCAATATTACTAGCAAATTGAAGAGAATCCTTAACCATTGGTGCTAATTGATTTACTGAGGTATTCACATTATCTACGAATTTATCAGCAGTATTAAGCACATCATTTGCACTGTTAAGACTATCCTCAACTAAAGGAACATCTGAATTAAACTTAGTTATAACTTCATTTAAGGTTATAGAACCATCATAGAATTCATTAACGGTAGAAGTTATTTTGTCCATGTTGTCATCAAGTTTAATTATAGCAGTTGCAAGCTTATCTAAATTAGGTCTTTGATTTTGAAGTTCAACTCCTATCTCATCGAAGGTAGAGAAGATTACTCCATTAACCATCTTTATAAAGTTCTCGCTTACAGTTTCCTTTAAAGCAGAAGCACCACTTTTAGTTATCTTAGGTGCAACGGCATTACGTTTTTCATTAACCGTGTATAAAAGCTGCGGTTTAACAGGTTCATTTGATATAAATGAAGTTATATTCTTAGAAAAATCCTCAGGAATAACAATTCTAGCATAGTATTCATTGTGTATTAGTCCATATTCTCCCTGAGCTTCATCTACGAATTTCCACCCTATGGCGTCATTCTTCTTTAACTCATCAACAATATCATCACCTAAGTGTAAATCCTCACCATTAAAGTTGGTACCCTTATCTAGGTTAACTATAGCAACAGAAACTCCCTTTGTATTTGAATAGGGGTCCCAAGATGCCTTGATATTAAACCAAGCATATAATGAAGGAAGGATACACAAACCAAGTGCAATTATTATAGCCATATAGTTTTTACTAATATTGACTATATCCCGTTTGTAAATTTTAAAAATGTTTTTCATAACTTCACCCTTTTTCAAATAAAATTTAAAAATAGATATAAATACCAAATATAAAGATTAAAGCCTGAAGTCTAGAGTCTAAAGTCCAATGAATATAATATCCCATAACCTGTGCAAGTGCATGTAACTTTAAAAATAAATAATAGACTCTTAAATTGGTAACTTCGTGATGTTATGGTTGTAATTACCACATGGCATAATCTTAAATATATTATCTAGATAAATATACTATAACATATAGTAAAAAATATCAAATAATTTGTACTGGTTATACCAAAAATTAATTGAAAGTTAATATAAACTTTATACTAAATTTTATATTAAAACTATATTAAAGATTTTGTGTTGAAAATTTATTAAAAATTGTTAAGCCTATGTAATAAATTTCAAACAAATATCTATTTAATAATTTTTCCTTATAATATTAAGGAAAAATTATTAAATTTGCGTTAAAACTTTTCCTTTTAGAATCAAAATTAGGATTATAAGTAAGACTTACTTAATTTAATATATAGATAAACATATGGTATGTAAAAGCAAGGGAAGATATTCTTAGTTGATACTAACATTTATTGGGTTAAAATAAACAAAAATGTAACAAATATTCTTTTTGCCTTATGAGATTTAATGTTTTTTTTGTTGTATAATAAATATATAATAGAAAGAAACATAGAGAATTATGTAGAATAACAATATGATGAAGCGATTAATCATATATAGAAACATAGTAATTACACAAAAGAATAATTATATTAAAAAATAATATTTATAAGATAAAATTTATAGAGATACTTTGATATGTTAAGAATGAATTTACATGGAAAAATCAAATTGTAATATTATAGCCTATATTAACCTTCTTTAAGGCTGTAAAAATAAATGTGATTTCGGTACATAATACAAAAACTATAAATTTATAAGCAGTAATTTTATGTTAAGTTTAGGGTAAAACATTAGGGGGAAGCAATGGCTAATAAGGTGAAGAAGAGAATAATATTAAGAAAGAAAAGAAGAGTACAGATAATAGCATTATCGGCATTATTGATAGGGTCAATTACTGTGGTTTCGATAGGACTTAAAAATAGAGACGGGGATAATATTATAGACAAAAATGGTGAAAATAATAATCAGTATTATAATAGTGAAAGTAATAATGTTGATTATGGAAATAATAATTCTAAGGATGAAAAATCTAAAGAAGAATTACAGAAACAACAAGAGCAAGAGGAATTAATGAGAAAACGTAGAGAAGAGATGCTCCTTGCAAATAAGGAGAACGTACTTCCAAGCAATTATGTACCAGAGGATTTAAAGGTGGTAAAATGCATTCAGTTTGTAAATTTATATACAAGTCATGAGAATCAACTTAGAGCAGAAGCAGCAGATGCTTTAGAAGTAATGATAACACAAGCTAGAAAGGAAGGTTTAACTTTCTATGGTGCATCAGGATATAGATCCTATGAAGCTCAGACAGGTATATATAAGTCTAATCTTCAGACTTATGGATATGAGCATACTAATAAATACGTTGCAAAGCCAGGAACAAGCGAACATCAAACAGGACTTGCTTTAGATATAACTAATAAGGCTGGAATAAAGGATGGATTAATAGAGGAATTTGCTCATAGCAAAGAGGGTGAATGGATAGCACATAATTGCTATAAGTATGGATTCGTTGTTAGATATCCAAAGGATAAAGAAAATATAACGGGGTACCAGTATGAGCCTTGGCATATTAGATATGTAGGCAAGGAAGCATCAGAAGATATGTATAATAATAATCAGTGCTTAGAAGAATATCTAGGAGTTGCAACAACAGAACATGGAAATTAAATAGTAGAAAAGAAGTAAGAGTTATTAAATATGGAGAAAATATATAGAAATAATTAGGTAAGAGATAGGAAGTAAAAAATTAGGTTTAAGAGAAGAAGTTCCATAGTGTATAAAAGAAAAATATAAAAATTACTAGGGAGTAACTAAGAGAGAAAGAAAAGATAATAAGTGTATTTTTAACTTTTAAGAAAGGCTTAAAGGGGCTTTTTTACAAGTGGTACCTTTATGTCACTTAATGAGTAAAAATGTAGAAGTTATTAAGTAACAAATTATATACAATTCGATTATTATGCAAACTTTTTTATGGTTATGATGTATTATGAATTATATAGAGTATTTAATGTATGGTACAGGTAAAGCGAGTAATTGATGGGAGAGAAGAGACGTGCTTAGGGGATTAAAGAATATACTTAGAAGAGAAGCGAAAAAGGTCGATATGATGAATTTCAAAACCTTAGATAAAGAGCATATAAGAACTTTAAAGATAAAAAGAGTAAAGAGAAAAATATATAGAATGGGTGTTTCACTGGCTTTAGTAATGGCTATTGGTGTAACCTCTATTGTAATGATTATAGATAAAAATAATCCAGAGGAAGATAACAAAAATCTTTTATCTCAAAAGCAAGAAGAGATGAAGGCGAAGGATAATGAGCAGCAAGAAGATAAGAGTAAGGAAAATAGGTCTGAAGAAGATACAAATGCAGCGGATAAGGATAAGTCTCAAGGTGAAGTAGGTAATGATAGTAAGCAAGGAGATGCTCCTAATAATGGAACTGTAAGTACTAGTAATGAAAATAAGGCAAAGGAAGTACCTCAAAACCTTAAGATGATGGACGAAACGGAATTTGAGAATACCTCAGCTTTTATTGGAGATTCAATAACAGAGGGCATTGGCTATTATCAGTACATGCCTAAGAACAGAGTATTAGCTGAAATGGGTTTTACCTTGAAGAAGCTTAAGGGAAGAGAAGGGGAAGCTTTAAAAACATCACCACAGAGGGTGTTTATATTATTTGGAGCTAATGACCTTTTAATGGGTGGATCAATAGAAAAGTTTATTGAAGATTATAGTACAGCTATTAAAAATATAAGAGCTATTTCACCTTCAACACAGATATATGTACAATCAGCATTACATGTTAAGGAAGAGACTGCAAAGGATAAACCTTTATTAAGTAGAGCTAATATTGATGAGGTTAACAAGAAGCTTAAAACTATGGCTTCTCAGCAAGGAGCATATTATATAGACATTAACACTATATTTGAGAACAGCACTGAAGATTTATATGCCTATGATGGAATACACGTACAGCCTAAGTTTTATATAAAATGGCTAGAGTTATTAAGAGCTGCAGTAGCGTAGGCACTGTTTAAGTCCTTTATTATTTGGTATAATACTAATATTGAAATTAATTAGTTTAGTTACTAATACACCAATAAATCACTATTTGTAGAGATATAAAGTATCTTTATTAGACAAAAGGATAAAATCTTATATAAGGTTGCATTAGTAGGCAAAGGATTAAAGTCTTAGAAACTAAGGGCTTGTTATTATAACAAACTAATAAAATCTTTTAAATTAGTGTCTTTGGTTAGTGATTGTATTAAAGCTTTATTAAGGTGTGTAAGTATAAAATATAGTATTATTTTAAAATAAGATGAGAAGCTTAAGAGTAAAGCTTTCTACAATTAACATAAGGATAGGTGAATAAAGTGAGTGGTATAGCAGGAGAAGGATGTAAGGTTCTTATTCCTACAGAGGAGAGAAAAACTCTTGAGGAAATAGAAAGAAGTATAATAAAGAAATATAGAAAAAAGATTTGGTCTAAGTTTATCAAAGCTATAAAGGATTATGAGCTTGTTCAAGAGGGAGATAAGGTAGCAGTAGCTATATCAGGAGGTAAGGATAGCTTACTTATGGCAAAGCTATTTCAAGAGCTTAAACGTCACGGACAAGTAAACTTTGAATTGGAATTTATAGCAATGGACCCAGGATATCATCCTAATGTAAGAGAACTTTTAGAGGATAACTGTAAGCATTTAAATATTCCGGTTAATATATTTAATGCAGATATATTTGAAGTAGTAGATAAAATAGCTAGAGAATATCCTTGTTATATGTGTGCAAGAATGAGAAGAGGTGCACTATATGCTAAGGCTGAAGAACTAGGCTGCAACAAGTTAGCTCTAGGACATCACTTTAATGATGTAATTGAGACTACTATGTTGAACGTACTTTATGCAGGAAACTTTAAAACAATGCTTCCTAAGTTCAAGTCAACTAACTTTACAGGCTTAGAGCTTATAAGACCACTTTATTACATTGAGGAAAATGATATTAAGAGGTTTACAGAAAGTAGCGGAATATGGCCGTTAAATTGTGCATGTATGGTAGCAGCTGAAAAAATCGGAAACAAACGTTATGAGATAAAGGATATGATAGCAGAACTTAAAAAGAATTTTAAGGATGTAGATAAGTCAATATTCCAAGCAGCGCAAAATGTAAGTATGGATGCTATATTAGGATGGCAAAAGGGAGACAAGAAATATTCATATTTAGATTTTTACGACGAAGAATAATAAACAGTAATAGATTTAGGCTGAGAATAACCCACATAAGCAGTTTTTTAAGAAAAGCAAACTTCTATACAACGAGACTTAAAAGATATTTAAAAAGATACATATATTTATAATAAGGCTGTTATGCTAAGAAAAAATACTAGTCTATCTTTCAGTTTTTCACTTTGAAGAATATGAAAGATACTTTGGATTCTTAGCATAACAGTTTTTTTATGTGGAGCCGTAATGTTTTTAAGGAGTACTTTTTTTAAAGATAGTTTTATGCATCCTTTATGCTATGGGATTTATAGAAAATAAGAAAGCTTTTAAGGAAAGTTATTACAAAAACATATTGACATCTATTATCAATTGAGTTATATTATCAGTGTAGAGTTTTTAAAAAGGCTCAAAAAGAGGTGAGGAAATGCTTAAGGAATTACTAATTTATATAGATGCAACAGGAGATTTTTCAAGTAAGAATCTAGCAAAGAAATTTAATATAAGTGAGTACTTGGCAGAGGAATATAAGCTTAAATTAGTTTCCATGGGATATATACAAAAGGTTCAGGGAAGCTGCACATCAGAAATGTGCAAGAGCTGTGGCTGTGGGTGTTCAGGAAAAGTATTGAATGGAACTATTAACTGGGAAATAACAGGAAAAGGTAAAGAATCTTTGAAGAAGTCCTAAGAAAGCTATGAAAGATATTATTTTTAGTTTTTAAGGTATTTTAATAAAAACATTATTTTATAAGTTTTTAATATATTTTTAAGAGGTTTTAAGAAAATAAGTATACTTAGAAAAACTATAAGTAATATTTAATAGTGTATAAAGGAGTAATACAGTTGCGATTGTATTAAGCTATAAAATACAAATTAAAAGTAGTTAAAAAATAGATATTAATAATATAAGAGTAATAAGATTTGAACATGAGGCTATTATAAAGAGGTTTTCTGCTAAGTATATGTAGAAATAGGGGTGAAGGGAGGATTCAGTAGTTATGAATTCATTAGAGAAGTTAGAAGTAGGAAATAAGGTTGTAGTTAAAAACTTGGACAAGGATAGTGCGGTTAGAAGAAGATTACTTGATATGGGAATAACTCCAGGGGTTACGGTTGAGATAATAGGAAAAGCGCCAATGGGAGATCCAATTGAGATTATGGTAAGAGGGTACAAGCTTACTCTAAGAAAAAAAGAAGCACAGGGAATATTAATTTAAGAGTTTCATATTAAATTAATAGAGATTTGCCTATAAATGAGCTTATGTAGATTAATAAGGTTTAAGTGACTTTGAGTAAAATAAAAGTCACGGTGTTTTTTAGAGTAGAGATGAATATAGCACTTTTTAGGGGGTGAAGCTATTATGTTGATTCCAATTAATTTTGCTAAGGAAGGCGAAGTTGTAACAATAGATAATATCTTAATTAGAGATAATACAGGAAAGAAGCTAAGAGAAATGGGATTAGCTTCAGGTAATAAAATTGAGGTAGTAAAAAATGATGGTAGCTCTGTAATCATAGGCATAGGAGAAAGTAGACTAGCACTAGATATGGGAGTAGCAAGAAAAATTATCGTAGTAGCATAGAGTAAATTTTTTTAATCATATATTGATAATGATTATTAATTTAAGTTGGAGGGGTAATAATGAAAAGAATAGCGCTTGCTGGTAATCCTAACTGTGGTAAGACTAGCATGTTTAATATATTAACAAAGGCTAGGCAACACGTTGGGAACTGGCCTGGGGTAACTGTTGAAAAAAAGGAAGGTATCTTAAAGGTAGGTAAGGAAGAACATATAGTTATAGACTTACCAGGAACTTATAGCTTAGGTGCTTATTCCGAGGATGAAATAGTAGCGAGAGATTATATTATAAAAGAAAAACCTGATGTGGTAATTAATGTGGTGGATGCTACGAATTTAGAGAGAAATTTATATTTAACAATGCAGCTTATAGAAATGGGAGCTAATGTTGTTATTGCCTTGAACATGATGGATGAAGCAGAAAGCAAGGGAATAAAAATAGATATAAACAAGCTATCAAAGGAATTAAATGTACCAGTAGTTTCAACGGTTGCTACAAAGAAAATTGGTATAGAGGACTTAGTACAAGTAGCTTTATCTGTAAGAGTTAAGCATGAAGTAAAGGTTTTGGATTATGGAGATGAGCTTAACACAGAAATTGATAATATAAGCAGAAGTCTAAAGGGACACTCAAAGGAACTTGCTTATCCATGTGAATGGACAGCAGTTAAACTTTTAGAAAATGATAATTATATAAAAGAAGAAGTTAAAAATCTAGGCATTAAAGAAATTGATACAAAGCTAGAGAGAAGTTTACAAACAATAGTGGACAAGACTGGTTTTGATTCAGAAATATCAATAGTAGATAAAAGATATACCTTTATTTCTAATATAGTTGAAAAGGCTATGGTTAAGAAGGCTAATAGAGAAGAAAGTTTTTCAGACAAGCTAGACAAGGTAGTAACTAATAAATTCCTTGGTATTCCTATATTCGCAGCGGTGATGTTTGCATTATACCAACTTACCTTTACAATTGGAGCGGGAATCCAAGAATGGTTTGGAGATGCTATTGCTGGTGTTGGAGTGCTAGTTGCAGATAAACTAACAGCTATGAATGCTCCAGATCTTTTAGTTAGCTTTATCAATGACGGTATCTTCGGTGGAGTCGGAGCAGTATTATCCTTCTTACCATTAATTATGGTTATGTATTTCTTAATAGGTCTTTTAGAAGACAGTGGATACATGGCAAGAGCAGCTTATGTTATGGATAAGCTTATGAGAGCATTAGGGCTACACGGTAAGACTTTTGTTTCTATGATTATAGGGGCAGGATGTAACGTGCCAGGCATAATGTCAACAAGGACTCTTGAAAATAAAAAGGATAGAATGATAGCAATACTAATAAATCCATTTGTATCCTGTGGAGCAAGATTACCTATATATGCAGTATTTATTGATGCATTCTTTGAAAGTCATCAAGGACTTGTACTATTTAGTTTATACGTAACTGGTATAGTGGTAGCTTTAATAGCAGGTAAGATATTTAGTAAAACTTTATTCAAAGGAGAACCTTCTTACTTTGTAATGGAGCTTCCAAGCTACAAACTTCCATCAATTAAAAACGTATGCATGTTAATGTGGGAAAAAGCTAGTGCATTCTTTAAGAAAGCTGGAGTTATTATCTTCCCAATGATGATAGTACTTTGGGCTTTAGGAACATTCCCATTAGGAGCAGAACAATACAGTGAAAGTTCTTTAATAGGAATAATCGGAGGAACAATAGCACCGCTATTTGTACTAGCTGGTTTTGGAACATGGCAAGCAGGAATAGCTTTAATAACAGGAATAATAGCAAAGGAATCCGTAGTAGCAACAATGGGATTAATATATGCTGGAGTTGAAGAAGGAGCACCATTAATAACTGCAATTCAAGGAGCATTTACACCACTTGCAGCAGTTTCATTCATGGTAATGTCATTACTATACACTCCATGCTTAGCGGCATTAGGAGCAATTAAAAGAGAAACAAACTCATGGAAGTGGACAATCTTCTCAGCCGTATATACCTTTGTAATAGCCTTAGTGCTATCAATAATAGTGTATCAAGTAGGATTATTATTAGGCTTCAAGTAACCATAAACGCCATAAACGCCCAAACAATTTAAAAGCCCTACTTTAAAATGTCTTTTTAATTTAAAACTGTAATGAGGCCTTTAATAATAATCCTACTTTTACAATAAAAAAGAGATTTAACTTCATATAAAAAAGCTGTGCATATATAATGCACAGCTTCTTTGCTTAGACTTTTCAGTCTTATAGGATATATTGTAAATCACATTTATCTCGGGAAAAATAAAAATGATTGTTAGCTAATTAGTTAAAATATTATATTAGCAATCAAGGTGATTACCGGTAGAGTTATAATAGTTCTTTCTAAGAATATAATAATCATATCCTTAAGAGATACTGGAATCTTAGAACCTAATAATAATCCACCAACTTCAGATAAGTAAATTAACTGAGTAACTGATACAGCAGCAATTATAAATCTAGTCATTTCACTAGTTATATTAGCAGCAATAACAGAAGGTAATAACATATCAGCAAAACCAACTACTAAAGTCTGAGAAGCAGCCACGGCTTCGGGAATTTGTAGTAGATTTAAAAGTGGTATAAATGGAAGACCTAATATTTTAAATATAGGAGTATACTCCGCAATCATTAAAGCAATACCACCAACAGCCATTACAACAGGCATAACCCCTAACCACATATCCATTACATTCTGAATAGATTCAAAGGCAGTAGATTTAAAATCACTTGATTTCTCAGCTCTAATAACAGCTTGATTTAATCCCCAGCTAAAGCTAGAGTGACCATCAGGAATAGTCTCAGACACATGATTTTTCTTACCACCATAGTAACTATCAGGCTTCTTGCTTAAAGGTCTAATTCTTGGAACAATAATAGCAGCAACAATACCAGCTATTAAAGTCGTAATATAAAAAGGAACAAACATATGACCTAAGCCAACAGTTGATATAACTACTAAACTAAAAGTAATTGATACAAAGGAGAAAGTTGTCCCAATAACACAAGCTTCTCTTTGAGAGTAGAAACCATCTTCGTACTGTTTACTAGTAAGTAAAACACCAATAGTACCATCACCAAGCCAAGATGCGATACAGTCAACAGAAGAACGGCCAGGTAATTTAAAAATAGGTCTCATAACCTTAGTTAATAAAGTACCAAAGAACTCTAAAAGTCCAAAGTTTAAAAGCAGTGGTAAAAACAATCCTGCAAATAAGAAAACTGAAAACAATATAGGAAGTAATCCAAATAGAACCATGCCACCAGTATTCTCAGACCAAATAAACTCAGGACCAACCTTAAATAAAACCATAACTCCAATAGCAGCACCCACAAGTCTTACAACAAACCAAAGTGGAGTAACATTAAATAAATTATTTAAAAATTTATGCTCAGTGATAAATTTAGGTTTAACCAATTTAGTAATAATAGAACCAATTGCTGAAATACAAATAAGTGCAACAGTAACAGCAGGTAAAATATCAGCAAAGATACTTTGCACAGCATTAGACATAATAGCAACTGGAATAGTAATTCCATTCTTACTCATAACAGGAGTCATAAAAATAAAAACACCTAGAATAGATGGAACAAGAAACTTTAAAATAGAAACAGGTGATAATTTGCTTTTCACATCTGTTAACATAAGCATGTCCTCCTTTAACAAAAGAATCCCTAAACTAAAATTATATATAGGAATTTCAAATAAATATCACACAATAAAGAATACTATATGAATAAATATGATTTAAATTTAATAATTATGATTACATTTATATTTTACACGGATTTAAGAAAAAATCAATATATTTATGCATAAATAAAGCATAAATATTTGAATAAACTATAAAAAACCTATGATTATCCATAAATTAATGAATAATTAACCAAAAGAATTAAAAGAAGAAAGAAAAAATAGCTACTACACAAATATATATACTTGTATAATAGCTTTTCAAAATTGTCTTTAGGATATTTAAATATAAACTGCATTAGAAAAGTTTCAAACCTCTTTATAAGGTTATATAAAGAAAGTTCTATATAAGTTAAGACTTAATAATGAATATATATAGGAATAAGATTTGATTCTTTACTTGAAATTATCCATAAAGAAACCATATAAGTTTAATGCTTTTTTCTTTTAAGTTTTTTTCTGAAGCGAAGTCCTTTAGAAGCAGATTCATTATTGTAATAATAACCGTATTTATGTTCCCTTTCAGGGATTTTATTAAGCACTGAACCAATCAATTTAGCATTAATCTTAGTTAACTCATGTTTACACCTTAAGATGTCTTCCTTTTGAGTTTTACCATAGGTGCAAAGTAAAATAACTCCATCTACCTTACCACAAATAATCCTAGAGTCAGCAACAGGAAGTACAGGTGGTATGTCTAAAAGCACTAAATCAAACTTGGCTTTTAAAGATTCTATAAGTAATTCCATTTTTCTTGAAGAAAGTAACTCAGCTGGATTAGGAGGTTTTACACCACAAGGAAGAATATATAGATTCTCAGTGCCACTGAAGGTTGTAAAGTCTAAGTCTAGTGATTTTGCAATAAGCATATCTGTGATTCCTTTAGAATTAGAAAGGTTAAAAGTTTTGTGTACAGTAGGTCTTCTAAAGTCACAGTCAACCAATACAACTCGTTTACCAGCTTGAGCAAAGGCAATAGCTAAGTTAGCAATTGAGGTACTTTTTCCTTCACCTGGAGTAGCTGAGGTAATAGCTAAGGTTTTAAGCTTATTATCAAAGTTAAAAAAGTCAATATTGGTTTTTAATGTTCTAAAAGCTTCAGCACTTAAAGATTGAGGCTTATCCTTTATAATTAAATTATTCATTTTATATTTCCCCCTTAAAATCACACAAAGGTGTTATGTCATGATACACTTCAGAATGATATTATGTAATCCGCATTATAAGTTAATTTTACAATAAAATTAAATGAAAGACAAAGAGTATTAAGAAGAATTAACATAAAATACATGAGGTTAAAGAAAATACATAAGATTTAATAAAATAACAAATAAAATTAGAATTAAAATAAAAAATGCAATAGAAATGCGAAAAATGGAGTTGTCATAGGTGAGTTAACTAAAAAAGCTCTTTGAATTATAAAAGAAATCCTTAAGTCATAAAGAATATCTAACCCATAAAGAAAATTTAGCAATAATAAAAGGACTATGTCACTAAGTATAATTCTTATGCTCATATAGCAGTGCAAGTAATTTGCAATACAATATTATGCATAGAAATTATTAGTGAGATAGTCCTATTTTTATAATTTATCTACTATGTCTTTTATTCTTTTTACGATTAGAAGCATTTAAGTTATCATCGTAATAATAACTATAATGACTTTGTGATTCAGGAACCTTAGCAAGAATAGTTCCAATTAATTTTGCATTAACCTTATCAAGTTCTTGTTTAGATTTAAGGATAAGCTCCTTTTCTGATTGTCCATAAGCACAAAGTAAGATAACCCCATCTACTTTACCACAGATAATTCTAGAATCTGCTACAGATAAAATTGGTGGAATATCTAAAAGAACTATATCACACATTCCCTTTAATTTTTCAAGTAGCATGTCCATTTTCTCAGAAGCAAGTAGCTCAGCAGGATTAGGTGGTTTTGTACCACATGGTAAAATAAATAAGTTGTCAATCTTAGAACTATGAATATAATCATGTTTTAGTTCCGTATCAACAATCATATCAGTAATACCGTGAGTATTAGAAATCTTAAATTTCTTATGTACTGAAGGTCTTCTTAAATCACAGTCAATTAGTATAACACGCTTGCCAGATTGAGCAAAGGCAATAGCTAAGTTAGCAATTGCAGTACTCTTACCCTCACCAGGATTAGAAGATGTTATAGCTAAGGTCTTTAGGTTATTATCTACATTGAAAAAGTCCAAGTTTATTTTTAAGGTTCTAAAAGCTTCTGCACTTAAAGAAGATGGATCATCTCTCATAACTAATTTTTCCATTATATGCCTTCCCCCTAGTCTTCAAAATAAGGAATAGAACCTATAACAGAAGTTTCAAGTAATTTCTCAAGTTCATCCTCAGATTTAATAGTAGTATCCATGTACTCAAGTAAAAATGCTATACCAACAGCAATCATTAATCCAACAAAGGCAGCTAGAACTACATTAAGACCTATATTAGGACTAATTGGCTTTTTAGGATTAGAAGCTTCATCTACAAGTATTAAGTTATCCTTGCCTCTAAGTTCAGTAGAAACCTTTTTTAAGGATTTTGCAGTTTGGTTTGCAATATCAGTAGCTTCATTAGGTGAATTTGCTTGAACAGCTATTGTTAAAAACTCAGTGTCTGCCTTTGGCGTAACAGATATCATTGAAGTAATTTGCTCAGGTGATTTGCTCAAGTTAAGATTTGAAATTACATCCTCTGCCACACTTTTGCTTTTGCTTAATTCACTATAAGTCTTAGTCATTTTTTGATACATTAAAACATCATTATATTCAGATTGTCCCTTTGAAGAGGTAGAACCCGGTTCGCTTCCTAATAATACAGAAATCTCAGATTTGTAAACTGGATTTATGAAAAACACACTTACAATAAGTGCAATTATTGCTAAAACAACGGGTAATGAAGTAATAAGTATTAAACGTTTTTTCAATATTAGTAAATATTCTCTTAGTTCCATCAGTTGCCCCCCTTTTTTAATAATACTAAAACAAAACTAATTATAAGGTAAAATCCCCCTAAAAGTCAAACCTAATAAGTCGCAATGTTGAGAAATTTAAAGCAATTAACAGAATAATCGCAAAAAGAAGTAAATGGATAAAAATACATATAATTTTAAAATATTCATTTAAATGTAAGGAAAACTAAAGGTAATGAAATAAAATAGAAAAATTAACGAGAAATTAAGGAAAAAATTATTGAAAAAACATACAAAAAAACGTAAAATAAAGAAAAATATATGTATAATTATGAAAAATAATGGATTAATATAAAACTATTGATTATATATATAGGCATTGCAGAATAAGGTAAAGTATAATATTTAATGTTGTAAAATGTAAATTGAAGTGATAAAATAAACGGGTGGGAAATGAGTTTGAATATTGTTGAAAATCTTAAAATTCACAAAAAAGAATTTAATAATATTACAAAAAATTCAATTTAAAGCTAATAAAAATGAAAAATAAATAAAAAAATAAAGTAAATGACATTTTGAAGGGGTGAATCGAATGGGAAATAAGCGACGATTCTTAAATGGTGCTTTACTTCTGAGTATAGATTTAATTCTCATAGAATTATGCTATTTTATGGGAGTGTTTTTTATGAGCTCAGATAGGGAAGTAGTCAGAAGTCTCGTTACATCTAATTCAGTAATGTTCGTAGTATTATTGATTTATGCAATAATGTTTTGGAGCTTTGGATTATATAGAAGCCTATGGACACAGGCTAGCATAGATGAATTTAACAGGCTAGCATAGATGAATTTATAAGAGCAGTAACTGCATGTATATTAAGTAATGGAATAATTTTATTAATCCTATCAACGTTAAGTTATAGCATATCGATGAAAACCAATTTATTATGCGGAATCTTTGTTATGATTGCCGTAATTGGTTTCAGAGTATCCTTTAGAATTTATAGACGGTTATTAATAGACATTGAAGCAAGAAACAATAAGGTTAAAAGAGTCCTTATATACGGTGCAGGATATGCTGGCAAAACAGTTGCACTAGAGATAAAAAACCAAAGCAACAAGAAGTATAAAGTCATAGGCTTTATAGACGATGACAAATCCAAGAGAAATATGATTATAGGTGGGAGTAAGGTATTAGGGAATAGAAATGATATCCCAATGATTGTGGATAGATATAAAATAGAGCAAATAATAGTAGCAATACCTTCCTTAAATAATGATACAAGATGTGAAATTGTAGAAAAGTGTAGTGATACAAAATGTAAGGTTAAGATACTACCATCTATTTCGGAGATAATAGACGAAAAGGTTTCCATAGGGAAAATGAGAGATGTTGAAATTGAGGATTTGCTAGGAAGAGATCCTATTAAATTAAATGATAAGGAAATTAAAGCTTACATAGAAGGTAAAAGAGTACTTGTAACAGGTGGAGGAGGCTCCATAGGCTCAGAACTTTGTAGACAAATAGTTAAGTTTAAACCATCGGAATTATTAATACTAGATATATACGAAAATAATGCATATGATCTACAAAATGAGCTAAAGGATAAATTCAAAAATCTAAAGGTTGCTATAGCTTCAGTTAGAGATGAAAAAAGATTAGATGTAATCTTTGATGAATTTAGACCACAATTAGTATTCCATGCAGCTGCTCATAAGCACGTACCTTTAATGGAAGATAGTCCAGGAGAAGCAATTAAAAATAATACCTTTGGGACACTTAAGGTAGCAGAATGTGCAGATAGATATGAAGCAGAAAAATTTGTGCTTATTTCTACAGATAAAGCAGTTAACCCAACAAATGTAATGGGTGCAACTAAGAGAATGTGTGAAATGATAGTACAAGCTATGGCAGAAAAAAGTAAAACAGAATTTGTTGCAGTACGTTTCGGAAACGTATTAGGAAGCAATGGTTCCGTAATACCACTATTTAAAAGACAAATAGCAAAGGGTGGACCAGTTACAGTAACAAACAAAAATATAATAAGATACTTTATGACTATACCAGAGGCAGCTCAATTAGTACTTCAAGCAGGAGCATATGCAAAGGGAGGAGAAATCTTCGTACTAGATATGGGAAAACCAGTTCGTATATATGATTTAGCAATTAACTTAATCAAGTTATCCGGATTAGAACCCCATGAGGATATAGAAATAAAGGTAACAGGCTTAAGACCAGGAGAAAAGCTTTATGAAGAGCTTTTAATGAGCGAAGAGGGCTTAACTAATACAGCAAACGAAAAGATATTTATAGCAAAACCAATGCACTATGATTTAGAAAAGTTAAAAATGAAATTCGATAATCTAAAGGTGGCTATAGATAGCAAAAATATGATAGATATAAGAGACGTATTGCAAGAAGTAGTACCTACCTATAAAAGAGCAGCACATGATATGGTAGCAGCTACAAAGGAATAAAAAGACATTAAAGCTATGGAGGAGATTATATGAAGATAAATTTTTCACCACCAGATATTACGCAGGTTGAAATTGATAATGTAGTAGAGGTTTTAAAATCAGGGTGGATAACAACAGGTCCTAAAACAAAGGAATTTGAAAAGAAAATAGCACAATATTGTAATACATCAAGGGCTGTATGTTTAAATTCAGCAACTGCTGCTATGGAGATGACACTTAGAGTATTAGGAGTAGGACCAGGAGATGAAGTAATAACAAGTGCATACACATATACAGCTTCATGTAGCGTAATATGTCATGTAGGAGCTACTCCAGTTTTAGTAGATACAGCTGCTGATTCTTATGAAATGGATTATGAAAAGTTGTCAGAAGCAATAACACCTAGAACAAAAGCTATTATTGCAGTAGACTTAGCGGGTGTTATATGTGATTATGATAAGATTTTTGAAATAGTTAAAAGTAAAAGAGAATTATTTAAGGCTAATAATAAAATACAAGAAGCATTTAATAGAATTATAGTTATTGCAGATTCGGCTCATGCCATAGGAGCTAATAGAAATGGGAAAATGGCTGGTGAAATAGCAGACTTTACAAGCTTTTCTTTCCATGCAGTTAAGAACCTAACAACAGCAGAGGGGGGAGCTGCAACATGGAGGGATATAAGCGGAGTAGATAATGAAGAAATTTACAAGCAGTATATGTTACTTTCACTTCATGGACAATCTAAAGATGCCTTAGCTAAAACTCAAATAGGAAGTTGGGAATATGATATTAAGTTACCAGCTTATAAATGTAATATGACAGATATAATGGCAGCTATAGGATTAGGTCAGTTTAGTAGATATAGTGAGATTTTAAAAAGGCGTAGAGAAATTATAGAGTTATATGATGAACTACTTAAAGAAGAAAATCTTCACATATTAAAACACTATACTGAAAATTCAGCATCTAGTGGACATCTTTATCTTGTTAGGTTGTTAGGTAAGAATGAGGAAGATAGAAATAAGGTTATAATCAAAATGGCAGAGGCTGGAGTTGCAACTAATGTACATTATAAGCCACTTCCAATGATGAGTGCTTATAAATCAATGGGATTAGATATAAAAGATTATCCTAATGCATTTAATATGTACAAAAATGAAATTACACTTCCATTACATACATTGCTAAGTAATGAGGAAGTTAAGTATATATGTGCAACCCTAAAAGAAGTTATTAGGGGGAAATAAGAGTGCTAAAAAAGTGGAGTGAACTTCCAAATTTTATGAAAAATGAAGAAGTCAAAAAATACTATGATATTTTAGAAAAGAAAAAAGGTCAATTATTTTTAAAGCGACTTTTTGATATTGTTCTAGCTATAGTATTAATAGTGATTTTATCACCATTAATACTTGTATTGGCAATTGTAATAAAATTAACTTCTGAAGGTCCTGTATTTTTTAGACAAACTAGAGTAACTCAGTATGGTAGAAGATTTAGGATATTTAAATTTAGAACTATGGTAGTAAATGCTGAAAAAATAGGAACACAAGTAACTGTAGGGGATGATCCTAGAATAACTAAGATAGGACGCCTAATTAGAAAAACTAGGCTTGATGAAATTCCACAGTTGATTAATGTATTACAAGGTGATATGAGTTTCGTTGGAACGAGACCAGAAGTACCTAAATATGTAAAAGAGTATAAGCCTGAGATGTTAGCGACGTTACTTATGGTAGCTGGAATTACATCTAAAGCTAGTATAATGTTTAAAGATGAAGATGAAATTCTTGGTAAATTTAATGAAAATATAGATAAAGTTTACATTGAAAATGTTTTAAGTAAAAAGATGTATTACAATATTAACTATATAGAAAATTTTACATTTATAGAAGATTATAAGATTATGTTAAAAACAGCAATAGAGGTTTTTATTAGGTAAATATAAAAAAAGAGGATTTAAAGAATGGGGAATATAATTAACAAAATTAATGAAAGTTTAAGAAGGTTTCCTGAAATAAGGAAATTTGCTAAAGGTATATATCAGGTTATAGGGTGGAGTTTAAGCGATAAGAAAACAGAAAATAGTAATATAATATGCATAAGCGATTCTAGGTATGAACATTTATTTGGTTATTATGATAAGTCACCATGGAATAAGGAATGTACAAAAATGATTTATCTTAGAACTGAGAATGCCAATAGAGAAGTTGCGCCAAGTAAGCAAGCTTTAATAATTTTGAAGGATTTAGAAAAAAATGAAGAGACTATTATAGGAAGCACATATGCATGGAATGTACAACAGGGATGTATGCTTCAATGGCTTGGACCTGAAATGAATAAAAAAATTATATATAATGATTTCAGGAATGGAGAATTTTGTAGTGTTATATTGGATATAGAAACTGGAACAGAAAAAGTGTTACCTATTGCTGTATATTCTGTAGATAAAAATGGCGAATATGCATTAAGTTTAGATTTTTCTAGGTTACATAATCTTAGACCTGGATATGGATACTCTAATACAAATAAAGATACTGTGGATGAAAAGTGTCCAAATTCAACATGTATTTGGAGAATGAATATTAATACAGGAGAGGTTAAAGGACTACTTACGTATAAACAACTTATGGATTTTGAATCAAGGGAAGAAATGAATGGTGCAATACATAAAGTTAACCATATAATGATCAATCCAGAAGGTAAAAGATTTATGGTTTTACATAGGTGGATTAAAAATGGAAAGAAATATACTAGACTATTGACAGTGGATATTGATGGTGAAAATGTATATAATTTAATGGATGAAGATATGATTTCTCATTGTAATTGGAAGAATAATAGAGAAATACTGGCTTGGGCTCATACTCATTCTCATGGGAATAAGTATTATTTATTAACTGATCAAACTCAAAAAAGAGAGATCTTTGCGGAAGGTATATTGAATCGAGATGGTCATCCATCGTATTCACCTGATAATAAATATGTTATTACTGATACATATCCTAACTTTAAATGTAAGCAGAACTTATATTTATGTAGTGCGGACGGTGAGAATGTTAAAGAGATAGCTGAAGTTTATTCTTCATTAAGGTATAACAATGAAAATAGATGTGACTTACATCCTAGATTTAGTCCTGATGGAAGATATATTTGTTTTGATGGAGCAATAAATAAATTAAGACAAGTGTATGTATTAAAGGTATTTGATTAAATAAAGAAGGGGAGAGAACAATGGAGTATAGTAAATATCCATTTGTAACAGCTATAATTGTTTTTAGAAATGAAGAGAAGTACATAGAAAGGTGCTTTAAATCGTTTATAGAACAAAGTTATTTTAAGGATAAATATGAAATTATTTTAATTGATGGTGAGTCGGATGATAATAGTAATTATATAATAGAAAAATTGATAGAAAAAAATAATAGCGGTGTAGAAATAAGATATTATAAAAATCCTAAAAGAAGTTTAGCATCTGGGTGGAATATGGCTATAAAATCTGCAAAGGGAGAATATGTTGTTAGAATAGATGCACATGGATACGCGGACAAAGATTTTATAAAAAACAGTGTTGATACAATGCTAAATATGAATGATGTTGCATGTGTAGGTGGTAGCTTAAATACTGAGTGTTATACTGGAATGGGGAAAAGAATTGCTATGGTGTTGTCTTCGCCGTTTGGAGTAGGTAATTCAAAATTTAGATATTCTCAGAAGGCTGAATATGTGGATACGGTTGCTTTTGGATTATATAGAAAATCTATATTTGATAAAGTTGGATATTTTGATGAGAACTTAAAGAGAAATCAAGATAATGATATGCATAGGAGAATTAAAGAGGCTGGATATAAGTTTTATTTAAATCCTAGTATTAAGTCAACGTACATATCTAGAGATTCAGTTAAGGGATTTTTAAATCAAGCATGGCAAAATGGAAAATGGAATATGAAAGTTTTAAGAAATGGATTTAAAACTTTGAATTTAAGACATATAATACCGCTTATGTTTGTATTAAATATTATTCTATTATTAATGTTAGGAATTAAAATTAAAATTATGAGGTATATATTAATTTTTATAATAATTCTGCATTTTATATTAGGAATAATATTTTCAATTTATAAAACCAATAGATTACTGGATATAGTATTAATGCCAATTATGTTTATTAGCCTACATATATCATATGGTTTGGGGTCTATAAGAGGTTTATTTGAACTTATAAGAAAAAAATAATAAATGATAAATATATTAAAGTTTATGAGTAGAGATGGAGTGAAGAATATGAATTTATATGAAGAAATAGTGAAAAGAAAAGAAAAAATATCTTTAATTGGTTTGGGATATGTTGGAATGCCTATAGCGGTGGCCTTTTCTAAAAAAGCAAAAGTTATAGGATTTGATGTAAACAAAGAAAAGGTAGATATGTACATTAAGGGTATTGATCCAACTAAGGAAGTTGGTAATAATGAAATTAAAAATTGTAGTGTTGAGTTTACTTGTAGTGAGGAAAAGTTAAAAGAAGCTAAGTTTCACATAGTAGCAGTTCCTACACCTATAAACGAAGATAAGTCTCCAGACTTGTATCCAGTTAAAGCTGCAAGCAAAACACTAGGTAGAAATCTTACTAAAGGATCAATAGTAGTGTACGAATCAACTGTTTTTCCTGGAGTAACGGAAGAGGTTTGTGTACCTATATTAGAAAAAGAGTCAGGACTTAAATGTGGTAGAGACTTTAAGGTTGGATATTCACCAGAACGTATTAATCCTGGAGATAAAGTTCATAGATTGGAGACGATAGTAAAAGTTGTATCTGGTATGGATACAGAAACACTGGATATAATAGCAAAGGTTTACGAATTGGTAGTAGATGCAGGAGTGTATAAAGCAGATAGTATTAAAGTAGCTGAAGCAGCTAAGGTTATTGAAAATTCACAAAGAGATATAAATATTGCATTTATGAATGAACTATCTATAATATTTAACAAAATGGATATAGATACTAAAGCAGTATTAGATGCAGCAAAAACTAAGTGGAACTTTTTGGGGTTTGAACCGGGATTGGTAGGCGGACATTGTATTGGAGTAGATCCGTACTATCTTACATATAAGGCGGAACAATTAGGATATCATTCTCAAATAATTCTTTCAGGAAGAAGAATTAATGATAATATGGGAAAATATATTGCTGAAAATACTGTAAAGAGCATAATTAAGTCTCAAAAGGTAGTAAACAGTTCGAGAGTATGTATTTTAGGATTTACTTTCAAAGAGAATTGTCCTGATACACGTAATACTAAAATAATTGATATAGTAGATGAACTTAAGGAATACGGTATAAATCCTATTATAGTAGATCCAGTGGCTGATAAGGAAGAAGCTATTAGGGAGTATGAAGTAGATATATGTGACATAAATGAAATTAGTGATATGGATGTTGTTATATTAGCAGTTTCCCATAAAGAATTTAAAGAGATGTCCATAAAGGAAATAGACAAGTTATTCAGAAATGAAGAGAATGGTAAAAAAATTATAGTTGATGTTAAATCGATATTAAATAAGGATATTATAATTAAACTAGGTTATAATTATTGGAGGTTATAGAACAGTGGGGTATAGTAATATTAAGTTTGATGATAATAGTAAATTTCTAGTTACAGGAGCTGCTGGATTTATAGGGAGTAACTTAGTAGAGACATTATGTGAAATGGGATATAAGGTTATTGGTTTAGATGATTTTTCAAATGGACTAGTTAGTAATATAGATAGATTAAAAGAAAAATATGATTTTGAGTTTATTAATGGAACAATTGAAGACATTGAAGTCTGTAGAGAGGCTTGTAGAGGAGTAGATTATATTTTACATCAAGCAGCTTGGGGTTCGGTACCAAGATCTATGGAGATGCCAATTAAATATAATAAAGTAAATGTAGACGGTACATTAAATATGCTAGAAGCTGCAAGAGAAAATAATGTTAAGAGATTTGTCTATGCATCGTCCTCATCTGTGTATGGAGATAATGAAACTTTGCCTAAAAAAGTAGGACAAGAGGGATCTGTTTTATCACCATATGCTATGACTAAAAAAATAAATGAATATTATGCAGATTTGTTTTATAAAATCTACAATTTACCAACTATAGGATTACGATACTTTAATGTATTTGGAAGGTATCAAAATCCTAATGGGAATTATGCAGCTGTTATTCCTAAGTTCGTAAAAGCATTAATTGAAAATAGAGATGCCATAATATATGGAGATGGAACTCAAAGTAGAGATTTTACTTATATAGAAAATGTTATAGAAGCTAACTTAAAGGCTTGTCTATCTGATGAGAAAAGTTTTGGTAGGGCATATAATGTTGCATACGGTGAAAAATTTACTATAAATCAAGTGTTGGAGTCTATGTGTAAGGAGCTCAATGTGAGTTTTAAACCGAAGTATTCAAATGCTCGAAAGGGTGATATTAAGCATAGTCTTGCTGATATAGATGAAACTAAAAACTTATTAGGATATAATCCGACTTGGAACTTTGAGAATGGATTCAAAGAAACTATAGAATGGTACAAAAATAACTTATAATGTATAAAGTAATCTAATAAGTAAAGTAACTTTAAATAAGATTGAAGCTTTAGGAATGTTTTACTAAATAAAAGATATAAGTTTTTAGAAATATTTATATTTAAATATTTCTAAATCATAATTGCTTTAGTTTAGAACTAAAGCAATTATGATTTAGAGGTAAAAATATATTACTTGAATAAATCGTAATAATTAATTTTATATAAAAATAGTTTATATAGAAAAGTTACATAAATTTAAAATAAGTTTACAGTCTAATAAAAGACATCATAAATTTGTGAAAGACAAAAAATATATTAATGTAAATTAGAATATTTAACTAAATAATTTCATGGGTATACCCTTATTAGCTTTGTTTTATAGTATGAACTAAGTAATCTTATGATTATTAATATATGGGTATAAGATTTAAGCAGTTTAATAGAAGTCGATAATTTAATTGGAGGTTAGTTATGGTAAAAGGAATGATTTCTTGTATAATTCCTACATATAAAAGAAGTGATACTTTAATAAGAGCTATTAACAGCGTTATAAATCAGACTTACAAAAATATTGAGATTCTTGTAATTGATGATAATGATCCGAATAGTGAAGAAAGTATGCTAGTAGAAAAAAGATTAAAGGATATTTTTGATAAAAGACTAAGATATATAAAACAATTAAAACATATTAATGGAGCAGCAGCAAGAAATGTTGGTATAAAGTCATCAAATGGAGAATTCATAGCATTTTTAGATGATGATGATGAATGGGAATATACAAAGTTAGAAAGGCAGATGGATGTTTTCCTAAATGATATAAATTGTTCAGGAGTTTCCACCTTATATAAATACTATAAAAATGGAGTTCCAATAAGAAAATGTTCGGTTTATGAGACAAATGACTTGCATAAAAAGGTTCTAGAAAGATCGGTGGCAATATGTACACCAACGGTTCTACTTAAAAAAAGCTGTATTGATGAAAGTGGATATTTTGATGAGTCTTTAATTAGACATCAAGATATTCAATTATTCCTAGATTTCCTTTTAAAGTATAATATTAAGCTTTTACCAGAATATATGGTTAGAATAAATACTGAGTTAGAAGAAAATAGGCCTACAACTCAAAATATTATTAGTATAAAAGAGGAGTTTTTTAAAAAAACTCAGAGGCACTTTGAAATCTATGATAAAAAGGTGCAAAGACAAATATATTCAGCTCACTATTTTGAGATTATTCTTGTAGCTATTAGAGAAAGAAACTATAAAATAGTGATTAAGTATATTATGAAAATAGGTATTAACATAAATGCATATTTAAGTGTGTTACGTAGGTTTAAAGAGCGAAACAGAAATTCGATTACTTCTAAGTAGCAATTAATATTAAATAAAGTTTAAAATGGGAGAAGAACATGGTTGACGTAAGCATTATCATGCCAGTATATAATTCGGAAAAGTATCTTGAAGATGCAATAGAAAGTATATTAGCTCAGACATATTTAAATTTTGAGTTAATTCTAGTTGATGACGGTTCAACTGATAACAGTGCACAAATTTGCAATCAATATATGAATAAAGATAAAAGAGTGAAGGTAATACATCAGAAAAATATGGGTATTAGCGGAGCAAGAAATACAGGATTAAGTAACTCTATTGGAGAATATATTGTTTTTGCAGATAATGATGATAGGTTTTTACCAACATTGCTAGAAGATAATATTAAATTAATTAAAGAAGAAAATGCAGATGTTGTAAAATTTTCTGTAAGATATTTAAAAATAGATGATACTTTTACTACTGAAGAAGTATATAAATATCATTTGAGTGATGGTGTATATGATAAAGGTTATTTGATTAGTAATTATGATGCTTTAAGAAGACGTGGAGTATTTACTTTTGTATGGAATATGATTGTAAAAAAATCATTAATACAAAAAAATAATATTATATTTGATGAAAGAATTAAATTTGGTGGTGAAGATAATAAGTTTAATTATGAGTTATTTAAGAATGTAAATAAATTGGTATGTAATAGTAAAGCATATTATATACATTACAGAAGAGTAAGTCATAGTACGGTTGTGAAGTTTAATATAAATAAGGCTGAATCAAGCATATTAATAGTGGACGCTGAAAAAAGTATTGTTGATAGTTTAGGTATTGATAAATCTATATGGTATAAGTACTTGGTAGAATATATTTCATTTATAGTTAATATTATATTTGATAATAGAAATACGATGAGTTTTAGAGAGAGAGTTAATTACTTAGAAGAAGTAAAAAGACTTAATCAATTTAATATTGATATAAATACTAAAGAAATATTGAGGATAGAATGTAGTACAAAATATAATATAACTACATTACTAATGTTACAAGGAAAGTATAGACTTCTAGATTATCTATTAAGAAGTTATAAAAAAATAAGGAGACAACAATGATATATATCTATATTTTTTTTAATATTTTATTATTTGTTTTTAGTAGAAAAATCTTTAAAAAAAATATTAATCCTGTATCAATATATTGTATAGTATGGTCTATAATTAGCATACTATATGAACTTAAATTTATATATTACTATAAGTTATCTATAAAAACCTGGAGTATTATATTTTTAATGCAGGGTTTATTTTCTATTGGAAATTTTATGGGCGTATTAATATATAATATTAAGGTTCATAAAAAAAATAATACTCTACTAGATGAGAATATAATTAAAAATAAGATTTTTAAAGTTATTATGATAAGTAGCTTAATATCTGCAATATCTATTATACCTAATATAGTATCTCTAATAAAAGTATATGGTATAAATGGATTATTTTCATCTATAGGTGATATATACAATAATAGAGTAAATGGTACGGGAGAAAATATATACATATCATATTTTGGACCATTCATTTTTATTGCACTTATGTACACTGGAGTATATATCAGAAAATATGGAGTAAGAAAGTTTTTATTCCTACCTATTATTCTTGCTATTTTAAACTCGCTAAGCTTTGGTGGAAGAAATAATATAATAATGGGTTTTTTATTTTTAACAATTCCTATGTTTATAGGGGAGAGAGAATATACTAAGCAGCTTAAGTTAAATAATAAGAATAAAATATACATTATAATATTTATAATAGTATTTATTTTATTATTTAGTATTATAAATAAAGAAAGAGCTAATATAACATCTATATCACCTTATGTATCTCCGCTTATGAATAAATTAACAAGTACTAATCATAGTATTTATAAACTTTATACATACGCTACTTCACCAATAGGAGTTTTAAATGAATATTTAAATAATCCATTTTATAGCTTTGGAGCCAACACTTTTTTGCCTATATACAAGCAATTTTCTAAGTTGGGGTTTAATGTAGAGCTAATGTGGACACTACCATTTTATCATATACCAATTTCAAGTAATGTAGGTACTTATATAATGGAATTAATAATTGATTTTTCTATTCCTGGAGCTTGTGCTGTTAGTTATTTTCTAGGAATAGTTTCAGGAAATATATTTACAAAATTAATGGATAAAAAAGATATTTTATCATATGTAATTGTTACCATAGTAACATTTTGTACAATAATGTCATTTTTTATTTGGTATATGAGAAGTATTAATATGTGGATAATATTATTTTTTTCTATTTTCTTTGGAAAGTTTATAGTTTATCAAAGAAAGTAGAAAATATATAATAATATTTTCAAAATCATTATATATAGGTAACTTAAATATAAAGGAGAATAGTTTATGAAAACTTATTTAGTTACGGGTGGAGCAGGATTTATCGGTTCTAACTTTGTATTATATATGTTAAATAAGTATGAAGACATAAAGATTATAAATCTAGATGCTTTAACATATGCAGGAAACTTAGAAAATTTAAAGTCAGTAGAGAATAATGAAAATCATATATTTGTTCAAGGAGATATATGTGATTCAGGATTAGTTACAGATTTATTTGAGAAATATGATATAGATTATGTAGTAAACTTTGCAGCAGAGTCTCATGTTGACAGAAGCATAAAGGATCCAGAAGTCTTTGCTAAAACAAATGTGTTAGGTACAGTTAACATGTTAAATTGTGCAAAAGCTGCATGGGAAGCTAATGGTACTTGGAAAGAGGGCGTTAAGTTTTTACATGTTTCAACAGATGAAGTATATGGTTCATTAGGTGAGAC
>NZ_FQXP01000003.1 GCF_900130005.1 Clostridium collagenovorans DSM 3089 | reverse complement strand
CTGCTTATCCATTCCAAACTTGTATAATTGATCAGAATGGCAGCGAGGACATTTTATGTTTGTTTTGTTCATTGCTCTTCTCTCCTTCGGGGGGATATTTTGTCTTAGGAAAACTTAGTATACTTCTAAGGTGAGAGAAGTGCAATGTTCATATAACTTAACAGAACGGCTAAAGAAAGTGGGGGAGAATTATGAAAGATTTTAGAAACCTAGGTATAAGACTTATAAGATTATTTATAGGCTTCTTTATTTGTTCAAGTGGGGCCGTATTTATGATTAATGCAAATTTAGGAATGTCGCCGTGGGATGTACTTCATCATGGTATTTCTAAGATGGCAGGTATAACTATTGGTAATGCAAGTATAATGGTTGGAGTTTTATTTGTAGTATTGGGAGTAATCTTAGGGGAAAAATTAGGACTTGGTACAGTATTAAATATGATTTTTATAGGGAAATTTATGGACTTAATTATGTTTAATAATCTAATACCAAAGGGAAATTCATTTTTTCAAGGAATAGGAATGCTTGTTATAGGGATGCTCTTAATGGGCTTTGGATGTGTTTTATACATAGGTTCAGGCTTGGGGTGTGGTCCAAGAGATGGAATAATGATGGCTTTAAGTAAAAGAACCAATAAACCTATTAAAGTTGTAAGAACTTGCTTAGAAATAGGTGCACTTATATGCGGATATTTACTAGGAGGATATGCAGGTATAGGTACTATAATAACAGCTATTGGGTTAGGATACTCTATTCAATTTGTATTTAAGATATGTAATTTTGAAGGAAATAAAATTCAGCATCAGTCTATAAGTGACAACATAGGTCAATTTGTATTAAATAGAAATTAAACTTTAAAATAAAAATGAGAATTGGATTAATCCAATTCTCATTTTATTTTAAAGTTATTTAGAATTATCTGCAGAAATTTCATTGTAAAGCAGTTTGTTATTTTTACTTATAGTAACATCCAAATCATCAGTATGTGAAGCGGTTTTCTTTTTTAAATGCTTTACAGATACAAAGAATATGGTAGTAGAAATTATTGTGGAAATAAAATCAGAAATAGCACCTGCAAACCAAATTCCATCTAATCCTTCAAACAATTGTAATTTAGGTAATAATAAAATTAATGGTATAAGAATTAAAACTTGTCTTAAAAGACTTAAAAACATTGATATTTTAGCTTTACCAATAGCTTGGAAGTAACTAGAAGCTATAATTTGTACGCCTACAATTGGAAGCATAAATAAATAAATTCTAACACCTCTTATTGCCATTTCTCTTAAACTTGGATCATTATTAAATACTTGTATTATAGTGTTAGGAAAAATCTCTACTAATAAGAATGCTAGAGTAACTATTAAGGTTGCAACTACAACTCCATACTTTAAGGTTTCTCTAACACGATCATATTTTTTAGCACCATAGTTATATCCTATAATAGGTTGTGCACCTTGATTTATACCTACAATTGGCATAGTAGCCATTAAAGAAATACTACTTATTATAGTCATAGCACCTATAGCCATATCTCCACCATAGTATTTAAGAGAGTTGTTTGCAACAACTTGAACTAAACTTTGAGCTATTTGCATAGCAAAAGGAGACATACCAATTGTAAATATACTAAGAACTATATGTCTTTCTAATTTTAAATTAGGAAGTTTTATTTTTAAAATACTTTTACCCTTAGTAAAATAATAAAATATCCAAATTGCAGATATAAGTTGAGAAGTTATAGTTGCTATAGCAGCACCTTTAACCCCCATGTTAAATCCAAAAATTAAAATAGGGTCTAAAATTATATTTGTACCAGCCCCTAATAACATAGAAAGCATTGCTACTTTAGGATTACCATCACTTCTTATGGAGTGATTTAGTCCAACACTACCTAAACTGAAAATAGTACCAAAGAATATTATCCTTATATAATCTTTTGCATAAACTAAGGTATCAGCACTAGCCCCAAAGGCTTTAAGTATAGGATCGATAAATATAAGACCTAAACAAGTAATTATAATAGATGCAATTATAATTAAGGTAACAGCATTACCAAGTAATTTTTCTGCTGTTTCTTTTCTACCTTGCCCAAGGGCTATAGAAATCCTAGCAGAAGTACCAACTCCTATTAATAGTCCAAAGCCTAAAATTATAGTCATTATAGGTAGGGTTATTCCAACACCTGTTATAGCTAAATTTCCTACCTCAGGTATATTACCTATAAATATTCTATCAATTATATTGTATAATGTATTTACAATCATACCTATAATTGCTGGTATAGAGAAACTTATAAGTAGTTTGGGTATTTTCTCTTCACCCAGTCGTTTTTGATTATCCATGAGTTTCATCACCTAGTCCTTTCGAAATTTTTTGTAATATAGTCGTAACCATGTTAAATTCATCTTCAGTTATTAATGATCTAACTTTCTTATCATTTTCATTTAAAATGTTAAAAAACTCTTCTTTTATTTCTAAGGCTTCATCCGTTAAAAATATTTTATAAAGTCTTTTATCATTTTCACATCTCAAACGTTTAATGTATCCTAATTCCTCTAATTTCTTCATTGCTTTTGCTGTAGTTCCCTTATCTACATTAAGCTTATCAGAGAGATATTCTTGACTTACTCCATCTTTTCTATAAAGTTCTATTAAAAAGAAGTATTGGCCAGAGCCAATATTAAATTTTTGATATTTTTTAACTAAGAATTTTGAATTGATTCTATATAATTGAGCAACACACTTACCAATTGTATCTTTAGGTTTATTCATAAATATCACCGCTTTTAATTTTATTATAAGAGAAATTATATCAAAAAATAGTTGCACTTGCAACTATTTAAGTTGAAAAATTATTCATATATTTAAGAGTGAAAGTGTGAATGTATAGAGTCTATTTATGGAAATAGTTATTATACATAGGCTTTGGTTAACTTTAATAGATATAAAATGCGAATTATAAAATAATTAATAACTATGTAAAAATTGTAAAAAAATATTTAAGTATCATATATAATTTAATAAAAGAAAAATGTTTTTAATATTTAAGATAGATGATTGAATATACAGTAAGTTTAAATATCTATGTATTTAAACTAAAAAATGAAAAGAACATAGTTTATTTTGTACTTAAAAATAATTCTAGCTAGCATCTTATTTACATAATTTGTAATAAAGAGAAGAAATAAATAGATATATATCAATCTATTTAAAATATAAATTTGAAAAGGCATATTATGCCATGTAAAATTAAGTTGATAGTATGTTTTAGAGTATTATATAATTAGGGGGAAAAAATGGATAAATTAAGAGAAAAGTTATTAGAAGAATTAGCTGCTTCTGTAGTTGATATGGAAGAAGAAGTTACTTTAGAAAAGTCAAAGGAATTTGTAGAAAATGGTTTTGATGCTTATGAAGGTATAGCGGATGGACTTGCAAAGGGAATGGATAAGGCTGGTGTCTTATATGAAGAAGAAGAGTATTATATACCAGAACTTTTAATGTGCTCAGATGCAATGTATGCAGGCTTAGATATACTAAGACCTCATCTAAAAAAAGAAGAAGGTGGAACTAAATACAAAGCTGTAGTAGGTGTAGTTGAAGGGGATACTCATGATATAGGTAAGAACCTTTTTAAGATTATGCTAGAAACTTGTGGTTTTGATGTTTGTGATTTAGGGAGAGATGTTCCACCAAGTGAATTTGTAAAAAAGGCAAGAGAGTTAGATGCTAATTTAGTAGGTATGTCTACATTAATGACAACTACTATGGATAACATGCAGACTGTTATAGAATTACTGAAAGAAGAAGGGATTCGTGAGCAAGTTGTGGTAATGGTTGGGGGAGCACCTATATCACAAAGTTTTGCTAACAAAATAGGAGCAGATGGATATGCTGCAGAGGCATCTAAAGCTGCAAGACTTGCTAAAGATTTAGTTAGAGGTGTTTTGAATGAGTCAGTTAATGAAGCAGTTTAGAGATGAGATGACTCCTCTAGAAAGGGCTATAGCTCTTTCTAAGGGACAAGATGTAGACAGAATACAATGTAATCCCAACCTTTCAAATGGAATAGCTAGGGTATCCGGTTGTAAAATATCGGAGTTTAATACTAGCTCAAAAGCTTTAGCACAGGCTGTTATAGATACTCATAGAGCCTTTGGCGGTGACGGTGCAAAAATTTTTACGGATCTATTTATTTTATCAGAGGCAATGGGTGCTAAAATGAAGTATCCGGATGACAATACAGTAGATCTTTTAGAACCAGCTATTACTTCAGTAGATGAAATTAAAAATTTAGAGCCAGTTAATCCATGTAGAGATGCAAGATTACCTATACATATAGAAGCTATGAGTATAGTTCAAAATGAAATAGGTAAAGAGGTTCCTTGTACAGCTTTAATAGTAGGGCCTTTTACAAGTGCTTTCTTTTTAATTGGCGTTCAAAAAATGACTAAATTATTAATAACTAACCCTGAAGCAGTGCATGAACTATGTAAAATTTCTTTAGAAAGTTGTAAGAGATTTGCAAGTGCAGCTATAGAAACTGGAGTTGGAATTAGCATTGCAGAGCCAATGAGTTCTTGCACAGTTATTAGTCCAAAACATTTTAGAGAGTTCGGAAAGCCATACATAAAGGAATTTGTAGATTTCCTTAAAGCTAAGGGCGTTGGAAGTTCTATTCATATATGTGGAAAAACAAATGGTATTTTTGATGATATCGTAGAAGTTGGAGTAGGCGGATTTAGTATAGATAATGTGGTTGATTTAAGTGAATGTATAGATAAAATAGGAAGTAAAATAAAAATTACAGGAAACGTAGATCCATCTACAATTATGTACAGTGGAACTAGGGAAGAAGTAAGAAAGAGTGTTATTCAATGTGTTAAAAAAGGGTATAAATCCCCTAAGGGCTTTGGAGTAATGTCTGGATGCGGACTTCCAGTAGAGACGCCTATAATAAATATTCATACAATGATGGATACAGCAAGAGAGATAGGATGGCCGATTACAGATGAAAAACTAGATAAGCTTATGAGCATGAGCTTATACGAGTAATTAATATAAAATATAAGACAAAATAAAATTACATGCAATAAAAAACAGAGAGTATATTTATAAACTACTCTCTGTTTTTTAGTTTAAGTAAATATAGTTTAAACAGGAATGTAGAACATATATTTAATCAAAAAACTTTAACTATAGTTATAAAGCTATTAGAAAAAGTTAAGTATGAATTTAGGAATAATAATTGAAAGATATATAGTGTTATTATTTATTATTAAGCTCTGCATAGCTTAAAATATTTCTACATAGGAATGTAATTAAAGCTGAGGCTAGTACATTCCATAAGAAAGTAGAAAATAGTGCAAAGGCTATTGGGTTAGATATACCTAAGAAAGACCCAAGTAAAACACCTATTACAATGCCAGGTAAACATATAAGAGCTATAATTATAAAATATAAAAATATTATTAAACCTTTATTAGGTACAGAACCAATAAATCTTTCAGTTAAAATATTAGCTGCCATGAAAAGGAGTCCAAATCCTATTCTAGCAAGTATACATGCAATTACTTCTAATATTGAAGGTCTTATTATTAAAGCAATAGGTATATATAAAACTAAAGCTTCTACACAGGTTTTATATATATTTTCTCCAAAAATCATAATTAATTTTTTAAAGGGACTAACTGGAACCATATATACATATGGCATAGTAAGCTCTTTAAGCCATCTTCCCATACAAGATGAAAAAATTTGCATATAAGTTGAAAAAATAAATACGGGAAGAAGTCCTTCATTTTTCAAGGATACAGCGAAAATTATTGTTATAATTATGAATATAATAGAGGGCATGTCTAAAATAAAACTTTTAGCTCTCCTGTTTTCAAGCATATGCTTATAGTAAAATACAGAAGCACCATTGCCCTTATTTATTCCTATTTTGCCAAGTTTAACTTTAGTAGGAGACACATCTACTCCTTTTCCTTCTTTCTGAGCAGTTATTGCACTAAAAGAAACCTCTGTAGCTTTTAATACATCTTCATAAAAGTCAGAATTAATTTTATTTATTATGAAGATAAATAAAAGAATATAGAAGATTGTAGGTAGTAATCCGTATATTGAGATTAAGTAATTATTAGATAACAGTCCTACTACAAATACCTTTAACCAGCCTATTATAGGAATAAATTCTAAGAATGAAGAATTTGCTTGAGAAAGTAAAGCATTTAATTTATTTCCACTGCTAGATAGTACAGGAAGCACTATATAAGCACCCACAATAGCACCAATAGCCAAAAGTATAGCTTTAATTAAAATTCTATTTTTCTCATTGTTGCTTGAAAAACAATAAATTACCATAGCAGTTATTTGTCCACATATAATGGATATACAGAAGCCTATTAAGATAGCTATAAGTCCTTTAAATGATAAATTATAAGCAGAGTTTAACCAAGCATATTGAAATAAGAGAAAAAAACCCATCAATAAAGAAGTTCCCATTTGTTTTAAAAGTCCATATAGTAATATGACTTTGGATGAAATAGGACTTAGAAAAATTATATTTACATCAGCCATAGAATAAAAGCTAGCACCAGAAGAAAGTCCTGACATAAGGATTCCAACAAAAGAAAATGAATATAAGGCTAAAATTATCACATGAAGTTCAGTAATATCTCTAGCTTCCTTAGTTGGTGATTTAGTAGATGCAATAATCATAAAGGCAAAAAATGCAAGCATAAAAATAGTATATATCAATTTTCCAGGATTATGCTTAAGGTCTTTTATGGAATTCTTTATACTTGTAAAACAAATATATAATAAAGATTTCATTATTCAACAGCCATCCTTTCAGTAATTTCAAAGAATAACTCTTCAAGAGTCTTATCATCAGTAGAAGAGGCATTATTATATTTAGTAGCTGCAAAGGAACCTTTCACCATTATGTGAGCAACATCCCAATAATTTTCAACACTATCAAGCATATGTGTACTTATTAAAATAGAAGCACCCTCTTCTTTTAGTTCCGTGAACATCTTTTTTAATTCTTTTATTGCGTGTGGGTCTAAGCCAACCATTGGTTCATCAAATATTATTACCTTAGGTTTATGAAGTATAGCACAGCATATACTAAGCTTTTGCTGCATACCCTTTGAAAGGGATTTTCCTAAAGTATCTTTTTTATCCATAAGCTCGAATCTAGTTAATAGGGAGTCTCCATAGGTTTTCCAATCAGAAAGGTCATAGGCTCTTGCTATAAACTCTAGATGTTCTCCAACGGTTAATAAATTATAAATAGCAGGCATTTCAGGTATATATCCTAGAAGTCTTTTGGCTTCTAAGGATTTATTGTGATTACCACATATATCAATATCTCCTTGAAATCTTAAAAGTCCAGCGATACATTTTATAATAGTAGATTTTCCAGCACCATTAGGCCCTAATAGTACTGCTATCTCTCCATCATTTACAGTGAAACTTATATCATTGTTGGCAATAAGCTTACCGTATTTCTTCGTGACATTAGAAACTTTGAACATTAAAAAAATCCTCCTTAAATAATATTTAAAATTAAAACTTAAGTACTCTAAAACTTAAGATAAATTTTAGAGATATTAAGTTTAAGCTTTAAAAAAATTACAATATATGCTAAGAATATTATTGATGTATATATAAGTCAATATTAAATTTCATAAATTAAGAAAATCTTAACTCTATTATTTAAAAATGAAAAAATAGTACAGAATTAGCTTACATAAGTTAATAATTATAAGTTGCATTTATAAAATGAAAAACCTATAAGGTAGCGATTTGCTTTTAGCTACTCTATAGGTTACATTTTAGTTTTTAATATTAATAAATGCTTTAATCTTTAAGGGATAATTACAGCCTCAGGAACTGAAGTTTCTGTAGAGGAAGAATTATCTGTAACCTCTTCAGTGGAGATATCTTCAATATTATAATTATTATCATTTGAAGTGATATTTTCCTCGCAAGAACTATTTTCAGAATCCATAGTTACAGTATTTTCAGAAGAAATATTTTTAGAATTATGAATTTCTTTATCTTCAAAACCAGATTCTTCACAAGGCTCTTTTCTGTATTTTTCTATATAGTTTTCAAAGTTCCAGCCATTTAAAAACTTTTTAGCAGAATTATATCCAGATTTAAAAAGTAAGGTAGTATCCGCTTTGGATATATTGAAATCTGTTGTTTTTATATTAAATGTTGGAATATCAATAGTTCTTACAGAGTTTTTATCAGTTAAATAAACAGTTTCATTTTTTGAAATAGCAGTATCTACTATATTAGTAATATAAGATATAATATTAGGAGAACTATTTGGAATTGCATAATCATTATCGGATACTAACCTTAGTCCAAAGGTAGGCCAATCAGGAATTTTCATGGTATCGAATATCCAGATAGGGAAGTTGCTTAAAAGTCCTCCATCCACTATATAACTAGATATATTTTTATATTCTATTATTACAGGATTATAATATAACGGAATGCTCATGCTCATTCTCACAGCAGTTGCTATATCAAACTCCATAGGATCTAATCCATACTTAGCTAAATCATCTGGTAGAATAAGAAGATCTTTATTAGTAATATCAGAAGCAATTACTTTAAGTCTACTAACACCATTTACAGAGATGTCTTTGAATTTAGTTTTTCCTTTAGCTTTAAATTTTTCAGTAAGAAAGGTCTCTACATATTCACCAGCATATATTCCTTTATTAATTAAAAGACTTATTGGTTGTCCAATCAATGGAATTGATTGAAGAAGATTTTTATCATTAAAATTTTTATAATCTAAATTAAAAAGTATATCCTTTAGTTCCTTTGCACTATATCCAACGGCTAACAAGGAGGCAACTATTGCACCAGCTGAGGTTCCAGCTATATTTTCAAAGGTATAGCCTTGCTCTTCTAAATAACATATAGAACCAACTAAGGCAATACCTTTAACCCCTCCACCTTCGCATACTAAATCTACTTTCATTTGTTATTCACCACCATATATTTCATAATAAGTGTTACATTACATAATATGAAGATGGAGAGAGGTTAGGGACATCTTTATTCTACTTGAAAATCCATTTTAGATTTTGCATCAGTTACCCATTTGTCAAAGTTCTTGTTTTCAGTATTTTCTTTTATAACTTTATTAACAACTTCAATTAAAGATGTGTATTCATCACCCATAGGAAATCCTACATAAGTTTGAGAATAAACATTTTCACTATCTAAGTTAAAGTTTTCTTTAGGTAGAACTACAAGGTCAGTGAAGGTAGCTCTTAATGGGTCTGCAGAGGAAGAAGAAACAACAACAGCGTCTATATCACCAGCATTTAAAGACATTGCAAGTACATCAATAGTAGCAAGGAGTTTAACATTTTTAGGTGAAGTTAAACCTTCAGCTAATTCAGCTTGGATTGAGGCTTGTTGTGCACCAATAGTTAAATTGGCTTTTTTTATGTCCTCTAAGGTCTTATATTTTTCAGCAGTTTCTTTTTTCATTAATATTCCTTGGAACCCTTCAGAGTCTTCTCTTAAATACCCATGGGAAAATTGAAGAACTTTAGCTCTTTCTTTAGTATAAGCAAGTCCAGTAATGGCCATATGAGCCTGACCAGATTGAGCATTTAATAATGCACCATTAAAATCAGTTGCTTTAATTTCTAATTTAACTCCAATTTCATCAGCAATTGCTTGAGCAAAGGAAATATCAGAGCCAATAATTTGCTTATTTCCTTTTTCATCAATTATATAAAACTCATTTGGAGCAAAGTCAGGAGAAGTAGCCACAACCAAAGCTCCAGATTTTTTTATCTCTTCTAATGCATCTTTCTTATTTTTAGAAGCTTCATTGCTTTGAGCTTGTCCACATCCGACAAAAGTAATTAAAGTAGTAAGTATTAATAATAAGGTAATTATTTTTTTCATTTTATATTCCTCCAATATAGTTATTTTTTTAGTAGTTTTTATATAAGTTTAATTATTTTTCAGTAGATTTTTTGAATTCATCTTTTACTTTTTTTAGTAAACTATCATTGCATATTAAATCAACAGCAATAGAGGAAAGAGCATAGGCTCCATTAATAAGAGCAGCTTTACCCTGTGATGAAATAGTAGCTTGTGCCATTTCCTTTGAATGACCATTTACAGAAGAGTCAGCAATCTTAATATATCCATGAAGAGAAGGGCACTTATAACTAACGCTACCCATATCCGTAGAACCAGTTGGAGTTTCATCTACATCTTCAATATCCTTTAAACCTAATTCCTCGTATTTTTTCTTTAGGAGTTTTGTAAGTTCATAATTAATCAGCATATCTTCATAGGGACATTCATAAATTAAACTTTTGAAGCTCGTTTCTGTTGCTAGGCAAGCTCCTTCAACACACTTCATGGCTTTTTTACTAAGCTCTTGAACATAGTCCATAGTTTCTCCTCTAAAGTAATACTCAAGAGAAGCATATGCTGGAATTACATTTGCAGCAGAGCCGCCATTCTTAAATATTCCATGAATATGAGTATTTTCTTTTGTAAATTGACGTAATAAGTTAATATTTATATAGCTTAATACAGCTGCATCTAAAGCACTTTTTCCTTCTTGTGGAGTACAGCCATGAGCATTTTTACCGAAAAACTCAAACTTTATAGGATTCAAGGCTTGAGTTTTTCCACCTAAGCTGTTATGGGTAGAAGGATGGAGCATCAATGCAACATCAACTTTATCGAAAACACCAGCTTCAGCCATAGAAACTTTTCCACCAAAGTTTTCTTCAGCAGGGGTTCCTACAATTAAAACTGTGCCTCCTATATCATCTATGACAGATTTCAAAGCAGTTCCTGAAGCTATGCCTATACCTGCAATTAAATTATGACCACAGCCATGACCGATTTCTGGTAAAGCATCATATTCACATAAGAAGGCTATTGTTGGTCCAGTTTTAGGAGAAGAATATTCTCCTATGAAACCTGTTGGAACTATAAATTCTTTTTTCACTTCAAATCCTAGATTACATAGAGCATTACATAGCAGCTCCATAGTTTCAAATTCCTCATTTCCAACTTCAGGATTATCATACATTGATTTAACTAAGGACATATAATAATCAACATTTTTATTTACATTCTTTTTTAAGTTATCATAAATTTGCATAAATACCTCCTAGTACATAACCTTATTTAAAAATGATTTAGTACGCTCTTCTTTAGGGTTATTAAATATTTCCTCTGGAGTACCTTCCTCAAGGATTGTACCCTCATCTATAAATAAGACTCTTGAAGAAATCTCCTTAGCAAATCCCATTTCATGAGTTACTATGACAATTGTCATACCTGCTAAAGCTAAATCCTTAATAACTAAGAGAACTTCTTTTACCATTTCAGGATCTAAAGCTGAAGTTGGTTCATCAAAAAGCATTACATCAGGGTTCATAGCCAAGGCTCTAGCTATGGCAACACGTTGTTTTTGTCCACCAGATAATTTGTTAGGGTAGAAATTAGCCTTATCACATAAACCAACTTTAAGTAATAAATCCTTTGCTAAGGCTGTAGCCTCTGTATTATTTAAACCTTTTACTTTCATTGGAGCTAATTTAATATTTTCAATTACAGTCATATGAGGAAAAAGGTTAAAATGTTGAAAAACCATTCCTATATGTTCTCTAATGTGGTTTATATCAAAAGTTTTATCTTTCACAGTACTTATTAATTGACCTTTAAAGTAAACTTCACCGGAAGTAGGTTCTTCCATTAGATTTAAACATCTCAAGAAGGTAGATTTTCCTGAACCAGAGGGACCTATTATGCTAACAACTTCACCTTTGTGAATATGAGCATTTATTCCCTTTAATATTTCTTGTTTTTCAAAGGACTTCTTTAAATTTTTACTTTGCAACATCTGTATTCAATCTCCTTTCTAATAATCCTAAAGAGGTAGTTAAAATTGTAGTTAAAATTAAGTAGATAACACCAGCAATTATTAGTGGCTCAAAGGTTCTAAGAGTAGCACCTTTAACAATATTGTGGGTATACATAATATCGAATAATCCAACTACTGAAACAATAGAGGATTCTTTAATCATCATAATAAGCTCATTTCCAAGAGCAGGAAGAATTACTTTTATAGCTTGAGGTACAATTATATATCTCATAGTTTGTTTACTGCTTAAACCTAAGGATCTACCAGCTTCACTTTGACCCTTATCAATGGCAGCTAGTCCACTTCTGAAAATTTCACATACATAGGCACCTGAATTAATCGCAAGGGCAGCTACACAGCCTATAAATACCCTTGAGTCCTCCCAACCTGCAATTTTAGGGAGTTGAACTCCTATACCAGGTAATCCATATACAATTAAATATACTTGTAAAAGCATAGGTGTACCTCTTATAACTTGAGTATATATAGTTGCTAAAATATTTAAGGGCTTAATTCCCCAAATATTAAATTGAGATCTTTTTAATAAAGACATTATGAATCCTATTAAAGTACCTAATATAACAGTTGCTAAGGATAAAGCTAGAGTCATTAAGATACCTTCCATAAACATAGGCATGTACTTTGTCATGCTACTAAAGTCCATGTTTATGCTTGTAGCTAAAATAAACATATAATATTCCTCCTAAAAATAATTTTTATTACAACTAAAAAAATAGTGTAGAAATTTCTCTAAGGTTAAAAACTTAAATCTCCGAAGTAGTGTCATCATAAATATCCTCCTAATTCAAAATAAAAAACGCCTCTTAGTATAAAACTAAGAGACGAAAAATTTCCGTGGTACCACTCTAATTGGTATAAAATTAATATTTATACCCTCTCATGCTTGTAAGGTAAGCTAACCGAATACCCTACTATTAGTTCAGGTAGTCCCCTCATAAGTGCGGTTCATTATAAGTATGATGCTAAACTTCCACCAACCATTAGCTCGCTGAAACATATCATTATAACTACTCTCTTAATCACTGGGTTTTTCATATTGTTAAATATTATTATATTATGTTTTTTCATGATGTCAATAGAAAATTAAATAAATATGCAAAATAAATTTATAAATATGCTTAATTTCATAAATATGCTTACTTGGAATAATTAAGAATTTAAATTTAAGATACAAGGTTTATTGCTGAAAAATTTAGATTAAAATAAAAAAAGTAGAAAAACTTAGGTTCTATAAAAGAAAAAGGTATATATATTACTGAGATTTAGAAATGAATAATCAAGAATATAAAATTTGAAATCATAGTACGTGAATAAATATTCACTATAAAATGAATAAAGAAATAATTGACATTGAAGCTACCTTGCTATACAATGTAATCACAATCATGCATAACAAGGTAGTGCCATAAGGGGTGATTATTGATGAAAAAAATAGATAAGTATTGTCTTAAGGGAGAATATTATGATGCCTTTGAAAAAATAGATTATAGGTTACAATTCATGGTGCCAAGATCTTTTAGAAAAGAGGTTGATGCTGATTTGCTTGATTTATTTTATAGGAATCAAAATATGGGAAATAGCTTAAAGGAAGCTATTGGAGTAAGTGTAGATAGTTTTATAAGGGATATTTTAGAGTCTTATTACTCTACTTTGGGAACAAGAAGATTTTTAAATTACTTTTTTCAACAAGCTTTTTTAGGAGCAATGTTGGCTAGCTTTTTTTACATTATGAATTCATGGATACTAGGAAATACTGAGCCTATTTCAGCAGCTACGATATTTAGTGGTATTATAGGATTTGTAATGGGAGCAGTTGCATATTATTTAAGTCATAAATTTCTTTATAGGAAGTCTGTTAATTTAGGACAATTTCTTCAAATGATGATTTTACTTATGCCAATGTATATAATGAATTTCTTTCATGAGGAAATTTATGGAATAACTAAAGGTATTAATATAAGTTACTTTGTAGTAATAGTTTTTTTAATAATAGAAATAGTAGGATATATTGCATTAGTATTTTCATATAAACTAAAGGAAAAGAGTGATAGTTATGTCAGATAGTTCTCAACTATTAAAGGGACTCATGGATGGAGTTATTTTAAAGATAATATCTAGAGAAGAAACTTACGGATATGAAATTTATACAAAGCTACAGCTATTGGGATTTACAGATTTTGCAGAGGGCTCATTATATCCTCTTCTTTTAAGATTAGAAAAGAAGGGACTTATACTAGGAGTGAAAAAGGAATCTAAAATAGGACCTTCTAGAAAGTATTACACTTTGACAGAGAGTGGTATAGAGGAAATGGAATCTTTTAAAACCGCATGGGATAAAATAACAGAAGCTGTTAAGGTATTGTGGGAAGAATAATTATATTAAAAAGGCTGTAGTATTTAAGTTGATTTTTAATAATAACTCATAAAGTTTTACAGGATATTTTAAGAAAATAATATAAAAGAGATAATTTTACAAATTAATATAAAAGAATGTAAAATATATTGGAATACAAGTGATTAAATGGTATAATAACAGAAAATTTTATATAAATTATTTTATAAAATTGAGACAAATTGATTTTATTCAAGGGATATAAGGAGGAAAATTTAATGCTAGAATTATTAAAAACAAGAAGAAGTGTAAGAGCTTATAAAGAGGATAAAGTAGAACAAGAAAAGGTAGAAAAATTAATTAAGTCAGCTTTAATATCACCGACATCAATGAATAAAAAAGAAGTTGAAATTATTGTTGTAGAAGACAAGGAAACAATATTAAAATTAGAACAATGCAAAAAAATGGGCACAATGGGACTATTAACAGCACCTTTAGCAATGGTAGTAATTGGAGATAAAGAAAAAAGTGATGCTTGGATTGAGGACGCAGCAATAACTTCTATAATTCTTCAAATGGAAGCAGAGGATTTAGGGTTAGGATCTTGCTGGATACAAATGAGAGGAAGACAAAGTGAGACTGGGGATTCAGAAGCAGAAATAAGAGAGCTTTTAAATATACCAAGTAACTACGGAGTACTAAGTGTATTAAGTATAGGATATAAAAATGAAGTGAAGGAAGCATACGAAGATCCATGTATTAAGGAAGCAAGAGTTCACTATAATAAATATATATAAAGTATATTTAAAAAGTTAATATAAGGTTATTACATTTATTAAAATGAAGGTTTTTTAGATAATAGTAAATCATATAAGTAATTTTAAGTTCAGATAGAGTTAAATTCTAATCTTAGCTTTTAAATTTAATTTACTAATAAAAACAATAAAATTATTTAAAGAGATTACAAGGAACTTTAAAAGAAAGGTTCTTTGTAATCTATATTTATATGTAGGCGAAATTGTTTACATTAAGGGGGAAGGTTTATGGGTAATAAGGTAATGGAGTTTTATGATAAATATGGAATCAAGGAGTGGTACAGGTTAGAGGAAAGTTCATATAGTAGAATAAATTATTTATTGCACATGGACTTTATAGAAAAGCACTTAAAAGAGGGAATGAGGATTTTAGATGCAGGTTGTGGGGCAGGAAGATATAGTATAGAACTTGCTAAAAGAGGGTGTAAAGTAACTTTATTTGATATTTCTAGTGAACAACTCAGAATTGCTAAAGAGAAGATTCAAGAGGCGGAAATTGAAGAAAACATAGAAGGTTTTATTCAAGGTGATATAAGAGACTTATCACAGTTTAAAGATGAAGAATTTGATATGATTATATGTTATGGTGCTCCATTATCTTATGTAATGGAAAATAGAGAGAAAGCAATTCTTGAATTTAACAGAGTTTTAAATAAGAAAGGTTTATTGGCACTTAGTGTAAACAACAGATGGGGTATAATTAAGATGGTTTTAGGCTCAAGAAATTACGATTTCTTTGAAAGACCAGAGTATTGGAATATAGAAGAGGTTATTAAGACAGGTGATTTAAGAGAGCATGAAATGGTTTCTCAACCACCAAGACATTTCTTTGAAGGAAAGGAACTTGAGTATTTGCTTAAATGTAATGGATTTAAGGAGGTCTTCTTAGGTGGAAGTCCATGCATTAGTTGTGGAAATGCAGAAATAATTAATGACTTTAATACTGACAATAGAGGATTAGAGACCATTTTTAAAATTGAATTAGAAACCTATACTAAGCCAACTATGGTGGATAATGGAGAATTTTTACTTGCTAAAGCTAAAAAGAAATAATAAATAAAATAAATTTCAATGAAACATAGGATTAATTCATAATAAATGCTAAAATATAATAGAAATATTTTAGTATTAAAGTTAATGGAGGAGATTTTATGTTTACTAAGGAAGAACTTTTAGTAATTAAAGATGCATTTAAAATTGCTGATAAAGAATATATGAAGCAAATGGAAGCAAATATGAACAATAAATCTAGCTTAGTAGCTTATAATAGAAAGCAAAAGAAGCTATGGATGGCTCAAAATAAACTAAATAAGATTTTAGATGAGAAATTATATGAAGAGTAATAAAAAAACCATATCTGTTAATTAGATATGGTTTTTCTATTAAACATAGTCTTATAATATAATCTATAAACCGCTTAAGTGAGTTATCAATTTATACACTTCATCTTCAATTTCTTCAATGGTATTATGAATGTAAATTCCATCACCACAAGCAAAGATATTTTTTCTAGAGGTTTCTAGATTATCATTGACTTTAGGTCCTGTTGTAGCAGGGTTTAAACTTATGTTGCTTCTAAAAGATACTAAACCATCACTTAGCAAATCTTGAGCTAAAATAACAGTATCACAGTCTATTTTTAGAGCTTCATTGTCTTTAGTTAAAATTACAGAATTAACTCTATCTTTACCTAAGATGTTTGTAATTTCAAAACCTTCATAGATATTAGAGCATATATTTTTGCTTTCTTTACTAAGACCAGTACCTATAATGGCTTTTATATTTAAATTCTTTTTCTTTAAGTCATCTTTTATGAGTTTTAAATTTTTATCACCATATAAGACAATTTCTTTTCCAGGAATCATATTATCCATAGCTAAGATTTTTTTCGCATTTCTTAAGGTAATAACTCCAGCACATCTATCGCCCACCATAGAAAGAAAGTTTCGGTTTTTTTCCTTGGCACCATTAGCTAGAATTATATTTTTAGCTTTAAGTTCCTCAACTCCTCTTTCAGGACTAACGCAAACTATATTGTTACAATCATTAATGTTTAAAACTAAGGTATTTAAGTAAGTAGATATATTTAATTCATCATATTCATTTAAAAGTTTATCTTTGTATTCCTTTCCACTTAAATTTTCTTTTTCACTAATATTATAGTTAATTAAGTTTAAAGCTCCACCTAAGACTACATCCTTTTCTATTAAAAGAACCTTTTCAAAGTTTGATTTTTTACTGTTAATAGCACATAGCATTCCAGCAGCACCGCCACCAACTATTATTAAATCGTATATCATATTGAATTAAACCTCCTTAAAACCAACAACTGGAGAAGAATCAGCATTTTTATTAACTTCAGAAATATCTATACCTAATTCTCTACTAATTATTTTACTTATAGGTAATAAGCATCCAACACCTTGGCATCCACCCATAGTAGCTCTAGTTCTTCTTTTAACAGCATCAACAGTTTTTGCGCCTAAAGGTCTGTTTATAGAATCTACTATTTCACCTTCTGAAATAAGTTCGCATTTACAAACTATCTTTCCGTAAGCTGGATTTTTAGATATTAATTTGTTTTTTTCATCAAGAGATAACTCGGTAAATCTTAATAATCTCTTTCTATAAGGGTTAAAATCTTCTTTACTTTTTAAAGGTAAAGTTTTAGAAACAAGGTCTTTTACATAAAGAGCAATTGCAGGAGCAGATGCTAATCCAGGAGATTCAATTGCAAGTAAATTAATAAATCCTTTATTGTCTTTAAGTTCTTCTACAATAAAATCTTTTCTTTCTAAATGAGGTCTTAGTCCAGAAAAGGTTGTTAATATTCTATTAGTAGGAATGTTCACAATGCTATTACTAGCCTTTTGTAATAATAGCTCTAAGTTATCCTTAGTATTTTCTAAGCTATATTTATCTTTTATACTGTTAGCAGTTGGACCAACTAAAAGGTTACCGTCAACAGTAGGGGTAACTAAAACACCTTTACTTATTTTATTAGGAACTTGAAAAACCGTTTTGTTAAGCATATTGCCTGCAATTTTATCTAATAAACAATATTCACCTTTTACAGGTATTAAATCGTATTTTTCATTATTAATAAGATTATTTATGTAATCACTATTAAGTCCAGCAGCATTAATTACAACTTTACTTTCTAAGCAATCATTATTTTTCAATTTTAACTTATAGGAATCTATGCACTTTTCAATAGATGTAACTTCAGCGTCAAATATGAAGTCTACTCCATTAAGAGCAGCATTTTCAGCTAAGGCAATAGTTACTTCATAAGGGTTTACTATACCAGAACTTTTAGCATGTAATGCAGCTAAAACCTTAGGATTTATATTTTTTTCTATTTTTAAAACCTCTTCTTTTGAAAGAATTTCTAAGCCTTCAATACCTAAGGATTCACCGTTAGATTTTAAATTATGTAAAGTTTCTAAATCCTCTTCATTGAAGGCTAAGACAAAAGCACCATTTCTTTTGAAGGTAAAATCTAGTTCCTTTGATAAAGAATCATAAAGTCTATTGCCTTCAACATTAAATTTAGCTTTTAAAGTGCCATTTTTTTCATTAAAGCCTGCATGAATAATTCCACTATTAGCTTTAGAAATACCAGTAGCCACATCATTATCCTTTTCAATTAAGCATATATTTAAATTATATTTAGATAGTTCTCTAGCTATAGAGCAACCTATTACGCCAGCACCAATAATAACTACATCTCTCATATAAAATACCTCCACTATTAATTATTTAAAACAAATTTTTGTATTGCTTTAGCAACACCAGAATTAACATTTGTATCAGTAACATATTGTGCTTTAGATTTAACTTCATCTGAAGCATTTCCCATAGCTACACCTATACCTGCATATTGAATCATAGATAAATCATTTTCACTATCACCTATGCACATAACCTCTTCTTTATTTATATTTAAGAATTTACTTAGTTGTTTTACTGCCTCTCCTTTGGAACTTCCTTTTTTCATTACCTCAAAGTTATTATTCCAAGAAGAAACAATTTCTAGGTCAGAACTACAACTTTTTAATTCTTCTTTTGCCTTATTTAATTTACAAAAATCACTTTTTTCAACACAAACTCCTTTTAATATATTTTCATCATGAAAATCATATACAGAATTTATATTATCTAGAGTATGAAAAATTATTTGATCATCTTTTTTCAAGCTTTTATTTAGTACCTTATACATATGATCCTCAGGAACTTCTTTAAAAGATAAAATATTTGAATTAGTGGTTAAATATGAAAATAAATCATATTTTGATGTTATTCTTAAAAAGTCTCTTATATTATCTTGAGATAATGGATTTTCAAATATTGTATCTCCATTTACATCACCTATAAAAGCTCCATTAGAGGCTATAATAGGAGTTTTTAATCCTATTGAATCAGAATATAATTTGGCACAGCCATAAAGCCTACCAGTAGTAATAGCAACATGAACACCTTTGTTAATAGCTTCTTTTATAGCTTTTTTATTTTCTTCGGATACCTTTTGAGTATCTACTAAAAGAGTGCCATCCATATCAATACAAATTAATTTTATAGTCATAAAACTTTCCTTCCTTTATAAAACATTTTTATGGTTTATAACTATTAGTATATCTTACATTTATTATTATATTAGTTCATTACAAATAAGTAAAATTAGAAATATTTCTATAAATAATAAGTAAATAGTTATATATAAAAATAACAATCCTTAATGAAATAAACTTGGAGTTAATTTTAAAACAAATGCTAAAGTAATTCTATCTCTAAAAGCGCAGAGAAGAAAAGTGATTTTATTCTTAAGGTAATTGAAATATCTAAGAAGAAATAAAATAATGTTAAGGAAAACCTTGAGAATGGATTTCCTTAACATTTATTAATTAGATTCTTCAACTTTAACTGAAATTTTCAAGGTGTAATTTTCATAACCTTTAACAGAAAGATCGTCTAGTAACACATCTTCATAAAAGTAACTTTTTACTAGTAGCTTATTTTCTTCTATAAAATTTAAAAGCTTTTTATAAGTTTCATCTATAGTATAAAAACCATCTTCATGGTAAGCAATTAAATAAAGACCTTCTTCTTTTTCAAAGTTTGAGCTAGAGTTTGAAGTATCCTCTAATTCTGTATAGAAGTACTTATAATTTGAGTATAACTCATTTTTAAGATCATCTAAAGTTAGCATTCCACCAATAGAATAGGCACTATAAATGTTATGCTCATCACAGTATTTAATGTGATTAGCTAGGGCAATAGCTATATTTTTATGCGTGGATATTTCAGGTGCTTTTGTTTTAACTAAAAGAGAATTTCTAAGCTTTTCTAGTTTTAAGGAGCTTTTATCTACATTACAAGCAAAGTCTGTTATATCTATTTTTCTTTGAATTAAACTATGTATTTTATTAAGTTCTTTAATTTTATCTTCAATTACTTCCTTCTCTTTCTTTAATAAAGAAATAAGTTCTTCGGGACTACGTTTATCTAAATAATCCTTTATATCTTTCAAGGGCATTTCAAGGTCCTTCAATATGGTAATAACATTAAAAACCTCAATTTGACCAAAGGAATAGTATCTATAGCCATTTTCCCCCTTTATTTCTGGAGAAAAAACACCTATATCATCATAGTGAAATAAGGTTTGTTTTTTTATATCGAAAAGCTTTGCAAATTCACCCGTTGTAAAATAAGTTTTCAAAATTTTGTTCATATTTTCAAATCCTCTCTTGACTATACAGTAACAGTATACTTTATTCTAATTTATGTAGAAAAAATAATCAATGAATAGGAAAAATAATATTATCTATTATATATTGTATTAGGAAAATTATATATATTCTAAGTAACCCTTTGCATTCTATTTAGGCATAACCCTCATTATAGAATACATACACGGACTAATAGAAGTGTAGAATATTAATTAGAAATTATATATTAAAATGCTTTAAAAGAATATAAGGCGTAATTAATGTAAGCTTAACAGTACAATATATTTTAGTTAGGTAATTATTTTAAACTTTTAGAAGAGAGGAAATTATCATGGAAGCAAGTAGTAAGGAAAATATATTAGGAAGGGGAAATATAACAAAATTATTTATTAAGTATTCCATACCAGCAATTATATCAATGGTTATAGCCGGTATGCAGATTATTATAGATGGTTTATCTGTTGGAAACTTTGTAGGTGAAAATGCCTTAGCAAGTGTAAACCTTGCTCAGCCATTTTTCCAATTAACAATAGCTTCTTCAATGATGGTAAGTGTAGGTTCATTAAGTTACATGGGGAGAAGTTTAGGTGAGGGAGATATTAAAAAGACTCAAAATATATTTAAGACCTCAATAATTTTACTTATAATAATAGCAATAATTTTAGGTGTTTCGGGATTCTTTTTTAGTGAAAAAATAGCCTTGCTTTTAGGAGCTAATGATGTTTTAGTTAAGGATACAGCGAACTATATAAAGATGTTATCTATATTTTTATTACCAATGTTTCTAGTATTTCAATTTGGTTTTTCAAATAGATTAGTAGAGAGACCTGATTTATATTTTAAGTCTATGACTTTAGGTCTTATTGCAAATATAATTTTAAATTACTTATTAATTAAGGTAATGGGATTAGGCACCATGGGTGCTGGAATTGCAACAGGATTATCTAATAGTGTAGGTGTGCTTTATGTTATTTGGCCACAAATGAACAGAAAAAATGTGTTAAATATATTTGTGGGAAAATACGATAAAAGCACTGTAGTACCAATAGTATATAATGGTGCTTCAGAGGGAATGACATCTATTGCAGCAGCTATTACAGCTTATGTTTTCAACATGGCATTTATGAAAGTAGCAGGGGCCTCAGGAGTAGCGGCATTTACAGCTATAAATTATATTGCTTTATTTGCCTCTTATGTAATGTTTGGAGTTGGAGATGGAATAGGTCCAATTATTAGTTATAACTATGGTGCTAGAAAGCATGAAAGAGTAAAAAGTGTACTTAAATTATCTTATATAGTTTGTACTATAATAGGAATAATTTTATTTCTTATTTTCTTTATTTTTGGTAAGGATTTAGTTTCATTGTTTGGAAGTAGTAGTGAAGAGGTTGTGCAGCTTGCAGTAGTTGGTTCTAAACTTTTTGCAATTAGCTTTTTAATGATTGGATTTAACATAGTAAATTCAGCATACTTTACATCCATAGGGTTTGCAAAGGAATCAGTTATTATAGCCTTATCAAGAGGACTTATTTTTATATTAATAGGAGTAGCTATATTACCTAAACTGTATGGTAGTGATGGAATCTGGCTATCTGTTCCATTTGCAGAGGTAGTTACCTTTGGAATATGTCTTTATTTATTAAAAAGTAGAGAGGAAATAATATTAACAAGATAAAATACAAAATGGACTTGGTGCAATAAGATAGTTATCTTAAGGTACCGGTCCTTTTTATTTATACAAAAATAAAATATTTTGGAAAATAAAGTGTATAAAGTTTGATATTATTTTAATAGTATTTAAAATAATGTAATTTTTTGTACATAAATCTTTACAATAAAGATAAACATAGGTATAGTTTAATAAAACACATCTTGAAGTAGGGTATAAGAAAATTGGTATATAGATAAACATAAGTAAAAGGAGGATGAGAGATGAGTAACGTAGATATAGAAAAAAGTTTTTTAGACATTGAGCAAAAATTAAATGATGAGTTATTAGGACAAAGAAATTTGGTTCATAATTTATGCTTTTATTTCAAAAAGCAGTTTTTAAAAGATGAAAGAGGAATTTTAGTTCTTGTAGGTGAAAGAGGGACTTTTAAGAAGGCAAGTGTAAGGTTACTTTTTGAAGAGTTTAAAAGTAAGAAAATATTAAAAGGTGGAGAGGTAGACGAGATAAACCTTGCATCATATGATTTCAATTTAGGATATAATGCTTTTTTAACTGATTTATATGAAAAACTAAATAGTGATTCACCTTGTATAATATTTAAAAATGCAGAAAAGGCTAATGATGAGATCCTAAAGGTATTATCGGAGTTATATCCGAATACTTGTTTAAAATTAAATCATGACTATGTTATTAAAAATAAGTTTTTAGTTGAAGCAGACAATGGTGATGAAAATAAAATAGATAAATTTATTTGCCATGATAAATTTTTCATTTATATATACAATGATGAAAAGGGAGAGCTTGGAGAAAAATTCCAAGAGAAGTTTAAAAGTAATAAATTTGAGTTTTTATACTCAAGATCACTAGATAATAAGGAAAGAAATATTTTAGTAAGAAGAGAATTAATAAAGGGTATTGAAGAAATACAAGAAAAGTTAAGTGTAGATATTCAATTAGGAGTAAATGAAGATAATGACAATGAAGATGATTTTGGTATTTGTACATTTCTTCAAGAAAACTATATTAAGGATGGGAGCTTTGGTATAAGCGAGTATCTTTCTTACAAGATATATAAACCAATAACTAATTTAATAATTGAAGAGAGATTATGTAAAGAAGGACAGTTTTTATTATACGTAAAAAATAACGAAATTTATTGTAGGTGTGATGAAAGTGTATTTAAGTTAGATGATTACCTTACTCCAACTCTTGAGGAAGCAAAATATAAATTAGACTCAATAATAGGAATGAAGGACTTAAAAGATTTTATTATAAATGTAGAAAATAATTATAAGGTTCAAAAGATAAGAAAGAGATTAGGTTTGAAAACCTCTAAAATATCTATGAACATGATTTTTGAGGGAAATGCTGGTACAGGCAAAACTAATGCAGCAAGAGTTACCTTTGAATATTTAAATGCCTTAGGTATTTTATCAAAGGGAGTATTTAGAGAGGTAAGTAAAGCTGACTTTGTTACTGAAAACATAAATGATACAGCTAAAAGAACCATTGATATAATAAACTCCGCTATAGGAGGGATTTTATTCATAGATGAGGCATATTCTTTATGTGAAAGTGAAGAAGATAAAGTAGGAAAAGAAATAGTAGACGCTTTATTAAAGGGAATTGAAGATAACAGAGAAAACTTAATAGTTATATTAGCAGGATATAAGGAAGATATGGATAGATTCTTATCCTTTAACCCTGGACTTAAATCAAGATTTTCTAATAGAATAGAATTTAAGGATTATAACCCTGTAGAAATGTATGAAATAGCTGAAAATATAGCAAAATCAAAGGGATATAAAATAGCTAAGAATGTAAAATCAGGTTTAATAGATTTGTTTACTAGAAATCAATTAATCGGTAAAAATGATTTAGGAAATGCTAGATTTGTTAGAAACATAATAGAAAATGCTATTTTAGATGCATCTAAAAAGTACTTAACTAATAGTAAAAGACAAATTGATTTGCTAGAAAGAGATAACTTTAACTTTAAAATTAATGCAAAGTTTGACTTAGAGGAAAAATTAGAAGAAATTATAGGTTTGGAAGAAGTTAAAAATCTCTTAAGAAGTCAATATAAATTAATTGTAGCTCAAGAAAAGAGAAAATCAGTTGGAGTAAGCACTAAGATAGAACAAAATTTAAATATGGTTTTTGCAGGAAATCCAGGTACAGGGAAAACAAGTATAGCAAGATTAGTTGCTGAAATGCTAAATAGCATGGGATTATTAAAGATTGGTCAGTTAGTAGAAACTGATAGATCCAGCTTTGTATCAGAAGTTCCAGGTGAAACTTCAAAGAAAACTGAAGCTAAATTTAAGGAAGCTATAGGTGGTATATTATTTATAGACGAAGCTTATACCCTTGCTAATGATTCCTTAGGAAGAGAGGCTATCGAAACTTTATTAAAACTAATAGAGGATTACTCTAAGGAAGTAATAGTTATTTTAGCTGGATATGAAGAGGAAATGGAAGAATTCTTTGATGTTAATATAGGCTTAAGATCAAGATTCCCACTATGGACTAATTTTGAGGATTATAATCCTAATGAACTTTCAGAAATGGCTATAAGATTAATTGAAGCTAAGGGATTTAAAATTTCTAAGAATGCATATGTTGCATTGAAAAAAAGTTTTGTTCAGATATATGAAAGCTCAGATTCACAATCAGGTAACGGTAGAATGGTTAGAAATTATGTAGAAAGCATAATTAGAAATCAAAGTATTAGAATAGCTGAAAATGATACAAGTGTCTATGAAATGAATTTAATTAATGCCAAGGACATAGAAAAAATTAATGTTTCTGAATATGATCAAGAATTTGATTTAGAAGAAAAGTTAAGTAGCTTAGTGGTTAATGAAAATATAAAGAATTTTTTAAGAAATCAATATAAGCTTATTAAAGTTAAAGATAAACGAAGAAAACTTGGTATGAGAAGTGATATAAATAAATATATGAACATGGTTTTCACTGGTGAAGTTGGAACAGGTAAAAAAACTGTGTTAAATATATTATCTGAAATGTATTATAGCATGGGAATAGTTAAGGCCAAACATATAGTTGAAATTGATAAGCACGAACTTATTTCTATGATGAGTAAAGGAATAAAGTTAGAGGATATATTTAATAAGCATTTAGGAAAGATTCTCTTTATAGATAAAGCTGACTTATTACTTAACCAAGAGGAATGTAAAGAATTAACTTCAGAGCTAATTAAATTTATGGATAAAAACAATAATAAAATAATTATAGTTTTATCAGGAAATCAAGATAAGATGAAGGAACTCGTTGCATATAATCAATCTTTAAATTATAGATTTCCAATATGGTTAGATTTTGAAGGTTATGAGGAGAAGGAGTTATTTAACATAGCTTTAAGTATTTTAGATAAAAAAGGCTACACCTTAAGTGATAAAGGTGAAGAAGCTTTAAATGAAGTTATACACGAATTAAGTAATAATAAAAAATTATTACTTAAAAACGGCTTAATGATAAAGCAATACTTGGATATTTTAATAAGAGCGCAAAGTATAAGAGTTGCTGATGAAAAATCAAATGCAAAAGAATTAAGCACAGTTGAAAATACAGATATTTATGCTAGTAAAGAAGAGTTTTTATATAAAAACTCTTTCCATAGAAGAAATATAGAAGCGCAAGAGAGTGTATGTGAAAATGAAGAGAGAAAAAACTACAATTCTTCTATAGTAAGTGAATTAATTAAACTAAAAAATTTATTGGATTTAAATATTATAACAAAAGAAGAATTTTCTAAATTAAAAAATAAATTAATATAAAATATCAATCTATTTTAAATGAAAATTAGCTATTAAGTGAAAGCTTAGCTTTGCAATATATAAGGTGTAAGAGAAAAAGTATATATTGTAAAACAATCTTTTGCTTAGTAGCTTTTTTTATATTAAAAGTTAAAAAATTTAGTTTATAGAGTAACTTAAATTTAAAAAATATAGACTTAAGCTCTAATTTCTCACTGTCTAAACTTAACTTAGCGAGATTAAAGATTATTTAATAATATACACATTATTTTAAATGAGAGAATAAAATAGAATAAAGTAATTAAATTTATAAATTTAGGTTAATACTAATTCAGAATAATTTTAAAATTGAAATTATTTCAATTGGTATTGAAGGAATTATAAAAACTTAGTATTATAAAAATATACAATAGTAAATATCAATTAATAATAAATACTTAATGGAAAGACATTAAAAAGAGGAGACTACTATGATAAAAATTGACTTAGGCAAAATTAATGATGATGCAAATAGATGTCTTTTATGTAAAAAGCCTAGATGCAAAAATAACTGTCCTATAAGTACGGAAATTCCTACAGTTATTAACCTTTATAAAGAAAATAAGATTGAAGAAGCTGGAGAGCTTTTGTTTAAAAATAATCCTCTTTCAGTAATATGTTCTTTAGTTTGTCCACATGAAAAGCAATGCTCTGGTAATTGCATAAGAGGGATAAAAGGGGAGCCTATAAATTTCGGAGATATAGAACACTATATATCTATGAAATACCTACAAAATACAGAATTAAAGCAATTAGATAAAAAGAATCATAGAGTAGCTATTGTTGGTTCAGGACCAGCGGGTATAGCTATAGCATTTATACTAGCACAAAGAGGATATAAAATAACTATATTCGAAAAGAATGATAAATTAGGTGGAGTTTTAAGATACGGAATACCAGGATTTAGATTGCCAAAGGATATTTTAGATTTAATTGAAGAAAAGCTTTTAAGTTTAAATGTTAAAATAAGATATAACACTCTAGTTGGTCCTGTTTTAACAATAGATAAAATATTAGAGGATGGATATGATGCAATATTTATTGGAACAGGAGTATGGAATCCAAAACCTTTACACATAAAGGGAGAAACTTTAGGCAATGCAAATTATGCTATTAACTATCTTAAGTCTCCAGAATCTTTCCATCTTGGGAAAAAAGTTATAGTAATTGGAGCAGGAAATGTTGCTATGGATGCTGCTAGGGTTGCTAAAAGAAATGGTTCAGAAGTATTTGTATATTATAGAAAAGATTTTGATCATATGACTGCGACAAAGCTTGAGATACAAGAAGCTAAAGAAGATGGAATAAAGTTTGAGCTTTTTAAATCACCAGTAGAAATTTTAGATGAGGGTGTTAAGTTTGAAGATGTTGAAAAAGTTGTTGCTGATGATGGAACTGTAAGCTTTAAAGTAATTGAGGGGTCAGAAAAGGTCATAGAGTGTGATGATGTTATTATAGCAGTTAGTCAAAACCCTAAAAATAATATAGTAGCTAATACAACTAAGCTAGAAACTAATAAGCAAGGGCTTTTGCTTGTAGATGAAAATGGGAATACAACTAGAGAGGGAGTTTTTGCATCAGGGGATGTAGTAACAGGTGCTAAAACTGTGGTGGAAGCTGTGGCACATGCTAAAATAGTTGCAGATGCCATAGATAATTATTGTGAAGAAAAGAAATAGAGAGGAAGTATAACTTTTTAGATTATTATATAAGTAATTTTCTATAGTTAAACTTGGAGTTATTTAATAGGAAAAATGAAATATAAATATACTAAAGAGTATTTTTAGAATATATATGAAGGATCTTATATAAAAATAAGAATAAAATATATTGACAAATAATAATTATTAGTTAATAATATAAGTATAGACCTCTTGATACATATGAAAAGCAGAGTATAAGAAAACGCTATGATAAATTATACTTCAAGGTTTGGAGGAATTTTATGAAAGCATATATTAATAAAAATATTTGCATTGCTTGTGGTATGTGCAAAGGTGCATGTGAGGATGTATTTTCAATAGAAAATGGAGTAGCAGTAGCTATAAAAGAAGAAATACCATTAAAGTTAGAGTTTTATGTTAAGCTAGCTTATGAATATTGTCCAGTACATGCAATAAGTTTAGAGAATTTTTAAGACAACAAATTTTTAAATTTAAGTTGTAAACTTTAATTATTAAGGAGAGATTATTATGTCAAAGGTTTGTTTATGTAAAGGAATAACAGAAGAAGAAATAATAAAGGCTATAAAAGAAGGAGCAACTTCTTACGAGCAAGTACAAGAAACAACTTCCGCAGGTAAAGGTTGCTGTCGTGGTGCAAGATGTAAAGGAAAAATTAATACTTTAATAGAAGAAAATAAATAATAAAATATTAAAAAGGGGTTGTAACACCAAGAGTAAGTTTCATAATATTATATATTTAGAAATATATAATATTGAACATGAATTTATTAGTGTTACAGCCCCTTTATTTTAAGAGTTTTCCTCTATAAATTGTGCTAAGTATAACTTACTATACATAGATTTTTTACGCATCAATTCTTCATGTGTGCCTTCTTCAAGCAATTCACCTTTATTATATAAAAGAATATTATCACATATCTGAGCTATATTACTTAACTTGTGAACTGTAAATATTATAGTTTTATTTTCAAAGTAAATGAGCAAATCTCTTATTATTTTGGAAGTAGTAATTGGATCTAAAGATGAGGTAGCTTCATCTAAAATTATAAGTTCAGGATTTTTTAATATTACTCTAGCTATGGATATTCTCTGTCTTTCCCCACCGGATAATTGCATTCCATTTTCACCTAAAGGGGTATCTAGTCCCTTAGGAAGTTTATCTAAAAATAGGTTGATACCGGATATTTCTAAGGCTCTATTTAGATCTTCTTCAGTAGCTGTTTTATTTACAAATAAAAGATTTTCTCTTAAGCTTGAAGAAAATAAAAATGTATCTTGAAAAACAATTCCAACAGTACTTCGAATCTTGCTTAAGCTAATATCATTAATGTTTTTATTATCAAAACTTATTTTACCTTCTTGGGCAGTATAAAAGCCCATAAGTAATTTACACATAGTGCTTTTACCAGAACCACTTTCACCAACAAAAGCAACTTTTTCTCCTTTATTGATAGTGAAAGACACATTATTTAAAATTTTAGTATCTTTATAAGCAAAACATAACTCTTTAACTTCTAATTTATTATAAAAAATATTTTCATTGAAGGAATCTTCTTTTGAAATATACTCACCTTCTTTATCAAGGATAGAAAAAATTCGTTCTATACTTACTAAAATTCTTTGGGTTTCTTGATAAAAGGATGTGAAATTAAGCATAGGATCTATAAGCAAGCCGTTATACATCATAAGGGCACTTAAGCCACCTATAGAAAGGGTGCCTGTCCCAACTTTATAACCACCTAAAACTATAATTAAACATATTATTCCCATAAAAAACGCACTATTTATACTACCAGTTACTATTGTGTATTTTTGTAGATTCAGTATTTTTTTATTAGTGCATAGACTACTTTGTGATATCTCATTTAAAGAGTTTTCTTCTTGCCCATAGGATTTTACTTCTTTTACACCACGAATAAATTCATTAAATTTACTCCATAAAATAGAATTAGAATCTCTTTCATCTTGAGATAAAGAGTGTATTTTAGGTCCTGTTTTAGTTATAAAGAAGCATAATAAAATTCCTATTGGAATCATAATTAAGGTTATACCAATATCTATTTTAGCCATATAATAAAAGCCAATTACAAACATAGATAGTTCTTTCAATATGAAAATTAGAGGTTTTAGTATACCGTCTACGGTTATAGTACTGTCCTGCATTAATTTAACTAATAAGTCCCCGGTTGTAGAGTCATCATAAAAAGATAAAGGTAAACTTTGCAACTTAGAAAACAACTCTATTCGCACTTTATGACCTATCTTAGCTTCTAAATTTGCACTTAGATATTGAAATATTCCAGTGAAAAATACATTTAATATATGAAGTATAAGATAAACAGCACTTACTAATAAAAAGCTTTTTATGGAATCACCATGTAAAGAATTAACACTTATGTCTATTGCTTTTTGAAGGTACTGAATAGGGTATATTGCAAAAAAGCTACTAAGTAAAAGTACTAATGCTGTAATACAAATTTGAAGTTTTAAGTCTTTACATAATTTGAATAATTTATATAATGGATATATAAATTTAGAGTTTTTTAATTTCATATTTTATCCTCCTTTGTTTTAAGTTTTAAGATTACAGGTATATAACTTGATTTTGAAGATATACCTTTTGCAGTTTAGCATTTTGAAGAAATAATTACAAGAAAATAAAGAAAATTCTATCAATATCTCAGATATTTTTATGAAATATTATTCATAAAAACTTTAAAGATATTTATTGCGATTTATACTATACTATAATATAAACTTAAAAGAAAAAGTAAATGAGGGATGGAAATGACGATTATAGGTATTATAGCACTTATTAACCTAATATTAACTGTATCTCTAATATTTATAGAGAGAAAAAAGCCCGAAGAAATGTTAACCTGGATTATTATATTATGGACAGTTCCTATTGTAGGCTTTATTGCTTACTTAATATTTGGAGGTACTATAACTATAAAATTATCTTATTGGAAGAGAAACAAGGATCTGTGTAAAGGATATTTAGAAGTTTTAAATAAACAATTACAAGAAATAAAAGCTTTTAATATTAATAAAGGTACAGAAAAATTTAAAGAATTACTTCCTATGATTCAATTTAATCTTAAAAATAATGAAAGTCTACTTTTAGAAAATAATGAAGCAACAGTAATAACTAGTGGAGAAGAAAAGTACAAGCTTTTATTTGAGGATATAAGAAATGCAAAGGAAAGCATTCATATAGAGTATTACACTATTCACCCTGATAGAGTAGGAGAGAAATTAATAAAATTACTAGAAGAAAAGGCAAAGGAGGGTGTAGAGGTTAGAATTATTTTTGATGGTATAGCAAATATAGCGACTAAAAGTAAATTTTATGAGAAGCTTATAAAAGATGGAGGATTTATTAGGAAATTTAGATTATGGGGTTTAGGTACTAATTTTAGAAATCATAGAAAAATAGTAGTTATTGATGGAAAGATAGCTTATACAGGGGGTATGAATATAGGAGAACAATATGCCAATGGGCATAAAAGAAAAAATCCTTGGAGAGATACCCATGTAAGGCTTTTAGGAGAAAGTGTAGGGATTCTTCAATATTATTTTATTAAGGATTGGTTTTATTTAAGTCGTGAGGGTAATGTACAGATAGATGTTGAAAATCTAGAAAAGTATTTTAAGTATAAGGAAACAAAGGAAATCTTACCTATACAGATATTAACTAGTGGAGTAGAGAGTAAGGAAAGTAATATAAAAATGGCCTATTGTAAGATGATAAATACTGCAAAGAAAAGAATATGTATTCAAACTCCCTATATAATTCCAGATGATATTATACTTAATGCCTTAAAAACCGCAGCGGCTTCAGGTGTGGAGGTTAATCTTATGATTCCTTTGATACCACCTAGTTTTTTATTAAAGGCAGTATCGGATTATTATATAGATGAACTTATAAAATATAATGTAAAAGTATTTCAATATAAGGGATATATACATGCAAAAACTCTTATAATTGATGATTACTTGACCTGTATAGGTTCTGTAAATTTAGATATTAGAAGTTTAGAACTTAATAATGAGATTTGTACTTTGTTTTATGATGATAAATTTACAATAGGATATTATGATATATTTAAGGAAGACTTAAAAAACACCATAGAACTAAATTATGAGCTTTTTAATAATAGAAGTTATGGAAGAAGAATTGTAGAGTCTATATTGAGGATTTTAGCACCTATAATATAAAAATAGTTTAATAATATATTAAAAACCATGTATTTAAATAGAATCATTGTTTAAGAACAATAGAACTATGAAAATACATGGTTTAATTTTAAGCTTACCAACCGCCAGAGGAACCTCCACCACCAGAGGAGCCACCACCGAATCCTCCACCACCGGAAGAACCTCCACCTCCAAATCCTCCACCAGAGCCACCACCGAAGCCACCGCCTCTTGGACCGTTTCTTCTATTAATAGCATTACTTATGAAAATGGCTTGGAATAGGGAGGAAAATACTCTACCTCTATTAAAAATTAAATCTAAGAAAAATAACAACATAACTATTCCAAAGATAATTCCAGCTCCAGTATTTTCAGAAGAATCATAGTTATTTTCTTGTAATTTAACATTAAGAGATTTATCTAAGGTTACGTTATATTCTTTTGCTATATAGTCACAAAAACTACTGTAGGAATTTACAAGTCCTTCACCAAAATTACCCTTAATAAAGCTTGGTTTTGCAAGGGATTCCATAATTCTATTGCTTAGAGCATCTGGAACAGCACCCTCTAGCCCACGGCCTACTTCTACTCTCCAAGCTTTATCATTTATAGCTAAGAGAATAAGTAAACCATTATCTTTTCCTTTTTGACCTATTCCCCAGGTCCTGAAGAGATTTACGGCGTATTCTTCAATTGGTACGCCCTGCGTTGAATCTATTATAACAACAGTAGCCTCAGCAGAAGTTTTGCTTTCTAGCTCCTTGCCTATAGATATAATATTCTCAGCTTCAGTTTGATTTACGACTCCAACGTAATCATTAATATACTTTAAATTACTTGGAGTAGGATAATTTGTAGCAGCATATGCAACAAAAGAAAATGTAAAAATAAATATAAAGAGAGAAGATAAAAATATTTTCAGTTTTGAAGATAAAGATTTAAGGTTCATACTTATTTTGTAAAGTCTACTTTAGGTACTTCTTGAGCACCTGCACTAGCTTTATATAGAGGTTTTTCTTCAAAACCTAATAAGGATGAAACTATATTACTAGGGAATCTTCTTCTCTTAGTATTGTAATTTGTAACGGCTGTATTATAATCTTGTCTTGCTATAGCAATTCTATTTTCAGTACCTTCTAGTTGGATAGATAAATCCTTAAAATTTTCATTTGATTTTAAATCAGGATATTTTTCTACTACAACAAGTAATCTAGATAATGCATTTGAAAGTTCACCATCAGCAGTTGCTTGATCAGATACATTAGATGCACCAGCAAGTTTACTTCTAGCATTAGCTATATCGGTGAAAATATCTTTCTCTTGAGTAGCATAGCCCTTAACAGTGCTAACTAAATTAGGAATCAAATCAGACCTTCTTTGAAGTTGAGTATCAATATTTGATTGTGCAGCATCTACCTTTTGTTCTAAAGATACTAAATTATTATATGTACCTATTATAGGAAAAGCTATAACTGCAATAATTGCTAAAACAATTAGTAATATTTTAACGCTTTTTTTCATGAAATCACCTCAATTCTATATATGATAGTATATCATAGTATATGTACAAATACTTAATAATATATACCATATTGGAAAAATTTAAATTTATATGGTGTATATTAAAATTAATACCTTAAGAATTAAAAAGATTTATAAAAACACTAATATTGAGCAAGGCAAAATTAAATAAAGCTTAAGTAGTTATATTTTTTATGAATTGTGAAGATAATTAAAAAGAATCTTTATATTAGAACAATTTTTTAAGTGCTTGTAAAGTCACTTTGAAATAAATATAATTAAATTCTTATATTAAGATTTTGACATAAGACATAATTAATTAACAAAGAGAGATAATTAAAATGAGAATTGTCTAGTATTTGTTTTGAAGGTGAAATGAATGAGATTAGATAAAAGTTTTTATGAAAAAAGTGCTTTAGAGTTAGCAAAGGATCTTTTAGGAAAGGTATTAGTACATGAGATAAATGGAGAGAGTTTAAAGGGAATAATTGTTGAAACAGAGGCATACATAGGGGCTATAGATAAAGCTTCACATGCTTATGGTGGGAAGATTACACCAAGTATAGAGGCGCTTTATAAAAAGCCTGGAACTATATATGTATATTCTGTATATGGTATGTATACCTGTTTCAATATAATAGCAGGTAAAGAGGGAGAAGCAGAAGGAGTACTTATAAGAGCTATAGAGCCTATAAAAGGAATAAATACCATGTCTCTTAGAAGATTTAACTTTCTTTTCAATAATTTAAATAAAACTCAGAAAAGATCTATAACTAATGGTCCAGCTAAACTTTGTATTGCAATGGGTATTGATAAGAGTTATAATTGCGCAAGCGTTATAAAAAATGACACTCTTTATGTTGAAGAAAATCCAAACTATGAATTTAACTATGAGGTTGTGGAAGCAAAAAGAGTAGGCATAGATTATGCAGAGGAAGCTGTTGATTTTCTTTGGAGATTTTATATAAAAGACAATTTCTATGTATCTAAAAAATAGAAAATAGATAGCTTGTTTAATATGGAATATATATTAAGAAGCTAATGCATTTTAAAGAAACATTAAGGCATTAGCTTCTTTATTTTTTATTATAAAAAAGTATAAGGATTGTTTTTAAAATATATACTTAAGTTAAGATACTTTTGCAATATCAATGATACTTACGAGTTAGTAATAAAACATATAATATATCAATTAATAATAGAGATCTCTAATAAAATAAAGAGTGAATTTATTTTATGCTACTAATGTTAAATATAAATTAAATATAAAGAGTAAAGAAGCTAATATGATATAATAACAAGATAAGTTTAATTATATTAAAAATAAAACAACATTTACAGTTCCAATACTGTTAAATAAAAATAAATGTTGATTTCAAAATATATTTGAAGGTATATTTTTAATTTATAGTTATTAAGAGGTGAGATTTTAATGAGTATTTTAGAGATAAGGGATTTGCATTATGAAGCAGATAATACAAAAATATTAAAGGGAATTTCCATGAAAATAGAAGAAGGTGATTGTGTATCTATAATTGGCTCTTCTGGAAGTGGAAAAAGTACCTTACTTAAAATATGTGCAGATTTAATTCCAATATCAAAGGGGGAACTGATTTATAGAGAGAAGAACTATAAGAGGTACAACCCTATTGAACTTAGAAGAAAAATAAGTTATTGTGTTCAATTACCACATCTTTTTGGGGATAAGGTTTATGAAAACTTAGAGTTTCCTTATAATATAAGAAAAGAGAAGATTGATAAAGGAAGAATTGTTAAGTTACTTGAGAAGTTCAATTTAGATGAGAGCTTCTTAGAAAAGGACATAAAGTCTTTATCAGGGGGAGAGAAGCAAAGAATATCAATTATTAGAAACTTAATTTATAAACCAGATATTTTATTGTTAGATGAAGCTACCTCTGCTTTAGATAAAGAGAATGCTATGGTTATAGAGAAATATATAGAAGAATTAAACAAAGAGGGAGTAACGGTTATATGGATTACCCATAGTTTAGAGCAAAGTGAGAGGATTTTTAACAAAAGAATTGAGATTTCAGAGGGGCAAGTAAAGAGTATAGAGAGGATTTAATAATGGATACAATATCTTTAATTATAGCATCAGCATTAATTATAATACCTATTTTTATTTCATATAAAGAACATTTAGCTTTAGAAAAAGAAATAGTAATTAGTATAGTAAGAGCAGTTATACAGCTTGTAATAGTTGGTTACGTATTAGATATAATTTTTGGATTAGAAAGACCAATATTTACAATAGCTTTAGTAATAATAATGATGATAAATGCAGCAGTTAATACTAAAAAAAGAGGGGAAGGTATTAAAAATGTAGTTTTAATATCCTTTATTTCCATGTTTATTGGAACAATGGTGGTACTTTCAGTTTTGTTAGTGGCTAAGGCAATAGAATTTACGCCTAATGAGGTTATACCAGTTGCAGGAATGGTTATAAGTAATTCTATGATTGCAATAGGATTAAGTTATAGGAATTTAAATAATTGTTTTAAAAATAGAAGAGTAGAGATTGAAGTTAAATTATCCTTAGGTGCAGATATTAAAGAGGCTTCTAAAGATATCTTAAGAGAAAGTATAAAGATAGCAATTATACCTACTATTGACTCAGCTAAAACCTTAGGAATAGTGGCCTTGCCAGGTATGATGACAGGACTTATATTAGCAGGTTCATCTCCCTTAATGGCAATTAAGTTTCAAATTATGGTTACTTTTATGATTTTATCATCTTCATCTATAGCTACTATGATGGCAACTTACTTATGTTATAAGGATTTCTTTAATGAAAGAAAGCAGTTGAAATAAAAAACATAAAATAAAAACTATGGTGTAAAATGAGTCCTATTTATAAATATAGCTTTATTATTTTAAGTCTATCTTTATAAATAGGGCTCTTATATTTTATTTCAATTATTATTTATAACTTTCATAAAGGTTTTAATGTATAAAACTATAGATAAAAAAAGTTATTGTTAAATATGGAATGAAGGTTAAATATATTATATTAAATATTAAGAAGCTTTATGGGTAGGAATATTATGTTATAATGTTAGGAAAGATTATTTAAATATATAGAGTATTAGTACATGGATTGGAGATAAGTTTTGGATAAAGTAAAAGATATTTTAAAAGAATATTATGGGTACAAGAATTTTAGAAGCAATCAAAGAGAGATAATAGATGATATAATTACAGGAAATGATGTTATGGCTATAATGCCAACAGGGGGAGGAAAGTCTATTTGTTATCAGATACCTGCTATGATACTAAGTGGAATAACTATAGTAGTTTCTCCGCTTATATCACTTATGAAGGATCAGGTTGATGCTATAAATAATATTGGAATAAACTCTGCATATATAAATTCATCACTTTCCACACTGGAAATAAATCAGATATTCTCAAAGGTTAAAGAGAATAATATAAAGATACTTTATGTGGCTCCAGAAAGATTGGAATCTAATGACTTCTTAAATTTAATAGCACAAATAGAAGTTTCTCAAATAGCTATTGATGAGGCACACTGTGTTTCTCAATGGGGTCATGATTTTAGAAGTAGTTATAAACATATAGCTAGTTTTATAAGATTATTAGAAAAAAGGCCAGTGGTATCAGCATTTACAGCAACTGCAACCAAAGAAGTTAGGGAAGATATTATAAGACTTTTAGAACTTAAGGATCCAAGGGTATTTATATCTAGCTTTGATAGAGAAAACCTAAAGATAGTAATAGAAAAAGCTGTTGATAAGAGAAGATATTTGACTGACTATTTAAGAAATAACAAAGAGTCAGGAATAATTTACTGTGCTACTAGAAAAGAAGTAGATTCTTTATATGAGTTATTAAAGCTTCAAAACATAAGCTGCACTAGATATCATGCAGGTATTTCTGATAATGAAAGAAAGGTTAATCAAGAAGATTTTGTTTATGATAGAGTTTCAGTAATGATTGCAACCAATGCTTTTGGTATGGGAATTGATAAGCCTAATATAAGATTTGTTATACATTATAATATGCCTAAAAATATAGAGGGATATTATCAAGAAATAGGTAGGGCAGGAAGAGATTCTAATGAGTCTGAGTGTATACTTTTATTTTCCTCTAGTGATGTACAGGTTCAAAGATATATGATAGATAGTTCATTAAATTCACCTATTAGAAAATCAAATGAACTTAGTAAATTGCAAAATATGATAGACTTGGTTTATTTCAATGGTTGTTATAGAAAGTTTATATTAAATTATTTTGGAGAAGAAAGAAAAGAGGATTGTAATAATTGCAGTAATTGTGAATTTACTGGAGAAGTTATAGACAAGACTGTGGAGGCACAGAAGGTTATTTCTTGTGTTTATAGAATGAAAAGACCTTATGGAATGGGGATGATTATAGATGTACTAAGGGGGTCTAAAAATAAGAAACTCTTAGACTTAGCATTAGATGAATTATCTACTTATGGTATAATGCAAGAAGTGTCAAAGGAAGAATTAAAAAACTTTATTAATACTTTAATTTCACAGGGATATATAAATTGTGTTGGGACATATCCTGTTATTCAATTGAATGAAAAGTCCTTTGAGTTATTAAAAGGAAACGAAAGAATTGTTTTAAAAGAAAAGATAAAGGTAGAGAAATTCTTTGAGGAAAATGAGTTATTTGAAATTCTTAAAGCTCTTAGAAGTAAAATTGCAAGTAAAGAAGGAGTGCCACCTTATATAGTTTTCGGAGATGGAACTTTAAAAGAAATGAGTATAAGAATGCCAGTAAATGAAAGTCAACTTTTAGATATAAGTGGAGTTGGAGAGAAAAAGTTAGATACATATGGAAAAGGATTTTTACAAAGTATCAAGGATTATGTTGATAAAAATGATTTAAAAGTAGAGTTTCATTATAGTGAAGGGCAGATTATAAAAAGGACTTCAAGTAAAAAGCCTTCTTATGAGGTTACAATTGATTGCATAAAAGAAAATAAATCTATTTTAGAAACAGCTAAAGAAAGAAATATTGCTGTATCAACTGTTATATCTCATATAAATAATTATATATCTGAAGAAAATAAGGTGGATTTTGAGGTGGACTTTTCAAGCTTATTTTCACAGGAAGAAGAAAAACAGGTAATGCAGGTTATAGAGAAAATAGGATATAACAAATTAAAGCCTATTAAGGAAGCGTTACCATATACTATAACTTATGATATTATTAAATATGTTATTTTAAAATATACTATGAACATTAGTAAGTAGTATTTATATTTATGTTATTTTTATATTTACGGTTATTAAATTAATTTACGGTTTACGCTTATGGGTATACTTTTGTACAAAGGGGAAATAGAGTAAAAGTGAAAGTAAACAATGTGAGTTTTAGTAAAAATATATTTAAACGAAAGAAGAGTATATGGATTATATTTGGATTTGTTATAGTAATAGGATTTAGTAGTATTCTTTCAGGAGACATAAGTTTAAAGGAGTCAATGAAGTTAAATAGGCTTATTGATTTTATAGAAGAAAATAAGGAGCTAAAGTTAAGTTCAAAAGAGATTAGTGAATTAAATAATAAGTTGCAAGAAATTATCAATAAAACTAATAATAATAAAACTAAAGTAAAGGCATATTTTATAATTGGATATTATGAGAATATTATTGGTGAGTACACAAGTTCAAATGAAAACATAAAAATATCCTTAGATTTTAATAAAGAAGATAGTACTTATTTAAAAGGAATATCAATTATGAGTCATAATGAAATGTCTAAGAATTACTTTGAACTTGGAAGGTATGAAGAGTCCAGTGAAAGTTTTAAAAAGGCAATAGAATTAGGAGACGATCACAAGTACAATAACTTAATTGCTAATATGTATATAAGCAGAGCTAATATTTTGCAAAATCAAGAGGGGAAAATTGGAATAGCCATAGAAATATTAAATAGGGCTAAGGCACTTAAACCAAGTAAAGAAATTTTAGCTAATATATATTTAAAATTAAGTAAGTATTATTTATTAGATAATAAATTAGATTTAGCTTTAGAATATAATATAAAGTCATTAAAGATAGCTAGGAAAGGTAGAATGAAAGCTTTAGAAGCAGATGCTTTAATTGAATTAGGAAGCACTTTTTCTTATAGTGATGATTATGAAAAATCTATTAGTATATTAAATAATGCTTTAATGCTAGAAGAGGTAAACTCTTCAAGGCAAAGAAAAATTAATACGCTAGCATATTTATCAGATTCGTACTGTGGCAATGGAGAGTATAATAAATCTCTTGAGATAGTAGAGGAACTTTTAAATGAAATAGAAAATTTAGATGAATATGAGAGACCAAAGGAATATGTTTGGGCATATACCATGGCTGCAGGCAATTTGAATTTGATTAATAAACCTAAGGAAGCAATAAAATATTTAGATAAAGCAAAAGCTGAATATAATAAGGGAAGTAAGGAAAAGTTATATTTAGATGCTGAGGTATATATAACTTCTGGATATGGAGATTGTTGGTATAATATGGGTGAATATGATAAAGCCTTAGAAGCCTATAAAGAAACAGTAGATACATTAAAAGAGAGAAATAGGGCATCCTCTGGATTATCAACTTCGCTTACCAAACTAAGACAGACCTATGGTGTTTTAAATGAATATGAAAAGGCTTATAAAGTAGAAGAGGAAAGAGAAGAAGTAGAAGGAGAAATAAGAAACAAAAATATTAAGCAATCACTTATCTATGTAAGTGAGAAGATAAAGGCAGAGGAAAATGAAGAGGATATAAATAGATTAAAGTTTCAAAGAACAATTGTGGCACTTATTATAATTGCTTTAATTGTGGTGTTGAGATTAAAATCAACAGAATATAGAAGAGAGTTAAAGTTGAAGGAAGAATATAATAAAAAACTAAAGGAATTAGCATTACGAGACTCGTTGACGGGAGTATGGAATAGAAGAAAGTTGCATGAAGTTATAAAGGACTTACAAGAGCTAGATAAGGAAAGAAAAGTTACTTTTATAATGATAGATATAGACTTCTTTAAATTATATAATGATAATTATGGACATTTAGAGGGGGATAAGGTCCTTCTACAAGTTGCTGAAACTTTACATAAGGTATTTGAAAATGATGTGGTTGGACGATATGGTGGAGAAGAATTTTATATATTATTAGATAATTATGATGGTGAATATATTGAACATAAACTAAAAAATTTAATAAATAAAATTAAAGAGTTAGATATTGAACATAAAAAATCACAGGTGAAGGATAGGGTATCTATTAGCATTGGAGCAAGTATAGGAAAAATTTATGATATAGATAATGTAATATTGAAAGCAGATAAAAATTTATATGAAGTTAAAGAAAATGGTAGAGATAATTATAAGATAACTGACTAATAAGTGAAAATATATAATTTTTAGTATTAAAGGTGATAATTATGGTGGAATTTTGTCTTTTAGGTAGTGGTGGGGAATAATAGCCTTCAGTTTATCTATTGCAGAGCCTAAAGAGTTTTTAGAAAATGCTACTGAAGTATTTAGTAACACTGAAATTGGAGAAGATAGAATAGAGAAAACTTTGCAGTTTAAAGACTAGGTTTAGATATACTATAACCTAGTCTTTTCTATTTGAATTTCTTATAGGTTAACTTTTAACAATAGTAATATGTAAATAATAGTATAAATATTGAAAGTTTATTTTATATTAAATTATAATGGTATTTGTAACCAGTGTAATAATATATTGATAAGTCAAGTTATCAAGGAGGAAACATGGAATTTTTAGAATTAGTTAAATTAAGAGAAAGTGTAAGGGGATATATAGATAAGAAAGTTGAAGAAGAAAAGATATTAAAATGTATAGAGGCTGCTAGACTTGCGCCATCTGCATGCAATTCCCAGCCATGGAAGTTCGTTGTTGTAAATGATAAAGAAATATTAAGTGAAATAAAAAACAAAATTTATGATTCTGTTATTGGAATAAATAAATTTGTATTAACTGCTCCAGTTATTATAGCTGTAGTTGGAGAAAAGAGAAATTTAACTTCAGCTATAGGCTCAAGTATTAAGAAGAAGGATTATACTTCTATGGACGTTGGTATAGCAGTAGAGCATTTATGCCTACAGGCTACAGAATTAGGATTAGGTACTTGTATTATAGGATGGTTCAAAAATGAAGAGATAAAAAAAGCCTTAGGTATTCCTAAAAATAGGGATATAGAACTAATAGTATCTTTGGGATATAATAATAATGAAAATCCTAGAGAGAAAAAGAGAAAAAACATAGAGGATATAGTAGCTTTTAATAAATATTAATATGATTTAGGCATAGAATAAATTGAAATATTATTTTACCTTATAAATATTGTAATACTATGTTTATAAAGAGCTTATTAAAAATTAGCAATTCTACAAATCATCTTATGAACGCTACTCTTAAATTATTCAAGAACTAAGCTAAGATATTATTTAATGATTTTAATTAAAAAGACTGTAGAAGAGTATCCTACAGTCTTTATTACCATATAAAATTTTATATAATATATACTACTTTTACTTAATAGTAGAAATAAGTTTATACATCATATACTAAAATTCTGTAAATATAAAGCTTATTACTCTAAATGAGAAAAGTCATAAGCTTTTTTTCTAGAAGTATAATCAGTATGAAGTAGATGATGAGCTACTTCACTAAGAGGTTCTCCTAAGAATTCTTTATAAAGAGTCTGAATATCAGGATTTTCATGAGACTTTCTTAGTTTCTTAGAGTTATCTATTGAATAAAGTGCATCCATACGAAGTTTCTTTATATCAGTAGTTGAGTGTAGGGGTTGACCACCTCCACCTATACATCCACCTGGACATGCCATTACTTCTATAAATGTATAATCACATTCACCAGATTTCAGTTTTTCCATCATTATTTTGGCATTTTTTAAGCCATGTACAACAGCAACTTTAACTGTCTTATCTCCAAGAGAAATAGAAGCTTCTTTAATACCTTCATATCCTCTAACCTCATTAAAGTCTAATTTCTTTAACTCTTTTCCAGTATAAACATCATATACAGTTCTAAGAGCTGCTTCCATAACTCCTCCACTAGTACCAAATAAAGTACCAGCTCCAGTACTAGCACCAAGAGGACTATCGAAGTTATCTTCACCTAGGTTAGGGAAATTTAGTCCTACGTATTTAATCATTTTAGCTAATTCTCTTGTGGTTAAAACTATATCAACATCTCTTATTCCGTTGTTAGTCATCTCAGGACGGCTAGCTTCATATTTTTTAGCAGTACAAGGCATTATTGATACAGTAACGATATCCTTTGGATCAATGTCAGCAACCTTAGCATAATAACTTTTTGAAATAGCTCCAAACATTTGCTGAGGAGATTTAGCTGTAGATAAATTATCTAAAAAGTCATGATAATTCTTTTCGATATAGTTAACCCAGCCAGGTGAACAAGAAGTTATTAAAGGTAAAGTTCCCTTATTTTTAATTCTATTTAATAACTCTGAGCCTTCCTCCATAATAGTAAGGTCAGCAGCAAAGTTCGTATCAAATACTTTATCAAAACCTAAAATTCTTAAAGCACTAACCATTTTACCAGTTACAATATCACCATTTTTCAAACCAAAAGAATCACCTAAAGCAACTCTAACAGCAGGGGCAACTTGCACTATAACATGTTTCTTAGGATCATGAATTACATCCCAAACCTTTTGTGTATCATCCTTTTCAACAATAGCTCCAACAGGACAAACAGAAGTACATTGACCACAGAAAACGCAATCTGTATCTTCCAAAGGTTTATTATAAGCTGTAGTAACGGTGAAGTTACCAGAACGATGAGAGTAAGTTAAAGCATGTACACCTTGAGTTTCACTACAAGCCTTAACGCATCTACCACATTTAATACATTTAGACAAGTCACGTACAATACTTGGGTTACAGTTCTGAACTTCATGTTTTATGTTAACAGGTTGTAGTGAAGGTCTTAATATATTAAAACGGCTACATAAATTTTGTAATTCACAATTTTGATTTCTTGAGCAAGATAAACAATCTTGTTTATGATCTGCAAGAATCAATTCTAAAATACCTACTTGAGTATCTCTAACTATTTTTGTATCAGTATGAACTTCCATACCTTCCCAAACAACAGTAGAGCAAGCAGCTAATAATTTTCTACTTCCTACAACTTCAACTACACACATTCTACAATGAGCTTTTACACTTTGATCAGGGTGATAGCAAAGATGAGGTATGTCAATATTTGCAAGCTTAGCAGCTTCAATTATACGAGTACCAGCTTTGATTTTTAGGGGTATATTATTTATTTTAATGTTCACCATAGTTGTATTTTCTTCCATTTGGTTACACCTCATTCCATTAATTATAATTTGAGCTTTATACTTCGAAATCTTGTTTAAACCAATGCATTGCAGATAATAAAGCACTTTGAGCAGTTTCTCCAAGTCCACATAGGGATGCATTACACATAATTTTAGCAATTCTCTTCATAGTAGATATATCTTCCTTAGTAGCAGTTCCAGCTATACATTTATCTAGAATTAAAGCTATATGTCTATTACCTTCTCTACAAGGTGTACATTGACCACAACTTTCATGACTAAAGAACTCTTGAGTAGTTTTTAAGAATTCTAAAACAGTTGTACGCTTATCAATTACTAAAATAGCACCAGAACCTACTGTTAATCCTAGATTTGATAAATCCTCATAGGTATAAGGAATATCTAAGATTTTGCCATCAGCTATTTTACCAGAAGCTCCACCTAATTGAATTAATCGTATTTCATTATCATCAGTTATTCCACCAGCTAAATCATAAATTATTTCTCTAAGTGTTGTTCCAAAAGGAATTTCAAAAGCACCTGGATTTTTAACATTACCACCAACGCTGATTAACTTAGTACCTATAGAGTTTTCAGTTCCGTATGTTAAATATTCTTTATCATCATCTAATAAGACGCTTGGAACAAGAGATAAACTTTCAACATTATTAACTAAGGTTGGTTTGCTAAATAAACCAGATTGTTTTATAAAAGGTGGTTTCATTCTAGGTCTACCACTATTTCCTTCTATAGATTCAATAAGGGCAGTACCTTCACCACATACATAAGCACCAGCACCAGAATAAAGGTGTATATTAAAACTAAAGCCTTTATCTAAAATGTTTTCACCAAGATAACCCTTTTCTTTAGATTGCTTTATAGCATTTAAAAGTAAGGGTCTTAAATGACTATATTCTTCACGAAGGTATATATAGCCGTTTTGAGCATCTACACTATAACCAGCAATTATCATTCCCTCAATTAATCTGAAAGGATCATTTTCTATTACAGTTCTATCTTTAAAAGTACATGGTTCTCCTTCATCAGCATTACAGATAACAACCTTATCTGGATGAATTACTTTTTTAGATTGGGACCATTTTTTACCCATTTCATAAGCAGCACCACCACGACCTTTTATCTTATAAAGTGATAAGTTAGCAGCTATATCAAAGCCATCCATTGTAACAGCTTTTTTAAGTGCAGAAAAGCCTCCAATTTTTTCATAGGAGTCAATTGAGTTTATATCATATTTTCCAAAGTTTTTGCTTATAAAGTTTACGGTTTTAGCCATAATAATTACCTCCTAATCAAGATTATTTAAAATATTTTGAATCTTTTCTCTAGTATTTAAGTTACCGTATACAATACCATTGATTCTTATAGCAGGGGCAATATCACAAGCTCCAAAACAAGGAACTTTTTCTAAGGTAAATCTGCCATCATAGGTAACTTCATTTAACTCAATACCTAATATATCTTTTAATGTTTCAAATAAAGTAGTGCTATCATTAACTTTACAAACTATACTATTGCAAACTTGTATAGGGTATTTAGCACGTGGTGTATCTGATATAGAAGAGTAAAAAGATATAACATCATAGATTTTACTAAGAGGCACGTCCAATTTTTCAGAAAGATAATAAGAAACTTCTTCAGGAATATAATGTCTTTCTATTACTGATTGTATATCTAAAAGTATACCTATAAGTTGAGTATTGTCATTGTCGTGCTCAACTATAATATTATTAATTTTATTGGCTAAGGCCTTATCTAAACCTCGGTTTTTTTGAGTAAATCGGTTCATTCCCTTACCTCCATTTTCGAATATTAATTAAAATTGTTATATTACGCAATACAAATTTAAAAATGCAATATTAATAATATATTTATTCATAAAACATTATAAAAATGATTCTTTTATTTAAAATTAATTTGATTTTCATGGAAATATATAGTGCGTGTATGAGTTAATAATACACTCTTAAAATAGTAAATTCAAGTACTTAATCAAAGAAAATTTTTTAAAAAATAAAGTTCTTCGATGAAAAACCTTTTTAAAAGACTTTAGACAATAGCTAGCTTCAGGGCTATTTTTTAAATAATTTAGTCAATTTAAAATATATTAAAAAAGTATACTTTAAAGAAAAATAGGAATTAATTTGAAAAACATTGTTAAAGAAAGTACAAAGACACATTAAAGAAAGTGAAAACATTGTTAATAATTATGCAAAAAAAGAAAAAGAGAATAAAATTTGAAAGTTGACAATATAAATCTTGTAAATTATAATGATAATGAACAATGTTCAATAAGAGAGGATAAAACATGGCTAAACATTATGAAAACCCAAAACAAATTATTTTAGCATCAGCAAAGGATATTGCATTTAATGAGGGAATAGCAAGTATTAATATTAGAAAGGTAGCTAAAAAAAGTGATATTTCTATAGGTACAGTGTATAATTATTTTCCTACTAAAGCTGATTTGCTTGTGGCTGTAATAGAAAACTTTTGGTCAGATATTTTTTCTGAAATAGATTTTAGTAAATTAAGTAATATGAACTTTTTAGATTCTTTAGAAAAAATATATGATGAATTAAATACTTACTTAAGTAGATTTGAAGAAGATTGGCTTGAGCAATTATCTATATTAAGTGCTCAAGAGAAGTTACTAAGCAAGAAAAAAGAGCAAGAATACTTTTTTATAGTAAAATCTATTATATTATCCTTAATGATTAAGGACGAAAATATAAAACCTAGCTTAATTAAGACTGAAAAGGAAAAGGAGTTATTTTCAGAATTTATCTTTGATAATATAATTTTGCTATTAAAAAAACAAAGTTCAGACTTTAACTTTTTTAAAAATTTACTTATAAAGTTATGTTATGAATAAAATCATACTTTGGTATGATTTTTAATATAATCTCAAATGAACAATGTTCAAATTTAAGAAGAGGTGATTTTTATGCAAGCAATTATGGAAACATTATTTGATGTTATTTATTTAACAACTGTAATAGTTTTAGGTGTTAAAATGATTAAAAACAGTAAAGCAAAAAGTGAACATAAACTTTTTGGTTTTATGGCAGTAATTTTAGGATTAGGAGATTCATTCCATTTAGTTCCTAGAGCATATGCATTATTAACCGATGGACTTGAAGCTCATGCAGCAGCATTAGGAGTAGGAAAATTTATTACTTCTATAACAATGACGATTTTTTATGTGATTCTATACTATGTATGGAAAGAAAGATATAAAGCTGAAGAGAATAAGTCTTTAACTATAAGCATCTATTTATTAGCAGCAGTTAGAATTATTTTATGCCTTTTCCCACAAAATGAATGGTTAAATTATCATTCTCCTGTTTCATGGGGGGTATATAGAAATATTCCTTTTGCTATACTAGGAGCAATAATTATTTACATATTTTATAAGAAAGCGAAAGAAAATAAGGATAATAGTTTTAAATTTATGTATTTAGCTATAATTTTATCCTTTGGATTTTACATACCAGTTGTATTATGGGCAAGTAAAATTAGTTGGGTAGGTATGTTAATGATTCCTAAAACCTTAGCATATGTTTGGATAGTTTATATGGGATATAAGGAATTTAAAAATCAAAGATAAGTTTAGCATATTTAATGAAGAGTTTTTTAGAATAAGTACTATATAAAATAAATTATATTTACCTTTGTAGTTTCATATTGTGGTCTTAAGGATAAATTTATTTAATATAAACTTAATATAATATAGATGTATAGTTTTATTGAGTTACTACATCTATAAATAAGGTATAAGGAACATTAATTAGAAGATATAGTTTTTAATTAATGTTCTTTTTTATATTATAAATATAAAATCAGTTAAAATATAGGATTAGAATGAAGTATAAACTTATAAGTTAGTAGAATTTACACTTAATAAATGAAGCGTAATAGAAAAAAATATATCTATATATCCAAATTATCCATAAAGGATACAATATTAAACAGGGTTTTATTATAAAAAATATTAAAAATGTAAATAATATAAATTATATGTAAAAAAAATAAAAAAAATACTTTAAATGTTAATGAAAAAGGTGGTATAATTTATTAAAATATTATATAACGAGGGGTTATTATGAAGGAAGAGGAAGGACGACAAATAATAAGAAAAACATTTACTAAACACTACATAAATATATTTTTATGTATATGCTTAATTGTATTGGGGGGAATAAGTGGGTATTTTTGGATAAATACGCAAAATAATGATTTGCCAGAACCAATTGAATTTTTAGATGCAGTCAATGAAAATCAATACTCTAAAATTGATGTACAGTTATTAACTGAAGAATTTGCGACACTTGAAAGAGATAGGTATATCTATGAAACAAAGGAGCCAATTGATAGATTTCATTTTGCGCTTGATGATAATTCAATTTATGTAATAAATTTAGATAAAGATGAGTTTAAAAAATTTAATGAAATAGTAGATTATACTTACAGTTCAGATGAAAACACAAAACTTCCTGAGAAGATATCTATAGCAGGTATGCCGGAACTTATTTCAGAGGATTTAATGAAAATGACTGTACAGAAGTATAGAGAAGTTTTTGAAAATTATGAATATAGCGATGAAGAAGTAATAAATATAATAGGCAAGTATTATTTAAATACTAAAACTACTCCAAATACAAAACAATATGTATATTTGGGCATAGGCGGTGTTTTGATACTAGTAGGAATACTTGTTTTGATTGTAAGGGTTATATTGTTAATAATATCTAAATTATCATTAAGAAAATTAGAAAAACAATTTAAATTAGAGAATCTTTATATTCAAATGGATAGTAGTACTTCACAGTATTATAAAAGACAAAAATTAATGCTTACTAAGGATTACTTAATTAATTTTTACCCTAAGATAGACATTATAAAATATGATGATATAAGTTGGATATATGTGCAGAAAAATAGAAGGCAGCTTATACTTCATTTAAGTGATTCTATAGTAGTATATAATCAAAGCAAGAAAAAATATATTATAGCAACTACAGATTGTTATGGAAGAAAGAACAAAGAGAGTTTTGAAGAGGTATTACAAGAGTTAATGACAAAAGCTCCTAAAGCCTTAATAGGATTTAACCAGGAGAATAAAAAAGCTTTTAGGAAATTAGAAGAAAAAACTAGGGTATAAGGAAATGGAAAATTATGAAGACAGCACTTATAGTAAATGAAATTATAGAAAATGACAAAAGTCAGAATATTAAAAACATTGTACTAGGAATAGAGAAGTCAGCTAGTGAAGAAGCAGAACTAGCTGTTTTCTCTGAAACTGCTATAACAGGGTTAATTAATAATGATGACATCGAACATGATTTGAAATTAGGAGTATCAAAGGATTCTTATGAAATTAACAGCATTAGAGAATGTGCTAAAAAGTGCAATATAGATGTATGTATAGGATATTTTGAATTAGAAGGGAATACTTTGTATGATTCTGCTATATACATTGATTGTAATGGTGAAATACTAGAAAATTACAGAAGACAGTCTATTGGGTGGAGAGATCCATCCGTAGATGGAGTTTATGCTGAAGGGCAAAGAACATGTCTCTTTAAAACACGTTTTGGAAATATGACAATTCTAATATGCGGGGATTTGTTTGATGATGAAATACTTGATTCAGTTAAAGAGTTAAAAGCTGATTATTTACTTTTTCCTTTTGCAAGATCATTTTTTAATGGTGAAGCTTCAATGAAAAGGTGGATAGATGAAGAAGAAAAAGATTATTGTGAAAGAATAAAAAAGCTTAAGACATTTACCTTTTTAGTTAATTACATAGGTGACCCATATTTTGGAGGAGCCTTTGTTATAAATGAGAAAGGGGATGTAGTATCAACTTTAGAATTGGGGAGAAAAGGAATATTGTATTATGAAAAACTTTAAGAGAATTAAACTAAGAGGATATTTTTATAAAAAATTATATAGTGGGTGATTTTTATGAGTATAAAAAATGCAAGGCACAAGATAAGGATAGCTTTTGTAGGGGCATATATGTGTATAATCCTATGTGTTATTATAACTATTATAGCATCAATAATCTTATTTTTTAGTTTTAAATCAAGAGATGCTAGACTTCCAGAAGCAATTCACTTTAAGAATGTATCACGAAATAATCAATATGCTAAAATTGACATGCAAATGATGACAGATGAATTTGCAAGCTATGAAAAGGAGCATTTTATATTTTTTAAGCAAGATACAGGAGAAAGATTTCACTTTGCCTTTGATGAAGAAAATATATACATTATAAAACTTTATGAGGGTGAAGAAGAAAAATTCAAGGATATAATAGCGTACACATACAGCGAATCAGAGGATGACACTCCTCCAAAAAAGAATTGCTATTAGACACATCAAAACGTATACCACATGATTTAATGACAATTGCAATAGAAGAATTTAGATTAGGATTTAATGATCAAGTATCAAGTGATGAGGAAATAAGGGCTGAAATAGGACAATATTATTTAAACATTGGTGCAAATCCTAAAAGTTCTGTAGACACATATATTATAATTTGTATTTCTGTTATTAGTTTATCAGTTGTATTAATTGTAAAGAAAATAATAGCCATTTTTAAATCTAAAAAACAGATGGATTTAATTGAAGAGCAAGGTAAACTTCAAGATATATATATGCAAATTGATGATCGTAATGCCGAAGAATATGAAGGAGAAAGATTAATTTTAACTAAGGATTATTTAATTAGTTTTTATCCAGTCATAGTTATAATAAGGTATAAGGATATAGCTTGGATATATGGAAGAAAAAACATGGGGCGTTATGCTATGGAATTAAGCAGAAGCATAGTTATTCATACCTATAATGGTAAAAAATACATTTTAGGAAAAGTTACAGTTGCTAAAAAATATAATGAAGCTTTTGATGAGTCAATAAAGGAAATAGCCAAAAGGTCTTCAGGAGTTTTAGTTGGATTCACAAAGGAAAATAAAAATGAGTTTAAGAAAATAAAAGAGAAAATTAAGGCTTAAAACTGAAAAAAATTACAATAATAAATAACTTAAAGAATCAACGATTAAGATTAGTTTAAAAATAAAATATCGTTGATTTTTTATTTTGTTGCAAAGAATTAAAAAATATTGATATACTAAAAAATAACTATATAGTAAAAACTTTAGGAGGATAAGTTATGAGATGGATTATAAAAAGCTTTGAGGAACTGACAACAACGGAGCTATATGGCATATTAAAGCTAAGAAATGAAGTTTTTATAGTAGAACAAAATTGTCCTTATGAGGATTGTGATAATAAGGATATAAATTCCTACCATATTTTTTCTATGGAAGGAGAAGCGGTTAAGGCATATTTACGTGTAGTTAAGAAAGGGGTTTCTTATGAAGATGAGGTATCTATAGGAAGAGTTGTTGTGAACTCTGAATGTAGAAGAAAAGGATTGGCAAAAGATATGCTATTAATAGCTATTAATTTTGTAGAAAAAGAATTAAATGAAAAGGCTATTAGGATTTCAGCTCAAGAATATGTTTTGGATTTATATAGAAGCATAGGCTTTAAAGAAGTATCAGATATTTATTTAGAGGATGATATACCTCATATGGAAATGTTATATCTAAGTAAATAGGCTTTTAAAGTGAGATAAGTATTATGAGTATTTATAGAAAACCAATAATAAATAGAAAATTAAGAAAAATGTTGATTATATCACTATAGTTAGGTTAATATATAGAAAAGTAAAGAATTAAGGAGTGTAGTAATATGTTATTTATAGAATATCCAAAGTGTACAACATGTAAAAAAGCATCTAAGTTTTTAAAAGATAATAATATAGAGTTTAATCATAGAAACATAGTAGAAGAAAAACCAAGTAAAGAAGAGCTTCTTAAGTGGATGGAAATGAGCGGCTTAGAGCCAAAAAAATTCTTTAATACATGTGGTAAATTATATAAAGAAATGAACCTTAAAGATAAGGTTAAAGACATGAGCAAGGAAGATATTGCTGAGTTATTATCAAGTGATGGAATGCTTGTGAAAAGACCTATACTAGTAAAAGAAGATAAGGTTGTAATAGGATTTAAGGAAGATAATTATAAAGAGCTAATTTAAAACAAAGATAAAAATTTTGAAGAAGCTTATAAAAGTTCAATTAAAACTGAAATTATGTAATGATTTCAGTTTTTTATTTTCTTTAATAGGTACTATTTTAAGTTGTAAGTTTAATTATTAAAAATATAGTATAGTGAATAAGCCCAAATTACATTTTTAGCTTTAAGTTAATTAATAGAAAGAATAAAATCACTGTATTGCGGGTGTTATAATATGTATCAATATAAAATTACATAATTAATAAAAAATATATAATAAAAGACTTGAAAAAAATAGTTAAGAGTATTATTATTTAATTAAGCAATCACTTAATTAAACTAAGTGAAAGTAAGGAGAGAATATGAAGGAACAGGTTAAGGTTTTTAAGGCCATAGGCGATGAAACAAGAATAAAAATCTTGATATTATTATCTAAAAGAAATATGTGTGCTAAAGGGATTGCTAAACACTTAGAAATTTCTGAGGCTGCGGTATCTCAACATATTAAGATTTTAAAGGATGTTGAATTAATAAGAGGATATAAGAAGGGGTATTACGTTACTTATGATTTAAACAAAGAGGTTTTAGAATCATCTATGGATTTCTTGAAAGTTTTACTATATGAAGATATTAGCTTAATTAATACTAAGTTAAATATAAATGATTTTAATATGCTGCGATGTCAAAAAAGTTGTAAAGCAACTAAAGGATGTTGCAAAAGATTATTAGAGGAGGAGTAAATATGAGACTTTGTTTTCCAGTAGAATCTAATGAGGGGATGAAAAGTGTTCCATATGGACATTTTGGATCAGCACCAGTATTTGTAATATGTGACTTAGAAAAAGGTGAAGTTAAGACAGTAGGTAATGGAGATTTAGGTCATGAGCATGGAAAGTGTCAACCTATAAAAGCTTTATCAGGTGAGATTGTAGATGCAGTAATAGTAGGTGGTATAGGAGCAGGTGCTATAACTAAATTAAACTCTTTAGGCATTAAGGTTTTTAGAGCTGTATCAGGAACTATAGAAGATAATATAAAAGCTTTCAATGAAGGTAATTTAAATGAATTCCCTAAAAATCATAGCTGTAACCATGATGGTTGTGGACATCACTAATAAAAATTTATAAGACTTGATGTGAAAATAGTTTACAAAGTTAAAAGTAACTTTGTAAACTATTTTTTTATTTATTTTATAAAGTAGTATTGACAAAACATAACAATAGTCATATTATTGTATTAAGAAATTAATACAATAAGGAGTTGATACAATGCCTTGGGATTTTGATCCAGACAAACCTATATATATACAGCTTGTTGACAAAATTAAATTTGATATTATATCCGGTAAAATAGGAGTTGGAGAAAAATTAAGTTCAGTAAGAGATATGGCTCAGGAGGCGGGAGTTAATCCTAATACAATGCAAAGAGCTCTTTCTGAATTAGAAAGAGAAGATCTTATTTATAGCCAAAGAACAAGTGGTAGATTCGTTACTGATGATGCAATGCTTATAAAAAGTGTTAAAAATAATTATGCAAACAAAATCATTGAAGAAACTATCAAGGGACTTATGCCTCTTGGGTATAGTAAAAATGAACTTGTGGAATTAATAGAAGATTATTTAAGGGAGATGGATTAGATGGATAATATATTAGAAATAAAGCATTTAAGCAAAGATTATGGAAGTAAAGTTGCTTTAAATGATGTAAATATTAGTATAAGTAAAGGAAAAATAGTTGGGCTATTAGGTCCTAATGGAAGCGGCAAAAGTACAATGATAAAGTTAATAAATGGGCTTCTTCAACCCAGTGATGGAGAGATATTAATTAATGGTATGCATCCAAGTATAGAAACTAAAGCTGTAGTAGCTTATTTACCAGAAAGGACTTATTTAAGTGAGTGGATGAAGGTAGAAGAACTTATAAATTTCTTTGATGATTTTTATGTGGACTTTGATAGAGCTAAGGCTTTAGATATGGTGAAAGCTTTAAAAATAGATATGAAAAGTAAAATAAAATCAATGTCAAAGGGAACGAAGGAGAAGGTACAACTTATACTTGTTATGTCTAGAAAGGCGAGTATATATATTTTAGATGAACCAATTGGTGGGGTAGATCCAGCGGCTAGGGAGTATATATTAAACACTATTATAAAAAATTATTCTGAGGATAGTAGTATAGTACTTGCTACTCACTTTATACAAGAAATTGAAAGCTTATGTGATGATATTATTTTTCTTAATAATGGCCAAGTAGTGCTTGAAGGAAATGTAGACGATATAAAAGCTGAAAAAGGAAAATCTATTGATGCTTTATTTAGGGAGGTATTCAGATGTTAGCAAAACTTTTAAAATATGAATTTAAGGCTACAGGTCGTAAATTTATTCCGTTATATATAGCAATTCTTATAGTTTCAATTATAACTAGAATAACTATGCCCATTCCAGCTTTAGAGAAGGTACCAGTATTAGGAATAATAATATTAGTGGGTTTATTTGTTGCAACAGCAGTGCTTAATTTGACGGTTTGTATTGAAAGGTTTAATAAAAATCTCTTAGGAGATGAGGGATATCTTATGTTTACCTTACCTGTAAAGTCAGGTGAACTTATAATATCTAAATTAATAGTATCAGTGACTTGGGCATTTTTGGCAGGGATTATTGCTATTTTAGCATTTATGATTATGGCTACTAATTCAATAACAATTAAAGAAATAGCAGAGGCTTTTGTTGCATTGAAATCAGAATTGCCAAGACTTATAAGTATGATAACTTTAGAAAATTGGGAAATTATTTCATTGGTTATTTTAATTCCAGTTGGTATAGTGATTAATTATACATTGCCGCTACTGTGCATATATGCATCTCTTTCTTTTGCTCAAGTTGGTAGATTTAATAAGCACAGAATACCAGTTGCGTTTATAATATTTTTTATAATTAGTTGGATTATAGCATTTTTAACAACAACAGTTTTCAAATTTGTACTAGAAAAATTTATGTATGTAAGCAATATTGCAGGTATTATAGGGGTGGTTATCTGGAGCGGAATTTTAGCTACGGCATTATTTTATTTAACAAAATATTTATTAAAAAATCACTTGAATTTAGAATAAACTTTAAATATATAGGGGCTATAGCATTAATGAATTAACGTGAAATATATTGTATTAATAAGTTAATTATAAATACAAATATTTTTCTAAAGTTATTCTTAGTGCAATAGCCCCTTTTATATATGACTTATATTTTTACATAGTTTAGAATACTATTTAGTGCATCCAGTATTATTTATATTTTCAAATACTGAAGAAACATAATCAGATGACTCAAAGTTTTCTTCAAAAGTTTCGTTAAATTCTACATTTGAATATGGTGTAGGCACATTTTCACATCCATTGCAGCCTCCACATGGATTAGAAGAGCTACCCTTAACATAAGCATAACAATTCATAGCTTTATTACTGAAGTAAGCAGCCTTTTCATAACAACATTGAGATTCATTAACTAAGTCGGCATATTCTTTCCAAGCAGTTTTTTCAGCTTCCATATATTCAATGGCTTTAGTTTGATAGCAGATAGCTTCGTTTTGAACTTCAGCAGCTTTAGCTAATACTTTAGTTCCTTCACATCTTAAGAAATAACATTTTTTATTTAATAAGCTAGCGTTACATCTTAATTGTCTGCAATTTTCAAAGCAAGATACAGGACAGTTTGCATAGCATTTTACTGCTTTATAATTAAAAATTGCTGCCTTTTTACTCAAACATTGGCATTTGGATAATATTTCATTACCTTCATTAAATAAAGCTTGAGCTTTAGCAAATTTTTCATATGCACATCTCATGCAGTTTTTTGCTTCCATACCTAAAACACGAGCCTCTTTAGCTTTCTTAGCAGCTTTAACACCTAAAGCTTCAGCTATTTGACTTAATTTCAATGCTTTTCTTTCAAAGTATTTACATTTATCTGTAGGTTTATTATTATTTAAACAACTGTTATCACACATAACTTTTAACTCCTTTTTTAGTAAATTTAAAAGCGTCTTTACTATAAGAATATGTATTTATATAAAAAGTGTTACATAAACATGGGTATTTGAGTAAGGAAAGATAGAATTTGATAAATATATGGAATAAAATAGAAAATAAAAATGATAGAAAATTTATTGTAACTAATAATGCTGAAAACCTAAGTAAAATAAGTAAGCTTAATGAAGAAATAAGAAAAGTAAAAAATGAAATATATATAAAATCATTGACTTATGTTTAGGTAAAAGTATAATAATAATTAATATTCAAATAAAAAGTTTTGTATTTATATTTAAGGGTACATATTTGGGAGGAAATTTATGTCGAAGTTACTAATTAAAAATGCCTATATAATAACTATGAACTCAGAAAGAGAAGTATATGAGAATGGAAGTATATTAATAGAAAATGATAAGATATTGAAGGTTGGAAAAATAGATTTTAATGATTTAGGGAACAATGTGGAGGAATATGATGCAAAAGGGAAAATAGTCATGCCAGGACTTATAAATACTCATGTTCACTTATCGCAACAGTTAGGAAGAGGAATTGCTGATGATGTAGATCTATTGACTTGGCTTAGAGATAGAGTATGGCCTTACGAAAGTGGTTTTACTTATGAAGACTCTTATATATCTTCTAAAGCATGTTGCATTGAAATGATAAAGTCTGGTGTTACAACATTTCTAGAGTCCGGTGGACAGTATGTAGATGCTATGGTTCAGGCGGTTTCTGATACTGGAATAAGAGGATGTTTAGCTAAATCAGTAATGGACCAAGGGGAAGGTTTACCAGCGGTTTGGCAAAAGTCAACGGAAGAGGAGCTGAAAACTCAAATAGAACTTTTTGAAAAATATAATAATTCAGCACAAGGAAGAGTTAAGATTTGGTTTGGACTTAGAACTATTTTTAATAACTCAGATGAACTTTTAATTGAAACGAAAAAGCTTGCAGATAAATATAATACAGGAATGCATATGCATATTGCAGAGATTTCTGGAGAGATTGATTTTGCAAAGGCTACAAGAGGAACTTCTACAGTTGAGCATCTTAATAAATTAGGGATTTTAGGGTCTAACTTATTGGCAGTACATACAGTGTGGCTTACTAATAGAGAAATAGATTTATTTAGACTAAATGATGTTAAAGTTTCACATAATCCAGCAGCAGCTATGAAGGTTGTTTTAGGATTTGCCTCTGTACCAGAAATGCTTTCCAAAGGAATACCTGTTTCTATTGGAACTGATGGAGCTCCTTCTAATAATAGGATGGATATGATGAGAGAAATGTATTTAACATCTCTTATTCATAAAGGAAGAACTTTAGATCCTACGGTAGTAAGTGCAGAAAAAGTTTTAGAAATGGCAACGATAAATGGAGCTAAGTGTGCTTTACTAGATAAGGAAATAGGAAGCTTGGAATGCGGTAAAAAAGCAGACTTAATTATCTTGAATCCAAATACAATTCATTCACTTCCAATGCATAATCCTATTGGAAATATAGTTTATTCTATGAGTAGTGAAAATGTAGAATCCACAATATGTAATGGTACGTGGCTTATGAAAGAAAGAAAAATTGAAGTTTTAGATGAAAAAGAGTTGCTAGAAGAAGTTAAAACACAAGGTGAGAAAATTAGGAAAAAGGCTAATATAAGTCTAAATTCCAATTTTAAAATAATAAAATAATTTAAGTATAAAGATAGGAATAAACTAAAGGTAAAGAATAATTTTTATATAGCCTATATGATAAAGTCTATTTATATATAGTTAAAAGAATAAATAAAAATAAAATTAAGCTACATATCTTTAAGGGATATGTAGTTTTTATATTAAGGTAATATAATTTAAAGAAAGTTGTATTTAAAAATGGTATAATTTCAAAAAGTATAAATTTATTTTGAAAAGAGTAATTAATTATAGTAAAAAATAAATTTGTTTCAATATAGGAGTAGTTTAAATGCTTCTAGCAAAAATAAAGGATAGGGTGTAGTAAGATGAAAAGAAAGGGATTAGATAGGAGCAACTGGGCAAGAATTGATAAAAGTATAATTGAAATAAACTTAGCTAAAGAAGAGGGTTTTAATGGGTTTATAGCTAAAACAATATTACAAAGTGTTAACAGACCTTTGATTAAAAATATGATAGGAAAAGATTATTGCATAGCTAATAGTGGATACACTTGGGTTCAGTATGTACCATTGCAGGAGAAATGGTGCTTAACTACGATGTTTGATAGCAAAGGAGAAATAGTTCAATGGTATTTCGATATAACGAAACAAAATGGAGTTGATACTGAGGGTAATCCTTTTTATGATGATTTATATTTAGATGTAATAGTTTTACCTTCCTCAGAAATTTTACTTATAGATGAAGATGATTTAAAGGAAGCCTTAAATAACCATGTGATAACAAGAGATGATTACGACTTAGCCTATGAAGAAGCTAATAAGATTATAAGTGGAATTGCTAAGGATCTAAATTATTTACATGAATTTAGTAAAAAAGCTTTTAATTATAAAAAATGGCCTAAAAACCATAAAAATAATGAGAATTAAAATAATTGACATGAAAAATTTTATATGATACTCTAAAAAAGAAAATAATTATCAATTGAATATTACTATAGAATTTAAATAAAAGTATATTAATAGGTTTAGTAACATTTAAATTATGTTATTGATTAAAAGGGAAGTTGGGTGTAAATCCCGCGCGGTCCCGCCGCTGTAAAAGAGTAGTCTTTTTTCTAATACCACTGTTAATACGGGAAGGTTAAAAAGATGATGATACTTGAGCCAGAAGACCTGCCTATTAGTTACACTGTAGCTCTACGAAGGATAGAGGAGTGTTAAATTGGAAAAATACGGTAATACCATGTGTATTTTTGACCCTTTAACTCTTTAAGTGTAGAGTTAAAGGGTTTTTTATATTATTGCATAGGATTATATTTTAAGACTAATATTTCACATGATATGTATAAATAATTTAATTTTATTATATAAAGATTTTAAACTTAAGAGAGGAATGATACGTATGAAGGGGAAGACATTAAAAAATTTATTAACTAAACTTATAGTAGGAGTAGCTATTATTACAACAAGTACAGCTTTGGTAGCGTGTTCAAATACTAAAGGAGCTGAAGGTAAAGGGGAAGAAAGTAAGCCTAAGGTAGAGGAAGGTTCAAACTCTAAGGATGCAACAACACATTATCCTGTAACTATTACTAACTATAATTTTGCAGGGGAAGAAGTAAAGGTTACCTTTGAGAAAGCTCCTGAGAAAGTAATAACTACAAATCAAACAACTACTGAAATTATGCTTGATTTAGGCCTAGAGGATCGATTAATAGGAACTTGCTATCTTGATAATCCAATTTTAGATAGATTAGAGGACAAATATAAAAAAATACCTGTTATATCAGAGAAATATCCAACTAAGGAACAGGTATTAGCTTTAGAGCCAGATTTTATCTTTGGATGGAAAAGTGTTTTCAGTGATAAAACCTTAGGTGATGTTAGTGAGTGGATAGAAAGAGGAACTAATACCTTCGCTCAAAGAAATACAGTTAAAACTGTAGGAAATTATACTGTAGATAATTTAATTAAAGATATTAAAGATTTAGGACTTATATTTAATATAGAGGATAAAACAAATGCTTATGTAAAAAATATTGAAGATAAGTTAAATGTAATAGAAGATAAAACTTCTAAATTAGAACATAAAAAGACAGTTTTAGTTTTAGAAGAAGGTAAAGAAGGCGAATTTAGATTATATGGTAAAAATGATTTAGTTGGAGACATGGTACTAAAGGCTGGAGCTGAAAATTTAGGAAAAGAATCAGGGAAAGTTAGTTTAGAGGATATAGTAGGATTAAATCCTGATGCAATTATATTAGTACATCAAGCAGATGGAAAAGATGTGCGTGATGAAGAGCTAGCAAAGGTGTTTACTGATAATCCAGCATTAAAAAATGTTACAGCAGTTAAAAACAAAGAAATAATAATCACTGGTTTAGCTGAAACATGGGCAGGTGGAGTACGTGTTATAGATGCTGTAAATCATTATGCTAAAGAATTATATCCTGATTTATTTAAATAGAATTGAGGTTTTGAGAATAAGTGCAAAGTAAAAAATTACAAAGTAATTTAAAACCAGTGAAAAATAAAAACTTTATTATAATAATAGCTTTGGTTATAGTATTGATAATATCAATAATTTTAGCCGTATCTATTGGATCTGTTAAAATTCCAGCTAGTGATGTTTATAAGGTAATTATAAATAAAATATTTGGAGTACAGATTTTAGATGATTCTTTTAAAAAATCAATTATTGATATTGTATGGCAAATTAGATTACCAAGGGTATTGCTTGGAGTGATAACTGGTATGGGACTTGCACTTGGTGGATCTGTTATGCAGGCTACTGTGCAAAATCCTTTAGCAGACCCTTATGTACTAGGTATATCTTCAGGAGCTACCCTTGGAGCAACCTTTTCAATATTAATAGGATCAACAATTTTAAATGGGGCTTTACAAGGTACTAGTACCGCATTTTGGGGCTTTGTTGGAGCATTACTTGCATCAGCTGTGGTATTTAAACTTTCTTCAATGGGAGGAAGAATAACCCCTATTAAATTAGTTTTATCAGGAATGGTAGTTAATTTGATTTGTAAAGCATTTTCTAGCTTTATGATATATTTAACTAATGATAATAGTGCCATTAGATCTATTTCGGATTGGACAATGGGAAGCTTAACCGCAGCTAAGTGGGACAACTTATGGTTAGCTACTATTCTTGTAATTATTATGGCGGTATTTTTTATATCACAAGCACGTGTTATGAATATTATGCTTTTAGGAGATGAAGCCGCTATAACTTTAGGAATAGATCTACATAAGTACAGAAAGATATATCTTATAGCAGTTTCAATTTTAACTGGAGTTTTAGTTGCTAGCTGTGGAGTTATAGGGTTTATAGGACTAATTATTCCACATATAACAAGAAGCTTAGTTGGAACAAATCATAAAATTAATTTACCAGTGGCTATGCTTATAGGAGGAATATTTCTTGTTTGGTCGGATGTTCTAGCTCGTATAATATTGAAGAATATGGAAATGCCTATAGGAATAATAACTTCTGTAATAGGAGCACCCTTCTTTATGTATATAATGATAAAGCGTGCTTATAGCTTTGGAGAAAGGTAGTTAATTATGAAATTAAATGTGGAAGGTTTATATGTTGAATTAGATAATAAATCTATAGTTGAAAATGCTAATTTAAATGTAGAAAAGGGCGAGTTTGTAGGTTTGATTGGACCTAATGGAAGTGGAAAATCTACTTTACTGAAGACTATTTATAGAATTTATAAACCTGCTAAGGGAATTATGTATATTGACAATAAAAATCTTAATAAAATTTCAGTTAAGGATATGGCACGTGAACTTGGGGTTGTAGGGCAGTTTAATAATGTAGCTTTTGATATAAAGGTTCAGGATATGGTGCTTATAGGACGAAGTCCGCATAAATCTATGCTTGAAATGGACACAGAGGAAGACTACAAGATAACAAGGGAATCTTTAGAAAAGGTTGATATGCTGGAGTATGCTAATAGAAGTTTTTCTACTTTGTCTGGTGGAGAAAAGCAAAGAGTGCTTTTAGCTAGAGCCTTAGCACAAAAGGTAGATTTACTAATATTAGATGAACCTACAAATCATCTGGATATAAAGTATCAATTACAAATTTTAAAGGTAGTTAAATCCTTGGGAATAACTGTGGTTATGGCTTTACATGACTTAAATTTAGCAACAGCTTATTGTGATAGATTATATGTAATGCATAAGGGAAAGGTTGCAGCTAGTGGTAAACCAGAAGAAGTGTTGACTAAAGAACTAATTAAAGAGGTTTATGAGGTTGATTGCACCATTCATAAAGAAGAAACGCCAATATATATAACTTTTAGAGTATAAAAGGGGGAGTATATAATGAGCATAGGAATAATGGCTTGTAGAAAGTTAATGGGACGATGTTCTGGAACCGGATGTTTTAAGGCATATAATAACTCAAAGGATGCTTTTCAAATATATAAAGATAAAAAAGAAGAATTGGGAAGTTTCTTTTACTGCATTGGATGCAAGGATACTATGACGGATTTCGAAGAATGGGAGCATAAAATCAAACAGTTAAAAAATAACAATATAGATACAATACACATTGCTCTTTGTATAAAGGTGGAATGTGATAAATATAACTTGCATGAAGAACTTTTGAGAAAAGAAGGGTTTGAAGTTGTGCATGGAAGCCATAAATAAAATTCTTAAGTAGTATTATTTTAATTTAGCCATTCTTATAATAATATATATCGTAGAGAAGGTCCTAAGTAAACTTAGGGCTTTTTCTTTTAATATTAAAATCTCATAATATATTAAGTAAGGTTGTTTAACTATAAATAAGGATTACTATTATGTTGAAATTTCATAAAGTTATTAAGTTTATATTTTAACTAAAAAATAATAAAACTGTAATAATAGATAACTTAATATATAGGGTATGAGATATAAACAAAATAAGATATTTTAGTTATATAAGTAATAAAATTATGAGATTATATGAAAAATAACCTATAATATAGGTATATGTATTTAAAATTTTATTTATGAGGAGGGTGTTTATAATGAAGGCAATAGTTATATATTCATCATTAACAGGGAATACAAAGAAAATAGCAGAGGCGATTTACGAAGCTATACCTTTCAATAAGGATATTATTAAGCTTGGAGAAAAGGATATAAATATTGAAGAGTATGATATTGTAGTAGCTGGATACTGGGTAGATAAAGGTACTTGTGATGATAAAATAAAGGACATTCTTGAAAAAATCAATAATAAAGAAGTAATGATTTTTGGTACCTTAGGAGCTGCGGATAAAGGGGAATATTATGATAAGATAAAAGAAAGAATTGAAGAGATTTTACCAGAAAACAATAAAATCTTAGGTCACTTTCTTTGCCAAGGAAAAATAAATGAAAAATTAACAGATAGATATAAGGTAATGTTAAAAGAAAACCCCGATGATATACACATAAAAGAACAACTTAAAAATCATATGGAAGCTAAGAGTCATCCAGATGAAAAGGATATTAAAAATGCTAAGGAATTTACAGAAAATGCTTTAAGAAATATAATTAAATAGAGTCTTTTATAATAAAAAATACAATTTGCATAGAAAATGCAAATTGTATTTTTTTATTTGCTCTGTAGCTTCTTAGAAGAGTGTTTTTCTAAGAACTTATTATGAAATAAACACCCTAATAAAGTTAAAATTATAGTTACAGCATATATTAAGATTCCAGTAATAAGATTTCCTTTTATAATATTAGATCCTGCAATTGTTAGAGAGAGTACAGTTGGGATCCTAGCTATTGAAATAAAAAGTAAGAATTTCTTAAGTCCTAGAGTTGTAAAGGCAGCTATGTAAGTAAAGGTGTCCTTTGGAGTACCAGGAAGAAGAAAAATAAGAAAAGAGATAATCTCTATTTTCTTAGAAGTTCTTATGCTTTCATATTTAGAAATATGCTCTCCCTTTATTAGCTTTAAAACTAAGTTATTACCAAATTTATTGACTATATAAAAAACTACTAAAGAACCTAAGATGATTCCTAGCATACAGTTAAGCATGCCTAAGAATGAGCCATACATAACACCAGATAATATCTCAAAGGGTTGAGCAGGTAAAAAAGGTAGAATTACTCTAGCAGCATTATAAAGTACCATTATAATCCAACCCATAAATCCTGTTTTGCAAAGCAGGTCTTTTATATAAGTCATATTATCGACGTTGAAAATATACATAAATATTTTACTAAGGTATTTATGAAATAATATTATTAATAGAGTTAAGCATAAAGCAGAAAAAATACTAAGAATCAATGTCTTGTGTCTGTTTATATAATCTTTAAAGTTATTCATATAAGCTCCTTTCTAAATAAATGTAAATATATAAAATTATTCTATAATTAAAATTATTATTTAATGCATATAAGTTTTAACATTATAATTATATAACATAAAACTACATATAAAGTTTAAGTAAATCTTAATTATTTCTTATGCTTTTATGGCAAATTTTTTAAGAAGAATCCGTAAGAAAAAAATATCCTATATAATATTCTATTAAGAAAAGTGTAGGTATATTTACAAAAATTATTGGAATATTTTATGAGATAAATTAGGCTTTGAATTAATGTATGTATTAATAAAAATATATGATTTTTTACTTCAAAACTAAGTATGAATTAAAGCTTTAGCATAAGAGTAATTAATAGGTATATTTATGAGTTATTTTACAGAAAAAGCACATGAAAAAATAGTTATATAGCTATAAAAAAATTTTAGCTATTTCTAAGAGAAACAAGTGGTAGCAAGGGTTTCTTCAATAAAAAAAACATGAATTAAATGTGAAAAACTTAGATAATTACTATTGTCTCAAAAAAGTACAAAAAATTATATAAAAACAAAAAAAACTTTGCTTTTACATAAAATTATGATATACTGAATAAGTAATAAGAAAAGTTTTATATAGATAAATAAATTCTCCTTATTGAAGAGAGTTGTTGTCCATGTAAAATCTTTAATTTAAGGAGGAATATATAATGACAGATAAGACTATATTATGTAAAGATTGTGGTAAAGAGTTCGTATTTACAGTAGGTGAGCAAGAGTTCTACAGAGAAAAAGGATTTGACAACGATCCAGTAAGATGCCCAGACTGTAGAAGAGCTAGAAAACAACAAAACAACAGAAGATAATTTAATTATCATAAAGAGCTATAAGATTTAATCTTATAGCTCTTATTTATTTAAATATGAACAAGTAACAATAATAAAGTATTATCTCAAGAATTAAATTATATATTAAAAGGTATTTATCAGATAAGCCATATAAACTATTAATATATTTCTTTAGTTAGGTTACACATTAAGTAGAAGTTTATATATTAAGCAGAATTTATGTAATTAAAGAGGGTTATTTCTATAAATAGAGCTATGTACAATTACATTTATATAATTCATACATAGCTCATTAAATTATATTAAAATAAAAACCCTAAGATAAAACTACATTAAATAATATACTTTATCAAAAATATCCTTTAATGAAGAGATCTTAGACTCATTTCCAGCTACAACGCAGTGATTTTTTTCCATACCCTTTTTGATCATATCAGTATAGGCTTTTATATCACTTAAAGTTGTACTTAAAACTTCTTCACGCTCTTGTTGAATATCTTCTTTAGATATATTACAAATATAACGTGAAGTAGCTATTTCACCCTTAACTTCAGGTGGCCTTGGGAAATCTAATCTACCTATAGCTCCTATAATGAAGTTCTTAATATCTTCTTCAGAGTAATTAAGTTCTTCTAAAAACTTATAAGCTTCTTTATAAGTAGTTATTGTCTCCATAAGGTTAGGGTCACGGTAAGAAATAAAGGACATGTTACCATCATCAGTAAGGTAAACAAAACATCCATAAGCACCACCTTGAAGACGTACTCTAGAGTGAAGATATACAGATTTTAATATATTATCTAAAACTCTCATTTTCCCAGAAAATTTGTAGCCCAATTCGTTAAAATTAAAGGACTTAGTTACAAATTGTACACTACTGTTAGTTACTAAGGCTTCAGTGCCTTCGTAAGGTACAAAGGTATATTTGGCAGCAGGTACTATATGAGAATCAAGTGAACTTAGTAATATATCAAGATTACACTTTAATGTATTTAAACCTTCTTTTTCTCCAGTATAAGATATAATTAAGTTGTTTTTATTAAATAAAGTTTTATATACTTTATTTAATTTGTCTTTTATAATTTCATGGTTTTTATCAAAATTTTTCTCTATATCACACAAGAATTCATAATATGAAATACCATTTAAGCAATCTTTATAATTATCAGCTTTAGAGAAGCTTGCAAGAGTCGTCTTTAAAGACACTGAATCTCCAGCACTTACCATATATCTTCCAAGTTTAACTTTGCTTTCTTGTATTATTTCTTTAAGTCTTTGCTTATTATTGAAGTTTGTAGAGGTTAAGACTTCATTTATAAGCTGTAATAAATCAGGTATATTATTTATAAGAGATTTACCTTTAATTATAAATTTAGGGTGATACATATTACAGTTATTTCTTTCAGTAAATACTTTAGTTGAGTATGTTATTCCACCTGTAGTCTTATATATTTCAGTATTAAGAGTTAAATAGTTTTTTGAATTTGTATCTAACTCACCTAAAACACAACTTAAAAGATTTACATAAGGTATATATTCTTGCTCAATGATGCTAGCATCAAATAAAAAGTCAATATAAGCAATTTTATTTGTGTTATACTTATGAGATAAAATAGTTAAATTATCCTTTTTATCTAGTACCTGAGGGATTACTTCTGCTTCTTTAGAAATATCCTCAAGGGCAAGCTTAGGAACTGTCTCTACTTCTTCAGCAGTAGGTTTTCTAAGCTGACGTTCCTTTAACTTTAAGTTTCTTCTTTTAAGTTCGCATAATTCAGCTGCACTTAAGCTTTCTTTATAATCTTTTAATTTGTCTTTTAGTGCTTTAGAATTTTTACTTGCTAATCCAGCTTCAGGATTTAAAATAACTAAAGAACAGTGAGAATTTTCAAGCATATAACTTCTTATGAAATTCTCAAAGTAGTTTTCATCAACAGAGTTTTTTAAACGATTTAAAGTTCCTTCATATTTAAGATGATTTAAAGGACTAGCATCATATAACCAACTGTGTAATGTAAGCCAACTATATTCAATACCTTTATTTGCTACCTTTTCAGGATCGGATTCTCTTAATCTAAATTCAATTGTATTTATTGAAGCTTTTAACAAGTCTTTACTTATACCCTTGTCACATAAATCCTTTAAGGTATTAAAAATAACTTTTTTAAATTCAACTTTTTTAGATTCATCAGTATTATTCACTGCAATTGAGAAGAAGGATTGTTTAACAGGATCTATATTCATATCCATATAAGTAACAAGTCCATCTCCTATACCATTATCAAGTAAAGCTTTCTTTATAGGTGATGCAGAGGATTCTATAAACATATTATAAAGTATTTTAAGTGTTAAATATGTTTCAGGATCACTATTTTCTTTACCAGCAAAATTTAAAGCTAAGAAAGCTTTGTTTGTAGGGTCCTCATCTACAGCTATTGAATAAGTGGAAGTAACTTCTTGCATTTCATTAAAAGGTCCAACCATATCAATTTTTGAAGGAATCTCAATTTTATCGAAGTTACATAAATAATTATCATTTATTAATTGTAGACATTTATCTAAATCCTGATTTCCATATAAGTAGATATAGGAATTACATGGGTGATAGTACTTACTATGGAATTCTTCGAATTTTTCCTGAGTAAGACTAGGTATTACTAATGGGTCACCACCACTTGAGTATGTATAAGTAGTGTTAGGAAATAGTGAAGAATAAATCTGTGCTGTTAAGTTAGCTTCAGGTGAAGATAAAGATCCTTGCATTTCGCTATAAACAACACCTTTATATACTAGCGTATCAGTTTCTTCGTCGTATTCATGTCTCCAACCTTCTTGACGAAGAATATCATGATTTTCATAGATATTTGGATAAAACACTGCATTTAAATAAACATCCATTAAATTAAAAAAGTCTTTTTCATTCCTACTTGAGATAGGATAAGTTGTATTGTCTGGGAAAGTTATTGCATTTAAAAATGTTTTTAATGAACTTTGAGAAATGTCACTGAAAACATTTTTAATTTTATATTTTTTAGAGCCACATAAAACAGAGTGCTCTAATATATGAGGTACACCAGTATTATCAGTTGGTGTTGTTCTAAAAGTTATTGAAAAAACCTTATTATCATCATTATTTTCTAGATGAAGTAAACGAGCCCCACTTTTTTCATGTTCAAATATTTTAGCTTTAGAGCCTATTTCATTAATAGTATCTTCTTCTATTAATTTAAAGCCATGATAAATGTTGTTAAGTATAAACATAAATCCATCCCCCTTAAATCATTGATAATAATTATTTTCATATTTAGAAACTTCTTACTTAAAAATAAAAAGTAAATATGTAAAAAATTATTTAGTAAAAGGTTTTCTTTTAATTCAAATAAAAGAAAACCTATGTATATAATATATAAAATATATAGGAAAATCAAGAAATTAAAACATGAAATTCTATATAAATATAAGAGTATAATATACTATAAGGGTTGGTTTTACTAATGTTAAGAGTAGTTTTTGGAAAATAAAAAAAATAAAGAAAAATATATTTTATAAGATTTGAATTATAGGTAAAATTTATTTTATTAGGTTATAATTATAAAGAGATTTCTAAATGAGGTTTTTAATCATACTTTGGTATAAGAAAAAAATATTATATAAAATTCTATATTATGAATAGAATAAAATTTTTATAAAACTATATATAATATAAAGAAATAATAGATTAAAAATGAGATTTTTTTAATAAATCCAGGGAATTTAGAAATAAAATATTTTACAATGAAATGAAAATATGCAATAATAAAAAAATATGATTTAACATATATGAATAATTTATAATGATAAAGATTTTTTATCGTGAAAGGAGTTAAAATGAAGATAGGATTTGATCATAAGAAATATCTTGAGGAACAATCAAAATATATCTTAGAGAGAGTTAATAACTATGACAAGTTATATCTTGAATTTGGGGGTAAATTATTATTTGATTTACATGCTAAAAGGGTATTACCTGGATTTGACGAAAATGCAAAAATAAAATTACTACATAAGCTAAAGGAAAAGGTTGAGATAGTAATTTGTGTTTATGCAGGAGACATCGAAAGAAATAAAATTAGAGGCGACTTTGGTATTACATATGATGTAGATGTCTTAAGATTGATTGATGACTTAAGAGAATATGAACTAGATGTAAATAGTGTGGTAATTACAAGATATAATGGGCAGCCAGCAACAAATATCTTTATTAACAAGCTTGAACGTAGAGGAATTAAGGTTTATAAGCATGAAGCAACAAAAGGATACCCAACAGATGTTGATACTATAGTAAGTGATGAAGGTTATGGAAAGAATCCTTATATAGAAACAACAAAACCTATAGTTGTTGTTACAGCACCAGGGCCAGGAAGTGGAAAATTAGCAACTTGTCTTAGTCAGCTTTACCATGAATATAAAAGAGGAAAGGTTGCAGGATATTCTAAGTTTGAAACTTTCCCAGTATGGAATGTACCTTTAAAGCATCCACTTAATATAGCATATGAAGCAGCTACAGCAGACCTTAAGGATGTAAATATGATAGATTCATTCCATTTAGATGCTTATAATAAAATGGCTGTAAATTATAATAGAGATATTGAAACATTCCCTGTTCTTAAAAGAATAATTGAAAAGATAACAGGTGAAGAATCTATTTACAAGTCTCCAACAGACATGGGAGTAAATAGAGTTGGATATGGTATAGTTGATGATGAGGTAGTTAAAGAGGCATCTAGACAAGAAATAATAAGTAGATATTTTAAAACAAACTGTGAATATAAAAAGGGATATGTTGATAAAGAAACATCTCAAAGAGTCAAATTGATTATGGAAGAGCTAAATTTAAAAGAAACAGATAGAAAAGTAGTTCAACCTGCTAGAGAAGTTTCAGCTAAATTAAAAGAAAAATCATCTAAAAATGAAGTATGTCCAGTAGTTTCATTAGAACTACCAGATGGAAAAATACTAACAGGTAAAAGTTCAAAGTTAATGGAAGCATCAGCAGCTGCAGTTTTAAATGCAATAAAAGCTTTAGCTAATATAGCAGATGAAATAATGCTTATTTCACCAGTTGTACTTGAACCAATAGTAAACTTAAAGTCTAAGACTTTTGGAAGCAAAAATATAGCTTTAAACTGTGAAGAAATATTAATTGCTTTAAGTATTTGTGCAGCAACTAATCCAACAGCTGAAGTTGCTATGGAGAAGTTGAAATTACTAAAAGGTTGTCAAGGACATTCTACAGCAATATTAGGAAGACATGATGAAGATACATTTAGAAAATTAGGTATAGAAATAACATGTGATCCTGAATATCCGTCTGAAAGCTTATATTATAACAACTAAATCTAAAATAGTAATTAAAACAAATAAAAATAAATAAACAAAACAAATAAATAAAAAGGTATTTATTCGGTTATTATTAACAGTAATAACCGATTTTTTTATGCTAATATATAATTTTAATATAAATATATATAATTATTCATACAATTCAAATTATTATATTTAGGGCTAAGTATATTTATTATAGACATAAAAAGTATATTTGTAAAGGACTTTTTATAAATAAAATTATTTTTAATAATGTTAAATAAAATGAAACACTGTTTTTATGTAATTGACAATTTCTTAAAAATATATAAATATTAAAGTAGAATAATATAATTTGTAGTTTAGGGCAAAAACTAATATTAATTATAAAGCTCTCTAAAATTAAGAGGGGATGTATCATGGAGGAGAAATTAGTGAGTAAATATATTGAGTTTTCGGATGTTAGAAAAACTTATAAAATGGGGGAAGTGGAAATCAATGCTCTTGATGGAGTTGATTTTTCTATAAATAAAGGAGAGTTTGTAGTTGTTGCAGGTCCAAGTGGAGCAGGGAAAAGTACTATATTAAATATACTAGGGGGAATGGATGTTCCTAGTAGTGGGAAAGTATCAGTGGGAGGAAAGGATATAAGTGCATACAATTCAAAACAGCTTACTACTTATAGAAGATTTGATATAGGATTTGTATTTCAATTTTATAATCTAGTACAAAACTTAACTGCATTAGAAAATATAGAATTTGCCACTCAGATTTGTAAAAATCCCTTAGATCCTGAAGAAGTATTAGAAGCGGTTGGATTAAAGGAAAGAAGAAATAACTTTCCAGCTCAATTATCAGGGGGAGAACAACAAAGAATAGCAATAGCAAGAGCTCTTGCTAAGAATCCTCAGATTTTACTTTGTGACGAGCCAACGGGCGCATTAGATTATAATACAGGTAAAGCAGTATTGAAATTGCTTCAAGATACTAATAGAAATATGGGCGTTACAGTAATTGTAATAACTCATAACTTAGCTTTAGCTCCTATGGGAGATAAAGTTATAACGGTGAAAAACGGAAGGGTAAATAGCATAGTTGAAAACTCAGAACCTGTTCCTATAGAAAGGATTGAGTGGTAATTATGAAAAATGTCTTATTGAAGGATACTTTTAGAGAAATAAAGAAGTCTTTGGGCAGATTTATTTCAATTTTTGTAATAACTGCATTAGGTGTTTCCTTTTACACAGGAGTTAAATCGGCATCACCAGATATGCAAATAACAGCGGATAAATATTATGATGATAATAATTTAATGGATATTTATCTTGTTAGTAATTTAGGGTTAACAGATGATGATGCTGAAGCTATTAAAAACATAGAAGGAGTTGAAGGGGTTTTTCCTACATATTCTAAAGATGTTCTTATGAAGGTAGGTAATTCGGAGATTGTAACTAGGTTAAATGGACTTCCTACAAAAGAAATTAAAGATGATAATCCTAATTATATAAATAGGCCAACTTTAGTTGAAGGAAGATTGCCAGAAAAATCAGGTGAATGTGTAATTGAAAATCAAGGTGTCATGGGACTTAATATAGGAAGTAAGATTAAATTTTATGGAGCTAATGAAGAGGATCTTAGTAGCAGTTTAAAGTATACGGAATACACTGTGGTTGGAAAAGTAAAAAGTCCGTATTATATTTCCTATGATAAAGGAAGTAGTTCTATAGGTAATGGTATTGTAGGTACATATGCAATGATTCCACAAGAGGATTTTAATACTGAAGCCTATACAGAAATGTATGCTACAGTTAAAGGAGCTAAGAGCTTTAATTCTTATGATGATCAATATAAGAATGCTATATTACCTACAAAGAAAGAAGTAGAAAAATTAGGGGAATATAGAGCTAATTTAAGATATGACGAAATTGTAAATAGTGCTAAGGAAAAACTAGAAGAAGGTAAAAAGCAACTTCAAGAAAAAAAAGAAGAAGCTGAAGGTAAGTTAAAGGAAGCTGAGGATAAAATAAAGGAATCGGAAGCTAAACTTTTAAGGGGAGAAAGTGAATTAAGCACTGCAAAGAAAAACTTTAAGATAGCTACAGAAGATGCAGATAAAAAAATCTCAGAGGGAGAAAAAGAATTATTAGCAAAGGAAAAAGAGTTAAAAAGTAAATATGATGAATTTAATGCTAATAAGGCTACTGCAGAACAGAAATTTAAAGAAGCCGAAGAAGAAATAAAAAAGGGTGAAGAGCTAATAACTCAAATACAAAAGGGTATTGATAAGTTTAAAAAAGAATTAGAACAAGGTAATCTTAGTGAAGAAATAAAAAAAGAGTTGGAAGAAAAAATCAAAGAGCTTGAAGGTATTTTAGAACAAGCTAGAGGTAGGGTAGAAGGTAGTAAAGCTGAACTAGCTTCTAAAAAGCAAGAGTTCTATAATGGCGAAAATAGTTTGATTAAAGGAATTGAAAGTATAAGCTTAGGAAAAGAGGAACTTATAAAACAAAGAAATAATTTAGCTTTGGGCAAGAAGGAAGCAGAAACTAAGTTTGCCAATTCTCAAAGTGAAATTGAGGCTGGAAAAAGAGAGTTAGAAAAAGGCAAAGAAGAATACAATAAAAATAAAGATGAAGTAGAGAAGCAAATAAAAAAAGCTGAAAATGATATAGAGGATGGAGAATTAGATATAGCTAACATACATGAAGGACAGTGGTATGTATTAGATAGAGAAGCTAACTATAGTTTTATGGAGTTTGGTAATTCTACTAGTAGTATAGAAGCTATAGCTAAAATATTTCCTCTTATATTCTTTTTAGTAGCGGCACTTATTTGTTTAACAACTATGACTAGAATGGTTGAAGAACAAAGAGTTAACATAGGAACAATGAAGGCCCTAGGATATAATAAGTTTTCTATAGTCTTAAAGTACCTTGTGTATGCTGCTTTAGCTAGTATAGGAGGAAGTATAGTAGGTTCCTCAATAGGATATATATTGTTTCCTAAAATAATATTTAGCGCCTATGCTACGGCATATGTACTTCCTGAGCTTATATTAAAGCTAAATATGACCTCTGTTATTACTGCTACTATAGCAGTTGTATCAATAACAATATTATCAGCATTAATTGCATGTTATAAGGAGTTAATAGAAACTCCAGCACTTCTTATGAGACCTAAAGCACCTAAAGAAGGAAAGCGAATTTTACTTGAAAGAATACCTTTTATATGGAATAGAATGAGTTTCATAAAAAAGGTTACTTCAAGAAATATATTTAGATATAAAAAGAGATTTCTTATGACTGTAATAGGTATAGCGGGATGTTCTGCTTTGATTTTAATTGGATTCGGGTTAAAGGATTCAATAAGTGCAGTTGTAAGCAATCAATATGAAAATGTTTATAAATACAATGGAACAGTAAATTATAAGCGAGATGTTGCATCAGAAAGTGAAAATGAAGCTTTAGACTATATATCTAAAGATAATAGAATTTCTGGAGCATTAAATATAAAATCAAAAAATATAAATGTATGGAAAGATGAAAATAAAAAATCAGCAACCTTACTTGTTCCAGAAAAAAGTGAGGAACTTTCCGAATTTGTTAAACTTAGAGATAGAAGAAAAGGAAATGAATATAATCTGTCAGAAGAGGGCGTTATAATTACAGAAAAGCTTAGTAAGGTATTAGAACTTGGGGTTGGAGATGAAATATACTTAGAAAATGATGATAAAGAAAGAAAAGCTATTAAAATTACTGCTATAGCTGAAAATTATATAGGTCACTATGTGTATATAACTCCTAAAAACTATGAAGCTATATTCGGAGAAAGCCCTAAGTTTAATCAAATGTTAATCAATACTACTGAGCAAAATAAGGACTTTGAAGAGGATTTAACTAAGGATCTTTCAAACTTAAGAAATATTAGTTCTATTCACTTTAATACTCATATGAAAAATACCTTTGGAGATATGATGACCAGTCTTAATTATGTAGTATTAGTGTTGATATTTGCAGCTGGTGCCCTTGCCTTTGTAGTTTTATATAATTTGACTAATGTAAATATTAGTGAAAGGATAAGAGAGATAGCTACGATTAAAGTTTTGGGGTTTTATGATAATGAAGTATCAGCATATGTATTTAGAGAAAATATAATTCTTACTGCTATAGGAGCTTTAGCAGGATTAGGTCTAGGAGTATTCCTTCATAAGTTTATTATTGTAACAGCTGAAATGGAGAATTTAATGTTTGGAAGAACTATGAATTTCATGAGTTATGTATATGCAACTATAATGACAATACTCTTTGGTATGATTGTTAATTGGTTCATGTATTATAAATTGAAAAAGGTGCAAATGGTGGAGTCTTTGAAGTCTGTAGACTAAACTTGCCAGTGCAGTGAAGATATAGTAAGGAAAGTAGTTTTAAAAGAATTACTTTCCTTATTTGTGTTTTTAGAGCTTTGAATAAAAGTTTTATGAATAATGATTCACAAAGCTTTTATTTGAAAGGATTTTGTAGTAATATAAGTAGTGGTATATTATAATACGATTTATTGAAAATAATTATTAAATAAAAATAACTTAATAAAGAAACAAGGGGGAGATCTTAATGTCAACTAGTACTACTGACTTAGGTAAAGAAAGTGTTGGCAAATTACTTTTGAAACTAGCAACACCAGCTATTATTGCTCAGCTAGTTAATGTTTTGTATAACATTATTGATAGAATATTTATAGGTAGGATACCAAATGGTGAAATAGCAATGGCTGGTGTAGGTGTTGCATTTCCGATTATAATGATAGTATCAGCTTTTAGTGCTCTTATAGGTATGGGTGGGGCTCCACTTGTAGCAATTAAAATGGGTGAAAATAATAATGATGGTGCTGAGAAGATTATGAGTAATAGTTTCTCGTTGCTATTAATTATTTCTGTTATTTTAACAGTTATATTTTTGGTGTTTAAGGAACCTATTTTATGGGCTTTTGGTGCAAGTGAAGCTACTATAGGTTATGCGAAGGATTATTTGACACTTTATTTAATAGGAACAGTGTTTGTTCAAATAGCCTTAGGCATGAATCCTTTTATAAACACACAAGGCTTTGCAAAAACAGGAATGGTTACTGTAATGGTTGGAGCAGCTATAAATATAATATTAGATCCAATATTTATATTTGTATTTGATATGGGAGTTAAAGGAGCAGCTTTAGCAACTATAACAGCACAGTTAGTATCTGCAATATGGGTATTATGTTTCTTATTTGGTAAGAAAAGTATCTTGAAGATAAGAAAAAAATACATGATTCCAGATATAAAGGTAGCTACATCAATTATGGCTTTAGGAGTATCCCCCTTTATTATGCAAGCTACAGAAAGCTTAGTTCTAATATCATTAAATAATAAATTATCAGCTTATGGTGGAGATTTAGCTGTTGGTGCAATGACTATAATGAGTAGTATAATGCAGATTATAATGTTACCACTTATGGGACTAGCTCAAGGTGCTCAACCTATTATAAGTTATAATTATGGAGCTAAAAATATAGATAGAGTAAAGAAAACATTTAAGTTGTTACTAGGGTGTTGTTTAGCATTTACTACATTTATGTTTGCTTTAGTAATGATATTCCCAGAACTACTTGTTGGAATATTTAATAATAAACCTGAATTGGTACAAATAACTACATGGAGTATGAGAATTTACTTTGCAGGTATATTTGCCTTTGGAGCTCAATCAGCTTGTCAAAATACTTTTTTAGCTTTAGGACAAGCAAAAATATCTCTTTTACTGGCATTGCTAAGAAAGATAATATTATTAATACCGCTTATATTTATACTTCCTACCTTTGCAACAACAATGACTGGAAAGTTACAAGGGGTTTTAACAGCTGAACCTGTGGCAGATATTTTAGCAGCCTTAACAACTATAACATGCTTTATAGTATTTTATAAGAAGGCATTAAGTGGACTTGAAAAAGATAAAATAGCAAGTGAAGTTCAGACCTCAAAATAATGAGATAAATTAAAGAAATAAGTTAAGAGTAAGTTACTCTTAACTTATTTCTTTTTTATTATGTAAATTTAAAATAAAAATGTATAGTTTTACTATGAAATTGGTAAATTATAAATACAGATTATTTTAAAGTATATGGAAAATTTATTAGAAAAAAATGTAAAAAACTATTGTAATTTTATGGAAAAGAAATTATAATAAAAAATAAATAAACTTTAGTTTACTATATGTTCAATAAAGGTTAATAAATTAATATAAAGGGATGATAGGGAAATGTATAAGTTATTAGGAGTTGTTTTAGCGGCAATTATGGGAGCTTTAATGATAGCTTTTGATTCATTTTTTTCTTTAGGACAATGGGGAATGACAACTATTACACTTATTGGAATAATAATTTCATTTATTTTGATGTTTAGATTTAATAATGAATGTTTAAAAAGGCAAGAGAAATAAAAGAATACTTAAAGGGATATTTATAGGTTATAAGCAAAGCTGTGAAGGTAACCATAAATATCCTTTTGTATTTTGTATAAGATAAAATAAGTGAAAAATTACTGTTAATAACAAAGTATTGTAAATTATATGATAAAATATAGGTTGTAAGATGATAATAAAAGATGATTAGGTGAAAAACTATGAAAAAAGAAGTTAAAATTTCCGTAAGGGAATTAGTAGAATTTATAATGCGACATGGAAGTATTGATAATAGATATGTTAGTTCAGTGAAAGCTATTGAAGGAACTAGAGCACATCAAAAAATTCAGAAATCCTATAAGGAAAATTATAGTGCTGAGGTTCCATTGAAGTTTAAGTTTAATTACGAAGGAATAGATATATTTATAGAGGGAAGAGCTGATGGTATTTTAATAGAAGAGGATACTGTGGTAATAGATGAAATAAAGACTACTGTAAGAGATCTTAAAAATATTGATGAAGAGTTTAATCCTTTGCATTGGGCTCAAGCAAAGTGTTATGGATTTATATATTGTAAAGAAAACAATTTAGAGAATATAATCATACAGTTAACTTACTATAATATAGAAGATATGAGTATAAAATATTTAAGAAAAGACTTTGAGTTTAAAGAACTTGAAGAATTTTTCTTTAACTTGATAGATGAATATAAGTATTGGGCTCAATTAGAAAGCAAATGGATGGAGTGTCGTAATGATTCAATTAAGAGTTTACAGTTTCCCTTTGAAGAGTATAGAAAGGGACAAAGAGACCTAGCTGTTAGGGTATATAGTAGTATAGTACATAAAAAAAAGTGCTTTGCACAAGCGCCTACTGGAATAGGAAAAACTATATCTACGGTATTTCCAGCTTTAAAGGCCATGGGAGAAGGATATACATCAAAGATTTTTTACTTGACAGCTAAGACTATAACAAGAGAAGTTGCTGAAAATACAATTAAACTTATAAAAAAACAAAATATAAATTTAAAGTTTGTTACCTTAACAGCAAAGGATAAGATGTGTAAAATGGATGAAGCTAATTGTAATCCAGAGTATTGTCCTTATGCAAAGGATTACTATGATAAAATTAATGAGGCTTTAAAAAGTATTTTAAAAGAGTATCATGATTTTACAAGAAAGACTATGGAAGAAATAAGCGAAAGGTATGGTCTTTGTCCCTTTGAATTATCTTTAGATCTTACTTTGTGGTGTGATGTTATAATATGTGATTACAATTATGTTTTTGATCCACGAGTAGCTTTAAAAAGATTTTTTGAGGGTAAAAAGACAGATTTTACTTTTTTAATAGATGAGTCACATAACTTAATAGATAGAGGAAGAGAAATGTATTCGGCAAAGCTAAGTAAAGCTATGATATTAGAACTTAAAAAGGAAATGATTAAAAAAGACAAGAAAATTAATAACTCTTTAAAGCATGTGAATTCCTTTTTTATTGAAAAAAGAAAATTACTAGAATTTTTAAAGAAAGATAATATAGTAGAAAAAGCAGAGCCTATAGATATTTATAATCTGCTTAGAGTTTTCGTAGAAAGAACAGAGGAATACTTAGCTATATCAAAGGAAGAGAATAAAAAACTTTTAGAAGTATATTTTGAAGTACACAAATTTTTAGCTATTGCAGAATTTTATAGTGAGGATTATGTTACTATTTATGATAATTCAGATGGAGATATTACAATTAAGCTATATTGTGTAAATCCTTCAAAGCTTATTCAGGATAAAATGAAAAAAGGTATATCCTCAGTGATATTTTCCGCTACACTTATGCCTATGGAATATTTTAAAGATATTTTAGGCGCAGAGGAGGGGGATCATATAGTTAATCTAATGTCGCCTTTTGATGTGAAAAACAGATTGCTACTTATAGGAGATAATATAGTTACTACATATAATAAAAGAGAATATACCTGTGAGGAGATTGTAAAATATATAAATTCATGTGTTAAAGCTAAGCAGGGAAATTATATGGTGTTTTTTCCTTCTTATAAATATATGGAGATGATATTTACTAAATTTAAAGAGTCATATCCAAAGGTAGATGCTGTAATACAAGAAAATAATATGAGTGAAGAAGAAAAAGAAGAGTTTCTTTCAGGATTTTCTGAAGAGAATAGTAGTACCCATATTGGTTTTTGTGTTTTAGGTGGTCATTTTTCCGAGGGAATTGATTTAACTTATGATAAGCTTATAGGGGTTATAGTAGTTGGAGTAGGAATGCCGCAAATAGGATTAGATAGAGATATAATAAGAGATTATTTTAATGGAGAGGATAATAAGGGTTTCGACTATGCTTATGTATATCCAGGTATGATTAAGGTTTTGCAAGCAGCTGGAAGATGCATTAGAACGGAAGATGATAAGGGAATTATAATGTTACTTGATAATAGATATAGTCAAAAAAGGTATGAAGGGTTATTTCCATACGAATGGATTTCTAATAAAAAGGTACGATGCTATAAAGACGTAGAAAAGTATTGTAGTGAGTTTTGGAATTAAAAGGCTTTAAAAATTTGAGAAATAAAAATAAAAATGGTATTATTATCTTGAGAATCAAAGTAATATGGGGGAAAGGTTATGAAGTATAAAGTTGTTAAGAAACAAAATAATGCTAAGACTTGTATAGTATGTGGACTTAAAAATGATATAGGATTAAAAACTGAATTTTATGAACTAGAAAATGGAGAACTGGTAGGTTTGTGTACTCCTAAGGATGAGCATCAAAGCTATCCAGAAAGATTACATGGGGGTATATCCTCAGCTTTATTAGATGAAACAATAGGAAGAAGTGTGTGTATAGTAGAGCCTGAAATGTGGGGAGTTACTATAGAATTAAGTTTGAAATACAGAAAGCCAGTACCGTTGAACGAAGAAATTAAAATAGTTGGAAGAGTTACTAAAAATAATCATAGGATCTTTGAAGGAACAGGAGAGATTATTTTACCTAATGGAGATGTTGCGGTAACTGCTTTTGGAAGATACATGAAAATGCCTATAGAAAAAATAACAGGTGCAGATTTTGAAGAAGATGAATGGGTTATGAATATAAAAGAAAATGATCCTAAAGAAATTGAATTATAAAAAATTTACACTTCAATAATTATGCAGTATATGTGAGATAAGATAAAATAAAAAAGTTTTTATATACATAAAATATTTAATTAAATAAAAAAATATGAGGTAATAAACTTAAATCAAATTTTTATTTAAGTATTTTCGAATTTTAAAATTAATGTTATAATCAAGTTCTAGTCATTATCGAGTGGATAAGGGATATTTAAAATGTACGGTTTCCACAAAGTGATGGCTTATTTTTATGGAGTTTATAATATTGATAATAAATATATAAATAGGAATTAAACAAAGTAGGTGAAAGAATGAAAAATGCATCATATTTACCAATATGCAAAGAAGATATGATAAAAAGAGGATGGAAAGAACTAGATTTTATTATAGTAACAGCCGATGCTTATATAGATCATCATAGTTTTGGAACTGCTATTATATCAAGAGTATTAGAAGGTGTTGGGTATAAAGTTGGTATTATAGCGCAACCAAATTGGAAAGATACAAGTGATTTTGAGAAGTTAGGAAAACCGAGATTGGGGTTTCTTGTTAATGGTGGTAATATGGATTCTATGGTTAATCATTACACTGTTAGTAAGAAGTTAAGAGAAAAAGATTTATACTCTCCAGGTGGAAAAATGGGTATGAGACCTGATAGAGCAACTATTGTATATTGTAATAAAATAAGAGAAGCCTTTAAAGATGCAACTATAATAATTGGTGGTATAGAAGCAAGCTTAAGAAGATTTGCACATTATGATTATTGGAGCGATAAGGTTAGAAAATCTATACTTATAGATAGTGGAGCAGACCTTTTAGTTTATGGTATGAGTGAAAAGCAAATAGTTGAGGTTGCTAATTGTCTTAATGATGGATTAGAAGCTAAGTACATAAGACACATTCCGGGTACATGCTATTTGGTGGATGATTTGGATAATGTTGCAGAGTACATTGAGATTCCATCATATAAGGATATATGTAGTGATAAGAAAAAGTATGCGGAAGCATTTAAAGTTCAATATGAGGAACAAGATCCAATTAGAGGGAAGACAGTTGTTCAAAAGCATGCTAATAAATATTTAGTTCAGAATAAGCCTGAAATGCCACTGAGTAGAAAGGAACTAGATGAAGTATATAATTTGCCATATGCGAAAAACTATCATCCTATTTATGAAGAAGTAGGGGGAATAGCTGCAATAGATGAGGTTAAGTTTAGCATTGTTAGTTCTAGAGGATGTTTTGGTAACTGCTCTTTTTGTGCAATAGCTTTTCATCAAGGGAGAATAGTGCAAAGTAGAAGCCAAGAATCCATAATAAAAGAAGCAGAGGAAATAACTCATCTACCAGATTTTAAAGGATACATACATGATGTTGGAGGGCCAACAGCTAATTTTAGAAAACCAGCTTGCAAACATCAATTAAAAATAGGTGCTTGTAAAAACAAACAATGCTTATATCCGAAACCTTGTAAAAACATGGATGTAGATCATGATGAATACTTAAATTTATTAAGAAAAGTTAGAAGTTTACCAAAGGTTAAGAAGGTTTTTGTACGTTCAGGATTAAGATATGATTACATAATGGCAGATAAAAATGATAAATTTTTTAGAGAACTTATAGAGCACCATGTAAGTGGTCAACTAAAGGTTGCTCCAGAACATGTTTCTGAAGAAGTACTTAAGTACATGGGGAAACCAGCTGGAAAAACCTATGATTTATTTAGAGAAAAGTTTTTTAAGATTAATGAGAGATTGGGTAAAAAACAATATATTATTCCTTACTTAATGTCTAGTCATCCAGGAAGTACTTTAGATTCTGCAATTGAACTTGCGGAATATTTAAGGGATATACATTATCAACCAGAACAAGTTCAGGATTTTTATCCTACTCCAGGTACGTTATCTACAACAATGTTTTATACTGGACTAGATCCTTTAACGATGAAGGAAGTATATATACCTAGGAGCAGACATGAAAAAGCTATGCAAAGGGCTTTACTGCAGTTTAGAAATCCTAAAAATTATGCTTTAGTAAAAGAAGCCTTAATAAGTGCAGGAAGAGAAGATTTAATTGGCTTTGGACCAAAATGTTTAATAAAGCCAAGAGAACTTTCTAATAAGAACAACAATAATAAGGTAGCTAGTAAAAAAATAACTACTAATAAAGGAACAAATAAAAATAATAAAGGTAGTAACTCTAAAAAAGAGAAGTCTATTAAAAAAGAAAAAGTAAAAAACAAACCAACTATTAGAAATGTAAAGAAAAAAAGCAAAAGGTAAATTTTCATATTATATTATATAAATAAAGATTGTTAAAAATCCTATTATTCTAAAATATTGATTTCATAATGATGTCAATAAAGGTAGAATAATAGGATTTTTCTATAAATGAATTTTTAATCATATTAAAAGGGTTAATAAATCATAATTATACTAGTTTTAATATATGTTATATTCAGAAAAATGAAGGTATCACAAAACATGTGGAAAAATAAGATAAAAAACCCTTAAAAAAAACTTGCATAGACCTTAATAATAAGGTAAAATCTGTATAACATCTTATTATAAGTTTAACGTTAAAGTATAAAAATTTTCGAAGTAATGGTGTAAATTGTAGAAAAGCACAGAAAATTTGAAGCACGTAGTATACAATAATCTAGGAACGATAATATAATAAAAAAAATAATAAAAAAAATAGTTTTATTTTTATTTATTTAAAAATTCAAAGAAATGAAAGTCTGATTATACATACAAAATAAAAAAGTAAAGACTTTTTATACTAAATAAAAGGAAGGGATGCAATTTGTGTAAGTCTTGCAAGGATTGTTCAAAATTTAAAGAACTAGAAAAATTCATAGATGCGCAGAATGAAAAGGAATCAGCTTTAATATCTGTGCTTCATAGAGCACAACAATTATATGGTTATATAGGAGAAGAAACTCAAGCCTTTATAGCTAAAAAATTAGAAATACCAGTTTCAAAGGTTTATGGAGTAGTTACATTTTATTCATATTTTACTACAGAACCTAAAGGTAAGTATGTAATTAGTGTTTGTACAGGAACTGCTTGTTTTGTAAAAAATGCTGGTGAAGTACTTGAAGAGTTTAAAAAGCAATTAGGCATAAAAGAGGGACAAACTACTGATGATGGTCTATACACATTAGATACATTGAGATGTGTTGGTTCTTGTGCAATAGCTCCTGTAGTTTTAGTAAATGATAAAGTTTATGGATATTTTACTAAAGCTGATGTAGCTAAAGTTTTAAATGAGTTTAAGGAGTAGATAGTAATATGGATATAGTTAAAGATTATAAAAGCTTATTAGAACTTAAAAAACAATATAGTAAACTTGTTGATTTAAGATACAATGATGAGGCTGTAGAAGCAGTTCAGGAAAGACACATATTAGTATGTGGAGGACCAGGATGTAAAGCATCAAAATCAGATGAAATCAATGAGGAATTAAATAAAGAGATTCAAAGATTAAATATTGGTGACAAGGTTAAAGTTGTAAACACAGGTTGTTTTGGATTCTGTTCAGAAGGACCGGTTATGGAAATAGTTCCAGACAATGTGTTTTATGTAAGAGTGAAACCAGAAGACGTTAAAGAAATTATAGAAAGTCATATTATGCAAGACAAGGTTGTAGAAAGACTTTTATATGAACATCCTGAGACTAAAGAAAGAATAAAAAATAAAAAAGAAATTCCTTTTTATAAAAAACAAGTGAAGATTGCTCTTAAAAACTGTGGAAGAATTAATCCAGAAAGTATAGAAGAGGCAATTGGAGCATCAGCATATACAGCATTAGGAAAAGTGCTTACTGAAATGACTCAAGAGGAAGTAATTAAGGAAGTTACAGAATCAGGTTTAAGAGGAAGAGGAGGCGGAGGATTCCCTACAGGAAGAAAGTGGGAGTCAGCGCGTAGATCTCAAAATGACATAAAGTATGTTATTTGTAATGCAGACGAAGGAGATCCAGGAGCATTTATGGATAGAGCTCTACTTGAAGGAGATCCTCACTCAGTACTTGAAGCAATGGCGATTTGTGGATATGCTATAGGGTCACATCAAGGATATATTTATATAAGAGCTGAGTATCCACTAGCAGTAGAAAGATTAAGAATAGCTATGGATCAAGCAGAAAAAATGGGTCTTTTAGGTAAAAATATTTTAGGTACAGGCTTTGATTTTGATATAGAAATAAGATATGGTGCAGGTGCCTTTGTTTGTGGAGAAGCAACAGCTTTAATTCACTCAATTGAAGGATTAAGAGGGGAACCAACAATGAAACCACCTCGTACTTCAGATAAGGGATTATGGTTAAAACCTACCTGTGTTAACAACGTAGAAACCTTTGCAAACATATGTCAAATAATAAATAATGGTGCTAATTGGTATAATTCTATAGGAACAGATAGATCAGCTGGTACAAAGGTTTTTGCTTTAGCTGGTAAGGTTAACAATGTAGGATTAGTTGAAGTGCCAATGGGAACTCCATTAAAGGATATTTTATTTGAAATTGGTGGAGGAATTAAGGATAATAAAGAGTTAAAAGCAGTACAAACAGGTGGACCTTCTGGTGGATGTATACCAACTCAATTTGTTGATATTCCAATTGAGTATGATACACTAACAGAAATTGGATCAATGATGGGTTCAGGTGGAATGATCGTAATGGATGAAGATAACTGTATGGTTGATATTGCAAAATTCTATTTAGAGTTTACAGTAGATGAGTCATGTGGTAAATGTACTCCATGTAGAATAGGTAATAAGAGATTATTAGAGTTATTAGAAAAAATCACAAAGGGACAAGGTACTGAAAGTGATTTAGCTGATATGAAGGATCTTTGTGAAGTAATAAGAGATACATCTCTTTGTGGATTAGGAGAATCAGCTCCAAACCCAGTATTAAGTACTTTACAGTATTTCTATAATGAATATTTAGAACACGTTAAAGATAAGCACTGTGCTGCTGGCGTGTGTAAAGATCTTTTAACTTATGAAATAACAGATAAATGTATTGGATGTACTAAATGTGCTAAGGGATGTCCAGTAAATTGTATAGATGGTAAGATTAAAACTAAACACAGTATTAATTTAGATAGTTGTATTAAATGTGGATCTTGTTATGACGCTTGTCCAGTTAAGGCTATTACAATAAAATAGTGGGGGTGAAACCAATGAGTATGATAAATTTAAAAGTAAATAACAATGAAGTAGAAGTAGAAAAAGGGTCAACAGTATTAGACGCTATTAAGACATTAGGTATTAAAATCCCTACACTTTGTCATATGTATATGGGCAATAACGGAGATATAAGGAACTGTAAAGGTACTTGTAGAGTTTGTATGGTAGAGGATGAAAAATGGGGGGAACTTATTCCTTCATGTTCAATAGAAGCTAAAGAGGGTATGAGTATAAAAACTCATTCACAAAAAGCTATTAAAGCAAGAAAAACAGTTGTTGAGTTATTACTTTCAGATCACCCTCAAGATTGTTTAACTTGTGATAGAAATAATAATTGTGAGCTTCAAAAATTAGCTGCAGAAATGGGTATAGAAAGAGTTAGATTTAATGGAGCAATGTCAACATATCCAGTAGATGAGAGTTCACCATCTATATTTAGAGATATGGACAAATGTATTTTATGTAGAAGATGTGTTACAGCATGTAATGATATGCAAAAGGTAAATGCTTTAACACCAGTAGATAGAGGCTTTGATACAGTTATGTCAACTTTCTTTAAAAAGCCTTTAAATGAAACAGATTGTACACACTGTGGACAATGTGTAGCTGTTTGTCCAACAGCTGCTTTAACAGAGGTTAAGGATTACCATAAAATTTGGAGCCTACTTGAAGATAAGAGTAAATATGTAGTTGTTCAAACTGCACCTGCTGTTAGAGTTGCTTTAGGAGAAGAATTTGGGCTTGAAAGAGGCGAAGTAGCTACTAAAAAAATGGTTGGGGCATTAAAAGCATTAGGCTTTGATGCTGTATATGATACAAACTTTGGTGCTGATTTAACAATTATGGAAGAAGCAACTGAGTTTATTGACAGATTTACTAAGGGAGAAAATCTTCCTATAATAACAAGCTGTTGTCCTGCTTGGGTTAGCTTTGTAGAGAAGAAATATCCAGAACATTTAAATTTAATTTCTTCATGTAAATCACCACAACAAATGTTTGGTGCTATGGCTAAGACATACTTAAGTAAAAAAATAGGCGTTGATAGCAAGGATATAGTTGTAGTTTCAATTATGCCTTGTACTGCTAAAAAGTATGAAGCTAAAAGAGAAGAAATGGGTAGAGATGGAATACAAGATGTAGATATAGTAATTACTACAAGAGAATTTGCTAAAATGATTAAAGAAGCAGGATTTAATTTAAATAGCATGAAAGAAGAAGACTTTGATAATCCATTAGGTGAATCAACTGGTGCGGGTTCTATATTTGGTGTAACTGGTGGAGTTATGGAAGCTGCTTTAAGAACATCTTATGAGTGGGTAACAGGAGAGACATTAGATTCTGTTGATTTCCATGAAGTAAGAGGAATAGATGGTATAAAAGAAGCTACAGTTAACTTAAAAGGTAAAGAAGTTAATATTGCAGTTGTAAGTTCTTTAGGAAATGCTAAAATAGTTATGGATAATATAAAAGAAGGTAAATGTAACTATGACTTTATAGAAGTAATGGCATGTCCTGGAGGATGTATAAATGGTGGAGGACAACCATCTATAAAAGCTGACTTAGAAGCTATTGCAAATAGAACTAAGGGTATTTACTCTGTAGATGCGAAAAAAACTATTAGAAAAGCACATGAAAACCCAATGATTAAACAATTATACAAGGAGTATTTAGAAGAGCCAAGTAGTCATTTAGCTCATGAATTACTTCATGTTAATTATAAAAAGTAATTAATAATATAGATAGAGATAGATAAAGTAATTAATAATCTAATTAAATTAATAAGCTGTTGTAATAAGAAAATTGTTCTTATTACAACAGCTTATTTTATTATTAATAATACTACTAGAATATTTTCATTAGCTTATTTTAAGAGCTCATATTAACTTAGGTATATTAAATACTATAGTGTATATAAGTTCTAATTAATATTCTACATTTCTAATAAGAGTAGTATTTATTTTATAATAAATACTAGATCTAAATACAATGAAGGTTGTTTATTGGAACATATATTATAAGTTTATGAACATAAAAATTATGAAAAGTAACTAGAAATATTCATGTTAAAATATAGGGTTTTAAGCTTGGTAATACAAAAGTATATTGTAGTTATTATAGTTAGAAGTATATTGATTATAATAATAAGTCAAAATGAATTTATAGAATTTTATAATAGTAATTAATTGATAAAAATAAAATATGAAAAAAATGTAATAATATGAATTAAATATATTATTAATGTAAATAATATATAAAATATCATTTTAAGCAGATATAAAAAAAGAAAAGAATAAATTAATATATAATAACAAGTCGAAAAATAGAAGTAACTTCAGAAAAATATGGATATTTGATTAAAAAATCCCTATTAAATATAATGAAGATTGATTGGAAAATATTAAACAATTTATATTTAATGGGAGGATAGTATGAAAATAGGTAATAAAAAAATACTTGCTAAGATTATGTCGGTTTTAATGGTAGGTACTATTGTTAACAGTAATTTTAGTATAAGTGTACAAGCCGAGGAATTAAAAAGCATGATGTATGAGAATACTTCATATGAAACTAAAATGGAAATGATGAAGGAGGTCTTTAGTGAGGAAGAGAAGAAAGAACTAAGTTTAATGTTAGATGAGAAAAATAATGCTGAAGAAATACTTAGAGTAATTGTAGAGATTGATGGTCCTACAGCTATGGATATTTCTGCTGGAAAAGATGTAAGTAAGCATGCAGTAGAACAAGTTGAAAATTCTCAAGAAAAGGTAAAAAATAAAATTAAAGATATAGCAGAGGGGGGAATAATACATAGTTACACTAATGTAATTAATGGATTTAGTTTAGAAGTTAAAAGAGAAAATATTGAGAAGTTAGAAGCTGTGGAAGGTGTAAAAAAAGTAACTCAAGTTAAAGAGTATACACCAGCTATTAATGAAGCTAAAAATATTACAGAGATTAACAAAGTATATGAAGAGTATAAATTGAAAGGAGAGGGAACAGTAGTTGCTGTAATTGATACAGGATTCTATTATAATCACAAAGATTTTAGTAATCCTAAAAGTGAAGGAAAGCTTTCCAAAGAAAAAATAGAAAATATAAAATCTTTGAAAGAATTAAATTGTGATGAAAGTGCAGATACATATTTTTCACAAAAAATACCTTATGGATATAACTATGCTGATGATAATAATGAGATTATAAATAAAAAGGCAGTTGTTAAAGACCATGGTACACATGTAACTGGCATAATTGGTGCTAATGGAAGCGAAGAGGAAGTAAAAAGTGGAAAGGCAGTTATGGGAGTAGCACCAGAGGCTCAAATCCTTGCCATGAAAGTCTTTTCAAATAATGAAAATTGTGAAGGTGCTTATTCTGATGATGTAATTGCAGCCTTAGAAGATTCTATAACTTTAGGTGCTGATGTTGTAAATATGAGTCTAGGGGTACCTGTAGGTTTTCAAGACTCAGAAGATCCAGAGCAAATTGCTATAGAGAAGGTAATTAATTCAGGAATTATAGTAGTGGGCTCAGCAGGGAATAGTAGTTATTCTACAGCACCTTTTGATATAGGAAAGTTAAAAGATATTGGTACCTTAAGTAGTCCTAATTTAGCTAAAGGGTCTTTGACGGTTGGAAGTTTTGAAAATAATTATATAGTAAATAATGGAGTTAAAATAAGAAAAGAAGATAACTCAGAGTTTCTACAAAGCTATTGCGCAACTCATCAATATGATCCTACTTACATGAATGGTTTACAACTTGTAGATTGTGCCTCTGGAATTGTAAATGATAAAGTTGATCAATTTAAAAATAAAGATATTAAGGGTAAAATAGCATTTATATCAAGAAGTAGAGGGGATGCCTTTGTTGAAAAAATACTTAATGCACAAAATAATGATGCAAAAGGAGTAATAATATACAACGATAAAGATGAAGAACTGCTTGATATGGTAAGGGATGAAAGAATAAAAATTCCAGCTATCTTTATTCCAAATAGTAGTGGAAGAGCAATTTTATCTGAAATAAAAAAAGGAAATAAGTTAACTATAGATACAAGTGAATGTATTTATGCTAAAGGCAATGAAAACAAAGGAGAGATGTCATCCTTCAGTTCTTGGGGTCCAGCTCCTAATTTGGATTTTAAACCAGATATAGTGGCACCTGGGGGAGGGGTATTCTCAACCTTTGGTGATAATAAGTATGGAAACTTAAGTGGGACATCCATGGCTGCTCCACATGTTTCAGGTGCTATGGCCTTAATAAGTGAATACTTAAGGGGAAAAGATATAGATGTTAGGGGAAAGGAACTTGTTGATTTATCTAAGAATCTAGCTTTAAATACATCAGATATAAGATATGATAAAAACAATATACCTTATTCCCCAAGATATCAAGGGGCTGGTTTACTTCAAGTTAAAAAAGCAATAGAGAATAATGTGGTTGCTACATATAATAATGAAGCAGCTATTGCACTTAAGGAAATTAATGAAAATAAAGTGGAATTTGAAATAGATTTAAAGAATTACAGTGATAAAGAAATTATATTTGCTCCAGAGGTTGCTCAAGGAGTTTTAACTCAAAAGGAAACAAACCAAAAGGAAAATGAAATCTTAGAAGATGTAATTTTAGAAGAAAAGGATGCAAAAGTTGAATTTGATAGAAATAGAATAACTATTCCTGCAAAGGGAAGCTCTAAAGTAAAGTGCACATTGAAAATATCAAAGGATTTAGCACGTGAAATATTCTTAGAGGGATTTATAAGGTTCAACTGCGTAAGTGAAAACAACCCTAATATCTCAGTTCCTTTTATGGGCTTTTATGGAGATTGGTCTAAAGAAGAAATAGTTTCAAATAATGTATGGGATGATAGTAAACATTTAATAGTTAAACTTGCAGAGGAAAATCTTAAACTATTAAAAGGAACTTTTGAAAATGTGTTTTTCTCATTGGCGGGCAACACCTCATCTGATGCACAATTATTAGGAGGAAGAATAAAGAGTAGCAAGTATGTTATAAACCCAGATAATATAGCTATAAGTCCTAATAATGATGGATATAATGATAACATAGTACCTAGCTTATATGCCTTAAGAAATGCTAAAAGTACTGTTGTGGAAGTATTAGATGAAAATAAAGAGCCTATTAGAAAAGTTACTGAAATGAAAAATTTAAAGAAAGCTTTAATAAGTACGGAAAAGAAAAATAATCCAACTCTTTATCCTGAACTTAAATGGAATGGAGATCTTTATGATGACTTAACTGGAGAATTTAAAGTGGCTAAGGAAGGACAATATTATTATAGAATAGGTTTTTCTACAGAGGGTGAAAATCCTGTAGTTCAATATAAAGAAATACCAGTTAAGATAGACTTAACTTCACCAGAAGTTGAAGTTACGAATTTTGAAGAAGATAAGGAGAATAAAACGGTATCTATAAGATTTAAAGCTAAGGATGAGTTTTCAGGAATAGATACTACGTCAGCTCCTATATTTGTTAATGGTAAAAAAGATGGAAATGCTACCTTTGATGAAAAAAATAAGGAGTTCATATACACTACAAAACCTATAAAGGAAAACTCAGTTAATCCTATTAGTATAATAGCTGTTGGGGTATTTGATAATGCTAAAAATTTAGGTTCAAAGAGCTTTTGTCTTACACCTGAAAATGTACCAGAATTAGTTGTACAAATAAATGATGAAGATTTTATGAAGTCTAAAAAGATGGTCAATAACCCTAAATTAAATATTAAGGGATATGTAAGTCGTCCAGTAGACACATTTACCTTTAATAATAAACCTGTTACATATACAGGAGTACATGAAGATCCAGTTTGGATGGATTTTAGTATAGATTTAGATCTCAATGAAGGAATTAATAAAGTACCTGTATATGTGAAAGACTTAGATGGTAGTGTAAAAGTTGATTTGGTAAAAAGAGTATTTTGTGATAGTGAAGCTCCAATGATAAGTTTAAATGATATTAAAGTAAATGAAAATGGTGCAGGAAGTATAATTATAGATAAAGACTCTTTTGTTTTAAAGGGAAATGTTAATGATAAAACTTCTCCTTATAAGCTTATTGTAAACGGAAACAATGTGTTGACTCAAAACTTTGTTAATGAAGAAAAAGAGGAGTTTGCTGTAGAGTTAGATAATTTAAAGGATGGAGATAAAATATCAGTACAAGCTATAGATAATTTAAATAATAAATGTGAATATAAGCTTAATGTAAATATAGTTGAGAGAGAAAAATTAAGTCTTATAGTAGATGGAGTAGGAGAAGGAGAATATTATAATAAGGATGTAACTCCTAATGTTCAATGTAATGATAAAGAAGCTATTATAGTTAGTAAACTAAATGGAAAGGATTATAAAATAGGAACTCCTATAAGTGAAGAAGGAAAATATACTTTAGATATAACTGCAGAAAATAAATTAGGTGAAAAGATTAATAAAGTCACTAGTTTTATTATTGATAAAACTTCAGATGAAATAATGGCTACTAATTTAGAAGAAAATGGTGTATATAAGAAAGGTTTTAAGCCGGAATTTGATTTAAAACACTTTGAAACTGCCAAAGTACTTCTTGATGGAGTGGAATGGAATCTTGATGATATTATTGAAGAGCTTGGAAAGCACAATATTAGAGTACAGGCTGTAGATAAGGCTGGAAATATATCTGAAAAAGAATATAACTTTACTATTGAGGAAGATAAGATAATTGAGCCAAAACCAGAAGATAAGCCAGACAATACAGATAAGCCAACTAAACCAGAAGAAAACCCAGTTAAACCTGGGGGCAATATAGAAACTCCAAACAGCACCACAGAAGAAGAGAAAAAAGATACTAATAGTACAGCAAGTGATAATATAGCAAAACCTAGTGACAAAGTAGAAAGTAGTAATAAGCTACCTAAAACAGGGGTTGAGGTTAATAGCATAGGAATGATAATTGGAGCTATGAGTATCATTTTAGGAGCTTCATTAAACAATAAAAAAAGAAAAAAATAATTAAATTATTTAAAGATATAAACAATAAGCCTAATGATGAATAATATATATTGATATTAATATATAGGAGAAGAGTGATGTACAAAGGAGATTTTCATATACACACAACATGTTCTGATGGAGAACATAGTCCAGAAGAAATTGTCATGATGGCTAAGGAAAAAGGATTAAATATTATTTCTATAACGGATCATAATAATATGGATGCTTTAGAAATGGTAAAGGATTTTGCACAAAATTTGGGAATTGAAATTATACCAGGAGTAGAAGTTTCATCAAGATATAAAGGTGAGAAAATACATGTTTTGGGATATTTTAAAAATGAAGATTATAAAAACAGTAAATTTCAACAGTGTTTAAAAGCTATAAGAGAACATGATTTTGAGAGATTAGAGAAAATACTAGATAAGCATCTTACTGTTAAGAGAGATTATATGAAGAATAGAATTTCGGTCTTGACGGCTATAGAAATATTAAGATATTTTGGAGCAAAAGCTATTTTAGCGCATCCTATTAAAATAAAGAAAGAAATAAGGGATGAGGTATTAAAGTTTAATTTTGATGGAATAGAAGGCAAGTATTTTAAAAATACAGAGGAAGAAACAAATGAGTTTATAAAGTATTGTGAAAGTAAAAGTATAATATATACTGCTGGCTCTGATTTCCATACTGAGAAAAAAGAAGATAAGCGTCATGGCAAAATAGGAGATGTTTATTTAGACCATGAGGAAGTTTTGAAATTAATTGATAAATTAAATAATTAGATAAATGGAGCTATAGGTTAGAGTTGGAGCAATTCATACATTTAACCTATAGCTCTAATCTATATATATGAAAATAAAATTGTATAAAATTAAAATATAAATAGTATGAATTATTTAATCTTTTAATAAATAGAATTATATAAGGAAAATATATTTGCTTATATAAGGGTGATTAAGTGAAAAGAAATGTTTTGAGTAAAATAAGAAGATTATCACTGAAAGAAATAGGATGTAGGAAAAGAGAATACAATATAAATAAAAATAAAGAGTTAAGTAAAGGGCATGAATCTATAAGGAAATTAAGGCTTCTAGAAGATAGCGGTTCTGAATTAAAAAAAATAAATAACCTGAATTTTTGTGAAGTTATTGGATCCTATTTAAAGGAAAGTAAGTTACAGAAAGTACAAGGCGAGAAGCAAGAAAAATATGAAATAGTTAAGGATTTGATATTAGAAAAAAATTTGTTTATAAAATGTATATTCAAAAATATACATTTTATAAATTGTTCTTTTTATGGAAGTATGTTTAAAAAGTGTTATTTTGAAAATGTTATTTTTGATGGATGTAAATTTGCCTTGGACCCCTTAGAAAATAGAGAAAAGGAAGTACATATATTTTATACACAATTTGATGAAAAATCTAATTTGAGCAATTGTATATTTAATAACTGTAATATGGAAGCTATGATTTTAGAAAATTTATTAATTTTAGACTGCGAATTTATAAATTGCAATTTAAAATATTCTGTTATAAATAAGGCTTTGATAAGTAAAATTAAGTTTTCAGATTGTGATTTCAGAGCAGTTAGAATAATTTCAACCTCAATTAAGGATATGGAGTTTGATGATAAAGGAAAAAGTAAATTTGATGAGGATACTTTTTTAGATGAATTGCCTGTTACAAAGGAAAGTGACTATGAGGATATATATAGGATATATAAAGTTATAGCTAGTAAATTTGAAGAAAATAATATATATAGCAGATACGGGGAGTATTATTATTTATATAAGATAAATGAACACAGGACTTTGAAGGGTATAGAAAGATTTAATTCTAGTATATATTGGGCTATTTCTGGATATGGTGAAAGACCAACCTATGCTTTAGTTACATCTATTCTTATTATGTGCGTTTTTGCTATTATTTATATGTTTACTGGGCTTAAGGTGGATGGTGCTGGAATAGTACAGTACAATATATCTTACATAAGTAAGATTACTTTAATAGGAATAATAAAGGATTTTTCAAGAGCTTTTCATTTCAGTATAGTAACTTTTACTACTGTTGGATATGGAAATATTACTCCAATTGATTTAAGCGTTCTTATGTGTAGTATAGAAATGTTTTTAGGAGTTACTATGGTAGGAATATGGACTGCAACTTTAGCAAGAAAAATATCTAGATAAATTAAATTTAAGATTAAATCATTTTAATAAAGAAATTATTCATAGTAAAAATTAGGGGAGTTATTGAGAAAATTATAATTAAGAAGAATAAAGATATTTTATGAAAGAAAAAATAGAACATAGAAGATGGCATAAATAGATAAAAATAAAGTGGTTAAGTACTAAAATAATTTAGCACTTAACCACATATTTTATTAAGAAGCTATAGATTCTTTTACAGGTTCTTCATCTTCTACAGGTTCTTCAACCTTTGATGGAAGTTTGCTTATTATAAGTTTAGCACCTTGTATAACTACAAATGGTACAAAGGATAAGCCATATATAGTCATAAGTTGTACAGAACTTAGAGGTGCAACTTCAAATATACTTTGTAGAGGTGATACTAATAAAACAAGGTTTAATAATAAGAAACCTAGTCCAAAAGCACCCCATAAATATTTATTTGAAAATAATGCTTTTTTACTTAAAACATGAGATTTAGCTTTGCTGTTAAACCCATGAACTAATCTTGATAAACAAAGTGTAGCAAAGGCCATTGTGCTTCCAAGAAGCTCCCCACCAGCATTAATACCTATATGGAAAGCAGCCATTGTACAAGCAGCAATTACTAAACCTTCAAAGAATATTTCAATTATAAAGTCTTTGCTTAATATTGAAGCATTCATTTTTCTTGGTTTTTCTTTCATAACATTATTATTATGAGGTTCCATTCCTAAAGCAATAGCAGGTAAGCTATCAGTAAGAAGGTTTATAAATAATAAGTGTACTGCGGCAAAAGGTACTGGTAATGCTAGTAATGACGCATATAATACAGATAGAATTCCAGCAGTATTACCTGAAAGTAGGAATTTTATGGAGTTCTTTATATTAGTATAAATGTTTCTACCATTTGAAACAGATTTAACTATAGTAGCAAAGTTATCATCGGTTAAAATCATAGAAGAAGCATCTTTAGCTACTTCAGAACCTGTTATTCCCATTGCAACACCTATATCAGCTTGCTTTAATGCTGGAGCATCGTTTACACCGTCACCAGTCATAGCAACTACATTACCTTTTTCTTGCCATGCTCTAACAATTCTTATTTTATGCTCTGGGGATACCCTTGCATAAACGGAATAGTTTTCAACTACATCCTTAAGTTCTTCATCGTTAAAATTGTCTAAGAAAGCACCTTCAACTGCTTCCTCTTCATTTTTTAATATACCAATTTGTTTAGCTATGGCAGCCGCTGTTATTTTATGGTCACCAGTTATCATTATTGGTTTTATTCCAGCTTTTATACACTGTTCTACAGCCTGTGCAGATTCTACTCTAGGAGGATCCATCATGGATATAAGTCCAAGGAAGGTAAAATCAGTTTCATCCTCTAAAGAAAGAGTATCTGCATTATCTATATTTTTATAAGCAAAGGCTAAAACCCTAAGCCCAGTTTTTGAAAAGTCTTTATTTATATTTTCAATTTTATTTATATCATCCTTAGATATTTTACGTATACCCTTTGAAGTTTCTATATTTACTGTTCTATTAAGAAGAACATCTACTGCACCCTTAGTTACCATTATATTTTTATTATTTGAGTTATAAACTACACTCATTAATTTTCTATCAGAATCAAAAGGAAGTTCATTTAATCTAGGATGATCTTTTCTAATATCAAGTTCATCAATATTATATAAGCCTCCTAAATTTACTAAAGCTACCTCAGTTGGATCGCCTATTTCTTTACCATCTGTTGTAACAGCATCGCTACATAATAGACCCATTGATAATAAATCATTTTCAAGAGAGTTATTTAAATCTAACTCATTTGAATTTAAAACTCTATTATCAACATATAATTTTTGTACAGTCATTTTATTTTGAGTTAAAGTTCCAGTTTTATCTGAACATATTATAGATACACTACCTAAACCTTCAACAGCAGCTAACTTTCTTATAATGGCATTTTCTTTTGCCATTTTTTGAGTTCCAAGAGAAAGTACTATGGTTACTATTGAGCTTAAAGCTTCAGGTATTGCAGCAACAGCTAAAGCCACAGCAAACATAAAGGAATCAATTAAAGCTTGTCCTCTTGATATATTAACTACAAAAACTAAAGCACAAATAGCTAAAATTATAATAGCAAGATTTTTACCGAATTTATCTAAGTTAACTTGAAGAGGTGTTTTCTTTTCCTTAGTATTATTTAATAAGTCAGCAACCTTTCCAAGTTCTGTATCCATACCTATATTTGTAACTAACATTGTAGCTCTACCAGAAGTAACGAGACTTCCAGAGAAGGCCATATTTGTTCTATCTCCAACAGGAATATTCTCTTTTTCTATAACATCACTTGTTTTTAGTATGCTTTCTGATTCACCTGTTAAAGAACTTTCATTTACACCAAGACTAAAGTTTTCAATTATTCTACCATCAGCACTAACGAAGTCACCAGCTTCTAAGAATAAGATATCTCCAACTACTACTTCTTTTGATGGAATTTCTAATTTTTTATTATCTCTTAAGACCTTTGCCATTGGTGAAGCAAGAGCTTTTAAACTATTAAGAGATTGTTCAGCTTTAACATGTTGAACAGTACCTAAGATAGCGTTAAGTGTTATAACTACGAAAATAACAAGAGCACTTTCTACATTATCAAGAAACATTGAAACTATAGCTGCTATCATTAGTATAATTACTAGCATGTCCTTAAACTGCTCTAAAAACACTTGAGCAATACTCTTTTTCTTACCTTCCGTAAGTTCGTTTAATCCGTACTTAGTATGTCTTTCTTGTACCTCCTTTTGAGTTAGTCCACTGGAAGTTACATTTAAGTCCTTAAATAACTCTTCCTTTGACCTTGCATAAGCATTTTTCATAATAAAATCTCCTTCTTTAATATAATTTTGCACTTTAGTAAGAAGGTGAGGTATAAAAAAAACAAGACCTTTAATATAACCTCAGGATCTTACTAAGATTATATTAAAAGTCTTGTAACCATTATATGTTCATGGTGTATAATACCAGGCAACATAAGTTAACCGCGATGTTGATATTATACTTAAAACTACTCCCTTTTAATATGGAAAGCAATATTGAATTTAATATTATGATATACTTAAGTTGAATAATTGTCAATAAATATTTTAGGCAAAATAATACTTTTTACAAAGAAATTTTTGACAAAAGTAGTAGAGCATTAATTTTGTTGACTAAGGAAATGTCTTACTATATAATGAGATAAAATTAAAATTTATGTAAAGGAGGTTAGTTATGAAAATAGATATGCTTAGTTTAATACAAATGTTCATGCTTATTACATTTACAAGCGCATTTTTGATATATATATCATATTTTTTAAAAGAAAATATATTAAGAGTAAAGCTAGGTATTTTTGTAGAAGTAGAATTTAAAAATTATGCTTATTTAGAGAAGCTAACCCCTAGACAGTGCTTTAGTTATTTTAAGTATGATATTTGGAGATACTGTAGTTTATTTTAATTTATAATGATGTTTAGATATTTTAAAAATAAGGAGAGAATAAGATGGACATCATTATAAATATATTAAAAGGAATATTAGATATCTTAATTAGTTTTACAGGAGATTTAGGAATTGCAATAGTTATACTTACTTTAGTAATAAAAATATGCTTATTACCTTTATCATTGAAACAAAAAAAATCCATAGAGAAGCAACAACAAGCACCGATGGAAATTGAAAAAATAAAAGCAAAGTATAAAAATAATTCAAGGGAACTTGATAAGAGGCTTCAGGAATATAGCAAGGAAAGTATGAAGAATTTAAGTGGATGCTTAGGTATGTTTATTCAACTGCCAATTATATACGCTTTATTCAATGTATTTTCAAATCTCAATATATCTTCAGGAAGTATTTTAATACCTTGGGTAAGTTCCTTAGGCCTTCACGATAATTATTTTATAGTACCTATAATATATGTGTTAACTATGTTAGCACCAAATCTAATTTCATATATACCTTACTTTAATGTAAAGGGTAAAGCTGCTTTAAATAAAGCCAATATGATTTCAACTATATTTATAGGTCTAATGTTTACAATGAAAACTCCCGTTGCTTTAGGGTTATACTTTATAAGTAGTAGTTTATTTTCTTTAATAGAGGAAATTGGGTATAGAATTTATTCTAAAAATAAAGTTGCAGCTTAATATAAAAGATTTGTTGAGAGAATTTTCTTGAGATATAACCTGTAGAGTAGACGAAATAAAAGAAGTCTATTCTATAGGTTTTTTTATTAGGAAGAACATATATTACATAAATCACCTCTAAGTAATTTTATATACCAAATATTAGCAAGGAAAATATAATATAGCTATAAAATTTTTCTAATTACTATTAATATTTAACATTTTACAATTAAGGTAGTATAATATACATGCAAGATAAAATAATAAAGTAATAATGTAGATTTTACAACAAAAGAAGTAATCTTGATTATGACTTACATAAAAATTGGGGAGGAAATTCAATGAATTTTAAGAGAATTACGTCATTAATAATCGTAGGAGTTATGTCTACAGGACTTTTATTAGGATGTGGATCCAATAAGACAGCAAAGGAAGAAAATAAGGAAGAAAAGTCTGTTAAGGTAGTTATGCCAGATGGTTTGCCTTCAATAGCAATGGCAAAGCTAGTTAAAGAAAAACCTGAAATAGGGAAAAATTATAAAGTAGAGTACAGTATTGAGAAGACACCTGAAAATCTTTCAACTGCTGTTATGAAGGAAGAAGCCGACATAGCTGTAGTACCTTCTAATATGGCAGCTATAGCTTATAATAAAACTAAGAATTATGAGATTGCAGGAACTGTAGGCTTTGGTTCTTTATACTTAGTTTCAACAGAGGAAATAAAGGATTATGAGGATTTAAATGGAAAAACTATAGCAAATATAGGAAGAGGTCTTACTCCAGATATAATAACAAAGAGTATATTTAAGGAAAGAGGCTTAGAAGCTGATAAAGATGTTACCTTTAATTATTTAAATGCAGCTTCAGAATTAGTACCTACTATAGTAGCTGGGAAAGAAAAGATAGCTGTAGTGCCAGAACCAGCATTAAGTGCATTAATGACTAAAAAGCCAGAGGTAAAGATAGTTAAGAATTTAAATGATGAGTGGAAAGAATTAAATAATTCTAAAAACGGTTACCCTCAATCCACTATTATTGTTAAAAAGAGCTTTTTAGATGAGAATAAGAAGTTTATAAATGACTTTTTAAAGGAAGTTGCTAATGGTACTAAATGGGCTAATGAAAATAAAGAGGAATTAGGAAATTACAGTGAAGAAATAGGTGTATCTACAGACAAGGTTATGATACCTAAGGCAATGGAAAGAGCTAATATAGGATTTGTAGATATAAAAGACTCAAAGGATGATTATAAAAATTATTATAAAAAGTTGTTAGAGATTGACCCTAGTTCTGTAGGAGGAGCTTTACCTGATGAAGGAATATTTATGGAAAGATAAATTTCAGGTATTTTTATCAATTATAATTTTGCTTGTTTTATGGGAAGTAATAGCCTTAAGCATAAATAACAATATATACTTACCCACCTTGGGAGAGGTGGGTAAGAGTATAAAATATACAATTACAGATGAAAAGTTTATTTTTCATATATATAGTTCAATGAGCAGAGCTGTACTGAGTTTTATAGTAGCGCTAATCATGGCTATTTTATTAGGAGTCTTAGCTTCCTTTAGTAATTTCTTTAGGAATTTTTTAAAACCAATAAATTCTCTAGTTATGTCTATACCAACTATGATATTAGTAGTTTTAGCTATAATATGGTTTAATAAAAATGATACACCATTTATAGTAGGCTTCGCCATAGTGTTTCCTATATTTTATGATGCTGTTGTAAGTGCAATTTTAAATTTAGATAAGAAACTGCTACAAATGACGCAAATCTATAATTTTAATATTAAGGATAAAATATTAAAGGTGTATTTTCCAGCAATTAAGTTTCAAATAGTAGGAATAATGCTTTCAACCTTTTCTTTAGCTTTAAAGGTAGTAGTAGCAGGGGAGGTTTATGGACAACCAACCTATGGTATGGGCACTGTTATTCAGTTGGAAAAAATAAATTTTAATACTTCAGGTATTTTTGCATGGATAATAATAATAGCTTTTATATCATTTTTATTAGACAAACTTCAAAAAATTATAGAGAAAAGAGCATTTAGGTGGAAAAATTAATGGATATAAAGATATGTGAGTTAAATAAAAGTTATGGAAAAAACCTTATATTTAAAAATTTCAATATAAGCTTTAAAAGTAATAAAGTGAATTCTATAATAGGAAAGTCTGGTTGTGGTAAAAGTACGCTGCTTAATATTATTGCAAGTCTAGTAGAAAAAGATAGTGGAGAAATTATAGGCATAGATAAGCAGGATATAAGTTACATATTTCAGGAGGATAGGTTAATAGATTGGCTTACAGTGGGTGAAAACTTATCACTTATATTAAAGAACTTTTATGAGAAAGAGCAAGTAAACTATGAGTTGAAAGAACTTTTAAAAAAAGTTGATATGGATAATTATGAAAATCAATATCCTCAAAGTTTAAGTGGTGGAATGCGACAAAGAATAAACATAGCAAGGGCCTTTGCAAAACCTTCCAAGGTAATAATAATGGATGAGCCCTTTAAGTCCATAGATATTAAAAATAAAATAAGCATAATGAATTGCTTTAAGACCTTATTAAAAAATGAGAATAGAACAGTAATTTTTGTAACTCATGATGTAGATGAGGCCATATTTTTTAATGATAACATTTATGTTTTAGGGGAATCACCAGTTAAAATAAAAGGTGTTTTTAAGGAAAACTTATATGATAATAGAGAAAATATAATAAAACTTATATAGTAATAGTTAAGAGACTAGATTAATTATAAAATCTTATTTTAGGTCATAGTAAACTAAAATAAGATTTTTTAAAATTAAAATAGTCTCTTTTTTATTATAATAACTATGTAAATTGATATTTTATAAAAAAGGAAGTAAAATAAAGATGTATAACTTAAAAACTAAAAGTTAAGATGTTTAAAGAACTTTATTTTAGTAAAAGGAGATAATATGAGTTGGATAGAAGAAATAAAATCATATAAGCCTCTCAATAATCAAGAACTGAAGGATAAAGAAAGACTAATATATTTCATAGAGAATTTCAAAGACATTTTAAGTAGACAAAATGAAATTGCCCATGTAACTAGTTCAGCTTTTATAGTAAATAAGGATAGAGATAAAGTTTTAATGGTTTATCATAATATATATAATTCATGGTCATGGGTTGGTGGACATGCTGATGAAGAAGAAGATTTACTTGCAGTTGCAATAAGAGAAGCTAAGGAAGAAACAGGTGTAACAAAGGTGGAGCCTATTATAAAAAATATATTCTCTATAGAGGTATTACCTGTTGTGGGACACATGAAAAGAGGTAAATATGTATCAGCACATTTACACTTATCAGTTACTTTTTTATTGCAAGCTGAGGAAAAAGAAACTCTTAAAGTAAAAGAGGATGAAAATAGTGGGGTAAAATGGATTCCTATCAATGAAGTCATAAGTAGTAGTACAGAGCCACACATGCAGGAAGTATACAAAAAACTAATAGATAAAATAAATAAGTTATAAACAATAATATAAAACTTAGAAAATATTTTACTAAAATAACATAAAGAAGAATGGAAATTGAGTAATTAATTTATGTAGAGGTATTTAGTGAAATGAAAAAATGTAGAAAGTTACTTACAATATTAGCGGTTTCAATATGTCTTTTAGTTCAAAGTTCCCCATTGGTTCTTGCAAGAGCAGGCGGCGGTGGTGGAGGTGGTGGAGGTGGTGGAAGTAGTTCATCTTCAAGAAGATACAGTTCTTTAAGGAGAAGAGGGCAGCTTGGCTCTCCAGAACAAATAAAACTTTTTATAGTTATAATGGTTGCAATTGCCGTTCCAGGCTTGCTTTATAGAGTTAATATGAAAAGGAGAGCAGAAGAAGGAAAGGAATTTATAGAAGAGCTAAGCAATGAAGATAAGGATTGGGATTATGATGAGATAGAAGGGCGAGTAGCAGAAGTGTTTTATAGAGTGCAAGAGGCTTGGCAAATGCAAAATATGGACATGGCAAGAGACTGCATAAGCAATAAGATATATTATAGACATAATGATTCATTGAGGTTCATGACACTGATGGGAAAGGCAAATTTTATAGATGACATCAGACTTTTAAAAATAGAGCCAATATCAGTTACTGACTGTAAGGATGATGTAGGTGATAGTATTTGGTTTCTTATTAAGGCTTCAATGAAGGACTATGATATAGATAATGTACAAGGAAAAATAAAAAGAAATGGAAATACAACAGGCATATTTCAAGAATATTGGAAATTTATAAGGAATTCTGATACTTGGATATTAGATGAAATACTACAGACTGATGAAATTAAAGAGCACGCTTTTAAAAATATTAAATTGTGATAAAAACTTATATGTGTATATTTGGAAACAAATCTAAAATACGTTTTAATTTAGGGGAAAAAGGATGAAAAAATATAGAAAAGCATTAATAATTATGAGTATATTAACATGTCTTATAATACAGAGTTCTTCAGTGGTTCTTGCAAGAGCAGGAGGAGGTGGAGGCGGCGGTGGCGGCGGAGGTGGAGGAAGTAGCTCTTCTTCTAGTAGTCATTCCTCAAGTAGAGGAAGTAGTACAAAAGGGACTCCGCTTAGTAATGTAATGAGCTTTATATGGATGACTGTGCTTGTATCAGGAACTACTATAGTTTATAAAGTAAGAATAAGTTTTAAAAGAAAGAAAAGTAAGGAGTTCATGAGTAACCTTAGCAAAGAGGATTGCACTTGGGATTATAAGAGTATAAGAAAAAGGGCAGAAGAGGTATTTTATAGGGTACAAGGAGCGTGGACTAAAGGAGATATGAATATTGCTTCGGATTGTATCAGTGAAGCAATATATAATTCGCATCAAACTAAGTTAGAATGGATGAAAATGAGAAATGAAATAAATATGTTAGAAGATATAAGACTTCTAAAATTAAAGCCTGTTGGAGTTGTAGATTTTGAAGAAGATAGCAATGATACCATATGGTTTTTTATTGAAGCATCTATGATTGATTACACTGTAGATACCTTAACAGGCAGTATAAAGGGTGGAGTACCAAGACACCAAAGTTTTGTGGAGTATTGGAAGTTTATAAGAGGTAATGATAATTGGGTATTGGATGAAATACTTCAAAAAGAAGATGTTGATGAAAGCACTTTTATTAATAGAAAAATGTAATAGTTCAAAATAATGTATTGACATATATTAAATGTTAGTACTATAATTGTAAATAATTATTTTAAAATTATAAGGAGAAATTTATGAAAACTTCAATGAATAGTTTGAATTTAGTGAAATTTAATAGCAATATGTTTTTAAACTGGTGCAGCTTTTGGCGTACTGGTTATTTGTGTTGTCTTAAATTTCATAAAAGATATAACTTTTCAGAGAGGTTCATAATAGAGGGGTTTTTATATGGCTTAAACTCCTTATATTAAGAGATGTAATTGTATATTATAACGAATTACAGAGCTCACCTGAAGGTGAGCTCTTTTTATTTACAAAAAATATATAAAAATAGAAAATATGTATTCAATAGTATTAAGAGATAAAATAAGGAGAGGTATGATGATTATAAAAATTAAAAAAAATACTGAAGAAGAAAAGATAAATAATATGGTTGATTTTATTAAAAAGGTAGAGGGTGTAGAGGTACAATTCATAAGATCTAAAGAAGGAATTTCCTTTGGAATTACAGGAGATATAAAAGCCATAAATAAAAATAGTTTATTAAATAATAAATATGTAGATGAAATAATAGAAGTAAAAGAGCCTTATAAAAAAGTTAATAGAGCCTTTAAACCTGAAGATACTATTGTAAGTATAGGTGGAGAAAAAATAGGTGGGGAAAAGTTTTCGGTAATTGCAGGACCTTGTTCTGTTGAAAGTGAAAATCAAATTTTAGCTATTGCCTCAGAGGTTAAAAAGCATGGAGCACAGTTTTTAAGAGGAGGAGCATATAAACCTAGAACTTCTCCATATTCTTTTCAAGGTATGAAAAAAGATGGACTAGAATTACTAATAAAGGCAAGAAAAAGTACGGGGTTGCCAATAGTTACAGAACTTATGTCTCCATATGATATTGAACACTTTGAAGAAAATGTTGATATTATACAAGTTGGTGCTAGGAATATGCAAAACTTTGAACTTTTAAAGGAATTAGGTAAAACTAAAAAGCCAATTTTGCTAAAAAGGGGATTATCAAATACTATAGAGGAGCTTTTAATGTCAGCAGAATATATTATGTATGGAGGTAATGAAAATATAATATTATGTGAAAGAGGTATAAGAACCTTTGAAAGATATACTAGAAACACTTTAGATATTTCAGCTATACCGATAATAAAAAAATTATCTCACCTTCCTGTAGTGGTTGATCCTTCTCATTCTTCAGGAAAATGGTGGTTAGTGGATCCTTTAGCTAAGGCTGCATTAGTTGCTGGAGCTGATGGAATAATAGTAGAAGTGCATAATGACCCAGAAAATGCTCTTTGTGATGGGGATCAATCTATTAAACCAAGTAAATTTGCAGATATGATGAAGGGATTAAAAGCAATAGGAGATGCCATAGGAAAAGAAGTTTAGAGCTTAAAAATGTAGTTTTTAACAAGATAAGTTAAAATTATAGAAGGTTAAGTATGCAATAAAAATATTGTGTGATTAAATAAAGAAGTTTAAAATATTACATAATATAACTTTAAATATTATATTTAGAAGTACAACTGTTGTATATATTGATAGAATATTATATAATTAAAAATATGGTTATATTGGACAATTTAAGAACAAAAAAAATTATATGATATATTTTGGTAAAAGTATGAATAAAATCTAAAGAATAAAAATTATTAAGGGATACAACTTGAATTTAAAAATTATTTTCATAAGTTATTCCTTTAAGTCGCATTATAGGAAGTATATTTAGTTATAAAGTATATTTCTTAAATAATAGACGCAAGAAAAATATATAATTTGGAGGGGCAAATGGCAGTTACAATTAAGGATATTGCTAAAATGGCAGGCGTATCCCCGACTACAGTTTCTAATGTTATAAATGATAGAAGTGCTAAAGCAAAGGAAGAAACTAAGCAAAGGATTATGAAGTTGGTTGAAGAATATAATTATCAACCTAATGCAATAGCTAGAGGACTAGTAAAAGGAAGAAGTAAAATGATAGGAGTAATGCTATCAGATATCACTAATCCTTATTTTTCACAATTAATTGATGGAATTGAGGAAGTAGCAAGTAAAAGTGGGTATAGTATTTTAGTTTGTAATACACATAATGATGCTAATAAAGAAGAAAAATATATAGATATAATGAAACAGTATTGTGTAGAGGGAATAATCTTTACTTCTTGTGCAATAAAGAAAAGCGAACATTTACAGGCTTTAGTAAATGCACATTATCCAATGGTTACAATTGATAAGAGAATTGACGGTTTTAAAGAAGTTTGCAATGTATCCGTGGATAATTATATCAGCGGATACTTAGCTACAAAATATTTAATAGACTTAGGACATAAAAATATAGGATGCATAACAGGCCAGCTTTGGGCTTCTAATGCTGTTGATAGATTAAATGGATATAAAAAAGCTATGGAAGATTATAATTTACCTATAGATGAGTCCTATATATATTCATCAAAATTTGATATGAAAACAGGAATTGATGGTGCAAATTATTTTTTTGAAAATAATAAGGAAATTACAGGTATTGTTGCCTGTGGAGATATAATAGGATATGGAATATATAAGGCAGCTAACGATGCAAATATTAGCATACCTAAAGATTTATCGGTAATTGGAATTGATGATATATTCTTTTCAGATGTTATAACACCAGGACTTACTACTTTAAAGCAACCAATAGATGAATTAGCTGTACAAGCTACTGATACTTTACTTTCACTTATAGAGGGAAAAAAAGTTGAAAATAAGTCTTATAGTTATGAAGCAAAGTTAATTGTAAGATCTAGTACAAAGGAACTGGGCTAATCTAGTATAATTAGATTAGCTCAGTAGAATTACTATATATCAAGCCAAATTTAAAAATTCTGAATTGTTCATATAAATAGACGTAAATGTATATTTTAAATATATATTTACTATATTAAAACCACAATGTAATATTATAGTTAAGCTTTAGCATTTAAACTATGAAGTTATAGAAAATGAATTAAGAGTATTTAAGGTAATACATATTAAAAAACTTTATAAGAAATAAAGAATTAAAATTTTAAATTAAGGTATCCTAAATTATATAAGAGAAAAAATTAATTATAGGAGGCCAAAAGCATATGAAACTAAGATGTAGAAACTTTTGTATTGCTTTACTAGTATTTCTTATGGGAGTGAACTCTATAGCTTTTGCCAACAATTTAAAGAATCCCATCTTTATGGGTGAAGTAGTTAAGATTGAAGAAGAAGCTAAGTATGGAATTACAAAATTATTAGTTAAAGGTTACATAAAAGATAGTGAAATTTACAATGAAGAGTTAATAGTAATTGTTAATGCAGATACTAAAATTATTCAATGTAATAATGAAAAAAATAGTGTGGGTTTTACAGAGGGTGATAAAGTTTTTATAGTTTTGAGTCCAATCATGACTAAATCTATACCACCTCAATCAGTAGCTGAAAAGATACAAATTACAAAGGGGGCTTTATACTAAAATTACATATAAGGGGGACTTTTGATTATGTTGGGCACAATAGTAAATACTATAACCATAGTCATTGGGGGATTTATTGGGTTACTGTTTAAGGGCAAAATTAATGAAAGAATCAGTTCTACAATAATGAGTGGACTAGCTTTATGTGTGCTTTATATTGGAACATCTGGTTCTTTGAAGTTAGATAATCCACTTGTTATGATAATATCTATTGCAATTGGAGCTTTTATTGGAGAACTTTTAGACTTGGATAAATTGCTTAACAGATTAGGAAAATTTATTGAATCTAAGGTTAAAAAAGGTAGCAATAACAATGTGTCAATAGCAGAGGGATTTGTATCTGCAAGTTTACTGTTTTGCGTTGGGGCTATGGCAGTAGTCGGAGCTTTAGAAAGTGGACTACAAGGAAATCATGAAACATTATTTCTAAAGGCAATATTAGATGGAATTTCAGCAATTATATTTACGTCATCCTTAGGAATTGGAGTGATTTTTTCATCCATAGCAGTTTTTATATATCAAGGTACAATAGTATGTGGCGCAAGCATTCTATCATCTTTGTTAAACGCTACTTTAATTAATAATATGTCAGCAGTTGGAAGTCTTTTAATTGTTGCTTTAGCGTTAAATATGCTTAATGTGACTAAAATTAAGGTTGCTAATTTATTACCATCAATAGTAATAGCTATGTTTCTAGGAGTTGTTATAATGTAAAAGAGAGCTGTGAAATCCACAGCTCTCTTTCATTTAAGTTATAATAAAGTTTTAGTAAGTAAAGTCGAAGTATAGTAAATAAACAATATATCATACCCTAATAATTATAAAAGGACCTATCTCAAGTTCTCTTTTCAGTACAAGTTAAAAATATTTTTTATACAAATCTTTGAAAATTTTAACATGTAATTTTTCATCCATTATTATTCTTTCAATTATTTTTTTTATACTATTATCATCTATAACAGAAATAATTTTATTATATTGCTCTATTGCATCCAATTCGTATTGTATATCGTTGAATAACATATGCTCAGGATCTTCGTCGTAATCTACAAATTTAGATGTCCAGTTGTAAAACTTATTTTTTTTAGAGATACCGTATTTAGGTTCGCCACCTAATGCAACTATTAATTCTCCTAAAATCTCTAAATGGTGCATTTCTACTATGGAAATACCTATGAGTGTTTCAGATATTTCAGGATATTTAGTTCGAAACAATCGAATATGCTGATATACATATTGAGTACTAGCACTTAATTCAGAAACAACACCTGCATAAGCATGAGATATTAACCTAGCATACTCAGAATTTTTTCCCTTAATAATTATTGGAGGATAGGGTTGGTTTATAGAATATTTAGTATGATTACACATTTTCTTCTCCTTGCAAAAGTTCTATAATATATAGCATATGAATAGTACAATATAAAGTTCATCATAAATAGCAACATTGGACATAAGAAAGACAAATTTTTAGTTGATAAATTTAAAAAATAATATATTTTTTATAACATGTTAATTTTTATAGTGAATAAAGAACAGAGCAAAAGCTTATAATAAGTATGTTTAAAAAATATAAGAAAGAAGGTAACTACAATATGGATAACAATTGTAAAAAATTATTAGACGGATCTTTAGAAATGTTCAATGATAGTGCTGTTCCTAAAATTCCGGTTTTCGCAGGAGAAGATATAACTTCTGAAGTATATTACTTTAAACCTAATCAAATATTAAAAACTCACAGACATCCAAATGGAGAGCAAATATTTTTCTTTTTAAAGGGTTGTGGTAAAATGATGTTGGGAGAAACAGAATACGAAGTAAATGTAGGTAGTAGTGTTTTTGTACCTAAAGGAGAATGGCATCAAATTATAAATGGAACAGAAGAAATGGTGGCAGTTCAAGTAACAAAAGTAGCTGCTGGAGCAGAATTTAAATAAATATATAGCAAAGAGCCTGTCATGATAGAACTTTAGTTATAAAATACTAAAGTTATGTTAATAACAGGCTCTTTATTGTTTAAAGTATGTAGGCCCAAAACAAAAAAATATATCTGGACATCTTTATATATGAAGTTTAGAAGTTGGTAACTTCAATAATAAAAGTAATAAAAATACTTGACAAGTATAGTTGGCATATATTAATATTAATTTGACAATTATATTTGTCAAAGTGACAATTAAATTAGTCAGGAGGGATTATATGCCTTTATATAATCGATTAAAAGAATATAGAGCTAAAATTAATGTGAATCAAACTGAAATGGGGAGATTAGTTGGGGTATCTAGGCAAACCATAAGTCAGATTGAACGAGGGGATTATTCACCATCAGTAACATTAGCATTAAAAATATCAAAGGTTCTGAATGCTACAGTAGAAGATATCTTTATTTATGAGGAGGAGAATATTAATGAGTAATAATCGTGCTAGTGAAATAAAAAAGGAAGATAAAAAGGCTTTTAAAGGATTTATTATTATTACTATGGTATCTGCATTTATAGGTTTTTTATTTGGTCTAGGCTCTAGTAGGTTAAAAGAATTATTTGGTGAGAATATTCCTAAGTTATTTATGAATATATTAAGTGCAATAACACCCTTTGCTAGTCTTGTATTGTCTTTAATTGTAATTGCAATATATATATATGTTTATAATAAGTCTATAAAAGAATATGAAGAATGTATAGAAGAAGAGGAAAATGATTATGCAATAGATAAAATTGAAAGAAACTTATCTATTGTGATATCAATTACTACTATAAATAATATTATTGGATTTTTCTTTTTGGGAATAGGAGGTATGATATTACCATTTAATGATGATAATGGTAACCTAAGTATAATAAAGGGGATATGTTCATTTTTAGGCTTTATACTTTGTACTGTATCTACCATATTGATTCAAAAAAATATAGTGAATCTTGAAAAGAGAATTAATCCCTTATTAAAAGGAAGTATATATGATGTAAAGTTTGCAGAGAAATGGATAGATAGCTGTGATGAAGCTATAAAGCTAGGAATATTTAAAAGTTCATATAAAGCATATAAAGCTGTATCTTTAACTTGTGTAATACTTTGGATATTTTGTATTATAGGATATGATATATGGGGCTTTGGTATTATGCCTATGGTAATTGTAATAGTAATATGGTTAGTTCAAACAATAGCATATTCTAATGAAGCAATTAAGAGCAATATAAGAAAATAATTTTATATACTAATAAAGGATAAAGTTCACTATAAAATAATGATTTATTTATAGTGAAAGAATAGGAAACTTAAGTAAAATTTAATAAATAAAATATAAATTTTATGTTACAATATAACAAAATAACTAAAATATAAGGGGGAGAAAAATGACTATTACAGTTACAAACCTTGTAAAAAAATACGGGGATTATACAGCTGTAGATAATTTAAGTTTTTCTATGGAAAAACCAGGAGTTTTTGGACTTTTGGGAACTAATGGAGCGGGAAAAACTACTACAATTCGTATGATGCTTGGAATGTTAAAAAAAGATGGTGGAACAATCACATGGAAAGGTGAAAAATATGACCCGTCTAAAATACCTACAGGATATTTAGCTGAAGAAAGAGGAATATATTCTAAGGTTACAGTTTTAGACCAACTTATCTATTTTGCAGAATTAAAGGGTATAAGCAAAAAAGAAGCGGTAAGTAGAATAGATCATTGGTTAAAAAGATTAGATATCGAAGAACACAGAAATAAAAGGGCAGAACAATTATCAAAGGGTAATCAACAAAAAATTCAATTTATAGCAGCTCTTATAGCAGATCCAGAAATTTTAATATTGGACGAGCCTTTAAGTGGATTGGATCCTGTTAATACTGATTTATTCAAAGAAGTAATAAAAGAAGAAGTGGCAAAGAATAAATATATTATAATGTCTAGTCATCAAATGAGCACAATTGAAGAGTTTTGTACTGATTTAGTGATTTTGAAAAAAGGAAAGACAGTATTAGAGGGTAATTTAGGAAAAATTAAAAAAAGCTACGGAAGAAATAGATTGAATTTAAAATGTGAAGAGGATATAAGTCTTATTATAAAGGAAAAAAATATAGAGATTATTGAAGAAACTCCGGATCTTTTAAGTTTAAGAGTTGAGGATGAGAGACAAGGAAATGAATTATTAAAGGAATTAGTTGAAAAGAATGTAACAATAGTTAGATTTGAATTAAGAGAACCTACGTTACATGAAATATTCATAGAAAAGGTAGGTGAAGAAAATGAGTAAAAATAATTTTAATAAGGTTTTCAAATTTACTATAGCACAATTAGTAAAAGGAAAGTCATTTAAGGTAGCTACTATAGTTATATTAGCTTTGGTGTTTATCGGAACATCACTTATCAATATAATACCAGCTTTAACGGGAAAATCTCATGAGGATTCATCTTCTAAGGAAGAAAAGGAAATGACTATAAAGTCTATTTATTATAAAGATACTTCAGACCTAAATGTGGATATTACGGAAACAATAAAAGCAGCTTTCCCTAAGGTTGATTTTAAAATAAGTACTGAAGATGATGAAAAGTTAATAGATGAAGTTTCTAAAACAACTGAAGAGGGTAAGGTATATATAAAAACTTGTATTGAAAATAACATATATACTGTAAAATCATATGAACCACCAAAGGAAGGATTAGTTTCTAAGGGTGATATTGAAAAGGTAACTTCAATTATAACCTCTACTTTAAATACTGGAAGGTTAATAAAAGAAGGGGTGGCACCAGAAAATGTAGCAAAGGTTACATCACCTATTGATAGTATTACAATAGTTGCTGGGGAAAAGGAAAAGACCTTTGAACAAAGAATAGCACAAATGGTATTACCAATGGTTGCATGTTTAATATTGTTTTATATTATTTATTTCTATGGATATTGGGTTGCAAATTCTATAGTTGCAGAAAAGACTTCAAGAGTTATGGAATTATTACTAACTTCTGTAAAACCACTTGAACTTATAACAGGAAAATGTGTAGCTATGGGAACTTTAGCAATAGCACAATTTTCAGCTATAATAGTAACAGCTTTAGTTTCATATGAACTAAGTGGAGTTTTAGTAAAGAAATTTATAGATAGTGCTGCTAAAACAGTAGATTTATCTCTTATATTTTCAGCAGTAGATCCTATAGATATAGTTTGGATAGTAGTATTCTTTATTTTAGGATATGTGCTATATGCTATATTTAATGCTTTAGTTGGTTCTACAATTAGTAAATTAGAAGATTTAAATATGGCTATGATGCCAGTATCATTCTTAAGTCTAATAGGATTTTATCTTTCTTACATGGCTTTAACTGTACCTGGTACTACTATGGCGAAGGTTGCTACTTTCCTTCCATTTTCAGCACCATTTTATATACCAGCAGCTGTGATTTCTTCTGATATACCTGTAGCTACTATTGGAATATCTTTAGCAATATTAATAGTATCCATAGTATTGCTTATATTATTTACATCTAAGGTGTATTCAGTTGTAATTTTACACACTGGTAATAGACTTAAGTTTAAAGATTTATTTGAAATATTCAAAGAAGAAAAATAAGAAAATTAAATTTACTTTTATATGCCTCCTGAAAATTTTTTCAGGAGGCAGAATTTTTTACATAATAAGGACTTTAATGTATAGTAATAATATATAAGTTACTTTAAATGGCGTTATAAGGGAGGACAAATATGATAGAAGTTTATATACCAGGATATAAGGATCTGAAAATTAAAAATGTAGTATTTGATTTTAATGGTACCATAGCAGAAGATGGAGCTATAAAAGAGGAGACTAAGGATAATATAATAAAGCTTTCTAAATTAGGACTCAAGCTTTATGTGGCTACTGCTGATACTCATGGGTCAGCTAGAAGCCAGTGTGAAGGACTTCCTATAGATATAAAAATTTTTCAACAAGATGATGCTACTTTAAGTAAAAAGAATATAATAGAAGAGCTTAACAAGGAGGTCACAGTAGCAATAGGTAATGGAAGAAATGATAGTGCTATGTTAAAGGAAAGTATTCTTTCTATGGCTATAATAGGTAAAGAAGGAGCCTTTTGCAAAAGTATTATGGAAGCAGATATAGTAGTTCAAGATATTAATCATGCCATAGAACTACTACTATATCCTAAAAGGCTTATAGCAACATTAAGAGGATAAAAACTTATATGCACTAAGTTAAGAAATGCTAAGTAAAATGATATTATATAAATTATATTAGGAGAACTTAAGTGCATAGTAAAAAAGAGTATTATTATGAACCATATATGTTTTTTTACTTTAATGATGAAAAAAATAATGAAAACAAAAGAAAGTTTTCACAGTATAAGGATATATCAACTAAGTTTATTAATAATGAGAATCTGGAAAGTGAAACTAATTATTTAATATGGGTAGATACTAAAGAATTTAAAACAAATGTATTTTTAAATGTGGAAGGAACATGGAAAATAATAAGAAGTTACCCATGCTCCATTGGAAAAAAAGAAACACCTACGCCCTTAGGAAAATTTAAAATAGGAGTGAAGGGGTTATATTTTGGAGAAAATCATGGATATAGATGCTGGTACTATACACAGTTCAAGGACAATTATTTATTTCATTCTATATTATATAACTTAGATGGCTCTATTAAAGATGGTAGGCTTGGATATGAAATCTCTAATGGCTGTGTAAGACTTGCAATTAATAATGCAAAATGGATATATAGTAATGTACCTAAAAATTCATTGGTATATATATCATAAATATGTTAGCTATGCCAAAAATAATAATATTGACATAGCTAATATTCATTAAAATATATGATATAATATGGGAAGTATATAAAAAGCATTACATAAGAAATATTATTAAAAAGGAGGGTTTATATGATAAAAAAGTTTATTACTTATTATAAACCATATAAAAAATTATTTTTATTAGATTTATTGGCGGCACTTTTATTATCAGTTTGTGATTTGGTATATCCAATGCTTACAAGAAATGTAATCGATGATATAGTTCCAAATAGAAAGTTAAATATGATTTTCGTATTTGGAATTATGTTGTTATTAATATTTGTATTTAAGGCTTGTTTGAACTACTTTATGCAATATTGGGGACATGTTGTAGGGGTAAGAATGCAAGGTGATATGAGAAGAGAAGTATTCACTCATTTACAGGACTTACCTAACTCTTATTTTGATGAAAATAAGACAGGAGTCATAATGTCTAGAATTATAAATGACTTAATGGATATATCAGAGCTTGCACACCATGGACCAGAAGATTTATTTATATCCTTAATAATGTTAGTAGGATCCTTTATAATTTTATGTACAATAAATGTACCATTAACAATTATGATTTTTGCAGTTATTCCTTTTATAGTGCTGTTTGCTGCTATTCAAAAGAATAAAATGAAAAAAGCCTTTATGGAAACAAGAGTAAAAACTGGAGAAGTAAATGCTACTCTTGAAAATAGTATTGCGGGAATAAGAGTTACAAAATCCTTTGGTGCTCAAGAAAATGAATTAGAAAAATTTGAAAAAAGTAATACAACCTTTAAAAAGGCTAGAGAAGCTGCATATAAGGTAATGGGTAAATATTTTTCAGGTATGAACTTATTAACAGATATATTAGAACTAGTTGTATTAGTTGCTGCAGCTTATTTTATGTATATGGATAAAATAACACCTGGTGATTTTGCAGCTTACTTATTATATATAAAGATGTTTATTCAACCAATTAAAAAGCTTACTAATTTTGCAGAAATGTATCAAAATGGGATGACAGGTTTCCAAAGATATTTAGATATAATAGAGGAAAAAACTGAAAATGAAAGTCCTAACCCTATTACTTTAGGTGAAGTTAAAGGTAACATTGAGATTAAAAATTTAAGCTTTAAATATGAAGACAACAATAGCGTATTGGAAGATATTTCCTTGGAAATCCCAAGTGGGAAAACTATAGCATTAGTTGGACCTTCAGGTGGAGGAAAGACTACTTTATGTAGCCTTATTCCAAGATTTTATGATTTTGAAGAAGGCGAAATAACTATAGATGACGTAAACATAAAGGATTTATCTTTAAAATCCCTAAGAAAAAATATAGGAATAGTGCAACAAGATGTATTTTTATTCACTGGTACAATAAAAGAAAATATATTATATGGAAATCCAGAAGCTACAGATAAAGAAATAATAGAAGCTTGTAAGAAAGCACGATTACATGATTTTATAATGAGTCTTCCAAAGGGATATGACACATATGTTGGAGAAAGAGGAGTTAAATTATCTGGTGGTCAAAAACAAAGAATATCTATTGCAAGAGTATTCTTGAAGAATCCACCTATTATGATTTTAGATGAAGCTACTTCAGCTCTAGATAATGTAACGGAATATGAAATACAAAAGTCTCTTGAAGAGTTAAGTAAAGAAAGAACAACCTTAGTAGTAGCTCATAGGCTTACAACTATTAAAAATGCAGATGAAATAGTAGTTTTAACAGAAAAGGGTATAGAAGAACGAGGAACCCATGAAGAGTTAATGTCTAAAAAAGGAATATATCGTACTCTTAATAGAAATAAAGAGGATTTTAAGGAGAAATACTTAGCTTAAGTAAAAGTAAGTAATTTATAGAATATTAACAATAAATTACTGTATTAATCTGTAAAAAGACTTTATAATATTATTATGAATTTATGCATAAAAATTAGGAGGTACAGGGATGAAGGTATTGGCGTTAATGGGGAGTCCAAGAAAGAAAGCAAATACAGACCTTTTATTGGATGAGTATTTAAAAGGGGTAGTAAGTACTAATAATGATGCTGTAGTAAATAAAATAGTGCTACAAGAAAAGAAAATTGCTTGTTGTACAAGTTGTAATGGCTGCAAAATGCTTAAATCAAAAAGATGCGTAGTTAAGGATGATATGCAAGAAATATATCCTTTAATAAAGGAAGCTGATGTAATAGTCTTAGCTACACCTATTTATTGGTGGTCTATGTCGGCTCAATTAAAGATTTTTATAGACAGACTATATGGATTAGAAGAAAAAGAGCTTCTAAAAACTAAGGAATGTGTACTTTTAACAACTTATGGTGGTGCATTACCAAACGAAGGACCATCATTAGTAGAAAACACTATAAAAGAAATTTGTGATTACTTAGGAATTAAGTTTAGAACAGCTTATGGGGTATGCACAGATGATGAAGTACAAGTTAAAGAAAATTTCAAAGCGCTAAAGGAAGTTTATGATTTAGGAGCTTCTCTATAAGATAAAAGCAAAGAGCTGTATTATTAAGTAAATTATTTACGATATGGAATTCTATATTTGAATTCCATATCGTAAATTCTTAATAATACAGCTCTTATTTTATGTGAATCATATAAAAGGATATTCCTTTATCTCCCCAACCTAAATCAAAGGGAACATGATATCTATCAACGGTGTGAGAGTTTATAAGTGGGTAACCAGAAGAATCAAAGCCAGTTATAATAGCATTATGATCAATATCACCCTTTTTAGAATAAGAAACCACATCACCTATTTGCAAATTGCAAAAGGAATGTTTAGTACTTTCTTCATTTTTACAAAGTAGATTTTTAAAATCACCATTTTTAATTATTTTACCTTTACCACTATATAAAATATAATCCTTAAAGGCATCAGCATTAATCCAAGAAGGAGAACTATCACGTTTTCCATTCTTAACAGTACTACACCAAGTATAATCTTGAGGAAGGTGACCACCTTCCTTATCTCCAAGGCATTGAGAAACAAAATTAGTACAGTTGCCTCCAATACCTGTGTAGTTAGGGTATTTTTTATCATATTTATCTGAGTTATCACTTAGTGAAGTTACTCCACAATATTTATCAGCATAATTTGCTGCTGAAATTCTATTATAGCCCTTTTCTTTTACCTGCACTATGTTATCTTCCTCACAACGTATAAGGGTAGAGATGTCATGAGATTTTACTTTAGGATCAGGTAAGATTGAATTAGAAAAGTCTCCATTATAGGACTTAAGAGCATCTTCAAAACAATCTAAGTACCAATCCTTGCTTATAAGCCAAGTGTTTTCTTGCTTAGTAAGGTTTATAAAGTGAAAAAGGCTTATACCAAAGGTATTTATATTTTTTTCACCTTTTTCATAAGCATAATTTACAATAAACTCCTCATCAACTCTAAGTGAACAATTCTTAGCATTAGGTGTAAAGTTTTTAAAGTTACTAATAGAATTTATTTTAACTAATTTTATCCCTCTTTCAGAGGACCAATCTCGTAAATATTTTAATCTTCTTACTTCATGGTCAAGTGCATATTTAGCATTATCCTTTGAGAGATCGTACTTATTAATTACATTTTCAATATTTCCATCTATAAAAGAGTTGTTACGGGTATTAAAATAATTATTTATAAAGTCCTCTATTTCTTTACGTGAGTTTTCTGCTTCCTCTGTTGCAAGACATTTAGGCATAATAGAAAAAGAAAGCAAAAAAATTAATATAAAACATATAAATTTAGAAAATTTCATTTTTTTATTCATGGTAATAAAACTCCTTTAATAAGTCTTTGTTATCTTAGTGTTCCAAAAAAACATTAATTTAAAACTAGAAAGTTTTTAAAATTAAATTTTGAAGTATAAAGCTATTGAGAAAAAGAATATTATAAAACTTAACAGTTAATTCAAAAAATAGGCTTGAAAGAAGGTATGAAATACTTTATAATAGCCATATAAACTTTGATATTCAAAACATTTGATATTCAAAATAGGATATTTAAATTTCTGAAAGGATATGAGGAATATGAAGATAGAAGCATTAAAAATTGGAGACTTAGTAGCTAGACTTCCTATTATTCAAGGAGGTATGGGAATAGGGGTATCTCGTTGTAAACTTGCTAGTGCTGTAGCAAAGGCAGGAGGAATAGGAGTGATTTCTGCTGCACAAGTTGGATATGATGAGAAAGATTTTGAAAAGAACAATTTAGAAGCTAATTTAAGAGCTTTAAGAAAACATATAAAAGAAGCTAAGGAAAACTCTAATAATGGAATTATAGGGGTTAATGTAATGGTTGCAACCAATAACTATGCTGAGCATGTAAAGGCTTCAGTAGAAGCTGGAGTTGATTTAATAATATCAGGTGCGGGATTACCTACGTCACTACCTAAAATAGTGAAGGGCTTAGGAGTAAAAATAGCACCTATAGTTTCATCACTAAAATCAGCAAGAGTAATCTTAAAGTTATGGGATAAACATGATAAAATAGCACCAGATTTAATTGTAATAGAAGGTGCAAGAGCTGGCGGGCATTTAGGTTTTAAAAAAGATGACATATTTAGTAGTATGGATAATTTTGATGATGAGGTAGTTAAGATTATAGAAGAAACTAAGATATATGCAGAAAAGTATTCTAAAAATATACCAGTTGTAGTTGCTGGTGGAGTATTCGATGGAAAAGATATTGCTAAATATCTAAAATTGGGAGCAAATGGAGTGCAAATGGCAACTAGATTTGTAGCAACAGAAGAATGTGATGCCTCAGAGGAATTCAAAAATGCATATGTGAACTGTAAGAAAGAAGACATAGCTATTGTTTCAAGTCCTGTTGGAATGCCAGGTAGAGCTATAGAAAATGAGTTTGTTAAGAAAACTTACTTAGGTAATATAAAGGTTACTAGATGCTATGATTGTATAACTCATTGTAATCCTAAAGTAACACCTTATTGTATAAGTAAAGCTTTAATAGAGGCTGTAAATGGAAATACAAAAGAAGGACTAATTTTTTGTGGTGATAATGCTCATAGAATTAATAAAATTGTACCTGTACAAGAGCTTATGAATGAGCTTGAAAAAGAAATTTTAGAAGCTTAAAAAGAAAAATTAGAAATGTATAATTGGAGCTAGAGATAAAGCATAAAACTATGAGTATCTCTAGCTCTTTTCTTATATACCTTAATATTTATATTTAAAGTATTAAGCTTAATTTCAAGCAGAAAATAAATTTCTTAATAATAAGATATACCTTAAAATTTAAGAGGTAATTATATATACTTTGTAATATTAAATCTATATTACCGTAATTTATTACATATTAAATTTTTTATCCTATAAAATATGATTAAAGTTTATTTAATGTAAGATATATAATATATTTATTTCAACTATCTATCAAAACCGTTTTTGTTTTTTCAATGATTTCAAGTTCAGTAAACATATGCTGTGATATAACATTACTCTCTTTTTTTATAATTATAAGAGAATACAGAAAAACAGGCAAGAAAAAATAATTATAAATTACCTGTTTACGACTATTTTTTTACTGTATACGATTTCTGGTTGAAACAGTTATAAATATAAATTATACTTAAATATGGTAATAGGGTAACGTAAAGAAAAGTCTTGACAGAATATTAATAATTAAAAAAAAGGGGCTGACAGACCCAAAAAATAATACTGAAAGGAGATGAAAACGTGAAAAAAAATTTTAAGAAACTGAGTGCTTGTGCGTTGGTAGCAGTTCTTGGATTGTCATGTACCGTCCATCCTGTTCATGCGGAAAAAACAGAAGCTGTCATGCAGAGCGATACAGACGAAATTTTGGAGTTGGACCAAACGGCTGTACCTATGGAAAAAAGTACAGATATAGAATCTAAATCCACACCAGAACAAGAAAATGAAAAAGTACAAAAAGTCACAAATGAGCCTGTGGGAATGGTACAGGCAGAGGCAATAGAGAATATTGGCGGACAAGAAGATGAATCACAGGAACAAATGGAAGCTGTCAATGCTCTTTTATCAGCAAGAGCAAGTATTATTGATATTTCCGATGTGGACGCAAACATCACGCAAAGCGGAGATTATATGATTACAGGAACCGCTACATCACACAAGATTATTGTAAGCGATGGAGTAACAGCAAATATAACATTTCAGAATATGAACCTGAAAAGTCCAAATGGTAATTTGAAAATATCATCAAATGCAAAAGTATATATTACACTAATAGGTGAAAATATTATTCAGGCAAGCCAAGACGGTTTTGGAGATGCAGTTAACATTGCAGATAACGCTGAATTGCATTTTACTGAACAATCCACTGGAAGCATTAAATTACATGGAGCTTCTAATTATTGGGGCGGAGGCACCGCTGTCAAGGGAGGAAATCTCTATATTCATGGTGGTACTGTAACCATGATTGGAGGAAATAAGGTGAAAAATGATTATGGAAAATCTTATGACGTTAACTCAATTATTGTTACTGGTGGTATTATAAATTGTTATGCAGGTGGATTTAATAGTACTATTCCGGGAGATTGTTCCGCAACATATCAGGTATTTAAAACCCCTGTTCCGGAATTTACTGCCATCAAGACTGCAAACTCTATCATAGTAAATCTGACGAATTATCAAGAACCATATGGTGAAGTATATTATAAGTTAGATGATGGGAACTGGGGGACAAACAATACATTTTCTAATCTTAGGGCAAATTCCTCTCACATCGTTTCTGTACAATATGCCGGACAAGGAAGTTATACGCAGTCGGATGAAGTCCAGCATACTATATCAACCAATAATGCAACTTATAAGATTACCATTCCTGCCACCACGCTGATTGTGGGAAAATTAGAAAGCACAAGCACAATCTCTGCTAGCAAAGATGAACCTTTTGATTTAGGTTATCAGGGACAGGTGGATGTGACAATCAAGAATGACGGAAATGTAACTGATGACGCAAAGTTGAAATTGACAAGGCAGAATGATACAGCGAAATATATAGTCACTTCCGCTTTGCTAGTCAATGGTAAAGCATTGGGGAATGTCAACACCAGTGTTGCTACATTCAAGGCAAATACTGATAATGGGGTCAATGTTTGCTTTGCACAGCCAACAGAAACAAATATCCCTGTTGGCGACTACAAGGGAACAATAACATTTGAAATATTATACAGCGAAAAATAAGGAGGATTGACAGAATGAATAAGATAACTAAAACAATCCTTATCGTTGTGCTGGCAGTCGGCCTTGTGGGTAGTGGTATCTTTGTCGGCATGAACTGGAACTACTGGTTTGGGGACAAGCATGTTACTGCTGATGTATATGACAACGCCGAGGACTATACGGGAGATAAGGATACCTATACAGGAAAGAAAAACACGGATACCATTGATATACCGGGATTTGACACAATGAATTTTAAAGTAGATACCGTTGAGCAGAGTGTGAACCTTTACAATCCAAAGGAAAATACCTGTTATTTCAAAATGACCATTATTTTGAATGACGGGACAAGGCTATGGGAAAGCAAACTGGTAGAGCCGAATAAAGCAATTTATGATATTACTATAAACCAGAGCCTTTCCACAGGGATATATGATGACTGTACGCTGAAATATGAGTGTTTCAAAATGGACGAAACACAGACACCGTTAAACGGTTCAGAAATCAAATTTACATTAAATGTACTAGAATAAAGGAGAGAGAATATGAAAAAAAGACAGATAATAGCAGGAGCAATGGGGATTCTGATGATGAGTGTAGTGATTCTTCCTGTTCATGCCGAAACAATGGATGTTACGTACAGAGAACCAAACAATTATACGGTTACGATACCGTCCAGCGTTGACTTGAGCAATGGAGCAACATCGAAACAAATTGAAGTAAAAGATGTTAACCTTGAGCCAAGCAGGGAAATCAAAGTAAAGATAACACAGGGTGTGGATAGCAACGGTGTGGTTGAACTTTCAAGAGAGGATGACACAGAAACAAAGGCAGTTACAACAATCAGCATAACACAAAGCGGAACAGGGATTGCGAAAGATACAGACTTTGTAAGCTTTACAGCAAACGGTACGCAGGATTTGTATTTCTCTGATCTTGAAGCAAAAAATGGGGGAACAATCAAGGCCGGAAATTATAATGGACAGCTTGTATTTACTGTAACTGCTCCTGAAAAAAAATAAGAAAGGATATTGATAAATTATGAAGAATAAAAAAATTACAATGGGATTGACTGCACTTGTTCTTATGGGAACTATGGTTCTTCCAGTATCAGCAGAAGAAAAGTCAGATACAACAAGGATTAAAGCTAATGTTAAATCCACATATACCCTAACTATTCCAGCTGAAACAACAGTTAATTTTGAAGCGACTTCCACAGACTTAAATGGAGCATTAAAGGTCAAAGGAAATGTTCTCTCTACACAGGAAGTTGTTGTCAATGCAACGGCAAATGATTTCCATAATACCAGTCAGAATAAAGATTTGCCGTACAAGCTGGTAAACAAAGCAGAGGGCAAGGAATTTAGTATAGCTACATGGGATGAAGATATCTTGAGAGCTGGCTTGTCCGACGGACAGGGAAAAGAAATTCTGTTAAGCGTTGATATTACAGATGATAACTGGAATAAAGCTGAGGCTGGAGATTATGAGGGAAGCATTACTTTCATTGCAAATTTGATGAATAAACAATAATATGGCTTATGGAAAATGAGTGAAAGGAGGTATACCATTTTGAAACAGAAAAAAGTGCTGGCTGGTATCGCTGCATTGTTCATATGCTCTGCCATGTTGATTCCCATACAGGTACATGCAACAGAACAGAGCGAGGGAGCGACGACAATAACAACAACTGTGCCAGATACACATACCGTTCTGCTAGATATAGGAGAACATGGTTCTGTAAAAATCAATGATAAGACATATACAAGTAAGGATAGTTCAGCAGAAATAGCCCGACTAGGAGAACAGAGATATATCATACAGTCTGATAAGGGGTGGCAGATAGATAACGTTCGTTATGGATCAGAAGGACAGCAGGAAATGATAAATCTGAGGGATAACGCATTTACCGCTCCTGCAATTACCAGCAATAATAACAGGCTGATCGTATCATTAAAAAAAGCACCTACTACAAGCGGAACAGGTAATGGTTCATCTAGTCAGAACAGCCAAATAAATACAAGTGTTCAGACTGGCGACACTGCTAGAATCACATTGTGGAGCATGATTGCCATGTTCATTTGTCCTGGTATTGTAGGAACATTTGCTGTAAGGTACAGAAAAGAAAGATAATAAAAGGAATCAGGAAATTGGTTATGGAATTTAATAAAAGAGATATGAAATCAATTTTAAAGGCTGGTGCAAAAGCCAGAGGAATTTTATTATCTGAATTTCGTGCTGACCTACAAGCGACGGTTGATGAAGCAATAGAAAGTCCAGACCACGAAGTGCCAGAAAAACTTCAAAGAGTATTCTGGGAACAAACGCCGACACCAGAAGAATAAATTCTGACAATTACAAATAAAATAAAGCTAAAAGTTTAATATGAAGCAGGTGCTGTAAGAGGGCTTGTTTTATGGAATGCAGTAAATACAACTCAAGATACATACAACTCTTTTACTACTTTTCAAGGCAGAATGAAGCAGAATTAGGTAGAGTTAAGTATGGTATCGACCTATTAAAAAGTCCGTAAATACTAGATATTCTAGCATTTACGGACTTTTTAATAGATAATGAAAAGAGATTAATGTAAATTTGTTATATTTCATAATAAACCTCTATTATGTTTGGAACTAATTCTTATTAAATCCCCATAATTATCAATTTAAGAGTAGAGAGTTAATTTATAATTATACATTTTAAGAAGCTAACTTTGAAGGAGCATTAGGAGTATTTTTACTTAACCATTCGCTCCAAGTTACTTCATAATTAGGGCTATTTTGTTTTGTATAGTTATAAAAATTATTCAAAAAACTTAACCTATTTGTACTATATTTCTCATAATCTTTTTCTATATCAGGACCAGCTAATAAAACTTGACGTTGTATAATATCTTGTAGATGGACATCCTTAGAGTTCTTCATCATATCGTACATCATCATAAAAAGAGTTGTACGTCCAATTCCTTCTTTACAATGAAAATGTAGCCAGGAATTTTTAGGATTTGACTTAGCAAAATCCACAAAATAATCTACTATTTCATTTGTAGGAAGTTCGCCATCAGTAACGGGCACTCTTAAGTATGATATATCAGTATTTTCTGTTAAGTCCTTTTCACTAGTTACTGAAGTTACTTTTAACTCAAGAGCATTAAAAAATTTAAGTAAAGTATTAAGTTGTATGGTAGCTAATTCATTTGCCTCTTTAACTAAAACTTGCTCTATAGATAATCCTTTATTAGCATTGTTATGTTCACACATCCAACTGACAGCATTTCCATTTACGAATCCATGAGATTCTTGACGTAAGTCTATAATTGTAAGATTCTTATCTGCAATAATGGACTTTCTAATCAAAGGTAAAGAATCTTCAGTAAACTGAGAACTACCTGATATATTCAAAGAATCTAGACCTTTAAGGTTTAAATTTGTACTTTTAAGGTTATCATTAGATTTCCTAAAGTTTTTAGGTAAAGAACTTTCGTTTTTAAAGTTAAGAACTAAATTAGGGGTGGTACAAACTTCACTCAAAGCAAAAACATTAAATGTATTAAAGATTAATAAGGTAGTTAAAGTAAAAGCAAATAATCTAAATTTACTTTTCATTTTAGTATCTCTCCTTTTAGACTTTTTTTTAGAATTTGATTAACTATAGTTTTTTATACATAAATTTTAATATAGAAATTTTTAAATTTATTATAAAGGATACTTAACTTTATAAGTTTAGAGTGGGTAACTAATAATTATGAGCATATTCTCTAAAATTTTAGCTTAACTTATTTGATAATAAGAATTAAATAAAAGATGAGGAGGATTTTTTCAAAGAATAGATATATAATGATTTTAGTATATATTCTAAGAAACAGACTTTATTTTATTTAAAGTTAACTATGATTAGAAAATAAAAATAGATAGTAACACTAAGGTAGTATATTAATTAGAGCTTATATATTTAGTTAGAAAAAGTTTTAATTTTAAAATTAAGGTGGAATAAAACATATATGGATAAAAATCAAATCAAGATATTTTCTACTTGGGCAAGGGTAAATTTAATAGAGAGTATTACTAAAAGAGCTATTGAACTTGGAATAGAAGAAAATAAAGTACATGACATAGAAATATTGAAGAATGGATTTAAGGTAATAGGAAGAGAAAAGATTTTTAAATCAAAATTAAAGCACAGAGAAAAACTTATTGATGATATAAATAAGCTAGGTTTCAATAAAGTAATAGAAGAGGTTGCTTGTACTTGGTTCAATAGGTTTATCGCCCTTAGATATATGGAGGTAAATAATTATTTGCCAAGTGGTATTAGGATATTATCTTCAGAGAGGAAAGGGCAAAAAGAACCCGATGTACTTACTAAAATCACAGAGATTATTGAAAAATTAGAGCTTAATGAAGCTTACATAAATCAGTTATTAGAAAAAGGAAAAAATGAGGATATTAATGAATTATATAAATACATTTTGGTAAATCAATGTAATGATTTGGGGAAAATAATTCCTAATATCTTTGAAGAAATAGAGGATTATACAGAACTCTTATTACCTGATAACCTACTACAAGAAAATTTTATTATAAGACATTTGACTAATGATATCGGGGAAAATAACTTTCAGGAGGGAATAGAGGTTGTAGGATGGCTGTATCAATACTATATATCGGATAAAAAGGATCAGGTTTTTGAAGGATTAAAGAAGAATATAAAGATTACTAAGGATAATATACCAGCAGCTACTCAGCTTTTTACTCCTAAATGGATAGTAAAATATATGGTTCAAAATTCTTTAGGAGCATTATGGTTAGAGTCTCATGAAAGTAATCATCTAAAGGATTCCTGGAAATATTATTTAGAACAAGGAGAAACTAAGGATAAATTAAGAGAAAATAACATGATTGACCCCAAAAATATAACTATATTAGACCCATGTATGGGTTCAGGACATATGCTTGTCTATGCTTTTGAGGTTTTATATGATATATATAAATCTTATGGTTATTTTGAAGAGGAAATTCCAATATTAATTCTTAAAAATAATATTTTTGGTTTAGATATAGATTCAAGAGTATCAAGTTTATGTAGCTTTGCTCTTATTATGAAAGCAAGAACTTACGATAAAAGCTTATTTTTCAAAATGAAGAAAGAGCAGATATCACTAAATATATGTGATATTGTGGAAAGCAGCGAAATAAGTGAAGAGGCTATAAGTTATTTTTCAAAGGGAAATAATGAACTAGAAGGTAATTTGAAATATTTGATTAATATTTTTGAAGATGCAAAGGATTATGGCTCCCTAATAAAAGTTCCTAGGATGAATTTTGAAGCTTTTAAAAATAGAATAGAAGAAGTAAAAGAAGACTATTCTTTATGCTTTCATGACTATAAGGAAATAGTTTTAAAGAATATAGTACCTCTTATTAAGCAAGCTGAGATAATGAGTAGTAAGTATAGTGTTTGTTTAACTAACCCTCCATATATGGGTATTAGAGGTATGAACACTAAACTATCAACATATTTAAGCGAGAATTATGAGTTATCTAAACATGATCTATTTTCTGTTTATATGGAGGTTTGCAATGAGTTTAGTGAGGCTAATGGGTACTCAGCTATAATAAATCAGCAAAGTTGGATGTTTTTATCTAGTTTCGCAGAGTTTAGAAAAAATTTGTTAAATGAGCTTTGCTTTAAAAACATAATTCATTTAGGACCTAGAGCTTTTGAAGAAAATGTGGGTACAATAGTTCAAAATGTGGCTTATATAGCTAAGAAAAGAGTAGATAAAGATTTTAAAACTATTATAATAAATTTAACACAAGGAAATAGTAAGGAAAAGGAAGCAACCTTAAAATCTGCATTAAAGGGTGAGAATACAGAGTGTAAGTATAAAATTAATTTGGAGATTTTATGTGCTATACCAGGTAATCCCTTTGCTTATTGGATAAGTGAAAATATTCTTGAGTTATTTAAGAATAATATTTATTTAGGGCAACTAGCAAAACCACGTCAAGGTATGGCAACTTCAGATAATAAGCGATTTTTAAGATACTGGTTTGAAGTTGAAAATAATAAAATAAAATTTGATGCTAAAGATGCTAAAGAGGCAAAGTCATCATGTAAAAAGTGGTTTCCATATAATAAGGGAGGAACTTTTAAGAAGTGGTATGGTAATAATGATTTTGTGATTAATTGGGAGTGCAATGGTAGAGAAGTTAAGGAGTACGCAGCTAAATTATATAAATCCTATAGCAGAACTATAAAAAATGAAGACTTATACTTTAAAAAAGGACTTACATATACTTTTATTTCTGAGGCTATGGGTGTTAGGTATTCACCAAGTGGATTTATTTTTGATGTAGCTGGATCCTCAATATTTTTTGATTCGGAAGAAAAAATATATGTGATACTTGCTTTATTGTGTAGTAAGGTGGCTAAGTTATTTTTAGATATAATGAATCCAACCTATAATATTCAAGTTGGTGATCTTAAAAATATTCCAATTAAAAAGGATATATTTGAAGAAGAAAATTTAAGGATTATAAATTATTTAGTTCTAGAGAATATAGAACTTACAAAGAGAGAGTGGGATAACTTTGAAACCTCTTGGGATTTTAAAGTGCATCCTTTAATTAGACTAAAAGATAAATTGTCTTATGAAAATTCTATTGAAATAAGCAAGGTTTTTAAATTATGGGAAGAAGAGTCCTTGGATATTTTTAATAGGGTTAAGAGGAATGAAGAAGAGTTAAATAAAATATTTATCTCTATATATGGATTACAAGAAGAAGGAAAATATGTAGTAAAAGATAAGGACATAACAATAAGAAAAGCTGAAGTTGAAAGAGATATAAAATCACTTATTTCCTATGGCATAGGATGTATTTTAGGAAGATATTCATTAAAAGAGGAAGGTATAGTATATGCTGGGGGAGAAAGGAGTATAGAAGATGGTAAAATTTTACCTATACTAAATTATGAGTATTTTGAAGAGGATATATTACAAGAGTTTATAGCATTTATAAAAAAGGTTTATGGAGAAGACACTCTAGAAGAAAATTTAGACTTTATTGCTGAAGCTTTAGGCAGAAAAGGCGGTGAAACTTCAAGGCAAAGTATAAGAAGATATTTCTTAAAGGATTTTTATAAAGATCATGTAAGAATATATCACAAGAGACCTATATATTGGCTATTAGACTCAGGTAAAAATGAAGGATTTAAAGCTCTAATATATGCTCATGAATATAATGAAACTATAGTAGGTAAAATTAAAAGGGATTACTTACAGGTTCTTCAAAAAAAATATGAAAATGCAATAAGTAGATTTAAGTTAATTATAAAATCTAAGGATTATACTATGAAAGAAAAGAGCTATGCTAAAGAGAAAATTGAAAAAATAATTAAACAGAGAGAAGAATGTATAGAATATGAGAAAGTTTTATCATATATAGCTTCAAAAGAGATAATTATAGATATGGATAATGGTATAAAAGCTAATTATGATATATTTCAAAACATAAAGCTTATCGATTTAAAAGGTCAAGAGGTTAAAAAGGATCTATTAGCTAAGATATAAAATAATTATAGATATTACCTATAGAAATCATGGTATCTATAGGTAATACCTATATCTTTTTAACTTCCTTTAATATTAATAATTATTATCTTATAATAGAAAAGGATAGGTACATAAGATAGGGAAATTATAGGAGGATAACATGTTTATAGATACTCACATGCATTGTATTGAAGGATCACCTGATAGCTTTATATCAGTAGCTGAAATAGTTAATAAAGCTAAAGAGCTTGGATTGGATGCTATATGCATAACAGATCATGATGATAATAGTGTTAAAGAATATGCTTTAAAATATGGGCAAGAAAATGATTTTAAAATATTTGTAGGTGCTGAGGTTTTAACCTTTGAAGGTGATATAGTAGTTTTTGGTTTAGAGGAGTTACCTAAAGAAATGGTACATGCTCAAGAGCTAATAGATCTTGTAAACTCTAAAGGAGGTGCTACTATAAGTGCTCATCCTTTTAGGGAAAACAATAGAGGATTAGGCAACCATATAAGAGAGGTTAAGGGGTTATCTGCTGTTGAAAGTTTTAATGGTAGCACAAAGCCATATAACAATCTATACGCATATGGACTAGCTATAGAACTGGGATTGAGAACAGTAGGGGCTAGCGATTGCCATGAAATAGAAGCAATAGGTAGATATTGTACTATATTTCCAGATAATATAGAGACTGAACAGGATTTAATAAAAGCATTAAAGGAAGAAAAACTTTATCCTGCTGTATATAAAAATGGAAGATATGAAAAAATAAGTACTTATGGAAAGTATGGAGAAGAAGTATAACTTGAGACTCTTCTTTTAAAGACACAAGCTTATTACTAAAACTTAGTAATAAGCTTGTGTCTTTATTTTGTAATAATATATATTACTTTTAAGGATTGATTTTATTTATAGATACACTCTCTTCTATAGAAATAAACACTTTGATTTAGAAAACAAAGTGTTGTAATATAACGGTGGATTGAAAATAAAAAAGATATTTTGTTACAAAAATAGACAGGGGGGAAACATATAATGAAGAAGTTCTTAAGTATCATTTTAAGTATTAGTATGATTTTTTCATTGGCTGCTTGTGGAAAGACTTCAGATAGTAAAGCAGAAGATGAAGGCGCTAAAAAGGAAAAGAAAACTATTACAATAGGTACATCTGGACAATATTATCCATGGGCACATATGAAGGAAGGAAAATTAGAAGGATTTGAAATTAGTGTTTGGGAAGAAATAGCTAAAAGAAATAATTTAGAGATAAAATATGAAACTTCTAAGTTTAGTGGTTTAGTGGGTATGCTAGATGCTAAAAAAATAGACAGTATAGCTCATCAAATGTCAATTACACCTGAAAGGGAAGAAAAATACTTATTTACAGAACCATATGCATATAGCTACTATGATTTTATGGTATTAAAAGATAGTCCAATTAAGACTTTAGAGGATTTAAAAGGTAAAAAAGTAGGATGTTGGCTTGGTGGTAATGGAGAAAAAACTCTTAGAGAAATGGATCAAAAATTCAATTTGGGATTAGAAATAGTTACATATGATGGTACTCCAATTGAAAAGGAAGTAGAAAATCAAAGAATAGATGCTGGATGGCAAGGAGAAATAAAAACTCTAGCTACTATTGAACAATCTAAGTTACCACTTAGATTATTAGGAGATAAACATGTCTTTGAGGTTAACGCATATCCATTTGCTAAGGATTTTGAAGATAAGCAGCTAATAGAAGATATTAGCAAAACAATAAAGAATATGAGAGAAGACGGAACTCTTAAAAAGCTATCAGAAAAATGGTTTGGCATTAATACAGTAGATAAACCAGCAGAGAAAAAGTAGTGAAAAATTAGGCTGTAGCACAAAATTAGTGCCACGGCCTATTACTATTATATTCAAAAAACGGGGGAAGTAAAGGGTGGATAAGTTTAGTTTTTCATATGCAGTAAAAATCATTCCAATTATGCTAAAGTATTTAAAGGTAACTTTAGAATTGGCTACAGTATCTATGATTATAGGATTAATAATAGCCATAATTTTATCCATGTTATTAAATAAAAAAAATAAAGTTATAGATAAAATAATTGGTTTATACATATCCTTTTTTAGAGGAGTACCAATGATTGCACAGCTTTTCTTATTTTATTTAGGTCTTGTGCAAATTTTTCCAAGTATGAGAGTTATAACAGCAGATCAAGCTGCTATATTTGTATTTAGTTTAAGTTCCTCAGCATTCATGTGTGAATCTATAAGAGCATCTATTTTATCTATCGATAGAGGACAAATGGAAGCGGCATTGTCTATTAATATGACGTATAATCAGGCTATGGTAAGAGTAATACTACCACAGGCTATAAGAGTTGCTATTCCTACACTTTTCAATAGTTTTATTAACTTAGTGAAGGATTCCTCTTTAGCTTTTACTATTGGGGTTACAGAGATGATAGCAGCAGCACAAATGGAAGCTACAGCTACCTTTAGATACTTAGAAGCATTTTTAGACATTGCACTTGTATATTGGATTTTGGTATCTTTACTAACTTATATTCAAAAAAGGTTAGAAGTAAAAATGAATAAATGGTATTAGTAAGAAACATCACTTTGAAGAGATATTTAAATTTAAAGTGATGATTTTTATTATATTTAGATTTATGCAATAATTAGAATTACATATATATGTTAAACTAATTGAGTTATAATAATATAAGATAAATTTTAAAAAGTAACTAAAATAAATAAGAAATTATTTATTTTAGTAGCAATAGTATTATATAGTTTTAGCATTAAGATTAAGGATTATATATAAGTTAATTATAAAAATAATGATGTGCTGTAATGGTATTAAAAGCAGTATTAAGTCTTTTTATTAAATGTTGCAGCTTATATTATGCAAGGAGGACTCCTGTGAAATTAAAAGACATAGAAAGCATAATTTTAAAGCACTCCTCTAATTTTATGATAGAAGAGGGAAAAAAGCTTTACAAAGAAGATGTAGTGGGTAAGATAAAGGGGAAAAATATAGAGGATATATATCATATTTATGGACAAATTAAAGAAAATCAAGATACTACTATAGTAACACATATAAAAATCAATAAAATTAAAGACGAATTAGAGGGAGTAAAATGTACTTGTAATAATTTTAAAGTTGTTTCTAAGGGGAAGAGTAACTTTATTTGTGAGCATATAATTGCAACTATGTATAAGTTTTTATACTTAAAGGGTGTAAGGCAAAGTGAATTTTCAAAGCCTCAATTAAAAACTTTAGATAAGAGAAGTAGCACTGCTTTGGAGAGGATTAAAAGGAAAATAGAAAACAGGAATGTTTATTATGAGAGCGGTTATGGTATTGGAAGAGAAATATTTAGAATTTCTCAAGATAAGTTAAAGGATTATTTAATTAAAATTGATGCTAAAAGAATTAAATTCACTTATGATACCTTAGAGATAATAGCTCCTGTTTTAAATAAAGATTTACCTTTAAGCTTTACCTTAAAAATGAGAGATAACAAAATAGTGTTAACGACTCATAAAAGATTACCTAAATTCCTTGATAATAAGGGGGAAGTTGTATTATTTAATAACGAATTATACATTACAAATAAAAAACAGATGGAATTATATTTGCCTTTATATAAGAAGTTTAAGTCACAGGGAGAGATACTATATTCTAAAAATATAGATAATTATAATAAGTTAATAAATTTGTTAAGTAGGATTTCAAAGGAAATTCATATAAGGGAGGAGCTTAGAGAGTTTGTAAAGGGGAATAGTAAACCTAAGCTATATTTAATCAAAAAAAACAATGATATATATTGTAAAGCTTATGTGAATTATGGAGATCGCCATATAAATATACTTGAAAAGGAAAGTGGTAGATATGACCTTTTGAGAGATGAATCAAGAGAAGTAATACTCTCCATGAAGCTTGAAAGATATGGATTTATTAAAGATGAGGGGAAATTTAAGTTTCTTGGAAGTGATGAAGATTTATTTTCTATTTTAAAAGATACAAGTAGCGGTATCTATGAAATAGGAGAAGTTTCTTTTAATGAGGAATTTAAGAATATAAAGATATACGATAGTTCTTATTTAAATATAAAGTTTTATAAAGAAGATAATAATTTCATAGTGAGTTGCTTTGGAAGTTGTTCTGAAGAAAGTACTTTACAAGATATATATGAAAGTTATAAGCTTGGAAGGAAATTTTATAAGGACAAAGAAAATAACTTCATCGACTTAAAAGCACCTGGAATTAAGGAATTCTTTTATATGATTGAGGCATTAGATATAGATTTATGTAAAAAAGAAGAATATATATGTGAGAATAAACTATTTTGCTTTAAAGAGTTGTATGAAAAAAATAATTTCAATTTTATGAAGGATAATGAATCTCTTAAGGAATTACAAAGTATTTTTTTAAAGATACAAAATATAAATGAAAGAACTCCAAAGAATTTTAAAGGCGAGTTAAGAGCTTATCAGTTAAAGGGACTTAATTGGTTAAAAAGCATAAGTACACTTGGAATGGGAGGAATATTAGCAGATGATATGGGTCTAGGGAAGACAATTCAATGTATAGCTTTTATATTATCTGAAAAGTATAAGAAAAGCTTAATAGTATGCCCAACATCATTAATATATAACTGGAGAGCTGAGTTTAAAAGCTTTGCTCCAAGTATAAGTGTTGGTATTTTACATGGGGATAAGAAGAAGAGAATTGATACAATAAAAGATATAGAGAATTATGATGTAGTATTAACCACCTATGGAACTTTAAAAAGTGATATAGAGTTATACAATGAATTGAACTTTGATTATTTAATAATTGATGAAGCTCAAAATATTAAAAATTCAAAGGCCATAATAAGTAGGACTGTAAAAAAAATACAAGCTAAAGTGAAATTTGCACTAACTGGAACTCCAATAGAAAATAATTTATTAGAGTTAAGGTCAATCTTTGATTTTGTAATGCCTGGATATTTAGGCAGTGAAAAGAAGTTTCAAGAAAAATTTATTTTTTCAGGAGAAGAAGGAATAGAGAGGTTACGAATTCTTATTCGACCTTTTTTATTAAGAAGAAGTAAGGATATGGTGCTTAAGGAACTTCCAGATAAAATTGAAAGAAAGCATTTTGTAGAAATGGAAATGAAGCAAAATAGATTATATAATTCACTAGTAAAAAGAGTTACAGAAGAACTTAATGAAAATAATAAAATAGAGGTGTTTTCATATTTGACAAAGCTAAGGCAAATATGTTTAGATCCATCACTTGTAGTACCTAGTTATAATGAAGAAAGTTGCAAGATAACTTACACTATGGAGCTTTTGAAAAAGAATAATAAAGAGAATAAAAAAACCATACTATTCTCTCAGTTTACATCTGTATTAGATAAACTAGAAAACCATTTGAATAGTGAAACTATAAAGTTTTTACGTATAGATGGAAGTACTAAATCAAAGGATAGATTAGAAATTGCAAATAAGTTTAATAATGAAGAAGATATAAAGGTAATTTTGATTTCTTTAAAGGCTGGTGGAACAGGTCTTAATCTCACTTCTGCAAATGTAGTAGTTCATTTTGATCCATGGTGGAATCCGGCTGTTGAGGATCAAGCAACGGATAGAGCTCATAGAATAGGACAAAAGAATATAGTGGAAGTTGTAAAATTAATAACTAGAAATACCATAGAGGAAAAAATAATATTAATGCAAGAAAATAAAAAACAATTAATAGACTCAATAATAACTGGAGAGTTGCATAGTAGTAGTTATATAAATAAATTATGTAGAGAAGATATTATAGAGCTATTTAGCGAAAGCTAAATGGCTCTATAATTTTATGAAAATTTAAAATATAGTTGTGACTAATTGCATATATCACAAGGATCAGATTTATTACTTTGCTCTAAAGTACCTTCATTTATAACTTTACTTCTGGATAAAGTTGAGCAGTTCTTTCTACTATGATAGCTTTTGCCATTAGGTGTCCAATAAACTATTTTACTAGTAGGTGCAGTTGAATTAGTATTACTACTTTCAGGCTTAGCTGTAGTAGTTGAAGGTTTTGAATTTGATTGTGAAGTGGAATTATCATTAGTAGAAGAACTCTTATTATCTCTAAAATTATAAGTTCCAATTGAACAATCAGTTTTCATTCCGGAGCCAGTTGAAGTAAATATAACTGAGTCACATTCATCAGTTCTATGAACTTCAATGTTAGCATTCTTTAATTTATTCATAGTATCAGCATGAGGATGATTATATTTATTATCCTTTCCTACAGTAATCACTGCATACTCAGGTTTTAGTGCATTTAAAAATTCAGAGCTTGTACTACTTCTAGAACCATGATGTCCTACCTTTAATAAATTTATTTTGCTTAATCTGCCTAGGATTTCATGCTCTGTTTCCTTTTCAGCATCACCAGTAAATAGGGCTTTATCTTCACCATTTACAAAGAGAGTTACTAAGGATTCTTCATTAGTACTACTTCCACCATTAGAGTTAAGGATTTTAATGTAAGAAGAATCACTTAATTTAAATTCTGCATTTTCTAAGGGTACACTTGGAGCTAGTCCCTTATTAGCTGCTGCATTTATGAAATCTCTATAGGTTTGAGTTTCTGCAGAACCATTAGATACTAGTAAATTTTCAACGGTAAAGTTTTTTATTATAGCATCTAAGCCTCCTATATGATCTGCATGAGCATGTGTAGCAATCATATAAGTAATATTTTTAACGCCTTGTTTCTTTAGATAATTTGTAAGCATTCCTTCATCATCATTATCTCCACCGTCTATTAAAACAACCTTTTCTCCTTGTAGTATTAAAATTGCATCAGAGTTACCAGTGTTTATAAAATGAATAGTCGCTGTTGAAGTTTTTGATAAAGAGTCATTTGATGTTGCATCCTTATTAGTTGTAGAAGCATCCGACTCAGTATTTTCTTGCTTAGTGCTATCTTGAGAAGAACTAAGGCTCTCACTGCTTTCAGATTTTTTAGAAGCAGAATCGATATTGGTAGATTGATTACTTAAATTAGGTATACCAATAGAAAAGCAAATTATAAGAACTGAAAGTGTAATTCTATACAATATTTTAGGTTTTATCTTTTTATTTGTTATAGTTAAATAAATTGTTAATATTGCAATAATTAAAGCTACAATAGCCAAAGGAATAAAGTCTAAAGCTATAGCTAAAAACATAATGCTAAAAAATAACAAAATACCGTTTATAAAGCCATGTAAAATTTTCATATTGTCCCTCCTTTTGTCGAAAAGATTATACCATTAAAAACGTAATATGAAAATAGAAAATATTTAACTTGAATATTTATTATTGCAAAGGTATAATTTAATAACAAATAAAGACTAAAGATAAATGGGTGAATATAATATGAAAAAAAACAAAATAGGTGAATACATTTTAGGAATAGGATTTGCAATACTAGTTATATCTGAAGTTGTAAGATTATCTTTAGATTATGATATGACAAAACTTTCAGTTGTTGCAATAATACTTATGTTTATAGGGGTAGTAACTAAGGGAAGTATAAAAAGTACTAAAAATAATAAAAGATAATTATATTCAAACTAATTTTATGAGTTGAGAATGTAGTTTTATTAAGAAAATAGAACTTGCAGTATATTGAGCTTAAGTAAGTTAAAAATCTTATAAAGTTTTTATTAAGAAAAGTAAATGATTAATTAAAAAGCATAAAAGAGTTATTGAAGATTATATTAAATGTTTAATATAAAAGGCAATAACTCTTTTTTTAGCATTATTTTTTAGCATTATAATTATAAAAAAATAAATAAAATAGTTTAGTTAAAAAAATGTATTTTAACCATAGATTACTTACTATTTAAAAACTCTTTTAAGGAAGAGCAAACCTTTAATATATCCTCTTTAGTTACCCAATAATGAGTAACAAATCTCATTTCTCCACCTTCAACATCATTAATTTTAATATTAGAATCAAAGAAGTATTTAATTAAATCTTGAGTATTTATACTAAGATCTTTAAATTTAAAGAATACCATATTTATTTGAAGTCTATTAAAGTCAACTTCTATTTGAGGAATTTTAGATAATTCAGTTGCTAATAGTTTTGCATTATCATGGTCCTCTATAAGTCTAGCACGCATTTCATTAAGAGCTACTATTCCAGCAGCGGCAAAGTACCCAACTTGTCTTAGTCCTCCACCCATTAGCTTTCTCTTTTTTCTAGCAACATCAATAAAAGATTTATCACCTGCAATTATAGAACCAAAAGGAGCACAGAGACCTTTAGAAAGACAAACCATAACAGAATCACAGTATTTGGTTAACTCTTTTACATCAGTATTTAAAGCTATAGCTGCATTGAAAATTCTAGCACCATCTAAATGAACTGGTAAGTTATGCTCCTTAGCTAGTTCATAAGTTTTTTTCATGCTTTCCACAGGTATAACGTTTCCGTTTGAATGAGCATTCTCTAAGCAAATAAGAGAAGTCTCAGGCATGTGTATATCGTAGCCTACACGAAGTTTCTTTTCTATTGCTTCAGGAGATAGTTCTCCAGTGGAAGAATCAATAGTACGTAACTGAACACCTGCTATAACAGAAGATGCACCAACCTCATGAGCAACTATATGGCAAGAATCTCCTAAAATAACTTCACTACCTCTAGGACAATGAGTAAAAAGACATAACTGATTTCCAAAGGTACCACTTGGAACAAATAATGCAGATTCTTTTCCTAAAATATCAGAAGCTAATTCTTCTAGCTTTTTAACAGTAGGATCATCATTATAAACGTCATCTCCAACTTCAGCATTTACCATTGCATTTATCATAAAGTCTGGTTGATTGGTAACTGTATCACTTCTCAAATCAATAAATTTATTCATAACATATCCCATCCTTATATAGTCTAAATTTAAATCTTATAAAAATAGTATCACATAAAATATATAATTTATATGATAATCGTATAATAGTAATAGATATTTAAAGTGCATTTATGTATATACATAGTAGAACATAGGATCTATATGAAGTAATAGAAGGAATAATTAGTAAAATAGGTTAAAAAAGTATAGAGTAGAATAAAAATTTATAAGCCTTAAATAAAACATGGTAAATGAGATAAAAAATGATATAATTAAGTAAAGATAACTTGCAAGTCATTAAGTTATTTTTAGTTATATATGATTTATATTATTTTTATGAGGTAGTGATGAAATGAATAATATGAACAATAAAATTAATAAGAGAATTAATGAGACTTTAGTAATGATAAAAATGATATGCCTTTTATTTTCAGCTATAGTTTGTTATAATTACTTATTTGAAAAGTCAATCAAAGAAACCACTATACAGTCTTATAATGTTGTAATAGTGTTTTTATCTGTAGCTATTTTATTAATAGCATATATTTTATGGAGCTTTAACAATATAACTAAAGAAAAAGATAAGAGTAAGATAACAAGTGTTATTGAATATACATCACTTATGACAATAATGTTCATAACTATTTTACTTTTAGGTAAGGAACAAGGAAATTATAAATTTCTCTTTCTATTTATAATAATATTAGCAAATATAGAAGGAGGATTAAAGTTTTCACTTTACACTGCAATTAGCTCCTCTGCAATGGTTTTAATTATGGATTTCTTATTTAATGGGTTTCAAAGCTTTAATGTTTTACTTTCAAATAACTTAATTATTATAATAAGTTTTGTTTTTGTGGCATTAGTATTAGGTTTATATTTTAAAGTTCAAGATGAGCATAAAAAAGAGCTAGAACACATAGCAAATACGGACATGCTTACGGGCTTATATAATTACAGATACTTTAATTATATATTGCAAGAGCTATACTGTAATGCTAAAAAAGAGAATAGCTTTTTGGCATTAATGATGATAGATATAGATAACCTTAGAGAATATAATGAACTTTATGGACGTCAACAAGGTGATTTAGCTCTAAAAAAACTTTCTAGTATTATAAAAGAGTGGAGTGAAACAGAGGATACTTTAGCTAGATATGAAGGTGACGAGTTTGCTATTATATTAAAGGGAGCAACAGAAGAGTATGCATTACAGCGTGGAGAAAACTTAAGAAAGAAAATTGAAGAAGAAAGCTTTTCAAAAGAAGGCGGTAACCAGGCAAACTTAATGGTTTCTATTGGTATATCCCATTATCCAAGTAAAGCTAAAACAGATGTAGAGATGATTCGCTTTGCACAGGAAGCATTGTTTAAAGCTAAGGTTTTAAAAAAAAATAAGGTTGAAATATATAACTCTATTTTAGATGATCTTAATAATGAACTTCAAGAAGCTCAAAATGATCCAGATTTAATAAACTCATTGAAGACTATTATTAGTATAATTAATGCTAAGGATAAGTGTAGTTTTTCACATTTGAAAAGAGTTGTTATGTATAGTAAGTTAGTAGCTGATGAAATGAATTTAAATGATGAAGAAAAAAAGCAATTGATATATGCTGCATATATGCATGATATAGGGAAAGTAAGAATATCAAAGGAAATTTTACTTAAGGATGTTCCGCTTTCAACAGATGAATGGGAAATGTTAATGGAACACCCTGTTAGTGGAGTTGAGATAATACAGCCTATAAAAACACTAGAACTAATTGCACCTTTAGTATTACATCATCATGAAAGATATGATGGAGGAGGATATCCTTCAGGACTTAAAGGGCAAGAAATTCCATATTTAGCTAGGTTGTTATCTATTATAGATAGCTTTGATGCTATGACTTCATATAGAACATATAATAAAAGAAAAACCTTTGAGGAGGCCTTTTTAGAATTAAGGAAATGTAGTGGTACACAATTTGATGGAGTATTAGTAGAAAAGTTTATAAGCATAGTTAAGAAAAATACAAATAAGATAGAGTTTATAAGAACTTAAAAATGTTTTAAAGGAGTTACTCCTTTAAAACATTTTTTATTAAGATACAAATTTAAAGAAGTCATTTTTATTATACTAGGACTAAAGTTTCAGAAGTAAATTAATGATTTAGCCAGAATTACCTCACATAAAACAAGATTATATTGTGTTATAATTTATTATGAGTTGAGCTTTACAAAGGAAGGTGACATAGGGATGATATGGATTATTATTATAATATTAATAACTGTAATAGGGTTAAATTATATATCAGAATATGCTTTTAAGGAAGTTACTTTATCTGAAAGAAAAGATAAAGCAAAAATGTTTGAAGTTATAAAAGAGACAAATGGATATAGAGAAGAGGAATATGATAAGTTAGGATTTGAAAAACTATGTATTAAAAGTAAGGATGAAAAAAGCTTAATAGGATATTACTTAAATAGGCATAAAGAAAGCAAAAAACTTATTATAATTATACATGGATATACAGCTAACCATTTTAGGTCTGCACAATACATAGATTTTTTTACAAAGGAAGGCTTTAATATATTACTTATAGATGTTAGAAGTCATGGTGATAGTGAAGGAATTTATGCTACTTATGGTTTTAAGGAAGAGAAAGATTTGCAGATATGGATTGAATTTATGAAAAATAAATTAGGTAATGACTGTATAATAGGCTTACATGGACATTCTATGGGAGCAGCTACCGTTGCTAACTATTCTAATAAGTGTAATGAAACAGTAAAGTTTATTATAGCTGAAGCACCTTATTCAAGTGGAAGAAAGATAATAAAACATCAATTTAAAATGGCAAAGGCACCATTTTTCCTATTATATCCTTGTGTAAACTTTAAGATAAAAAAAAGATGTGAATTTTCTTTAGAAGATGTAAACCCTATAAATTCAGTTAAAGAAAGTACAATACCAATTATGTTTATACATGGAGATGAGGATAGAACTATACCTTATAAGATGAGTATGGATATGTATATTGCTAAAAAACAAGGCATAAAAGAATTATATATAGTATCAGGTGCAAATCATTTAAACTCCTATGGAAAAGATGTGGAGTTATATGAAGAAAAAATTAAATATTTTTTAAAGAGGGTATTTAAATAATTATAATAAGAGAATTTTATGTGGTAAGATAAAAGGCATTTTACAGTAATGTTTCATATAATATAAGTAAAATACTTTTAGGAGAGACATTATGTGAATTTCAATATAAGAAACAAATTTGTCTTAAAGAAAGCTGTTGTTTTTTTTACTGTACTTCTTATAACTATGATTTTAAATATTCATCAAGTATATGCCTATGGAGAAAAGGAAAGTAGCATTAACTTAAGAAAGTATTTAAGCTATTCTAAAGTGAATTTAATTAATAATAATGCTATTATAATAAATAGTAGCAAGAATAATATAAGTCCTAAATTTACTCAAGAGGAAGTAATATTAGATAGAAATCTTAAGGGTACAGTATTATTTATTATTTCTTCTCAATTAACAGTGGTTTTGGTTATACTTAATACTGTTAGAAAAGTAAAAAAGCAAAATAAATATAAGGACAAATAATTTAAGTTTTAAGGTTAACTATATAGAAACTTATAAAACTAATACAATACACATGTGACTTATCTTAAAAGGTCCAGAAGTATTATTTTTGGACTTTTTAAGACATAGTACTCTATCTAAATATCTGATTATTCATAAATTTAACAATAGTAAAACTATTAGCAAATAAAACTTAAGGGTAATAGCTGTTTTTTATTTTAAAAACTACTATAGAAATAGTCATTTCAAACTCTTTAAGTAAGCTATTAAAGTTTTGTTTTTTATCTTAGAAGATGCTATTCAAATAATAACTTCATTAACTATTATAAAACATTATAAAAAGTACAATAAAAATATATTATAATATACACTTTATATAGGGGGATACATATAAATGGATAATAATGCAAAATGGGTCATGGAAAAGAAAATAGAAAGAGTTATATGTTCTTTAGAAAAAAATAACATGAGAGGATATTTAGTAAACTCAGAGGAAGAACTTATAAATAAAGTTAATGAGCTTGTAAAAGAGGGGGATTTAGTAGCTTGTGGTGGCTCTATGTCTCTCAAAGAAACAGGAATTTTGGAATATTTATCAAGTGGTAAATTTGAATATTTAGATAGGTATGAGGAAGGGTTAACTTCAGATGAAATAAAAAACATATATAGAAAATCATTTTTTGCGGATGCGTATTTTACAAGTACTAATGCTATAACGGAGGATGGTGAACTATACAATGTAGATGGCAATGGAAATAGAGTTGCAGCAATGATATATGGACCGGATAAGGTTATAGTAATAGCAGGTTATAACAAAATAGTAAAGAATGTAGAAGAAGCAATAGAAAGAAATAAATCCATAGCAGCTCCTGCAAATAGCAAGAGGCTAAATAGAGAAACTCCTTGTGCTAAGGTTGGATATTGTATGAATTGCGAAAGTAAACAAAGAATTTGTGGTCAATACACTTTAATAAAAAAACAAAATATAAAAGATAGAATTCATGTGATTTTTGTAAATAAAGAATTAGGATATTAAGTTATAGATCTTTATAAGAATTATATTTTGATAATATCTTTATGTTTTAAAATATGGGGGTAGGGGAATGATAAAAACTATTGAAACATTGGATGAAGTAATGAATTTTGCATTGGAACTAAGCAATGATGATTTTTATGCTAGCTATCCAAGAATGAAATCAATAAGTGAAATTAAAGAGGAAATAGAAAAGTCTATAATTTCAGAAGTGGCAAATGTCATAGCTTGTTATAAGGAAGGTTTGCTTTGTGGGGTTTGTGCTTATTATTGGGATCTTGATGATAAGTATGCACAAACAACTCAATTCTTGATAAAAGAATTTTATGATGAAACCGCTGAAGAAATAATTTTTTATATAAAGGATGAATTTATAAGAAATGAATTAAAAGGATATGAATTATTAATAGGTGTACCTGTTACTAATAAAAATGCAAATAATTATTTTGTGAAAAATAATATAGAGTGTAGCGAATCTAGCTTTGATACTAGATTATACAACTTAAATATAAACTCAAAACAAAAACATAATTGCATAGAAAAAATAACTGAAGATACTTTTGATGAATATGCTATATTTCATGATAACTACGCTATTCCTTCAGGAATGTACTATAATAGCAAAAACTTAAAGAAAGATATGAAAGAATTTCAAATATTAGCTTTTGTAAAAGATGGATCAATTCATGGAAGTATTTTTACTAAAGCATTTAAGGATATGTTAGAGGTTTTTGGAGTATTTATTGATGATGAACATAAAAAAAAGGGCATAGAAGGTATGCTAATTAATGACATGCTTATTCATCTTTATAATGAATTTGGTTCAGTGAATGAAATTGTATATTTTATTAATGAAGGCTGTGATGAAGAATTAAAGGCAGCATTAGATTCAGGTTTTGAAATAAATGATAACTATAAATCTTATAAATTAAGCCTATAAGGATAAAACTTTTTATAACTGTAATTAAATTTTATATTTTATATTGCAAGGCAATATGTTAGAAAGCTAATGTATTGCCTTGTAATTATTTATAACTTAAGGTATATAAGTTATACTTTAAGCTATAAATGTAACAGTATACATTGTTATTAAAGATACCTTAGAAGGTTCTCTGTAAAATAAATAGAAATATTTAAAATTATTACACAATGTAGAAATAAAGTAATAATAACAACATATAATTTAAATAAAGAAGAATTTTTGAGGTATAAAATGTATAGTGTTAAAAATAATAAGGTAAAAAAAATACTTGACATAAAACACGGACATATTTTAGGTTCAATGGAATTAGACACAGTATATATTAAAGGTGATACTTTAAGTGAAGCAAGTGGGTATGCTGAGAATATGGAGCTTGTTATACTAGAAGGTAAAAGTAGCACTGAAAGAACTATAGAGCTAAAGGATATAGCAGGATATAACTTTACAGTATTTCTTGGTGATTTTACAGGTGATAAAAAGGATGACATTTTAATAAGAGGACTATATGGAGGATCAGCGGGTTTAAGTTATAATCTTCTTTATTCATATAACAATGGTAATTATAATCTTATATTTGATGGTGCAAAGTTTATAGAAAATTATCCTTGTAATGCGGAATATGAGAATAACTATAAAGTTAAAGTAAGTTCTATAAAATTAAATACAAGTTATTTAATTGATATTAGCAAAGAGGACAAACTTTACTTAGATTTGATTTATGATAAGGATGGAATTTTCAAAAAAAATGTTACGCCTATAGTATATGATATTTCAGCAGTAAACCCTGTTGATTATGGACTATGGAAATATTATGGACTAGTTATAAGTCAAAGAATAATAGGACAATCTAATGCAGACACCTTAGGAATTTTAGAAACCTTAATAAGGTGGGATCAAGGAAAGTTTAGAATACTTTCTCAAGGCGTTGAAGTAAGTGGATATGCGGATTCAAATAATAAATTTATAAGGGTAAAGGAAAAGAAGGATATAATTTACGTAACACCTGAAAAAATAAAAAATAAAAATTTAGAAAAGGCTATATTAAAGCATATAGAATGGGATGATAAAAATAAAGCGAGATATTTTTATAACTATGTAGATTTAAATGATAATGGAAACTCAGATGTAGTTGTTTATGTATATAGTGGAAGTCATTGTACCATGGAAGGCTGTTTAGTTTTAGTTTTCAAAATTGAAGGTGGGGAGTACATCCTTTTATCTAAAATATCACCACTAAAGATTCCTATTGTCATATCCAATAAGAAAAATAGTCAATATAAAAATATAATTGGGGTTATTGATGATGATGGAAGCAAAGATAAATATGTTAATTTAATTTATGATGGAGAAGAATATTTAGAAAATCCTAGTTTAGGTGAAGAAGTTATGGAGTCAGATATAGCAGGTGTATGTTTATTTAAAGAAAAATATTTATATGACAATGGTATTGAGTTAACCTGTCCAAAACAAAATAACAATGATATACAAAGTAGTAGAGGAAAAGATGAGGATTGTTGTATAGAAGCAATTAAAAATCACATTCAAAAAATATATAAATCTGTAATTAATGAAGAAATTCATATTGTAAAAACTAAGAAATCAAAACTTGGATTAGATCTTTTAAGTAAATATATAGTAGCATATATTTTCAATGGTACTATGTATATAGCAATTTTAGAAAAAGTAAATGGAGCTTTTAAAGTAATAGATACTTTAAAAGGTAAGGGCACAGGATCACCATATATTAATTTTGCGAGTTTATACAAACCTTATTATAATGAGTTAATAATTGGATGGAAAATCCATGCAAAAGAATATGAATTAGAGGTTTATAAATATAAGGGGAAGAAACTACAAAAGCTTTCTCATAAAAGGATAAACTTCAACTTAATTGATATAGAAGATATTAAGCCAAAGGATGGCTTATATGAACTTGCTCTTTGGACCTTAGATAAAGATAAAAATTATAAAGTTAAGATATTAAAACAAAACGGGGACAGTTTAATAGAAAGTGAAGAATTAGAAATTGAATACTACAAAAAAGTAGTGAAATATTATATGAACCTAATAGAAAGAGAACCTGATAATCCAGCACATTGGTATTACTTAGCAGATTCTTTAAATAAGACTAAAAATAAGGAATATGCCTTAAAAGCAATAGAAAAGTGTTTAAGCTTCGAAGTTGTTTATCCATCAAAGGAATCAGTTAAGAAATTAGAAAAAGATATTTACTATGATAATAGGTCTACTAATGAAGATTATGAGAAAGATTTGGATTTTACATCCATAGATAATATGTTATTCAAGTCTAGAAAGTTTCATAAAGGAAATTTAGGACTTGAAGAAAGCTATGTATTTCATAGTAAAAAAAAAGGAATTAAGCAGTGTTCTATATTTAGAAATGAGAAAAAATTAATAAATATGGATGATTTGAAAAATAGGTTGAGTAAAAATCAAAATATAGTTTTAGTAGATGTAAGAGAAAGATATGAATTATACGGAGAGTATGCACCAATGGAAGGATCTATAAATATTCCCTTAAATGAATTGAAAGACAGATTAAATGAACTAAAAAGGTTTTTACAATATGATATTGTAGTAGTTTGTACTAGTGGAATTAGGTCTTTTAAGGGTGCAGAAATACTAATGGAAAATGGATTTGAAAATGTATATGTTTTAAATGGTGGGTTAATGGGAATTTAAAGTTTAAAGGTCTTGAGAATAGTTTCTTAAGACCTTTAATAATTTATAAGCTTTAAGCAATATATTTTATTAAGTAATCTATTTGTACTTATAAAATAAGCAAAGGAATTTGTAGTTGATTAAGATCCTTTGTTTTAATATAGTTCATGATATAATTATAAAAAAGCTATTACTAGTAACTTGCTATAAGATTTAAATAAGAATGGAGAAATATATGAATAAATTGCTTGAAGTATATAATTTATTAAAAGAGGAAGGAGTAGAGTTTTTTTACAATGATTTTAATATAGATTTTGGTGAAATAACTGATATTTCTGTGATGAAAGATCAAGTTGTAATAGAAATAGATGAAGATGTAAACTATGAGGTATCTTTTGAAGAATTTAAAATGAATCATTCTAAGGAGAACTTAAATTATCATCATTGGCCTTTAGTAAGAGAATTTGATAATGAGCTAGAGAAATATCTTTAAATTAACTAAAGTTTTAATAGGAAAATTAAAAATATGTAATAATACTTTAATGATTTAAATTGTTATGGTTGAATTATCTGAAAAAAGTTGTATAATTTAAGTATAACTCAATAAATGCTAGGGGTACCTTAAATAAGAGGTTGAGAGGATAAATTATCTAACCCTATGAACCTGATTTGGTTAATACCAACGTAGGGAAGCACTTAATATATCTAATTAGTATACATAAAAGATTATTAATATATGGAGCTTACTTTACGTAAGCTCTTTTTATTTGCATTTTTATTTCTAGGGGGTGACAAAATGATTATAAACGGTAAAGAATATGGTTTTCAGAATATAACAATAAATCATATGTTAAATGAACTTAAATTAAATAAGGATAAGGTTGTTGTGGAAGTTAATTTTGAAATAGTTTCTAAGGATCAATATGAGGAATTTATATTAGATAAATCAGCTTCTGTTGAAATCGTAAGTTTTATTGGAGGCGGTTAAAGTGAAAATTAAATTCAATGAAAGAGAAGTAGAGGTATCAAACAAGGAAACTGTCTTTGGGATTAAAGATAGGTTGAAAAATTATGGAGATATAATAATCTTAAATGGATTTCCAATTAGTGAGGACTGTGTATTAAGTGAAGGCGATGTAGTTAGTGTAATAAAAAGAGGAGAAAAGTTAAGTAAAGAAGAACTTAAAGCTGTTATGATGGCAAGACATACTCCTTTTGTTTATGAAAAATTAGAAAAATCCACTGTAGCTGTAGCTGGGCTTGGAGGACTTGGTTCTAATATAGCTATATCCTTAGCAAGAATTGGAGTAGGAAAATTAATTATTATAGATTTTGATGTTGTAGAACCTTCCAACTTAAATAGACAAAATTATTATTTAGAACATTTAGGCATGCATAAGGTAGATGCAACTAAAGAAATAATTGAAAAGGTTAATCCTTTTATTGAAGTAGAATGTCATAATCAATACTTAAAGGAAGAGAATATTGAGGATTTAATCTCAGGTGCTGACATAGTAATAGAAGCCTTTGATAAAGCTGAATGTAAAGCAATGATTGCTAATATAGTTCTTACTAAATGCAGAGAAAAGTTTTTCATAGGTTCTTCAGGTATGGCAGGATATTTTTCTTCTAATACAATTAAAACAAGAAAGGTCACAAACAAATTCTATCTTTGTGGGGATGAAGAGAATGAAGCCAAGGTTGGCAGTGGATTAATGGCACCTAGAGTGTGCATAGCTGCTAATCATATGGCTAATATGGCTCTTAGAATTTTATGTGAAGAATATAGTATTTAAAATATAAATAAAAAGGGGTAATAGAAATGGATAAATTTAAAATTGCTGGTGTTGAATTAGAATCAAGATTGTTTGTAGGATCAGGTAAATATAGCTCAAATAAGCTAATTCCTAATATATTAAAGGAATCACAATCTCAAGTAATAACAGTTGCTGTTAGAAGAGTTGATTTTGATAATAAGGAGGAAAATATTTTAGAACATGTTCCTAAAAATACAATATTACTTCCTAATACTTCAGGTGCTAAAACAGCAGAAGAAGCAGTAAGAATTGCGAGACTTGGAAGAGCCATGGGTTGTGGTGATTGGGTGAAAATAGAGGTTATTTCAGATGCTAAGTACTTATTACCAGACAATGAAGAAACAATAAAGGCAACTGAAATATTAGCTAAAGAAGGATTTAAGGTTTTACCATATATGACTCCAGATTTATATGCAGGAAAAAGATTAGTAGAAGCAGGTGCTGTTGCAGTAATGCCTTTAGGAGCTCCAATTGGCAGTAATAGAGGTCTTCAGACAAAAGAATTAATTCGTATAATGATAGAAGAAATAGACGCACCTATAATAGTGGATGCAGGTATAGGAAGACCTTCAGAGGCTATGGAAGCAATGGAAATGGGAGCAGCGGCAGTTTTAGTTAATACAGCAATAGCTACATCAGAGGATCCAGTTAATATGGCTAAAGCATTTAAATTAGCAGTGGAAGGTGGACGACTTGCTTACTTATCTAAGTTAGGCTCAGTTTCTAATATGGCAAAGGCATCATCTCCTTTAACAGGTTTTTTGAAATAATATAGATACTATTGCAAACTTACTTATAGAAATAAGAATATTAATAATAAAGGGGAATTGATGTGAGTTTTTACAGTGTAGTGGAGAAGTTTAGAGAATTCAATTATGATGAATATTTTAATGGTGTAACCTTAAATCAAATTAAAAAAAGCATATATGAAGAAAATCCAACCTATGAGGATTTATTAAATTTACTTTCACCTAAAGCAGAGGAAGTTTTAGAGGAAATGGCACAAAGAGCTCATGAATTAACTTTACAGCACTTTGGTAAATCTATAGGACTATATACACCGATGTATATAGCAAACTATTGCGTTAATAACTGTGCTTATTGCGGATATGGGGTTAAAAATAAAATTCATAGAAAGCAGCTTACTAAGGAGGAAATTTTAAAAGAAGCTGAAGCAATATCTAAAATGGGCTTTAAGAATTTACTTGTCTTAACAGGAGAAAGTGAATATCATACCCCAACTGAATATGTTGTTGACTCTATTAAAACTCTAAGTGATAAGTTCCCTTCTATAGGAATTGAAATTTACCCGATGAATGTAGAGGACTATGAAAAGGTAGTAAAGGCTGGTGCTGATAGCTTAACAGTTTATCAAGAGGTCTATGATGAGAAAATTTATGATAAGGTACACATAAGTGGTCCTAAGAAAAACTTTAAGTTTAGATTAGATGCACCGGAAAGAGGACTTCAAGGAGGAATGAGAATAATAAGCATAGGAGCTTTATTAGGTCTTAATGAATTTAGAAGAGAAGCTTTTATGACTGCTATGCATGGTAAATATTTAAGGGACAAGTATCCCTTTGTAGAATTATCATATTCTCTTCCAAGAATAAGACCTTTTGGTGGAGAATTTAATGATATTGTGGAAGTAACTGATAAGAATATAGTTCAAGTATTACTTGCCTTCAGAATCTTCCAAAAAAATATAGGAATAAATGTTTCTACAAGAGAACGTGCAGAATTTAGAGAAAACTTATTACCTTTAGGAGTAACTAAGATAAGTGCAGGAGTGTCAACAGAGGTAGGGGGACACAGCAGTAATAATGCCGGTGATGCCCAGTTTGATATAAGTGATGATAGAAGTGTTGAGGAAATAAAAGAAATGCTTATTTCAAAGGGATACCAACCTGTATTTAAAGATTGGGTAAGGGCTAATGAATAAAGAGATTTATTTAATTACTAATAGAAAGTTATGTAATGATGAAAAATTTATAGAAGTTATCAAAGAAGCTTCTTTTAATGGAGTAAGTAAGATAATATTAAGAGAAAAAGATTTAAGTTTCTTTAAGCTAGAGACTTTGTATAATAAGTTGATAGAAGTTATAAATAAAGAATCTTCAGTTATAATAAACTCCAATATGGACTTAGCTATAAAGTATAATGCCTTTGGTATTCAGCTACCTTACAAAACTTTTATAGAGTATGGTGGAAAAAAGGGAATTGAGAAGAATAGACATTATTATGGAGAAGTTGGGGTATCGATTCATAGTGTAGAAGAGGCTTTAGAATGTAGTAGACTTAAGGCTGATTATATAATTGCATCACATATTTTTGAAACTAAGTGCAAGGAAGGATTAAAGCCAAAGGGTATTGGTTTTATTGAAGAAATATGTGAAAAGGTTTCTATTCCTGTTATAGCTTTAGGGGGAATAAAAAGCAATAATTATAAAGAAGTTTTACAAGGTGGAGCGGATGGTATAGCTATTATGTCAGAAATTATGACTTCAAATAATGTGAAAGAAACACTTAAAAGATTTAATTTACTTTAGAAAAGTTACTAATGTATAAAATTTCATGATTTATGTATATAAATCAAATTTAAAAGAGGATTCATAAAATAAATAGAATTTTATGGGTCCTTTTTAATTGCAATTTACTATAAAGTTATGTATACTACATAAGGATGGAAAATTAACATAAAATTAATTTTTAACTCAAAATTTTACAAAAAATAATTTTCAAAGTGAAAATAAAGGGGAAGAAAATGAAAAATTTTAAAAAAATTATTAGTTTATTTTTAAGTATATTTTTAATGATTTCTTTAACAGCTTGTTCAACAGTTAAACCACAAGAAAGTGTAAAAGGGTTCTTAGATGCATATAAAAAAGGTGAATTAGATAAAGCTGCTACTTATTTAGTAAATGGTCAAGAAGGTATTGACGAAATGACTGAAGATGAGGAAGAAGAGTATGTAAAAAAAATGCAGGATATAATTAAGGATATATCCTACACAATAAAAGAAGAAAAGATATCGAAAGAAGATAAAAACAAGGCTACTGTAAAGATAGAAATAGAATTTAATGATGTAGGAAGTAAATTATTAAAAATAATGCCAGAATACATGACTTATGCTATACAATTAGGTATGGAAAATAAAAGTGATGATGAAATGAATAAAGAATTAAGTGATAAATTGTTATCTTTACTATCTACAGATATAGAAAAGGTTACAAGAACTATTGACATAGAGTTAAGTAAAAAAGATGATAAATGGCTTATGGAGAACAATGATGAGCTTAATAATGCTTTAACAGGAAATATTATAGCTATTTCAGAAATATTTAATAAGTAAATTTAAGAGAGCAATAAATTTTATAGTGTAGACATAAACTATATATATATAGTGTGTTTACAATATAATTTTTATAATAGCTCTCTTTTATTTTTATATAAAATAAGCTGAACATAAGGCTACAAATATTAAATAATGTATATAGAAAATTTATGGTGAGATAATAAACAGTATAATTAATTTAACTAAGGAGGAAGAGAATTATGAAAAAAACTTTAGCACTCGTTATAGCTACTTTAATGACTTTGGGTGTAGTTGGATGTGGAGAAAAGGCTGTAGAAGAGGGAAAAACAAAAGTTGAAGAAGGAGCAGAAAAAACAAAAGAAGGAGTAAAAGATACTGCAGAAAAAGTAAAAGATGGAGCAGAAAAGGTTGGAGATGAAATAAAAGCTGTTACCTTTGGAGATATGAAAAAATCAGGACATTTTGATATAAAAGTTATTGAAGCTACTGAAGCTGATGTAATTAAATCTGGTGATGGAAGCAATGATAAAACAACAGAAAATAAATTCATTATTGTGAAATTAGAAATGAAAAACAACTCTAAAGAAGCTGTAGCTTATGAAACTTCAGATTTTATGCTAAAATACATGAAGGATCAAAAGGAATATAAAAATAGTGAAGCTGCTGATATTGCAAATGATAGAGAGAAAAATACAAATAAAGATATGAATTATATAACTGCAGGAGAAAAAATTGATGGAGAAACAACTAAAAATACCTTTGTTGTATTCGAAGTGCCTAAAGATGTAACTATTTCTGATTCTGTAGTAATGAGTAAAAATGCTGGTAGCGAAGGCAAAACTATTGAGTTTAAATTAGCAAAATAAAAGTATAAAAGGAGCTACTTAATTAAATTTAATTAAGTAGCTCCTGAATTTATAAATAAATTTTACTTTATAAATATTTTTTAAAATTTGAATGAACTTTTTAAAGAAACAATTCTATTAAAAACTAACTTATCTTCAGTAGTATATTTAGGGTCTACATTAAAATAACCGTGTCTAAATAATTGATATTTATCATTGGTTACAGCAGTAGAAGCACTTGGTTCTATATACCCATTCATTATACTTAAAGAGTTAGGATTAATTTGTTCTAAGAAGTGTTTATCTTCTTCAGTTTCATTATCTAAAATTAAAGGTTCATATAATCTAAACTCTGCAGGAATAGCTGTTTTAGCATCAACCCAATGGATTGTTCCTTTTACTTTACGTCCTGTAAAGCCAGTTCCGCTTTTTGTTTCAACATCATAAGTACAATGAATTTCGATAACTTCTCCATTTTCATCCTTTATAACCTCATTACACTTAACAAAGTAAGCACCTTTTAATCTTACTTCGTTACCAGGGAAAAGTCTAAAGTATTTCTTTGGAGGATTCTCCATGAAATCTTCTCTTTCAATGTAAAGCTCTCTTGAAAATGGAACTTCTCTTTTCCCACATTCTTCATTATCAGGATTGTTTTCTATGTAAAGCATTTCGCTTGTATCTTCAGGGTAATTAGTTATAACAAGTTTTAAGGGATTTATTACAGCCATAGCTCTAGGAGCTTTACTATTTAAATCTTCACGTACAAAGTATTCTAACATTTGAGCATCTACAGTTGAATTAGACTTAGCAACTCCAATTTCTTTACAGAAGTTACGAATAGATTCAGGAGTATATCCTCTTCTTCTTAATCCAGCTATAGTAGGCATTCTAGGATCATCCCAAGAATCAACAACACCTTCATCAACTAGCATTTTGAGCTTTCTTTTACTCATTACTGTATTTGTTATATTAAGTCTAGCAAATTCAATTTGTCTAGGAGTTGAAGTCATTTCACACTCTTTAACTACCCAATCGTATAAAGGTCTATGATCTTCAAATTCTAAAGTACAAATAGAATGTGTTATACCCTCTATAGCATCCTCTAAAGGATGTGCAAAATCATACATTGGATATATACACCACTTATCTCCTGTATTGTGATGTTGTGCATGAGATATTCTATAAAGAATAGGATCTCTCATATTTATATTAGGAGATGACATATCTATTTTAGCTCTTAAAACCTTGCTTCCATCCTCAAACTCTCCTAATCTCATTTTATCGAATATCTCTAAGTTTTCCTCTACAGATCTATTTCTATAAGGACTTTCTTTACCAGGCTCTGTTAAAGTACCTCTAAATTCTCTTATTTCTTCGGGTGTAAGATCACAAACATAAGCTAATCCCTTTTTAATTAGAAGCTGAGCTCTTTCATACATCTCATCAAAGTAGTTAGAAGCAAAATGTAACTCATCCCATTTATAACCTAGCCACTGAACATCATTTTTAATAGATTCTACATATTCAACTTCTTCCTTTGATGGATTAGTGTCATCAAATCTTAAATTAGTTCTACCCTCAAACTCGTCGCCAAGGCCAAAGTTTAATACTATAGATTTAGCATGACCTATATGTAAATAACCATTTGGCTCTGGTGGAAAACGAGTTATTATTTTTTCATGTTTCTTAGAATTTAAATCATCTAATATTATATTTCTAATAAAATTAGATCCTGTATTATTATCAGCCATATTATCATTCCTTTTCTTGCATTTTGTATACTTTATAATATATCATATCTTTTACAATGATTCCATAATTCAATAGTAAAATAGACTTTATTTTTAGTAGTAGTTAAAGATGTAAAAAAATATGTTTATAATATATATTTAAGTATTGCTATTAATATGAATATAGACTAAAAGTTACAGAGGATGTTACTTTTATATTACTTAGGAGAAACCTTTTAGCAATATTTAAAAAATAATGATATCTTTACTTTAATTAAGAAAAAAGTTACTATTATATAGTATATAGTGTCAAAAGATGCTATGAAGCGAAAGTCAAAAAGTAAATGCTGGAGGCTAAGAATAAGTGGGGTTAATGGAAAGTGTAAAGGAACGACTATCTATATTTAATGGGTTGTATGATATAATTAGAATAGTTAATCCAATATCCAATAAAGTACTAATAGATAAGGATAATAAAGTTATTGAAACCAATAATTTATGTTATGGATTTTGGGAAAGAAATGAGGTATGTGAAAACTGTATAACAAAAAGGGCTTACTTAGAAAATAATACTTTCTTTAAGTTAGAAAAGAAAAAGGAAAAAATATATTTAATAACAGCAAGTCCAATTGTATATAATGGAGAAACATATATTATTGAAATGTTAAAGGATATTTCTCAATATATGGGAGTTGTGGCTGTAAATGATTTTGGAAATTTCTCTACAAGAATAGATATAAATAATATAAATAATAAATTGTTTAAAGATACCTTAACAGGTTTATATAATAGAGAATACTTTAATTCAAGATTACAGCAAGATATTAATTTTATTAAAGATGAATATTTAAAGGTAAGCATGACTTTAATTGATATAGATTTTTTTAAGAATATTAATGATACTTATGGGCACATAATAGGGGATAAGTTATTACGTGATATTTCTGAAGTTTTAAGAGCAAATGTAAAACCAGAGAAAGAATGGGTAACTCGCTTAGGCGGAGAGGAATTCATTATTATTTCAGAGGGTATTTATAGAAATGAGGCCTTAAAGAATGCAGAAAGAATTAGACAATCTATAGAATCTACAGTATTTAAATATGGGGATGTTCTTTTAAATGTTACTATAAGTGCAGGGGTATATGAGTTGAAATCAGATGATTCCATTGAAAGTGCCTTAGTTAAGGTAGATGAAAAAATGTATGAAGCTAAAAATAGTGGACGTAATTTGGTTTGTATATAATATAGTGCAATAGTATAACCAAGGAGGACATATATGGAAAAAGATTGGGAAAGATGTATACCTTTTTTCAGTATTAATAAAGAAGTTGCGGATTTGCTTTTGAAAAGTTATAGAAAAGATTTGAAGGTAAAAAGTATAACTAGAATGAAGGAAGGGTGTAGAAATACAAATTATGCATTAGAGGTAGAAGGGCTTAATCATAAATTACTACTTAGGATATTTAATGAAGATGATGAGAGCTATAAGAGAGAGAGAAATTTATTGCAGAAAATAGAAGATATTATACCTGTTCAAGAAGTTTATTATATAGGTAAACATGAGCTTATAGAAAATAGGACTTTCGGTATATATAAGTTTATTGAGGGGTGCTCTCTTAGGGAGTATGTGTTAAAAGAAAATGAAATTTCAAAGGAATTTATTTGTGATATTGCTAGAGTATTAGCAGTCTTACACAATAATTCCTATGAGTCCATAGGTTTTTTAGATGATAACTTGAAGGTGCATGAAAAGTTACCACCTTTAGAGTCTTGGTATGAAATGTTTTTAGGAGAAAGAGCTAGAAAAAGATTGGGTGAAGATATTTCAAAAAAAATTATAAAATTGGTAGAGGATAAAAAAGACATTTTGAAAGAGTTAGATACATCATCATGTCTTGTACATGGAGACTTTCAAGGGGCTAATATATTAATAAAAGATCATAGGCTAATATGTGTACTGGATTGGGAATTTTCTATGGCAGGTCATAGAGTTGCGGATATAGCTCAATTTTTTAGATATGAAGAGTATTTTAATGAGAAATTGTTAAGGGAATTCGAAAGAGAGTACAATAAATATGCTAATATACAACTTGAGAAAGAGTGGTATAACCTTGGAAAGCTTAGAGATTTAGCAACTTTAGTTCAAATGATAGGTACTAAGGAAGATTTACCAGAAAAATATAAAGATTTAAAGAAACTTATTGAAGGCTATTTAAGTAGTTTAATATAAGTTATTTGAAATTAAACCTTAAAAACTTTTCCAACTTATGCTATATTAAATATATGGATAATTATGATATCATATCCATATATTGCGATATGAGTATTATCCAAATATATGGTGTATGGGGGATTTTATTATGAAAAAATTATATGGAGTTATAGGAGAAAAATTACCGCATACTTATTCACCACAAATCAATGAAAGAATCTTTGATATAATAGGTGAGGAAGGTGATTTTGTAGTATTAGAGATTAAGAAGGAAGATTTATCTAATGCTGTACCAAGTTTAAAAACTTTAGGGTTTAAGGGGTTAAGCGTAACAATTCCTTATAAGGTTGACTTAATGGAACAATTAGACTATATATCAGAGGAGGCGAAAAAGATAGGTGCTATTAGTGTTATAGACATTAAGGATGGTAAGACTAGTGGATATAATGCTGATTATTATGGATTTGGTATGACTTTAGTTCATAATGAGGTAAATATAAAAGATGAAAAGGCACTTATTTTAGGTACAGGAGGAGCATCTAGAGCTGTTTCACAGTATTTATTAGATAATGGTATTAAGGAAATAAGTTTTGCTTCTATAGAAGAGGATGATAAAGATATTTTAAAGGAAAGATGTAAAGTTATAAGATATAATGAAATTAAGTATTTAGAGGGATATTCAATTGTAATTAACTGCACACCTGTTGGTATGTCTCCCAATGTAAATCAATGTGTTATATCTAGAGAAGAAATGAAGAGGTTTAAGGTAGCAGTAGATATAATTTACAATCCAACTGAAACTTTATTTTTAAAGTATGCTAAAGAAGAAGGATTAAAATCTATGAATGGATTATATATGTTGGTTGCTCAAGCTGTTAAAGCTCAAGAAATATGGCATGATAAAAAATTGGATTATTCTATGATACAACCTATTGAAAAAGAAATGGAAATACTTTTAAATAAATAAAGCTAATGATTTTAATGGGAATAGATTATATAATCTATTCCCATTAAAATTTATAAGTGTTTTTAAAATATCACGACTTAATATAAGGTTCATATAATAATATTAGAAATTTAAAATTTTTGGTATTATTGATAATTAAATTTATTAATATGTCAATAATGTAAGGAGGAATGAACAATGGAACTTTTTGCATTGGTCATTATGGCATTATTGTGTGAAGCCATTTGGGAAACATTAAAAATGATTTGGCAAAATGGCAAATTTAGCATTGATAGATTGGGAGCTCTTATATGTGGAGTTGTAGTTGCCCTTGTGGTTAAAGTAGATATGTTCTCTTTAGTAGGCTTAACACAGACTACTAGCATAATTGGAATAGTGTTAACGGGTATAGTAATATCAAGAGGTGCAAATTTTGTTCATGATTTGATTAATACTATAAATAATGATAAATCTCTTGGAAATAATATTGATACTACTGTTAAAATCTTAGAAAATAAGACAGAAGAGAAGGCAGTTAAGGATAGTAATTCACTGAATAAGAATCTTGATGAAAATAATTCTAAAGACAAGGTGTATAGTGATATTAATAAGCACAGTTAAGGCAAGATGACAATACAATTTCTTAATCACTATTATATTTTATATGTAATAGTGATTAAGAAATTATTAAATATATAATAAAATTGGACTATTATATAAAAAAACCTTGTATATTATTCTTTTAATACTTATTATTGTAATATGATTTATTATGTTATAAAATAAGAAGAATTTTATAATGTATTAGAGGGCAAGCTAAAAAGATGAGCTTTTACATAGCACAGGAGGAATAAAATGAAATTAATATCATGGAATGTAAATGGTCTAAGAGCATGTGTTCAAAAGGGGTTCTTAGAGTTTTTTAAAGAAATAGATGCTGATATATTTTGTATACAAGAAAGTAAGTTGCAACAAGGACAAATTGATCTTCAATTAGAGGGATATAATCAATATTGGAATTATGCAGAGAAAAAGGGATATTCAGGTACAGCAATTTTTACTAAAGAAAAGCCTTTATCAGTAAGTTACGGAATTAATATTGAAGAACATGATAAAGAAGGAAGGGTTATTACTTTAGAGTTCGAAAAATTTTATATGATTACTGTTTATACTCCTAACTCGCAACAAGCATTAGCAAGATTAGAATATAGAATGAAGTGGGAAGATGATTTTCAATCATATCTTAAGGCTTTAGAAAAGAATAAACCAGTAATAGTGTGTGGTGATTTAAATGTTGCACATAAAGAGATAGATCTTAAGAATCCTAAAAGTAATAGAAAAAATGCTGGATTTACAGATGAGGAAAGAGAAAAGTTTACTAAGTTAATGGACTCTGGTTTTATTGATACCTATAGATACTTCAACCCAGATAAAGAGGGAGTATATTCATGGTGGTCTTATAGATTCAATGCAAGAAAAAATAATGCAGGGTGGAGAATAGATTATTTTTGTGTATCACAAGTATTAAAAGATAAACTTTTAAGTGCAGAAATACATTGTGATGTTTTAGGTTCAGATCATTGTCCAGTGGAATTAACAATTGATCTATAAGGTGCAAAAATTAGTTTAAGGGGGAAGTATTTATGGAATTTTTAAAAATGGCAAAGGAAGTTGAAGACCTAATAGTGGATTTTAGAAGAGATTTACATGAGAATCCTGAACTAGGTTTTGAATTATATAGAACTCAAGAACAAATAAAAAAGTTTTTAGATGAAGAGGGTATAGAATATAAGGAAACTGCTAAAACGGGAATTTGTGCAATAATAAGAGGAAATGGAGAAAAAACAATAGCTGTGAGAGGAGATATGGATGCTCTTCCTATAATGGAAAAAGGCTCTTGCTCTTATAAATCTAAGATAGAAGGTAAGATGCATGCTTGTGGTCATGATGCACATACAGCTATGGTAATAGGAACTATAAAAGTTTTAAATTCTATAAAAGACAAGTTAAAAGGAAATGTAAAATTCTTTTTTGAGCCAGCAGAGGAAACAACAGGTGGAGCTCAAGTTATGATAGAAGAAGGTGTCATGGAGAATCCAAGGGTAGATGCTATAGTTGGACTTCATGTTGAAGAATGGTTACCTTGTGGTAAAATAGGTTTAAAAAGAGGTGTTGTAAACGCTGCATCAAATCCTTTTAAAATAAAAATCATAGGAAGTGGAGGGCATGGAGCAGCACCACATAGCACTATAGACCCAGTAGTTATAGCTGCTAATGTAATATGTGGACTTCAGTCTATTGTAAGCAGAGAATTACCACCTACAGATGCTGGAGTTATAACAGTAGGTTCTATTCATGGAGGAACAGCACAAAATATTATACCAGGTGAAGTAGAATTACAAGGTATAATAAGAACTGTTAGAACTGAGCACAGAGAATATGTGAAAAAAAGATTAGTTGAAGTTACTGAGGGAATAGTTACTTCTATGAGAGGGAAATGTGAAATCTTAATAGAAGAAAGTTATCCTTGCTTATATAATGATGATACAATGTTAAATCTTTTAGAAAGCTCTGCAGAGGAGATTATAGGAAAGGACAATATTGTAAATCTAGACAATCCAAGTATGGGAGTAGAAAGCTTTGCATACTTTGCAATGGAAAAACCTTCAGTATTTTATAAATTGGGATGTGGAAATGAAGGCAAAGGAATTACTAAGGCTGCCCATAGTAATTTATTTGATATAGATGAAGAATGTTTAATTTTAGGAACTGCTATACATTGTAATGCAGTTTGGCACTTTTTAAATGACGAAAAATAGTGTATAATAAGGAGTATTGTCTAAATTCCACTGGAAATATGATTTGGAGGACCAAAAATGAGAATTGAAATAGGAACTAATGAATCGGGTCAAAGACTTGATAAGTTTTGTAGAAAATTAATGAAGGATGTACCATTAAGTGCTATATACAAAGCTATTAGAAAAGGTGATGTTAAGATTAATGGTAGAAAAAGCAAAGAAAAGTATATGCTTCAAGATGGAGATATATTTGAAACAAGAGATATTAAGTCAGAAAGAAAGAAAGTTGAGTTTATAAAAATAGATAAAAACTCTTTAAAAATATCTTATGAAGATAAAAATATATTAGTAGTAGAAAAATGGCCTGGAGTTTTAGTTCATTCAGATAAGAAAAATGGGGAGCCAACTATGACGGACCATATATTATCTTATTTAAATGAAAAGGGTGATTTTACTCCAGAAACAGAGGTAGTATTCACTCCGTCACCATGTAATAGATTAGATAGAAATACATCTGGTATGGTTATATTCGGTAAGAACTTTACTTCAACTAAGGCAATTAATGAAATGATAAGAGAAAGAAGAATAAAGAAATATTATGTTGCTGTGGTAAAGGGAAGAGTGAAGGATGGAATACATGAAGCTTATATAAGTAAAAATGAAGATAATAATATTTCTAAGGTTTACTTAGAAGAAAGAGAAAACACAAAGAAAATTGCTATGGAAGTTAAGACAATTCAAAGTGTTGGATCATATTCTTTTATAGAAATAGACTTATTAACAGGTAGAAGTCATCAGTTAAGAGCTCATTTAAGTTTCTTAGGTAATCCTATTTTAGGAGATCCTAAATACGGTGAAAGTAAAATAAATAGTTTCTTTGAGAATAAATATGGATTGTCATATCAGTTTTTATATGCATATAAACTAAATTTCAAAGATTGTCCTGATGAGTTAAGTTACTTAGAAAATAAAACTATAACTGAGAGCTTACCACCTATATTTAAAAAAATAAAAAAAGATATCTTTGATAAATTTTAAAGATACATAAAATAATAATTTAAATTATAAGTTAGTTAATTATAGTAGTTATTTTTCATATAATAGTATAATTGACTAACTACTAATTTTGAAAGTTAGTAGGATTATTATTTGTATAGGGAAAGGTGTAATTTATGAATGAAGAAATAAATTTAGAGAATAGTAATACCACTAAGGGCTTTGCTATTCTATCTATATCTGTATTAGTAGCTAAAGTACTATCTGTAGTGTATACACCTATGCTACTTAGAATACTGGGAGAAGAGGGTATAGGCATATATTCCTCTAGTTATCAAATATATGTATTTATATATATGATAGCAACGGCTGGAATACCTACTGCTATTGCCAAATGTGTTTCACAGTCCTTAGCAGTTGGAAATCCTAAGGATGCTATAAAGTCTTTTAAGATAGCACGAAGCTTATTGTTTGTTATAGGCTTAATATTATCTATATTAATGTGGATTTTTGCGGAAGAACTATGTATGTTTATAGAAAGTCCGGATGCTGTAATTGCTGTAAAGGCTTTATCACCAACCATATTTATAACAGCTATATTAAGTACATATAGAGGATATTTCCAAGGTAGAAATAATATGACACCTTCTGCAATATCACAGGTTGTGGAGCAAGTGGTTAATATACCTTTAAGTTTAATTCCAGCTATTGTCTTGTCAAAATATGGCCTTAGATGGGGTGTAGCAGGTGGAACCATAGGTACTACCTTAGGAGCTTTATGCGCTACTTTAATTATGATGAGAACTTATAGCAAACAAAAGACCATAAGAATATCAAGAGGATCTAAAGCTAATATAAGATCTAGTAGTAATAAAGCTTTATTAAAAAAGATACTTGCATATACTTTACCAATAACCATTTGTGTTTGTCTACAAAACTTAGGGTTATTACTAGATCCAAAGGTTATAAAATCACAGTTAGCTCTTAATTATGCTATTGGTGATGTAGAGGTATACTGGGGTATTTTATATCAATTTAATACTTTAATTAATATACCTATAACTATAATAATGTCTTTAGCTATAGCTATTTTACCAGTTATATCTGGTTTGGTAGCTTTAGAAGATAAAAAGAAATTAAAAGAAAAAATTAATTATAGTTTTAGAATATGTTTTTTAGTTGCAATTCCATCGGTTGTTGGGTTAATGGTTTTAAGTTCCCCAATATGTAGATTTTTAGGATATAGCCAAGGAGCAAGTAAGTTACTTTTATATGGTTCAGTTATATTGGTGCTTATGTGTATTATGCAATTACAAACAGCTATATTACAGGGAATAGATAAACTATACTTAGCTACTGGATTTGCTATTGTAGGAATTGTTACGCGACTAGTTGTAAGTTATGTGCTAGTAGCAATGCCTAGTGTTAATATTTTAGGTGCAGTTGCAGGTATTGCAGCAGGAGTTTTAGTGCCAGTAATATTAAGTAGTATTTCAATAAATGGATATTTGAAAGGTAAAGTGAGATATTTTAAATTACTAAAGAAACCATTAATAGCTTCTTTGCTAATGGGAATAGTTACATATATGAGTTTTTATATAGTTAATTTTATTCTTGGAATGATTTCTACAGGATATATTATGAATGCTATTTCTACTTTAGTTGCTATTAGTATTGGTGGATTTAGTTATATATATACTTTAATACTAATTGGAGGGTTTACTAAATCAGATTTATCATCTTTCCCATCAATAGTTGTAAGAACTATGCCGAATTTTATGAAGAAAATTATGAAACCTTAAGTTAAGAGTAAATAGGCTGTGGTATGAAAATGACTTACAGTTTGAAAACCCCAAGTTAATTATAACTTGGGGTTTTATTATTAAAGTTAATTTCTTTTAATGCTTAATCTTTTAGTGCTTTGGGAAAAACGATTCAAAATTAAAGAAGTAAAAAGTAAGGTGAATCCTACACAAATTATTGCAATGTTTTTAAAGTAAAATAAGGAGTTTGGTATAACAATATTAAGAATCTTTATAAAGTAGAATGTTAATATAGTTAAACAAATATCTATTATTATTTCTCCTAAACCAATAGGCAAGTAAAGCTCTTTGCATATTGCATATAAATTTAATAGGCAACTTATCACTGAAGTTATTAACATTGTAATTCCGTAACCCTTAATGTTAATTGAAGGTATACCCATTAAAAAGTAAAATAATATAATTTCTAATACAGCACTTATTAATGAGTTTATTAAAACTATTTTTTGTTTTCCTAAACCATTTAATATGCCGGTAGTAGACCCGAAAATATATATAAAAGGAGCAGATAAAGCAGCTAAACTAATATATGGCCCTATATCATTAACTTTAAAAAACATTTGCCCTAAGGCGTCAGGTATACAAATGCAAATAATTAAATTTGAAATTCCTATTAATAAAGAAATTTTAATTACATCCTTTGTCCTTTTCTCCATGGAACGATAATGCCCTAAGGCATTGCTTTTTGAGATATCAGGAGTAAGTAAAGTAGAAATAGAACTTATTATAACCATAGGGAAAAAGACTATGGTAAGTGCCATTCCAGAGAACTTTCCAATCATGCTCAACGCATCAGCATAAGATATTCCGGCATAAAGTAATCTTCTAGGTATAAGCAAAGTTGAAAAACCGGATAAAGTTGTTGTTAAAAAAGCATTTAAACACAAGGGTGCAGCTATAGCCAAGATATTAAATAATAACTGAGCACTATTTTCTGTTCTATGATGACCAGTGGATTTTAACTTTTTCTTATTAGCCCTATAGTAAATAAATAGTAATATGAAGCTTATAAATTCACCTATAGTTAAAGCTAGATAACTAATAGTTACTGTAGCAGTTATGTTGGTATTATTAATTGCTAAAATTAAGGCTGATATTGACAACATTCTTATGGTTTTTTCAAAAATATCAATAAAAGCTGGTATTTTAACGGATGAAATACCGAAAAAATATCCTTTGTATACTGCTGCAAAGCTAATAAATAATATTGCAGGAGCTATAACCCACAATGAATATAGGGTTCTAGAATCCTTTACAACATAATTACTTATTAATGGAGAAACGAAAACTAATAGTAAAGCAAAAAATGCAGACCATATAAATTCAAAAATAATAGTTATATGTACTGATTTATTTAAGTTCTTAAAATCCTTAGCGCTTAAATAACCTGCTGCTTCTTTAGAAAGAGCGGTCATTATACCTCCCGATGTAATACAGCAAAAGATATCATAAACAGGCATGATAAGTCCATAAAGTCCAAGTCCCTCGGAACCGAGTTTTCTTGATAACAACATGGAAAATACAAATCTTAAAATACCAGTAACTAAATTAGAAGTAGTTAAGATAATAGTATTTTTATAAAAGTTATCTCTACTCATGTGTATCCCCCTAAAAATTATTAAATTATGTTTTACATGCAAAATAAATAAAAAATACATGTAATAATAATTACTATGAGAAAACATTAAATTATATTCTGATAAATAATACTTATATTAAATTTAAAAGTTATTTCATATATATAAAAGGAATTAAATATAAATATATTAAATAAATAATATTTTGGAGGAAAGTGCATGAAAAAGGGAATATGTTTAGGCGTTATAATAGTGTGTTTATCTGCCTTAATATATGTATATAATCCTATGGATAATAAGGAAAAATATAATTTGGTGGATAAAGAACATTTATCATCTGGGGTAGTTCACAAAGGAATAAAAGGGGTAGTTGATTTTGTTTATGATGAGGAAGAAAATTTATACATAGCATATAAGGACAAAATTCAATTTATAAATAAAAAAGGATATAGTAAGAATATATTTAAAAATAAAAAAATGGATATAAAGAGTTTAGAGTACTCTAATGGAAAATTATATTTTTCATCCTTTTGTAGTATTTATGAGTATGATTTGGTTAAGAATATTAATAAAGAGATAGTAAAAAATTTACCTAACAAAGGTGATTATAATGAAAGCTTATTAAAAATAAAAGATAATTATATGTATATATCTGTAGGTGCTGCTACTAATTCAGGAGTGGTAGGAGAAGATAATAAATGGTTGAAGGATTATCCGGAGAACTGTGATATTTCACCTAATGATATAAGTTTAAAAGGAGATGTTTTTAATAATACAGGAGCCTTTGTAGCTTATGATAAAAAAAATGAAAAGGGTGAAATAATAAAAGGAGTTACACCAGGAAATTCAAGTGTTTTAATTTACAATTTAGAAACCAATGCAATGGAAACTTATGCTTGGGGAATAAGAAATATTAAGGGTATGGATTTTAATAGTGAAGAAAAACTTATAGCTTCTGTTGGCGGCATAGAGGATAGAGGAGCAAGACCATTAAAAAATGACGTTGATTATATATATAGTTTAAAGAAGAATGTTTGGTATGGGTTTCCAGACTATAGTGGGGGAGATCCAGTGAATTCACCTAGATTTCAAGATGATAACTCTAAAACACAAGAGTTTATCTTAGATAAGCATCCTAACTATAACCCACCCTCTCCGATATATCAACATGACTCTATAGATTCTCTATCATGTTTAGCTATAGATAAGAATGGATATGTAGGAGAAAAGGACGATATATATTTTTATGATTATAAAGGTAAGACTCTTCTGAAATGTAATAAAGAAAATATAATTACAGAGGAATTAAATGTTTCAGAAGGTGAAATTACAAAAATAAAAATATTTAAGGATAATATATATATTCTGGATAAAAAATCTGGTATAATATATAAAATTGGAAAAAAATAAAAAGTATATAGTAAACTTTAGAAAATAAAATATTAAACATTTATAGTTGGATGACATAAAAATATATAAGGACCTAAGACTTTAATATAAGATATTATATAAGTCTTTGATGAAATTAATTGTAAGCGAGTGATGATAGTGAAAGAAAAGATAGAATATATATATGGATCAACTATAAAGTATGCCTTTAAAGCAGTTAATCCAATAAAGAAAAAAATTATGAAGACTCCATGTATAGTTCATAAATTTATCAATAGAAAAGCTCTAGATATTTTAAGAAAAGAAAATGAAATTGAAGCATATAGGTTTTTTTATAGATATATAGATGAATTAAATCAAGGAGTAGTTTGGGCTGATCAAGATTTTAAAAGTATAAATCACTTTTTTCATCATAAGAAAGAAAAGGGTTTATATGGCTTTTCTAATGCCTTTAAATTATGCGAAGATTATTATGAAAAGTCTATTAGATTTTGTGTAGACGGAAATATAAAAGCTGCCATGTTTTATTTAGGTGCAGCATGTCATTTGATTCAAGACTCCACAGTACCTCATCATGTTCATAATAAGCTTTTAAAACAGCATAGAAGCTTTGAATTATGGATTAAATATGAATTGGTGTCAGGAAATTGTTTTAATGACATAGGTTCAATAACTAGATATGGAGATTTATATGAGTATATAAAAAGCAATGCTAAAAATGCATATGAAATATATTATAAATGTGAAGGGCTCCATGATATAAATCTAAGATATAAAATAATATCAGATAATATTATTTTAAAAGCTCAAAGTTCTACAGCAGGGGTACTTATGGATTTTTATGAAATATACAAAAAAAGCTTAGTGAAATAAAAGAAGTTATATAAAGTTTTAAAATAAAGGGGAGACAAGAAATTATGTCTTCCCTTTATTTAATTGACGAAAAAATATAACTAATTATCTTGATTATTTATTGTATTAAATGAAAAAAAATACATATTCATTGATTATTTATTCAATTATGATAAAATTATAAGAAAATACTTAGAAGGGAAGAAAATAAATGAAAGTTTTATTAACTGCTATAAACTCTCAATATGTTCATAGTAATTTAGCTATTAAGTATCTACGAGCGTATACAAAGGACATAGATTACGATTTAGAACTTGTGGAGTACACCATAAATGATAGAAAAGAGAGGGTACTCGAAGATATTTTATTTAGAAATCCAGATGTAATAACTTTTTCTTGTTATATATGGAATATAGAATATATTAATGAACTTGTTAAGTTGATTAGATTATTAAATAAAAATATAAAGATAGTAATAGGCGGACCAGAGGTAAGTTACAATAATGAAAACCTATTAAGAAATAATACTGCTGATTACATAATAGTAGGGGAAGGAGAAGCAAGCTATAGAGAGTTAATACTTTATTTAAAAGGTGAGATTAAAGATATAAGGGAAGTTAAAGGAATTTACTTCAAAGAAAATGAAAATATAATTTTTAATGGCTATAGAGAAATATTAGATTTTAACTCTGTTAAGTTTCCTTATGAAGAAGAGGATGATTTGGATAATAAAATAGTATACTATGAAGCTTCTAGAGGGTGTCCATTTAGATGCAAGTATTGTTTATCATCAGTGGATAGAAAGGTTAGATTTTTAAATTTAGATAGAGTAAAAAGTGAGCTTCAATATTTCATAGACAAGAAAGTAAAATTAGTTAAGTTTGTTGATAGAACTTTTAATTGTAAGCATGACTTCTCTATGGGTATATGGGAATTTTTAATAAATGCACATACTGATACAAAGTTTCACTTTGAAATTTCTGCTGATTTATTAAATGAAGAAGAAATAACTTTACTTAAGAAAGCACCTAAGGGAAGATTTCAATTTGAGGTTGGAGTACAAACAACTAATGATGAAGTTTTAAAAAATATTAATAGACAAGTTAAGTTCAATAAAATTAAGGAAAATGTAAAGGCTATTTCACAGGGTAAAAATATAATGCAACATTTAGATTTAATAGCAGGTTTACCTGATGAAGATTTTGAATCCTTTAAAAAATCTTTTAACGATGTATATGAAATAAAACCAGATGAAATACAATTAGGATTTTTGAAAATAATAAAAGGTTCTCCTATGGCGGATGAAGTAGAAATGTGGGGAATGATATATTCACCATTTACACCTTATGAAATATTAAAGACTAACAGTATAAGCTATTATGAACTAATTCTTTTGAAAAGAGTAGAAGAAATGGTAGATAAATATTATAATACAGGGAAATTTGAAAATATAATAAATTATTTTGTAAGAAAGTTTGAATCACCCTTTGATTTTTATTATGAATTAGGTAACTTTTTCTATGATAAGGGATATTTCAATAGAAGTATATCCTCATCACAATATTATAAAGTATTTTTAGAGTTTAATAATGAAGTATTAAAAGAAGAGCAATGTATACTTAAAGAAATTATAAAATTCGACTATATGAAATACAATAAGAAAAAGTGGATACCTGAATTTTTAAATCCTCATATGGACAAAAAAGAAGAAAGAGAGCTTAAAGAAAAACTTAGTAGTATAGAACTAGGTATTGAGAAGAATAATATACATATTGAAAAATACAATATAAAAATAAGTGAATTCATAAAGAATTTTACACTAAATAATATACCTGAGTACGTTGCTTATGATGTAAAAGATGAAGAAAAAATTGTTTTTATATGTTAAATAAATATCAACTAAAATAGTATACTATTAAATTTCTTTGAAAAATAAAAAGATAAAAGATGAAAGAGAAAGATTCGAGTTCAAATAAATGTAAAAAAAGCTAAAAAAAGAGTAGTGAAATACGATTTTTGCAAAAATTTTGAATGTAAATTAGAAATTATTAAAAAATTGACAAAAAAGAAAGTTAAGAAATTATTAAATTCTAGTAAAAAACTTGAAAAAGTTTATGAAATTATGTATAATTTAAGTTGTAATTAATACTATATAATACAATGATAATTATGTATTAAGAGATTATCATTGCTATAAAATAAGTATTCATTATTATAAATAATTAGTTTTGTTATAAAGGTGGTGATATATTGGCAATCGAAGCTATTAAACAAATACAAGAAAGCGAAGAAAAGGCTAAAGAACTTTTAGAGAAATCTCAAGAAGAATCCAAGTCTTTGATCAAAGAAGCTCAAACAAAAGCTAAGAATCAATATGAAGAAATTTTGAAAAAAGCAAAACAAGAATCAAGTTTAATACTTGAAAAGGCTCTTGAAGAAGGGCAAAGAGATGCAGAACCTATTATTTCTAAAGGAAATGAAGAGGTACAGGCATTCAAAAATTTAGAAAAACAAAAATTTGAAAAAGCTGTGAATTTAGTGATTGAGAGGATAGTGAGATTAAATGGCAATTGTTAAAATGAATAAATTTACATTGTTAACCTTTGAATCACAAAAAGAAACTTTACTTAAAAACCTTCAAAAGTTTGAAGAAGTAGAATTTATTAATTTAGGAGACAAAGAATTAGAAGTTTATAAAGGACTTTTAAATGATTCTGAGTCTTTAAAAGTATCAGAGCTACAAGGAGACTTAGCTAAAGTAAACTTTTCTATAAACTATTTAAATAAGTATAAAGAAAAAGTTTCTGTTATTAAGCAATTAAAAGAAGGTAAGAAAACTTTATCTTGCAATGAGCTTGAAACTAAAGTTAAGGATATTTTATGGGTTGATACTTATGACTTTTTAAAAGATAAGGAAGCTAGAATTTTAGCACTTAAGAATAAAAAGTCAAAGATTAGCTCAGAAATAGAAGTTATAAGACCTTGGTTAAACTTTGATGCTCAATTTAGTGATTTGAAGAAGTTTAATTGGTGTAGTTCATTTATAGGATCTATTCCTAGAAATCTTCAGAGTGAATTTTTAGAAAAGTTCAACAATGAAGTTCCAGAGTCTTACGTTGAATTTATTGAGGAAGTAAAAGATGAGATTACTCTTATAATTTTAGTTCACAAAGATTTAAGTGAAAAGGCTATGGATATTCTAAAGGATTTTGCATTTGCAAAAGCTAACATAGAGTATGATGGAAATCCTAAAGAAATCAGAAAAAGCTTTAAAGAAGAAATCGAACAATTAAATTTAGAAGAACAAGAAATTGAAGAGGCCATTGCTTCAAAAGCTGAATTGTTATTTGAGTTAGAGTTAGTTCATGAACACATAACTAATGAGATTATAAAACATGAAGCTAGTGAAAATTTCTTAAAAACTTCTAATGTAACAGTAATAGAAGGTTGGGTTCCAAGAGAACAAACTGAAAAATTACAAGGAGTTTTAAAAGAAACCTTAGGAGAAAGTTTTTATTTTGAAATGGAAGAAGCTGAAACAGCAGATGTTGAAGAAGAGGAAATTCCAATTAAATTAAAAAATAATCCTGTGGCTGAAAACTTTGAGTCTATTACAGAAATGTATAGTTTACCACACTACTCAGAAATTGACCCTACGCCATTATTAACACCATTTTATTTATTATTCTTTGGTATGATGGTAGCTGATGCGGGCTATGCTCTAGTAATGTTTGTAGGCTCAATGCTTGCACTTAAGTTATTTAACTTAGATGAAGGTAAAAAGAAGTTTGTTAAGTTTTTCTTATATTTAAGTATACCAACAGCTTTAGTAGGTATGGTTTACGGAAGTTATTTTGGTGATGCTTTAAGCGGATTTGGTGTTAAAGGATTAATAGATCCAGGAAATGATGTAATTACTATACTTATATCTGCAATGCTATTTGGTTTAATTCAACTATTTGTTGGATTAGGTATAAAAGGATACATGTTCATAAGAGAAGGAAAATATTTAGACGCTATATATGATACATGTTCTTGGTATGCAGCTATTATAGGTGGTATTATACTATTTGCTAACTTCCAAATGGGTGGATTACCAAGTGGTTTGGTAACTTTTGGTAAATGGCTTATGATAATTGGTATGGTAGCCATAGTTCTTACTCAAGGAAGAGAAAGTAAGAGCATAGGTGGAAAATTAGGAGGCGGATTATATTCTCTATATGGTATCACAGGATATGTAGGGGATTTAGTTTCTTATTCAAGACTTATGGCTTTAGGACTTTCAGGGGGTTCCATTGCAGGTGCATTCAATGTTATGATTGGATACTTACCAAGTGGAATTGCTCAAATAGTTGGAGGAGCATTATTATTTGTAGGTGCTCACGTATTTAACTTGTTACTAGGTGGATTAGGTGCTTATGTTCATACATGTAGACTTGAATATGTTGAATATTTTAGTAAGTTCTATGTTGGTGGAGGAAGAGCATTCAAACCATTTAAATTTAAAAATGAATATATCAATATAAAGGATAACTAGGAGGAATTTAAAATGACATTTAGTGATTTTTTAACTAATAATTTAGGATTAGCATTAGCTACATTAGGTATGGCTTTAGCAGTAATATTACCAGGTATAGGTTCAGCTAAAGGTGTTGGATTAGTTGGTGAATCAGCAGCAGGCTTACTTACAGAGGAACCAGAAAAGTTTGGTAAAGCTTTAGTTCTTCAATTACTACCAGGTACACAAGGTCTTTATGGATTCGTTATAGGTTTCTTAGTGTTTGGTAAATTAACAATGGACTTATCAATTGTTCAAGGTGCATATATTTTATTTGCTTGTTTACCAATTGCTTTTGCTGGTTGGAAGTCAGCTATTGCTCAGGCTAAAACAGCTGCAGCAGGTATTGCTATACTAGCTAAAAACCCATCTCACGTAACAAAAGGAATCATGTTATCAGCGATGGTTGAAACATATGCATTATTAGGATTCGTTATTTCATTCTTATTAGTTAACAAAACTTTCTAATTTGATGGTATAACTCTAATTTAAGGGATGTGAAGTCATGTCAAATATAAATAATTTAACTAATAAAATTATGGATGATGCTCAATTAAGAGCAAAATCCATAATTGAAGAAGCTAAAAAAGCAGAGACAGATATAATCTCTAAGAAGGTTTCTGAAGCTGAAAAAATCAAAGCTCAAATGATTGAAAAAAGCAAAGAAGAAGGACTTAGAAAAAAAGAAAGAATTATATCTAGTGCTCATTTAAAAGTTAGAAATGATAAATTAACTGCAAAGCAAGAAATGATCAGTGATGTTTTTGAAAAAAGCATAGAGAAATTAAATGCTATGGATGATAAAGAATTTTTAGAGTTCATGAAGGCATCTTTATTAAGTGCTAACTTATCAGGAGATGAACTTATAGTTGTTTCAGATAATTTTAAAAAAGCAGTTGATGATAAGTTCTTAAAATCAGTTAATGATGAATTAAACAAACTAGATAAGGTTGGAAAATTAACTTTAGCTAGTGAAGAGAGAAATATAAAACCAGGGTTCATTGTGATTAAAAATGGTATAGAATTAAACTATACTTTTGAAGCACTAGTGAATTCTTATAGAGAAGAGCTAGGATATGAGGTAGCTAATGCTCTATTCAATTAAAAATTGAGGAGGGTGGCCTAATGGAAGATTTAAAATTTACGCAGGCTGTATCTAGATTAAGAGTTCTAGAAAAAAGGCTCCTTGACAAATCGAAAATAGAAAGAATGATTGATAGTGCATCTGCTGATGAGGTTCTTAGAATACTTAGTGAAACAGAGTATGCTAACTTAATGTCTGATGTAAAAAGAGCAGAGGACTATGAATTGTTACTAAGTAAGGAGTTAAAGAGAGTTTACTCTCTTATTTATGAAATCTCTCCTGATAAAACCATAATAGATATAATGTCACTTAGAAATGACTATCATAATATTAAGGTTTTACTAAAAGGAAAAGCTTTGGATAAAGATTTAGACTATTTATTAATGCCAGATGGAAATATGGATGTTAATGAATTAAAGTCTGCAATACAAAGTGGAGATTTAAGAGATTTAAATCCTATGGCTAAGATGGCTATAGAAGAAGTTAACAAAATATTTGCTGATACAAAAGACCCACAGCAGATAGATATAATAGTTGATAGATATATGTTTGCTCATATGCTAGATATGGCTAAAACAACAAAAATGGATTTCTTAATTGATTATGTAAAAATTACTATAGATTTTACTAACATTAAAACTTTAATAAGAGTTAAAAAACAACAAAAGGATGTTAAATTCTTAAGAGAAGTCTTAATTGATGGTGGAACAATATCTTTAGATAAATTTACTATATCATTAAATGATTCACTAGAAAACTTTATGTCTAAGATACGTGCAACAAAATATTTTGATATTATTAAGGTTGGTATAGAAGAATATATAAGCACTAATAAACTTACAGCCTTAGAAAAAATTTGTGATAACTATATAATGGATTACATTAAGAAAGCAAAATATATAACTTTCGGTGCAGAGCCATTAATAGCATATGTTTTAGCTAAGGAAACAGAAATAAAAATTATTAGGATTATCATGGTTGGTAAACTTAATAATATTGCCCCTGAAGTTATTAGAGAAAGGGTGCGTGATGTATATGTATAAGATTGGTGTTGTTGGAGACAAAGACTCTATATTAGCTTTTAAAGCAATTGGAATAGATGTTTATCCTGTGGTAGAGGCGGATGAAGCTAAAAAGACAATTGATAGATTAGCAATGAATAATTATGGTGTAATATTTGTTACTGAGCAAATTGCACAAAATATCGAAGAAACTGTAGAGAGATATAATAAACAGATGCTTCCTGCCATTATATTGATTCCAAGTAATCAAGGCTCGCTGAACATAGGAATGCAAAGAATCAGTGATAACGTAGAAAAAGCAGTGGGCGTTAATATTTTATAGAAAGGTAGGTAGAGAACTTGAAGATCGGTAGAATTGTAAAAGTTTCAGGTCCATTGGTTGTAGCAAAGGACATGGATGAAGCTAATATATTTGACGTTGTAAAAGTTGGAGAAAAGGGCCTAATAGGTGAGATCATTGAAATGAGAGATGATAGAGCATCTATTCAGGTTTATGAGGAGACTTCAGGTGTTGGTCCTGGGGACCCAGTAGTTTCTACTGGAGAACCTTTAAGTGTTGAACTAGGTCCAGGATTATTAGAAGCTATGTTTGATGGTATACAAAGACCACTAGATGCATATATGGCTAAGGCTGGTAACTTCTTATCTAAAGGTGTTAGTGTGCCTGCAATAAATAGAGAAAAGAAATGGGACTTTGTGCCTGTACTACAAGTGGGTGATAAAGTCACTTCTGGTACTATAATAGGTACAGTTCAAGAGACATCAGTAATAAACCATAAAATAATGGTTCCATTTGGAATAGAAGGTACAATAGCTTCTATTAAAGGTGGAGAATTTACAGTAGATGAAACTGTGGCAGTAATTGAAACAGCTAAGGGTAATAAAGAAATAAAAATGCTTCAAAAGTGGCCAGTAAGAAGAGGTAGAAAATATCAGGATAAAATAAATCCTGTTGAACCTATGATTACAGGACAAAGAGTAATAGATACATTCTTCCCAGTAGCTAAGGGTGGTACAGCTTGTGTTCCAGGACCTTTCGGAAGTGGTAAGACAGTAGTTCAACACCAACTTGCAAAATGGGGAGATGCTCAAATAGTTGTTTACGTTGGATGTGGAGAGCGTGGAAACGAAATGACAGACGTTCTTAACGAGTTCCCAGAGTTAAAAGACCCTCAAACAGGGGATTCATTAATGAAGAGAACTGTGTTAATAGCTAACACTTCTAACATGCCAGTTGCAGCCAGAGAGGCGTCTATTTATACTGGTTTAACAATAGCTGAATACTATAGAGATATGGGTTATTCAGTTGCTATGATGGCTGACTCAACTTCACGTTGGGCAGAGGCTTTAAGAGAGATGTCAGGAAGACTTGAAGAGATGCCAGGAGATGAAGGATATCCAGCTTATCTTGGTTCAAGAGCTGCTGATATATATGAAAGAGCTGGTAAAGTTGTATGTAATGGTGGAGATGGTAGAGAAGGTGCATTAACATTTATAGGTGCAGTATCTCCTCCAGGTGGAGACCTTTCTGAGCCAGTTACTCAAGCTACACTTAGAATAGTTAAAGTATTCTGGGGACTAGATTCTCAACTTGCATACAAAAGACACTTCCCAGCTATAAACTGGTTAAGTTCTTATTCATTATACATGGATAAAATAGGTAAATGGATGAATGAAAATGTAGCTTCAGACTGGACTTCAATGACAGGTACAGCTATGGCTTTATTACAAGAAGAATCAAAATTACAGGAAATAGTTAGACTTGTAGGTATTGATGCATTATCTGAATCTGATAGATTAAAGCTAGAAGTAGCTAAGTCTATTAGAGAAGACTACTTACAACAAAATGCTTTCCATGAAATAGATACTTATGCATCATTAGATAAACAATACAAAATGCTTAAATTAGTACTTAGCTTTAATGAAGAGGGTGCAAAAGCTCTTAAAGCTGGTGTATATTTAGATAAAATCTTAGGCATGAGTATAAGAGATAGAATAGCAAGAGCTAAATATATCTCTGAAGATGAGTTATCTAAGATTGATAAAGTTCATGAAGACTTAATTGAAGATATTGAAAAAATAATTGCAGAAGAAGGTGTCAACAATGCTTAAGGAGTATAGAACAGTAAGAGAAGTTGTAGGACCTTTGATGATTGTTGACCAAGTTGAGGGCGTTAAGTTTGATGAGTTAGTTGAAATTGAAATTCAAACTGGCGAAAAGAGACGTGGTAGAGTACTTGAAGTAAATGGAGATAAAGCTGTTATTCAGTTATTCGAAGGTTCTGCAGGTATTAATATAAAGGGAAGTAAAGTTAAATTTGAAGGAAGACCTCTAGAAATAGCTGTTTCAGAGGATATGTTAGGAAGAGTATTTGATGGTCTTGGAAGACCAAAAGATGGTGGTCCTAATATAATTCCAGATAAAAAACTAGATATAAACGGGGAAGCTTTAAATCCAGTTGCAAGAAACTACCCAGATGAGTTTATTCAAACAGGTATTTCTGCAATTGATGGACTTAATACTCTAGTAAGAGGTCAAAAGTTACCAGTTTTCTCTGGATCAGGTCTTCCACATGCTGAACTTGCAGCACAAATTGCAAGACAGGCAAAGGTTAAAGATTCAGATTCAAAATTCGTTGTTGTATTTGCAGCTATAGGTATAACTTTCGAAGAAGCTCAATTCTTCGTAGATGACTTTACTAAAACAGGGGCAATAGATAGAACAGTATTATTCATGAATCTTGCTAATGACCCTGCTATAGAAAGAATAGCTACACCAAGAATGGCTCTTACAACTGCAGAATATTTAGCATTTGAAAAAGGAATGCACGTTCTAGTTATAATGACAGACATAACAAACTACTGTGAAGCTCTTCGTGAAGTTTCAGCAGCTAGAAAAGAGGTTCCAGGTAGAAGAGGATATCCAGGATATCTATACACTGACCTTTCTACATTATATGAAAGAGCTGGTAGAGTAAAAGGACTTGAGGGATCAATAACTCAAATTCCTATTTTAACAATGCCAGAGGATGATAAAACACATCCAATTCCTGACCTTACAGGATATATAACAGAAGGACAAATCATTTTATCAAGAGAGTTATACAAACAAGGTATAATGCCTCCTATAGATGTACTTCCTTCATTATCAAGACTTAAAGATAAGGGAATTGGTAAGGGTAAAACTAGAGAAGATCATGCAGATACTATGAACCAATTATTCTCTGCTTATGCACAAGGTAAAGAAGCAAAAGAACTTGCTGTAATTTTAGGTGAATCAGCATTATCTGATACAGATAAGGCCTTTGCTAAATTTGCTGAAGCATTTGAGCAAAATTATGTTTCTCAAGGATTTGAAGCAAATAGATCAATTGAAGAAACGTTAAGTATTGGATGGGATTTATTAAATATTCTTCCTAGAACAGAGCTTAAGAGAATTAGAGATGAATATTTAGAGAAATACCTTCCTAGTAAAAGAGAGGGTGAATAGGATTGGCTAGACTTAATGTTAACCCTACCAGAATGGAGCTTTCAAAGCTAAAGAAAAGACTTGTTACTGCAACTAGAGGACATAAACTTCTAAAAGATAAGCAAGATGAGCTTATGAGAAGATTTATTGACTTGGTAAAGTACAATAATGAGCTTAGAAAAAGTGTTGAAGGTGAATTATCAGGAGCTTTTAAAGATTTTGTTATGGCAAGAGCATTAATGTCTTCTGAATATCTGGAAGAGGCCATAATATATCCTAAGGAAAATATCTCTTTAGAGGTAGAAACTAAGAATATTATGAGTGTTAACGTGCCAGTTATGACCTTTAAAAGAGCCTTAGAAGGTGATGAAGGTAGTATTTATCCATATGGATTTGCCAATACATCTTCAGAATTAGATGGTTCATTAGAAAAATTATATGGCATACTTCCAAAGCTTCTTGAGCTTGCTGAGGTTGAGAAATCTACACAACTAATGGCAGATGAAATTGAGAAGACAAGAAGAAGAGTTAATGCATTAGAGTACATGACTATACCTCAATTAGAGGAAACAATTAAATATATAAGAATGAAGCTTGATGAGAACGAAAGAGGGGCTTTAACTAGACTTATGAAAGTTAAGAGTATGTTAGAGCAACAACAAGCTTAAGGATATATAACCCCACATATAATTATGTGGGGTTACTTTTGCGTCTTGAAATTCCTTTAAAATACAGATAAAACAACCTTTTAAGAGATATTGAATAGTAAAGTATAACATGATAAAATAACAAAGTAACAATTATAATTAAAAGGAAAGGAGTTCTTAGCGAAGGCTAAGAGTTAAGTTATATATGGCTATTAAAGAAATATTAACTTTTGATCAAGCAGTTTTACATAAAAAAGCTGAAAGAATTGATGAAATAAATGGCGAGATTTTAGACATAATACAAGATATGAAGGATACACTATATGCAGGAACAGGAGTGGGATTAGCAGCTCCACAAATAGGCATATTAAAGAAATTGGTAATAATAAACCCTAGAGATGGCAGTGAGGAAATTATACTTATAAATCCTAAAATTGTAGCTCAAAGTGGTAAGGTTAAGGATATGGAAGGGTGTCTAAGCTATCCTGGATATTTAGGAGAGGTAGTTAGACCTAAAAATATAACTGTAATAGCTAAAGATATAAATGGGAAAAAAGTTACATATAAACCAAGTGGATTTTTAGCAAGAATTTTTTGCCATGAAATAGATCACTTAGAGGGTGTAGTATATACAGATAGAACAAAAACTATGTTTAGAGAAAAAGATTTAATACAATCTGAAGAAGAATAAATATAAAGGAAGTTATTGATTTCAATAACTTCCTTTACTTTTTAATAGGATAAAATTCCTTTAACACCGATTATAGGCCCTAAAATAGGTAGTTTTATACTTTGATATATTTCAATTGAATCCTTAGTTTTTATATTTTTACCTATAAAAACATGGAAATTTTCTATTGCAAATTCATCAAAAAGATTATCTTCATTATTAAAGTTACTTACTGTCTCAACCTTGAGAGTCTTTGAACTTCCGCATCATCCTCCAGATTGAACTATGGATTTAATTATGATTGAGGTATTTTTTTTATTTATAAGAGTATTTCTTAGTTTTGATTCTATAACAATATTCATATTGCAGTCCTCCTATATACCACATGGGGGTATATCAATATAATAATACTATGCTTATTTTATGTCAATAGTATATATACTACTTCAAAAGAACATAATTATAATATAAAGTTATACCTATGTTAAAAACTTATACTTTTGAAGATAAAGTATTTTTAATATGGTAAAATATATAGTATAATTAAGAAGTAGTAATTTACATATGAGTAGAAAATAACAAAGATAATTTTGGTATTTCTTAAAACTTAAGCAAATTAATATGTAAAGTGGAGGCAAATTAATGATAAATAAAAAAGAAATAATTGAATATTTAAGCGATTTCCAATTAGAATGTATAAAGGAAATAAAAGTTGAAAAGGATTTAATAATATTCAAATTTGAGCTAGAGCTTGAAGATTCAGAAATTGAAGCTGCAGAAGCCTTTGCTGATGAAGAATGTGAAGAACCTAAAAAGAGCGAAGAATGGTATGAAGAGCATTTCTTACCTTATTTAAGTGATATGGCCATTGATGATGTAGAAGAAATGATTCAAGAGTGTGCTGAAGAATTTGACTTAGATTATGAATTAATTATGTTGGATATATCAGAGGAAAAATATGACTCAATAGAGTTTTTAGGAGCATTTTTATGCAATGGCAAAGAAGTATATCTTGAAGAATATATTTCAGAAATTATATAAGAATTTGAAGAAATTTGCGTTAAGAATATACTTGCAAGAACTTAAAAAAGTGATATAATATAATTAATAAATTTTCCTGAGGTGTGCGTAACGCTTATAATGTTCAACCGACAGATGTTATACGGGATCTTTTAAACTTTTTCAATTATGTCAGGCTTCCGGTAAGGTGAAACTCCTTATTAATCCTTTAGGATTCTGAAGTAGACAGACTTGAAATGCGAAGAACCCACCTGCTTAGTGGCGGGTATGAACATATAAGTTAACGGCATTTTGGGTGTAATTTTAGCTAATTAAAGAGACCAATACTGGCCTCTTTTTATTTTGCATTAAATTATCTAAAGAGCATAAATTAATATTTTAAGAGCATAAATAATCATAAATAAAAATAAATATTGACATTTACAAAAAAAATGAAACAGGGGTTAAAGCATATAAGATATTTTAATGCCATATAACCCCTGTATTTCATTTAATTTCTTACATTGTATATTTAATTTTTTGTGTTAAGAAAATATAAGTATAATTTTTTTGATTGGGAGAAACTTATAAGCCTGTCCAAACGTTGGCTTTCCCAAATTACTAGTCTACTACGTGGATTAATTAACTTTAAAAATAAGTTAAGTACCCACTTGTGTAGTTTAATCCTTAGTTCTAAAAAACTTGGATGTTTTTTCATATTGATCCCTCTCTGAAATAAAAAATAGAATATATTGATAAAGTAATTTTCAAATCCCCCTATTTAGGTAAATTAGTGTATCTTATGATATCTATCTAAATTTACTTATATGGAATTTACTTTATCAGAAACTATACATTTATTTTACTAGATAATCTATGAAATGTTAAATGAATATATATAACAATTAATTACATAAAATGATAAAAAACAGTAAAAATAAACAAAAATAATTACCAAATATGAAATGTAAAATATATACAAAATCATAAAGATGTTGAAAAATCACTATTTACCATAAAATGTAAAAGTCGAAAAAAAAAGAAAAAAACATTATAACATAAAATTTTAACTCATGGATAATAATATAATAGTAAATTAAAATTATTTGAATGGTGGATTTTATGAAGGTATATGATATTATAAACAATTTCAATGAGGCAGAAAATACATGGAAATTGGGAAATAGCGATTATTTACTTTTAGGAAATATGAAAGAACTAAAAACCTTAGGGGTCATTTTAAGTTTAGATAGCAGAAATATAAATGAGTGTGAGGAAGCTGATTTTAATTGTAAAATAAGCTTCTTTGAAAAGTATCTTTTTACGACTGTTAATGTTTTAAAATATGAAGAAGGATTGATTGACTCAGAACAAATAAAGATATTTTTAAGCAATGATTATATATTAGCTATTGAGGAAGAAAGCGAAAACTTAGTATATAATCTTATAGAGGATATATTGAGAAATAGAAATTCATGTATACTAAAAGAAAAGCCTCATTGTAGTACAATTTTGTATCACATTGTAGATAAGATAATAATTAAAAATTATGAAATAATATCTCAATTGGAAAGAGAAGCTGATAAAATAGAATTAGATATACTAAAAAATCCTCAGCATGAGCATTTAAATATGCTTATAAATCTACGGAGACAAGTATATAAGTTGAAAAAGTTTCTAAGTCCTTTAAGATATATTGGAGATGGCTTAATAAGCAATGAAAATGAGGTCATTACCAAAGAGTGCTTGGGTTACTTTTCTATATTAAATAAAAAGATTGAGAAGTTAATGCAGGCTTTAGAAGTATTAGTGCAAGACTTAGCCTTAGTAAGAGAAGCTTTTGAAGCGGAAATGGCTAATAAAACAAATGAGTTAATGAAGGTTTTTACTTTAATAGCTACAGTTTTCTTGCCCTTAAATTTAATCACAGGTATGCATGGAATGAATTATGAAAATATACCTTTTAGTAATTGCCCTAATGGATTTTGGTATATGGCTATTATTATGGTTTGTATTTCTATGATTTTAATATATATTTTTAAGAAGAAGAAATGGCTATAATAGTTAGTAATATATATATCTTTGGTAGAATTAACTTTAAAGTGAAAAAATACAATTAATTTAATTGAAAAACTAAATTTTATCTAGTAGAATAATAAGTATAAGATAACTAGGGGGTAACAAGTTATGATGAGTAATTTAGAAAAAAAATATGAACTTGCTTGGGATAAATATTCTCAAGAAGATTTAAAAGATGTATTTGCATTATCAAACAGATACATAGATTTCATGTCATTATGTAAGACTGAAAGAGAATGTGTGGATGAATTCGTAAACATTGCAGAAAAGCATGGTTATAAAAATTTAAATGATTTAGTTGAAGCAGGAATTGCAATAAAAGCAGGAGATAAAGTTTACTGTAACTTTATGGGTAAAGCTTTAGCTATGTTTTTAGTTGGTACAGAACCAATGGAAAAAGGTTTAAGATTATTAGGAGCTCATATTGACTCTCCAAGAATAGATTTAAAACAAAATCCATTATACGAAGATTCTGACTTTGCTATGTTTGAAACTCACTACTATGGTGGAATTAAAAAATACCAATGGGTTACTCTTCCACTTGCAATACATGGTGTAATTGCTAAGAAAGATGGAGAAATAGTAAAAGTTGTTATCGGTGAAGACGATAATGATCCAGTAGTTGGTATTTCTGACTTATTAGTTCACTTATCAGCAGATCAAATGCGTAAGACTTTAGATAAGGGAATTGAAGGCGAAGATTTAAATGTTTGTATAGGAAGTATGCCAATAGAAGATAAAGAAGCTAAAGACAGAGTTAAATTAAATGTTTTAAGACTTTTAAATCAAAAGTATGGCATAGTTGAAGAGGATTTCGTTTCAGCAGAATTAGAAGTTGTTCCAGCTGGAAGAGCTAGACATTATGGTTTAGATAATTCTATGGTTATGGCTTATGGTCAAGACGATAGAGTATGTTCTTACACTTCTTTTGAGGCAATGTTAGAACTAAAATCAACAGATAAAACATGTGTAACTTTATTAGTTGATAAAGAAGAAGTAGGAAGCATTGGTGCTACAGGAATGTCATCAAGATTCTTTGAAAATGCTCTTATGGAGATTATGAATTTACAAGGTGATTATTCAGACATAAAAGTTAGAAGAGCTTTATCTAATTCTAAAATGTTATCTTCTGACGTAAGTGCTGCTTTTGATCCTAACTATCCATCAGTTTCAGAAAGAAAGAATACAGCTTATTTTGGTAAGGGTATAGTATTTAATAAATATACTGGTTCAAGAGGAAAAGGTGGCTGTAATGATGCTAATGCAGAATACTTAGCACACTTAAGAAATATTATGGATAAACATAACGTTTCTTGGCAAACAGCTGAATTAGGAAAAGTTGACCAAGGTGGCGGTGGTACAATCGCATACATCATGGCTGAATATGGAATGGAAGTAATTGACTCAGGTGTTGCATTACACAACATGCATGCTCCATATGAAATTGCTAGTAAAGCAGATATATATGAAACTTATAGAGCATACAAAGCATTCTTAATAGAAGCATAAAATTAAAAACTAAGCCATTCTTTAGTAGCTTCAACCTAATTTTTAGGTGGAGACTAAGCTAAAGGATGGCTTTTTATTAATGCTTGAAAATTTAGTTAAAATAAAAAATGGGGCTGTAGCACTGAGAATAAACCATACAATATATTGTTTTAATTTTAAATGTGAAAAACAATATATTGTATGTAAATTCTTTAATGCCTCAGCCTCATAAATTTTAAAGAATAATTTAGTTATTATTACTATATAAATGTATGTCTTTATAAGGTTTTCATACAACTAAGAATTACTTTTTAGTTTTTCTAAAAATATTTTAAGATCAGTATTTTCTAGATATACAGAACCTAAGTTACTATGCTTTGTATCATCTTTAAAATTACCGTGAAAATCAGAACCGGCAGTTATAAAGAGATTATACTTTTTAGCTAAAGCCTTAAAATTTTCTTCATCTTCTTTAGTATTCAGAGGATATATAGCCTCAATTCCATCAAAGCCAAACTGTAATATTTCCTTTACGGAAGAAATTTTAATTAAAACTGGATGCGCTAATACTGTTAATGCATTAAATGATTTTAATAAGTTAATGCCTTCTTTAGTATCTATTCGGTTGTAGGGTACATAAGCAGGACTTTTAGTACTTATAATATTATCAAATATATATTGATAAGAATAGGAATAACCTTTGTCAATTATAGCTTGAGCTATATGAGGTCTAGCTATGGTACCCTTAGATAGCTTTAATAGTTGTTCGTATTCGATACTTATGTCAAAATAAGTTTTTAGGTTTTCTATGATTTTTTTGGCTCGAACTTCTCTTTCACATCGAACTTTTTTTAAAAAGTCTTGAAACTCTTTAGAATTAAAGCTACTATCCTTAAAGAATCCGAGTACGTGAATATTTTCTTTATTATATACTGTGGAAAGTTCAATTCCAGGAATAGCAGTTATATTGAAGGCTTTTGCATATTTCAAGAAGTCATTAACACCATCTGTATTATCGTGATCAGTTAGTGCTAAAAAATCTATATTATTATGTTGTGCTATGCTTAAAATTTCATAAGGTGTGTTTCGCCCATCAGATATAGTGCTATGAATATGAAAATCTCCTTTTGTATTGCTCATATATATCACCCCTTAATATTTGTATTATTAGGATTATAACATAAAAATATATAATAGAATAACTTTTATATTTATTCTATACAAATATGCTGAAAGATAATCATAAAAGCAATGTATTATTTGAATTTATTAAGTATATAGCTTATTTAAGATGGCTTTACTATGAAAGTTTGAAGTTGTATTATATAATTAAAGAGTAATTAATATTTATTATTAATAATTATAATGTTTAGGAGAGTATCAATGTTTTTAATGATAGATAATTATGATTCCTTTGTTTATAATTTAGTAAGATATTTTGAAGAATTAGAGGCAGAGGTTTTTATATTTAGAAATGATAAATTAACAATAGAAGATATAGAAAAGCTTAAGCCAGAAGGGATAATAATTTCCCCAGGTCCTAGAACGCCTAAAGAAACCGGTATAACATTAGAAATTTTAGAGCGCTTTAAGGGTGAAATACCTATACTTGGCATTTGCTTAGGTCATCAGACCATAGCACATTATTTTGGAGCTAAGGTTAAAAAGGGAGAAAGCCCTGTTCATGGTAAAATATCGAAAATTATAAATAATAATAAGGGTGTATTTAAAGATTTGCCTACTAGTTTTAAGGTTACTAGATATCATTCTTTAGTAGTAAAAGAAGAGGACTTTCCAAAAGAATTAGAAGTTACGGCTAAAACTAATGAAGATAATGTAATTATGGGTATAAGACATAAGGAGTTATTTATTGAGGGAGTACAATTTCATCCTGAGGCTGAATTAACAGAATTCGGACATGAAATGTTACATAACTTTATAAAGGAAGCTAAAGCTTTTAATAGAAGTAAAATTGAAAATTAAGTTTCTGCTTAAGGAAAGGACAAATTTATGAATATATATATAGAAGAATTACATACTAACTTAAGTCCTCATGAGGTTTATTATATTTTTAAGGATAAAATCCATACAAGCTTCTTAGATAGTGGAAGAGATGAAAAATCCTTAGGAAGATATTCTTTTATTGGATTAAATAAATTTTTAAGTTTTATTTGGAAAAAAGAAGGATGTTATATTAATGATGAACTTCAAATTGAAAAGGACGGCTTTAAACTCTTGCAAGATATTTTATGTAAGTATAAAGTTGAAAATACTTCTAAATTACCTTTTATAGGAGGTGGAATAGGATATTTTTCATATGACTTATGTAGCAAAGTTGAAAATTTAATTTTAAATAGCAAGGATGATGTTGATATTCCTCTTGCATATTTTAATTTCTATGAGAATATTATTATCTTTGATAACTTAGAAAAAAAGCAATACATATCTGCTCTTCAAAGAGATGAGAACTATAAAGAAAAAGTAAAAGAAATTAAAAACTCTATTTTGAATTTTGAAAAAAAAGAAATAAATGAGATTTTAAATTATAATAGAGATATAAATAAAGAAACTATTGATTACAATGAATTTGACTCTAATTTTACAAAAGATGAGTATATAAACACTGTTGAAAAGGTGAGAGACTACATAAGAAGTGGTGATATTTATATAACGAACTTGACACAAAGATATAAAAGGACTAATAATAATAGAAAAGATTATGAAATATATTATAGATTAAGGGCTATTAACCCAGCTCCTTTTGCAGCTTTTCTGAAATATGAGGATTTTACAATCATAAGTTCTTCACCTGAAAGGTTTTTAGAAATTAGACAGGGACAAGTAGAAACAAGACCTATCAAAGGAACAAAACCTAGAGGAAGTAGCGAAACAGAAAATAATAAAAATAAAATAGCTTTACAAAATAGTGAAAAGGATAAATCAGAATTACTTATGATCGTGGATTTAGAAAGAAATGATTTAAGTAAGGTTTGCAAAGCTAATAGTGTAAAGGTTAAGGAGTTATTTTCAATAGAGGAGTATAGTACCGTATATCATTTAGTATCGAGTATAGTAGGAGAAATAAAAGATGAGTTTACTTCTATAGATTGTATAAAAGCATGTTTCCCAGGAGGATCCATAACTGGAGCTCCTAAAATAAGAAGCATAGAGATCATTGATGAACTTGAGTGTGTATCTAGAAATATATATACTGGAGCTATTGGATATTTAGGATTTGATCAAAATGTAGATCTAAGTATAGTAATTAGAACTATTGTAATGAAGGATGATACTGCCTATTTTGGAGTTGGTGGAGGCATAACTTGGGAATCGGATTCTAAGGATGAATATGAGGAAACTCTGCAAAAGGCAAAGGCTCTTATGATAGCTTTAAATTAGGGGGTAAGTTTATGGACTGCATAATAGTTAATGGTGAAAAACAAAGCCATAAGAATATAAAACTTGATAGTGGATTTTTCTTTGGAAAAGGAGTTTTTGAAACTATTCATGTATGTGAGAAACCTATTTTTTTAGAAGAACATTTAAATAGAATAAATTATGGTATGAAAGTACTAGGTATAAATAAAGAGGTTTTAAAGGAAGATGTATTAAGCAATATAAGCTTATTGAAATGCAAAAATAAAGCATTGAAAATTATGGTTTCTGAAGAAAATACCATTTATTCTTGCAGAGATATTCCTTATACTGTACAAGATTATAAAAATGGTTTTTCTTTAAAGGTAAGTGATGTAAAAAGAAATCCATACTCTAATATGACATATATAAAAAGCTTTAATTATTGTGATAACATATTAGAAAGAGAAGAAGCCTTAAAGGAAGGATATAATGAGGTCTTATTTTTAAATGTACATGATAAAATAGCAGAAGGAAGTATTAGTAATATCTTTTTTATAAAAGATAATGTTATTTATACACCTAAGGTACAGTGTGGGCTTTTAAAGGGTATAGTAAGAGATTATATTATAAGTGAAATAGAACATGATGGTAAGTTTTGTATCGAGCAGGGGGAATTTGAATTAAAGGAACTTTATGATGCAGATGGTATATTCTTAACTAATTCATTACTAGGAGTTATAAAAGTAAAGCGTATAAATGATGTGGAAATTAAAGAAAGTGCAATAACAGATTATATAGAGTTCCTATATAAAAAATCTATTTTATATAAATAAGTCATTTGAATTAATATATGAGAGGGAGAGAGACATGGAAAATAGACATATAGATAAAGAAAAAATAAAGACAGCAGTTTCTATGATAATAGAGGCTATAGGTGAAGATGTAAATAGAGAAGGCTTAAAAGACACACCAGATAGAATTGCAAGAATGTATGAAGAAGTATTTTCAGGTATGGACGAAGATGCTAGTGTACATCTTTCAAGAACCTTTCATGTAGAGGATGATAACTTAGTTTTAGAAAAGGATATTCAATTTTATTCTATGTGTGAACATCACTTTTTACCTTTCTTTGGAAAGGTGCATATAGCATATATTCCAAATGGGAAGGTAGCTGGATTAAGTAAACTTGCTAGAACTGTTGAAGTATTTGCTAAAAGACCTCAACTTCAAGAAAGATTAACTTTTCAAGTAGCAGAGGCGATAATGAAAAACTTAAACGCTAAGGGAGTAATGGTTGTTGTAGAAGCAGAACACTTATGCATGAGTATGAGGGGTATAAAAAAGCCTGGATCTAGTACTGCAACCATTGTAGCCAAGGGAAACTTTGAAAATAATATGGATCTTCAAAAGCAAGTTCTAGAGCTTATAAAGCTATAATTAAGGATAAGTCATGAAAAGAATAGATAAAATAATAAATAATTTAGAGTTTGAAAGATGTATTGAATTAAATAAAGAATGTGAAAAACAGAGGATTTTTTGTAAACATGGTATGGAGCATCTAGTAGATACTTGTAGACTTATGCACATAATTTCCTTAGAAGAAGAGTTGTATTTTAGTAAAGAAATATTGTATGCCTGTGGATTATTACATGACATAGGAAAGTGGAAACAGTATTTAGATAAAACACCTCATGAAATTTATGGAGCTGAGATAGCAGAGAGAATACTAAAAGAGTGTGATTTTAATGATTGTGAGGTAATAGAAATTACAACAGCTATTAGAAATCATAGAAAAAAAGATAATGAATTATATAGTCTAAGCTATCTTTTGTATAAAAGTGATAAAGCATCTAGAAAATGCTATCTTTGCAAGGTTGAAAAAGAGTGCAAATGGAGTAAAGATAAAAAAAATCTTAAGTTACTTTATTAAAAGAGAGAAGGATGAGTAGAATGATAATAGGAAATAAAAAGTTTGATTTAGGAAAAGAAACCTACATAATGGGGATTTTAAATGTTACACCAGATTCCTTTTCTGACGGAGGGAAATTCAATTCTATAGAGAAGGCAGTGCATCAGGCTAAATTAATGATAAAGGAAGGGGCCTCAATTATTGATGTAGGTGGTGAGTCAACTAGGCCTAATCACACAATTATAAGTGTTGAGGAGGAAATTAATAGAGTAGTTCCTATAATTAAAGCTTTAAAAAAAGAAATAGATATACCTATATCTATTGACACTTATAAATCAGAGGTGGCAGAAGCAGCAATAAAAGCTGGAGCAGATTTAATTAATGATGTCTGGGGATTTAAAAAAGATTGCAATATGGCAAAGGTTGCTGCAAAGTACAATGTGCCATGTTGCTTAATGCATAATAGAGAAAATAAAGAATACAAATCATTTATGGAAGATGTCATATATGATTTAAAAGAGTGTGTAGAAATTGCTATAAGGGCTGGAGTGAAAAAGGAAAATATAATCTTAGATCCAGGAGTTGGTTTTGCGAAAAGCTTAGAACAAAATATTCAAGTTGTTAATGAGTTAGAGAAAATAATTGAATTAGGTTACCCAGTACTTTTAGCAACCTCAAGAAAATCCATGATAGGATTGTCTTTAGATCTTCCAGTTGATGAAAGAGTTGAAGGTACAATTGCTACAACGGTTATAGGTATTATGAAGGGTTGTGACTTTGTTAGAGTGCATGATGTCTTAGAAAACAAAAGAGCGGCACAAATGACAGATATTATTGTAAGAGTATAGGTGATAAAATATGGATAAAATTATTATTAAAGATTTGGAGATTTTTGCTTTTCATGGAGTCATGGAAGAAGAAAAGAAATTAGGACAAAAGTTTATACTTTCACTTGAATTATATGTGAACTTAAGAGAAGCTGGCTTAAGCGATGATTTAAATAAAACAGTACATTATGGAATACTGGCACAGGAAATTGAAGAGCTATTTACAAGCAAAAGCTTTGATCTTATAGAAAAGGCTGCTGAGGAAGTTGCAAATTATATACTTGTTAATTATGAAATTATAGAAAAAGTAAAAGTTACTTTGAAAAAACCATGGGCTCCAATTTTAAAACCAGTGGATTATGTAGCAGTAGAAATATTTAGAGAAAAACATAAGGCTTTTGTTGCTGTTGGAGCTAATATGGGTGATAAAAGAAAGAATATAGAAGAAGCTTTTGAAATTATTAACTCTTCTTCCCACTGTAAAATTAAAAAGATATCAGAGTTTTATGAAACAGAACCTGTAGGATATACTGAACAAGATGACTTTTTAAACTGTGCTATAGAGATTGAAACTCTACTCACTCCAATTGAGTTAGTAAGGTTTTTGCTAAGCGTAGAAAAGAACTTGAAAAGGGAAAGAATAATAAAATGGGGGCCTAGAACTATAGATTTAGATGTTATCCTTTATGATAATATAGTAAGTAGTGATGAAGAAATAATTATACCTCATCCAAGAATGCATGAGAGAGCTTTTGTTTTAGAGCCTTTAAATGATATTGCACCCTATGAAATTCATCCTATATTAAGAAAAAGGGTATTTGAACTTCTTAAAGAGGTTCATTAGAAATAAAATAAATATTGAAAAATATGTAAGCCTATGATATTTAGTCATAGGTTTTATTTTTGCGTAAAAAGGTTTTAAATAACATATTTTAAAATATAAAATATTATATGTAAAATCTATAGATAAATATTTTCTTATACTGTATTTAAATATGTGTTTATTTTCTATAAAAGTAATACTACAATATAGATGGATTAATCTACTAGACTTTGTTTTAAAACAAAAGAAATTATTATTAAAGGAGATTTTATTAAATGGAAGAAACAAAAATTAAAAGCAAGGTTAAGGCAAATCCTTGGGCATTAATACCTCTAGGAGCTTTTTTAGTGGTATACTTGGCAAGTTCTATAATTACTAAGGACTTTTATAAGATGCCTGTAAGTGTGGCATTTTTAATCTCAACTATAATTGCTTTAACAATGAATAGAAAGAAAAATGTAGAAGAAAAGTTACAAGTATTTTGTAAAGGTGCTGGTAACATGGACATAATACTTATGTGCATGATATTTATTTTAGCAGGTTCCTTTGCACAGGTTGCAAAGGATATGGGCGCAGTTGAATCTACAGTAAATCTAGGCCTTTCAGTACTTCCTCCCAATATAATGATAGTTGGCATATTTATAATAGCATGTTTCATATCAACTTCAATAGGAACTTCAATAGGAACTTTGGTAGCTTTAACACCAGTAGCGGTGCTTATTGCTGAAAAATTAGGTGCTCCAGTAGCTTTAATAGTAGCAGCTGTAGTTGGAGGCTCTATGTTCGGGGACAACCTTTCAATGATTTCTGATACTACTATTGCAGCGGCAAGAACTCAAGGGAGTGAAATGAAGGATAAATTTAAAGTTAACTTCAAACTTGCACTTCCAGCGGCTATAATAAGCATTATGCTTTTATTTATATTAGGTGGTAAAGGAACAGTTACTTTAGAGGGCGAGTATGCTTATAGTTTAATAAAAATACTTCCTTATATTTTAGTTTTAGGTGGGGCCTTATCAGGTTTAAATGTATTAATAGTCTTAACATGTGGAACTTTGGTTTCAGGTCTAATAGGAATTTTTACAGGAAGTTTTGATATATGGGGATTAGTAGGTTCCATATCTGCAGGTATGTTGAATATGGGAGAACTTATTATAATAACTATATTAGTTGCAGGTACTGTTGAAATCATTAAAGACAACGGAGGGATAGAATACATAATAAGTATAATAAAATCTAGAATTAAGGATGAGCGTGGTGCTAAATTAGGTATAGCTTTACTTGTTAGTATAGTTGATATGTGTACTGCTAACAATACAGTTTCAATAGTAATGACCGGACCTATAGCTAAAGAGGTTGGAGAAGAGTATAATATTGAACCTAAAAAACTTGCAAGTATATTAGATATATTTTCATGTGTTTTCCAAGGTATCATTCCTTATGGTGCACAACTTTTAATGGCTTCTAGTTTAGCAGGTATAAGTTCATTTCAAATAATGCAATTTTTATTTTATCCATATTTATTAGGGGCTATAACATTAATAGCAATAGCTATTAAAAAATTCTAAAATCATATTATTTAGGAGGGGATTACAGTGAATTGCGAAATTATGAAGGATAAGATGACTCCTAGAGAGAGAATGGAAGCATTTTCAAAGGGAGAAGAAATAGACAGAATACCATGTATGCCTTCTATGGGTGTTACTATGGCAAATCTTATGGGAGTTACAACATCTGAATATTATCATTCAGCAGATAAAATTGCTGATCTTGAAGTATTCTTATTTGAAAAAATAGGACATGATAGTGTCGGAGTTGGAACTACATTAAGAGGAGTAGCTGAAGCTTTAGGAAGTAAAATTGCTTATCCTACAAATGGAATTTCCTATTTAGAAGAACCGGTATTAAAGGACATTAGAGAGGCTGATAATTTATCTCCAGCTAATCCACTTAAGGATGGTAAATTGCCTTTAGCCTTTGAGGCCTTAGGAAAAGTTATAAAGAGAATAGGACATTTAGTAGAAGTAGGCAGTGATATAGCTGGACCATTAAGTGCAGCAGCAGCGGTTGTAGGTACAGAGAATTTAATGAAGGGTATGATAAAATACCCAGAAAAGGTACATGTTCTTTTAGAGGTAGTTACTGAAACTAATTTAAGGATAATTGAACAATTTGCTAGTATGGGTGTAGGCTTAGGAATGTCTGACCCAATCTCATCTACAAGTATGATTAGTTTGAAAAAATATAAAGAATTTTCTATGCCATATCAGAAAAAATGTGTTGATAAAATGAGAGAGTTAACTGGAATGGGTACAAGTATTCATATATGCGGTAAAAGCGCAGACCTTTGGGAAAGTATTTTAGAAACAGGGGTAACTAGTTTTAGTATAGATAATGTGGAAGATTTATCAAAAGCTAAAAAAGTACTTGGTGAAAAGGTGTGCATAGCTGGAAATGTAGATCCTGTGAATATTATGAGAAATGGTACTACTCAGGATGTAATGGAAGCTTCAAAAAAGTGTATAATGGAAGCTTATGATAGCAAACAAGGATTTGTATTAAGTACTGGGTGCCAAATACCAATAGGTGCTCCAGTAGAAAATATAAAGGCTATGATGGATGCTGCAAGAATTTATGGTAAGTATCCTATTCAATATTAAGATTTTAAGTACAGCTAGTACAATTTAATTAAGTAAATATAAAGCATAAAGCTTATATATGATTATTTAAGGAATTAAATATCATGTATAAGCTTTTTATATACAAAATTAAACATGTAAATATTTCATTATATGATAAAAAATGATATGATAAAAGACATAGAAAAAATTATTTTAAAGTTAATAAATATAAACTTTATTAATAACTCAAAGAGTAAGTGTGTAAGTATGTAGTGAATTTAAGAATATAGTAAATAAAAAATATTATTAAATAAAACACATATCTAAAATCTATATAAGGTAAAAAATTTCAAAATATAATTTATACAATATAATAAAATGAATTTTATAGCTTTAAAAAGGAGGAGAAACATGAACTTTATAAAATCTTATAAAAAAGTTATAAATTATAAATACTTAAATGTATATTTAATTTATTTTGCTTTTTTTATAGTTAATGGACCCTTTGAAAAAATAATTCCTTTATTACTAGAATATAAGGGATTTAATGAATCATCCTATGGAATATTTTTATCTATTATAAATGTAATTCATATATTTTTACCTGCATTTGTAGCATATTTAACTAGAAAAATAAATCCTTATAAAATAGCGGTGTTTGCTATGGTCTTAAGTCTTTTAGGAGGTTTTTTAACAGGAGCAACTTCGAAAAATTCAGTTATTATATTTATGTTTTTAATTATTATAGTATTAGGTAGAACTATTTTCAACTTTTCTTTTGGAAATTCTATTAACTATAGTTTACCGGAAGAAAATAGAGGGAAATTTTTTGCTTTAAGAGATTTATTTTTATTTGGAGCTATATCTATAGGATTATTTTTAGGAAGTGTATATATTAGTAAGTTTAATATAGGTTCTTTTTATACAATATTTAGCTTTATGTTTATTATACCGTGTATACTTATTTTTAGAAGTTATAAAAAAACAAGTTTTATGAAAGAAGAAAATGAAGAGGAGCATTGCAAAGATAAGTTAAATAGAAATTCAATAAATACTATTTTGAAAGATAGACGATTTTGGATTTTTTTAATTGTAGAAATTGCTACTACTACTTATGCTACAACCCTAAACTTTGTACCGCTTTTAGGAACATCCTTAGGTATATCCACATCTAATATAATGACTATGTTTGGGGCTATAACTATAATTAATTCAATTTGTGCGCTTATAATAGGAAGCTTATCTGATGAATTCGGAAGAAAGTGGGTATATGTATTTGATTTAGCCTTTGACATACTTCCGGCAGCTATCTTTATGGTTACTAATAGTGTAACACTTTTTATTATTGGCATTGTATTAACCATGATAAAGGATATATTCGCACCAATTTCCTTTGCATACTTTTTTGATTGTTTTGAAGATAGTAATGGGGTGTTGATTTTAGGGTTATTATCATCAGTAGCTAATGCCTTAAGTTTCATAATTCCATTAGCTATAGGGGTATTGTGGTCAGCATCCTATAAATATGTATTTTTTATTGCTATAGTAGGAAATTTAACTGCATCAGTAATAGCAGCTTTAGGCTTGCCAAATAAGAAGTCATCCTGTGAAGGTTAAGATACAATAGATTTTGGAATACTTTAAATAGAAATTTTTCTTGTTTAATTCTTTGAAGGATGTATTAAAAATGTATTAAAGTAGTATATAAATATTTTATCAATAAATATTTATATACTACTTTTTTAATATAAGATGTTATTTATCAAAAATATATTCACATAAAGAAAATAAATTATAGGATGTATAGCAATTACTTATGTCAATAAAATCCATTTCATATTCTCCGTCCCAAGGATAAATTGATATATATTTTTGATTGTAAATGTTTAAAACATATTTACTATTTTCAAAGGTAAAATACATTTTATACATAGGCATATCTGGTAGATCCTCTGGTTTAGCTATAAAGTTTTCAGGTTGTAGATACTTAAGAAATTTACGTGCTGTCAATAGTTCATCTACTTCAAGCCTTTTTCCTTTGTAAAAATTCATATATACTGCATTGCTATGACAGTTTTCATATGTAGACAAATCAGAGATTAACTTTTTAGTATAATAGTCTTTACCGGGTTTTTCTGTAGTAAAGGTACTCTTACAACCTAATAAAGAGATACTCATAACTATTATTATAAAAAGTGAAATCAATTTTTTCATAAAATCACTCCTAAATAATTGTATATATTAAAATATGAGCGGAGTCTATTTATTATGATTTCTTTTATAAAAATCCTTTAAAAGAGTTATAATTACTTTTATAAGGCTTAAAAATTAATAATAATTGGATTGTTTACAAAGTACCATAAAAGTATATATAATAAGTATGGATATACATAAAAGACATTGTATAATTTTAAATACAAAAGGGTGAGTTAATATGCAAAGAATATTAGATAACATAATTAAAGATACGAGAAAATGGACAATAGAGGGACAAGTAGCATCATATATACCAGAGCTTGCAAAGGGTGATAGAGATGCAGTAGGAATTTGTGTTACAACCTTAGATGGTGAGGAGTTTTTTGCAGGAGATTATAAAACAAAGTTTACAATTCAAAGTATTTCTAAGGTTATAACTTTGATGGTAGCTATATGTGATAATGGTAAGGATTATGTTTTTTCTAAGGTTGGAATGGAACCAACGGAACAACCCTTTAACTCTATAACTAATTTAGAAGGCCATGATAGAAATATTCCTTTGAATCCAATGATAAACTCAGGAGCTATTGCAATAGTTTCTTTAATAAATGGAAATAGTCCTGAAGAAAAGTTTGAAAGAATTTTAAGATTCATGAAAAAGATAACTGGTAATGATACTATCAGTGTCAATGAAGAGGTATATAAATCAGAAAAAGCTACAGGAGATAGAAATAGAGCCTTGGCATATTTTATGAAAAGCACAGGAGTAATAGAAGGTGATGTTGAAGAAGTTCTAGATGTATATTTTAGAGTTTGTTCTATAGAAGTTACATGTAGAGATATAGCTAGAATAGGTGCTGTGCTTGCAAATGCAGGGGTAATGCCGTGGAATGATGAGAGAGTAATATCAAGAGAAGTATCAAGAATTATAAAAACAATTATGGTTACTTGTGGTATGTATGATGGTTCAGGAAAATATGCAGTTCATGTTGGAATTCCATCTAAAAGTGGAGTTGGCGGTGGTATATTAGGTGCTGTTACTAGAAGAATGGGAATTGGGGTATTTGGACCTTCTTTAGATGACCATGGAAATAGTATAGCGGGATTAAAAGTTCTAGAAGCTTTATCTAAGGAGTTTGACTTAAGTATTTTCTAAATAAAGAATTGAATGAAAATTTTTAAAAAAGGTAATTTTGAGTTATTCAGAATTACCTTTTTTGGGTATTATATATTAATAAAGAGTCTTTTAGAAAATTATAGAGAGTATTAATGAGCAAGAGCGGAATAATACTATTGTGTAGCATATAAAAATAATGATAAACTATATTTATGACTTTTATTAAATTAAAGTTTAAAGTTAGGTAATCTTAAGTACATATTAAAAGTTAATAATAGTTAATAAAGTATTTAGGTTACGCGAAGAAGGTAGGCGATAAATTTGAGTAAAGAAAGATTAGTTATTTTAGATGGGAATAGTTTATTGTATAGAGCGTATTTTTCCATGAGACTACTTACTAATTCAGAGGGGTTACATACTAATGCTCTTTATGGATTTACTAATATGTTAATAAAAATAAAAGAGGATTATAAACCTGATTATATAGTGGTAGCTTTTGATAAAAAAGGTCCTACTTTTAGGCATACAGAATATACAGAGTATAAAGCTGGTAGAAAAAAGATGCCACCTGAGTTAGCAGAACAGTTTCCAATAGCTAAGGACATTTTAAGAAAATTTTCAATTAGTATATTTGAAAAAGAAGGTTTTGAAGGTGATGACTTAATAGGAACACTTTCTGTATTTGCAGATAAAAACGATATAGAAACTTTCATAATTACAGGAGATAGGGATGCATTACAATTAGCTACAGATAATGTGAAAGTAGTTTTAACTAAAAAAGGATTAACTGAAGTTCAAGTTTATGATAAAAATAAATTCATAGAAGAATTTAATATTACACCTAATGAATTTATAGATGTAAAAGGATTAATGGGAGATACATCTGATAATATTCCAGGGGTACCGGGGATAGGTGAAAAAACAGCATTTAAATTAATACAAGAATATGGAACTATAGAAAATCTTTTAGATAATATAGATAAGGTAAGTGGAAAAAAATTAAAAGAGAACCTTACAGAATATAAAGAACAAGCTATTATGAGCAAGAAACTTGCCACTATAATTTTAGATGCTCCAATTGATTTGAATTTAGAGGAGATAAAGTCTAAAAGTGAACTAGATGTTGATGGCTTAAGAGAGATATTTTTAAGATTACAGTTTAAAAATATATTGAATAAAATACCAGAGCTAAATGAAGTAAGCTCAACTGAACAAGTTGAGGCACATGATGAATTAGAGATTAGAATAGAAGAAGTTAAAGCAGTTATAAGCTTAAAAAAGGTTGTTAATGATTTAGAGGGTGAAGTTTATCTTTTAGGTGATATATTAGATGGAAGTATAACCTCTAAAACCTCTATAGATAAGCTATATATAAACAATAAAGAAAATAACTATGTAATTAATATCAATGAACTTTTAAATGAAAACAAAGAAGAAGTTATTGTATTACTTAGAGAACTTTTTACTAGTACAGATATAAGTTTAATTTCTCATAATGTAAAGCATATATATACTTCGCTTATAAACTTAGGAATTAGACCTAAGGATATTAAATTTGATGTTGAGATAGCTGCATACTTAGTAGACCCAGGAAAAAAAGAATATTCTTTAAAAACATTAATTGAGGGTATATTACATAATAATATAGAAGAAAGCAGCATAGATTATAGAAGTAAAGAAGCCTTCTATTTAAAGGAGCTTTACACATACTATAAGGAAAGAATTTCAGAAATGAATATGAATGAACTTATGTATGAAGTAGAAATGCCTTTAATAAAAGTAATTGCAATTATGGAGAAACAAGGTATAAAGGTGAATAAGGAGAAGCTACAGGAACTTAGTGAAAAATTCAGTATTGAAATAGCTTCTATGGAAAATGAAATTTACGATTTATGCGGAGAGAAATTTAATATAAAATCACCAAAGCAACTTGGAAAAATTTTGTTTGAGAAATTAGATTTACCAGCTAAAAAGAAAACAAAAACAGGTTACTCAACTGATGCTGAGGTATTAGAACAACTTATGGATAGTCATCCTGTCATAGAAAAGATAGTATACTATAGACAACTTACTAAGATATATTCAACTTATGTAGAAGGTCTTAAGAATGTAATTGATATTGATGGAAAAATTCATTCTAGTTTTAATCAAACAGTTACTACTACTGGAAGACTTTCAAGTACAGAACCTAATCTTCAGAATATACCTATAAAGTATGAAATGGGAAGAGAAATTAGAAAAGTATTTATACCAGATAGTGAAGAATGTGTACTACTTTCTGCGGATTACTCTCAAATAGAACTAAGAGTTCTTGCACATATTGCAGGAGATGAAAATATGATTAATGCTTTTAAAGAGCATAGTGATATTCATAGAAAAACTGCTTCAGAGGTATTTAGAGTACCAGTAGAAGAGGTTACATCTATCATGAGAAGTAATGCTAAGGCTGTTAACTTTGGAATAGTATATGGTATAGGAGATTTTAGCTTAGCTAAAGATTTAGGTATAACTAAAAAGGAAGCTAAGGAATATATAGATACTTATTTAGAAAGATACCCTAAAATAAAGGAATACCTAGATAAGGTAAAAGATGAAGCTAGAGAAACTCAAAAGGTTACAACTATACTTAATAGAATTAGATTTATACCAGAGATTGCATCATCTAGAAAAATGGTAGTTGCTTTAGGTGAAAGACTTGCAATGAACACTCCAATTCAAGGAAGTGCAGCAGATATTATTAAGGTAGCTATGGTTAATGTTTCAAGAAAGCTTGAAAGCAATAATCTAAAATCTACATTAATACTTCAAGTTCATGACGAACTTATACTAAATGTATATAAAGAAGAACTTAAGGAAATTGAGAAAATTGTAAAGGAAGAAATGGAAAATGCAATAAATCTTAGTGTTCCTTTAGAAGTTGACTTGAATTATGGAGACAACTGGTATGAAGCAAAATAAAATGTTAAAGATAGGATTAACGGGAGGAATAGGCTCTGGTAAGAGTACTATCTCTAATTATCTAAAGTCTTTAGGAATTCCTATTATAGATGCAGATGCTATTTCAAGAGGTATAATGGATAAATATCCAGAAATAAAGGAAGAAATAAAAGAGTGTTTTGGCAAAGAATTTTTTGATGAGCATAATGAACTAAAAAGACGAGAATTGGGAGCTTATGTATTTAAAACAGAGGAAAGAAAGCTTAGATTAGAAAATATAATGATTCCTTATATAAAGAAAGAGATACATATTGAATTTCAATTACATGAAAAGAATAATAGTAAGTTATGTATATTAGATGCTCCAACTTTAATTGAGCAAGGATTGCATTTAGAGATGGATTATAACATTCTTGTATGGATACCGGAAAGAGTGCAGATAAAAAGAGTGAAAAAAAGAGATAAATTAACAAAGGGTGAAATACTAAAGAGAATAGAAGCTCAAATGTCTTTAAATGAGAAAAGAAAAAAAGTTGACTTTATAATAAATAATAATAAAAACTTCCAAATAACTAAAAATAAGATAAATCTTATTTTAAAGGAATTAAATTATTTTGAATCATAATAAGGGTGACATTATTTAAACTTACCCTTTAAAAGTTATTAAGGGGGAAGAATGAAAAAATTTTTAAAAAGATTTGCATTATTTTTAATCATCATTGTGATAATAGCTGCTTTAAGTTATAAAAGTATTGGAAGAAGAATGTTTTCTGATAATTACGGAGAAATAGTAAGCAAATATGCAAAAGAGTATGATGTTGATCCATACTTAATTCTTTCAGTAATAAAAGCTGAAAGTAATTTTGATAGCAATGCTACATCAAGACAAAATGCAAAGGGCTTAATGCAAGTTACTCCACCAACAGCTAAGTGGATAGTGGATCAAATGGGTATTACTGAATTCAATGATGAGAGCTTATATGATCCAGAGATAAATATAAAGTTAGGAACATGGTACCTTAAAAACTTAGAAGGAGAATTCGGAGAGAATTTAGATCTGGTTTTAGCATCATACAATGGTGGAAGAGGAAATGTTAATAAATGGCTTAAGGATATTAATTACTCAAGAAACGGAACAGATTTGCATAGTATACCATTTAAAGAAACTGATGATTATGTAAAGAAGGTTAAATTTTATTATAAGATTTATAATAGGCTTTATGAGTACTAAATAACTAAAATTAAGTTTAAAATATTAAAAGACCAACTTGTAGTTAAGCAGAGTTTATATAGAATATAAAACTATGTTAACTACTTAAGTTGGTCTTTTAATTAATTATTTATAAAGTAAAATCTTATTTTTTTACTTTAGATTTTTTTTGAACAGAATATCCAAAAGAACCTAAGGCTTTAGAATTAATTCCAAAGTACTCTCCATGAGAATAGCATATTAAGTTTGCTTTATTAAAATGAATTTTACCCTTTTCATCAATAAGATCATTATTAACTTTAATGTTTGTAACTTCAAATAAAAACATATCATGAGTTCCTAGTGGAGTTATTGATTTTAACTTACATTCCATTGCAATAGGACATTTCTCAATAGATGGAGTTTTAATGCTTACTCCTTCGTTAAGTTCTAAGTTAAAGTGTTTGATTTTATCTAGTTTTCTACCAGAGCGAACTCCACAGAAGTCAACAACTTTAACCATGTCCTTAGAAGGTAAATTAATAACACATTCTTTACTTTCTTTTATGTACTCATAGGAAAGTCTTTCAGGACGTATACCTACTGCAATTACAGGAGGTTTAGTACACACCGTACTTATCCAAGCAACTGTAAATACATTGACTTTATCTTCTTTATTTTTTGAAGTAATTAAAACTGCTGGAGCAGGATTTAACATTACACTTCCTTTAAAATTTTGCTTTTCCATATATATCTCTCTTTCTTTTATTACAATTATTAATAAAAATATAAGCAATATAAATAAATATTATTTACTTCATCCTTATAAAGGTTTATTATAAAATATAAAGGAAAACTTTACAATGACTTATATAAATAAAAGATTATTTATATAAGAAGAATAAAAAAAGTATTAAGGCGAATAATATGTAAGATTTAGTATATATTAAGTATATATACTTGTTATGAAAAGAATAAATTTATTATTATAGGTTTATTTACGAATATAATTAAAATTCCGAAAATAAAAATAGTAATAATTTTTATTGACTAATTTTTTTACCTAATATAGACTATTAATATAAGAAAAAATGAAAAGTTAATATCGTTGTACTTTAGGTTCCTATTTGGTGAAAAGGGAATGTGGTGAAAACCCACAACAGCCCCCGCTACTGTAATTGAGGACAAACCTTACATATCCACTTTAAGTTCATGCTTATGGGAAGGGTAAGGGGAGATAGATTCATAAGTCAGGAGACCTGCCTAAAGTATAATAGATTTATCACTCGGAGGGAAGGATAATCTATTAGTATAAGATCTGAGATGTATAATTATTTGATATGGAAAATAATCTCAAGGGAATTATGGTAAATTATCAAATTAAGAATTATATAAATAGATGTATTATTAATAGAAGGACTTCCAAAATGTATATTTGGAAGTCTTTTTTTACTATAAGGAGGAGTTTAATATGAAAAAAGCAATATTGATTGTAAGTTTTGGAACAACTCATGAAGATACTAGAAAAGCTACTATTGATGTCATAGAGTCGAGAATAAAAAAGGAATTTGAAGGTTATGAAGTGAAAATGTGCTATACATCTCATATCATCCTTAAAAGATTAAAAGAAAACTACGGTATATACGTTGATACGCCAGAAGAAGCTTTAAATAAATTAGCAGATGAGGGATACGAAGAAGTATATCTTCAACCGCTACACTTAATACCTGGAGAGGAGTTTGATTACATAAAAAAAGTAACTTTCCATCAGTTTTTAAATAAGTTTAAGGTTATTAAGATTGGTAGACCTTTATTATACTTTAAAAGTGAAGAAGAGGATATACCAGATGACTACACAATACTATTAGAGGCTATGAATAATTACATACCTAAGGATAGAGCTGTGGTATTAATGGGACATGGATCAGCGCATCCATCTAATTCAGTATATAGTTGCTTTGAAAGCGTATTAGTTGATGAGGGATATGATAAGGTTTATATGGCTACAGTTGAAGGCTATCCAACCTTAGATAGAGCAATTAAATTTTTAAATAAAAACAATCATAAGAAAGTAACTTTAATGCCATTTATGTTTGTGGCTGGAGATCATGCTAAACATGATATGGCAGGGGATGAAGAAGATTCTTGGAAAGTAATATTAAGTGAATTAGGATTTGATGTAGATATTATTTTAAAAGGAATTGGTGAATTCCCAGAGGTTCAAGACATATATATAGAACATTTACATGATATAATAGAAGGAAAGTATTGCCATGTAGGCAAAACAAAAAAAGGAATGAAAAAAAGAAAGTAATTTTTTATGTTTTAAGGAGTGGAAGATATGGCTAAAATAATGTTTCAGGGCACTGGATCATCAGTTGGAAAGAGCATATTAGTAACTGCGCTTTGTAGAATACTAACACAGGATGGATATTCCGTTGTTCCATTTAAATCTCAGAATATGTCTTTAAATTCTTATATCACCTTGGATGGTAAAGAGATGGGAAGAGCTCAGGTTTTACAGGCTTATGCATGTAACAGGGAGCCAGAAGCTTATATGAATCCTATTTTATTAAAACCAACAGGAGATAAAAAGTGTCAAATCATAGTTAATGGTGAGGTTTACGGAAACTCTACGGCTATGGAATATCATAATATGAAATTACAGTTTAGAGATATGCTTAAGGAGCAATTTGAAAAGCTTGAAGAAGAATTTGATATTGTGGTTATGGAGGGGGCAGGAAGTCCCGCAGAAATTAACTTAAGAGATAGAGACATAGTTAATATGGGAATGGCAGAGTTAGTTGATGCACCTGTATTTTTAATAGGAGATATTGATAAGGGTGGAGTTTTTGCTTCTTTAGCTGGTACAATGATGCTTTTATCAGAGGATGAAAAACAAAGAGTTAAAGGAACTGTAATCAATAAATTTAGAGGCGATGTGGAGATATTAAAACCAGGACTTGACATGCTAGAGGATATTATACATATACCTTGTGCTGGAGTAGTGCCACACTTTACTTTAGATTTAGAAGATGAGGATGGAGCTGTTGAATTAAATACTAAGATAACAGATAAAATTGATGTTGTAGTAATAAAACTTCCTAGAATGTCTAACTTTACAGATGTTGATGCTTTAGCTTTAGAAGAGGATATTTCCTTAAGATTTGTAACTAAGTTAGAGGAGTTAGGTACACCAGATATGTTAATTATTCCAGGTAGTAAGAATACAATTGAGGATCTTATGTATTTAAGAAATAGTGGTATTGAAAAGGCTATTAAGGAATATGCAGAGAATGGATTGTTAATGGGTATATGTGGTGGATATCAAATGCTAGGTAAATCTTTAAAAGATCCTTACTTCACAGAATCTTCTATTGAAGAAGTAGAGGGAATGAATTTATTAGATATAGAAACAGTATTTGAAGAGAAAAAAATTACAACAAGAGCTAAGGCTTTAAGAAAAGTTGCAAGTGTAAATGACTTAAATAATTTCATAGGCTTCAAAGGGGAAGTTTATGGTTATGAAATTCATATGGGTACTTGTACTTATGGAGAAAAAGCTAAGCCTATGTTTGAAATTTATGAAAAGAACAAAGAAGCAACTCTTTATAATGATGGAGCAATAAATAAAAAAGGAAATGTATTTGGTACATATATACATGGAGTTTTTGATGGGGTTGAGTTTAGAGAGTATGTAGCTAACCTTTTAAGAGAAAGAAAAGGTATAGACAAAAAAGTATCTAGTACTTATGAAAATATAAGAGAAAAGGAACTAGATAAGTTAGCAGATTTAGTTAGGAACTCTATTGATATGGAGTTAATATATAAGACCTTAGGAATTAAGGGTAAAAAAGAAAAATAAAATATGGGAATGATAAATATGAGTTTTTATGTCTTGGATATATTCTTAGCAGTAATAATAGATTGGATTATTGGAGACCCTTATGGGTTTCCACATCCAGTTATATATATTGGAAAGTTAATATCTTATTTAGAGAAAAAGGGCAGGAAATTATGTAAAGAGGAGAAAAACTTAAAGGCTTTTGGTGGACTAATCGTTATAATAGTTGCTTTTGTATCTTACATAATACCCTTTATTATCTTGTACTTAACTAGAAAGGTACCTATAGTACACCACTGTTTAAATATTTTTATGCTATGGATGGTGCTTGCTTGTAAGTGTCTTGCTAAAGAAGGTAAGAAAGTTTACTATTCTTTAGAAAAAAATGATATAGAAGATGCTAGAGTAAAGTTGTCTTATATTGTTGGTAGAGATACAACTCAACTTTCGGAACATGAAATAATAAGAGCAGATGTGGAAACAATAGCTGAAAATGCAGCTGATGGAGTAATTGCACCTTTGTTTTATGCTATGATTTTTGGAGCACCTTTTGCTATGATGTATAAAGGTATTAACACTATGGATTCTATGTTAGGATATTTAACTGAAAAATATAAGTATATAGGATTTTTTCCTGCTAAGGTAGATGATGTTTTTAATTACATACCTGCAAGGATAACAGGTATTCTTATTGCATTATCTGCACCAATTGTTAAAGGGAATATTTTTGAATCTATAAAAATTATGATTAGAGATAGAAGAAATCATAAAAGTCCTAATTGTGCTTATCCAGAGGGAGCAGCTGCTGGAGCAATGAGAGTTCAATTAGGAGGTACTAATGTGTATTTTGGTGAAGTAATATATAAGCCTACTATTGGTGATAGCATAAAGGAACTAAGTATGCATCATATAAATCAGTGTATAAAGCTTATGTATTCATCAGAAAGCTTATTATTTTTAATTTATTTTATTATAAATATTTTGATATTTAAATTTATGTAATAAGAGATTTTTAAAAAGATTTATATGGTATATAAAGTTAAGCTGTTATCTTTTAGTTTTATAATTTATAAAATTAAAAGATAACAGTACTAAAAAGGTACAAATAGAAAAGAGTAAGGTCTTTATAAATAAAAAGGTAAAGAGGAATGAAGTAAATGATACATGGTGGAGATGTATATACAGATGGTATTTTAAAGGGTAAGGAGTTAATCGATTATAGCTCTAACATAAACCCATTGGGAGTACCACAAGGATTTAAAGAAAATATTTTAAAAGCTCTGGATGCTTTAACAAGGTATCCGGATATTAAATATAGAAGTCTTAAAGAAGACTTAGCTAATTACAATAATATAAATAAAGAATATTTTATTTTAGGAAATGGTGCAGCAGAAATAATAGATCTTACTATTTCACAAGAGCAAAGCATTTTAATTATAGCACCATCCTTTGGTGAATATGAATGTAGTGCTAGAAAAAATAATTGCAGAATAATATATTCTTATTTAAGAGAAACCTATATTGAAAATATAGGATATACTCTTGATTATGATTACGAAGATATCATGAATAAAACAAAAGAAGTTGATGCTATAGTAATAGGAAATCCTAATAATCCTAATGGAGAGATAATAAAGAAGGATAAATTTATTGAGATTTTAAGTTACTGTAATGATAATAAAAAAAGAGTTATTATAGATGAAGCTTTTATTGAGTTTATAGGAGATATGAGTAAAAGTTTAATTAATTATACTGAAAAATATAGTTGTCTTGTAATCATAAGAGCACTTACTAAGTTTTATGCTATGCCAGGAATTAGATTTGGCTATGGAATTTGTAGTGATAAAAAATATTTAGAAGAAATACGAAAAAAACAACTTCCGTGGAATATAAATACCTTTGCAGAATTTGCTGTAAGTGAAGTTTTACGCGATAGTGATTATATAAATAAATCCATAAAATGGATTAAGGAAGAAAGAAAGTTTTTCCTTGCAGAACTTAAAAAAATAGAACTTTTCGAAAAAGTCTATGAGACAAGTGGAAACTTTGTTTTGTGTAAATTAAAAAATTTAAGTGATGAAAAACTTTATGAACTTACTTTACAAAGAGGACTTTTGGTTAGAAAATGTGGAAGTTATGAAGGATTAAATAATAGATATATAAGATTAGCCATTAAGGACAGAGAACTTAACTTAAAAGTTTTACAGATATTTAAGAGCATTGAAGGAGAGGTGTAGTCTGTGAAAGGAATATTAATATCATCTAATGCAAGTGGGGGAGGTAAAACTACCATTACTCTTGGACTTATGAAAGCCTTTAAAAATAGAGGTTATAAGATTCAAGGATATAAGGTAGGTCCTGATTATATAGACCCTGCATTCCATTCTAAGATAACAGGCACTACTTCTAGAAATTTAGATCTTCATCTTATGGGAGAAGAAGGTGTTAAAGCTAGCTTTTCCAGGGGAAAAGGAGATCTTGCTATTGTAGAAGGGGTAATGGGGTTTTATGATGGAAAAGGAATAGGAGAAGAGAGTTCTACTTATGAGATTGCAGAGCTTTTAAACTTACCAACTGTGTTAGTATTATCTCCTAAAGCACAGGTTGCAACTTTGTGTGCACAAATAAACGGAATAAGAGATTATAAAAATGCTAATATAGCTGGAGTTATTTTAAATAATATATCTCCTTCTTATTATATGTTATTAAAAAAGGCTATAGAAACTAACTGTAATATGCCTGTTTTTGGATATCTTCCTACTGATAATAGATTAAGCTTAGAAAGTAGACATTTAGGATTAGTTCAAAGTAGTGAAATAAAAGATATAGAAGAAAAAATAGAAATTTGTGCTAAACTCTTAGAAGAAAAGGTTGACTTAGATAGATTATATGAAAGTTTTGTTGAAACAAAAAAATATAAAGATACCTTTCATTTAAAAAGAGAGAACTTAAGAATAGGAGTAACTTATGATAAAGCATTTAGCTTTTATTATAAGGAGAACTTAGAACTTTTAGAAGAAATAGGAGAAGTTATATACTTCAGTCCTATGATGGATAAGGAACTACCTAAGAATTTAGATTTTATATACTTTGGTGGTGGATATCCAGAGGTCTTTATGAAAGAACTTAAGGAAAATATAAGCATGAGAGAAAGTATACTCTCAGCTCTTGAAAATGGAGTAAAGGCATATGCAGAGTGTGGAGGGCTTATGTATCTTACACAAGCAATTTATTCTTTAGATGAAGAAGCTTGTCATAGAAAAGACTTGGTTTCTTTCTATGAGGGATCAACATATATGAGTACTAAATTACAGAACTTTGGATATGCCAAAATAGTAATAAATAAAGAAAATGATTTGTTACCTTTGGGGTTAAAAATCAACTGTCATGAATTTCATAAATCTTATGTTGACTTAAAAGAAGAAAAAATATATGAAGTGAGAAAAGAAAGCTTTACGGGTAAGTTAAAGACATGGCAATGTGGCTATGTTAAAAATAATACCTTAGGTGCATATGCTCATGTTCACTTCTTCGGTAACTTAGAGTTTATAAATGAATTATTAAAGTAATTAATATAAGTTTTAAATAATATCTCAAATTTATATTTGAATATCTTTAATCTATAAAAATATTTATATGTTAAAGGATACTTATTGTAATACAAATACGATGAAAATTATAAGTAAGAGATTTGAAAATAAAGTTTTAATATTAAAAAATATATAATTTAAAAGAGAGAATTAAGGAGAATTAATATGGAATATATAAAAAAACCTATGGATATAGAAGTAAGAAGTTTTGAAATAATTGGAGAGGAAATGGGAGAACATAACTTCTCTGAAAGAGAACTATCAATAATAAAAAGAACTATTCATACCACAGCAGACTTTGAGTATAAAGATATAGTTTATATAAGAGAAGGTTCTATAGATGCAGCCTTAGAAGTGCTAAAAAAGGGAACTACAATATATACAGATACTAAGATGGCTTTATCAGGTATTAATAAAAAGGCATTAGAAAGCTTAGGATGTAAGGTTGTATGTTATGTAAGTGAACCAGAAGTTGCACAAATAGCTAAGGAAAGAGGAATAACTCGTTCAATGGCAGGACTTGAAAAAGCTGTAGAAGACGGTGTTGAGTTCTTTGTTTTTGGAAATGCTCCAACAGCTTTATTTAGATTAAAAGAACTAATTCAAGAAGGAAAAGCAAATGCAAAATTTATATTAGGAGCTCCAATAGGATTTGTAGGTGCTGCAGAATCAAAGGAAGAAATTGAAAAGTTAGATATTCCTATGATAACTGTAAGAGGAAGAAAAGGTGGAAGTACTGTAGCAGCATCTATTGTGAATGCCTTAATGTATATGATAGTAGATAGATCATAGTTTAAATCTAAAGAATGTGAGTTGATAATAATGCTTGATATGTATGTAACTGTTGATGGTAAGAAATTAAGATGTGGATATACTACAGGTTCTTGTGCAGCGGGTGCGGCTAAGGCGGCTGTAGACATTTTATACAATGATGCTGAATTAGCTGAAATTACTATTACAACTCCTAATAGTATAGAACTAACTATGCCCTTAGAAAAGATTATAAAAGAAAAGGACTATGTTGAGGTTTGCATAATTAAAGATGGCGGAGATGACCCTGATGCTACCCATGGTTTAGAAATATGGGCTAGAGCAGAAAAGAAAGCGTGTGGATATACTTTAAAGGGTGGTAAAGGCGTTGGAACAGTAATGGGAGAAGGCTTATACATACCAAAGGGAGAAGCGGCTATAAATCCTGTACCTAGAAAGATGATAGAGTACTCAGTGAAAGAAGTATTGCCAGATCATAAGGGTGTTGAAGTAACAATCTTTGTACCAAAGGGAGAAGAAACTGCTAAAAAAACCTTTAATCCTAGACTAAATATAGTTGGAGGTATTTCTATTCTTGGAACCACAGGTATAGTTACTCCTATGTCGGAAGAATCCTTAAAGGATTCCATAAAGCTTGAAATACGACAAAAGGTTGCTAAAGGATATAAGGATTTGGTTTTGGTTTTTGGAAATATGGGAGAAGATCAATGTAAGGAACTTAATATAAATCCTGATAAAATAGTTACTATGTCAAACTTTGTTGGATTTGCTTTAGACTGTTGTTTAGAATATGGAATAAAAACTGTATTAATGGTAGGACATATAGGAAAAATGAGTAAAATATCAGCGGGATGTTTTCAAACTCACAGTAGAGTTTGTGATGTTAGACTTGAGGTTATAGCTCTTGAGTTAGCCTTAGAGGGTGCTCCTATAGAACTTATTAAAAAGGTATATAGTGAAAAGACAACAGAGGGTGCCATTAAGGTTATTCCAAAGGAGTATAGTTACATCTATGGCAGTATAGGAGAAAAAATAAAAAATAGAATATATCTTTATAGTAGAGAAGAAATGCATGCAGAAGTGATTTTATACTCTATGAAAGAGGGTATATTATATAATAGCCTTAATAAAAAAGAAAGCAAAGGTGAATAAGTATAGTTATGAATAAAGGAAAGATTTTTATTGTGGGTTTAGGACCTGGACATAAAGATTATATTTTACCTAAGGCTACTGAAATTTTAAAATCTGTGGATTTAATTATAGGATTTAAAAGAGCAGTTGAAAGTATAGACTTTATAGAGGGGCAAAAACTTGTAATAAATACACTTAAGGATACCATTGATATATTAAATAAAAATAAAGAATTAAATATAGGAATTTTAGCATCAGGAGATCCTTGTTACTATGGAATAACTAATTATGTGAAAAATAATACAGAGTCTGAAATTGAAGTTATTCCAGGTATAAGTTCTTTTCAATATTTGACTTCAAAACTTTCATTGCCTTGGCAAGGAGCATATTTAGGAAGTATGCATGGGAGAGAAGGAGAATTTATATCTAAGGTTAAAGAAAATGATATGACACTTTGGCTTACGGATAAAAAATACAAAGCTAATGTTCTTTGTAAGATGTTAATTGAAGAGGGCATTGATGCTACAATTTATGTAGGTGAAAATTTATCTTATGAAGATGAAATTATAACCTGTGGTAAATTAGAAGATGTGCAGTATAAAGAATTTAATGAATTATCCGTTGTAATAATAAAAAAATAAATATTAAATTATGTATTTTTAGAGGAAATAATATTTATTGAATAGGAGAATATCATGAAATATATAAAAGACGAAGAATTTTTAAGAGGCGATTGTCCTATGACAAAGGAAGAAATAAGAATTCTTAGTATTTCTAAAATGGAATTAGAAGAAAATCATAAGGTGCTTGACGTTGGTGCAGGAACTGGATCAGTAAGCATTCAAGCTGCTAAAATTTGTACAGAGGGTAAAGTTATAGCTATAGAAAAAGATGAGGAGGCATTAAAAACAATTTATTTAAATAAAGAGAAATTTAATGCGAATAATCTTGAAGTAATTGAAGGCTCTGGGGGTGCTGTTTTGGCTACCTTAGAGGACACTTTTGATTCTATATTTATTGGTGGAAGTAGTGGGGAATTAGAAGAAATTATAAAATTATGTCATGATAAGTTAAATAATAATGGAACCATGGTTTTAAATTTTATAACTTTAAACAATGTTCATACCGCTATGGAGACATTAAAAAGTTTAGGATATAAAATACAATGTACTCAAGTTTCAATTAGCAAAACTAGAGGACAGAGCTATATGTTAATAGCATTAAATCCGATTTTTATCGTTTGTGGTAAAAAAACTATTGAGGAGGACTAAAATGGGAAAATTATATGGTATAGGTGTAGGCCCAGGAGATTCAGAATTACTAACTATAAAGGCTGTTAAGGTATTAGAAAAGGCAGATATCGTTGTGGTACCTACAGCAATGGCTAATGGTAAAAGTATTGCTTATGATACAGCAAAAGAATATATAAAAGATGAAACAGAGGTTTTATTTAAACACTTCCCAATGGGTGGAGAAGAGCAAGAAGCTAAAATATATGAAGCTTATAAAGAAGTTGAAGAACTTTTAAGTAGTGGAAAAGATGTAGCTTTCTTAACTATTGGAGATCCTTTTGTATATAGTACATATATTTATCTTTTAAATCACTTAAAAGATCATGGTTATGAGGTAGAAACAGTACCTGGAATAACTTCATTTTGTGCTTGTGCATCAATTGCAGGAGAACACTTAGTTATAGGTGATGAGCCTTTATTAATAACTCCAGCTACTAGATTAGATTCAATAAAGGATGAAAAATTCTTAGTTATAATGAAAGTATATAAAGTAGAAGAAGAAGTAATTAACTTCTTAGAAGAAAGAGGTTATACTTATACTTATGTTAAGAGAGCTGGAAGAGAAGGGCAAGAGGTTCTTAGAAATAAAGAAGATATAATTAATAGTAGAGAATATATGAGTTTAATAATTGCTAGAAAAAACTAGAAGAAGATTATAGTATTAAAATCTAAAGGTAAAAGGAGAATAAAAAATGGTTTATTTTATAGGTGCAGGTCCAGGAGATGTTGATTTAATAACAGTTAAAGGTAGAGATACACTTGCCAAGGCAGATGTTGTTATATATGCGGGTTCTTTAGTAAGTAGTGAACACATGAAGTTTTGTAAAGAGGGAGTAGAAATTCATAACTCAGCATCAATGTCTTTAGATGACGTTTTAGAAGTTATGGAAAAGGCTCATAAAGAAAATAAGAATATAGTAAGACTTCACACAGGAGATCCTTCTATATATGGAGCTATTAAAGAGCAAATGGATGAACTTGATAAAATGGAAATAGGCTATGAAGTTATTCCAGGGGTAAGTTCATGTACAGCTGCAGCTGCTGCAATAAAAAAAGAATTTACATTACCAAGTGTTACTCAAACTTTAATTTTAACTAGAGTAGAAGGAAGAACTCCAGTTCCAGAAACAGAAGACTTAGAGAACTTAGCTAAAATAGGTGCTTCTATGGCTATATTCTTATCAATTAGTATGATTGATAAGGTAGTAGCAAAATTAAGAAAAGGTTATGGAAGAAATGTACCTATAGCTGTAGTTGAAAGAGCAACATGGGAAGATCAAAGAGTTATATATGGAACTTTAGATGATATAGCTGACAAAATAAAGGAAGCTGGAATAGTTAAATGTGCTCAAATTTTAGTTGGTGACTTTATTGATTGTGATTATGAAAAGAGTAAACTATATGATAAAACTTTTACTCACATGTTCAGAGAAGGAAAGTAAAAATGGATATAGCAGTAATTGCTGTAACTAATGAAGGAGAAAAAATTTCACAATTACTTAAAACTATCTTAGACTTTGATTTTTATAGCAAAGATGAGGTAAAGCAATTTGGAATAAAGAGCGTAACTGAAAAATGTTTTAATAAATATAAAGCTATAATATTTATTAGTTCTACAGGAATAGCTGTAAGGGCTATTTCCTCCTTTGTTAAAAGCAAAACCACAGATCCGGCTATTATAGTAATTGATAATAGTATGAAATTTGTAATTAGTTTATTAAGTGGTCATATAGGTGGAGCAAACGAATTAACTATGCAAATAAGCAAAGAATTAAATGCTATGCCTATTATAACTACTGCAACTGACAATTTAGGAATTGTAGCGCCAGATATGATAGCTAAAGAAAATGACTTAGTTATTGAAAATATGAAGACTTGCAAGGATGTAGCAGCAGTTTTAGTTAATGGTGGTAAAGTTGCATTTAAAGATGAAAAAAATATAATTCAAGTTCCTAAGGGTTATGTGGCATATAAAAAAAATGAAAGCTATGAAGCTATGGTTATTGTGGGAAATAAAGAAAGTTATTTTGAAGATAATAATATTCCTGTTCTTAAGTTGATGCGAAGGGATATTATTCTTGGAGTTGGATGCAAGAAAAACTATGACTCTTTAAAGATGAAAAACTTTATATTGAAGGTTTTGAAAGAAAATAACATTAATAAATTATCTATAGCTCAAATATGTACAGTAGAAATAAAGAAAAATGAAGAGGCCATTGTGAATTTATCAAGAGAGTTAAATTGGCCCATGAAGATATATACAATTGAAGAAATAAGAACTATTCATCATAAATATAAGGGTAGTGACTTTGTGGAAAAAACTATAGGTGTAAGAGCTGTAAGTGAACCTGTAGTTGAATTAAGTGGAGCAAAACTATTTATTGAAAAACTAACTCATGAGGGAATGACCTTAAGTATTGGTGAAGTTAGTATAAGAGAGGAGAAATAATTTTGGGTAAATTATATGTAATAGGAATAGGACCAGGTGGATTAGACCATTTAACAATAAAGGCAAAGAAAGCAATTGAGGAAAGTGATATTATAGTTGGATACACAAAGTATATAACTATGGTAGAACCTTTATTAGAAGGAAAAGAAATCTTCAAAACAGGAATGAAGGGTGAAGAAGAAAGATGTAGAAAGGCTATAGAGCTTACTAAGGATAATAAAACAGTTTCAGTAATTAGTACAGGTGATGCAGGTATATATGGAATGGCAGGGCTGATTCTACAATTAGAAAATACTGCAGATGTAGAAATAATACCAGGTGTAACAGCATCTTCAGCAGCAGCATCAGTTTTAGGTGCTCCTTTAATGCATGACAACTGTAATATAAGCTTAAGTGATTTAATGACTCCATATGAGTTAATTAAAAAAAGAGTTGAATTAGCAGCAGAAGGAGATTTTGTTATATCTTTATATAACCCTAAGAGTATGGGAAGACCTCATTACTTAAGAGAATGCTTAGAATTAGTTAAAAAGCATAGAGATGGTAAAACTCCAATAGGAGTAGTTAAAAATGCATTAAGAGATGGTCAAGAGGTTAGAATTTTTACTTTAGATAATTTTGATGAAAATGTAGTTGATATGTTTTCTATTGTAATCATAGGAAATAGTCAAAGTTACGCTGAGAATAATAGAATAATTACTCCTAGAGGATATAAAGTAAGATAGGGCTAGATTATGATAGGATTAATATTAGGAACCTCAGAAGGAAAGACCTTATTATCTCTTTTAAATGAGTTTACAGAGGATATCTTTATTACAACAGCTACATCTTATGGTGGAGAACTATTAAAGGAATATAAGTATAAAATACTTAATACTACACCCTTAGATTTAGAAAAAATAAAAGAAAAAATAAAAGAAAATGAAATAAAAATTTTAATAGATGCTTCTCACCCTTATGCTTTAGAAGTAACTAAGAATGCAATTGCTGCCTGTGAGGAATGTAATATAGAGTATTTTAGATATGAAAGACCTTCTATAGTAGAAAAGTATAAAGATAACCCTAATGTAATAACTGTAGAAAGTTATGAAGAATTAGGAAAACATTTATCTAAAATAAGAGGAACTATATTAAATACAACAGGAAGTAGAAATATAAAAAGAATATTAGATTTGAATTTACCCAACCCTATAATTCATAGAGTTCTTCCTACTTTAAAGGTTATGGAGGAATTAGATGAACTAGGACTTAAACCAGAATCTATAGTTGCTATGAAAGGACCTATAAGCTATGAGCTTAATAAGGCCTTCATAAGGGAACATAGTGCAGAGGCTATTCTTACTAAGGATAGTGGGATTCAAGGGGGAACAGAGGAGAAAATTTTAGCTGCTATAGATAGTAACATAAAAATATTTGTAGTAGATAGAGTTAATTCAATAAAACCTAATCAATTTGGAAATGCAGAGGAATTAATAAGGTTTATTAGGAATAAATTTTATTAATCATGAATATACTATGATTAGAATGAATGCTAAAGATACTAAGATATTTTAATGGATTTAAATTAAATCATATGTATAGCAATAAAATTTAGGATATTTAAAGTTATAGTAGCAATATTATGCAATTAATATTGCTACTACGTGATTTATATGGTATTATATAAATGCTTAAAATTAAATAATTAAGGATTTAGGTTCATGATGATTAAAAGGGAAAGAGGTGTAAGTCCTCTACAGCCCCCGCTACTGTAAGAAAATACGAACCCCAGATAGCCACTGATAACTCGGGAAGGTTGGGAAGTAGGATGAAGTTCGAGTCAGGAGACCTACCTAAGTCTAAGAGTAGTAAGCCTTCGGAGGGAAGAGTTCTATATTTAATACTATAGCTTATAAGTTTTAAAGTATAATTTAAGCAGTATTAGTTAGATATTATAAACCCAACCTTAAAAGGTTGGGTTTTATTTTTATAGACTCATGCTTACTCACAAATTAGAAAGCTTGTATCACTCTAGCTAAAATCCTTGTATTTAATTTTTAGTAGTATATCTAGTAATTTAGAAATCACTATCTAAAAAATTTTAAAGGAGTGAGAGTTATGAAAAACTCTAAAAAAATAGGCATCATAATGAGCCTAGCATTAATAGTTTTAATTGCACCAAGCACAGTATTTGCTATGCATATTATGGAAGGATTTTTAAGTCCTAAATGGGTAATTTTATGGTTTTGCGCATCTGCCCCATTTTTTATAGTGGGACTTGTAAGATTAAGAAAAATCTTTAAAAAGGACCCAAAACAGAAAGTTTTAGTAGGATTGGCAGGAGCATTTGTATTTGTTTTATCAGCTCTTAAGCTACCTTCAGTTACTGGTAGTTCATCACATCCTACAGGTGTTGGTTTAGGAGCTATATTATTTGGACCAACAGTTATGACTGTTTTAGGGACTGTAGTATTGTTATTTCAAGCATTATTATTAGCTCATGGTGGGCTTACTACTTTAGGTGCCAATGTATTTTCTATGGCAGTTGTAGGACCATTTGTTTCTTACTTTGTTTATAAATTATTAATGAAGAAAAAAGGAACTCAAAAAATAGCAGTATTTACTGCAGCAGCTTTAGGTGATTTACTTACTTACACTGTTACAGCTTTTCAATTAGCACTTGCTTACCCAGATCCAGTTGGGGGAATTACTGCATCACTACTTAAGTTTTTAACTATATTTGCAGTAACTCAAGTACCTTTAGCAATTGCAGAAGGGCTATTAACAACTGTTGTATTTAATTTATTAAAAGACAATGGTCCAGAGGAGGTAGTAAGTGATGAGCAAGAAAACTAAAACAAATTTAATTTTAATAGTACTTGCAATAGCAATAACGGTATTACCATTTATTATTAATGCTAATGCGCCTTATGAAGGAGCAGATGGACAAGCAGAAGAGTTGATTACTGAAATAAATCCAGATTATGAGCCATGGGTTCAAAGTTTATGGGAACCACCAAGTGGAGAAGTTGAAAGCTTATTATTTGCTCTTCAAGCTTCCATAGGTACAGGAGCACTTGCTTATTATTTTGGATATAGAAAAGGAAAGAAGAAGAGTGTATCTAAATCATAATTTATCTTATAGTAATAGATTAGTAGAAATAAAAGCACAATATAAATTTTGTTTTGCAATTTTCTTATTTGTTTTAAGTTTAAGTATTACAAATTATGCTTTTAATATAGGATTGTTTTTAATTATAAGTGTAATAAATATTTATGTTTCAAAAAATACTATAAAAAGATATTTTAAAAGTCTTTGTGTACCTTTGATATTTTTGTTAATAAGTATTGTTAGCTTAATAATATCATTTTCGGCAGATACACAGGGGTACATTACTTATTTTACTTTAGGAAGTGTAAATATAGGTATAACCTACACAGGAGTAGAAACTTCACTAAAGTTATTCTTAAGAACTATGAATTCTATAAGTGCTATGTATTTTATAGTGCTAACAATGCCTATGAATCAAATAGTAGAAGTACTTAAGCTAATGAGGCTTCCAGAAATTTTTATTGAGGTTGTGGTACTTGTATATAGATTTATCTTTATATTCATTGAAGAATATAGAGAGATTCACATGGCGCAATATTTAAGGTTTGGTTATAAGGATATAAAGAAATCTTACAATTCAACTTCTATTTTAGTTAAATGTTTATTTGTAAGAGTCATGGAAAGATATAGTGATTTAGTTGTTATATTAGATACGAGATTATATCAGGGGAAATTTCATGTTTAATAAGGACACTAATAGTAAATTAATAGTAGATATTCTGTTATTTAAATTTTAAAATGATATAATAATTTATTGGGGGCGTTGTTTTTATATAATTTAATTATGTTATATATAACAGCGCCCATATTTAAAATAATATGTATGGAATTAAGGTGATACAGTGATAAAGGTAAAAGATTTAACTTACGTATATGAAGATGAAACAATGGCCTTAAAAAATATTAACATGGATTTCGAAAAATATATGAGAATAGGAGTTGTAGGTGCTAATGGTGCTGGAAAATCAACGCTTTTTCAGTCCTTAGTTGGGATTTTAAAGCCAACTACAGGTAATATTCTTGTTGATGATAAAAAAATTAGATATGATAAAAAAACTTTATATGATTTAAGAAGAAGAGTAGGAATTCTTTTTCAGGACCCAGATAAGCAAATATTTTATTCAAATGTATATGATGATGTTGCCTTTGGACTAAGAAATTTAGATATACCTGAATCTGAGGTTAAGATTAGGGTAGATAAGGCATTAATAGATGCAGGAGCAAAGGAGTTTGAGAAAAAACCAGTTCACAATTTAAGTTATGGTCAAAAAAAGAGAGTTGCTATTGCTGGAATATTAGCTATGGGCTATGAACTAATTTGTTTTGATGAACCTACTGCAGGATTAGATCCCAATATGACAGAGGCTGTAACGGATATAATAAAAGAGCTAAGTAATAGAGGGGTTAGAGTAGTAATTTCGAGCCATAATATGGATACAATATATGAACTTTGTGAGTATATATATGTTATTAATAAAGGGGAGATAATTGCTGAAGGTGAAAGTAAAGAGGTATTTTTAAAAGGAAATATACTTGAAGAGGCTGGTCTTAGAGAACCTTGGCTTGTAAAAATACATAAAAATATGAACTTTCCCTTGTTTACAAAGGAGGAAGACCTTTATAAGTATTGGAGGGATATAAATGGAGATAGCTGTAATAGGGGTTAACCATAATAAAACACCTATAAATATTAGAGAAAAGGTTTCTTTCACAGAAGCTAGAAAAATAGAAGGAAGTAACTATTTATTAGATAGAGGAATAAAAGAAGTTATAATATTATCTACATGCAATAGAAGTGAGATTTATATAGCTGCAAAGAATGTAAGAAAATATATACCTATAGTTAGAGAGTTTTATAGTGAGTTCTTTAATATCTCTGATATAGAAGAATATTTATTTGAAAAAGAGAACATTGATGCCATTAGGCATTTATATTTTGTTACATCAGGGTTAGACTCCATAGTTTTAGGAGAAGATCAAATTTTAGGTCAGGTAAAGGACTCTTTATTATTTTCTATGGAGATAGGATGTAGTGGAAAGGTTCTTAATAAATTATTTAGAGAGGCCGTTACAGTAGCTAAGGGTATAAAAAGCGATTTTAAAATATCAGAAATACCCTTATCAACTAGTTATATAGGCATAAAATATTTAAAAGAAAATATAGGGAGCTTTAAAGGAAAAAAAGCTTTAATAATAGGAACAGGAAAAATAAGCTCTTTAGCTCTTACTTATCTAGAAGAAGAGGAGTTAGGTGAAGTTTATATAACAAATAGAACACATGGAAAGCTTAAAAGTGTGGTTAATCAATACCCACATGCTAAGATAATTGAATATGAAAATAGATATGAGTACCTAAATAAAGTTGATATATTAATTTCAGCAACTGCAGCTCCACATACGGTTATAGCTTATGAAAAGATGCCACAATTGGAAAGTGAGTTATTTATATTGGATCTAGCTTTACCTAGAGATATTGACAGAAGAGTTGCAGAGGTTAAGGGAGTAACTATTTATGATATAGATGATTTGAAAAAGGTATCTGATGAAAACTATCAAAAAAGGATAGATCTTTGTAATGGAGCCATGGACATTATAGAAGATAATATAGAAACTTTTTTACAATGGCTACAAGGAATAAAGATAGATCCTATAATTAAGTCATTAAATGATAGATGTAGAGAAATAGAAGAAGATACAATGGCTTATATAAATAGAAAATTAGAGTTAGATGGCAGGGAACAAAAAATAATAGAAAAAATGCTTAAGTCTTCTTTAAAGCGTCTTATAAGAGAACCAATATTTACTCTTAAGGAGACAAAGGAAGAAGGGGAAATTGAAAAATATATAGAAACCATAACAGATTTATTTAACTTTTAAGGAGGAATACTTATGTTTTATCCTTTAATGGTTGATTTGAAAAATAAAGAGGTTGTAATCATTGGCGGTGGAAAAGTATCGCTTAGAAAAGCTAAAAAGTTTTTAGAATATGAGGCAGTAGTTAAGGTTGTATCACTAGAGGTTTTAGAGAGCTTTTATGAGATTGAAAATTTACATGAAGGCAAGTTAACTATAATTAAGGATGAATTTAAAAGTGAGTATATAGATAAGGCTTTTTTAGTAATAGCAGCCACAAGCAACTATAGACTAAATGAAAGTATATCATTAATATGTCATGATAAAAATATACTTTGTAATATTGTAGATAATATAAATAAGTCTAGTTTTATTGTTCCTTCTACCATAAAAAGAGGGGATTTAAATATTGCTATCTCTACATTAGGTAATAGTCCTTCTTTATGTGCAAAAATAAGAAAGGATTTAGAAAAGACCTATGATAAGACCTATGAAGAGTATGTTGAATTATTAGGAGAATGTAGAGATTTAGTACTTGAAAATTATAGTGATGAAGTAGAAAAAAAATCAATTTTAAATTCTTTAGTTGACTTAAATAGTGAAGAATTGAAAAAGTTAAAAATAAAATTATTAAGTAGATAATAAAAGGAGTATTATATGAAAATAGTTGTAGGTTCAAGGGGAAGTAAATTAGCTTTATACCAAAGTAATTGGGTAATTGATAAACTAAAAGAGAAAAATCCAAATTTAGAATTTGAACTTAAAATTATAAAGACAAAGGGAGATTTAATTCAGAATGTAGCCTTAGACAAAATAGGAGATAAGGGACTTTTTGTTAAAGAGATTGAAGAGCAACTTTTAAATGGAGAAATTGATTTAGCAGTACATAGTATGAAAGATATGCCTTCTAAACTACCAGAGGGATTAATGTTTTCCTACTCTCCAATGAGAGAAGACAATAGAGATGTAATTGTACTTAAAGAAGGATATAATAGCTTAGAAGACTTACCTAAGGGAGCTACTATTGGGTCAGGAAGCAAAAGAAGAAAATATCAGCTTTTAAAACATAGACCAGATCTTAATATAGTACCTATAAGAGGTAATATAGATACTAGAATAAGAAAAATAAAAGATGAGAATTTAGATGGAGTAATATTGGCGGCAGCGGGAATTCAAAGACTTGATTTTAAGTCTAAAATAAATAATAAAATTGAATATATTTCAAGAGATATAATATTACCTGCTCCAGCTCAAGGTATTTTAGCTTTAGAAATAAGAGAAGATAGAAAAGATATAAATGAAATAATAAGTTCAATTAGAGATGAGAGAACTGAAATAGAAAGAGAAGCTGAAAGAGCTTTCTTAGATGGAATAGAGGGAAGTTGCCATATTCCAGTTGGGGCTAACTGTGAAATATTAGAAGATAAGATAGTCTTAGAAGGTTTATATGGAACTGAGGACGGAGAAATTCTTATTAAAAAATCTATAGAAGGAACTAAGGAAAAAGCAGCTGAATTAGGATATAAATTAGCAGAGATAATAGCAAAGGAGATGGAAAAGTAATGAAGGGAAAAGTTTATTTAGTTGGAGCAGGTCCAGGAGATTATAAATTATTAACTTTAAAAGCCTTACAATGCGTAAAAGAAGCAGATATTATTGTATATGATAGATTAGCAACAGATAGAATATTAGAAGATGCTAAAGAAGGTTGTGAATTTATTTATGTAGGTAAAAAATCTAGATACCATACAAAAACTCAAGATGAGATAAATGAAATTATTGCGGAAGAGGCTAAAAATGGTAAGATAGTTACTAGATTAAAAGGTGGAGATCCTTACGTTTTTGGTAGAGGTGGAGAAGAAGGAGAATATTTAAGAGAAAGAGGAATTGACTTTGAAGTGGTTCCTGGTATAACTTCTGCTATAGGTGGATTATGTTATGCAGGGATTCCTATAACTCATAGAGATTACGCATCATCTTTTCATGTAATAACTGGACATCTAAAGGAAGAAGAAAAAGAATTAGATTGGGAAGTACTTTCTAAAATTTCTGGTACTCTTGTATTCTTAATGGGAGTATCTAATCTTGAAAAGATATGTAACAATCTTATGATAAATGGCAAAGATAAGGAAACACCGGCAGCAATTATTAATTGGGCTGCAAGGTCTTATCAAAGAGTAGTAACAGGTACTCTAGAAAATTTATATGAAAAGGCTATGGCAGAAAAAATACAATCACCTAGCTTAATAGTTATAGGGGGGGTAGTTAATTTAAGAGAAAGTTTGAATTTCTTTGAAGAAAAGCCTTTGTTCGGTAAAAATATAGTTGTTACAAGGTCTAGAAGTCAAAGTAGCAAATTAAGTGAAAAGATATTTGATTTAGGGGGAAATGCTATAGAATTTCCAACTATAAAGATAGAGGAAATAAGTCCTAATAATGAGTTAGAAGAAGCTATAAATAATTTAGAGAACTTCAATTATGTTGCATTTACAAGTGAGAATGGTGTAAACATATTTGTAGATAAATTATATGAGATGAATTATGACTTAAGAAAATTAGCTAAGGCTAAAATAGTTGCAATTGGCTCTGCTACAGCTGCAAAACTAAAGGAAAGAGGATTAATTGCAGATATAATTCCTTCTAAGTATGTTGGAGAGGCTTTAGTTGAAGAATTAGCTCCTATGTTAAAGAAAGAAGATAAAATACTAATCCCTAGAGCAAAAGAAGCTAGAGATTATATCGTCACTGAGCTTGATAAATACTGTGCAGTTACTGAAGTTAAATTATACGAAACAGTAATGGGTGAAGGAAATAAAGAAGAGCTTCTTGAACTTATAGAAGAGGAAAGAGTTAATTATATAACCTTTACTAGTTCATCAACAGTAAAGAACTTAGTTAAAATATTAGGAAAAGAAAATTTAGATAAATTAAAAGATATAAAACTTATATCTATAGGGCCAATTACTTCAAAAACAATTGAAGAATATGGATTAAATCTTTACAAAGAGGCAAAAGAGTATACAATTAATGGTATAATAGATGTGCTATGCAATAACTAATAAACTCTTTAGGAGGAATTAAAATGTTAACTAAAAGACCAAGAAGACTTAGAGCAAATTCAATTATAAGGGATATGATTAGAGAAACACACATTTCTATGGATGATATTATTTATCCATTATTTATAGTTGAAGGTGAAAATATAAAAAGAGAAATAGGTTCTATGAAGGGCAATTATCACTTTTCTATAGATAGATTGGAAGAGGAAATAAAAGAACTTGTAGAATTAGGAGTTAAATCAGTAATATTATTTGGAATACCTAATGAAAAGGATTGTTGCGGTTCAGAAGCCTATGCAGAAAACGGAATAGTTCAAAAGGCTATTAGAAAAATAAAAGAGGTTTCTAAGGAGATATATGTTGTTACTGATGTATGTATGTGTGAATATACATCTCATGGACATTGTGGTATTTTAACAGAAGAAGGATATGTTGATAATGATAAGACTTTAGAGTATCTTTCAAAAATAGCAGTAAGTCATGCTGAGGCTGGAGCTGATATGGTAGCTCCTTCTGATATGATGGATGGAAGAATTGGTGCAATGAGAGAAGCCTTAGACAAGTCTGGTTTCGTAACAGTTCCAATTATGGCATACAGTGCTAAGTATGCATCAGCATTTTATGGACCATTTAGAGAAGCAGCAGACTCAGCTCCAGCCTTTGGTGATAGAAAAACTTATCAAATGGACCCTGCAAATATCTTAGAAGGGGTAAGAGAAGTTGAGTTAGATATCGAGGAAGGTGCAGATATAGTTATGGTTAAACCTGCCCTTGCATATTTAGATGTTATAAGAAAAGTAAAGGATACTTATAATATTCCTATTGCAGCTTACAACGTAAGTGGGGAATACTCTATGATTAAATTAGCTGTAGAGCAAGGTTTATTAAATGAATCTGCAATAATGGAAAGTTTAATTTCAATTAAAAGAGCTGGTGCAGATATAATAATAACTTACTTTGCTAAGGATCTTGCTAGAATGCTTAAAGAAAATAAATAAATAAAAGAGTATAAACTTGGAGGATGAATTATGGATAACTTTAATAACAAAAAATCGGAAGAAATTTTTGTAGAAGCTCAAAAATATATTCCAGGTGGGGTTAATAGTCCAGTTAGAGCTTTTAAATCAGTAGGGCTAAATCCTATTTTTGTAGAAAGAGCTAAGGGATCAAGACTTTTTGATGTAGATGGAAATGAATATATAGATTTTATTTGCTCATGGGGACCTCTTATTTTAGGACATAGCAATGAAGAAGTTTCTAAGGGTATAGAAGAAGTGCTTGCAAGAGGAACAAGTTATGGTGTTCCAACAGCTATAGAAGTTGAAATGGCTAAATTAATAGTTGAATCATATCCTTCAATAGATATGGTTAGAATGGTTAACTCTGGTACAGAGGCAACTATGAGTGCATTAAGAGTTGCAAGAGGGTATACAGGAAGAAATAAAATAATAAAATTTGAAGGATGTTACCATGGTCATGCTGACAGTCTTTTGGTTAAATCAGGTTCAGGAACTATTACTTTTGGTGTTCCGACAAGCCCAGGAGTACCTGAGGGAACAGTAAAAGATACATTAGTATGCACATACAATGATATGGATTCAGTTAGAAAAGTATTTGAAGAAAACCCAGAGGATATTGCAGCTGTAATAGTTGAACCTGTAGGAGGAAATATGGGAGTTGTTCCTGCGGAAAAGGACTTCCTTCAAGGGTTAAGAGAAATAACTAAAGAGTTTGGAGCAGTATTAATATTTGATGAAGTAATAACAGGGTTTAGAGTTGCTTATGGCGGAGCACAAGAAGTATATGGTATAGAACCAGATATGACATGTTTTGGTAAGATAATAGGAGCTGGATTACCTGTTGGTGCATATGGTGGTAAGAAGGCAATTATGGAAATGGTATCACCTTTAGGACCAGTATATCAAGCAGGTACATTGTCAGGAAATCCACTAGCTATGTACATGGGATTAAGAAACTTAAATATATTGAAAAATAATCCTGAAATATATAGCAACTTAGAAGAAAAAGCTATTAAATTTGAAAAAGCTATGAATGCTGTTATAGAAGAATTAGATGTAGAGGTAACAGTTATAAGATTTAAAGCTATGTTATGTACATTCTTTGCAAAGGGTACCTTCAGAAACTTTAGTGAAGTAATGAAATGTGATACTGAGAAGTATGCAATATTCTTTAGAGAGATGTTGAAAAACGGAGTATTATTCCCACCAGCACAATTTGAGGGATTATTCTTGTCAGCTGCACATACTAATGAAGATATAGATAAAACAGTTGAGATATTTAAAAATGCTTTAAAAGTTGCATTTAATAAATAAAAAGACGTTAAAAAATCACCTTATTTTTATAAGGTGATTTTTTACTATTTATATGAAAGATTATTCTTTATCATGTTGCTCTTTTATTGTTTCCTCTGTTAAATTTATATTTGAGAGAAGAAATATAAGTTTTTCAATATGAAAATTATACACTATTTCAATATCAGAACTTACTTCACCAACAGGTACAATAAGCTCTAACTTTAAGGCTTCATAATTCTCAGGAGTCATTTTACAAACGTTTTTTAAATCTTCAATTATGTATAAATGCTTATAAATCTTCATAAAGCTATCAGCTGCAACATGATAAGATTTTAAAGCATCTTCTTGGATTTTACCATATTCTATTACATAATTACTTAAAAGTAAATTTAGTTCAATTATTTTAGAATAAAGTTGTATTAACTCATCTTTATTATCTAAGGTAAACCTATCATAAACCAAATCCTTTGTAGAAGTAAATATTTCTAAATAAGAGTCATGTACTTTTTTAGATATTTTAGGTGGAAAAAAGAAAAAATTTACACCAACAGCAACTATGATACCTATAGATGTCTCCATAACTCTTGATACACTATAAATTAAAGGGTTTTTATTAGTCAGACTCACAGTTATAACTATAAAAACCACACAAGCAATGCTAATAGAACGTTGATAATTTAATAGATCACATAAGTATATTATGCATACAATGCCTAGGCCTATAAATATAATGTTATTTGGAGCTACTAATGAAACTATAAGGCCTATTATAGATCCTATTATAGTTCCTATGAGCCTGTTTTTACCTACTACATAGGAGTTATAGATTGTACTTTCCATGGTTATAACCGCAGCAATACAAGCTATTGAAATGGATGAAGAATCTAACCCAATTAAATTTGTTATAAGTACGCAAAGGGAAACAGATAAAGCTGTTTTAACATTCCTCATACCAACTTTTTTAAAAATCATTTTTTTCATATATAATCCTTTCGTTAAATTATGTAAAAATTATTGTATCATAAATAAATATTTATCATATACTATTAGTAATTGCAATATATAATAAAAAATATTACAAATTTTTTATTGCAATGATGAATAATTTACAGATATAGTGGAAATATATCTAATGTAGATAATTAATTAGTACTTTATCATAAATAATATTGCTTTTTATGAAGTACTATGATAGTATGTAAAGAACAGGTAGTTTATCTTTATTATAATAAGAAATGTAGAGAGCTAAAGATTTTTCAGTGTTATATAGAAGTAAGTTTCTAAACATAAAAAGTTTTATTATACTTTACATAAGTTATAGTAAAGGGTCAAGATCTGTAACATTATTTAATTTTTATTTTGGAGGATTTTCATATGAAAACAGGAATAGTAAAATGGTTTAACGCTGAAAAAGGTTTTGGATTTATTTCAGTTGAAGGTGAAGATGACGTATTCGTACATTTTTCAGCTATAACTTCAGAAGGTTTCAAAACTTTAGAAGAAGGACAAAAAGTTGAATTTGAGGTTGTTACTGGAGAAAGAGGACCTCAAGCAGCTAAAGTTGTAAAATTATAATCACTATTAATATAGATGAGCAATAAGAGTTACGAACTTTAGGATTAGACTGCTGATTTTATCAGCAGTCTTTCCTTTTTTATGCATATTTTATACCTATACATCTCTATTAATTCTTTATACTGCATTTAAAGTTTCAATTACAAATACTTTTATAATCCGTAATATATAAGTTCTAATTAACATTCTATATTTATATTTATTCTATAATGACCCTTATATCTAATAATTGGAAGTAAGAGAGTTTATTAGAATATATATAATTACCCTTCTATAAATTTCAATTTAGTTAAGCTTTATTTTTCAATTAATTTAATTATATTTTCAAGTAATTATTTATAAAAAACATTTCATGTTTCAAGAATCATCTAAATAAAATATCTTACATAAAGTACTTAATAGAAAAATTTAATATAGTTTGAAAAAATTATAATTACACTTTCTTCTTTTAATCAAATATATATTTAATTAAAATGAATTTATAATTTTAATTCTATTCATATTCCAAATTAAGATAATCAAATAAAAAAAAATTATTCATAGGTTTAATCCTCATATCCTTAGTACAAGCCATTATAGAATTATAAAGAAATTGTTAAATTTTTGTAAGCATATTCCTAAAAATGAAAAATGAGTTATAATTGAAATTATATATTTAAAAAAATTCAATTGATAGAAAATTTCCTGAAAAAATATATTCAAAAAATGTTAATAAATGAATATTTTTTCCTTGGTGTGATATAAAAAGGAATTATTATTATTTCGAAAGCTTAAGACAAAGGCATAAAATTAAAAAATAATATTTGTTAGCAAGAATATATATACAAAAGCTAACAAATTCATAGTATTTATAGAACTTCTTTTTTATCATAAATAGGATTTAAAAAAATATTATATAAAAAAGGGTATAGGGGAGAATTGAATATGGTTAAAATTCTCATAGTTGGCATAGGAGAGGCAACAAAGGAATTATTAAAGTATTTATTTAAAGAAAATAGGGGTAAAACACAGTACAGTGTTGAAGCAATAGTGGATTACAACTTAAAAAGAATTAAAAGGGGTATGGAGGAAATAGATGATATTAATTGTATTATCTATAGAGAGTTTCAAGAAATTGAGAATACAAAGGATATAGACTTAATTTTGGTAGATATAGATGTCTATGGAGAAAACTTAGAGGATAAGTTAGAATTTTTCAAATCTAAAGATATAGTGCTAATCAGTAATGACAATGAATATATATATGAAACACATAAGAAGTTGTATGAGAAGTTGAACGTAGAAGCTTTAAGGGAAAAAAGATTTATTTTATGCACTTCAATACATAAAAAGAACTCATTATTTAATATAGAAAATTTAATAAAATATGTTTTAAAAGAAGAGCAATTGAATTATATAAAGGTAATTTGTGATCTTAAACATTTAAGTTGTAATTTATCCAATTTTTTTGCTTTGAATATAACTGAAGAGGAATTTTATGAAAATAACATAGATAAATTCTTCATAGAAAATTCAATTATGAAAAGAAGGATACTTAGAATTTATGGTGAATTATATAAAAAAACTAAGGAGTTTAGCATAAGAGAAGAGTTATCACCTATAATATCTAATACCTTTAGAGATGGGAAGTTAATGTCTATAAATGAGGGTAATTGTGCAGGTTTTTTATATGAAATAAGCTTCTTTGAAGGAAATGAAAAGATATTTAGATATATAGGAGTATATGAATTTATTACTGAAAAAGAAAGTAAAGCACAGGGAATGATTTTGGGAAAAGAAGAAGGTCAGGAGCCTGTATTATCTATAAAGTTAGATTTAGAAGGAATTATATATTTAGATTTATTAGGAATAATTATAAAAAATAAGGATTTGGTAGGCAAAGGGGTATTAATGTTGTGATTTAGACTATAGAAAACTAGTTATAAAAATTAGTTCTAAATAGTTATTAAATATAAATGTAAAGAATAGGGGGAATTAGGTTATGAAGGAAAATGTTAAGGTTATTTTATGGGGACTTGGACTTATGGGACAAGGAATGGCTAAGATGATTTGTAAGAAAAGAGGTTTTTCTATAGTTGGTGCTATTGATTTAGACCCAAGTAAAGTAGGTAAAAAGTTATATGAATTATTAGAAGTTGAAAGAACAGAGAATAATGATGTAGTAATTTTAGATAATCCAGAGGAGGTTATTAAGGAGAAGGCTGCAGATGTAGTTTTAATTGCAACAGCTTCTTTTACAAAGGCTGTTTATCCTCAAATAAAATTTGCAGCAGAAAAAGGTATAAATGTAATCACAACTGCAGAAGAAATGTCTTATCCAAAAGCATTGGATCCTGAATTAAGTGAGGATATGGATATAATTGCTAAGAAAAATGGGGTTTCAATATTAGGAACTGGCATAAATCCAGGATTTGTAATGGATTATTTAGTTTTAGCATTAACAGGTGTATGTGAAGATGTAGAGAATATAAGAGTTTCAAGAGTAAATGATTTAGCATGTTTTGGAAAAGCCGTTATGGAAGAACAAGGAATTGGACTTACAAAGGAGGAGTTTGTTGAAGGTGTAGAAAATGATAGTATAGCTGGACATGTAGGATTTATACAATCCTTTGGAATGTTTGAAGAGGCTTTCAATTTAAAGTTTGATAAAATAGCTCAAACTAAAGAACCTATTATGGCTAATGTGGAAAGAGTTACTCCTTTAGTATCAGTAAAACCTGGATATGTCGCAGGATGTAAACAAATGGGATATGGCTATGTTAATGGAGAGTTATTTGTTGAAATGGAACATCCTCAACAGGTTAGACCTGAGATGGAAAACTTAAGTACAGGAGATTATATAACAATTAAGGGAACTCCTGAAATAAACTTGAAAAATACTCCTGAAATAGCTGGTGGCGTTGGAACTTATGCTATATGTGTAAATATGATACCTCATGTAATAAATAGTACACCAGGATTGAAGACAATGTTAGATTTACCTATACCAGTTGCTATATTAGGTGATGTAAGGGAACTTATAAAATAATAAGTTACAAATTGAAAATATAGTAAAAATAATTTAAGGATGTGACTTAAATGATTAAAGCAGGTACATGGGTTGAGATAGAAAGTTTAGTTTTAAAATGTGAAGATAGAGCTTCTAATATACCAGAAGATACTAAGAATACTCCTCTTAAAATGTGGGTAAAAGGTTTTACTTTGGAAAATTGTGAGTTAGGTGACATAGTGGAAATCGAGACCATAATAGGAAGAAAAGAAAAAGGTAAAGTAGTTAAGGAAAAGCCTAATTATACTCATAGTTTCGGTGATTATGTAGAGGAACTTGCTTATATAGGAAAACAAGCTAAGTGCTGCTTGAATAATAAAAGGTAAGGAGTTCATTAAGGAGGAGATTAATAGTTGAGCAAATATGATGAATTAATGCAAGAGAAAAGTAAGTTAATGTTGCAATCAGTTGGTATTGACTATAATAAATATGAAAAGGGAAATATAGCTTTTGATTATGAAACTATGATGAGTGATATTGGCTACTCTATAAAAGATATAATAGATATCCAAAGGGAAACAGGGGTCGGGAATACTCCATTAATAGAGCTAAAAAACTTAACTGCTCTTGCTAGACAGGTTTCAAAGAGTGGAAAGGCGGCTAGAATTTTTATAAAGGACGAGCAGTGTAATCCTTCAGGAAGTTTTAAGGATAGAAGAGCAGCTATTTCAATATATGAAGCTAAAAAAAGAGGGTATAAGGGTGTTGTATCTGCAACATCAGGTAATTATGGGGCAGCTGTAGCCTCTCAAAGTGCTATGAGAGGACTCGACTGCATAATTGTACAAGAATGTTATGATTCTCAAAAAGTAGGACAACCTGAAATTATTGAAAAAGCTAGAAAGTGTGAAGCATTTGGTGCGGAAGTTGTGCAATTAACAGTAGGTCCAGAGTTGTTTTATGTCTTTCTGAAAATTATAAAGGATACAGGATATTTTAATGCTTCATTGTATTCACCCTTAGGCATAGCAGGTACTGAAAGTTTAGGATATGAAATAGCGAAACAATGTTTAGAAAGCTTAGAAAGATATCCTGATGCAGTGGTTGTGACTCATGCAGGTGGTGGTAACGTAACAGGTACAGCAAGAGGTCTTATAAAAGCTGGAGCAATAGATAGTAAAATAATAGGTGCCTCTGTAGATTTAAGTGGGCTACATATGGCCTCAGATAGTGATTTTAATAAAAAGTCTTTTACTACAGGACATACAGGATTTGGAATACCTTTTATGACTAATCCAGATAGGTCTGATGTACCTAGAAGTGCTGCAAGACCTTTAAGATATTTAGATAGGTACGTAACTGTAAATCAAGGCTCAGTTTTTTATATGACAGAACTTTTAGCTCAAATTGAGGGCTTAGAAAGAGGACCGGCTGGTAATACATCCTTAGCTGCAGCATTTTCTTTGGCGCAGGAAATGGAAAATGATCAAGTTATTGTAGTTCAAGAAACTGAATACACAGGTGCGGGTAAACATATAATGCCACAGTTGAGTTTTGCTAAGAATAATAATATAGAAATACTTATTAATGAAAATGTTTTAGATGAGATTCCAGGAAAAAATATAATACTACCAAGAGGACCATGGGCCTTAAGGTATAAAGAAATGGATTTGAATAAATATAGAAAATCTTTAATAAAAAATTTATTGAGAAATTCTAAGGTACAAGAATTAGAGGAAATAGATATAGATTTTTTATGTAAAGAAACTAGATATAGTAAAGAAGAAGTAAACAATATTTTAAGGGATTTAGAGCTTTAAAACTATAGGAAAAGGGGAGATTTTTATGAAAAGGGAAGAAGATTTTGCAAAAAGAAGAGAGCATTTAAAAAGTCTTAGTGATGATGAGCTTTATGAGAGATTTTGGAGTTTAACAGAGGAAATAGTAAAGCCCTTAGTGGAATTAGCTTATAACAATACCTCTTTATCTATAGAAAGATCTGTTTTATTAAGAATGGGTTTTTCAAGTATAGAAGCAAGCAATATAGCAAAGGAAGGGGAAACATGGAATCTTTTAGGTAAAGGACTTGGTAATGTAGTTCTTACCTATGCAAAAATGAAATCTATAGATTATATGGAAGCTGGTAGAGAATTAGCAAATGGCATAGGATGGCCAGAGGTTAGTAAGAGCTTCGAAGGGGTGTCTATATGCTAGAGAAAAATAAAAAAATAGATATAAAAGAGTTACTTGAAAATCTTGAAAACTATGAGCCTAAAAGAAGAGGTTGGACTTTTAGAGTAAAAAGAGAAAATGGTAAATTAGGTGAGTTTGATTATTGTGATATTTCTGAATCTTTAAGGCAAAGTGAAGGAATACCAGCTGCACCTAGCTTTGGGAATATAGATCCTCAACCAATACCAGTAATTACGTCAGAAATAGCTTCTGGTAGATTTGAAGATGATATAAGAAGAATGAGAATGGCTGCTTGGCATGGAGCTGATCACATAATGGTTATTAGAACAGCTGGACAAAGTCATTTTGATGGATTAATAGAGGGATCTCCAGAAGGAGTTGGAGGAGTACCTATTACAAGAAAACAAGTTAGAGCTACAAGAAAAGCCTTGGATTTAATAGAAGAAGAAGTTGGAAGACCTATTAACTTTCACTCTTATGTATCAGGGGTTGCAGGACCAGATGTAGCAGTTATGTTTGCAGAAGAAGGAATTAATGGAGCTCACCAAGATCCTCAATACAATGTTCTTTATAGAAACATAAATATGGTTAGAAGTTTTGTAGATGCTGCAGTTGCTAAAAGAATAATGGCACATGCTGATATTCTTCAAATAGATGGAGCACATAATGCTAATGCAACGGCTATGAAGGGATATGCTGTAATGCCTGAATTAATGGTTCAGCATGCTATAAATTGCAAATATTCTGAATTAGTTGGAATGAAAAAAGAGAATATAGCATTAAGTACTGTTCCACCCTCTGCAACACCTGCTCCTTGTATGAAGTTAGATTTACCTTATGCAGTAGCGCTTAGAGAGATCTTCAAAGATTATAAAATGAGAGCGCAAATGAATACGAAGTACATGACCTCTTGTACAAGAGAAGCTACAGTTACTCATGTACTTAACTTATTAATATCTAAGCTTACTTCAGCAGATATTCAAAGTACCATAACTCCTGATGAAGGAAGAAATGTTCCGTGGCATTACAATAATATTCATGCTATTAATACAGCTAAACAATCATTAATTGGTATGGATGGATTAATGGATATGATTGAACTTAAGGATGAGGGATATTTAAGAGATAAGATTAGAGAATTGAAAGAAAAGGCTGTACTTTTCATGGAGGAAATAATAGAGGTAGGAGGGTATTTTAATGCAGTTGAACAAGGGTTCTTTGTAGATTCAGGAGAATATCCTTCAAGAAATTCTGATGGAATAGTAAGAGAAAGTGCTAAGGGTGTAGCAGCTGGTAGTGTGGTATCAAGAGATGAGGATTACTTTGCACCAGTTTGTGCGCATTTTGGATATAACAATGTGCCAGAGTTTTACAGTAAACCATGTGATGCTATAAATGAATGTACTTTATGTGACCATTCTAAAATACAGTATATAGATGAATTAGATGAAGAAGATAATGTATATAGAAGAATGGAGAGAGTTGAAGAAGATAATACAATAAAGCCAGAGGTAGAATGGAAAAAAGATGGCTATGTAACGGTTACTTTAATGATCCCTGAAGAAGAGGGTGTAAGTGAAGCCGCAGCAATTGAAATAGGAAGAAAAATGAATTTAACTGATGTGGAAGTTATACACAAACAAATACTTCAAGCTGCAGAGGGTACTTTAGTTGAAATAAAGGGAAAGGTAGATTTCTCTATAAATAAAGATGAACTAAAAATACCTGAAAAGCAAAAATTATTAGATGATAGCTTTATGAAAGAGTATGTGAAAAAGAGACCAGTAAAAGTTGTTTGCGCAACTGTAGGAGAAGATGAACATTCAGTTGGTTTAAGAGAGATAATAGATATTAAGCATGGTGGTATTGAGAAGTATGGAATAAAATATATTTATTTAGGTACATCATGTCCTATTGAAAAGTTAGTAGATGCTGCAATTGAAAGTGAAGCGGATGCTATTTTAGCAAGTACAATAATTACACATAATGATATTCATACAAAAAACATGGATAAGTTAAATAATCTTTGTATAGAAAAAGGTATAAGAGATAAAATTATTCTTATTTGTGGAGGAACTCAAGTATCACAGGAAATTGCTAAAGACCATGGAATGGATGCTGGGTTTGGAAGAGGATCTCATGGTAATAATGTAGCTTCCTTTATTATTGAAGAGTTGATGAAAAAAGAATAGGTATATAAAAAATAAATAAGGATTTCTTGCAATAACCTATAAAAAATAAGTTATTGTGAGATATCCTTTTATCCTATATGGAGGTAAAATATGAGAGTTGATTATATTGTTGCAGAAATAGGAAGTACAACCACCTTGTGTACTGCATTCAGTGTAGTATCAGAAAGTATAAATATAATAGCTCAAGGAAAAAGCTTTACAACTGTCTTAGATGGAGACGTAACAATAGGGCTTAAAAATGCTATTTCTGATATAGAGTCTCAAATAGAAGAGAAACTAACATGGAATAGGATGTTAGCTACTAGTAGTGCAGCCGGTGGATTAAAAATGACTGTACATGGATTAGTGCATGATATGACTGTAAAAGCAAGCAAGGAAGCTGCCTTAGGAGCAGGAGCAATAATAAAAATGATCACTTCAGGAAAAATGAGAGAAAGTGACCTTGAAGAAATAAAAAAAATTAAACCTAACTTAATAATGCTAGCTGGTGGTATAGATTATGGTGAAAGAGAAACATCCTTATATAATGCAAAGGCTATATTAGATGCAGATATAGATATTCCAATCATTTATTGTGGAAATACAGCCAATGTAAATGAAATTAAGAATATGTTTAAGGATAAAGAACTATATGTTGTTCCTAATGTTTACCCTAAGGTGGATGAATTAAATGTGGAACCTGCTAGAGAAGTAATTCAAAGAGTATTTGAAAAGAATATAGTGAAGGCACCAGGAATGGATAAAATAAGAGAAATGGTAAATGGTAGTATTATGCCAACACCTGGAGCAGTTATGGAAAGTACTAAGGTTCTATATGAAGTTTTGGGAGATTTAGCAGTTATAGATGTAGGAGGAGCCACAACGGATATACATTCTGTAACGGAAGGAAGTGCTGAAATATTAAATATTTTAGTTAATCCTGAGCCAAAAGCAAAGAGAACTGTAGAGGGTGACTTAGGAGTATATATAAATAGTAAAAATGTAATTGAACTTCTTAACCTAAAGGATTTAAAGCAATATGATATTGGAACTATAAGAAATAACATAGTTCCTATTCCACAAAAGCATATAGAGAAAGATTGCAGTGAAGTCTTGTGTAAAAAGGCTGCGGAAATAGCAATGGCAAGGCATTGTGGGTATATAAAGAGGGTATTTGTAGGTAAAAATTCACTTGTGGCTTATGGCAAAGACTTATCTCAAGTTAAATATATAATAGGAACTGGAGGTGCTTTATCAAGATTACCAAAGGGAAGAGAAATATTAAGTTCTTTAAGGTATGAGGGAAAAGAAGTATCGATGATGCCTAGTTTGGAAAGTGAAGTTTTAATAGATACAGATTATATAATGGCATGTGCAGGCGTACTTTCTAAAGAAAATAAAGAATTTGCGCTTAAGTTATTAATGAAAAGTATAAAATAGGGGATGCTTTTATAAGATTAGCAACAACATAAATTAAGGGGGAATTAACAATGGGGAATCCATTTGTTAAAGTTAATCTAAAAAAGTTAGGACATAATATTAAAGTGGTAAATGAGCTTTGTAATAAAATGGGGATAGAGATATTTGGGGTAACAAAGGTATTTTGTGCTAGAAAAGAAATTTGTAGCGTAATGATTGAAAATGGAATAAATACCTTAGCAGATTCTAGAATAAAAAACTTGGAGAAAATAAGGGATTTGAATTGTAAAAGAGTTCTTTTAAGAATACCTTGTTTAAGTGAAGCTAAGGAAGTAGTATTAAATTGTGATATAAGTTTAAATTCTGAAATTGAGACAATTAAAGCATTAGATAATGAAGCTAAGAAAGAAAATATAGTTCATAATATAATATTAATGATTGATTTAGGTGATTTAAGGGAAGGAATTTTACCAGAGGATATTTTAACAGTTGTAGAAGAAGTTTTAAAGCTGAAAAATATAAATCTAAAGGGAATAGGAACTAACCTAACATGTTATGGAGGAATTATACCTGATAATGAGAATTTATCTAAACTTACAGAAATAAAAAGTGAACTAGAAGAAAAATTTAAAATTACATTAAGTATCGTCTCAGGTGGAAATTCAAGTTCTCTTTATAAAGTCTTTGATAATTCAATGATAAAAGGTATAAATAATCTTAGGTTAGGAGAATCTCTATTACTTGGAAAGGAAACTGCTTTTGGTGAGGATATTAAGGGATGCTTTACTGATGTATTTACTTTAAATGCAGAGGTCATAGAATTAAAAAGCAAAAGTTCTATGCCTAAGGGTAAGATAGGAAGAGATGCCTTTGGTAATATTCCTTGTTTTGAAGATAAGGGTATCATGAATAGAGCTATAGTTAATTTAGGAAAACAGGACGTAAGGGTAGAAGGGATCTCTCCTAAGGATAAAGATATAGAAGTGTTAGGTGCTAGTAGTGATCATCTTATTTTAAATTTAAGCAAAAGTAATAAAAATTATAAATTAGGTGATACAATAGAATTTAATATGGATTATGGAGCTTTACTGCAAAGTATGACCTCTGAATATATAGATATTAAGTACGTAGTAGAATAAAATTTAAAATAAAGCTAAGTTAAAATTGTTTTAGATGTAATTATTTTAACTTAGCTTTTCTTTGTATGTACAATAAAAGATTCAAATGGTTTAATAATTCATGGGAAAATGTTAGAATTGATATTGAGTAATAAAGTTCAAGTTTACTAGGAGGGTACTATGATATTTGATTCGCATATACATACAGAGGTTTCAAGTGACTCTAAAATGAATATAAAAGATGCTATAGAGCAAGCTAATAAGCTAAGCTTAGGACTTATAATAACTGAACATATGGATGTGAATTTTCCCATAAAAGGTGAATTTATATTTGATACTAAGGACTTTTTTAATAAATACGGTTCATTACGTAGAGATAACTTATTATTAGGTATAGAATTAGGTTTAAGAAGTGATGCACTAGAAAAGAATATAGAGATATCTAAAGAAGCTGATTTCGATTATATCTTAGGTTCAGTTCATTTTGTTAATGGACTAGATATGTCACAAAAATCTTTTTATGAAGGAAGGACTAAGGAAGAGGCTTACTTAGAGTATTTAAATACAATTAAGGAATGTGTAAAAGAAGGAGACTTTTTTCATAGTTTAGGACATATAGATTACATTAGCAGATATTCTAGCTGTGAAGATAAAGAGATTTATTATGAAGATTTTAAAGAATCTATAGATGAAATACTTAGTATAATAAGTAAAAAAGAAAAGGCTATGGAAATAAATACAAGAAGACTTGGAGATGAAAATGCAGTACAAAATTTAACCAAAATATATAAGGCATTTAAGGAACAAGGTGGAAAATACGTTACAATCGGTTCTGATTCTCATAATAGTGCAAGTATAGGGAAAAACTTTAATATAGCTTTTGAAATGGCAGAATTCTGTGATTTAAAACCAGTGTACTTTAAAAATGGTAATATGGAATATATGAAATAAATTTTAATATATAATTAGGAGAGGATAAAAAATGAATTTTATAGAAAACTTAGAATTAGCTATGAAAAATCTTCATACACAAGGAGCCTTTTTAACTGTAAAGAGTGGTGATATAGTAAATACTATGACAATAAGTTGGGGACAAATAGGTTATCAATGGAATAGACCTACTTTTACTGTTATGGTTAGAAAGTCAAGATATACCTTTGATTTAATTGAAAAAGCAAAGGACTTTACAGTGTCTATACCAGTAGAATCTGATATGAAAACTAGCTTAGGTTTTTGTGGCACTAAATCAGGAAGAGATATTGATAAGTTTAAAGAGTGTAATTTAAGTTTAAAAGCTTCTAATAAAGTAGATACTCCAATAATAGATGCTAAAGGAGTACATTACGAATGTAAAATAGTTTACAAGCAAGAAATGAGTAGTGAGTTCTTAAATGAAGAGATAAAAGAAAGTAAATATAGTGATAATGACTACCATGTATTATATTTTGGTGAAATAGTAGATTGTTACTTAAAATAGATATGTAAAAAATAAAGAAATTAGCAAAACTTTAATTTTGCTAATTTCTTTATTTTAATTTTTAATATATATACATAAGCTATTTTAAATTAGTCATTTTCAATATAAGCTTTTAGTTTTTCTAAGTCATGAATTATCAATGTTTTATTTTGAGAAGAAATAATTCCCTCTTTTTTAAAAGTGTTTAAAATCCTAGTAACTGTTATGCGAGAACATCCTACTAAGGTGCCTAACTCTTGATGAGTAAGAGAAATAGGTATAGTAAGTTTATCTTCATCACAAGAGGAATTTAAACAAGTTAATCTATATAAAGTATTAGCTACCTTTGATATTGAGCTATGAAATAAAATGTCTGATATATGGCAAAGAGATAAAAAGTATTTTCTAGATATACTATGAATAAAATATTTATAGTAATCTGGATGCTCCTTTAATAAAGAATTTAAGATATCCTCACTTACTATAGATATAGTTGTATCTTCTTTAGCAAAAACTATTATATTATGTTCAACATTTTCAAAATAATTTAATTCACCAAAAATCTCTCCAGGTATTAAGAAGTGTAATAACTTATCTAATCCTTTTTCACCATATAAAGAAACACGTACTTTTCCTTCTGTAACTATGCATACGGAAGGGCAAGAGGGAAGAGTTATTTCACAGTTCTTAAAATAAGTTTTGGTCTTTCCTAAAGGTGCTGCAATATTTAAAAAGAAGTCTCTCATTTCCATTTGCTTTTTTTCATCAAATAAATCTTTATACATATTAAAATCTCCTATTTTAAAATTAAAATAAAGTAAGCAAAGTTTTTGCTTACTTTATTTCAATTATATCAGAGTTTTATTTTAAGATAAATTATTTTTATGTTCTCTCCAGTCTCCATTTGAAACATAAATAGCATTGTTTTCAAAGTCATTAGAATCCTTTAGGTTATAAAAATACATATAAGCATCTTCCTTTTCTCCAGATTCTAAGGTTACAGAAACAACTATTCTATTATATTCATTATTATGATTACCTTCACTAAAATAATTTTCCATTTTGTCTAAGGCCTCTAAGTTTTTGTTAAAGTCTTTTAAAGCATACAATTCTCCATGCACAACATCAGTTCCCTTGATTACTGCTGGATATCCCTTAAGAGGCATATCATAAAGTTTACCTTTTATGATTCCTTTTTCTTTAGAGAGTATATTACCTTCAAGATATTTTTTATAATTGAAGAAGCCTTCCATTAAACTACCATAAACAAAAATCTTTCGTTCTTTGTTTAAATCTTTATTTAACAAACTGCACCGCCTACCTCTTTAATATCATTTGAATTTAAAACAGCTGCTTCAACAGCTAATTCTAAGCCTTTAGTAATATCATTTACAGACATAGAAGGAGTATTTTTCTTATCTAAAACTTGAGATGGTATAAATGGAACATGAATAAATCCACCTCTAATATTAGGATACTTTTTATCTACCATATATAAAATTCCATACATTACATGGTTACATACAAAGGTACCAGCAGTATTAGATACTGAAGAAGGTATTCCGTTTTCCTTCATATGCTTAACCATTGCTTTGATAGGTAAGTTAGAAAAATAAGCAGAAGCTCCATCATTTTCAATTACTTCATCAATAGGTTGTTTACCATCATTATCTTTTATGCGTGCATCATCCATGTTTATAGCAACTCTTTCAGGGGTAATATCAAATCTACCACCAGCTTGCCCAATAGAAATAACTATATCAGGATTATGTGCTTCAATAGCAGCACTTATCTTTTCAACTGATTTTCTAAAAACAGTTGGTATTTCTAATTTTATAATTTCCGCACCAGCGATATTGTCTTTCATTGCTTTTACAGCCTCTAAAGCTGGGTTAATTTTCTCTCCTCCAAATGGATCAAAACCAGTTATTAAAACTTTCATTTTAAAATACCTCCCAATAATTCATGAAATTTAAAAGTTAGATTTTATATTTAATTAACTTTTATATTAAAATGCCCAGAAGTACATTAATGCAATATGTATAACTAATAAAATAATTGCAAATGGTACTTGAGCAATGATAACTCTATTTTTACTCTTAGTTTCTAATAATGCTGCAGGAACAACGTTAAAGTTTGCAGCCATAGGAGTTAATAAAGTACCACAGAATCCAGCTGTTAATGCTAAAGCACCAGCTATGGCAGGATTAGCACCTTGTGCAAATACAAAAGGAACACCGATACCTGCAGTAATTACAGCAAAGGCAGCAAAAGCATTACCCATAATCATTGTAAAGATAGCCATTCCTATACAATAAGCAGCAGCACCAGCTAATAAGTTACCACTAGGAATTATAGTAGAGATACCGCCAGATATAACTTCACCAACACCAGCTGTAGTAAATACAGTTCCTAAGGCTGCTAATAATTGAGGTAATATACTTGAAGGTCCTATTTGTTGCATCATTCTATTACTATCATCAATTAGATTTTTAGATGGAGACTTTGTTATTATGAAAGTCACAAGTAAAGCACCTGCTGCAGAAATACCTATTGCTACTTTACCATCTAATTTTGTAAATTGAGCTATTGCTAAAGCTATAATTGCTAAAAGTATTGAGGGAATAAAAATTTTATTTCCAAGTTTTTCGCTTTGCTCTTTTCTGAATTTTTCAGCAGGAGCAACTAAATTTCCGATTCTAACTTGTTTAGTTAAGGTTAAGGCACCTATTGCAAGTAATAATATTCCTGATACCTTATAAGGTACATAATTACCAGCTACAAATATAAAGCCAAGGATTAACCAAAATGCTGCAGAACCTAGTCTAGTAGGATGTTTTTTATCTTTTAAAATCATAAATGCTGTTAAAAACATTAAAAGTCCTGTTAGTATATAAAAAGCCTGTAATAAAAAGGCTGAAATTTGTTTAAGATCCATGTGTTATTCCTCCTTATCTAACTCTTTTTGTTGTATTTTTTAGCAAGCTTAATATCAAATAATTTATATTGTAGAAAAGCTAAAATAAATGCTACTATTGCTATAGGAATAGATGCTTTAGCAACAGATACTTGAGTTACATCATAACCTTGTTCAGCTAAAGTACCTACTATTAATAGTACTCCTGAACTTGCCATAAATAAGTTTTGACCAAAGAAGTTACCATAGTTATCAGAGGTAGCAGAATAACCTTTAATAAGTTCTTCATCCTCTTCATCAATTTCTCCATAAGCTGAAACAGCAGCACCTTGTGCCATTGGATTAATAAGTGGTCTTATAAACTGAGGGTGTCCACCAAGTTTTACTGAGAAAGCTGCCGCAACCTCTCTTATTAATAAGTATAAAGCACATACTTTACCAGCTGTAATTTTACCAGCAGAACGTATAAGTTCTATAGCTCTTTCCTTTAAACCATATCTTTCACATATCCCTATTATAGGAAGAGTTAATAAGAATATAGTCATATATCTAGTATCTACAAAGGATTTTCCTAGAATATCTAATAATTCAGAAAAACCAATCCCAGATACTAAGCCCGTTGCAATACCTGATACAAGCACAACAGCTATAGTGTCAATTTTAAAAGCGAAGCCTAAAATAACAATTAAAATACCAATTAATTTAATCATGTATTTTCACCTTGTCCTTTCATGTAATTTTCATGTAATTTTTATTTAATTATATTGATTATTCTAAAAATTTTCTGTAGCCTAGGCTACAAAAATAGAATTTTTTAAAAAAATAGTCGAAAAAAATGCGGTTTAAAAGAATGTTTATACATATATTTAAAAATCTATAAAAATAATAGCGATGAAAGTATACGTACTATATATGAAAATATAGTACGCATCTAAATTATTGTTGAATATTTATTCTTGATCCTTGAAGTTCTTTTGCTTTATAACCATTGATATCATTTTTGCTTTGTTTAGATTCCATAACTTCAGATTTTAATTCACCACTTAAAGTAGCATTCACTTTGTTTTTTTTCTTTGACAATATACTCACTCTCCTTAATATATTAATAGAATTAGTTTCTTACATTAAAATAAATTAATACATGGAAAATATTAATGAAATTCTATAAATTAATTCACATATTAATAAGAAGAGTATATATATTAATGTAATGCTATTTAAACACATTACTTATTATGATATAGTAATATATAGTAAGTTTATACTTAGTGATTTTGGAGGAAATTAATATGGTTTTAAGTGATATTTTAAAAAACTTAGAGTACTCACTAGTACAAGGAAGTTTAGAGACTAATATAAAAGATATTCAATACAATTCAAAGCTTGTAACAGAAGATTCGATTTTTATTTGTATATCAGGTGTAAAATCTGATGGGCATAACTATATAAATTCAGCTATAGAAAATGGAGCTAAAGTTATAATCGTAGAAAAGGATATAGAGGAAAACTTTAAGGATGTAACAGTAATTAAGGTTAAGGACTCAAAGGTTGCATTACCTATTATTTCTAATAATTTTTATGAAAACCCTTCATCAAAGTTTAATTTAATTGGAATTACAGGAACTAATGGTAAAACATCTGTATCTAATTTTATTAGTGAGGTATTAACTAATTTAAATCATAAGGTTGGGGTAATTGGGACTATAGGAAATAGATTAGGTAATGAAGATATAGAAGTTGGTCTTACTAAGTTAACTACTCCTCAATCTAATGATCTTCAACACATGTTTAAAATAATGAAGGATAATAATGCAGATGATGTTATAATGGAATGTTCTTCTATGGGAATAGAAATGCATAGAGTAGATAGTTGTGATTTTGATGTGGCTATTTTCACAAACTTAACACAGGACCATTTAGATGATCATAAAACTATGGAAAATTATAAAAATGCCAAGTTGAAATTATTTTTTATGTGTAAAAAAGCAGTTTTAAATATAGATGATGAATTTGGTAGAGAAATAGCTTCTAAGATGGAAAATCCATACTTTACTTACGCTATTGATAGAGAAGCAGATTGTAGAGCTACTGATATTAAAATAACATCAAAGGGTGTTAACTTTAAAATTACAATAGATAACATTAAAAAGGACGTATATTTAAAAATACCAGGTAAGTTCAGCATATATAATGCCTTAGCTACGATTTCTACATGTTATATCTTGGGATATGATTTAGATAAAATTATAGAAGGTATAAGCAAAATTGAAGGTGTAAAGGGAAGATTTCAATTAGTGTCTAATAGAAAAGGATGTACCACTATAGTTGACTACGCACATACCCCAGATGCTTTAGAGAATGTTATTAAAGCAGCTAAGGAGTTTGCAGAAGGAAAGGTTATAACTGTATTTGGTTGCGGTGGAAATAGGGATAAAACTAAAAGACCAATTATGGCTGAAATAGTTTCTCATTACTCAGATTTTTGTGTTTTAACCTCTGATAATCCTAGGAATGAAGATCCAGAAGAAATTTTAAAGGATGTTGAAGCTGGAATTCATAAAGAGAAAAATAATTATGTTAAAATAGTAGATAGAAAAAAAGCGATATTTTATGCAATGGATATGGCAGATGAAAAGGACATTATAATTGTAGCTGGAAAAGGACATGAAAACTATCAAATTATAATGGGTGAAACTCATCACTTTGATGATGTAGAAGTTATACAAGAATATTAATTGTTATTAAAATGGGGGTGTTCTATCTTAGAATACCCCATTAATGTTTATATAAATTAGGGAGATTTTTCAATGAAGAAGTATATTTTATCTTTTGATCAAGGAACCACTAGTTCAAGAGCTATAATCTTTAATAAAAAGGGAGAAATTGTAGGAAAAGCACAAAAAGAATTTACTCAAATATATCCTAAAGCTGGATGGGTGGAACATGATCCTATGGAAATATGGGGAACTCAAAGTGGAGTAGCAAGGGAAGTACTTGAAACAGCTGGAGTAAGTCCCGAGGAAGTAGCTGCAATAGGAATTACAAATCAAAGAGAAACTGTTGTAGTATGGGAGAAATCTAGTGGTAAGCCAATATATAATGCAATTGTATGGCAATGCAGAAGAACTTCACACATTTGTGAGGAACTTATAAAACAAGGATTATCAGAGTATATACAAGAAAGTACAGGCCTTGTAATTGATGCTTATTTTTCAGCTACAAAAATAAAATGGATATTAGATAATGTAGAGGGAGCAAGAGAAAAGGCTCATAAGGGTGAGCTGTTATGTGGAAACATTGACACTTGGCTTATATGGAATTTAACTCGTGGTAAAGTTCATGTAACAGATTATAGTAATGCTTCTAGAACTATGTTATTTAATATAAGAGAGTTAAAATGGGACAAAAAAATACTTAAAATCTTAGATATACCTTTATCAATGTTGCCAGAAGTAAAACAATCAAGTGAAGTTTATGGATATACTGATGAAAAGACCTTTGGAGGTGCTCAAATTCCTATTGCTGGCATAGCGGGAGATCAACAAGCTGCTTTGTTCGGGCAAGGCTGTTTTGATAAGGGTATGATTAAAAATACATATGGTACAGGATGTTTCATGTTAATGAATACAGGTGAGAATATTATAAAATCTAAACATGGTCTACTTACTACAATTGCATGGGGTATAAATGGAAAGATTCAATATGCACTTGAAGGAAGTATATTTATGGGTGGAGCCTGTGTACAATGGCTTAGAGATGAAATGAGATTAATCAATGATGCAAGTGATAGTGAATATTTTGCAACTAAAGTTAAAGATTCAAATGGAGTATATTTAGTGCCAGCATTTGTAGGATTAGGGGCTCCATATTGGGATATGTATGCAAGAGGAACCATAGTAGGACTTACAAGAGGAGTAAATAGGAATCATATTGTAAGAGCTACTTTAGAGGCTATTGCATATCAAACTAGAGATGTAATAGAAGCTATGGTAGAAGACTCTGATATTGATGTTAAGATATTAAAGGTAGATGGTGGAGCTGTATCAAATAATTTCTTGATGCAATTTCAATCTGATATTTTAAATGTAGATGTGCAAAGACCAGGTATTATAGAAACAACTGCCTTAGGAGCTGCTTTTTTAGCAGGTTTAGCTGTGGGATTTTGGCAAGATAAAAATGAGATATGCAGTATATATTCTATAGATAGACATTTTAATAGTAAGATGAGTAAAGAAGAGAGAGAAAAGTTATATAATGGATGGCTAAAGGCTGTAAGCAGATCTAAGGCCTGGGAAGAAGAATAAATAAAATCTAATGAGTAAATAATTTGTAACTTTTGATTTACAGTTTTATATCTCTATAGTATAATAATCTTGTGAAATGGTTTATTAAATTTATAATTTACTTATAAATGTAATAATCTTATTTTCTCTTTTAAATCTCTTAGATTATTAATACTTTATAAAATTTTATCTCGGCGTTCAGCCGAGAATTTTTTATTTTAAGAAGTATTATAAGCTAGTATAAATATAATTTATAGAAAAAGAGATTTGTACCTAAAAGATAATACTAGCATATATCATAAGTATAGTATTATTTTTTAGGAGGAAATCATGGGAGAAACTATACTTCAATATTCAATACTTATATTAACAATAGTATGCTTGGGATATTTATTTGTTGTTATGGAATCTAGAGGGTCTAAGGAAGCTGATTATTATGGACTTAATCAAAGTAGCTTTAGTACACTTACAAGTGATGAATGTAACAAAGATAATTTGGAAAAAATATTAAGTATAATATGGTTAAGTGCTAAGGAAGTAATGGACGAAAACAAAACTATAGATGAAGGTGAGCTAGAAAATAAGATTATTAACTTAAGTAGAATTAAAATCTTAGAAAATGGATTTAACAGTAATATAGATGAAAATAGCTTAAGATATATGGCAAGATTAAGTATGTTTTATTTAAAAGAATTTTATAAATAATATAATGTATATAAATATATGGTAACTTGAATAATTAATTGAGTAGTAATATAATAGAATTTGAGTTTTTAAAGTGAATTATTGTAAGTATAATATGGTTACAATAATTCACTTTAATATAAGAAATCAATATATACATTACAGCAAAAAGTTTACGGAGGAAAAATAATGTATTTACCACTTGAGTACAAGGACTTAGATGGAAACTATGTTTTAGTAGATGTAAGGACGCCAGAGGAATTTGAGGCATCTACTATAGAAGGTGCAATCAATATACCTATACTTGATAATGAAGAAAGAAAAGTAGTAGGAACTTTATATAAAGAAGATGTAGAAAAATCTAAAAAGTTAGCAATACAAATAGGATCTAAAAAGCTTCCAGAGTTGTATGATAAAGCTTTAGAATTAGAAGCAAAGTATGATAGAATAATTTTCTTTTGTGCAAGAGGTGGAATGAGAAGTGGAGTTTTAAACAGTACACTATCTTCCATGGGAATAAGATGTAGAAAACTCTTAGGAGGATATAAAAGCTATAGAAAATACATAATGGATGAACTTCCAAAATTGAATGAAGATCTCACTTATATTGTACTTCATGGAAATACTGGTGTGGGTAAAACGGAGATTTTAAAAAAGCTAGAAGCAGATGGATATCCAGTTTTAGATTTAGAAGGATGTGCAAATCATAGAGGATCACTTCTGGGAAGTGTTGGGTTAGGTAGTTGTTTAACTCAAAAGGCCTTTGATTCTAATGTGTATAATAAATTAAGCAAAATTAAAAGTAATTATGTTTTTGTGGAAGCTGAAAGTAGAAGAATAGGAAATGTTTTCATACCAGAGTACATACATAAAAAAATGAAAGAAGGATTACATATATTTGTAGGAGCATCTATAGATTTTAGATGTGATTTAATAGTAAATGAATATACAAAAAATAAATCGTCGAAAGAGGATATTATTTTTGCTCTTGATAAGCTTAACAAGTATATTTCCAAGGATACAATAGAAGAATATAAAAAACTTGTAGAAGAAGAGGATTACTTTACAGTTACAAAGGAATTAATGATCAAATATTATGATCCAATGTATACTCATACCTCTGATAAATATAAGTATGGATTGAAAGTTGAAGTTGATAACATAGAAAATACTGCAAAAGAAATTGAAAATTGGTTTGAAACAAGATAAAATAAGATGGACAGAACATTTGTTTCTGTTCATTTTGTTTATAATGTAGTGCGAATTGGAGGAAAATATGAAGGAAACAGATATTAATACATCCTATACTGTAACGGACCTGACATCTCTAGAGAAGTTAGAGCCCGTAAGAATAAGACCGGGAATGTATATTGGGTCAACATCATCAAAGGGTCTGCACCATTGTATTTGGGAGATTCTTGATAACTCTATAGATGAAATTACCAATGGATATGGAACTAAGGCAGAGATAATTTTAAATAAAGATAACAGTGTAACTATAATAGATAATGGAAGAGGTATACCCACTGGAATACACCCCATAAAAAAAACATCAGGGGTTCAAATGGTATACACTGAATTACATACTGGTGGAAAGTTTAATAACACTAATTATAAAACTTCAGGGGGTTTACATGGAGTTGGAGCGGCTGTAGTTAATGCTTTATCAGAATGGGTTGAAGTAGAGGTTTATCAAAGTGGTAAAATATACAGACAAAGATTTGAATATGCCTTTGATAAAGAAATGAATAGAGATATGCCAGGAACTCCAGTTACGGAACTTGAAGTAATAGGTAAGACTAAAATCACAGGTACTAAGGTTACCTTTAAACCAGACAGTAGGATTTTCAGTGTAACTGAATTTAAATATGATTTGATAGATGAAAGATTACAAGAGCTAGCATTCCAAAATAAAGGAGTTACCTTAGTTTTAAAGGATGAAAGAGGAACTGAGCTAGTAGAAAAATACTACCATTCTGAAAGAGGTCTTTTAGACTTTATTGAATACCTAAATGAAAGTAAAGTAGTTCTTCATAAGGAGCCTATTAGTTTTGAAGGTGAAAAAGAATTAAACGGGCTTATGATTTCAGGAGAAGCCTGTATACAATTTACGGATTCAAGCACGGAAAATATAGCGAGTTATGTAAATAATATACCTACTACTGAAGCTGGTACCCATGAAACAGGTTTTAAAACGGGTATGACTAGGGCTTTTAAGGAATGGGCTAGAAAGCTTAATCTTATAAAAGATAAGGATAAAGAGTTTGAGGGTGATGACCTTAGAGAAGGAATGACAGCCATATTAAAAGTGAAAATAAGCAATCCTATTTTTGAAGGACAAACTAAAACAAAGCTTGGAAATAACGAAGCTTATACAGTTATGAATGAATTAGCTTATAATAAATTTTATGAATGGATAGAAGATAATAAAGAAATAGCAACATTGATAATAAATAATGCCCTTTTAGCCGTAGCTAGAAGAGAAAGAGTTAAGAAAATTAATGATGCAGAAAAGAAAAAAATAGGAAAAGGAACAGCACCTTTAGCAGGAAAGGTTGCAGTATGTACCTTAAAAGAACCTGAACTTGCTGAACTATTTATAGTTGAGGGAGATTCTGCTGGTGGTAGTGCAAAGCAAGCAAGAGATAGAAGATTTCAAACTATAATGCCTTCAAAGGGTAAAATTTTAAATACTGAAAAGCAAAACTTAGAAAATGTACTTGCAAACGAAGAATTAAAGCTATTTAATGCAGCCATTGGAACAGGAATATTAGACAATTATAAAGAAAATGAACTCAAATACCATAAAATAATAATAATGAGTGATGCCGACGTAGATGGATACCATATTAGAACTCTTTGGATGACATATATATACAGATATATGAGACAATTAATAAATAATGGACATTTATTTTTAGCACAACCTCCTTTATATAAAGTATATAGAGAAGGCGGAAAAAATCCTAAAACAGTTTATGCTTATAGTGACTCAGAACTAGAAAAAGCTAAGAAAGAAGTGGGCAAGGGAGCTTTAGTTCAAAGATTTAAAGGATTAGGAGAGATGAATCCAGAGCAGTTATGGGATACAACTTTAAATCCAGAGACTAGAGTGCTATATCAAGTTACCATAGAAGATGGAGCTAAAGCGGAAAAAATGGTTTCACTTTTAATGGGTGATGTAGTACAACCAAGAAAAAATTACTTATATAAATACGCAGAATTTTAAAAAGGGGTGAAGAGTTATGGCTAAGAAATTTAATATTCCAAGTGATAATAATATAATTAAAGTATCCTTAGAAGAGGCGATGCCTGATAATTATTTACCCTATGCAGTTGAAGTTGCTAAGGACAGGGCATTACCTGATGTAAGGGATGGTTTAAAACCAGTTCATAGAAGGATTTTATATGGATCCTATATGCTAAAAGCTTTTCCGGATAAGCCTTACTATAAATCAGCAAGAATTGTAGGAGATATACTTGGTAAGTATCATCCTCACGGGGATTCTTCCGTATATGATGCTATGGTAATACTAGCTCAGAATTTCTCAACAAGAATGCCACTTATAGATGGTCACGGAAACTGGGGAAGCGTAGATGGAGACAGTGCGGCAGCCATGCGTTATACTGAAGCAAGATTATCTCCAATAGCTTTAGAAATGCTTAAAGATATTGATAAGAATGTAGTTGATATGGTAGATAACTATTCTGATTCAGAAAAAGAGCCCTCTGTTTTACCAGCTAGGTATCCTAATCTTTTAGTAAATGGAACCTTTGGTATAGCTGTTGGATTAGCAACTAATATACCACCTCATAATTTAGGAGAAACCATAGATGGAGTTTTGGCTTTATCTGAGAATAAAGATATAACAACTAAGGAACTTATGCAGCATATTAAGGGACCAGATTTGCCTACAGGTGGAATACTTATAGGTGAAAATGCAATTGAGTCTGCTTATGAAACTGGTGAAGGAAAAGTAACCTTAAGATCAAAAACATCTATAGAAAAATTAGAAAATGATAGATATGGAATTATAATTCATGAGTTTCCTTATAGAAAAAATAAAGCTAAAATACTTCAAAACATTTCTAATATGACAGGTGATAAAAAACATTCTAAGGTTTTAGAGTGCATAACCGATATAAGAGATGAGTCAGATAGAAATGGAACAAGGGCTGTAATTGAATTTAAAAAATCTTGTAATAAAGAAATGGTTGAAAAAGTTGAAAAGTACTTATTCCAAAAAACAGAGCTTCAATGCAATTTAAGTTTCAATATGGTAGCTTTAGTTAATGGTAAACCAGAGACCTTAGGATTAAAAGCTATTTTATATAATTATTTAGAACATCAAAAGGAAGTTGTAACAAGAAGAACTAAAAGAGAATTAGAAATTGCAGAAAAAAGATTTCATGTAGTAGAAGGTTTTATAAAAGCTATAGGAATAATGGATGAGGTTATTAAGGTAATAAGAGCTTCTAAATCTAAAAAACATGCAGCTGAAAATTTAATTAAAGAATTTGATTTTAGTGGTATTCAAGCAGAAGCAATATTAGAGTTAATGCTATATAGATTAACAGGTTTAGAAATAGAAGTTTTTCAAAAGGAATATAAAGAACTTGAAAAATTAATAGCAAAACTAAAAAAGATCTTAGGTAGTGAAAAAGAGTTATTAAAAGTAATTACCAAAGAGCTATTAGAAGTAAAGGAAAAATACAATAATGAAAGAAAGACTCGCATAGTATATGATGATAAGGAAGCTAAAATAGATGTGGAAGAATTAATACCAGAAGAGGATATTATGCTAACTATGTCTAAGGAAGGATTTATAAAGAGGCTTTCTCTTAAATCTTATAATAGATCTACAACTAATATTGAAGATATAGAGTATAGAGAAGGAGATTTTAATAAGTTCTTAATACAAAGTAACACTAGAGCTAATTTAATGTTCTTTACTGATGATGGAAATATTGTTCTATGCAGAGGAATTGATATTCCTGAAACTAAATGGAAAGAAAAGGGTGAAAGAATTGATTCAATTGTAAAGGGTATAGATTTATCTAAAGAATCAATAGTTCATTTTATAAGTATAGATAATTTCATTGATAAAAAAGAATTTGTCTTATTTACCAATATGGGTGCTATGAAAAGAGTGGATTTTAATAAGTTTGTTAAGGGTTCTAAATTTAATGTTTTCAAAATGCGTGAAAATGAGAAGGTTATATGTGTAACCACTGAATCTACAGAGAAAAGCTCTACATTCATAGAAGTGAAAAGTAAAGAAGGATTAAACTTTACAATAGATCAGCCAAGAGAACTTTATAAGGATAAGGGATTACATGGATATGATGCTGTTACTCTTTGTAAAAATGATGAAATACTTTCAATGAACATAGTTGAAGAATACGAATATAAAGTATTCTCTGTATGTATAAGTGCAAAGGGGCTACTAAAAAACACCATGGGTAGAAACTCTAACTTAGGAACCTTTACTAGTACAGACTCTAACTTGGTTTTCTTTACTGATACAGGAAAGTTTTATGTTATACCTGCAGTTATATTACAAAATATAGATGAAAATGGTGTGGATATAAGTAAAGTAATTGATAACTTTAATGGCAAAGCTATAAAACTTTTAAGTTATCACAAAACCACTCATGAAGATGAAAGTGAAAACTTAATTGTATGCACAGAAAAAGGTATTATAAAAAGAATAAATTTAGATGAATGTAAGATTAAATATGGTTCAATTGGGGAAATAAAATTAAAGGATGGAGATAAGCTACAAGGCATACATACTTATAAGTTAGAAAACAATGAACTAATTATGATTACTAAAAAAGCTATGGTAATTAGATTTGAAATTGATTCTTTAAATCTATTGCGTAAAAATGCTCAAGGTATCATAGGAATAAGCTTAAAAGAAGAGGATGAAGTAGTATTTACTAATATAATATGCGCAGAAGATGATAATAAGTCAGTTATATTAAATAGTAAGAACAATGAAGAAACTACATTGTGCTTAAAGGAGCTTGTAATACAGAATAGAGCTGGAAAAGGTAAAAACTTAATGAGTCTTGATTCTAAGGACTATGTTAAAGAGGTAAAGATAAGATAATAAAAATAAATTAGTATAAATAAAGCTTCTCCTTAAGTATAATTAAGAGAGAAGCTTTATTTTTAAAGAGGTGAGATTATGATAAAACAGGTTATAGATAATGGATTAACAGTTATTTATAAAAAAATAGAAGGAAGTTTAAGCTCTATTGCTATTTCTTTAGAAGCTGGAGCTAATTCCGAAGTAAACTTTAAAATAGGATTAGCTCATGTTGTAGAACATATGATTTATAAAGGAACTAAGAATAGAACAGAGGCAGAGATAAATATCTTATGTGATGAAATACTTGGATTTAACAATGCTATGACTAATTATCCCTATGCAGTTTACTATGGTACAACCTTAAGTGATGATTTTGAAAGAACTATAGAATTATATAGCGATTTATTGATTAATCCTATATTTCCAAAGGACGGTTTTAAAGAAGAGATAGATGTTATTTTGGAGGAACTTCAAGAATGGAAAGAGGATCCTTATCAGTACTGTGAGGATGAACTTTTAAGAAGTGCCTTTAATAGTAGAAGACTTAAAGATCTTATCATTGGAAATAAAGAAAGTATAACTAATATAAATATAGAAGATATAAATGAATTTTATAAAAAATATTATACTCCTGAAAATGCTGTTATTTCAGTTGTAAGTTCTTTAGAGTTTGAAGAAATTTTAGGGCTTATAAAAAAATATTTTTCTTTATGGAAGCCGAAGAATAATGAAGTATTAAAGAAAAAGGAGCTTATAAATAAAGAAGAGTTTATATATGAAGGCAATAACTGTGGAGTTTTCAGAAAAGAGGATAGTAGTATAAAGGGATGTAAAATACAATATGCATTTCCAATACATACTCTTACTAAGGAAGAAGTTAAAGCACTTAGAATATTTAATTTAGCTTTTGGAGAAGGTACAAGTAGTTTATTATATGATGAAATACGAACTAAAAATGGTTTAGCTTATGATATAAGTAGTTGTATAAAAAATGAAAAGGGAATAAAAATATTTAAAATTTCCTTGGGAACATCTAAAGATAAATGTGAAAAAGCAATAAATTTAATAAATTCAAAAATAGAAGAAGTAAAAAATAGAGATGATATATTTACTGAAGATAAAATATGTAAATTAATAAAGTCTTTTAAATTAAAAAGAAGTTTAAGTTTAGAAAAGTCAATTTATGAAAGCGTATATACAGCAAACTATGAAGTTATGTACGGAATCAGAGAAGAAAAAGGATATATAGAAAAAAATTATATATCACCACTAATGGAGGAAGAGAATTTAAATTCCTTGACCACAAAGGATATTTACGATGTTATACATAAGGTTTTACAAAATCCAACTGTAGAAATTTTAAGTGGAAAAGAAGTATAAATTAATTAAAACTTATAAGGTAAGGTACCCAATAAAGAATTTATTATTGGGTACCTTTATTTAAGAAAAAGTGTATTTTATTTTTAAAAATTGAAGTACAGCTTTATAAAGCATTTCTTACAAATAGTATATATTTAGCTCTATCTATTGGATTTACTCCTATATATTCTCTGGATTTACCAAGAGATATATCACACTTCTCATAGCCATAAAATTCAGAGCTTATAGTTGCTTTACCAGAGGATAAAATACCAAGCTTTAGTGGAAAGTCTAAGGAGGTTGAAGCAGGAACCGTAGCATTTAAAGTTATTATATCATTAGCTATAATAGGTTCATCAAAGCTACCTCTCATTTGTATTATTTCATTTATAATTTTACCACTAATGAATTCAGGTGCTGAAATTTTAAGCTTTATAATAGGTTCAAGTAAAGTCATACCAAGTTCTGAAAAAGCTTTCATTAATGCCATAGCAGTAGCTGCTGCAAAATCTCCAGGTCTAGAATGCATTATATGATGCTCTCCATCTATTAAGGTTATTTTAATATCAGTTACATTCCAGCCATATAGTCCTTGATTTAAGATCTTAGGTATATTATCTTCAATTTCTCTTTGATATTTTAGCATTATTTTTTCAGTTTTAACTTTACTTTCAAATATAATGCCAGTTTCCTTTGGTAATGGCTCAATTAAAAATTTAACTACTGCCCAACAAGGTTTAGGCATAGTATAACTCTCAAAGGCAAAACCTGATTGAATTAAAGTTTCTTTATATATTATAGAGGCTTCACTGAAGGTAACATCTATATTAAATCTCTTACTCAGTATACTGCTTAGAATTTCAAGTTGTATTTCCCCCATTATATTTATGTTTATTTCTTCTTTTTCTTTTATCCATTCCATATTTAAAAGAGGATCCTCTTTTTGAAGTATGCCTAGAGCTTTAACTAAATTAGAGGAATCTTTAGAATCCTTAGGTATAACTTGTACCTTAAGTATAGGATTAGCTATAGTAAGTTGCTTCGTAAGAAGGTCCTTATTACCAAAAACATCACCGACATTAGAATTAAGTCCATAAGCTATTATAATATCTCCGTAATTAGCACTTTTAACGTCAACTATTTTTAAGTTTTCAGCTTTTTTAATAAAAGATATCTTCTCAGTACAATTCCTAGTTGTATTAAAAATCTCATCCTTGGCACTTATATTTCCATTATATAATTTAATATGAGATTCCTGCCCTAAGGTTTTATGATGTGTAACCTTATAAACTAAGGCACATAAATCATTAGTGTCATATTCTCTAGGACATGGAAGAAAATCAATAATTCCTTTAAGTAGTGAGCTAACACCGTATCCAGTAGAAGCTACACCATAATATAGTGGGTAAACTAAAGCTTTACTACATTGAAGCTTTAGTTCTTTAAGTAAATCTTCTTTAGTAAGAGTTTCATTTAAAAATTCATCTATAATATATTCATTATTTTCACTTAATACCGTTAGTATTTCTTCGATAAAGGAGTAATAAGTAGTATCATATAAAGTATCTATTATAGAAAATATATTCTTAACTTCAAAGTTATTCTCATTTTCAATGAGAATTTGTAAAGGAATTACTTTACTTGATAGATTTTTAGAAATATCCTTAAGTACCTTATTAGGATTAGCGCCTAGTCTATCCAGCTTATTTATAAAGAATATTGTAGGAACGTTTAAATTCCTTAAGGATTTAAAGTAAAGTTCACTTTGAGCTTGAACCCCTTCAACGGAGGAAAGTACCACAATAGAACCATCTAATATGCTTAGAGATCTTTCAACTTCCCCAATGAAATCTATATGCCCAGGAGTATCAATTATATTAATATTGTAATCCTCATAGGTAAAGTTAATTTCACTGGACTTTACTGATATACCACGTTGTTTTTCTATATCTAAGGTATCAGAGTAAGTTGTGCCCTTATCTACACTTCCTAAAACTCTACTTATTCCACTTAAATAAATTAATTGTTCAGTTAAGGTAGTTTTACCAGCATCAACATGTGCTACTACACCTATATTTCTTTTGAATTTGTTTTCCATAGATAATACCCCGTAAAATGTAATTAAATTAGTTATAGTATACAATGGATTCAAGTAAAAAATAAGTACAATAAGGAAAATATAATTAATATGATAAAAATATAAGTATATTTACTATATAGCATTTTCAATTTAATAATATAAATTTCAACTTAGAGCTAAACTAAATTCACAAAATTTAACACTAAATTCTATGAAAAATTATAGATAAAATCTATCTTATAAAAGCATAGAAAATTAAAAAATAAAATATAAGTAAATATTTTCCAGGAAATAAAAAATAGCTTTAATACTAAAACATATAGTTATAAAATAAACTCTTAGTAAATAAAACTAAGAGTTTATTTAGTTCAATGTATTAGTAGAAAAGCTATTTTCAAAACTAAAGAGTATTGTAATAGTTTTTAAGTAATAAGGCGTCTTTTTCAAGTAAAGGACTTTCGCAAATTAGACATCCTTTAACACCATAATCCTTTAAAGCTTCCATAAAAGCTTTGTAGTTAAAATCACTTTCTTCAAAAGGTAAATGATTTTTTTCGCCCTTAGGTCCATAATTAATACCAGAAGCATGCATATGTAAATCTTCAAGAGCCTCCATGCCTAAATTATCTTTTATATACTTAAGTACTTTAGCAAAGTCTTCATAGGTTTTAAGACATCCACCATAACGTGCGTGGATATGAGAAAAATCTATACATAATTTACAGCTAGGTATCTCTTTACATAAATAAACTAGTTCTTCTAAACTACCAAATTGAGTGCCTTTTCCTGTTGTCTCTAATCTATAATCCACACCGAAGTAAGGTAAACTCAGTAAATTTTCCTTTATAGTCTCTAAAGTTTCTTCTTTAGAATCTTTTAGATAAAAACCTGGGTGAAATATAAGGCTTCTACCCTCAACCTTTTGAAGAGCCTCAGCTCCCTTTAATATTCTTTCTAAAGATTGTTTTTGTTTTTCAACTTCATCAGCATTTAAGTTAATAAAATAAGAGCCATGAGCTGAAACGTAAAAATCATTGTCTATTTTTTCTTTTAAAACATTATCTTTATTTTTATCTGTAATATTTACTGAACGAACAAAGGGAAATTCCATTGCATCTAAGCCTATAGATTTTAAGTATTTAATTTCCGTTGCATAATTATATTTTGTATTGGTATCGCCTATAGGAAGACCTGAAATACCAAATAATAAAGTATCCATATAATCAACTCCTTGTTACATTTATTTCTGAGCCTTAGTATATATTTTACTATAAAAGCTTAATAATAAAAAGTATTAATTGATATTTTTTATTAAGTATTTATATTTTTAAATTAAATCTTGACTAAAGTTATTATGCCTTTAATATTAGATATAAAGACTTATTTTAAGTAGTTATCTTTTTAAATAATTTTTAAGTTATTTATATATGGCACTTATTATAGACTACATACAAGGATTAATACATATTTAGAATATTAATTAAAACTTATATAATAAAAAAACAATTAAATAAAAGATAAATTATGTTATTATTAAACAATGGGAAAGAGGAGGAGTTGCATGGAAAAGTGGCTTATAAAAAATATAAAATTTGATTATGATGAAATGGTTAAAAGCTGTCATGTAGATCCTGTTACAGCGAGACTTCTTGTTAATAGGGGAATTGTTGACTATAAAAGGGTAAATGAATTCATAAATGCTACTTTGAGTGATTTCAATAATGCTTTACATATGAAAGATTTAAATAAGGGTGTACTATTAATTAAAAATCATATTGATAGCAATAAAAGTATATTAATTGTTGGTGATTATGATGTAGATGGAGTTATTAGTTCATATTTATTATATAAGGCTTTAACTAGATGTGGAGCTAATGTAAATTATCATATTCCAGATAGAATAAAAGAAGGATATGGAATTAATGAAAGCATAATAAGAAAAGCGCATGAAGATAAAGTAGATTTAATAATTACCTGTGATAATGGAATTGCAGCAATTGATCAAGTAGATTTAGCAAATGAACTAGGGATATCTGTTATCATAACTGATCATCACGATATTCCTTTCGTAGAGGAGAATGGAGAGAGAAAGTTTATAGTTCCTAAGGCTAAGGCTGTTATAAATCCTAAACAGAGTGATTGTGATTATAGCTTTAAAAGTTTGTGTGGTGCAGGGGTTGTATATAAGTTCATTGAAGAGTTATATAAACAATACAATATAAGCAATGAAGAAACTATAGAGCTTTTACAATATGTTGCTATAGCTACGGTATGTGATGTAGTAGACCTTATTGATGAAAATAGAATTATTGTAAAAACAGGGCTTGAACTGCTTAATAACACTAAAAATATTGGGTTAAAGGCATTATTTGAGGAAACAGAAGTTAAGGATAAAAAGATAACTGTTTATACCTTAGGATTTGTTTTGGGTCCAAGCATTAATGCCTCAGGAAGACTTGAACAAGCCTTTTGGGCCTTAGAACTATTATTAACAGAGGATGAAAATAAGGCGAAGGAGTTAGCTAAAAAGTTAAATGAGCTAAATAAGGAAAGACAAGAGTTAACTAAAGAAGGTTTTGAAAAGGCTATATCTATAATTGAAAATGAAAATATGAGCAGTGATAAGGTATTAGTTGTGTACTTAGAAAGTGTTCATGAAAGTATAGCAGGAATTGTTGCGGGAAGGATAAGAGAAAAATATAATTTACCAACAATCGTTTTAACTAAAACTCATGAAGGAGCTAAGGGTTCTGGACGATCTATAGAAGAATATAATATGTTTGAGGAATTATTAAAATGTAAAGATTTACTTGGCAAATTTGGTGGACATCCCATGGCAGCAGGTATGTCTATACCAGTAGAGAATATAGATGAATTTAGAAAAAGATTGAATTCAGAATGTTCACTAACTGCAGAAGATATAACTCCAAAGATAAGAATTGATTTAGCATTACCTATTAAAGGTATAAACTATGAGTTAATAGATAGAATTTATTTATTAGAACCCTATGGAAAAGGAAATTCTAAACCACTATTTGGAGTTAAAAAATTAAAGGTTTTAGAAGGAAGAATTTTAGGTAAGAATAGTAATGTATTAAAGCTTAAGTTAACAGATGGAAGACTTGTTATTGAAGGTGTTTACTTTGGCGATATTAAAAGCTTTGAAGAGGAAATTATAGGTCATTATGGAGAAGATGAATATAATAAATTACTTAATGGAAGACCTAATAGTGTATTTTTAGATTTGACATATTTTCCTGAAATTAATGAATATATGGGGAATAAGAAAATACAGTTAGTTATAAGTAATTATAGGATATCTCAATAAAATTAACTAATTTAGTTTGACAGTATAAAATACAGTGTATATAATCTTAATTAAATAAAATTTTATGAGGTGTAGATAAATGGATGACAAATTATTTGAGGATTGGAAAAATCAATTAAAGGATTATTATTATAATTTAAAAGAATCTGAGTCCTTAAATATCAATAATTTAGACTTGGAAAATACAGCTATTTGTATTATAGATCTTATAAATGGGTTTACTAAGGAAGGTCCATTATCTAGTGAAAGACTAAAATCTGTAATACCACAGATTAAGGAATTAGTTCAGTTTGGATATGAAAAAAATATTCCTATGATAGCATATAAAGATTGTCATAGTTGTGATAATATTGAGTTTAAAGTATATCCTGCTCACTGCATTGAAAATACATCAGAGTCCGATCTAGTGGAAGAACTTAAAGGTTATGGAATAAAAGAAATTCCTAAAATGTCTACTAATGGATTTATAGCACAGAATACAATGGATATACTAAAAAATAATAATATAAAAAACTTCATAGTTGTTGGAGGATGTACAGATATTTGTGTACATCAGTACGTTTTAACATTAAAAACATACATGAATGAAAAAAACATTGATTCAAGAATTATTGTACCAATGAATATGGTAGATACTTTTGAATTGCCTCATCATAATGCGGAATTGCATAATGTTATGTTCTTAAGTAGCATGATAAGTAATGGCATTGAGGTAGTTAAAGAAATACTTTACTAAGATTTAAATGCCTTATGTAACATGTTTATATAAGGTATTTATTATAAAATAAAACAGTGGAGAGGTAGAAACATATGAAAGCTTGGGAGATTGAGTTAGACATTAGAAGAAATGCTGAACCGGTTATCTTAACTGCGGAGGAGCAAACTTGGGACAGTTACAAAAAAACTTGTGCTGATGAGGATGCTAAATTAAGATTACTTTGGAATAGTAATGTTCCAGGATCTTTTGCACCAGAAAGAGTTATAATAGGCGCAGTACAATCAGTATATAATATGGGTTATGATACATCAGAAGCAGATGCTATTGTTAAAGATGGTATAAATGCAGTTGATGAGGATAGAATTTATGACTTATATAAAATAACAACTAAATTATTATCATCCATTAATAATGCTAAAAAAATAGAAGATCATCCTTATTGGAAGTATAAGCAATACAATGAATTTGCAGAATATTTACAATCTGTATCTTTTAATGATGATTACAAATACGATATTAATTCAAAAGATTTTGAAGAAAAAACTTATGCAGCTTGGATAGGACAAATTGTTGCAGGAGCTTTAGGTACTGCTATTGAAGGATATACTACTGAACAAATAACTAAAAAATTCGGTACAATTACAGGCTATGTAAGGGAACCTAATACATATAATGATGATATTACATATGAACTAGCATTTTTAAAAGCTTTTGAGAAAAAAGGATACGATGTTACATCTATTGATATTTCTGAGGAATGGGTTGCACTTATTCCAGGTGGATGGTCAGCAGAAGATATAGCACTTAAAAACTTAAAACTTGGAATATATCCTCCAATGAGTGGATATTTAAATAATCCATATAGAGAATGGATTGGTGCGCAAATGAGAGGAGTTATTTGCGGTATGGTAGCTCCAGGAAACATAAAGAAAGCAGCAGAACTTGCTTGGAAGGATGCAGTTGTATCTCATCATAACAATGGAGTATTAGGTGAAGTATTTAATGCTATAATGGCATCTTATGCTTATGTAGAAGAGAATTTAAGAACTATAGTAGAAAAATCTGTGGATTTAATGCCTAAGGATAGTGAGTACTATAGCATAGTTAAATTAGCTTTAGATTTATGTAAAGAACACGATTCATGGGAAAAGCCTTGGAGTATTTGTGAAGACAAATTAAAGGAATACAATTGGATTCATGCTTATCCTAATGCAGCTGCTCAAGTAATTGCTTTATGGTATGGAAATGGTGATTTTGAGAAGACTATGACTATCATATCTATGGAAGGACAAGATGTTGACTGTAATGCTGCACAAATAGGAACAATTGTAGCTGTAGCTAAGGGTGTAGAATGTATAAATAAAGAGAAGTGGATAGATCCAATAGGAGATGATTTAATTACTTATATGAGAACTATGGAAAGATTAAGTATTAAAGAGCTTAGCGATTGGACTGTTAAGTGTACTAGAGAAGTTTAATCTATAAAGCTTTAGGAGTATTGTTAGGCTAACATATTTATGTGAGCTAATTAGCAATACTCCTTTTATTATGTTATTATAGTTAATACATAAATTAAAATAAGATTTATTATGAAGTTGTTATATTTAAGGCTCTTTGTTAATGAAGATTTTTTTAGTAATATAGATATGTTAAAAATAATTTTATGTATATAAATAAAAATAGTTTACAATATAAAAATATTACTCTAAAATTGTTAAGGTAGCAATGAGAAAAAGAGAGGTTTTTAAATGAAGGATAAAGCAGTAGAAAAGAATTTAGAATTAATGAAAAAAATAATAGCAGAAAAAAAGGCTAAAAGTGCAAGCACAAAGGATAACTCTAGACCTATAAAATCTATAGGAGAAGTTAGAGGAGCTAAAAGAAGTAATAATGGCGGAGGATTATTTGATAAATAATCTAAATGAACCATTTAAAATAAAAACACTGATTTATGTAAATCAGTGTTTTTATTTATTTAAAAGTTCTTAGGTTTTGAATTCATTAAATTGTTTTATCTGTAATTGTTAAATTGAATAGGGAATTCAAAATCCTCAGCTTTTAATAATTGAATGCATTCTTGTAAAATATCTTTATCTTTACTTGTTACTTTTACTTTATCATCATTTATTTGAGCTTGAACTTTTAATTTACTATTCTTAATTAGTTGAGTTACAACTTTACATTGATCCTTAGAAAGACCATTTACTAAAGTAGCATTTTGTCTAACTGTACCTAAAGAAGCATCCTCCTTTTTAGCATAGCTAATAGCCTTAGGGGATATTCCTCTCTTAAATAGTTTTGAGCTTAAAACTTCCTTCATTGCAGTTAACTTATAATCATCCTCTGCTAGAAGTTTTATTTCGCTGCCATTTAATTCTATTTCAGCTTTGCAGCCCTTAAAGTCATATCTATTCCCAATCTCTTTCATAGATTGATTTATTGCATTGTCAACCTCTTGCATATCAACTTGAGAAACTACATCAAATGAATATGTACTTGCCATAAAATCACCTCATTAATTAAATATTTCAATTATAAAGATATATTATCAAAAGAGTAAAGAATAATCAACTAATTAGTTTACATAATAATTATTATGATAAATATATAAAAAAGTAAACTATCATAATGAAATTAAATTTTTATAAAAAACTTTAATTAAAATAGAGATATGAAAAATGTAAATAATGTAAAATATACGCATAACTATTAATAAAAAATAATATTTAGAAATAAAAGAATAAAATTTTATTAAATTCTACATCTTAAATATATGAAATAATATTGAATTAGGGGTGATTTTTTTATAAAATATGATTAGTTTGTTTAAATAATTGCTATTAATTTCAAGATATTTAAACAATTTATATCAAAAAATTTAAGGGGTGATGTAATTGCATGAAAACATAATATGCATTAAAAACATTTCAAAGAACTTTGAGGGAAACAATGTTCTTAAAAATATTAATCTAGAGATTAAGAAAAATGAATTCTTAACTCTATTAGGTCCAAGTGGATGTGGGAAAACCACGACTTTAAGAATAATTGCAGGCTTTGAAACTGCTGATACTGGTGAAGTAATATTTGAGAATACAAATATATCAGATATTCCACCACATAAAAGACAAATTAATACTGTCTTTCAGAAGTATGCTTTATTTCCTCATATGAATGTATTTGATAATATAGCCTTTGGATTGAAAATCAAGAAATTACCTAAAGATATAATCAAGGAAAAAGTAGAGTACATGCTTAAGCTTGTTGCACTTGAAGGATTTGAAAAAAGACAGATCTCATCTTTAAGTGGTGGGCAGCAACAAAGAGTTGCAATTGCAAGAGCTTTAGTAAATGAACCTAAGGTGTTGCTTCTTGATGAACCTTTAGGAGCTTTAGATTTAAAATTAAGAAAAGAAATGCAAACTGAACTAAAGCATATGCAACAAAAATTAGGTATTACATTTATTTATGTAACCCATGATCAAGAAGAAGCACTTTCTATGTCCGATACAGTTGTAGTTATGGACAAGGGAGAAATTCAACAAATGGGTGCACCAGAAGATATATATAATGAACCAATAAATTCTTTCGTAGCAAATTTTATTGGAGAATCTAATATACTTAATGGAATAATGATAAAGGATTATTTAGTGAATTTTTGTGGCAGAAATTTTGAATGTGTTGATAAAGGCTTTAACATAAATGAAGAAATAGAAGTTGTTATTAGACCTGAAGATATAAAAATAGTACCTGAAGATAAGGGCATGTTAACAGGAAAAGTTACAGATATAACATTTAAGGGTGTTCATTATGAAATAATAGTTCAAGAAAATGAAAACATATGGTTATTACATAATACTGCTAATGTGTCTATTGGAACCAATATAGGATTAGATATATATCCTGATGACATACATATTATGAAAAAAGGAAGTGAGTAATAATGAAGAAAAGATCCGCTGCACTTCCTTATATAATCTGGAGTTCTATTTTTGTAGTAGTTCCCATGTTTTTAGTATTATTTTTGAGTTTTACCGAAAGCGGGGAAATGGTTTTTACATTTTCAAATTATAAAAGATTTTTTGAACCTGTATATTTTAAAATTTTAATGAGATCTATAAAATTAGCCTTCCAAGCTACAGTATTATGTTTATTGATTGGCTATCCTTTAGCTATGATTTTAAGTGAATTAAGTGAAAGAAAAAGAAATTTGCTTGTTCCGCTATTTATATTACCTATGTGGATGAATTTTTTATTGAGAACATATGCTTGGCTTGCGATATTAGGTAAAAATGGATTTATAAATAAATTATTAGCTGCCATAGGCATACAAAAGCTATCAATGCTATATACAGATGGAGCAGTACTACTTGGTATGGTATATAACTTTTTACCCTTTATGGTTCTTCCAATATACACTGTGTTAATTAAAATGGATAAAAGTATTATGGAAGCTGCAAAAGATTTAGGCGCAAGTAGTAAAAAGGTATTTACAAAAATAATTTTACCATTGAGTATGCCGGGAGTAATGTCTGGAATTACTATGGTTTTTATGCCTTCAGTAACAACTTTCATTATTTCAAGATTACTAGGTGGAGGACAATACATGCTGGTTGGTAATTTAATTGAACAACAATTCTTAGTAACTGATGATTGGAACTTTGGATCTGCTATTTCTATTATTATGATAGTTGTAATATTAATTTCCATGGCGTTTATGTCTAAGACTGATAAAGAGGATGGTAGGGGATTATGGTAAAAAAATATGGAAAAAGATTATATGCTTTCTTAGTATTTTTATTTTTATATGCTCCTATTATTGTATTGATAGTATTTTCTTTTAATGATAGTAAATCTAGAGCCAATTGGAATGGTTTTACGCTGAAGTGGTATATAGAGTTGTTCAAAGATACAAGCATAATGAAATCATTATATTATACTTTACTAGTTGGAGTTCTTTCTGCTTTTATATCTACAGTTTTAGGTACATTAGCAGCCTTTGGAATACATTCCATGAAAGGATTTAAAAGAAAGCTTTTAATTAACTTAAATTACTTGCCTGTTTTAAATGCTGATATAGTTACAGCAGTAGGATTAATGATTTTATTTAATTTTATCGGACTACAATTAGGTTTTTTATCTATGTTACTAGCACATGTAACTTTTTGTACACCATATGTGGTTTTATCGGTGTTACCAAGATTAAAACAGCTTCCTAAAAACACTATGGAGGCAGCTTTAGATTTAGGTGCTACACCATTTTATGCTCTAACAAGAGTTATAATACCTCAAATCAAACCAGGTATTATAGCTGGAGCTTTAATGGCTTTTTCACTTTCTATAGATGATTTTGTAATTAGCTTCTTTACTACAGGACAAGGAGTAACTAATTTATCAATATCAATCTTTTCTATGGCGAGACGAGGAATTAATCCAAAGATTAATGCACTTTCAACATTAATGTTCTTAGCCGTAATAATAATTTTATTAATTGTAAATAGAAAAGCATCTAATGAAGGAGGAAAAAAATAAATTGAAGAAAACTTTATGTAAAATATTATCATTGATAGTACTTATCTTAATAAGCTTTAATTTAGTAGCATGTAAAGATGATAGAGTTGCTATAACTGTGTATAATTGGGGCGACTATATAGATGAAAGTGTAATAAGCGAATTCGAAAAGGAATATGATATTAAAGTTATATATGAACAATTTGCTACTAATGAGGAAATGTACGTAAAGCTAAAAAATTCACCAGGGGCTTATGATGTAGCAATTCCCTCTGAATATATGATAGTAAAAATGATAAATGAAGACTTATTAGAAGAAATAGATATGAGTAACGTTCCTAACTTTGAATATATAGATGATAAATTTAAAGATTTAGACTTTGATCCTCATAACAAATATTCAATTCCATATATGTGGGGAACTGTAGGTGTTGTTTACAATAAAAGCTTAATAGATGATGAAATTGTTAACTGGAGTGACTTATGGGATAGTAAGTATGAAGATCAAATCTTAATGTTAAATAGCCAACGTGATTCTATAGGAGTAGCCTTGAAAAAATTAGGATATTCTTTAAATGAAAAGGATTCTGCTAAATTACAAGAAGCTAAGGAGCAACTTGTAATTCAAAAGCCCTTAGTAAGAGCTTATGTAGGGGATGAAGTTAAGGATATGATAATAGAAGAAGAAGCTGCTATTGCAGTTGTATGGTCTGGTGATGCCATAATAATGATGGGAAACAATGAAGATTTAGATTATGTAGTACCAATGGAAGGTAGTAATGTTTGGTTTGACAATATGGTAATACCTAAGGGGACTAAACATAAAAAAGAAGCTGAACTATTTATAAACTTTATGAATAGACCTGATATAGCTAAAAGAAATGTAGACTATATAGGATATTCCACTCCAAATAAAAAAGCCTTTGAATTATTAGATGAGGACATGAAAAACAACAAAGCAGCTTATCCAGAGGAATCAGTTCTTGATAGATGTGAAATATTTTTAGATTTAGGTGAGAGGGTTAAAGAATACGACAAAATTTGGACTGATATAATGGGAGAATAATATAATAGCCATGAATTTCATGGCTATTATTAATTCAATAATAAAAGGAAATATGTATAGATAAATAAATCAATATATGATAAAATTATGTAAAAACATTTAATATACAAGGGGGATTAATTATGTCTGATACAAATGTATTAAAGACTAGAGACCAAGTTGATTCAAAATATAAGTGGAAACTTGATGTTATGTACAATAGCTTTGAGGCTTGGGAAAAAGATTTTGAAGATTTAAAAAATATGGCATCTACAATGAAAGATTTTCAGGGGAAACTTCATAGTGCAAAGGAATTAAAAAATTTCTTTGATAGATATTGTGAAGTTGGAATTCTATTAGATAAGTTATCTGTTTATGCTAACATGAAATCTGATGAGGATACTACTAAAGCTGAAGCACAAATAATAAAAAGCAAAGTGGAATCATATATTGCAGAATATTATAGCAATATAGCTTTCTTAGTACCAGAATTATTATCTATAGAGAACTTTAATTTGGATGAATTAATAAAAGAAGAAGATGGACTAGCTTTATATAAAAAACATATTGAAACAATTTTAGAAGCTAAACCTCATACTTTAAGTAAGGAAGAGGAGTCAATTTTAGCAGCTGTAGGTGACTGTTTAAATGCACCAACTAATATTTTTGGTATGCTAGCTAATGCTGATATGAGCTTTCCATGTATCAAAGATGAGAAGGGAAATATGGTTGAACTTACAGAAGGTAACTACAATCAATTTTTAAAATCATCAGATGCCTCTGTTAGAAAAGCAGCTTTTGAAACTTTATTTGGAACTTATGGTAAATTTAAAAATACTTTTGCTGCAACATTAATAGCTGGAAATAAGAACTTTATATTTAATTCTAAGGTACGTAAATATGATTCAGCATTAGAATATGCTCTTAAACCAAATCATATACCTGTTCAAGTGTACCACAATGTTATAGATACTATAAATAACAACATAAAATCACTACATAGATACGTTTCTCTTAAGAAGAAATTATTAGGCTTAGAAGAAATGCATATATATGATTTATATGTTCCATTGATTAAAAATTCAGATAACTCTACAGAACGTGTAGAATTTGAAGATGCAGTTAAAATGGTTAAGCATGGGTTAAGACCATTAGGTGAAGAATACCTAGACATATTCTCTAAGGGAATCGAAAGTGGATGGGTAGATGTTTTAGAAACTAAGGGTAAAAAGGGTGGAAACTATTCATGGGGTTCGTATACTAGTATGCCTTACGTTCTTTTAAACTATGGATTTGGTTTAAATGATGTATCTATGTTTGCACATGAAATGGGACACTCAGTACACTCATATTATTCAAGAAAAAATCAACCATATATATATAGTGATTACTCATTATTCTGTGCAGAAGTTGCATCAATTACTAATGAATGCTTATTAATACATGATTTAATCGAAAATGAAACAGATAAGCAAAAAAGATTAAGATTAATAAATCAAGAACTTGAAGGAATAAGAACTACTGTATTTAGACAAGCTATGTTTGCTGAATTTGAGTTAATAACTCATAGTAAATTAGAAAAAGGTGAATCTTTATCTGCAGAAGAAATATGTAAAATATATCATGGATTAAACGTTAAATACTTTGGTCCTGATATGATTGTTGATGAAGGAATAGGCTTAGAATGGACAAGAATTCTACATTTCTATGGACTTAACTTCTATGTATATCAATATACTACAGGATTTGCAGCTGGAAACTCATTTGCTAAGTTAATACTTGAAGAAGGACAAGATGCAGTTGATAGATACTTAGATTTTTTAAAAGCTGGTTGTACTGAAAAGCCTATAGAACTTTTAAGAAAAGCAGGGGTTGATATGACTTCACCAAAACCACTCGAAGATACAATAGAGAAATTTAATACTTTATTAGATCTATTAGAAAAAGAATTATTATAATCATAAGAAATACTACTACAGGATGTTTTAAATATCCTGTAGTTTGTAACTTTATAAAATAAATTAAAGCCACTTTATTTCATTTGAATAAAGTGGCTTTAAAGTTATAATAAGTTAAGTTTTATAGGTATATTATTTAAAATAAAACTAAAATTTAAAAGTCTATATAGTCATAGCTTCTTTTAGTTCATTATCATTTACAGTTATTATATCATAACAATACTTAATTATATCACTTCTTTTAATAATACCTATAAAGGTATTATTATCATCAACTACAGGCACGAAGTTTTGGTATTTTGCTATATTAATAAGGTTTTTAATATTAGAATTTATTGATACTGGCCTGTTTATTTGATATCTTGGTATGTCTTCTACTAATATATTACTCATATCCTTCAAGGATACTGATTCATCTTTTTTTAGTTTATAAAGTAAATCCCCTTCAGTTAAAGTTCCAACATATTTTCCTTTTTCGTTTATAATTGGAACAGCAGTATATCTGTATTTATACATAGTATTAACAGCTTCCTGCATAGTAGTATTGTTTTTTAGATGTATAACATCTTTCTTAGGTGTTAAAAAGAATGCAATATTCATATTTCCCCATCCTTTAATTTAATGTATTATATAAATTTAAAAACTATATTTCTCTTTGATATAATTATATCATTAATATTAACCTAAAAACATAAAGAAAATTTATTTTACAAAAGCTTAATCAATTAGTAAAGTTTTTATATTATTGTTTAAAATTAATACTCTTTCCTCTGTTATTATTATATCCATTTTAACATCATGTGGTTCATTAGGTATTGAATTTAACAGTTGAAAGTCATAACAAATTGCTATTTTTATCATATTTTCATTTTTAATTAAGAACCTATCATAAAACCCAGCTCCAAAACCCATACGATTTCCTTGGATATCGAAAGCTATACCAGGAATAACAACTACCTCTATTTTATCTATAGGAAATACTGAATTGATATTAATATTAGGCTCTAGTATACCAAAGGAACTTTTAGAAAGATCCTCTTTTAGGTTTTTAATTAAATATGGAATTATGGCCTTTGTAGATATTTGAGAATAAGGTAAAATAACATTAAAATCACTATTAAGTAACTTAGTTATGTATTTCTCTGTAGAGACCTCATTTTTAAAACTATAGTAAAGCATAATATTTTTAACATTTAGCTTACTAATAATCTTATCTAGTTGAATCTCTATGTAAGAGCTCTTATTAGCTACTTCTTTTACAGATAATTTATGGCGTTTTTCTCTTAATTCTTTTCTTAAAAAGTCTTTCATTGTACACTCCTTAAAAGATAATTCACTTATATTTTATACTATCTATAAAAAAAATCAAATAATTATATTGAAGATATTAATTATTAGTTGATTATATTTATTCTTTATGATATTATATATTTAAATTTTAAACGGAGGTCGATATTATGGCAATATGGAAATGTTCAGTTTGTGGAGAGACTAAAGAAGGAAGATGCAGACCAGCAAAATGTCCTAAATGTGAAGCTCCAAAGGATAAGTTCATTAAAGAAGAAGTTAAAGAAAGCAAATAAAATTTTAAATAAAAATAAGAGACTATGCTAAATATATAGATAGTCTCTTATTTTTATATTATTTACTACTAGCTCCAGTTTTAAGTAAAAAGTAAATCATGTTAAGTCCAGATAAGCCCACAAGTATATACACTGCTCTTTGTAGTATAGGAGCAAAACCTAAAAGTGATTCAATTATGTTCACATTTGCAATTCCAAAGATTAACCATACTAATGCACCTAAAATTACTAATATAAAAGATACTTTATCAATTAGACTGATTTTATACATAATATCCCTCCTTATTTGAATTTTTCTTGTGAAAATAATACAATTATATTAAAATATATTTTTAGTATTATAAATTATAACTTTAAAAGATTAAATTTTTGAAAATTACAATATTTACGAACGAAAATGTTACATTTAGCTATTTTATATGTTATAATATGAATTATAACGAGTGAAAATTTAAATATATACGTATGGAGGTTCAATATGAGAGATATATATAATACACCACTTAATACTAGATACGCTTCAAAGGAAATGTCATTTATTTTTTCAGACAATATGAAGTTTAGAACATGGAGAAAATTATGGATAGCTTTAGCTGAAAGCGAAAAAGAGCTTGGATTACATATAACAGAAGAGCAAATTAATGAATTAAAATTATATCAAGATGATGTTAATTTTGAGGAAGCAGAAAAAAAAGAAAAAGAAATTAGACATGATGTAATGAGTCACGTTCATGCATATGGATTACAATGCCCTAAGGCAAAAGGAATAATACATTTAGGAGCTACTTCATGCTATGTAGGGGATAATACAGACCTAATTGTTATGAGAGAAGCATTAATTATTATAAAGAAAAAGCTTATAAATGTAATAAACTATTTAACTAATTTTGCTTTAAAATATAAAGATATGCCTTGTTTAGGATTTACTCACTATCAACCAGCTCAACTTACTACTGTTGGTAAAAGAGCTTCTCTTTGGATTGAAGAGTTAATGTTAGATATAGAAAATTTAGATTTTGTAATTCACAATTTAAAACTTAGAGGAGTAAAAGGTACTACTGGAACTCAAGCAAGTTTTATGAAATTATTTAATGACGATGAAGTTAAGGTTAAAACATTGGATAAACTTGTTGCTGAAAAAATGGGCTTTAAGGATACATATCCTGTAACAGGGCAAACTTATTCAAGAAAAGTTGATTCTATAGTGTTAAATACTTTATCAGAAATAGCACAAAGTGCTTATAAGTTTAGTAATGATTTAAGATTATTACAAAGCATGAAAGAATTAGAAGAACCTTTTGAAAAAAATCAAATAGGATCTTCAGCTATGGCATATAAGAGAAATCCTATGAGATCTGAAAGAATAGGTGCTCTTTCAAGATATATAATTGTTAACTCATTAAACCCTGCAATAACAGCTGCCACTCAATGGTTTGAAAGAACACTTGATGACTCAGCAAACAAAAGAATATCTGTAGCTGAAGCATTCCTTGCATTAGACGGTGTTCTAAACTTATATATGAATGTTGCAGAGAACTTAGTTGTATATCCTAAAGTAATTGAAGCACATGTAAATAATGAACTACCATTTATGGCAACTGAAAATATATTAATGGAAGCTGTATTAAGAGGTGGAGATAGACAAGATTTACATGAAAGAGTTCGTGTTCACTCTATGGATGCTGCAAGACGTGTTAAAGAAGAAGGTCTTTCTAATGATTTAATAGATAGAATAATAGCAGATCCTTCATTCAAAATGTCAAAAGAAGAGATAGTAGCTATTATTGATCCTAAAAAATTCACTGGAAGAGCTCCAGGTCAAGTTGTAGAGTTTGTAAATGAGTATGTTAAACCTGTATTAGAAGAAAATAGAGAATTATTAGGTGAAAAAGCTGATATAAACGTATAAAAATATAAGAAGGCTGTGTGACTTTATTGTTACACAGCTTTTTATATTGAAAATTATCTAATATCTATCTTATAGATTATTTAATATAGCAAGAGCTACTATTATAAATAGTATTATATGTTTTACGAAATTACTTCTCTTATCTAATTGAAAATTTAGCTATTTTCCCACCAAGGTTAAATCCCAATATGAATTTTTATATGAATTATAGTATAAATATGAAGTATTGCCTTCATATTTGTTTTTGAAAAAGATTTTTTAATATCATGTAATATAGAGTTGATTTATTAAGATATATTAAAAAAATTTAAAGTAAATTCTTATATAAAGTGTAGATTTATAATTAAATAATCATTAATTATAGCTTTTCCTTCTATAATTTTTAAATATAGACTTAATATTTCGGTAGTATATAACAAATTTATTTTGAATAAATTAAATATAATTTTATAAATTTTTTAAACTTTTTCTTTACAATTATAAAAAACAAGGGTATTATATTAATAATTTAAGAATAAATATTCATTAAATAAGAATTTTACATGTGTTTAGTTGAATAAAATTTCATTTGTAATTTTTTTAAACATATCACTTTAACAATTTAAACTAATGAATGGAATTCTTCGTAAAATAGAAGTTATAAAAATATTTAATAGGGAGGATATTTACTATGAAAGAGTTAAAAGAACGTGAAGGATTTGGGTCCAAATTAGGGATTATAGCTGTAGCAGCTGGATCAGCTATTGGACTAGGTAACATATGGAGATTTCCATACATTACAGGAAAACATGGAGGAGCTGCCTTCTTAATTGTATATTTACTATGTGTATTAATACTTGGCTTACCTGTTATGGTAACAGAATTTGCAATAGGACGAAAAGGACAAGCTAATGCCTCAAGTAGCTTTGATAATATAATAGGCAATAAGAAATGGGGATTTATAGGAACAATTGGTATAGCAACGGCATTTTTAATAATGTCATTTTACAGTGTAATAGCTGGATGGCTAATTTCATATATAGTTAGAGGAATAAGTGGGTCTTTATCTACAATTACATCCTCTAACATAGGAGAATATTTTACCTCAATTATATCAAGTACTACAGAACCTATTTTAGGTTCACTTATAATAATCATAATAACATCCATAATAGTATTTCTAGGAGTAAAGAATGGAATAGAGAAGTTTAGTAAGATCTTAATGCCGATTTTATTAATACTATTGTTTGGATTAATGATAAGAAGTTTAAGTCTACCAGGTGCCTTTGAAGGAGTAAAATTTTTATTTAAACCTGATTTTTCTTTATTAACCGGTGAAGCTATTTTAGATGCCTTAGGTCACTCCTTTTATTCTTTAAGCTTAGGTATGGGTATAATAATTACCTATGGTAGTTATATAGGAAAAAAAGAAAGCATACCAGGACTAGCAGTTCAGGTTACAATAGCGGATACATTAATTGCTTTAATGGCAGGTTTAGTTATTTTTCCAGCAGTTTTTGCGTATGGACTAGATCCACAAAGTGGAACAACATTACTATTTCAAACCTTGCCTATAGTATTTAACGAAATGCCTTTTGGTAATATCTTTGCAATTTTATTCTTTTCACTTGTTTTAATAGCGGCTATAACTTCAACGGTTTCATTAATGGAGGTATTTGTTTCCTATGCAAGTGAAAAATTTAAAATAAGTAGAAAAAAAGCAACCATTACTTCAGCAGTAGTAGTATTTTTATTATCTATACCATGTGCATTATCCTTTGGTGCACTTAGTAATATAACTATACTGAACAAAAGTATATTTGATTTCTTAGATGCTTTAACTAACAATGTATTATTACCTATAGGGGGAATCCTAGTATGTATATTTGCAGGATGGATTTGGAAGACAAGATATGTTATTGATGAAATAACTAATGGTGAATTACGCAAATTTAAATTAGGTTTCTTATATTCTTTTATTATTAAATATGTTGCACCAGTATTAATCGGAGTCGTATTATTAAATTCACTAGGTATATTTTAGAATAAGATTCAAGAGGATTTTGATATAGATTATGGTACAAGAATAGAACATGAGTTAAAACTTAATAAGGGTAAGTAATATAAATGTAATAGAGTAAAACAATCTTAATTTGTTTTACTCTATTACATTTATATAGATATATACATAATTTATTAATGATTTAACATTACTATGCATGGTATAATTATCTAAATATAAAATAGTAAAGGGGATATTTATGAAAAATAAGTTTATATACGGTACTATGGGTATTGGTGGGGAATGGGATAATACACCTATATCTAAAGATGATAGAAAAATAGCTTTTAAGGCCTTAGATGCTGCCTTAAGCATAGGAATAAAGACTTTAGATTTTGCTGATATATATAATTTAGGAAAATCTGAAAAGGTCTTTGGTGAATACTTGTTGGAGAGAGAGTTAGATAGAAAAAATTTATGTATTCAATCTAAAGTAGGTATAGATTTATGGAGCAATAAAACTAACTGTCAATATAATTTTTCTTATGATTACATAATAAAGCAAGTGAAAAAAAGTGTTGAAAATTTAAAAACTAATTATTTGGATATTTTATTACTTCACCGAATGGATTTGCTTATTAATCCCGAAGAATTAAAAAGTGCAATTGATTATTTGTTTAATGAGGGATTGATTAAAGATATAGGTGTATCTAATATGAGTTATAGTCAAATAATGTTTTTAGAAAAGTTTATAGGTAGAAAGATCAAGGTTAATCAATTAGAAATGAGTTTATATAAAAATGATTTTTTAGAAAGTTCTATTTTAATAAACACTAATGATTCCTCAAAAGTTAACTTTCCACATGGAACAATTGAATATTGTATATTGAATAATATAGAGCTACAGGCTTATGGTCCATTAGCACAAGGATTATATATTAAAGAGATGAATACTATAAAAGATAGCAAAGAGGTACTAAATACTAAAAAGCTATTGAGAGAACTGGCATATGTAAAGAATACTACTGTGGAATCAATTATGTTATCATGGCTTATGAAACCTTATTCTAATATAAGACCTGTAATAGGCAGTGGTAATGAGGATCACATAAAGAATACTTCATACGCCAATGAGGTTAATTTAACAAGAGAAGAATGGTATGATCTTTATATAGCAGCTAGAGGAAAAGATTTACCTTAAATTTTTATTATAAAAGAAGGGACGTATATCAATGAATTTACGAAATATAGGAATTTTCGCTCATGTAGATGCAGGGAAGACTACTACTACAGAACAGATGTTATATTTATCAGGTAAAATTAGAAGTCTCGGTAGTGTTGATAATGGAAACGCTGTAACAGATTATAACGAGTTAGAACGAAAAAGGGGAATTACAATATATGCAGATGAAGTAAATTTTACTTGGAAAGATACACATATAAATTTAATAGATACTCCAGGACATATAGATTTTTATCCTGAGGTTCAAAGAAGTTTACTTGCTATAGATGGTGCTATTTTAATAATATCAGCTTTAGAGGGTGTAAAAGGCAATACAGAAACTTTGTGGAGAGAACTAAAACTTAATAATATACCTACTGTAATTTTATTAAATAAAATTGATAGAACTGGAGTAGAGATAGAATATAGCCTTGAAAATATTAAGTCTAATTTAAGCAGTGATATACTTCTTATTAATGATAACACTTTTAGTACTGAAAATTTAGAAAATTTAATAGAGTTAATTAGCCAGAAAAATGAAGTTTTTTTAGAAAGGTATTTAAATGGAGAGGATATCTTAAAAGAAGAATTAGAAAGTGAAATTAAAGCTCAATGTAAAGCTGGCTATATATATCCTGTTGTTTTAGGTTCTGCTATAGAGGGGAAGGGAATTGAGAATTTATTAGATTGTATTACAGATTTTCTTCCTAATCCAAAGGAAAGTTTGAAAAATAAAAAGCTATTAGAATCTATAGATCATAATAACTCTAGTTTGAAAAATGTAAGTTTAGTTTATAAGCTTCGTCAGGATAAAACAGAGGGATTACTTTCTTATGTAAAAGTTATAAAAGGATCTTTAAAACCAAGACAAAGTTTTTATTTTGGAGAAAACAATATAGAAAATAAAATAAATTCAATTAGAAAATACATAGGTCAAAAGTTTATAACTCTTGAATCTTTAGAAGAGGGTGACATAGGTGTAGTTTCAGGCTTGAAAAATTCACATATAGGAGATTTATTAAAAGAAAATTCAATTGATAATATTTTACCCAATGATAGAGGATTTTTAAGTTCGAAAATTATATGTAAGGATGAAGATAGTTATAATAAGTTATTAGAGTCTCTAAATATCCTAGCTCTAGAGGATCCAACATTAAACCCTCAGTATGTAAATAATATGAAAGAGGCAATAGTTGATATTAGAGGAATAATTCATATGGATGTTTTAAAAGAAGTTTTAGAAAATAGATTTAACCTTAATATAGATTTTGCATCTCCTACAGTAACTTTTTTAGAAACTATTAGTGAAAAAAGCACTGGTTTTTGTCATTATGAACCTAAAAATCACTATGGAGAAGTTGAACTTGAAATTTCTCCATTGGAAAGAGGAGCAGGAATAAAATACAGTTCTGCTTTAAGTTTAGATATTTTACCTTCTCAATTTCAAAATATTATTGAAAAGAACATTGAGGATGCTGTAAAGCATGGTATTTTAATTAACTCTATGATTACAGATATGGATATTAAATTAATAGGTGGTTCTCATAATTTAGAACATACTCATGGTGGAGATTTTAGAATAGCAACTATAAGAGCATTACAGCAGGGATTAGAAAAAAATAAATGTATTTTATTAGAACCGCTATATAAGTTTAATATTATTGCACCTATAGATTATATGGGCAAAATAATATCCGATATAACTAGAATGAAGGGATCTTTTAATGAACCATTAATGGATGAACATAAATTTGAACTAACTGGAGAGGTACCTATTCAAACTTCTATGAATTATCCAATAGAGTTAATGTCTAGTACTTCAAGTAAAGCCAGTATTGCTTTGAGTTTTTCAAGATACGAAGTTTGTCATAACGAAGAGGAAATTTTACAAAATCCAGAAAATAAATTATATAAGGATGAAGCCTTATATAATTCAATATCATTGCTAAGAGAAAATAGAAAAATGAAAAAGGTTTATTAATTAATGGAACTTAAGAAAGTGATATAGTTATATATGATAACTTAAAAAGATAAAAGTCATATTAATACCAATAAATAGATTTAAAATGCATATAACGTCGTGAAATTTACATTTCACGACGTTAATATTCTCTCTTTTTCAAAGAAAATAGTTGTATTTTCTCATATTATATAGCTATATATAACTTTGCTTTCATATCTAAATATTATCTATATTTGTTATTTCTTTTCCTTATATATAAAATCATATAGTTTATGCTTTTATATGATTTTTAGAGCTAATATATTATATTTCTATATAATATATAGCATATTTTATAAGGTTTATGTAAAATTATAAATTTTAATTTATATAATTATTTCCCAAGTTTTTTTGAGTTTTTAAAATTTACAATTAGTTTTAGCCTTTATTTATTACTATTTAGTTGTATAATTAATTTAATAGTAAATTTATAGGAGTTAATTACGGATATGAATTATGATTATAAAAATATGTTTGATCCCCTACTTCCCTCATTTGTAAATGAGTTTAATAATTATCTTTTATCTATAAAAGGTAAATCAATTAATACAGTAAAAGCATATACTTATGACTTAACTATGTTTTTAAAGTTTATTAAAATATATAAAATGACGGATGCATACTTAAGTAACTGGGATGAAATTTCAGTAAAGGATATTAATATAGATGTAATAAGAAGCTTAAAGTTACAAGATCTTATTGCTTTTGTTGGATACACAGAATTATATAGAGATAATAGTGTCTATGCCCGTGCACGAAAAATTGCATGCATAAAGTCCTTCTTTAAATATCTGTTTAAAGTTAGTAAAGAGATTGATAAAAATCCTGCTGAAGAATTGGAATCTCCTAAAATTGCCAAAAGAAATCCAACCTACTTAAATCTAGATGAAAGTGTGCAATTATTAAAATCTATAGATGGCAAAAATAAAGAAAGAGATAAATGTATAATTACCCTTTTCTTAAATTGTGGATTAAGGCTTTCAGAGTTATGCAGTATAGATGTTAATATGATTAAAGATGATACTATATCTATTATAGGAAAAGGTAATAAAGAACGAACCGTATATTTAAATGGTGCTTGCATTAGGGCAATTAATGAATATCTTATAATTCGTGAAAAGGAACAAGATAAGGTTCTTTCTCAAGATAAAAATGCATTATTCATTAGTAATAAACATATGCGTATTTCTCAAAGATCTGTTGAAAGATTAGTGAAAAAACATATATATGAAGCCGGTCTAGATACTACAAAGTACACACCACATAAATTGCGTCATACTGCCGCAACTTTAATGTATAAACATGGAGGTGTTGACATAAGAAGCTTACAGAAAATCTTAGGTCATGAAAACGTATCAACAACTCAAATATATACACATGTAGATGATGAGACTTTAAGAGAAGCCTCTTTATCTAATCCTCTTGCAGATATGTAATTTAAATATGCAATATAAAAAACCGCTAAAAATTAGTTAGTTAACTATTTTAGCGGTTTTTTATATGTTACTCTCTACTTCTAGAATTATATACTATTAATCCTGGAGCAACCTCTGTTGTATAGTTTTTGCTTAACAAGTCATCCTCTAATATTTCTGACAGGTTATCTACATCATCGATGTATTCCCACATATCATTATTATCCATAACATCTAGGGAAACATCATCATCTATCCCCTCTTCATAACTACAACTTTCTTCATAATTGTCATAGCTTTCCAAGTCTAATAACTCTGAAATTAATTGATCAGAATCTGTAAGAGGTTTTATTTCTTCAACTTCACTAGCATTAAGATTTTCAATTTTTGCTTTATTTATTGCATCTTTTTTAGCTTTTACTTTAAGTGTTTTTACATTATCAGTTGTGTTCAGTTTTTGATTCAATTCATCTATTTTTACGGCTTTAATATCTATACCTTCTAATTGTAGACATATTCCACAATTATCGCATTTTTTTTCACGATTCAAATCGCATATATCACATTCACCACATGAAATACATTGTTTTTTACTATTATATACACACATTTTCATATTAATTACCACCTCTTAAATTTAATAGTAGTATAACTTTTATATTATAACAAAATTTTATTTGATTTTCAATATAAATTTAATAGTACATAAGGATATACTATCATTAAATCATATCTCTTTAAAAATAAGATTTATTAGCTCTATAACTACTCATTATTTTAAGTTTTTTAATTTATATATGAAATTATCTTAAATAAGTACTTTTTAGAGTTACTATATAATAATTGCCTTTATTTATAAATTTTAACCCTCTTAACTCTAGATAGTGCGAGCATTATCACATTGAACATTAGTTTGCTATTTATTTCAAGTTATGCTATAATGACATTATTCCTATATTGAGAGGTGAAGCATAATGAAAAATGAAGATAGCAAACAAGTAAATAGAAACTTAGAAGTCTATAACTTCATTAAAGAACAAATACAAGCTAAAGGGTATCCGCCTTCAGTTAGAGAAATTGGAAAGGCTTTAAATATAACCTCTACTTCAACGGTTCACTCTATTCTTTCTAAATTAGAAAAAATTGGATATATAAGAAGAGATCCTGCGAAGCCTAGAGCAATTGAATTATTAAAGGACTCTGTTATAAAAAAAGAGATGGTTGATATTCCTATAGTCGGTAAGGTGACTGCTGGATTACCTATTTTAGCTGTTGAAAATATAGAAGAATACTTTTCTATTCCTCTTAATTTTGTAAAAAGTAACAATGAGTTATTTATGCTAAAGGTATCTGGAGAAAGTATGATTGAAGCCGGTATATTAGATGGAGATTTAGCCATAATAGAAAAGGTTAATGCAGCTTCTAATGGAGATATCGTAGTTGCTTTAGTTGATAACGAGGCTACTTTAAAGAGATTTTTCAAAGAGAATGATCATATTAGATTACAACCTGAGAATTCATCAATGGATCCAATTATAGTTGAAGATTGTAGTATTCTTGGTAAATTAGCTGGTATATATAGAAAATATTAAAAAATAGGCTGTTACAAAGTTAATACTTTTAGTAACAGCTTATTTTTATAGGTAAATTCTCAAAGTATATTATAAAACTTTAGATAAAGCTATTAATATTCCTATTTTTGCATGATCAAAAGTTAATCCACCTTGAAGATATGCAATATAAGGTTCTCTTATAGGTGCATCTGCTGATAATTCAATTGAAGAACCTTGAATAAAGGCACCAGCAGCCATAATTACTTGATCATTATACCCTGGCATATCCCATGGCTCACACTCTACAAAAGAATCAATTGGTGAACCATATTGAATCCCTTTACAGAAGTTAATAAGTTTATCTTTATCATTAAACTTAATAGCTTGAATTATGTCACTTCTCATATCCGTAGACTTTGGAAGAACTTCAAATCCACATAACTCCATTAATCTAGCACATAATATAGCACCCTTTACTGCCTCCATTGAAATATGAGGAGCTAAGAATAATCCTTGATACATTGATCTCATAACACCAAAGGTTGACCCACATTCTCCACCTATTCCAGGTATAGTTAATCTATAAGAGGCTTGTTCAACAAACTTTTCTTTACCTGCTATATAACCACCTGTTGGAGCTATTCCACCACCAATGTTTTTAATTAAAGATCCTGCTATTAAGTCAGCACCAACATCCGTAGGCTCCATAGTTTCTATAAGTTCACCATAGCAGTTATCTACAAAACAGATAACCTCTGGACTAACTTTTTTAACCTCTTTAATAATTTCACCTATTTCTGAAACATATAAAGATTTTCTCCAACCATATCCAGTAGAACGTTGTATATGTACTAGTTTAATTGACTTATCGCACTCTAATTCTTCTTTAACCTTAGTAATATTAACTTTATTATTTTCATCTAAATCTATTTGTTTATATTTAACGCCATACTCAGCTAAAGAACCTATGTTCTCATTGCCGCTAATTCCTATTATATTATGTAAAGTGTCATAAGGTGTACCACAAATACTTAACATAGTATCTCCAGGTCTTAAGTTACCAAATAGTGCTGCACCTATAGCATGTGTTCCATTTACAAAGTGAGGTCTTACTAAAGCACTTTCACAGTTGAAAACCCTTGCATATACTTTATCTAAGGCATCTCTTCCTACATCACCATACCCATATCCAGATGAGTTAGTAAAGTGCATGTCACTTATTCTTTCTTCTTGTAAAGCATTTAATACCTTTAATTGATTAAACTCTCTTATTTCATCAAGCTTATCAAACTGAGGTTGAACATCTGCAATAGCTTTATTATATAAATCAATAGCGTCCTCTGTTATACCATACTTTTTATTTAACATTTCTTTAGTAATATCTAACATCTTATTTCTCCTTTAAAATAATTCTCTATTAAACAAGAGTAAAGAATAGGTATCCCTATTCTTTACTTGTTATATTTATTATCTACAAATAAAATAGCCTTTTGAGGAGTTATAGATGATATAGCATGTTTATACAACATCATTTGCTTTCCTTCTGAGTCTAGAACAACTGTAAAACTATCAAAACCAGTAACATTACCTTTAATTTGAAATCCATTTACTAAGTGAATAGTTACAGGGATTTTATTCTTTCTTGCATTGTTTAAAAAAATGTCTTGTAAGTTATTTGCTGATTTGTTCATAATCTTGCCCTCCATGTACTATATGTTAGTACTATATTTATTCTATATATAATTTATAAATCCTCTAAAATAATGAAAATACCTTTAAATTTTAGAAGTATAATCCTTTACTATTACATCAACTATATCTTCATCAGAAATATAATTATCTTTATCTATCCAGGTAGACCTTTTATCTTTTCTAAACCATGTAAGTTGCCTCTTAGCATAGTTTCTACTACCCTTCTTAATTAAATATTCAGCTTCCTCTAGGGTAATTTCATTATCTAAATATTGAAGTATTTCTTTATATCCTATACCCTTCATTGATTGCATTTCTTTATGCAACCCCATACTCTTCAAAGTCTTTACTTCTTCTATTAACCCTTCCTTAAACATAAGATCCACACGCAAGTTAATTCTTTCATAAAGCTTTTCTCTATCCATATTTAAAACATAATAGTGTATATTATAAGGTATATCAAAGACATCTATTTCTTCATTTACCTCATGAATAGTCTTACCAGTTACTTTATAAACTTCTAAAGCACGAATTACTCTTTTTAAATCATTAGGGAAAAGTTTTTCATAGGAAGTTTTATCAACTTCTTTTAAAAGTTCATGTACATATTCTTTTCCTTTATTCTCTGCTTCTTCTACTAAAAAATTTCTATATTCTTCATCTTTATTAGTTTCTGCAAAGTTATAATTGAATATAAGAGAGTTAATATATAACCCTGTACCTCCAACAATCATAGGTAACTTACCTTTTGAGTAGATATCATCTATATATTTTACCGCTTTATCATGAAATTCAGAAACACTAAATTCATTTTTAGGGTCTACCTCATCTATAAGAAAATGTTCAATTCCTTCTTTTTCACTTTCTTTAATTTTAGCTGATCCTATATCCATATGTTTATATATTTGCATTGAATCAGCAGAAATTATTTCGCCATTTAATCTTTTAGCTAATTCAATAGATATCTTAGTTTTTCCAACTGCTGTCGGACCTGCAAGTATAAATAAATTCTTTTTCATATTATACCTTTCTTTAAATAATATTTATTGTATTCTTTTAAATTTTTTCTCAATATCATATAAAGTAAATTTAAGTATAGTTGGTCTTCCATGAGGGCAAGTAAAAGGTTCATCTATAAACCTAAGTTCATTTAAAATATGATTCATTTCAATTTCTGATAATTTATCATGTGCTTTTACTGCAGCCTTACAGGATATACTAGCTATTTTATTAAATTTAACATCTTCTGTTTTACCAGAACCTAAGGACTTTAGATTATCCAATATTTCAATAAATAAGTTCTTACAATCTGGTTTACCTAAAATATAAGGAACCTCTCTTATACTAATTGTATTAGATCCAAAGGTTTCTATTTTAAAACCTGCTTCTTTAAAAATATCTGAATTCTCTATAAAATATATATAATCATCAGTTATTAATTCTATTATAACAGGAGTTAGAAGAATTTGCGAAACAACTTTACTATTTTTGAAATCTTTTCTGTACTTTTCAAATAAAATTTTCTCATGAGCTGCATGTTGATCAATTAAATAGAGTTCTTTAAAAGCTTCAGCAATTATATAGGTATTATTAAATTGACCAATTACTCTCAATGATGGAAACTTAGGGCTTTGATTAACTAATTCATTTGTTTCCATTACATCTTTTATAGATTCTACAGCACGTTCTTTTGGTTTAAAATCATTACTCAAATCATAGTTGATAGCTGAATAACTTTCAAAATTCTTGTTATTTTCATTGCTAGGTTTCAAATCTATAGGCACATCATAAATTTTATCTTCAGAATGTATATTATCTATTGTAGATTTATTTAATATATTATCAGCTTTAAGAGTGAAGCTTTTATTTTCAATTTGCTCCTTAACTAAAGGCAATGATTCATTTAATGACGCATTAAAATATGAGTTTTGTTCAAATTTTTCTGTGAAATACTGAGGTTCACTATTAGGTAAAGACTCTTCTACAGCATATTTACTTTTTATGTCCTCACTTATTCCTTTATGAACAGCATCAAAAATAACTTTAAATAAGCTTCGTTCATCTTGAAACTTTATTTCCGACTTTGTAGGATGTACATTGACATCTATTAATTCTGAATAAATGTCAATGAATATTACAAAGAATGGGAACTTGTTAACTGTTAAGAATGACTTAAAGGCATTTTCCACAGCTGTTGTAATGAGTTTGTTTTTAATATATCTTTTATTGACAAATATACTTTGTCTGTTTCTACTACCTCTGCTTATTTCAGCATTCCCTACAAAGCCATAGATAGTTACTATATCATTACATCCCTCAAATTCGATTATGTTATTAAATACCTCTTTACCATACAATACTCTAATAGCATCTTTTAAATTATCATTTCCGTAAGTAGTAAAGTTAGTTTTACCATTATTTATAAAGGTAAAAGATATATTAGGATAAGACAATGCCAGTCTAGTTATTATATCTGAAATTATAGAAGCCTCTCTTTGGGAGCTTTTTAAAAATTTTTTTCTTGCAGGAACATTAAAAAATAAATCCCGTACTTCTATAACAGTTCCGTTACTGCAACCCTTTTCAACTGAACTACAAAGCTTTCCAAACTCTATTACTGCTTCAATACCATAATCAAAATCCTTTGTTTTACTTAAAACTTTAAGTTTAGATACGGAAGCAATACTAGGTAATGCCTCCCCCCTAAATCCTAAAGTGGAAATCTTATATATATCCTCTATAGTAGTAATTTTACTTGTTGCATGAGCTTCAAAAGCTATTGTAACATCCTCAGGGTGTATACCTGATCCATTATCAGTGATTCTAATTAACTTTTCTCCACCCTCTTCAATTTCAATAGTTATACTTGTAGCCCCAGAGTCTATACTATTTTCTACAAGTTCTTTTACTACAGAATAAGGTCTTTCTACTACCTCTCCTGCTGCAATTTTATTTGTAGTATTTAAATCTAATCTTTGAATTCTTTTCAAAAGCCACCTCCTACAATTATAGGTTTTTAGCCTTATTTACCAACTCATAAAGTTTATTAAAACCCTCCATTGGATTCATTGAAAGTATATCTAACTCCTTAATATCTTTTAATAAATTCTTGCCTTCTACATCCTCAAAAGTCATTTGCATAGGATTTTCTTGCTTTTTACATTTAGTCTTTTTAGACGTAGACATATCCATAGCAACTTCTTTATTTAAAGACTCTAAGTTGTTTATTTTTTCTTTTAATTCTTTTATAGTAGCTTGTAGAAGTTCAACTTCCTTTGAATTATCTACAACTACTTTATTAACTGATTGTACAGAAGTAATCTTATTATCAGAAGCAGAACTAGAATTTTCAGATTCAAGCATAGAAAGTATTTCTTTTGCTCTATCAGTAACTTCAGTTGGAATACCTGCAAGTTTAGCAACCTCTATTCCATAAGATTCATCAGTACCACCACAAATAATCTTTCTTAAGAACACTATTTCGTTATTTATTTCCTTAACTGCTACAGAGTAGTTTTTTATACCTTTAATTTGTTGCTCAAGCTTTATTAACTCATGATAGTGAGTTGCAAAAAGAGTTTTAGCTTTTATCCCATTATCAGAACATAAAAACTCTATTACTGCCCATGCTATACTTAAACCATCATAAGTACTAGTACCTCTTCCAACCTCATCTAATAAGATGAGACTCTTACTTGTAGCATTTTTTAATATATTAGATACTTCCCACATTTCAACCATAAAGGTACTTTTACCAGAAGCTAGATCATCAGAAGCACCTATTCTTGTAAATATTCTATCACATATAGCAATATTTGCACTACTTACTGGTATAAAACTTCCCATTTGAGCCATTAAAGTTAATAATGCAACTTGACGCATATATGTTGATTTACCAGCCATATTGGGACCAGTTATTAAAAGTAATTGATCTTCCTCTGTATTTAGATAAGTATCATTTTCTACAAAGGTATTCTTACTTAATAACTTCTCAACTACGGGATGTCTACCATCTTTAATATCAATTATACCCTCTTCATTAATAGTAGGTTTTACATAATTGTTTTCTACAGCAACCGTTGCTAAAGAGCTTAAAGAATCTATTTCAGAGATTACCTTAGCTACACTCTTCATTCTTTCAATATGAGTTTCTATAGTATCTCTTAATTTAGCAAACAATTCATATTCTAAAGTAATTAACTTCTCTTCTGCACCAAGAACCTTTTCTTCAACTTCCTTTAATTCAGGCGTAATATATCTTTCGCCATTGGATAGGGTTTGCTTTCTAATATATCTCTCTGTAGGTACTAAGCTTAAATTGCTTTTAGTAACTTCTAAGTAATAACCAAATACCTTGTTAAATCCTATCTTAAGTGATCTTATGCCTGTAAGTTCTTTTTCTTCTTGCTCTAAGGATGCAATCCATTGTTTACCACTAGACTTTGCTTCTCTTAGAGAATCAACCTCTTCATTATAGCCAGTTTTTATTATATTACCTTCCTTAACTGAAATAGAAGGATTATCATCTAAAGCTTTGTTTAATAATTCATATATATCATTTAAGTCATCTAAGTTATTATAAATATTAGAATAAAAACTAGAAGTTAATGGTTTAATTACTTCCTTGACACTTGGAATTTTTCCAATGGAATTTTTTAAAGACATTAACTCTTTAGCATTAACACTTTTGCTGCTAATTTTTCCTACTAACCGTTCTATATCATAAATATCCTTTAGAGTTTCTTTTAACTCTTCATGGACAAATAAATTGTTTACTAAATCTTCAATAGAGTTTTGTCTTTCTTCTATAAGTATTTTATCCACTAAAGGCTCTTCTATCCACTTTCTTAAGCGTCTAGCACCCATTGCAGTGCTAGTTTTATCTAATACACTTAGAAGCGAACCTTTTTTACTTTTATCTCTTAAGGTTTCTGTAAGTTCCAAATTCATTCTCGAGTTTGTATCTATAACTAAATAATCAACAATATTATAAGTTTCTAAAGTATCTATGTGAGATAAGGAGTTCTTTTGAGTATATTTTAAATAAGCTATAAGTGAGGATATGGAACGTAATTGCTCCATATCATATCTGTTGCTATCATAATTTTTAAATTGGATTTTAACAGACTCTAAAGCTTCTTCATTATAATACTCATTAGAATACTTAGTTAAACTAATATTATATCGTTCTTTTATTTCATTTAATAAATTGTCTTCTAAAGTTTCATTGTATATTATTTCACTAGGTGAAAATTTTGCTATCTCATCTAAGATATTTCCACATTTAAGAATTCCGCTAGTTGAATAAAATTCACCTGTAGATATATCAGCAAAACTTAATCCACCAACATTACTAGAATCCTCCTTGAAAATGCACATTATGAAGTTATTTTTAGACTCATCTAAAAATGAGGCATCCATATATGTTCCAGGAGTTAATATTTTTACTATATCTCTTTTAACAATTCCCTTTGCAAAAGCCGGGTCCTCAACTTGTTCACATATAGCAACTTTAAAACCCTTAGTTACTAACCTACTTATATAGTTTTCTGCTGAATGAAAGGGAATTCCACACATTGGAGCTCTATTTTCAAGTCCACAGTCTCTGCCTGTAAGCACTAACTCAAGTTCTTTAGATGCTACTTCAGCATCCTCAAAAAACATCTCATAAAAGTCACCTAATCTAAAGAATAAAATTGCATCTTTACAGGTTTCTTTTACTTCTAAATATTGTTTCATCATAGGAGTCAAAGCCAAATTAACTACCTCCTTAAAGCCTAAACTTCTTCACCAAGTAAAGAGAAAGATTTAGCTTCTATTATTTTAACATTAACTAACTTTCCTATACTTTCTTTGTTTCCAGTGAAGTTAACTAATTTTCCAGTTCTAGTTCTACCAGTAAGTTTAGTTTCATCATTTTTACTTAAGCCTTCAACTAAAACTTCAACAACTTTACCATCATATTCCTTATTCTTTTTAGCAGAAATATTATTAATTTCTTCTACTAATTTGTCAAATCTCTCATGTTTTTTCTCTTCAGGAACTTGAATTAAAAGTTTAGCTGCTGGAGTTCCATTTCTCTTAGAGTATAAGAAGGTAAATGCTGAGTCAAACTCTACTTCTTTTACTAAAGATAAAGTTTCTTCAAAATCTTCATCACTTTCTCCTGGGAAACCTACTATTATATCTGTAGTTAATCCTATATTAGGAATAGCAGCTTTTAATTTTTTAACTACATTTAAGTATTGTTCTCTATCATAATGTCTATTCATTTTCTTTAATATTTCTGATGAACCTGACTGCACAGGTAAATGAAATTGTTCACAAACCTTATCACATTCAGTCATAGCTTTAATAAGGTCATCTGATAAATCCTTAGGGTGAGAAGTCATGAATCTAATTCTTTCAACACCATCTATTTTATTAATTCTTCTAAGTAAATCTGCAAAGTTAAGCTCAGGTTCTAAGCCTTTACCATATGAGTTTACATTTTGACCAAGAAGAGTGAACTCTTTATATCCCTTTGAAACTAATTCTTTGATTTCATTTTCTATATCTTGAGGATTTCTACTTCTTTCACGTCCTCTAACATGTGGTACTATACAATAAGTACAGAAGTTATTACAACCATACATTATAGTTACAAAAGCTTTGAAATCACTCAATCTATCAATTGGTAAATTTTCAACTATGTCTCCCTCTTTGTCCCAAACTTCTAATATAGGTCGCTCTCCCCCTAAAGCTCTATTAAGATACTCTGGGAATTTATATGAGTTATGTGTACCTATAATTATATCTACAAAAGGAAACTTTTTATGTACTTCTTCCTTCATACCTTCTTGTTGCATCATACATCCACAAACAGCAATTACTAATTCTGGTCTTTCACTTTTAAGCTTTTTAAGAGCCCCAAGGTTACCAAAGACCTTTTGTTCTGCATTTTCTCTTACACAACAAGTATTAAATATAATTATATCTGCTTCATTTTTATCGTAAACTCTTTTATAATTTTTAAGCTTAAGCATTCCAGAAAGTTTTTCTGAATCCTCTTCATTCATTTGACAGCCATAAGTTAAAATATAAAAAGTTTTTTTATCTTTATCTTTTAAGTTAATTTCCATTTAATAATCCTCCATTAAGTTGATTTTCTAGAGTATTATATCATATATAAATATTGTACACCAAATAAAAGGACTAAGTTTTTATAACAACATCTCATTATTGCGTAGTAAATTATTGCAAATAAAACAAAGCTTTTATTTTAAATTCTTTTATCTGAATTTTTTAAATTGATAGTGATTAATTTTAAATGAATTTAATATATATTATTTATATTTTTGCAAAGTTTTTTTCAAAAAAAATATCCAATGTTTATTATTTTGAATCAAATAAATCTTTTGGATTTAATACTTCTTTTAATCAAATTAGGTATATATAAACAAAAATATAATACAATGATTTTATAGTATTATATTTTTAGATGAAAAATATATTTTAAGTATTAAAATTTAGTATTAAAAAGTAAAATTTTGTGTTAATATTTTATTCTTGTGATTATAAACTTAAAGTTTTTAAGTTTAGGGTCATTGAATACTATTAGTCATTATTTAATTTTGTTGAAATAAAGTATGCACTTATGTATAATATAATTTGAAAAGATATTATATTGTATTATTGTAGAAATTTTCAGATAACAGCATGTATAATATTATGAAAATACATAAATGGGGGTAATGTATAATGGAACAACATTATGCTAATAGGATGTCAAATGTTAAGGCTTCTGAAATCAGAGAACTTCTTAAGTTAACTGAGCAGCCTGAAATCATTTCTTTTGCGGGAGGATTACCTGCACCTGAGTTATTTCCAACTGATAAACTTGAAAAGGTTATGGTTGAAGTTTTGAGGGAGCAAGGGCAAGCAGCTTTACAGTATAGCTCTACTGAAGGATATCTTCCTTTAAGAGAAATAATAGCAAAGCAAATAATGAAATCTTGTGGTGTTGAATGTGAGCCAAACAACATCATGATTACGAGTGGATCTCAGCAAGGTTTAGCGTTTTCCGGAGCTATTTTTATAAACGAAGGAGATGTAATTGCTTGTGAAAGTCCTAGTTATTTAGGAGCTATTAATGCATTTAAATTATTCTCTCCTAAATTTATTGAAATTCCAACTGATAAAGATGGAATGATTGTAGAAGAGCTTGAAAAAGCTTTGAAAAATCAAAAAATAAAGATGATTTATACTATTCCGGATTTCCAAAATCCAAGTGGTATAACGATGAATCTAGAGAGAAGAAAAAGAATTGCTGAATTAGCAGAGGAATATAAAATTCCTGTTATTGAGGATAGTCCTTACGGCCAATTAAGATTTGAGGGTGAAAGTTTACCTCCAATAAAAAGTTTCGATAAATCAGGTTATGTTATTAACTTAGGAACTTTTTCAAAAACTTTCTGTCCAGGTTTAAGAATTGGTTGGGTATGTGCTGATACAGATGTACTTCAAAGATATATTCAATTAAAACAAGGACAAGACTTGCAATGTGGAAGTATAAACCAAATTGCTACTGCAAGATTCTTAGCTGAATATAGTTTAGATGAGCACGTAAATAAAATTATAGATATTTACAGAAATCGTAGAGATATAATGCTTGAAGAAATGAAGAAACACTTTCCTGAGGAAGTTACTTATACTTACCCAGAAGGTGGACTATTTACTTGGGTAGAATTAAAAGAAGGTTTAAATGCTGTTGAGATTGGAATGGAAGCTTTAAAAGAAAATGTAGCTTTTGTACCTGGTAACTCATTCTATCCAAATGGAAATGACACAAGACATTTTAGATTAAACTACTCTAATATGAGTGAAGAAAAAATAAGAGAAGGTATTAAAAGATTAGGAAAGGTTCTAAAAAAATATTACTAATTCTAATTTTATAATATAAATATTACTAAAGAATTTGAAATTAACTAAGGAAAAAACATAAAAACTTTCTATTTGGTAATACTTAAGGTATACATCAAATAGGAGGTGTTGTGTATGTATGATGCGAAAGAACTATCTCAACAAAATGATGAAAAGCAAAAATTAAGGTATGATTGTATTTGCGACAGACAATATTTTAGTTCTGCCAATACTTTTCAACCCCAAAAAAAAGCTAAATCAACATATGTACCGATTGAAAATGTGTTTATTTAACTAGTTAATCAAAGAATTATAAATCTAATGGGGGAACAAAAATGCAATTATCAAAAAGAATTCAAGAAATGCAATTTTCACCAATTCGTAAATTAGTACCATTTGGTGAAGAAGCTAAAAAAAGAGGGGTAAAAATCTATCACCTAAATATAGGACAACCAGATATTAAAACTCCTGAGACATTTATGGAAGCAGTAAAAAAATACGATGATAAGGTATTAAAATATGCTACATCACCAGGATTAGATTCATTAATAGACAGTTTCATTACTTACTACAAAGAGTGGAACATAGATTTTGATAAAGATGAAATTATCATCACTAACGGCGGATCAGAAGCTATAATGTTTGCTTTGCTTGCTATATGCGATGCAGGAGATGAAGTTATAATTCCAGAACCATTCTATACAAACTATAATGGTTTCTCAGCTGTAGCTGGAACAAATGTTGTTCCATTCTTAACTAAAGCTGAAAATGGATTCCACTTACCTGCTAAAGAAGAAATAACAAGCAAAATCACTAACAAAACTCGTGCTATTATGGTATCAAACCCTGGTAATCCAACAGGTGTTGTATATACTAAGGAAGAGCTTAGATTACTTGCTGATATCTGTAAAGAGCATGATTTATATCTAATTGCTGACGAAGTATATAGAGAGTTTGTATATGATGGTGAAGAGTATACTTCAGCATTATTCCTTGAAGATATAAGAGATAGAGTTATCTTAATTGATAGCGTATCAAAACGTTACAGCGCTTGTGGTGCTAGAATCGGTTTAGTTGCATCAAAAAATAAAGTACTAATGAACGAAATAATGAAATTAGCTCAATCTAGATTATGTGTTCCAACTATAGAGCAAGTTGGTTGTGCTAACTTAATTAATACTCCAAAATCATACTTTGATGAAGTATTAAATGAGTATGAAGAAAGAAGAAATATTTTACACAAAAAACTTTCTGAAATGCCAGGAGTAATATGTGAAAAACCTAAGGGAGCTTTCTACGTAGTAGCTAAACTTCCTATCGAATCTGGAGAAGATTTTGCTAAATGGTTATTAACTGATTTTTCATTAGATAATAAAACAGTAATGGTAGCTCCAGCAGAAGGTTTCTATGCAACTGAAGGTCTTGGTAAGAATGAAATTAGAATTTCTTACTGCTTAAACACTAAAGATCTTGAAGATGCAATGAACATCTTAGCTATAGCTTTAGAAAAATACAGAAATTTATAAAATTAAAAGGGGGTGCTTTATGCATCCCCTTTTAATTTCTTAATTTCCAAATGATTTGACTATCAAACTCCTCAAAACCTAAAGAACTATATAATTTTCGAGCTACAGAATTGTTTTTGTCAACTTTTAATTTTAAGGTATTTATATCATCATAATTCATTTGACAATGTCTCATAAGATAAGTAGTCAATATTTTACCATACCCCTTACCTTTGAATTCATCAATTATTCCTAAGTTCACAATACTATAATCATAGTTCTCATTAATAATTTGTCCATAACCAATATAGGTATCTTCAAACAAAATAAAGAATCCCCCATTACTTAAATAATATATGGATTTTTGTTCACTTATTATGTCTTGTATAGTTAAAGGTATTCTATTAATATCTTGAAAAATATCATTCTGCAAAGTGCATCTTATAGCATCATCTTCCCTAAACTTAAAAGGTTTAATCGTAACTTCTTTAGGAATTTTAATTTCAGGTATATGGAAGTTACCAAAGTCATCAATTTTCATATCTATAATATTTTTAGTTTCTACAAATCCAAGTAACTCTAACTTATTAAATATACTTAAGTTATCTTCTGTACAAAAAAATACATTTTTATTTTTAAATACAGAGGATGTTATACAAAATTGTAATGTGCTTAAATCTACACTTTCCTCCATATATAAAGCCTCTATATTAATGCCTAAATTAAACCTACTTGTCCATATAAAACCAAGGTAATTTTCTGAATCATCTTGTATTATGGTTATATTATCCTTATATAAGTACATATGCATGAATGTAAAGTTGCAATACTTCTCATCAAAATACTTACTTAAAATAGATTTTTGCAAATTGAATTTAATATATTTATAATCAAATATAGCACTCTTTTTAAAACTATACATTTTACCCTACCCTTAAAAAATTTTATAGTATTTAATAATATGCTTAAAGGTAATATAAAATTACTGAAACACCAATGATTTCTATTATTTATATAAAATAAAGTGTTGGATAACCAACACTTTATTTTTTACATATCTTTCATTGATAATGAAATTCTCTTATTATCTTTATTTACTTCAAGAACCTTAGCTTCGATTTCTTGACCTAATTCAAGAACATCACTTGGTTTTTCAATTCTATCTTTACTTATTTTAGAAATGTGTAATAATGAGTCAACACCTGGCTCAAGCTTTACAAAAGCACCAAAGTCAGAGAATCTTACAACTTTTCCTTTTACAACATCTCCAACATTATATTTTGTCTCAATGCTATCCCAAGGATTTCCCTCTACTCTTTTTAAACTTAATGATAATTTTTTGCTTTCTTCATTTACGTCTAAAACATATACTTTGATTTTTTGATCCACATCTAAAACGTCTGAAACCTTAGAAATTTTATCCCATGAAATTTCAGATAAATGTAATAATCCATCAACGCCACACACTTCTACAAAAGCACCAAAGTCAGTTATTCTTTTTACAGTACCTTCTAAGATTGTGTTTTTCTCTATACTATCCCAATGAGCTTCTGCTTTTGGAGCGTCAGATCTTTTATGTACTGAACCTGGTAATAAAGCTCTTCTAGAAGCAACTATTTTAGCGCCTCTCTTATCTTTTTTGAATTCAATTAATGTAACTTCGAATTCTTTTCCAACGAAAACTTCTAAATCCTCAACTCTTTTATTATCTAATTGAGATGCTGGTATAAAGATTGATACTCCTTTATAATTTGAAAGTACTCCACCTTTAATAGCCTTTGATACCTTTACAACAATATTTGTTTTAGCATCAAAAATATCTTTTAATTCTTTAAGAGTTGATTCTTTTTGAATATCTAATTTTGATAAATAAACCATATCATCATTATGATTTATTCTTTTTACTTTAGCTTCAACTTCATCGCCAACTTTTACTAAGTCATTTATATTAGCATTTTGGTCAGAAGTTAATTCTTTTAATGGTAAAACACCATTTCCTTTATATCCAACTATACTAACTAAAGCTTCTTCATCATTTACAACCTCTACAGTTGCCTTTACAATCTTTCCTGGATGAATATTCATATCATATTCATTCATTAATTGTTCAAATTCACTAATCCCCTTATTCTCTATTGAGTTCATTTTAGTAATTGCCTCCTCAATGATCCAATCTGGTGTTGAAGCACCTGCTGTTACACCAATATTAGATACTTTTTTTAATTTTATTATATCATCAGGTATTTCTCCTGCGTTTTCTACGTGAATTGTATTTTCACAATTTTGTTTACATATTTCAAATAACTTTGTAGTATTAGAACTATTCTTACCACCTAATACTACCATAAAATCAACCTCTTTAGATAATTCATTAGCTGATTTTTGTCTTACTTCTGTTGCATTACATATAGTATTAAATGAAACTAATTCCTTACACTTATTTTGCACCATTGTTAAAACACTATTCCAATTAATTTGCTTTTCTGTGGTTTGCGATACTATACATAAATTTTTGCCCTTAATTTCATCCAAGTTAATTTCATTTCCATTAGCAGCTATTATAGCCTTATTATCACACCAACCATTGATTCCTATAACTTCAGGATGGTTTTTATCGCCTACTATAACAATACTATAACCTAAATTATAATATTTTAGTACTTTTTTATGAATATTACTTACATAAGGACAAGTAGCATCAATTATATTTAATTTTTTAGCTCTTAATGTATCTATTACAAAAGGTGCAACTCCATGTGAACGAATTATAATTGAATCATTTTCATTTAAAGAATCAATTTCAGATAATTCTATAGGATAAATTGAATTATCCTTTAAAAAATTCACAACATCTGTATTATGAATAAGAGGACCTAAAGTATATATACTATGTCTTACTTTTTTTTGAGAATCTACTGCAGTATTAACTGCACGTTGTACTCCAAAGCAAAAACCTGCATTTTCAGATAAAATTATTTTACTCATATTTTACACCTGTTTTATTTATTGCTGTTAATATATTTGCTCATCAATTCTATTACTTCTTCAATGTTTAATTCAGTAGAATCAATTTCTATACTATCTTCAGCTTTTTTCAAGGGATTTAGTTCCCTATTCATATCCTTATAGTCTCTTTCTTTTATATCTTTTAGAATATTGTCATACTCCACATCTATGTTCTTATTAATAAGTTCATCAAATCTTCTTTTAGCTCTAGCTTCGGCTTTAGCTGTTAAATAAAATTTGTATTTAGCATCCTTCAATACTACTGTACCTATGTCTCTTCCGTCCATAATTACATTATATTTTTTAGCTATATCCCTTTGAAGTTTAACCAATTTTTCTCGTACTATCTGAACAGCTGCATACTTAGAAACATTGTTACTTATATATGGAGTGTTAATCTTATCGTTGAAAAATTCACCGTTAACAAATATCTTTTCTCCATCAAAATACATTTCTAAAGAATCTATTAATGTAACTAGCCCCTCTATATCTGTTTCAGATATGTTTTTTTCTAAAGCTTTAAATGTTACAACTCTATACATTGCCCCTGTATTAACATACATAAGGTCAAAAATCTCACCTAATTGCTTAGCGATTGTACTTTTACCCGCTCCTGCTGGTCCATCAATAGCTACATTAAATTTCACTACCTATTCCGCCCTTCCATATCTTTTATATAATTAATTATAAGCATATATATATTATACTACAATTAATGCTTAATAACTAAATCATATTATGCAAATTTGTAAAATAATATGATATTATTGAGTTAAATATCAAATATATTATACGAACATATTTGATTATATAGTATTTTAAGCAATTTTTATATACAAATTTTTAATTAATGCCTAATTTTTTTAAAACCTTACTATGTACTTTAATTATTTTATGGATTTTCCAGCTAAATATCCTGTTGATAGTGCTATTTGAATATTAAATCCTCCAGTAAATGCATCCACATCAATAACTTCACCTGCGAAGGATAAATTGCTTATCATCTTTGAATTCATTGTGGATGGATCAATTTCCTTAGTATCTATTCCTCCAGAAGTTACTATAGCTTCACTTATAGGCCTAACTCCAGTTATGCTTAATTTTAATTCTTTAAGTAGTTTAACTAAATTCTTTCTTTCGTCCCTAGTAATTAAATTAACCTTTTTATCAGGATCTATTTGTGATAGTTTCACAATTACATCAATTAATTTGTTAGGTAATAGTTCATTTAAAGAATTTTTAAAAGCTTTATTTATGAATTTTGAGAAATCCTTTTGAATTCTTTTATCTAATTCTTCAATTGTCAAAGCAGGTTTTAAATCTATTACTGCAAACAATTTGTTTTTTTCTAGATTTTTAGTAACAAAACTACTTCCGCTTAAAACTAAAGGTCCTGTAATTCCATAGTGTGTAAACAGCATCTCTCCAAAATTTTTATAGAAAACTTTGTTTTTTTCATTAATAATCTTAAGTTCAACATTTTTCAAAGATAAGCCTTGTAATTCAGGTGCCCAAGACTCTTTACAAACTAAAGGTATAAGAGAAGGTTTTAACTCCTTAATAGAATGTCCTATGTGTTCGCAATATCTTAATGCTTCCCCTGTAGACCCTGTTTGTGGATAAGAAACCCCACCAGTACATATTATGTAATGGTCTGCAATCATCTTGCCATTTGAAGTATTTATAGCTTTTATAGCTGTATTACTTTCATCCATTACGAAACCTAAAAACTCAGTGTTTAAAACAACTTTTATGTTTTTTTCAATAATTGCTTTTTCAAATCCTTTTAATATATCAGAAGACTTATCAGATTGAGGAAAAACTCTATCCCCTCTTTCTGTTTTAAGTTTTATACCTTGGCCTTCAAAAAAATTAATTGTATCAATATTTGTATATGTATATAAAGAACTATATAAAAAATACGGATTAGTTGGTATATAATCAAAAAATTCACTTATGTCTTTAGCATTAGTTATATTACATCTACCTTTTCCTGTAATAAATAACTTTTTGCCTAATTTAGGGTTTTTCTCAATTAATATAACTTCATTTTTTTCACTGGCTGCAATTGCGCTCATTATACCTGCGGGTCCTGCACCAATGACTATAACTTTACCCATTTAAACACCACCTAATATTAAATTACTAATATATAATTTAATATAAGATTAATTTTAAATCAATATAAATATTTCTCTTTTCTTAAATAAGACTTATGTTAACTTAAGCATATTTATTCTAAATATGGTTAAAATAATTCAAGACTTGAAATATTATCTTAACTATTCTTAATAGCTAAAGTATGTATATATACCTTTAACATCTAAGGCGTTTTGAAAATAATATAATTCAATTTTAAGAATTATCAGAATTTATTTATCAATTCTCAAAATATTGACAATTGGCTTGGGAATTTGTATAATTTTTTTGAGTATTTATTTAATCTATTTTGAAAAGGGGCGATAATATGGAACTAAAATTAGACATGTTACAAACAGTAGCATTAGCTGTAGTAGTATATTATTTAGGGGTATTTATTAAGTCTAAAGTAAAGGTTCTAGATGAATTCTGTATACCTTCTCCAGTAGTTGGAGGTATTGTTTTTGCAGTATTAAATTTACTTCTAAGACAATTCAACATTATGACAATAACTTTAGACGCAACGTTAAAAACTCCATTTATGTTAGTATTCTTTACTACAATAGGTTTATCTGCTAATCTAAAATTGATAAAAGAAGGAGGACTCATAGTTCTTAAATTCTTCTTAGTATCAGTGGTATTAGTGTTATGCCAAGATATCTTTGGAATGGCTATTGCTAAGTTAATCGGTCAAGACCCTCTTTTAGGGCTACTTGGTGGATCTATCACCATGGTAGGAGGGCATGCAACAGGCTTGGCTTTTGGAGAATTATTTGAAAAATCCTATGGATTTGCTGGTGCAACAACTATAGCTATGGCATCAGCTACTTTTGGATTGGTTTCAGGAAGTTTAATGGGTGGTCCTTTAGGAAAAAGACTAGTTGATAAGAATAATTTGGTGACTAAAAAAGATCTTAAATTTAAAGAAGTTGTAGTAGATGATACACCAAAAGAGAAAGTTAATTTCGAAGAAATATTTAAGATGTTCACCATTATAATGATATCTATAGCACTAGGTTCTGTACTTGAAAAGTTCTTTATTAGCTTAGGTTTAACTTTACCTTCATATGTTACTGCTATGATAATCGCAGCTATAATTTTAAATGTTGGAGAAGGAACTAAAACCTTAACTATAAACAAAGAAGCAACTAGTGTGTTAGGTGATGTAGGTTTAAATGTATTTCTTTCAATGGCACTTATTGATTTAAGACTTTGGGAGTTAAAAGAAGTTGCTGGACCTATATTGATAATATTGGTAGTTCAATGTATCATCATGGCAACCATAGCATACTTCCTTGCATTTAGATTCTGTGGTAAAGATTATGATGCGGCAGTTATGGCTTCAGGGTTTTGTGGATTCGGAATGGGGGCTACACCAAATGGAATGGCAAATATGTCAGCTATGACAATGAAATATGGTCCAGCACCAAGGGCATTCTTTGTTCTTCCTATAGTCGGAGCATTCTTCATAGATTTTACTAACTCTATTTTGATAACTATATTTGTTAACTTTATAAGGTAACATTTATAAACATATAATTATAAGAGGTATAGATAATAGTAGCAAGTATTATTTCTATACCTCTTATTGTCTGATAATTAAGCAAATTATTAAAATTTACACACTTGCATTAATCTTCTTAATTATCTTTTAAATTTAAAATACAATTAATCTTACCATTGTTAACACACTTGCCACAGGATACACATCTGCTTTTTCTTTTAATCCCATTTTCAAATTTATTTACAATATCGTATTCACATATAAATGGTCTGCACATAGATATATATTGTATATCAGTTAAATTAATAACTTCTTCCATAAAATCCAATGATCGATTAACTCCAACTAAGGCTACTGGAGTGGTTATAGATTGAGCAACTTCCTTTGCGTAATCAAGATAAATTCCTTCACCTTTTAATTCATTATTAGAATTTCCGCTAATCTCTATAAAATCTATGCCTAATTTATCTAAATTCAAGCAAAGCTTTTTACATTCCTCGAATGTAGCGCCTCCTTCTTCAAAATCATTAGAGTTAATTTTAATAGATATTATAAATTCATCTTTTAAGGCACTTCTCATGTCGCTATATACCTCTTCAATTAATTTAACTCTATTATCTAAAGAACCGCCGTAACCATTGTTCATTTTGTTATATATAGGGCTCAATGTTCTGCTTAAAAAATATCCATGTGCACCATGAATTTGCACACCATCAAACCCAGCTTTTTCGCAACGTAAAGCAGCTTGGACAAAGGCATTTTTTATTTCCTTTATATCATTTTCAGTTATAGAATCATCTAATCCGTAATAGCTTTTATCGCTTTCACTACTTATAAATTCATTACCTAAAACAAGTTGTGCAATTATTTTAGAATTATTTTCATGAACCTTATGCGTTAATTCTTTATACTCATTTATAAAACTATCATCATACAAGCCTAGCATTCTTTTACTTGGTTTATCGTATTTAAATATAGTTGCATAACTAGAAATTATTAAACCTACTCCTCCTTTAGCAAGTTTCTCATATAAATCTATTAACTCACTTGTTAAATGACCTTCTTCATCAGCCATTCCTTCCCAAGTAGCAGATCTTATAAATCTATTTTTAATAGTTGCTTCCCCTATTTTTGTAACATCGAATAATTTTTTCATGTCAAAGAATCCCCCTCTTATTTTTTACTCTTTTACTTTGCTTAAAATCTCTTTAAGCTCTTGCAATTCCTTTAATAACTCTAAATTCTTATTAGAAAATTCACTTTGCTGCTTTTGTAATTTTTCATAATTTTCTTCTTTTAAACTTAAAATTTCTTTGGTTTTTTCTAATTCCAATTTATCTTTCATAAAACTCATATTTTTTTCATGGCTATGTTTTAAATCAAACATTTCCTTTTCGAAAGTGGCCTTTATATTATTTAATTTATCCTTCAGAGATAAATTTTCTTCTTTGTAGTTATTTGATATCTCCTCTAATTGTGCTTTGTTTTCAAGAGTCTTACTAAGCTCTTTATTGATTTCAGTTATATTTTGTAGTTCATCAGTTTTATTTTTCAACTCTTCTTTTAAGTTAGCTACCTTATCTTCAAGCATAGTTTTAAATGAATTAAAGTTCCCTTGCAGCTCCTCTACACTTTCATTTCTCTTTTTTAACTCCTCTATATTCTTTTGAAGATCTAGTATAAAGCTAGAAAGCTCTTTATTCGTAGCTTTTTCCAACTCTAAAGCTTTAACTAAATTTTCTATTTCTGAATCTTTATCTGCTAAAGCCTTTTGAACTATTTGATTCTTTTCTTTATCAGATAGAGTCATTCTCTCAACTAAATTTACATATATATCCATCATTCTTTTTGTTATATGCTGTAGTTCTCCAACATCGCTTTGAATATCTAGCTTGGACTCATTAGTGGATTTATGTAACTCATAATTACTTATCAATATCTCCATAAAATCTTTATTATTTATTCCTAATTCCTTAGCTGTTTCTGCAAATTTTATTTTTGTATCCTCGTCTATCCTTACACTGAAAATAGTATCCGCCATTTATATCATCCTCTCTTAACATTTGTATAAACTCATTTAAGATAATTATACACTACAAGGATAACTACTTCCAACGTCAAATATGTGTAGCTCTCACTCTTTTTGTATATAAATTTCTTCTATCCTATCATTAACTAAATCCTCATGAATTTTGAAAGCTATTTTATTGTATTTATATTAATGGCATCTCTAAAATTCTTAAAACTTAACATAAAAGCTTCGATTAAATAATATACTCTCTAAATAGTATATTTAAGGTGATTTTTAAGTAAGTATAAAACTACCTTTATGCACCATAAAAAGCTCAGTTTACATACGTATACCTTGTATACATATGTAAACTTATATGTATACAAGTGTATTTATCATGTATTTATTTGTATACATATTCCTCGGCGTAATAAAATATTTTTACATAAAATGTATTCACTAGATATAACTCATATTATATCTAGTGATATATATAAAGAAAAATAATTAAATAGAAAACATAGATATAGGGCTATCAAAAAGAGGGAGCAATATACTTGTATGAGTGTATAGTATATATGAAATGTTCATAGAATTGAAAGAATACCTTATATTAATATATAATATAATTATAATATGATATTTAAACTTTATATTTCAAAAATTAAGATGTAGACAAGATATAAAAGTGCACATAAGATTGTATATAAGGGTTAAAAGCATAACTTTATTAGGGGGTGAGAAAAATTTTAAAGACATTTCTAATTTTAGGTGTAATATTTTTGATTCTGTATTATTTAATTGGAGTAAGAAAGAGTAAATGCTTAATAAACCTAGTTAATAAGTATTTCTTTAATAATAGTAAAAGCATCTATGATATTTCTTCAAAGTTTGGAAATATACTATTATTGTTATCGGTAAGTTGCTTCTTCTTAATTTTCTTGAAGTATTTAATGTATCTTATAGGAAAACTGTTATCTTTAGCAATTTTAGCTGTATTTGTATTTATTGTAGTTAAAATAATTATTAAAATATTAAATAAAGTAGTCTAAGATTGTTTATATAAAAAGACATAAGTAAAAGAGTAACATATCTCTAACTTATGTCTTTTATCATTATATTATATATTACTTAATTAACATCATACATATATAATACTTACTTCACATTATATATTATATAGGTATATTACTAACCCACAACTTTTAAATAGTATTTGACTCTTCAAATTACATAGGATTTGTTAAGATAATGAACTCTATTAATATATAGGCCTATATAAAGTTACTAAAAGACTTCTACAAAAAGAGGGAGCAATACTTATAAAATATCAATTAAATCTCCAGCATTGTTTTTAAGCTTGTCTACAGAGTGTATATATCTATTAGTAGTAGATAAGTTTTTATGAGCTGCGAAATCTCTTATTTTTTCCGCAGAGGCACCTTCCATAATTGCCATGGTTATGGCTGTATGTCTTGTTGAGTGAACCCTTAACTTTTTCTTAATCCCAGCTTCCTTTGTTACCTTATCTATGATCAAGTTCAAACTATTAGGATTTAACTTTTTATTATTTAAACCATTTGTAGAATGACCTAAAAACAAATATGAGTCTTCATCTTCATATAAATCACGATTACTTCTATGTATATACTCCACTATAAGTTCCTTAACTTTAGACTGAAGTTTTACAATATCTTGTTTCCCACCTTTACGTATTACATTAACAACATCAAATTCTCCATAAGTTTTAATATCTTTTATTTTTATATTTATTATTTCCGATTTTCTTAATGCTGTTGTAAGGGCTAAGGAGAGTATAGCTTTATTTCTAAGTCCTATTAAAGAATCAGTATCTATGCTATTTAAAAGCTTAATAACTTCATCTTTAGTTAAAAACTCTGTTTCTTTATTTACTATGGTAGGACGTTCTTCTTTTAAACTACTGAAAGGATTAAAAGATATAATTCCCCTACCCTCATAGTTTTTTGAAAACTTAAGTAACCACCCATAAAGAGAACTCAAAGATGATAGCTTTCTATTTATTGTTGCAGAGGAATACCCCTGTTCTTTTAAATACATTATATATGATTCAGCATGAAAAATATTAACCTTCCTTATATCTTCTAAGGATATTTCTTCAACATTCTCTACATTAAAAAAGTCTAATATATCCTTTTCATAGCTCTTAGATGTATTTTCACTTTTAGTTCTCTTAGAATTTAAAAAATGTCTTATAAAATGAGTTTGCCCTTGTTGTTTTATAGAATCTATATAAAATTTACTTCCTAAAACAACTTCTTTATTATCCATGGTATCTTGTCCTTTCTGTATATAAACACTTTCAAATGAATCTTTTTATATTTCTAAGATTGCAATAGGAAATTAACCTAACTTAATCTTATGATTTAAATGTTTAATTTTACTAAGTTTACTTATATAAAAGTATATCATATATGAAAGAACTATAGTTTCTTTATTTTACTTCAGTTTATTTTAAAACCGTATATTAATTTTAATTTTTACAGTACCACAGTAAAGAAGCTTTAAAGAAGCTTCTTAATTTATTAAAATAGGTATTTATAAACTTATTTAATAGGATTTTTCAATATAAAAAGAGGTTGACGCTATAAGAGTAATACTGCATATAATACTAAAGTTAATATAATATGCAATAGGATTCTTATAAAGGCATCAACCTCATATAATTCTTATTAAATAAAATTTAGTTTAATAATATTAGCTAAGTTTTTTTACAAAGCTTTCTATTCTATCAAGACCATTTTTTATGTTTTCCATAGATGTAGCATAAGATAATCTTATAAATTCATCTACTCCAAATGCTATTCCTGGGATAACAGCTACCTTTTCTTCTTCTAGTAAGATTCTTGATAAATCTAAAGAACCAGAAATTTTTTCACCCTTTAATTCTTTACCTAAAAGTTTAGAAATATTAATCATAACATAAAAAGCACCCTTTGGTTTAACACAAGATAAGTACTCAATAGTATTAATTTTATCAACCATAAAATCTCTTCTATTTTTAAATTCCTTTATCATAGCCTTAATTTCATCTTGACTTCCCTCTAAAGCTTCTACTGAAGCATATTGAGCAATAGAGTTTGGATTTGATGTAGTATGACTTTGAATATTAGACATAAGCTTAGTAATTTCTTCATTTGCAGCTGCATAGCCTATTCTCCACCCAGTCATAGCATAGGATTTAGACATACCATTGATAACTATAGTTCTATTATAAGCATCCTCTGAAAGTGATGCGATACTTGTATGTTCAACTTCCCCATATAATAATTTTTCATATATTTCATCAGAAATTATTACTAAGTCATGTTCCTTAGCAATTTCTGCAATAGCTCTTAATTCTTCCTCATTATAAACAGTTCCTGTTGGGTTATTAGGGCTATTTATAAGTATAGCCTTAGTTTTTTCACTTATAGTTGATTTTAATTCATTTAAATCATACTTAAATTCATTTTCTTCTTTAGTTTCAACAAATACTGGTACACCATCAGCAAGTTGTACTAACTCAGGATAACTAACCCAATATGGACTAGCTATAATCACTTCATCTCCTGGATTTAAAATAGCTTGAAAAGCATTTGCTAAACATTGCTTAGCACCTGTTGAAATAATAATTTGTGATGGCTTGTAATTTAATTTATTGTCTTCTTGTAATTTTTTAATTATAGCCTCTTTTAACTCTGCTATACCAGAAGCGGCAGTATATCTAGTTTTACCAGATTTAATTGCTTCAATGGCAGCATCTTGAATGTTGCAAGGCGTGTCAAAGTCTGGTTCTCCGGCACCAAAACCTATTACATCAATTCCCTCCGCTTTCATTTTTTTAGCCTTTGCTGTTATAGCTAAAGTTAATGATGCAGAAATTTTTTCAGCTTTTTTAGAATATATCATCTTTTGACCCCCGAATTTTTTATATAGTTTTGCATTCTACAAAGCACTATAGTAATTTAACGTTTAAAATCATAATATCATTTATTAATTTTAAAGTAAACATTTATAGCCAATTATAAAAACAATTTATTAACTTACTCAAGAATATAATTATGCTTTTTTATCATTTCTGTTAAGCACTCTAAATTTTTTCCAGATAATTCATAAACTATATACTGAGGATTTATTATATCTACAATTTTTTTTGCTTTTTTTAATGTAAAGTTTTTATGATTATCAATCTTAGATATATGAGAGTATACATTATAATACCTTTCTTCAAAAGTAGATTCAATATCATACCCATTTTTAAGTACATTTTTTACATATTCTCCTGAAAGATAAAAGTTAAAATGTATACCATAAATATACTTTTTATATTCTCCCAAAGCATCTATTTTTTCAATACAGTAATCTATAGCCTCTTCTTCGCTTTTTAAATTAGCATTAGTATTTATTAAGTGAGAGGTATCAAAAATAAATCCTCTATTAGAATAATTTACTGCTTCATAAAGTCTTTTTAGTTGATTTTTCTCTAAAAAATTTAGTCCTGGCCACCATAAATTTTCAAAAAGTAATTTGGGATTATGCTTATTAGGATCATCTACAAAAACCTCGTTAATAAGACTTATAGCAGCATCAATAATTTCTTCATTACTATATTTAAATTTATAATAATAACTTTCATCGATATTTACATGACTAACATGAAAAACCATATATTCAGCTTTTACTTCTCTTGTAAACTCTAATTCTCGTTTATATTGCTCTATTATAATATTTTTATCTAAAGAACCATAAAATTTTCTTATGTTATCTTCATTATCAAAGTCCTTTATTAAAGCGTCTTTATCTTCTTTCCAAAAATCAACCCAAAATGGGTAAAAACTAAGATGAACTCCTATAACCTGAGACTCATGAATTTCCCCTTCTATCCAAGGACTACAATGCAGTAATTCTATACCATCTAAATTTAAGTTTTTTAAATAATCCTTAAGTATATTACCATTCTTATTAAAACGTGATGTATCATACTCATGATTTGTTAAGTTAATTAGTTTAAGCATCTTCAATCATTCCTTTATTATATATTTCTCTTAAGTCAAAATGTAAAAATAAAACCTATTTTCTCTTAAAGAAAATAGGTTTTCGTTTTACTTAGTAAAGAAGTAATGGATTTTATCTTTACCATCTACAGTTTCATCAATATTTCTTTCATGTAATGTAGCGCCATAGTCAGCTACATGTGAATCTACAACTTGAGCATATGCTGTTTTACCTTCTTCTTTCCAGCCCATAAATATATATACATGAGAAGGTGTATCATCTATTTGATCCATATCCTTAGTAAAACATATATCCCCTGGTTTTAACTTACTTAAATCACTTTCTTCAGTAAATCCATTATTTCTTAAATAATCACGTAAGTCCTTTGTACTATAAGTATCTTCTGGTACACTATAGCCATTATTTCTTAATATTTGTGATATCATTATAGCTGATACCCCAGCTGATGATCCTTGGTTTAATTCAATTGCCTTATCTAAAGATGCTTGTCTGTTTTCCTCAGACTCTGCATACTCATAAAGCTTATAAAGTTCATTTTTATTATCTTGTGGTTTTTCTGGTGTAGAATTTTCTTTTTCTACTTTTTCCTCTGTGTTTTCTTTTTGTTCTTCGGAACTATTATCTTTTTTAGCAGTAGACTCATCTTTTTTATCTCCTGAAGATTTGTCTATTACAGTTGCTGTACCCTTATCAGCACTTGCTTCATTTGGAGATTCAGTATAAACATATATACCAATACCAACTGCAAAAACCAAAACAGAAACTAAGGAAACAAGCAATGCTTTATTACCTTTTTTCTCATTGATTTGATCCATTTTTCTCATTTCTTTTATGTATTTTTGTGCCTCTTCATCATTTCGAACATCTTTTGCTTTATCCAATTTTGAAAACTTATTCTTATCCATAAACATCACATCACTTTCTTAATTCATCATAAGTTAACATTTTTTTCGTTATACAATATAATTTTAAAACAAAATAATATATATTTCAACTAAATTGTGATTAACTTTTTATAAATTTACTTCAAGATATGGACATAATAGCTAAAAATGCTTTACTAATTATAAATTTTCATACTATTTTGCATCATTTAAAGCATTATTTACAGCTTCAATCACTCCATTACTAGATCCTGTAGCACCAGAGATAACATCTACATCTGTAGACCCCTCACTTATTACATTAGGGATAAGTTCATTGATTACATCTTGTAGAATCGATTTGCTTTCTTTATTTTCCTTAATTTCTATAGAAGATATCTTGCCAGCGCTTACAGTTACATTAACTTTTATATCTCCATTATAACCTTTTCCTGTTCCTACATAACTTCCATCCTTATATTTGGAAGATCTACAGGCTGTCAATGAAATTGATATTAATAAAAAACCTAAGCAATATGCTAATTTTTTCTTCATAATTATCCCCCCCACTTCTTAAATTTGCTTTGAAAGTTTATCTTTCTTAGATGTTTAAGTAAAAAACTAGATGTTATTCCATTGAAGATTCCTGTTCCTAAACTAAGAACTAATAATATAGGTAAATATAAAGCAATTTTAACGTTACTTATAACTAAAATTGATACAATAATTTGGCCTATATTATGAAAAATAGCACCAATTATACTCACTCCAATTAAGCTTATCTTATCCTCTCCTAGTTTATACATTAAAGTCATAGCAATTAAACTGAGAAGTCCTCCGCTTAAACTATATAATAAACTTGATAAGGTTCCACCAAAAAAAGTAGATAGTAATACTCTTAAAAGCACAACTTTTAATGTATCTTTAAACCCTAAAATACATATTGCAACAACAGTAATGATATTGGAAAGACCTAACTTAGCTCCTGGTGCTATGAAAGGCACGGGAATGAGCATCTCTACCATATATAATACCAAGGCTTGAGCTACTAATAAAGCTATAAAAGTATTTTTTTTAACTGAACTCATTATTACACCTACTTTTAAATCTTATTTAGATATATCATCTAAGGGACTTTCTTCTATACCTTTAATTTCAACGATTAATTTATGAGGGAGACAAACTAGGGTTTGTCCAACTTTATCTATAAACCCTGATTTTACACAAACTTCATCAGAGCAATTTGCATGTACTATAGATACTCCTCCATTTTCAACTTTAAAGGTATTTAAATGACTTTCATCCTTAACCTCAAAGTCCAATTTATAATTAGGATCAGTTATATCTATTGTCTTTATAAGTTTTCCATTTAAAGTTATTTCGATATATTTCTCCTTATAAGTTTTATTTTGAATACTATTGGTAATCATAAATCCAATACCAGAAACTATAAGTACTAATGTTATGATAATGTAATCCCATTTTTTCATCTTTGAGCACCAACTTTTTTATGTTTTATAATTTATTATATTTTTATTTATTCTTGTAGTAAAAATATTAAAATGATACACTTAATTAAGTATAATTATATTTTTCTATAAAATCAACATTATATTCTAGGAGGATAGCTAATGAAAAATAAATTTTTTATAAAATTTACAAGTTGTGTTTTACTTTTAGTTTTACTTTTTAATCTTGTAGGTTGTACTAAAAAAACTAAGAAACCTATAGAACGAACTGATTTTATGTTAGGTACAATTTGTTCTATTAAAATATATAATAAGTCAGATGAATCTATATTAGATAAAGGTTTTGATAAAATTAAAGATATTGAGAATAAGATGAGCTTAAATATTAAAGAAAGTGATATATATAAACTATATGAACTTTCAGGTAAAGAACCATTAAAAGTATCAGATGATACCTTTAAAGTTCTAAAAATGGGTAAAGAGTTTGGTGATATTTCAAATGGGCATTTTGATATAACAATAGGTCCTTTGTCAAAGTTATGGAATATAGGCACTCCAGAAGCAAAGGTTCCTTCAGAAGATGAACTAAAAGAAACTTTACCTTTAATAGACTATTCTAAATTAACCTTAGATGAAAAAAACAAAACTGCAAAACTTGAAAATGAGGGAATGATGGTTGATTTAGGAGGTATAGCAAAGGGCTATGCTGCAGATGAAGTAGCAAAGGTTCTTAAAGAAAATGGAGTAAAAAATGCAATAATAAATTTAGGCGGAAATGTTTTTACTCTTGGGAAAAACACTAATAATACAGAGTGGAATATAGGTATACAAAATCCCTTTGAAGGTAGAGGTGATGCTGTAGGATCTGTTAAGGTAGAAAATAAGTCCATTGTAACTTCTGGAATTTATGAAAGATATGTAGAAGAAAACGGAAAAAAATATCATCATATACTAAATCCTAAAACAGGTTATCCTTATGATAATGAAATTGCAGGGGTAACAATAATAACAGATGAATCAATTTTAGGCGATGCTTTATCAACTACAGTTTTCTCTTTAGGATTGCATGAAGGCTTAGATTTTATAAATAAGCGCAAAGACGCCGAGGCTATATTTATAACTAAGGATAATAAGATATATTTATCAAATGGCATAAAAGAAAACTTCAAATTACTAGATAATAGTTTTACTATAGAGAATTAAAAGGTTTATTAATATTTATTTTATATACTTTAAAGATATATTTAATAAAACTTTTATAACCCTTCTATATTTAAAGTCTACTATATATTAAATTATGTATAAATAATATCAGTGTAAAAGCTATATATTAAAACTTATACTTATGAAATCATTAATTTACAATAATAAAGACTACCAAGAATAGGTAGTCTTTATTATTATTTATTCAATATCTCGCTATCAACTAATTGTAAATTATAAGATCTAATTACATCTATTAAAGTCTTAGCATATATTTTTTGCCCTGATGCATCCTGTGCAGTACTATAGCCCGCATTCTCTAAAGCTTTAGCTTGACTAATATATGTATTAGCATCAAAAACTCCATGATATGTATATCTTTCATTTTCTCTTAAAAACTTAGCATGATCTTCTATAGATAAATTAACATTATCATATTTTCTAAATTTATCTTGAATAGCTTCATTATAAAACTCAGTAGTTTCAAAAGTTACAGTTTCACCAGTATAATTTTTCTCTGCTTTGATTCCAAAGAGATTATTAGCTTTTGTAGCTAAATTAGATTTGCCCCAGTCAGACTCTAATATAGCTTGAGCCATGGTGATAGATGGAAGTATTCCATACTTTTCGTAATTTTCACACGCACCTTGTTCAATTTTTTTAATAAAGCTCTTTTGCTCATCATTTAAAATAGAATTATTTTCTAAAGAAGCATGATTTTCTATTCCAGATAGATATCTAAATACTCTTTTTTTGATTTTGTTGCTTAGGTTAAGATTTTCGACTACTTCATTAAAACTTAAAACCTTCCATTTATCACTAGACTTATCGATAAACTTCTCAGCAGTTTCCTGAATCTTTTCGTTACTTATTCCTAAGAAACTATTATCATTTTCTGCAACGTTTATAGCTGCTACATAAATCCAATTTAGTTGAACTTTATCATCGGAAACCTTATCACAAAGATTTAAATAATTTCTATAATCTAATCCTTGTAGATTAACTTCCTCATACTTATTATAATAATATGATGTAAAATATACCCCAACTCCTATTATGATAATAGCACTAAACAAAGCAATAATTTTTTTCCACATATATTCACCTCCCCATTTTAATATAATATACCATATATATTATATAATTATATATATAAATCTCTTAAAATATTATTAACTTTAAAGTAAGTAGCAATAAAATACCTTCTACTCACTTTAAAGTTTTTCGTAATTCTGTATACATTATACTAATACTTCTTCATTAGACTCAGTTTTAAATAAGCCATTTGCACCTATAACTCTAATAAAGTATGCTAATATACTTATAAAATAAGCACCACTTATTTCATCATATGGTTTTAAGTTCTCCTGTGTTAAACCAACATTTCTTTTTAAAACCATTTGAGATCTTCGTTTTGAGGCAACATAAGAAAGAATAACTATTCCTAAAAAAGCTATAACAAATGCCATATATGTTACTTTAGCGGGGCCCATGTTAAAGTTGCACTTAAAGTTTTTATTTTTAATTTTCATTTTATCCAACTTGGAAGCAATGATAAGTAGCAAATAACCCATAATTATTACAACAGATCCTAAGATTTCAATATCAGCAAGTTTTAAGTCGGTTTCATCTATCTGCTTTTTACATTCCTCTATGAATTCATTTTGAAAGCAGCTTTCATAATAGTCACTATTCACCTAATTCACCACCTTATTATTATATTATTAATAAAGTAGTAAATTCGTGTTTATTTATTAAAAAAATAAAAAAACTATAGACTTACTTTAATCTATAGTTTAATAATCTATTGAGATATTCTTAATATGCCTAGAGATTCTTCAATGTAAGGTAAATGTTTTAAAATTTTACAAACATAATGTTCTTTTACTTCGTCCTTAGATCCAAGTTCATGTAATCCAACGCAAACTTCATCATCACATTGAATTCTGCACCACACTCCAACAAAATCTTGTTTATTTATAAAGGTAGTGTCATCATGATGTTTTATAACAAAGCCACCATCATATTTCTCAATTATATCTATATCTAACTCTTCATTATTATTTACTATATTCTGAACATCATCCCAAACTGTTTTAAAAGATATCATAATCATCACCTCCAAAAATCAACCCAAAATTAGTATAACATATTAGCTTAATATGTCAAATATAACTATAAATATACTTATATATAACTCTATTTTGTATATGATATACCATGTTTTAATAAACATATATATCATATAATGACCATTTTACACTGAAAAACATAATATATTTAATGTATATTTCAATGATTGCAATTCATAATATCTAGATTAAAATAAAAGTTTATTTAGATAATTAGGAGTTATATCCTTTTATTCTAATTATAAAATCATAAAAGACATTTAATCTATAAATAATAATATATCACTAGTATGCAGAATATATCCTACAACTTCCTTAGTAAATCATTATTGAAGCTTACTGAAATATCAAATTTTCTTTTTAATCCATCAGGAAATTGAACTTCTACAATATCATCATCTAATGAAGTTACATTGCCTTCACCAAAACTTTTATGACTAAGCTTATCATTTAACTTTAAAAATTGCTTATCCATAGCCTTTAAGTTTAACCCTAACTCCTTAATAAATCTTGAAGTTTCTCTCTTAGTTCCCTTTATATTTTGAGAGATGCATAAGCATAAATTCACCTCTGCTCTTGTTATTCCAACATAAAACAATCTTCTTTCTTCTTCTAAGTTTGTATCAACACTACTACTATGAGGCAAATAATCCTCGTTGCAATTAATTATGAATACATTCTTATATTCCATACCCTTTACCCCATGAATTGTACTTAAGATAACTGCATCCATGAAAATAGTACTTTTTTTACTGTTTTCTATTTCATTAGAATACTCCTCTATATGAGCTAAAAAGGTTATTATGGTTTTATAATCTTGAGCTGAGCTTTTAAATTCATCTATAATATCAATTAAATCCTGTAAATTTAATTTGTACTTTATTGCATATTCCCTTACATAGTCATAATATCCTAAATCACTTAAAATATGTTCTATGGCAGAAGATAAAGACATCTTATTTAAATTTATAATATCCTTTCTTATTTTATCTATATTTATAAGCTGATAAGGATGAAGATCCTCATTTTCTTTAAGTGCTTCAAAGCAGCTTCTTTTAACAACATCATTTTTAAGCTTATTAAGCATGGTCTTTCCAAAGTATCTAAAGGGTCTATTTATAATTCTAAGAAAAGATTCTTTATCACTTTCATCGATACTTAACTTTAAATAAGATATAATATCTTTACATATAAAGTGTTCAAAAAAGTTATACTCTTTATCCATAAGCCTAAAAGGTATTTTATTTTTTATAAATTGATCAATTAAACTTCTACTTTCTAAATTAGTTCTATATAAAATAGCAAAGTCAGAAAACTTAAAGCCATAATTGTTTCTATTATCATTTATTACTTTTATTATCTCTCTTGCTTGTATACCCTCATTTATAGAATTTACAACCTTTATTGGATTAACCACATTTTTAACTGCATTTATTTCTTTACTATTCCTCATTGAATTGTATTTAATTAAATTAATAGAGGCATTTACAATATTTAATGGGCATCTGTAATTATTAGATAAATATATCTTTTTACCATCCACAAAGTGCTTTTCAAAATCAACCATACAATCAGGTCTAGAGCCTCTAAATCCATAGATACATTGATCCTCATCACCAACTGCAAATATACTGTTATTTTTATTTAAAAGCTTAAGTATATTTATTTGCATCATATCAGAATCTTGAAACTCATCAACTAAGATGTACTTGAACATACTTCTATAGCCATTTAAAATTTCTGGATGTTTAATGAAAAGCTCCTTACATTTTATCTGTAAATCATCAAAATCAAAGAGATTATGTTCTTTTTTAAATTCCTCGTAAGTATTGTAACAAGATATAAATATCTCCTTATCTATTTCAGGGTTAAAGGCTTCTAACTCTATATCACTTGTTTTAAAAATAGAAATACAATTAAGTATCTCCTTTATCTTTTCATCTGAAACCTCATCAAAATATGAAGCTAATTGATTCTTTATTATTCTATATGAAATCATGGATTCTACTATTTGAAAATTTATATATCGCTTTAAAATTTTATAAAATAGTCCATGAAAAGTTCCAAAAAAAGGAGGGCGAATTTCTCCATTAGTAGCTCTAGTAAACCTTCTTTTCATATTCTCAGCAGCAGCCTTGGTAAAGGTTATTACTATTATATTACTTGCACATACATTTTTTTCTTTTATAAGAAAAATTATTCTATTTATTATGGTAGTTGTTTTACCTGAACCAGGTGCTGCTACAACTAATACATTTCTTAAATTAGTTTTTACAGCTTCTACTTGATATTTATCTAAACTATTAAAATTTAACAAATTTACATCCCTCTTTCCTTAGGTTTAAAAATTAAGTTCTTGCAAATACTGTACTATTATAACAAATTTTAAGCAATTCATCTTATAAATTTTATTATATAATTAAAACGTATTGTAATCTTTGACACATAGTATTAAAATTAATCTGAGTAAGAGTATATTTATAAATAAAATTCAGAGGAGATATTTATGACTTTTAATATAAAAAACGATAGAAATTTGACCATGTTAGTTGACTTCTACGAACTGACTATGGCAAATGGTTATTTAGATAATGAGGTTGGAAATAAAACTGTTTATTTCGACATGTTCTTTAGACGAATTCCTGATGGCGGTGGCTATTGTATAATGTCTGGTGTAGAACAAATGATAGAATATATAACTAATCTAAAGTTTTTCGAAGAAGACATAGAGTATTTAAGAGCACAAAATATGTTTTCAGAGGAATTCTTAGATTATTTGAAAAATTTCAAATTCAGTTGTGATATTTGGGCTGTTCCTGAAGGCACACCTGTTTTTCCAGGAGAACCATTAGTTATTGTTAAAGGGCCAGCAATTCAAGCACAATTTATCGAAACTATGATTTTACTTACAATAAATCATCAAACTCTTATTGCTACAAAAGCTAGTAGAATTTGCACAGCAGCTAAAGATAAACCTGTAATCGAATTAGGCTCTAGACGTGCCCAAGGATATGATGGAGCCATCTATGGAGCAAGAGCAGCTATCATAGGTGGATGTACTGCAACAGCTTGTACTTTATCAGCTGAAGTTTTTAATATACCTGCAGTTGGTACAATGGCTCATAGCTGGGTACAACTATATGATACTGAATATGATGCTTTTAAGGCATGGGCTAAAACCTATCCTGAAAATTGCATACTTTTAGTTGATACGTATAACGTATTAAAATCAGGTATACCAAATGCCATTAAGGTATTTAATGAAGTATTAAAACCACTTAATATAAGACCTAAAGGTGTAAGAATAGATAGTGGAGATATAACTTATTTAAGTAAAAAAGTTAGAAAGATGCTAGATGATGCTGGATATGAGGATGTTAAAATAACTATTTCTAACTCTTTAGATGAATATATAATAAAAAGCGTTCTTGATAATGGTGCTAAAATAGATAGTTTTGGAGTTGGTGAAAGACTTATAACTGCAAGATCTGAGCCTGTATTTGGAGGAGTATATAAATTAGTTGCTGTAGAAAATGAAGGTAAAATAATTCCTAAAATTAAGATAAGTGAAAATGCAGAAAAAATAACTAACCCAGGCTTTAAACAAGTATATAGAATTTTTGATAAGAATTCACATAAAGCTATTGCAGATTTAATTGCCTTAGGTGACGAAATAGTGGATGAAAATAAAAGCTTAACAATATTTAACCCTGTTTATACATGGAAACGTAAAAAGCTTCATAGATTTTATGTAAAGCCTCTATTATCTCCTATATTTGTAAAGGGAGAGTTAGTTTACGAAAATCCATCGACTTTAGAAATACGAGATTACTGCAAGGAGCAATTAGCAACTTTATGGCCTGAAGTACGTAGGTTAGAAAACCCACATACATATTATGTTGATTTATCTAAAAAGCTTTGGAACTTAAAAGAATCAATGCTTACTGAATTTGCAGATACTCTTGATAACGAGGAGTAATACAATGAATAAACCTAAAATTAAGATTTCAGAAAGCGCTTATAAAGAACTTTTAGATATTTTAAAAAAGAATCCAGAGTATACTCATCTTAAATTAAAACATTTAAATAAATGCTGTGGCACAAAAATTGAATTGGTTTTTGATGTTGATAATGAAGGTTTAATAGAAGATACAGTTGAAAATCTAAAGATACTATATAACCATTCATTTTCAGAAGAAATAAAAGAAGTAATTATATTATTTAAAGATTTTAACTTTATGATTAAAGCTACTCCATGGAATGAATCAAAGAAAAAATGTTCAGGTAAGTGTTGCAAACATTAGTATATAAGTACTATTTAAGGGAGGTATAAATTACCCCCCTTAAATTATTTCACATTATTGTATTTCAAGTTAAAAAACGAATCCTTATCTGTTGCTAATAGATCATATTTCTCTAAGTCAGGATCATTACATTTTGCAGAACTTTTTATTTGAGTAAAGGGGCATACTCCTTCATTATCAGAATAATTATAGAATTCACAATCCACAAAACATTGAACGTATTCTTCAGCGGTAGATAAAAATGGACATTTGGACATGATATGACACCCACCTTTTCTGTATTCTAAAAACATTATACCCTATTTTTAGCAATTTTTAAAGATTTTTTTACTTATTTTTTATATTTTTTACATATTAGTATAGAAACAACTAAATTTTCTTTTTACTTTTTGTATAATAATCAGATATTACTTGTTATAAAATATGTATAATGATATACTAGAAACTGTTCATTAAATAATTGGGAGTGGTATAAAAGTGAAAAAATTTAAAAAGTCTATTTTGGCTACTTTAATTTTGATTTTTACTGTTTCTTTGATACCTTTCAGAGTCTTAGCAGAGGATAATACAAGTATTACTCCTCCTGATTTATATGCTAAATCAGCACTTAGTATTGACTTAGAAACTAATGAGATTATCTACAGTAAAAACATGGATTCAAAAGCATATCCTGCATCAATAACAAAGCTTTTAACAGCTTTATTACTTGCAGAAAACAAGCAAAAAGGAGATCTTCTTAAGTATACTCAAAATGCTAAGAGCCAACCTCCATTTTCTTATGGTTTAAACGTACATCCTGTTAATGTAGGTGACGAAATCACTGCAGAGGACGCTATGGATGCTCTTTTATTATATTCAGGTAACGATATAGCTTACATGATAGCTGATAACGTTGGTGGATCCCCAGAGGAGTTTGCTAAATTAATGAATAAAAAAGCAAAAGAATTGAACATGAATAGTTCTAACTTTGTTACACCTAATGGTTTAGATGATAACACAGATGAACATTATTCTACTGCTGCAGACATTGCTAAATTAGTAAAAGCTGCTTATTCAAATCCTTGGGTAAAAGAATCTATGAGCAAAAAAGAAAGTGAAATTAGTTTCTTAAATGGTAATTCTGCATTACTTAAAAATAGAAACAAGCTAATTGGCACTGATGGATGCATAGGCGGTAAAACAGGTTACACTGCTAAAGCTGGTAAATGTTTAGCAGCGGCATATGAAAAAGATAACAGAAAGTTAGTAGGAGTTGTAATGAATTCTAAGGGAAGTACTGATGAGGACTTAGAGTACTTTGAAGATATGACAAAACTTATGAATTATAGTTACTCTGCTCAAGAAAAAAATGTGTTAAATAAGGATTCTGTTATAAAAACTGAAGAGGTTTCTTATAAAGTAATACCTTTTATAGGACCTACTAAAGTTATGCAAGTGCCTGTATCTTTAAAAGAAGATGTAAAGCTATTTAATACAGATATTGAATACAATCAAGAAGTTAATCTTGAAAACTTAAATCCTTGGAGCATTAAAGAAAATTCTCCTATAGGAAAATTAAAAGTTACTCAAGGTGATTATGTAAAAGAATATGATTTATATAGTAGTTTATCTAAAATGGATATAATCAAAGATAACATAATTGTATTTATTGCATTAATACTAGGAGTTGCACTAGTAGCTTTCATTCTATTTATTATTATTGTAAAAATAAAAAATAGAAGTAGAAGAAATAGAAAATATCGTTATTAAAAAATAGTGTCTTGAAATATATATTTCAAGACACTATTTTTATTTTATCTGCATTATATCTTCCGTTATTTCACATTGCTTAATAATAGAGTCTAAGGCTTTTAAGGATTCTTCTACCCTAATTTTGTTTTTGCCATTATCCATAGACTTTAAAGCACTTTGCAGATAACCTTTTGTTTGTATGAGACTATTACAGGCACAATGCAAATTAGATTTAACACTTTTACTCATAATGACACCTCTTTATAATATAATAAAATTAACTCTGCTATATAATAACTTGCTATAAAAATATAGTGAATTTATAAGTTTTATCTTATAAAATTTATTTTAAAGAAAGATTAGAAGCAACTTCCTTTATTAATATTATAGACTCCTATAGATACTTTTAAACTTAAAGTTTTTTAACTAGCTGACCTTTAACTCATGATATATTCCTTTATGATTGAAAAGCTTTCTTGATATCTCTTGGAATCTTTTCCTCTTACAATTAGAAGACTTATAGATATAAAACTCTAATAAATGACATAGCTCATGTTCAAAAACATATAATAGTGCCTCTAGTGAATCCTGAACTATAACCCCACATACTCTACTTTCGGCATTTTTCTCTTTGAAATTCAAGAAAAACCTAAGCCCAATTCGGATTTCATATTCTTCTTTTATGAGAGGGCCCTCTTTAGTCTTCATATATATTGTTTTACCTGCTACTTTGCTTAACTTTTTTGATACTGAAAAATTAGGAGAAATATTATTATTCACACAAAAGCTTTTGAAGAAAACTTCATCATATAATTTAAAAAGTATCTTAAGATCTAAAGGAACAATATTATTAAAATAATTATCATTAATATTTAAGGATTTTTCCTTAAACTTATCTTTCAAAATATTTCTATACATTAGAATCTCTTCTTCACTATAATTTATCACTTCTAAAAAATTCTTATCCATCCTTAACCCCTTCTTCTATGGTAATTTTAATGTTTTTATATACCAATACCCTCTTACATATAATATATTTCTATAGTTTTTTACATTAATTTATTTTGTATCTGATTTAGTCATCATGAAATTACTTTCTAAAAAAACTATATTAAGCTTAAAGCTATATACTAAATCTTTTTCTCTATGTAATGCTAGCCGCTCTATATGTTCTAATAAATAATCTTCATTATGCTTAGATATAACACTCATTGTGGAATCAATACAAAGATTATTAGAAATGTAGAACATTAGCTAGAATTTATAATTATTAATTCAAAAGACATCTACTATTATAGCAGATGTCTTAAATTAATTAATCTTTGTTTATATACTTTATAGGTAAAATTCTTTTTATAACGCCGCCAAGAACTGGTTCTTCAAATTCTTCATATAATACCAATGAAGTTTCTGTGCTAAGAATTCCTGTCTCTTTAGATATAGATTTAATCTTCTTCCTCATAGATTCCCTTATAGATTCTTCTTGATTCATAAACCTTTTTTCTAAAGAATCAATTCTCTTTTTATACCAAACCTTTTGTAATAAAAGTTCATTTTCAGCTAAAGAGAAGTTCCCTAAGGTAACCATTCTTTGGAATCTCTTCTCTTCAATAAAACCACTTACTCTAATGGTAGGTTCAACTTCACCTTTTATTTTTGCAAAAACCGTAAAAGGTTCGTTACCATACATATATTCAATTGTTCTAGGATAAGTCTTTTCTAATTGCATTTTACCCCAGTCAATATTTAAATCTTCTATTAAAGCTTTAGGTACTTCTGTTTCAGGTATTAGTCTTAAATAAATAAGAGAAGTGTCATCCTTTGAATTCTCAAAGATAACTCCAGATATTTCAGAGTCTTCTTCTTCTATTATATTTAAAACAAATTCATCATTTATATTAATTTTATCCTCGGATAAAGTTATTTTTGCAAGATTATCTTCTCTTTCAATATTTATTTTATGAGTTTTTGAGATAAAATCTGAGTAATTTAAAGTTTCTATTAATATATTCATAGAAGCATCACATAACTCTTCTTGCTCAATTTTAGTTAAAGCTGGCACTACAAGTCTTAGATTTCCTTTGCTATAAGCTAATTCTTCGATATATGATACAGAGATACTTAAATTTTCACCTGGAAGAATTTCACCTAAGCCAATTCTATATCCTTTATTCAAGATGTCTTCTATTACAAAAACTTCTTCATTATTTTTTTCACCATGCTCACATAATTTTAGAGCCTCAGCCTTATCCTCAACCTTTCCTACAATATGTCTTCCACCTAAATCAATTTCAATTCCAGAAAGTACAGAATCCTCAGGAACTGGAAAAGCGAAAAATCCATTTATATTTTCTTCTCCATCATTACTGTAACTCTGATGAATACTAAATTCAGCATATTCACCACATACATTCCCCGTAATCTTAACTTCATTTAAAACTATTCCATTTCTACTTCCTTCTTTTCCGTGTAAACCATAACCATTCATAGAATCCCTCCAACTTTAATATATATATATTTATATTAATTAATTTTTTTTATATTCTATACATAATTTACTTGTTGTTGCCTTTTAATTCTACATATAATTTACCCTTTCCTATGAAAAAATACTCTAAAGCCTTATATAAAAGCTATCTATAATAATACAGTTTTCCATTCTCCACATAATAATCTATAAGCTTGTCATTATGTAAATAAGTCAAAAATGAACCTATGGTGCTATTATTTAAATGATACTGTTTAAATCCCATATCAAAGCCATTAAACAAAGATAAATTCTCTAAAATTTCTTCCCTAGTAGTAGGTGAATCTAAAATTTCTAAAATTTGATTTCTAAATGTTTCTATATTATTAAGGTTTAAATCTACTAGTTCCTTAATTTCTTCTTTACTTATAATATAGTTACAATGGCTAATTACAAAATAATCAGCATCTATAGTTTTTATTAACTTTAAGCTTTCTATACTTTCTGCAATGTCAAACAAATAGGGTATTTTATACTTTTCTATAGTTTCTTTACTAAAAATACTATCACCTAAGAAACATACCTTGTCAGGAGTAACTATAGCTATTTGCCCTGGACAATGACCATTTAATTTTATTATTTTAAACTTCTCATCATTGAACTTTTCGATTTCCTCTTCTAATACTCTATGAATCTCTGTACTTAAGCCCTTATGTACCAATGCTCTCACAGGATTAGCGCCATAAAGAAGTATAGGTGCTAACATAGGATTCTCCACAAAAACCTTACAAGCACTTGATGTGTTTATAATTACCCCAGGATACTTTTCTAAAAAATACCCATTTCCCCCAGTATGATCTTCATGATGATGGGTATTTATAATATATTTAGGTTTTAAATCCCTTTCTTCTAATAATAAATCAATTCTTTTGGCAAAACTTTTACCAGTACCTGTATCTATTAGTATACAATTTTTATTTTTAAATGTATAGACACCTATATTGGTAGGCCCAAGAATAACATTTGTATTTCCATTAATCTTTTGATACTCCATTAAACCACTCCTAAATCTCTGTATAATATAATTTTACCTCTATTTAACTAAAATTTAAACTATTAACTTGTAAAGGTTCTTTAAATTATTACTAAACTTAGAAGTTATCCTGGTTATTTTTAAGTTCTTCTACTACATTTATAACTTGACTTGGATAATCAGTTATAAGTCCATCTACACCCATCATATAAAAATTTTTCATTGAAGATTCTTTATTTACGGTCCATACATACAGTGGCTTATTTAAAATCCTACATAAAGCTACTGTTTTTTCATTTACAATGGACTCTTCCATAACTAAAAAATCAGCCTTTAGTGAAGTTATATCAGTTACTTTAGCAAAGATTACATATCCAACCTTTATATCCTTTGCTTTTTCTTTAACCTCTTGAATAACATCGTAATCTAAGGATTGAATTAAACATTTCTCCGTAAAATTATTCTTTTTAATAGTATCAATAACATTATCAATAAAATTAGTACTCTCTTTTCCTGTAAGCTTAATTTCTATTAATAAATTAATTTTATCATAGGAATACTTAAGCACCTCATCCAAGGTAGAAATTTTCCCTTCAAACCCATTTTGACTTAAAGTAAGTTCCTTAAGCTCTTCTAAAGTTAGATCCCAAACATTTTTATTAAGTCCAGCTAATCGTTTTAAATTACTATCATGAAGTACAACTATCTTATTATCCTTAGTTTCTACTAAATCAATTTCTGCATAATCAGCTTTACTTTTAATTGCTCCATAAATTGAATCAATAGTATTTTCAACACCAAAATTAGTATCTCCTCTATGAGCTATTGTGGTCATATACCCAAAGCTAGGTGATAGTATTGCAACCTTTCCAACTAAATAAAGCAAACATATGACAATTAAAAAAAAGTTGATTAGACTTAATTTATTCTTTTTAATAAATTTAATATTTTCCTCACTTTTTAAAGTTTTAGTATTTATATTATCTAAATATATTGTCACACTATCACTTTCTCTTTTTAGATATATCTTAACAACAATAGTTATATAAATAGGAGCCATAATAAAAGTAGCTAAATATATGAAAAAGGCTATAACTACGCTAAAGAAATTTTCAAACTGCGCCCAAAATTCTGAACTATTAGGTAATAACTTCACAGCTATAACTCCAATTATAGAAATCAACACTACAGAAGCTACTATAACTACTATAAAAAATATAAAGCCCACTAAAAATGTTCCTAAAATATAAAAATAATTGTGCTTTGCAATTTTTGAGCTTTTCTTAATAGCTTCTAAAAAATTTTTCTTTTCTTCTAAAACTAATATAGGCAATGCAAATATCCACTTTATATTAAGATAAACTACAAAACATAAAATACATATATATAATGCTCCCCCACCTAAAGTTTTAAATAGTTCTGCAGAAATAAAATTAGGTATTTCTAAACTTGGTAGTAGTGAAGAACCAAATCCTGAACTAAATATAGGAAATAATATAAGTAAATACATTCCCATAGTCAGTATCCCATATATCGTTAAAGAAGGCATATTTGTAATTGATTTCAAAAAAGCATCCCTTACCCTTATCTTCTCATGATTAGAGCCATAATAAGCAATAATAATCAAAACTGAGAACTCTATGTAAATCAAAATTATTGCCATAGGAACTAATATAATAAAGCTTAAAAACCCATATTTACTAAAAATAAATCTTATCAAAGCATAATTAGTTATATTCTCAATACCTGCTAAAGAAACTATCTTATTAAATATTATAGATATTATAGGAATAAATAATGCTAAAGTTATAGCCTTATATATTAACTCAAAATGTAAATTAGCTACAAAAGTTTCCTTTAAAACCTTGTAAGATTCTAGTACCAATTTAAAAACTGAAGTTTCTTTTAAATTTCTCAAAATTAATCATCCACCTTAAAACTTTACTTTACGTATTATATTTACTTATTAGTATACAACATTTTCTTTGAAAAAAATCTTAACTTTTACATAATATTTTCTAATAACAAATAAAGCTACCTTCTTTCTATAAAGAAAAAGATAGCTTTATTTGTTATTCATCTCCATGCTTTAAGCTTTGAAACTCCATTCTACGTTCCATAATCTTTTTAAGATTTAACTTTAAATATAGTCTATTATTTATGCTCCAAAAATTATAGCTAAAAATATATCCTAAAACTGCTATACCTAAGGTAATTAATGCGTATTGTGCATAAATAGAATCATCATAAATTACAGTATTGAATATATTGTCATATCTAATACAAATATATAATAAAAATGTTAAGGTAAATATTATAATCGGCTTAATTATACCATTCTTTAAAATAAAGTCGTTTCTTCCCTTACAGTGAGCTAAATGCCATCTCTCCATAAACTTACTAAGTAAAGTTTCTTTTATATTCATATGTACTCCTCCAACTTAAAATCTTACTTAAATATAAGCTTAGTTTAACCAGTTAGACTATAAAAATACATATTATGAAAAGAGATTTCACAAATAATAACTCCGGCATTAAATGCATATATGCAAATAATACTGGAGTTAATTATAATGCTATAAAAAAGTTTTCATATACCACTCTAAAATATAACTACCAAATAGTGACACAATAATAGCAGCCATCGCTATATATGGTCCAAAGGGAATATAATCTTTTCTACTCTTTTTCTTAGTAGCTAAAAGATATGCACCAACAGTTCCCCCTATTACAAAGGATAATAGCATCATAAGCAAACCATTAGAAAGACCTAGAAATATGCCTCCAAGAGCACAAATTTCAGCATCTCCCCATCCCATACCTTTTGTAAGAAGTATAATTAAAGCAATTATACCACCACAAGCTAAAAATCCATATATATAAGTCAGGTAATCTTGTCCTACATAAGCTTTATATCCTATAAATAAAGCACCTATTATTATTGGAACCCAAGTAGTTACAGTATAAACATCTGTAGTATCGTAATCAATTAAACCGATAACTATTAAAAAGCTACTCAATATTATAAACTTTAAAAACTCTAAAGTTAAACCATATTTAAGAAAAAGAGACAAGTAAATTACTCCCGTAAATAACTCTACTAAAGTATAACGTACAGATATTTTTTCTTTACAATGTCTGCACTTTCCCTTTAATAAAATCCAACTTATAACTGGTATTAAATCATAACTCTTTATTCTATTATTACAAGAAGTACAATGAGAAGGAGGGTAAGCAATAGACTCCTCCTTAGGTATTCTGTAAATACACACATTTAAAAAGCTACCAATTAATAAACCAAAAACAAACACAAATATACTCAATTATCTCACCTACTTAACCTTTTGTGACCAAGAGTTAATCTTAAATCCTTCTCTTTTAATACAAACCCTTGCCTCTGGATTTATAACATTTTTTATTATTTCATTAGGTATACCCTCAATAGGTAGTATTTTACCTTTTTGTCCTTGTTTGAAGATAGAATCGAAGTATTCTCGATTATTTATAATTATTTTTTCGATAACTGATTCATCATAATTTATAGTAACATCTTTTGTATCTTCAATTTCAATACTACCATTACAAATTATAGCTCCAGAAAAGCTACCACCATTACCTATTATTTTCAGGTCTGTAGGACTGTAAATTATTCCATGTAAATTTTTACCTGATAAATCTAATGTACCGGAATATTTAACTATTCCAGGGTTATTTATATTTAAATTTGATGATAGCTCATGCGAAGAAACTGAGTTTATTTTTGATTGATCCATATAGTATTCAAATATATCTTTTCCACCAGTATCAAAACCTAATGTGGTGGTTTTTCTCTTAATGATATTTTTATAATACTCCAACTGTTCAGTTAGTCTTTTTTTAGTTAAACTTAATCCTTGAGTAGTCATATTAGGATAAATATTATTTTTAAAATAAATAATATTATTAGTTATATTATTATTTAAACTAACGTAGTTTCCCCCATTTGAGCCCCTGTAACTAAGGTAATTTGAATTCACAGAGCCCCAAGAAGTTGAGTTTCCATAAACATTTATATCGCTTTTATAATCACCAATTAAATTTTGAAAATATAAATTTCCACCTTTAGAATCATCAAAAAGTATAGCTGTCTCTGGTGAGGGTTTAGATCCATTATCTATAGCCGCACTGAATTGATTTCCTTCAATACACTGATAAATAGGTATATTGGAAACAACTATGCCATTTAAATCACTATAAGTTCTTGTTTCAAATAAATGAGGTTTAAATTTCAAAGTACTTGTATTTCTAAAGATATTTATATTAGACTCTTCCAAACTAATATTTGAACCTACCATTAAGTTACCTGTAATATTCATAGTACTTTTTGATATCTCCATGGAATTATTACTAGAATTATTAACAACAACATCTCCTTCTATTTGTACTTTAGAATTTTCAATCTCTATGCTTTTATTAGTAGTAATAGCATTAGTCCATATAGGATTTGCCTTTACTCCATTATTTTTCACATACTTTCTTTTTGCGCTATCATATTCTGCTTTTTCAGGTATCAATTCACAGCTAAAATACCTAGTGCCTTCCGGCATACTTTCATGTGTTTTATATCCTGATACATTATATACCTTTAGAGAAGTAACTATTTGAGCATTTGATAATGAAGATAGTTCCCAGTTGTTAAAATCAACTGCATCTTTATAACTTTTCTTAATAGTTGTATCTAAATGAACTTGATAATTATAGTTAGTATTTAACTCATCTTTTAACTTATTCAAGGAGTTTTCAATAGCGCTTCCCCATAATCTTTCATGAACTCCGTCTATATAAGCTGCTAACTTTTCATCATAGTCTAGATCTGTAGTATTAAGGTTACTTATTTCATTTTTCCATTTTTTATATACCATTTTATGATTATCTTTATTAACTAAAAGCGTATTCATCTCATCATTTGGATCTAGTGTTTCACTTTTATACTTTCCAGCAGATATATAATTTATAACCTTTTTATCACAATCGGCTAAGGTATTTTCAAGAGTAGTTAGCACTTCTTGCGTACGTTCATCCACATCATAAAACTTTTGATTACTCTTCATATTTTTAGAAGACATCTGTAGATTTTTCAAAGAAAGAGTTATGATAGTAACAACTAAAGAGGTTACTATTAGTGAAATTAATAAGGTACTTAAAATAGCAGAACCATTTTTATTCTTTCTATATGTACTTTTCATAATTTCACCTCCTAAACTAAAGCCTTAACTTTAAACGTATCATATTTTTTTTCTTTATTTGTCTTTTTATCTATTCTGTATAACTCTAGAAATAATTCATGCTCATTTTTTAAAGTAGCTTCATTACTTAAAAAAGTTAGATTAACATCATTATCCAAAACATTTAACTTTATATTCTCCATCATTAAATCAATAATTGATTGACCACCTGAAACATTAAAACTTTTAGCATCATATATCATAAATAACTCTATTGGATTATCTAACTTATTTCTAAAATCTAGTTGAACTTGCTTATTTAAGTTAATATTATTAACATTCATTATAATATTAATTGGCTCATCCTTACTATCAAGTTTATAATCAAAATTATTTGCTTGTATTTTAGGAAATCCAACTACATTATTAAGATAACTGGCTCTGAAAAATCTATGCATAAACCATTCATATCCTTCATTTCTCATTGTATTATAATATTGATGATCGAAACCACTATTATTTTTTGAATAGTTATCAGTCAACTTTTTATAAGTTTTATCTGACGGTACAATTCCAGTATTACTAGGTTCTTTCATATTACTCTGAGAATCAACAGTATCGGTCTGAAATAAAAAACTTTCAACCCACTTTGCATCTTTTCCACGTACTATACCTAAATCATAAGGTTTATTATACTGTCCTGGATTAAGTAATTTATATGCCTCAAAATAATTATACTGTTCACTTAAGTTAAGAGTAGAAATAACTGCATTTTTTTCTGGTAACAAATTGCTAGTAATTTTAGAAAAACTCTTCTTAGTTCCCCATACCTTCATCTTATAAATAGCCTTATCCTTTTCAGCTTCACTTAAAGGCTTAAAAGCATTATCAAAGTATAAGAACTTATTATCTGCTTTATCTCCATAACCATATTTATAATAATAAATCTCTTGTTTAGATTGTGTTACATCAACATTATTTTTATCATAAGCTCCCTGTGCTACTTCTGTATACCCTACTTTTTTCCAAAACTCTACAGGGTCCTTTTTAAATGTTTCCAAACTGTTTGTAGCAAAGTTATTTACTGCATCAATATCTTTAGCTCTACGAAATAAGTCAAAGCTAGAAGCCATCGATGGATATATCATTACTATTACCATGCCTAAAATAGCCACCGCAAATATAACTTCTAACAAAGTAAATCCTTTCTTTTTTGTTTTCATAATATCCACATCCTTAATAAGTGTTTTAACAAATATTATTATAAAAAACAGATATTACACTTACTAATTAACACCCTACCTTAGCAAGTGTAATGTTTAATTTTACTTTACAGTAATTTCACCTTTTCTATCTTTTACAGTAATTAAAGGATTTTTCGGATCATCATCAACTATTTTAACTTCTACTTTTTTATCAGTTGAATTTTGAATATTTAAGTTTATCTTAGTTGTATTTTCATTAGCCTTATGAGATTTAACTAATAAAATTATCTTATCATCCTTTAATACTAAGGATTCAGTTAAAGTAGTGTTAATTTTATCTAAGCTATAATAGCATTTATATTTACCATTTACATTTTCTATTTTAAAATTAGCATCTATTGCTAATCCATTACTTTCAGTAAATATTTTTGAAGCTTCACTATAAGTTTTACCAAAGGTAACAATGTCATTTTTATCTGATGGTAAGTTTAATACAAAGTTAGAGTAATAAGTATCCGTATTTATATTATCATTACCCCATCCCTCTTCATAGAATAAGTTTGGTTTTGCTTCAGAATGAGGAACCTCTAAAGTGTATTTTTCTTTATCATCTTTTCCAGCATAAGCTAAGTATGCAACTGTTATACTTCCTGATAATCTCTTTTCATTTTTCTTAATTGTTTCTGTTAAACTAATATCAGTTATATGAATCTTATCCATCTTCTTTTCAAGTTGTGATAGAAAATCATAGACATTCTTAACTGAACCTTCAAAATTTAGTTGAACTGCCTTAGTAAGTACCATATCTTCTTTAGAAATATCACTTTGTTTAGTTGTTGTTTCTGGTATTGGAGCCTCACTTTTATTTTCTTCAGATTCTATTGGTTTATTATCCTTTGCATTAAATTCATTTAATGACAGTGACTGTATCGTGCTTAAGCTTATATTACTTAAGGTAATTTTACAATCCTTTGATAACTTATCCAAATTCAAAACTATATCCTCTTGAGAAATATAGGATTTTAATTGCATTTTCATATTAAGTAATCTATTTTTCAAGTCTTCAATTCTTCTTTTTAACTCATCCATTTTATTGTAATCAGCTAAAAGAGCATTATAGTGCTGAGTTCTTATTTCAAGTGTTTCTTGAACTTTGCTTATCTCCTCTTTTTTAGGAGCAAAGACATACCTATCACTTAAATATAGTCCACCTAAAACTATAAATGCGGTAATTAAGGTTATTTCACTTCTAGTTAAGGAACGACTTTGTTTTTTTATTTTTTCTTTACTTTTTTCACCCTTTACTGCCACCTTATTACCCTCCTATTTTTTCACCTTTAAAGTTATATTAAAATTATATTTTAAATCTGCTGGCTTATCTTCATTTTCTGCTGTGATATTACTTAAATTTGTATTTTCAAAAATTCCTATTTCCTCGAGATTATAAACAAAATATGCTATATCTTCTCTTTTTTTGCTTGTACCAACTAAAGTTAACTCTCCTGAAGCATTGCCTGTATAGGATTTAATTTTAACATCCTTAGGCATAGAAGCAGTTATGGAAGTTAAAATTTCAGTATTAATCATACCATTTAATGATGCAGAATCTAAGACAGATGTCTTTATAGCTACGTCCTTTTCTAAATCCACAATAGTTTTCTTTACAACAACAACTTCATTTAAACCAGCTATATCATTTTCTAATTGAGCTAAATTTTCATTTAAGTTTTTAGCTTTAAACTCTAAAAGCAATGTAAGAGCAATTATAGAAATTATAAATATACAAATGATTGCTGTACAAATTGTATTATACCTAGGTGCTCCAGATTTTTTCTGTGATTTTTCTACTACGCTGGTATAATTTTTAATAAAGTTTATATCTCTCATGTTTACTCCTCCCTTATAGCTGCACCTAAAGCTGGTATTATGCTATTTAAGTTAGAGATGTACTTACTTGTAGTATCTGTAACCTCTAAAATAGTGGTTTCTTTGTTAAATGCCTCTGTAAACCTTGCCTCTAGTCCTAAAACTAAACTTCCACCACCTATTAAATAAATTTTCTCTACCTCTGTATTCTTAGGTGATGATTTCATATAATAGTTCAAGGTATTAATAATTTCTTCTTCGATAGAATCATAGGCCATCTTTAAATGCAAAGCACATTCATCATGACCTTCTATAAAGGAACTCAAACTATTTTCCTTTATCTTTTCCGCCTCTTCTAAGGACATATTAAAGGACATGGACATAAGCTTGTCTAAATACGCTCCTCCTTGTGCAAGGGTTCTACTCATTTTTAATCTTCCCTTAGAAATAATATTTACTGTTGTAGAATTACTTCCAATATCAACTATAGCTAAAGTTTTACTATAATTAACAGGCAATACTATTTCTTTGTATGCCTTAGCAATACAGTTTGGAGAAACATCTAAATACTTAAGTGGTATTTTAAGATTACTTGCCATTTCAATATATCCCTTAACTAACTCTTTAGGACATAAGCAAACAACGCCCTCAACAAAATTCTGATTTCTTTCATATATTTTAAAACTTAAGTCATGGGTATTAGTAATTCCCTTAAAGGACTTACTAACTTCAAATTCTAAAGCATTGAGCAATTCACTATCTTTTACATTAGAAGGTAAGCTAAATTCTCTAATTACAACTTCAGGTGAATTAATACAAATAGCCATTTCCTTAGCTTTTATTTTCTCCTTACTTATAACTTCATTTATTTTTTCCCCTATACTACGAATATCTAATAACTCTCCAAGCTCTATTCCACCATTAGGCGAATCTACACTTACACTTCCTATAACCTCAAATTCCTTACCTTGTTTTACAAGACAAAAATGTAGGTTCCTTGATCCAATATCTATTCCTAAAATTGTATTAGCCACATTTTATCTCCCCTTCACTATGATGTTTTAACGTTTATTTTACATTTTCTATTTAAAACAGTACTTATAACTTGATCAGTTGATGAACTATCCTTATATTTTATTGTTATTTTAACAGTCCTTTTATCCCAACTATTAAGATCACTCTCATCCCTTAAGACCTTTGCTATTGAAAAGTGTGATAAATATGCTATAGTTGATGATTCACTTGAAAGAACACCATTATTATATTGCTTTTCAATAAGCTTACCATCTTCAAACTCTATTATTGATAAAGGCATCATATTAGATGTAGTTGCATCCTTCTTAGAAAATGTTATAGTCCCATATTCATTTCCATTACCATTACTTATTTCAACAGCATCTAAAGTTTCATATTCTCTTAATCTATTAATTACATATGACATTCCAATACGAGCTTCACTTGCTCCCTTAAGATTTTGATTAGACTTAACATAAAATTTACTGCTATAATTAATTATTGATCCAGTTATAACCATAACTATACCAAATATCCCTATAGCAACTAATAGCTCTACTAAGGTTATTCCTTTTTTACTTTTATATACTTTTTTCATATTATAGTCCCCCCTTTTCGTTAAATGCTGTGATTTATTTGAAATTAACTTTTATTATAGGAGGACTTTTTCCTGCTTCAGTGTCTAATCTATAGGTATAAATATTATCTTCCAAGTCTATATAATGTAAAGTTCTTAATTTAGTTAATTTATCTTTCAATTCCTCTGGAGATTCACTCCCATATATAGGATATTTTAATTCTATAGCATAATACTGTCTTATGCCCATATTAATCATCTCTTCATGTTTAGCTCTTTCCATTTCTCTAGAACGATCAACACTTTGTACAAAACCTGGAACACCAATACTTAAAAGTATTCCTAGTATTCCTAGTACAACTACCATTTCTACTAAAGTAAAACCTTTATGCTTCATTTTCTATCCTTCCCAAAATCATATTACTAAAATAACTTTGTGCATATTGAAGTTAAGAATATTATTTATTATTAAAGTATCTCTAGTCTTTTTAATATTAACTTATTTAGTAAGTATCCTATTACTTTTTATTTATTACCTTAAAAGTTGTTCCATCAAACAATACATCTATTGAGTTCTTATTATCATATTTAAACTTACCAGGATCACAGTTACCATCACAAGGATATTCATCTCCAATATGTCCTTGGTAACATACAAATCCTTCTAATCCTATGTCATGTAAAAATTGACTTTTATTTTCTTCCTCTCCAACACCTTCACCAGTAAAATACTCACAAGTCATATAAGCCCCATTCTCTGCATAATAAGACATCATTTCTGTATATATTATTTTAGCATTAGAAAGTGCTTGCTTTTCCATTGCTTTATCTGTATATCCTGTAATTCTAGGTAATATCATTGCTGCTAGTATTCCTATTATACCTATTACTGATAGTAATTCTATCAAAGTAAACCCTTTTTTCTTTTTATTCATTTAAGCTTCTCCTATAGTATTTAGATCTCTTCCCATCCATTTGTTTCTAGATTTTGCTTATGATACTTATTGTTCCAAAATCCAAAAGCCCTATTGTCTTCATCATAATACCAAAACTTATCTAAATAATATTGTGAATCATGTGGTGAGTTAGAGTCATCACCAGTAAATTCTTGGTAAGTTAATTCTCCTTTAATACCTAGTTTTTTTAGTACCTTGCTTGCATCATTAACTCCATTAAAGTCTTTTGAAGGTATATAGTCTCCATTTTCTGCATAGTATGCTACCATTTCTGTATGTATCGATCTTAAAACAGATAATGCTTGTTTTTCCTTTGCCTTATCAACATACCCTGTAAATTTAGGTAGTACCATAGCTGCTAATATTCCTATTATGCCTATTACAACTAGTAATTCAACTAAGGTAAAACCCTTCTTATGATTTCTTCTCATTATGTCCACTCCTACTTTATCGTCATTTAAACTTTATCGTAATAATTAACTAAGAAAATCTATTATTTTTAACTATACATAAAACTATCTTCTATTATTATTTTCATTTTATAGCTACTATTTTAAATAAATCCCCTAAAGAATTAACCCTAGGGGATTGTTAAATGTGTTATTTAATTAATATCTTTTATGATGCTGGTGGAGTTTCAGTTAATTTACCATTAGCATCGTAAGCTACTTGATAAGTCTTGCCACCTCTCCCCAATGTAAATGTAAATTCACCTGTAGCATCATTATAAGCTGTTACATGAAGAGTATCATCAGTTTTTGCAGTTACCCCAGCAGCAGCTATTAAACCGTCATTACTACCACCTGAAGCTGCAGCTGATGGATAAGAACCCTTTTCTGCATAGTGTGATGATAGGTATGTGTATATTGTTCTTGCTTGTGTTGTTGCTTCTTTTTGTATTGCCTTTTGAGTGTAGCCAGTGAATTTAGGTAAAATTATTGCTGCTAAAAGCCCAATTATACCAATTACCACTAGTAATTCTACTAGCGTAAAACCTTTTTTGCTAGTTCTTGAAACTTTTTTCATTGTTAAGTTCCCCCTTGAAATTCATTTTTATTATCTTTAAGATTATGATACCCCTTTTTCTTGAGGAGCACCATTTTTATATTCTACTGTATAGTTTTTTCCACCTTTTCTTAATACAAAAGTAAAGTCTCCAGTAGTACTATTATTAGGATATACTGTTATAAATGAACCATCTGTTGCTGGATTTGCATTAAAAGTAACATCAGTTAAAGCCTTTTTTGCCTCTGTCTCTAAGTCAGTACTACTAGCAGGATACGCACCCTTTTCTGCATAGTATGCTGAAGCTTGAGTATAAACAGTTCTAGCTTGAGATACTGCATCTTTCATTATTGCTTTTTCAGTGTAACCTGTAAACTTTGGTAATATTATTGCTGCTAAAAGTCCAATGATACCTATTACTACTAGTAGCTCAACTAGTGTAAAACCTTTTTTACTACTTTTTGAAACCTTTTTCATATTAAACCTCCTTAAAATTAACAAACTATATATGCAACTTATTAAGAAGGTATTGATCCTTCTGTTAGTTTACCCTCACGATACTCAACTTTATAAACCTTTTTACCTTTTACAAGATAAAAATCAAAATCTCCAGCTTTAGCATTTGCTGAAGCAGTATCCTGATGATAATACACTAAATAATTATCATCACTAGAAGCGCTAGTTGCTATTTTGTAGTTATTTGCATTATCTTTTACAGTACTAATAACACTATTTATCGCTTTTTTTGTTGCATCATTAGCTGTATATGCTGTAGGATATGCACCGTTTTCTGCATAAAATGCTGAAATCTCCGTATAAGTTGTTCTAGCTTGTGATACGGCATCTTTCATTATTGCTTTTCCTGTATAACCAGTGAATTTTGGTAATATTATTGCTGCTAAAAGTCCAATGATACCTATTACTACTAGTAACTCAACTAATGTAAAACCTTTCTTACTAGTTCTTGAAACCTTTTTCATTGTAAGTTCCCCCTTATTATATTTATTTATTATGAAACATTTAATACTCTATTAAATGTTTATAACCTAAGCTATGCTCTCCATTATGCTTAACATTGGAAGCATTACTGCAAGTATTATTGTTCCAACTATTACAGCTAATGAAATTATAAGTGCTGGTTCTATTAAAGCTATCATTTGCTCTAAGGCTATCTCAACATCATCATCAAAGAAATCTGCTGTTTTACCTAGCATGGAGTCCATTTCTCCAGTGTTTTCTCCTACATATATCATTTGATTAAGCATTGGAGGGAAAACAGCCATCTTTTCTATGGAGGTAGCTATGCTCTTTCCTTCTTGAATTTCTGATGAACACTTTCTAAATTTTTCTTCTACAATTTTGTTCCCCATTACTTCAGTTATAATTTCCATTGCTCTTGTTATGGGAATACCACTGCTAAGTAATATAGACATACTTCTAGAAAATCTAGCAGTTACAACCTTTAGGAAGAAGCTTCCGAATATCGGTGCTTTTAATTTTAAGTTATCAAACTTTACTCTTCCACCTTCTGTGTTAATATAGTATCTAATTCCAAAGATTATCGCAATTGCGACAACTAGTATTATTAAAATATTCTTTTGCATAAAGGTACTTATTGCCATAACTCCTACAGTTAAAGGTGGTAATGTTGCACCCATATCCACTAATATCTTATTAAAGCTTGGTAATACAACTACCATAAGTAGAGTTATTACTAATAAAGCTACTACCACAACTATAATTGGGTAAGTAACAGCTTTCTTTACTTTACTTGTCATTTTAAATTCTCTTTCATAATATTCAGCAAGTTCCATTAGTACAGAATCTAGGCGTCCTGTTGCTTCTCCCACTTGTATCATATCTACAAAGAATTCTGGAAAAACATCTGGATGTTCTGCGAAACTAACTGCCAACGCATTTCCCTTTAATATTTTTTCATAAACCTCTGATAATACTTGCTTAAAATATTTATTTGTTGTCTGTTGTACGATTAAGTTAAGTCCATCTAAAACAGTTAAGCCTGAAGTTAAGATTACTGCGTATTGTCTGCAAAACAATGTAAAATCTCTTAACTTCATTTTTTTACCTATACTTATAGTTACACTTTTACCTTCTTCTTTAGCAGATACTAAGAAGTATCCCTTGTTTCCTAAGGTACCTTTTAATTCTTCTAAACTACCAACCGTTTCTATACCACTTATTTCTTCTCCGGATATATTTTTTGCTACATACTTATATATAGCCATTAACATCACCTCTCTAACAGCATTCTCTCTAATATCTTCTTATCCTGTGCTCTTAAATAAGCTTCGTTTACAGAAATATGACCTTCTCTTGTAAGTCTAGCTAAGGAACTATCCATACTATGCATACCTAAGTTAGCACTTGTTTGTATTACACTTGTTATTTGATGAGTTTTTCCTTCTCTTATTAAGTTTTGTACTGCTCCATTGGTAACCATTACCTCTGTAGCAACCTTTAAGGATTTACCATCCTTACCTGCAATAAGTTCTTGAGAAACTACTCCTTTTAAAGTAGCTGCCAATTGACTTCTTACCTGGTCTTTATGTTCTAATGGGAATGCGTCAATTATTCTATCTATTGTTTCAGCTGACCCCATGGTATGAAGTGTTGAAAATACTAGATGTCCTGTTTCAGCTGCCATCAATGCTGTTTGAATTGTCTCCCTATCTCTCATTTCTCCTAGTAGAATAATATCAGGGTCTTGTCTTAAAGCAGCTCTTAAAGCTGTTCCAAAGTCTTCAGTGTCATTTCCTATTTCCCTTTGGTTTATTCTACAGTTTTTGTGCTTATGAACATACTCAATAGGGTCCTCAATTGTTATAATGTGTTCATATCTTTCCTTATTTATTATATTTATTAAACTAGCTAAAGTAGTTGATTTACCACTTCCTGTAACTCCAGTAACAAGTACTAGTCCTTTATTTAACTTTGAAAAACTCCTTATGATTTCTGGAAGTTTTAAATCATCAAAGTCTGGTATATTTTCTTCTATTCTTCTTAAAGCTAAGGATAAATTACCCTGTTGCTTAAAAGCATTTGCTCTAAATCTTCCAAGTCCCTCCACAGTAAATGAGAAATCCACTTCACCCTTTTTATTAAGTGTCATTTTATGCTTTTCATCCATGTAAGCATGTAATATATCCTCAATATCTTTTTCTTGAAGTATTTCCTCTTCTTCTATTGGAACAAGTTTTTTAGTAATTCTAATTATAGGTTTAGAATTAACTATTAAGTGAATATCTGTAGCCGTCACTTTTTTAGCCTGCTCCATTATTCTTTTTAATCTTTCCATTATTACCCCTCAACCTCTACCGTTCTTAATAATTCATGAACTGAAATCTCACCCTTTAATACAAGATTTCTACAGTTTTCATATAAAGAAGTCATTCCTGACTCAATAGCTGCTTCTCTTATATCATCCATAGTTCCATTTTTCTCAATAACCTTTTTTAAAGGTCCATTTATTCTTACTATCTCATGTACAGCTCGTCTACCACTATAACCTAATCCATTACACTTGTTACAACCATTGCTTTTATAAATGGTTTGCGATTCTTCAAGATTTAAGATTTTATTTTCCTTTTCACTAGACAAATAAGCCTCTTTGCAATGCGGACATAACTTTTTTATAAGTCTTTGAGCTATGATCCCCGAAAGTGCATCTGCTGCTAAATAAGATTTTATCCCCATATCTAAAAGTCTAGTAATAGTACTTGGTGCATCATTAGTATGGATAGTAGAAAATACTATGTGTCCCGTTATTGAAGCTCTTATTGCAATTTGAGCTGTTTCCTCATCTCTTATCTCCCCAATCATTATAATATCAGGGTCTTGTCTTAAGATACTTCTAAGTCCAGCTGCAAAAGATAATCCAGCTTTTGAATTTACTTGAACCTGATTAATTCTGTCAAGTGTATATTCTACTGGATCTTCAATAGTAACTATATTTTTATCTTCTGTGTTTACTTCTTTTAAGAAAGAATATAAGGTTGTAGTTTTACCGCTTCCTGTAGGTCCTGTAACAAGAATAACACCATTAGGAACAGCTAATATATTTCTTATTTCTTCTAAATCTTTATCGTTAAACCCTAAGCTATCAATACTTAATAAAGAACCTCTTTTGTCTAGAATTCTTATTACTATCTTTTCTCCGTATATTGTAGGAAGAGTATTTACACGGAAATCATAATCAATGCCGTTAAGTTGCATTTCTATTCTTCCATCCTGAGGTATTCTCTTTTCTGCAATATCTATTCCTGCTGTGATTTTAAACCTTGTGCTTAAGGCCTGGTAAACACTCTTAGGTATTTTCATATTTTCATAAAGAACACCATCAACTCTATACCTTATTGCAACATAATCCTCAAATGGTTCTACGTGTATGTCACTTGCCTTATTATCTATAGCTTGTACTAATATAGAATTAGCAAGCTTTACCGTTGGTGCATTTTCAATATCATCTAAAACTAAATCTTCTTCTTTGCTTTTAGTATAATCTATTTTTAATTCTTCTTCTATCTCATGTAAAGTTTGAACATTGTCTTGCTTACTATAGTACTTTTTAATTGACTTATCAATTTCACTTAAGGTATCAATAAATGGAATTATTCTTTTTCTAGTTATAATTCTCAAATCATCAATAGCCATAATATTAAGCGGGTCACTCATTGCTACACTTAATTTATTTTGTGATATCTCAAAGGGCATTATCTTATACTTTTCTGCAATTTCCTTTGAAACAATTTGTAAGCATTCATCATCAATTTTTATATCTCTCAAGGATACCAATTCAATGTTAAGTTGTTTTGATAAAAAAGTAGCTAACTCCTCTTCTGTTATGTAATTTTGAGAAATTAATAACTCCCCTATCTTTTTCCCTTGAGATTTTTGTAAATTTAAAACGTCCTTTAATTGTTCTTCACTTATAACCTTAGCAGCTAAAAGCATATCTCCCAATCTTTTCTTTTGGTTGTTTCCCCATCCTAACATTCTGTCACCTCTTTGTAGTTTGACATCAGATTCAAGGTTTTTGTTTATTTTTGATAATATGTCATAATATTACTCATTTCGTCAAGAGTAATATTATGACATATTATCAATCTTTTCCTTGTTTATATAGTTTAACCTTCAACCTTCAATCACTTATTATACTAACTTATTTTTATTTTTATTGCAATATTATACTATAAAAAAAATTAACATTTATAACTCTTTTCCTAATATAAAGATTTATCGTTTTTTGACATTTTTGAATATTTTTTATAATCCTAAAAATAATCTTGGAATAGTTCTACATTTTTCTACATTTAATCTAAATTAACTAGTAACTATTTATGATTAACTTAATACTAAATATTATGAAAAATACTGCATATTCAATTTTTATTGGTGTGTAATCACCTCTGAATAATAATTTTAGCTCTAACATATTCATGCCAAACCTTAGTAAACTACTAAAGTTTTAATTTAGTAGTCTCTTCTTTAAGTCTTTCTATTTTCTTTTGTTTTTCTTCCTTTAGGAACTGTTCTCTTTGAGCAATTTCTTTTTTTCTTTCTTCTTCCATTTCTTTTATAACTTCTTTAGTAACATATTTATTCCAAGTTACATATATGAAAAATAGATTAATGACATCCCCTTCATTGTAGATAAGTATGTTATTTTTCTTATCCTCAGGCATTCTATTTATATAATCAGAATCTTTGTTGATTTTCGAAAAAATTTTAGCTAAATTCGAACCACTAATTAATTTTCCACACCTATCTATTTTAAAAATTTTTTCTAAATTTTTAAGTCCAATACATTTTGTGGTTGCTTCTTCAAAGATCTTCTGAAGATCTACATCAATAAATTCTTTTCTTATATCATAATTGATTTTATACTTTTGATATAAATGATTTATAACTATATAATCATTGTTTCCTGAAAAGCTAACTAGATACTTCTTATTTTTCTCATTTTTCATTGTTCTAAAGTACTCTCTACTCAGTTTTAAGATTTCCTTTGCATCTTTAGAATTTTCAATCATATACTGAGTTAATAAAACACTATTCTTTCCTTCATCATAAATTGCCGCACCAAAAACTCCTACGCAAATAGGCTTTTTAAAAACATAATGTTCTAAATCAAAAAATATAGCTTCCTTATATATGTCTTTATTTTCTTTTATCTCTAATACAAATTCTTCACAAATTTCTTCTATCTTAATTTCTTTTTCAACTATTATCAAAATATCACTCTTCCCTAATATTTAATTTATATCATATTAACTTTAATAATTTCTTAGTAACTTCTTCTTAATTATTTTAACATACTAAATGTAAAATTTCTTTATTTTATTGACAAAATCCTATGAAATTGATATTATAATATTATAATTGATAATAATTTTCATTACGAGGTGATATTGGTGACCATTTGCGATTTAAAAATAGGCGATTTTGCTTATATAGATACTATTATAGGAAATAAAAATTTAGCCAAAAGACTTTTAGCTTTAGGATGTATAGAAGGCACTGAAGTAGAAGTTAAAGGCTGTGCTCCCTTTGGAGATCCTTTAATATTAAATATTAGAGGTTTTAATTTAGCTCTTAGGAAAAAAGATGCTAAAAATATAAATATAACAAAAGTTAAGGAGAAAAATCATGAAGATTGCTGCGTTAATAGGTAATCCTAATGTTGGTAAAACTACACTTTTTAATTCACTTACTGGATCTAAGCAACATGTTGGAAACTGGGCTGGGGTTACTGTAGATAAAAAAGAAGGTTACTTTACAAAGGATATTAAAATTGTGGACTTGCCTGGAATTTATGCCATGGATACTTATTCTAATGAGGAAAAGGTCTCTAAGGAATTCCTAGCTAATGAAGAGGTTTCTGTTATTTTAAATATTGTGGATGCATCTAATTTGGAAAGAAACCTCTACCTTACAACTCAACTTAAGGAATTTAATAAACCAATAGTTTTAATTTTAAATATGATTGATGTTGCTAAGGAAAAAGGAATAGAAATAGATTACGATAATTTAGCTTATGAACTTGGGGTAACCGTAGTTCCAATTACTGCCTCTAAGAAAGATGGATTAGAAGAACTAAAATCTTTACTAAAGAGAGATTACAATTACCCTAAACCGAAAATAAAATTTTTTACAGATGAGAAAGATACCTACTCTTATATTGAAGGTGTATTAGAAAAATCAATTTCTAGAGTAAAACCTATAAAGAAAGAATCTATTAGTGATAAATTAGATAAAATTGTACTAAATAAGTTTATTTCTATACCCTTATTTTTATTGATATTATTTTTAATTTTTAAATTTACTTTTTCATGGGTAGGACAACCTTTATCTGATTTACTTGGTTCTTTAGTAGATGAAAAACTTGTACCATTTTTACATGAGGATTTAAGTAGTACCAGTCCTTGGTTCTCTTCTCTTCTTGTTGATGGTATTGTTGCTGGTGTAGGTGCTGTTATTGTATTCGTTCCTATTATTATGGCGTTGTTCTTAGGTATATCTTTCTTAGAAGATAGTGGATATATGGCAAGAACCGCTTTAATTACAGATAGAATAATGAGAAAAATGGGTCTTTCAGGTAAAGCCTTTATTCCTTTAATAGTTGGTTTCGGATGTTCTGTTCCTGCTATTATGTCAGCTAGAACTCTAGAAAGCGAAAAGGATAGAAAACTTACTGCATTATTAGTTCCTTTAATGTCTTGTAATGCTAGATTACCAGTTTACGCCTTATTTGCTTCTGCATTCTTCCCTGGCAAAGAAACAACTGTAGTTTTCTCTTTATATCTATTAGGAATTATCCTTGCATTTATTATGGGGATATTATTTAAGAAAACCATATTCAAAAAGGATGAAGAACCATTTTTAATAGAGCTTCCAGAGTATAAGTTACCTTCTCTGAAAAATTTAGCTCTTCATACTTGGGAAAAAGGAAAAGGATTCATAAAGAAAGCTGGTACTGTAATATTTGCTCTTTCAGTTATTATGTGGTTCCTTTCTAACTTTAACTTTACTGGAATGGTTGATATGAATGACAGTTTTCTATCTTACATTGGTAAGTTTATTAATCCTATTTTTGTTCCACTTGGATTTGGAACATGGCAGAACTCAGTTTCTATACTTTCTGGATTAATGGCTAAGGAGGTTGTTATAGGAACTATGGGGGTTATATATGGAGCTAATCTTGAACAAGCTCTTTTACAACACTTTACTACCCTTAGTGCTATAAGTTTCTTAGTGTTTACTTTATTGTATACTCCATGTGTATCCGTAATAAGTACTATGAAAAAGGAATTTGGAAATAAGATGGCTACTTTTTCTGTAGTATATCAATTTACTTTAGCATGGATTATATCCTTTGCTATATATCAAATAGGATCTTTAATATTCTAATTTGATATAACATTTAAGGAAGTGATAATATGTTTGAATTTATAGTTTTAGGCTTAATATTAATTTTGGTTGCTTTAATAATATACAAGAGTATTAAAAGAACAAAGAGTGGCGGATGTAGTTGTGGTGGAAACTGTTCTACTAGCTGTCATGGATGTGATTTTATTAATAGCAAGTCTATTAAAGATAAAGATGAAACTCCAAATAAACAAAATAAATAGATAAGTAATTAGGACTGTATAATAAGGAAGTGTAAATTCATTATTATACAGTCCTTTATTATCTTAGAAGCTTAATAATTTTATAACTATATATATTTTGCATTAAATAAACTTCACTCATATTTTATAGGATGAAAAATTTTCCATGTGATAAATCACGATGATGTAGATTTAATTACAAATTATATAAAATAAATTCAGCTTTAAAAAATTCTTGGATGTTCAAGAAATCTTTAAAGCTGAATTTACGTTTTAGTATGTATCTTTAATTATAAAATCTATATTAGCAGAATCTGTATTACCTTTAAGAATACTGTCAATGGCTTTAGCCGCAGCTTTCTTTGTTATATTCTTAAGATCTGATTTTAAATTAAGATTATTTTTCTCACTTAAAACTTGAATGTATTTAAGTTGATTAGGTGTTATTTTTGGCTCTTTTTTTATTTTAGGATCAGTTTCAATAGTATATAATAATTTAAATAGTATTGGTAAGTTTAAAACATCTTCATAATTATGAAGCATTATAACGTCTCTTATATCTTCATTATTATTATATAAATATTGTTTATATAATTGAGCACTTAAACCACCATCAATTTGATCCTTTCTTTCTATTCCTAAATACTTTTCTACAGTTTTTAAATTACATCTTTCCATACCAAATTGAGTATAATAAGGTTTTATTAATCTGTATAAGTCAATATGCTGCTCTGGTATTTTACCTTCTATGCAATACTTTTGTTGTTTCTTAATTACATAAGGCTCATCAAAAGCTATTCCATTATATGTACACCAAGTATTGAATTCTTTTAAGTCCTCTAAGAATTCTTTTACTATCTCTTCCTCATCTTCGATATACTCAGCATAATACTGCTTAGTAACAAAGGTTTTTTCATCAATATAATAACCTAAAGATATTAACATTATTATATCACTTGTCTTATTAAAGCCTGTTGTTTCTATATCAAAGAAAGCTATTTCTTTCATATTGTATCTATCAAAGACTTCCTTTGGTAGTAACAATTCATTTTTATACTCTCTACTATACATAACTTTCCTCCAAACTAATAGGTCACTAACTTTAATTATACAATAATTTATGAAATTTTAATATAACTTTTTTATATTTCTTTATAAAGACATGAAGCTATAATAATTATTATGTATAATCGAATATATTGTGGCTTAAGTAACTAATTTAGGTATAAAAGTTATAATCCCTTATTATAAGGATAAGAGATTATAACTTTTTTAACTACATTTTTTCTACTACTTCTAATCCTAGTAGGTATAATGCATTTTTTATTACTTGGCAAGTTGCCTCAACCATCTTAAGTCTTGCATTCTTTTGTGCAGAATCCTCTGTTGCAGCAATACTGTGATTGTTATAAAATTTATTAAAGGCTTTTGCTACATCTAATACATATCTTGAAATCATGCATGGCTCTGATTTATCTAAAGCAGCTAAAGCAGCATCATTGAAGTTTGAAAGAAGTTTTATAAGCTCAAATTCTTCTTTAGAATTTAATTTACTGTAATCTACTTCTCCTTCAATTGCTCCAAACTTTCTTAGTATACTCTTACCACGTGCATAAGTGTATTGAACATATGGAGCTGTTTCTCCTTCAAAGCTTAACATCTCTTTCCAATCAAAGACAATGTCTCTTTCTCTATGGTTCTTAAGATAAGTGAACACTATAGCTCCTATACCTATTTTCTTAGCTACATCTTCTTTATTTTCAAGTGTTGGATTCTTTTCGTTTATTATATCTAGGGTTTTAGATACAGATTCATTTAAAACGTCTTCTAAGAATACAACATCTCCTTTTCTTGTTGATAACTTCTTATCAGCAAATTTAACTATACCAAATGGTACGTGTATGCAGTTATCAGCCCAATCATAACCCATTAACTTTAAAGTAGTAAATACTTGTTTAAAGTGTAATGCTTGATCCTTTCCTACTATATATAAACTCTTTTTAAAGTCATAAGTGTCTTTTCTGTACTTAGCTGCTGCTAAATCACGTGTAGCATATATAGTAGCTCCATCAGCTTTTTCAACTATGCATGGTGGCATGTTATATTCATCTAACATTACTACCTTAGCACCGTTACTATCTACTAATATTCCTTTTTCATCTACTTCTGCTATTATTGCATCCGTTTTATCATTATAGAAGCTTTCACCAGCATATGAGTCAAACTTAACATCTAACATGTCATATACCTTTTGGAAGTCACTAAGTCCACAATCTTTGAACTTATTCCAGAACATAACTTCTTCTTCTCTTCCCTCTTCAAGATTTTTAAAGTATTCTCTACCTTCATCTTCTAATTCAGGATTTTTTTCTGCTTCGTCATGGAACTTAACATAAATTCTAAGCATTTCCTTTATAGGTTCCTTTTCAAGTGCTTCTTCATCTCCCCATCTTTTAAATGCTGATATAAGTTTTCCAAATTGTGTTCCCCAATCCCCTAAGTGATTTATGGCAACTGGCTTATATCCTTGAGATATATAAGTTTTATATAATGAATTTCCTAAAACAGTTGTAAAAAGATGTCCAACATGAAAAGGTTTAGCTATATTAGGAGATGAATAATCCATAGTTATTACTTCACCTTGCCCAACTGATGAACTACCATAGTTATCTCCTTCTTCTAAAACCTTCTCAATTACATTTTTACAAAGAACTGATTTATCTACAAAGAAGTTAACATATGGTCCTGATACTGTAATGCTTTCAAATCCCTCTTTATCTAACTTTTCTACTAACTCAGAAGCTATCATTTGAGGAGCTTTTCTTAAAACCTTAGAAAGTTGAAAACATGGAAATGCAAAGTCTCCCATCTCTGGTTGAGGTGGTATTTCTATTAACTTTTCAATTTGTGATGCATCCATATCTATATGCTTTTGTATATTTTGTGCAATTAAAGATTTATAATTCATTCTTCTTCATTCCTTTCATTTAGTGAATAGTTTTATAAAAATTTATTTAAGAAACTTAATTTTTGACTAAAATAAAAAATCCGTCTCTATACTGTTACATATAGAGACGGATATATCCGCGGTACCACTCTAATTGATAAGTAAAATTTCGATTTTACCTATCCTCTCAAATATTTTAACGCATTTATTGCGGCATATGTTACTACGAGTTTTACCTCTTTTCACATAGCTTCTCATAGGCTCTATTTTCTTCTTAAATTAATGTAAAACTCCCACCCTCTTTTACTCGCTAAAATTAATTTTTAAGAATACTTTTCCTAATCATAGAATTTTAAGACCTTATATTATTATCTTATATATTATATTTAAAATCATATTTTTTGTCAAGAAGAACTTCTCTCGCTTAAGATTCTGTACTTTTCCGTGAAAGATATTTACCTTTCCAGAATTCTAGCATAAACTTCTTCAATTGTTTTTTCTCCGTTGTTAGTTATAAACTCCCATGCCCTTTTGTCCTCTTCTGATAAAATTTCATTAACCTTATTTATGGTATCTCCAAAGACCTTTCTAATAGAGCCCATAAATCCATTATCCTTTGGCAAAGACTTTCCATTTTTCTTTTCTTTCAGCTTTATATCATATTTTTTTGCCTTGTCTAATAAATTCAAATGATTATTTATAATGAATCTGGCGTTATCTAAAAGATATTCTATTTTTTCTCTTTTCAAATGATAACTTCTTATATTCATTGCTGATAATTCATCTACAGCATTTTGTATATCGCTCATATTAAAAAACAAATATGAATTTATTATATTTTCCATTTTTAAAATATCATTGCCTTCTATTATTTGAGTTAATCTAGTAATAAGATCTCTTTCCTTTAAAGCTAAAGCCTCCTTAGTTCTTAAGTCAGTATTCCTTAGTTCCTCTAATGCCTTAACAACTTCTTCCTCACTATATAAGCTTTTGCAATCAAATTTAGTATTAAGATATAAGAAATCAGCTTTTTCTATTATTGTTTTTAATTTTTGATTTAATAGGTCTATATACTTAATTTTTAATATAGTTTTTAAATCCAATCTTTTTATATTATCAAGGGCCTGTAAAATCTCCTCTTCACTGTCGCTATTTATATTCTTTAGCACTTCTTCTATTTTAGATTTATCCTCTCTTGCAAGAGAGGCCATTTCTCTTGTAGGAAACTCTATATCCTCAACTGTTCTTTTAATTAAGTCTAGTTCCTTTAATCTTTCTTCAATTTTAAAATAATAAGGGTTTTGTGTTCCAATACCTAACTTTTGCATATACGTAGTCAAAAGCTCTTTGCCCTGTATAGTGCTTTCCTCTGTACTTAAATCTAATTTATTGAACTTATCTTTTAAAAGAGATAGCTTAAAATCACCTAAGCCAAATACCCCATAATAATCAGCTAATTTATCTAACTCATTATACTCATCACCCAAATTATATATAATAAACTTATAATATCTTAATTCATAAGGGTTACCTTTTATAATCTTAATTATATTTTCTTGTACCTTCTCTTGTGGAATTACTCCTATAGTTAAATTATTAAATAATGCTTCTACGGAGTTTATAATATCTTCGCCTATGTATTTATCGTATATGTTTAATCCATTATCTTCAAAGCAGTCAATCAAAGCCTTATGTATGTTATAACAATTATTATATACTGATGTTTTTAAAACCTCTAAAGTTTCATTATCATTTAATAGTTTACTCTTTTCTATAAAGTTACCTATACCGCTAAAGGTTTTACCTTTGAACTTGTAACTAATATGAGTGAGACTAGATGCCATAGTCATATTATTTTCCTTAGTTACATCAATTACTGATCCATCTATAGGAAAACCTTTTTCCTTCCATTGTAACCTTACATTTTTACATCTTTCATTATAGTCTAATAAGTTTTTTTCAGGAATTATTATGGAAAGATATCTATTGTTTATTTTGTGAAAGTCCTCATCATATGAGTAATATTTCCCATAGTAGTTTGAAAAAAATCTTTTTCTATCTATATCTAATATATTATTATCTACCAGAATTGATAATGCCTTGTCTATTCCTTCAATAATTAATTTAAACCCATCATTTAACCCATTCTTACTTAAAACATCTATATTATAGTATGATTCTCTAAAGATATCAGTAAATTTCTCACTTTGCATATAAGAAAATTCATCAAAATCTTTTCTTAAGGAATTATACCTATCTTTTTTTTCATCTATTTCTATAGACTCATTAAAAATGGTAAATTTTAACGTCATAGACTCACCTCCGCATAAATTATAAAGGGATTAAATTTATGTACTAATATTAATTATAATCTTATTTCATACTAAGATTTTACCACACTATATACTATAAAAATTTAAGTATAAGTAAACTTTTATGTATTTTTAATAAACTTTCAATTAATTTAAAAAAAGATAAAAGGAATGATGGAAGACACTCCTTTTATCTTTATAGTAAAAAAATATTCTACTTTTTATTGATCATTTTAAAATCGTACTCTTTTTCATCTTTATTATTAAACTTTCCTATTATAACATAACTAAGAACCATTAGCGTTACTCCAACTATAAGAGCTATAAGTTCATTTTTACTTATAATATAAGTTCCTATTAAACCTAAAAACAGCATAAGACCAGGTATAACATAAGCCCAAACAAGCATTTTCGAGAAATGTTTGTTACTTAATTCAACTGTTACCTCGTCACCTACTTTAGCATCCTGTGTATTTTCAATTTCTAATATAAGTGTATCCTTAGGACACCCTCCTCCACAACTTCCACAATTGCCTCCACAGCCACTTTTTTTAATAAAAGCTACCATGGCTTGATTACCTTTTATAGCTTTTACTCTGCCACTTTCCTTCATAGAATAGCCTCCTTAACACTCCAAAGTAACCATTGATTACTTTAAAATTAAGTAATTACTCTTATAATTAATAAAAGATCTAGAAACTCTAGACCTTTTATTATAATTTTACACTTTTTAAAAATAATAAACAAGAATTCCTTTTAAATTTATTACAAAGGTTTATTTATTACTACTTTGTGTATTTTCTTCATTATCAATTTTCTTAGCTTCTAAATTTTTCTTAACAACCACTCTATTATTTTGAATAGAATGTTTAGGACATTTATTAGCACATATTCCACAGTTAACACACTTACTATAATCTATTACTGGTAAGTTATTAACCATCTCTATAGCATCTTTAGGACAAGATTTAACACAAAGAGAACATGAAACACATCCTACAGAACATGCATCCATTACTTCTTTTCCCTTAGCCTTAGAATTACATTGAACTAATACTAAAGCTTTTTTAGGTACTATATCAATTAGTCCTTTTGGACATGCACCAACACAAGCACCACAAGCAACACATTTCTCTTTATTTACAACTGCAACTCCATCCTTTATTTCTAAAGCACCAAAGTTGCAAACTTTTATACATGAACCTAATCCTAAACATCCATAAGTACAAGATTTTGCTCCAGTACCTGGTACAACCATAGCCTGGTTACAATCTTTTATACCTTCATAATCGTACTTTTCCTTAGCAACTTCACAAGTACCTTTACATCTAACATAAGCGACTTTAGCTTCACCAGCTTCTACTTTAAGACCCATAATCTCACCTATCTTAGATGAAGAAGCGTCTCCACCTGGGGTACATAAATTAGGTTTTGCTAAACCTTGAACAACAGCCTCTGCATATGCATCACATCCAGCATATCCACATCCACCACAGTTAGCACCTGGAAGTGCTTCTCTAACCTGTGGTATTCTTTCATCTACTTCTACCTTAAATTTATCGTTAGCATATCCTAGTATTAAACCTAAAAGCAAACCTAAGCCTGCAAAGACTAACACTGGATAAAGTATACTAGTAAATTCCATTTAATTACCTCCTAATTTAACCAACAAGTCCAGTAAAGCCAAGGAATGCTATTGACATTATTCCTGCTGTAACAAGTGATATTGGAAGACCTTTAAAAGCTTCTGGCATTCCAGTGTTTTCTTCCATTCTTTCTCTAAGTCCTGCTAAGATAACTATTGCTAAAGTATATCCTAAAGCTGCACCTAAAGCATTAACTATTGCTTGGATAAATGTATATCCCATATCAGCATTTATATTAACCATACCTAAAACAGCACAGTTTGTAGTTATAAGTGGTAAGAAAATTCCTAGTGATCTATATAAACCAGGGTTAGTTTTCTTTATTACAATTTCAACAAATTGAACTAATGCTGCAATTACAAGTACAAATGCTAAAATTGATAAATACTCCATGTGTAAATTTATTAATATATATTTGTTAAGAACAAAAGTAATTACAGAAGCTAAAAGCATAACGAAGGTAACCGCCATACCCATACCCTTTGCAGTTTCTGTTTTTTTAGAAACTCCTAAAAAAGAACAAATACCTAAAAACTTTGATAATACAAAGTTATTAACAAGTAAGGCACTTATAAATATAGTAAATAATTGCTCCACTTCATTTCACCCCTCTATTATTTATTAGCTTTTTTGCTTTTAGAAATTTTGTATTGGTTAATACCTGCAAGTATTAATCCAAGAGTTATAAATCCGCCTGGTGCCATTGTCATAATTATAGCTGGCTCATAGAAGCTAGGCATAATTTGGAACCCTAAGATTGTTCCTGCACCTAATAATTCTCTAAAAGAAGCTAATACACTTAATGCAAAAGTAAATCCTAATCCCATACCAATCGCATCAAATATAGAGTTAATAACATTATTTTTAGAAGCATAAGCTTCAGCTCTTCCTAGAATTATACAGTTAACAACTATAAGTGGAATAAATAATCCAAGAGATTTATATAGTTCTGGTAAATATCCTTGTAATAAGAACTTAATTAAAGTAACAAAACTTGCTATTACAACTATATATGCTGGTATTCTGATTTTATCTGGAATAACTTTTCTAAGTAAAGATATTACAGCATTAGATCCTATTAAAACAGCTGTTGTTGCAAGTCCCATACCAATGGCATTATTAACACTGCTAGTTACTCCTAGGACTGGACACATAGCAAGTACTTGAACAAAGACTGGGTTTTCTAAAATAATACCAACCTTTAATCTTTCACCTAAATTACTCACTTTATTGTCCTCCTTTCAATTCATTATTGTAAATATCAATTGCTTTATTTACAGCATCTATAACTGCTGTAGATGTTATAGTAACACCTGAAATTGATTGTATTTCACTATCACTTGATGGTGATCCACTAACTAAAGTTAATGGAGCTGTAGCTAATTTTTCTTTATATCTATCAGTAAATTCAGGTTCTTCACACTTTGCACCTAATCCTGGTGTTTCTGAGTGCTCTAATACTTTTATTCCTGAAATTTTTCCTTCTAAAGATACAGCAACTACAAGCTTTAATTCTCCACCGTATCCCTTTGCTGAACTTTCAATAACATAGCCAACTTCATTGCCATCACTTAATCCCTTATCTACAGCACCTACTCCAGCATAATTAGATACATCTAAAGCAAGAGTTTCAAATTTATCCGCCTCTGGTAGTATAGCCTTCATAGCTTCAGTTTTAGCTGCATTACTTTGAGCTGCTATTGTGTCCTTTGTAAGCTCATAGGTACAAGATAAAAGCAATGATGCAACTGTAGCTATAATAAGTAATATTCCGCCTAACTTAAAATTCTCTTTCACCTACTTCGCCTCCCCAAATACACGATTTTTTGTATATTTATCAATCATAGGAACTAATAAGTTCATTATTAAGATTGAGTAAGAAACACCCTCTGCATATCCACCAAATAGACGAATAACAGCAGTTATAACACCACATCCGATTCCAAATATCACTTGTCCCTTTTTAGTCATTGGAGAAGTAGTATAATCCGTCGCCATGAAGAATGCACCTAGCATTAATCCTCCTGCACATAATTCATAAACAACTTGTTCCACATTAAAAGCTGATCTTCCAAATAAGAAAGTAATAACAGCTACTGTAGCTATATACGTAACTGGAATATGCCATGAAATTATTCTTCTATATAATAAATAAGCTGCACCAATTAATAATGCTAAAACTGAAACCTCACCAATACATCCACCTACATTACCTAAGAATACATCCATTAATGACGGTAAATCAGCTGATACACCTGACTTTAACATTCCAAGTGGAGTTGCTGTACTCATTCCATCTAAAACCCATCCAGTCATATGCTCTGGATATGCTGCAAGAAGAAATGCTCTAGCTGCTAAAGCTGGGTTTACTATGTTTTGTCCAACTCCACCAAATATACATTTAACTATAATTATAGCAAAAGCACTTCCTACTGCTGCAACCCAAACTGGAGTTGTAACTGGAAGGTTAAATGCTAATAATATTCCTGTTACTGCCGCACTTAAATCCATAATAGAAGTTTGTCTTTTAGTTATCTTAGTAAATAAAAATTCTGCTAATACTGATGAGCCTATACATGTAAGCAGTAGCCAAAAAGCTCTGATTCCAAATATATAAAGTGCTACACCAGCTGCTGGTACAAGTGCAATTAAAACATCTCTCATAATTGTATTCGTTGATTCTTTAGAATTTATATGAGGAGATGATGAAACTTTTAAAAATCTATTCATTTCTGCATTTCACCCCTACTACTTTTTTCTTTTATTATTCATAACTGTTCTCTTACCCTGTCGACAAGTTTGTGTTAACTTTCTTCTTGCTGGACATACAAAAGAACAACATCCACATTCAATACAGCTTAATCCATTGTTTTCTTCAAAGCCTTCATAATCTCCTCTTATTACTTGAGAGTTTAATTTTGTAGGATTTAAATACATTGGACATGCATCTAAACATCTTCCACATCTAATACAATTAGATTCTGAGTAAGACTTTCCTTCATTTTTTCCTAAGATTAATATTCCTGAAGTACCCTTTATAACTGGTACACTTAAATCAAATAGTGTAGTTCCCATCATAGGTCCACCAGAGATAACCTTTTCTGCTTCACCCTTTATGCCACCACATTCTTCAATTAACTCCATAACTGAAGTACCGAACTTAACCTTTAAGTTTTTAGGATTATTTATTCCTTCACCTGTAACAGTTACTATTCTTTCAGTTAAAACCTCTCCATCAACAACAGCACGTTTTATAGCGTATACAGTTCCTATGTTCTGAACAATACACCCTGCATCTGCTGGTAACTTTCCTGTTTCAACTTCTCTTTTAGTTACTGCATAAATTAATTGTTTTTCAGCACCTTGAGGATACTTAGTTTTTAATGGTGCAACCTCTACTCCATTTACACCCTTAAGTGCATCTTTTAATGTTTTAATTGCTTGTGGCTTGTTATTTTCTATTCCAACTACAATTTTAACACCTTTAAACATACTGCTTAATATTTTAAGTCCTTCAACTATCTCATCTGTACTTTCTAACATAAGTCTATAATCGCAAGTTAAGTATGGTTCACATTCAGCTGCATTAATTATTATATAATCAATTTTCTTATCCTCTGGAGGAGTAAGTTTTATATGAGTCGGGAAACATGCTCCCCCTAAACCTACAATACCGCATTCCTTAATGATTTCAACTAACTCAGCCTTAGTTAATTTTGTGTAGTCTTTAACCGGTTGATTGTCTACGCTTTCATATAAACCATCATTTTCAATAATAACACTCAAAACATTAGTACCATTTGAATGAGGCATTGCTACCACATTTTTAACCGTACCCGATACACTCGAATGTATAGGACTGCATACAAAAGAAGTAGTTTGTCCAATCTTTTGACCTACAAGTACTCTATCTCCCTTCTTTACAATCGGCTCACATGGTGCACCAATATGTTGTGACATTGGAAATACTAGATCCCCCTTGGGCATATATACTTCTACTTCTTTATTTTCAGTAAAGTGTTTGCCGTGAGGTGGATGAATTCCCCTTTTAAAAGTTAACAATTCCATATTAATCCTCCATTCTATTAAATCACTTTAAAGTAAATATAAACTTTTTTAAAATTTCTATAAACTTCTAAGATAATTATTAATGAATTTATATATATCATTATAACTTACTAAGCCCAATAGTTCAATGTTCATCGAATATTGTCAAAATATAAACAATTTGAATTTTACAGAATTGCCTTCATTATTTTTAATATAATATTAACTTATAGTGTGATTACCCACTATCTAAAGTATTTCTATAGGTACAAAGATTTACTTCACCTATATTTCAAGTGATTATTGCTAGGAATAAAATGAAATTATAAATTTTTCGAATTGCAAAATTGCAGTATTCTAACAATTGTTCATAATATTTTAACATTTTTATTTCCATTTAGTTAATTATTATACAAAGTATTTTAAAATGTATAAAGCCATCATAAATACTATATGATGGCTTTATAAATCCTATAAACTTTTTTTAATCATTTTCATGTTTTTGAACATATGCATCAAAGACTTTTTTGAATTCTGCTCCTGCACCTATAGAAGAATATTTTCTTTTGCCGTTTTTTTCATCAATTCTATAGGCAAAAGCGTCATCAGAGTTCATTTGTGATAAGATAACATATTCTTTGCTATCTATATTTAGTCTATCCACAAGTTCTAGTTCTACTTGTTCACCTTTTCCATTTTCAACAACCATAAATGCTTCACTCATAACAAATACCTCACAATCATAAATTTTATAAATCTATATTGTGCAAATTTCAAGAAAATATTCTTATTTTTCTAAAATTTATTAAATTTTTTATGATTTATATACCACTTCTCCATTTATGATTGTATATTTAACCTTAGATAAAGCATCAAAGATATCTCCACTCCAAATTACAATATCAGCATCTTTTCCAACTTCAATACTTCCTACTCTATTATTAATATTAAGAATTTCCGCAGCATTTAGAGTTATACTTCTCAAGGCTTCTTCTTTACTAAGACCTTCTTTAACTGCTAAAATAGCCATAAGTTGTAAGTATTCTATTGGGACAACGGGGCTATCTGTAGTTATAGCTATTTTTATCCCTGCTTCACTTAAGATTTTTGCTGTTTCAAAACTTTTATTAGCTAATTCTAACTTTGTTTTATGTGTAAAACTAGGTCCTACAATAGCATTTAAACCCTCTTCTTTAATTTCTTCTGCTATTAATGCTCCATCAGTACAATGATCTAAGGTTATACTTAAGTTAAACTCCTTAGCTATTCTTATGGCTGTAAAGATATCATCTGCTCTATGTGCATGTATTTTCATAGGAATTTCACCCTTTAATACAGGTATTAAAGCTTCATGTTTCATATTAAAAGCAGGTTTTTTTGATATATCATCACCTGCCAACTCTTTTTTGCTTAAGTATTCTTTTGCTTTAAATAATGCTTCTCTCATTAAAGCTGCGGATCCCATTCTAGTCAATGGTGATCTTCCTTTACCCCCATGGGAACGTTTAGGATTTTCTCCTAAGGCAGCTTTCATAGCTACGGGTGCCTTTATTATCATATTATCTATTCTCTTACCATAGGTTTTAAAAGCAACAAACTGTCCGCCTATTACATTAGCACTTCCTGGTCCTGCTGCAACTGTAGTTACACCTGATTTTCTAGCTTCTTCTATTGAACTTGAAAATGGGTTAATTGAGTCTATTGCACTAACTTCTGGTGTTATAACTTCACTTGATTCATTATAATCATTATTCTCTAAAGAAGATGTATCCCCATATAAACCTAAGTGACAATGAGCTTCTATTAAGCCTGGAGTAACTAATTTTCCATTACAGTCAATAACATCTATCTCTGAATTATATAGTAAGTTTATTTTTTCTCCTACTTCTTTGATTTTGCCATTATCAATAAGTATATATCCATCATCAATGATTCCATTGCTAATTGTATTAATCTTAGCATTCTTTATTAAAATCATACTTTACCTCCCCCACTTAAAATTAAGCTTAAATACATATTATTACCAAAAAAATTATTAGTCAATAAGAAAAAGGCCCTCTTATTATGAACTTTATACAATGTGCTTACCTCCCTTATAAAGAGGGAATGATAACATTATAAGATAATTCTTAATAAGTGAGCCTTTTAAACTTTTAATTATGAATAAGTAACATTAATTCTTATTACCAAGAACCTTTAACATCTCTTGTGCAAAGGCGTTAAATTGAGGGTTGTTTTGAATTTCTAAAAACCTCTCATATTGTTTAATTACTCCCTGCACCTCTTTGTCATCATATACTGGATAGTACATTCTGTTATTATCTTTGTATTCAACTCTATACACAAATGCTTCTTCTTTGTCATCCTTTGGAGATAATAAGGCATATTCTTTGTTCTTCCAAGGAACTATATAAACTAATTCCATTTCTATTAAGTTTCCCTTATCATCTTTGAATTGCATTAAATTAGAATTTTCCATCAAATCCTCCATGTGTAATATTACATAATACATTATATACTTTATATTACACTTTTATGAAGGAATATAATATTTTTTTATTTTAAAGTAAGGTAACTTTAAATATAATCTTCTTTATTTTCTTTTATTAGCTCATAAGTATTTTCTAAAGTCTCAAAGTGAGTATTTAAAATATTATCTAATAAAATTTCCATTTCAACTCTATCATCATTATAAGGTAATGTTATATGCCATGTAGGATTAAAATAATCATCTGCATCCTCTATAGTACTAACAGTATCCTTTAAATTCTCATCTTCATAATAGTCATATATTGCTTCAAATTCCCATTCTTCAACATCTCTATCTGTAGTTAAAAGCATGTGCACAATATATTTATCATTTTCTTTTACCATATAAAGAGAATGTACTAAGTTACCTTTATCCAAAGCAAAGCTTGTAACTTCCCTTAAAAAATTATTTGTTTTATCTTCTTTTTCTATAAGAACGATTAATTCGTTTTCCATATAATACTCCTCTTCTTTTCTTGATTTGTTTTAAATAAATATTTAGAAATTAACTTCTATTAATTTTATCTTATTATAATTCCTTTAAAACTCAATCCTCTATTATATAGATGATTATATCTTTAACACTTATCTTTGTCTACTCTCATGGACCTATTAATATAAACTTATTATGAAAAGCTATCTTAGGAAAGTTATAAATATCATGATAATCATTATAGTATTTATATACTTATATCCCCTTAAAACCAGTGCCATAATTCCTAAAATAGCAAGAAAAATATTAATTACACTTAATCTACTTTCTAAAAAAAGAATACACGTAAAAATTAAAGCAAAAATAATTATTATCTTTGTTATAAAATTGACTTTTTCCTCTTTAAAATCTTCCCACATTTTCTTCATAATATTCGCCCCATATTATCTTTGAATTTATGTATATTAAAGCTAACTTATTAATGCATTAATAAGTTCAACTAATTTATATTATATATTATTTGTATATTTTTACCAATTTAATTAATTCTCTATTTTTTTACATCTTAGTATTTTAAAGAATAGCTTTTTATAAAAAACTATGTATTAAGACATTTTATTTTGTAGATATGTGTTTTATGTATTATTTTTGAACTCTACGAATTATAAGAAAATAAAAATTATTTTAATATACTTCAATGTTTAAAATCAAACTTTATAAACAAAAACCACAGTGGCTATATTTTTTATAAACACTGTGGTTAATTATTTTATGAATTTACCCAAAACAATGCAAAGTTTAAAACCAAGGCAAAGATCAGCCATAATACATATGGTATAACTAAGAATCCTGATACTTTATCCACTTTAAAAAACTCTATAGTCATTAAAATTACAATAACTAACAGCAATAATAATTCTATTGCAGCTATAGCAACCAATCTTAACTTAAAGAATATTAGTGGCCATATAAGATTTAATGCAAGCTGGATAAAATATAATATTAAAGGATATTTTGATGCATCTCCATTTTTATACGCTACTAGTATCCTATATGAAGCTACTGCCATAAGTACATATAAAATAGGCCATACTATCTTAAAAACTATGGCAGGTGGTACAAATTTAGGCTGAGTTATTGTATTAGAGTATATGGACATATCTCCTGTAAACTTATATGATAAATAAGCTCCACCTAATGTAATAATCATCATTAGTAAAAAATAAAATATGTTATTTTTATTTTTTGACTCCATATTTTTCACCTCCTTCTATATATTTAAAATTTATGTTTAAATTTCACAATTAATTCTTGTTTTATATTTTATTCTTTTGATTTTATTGGTTTTCTATATTAAATATTTTCCTTACTATAACCTTTGAATAAAAATATATTTAAGTATAAATTTATATATACTTTGCAATATTAAAGCGACATCATGGTAATTTGTTGCATATTAAATTTTTTATCCTATAAAATATGAATGACGTTTAGTTAATGCAATTTATATTTATTTTTTCTATAAAAAAGAGCTAGTAGAAATCTCTACTAGCAAAAATGTTATTCCTATAAATTATTCTACCAGCCCCAGCCACCGAAGCCCCAGAAGAATATTATTATAATTATAAGGAAGAACCACATATATTCATCATTATAAGATCCGTTGTTTCCATTACTTCCACAACAGTTGTTTCCACAATTAGTAGCCATAAAATAACCTCCTTTTAAATCAAACGATTTAAAAACATAACATAAAGATAAGTCTAATATCAAAATATAAATTATATCTTGATAATATCAGTATATTAGAAAATGCCTTATTGTGTTAAAACTTTATAATATTTTTTGTCAATATATGATAATTACTTATTAAACCTAAGTATTCATCATGTTTTCCCTATATTTATACTTATATTTTTATACTTACATCCAATGCATAATTCATAGTTAATACTATTGTATTAAGAAAGTTATCATAATTTTAAAACTTCTTATGGTGGGTTAGTTTTAAATTTTATCAATTTTATTTTTTAATAATATACTTGTATTTAATTACTATTTTTACATTAATACTGAATTATAAATTATTTATATATATTTTGTCAATTAATATCACCTATAATATATAAAATCATATATTAATTATTAAGAATATTAAAGTATTACTCCTATATGCAAATTACAAAACAGGAGGTATTTTATGAATACTAGTAGTATGGGCAAAAATTATAAAAAATTAATTGTAGGGATAGACACTAAGATTCCCTTAAAAAACGGTAAAGAAGTTACCGCTATTAATTTTGATAACGCTGCTACAACTCCTCCTTTTGTGTCTGTGTTAAATTCTATCAATAAGTTTGCATCATTATATTCCTCATCTCATAGGGGAATGGGATACAAATCACAATTTTCCACTTATCTTTATGAAGATGGTAGGAAGGTTGTCTTAGAGTTCTTAAATGCAAAAGAAGGAAGTACAGTTATTTACGGCAACAACACTACAGACGCGATAAATAAACTTTGCAATAATCTTTATGCCTACAACTCTAAATATAATCCTAAGAGAAATATAATTCTTAGCACTTTTATGGAACATCACTCTGATGATCTACCTTGGAGAGATAAATTCGAGGTAAAATATGTTAAAGTCGATGATAACTACAGACTTTCTTTGGAGGACTTAAAAGAAAAGCTTATAGAATATAATGATAGGGTCGCCTTGGTAGCTGTAACTGGTGCATCTAATGTAACTGGTTATACCAATCCTATTCATTATATAGCTTCACTTGCACATGAATATAATACTAAAATTCTTGTTGATGGAGCTCAATTAGTTCCTCATTGCAGCTTTTCAATGCAAGGCTCAAGCCCTATGGAGGATATTGATTTTGTAGTTTTTTCAGCTCATAAGATGTACGCACCTTTTGGCACAGGTGTTTTAGTAGGTCCTAAGGACTTCTTTAATTCTGTTGCTCCTGATTACAAGGGTGGTGGTACTATAGACTTTGTTAGTCACAAATATGTAAAATGGGCAGAAGCTCCTGAAAGAGACGAAGCAGGCTCCCCTAATATAATGGGTGTTGTAGCTTTATCCACTTCAATAAAAACCTTAGAGCGATTGGGAATGGATAAAATTTCTCAATGGGAAGAGATATTAACAAATTACACTCTAACAAGGATAAAAAACATCCCTGATATAGAGATTTATATAGATCCTAATGACACTAAAAATCATATATCTATTATTCCTTTTAATATAAAAGGAATGTCTCATAGTATGACCTCAAAAATTTTATCCTATGAATTTGGAATTTCAACTAGAGATGGCTGTTTCTGTGCACATCCATATGTAACAAAAATCCTTGATTTATCTCCAGAGGAAGTTCTTTATGAAATAGAGCATAATGGCGGAGAAAAACCAGGAATGGTTAGATTGAGCTTTGGTTTATACAATAGCTTAGAAGAAATAGACGCCTTAGTTATTGCACTAAATACTATTGTAAGACACAAGGATTATTATTTGCGTCTATATAAAAATGATGATTTCTCTTTTTTCCCTATTTAGAATAAAGAAAAAGTAGTAACATTACTACTTTTTCTTTATTTCTTCATATTCTACATCAATAACCTTGGTATTATCCTCAAAGAAATTTTCAATTATATTGCTTTCTTCTATTTTCATTTCTTCTCTAGAGAAATCATTAGTATCAAATTTATGTTGTGTAAATTTATTTTTTAAGTATTTATATCCTTTATGTAAATAATAAATTGCTACTCCGGCAATTGCAGCTATAATTAAAAATTTAAATACGAATATGCCTAGATACATTAATACTAGTATAACTGCAACTGTCAATATACTATTTAGTATTCCCTTTTCTTTAAATAAACCAGTAAAAAAATTCATCTTTCCACATCCTCGTTAGAAATAAATTATTATTTAGAACATAATTATATCATAAAGCTAAAAGAACTGTTATTACAATTATATTAACTTTGTAACAGTTAATTTATAAATATGCACCATCTACAGTAATAACTTGCCCTGTTATATAGCTAGCTGAATCACTGCATAAAAATACAACAGTTTTTCCAATTTCATGAGCTTCTCCAAATCTCATCAAAGGAATTTCTTCTTCCAATTGAGTTTTTTCCTCCTCACTAAATTGCGCATTCATTTCTGTATTTATAACTCCTGGGGCTATAGCATTAACTCTTATACCATTTGGTGCTAATTCCTTAGCTAAAGCCTTTGTAAAGGAGTTAATTGCTCCCTTTGATGCAGAATATATAACTTCACAGGAAGCACCTACATTACCCCAAATGGAAGAAATATTAACTATAGTTCCTTTTCCTTTAGAAAGCATTTCCTTTACCACTATATTACTTGTATTAAACACAGACTTCAAATTAGTATTCATTAGTTCATCCCACTGACCTTCAGTAGAATCTATAAATAAGCCTATCTTACTTATTCCTGCATTATTTATTAATATATCAATTTTCCCATACTTCTCGATTATATGATTTATATTATTGTTTGTCTCCTCAAAACTTGAGACATCCCATTTCATCATTGCCCCCATAGCACCATATTTATTTATTTCTTTCATTACTTCTTTGGCGGCTTCATCATTGTTTTTATAATTTATTATTACAAAGGCTCCTTCTTTAGCAAGTTCTAAAGCAATACCCTTACCTATTCCCCTAGAAGCTCCAGTTACCAAAGCTACTTTACCACTCAAAATCATAATTTTACCACTCTTTCTATTTAAAATTTATAATTAATATGTTCTTAAAAATTTTCACAACTGAAAATAGTTTTATTTTACTTATAAAATCAAGTTTTATAAATTATATATTTTGTTTCACATAATTTATTTTAACATAGAAGATTTACAATATTCACTCTATAACTTTAATTCTTTAATAAATAATCATAAATATAGACTTTTACTACTTTTACATAAGCTTATAAAGCAAATCTTAAGCAAATAAAATTATATCATAAAATATATTGAAAAATATGAATATAAATTAAAAATCTACCTATAATAATCATATGGATGGTTAATAGCTAAATAAGATGGGCCCGTCTTTTTAAATATATAGTTAATAACTACCAATATGAGATAACTCTTTAAAGTGTATTTATTATTTTCTTTTTAGGGTTATCTCTTCCCTAAATATTTATGACCTACAAAAAAATTTAATTAATTAGAAAATGAGGATTAATTATGTCATATATTATAACTGATTTTTGTATAGGCTGTGGAAACTGCGAAAGTGGATGTCCTACAAGCGCTATTACGCCAACAGATTCTCTTTATAGAATCGATCCTATACTTTGTATAGACTGTGCTGCATGTTCAAAAATTTGTCCAGTAGATGCCCCTAAAAAGGATCTTTAATTATAGTCATTCATAAATTATAATTTATATTTTTTAGAAATAATTATAATAAACCTTTATTTATTTACACAATTATGATACTATATATTTGATGTTTTTGGAGGAGGTGTTTTTGAATGGCTTACAAAATTCTTGATACATGTGTTAGTTGCGGAGCTTGTGCTACTGAATGTCCAGTTAGCTGTATAAGCGAAGGAGATTCACTATACGTTATAGATGCAGATGCTTGCATTTCTTGCGGAAACTGTGCAAACGTTTGTCCAGTTGGTGCTCCAGTAGAAGAGTAATTTTAACATAACAAAAAAAGTGCCAGCATTTAGCTGGCATTTTTTATTTGTATTTTTATTTATTAATAACCATATTAATTATCTTATTGTAAAGCACTTCGCAATCTTTATCAGTAACTAATGTTCCATCAACTCTTACCATAGGTTCGCATCCACATTTATCACATGCACCTATGCATTTATTTTTAGTTAGTTCTAATTCTGGATAGTTTTCTTTTAATCTATCGTATAATTTTTCTACCGCTTCATTATAATTACAAAAACTTATCTTCATACAAAAATCCTCTCTACTTTCTATAAAAGTTTTAACTCACTGCAATAAGAATTAACAATGTTAAAATCTCCATTATTTCATTATTAGCTCCAAGGGTATCCCCTGTCTGTCCACCGATTTTAGAGTTACAAAATAAATTAAATAAAAATGTTGCAATAAGTATACTTGGTATAATTATTATTACATCTGTAACTCCAACTATTGCTATAGTAAGTGCAGAGGCAATTACTAAAACAAGAAACATTGCTATAGCACTTATATTCCCTATAAATATGTTACCTGAACCTGTTTCCTTAGCATTTTTACCTATAAAAGCAATAAAAACCACTCCTAATCTAGATATTATAGGAGCTATAATTACAGCCTGTGGAACTCCTAAAGTTATAAGTGTAAAAATAGCTGAAAACTTTAATAACATATCAGCTACAGTAGCTATTGAAGAATATGTTCCCACTCTGCTATCCTTCATTATTTCTATTATTTTGTCCTTATCCCCTTTAAAGGAGAAAAATCCATCACAGGTATCTCCAAGTCCATCTACATGTAATCCTCCAGTAATAATAATAGGTACAAGCATCATAAGTGCTGCAGTTATCATTCCACCGAAGGGATGTATACTTAATTTATATACACCATATTGTATACCCCCTATAAATAATCCTATTATAGGGAAGAATATTGATCCTCTTCTAAAGTTTTCTTTGTCACACTTTAAATTGATTTTTATAGGTATTCTAGTAAAAAATTGAAAAAATAGTAATAAATTATTAAAAAAATCTTTCATGTTAAACTCCTACTTTAATTTTAATGGTATACCACAAGAAACTAAGTATACATCAGTACATAAACTTGCTATATATTGATTTATATAACCTGCCATATCTCTAAAAATTCTTCCTAGCTTATACTCTGGTACTAATCCATACCCAACCTCATTAGTAACCATTACAAGAAACTTATTAGAATTTTTACAAGCAGTTATTAACTTACTTATCTCATTTTTTATATTATTTAGTATTATATCAAATTCTTCTCTTTGTAAATTATCGTAATCTATTTCCCTATCAAACATTAAATTAGTTGTCATGACCGTAATACAATCTAACATAACACATCTACATGAACTCTTCTCAATAGCTAAATCTAAGTTCTTATATCCCTCAAAGGTATCCCATCTTTGATTTCTACTTTCTCTATGTCTAGCAACTCTTTCCTTCATTTCCTCATCAGTTATAATAGAGGTTGCTATATATAACACATCATCATAACTTTCTAACAAGCTCTCTGCATACTCACTTTTTCCACTTCTGCTTCCACCTGTAACTAACACTATTTTGTTCATATCTTTTCTCCTGCTAAAAATATATTTTAAATAAATCTATATCAAAGTCTACAATGCTCAATAGACTCAATAAATAAGTTTCCATGCTCATATTTTAATATAGATAAATCACCATTTTCACAGCTAAATTTCCAAAATAAATCTATGTTTTTATTCATTACATAACAATATAAAGCTCTCATAACTCCTGAGTGAGTAACCAATAAAATATTTTCTACTTCACTCTCATTTAATAATTCATCCATAAATCTAAACACCCTGTTACTCATGGTTATGTAACTCTCTCCATTTTTCGGAGCAAAGTTAAGCCAATCTTCTATCCAAAGTTTGTGTTCCTTTGGATATCTCTCTTCTATTTCTTTATATGTAAGACCTTCAAATTCTCCAAAGCTACGTTCATTTAACCTTGGATCTATAATGAAATAATTATTATTAGTTATTAATTCAGCCGTATTATAAGCTCGTTTTCTTTCACTTACATAAACTTTATCAAAGTTAACTTCTTTAAGCATACTTCCTATAGATATAGCTTGCCTTTTTCCTAAATCTGTTAACCCAAAATCTAAATCTCCATAATAGCAAGATTTTTTATTATGTAAAGTTTGCCCATGTCTTACTATATATATCCTCATTCTACACCTCATACCTTAAACAGTTCTATAATATTATAACACATTTCAAGCTTATTTAATTTTATATATGTAATTTCTATTTTGAAAAAGAAATAGGAATGTAATTTAAATAAATTATCATTCCCACCATGTATTGTGCATATTATCTCATTTCAATCAAATAATCAGTAACTATCCCTGCATCGTCAAAGGTTCCCATGGTTCTCATCATATATAAGGCTGTATCAACTATTTGGAATCCAACAGCACATCCTGTGCCTTCACCACATCTAAATCTCAAATTTAACATAGGATTTAATCCTAACTCTTTCATTACATATACAGCACCTGGTTCTGCTGATAAATGTGATGGAAACATAAAGTCTTTAACATCTTTATGAAGTTTATATGCACATAAGGCAGCAGTTGATGAAATTATACCGTCTATTAATATAGGTACTCTATTTTTAGCAGCGCCTATAAAGCATCCGCATAATCCAGCAATATCAAGTCCACCAAGTTTAGCCATAACATCAATAACATCATTTTTGTCAGGATTATTTACTTCAATAGCTTTTTTTATTACTCTTTTTTTGTTTTCAAATTGATTATCAGTTAAAGCTGCACCTTTACCTGTAACAAGTTCAACATCTATTCCTGAAAGAACACTTATTATAGCAGCACTAGTAGTGGTATTCCCTATTCCCATTTCTCCAGTACCTAAAATATCTACACCTTCTTCAACTAGCTTGTCTACTATTTCTATACCAATTTCAATAGCCTTAATAACATCTTCTCTACTCATAGCTGGACCTTTAACCATATTATCAGTACTATATCTAAACTTTTTATTTATAATTTTAGGATTATCTATATCAGTAACTATACCTATATCTACAACTGTTAAATCTGCTTTAGCTACCCTTGATAAAGCATTAACCGCTGTTATTCCTCTTGTAAAGTTATTACTAACTATGTGCGTTAATTTCTGTGGACAGCTACTAACCCCTTCTTCTACAACTCCATTATCTGCACACATTATAATTATATTTTTCTTTTCCGTTTCATTTAATATATTCCCAGTAATTCCAGCCATTTTAGCTGCAATGCACTCTAATTCTCCAAGACTGGCTATTGGTTTTGTAAGGCTATCAAGTCTTTTCCATGAATCTACCACTTTATCTTCATAAGCTGGTTTTATAGATTCTAAAGCTTCTTTTAATATTCTCATATTATACCTTCTTTCAATTTCTTTTTAGTAGCTATTTTATTGTAATTATATTTTCTTATTATATAATATAATATTTTCACTATAAAATCCATATTTTTACGAACTTACTTTTAATTTTATATATATTTTCAAGGTTTTATATTGATATTTCCGAACATTGACTTCTAATATTACTTTTATTTACTTCCTTAAAATAACAAGGAGCTGTTGCATCAGAAATAACATATACAATATTACAATAATTAAAAGGTTTAATTTTGTAATATTATATATTAATTTCTTAGTACAACAGCTCTTTAATTAACTTTAAAAGAATTATTTAAAATATACCTACAATAAAAAATATAAACTTATTTAGTAAAGCTATAATAGCATTAGTAGGTTTGGATATTAAAAATGATATTACAGAGTATCCACCAGGTAAAAAAGGTACAATAACAGCTATAAGTATATATATTGAATACTTTGAAGCTATATTCTGTAACTTATATGTTTTTCTTGGAAATAAATCTGTTAATATACGAAATCCATCAAAACCAGGTAATGGTAGTAAGTTTAAAACCCCAAACAAAACGTTAAATATTAATGTTTGAGTTATTATAGCTTGTAATATGTTGAGTATCATAACATCGCCTTTTACTAAAACAAATAAAATCGCTAAAATTATTGAACATAAAAAAGCTAAAATTAAATTAGATAACGGTCCAATGATACTTACCTTCAAGTCATCCTTTCTGAAATTCTTGAAATTTCTACCTGATATATTAACTGACTTTGACCATCCAAAACCTACAGCCAAAAACATTATAAATCCTAATATATCTATATGTGCAAAAGGATTTAAACTTAATCTTCCTTCAAATTTTGGTGTCTTATCACCTAGTTTATCAGCCATATAAGCCTGAGCATATCCATGACATGTCATAGCTATCATCAAGGCTGGAATTTTAATTAAAAAATTGACTAAATATAGTTTCATAATTTAAAAACCCCTCTTAAATAAATTTATATTCTGTTTCAATAATATATGTAACATTAATGTGGCTCTTAATTTTAATTAAGAAAAGAAATATATTTACACATAAGTGCTATTTTAAATATTATAACATGATATATAAAATTTTCATTATAAATATTATGTAAATTGAACCTCTACTAAATGTTTTTTCATTCATATCCTTATTTAAGCTTACTTATATACTATATTTTTAAAAAACTAGGAAATTTATTCATGTTTTTAAAATTTAATTATATGATTTTCCAGAAATTATCCTTTTAAAAGAAATTTTTTATTTTGACAATCAATAACTTTTATTATATAATAAAATTAATTTTAAAATAACAACATATAAAATTTTAACATATTAGGTGGTGAAAAAGTGAATAATATAACTTCTATTTTTAAAGAGAAACACTTAAAATTAACCCCGCAACGTATAGCAGTTTATAAATATTTAAGGTCTACTAAAGAGCATCCTTCAGCTGAGGCTATTTATAATGCATTACAAGAAGACTATCCTACTATGAGTTTAGCTACTGTATATAAAGCTTTAAAAACTCTTTCTGAAGTTGGGCTAATACAAGAGCTAAATGTAGGCGAAGGAAATTTTAGGTACGATGGAAGTACACATGCACATTCTCATATAAAATGCTCTGTATGTAATAGAGTTGATGATGTAGAAGGTAATGTTTTAGGAGATCTTCATGCTAAAGCAGAAGAACAAACTAAATATAAAATCCTTTCAAGTCAAGTATACTTTTATGGTATATGTGAAGACTGCTACTCAAAGGAAAAGGATATATAAAAAAGTAAGAGTAAAATCTTACTTTTTTTTATTTGCTTTTTCTAATATTATTGATTATGGTAATGAAACTTTTTACAAAAACCCATATTTGCATAAAAAATAATATATTTATTAAAATATTGCTTACTTTATTTAGTTTTTTTATTATCCTTATTTTTTTTATCATGCTTATCACCTAAATAATTTTATTTAAATTATAGTCTTTGTATCTTACTTGAATTTTATGTATCTCCCTTTTCTCCTTGTTCTTTGTTTTCTATGAGCTTAAGGTCAACACCGCCTTTCATTCTTTTTTATAAAATTTATTAAAAAAATACTTTATCACATATACTTAGTACATTTTTTTTTATGTTTTTGGAATACTTATAGAAGGAGGTGTAGTGATGAATTTTAAGAAAAATTTCTTTGTTTTTTTATTTATTTTTATATTGAGCTTTACTACATTAGGTTATTTAACATTCGCACAGGATTCATCTTCTAAAACAGCGGAGGAAATTTCTGTAGATTTAAATAGAGATGGAATTAAAGATACTCTCATTATCCAGGTTAAAGAGGATGGTACCTATGATGTAAGAGCTAAAATTAAAGAAAAAGAACTAAGTTTATTATGCAAAGATGGTCCTATTGGAGAATATAAAAACTATTGGCCTTTAAGAGTGACCTTAAAAGACGTAACTAGAGATAATATACCTGAAATCTTCATTCAAGGCACTTATAAAGATGCCCCTATTCAAAGTATATTTAAATACAGTAAAAATGAGTTAGTTAACTTATCTTCTTCTAAGGATAATATTTTAGGCTTTATAGATACAACTAATAATCAATCACCTAAGTTATTAATAGGTAATTTCTACAATGGAGAAATATACTTTAAAAACTACATTGTTAACTCTAATACCCTTAGGGAGTTTAATCTTAATCATAAAGAAGATTTTATGGGTAAATTTACGGTGAGTAATTTAATATCTTATATTGAAACACTACCTTACTCTGACTATACTATATGTAATAATCTTTTTACATCTAGTATAAGTGAAGATACATTAAAACTTTTGGACTCTTTGCGTTGGAATAACTTTATATACAAATTTCAAGATGCAGCATTATTTGATATAAGTTCTGATGATAAGAGAGCCATTCAAGAGGTAAAATGGAAGTTGAATTTTAAAGGAGTAAATCCTGAAGGAGAAAATAAAAACTTTACAGTAACAGTTGTTGTTAGTAATATTGATAAAAATACAGAAGATAAGAAAGATTCTCCTTATGAATATAGGATTACTTCTTTAGGAATTGAAAATATCTCTTCATTATATTCAAAATAAAAAAATGGCTGTTCTTCATATAGAAGTCAGCCATTTTGTACTATTCTATTATAACTGGGTTTTCACTTAAAACCTCTTTATTCTCTTCTTCCTTTTCACATTGTGCAACTTCCTCAATTGCAAAAGGATCTAAAATATCCTCTTCAATATGATTTTCTGTGATATCCTCTAACTCTCTTTCAAGACTCTCTTTTATTATGGAATCTTCTATAGTCTCTTCATGAACTTCCTTTAATGGCTCTAATATTTCCATGGACCCACTTTCCTCTTGGCCTAAGGTTTCTTCAGGAATTATTGTGCTTTCTAAAGTATCCTTTTCTTCTTTAACATCTTCATTTTTTTCACTAAATTCAACTTCATTTATTAATTCTTCATTTATTATGGTTTCTTGATTTTTTCCTAATATCCTATTTCTCACTTTCATTACCTCATCTAATAAAAGCATGTTTTTAGGATCCATAATATCTTGAATTAATTCAATTATATCAGTAGCAAAATAATTATTATTATTTATACTAACTCTACTATTATCACTATAAGTAGCCATACCACTTATGGTAGCAGTTTTTATAAATACTCCGTTATTCTCATCCGTATAAGTATGCTGCTCTACTCTTGTATTAGGAGAGTTTTGATCAAATCCTAATCCTTTCATTATTATATTCACTTTATCTTCATCTACGCTCTTTACTAATTCGTCCACACCTCTTTCATCAAGGTTTTTTAATAATTCTGATAAGGTTTGACCTAACATATTACTACTAAATCCTGTATTAGAAGCTTGATTAGATGAATCACTAGAATCAAATACTTCTACTGGTTCCTCTTGTGTTTCTGAAAAGCCATCATTTTGAGTACTTGAAGTCTCTGTGCTAAAAGGATTCATATTGCTACTACTAGTATTATTAGCATTAGTATTATTATTGTTGTTGGTTAAATTATTTGCATTTCCTCCTAAAAACAACTTGTACAATAGATTTAAATCTATGTTTGATAAAAGTTGAAATATAGGATTGTTCATTGCTCCTTGAAATAATGTTGATAAAGGATTATTATTCATTGAGTTATTATTAGCAAAGTTATTATTTCCAGATTGATTACCATTAGGCATTGCATTATTTTGCATTCCATTAGTATTTACTTGGTTATTACCTTGCATTCCATTACCATTTATATTATTAGAAGCATTTCCACCCATAGAATTTCCAAATAAGCTTTGTCCAATAGCAGCTATTAATGGATTTATGGGATTATTATTAGCTTGATTATAATTCATACCGTTCTGCATGTATTGGTTTGGATTATTTTGTCCTTGATTGTATTGATTTAAATTTTCTTCATTTTGTCGCCTTTCTTCTCTTTTTCTATGTTTATGCTTTGACATGGTATTCCCCCTAATTATTAATTTCTAATTATAGAAAAGGAGGCCAAAGGCCCCCTAATTTCTATTAACAGAAGTACCCACAAGATAAAAAGAATAGTACTATTATAAATAATATGCTTTGATTTATTCCATCAGAACAACATTTAGTTTCTTTTTCTGGGCAACATTCAGTTTTTTTTCCGCTAAATTGTAATATTACTAATATTAATATAATTAATGCAGCTAATCCGCCACCAGAACTTAATAATCCTCTATTATTATTGCAACCATTATTACAACAACATTCTTGCATTGGCATTATACAAGCTGGTGTAGCCTCTACACATTGAATACCACATGGGTTACATTGATTCATACAACATCCTAACATATTAAATTCCTCCCTTAACTTAGATACACAACTTTACATCTTTAATCGTTATTAACAACATCCACATCCATTATTGTTTCCGCCGAAGAAGTTACCTCCACCGCATAAGAAGAATAATACGATTATAAATAATAATCCATTTTGAAACCCGAATCCTTTATTACAATTCTTCTTACAGCTTGTTGGTTGGCAGTTACATAAGTCTTCATATTCATTTGAACAACATTCATCTTTTCTTCCGAATTGAAGAATTACTAATATAAGAATTATTAACCAAGTAAATCCGTTATTTAATCCACAGAACCCTGTTCCCTTAGTATTTCCACCACATTGAGAATTACAAGGAATTAAATACATAGGTTCTTGAGCATGCTTATCCTTTTTCTTTGAACCACAACTGTTAACAGCATAAGCTGGCATAAAATTACAACCACAACATCTTGACATCATAAATCCCTCCCTTTAATTGGAAAATTGTTACTATTAATCTAGTAAATTTTATCTTTAGATTTAGTTATTAAACATTAGTTAGCTCTTTAGTTAGCTACCTCTTCAGTTGTTTGAGTACAACATTGGTTGCCATTTCCGCCTCTTCCCATAAAGAAGAATAAGAAGAAGATAATTAAGATCCATATGAATCCATTATTTCCAAATCCATTACTCATTGGATTGTTATTGCTACTTCCTGAGGAAGTAGGACATGCACATTGGTTCATATATGGTGTGCAACAACATTGGGTTTCACATAGAGCCTTACAGTATCTTTCGTAAGCCTTTCTACATTGTTTACGTTTTTTGCTTGAGCAGCATCCTTCACATGGGTTACAACATGGGTTACAGCATTGAGTGGCACATGGATTGCAGCAAGGATTACAGCATGCATTATTACAACTATTGTTATTATTATTGTTGTTATTGTTAGCGTTATTTCCCATATTATTAAATCCTGTTGCACCAAATCCAAACAAGAATAATATTAGTATAAGAAATAAAAATCCTATGCCTCCAAAACCTCCAAAGCCATTTCCGCCGCCGCCACCACTATTACAGCATTTGCTAATAATATCAGTAACGTTAAGTCCTCCAGCTGAACCTCCATTGGAGCCCATGAAGCTGCTTAAAAGACTATTTATATCCATCAAGCTTGCCTCCTTTTTAAAATTTTAATATTCTTTTGTAACTTCCATTCTTTCAGGCTTCATTTTATATCTTTCGTAAATTTTTCTTAAAAACTTGTTCTATTTTTTTTACTCTTTGAATAACTTATAATAAAGTTAATTCTTGAAGTTACTAATGAACCTAATTGATTAAAGTTAGGCAAGAATTTTTCTAGTGTTATTGAAACTATCTTTTGTTTTAAAGCTTTTTTATTAAGCTTATACTATATACTATTCCTACTGTATAAATTTGACACTAAAAATAAAAAAAGACATTTCCTTTTTTTGAAAATGTCTTTTAATAATTATATATTTTATTTTAAATTCTCTTTAAATCTTAGTATTTTCAGTGCTTTAGAGCCTTACTCTACTAAATCATAGTCTTTAAAAATTTCTTCTAAAAGCTGTTCTACTCCTTGCTTCTTTAAAGAAGAAAACTGATATATCTTAGTTTCTTTATCTAATTTTAAAGTTTCTGAAATTAATTTTAAGTTTTTATTTATTTCATTTCTTTTTAATTTATCAATTTTAGTAGCTACTACTATAACTTCTTTACCATAATGCTTTATCCAATCATTCATCATTACATCATCAGCCGTTGGTTTATGTCTAGAGTCAACTAATAATATAACCTTTCTTAATTGAGGTCTATTTACAAGATAATCTTCAATCATCTTACCCCACTTTAATTGCTCACTTTTAGAAACCTTTGCATAGCCATAACCAGGTAAATCAACAAAATTATATTCATTATTAATTAAAAAGAAGTTTATAAGTCTTGTTTTTCCCGGAGTACCACTAACCTTAACTAACTTTCTTCTATTAGTTACTGTATTTATTAAAGAAGATTTTCCTACATTAGACCTACCAACGAAGGCAACTTCAAATCTCTCCTCCTCTGGATATTGCTTTGGCGTTACTGCTGAACATATAAATTCAGATTGTTTAATTATCATTTTTCATCTCTCCAATTAACGCATTATCTAATACTTCATCTATTGTATTAGTAATTATGTAATTTATTTTACTTTTTACTGAGTTAGGTATTTTCTTTAAATCCTTTTCGTTAGCTTTAGAAATAATTATAGTATCTACTCCTGCTCTATATGCAGCTAAGGATTTTTCTTTCAAACCACCTATAGGAAGCACTCTTCCAGTTAAAGTTATTTCTCCTGTCATAGCTACATTATGTTTCACAACTCTATTAGATAAAGCGGAAACCATTGCTGTAGTCATAGTTATACCTGCTGAAGGTCCATCCTTAGGTACTGCACCTTCAGGTACATGGATATGAATGTCCTTAGTTTTATAAAACTCCTCTTTAATACCAAATTTCTTCATATTGCTTCTTACTAAACTATAAGCTGTTTTCGCTGATTCTTGCATAACATCACCTAATTGTCCAGTAAGTACAAGTTTACCTGTTCCATCCATTACAGATGCCTCTACTGGTAAAGTATCTCCACCATATGCAGTCCATGCAAGACCAGTTACAACTCCTAACTTATCAGTTTTATCAACATGGTCATAAGTAAATATCTCATCTCCCATGTATTTTTTAACCATATTAACATTTATATTAAGGCTTTTTTTATCCTTTTCTAACATTTCAGTTATAGCTTTACTAAATAATGAAGCTATTTTTCTTTCTAGGTTTCTTACTCCTGACTCTCTTGTATATCCTTCAATTAGAGTAGTTATAACCTTGTCAGATATATTTATTTGCCCTTCTTTTATATTATATTCTTTCATTTTCTTAGGAATTAAATACATCTTAGCTATATTTAACTTCTCTTCTGTTGTATATCCTGAAACTTCTATTATTTCCATTCTATCTAATAAAGGTCTAGGTATAGTGTCTAATGAGTTAGCTGTAGTAATAAACATAACCTTAGAAAGATCAAAATCTAACTCTAAATAGTGATCTCTAAAAGTTGTATTTTGCTCTGGATCTAAAACTTCAAGCAAGGCATCAGCTGGATTACCTCTAAAATCAGCACTTAACTTATCTATTTCATCTAATAAGAATAATGGATTTTTAGATTTAGCCTGCTTCATACCGTATATAATTCTACCAGGTATAGCCCCTAAGTATGTTTTTCTATGACCCCTTATTTCTGACTCATCTCTAACTCCACCCAAAGACATTCTTACAAAGTTTTTATTTAATGCCTTAGCTATGGATTTAGCTATAGAAGTTTTACCCACTCCTGGAGGGCCAACAAGACATAATATAGGTCCCTTTAGTCCTCTACTCATTTGTTTTACAGCTAGATATTCAATTATTCTTTGCTTTACATCCTTTAAACCGTAATGCTCTTCATCTAATATAGTTCTTACATTCTTTATATCCAAATTATCCTTGGTTATTTTATTCCAAGGTAAAGATAAAATCCAATCTAAGTAAGTTTTTATTATAGAACTTTCTGAAGAATAATTACCCGCATCAACAAGTCTACTAAGCTCATATAGTGCTTTTTCCTTTACCTCAGTTGGAAGTTTAGCTTTATGAATCTTTTCTTCATACTCTCTCTCTTCCTTATCATCCTCACCAAGCTCTTCTTTTATTACTTTCATTTGCTCTCTTAAGAAATACTCTTTTTGAGATTTATCTATTTTACTTTTTACTTTTGTACCAATTCTTTTTTCTACTTTTAAAATCTCATTTTCTTTTAAAACAACATTTATTAAAGTCTCTAATCTGTCTTTGCTGTCTTTAGTTTGTATTATTTCTTGTAAAACGCTTTGTTTTAATATTAAATAAGAGCTTATAGTGTCTACTAATTGATGTATATCTTCTATATCATCTATATCAAATAAAGCCTCTGTATTGCCAATTGCTGATAACTTAATATAATCTTCAAAGCATTCTCTTGCAGTCCTTGCTAGAGCTTCTATCTCTATTAACTCTTCTTCTGATTTTTCTTCAAAGTCTTCAACTAACTCTGCTATTTCAACTTCAAAATGAGGATCTATAGAAATGTAATTAACTATCTCAGCCCTGTAAATACCTTCAACTAGTACTCTTACACTATCACCAGGTAACTTTAGAATTTGTTTGATTTTAGATACAGTCCCAATTCTTAAGATTCCTTCTTCACTTGGTTCATCCTCACTAGCTTTTTTTTGAGATGCTAGAAAGATTTCTTGGTTATTAATCATCGCTTTTTCTAAAGCTGCTATTGACTTTTCTCTTCCGACATCAAAATGCATTACCATATTAGGAAATATAGTTATACCTCTTAGTGGAATCATTGCTACTTGCATTATTTCTTTTTCCACTTAACTTCCCCCCGTTCCTGTAAAATTTATATAAAAAATATATTTCTTATTTCAATTTATATAGTTAAATAATTAAAAAGCTTAACTCAATATATTATACCTATAAACTCAATACTTTTCAACGTGAAATGAAAAAAGATAAAGCCATCGATTTTTAATCGATGGCTTTATGTTTAAGCACTTTCAGAGTCATCTAACTTTTTAGTTTCTTCTGGTAATTCAAATACCTTATCTCCATTAGTCAAAATCAACTCTGGCTTTTTAGTTTTAATTATATCTTCATTAACTATTACTTTTTCTATAGAATCACTACTTGAAGGAACTTCAAACATGATTTCTTTCATAGAATCCTCTATGATTGCTCTTAATCCTCTAGCACCAGTATTTCTCTTTATAGCTTCTTTAGCTATTGATTTAAGAGCTCCTTCTGAAAATTCTAATTCTACATTATCCATTTCAAAAAGCTTTTTATATTGCTTAACTAAAGAATTCTTAGGTTCAGTTAATATGCTAATTAAAGCTTCTTCATCTAAAGACTCTAATGTAACAACCATAGGTAATCTACCAACAAATTCTGGAATTAATCCAAATTTCAATAAATCACCAGGCATTATTCCCTTTAGTGTTTCCCCTATATCTTTCTTAGTTTTTGATTGAACTTCTGCTCCAAATCCCATAGAACTAAGTCTTGTTCTTTTTTCAATTATCTTATCAATACCATCGAAGGCTCCACCACAAATAAATAATATATTAGCAGTATTTAATTGAATGAACTCTTGATGAGGATGTTTTCTTCCGCCTTGTGGAGGCACTGAAGCCACAGTCCCTTCAAGAATTTTAAGAAGCGCTTGTTGTACTCCTTCTCCAGATACATCCCTAGTAATTGATGGGTTTTCAGATTTTCTTGATATTTTATCAATTTCATCAATATAAATTATACCTTTTTCAGCTCTTTCTACATCATAATCAGCATTTTGTATAAGTTTTAATAAGATATTTTCTACATCTTCACCTACATATCCTGCTTCTGTTAAAGTTGTAGCATCAGCAATTGCAAAAGGTACATTTAGTAGTTTTGCTAAAGTTTGAGCTAATAATGTTTTACCTGAACCAGTTGGTCCAAGTAATAATATATTACTTTTTTGAAGTTCTATATCATCAACTTTAACTTTTGAGTTTATTCTTTTGTAATGATTGTATACAGCTACAGCTAATGACTTTTTAGCCTCATCTTGACCAACTACATATTGGTCTAAATACATTTTTATTTCTGATGGCTTTGGTAATGAATCAAAAGTCATTTCTGAAGCTTCTTCAAATTCATCCGTAATTATCTCAGAGCAAAGTTCTATACACTCATCACAGATATAAACTCCTGGACCTGCAATAAGTCTTTTTACCTGCTCTTGGCTCTTTCCACAGAAAGAACATTTTAATTGTTTCTTGTCATCGTATTTAGACATATTATACCTCGCTAAAGATTACTTCTTTTTAGTGATTACTTCATCAATTAATCCATACTCTTGTGCTTCTTTGGCACTCATGAAATAGTCTCTTTCTACATCATTTTTTATTTTTTCTAAAGTTTGGCCTGTTCTCTCACTTAAAATCTGATTTAACTCATCTTTAATTTTAAGAATTCTTTTAGCATGAATATCTATATCCGTTGCTTGCCCTTGGAATCCTCCAAGTGGTTGATGTATCATTATTTCACTATTTGGTAAAGCAAATCTCTTACCCTTAGCTCCTGCTGTTAATAAAAATGATCCCATAGATGCAGCCATTCCTATACAGATTGTGCTTACATCAGGCTTGATATATTGCATAGTATCATAAATAGCCATACCAGCTGTTATTGATCCTCCAGGACTATTTATATATAAATAAATGTCTTTATCTGGATCCTCTGCTTCTAAAAATAATAATTGTGCCACAATAAGATTTGCACTTACATCTGTAACTTGTTCTCCTAAGAATATAATTCTATCCTTTAATAATCTAGAATATATGTCATAAGATCTTTCCCCTCTACCTGTTTGTTCAATGACCATAGGTACTAAACTCATAACACTACCTCCTTTTATAATCAACATGTATTTAAATTTATGAACATATTCATGAAATTATATACATATTAACTTAAAATTTATAATTTGAAAAATTGCCAGAGTAACTCTGGCAATTTATATATCACATATTATGCTAAAACTTTGCTATTTTCAACTAAGAAGTTAACAACTTTTTGAATTCTTAAATCTGCAGAAATCATAGCGCCTTGCATTTGAACAAGAGCTTGAGCTGTTTTTTCTAAATCTTCTCCACCATATTGCTTAGCATATTCTTTAGCTTTTTCTAAAACTTCTTCTGAAGAAACTTCTATGTTCTCAACTGTAGCTATTTTATTTAAAACTAAATCAGTTAATACTCTCTTAGAAGCAGTTTCTTTCATGTACTCTCTTACTTTTTCTTCAGTATTGTTTGTATATTTATAGTATGTATCTAGGTCTAATCCTTGATACTTTAATTTCATTTCTAAATCTTTGATCATTGAATCTGTTTCTCTTGTAATCATTACTTCTGGTATTTCAACCTTAGCATTTTCACAAGTCTTATCGATTACAGCTTCTTCTAATTCTCTTTCTGCTTTTTTAGTGTTAGTTTCTTCTAACTCAGCTTTAATGTTGTTTTTGTAATCTGCTACTGTTTCAAATTCTGAAACTGTTTTAACAAACTCATCGTTTACTTCTGGCATTTCTTTAACTTTTATAGCATTGATTTTAACATCAAACTTGGCCTTTTTACCATTTAATTCTTCTCTTCCATACTCTGCTGGGAATACTACATTAACTTCTCTTTCTTCTCCAACTTTTGCACCAACTAATTGCTCTTCAAAAGTATCTATGAATGATCCTGAACCAATTTCTAAATCAAAATTAGTTGCTTCGCCACCTTCGAAAGCTACCTCATCTACATATCCTTTAAAATCTATAACTGCTATATCACCATTTTCTACAGTGCCTTCAGTTTTTTCTTCAACTTTAGCATTGTTAGCTACAACAGCTTTAACTCTTTCTTCAACTTCTTCATCTGTTACAGTGTATACAGGTTTAGTTACTTCTACACCTTTGTACTCACCTAACTCAACTTCTGGTTCAACAGCAACTTCAGCTGTGTAAACTAAGTCTTTTCCTTTTCCAATTTCAACAATATCTATTTGTGGGTAATCAATTACTTTGATATCATTTTCTTTAATAGCTTGTGGATATGTTGCATCACAACAAATATTTATAGCATCTTCAAAGAATACCCCTTCTCCATACATTTTTTCTATTAAATGCATAGGTGCTTTTCCTTTTCTAAATCCAGGTATATTAAATTTCTTAGCCTCTTTAGAATAAGCCTTTTTTATAGCTTCAGTAAACTGTTCAGCTGGTACTGTTACTTCTAACTTTATCATATTATTTTCTTTTTTTTCAACTTTAACGTTCATTGTCCAGTCCTCCTAATTAAAAGTAAATGCATATTTTAACTAGCCCATTATACCATAATGGTTTTATATATACAATAATATACAATTTATCTTTTGGTATAAACAAATATTTAGTGTATCTATTACGTAAAATAACTGCACTACTGTTTTTTATAAATTATTCAGTAAAATTGTATCATATAATTCAGGGTTTTCATATATAAAAATATTATTTTTTACATAATTTATTTATTAAGGTATTACTCTACCATCTAAGGTAATAGAAATTGCTTGCCCATCTATCTCTAATTTAACCTTTTCCCCATTACTTTCTATAACCTTTATGTTATCCCCTTGAAGCCTCTTATCTAATGCTAAAGCATGAGTTTTTTTGCTTATATCATAAGTCCAAACAAACAACTTATGATTAGCATCAAACCATGGTAATTTACTTAAGTATAAAATCTTATTTTCACTTATAAATGTTGGTTTAGCAGCCCAAACTAAATTAGGATTTAAACTTAATTGCTTAGCCTTTGGATATTTATTATTTTCAGTATCAATAAACTCTTTTTTAGTTATATCCTCAAGTTTACCATCTAAAGTCCAAAGAAACATATCTTGTGTTTCTTTATTTAAAATCACAACTGCATCCTTCTTATCTGAGATATTAAATTCAAGATTAGGATTTTTCTCAACATCAATTATGGTTGTTTTTGAACTCTCATCAGATAAAATAATATTAGCTGTAATATTACTTCCTAAATCAACCCCCTGACTCCTTTGAACCTTTGATTCTGGTTTTTCCTCTTTTGCCAAAGTTTCTTCCTCGGTATTATCTACCTTTTGTACTTCTTCTTGAGCTTCTATATCATCAATTTCCTTGTTGCTATCTTTATTTAGCTTTAAAACACTTATTACCTTTTCCTTCGCAACTTCAAATATAAACATATTATCAGATAAGTATAAAGCCCCAGTTCCTATACACACAGCGATAACCCCTATAGAAACAAATCTTACTTTTCTACGTCTTTTAACTTGTTTGTTATAGTTTTTGCTAAATATACTTGGTTTACCCATATTAGGCCTCCTATGTTCTTCTATTAACAATTTTACTACTTAAAAATTATAATATTATAGATATAAATATTACATAATATTATACGATGTTTATAACAATTCATTACTATTATATATCATATTATTTTTTTTAGTAGTTATTTTTTGTTTTCCTTTAAAAACTTATTCATTCATATTTATCAAATTTATAAATTCTTTTAAAAATATGTTAATTTACCTCCCTAAGAAAAAAATTTTTTCACTTTTTTTGAACAAATTCATTATAAGTTATTCTTAACCTTTTCCAAAATGGACCATTAATTCCTACAAAAAGTTTCTTAATTCTACAGTTTTAAATGAGTTATTAAATTTCACAGAAAGGATTTTTTCTTTTCATTTTTCAGAAAAATGATTTTTTTATAGTTATATATTTCATTTGTTTCGACTCACTTTTTTTTTAATCAAAAACATATTAACAAACATACCATAATGGTGTATAATCTGTTTGTAAGAAATATTGACCTAATATTTCATTTTACATTTATATAAACTTTCAATACATTTAATTAAAGATTTAAGTAGTCTTACTAACTTAGTTAAATTGTGGTTTCGATTTAATTTTTTAGTATCTCTATAAATTTAGGAGGATGATTTACATGTTTAAACAATGGGAAGGATTCAAAGGCGAATATTGGCAAAACCATATCGACGTAAGAGACTTTATTCAAAAAAACTATTCTTCATATGAAGGTGATGATAGTTTCTTAGTTGGTAAAACTGCTAAAACTACTATGGTTTGGGAAAAGGCGCATGAATTAATTATTGAGGAAATAAAAAAAGGAATCATAGATGTAGAAGTTAACGAAGTTTCTGGTATAGATAACTTCGCTCCTGGATATATTGATAAAGAAAATGAAACTATTGTGGGTTTACAAACTGATGCTCCATTAAAAAGAATTGTTAATCCATTTGGTGGTTTCAGAATGGTCGAACAATCTTTAGAAGCTTATGGCTTTAAATTAAATGAAGATATTACTAAATATTTTAATAAATATAGAAAAACGCACAACCAAGGTGTTTTTGATGCTTATAGTGATGCTACAAGAAAAGCTAGAACAGTTGGTTTATTAACTGGTCTTCCAGATGCTTATGGTAGAGGAAGAATAATAGGCGACTACAGAAGAATAGCTTTATACGGAATGGATTTCTTAATAAAAGAAAAGAAAAATGATTTAAAACATATAAAAACAAGTTCTTTAGAGGAAACTATTAGATTAAAAGAAGAAGTAAGCGAACAAATAAGAGCTATGCAACAAATCAAAAATATGGCAGCTTCTTATGGTTTCGATATTTCTATGCCTGCTAAAAATGCTCAAGAAGCAGTTCAATTCTTATACTTTGGATATTTAGCAGCTATAAAGGAAAATAACGGAGCAGCAATGTCACTTGGTAGAACTACTACATTCATTGACTGTTACATTGAAAGAGATTTAAAAGCTGGTGTAATTACTGAGGCTGAAGCTCAAGAAATTATAGATCAATTTGTAATTAAGTTAAGATTATCAAGACACCTAAGAACTCCTGACTACAATGAATTGTTTGCTGGAGATCCAACTTGGGTAACTGAATCTATAGGTGGTGTTGGAACTAACGGTAAATCATTAGTTACTAAGACTTCTTTCAGATTCTTACACACTTTAACTAACTTAAACCCAGCACCAGAACCAAACATGACAGTTTTATGGTCTGAAAAGTTACCTGAAAACTTCAAAAAGTACTGTGCTAAAATGTCTATTTTAACTGACTCTATCCAATATGAGAACGACGATATAATGAGACCTATATATGGGGACGATTATGGAATCGCTTGTTGTGTATCTGCTATGGAAATTGGTAAGAGAATGCAATTCTTTGGTGCAAGAGCTAACCTTGCTAAAGCATTGTTATATGCTATTAACGGCGGAGTTGACGAGAAGAAAAAAGATAAGAAAGGTAATTTAATTGAAGTCGTTCCTGGAATCGCTCCAATTAAAGATGAAGTTTTAGATTATAATAAAGTTAAAGAAAACTATAATAAAGTATTAGAGTATATTGCAGAATTATATGTAGATACTATGAATACTATCCATTACATGCATGACAAATATGCTTATGAAGCTGGTCAAATGTCTTTACATGATACAAACATAAAGAGATTTATGGCCTTTGGAATAGCTGGTTTATCAGTTGTTGCTGACTCATTAAGTGCTATTAAATTTGCAAAGGTTATGCCTGTAAGAAATGAAGATGGTATAACAGTAGACTTTAAAATAGAGGGTGAGTTCCCTAAATACGGAAACGACGATGACAGAGTTGATGATATAGCAGTTGAAATAGTAAAACAATTCTCTGATGAGCTTAAGAAATACCCAACTTACAGAGATGCTGAGCATACTTTATCAGCTTTAACTATTACATCTAACGTTGTATATGGTAAGAAAACTGGTTCTACTCCTGATGGAAGAAAAGTTGGTGAGCCGCTTTCTCCAGGAGCTAACCCAATGCATGGTAGAGATGAAAATGGTGCTTTAGCTTCTCTAAACTCAGTTGCTAAAATACCTTACAGAAACTACTGTCAAGACGGTGTATCAAATACATTCTCCATCGTTCCTGATGCTTTAGGTAAGGATGAAGAAACTAGAATTAACAACTTAGTTTCTATATTAGATGGTTATTTTGCTCAAAGTGCATTCCATCTTAATGTAAATGTATTTAATAGAGAAACTTTATTAGATGCTATGGAAAATCCAGAAAAATATCCTACTTTAACTATAAGAATTTCTGGTTACGCTGTTAACTTTAATAGATTAACTAGAGAACAACAACTTGAAGTCTTAAGCAGAACTTTCCATGAAAGTATGTAATTCAAGTTATTGATTTAATTAAGACTAAGATATAGGTATTAATAGCTTATGGTGCACAGTGCATTATAAGCTATTATACTTGTACTTGATATGGAGTGATATTAGTGACTAAAGGTAGAATACATTCAATTGAAAGTATGGGATTAGTTGATGGACCAGGTATAAGAAGTATTGTTTTTATACAAGGTTGTCATTTAAGATGTTCTTATTGCCATAACCCTGATACTTGGAGTACATGTGGTGGTAAAGAAGTTACCCCGGAAGAAGTTGTAAATAAAATTAAACGTTTTAAATCTTATTTTGACAAATCAGGTGGCGGCGTTACATTCTCTGGTGGAGATCCTCTTATACAACCAGAATTTCTATTAGAATGCTTAAAGCTTTGTAAAGAAGCTGGAATACATACGACAATAGATACTGCTGGCTATGGAGAAGGTAATTATGATGAGATATTAAAGTATACAGACCTTGTTTTATTAGATATAAAGCAAGAAGATAGTAAAAGCTACAAAGAATTAACCGGTAAGGATACGAAGGGTATAAATTTATTTTTAGATGCCCTTAGAAGATCAAACTCAAGAGTATGGGTAAGACATGTAGTAGTTCCTGGAATCACCGACTCTGAAGAACACATACTTAAATTAGCTAAAATAATTAAAAAAGAAATACCTAATGTAGATAAAATAGAATTACTTCCTTATCACAATATAGGTGCTCACAAATATGAAAGTTTAGGTATTCCTTATAGATTATCGAATATAAAACCTATGGATAAAAATCGTTGTTTTGAATTACAAGATTTAATTCGTAAAGAAACAGGTATTTTATAAAAATAAAGATAAAAAAATAAGAAGCTATAATAAAGTATTTATTATAGCTTCTTATTTTTTTATATCAACACTTACATTCAGATTAATAATTCTATCTTGAACAGTTCTAAGTCACTATTTACTTATATATTTATGTTTCATAAACCTTTATCTAAAACATGAAAACCTTATTGCTTAATCTTATTAATTATAGAATTCCTCTTATTTCACTTAAATCCTTTATTCCTTCTTTTATCATAAACCTTTCAATTCCATTTATTATATCAAGTGATATATCAGGTTTAATGAAATTTGCCGTTCCAACTTGTATAGCAGTAGAACCTGCCATAATGAACTCTATAGTATCTTCCCAAGTTGTAATACCACCCATTCCTACAACTGGTACATTAACATTCTTACAAACTTCATACACCATTCTTAAAGCTATAGGCTTAATAGCTGGTCCTGAATATCCTGCAGATACATTATTAAATACAGGCTTTCTTGATCTTATATCTACAGCCATTCCCTTAAATGTATTAACTAAAGATATAGAATCCGCTCCTGCATCCACACAACTAACTGCCATATCTACTATATCCTCTGCATTAGGAGATAATTTCACCATAAGGGGCTTTTTACATATGCTTTTCACCTCAGATACTATGCTATGAGCTACATCTGATTTGATTCCAAAAGCCATTCCACCACATTTTACATTAGGACAAGATATATTTAATTCTATTATGTCAACATCTGTATTATTTAACTTCTCTATACCTCTTAAATAATCTTCTAAAGTGGCTCCACCAAGATTAGCTATAATTGCGGTATCCATTTTTCTCATTTTAGGCAAATAAGATTCAATGAAGTTATCCACTCCAGGATTTTGAAGACCTACACTATTTAACATACCACCTTTAGTTTCATAAACTCTAATTCCATCATTACCTTCTTTTTTATTTATAGTAAGACCTTTAGTGCTTATTCCACCTAATTTAGATACATCAAAAAGTTGAGAGTACTCTTCTCCAAAACCAAAAGTTCCTGAAGCTGTTATTACTGGATTTTTTAATTCTACTCCACAAATATTAACCTTCATCATTATAATACCAACTCCTCACCTAAAAATACTGGCCCTGTCTTACAAGTTGTTTTATTTCCATCAACTGTTTTACAGGTACAACCAAGACATGCACCTATTCCACAAGCCATTCTATTTTCCATAGAAACATATAATTTAGTATTTTTCTCTCTACACATTTCCACAACCTTATCCATCATGATCTTAGGTCCACAACAAACCACAACATCATATTTTTCTGGTTCTAAAATATCTATAACATATCCCTTATATCCTACATTTCCACTTTCTGTTGCAATATATAAAGCATTACAATGCTTTTCAATCTCATCTAAAGAATATGGAACATCTCTAAATCCAGCATAAAAATCTATTTGTGAATCCTTAATTTCTTTAGCTAAGTATTGCATAGGAGCAATTCCTATTCCTCCAGCTATTAGCGCCACTCGTCCTTTTATATCTTTAAGGTTAAATCCATTACCAAGAGGACCCATTACTTGAATCTCATCTCCAAGCTTCAACTTACTAATTTCCTTTGTGCCTTTTCCTGCCACATGATATAAGAAAGTTATTTTCTCCTTATCATTATCGTGAATACTTATAGGTCTCGGTAGTAATGTCTCTCCACTTAGTAACTTTAACATATAAAACTGTCCCGGTTTACCCTCAAACTCTCCCTCTATAGAAAGTTTATATATGGATTCACTAACTTCTATATTTTCTATAACTCTTTCTACTGAACAAATCATAGCTTAATTCCTCCTCAAGGTTTTCTTAATTAAACAGCTATACCCCATTGTATAGCTGTTTGAAATCACATAATGCAATTTTACTTTTCTATTGCCTTTAATATGTCATCCCTCATAATAATAGCTGCTTCTCTAGCATATTTAGCAAAGTTTAATTCTCCACCTTCAACTTTCTTATATGCAAGCAAAATACCTCTTGAAGAGTTTACAACTCCTCCATTTCCGTTTTTAAGATAAACAGCTACATCCTTGGCTGCTCCTCCTTGAGCACCATATCCAGGAATTAAGAAGAACATTTTATTTAACTCTTCTCTCATAAGAGCACCTTCATTAACATTAGTGCACCCTACAACTCCTCCAATTGAGCTATAACCACACTCTCCCATGTAGTTTAATCCAAGATTTTGAATTTTTTCTCCAATTAAATCATATACTCTTCTATCATCTTTTAACTCTACATATTCAAGATCCTGTGCTCCTGGATTTGAAGTTCTAACTAATACAAACATTCCCTTTTCTTTATTTTTAACATAATCTAAGTATGGTTCTATACTATCTAAGCCCATATAAGGATTTAAAGTTACAAAATCACATTCAAAGTCCCCTTCAAAATGACCCTTTGCATACATTTCTGCTGTTTTAGAAATGTCACCCCTTTTAATATCCGCTATTGATAAGGCTCCTACTTCTTTAATATATCTTAAAGTTTTATGGTAAGCATTTAATCCTTTTAATCCATAAGCTTCGTAATATGCTATTTGAACCTTATAACAAGCAACCGCATCTAAGGTTTCATCTATAATAGCCTTGTTGAATTGGAATAAAGCTTCATCTATTTCTGGATATTTTTCTAAAAACCACTTTGGTATATAAGTTATATCCGTATCCAATCCTAAACATACATGTCCTTTTGCCTCAATAGTGCTGTAAAGCTTATCAATTATCATTATGCTATACCTCCAAATTTACTTTCTTACTACATTCTTATTACTTTCTAATTAATAATTGCAAATAAATTGTGCCTATATTATTTACAATAAACTTCCTTTCCTTCTTTAAAGGTTCTTAGTATTTCCCCAAATACTAATTTACCTTGAAAAGGTGTATTCTTACCCTTGGATTCAAATTTACTACTATCTACAATAAATTCTTTCTCTAAATCAACTAAAACCATATCCGCATAATACCCGATTTTTAATTGTCCCTTATTTAAACCCATAATTTTCGCTGGTTTTTCTGACATAAGTTGTGAAAGTTTATTAAGACTTATGTGTCCATCTTTAACTAACTTTGTATAACTTACAGAAAAGCTTGTCTCTATTCCTGATATACCTGGTGCCCCATTCTTTTTATCCTCTTCTGTGTGAGGTGCATGATCTGTTGCAATTGCATCAACGTATCCATCTTGTATAGCTTTAATTAAAAACTCTACATCATCTCGTTTTCTTATAGGAGGATTAACTCTATATTGAGATTCCTCTTCAGTTAAAGCTAAGTGATGTGGCATTACTTCACAGGTTAATTTTAACCCCTTCTTCTTGCCCTCGATTATGTACTGCATTGCTTCTTTAGTACTTACATGTGCCATATGTAGAGAGCATCCTGTATATTCACATAAATGAACATCTCTCCAAGTCATCATATTCTCAGCAAGTCTCATATCTACATTAGAAAATTCCTTTGATTCCGCATGAGACATAACAGTTAAGTTTTGTTTTTTAGCATAAAACATAGCTTCCATCATTACTCTGCTATTATTTACCCCAAGACCATCATCAGATATAAATTTAACCGAAGAATCTATATTTTTTAAATGTTCTATATTGTCACCCTTTAATCCATCTGTAATAGTTGCTACTTGATTAACTTCTATTAATCCTATTGCCTTAGCTTTATTATTCACGTAATTTATAACGTCCATATTGCTAGCAACTGGCTTAGTGTTTCCCATAAGGTTAACTACTGTATAACCACCCTTAACTGCTGCCTTACTACCTGTTTCTAAATCTTCTTTATGAGTAAATCCTGGCTCTCTGAAATGACAATGTAAATCTATAAATGAAGGCATTAGAACTTTACTCTTTCCATTTAATATTTCACAGTCCTTAGTTAGGTTTTGCCCTAATTCTTCTATTATTCCATCCTTAATGTAAACATCACCAAAGAAATCTTGAGATGAGTCAACTATTCTAACTTGTTTTATTAAAAGTTCCATAAATTCCACCTCGTATTCATACCTATCCTATTCTATAACACGACCACCAGTATAAACTGATGGTCGATTTTCAAACTACACTGTAGGTTTGTAAGATTCGTCACAATACTCACATCTATAAGTACTGCTATCTCCATCCACTAAGTAAAATCTATGAACTATTTCCTGTTCTATAGATGTAATGCATCTAGGATTATTACAATGTATAACATTTTCTATTTTTTTAGGTAAGTTTAAAGAAATCTTTTCTTTAACCTTTTCATCCTCAATTATGTTTATAGTAATACTTGGGTCAATAAATCCTAAAACTGTAAAATCTAGATCTATTTCATTCTCAATTTTAATAATATCTTTTCTTTCGTTTTTATCACTGCAAGCATTCATAATTAGTGCTACTGAATACTTAGCTTTATCAAGTCCTAAATAATTAAATATTTTTATACCTAAACCTGCTTTTATGTGGTCTATAACTATACCTTTTTTTATGCTTTTTATTTCCATCATTATTTTTCCACCCCCAAAAGTTTAACCATAAGAGCCATTCTAACAAACATTCCAAATTTCGCTTGTCTGAAGTAAGCTGCTCTTGGATCATTATCAATCTCCGTAGATATCTCATTTACTCTTGGTAATGGATGTAATACTATAGCATCCGCTTTAGCATCTTCCATTTTCTTAGCATCTAATATATAGCTATCTTTTAATCTTATATAGTCATCTTCATTGAAAAATCTTTCTCTTTGTACTCTAGTCATATAAAGAATGTCTAATTCTCCTATAACATCTTCTAATCTTTCAACTTCTTTAAATTCAATGTTATTTTTCTTTAAAATTTCTTCCTTTATATATTCTGGAACTTTTAACTCATTAGGTGATATTAATACAAATTTATTGCCTTCATATCTTGACATTGCTTTTATTAAAGAATGTACTGTTCTACCGAATTTTAAGTCTCCACATACTCCTATTGTTAATCCTGAAAGTTTTCCTTTCAATTTACTTATTGTTAATAAGTCTGTTAATGTTTGAGTTGGATGTTGATGTCCACCATCTCCTGCATTAATTACAGGCATTGTTGAGTACATTGATGCTACCTTAGGTGCTCCTTCTTTTGGATGTCTCATAGCTGCAATATCTGCGTAGCATTCAACTGTTCTAATTGTATCTGCTACACTTTCTCCTTTTGCAGCTGAACTAGATTTAGCTTCTGAAAATCCTAGAACTGTTCCCCCTAGTCTTAACATAGCTGCTTCAAAACTAAGTCTTGTTCTTGTACTTGGCTCATAAAATAAAGTTGCTAGTATTTTTCCTTTGCAAACCTCTGAATAAGACTTAGGATCATCGATTATATCCTCTGCACATTCCAAAATCTCATTTAATTCCTCTGTTGTAAAATCCATTGGGTCAATTAAGTGTCTACCTTTTAGCATAATGAATTCCTCCTTATTAGTCTCTCTGTACTATATTTAAAGGTGATTTTATAAATAAAAAAGTCTTCCTTTCTAAAAAGGAAGACTTAAATTTCTAGTCTAATCATGATAGTTAAAACCTATAGATTTTATACTATATAGATTTTAAATTTCACATTTAATAAGATGCTACTTAAAATCATCTTATTACCATCTCCCTTTTAGATCTCTCGTATCTAATTTAAAGGTAACTTCAATATTTATTTGTATACATATTACTATATGACAGATATTAAGTCAATATATTTTTTCATTAAATATTTTAAAATACTTTTGTAACCTTTCAGTAATCTAGATTAATTAACCATATTTTAGATTAATTATTATCACTTATTCCTTATAAATCATTGTAAAAATCATTTTTATTTGTTATAATATAGTCACCACACATTATTTATTATGTGCTATATTTTTCCCTTATTATTATTTTAGTGAAATAATATAGGTGCATATAAGCTTTATTTTGAATTAAATTAAAGTTTATTAAAAAAGATTGGTTTCTCCACCAATCTTTTTTATTTTTTGACTTTTACTCAGTTTTATTTATGTTAGCTTTTTAACAAATTCCTATATGAATTTAATTTTGTGAAAATAATACTCTCTTCATTATTAATTAAATTTTATTTGTTTTCTGGTAGTATTTCTCGCTTCTTAAATTGCTCCAAAACGCTATGCCATCTTTTCACATACTCTTCTCCTTGTGCCCATTCTGCCATTATAACTGAAGTACCTTCTGGTATTTTTATAATACTTGATGGTGTTTCGATAATATCTACTTCTTCGCTATTTAAAATTCTATTATTTATTTTATGAACCTGTATACTATCCTTAGTTAAAATAAGCGCAACATTCTTACTTGGAGTAATAAATGCATCAACAGCATTAGGTACAGTATCTTTAATTTTACTCCAGGGAATATAAAGTTCATCATAATTAACTAATGTATCCTCTGGATCTAAATTCAAATTGAAAACTTGAGAACTCATCCCTTCCTCAGCATTCATAATATCAACTCTACCTTCAAGTTGCCAATGTCCATTGCTTCTTTTCATTGTATAATTATTAGGATCAAAAAATAATCCTTCTATATTATTTTTACTCCTCATGACTTCATCCTTTGCCATAGCAGCAAATTGACTTTTTCCTTTGACTCCAAAGATATTAGCTATATCTATTGGCATACTTAAATCATCTAAACTTTTAACCTCATAATTAATTATTTCATTGGTAGTTCTATCAACATTTTGTAAGGCTATATAATCATTTCCAATAAAGTTTATTTCCGTAACTTCATCTTCTTTCCCAATATATTTACTGTAATCTTCCTCTTTTAAATTTGCATAATTACCGTAATTAATTCCATCCATATTTTTTACATATAGATGTTGATTGGGTTCATTATCATTTACATTGTCTACAAAATCAATAACCTGAAATCCATACATTCGTGGTACTATTAGCTTGGGAATTAAAATTCCTTGCTGGAATTCCCCATTGAAAAAGGGAAGCCACATACTTCCATAGGAGTATCCCTCTCTTGAAGAGTTATCCTCTTTAAATTTAAATCCAAGTATAACTCCCGATGTAAGATATATAGGATTTGAACTTATAGAGTTTCTTTTCGTATCTTCAAGACTTCCATAGCTGTATTCTTCAAATTCATCAGAAATTTTTTGTAAATAATACAAGGTACCATTTACTTTAATTAAAATATTTGTATCATCTACTCTTATGACATCGTAAAAATAGTTTTCTTTAGAAGAAATAGATATTACATCTACATATTGGGAAGTTATATTCACCTCTTGTTTTGTCTTTTTCATGTTGTAGTATAAATACTTATTAGTATCCACACTTTTAATCTTATACTGAGGAGAATTACATACTTCTTTATCTATATATACGTATTCCTTTGAAAAAACAGCTTTTTTCCCAATTACATCATATACACTTTCACCCTTTGTATTACTAGAAACAGTTGGCTCTGTAAGAGTTAAGTAATCCTTAAATTCCCACGTTCCTTGTATTGGAAGTATTTTATTTTCAGGTGACACTACACTTTCCGTAGATAAAATAGATGTTTTTCCTTTACCATCTCCATCTATTTCATTATAATTACCTAAACAACCTTGTAGTAGTAATGAAGTAAATATAATTAAACTTATAAGTAAAAAAAATCTTTTTTTCATAACTACTCTCCTAATTCTTTATTTTTATAACTACTTTTCATTACTGGCAAACGAACATATATTGTGGTTCCTTCATTTAAAACACTTTCTATTTCTAAGGTACCACCATGTAACTTAATAATTTCATCACATATTGACAATCCTATACCATTTTGTGATTTACTGCTTTTTCCTTTGTAAAATTTCTCCTTAACTCTAGGAATCTCTTCTTTTGATATCCCCATACCTGTATCCTTAACAGAAAGTACTATTTCCTTATTTTGCATAAAGATATTTAATTGTACTTCTCCATTTTTTTCTGTAAATTTAAAAGCATTATCTAATAAATTCATAACTACTTGTTTCATTCTATCTTTATCCACATTGATCAAAGGTAAATCCTTTTCACAATTAACCTTAAAGTTAATTTTATCTCTTATAGCACGTGGACTCATAAAGCTATCAATATAATAAGCAAATTCCTCTAAAGAAAGACTTTCGATTCTCAATGTTATTCTTCCAGATACAAACTTAGAAAAATCTAAAAGTTCCTCAACCATATAGGTAAGTCTATCACTTTCCTTTTCTATTACACCTAAGCCCTCTTTTGTTGTTTCTTTATCTATCCCCTCAGTTGTGTTTAAAATATTTGCCCATCCCTTAATAGCAGTTAAAGGTGTTCGTAACTCATGAGAAACCGAAGATATAAAATCATTTTTCAATCTATCTCTATTAAGAATTTCTTCGCACATATAATTAAAAGTCTCTGCCAATTCTCCTATCTCATCTTCAGAATACTTACGACTTTTAATATTAAAATCACCTTTAGCTATCTTTTCTGCATCATTAGTTAACTCTTCTATAGGGGATATTATACTTCTTGATAAAAACAAGCTAACTATAACAGAAATACAACTAACTACTAATCCCACTAAAGAAAAACTAATAAAAACCAATAACAACTGCTTATTAACTTTATTAAGAGAGCTAATAAACCTTATGACTCCAACAATCTCATCATTACTTTTTAATGGATATGAAACAGCCATAACCGATTTGTTATCATAGGTAACTTTTCCAGTCCAACTTCCAAAATCGCCCTTTTTAGCTTTCATATAATCTGGACTATTCAAAGGTGTTGTATGTATATATCCTATAGAGTCCATAATTACTTTTCCATCTAAATCTATAATCTGAACTTGTGTTTTGCTTTGTTTCCAAAATGCATCCACATTATTAAGTACATTCTCCTCTAAGGATGAATTTGAAAAATACTTGTTATAAAAATCCGCTGAAGTTTTTATTTGTCCTTTTAAGAACTCCTCCATATTACTACAATAATAGGATCTTACAAAGGTTATTAAAATAACTTCTAAAATCAACACCGTTGATATTATTATAAATAGAAAATTTTTAAAAAGTCGCTTTTTTATGCTTTTCATATTTTATTCACCAACACTACACTTCTCTTTCATTCCATCTATATCCTGTGCCCCAAACTGTCTCTATAAATTCAGGTCTTGAGGCTGTTTCTTCAATTTTTGTTCTGAGTCTTCTAATATTTACATCAACTATCTTAGATTCACCAAAAAAGTTCCATCCCCATACTAAGTTTAAAAGCTCCTCTCTACTAAAAGCTTTTCCTGGGTTCTCCATTAAAAGTTTTATTAATAAATATTCTTTTGGTGTAAGATCTAATATCTCATCATTCTTATAAGCCTTTTGTGAGTAATTATCTATTTTAAATGGATAGCTTTCTATTATATTAGCATCAACTTCTTTAGCATTACTTTCCATTCTCCTTAATATAGCTTTAACTCTTAAAATCAATTCAGCTGGATTAAAAGGTTTCACCACATAATCATCTGCCCCAGATTCTAATCCAGAAATTTTATCTATATCTTGTCCTCTTGCTGTAAGCATTATTATTCCTATATCCGGAAACTCTTCTCTTAGTTTTTTACATAACTGAAACCCATCCATATTAGGCATCATTACATCTAAAACTGCAATCTGAGGTTTTTCAATTCTTGCAAGTTCTAAGCCCTTAAGACCATCCTCTGCCTCTATTACGTCAAATTTATTACTTTTTAAACTTACTTTTAAAAAACTTCTTATACTACTTTCATCTTCAACTATTAATATTTTGCACATAATTATCACCTAACCTATCTTATTATGTATATTATACTACAAATTAATTACTTTCTAGAGTTACAATTAATTTAAATTTAATCCCCTTTATGTTAGTTTAGTATATATCTTTACAATATTAAACATACATCTTCATATTTTCTTCTATTCTAATAGATATATTTTATTACATGGAATAAGTATAAACTCTTTATCTTCTACTTTATAATTTAATATTAACATTGTATATTTTCTAATTGTTTTTAATATATTAAATTATAAAAATAAATTCATATTTTTTATATTTACAATCTTTGAAATAAATATTCCTTTATCACTTTACAATTAACTTTCATAGTATATTTATGTGATGTTATTTTCAATAATTGATAATAGGAGGTCTAACTTGATTAATATTAAAAAGTTACCCTTAAAAAATTTAACAATTGATACTAGCAATATTCCATCATTTGAAACTACTAAAGATATAACAGCTTACACACGTATCATAAACCAAAAAACAGCTCAAAATTCAATAGACTTAGGATTAAAATTAAATAAAAAAGAATATAATATTTTTATTTCTGGTGAAAGTGGTACTGGTAAAACCAGCTATATAATAAATAAAATAAAAGACTTTGCCAAAACTCAAGAAGCTCCTTTAGATTGGTGTTATGTTTATAACTTTGAAGATGAAACTAATCCTATAGCGCTGTGCTTACCAACTGGGAAAGCTCATAGCTTCAAGAGAGATATGAGTAAATTAGTTAAATCCTTAATAAAAAATGTTCCAATCTATTTTTCCGCTGACAGCTATGAAGTAGAAAAGAATAAACTACTAAAAAAATATGAGGAACTGTTAATAGAAAGTACAGATAAACTTTACGTAGCTGCCGACAAAATGAACTTTTCAATACACGAATCCGAAAATGAGGCTTTTGTCTTTACCCCATTATTAAACGGAGAAGAAATGACAGCTGAATATTATAACAAACTATCTAAATCTGAAAAAAAAATAATTAATGATGGTTTAAGTGAATTAAGACTAATTTCTTTAGATGTACTTAAGGATACTAGAGTAATTGAAAAAAATATTGAAGAAGAGTTAAATAAACTAGATAGTCTAATAACAGAAAAGATAATAGAGAAATCCTTAAATATATTATTATTAAAATATGAAGAAGACAAGGAAGTACTGAGTTATCTAGAAATGCTTAAAAAGGATTTAACTAAAAATATTGACCTATTTTTAGAAGATAGTTTAGAATTAGCTGAAAAACTTGAAAAGAACTTTTTAAAAAGGTATGAAGTAAGTGTAATATCAACTAATAAAGTTAGTAACGGGGCACCAGTAGTCTTTGAAGATGCACCGGATATATATAATTTATTAGGTAGAATAGAATATGAAAATACAGGTACTCATTTAATTACGGATTTTTCACTTATAAAGCCAGGTAGTATTCATAAGGCTAATGGAGGATATTTAATTTTAGAAGCTGAGCAAATTTTAAATTCACCTGGGGCTTGGCAAGCACTAAAAAGATGTCTAAAGTCTGAATCTATATCCTTAGAGAGTTCAAAAAATAACTTTGATTTTTTACCACTAATTTCACTTAATCCTGAATCTATCCCCTTAAAGCTAAAGGTAATTATTATAGGAAGTGATATGTTCTATAATTTACTTTTAGATTATGACTCAGATTTTATGAAGTTATTTAAAATAAAAGCTGAATTCGACTCCGAAGTTCCTAATAATTTAGAAACCAACTCTGAAATAATAGGATATTTATCGAATTATATTAAAAAAAATAACTTTCTAGATTTAAATAGGGATGCAATAATAGAACTTTTAAAATACGGTTCTAGGTTAGCTGAAAATAAAAAGTATATTTCAGCATCTGTTAGCCATCTTCTAGATTTAATAGATTTAGGAAATAACTTTGCACAAAACTCCAGTTCTGAAATTATAGGTAAAGAGCATATTCTAATGGCTCTTAATGAAATCAGTGATATGCACTCATTATACAAGAAAAAAGTGCTTGAAATGTATAGTTCTAAACAATATATAGCTAATATAGAGGGTTTTAAAGTCGGAGAAATCAACGGACTTTCCGTTTCTGACTTTGGCGACTGTGTAATAGGAAAGCAGCATAGAATAACAGCCAATACCTATGTAGGTAAAAATGGAGTTATGAATATAGAAAGAGAAAGTAATTTAAGTGGAAGTATTCATAGTAAAGGAGTATTTATTTTAAGCTCCTACCTTGGAAGTTGGTTAGGACAAACTCAACCACTTTCTTTTAATGCTTCATTAGCCTTTGAGCAACTTTACTCTCATATAGATGGAGATAGTGCTTCTTGTGCTGAGCTTATATGCTTAATTTCTAGCTTGAGTAATATTCCTATTAATCAAGGGTTTGCTATAACTGGTTCAATTAATCAAAAGGGTGAAATTCAACCTATAGGTGGCGTTAATGACAAAATAGAAGGATATTTCGATATATGTAACCTCTTAGGTCTTACTGGAAAACAAGGAGTTGTAATTCCAAAGTCTAATGTAGATAATTTAATCTTAAATGATAAAATACTTCAAGCAGTGGAGGAAGGTAAATTTAGCATATATGCTGTAAATAACTTAGAGGAAGCTTTAACTTTGTTATTAGATGATAGCTATGTTTCAAATCTTCGCATACCTATATTAGATGATTTAAAGGAAAAAATAACCTTTAAGCTTCAATATTATAATGAAATTTTAAATGATTCAGCTGATAGAAGCCTTATTAATTAAAAATATACCTTTAAAATTTAGAAGTAATGCTTTTTATAATAAATAATAGTTATTGAACTATATTAATATAAGAGCACAAAGATAAGCTATTATAAAAACTAAAATAAAGGACTGCTGCAATAATAAATTATATAACCTATATTGTACTTATAAATTTCTCACAAATACAATATGATATATTATTTATTCTTAATTGCAACAGTCCCCTTTTATGTGGTTACTATATAGCTCTTGTCTCAGCTTTTAACCAAGTTTTAACTTCTTCACTTAAGAATGGAGATAACTTGTTGTAAACATCTTCATGATAGTTGTTTAACCAAGCTCTTTCCTCTTCAGTTAACATAGATGGCTCTATACCTTCTAAGTCAATTGGACAGTAAGAAATTGTTTCAAATTGCATAAACTTACCACATTCTGTTTCCATGTAGTCAGTTGTTAAAAGAGTGTTTTCAAGTCTTATTCCATGTCTACCCTCTTTATATATACCTGGCTCATTAGTTGTAACCATTCCATTTTCTAATTTAAATTCATTTAAAGCCTGACTTATTCTTTGTGGCCCTTCATGAACTCCTAATAAGAAGCCTACTCCATGACCTGTTCCACATTTATAATCTAAACCTTGTTCCCAAAGTGGCTTTCTAGCTAATATGTCAACTCCTGTACCTGTTGTTCCGTAAAGGAATTTACCCATAGCTAAACCAATATGAGCTCTAGCAACTAAAGTAAAGTCTCTTTTCATTTCTTCAGAAATTGGACCTAAAACCATAGTTCTAGTTATATCAGTAGTACCATCTAAGTACTGTCCGCCTGAATCTAATAAGAACAAGCCTTCTTTTTCAAGTTTATATGCAACTTCTGGAGTAGCTGAATAGTGCATCATTGCAGCATGCTCCTTATATGCAGCTATACTTCCGAAACTTGGATATATAAAATCTGCTTGAGCCTCTCTAAATTCTCTTAATTTATCGTCAGCTGTAATTTCAGTTATTTCTTCTTCTCCTACATGAGTATCTAACCAATGTAAGAAATTAACCATTGCTACACCATCTTTAATTTGACAGTTTCTTAAGTTAGCAATTTCAACATCATTCTTAACAGCTTTTAATATAGTTGTTACATTGTTACCTTCAACAGTTCCTACTGATGAATCTAAGCTATTAATTAAGCCTACATTTGTCTTATTAGCATCATATAATATCTTATCACCCTTAGCTAATTTTCCTAAGAATTCATATATATCCTCATATGCTTTAACTTCAACGCCATCTTTTTGAAGTTCTGCTCTTATTTCAGCTGAAACCTTATTTTCATCAACAAAGAAATAAGTTTTATCCATTGATACTACAACATAAGATATAACAACTGGTGTGCTAGTAACATCATTACCTCTTACATTTAATAACCATGCAATGTCATCTAAAGATGTTAATAAGTGATGATTTGCACCTTTTGATTTCATTTCATCTCTTACTAATTCTATTTTTTCAACTCTTGATTTTCCTGCATATTTTACATCAAGAACAAATATTGGATCTGTAGGTGTACCTGGTCTATCAGTCCAAATATCATTTATTAAATCAAATTTAGTTTCTAATTTTATATTCTTTGATGATAAAGAATTTTCTATAGCTCTAGCTCCATCTACAGAATAAACTCTTCCATCAAAACCAACTACTTCACCATCTTTTAATTCTTTTTTTAACCATTCATTAATAGTTGGAACTCCTGGTTGACCCATTTTAAATAATTCTATACCTGAACCTTCTAATTGCTTTTCAGCTTGAATGAAATATCTTCCATCTGTCCATAAACCAGCTTTTTCTTCAGTAACTACCACTGTGCCAGCTGAACCAGTAAATCCTGATATCCACATTCTACATTTCCAATAACCTGCAACATACTCACTTTGATGAGCATCTGCACTTGGAATTATGTAGGCAGAAATTCCTTTATTCTTCATGCCATTTCTAAGAGCTTGAACTCTTTCTTTAATATTCATTAATACTCCCCCAATCGAAAGAATTTAATTATTATTTTAAATAATTAACGTAACAAACATATTATTTTAAATTAAGTTTTTAATTATTCAATAAATTCTTAATTCAATATTATTATACATTATTTTTCACTAAAGTATATAGTCCCTATAGAATAATTATCAAATATTCAATATTTATTATCAATAATTATATATTTTTCATATATAAATTATTATTATAATTTGTTCAAATGTAATAATTTTATTTTACAAAATAAGGATGGTTAAGATTATGTTAAATGTTTAGACCCTAATTGTATTTTATAAACTCCAGTGGTATTATTAGTAATGTTAATCAGGTATTACCTTAATATTTCTTAAAATAATACATCTATTTTTAAGCATTATTCTTTTAAAAGAGTACTAATAAATGGGGGGAGTTAAGTCTAATAATTTTATATTAGAATGAAAATGAAAATTAACTTAATAATTAAAGCTACTAAAAATAAGGGGAACGACCAAAATAAGGAATGGTGGTATAAATGGAGAAGGACACTATAAATTTAAAAAGTGTTTTAATGTTTTCAGGGGCAATATGCGCATATTTAATTGGATCTGGATTCGCAACAGGTCAAGAAGTTTTTCAATTTTTCACAACAAGTGGAACAAAGGGAATTATAGCAACTTTAATTTTTTTATTTATAATGTGCACTGCGACCTTAACTTTATGTAAAGTAGGTCAAAAAGAAAAATTTGAAAATCCATATTATGTTTTTAATTACTACTGTGGCAAAACAGTAGGTGATATATATATTTGGTACAGTGTTATATTAAATTATTGTATTTTTGTAGTTATGCTTGCCGGTGGTGGTGCAACGATTAACCAATACTTTGGTATTCCAACCTATGTAGGTACGGGTTTCATTGCTATACTTGCACTTGGAACTGCAATATTAGGTATGGAAAAACTCGTTAAGATTATTGGAGTTTTAGGTCCTATTAAAATTATACTTGTTACAATTTTAGGGATTGCAGCAATTATACCTCTTTTAAAACAACCTGGGCTTCTATCTCAAGGAGAAATGGCCTTACATGCTTCTGGTGTTAAAGCTGTTTCCTCAAATTGGGCGTGGTCTGGAGCCCTATATGCTTTTCTTTGTCTTATGATGAGCGTACCATTTTTAGTTAATTGTGGTGCCTCTGCAAAGAATGTAAAAGAAGCAAAAACTATAGGAATTGTTGGAATTGTTACTTTTACAGGCGCAATTGTTATGCTAGTAATAGCAGAGCTTGTTAACTGTAGCTCAATTATAGGAAAAGAAGTACCTACATTAGCTATAGCATCCAATATATCTCCTATATTTGGAACTATATTTTCAATACTAATTATAGTGGCAATATACTCTGCTGTATCTTCTTTACTTGTAATGACAGTTAGAAAGTTTGCTGTGGATAAGACTAAGCAATTTAATAACATTTCAGTAGTGCTAACTATTGTTGGTATGTTATTTGGTGGTATACTTCCATTTAATAAATTGGTAAATATTTTATATCCTTTAGCTGGATATTCAGCAATTGTTTTTATAGGTTTTATGATTTATAAAGAATTAAGAATAAAGTTGAAATCAAAACATGGTGAATCTACAGTTGAATCTACAATTGTAAAAGAAAGCAAATAAAAATACCTATCTAAGTAAATATAATACACGTTACTTAGATAGGTATTAATTTTATTCTTCTACACTAATAGCAGATACTGGGCATTGAGCCTCTGCATCCTTAGCTTCGCTTTTATTTGAATCCGTAACTTTACCATATGCTATGGATTTCCCATCATCATCCATCTTAAAAATTTCTGGACATACACTTGTGCATAAAGTACATCCTATACAAGTTTCTTTGTCTACATGTGCTTTCATACTTTTTTCCTCCAAATTTAATTAATCAATATAGTATTATGTCCTAGATTATATTTGTTATACATTTATATTTTATTACTATAGAGTTTGAAAATTTATTGTTTCTTATCTTTATTATTTTCACTTATTTTGTCATCCTTATCCTCCAAAATTTCTTCCACTTCATCCTTAACTTTTAAAATGGCTGGAAAGAACTTTTGACTAAAAAATATAACTATTATCTCTACGACACTTAAAATTTTAGTCAAATTATTAATTTTAGTTTTAATATCTTCATTAAAATCAGAGGTTTTTTCTAGTATCAATGTCCAGTCATTATAGGGAAGTTTAAAGTAAACTCCAAATACATTTTTGCCCATATGATTTTTATATATATTCATATGATCATAATCTATATTTAACTTCAATTTATTTAAATCTACTCTTTCTTTTCCTACGGCATCAGGTTTATAAATAGATTCTGTTATAAAAACTCCATTTTTATCTAATATATAGCATTCATATCCGTCTTCTAAAACACTATAATAGGACAATAATGTGCTTAAATAATTAGTTTTAATTTTTGTACTTATTACTCCTATAACTTTAGAAGAATTAGGTGTCTCAAATATTGGAACAGCTACTTGAAAGCTTCCACTTCTATTATTAAAATTCATTTCAGAAACTCCTACCTTTCCTGCCAAAGCTCCTTTAAAATAAATATTATTACTATAGTCATCTCTATTATAATTAAAACCATATAGTAAATTTAAATTATTATCTAAAATTATTATATTATTATATAAACCTCCCTTTTTCTCATTTAAAGCTTCTATATTAAATCTTAGCTTTGAACATTCTTCTCCATTAGGATCATAATCTTGAGATATAAGAGTTAAATCAGAAATTATGCCATTTATAGAATCCTCAATTATTATACTTTGCTTTTTTCCTATATTATAAATTGTATTATACATTGTTTCATTGTTTTTTATATATATAATATTTACAAACAAATAACTAGCTATTAATATTGGAATTAATACAGATAATATAACTAACACGTAACATCTTATCTTTTTTCCTTTTTTTAAAGTACTGCATTTTAAATTTATCATTCTATCATCCTTTGTTAACTATAGTTTTAATTTATCTTATTCATAATAAATTTATAATGACAGTCTTAAAATTACATTTACTCAATTTATTATGAAATAATCTTATATAGGAAGTATAGTTTGATAAGCATTTATAATTAGTTATTATTACCTAAAGTTAATTGTAATTTAAAATGTAAATTCTTTATAAAGTTATTTTACATTAAACAAATTATATTATTTTATATCTTTTAAAGGCTAAATCTTAATAGCACATTCATTAAAAAGTATCTTTTAATTTATATTTTTATCTTTTCTATCATATAAAAAACATGCCGAGATAACATGTATAAGTAAGCAAACTTATATGTTTTATCTCGGCATATTTTCAAAGCTTTATTTATCAATTAAACTTACTTATCTTTTAGTAAAAACTTTTTGATTTTATTTTCACTATAAAATTCACTATTTCTTATCTTAAAAATTTCCCAACCTACTCTCTCTAAACACATTTGTCTTTCATAATGATCTTCCCATATATAATTATCTTCATGACCACCAACACACATTAAGGCTAAATTTCTTTTAGTATCATTATTGTCATTAATAACAAAATCTAAAGAGTATTTGCCTATTTTTGCATTGGATATAATGTCATAATTATTTTCTATCAAGTATTTTTCTATATCCTGTTGGAAAGGATTTAAAATAGGCTTAATATATGACTCTGTAAATTGAGAGCTACTATAGTTATAAGCATAGTTTAAAAGAGAATGTCTAACACATTTAGTATTTAAATCTTCTAAACCTACTGAGTGAAAGATCCACATCTGATTTTTTGCTCTACTAGCTGCTACATTAAATCTTCTTTCATCAGATTCCTTAGTTAAGGCTGTGAACTTAACATTATTAGCTATAACCATAGATAAGAACATAATATCTCTTTCATCCCCTTGGAATGAATAAGCATCTCCACAAACTAGTTTTCTTCTAATAACTTCTTCCATACCTAAACTCTTAATTAAAAGCTCTTCAATGTACTCAGATTGAGCATCTCCTAAAAGTGAGATAACCCCCATAGTCATATCATTGTACTTTTCATCCTTACAACACTTAACTATAGTTTTCACTATTTCTTCAGCTTCTTTAATATTAATAGCCTTAGACTCATCTCTTACCCCATCTTCTATTTTTATAAGCTTAATAGGTTCTTCAAAATTTTCTTTGCTACTAGCACATCTTAATGGAACAATTTCCTTTGAGTAATAATTATCATTACTGAAATTTATTATTTCTGGTACACATCTAAAATGTTCCTTTAAAACTAATCTATTAGGGAAAACCCTTAAAGCAGTGTTATATAAACTTGTTTTTAAATCGAACCACTCAGAATGCGGTATATCCTTTAAATACTCATCTATTAAGGATTCAACAGAAGTTATGTCTTTACCTATAGCCTCTGGACTTATTTGTCTATCGTCTCCAACTATAACAGCTCTTTTTCCTCTCATTAAAACCGTAAGTGCTGAAATATCACTTTGACTACTTTCATCTACGATAATTACATCAAATAACTCCCCTACAGGGCTTATATTTTCAATTACTCTATTTATAGGCATAATCCAAACTGGAATAACATCCTTACAATTTTCCATTTCCTTTTGAGCAAGTTTTCTATATTTAACAGCTTGAGAACCAGTACCTTTTCCTATCCTCTTAATAGCTTCCATCCAAGTAAATAAGCTTCTTTTTTGCTCCTCTGTTGTTCTTAAAATTTGATTATACCAACTCTTTGTAGTAACTAATTTCTTAATTAATTGAGCTTCTCTTTCCTTTTCAATTTTTATATTTTTTTCTACCTCTTCAATAGAAGAATCTTGTAAAAAATCAAGATAATCTCTGAATTTTTTCCATTTAAATGCCATAGAAAAGTTACTATACTTGCTTATATCATCTTTATTAGAAATACATTCTTTTACAAACTCTAAAGTTTTAGAACAAGTATTTTGTAAAATCTCGTTAAAGTTAACTAATCTTTTAGCTTTATACTGTAATTCATTTAGTTCATCTATATATAAGAAAAAGTCTCTAATTTTATTTATTTCACCATCTTCTATATACTTATGAAGCTCTTTAAAAATTCCTTGTTGAGGAATAGAAGCTATAAACACATCTACTTCCTTATTTAAGCTATTTAATCTTTCTAAATCTACAATAGACTCTAAGGCTAACTTTACAATCTCGTAGCTATCTTTTTTGTACCAATCCATTTTTCTAGTAAACAGTTCTTCAGGTAATAATTCCTTTATAGGATTTACACATTCTTCCTCAAAAATTAAAATACTTTGAATTTGTTTTATATACTCTTGAATTTTAACTCTAAAAGTATCATCACTATATCTTAATCTTTCTACTCCAAACTCACACATGTTATTATTCCAATATGTAACCAAGGCTCTTTCACATTCTGATTTTTCAATTACCTTTCCAATCAACTCAACATGCTCTTTAGTTGAAATAGGTTTGAAATCTATGCTGCATTCCTCTAAAATATATTTGCATTTTCCATGCATTACTTTAAATAATCCACCTATTTTTCCCTTTGAGTTTATATTTCTACTTACAATTAAAAAGTCTTCTTTAAATTTATTTAAATCTTCATAACCTACTAAATTAATATTGTGAGAACTTAAGTCAATTTTTAAAGAATTAATTCTATCATTATAAGTTTTACATTTTTCACTAAATGCACGCCAGTTATCTTTAGATTCTTGAGAACTATAGCAGTTATCCATAAACTTCTTGTGCCAAGTTTTATCTAATTTACTCAAAATGTCACTAGCAAGGTTTAAGTACTTATGAAGATTTCTATTCTCCATTTTTTCTTTAACTTTCTCTTCATTACTCCAAAGATCCACACTCTTTTTAAATGTATCTTCTAAAGCTTGAAGTTTATTTATATCTCTTATCTTAAGATGAAGATTTTTATTTTCTAAAAACTTATCTATATACTCTCTTACATTAAGAATATCTTGTAGTTTTTTCTCACTTATGCTACATGATAAGTTTAAAAACTCCTCATATTCTCCTTGAGATAATGGCATACAGTTTATATCCTTAAGTGAATCTATAATCCAACTATAATTCCCCTCATTTTCTTTAATAAAAGTACCAATTTCTTTTAAAGTAAACTTTTCACCATCATATAAGAAATATTCATTTTCCTTACGTTCAATAGCCTTTAAGCTATTAAATAAATCCTTTTGCTTTTCTTTGCATTTATTTAAAGCTAATCTACTATTTTTTATATTTGTTCTTAATTCTTGTGTATCTACTGATATCTGTTCAACAATCTTTCTTACACTATCATCTAGCTCATCTAAGGATTTACTATCATCTCCTAGTATACTTATACAAAGAGCTCTTATCTCCTCTGGTATTTTATCAGATAGTACTTTTAAGGCCCTATCTGTTTGACTAGTTACTAGAACTCTCTTACCATGTGCTAGAAGATGACAAATTAAATTAACGATACTGTGGCTTTTTCCTGTTCCTGGGGGACCTTGTACCACAACTCCAAAATTTTGAGATAATCTTTTTACAATTTCCTCTTGTGCTTCATTAGATGGTAATGGAAAAAGTAAGTCTTGTCCAACATCTTCCCACTGTGGATCATTAGTATTATTTTTTACTGATGAATCTACTAATACTTGTATAGTTTTAGGAATCTCACATCCCTCTCTCAGAGCTTCAATCATAGAATTTAGTTCCATGTTCCATAATCTAGTATCAGTTTTTCTTAGAATGATCATAGGACATTTATAAATACGCATCCCTGAGTTAACTTTAAACTCTTTATTTGAAGACACAGGATTTAAAATTATATTTTCCTCAGTAAATTTTAAATGTTTCCCTATGGTTTTTATTGCATCTATTGCATCTTCTTGATTAAGTAAGTCTATTCCACGCTCTCGTAGCTTATTCTTTAGCTCTATTATATTATCAAAACTTATGTTTTTTATAACCCCACTTAGAAACTCAAATTCAACTTTAGTCTTATTATTATACGGCTTTAATGTAAATTTGTTTTCCTTATCATTAAACTTTAAATCTAACTTAGTTGTAAGTATAGGATGACAAATTTCCATTTCATCTACTTTTCCAACTACAACAGCATCAGTATAAATAAGTTCTAAACTTTCACTATTTTTTTGAAGCTTTAAGTAAAGTTTAGAAAAATCGTTATATATGCTATCCCCTTTATTTTCTATAGAAATCCACTCTTCAATTGAATCATTTAAATTAACTGTACATGAAGATAATTTTTCTATCTCTTCTTTATAAAATACTTTTTCATACTCCTCTATGTTCCTTACAGTTTTATCTTTTAAATTTTTTACTGCAAGCAAGTAGGAGAAGATTTTTTCAACTTTGTTGTTTATATCCAAAGTTCTCCCTCCATATCCTTAAATAAAAGTTTATTAATTTTAAACTTACGTTCTGTTATGACCTTCTCATTATACGGTATAATACACTTTTTTTAAAGTCTATACTAAATTAAAGTATCTGATTTCAATTTAGATAAAAGAATTAGGTTACTATACTTATCTTTTTCTTTATCATAAATATACTCTCTTAAAACCCCTTCTTTTTTGAAACCACAACCCTTTAATAATTTAATAGACCCAATATTTCTCTCATCAATGGATGCCTGAACTCTATTTAATTCAAGTTGCTTAAAGCTATAATCTAATATTGCGCTTATAACCTCAGTCATAACACCTTTTTTCCAATAATCTTTTTTTAATAAATACCCGATTTCACCTCTTTTGCTTGAAAGGTTAAGGTTAATAAATCCACAATCACCTATTACCTTTCCTGAAGATTTATCCTCAATAGCCCACATAAGAGTAGTTTTTTTCAAATAAAAAGAATTGAGCTTGCGAATTATTCTTTTTACTTGCTCAATAGAATTAACTGAAGACATTCCTGAATACTTCATAACTTCTTTATTACAAAAGATATAAAATAAATCGTAACAATCACTATCTAAGATATTTCTTAAAATAAATCTTTTTGTCTTAATTATGGGAAAGTCACCAAATACCTCAGCACTTTCTTCTCTGCATATCCTCTCCATAAACACTACACCAGCCTTTAAGATTTCTTAATTTTGATGAATTTAATATACCCCTTAGTTATATTATAAAACTTTTATATAACATACTGTAGTTTAAATTTAAAAAAGTTATATTTTATAAAAATCATAGCACCATAAAGTTATAAGATGCCATGATTTTTTACTTTGCTCTACAAGAGTAACTTTTGTATTTCTCTCTTTAACTCATCATATCCTAATATATCTTCTTCATTTTCAGAAGGCTCAATATCAATAAAAGAAAACTTATATATAGGGTGACTATATTTTTCTCTTTCATTAAATTGCTTAGGATATGCAATTATTACATTATTTATAGCATTCCATATAACCTCTCCATTACCATCTTTAAGTTCATAATATCCTAAGGCTTTATAATCCTTTAATTGCTTCATTATCTCTGTTTCCCCTTCACTGTTAAAAAGGTACTTTTGTTTTCTACACTTTACTTCAACTATTAGGGCATTTTTAAAGTAATAATTTTTATCAAATAATGCTATTCTTACATCAGGTCTTTTATGCCTTGTATTAAGTGGTACAAAACCTGAAGCTGGATTTTTAAAATCTATTTCTTTTATTTCTTCATCATAAGCAATTTCAATGATATTACTTTTGCTCTCAAATCTAAGTATAGTTCCACTTTGAAGATCAGTATTTAAATTTTCTCCCTTTTGATCCGCAAGCCATCCACTTTCCCACTCATATCCAAAGTCTTTTATTATATTTATAATTAACATAAATATATAATATTCAAAAAGTTTAGATGTTTTTTTAAATGAATAAACTTCTTCTTTTTGTTCATTTTCACAAAGGCCTTTATTACTTATTTTATTGTAAATTTCGTAAAGCTTATAATATCTCCTATCCTTAAGCATTCTTAAGGAGGGTTTAGTTATATTTTTATATAACTTTATATCAGAAAGCCAGGAGCATCTAAGGTGATATGAAATAACCCCTCTTAAATTTACAATGTAATTTATTTCATTTATATATATATTACTAGAATATAATTTTAATTCATTTTCTATATTCTTTAAATATATAAGGTACTGCACTAAAATTTTCTTTAGCCATTTATTTTCTAAGTTATCAACAGATAGTTTAGAGATACTTGAAAAGTTTTCTTTAACTATGCCATTATAATCACTTGCTCCCTTTTTATTAATTAAATATTGAACCTTACTATTCATATGCTTAGTAACTGAAGTTCTTATATACTCTTTTTTCATATCTTCTATTGGGTTATTAATAATAGAGTTTAAAATACAGCTAAAATTGTTTAACTTTTCATATTTATCACCTAAATTAATTATATCCCCCTTAGAAATAATCCTTTCAGAATTTAAGTTATAAGTAAGTCCCTTAACCAGCTTTTCAAGATAAATTTTTATATTTTCTAAACCTTGCCACGATAAACTAGAAGGGTTTATTCTATAATATCCATTAAAATTAATATCCTTAGTTTTTAGAAGAATCATATAAAACCCAGGAACTAATAAACCCTCTTCATCTATTCTTGAAGTTAAATTTACAGTTTCACCATTTTTAACTGATTTTATATCTTCCTCAAAAGTCTCTACAATAAGTTCTGCACTTTCATCAGCTGACTCTAAAGTTACAGTAACAGCTTCGTATTCCCCAAAGTGAATTAATTTATCTCCTAAATTTCCATCTGGATATTTAGTAAGATCTATTATCTTTTCAGTTACAATAGTATTTACCACTTCATTAGTGGTGCCATAAACATATATAGTAAATATTAATTTAGTTTGTGTATCCATACAAACTTAACTCTCGAGCCTTTCTACATATTTCTTTTTTCGTTATTTTAAATGAGCTTATGTTACTGGCTATTTCACTATTAAACAACTCATATAATTGGCTATTCTCTGGAATGCGTTGCATTGGTTCACATTGTCCTATTAAATCTCCAAACTGCTCTCTAGTCCCTCTTATTTTCGTTAAAACCCTTTGTTTTATTTGAATATCAAAGGCATCATTCATTGATATTAAAGGTACATAATTAGCATCAAAAGGTATATTCTTAAGATATTTTCCAATACTCTCCACAGTTCTAAAAGATATTCCTCTTTGCTCATCATAGCTCTGAATAAGTTCATGTAACTCATCTAAAAACCTTAAAGACTCTTCATTAAATGCCTCTAATCCATTGCAATCATCTACCCACTCCATATAAGAATCATAAAAACCATATTCTTCATTGTTATGAGTTAAAGTTTTTACTTCTTGCTGTTCCTTTTTATATTGTAAAAAAGATTTTTTCCTTGGAGTTATTATATTGGCTCTATCTAAAAGTCTATCTGAAAACTCCTTGGTAGTTTCATCCATGTTAACGGTTCCTACAAATAAAATATTATTTCCTATTAACACACTGCTTGGATAATCCTCTTTATTATTGCACTGACTCTTAGAACTATATAATCTTAAATTTCTATCCCTCTCATTTAATTCTAATAAGGATATAAATGGAGCAAACCAATGCTCAATTTGTGATAAATTCATTTCATCAAAAATTATCATATACATCTTATCTTTATTCTTATTAGCTTGTACTAAAAATTCAACTACTCCTGTTTCTGAAGGAATGTAGCTTCCATTAGAATTATTTAAATATCCTAATATATCTGATGGTTCAGTATATGATGGGCTAATAGGCACTATAAGCACTCTATCCTCCTTATTTAATCCAAAAGCTCTAGCATAAGATAAGGCTAACTGAGTTTTTCCCATACCAGCCATGCCTGCTAAAATTGTTAATGGATTAGTTTTTAAACTAATATGAAAATTTACCAAATCTGAAAAGTCATAACATAGTCCTTCAGCTATAGTATATCTTTTTAGCTCCTGTAAAAATTCTATTTCTGAGTCACAGTCCTTTAAGATATCATAATGAAATATTTCCTCTCTTTTAATAGCGGTACCTTGTGATATTTCCTTACTATTAGCTATGGATTTTATTACAGTTTCAGGCTCTCCACTTAAAATTAGATTTTCAATAAGCCCTCTTTTTATAAAGCTATGATCTCCCTTTGCTAATATTGAATTATTTTTAAAAGTTACTAAATCCTCTATTTTAACCTTCTTTATACTACTCTCACCCACATGTATAAGCATGGAAGATCTTCTATCTTGTTTCCAAGCAGAAAATCCGTAATATAAATACTCTCCACAAAGTAAATACTTTAAATTAGGCATATACAAACTATAGTCGCAAATATTAATAGGCTTTTTACTTAAAATTTGCTCTTCAAAAACAGAGTTGAAATTATTTATAGTAACATAACTTTCATAATAATCTAAATCACTAAAAGCTCCATCTTCTTCAACAGAGACTATACGTAAATTTTTATATAGCTTTTTCTCCATGTTGTAATTTTTAACATTTATAGCAGGTGTAAATAAAATTATTTTGTTTCCAAGTTTTTCTTCAATAAATTTCATTTTTTCCTGCGGTTCTAAATCATAATAATTATCATCCATGATTTCCCATTGATAAATATCTATACCTAAGTAATTATTATTTTTCTCTTCATTATCCACTTCATTATTTAAAAATTCTACTACTGGCATAGGTTCATCACATATAGGTTTTATATTAAAAAATACATTTTTATCAGAACTATTACTCATGACCCCTATAGGATATTGACATTCCACTGCCAATTTTCCAACTAATATACAATCATTACACCCCTTTAATTTTGTTAATTCAGTTCTGTTATACTCTCTCATATGTTACACCCCAATCCCCTTTTCTAAGTTCCAATATGAAATCCAATAATTCCCTTTGATCTCTAGATAATATAGTTTCATATTCTATATTAAATTTTATGAAATCTTTTTCTAATTCCTCTATATCTTTAGATGACATGCCATTTCTATGAATTATAATCTTACTTATATTTCGCTTACTTGCATCCACCGTTTTCCACTGCATAATAGAATAAAATTTGACTTCTGGGAACATATTTTTGAGTAAATTAACACTATTATTAGTTATTATAACTATTTCACTTTCAAAGTCCTCGTCACTACAAGAAAATATTCTAAGCTCTTTACTATACATATCACACTTTGTCTTTAAGCTCATATTCTGACTTTTCAATACATTAATTTCATCTCTTAAATCCTTTTCTATGTTATTAATATCAATTTCCTTTATTTTTATAGCTTCTCTAAATAACTTATTATCCTTATTTAAAAGCTCATTATTTTCTTCTAATTTATTGTTATTTGTTTTTAACTTCTCTAACTGCTCATTTAAATTACTTATCTCCTTTTCTAAAAATTCAACTTTATTTTCATATTTTAAAATGCTTTCTTTCAAAGAATTATTTTCATCATTTTCTATTTTTATATTACTTAATTTTTCTATTCTTTCTTTGATAATTCCTAAATATATACCTTTCCTCTCTTCATCTTGAAAGGGTAATCTTTCTAAAATAACACTTAAAATAGGAATATCACCATATTCTACTTCATTACATTTAAAATAACTATACAGTTCTTGAATACCTAACTTAGAAGTTTCCTTTTCTATTTTCTCAATTATCTCTGTTTCTTCTCTAAAGACTTCTTCAACAGAGTTTCTTAAAACCTCTACGTAATTATCTTTCTTTAGGAAATACCTATTTACAAAATATTCGCAAATCTCTCTCTCTGACACAGGGTCGCTGATTTTATAAAATGGGGGATCATTATTTTTTAAGTTTTCTGTTATCTGTGGAAGTACTTCCTTTATTTTTTCACCATGATATATTACAGCATTAGCAAATTTAACATCGTCTGTTATATCTAAGTCATCTCTCAGAATTTCCTTTAAAGTGGAATTTTTAAATTTATCAGTTTTATAGGTACTAAGCACGTTGTAAAAAGAATCCTTTTTAGAGTTGTCTTTTTTTATACACTTTTTTAATTTTAGCTTTTTTAAATCCATATAAGAATTTTTATAATTTTCTTTAAAGAGTTTTAAAAATAATTCTATTTGAGACTTATCCATAAGCTCCACTAATACATCTATTTCATTCAAAACCTTCACCTCTTCATACTTTAATTAATATTATTTATTAATCTTCTCACAATTTTTCCATGTTTTATCCTCCATAATTCAATTTATAATTAAATAATACTACAGTTTATAGTGAAATTTATGTCAAATTAAGTAGTTTACTATTTAAAATTTAAAAACATATTTATTATTAATTTAATATTTGACTTATTGATTTCAATGCATTAAAATAATTTATGTTATAATTAATTAAGTTGTATGTAATAATTTATAACTCAATTAATTATTTCGCATAAATGTATAAAAGTAATTACTAAAATTTAATACTGCAGTTCGTAAACCTCCTGCATAAAAAAACTAGGTACCTTTACACTATGGAAATAACATAGTTCTTTTTAGTATGTAAACTACCTAATTTTTAGGTAGTTTTTTTATTTTTTATTGAAATTAAGGCCAAAATATAAAAGTTATATTTTATTACTGCTTTATAGAATATAACATTTAAAGCAAAACAATTAAAAAGAGGAGACTTATAAATATGGATCTTGAAAGATACAGTAAAATAACAAATAAAAATAAAAGAGAAATAGTCTTACTTAAGGGGTTTCCTTGTAAGTGGGGTCGTTGTACATTTTGTGATTATATAGAAGATAATGATACTCATGAAGAAGAAATGATTAAACTTAACAATGAAATACTTAAAAATGTTACTGGTGAGTTTAAGCAATTAGAAGTTATAAATTCTGGCAGTTGTTTTGAGTTACCCGAAGCAACCCTTAAAGAAATAAAAGAAGTGATTCAAAATAAAGCTATAGATACTCTTTATTTTGAAAGTCATTGGATATATAAAAACAGACTTAATGAAATTAGAGACTTTTTTTCTCCAACTACTGTAATTTTCAAGACTGGAATAGAAACTTTTGATGATAACTTTAGAAACAATATCTTGAAGAAAGGTATCAAGCTAAAGACTCCTTATGAAGCTGGTGATATCTTTGATTCTGTTTGTTTAATGTTTGGTATAGAAGGACAAACTAAGGAAAGCATAGCCTATGACATAGACTGCGCATTAAAAAGCTTTAAAAGAATTTGTATAAATATTTATGTTGAAAATTCTACAAAATTCAAAAGAGATGAAGAGCTTATAAAGTGGTTTAAAGAAAACTATAGCTACCTTGAAGAAAATCCTTCCGTAGAAATTCTTTGGAATAATACTGATTTTGGAGTTGGAGGAGAATTAAATGAATAAAATAGATACAAAATTTTTAGTTAAAACAGCTATGATTGCTGCTATTTATGCAGTATGTACAGTAGCAATTGCACCCTTAAGTTTTGGTGCAATACAATTTAGATTTTCAGAAATACTTGTGCTTTTAGCATTTTTAGATAAAGACTATATACCTGGACTTGTTTTAGGATGTGCAATTGCAAACTTATTTAGTCCTTTAGGCTTAATAGACGTCTTTGTAGGTAGTTTTGCTACATTTTTAAGTGTTTATATGATTTCTAAAAGTAAAAGCCTTTTTGTTGCCTCTTTATGGCCAACATTAAATTGTGTGTTTGTAGGTGCTGAGTTATATTTCATTACCAAAATGCCTTTTATACTTACAACGCTTCAAGTTGCTTTAGGAGAATTTGTAGTAGTAACACTTATTGGTTTCCCAGTTTTCAAAGTTTTAATGAATAATGAAAGACTAACAAATTTACTTAAATTAAAATAATGTAAAAGAAAAAGTCATGGATTCTTAGTTTTGAATTACGACTTGAGATCACTACTTCTTATAAATAGTGATTCCAAGTCTTTACTTTCAAACTATTTAACCATGACTTTTATTTATATTCTTATCTACTAGTATATATCTTTAAATAACATTTTATTATTTTTAAGGTATCATACTTATTCTCTATAATTCCATATTATTTACTATATCTTCACCTTTTTGTGTTATAGTAGTATATTTATCAGTTGTTCTTTTTAAAACTTCCTCAAATACTTGTGGTAACTTTTCTTCTAAAACCTGTATACCTTCATAAGTAATTCCACCCTTAGTAGATACTCCTTTTATCGTTTCTTCAAGTTTCATATCATTTTCAACAAATAATTTAGAAGTTCCATATACTGATTGCATTATTATATGCTCCATTTCTTCTTCAGTAAGATTAATACTAAACTTGTTAGCAGCCTTAAGAAACTTAGATAGAATTTCTGCTATAAATGCTGGCATACATCCAGTTAGGTTATGACATAAGTTAATATCTTCTTCCTTTATAAGTTTAACTTCACTGATACTACCCATTAATTTTTCAAAAAACTGAGAATTCTCTTTAGAAACTACGTTGTTATGACAAATTAAAGATACCCCACTTCTAACCCTTGAATTTAAAGTAGGCATAAATTTAGTCATGCTTCCATAGTAAATTTTATATAAATCTTCAAAAGCTATAGTAGCTGTAGAAATAATTAAATAGCTTTCTTCATTTAAAACCTCTCTAATTTCTTTTATTACTTCTGGAACATTTAATGGTTCCACAGCAATTATAATTCTACTACAAGCCGCTGCAACTTCCTTATTACTTTTACAGCAATTAATATTAGGATATTTTACTTTGAAATTTTCAAGTTTTTCTTGAGAACGATTTGATAAATAAACATTTTCTTGTTTTAAATCTCCAGATTCAAGAAATTGATTCACCATCATTGAACCCATACTGCCAATACCTATAAACCCCACATTATTGTTCATTTAAGTTCCCCCTTATTCTGGTATAAAAATCATTTCTAAAATCATAGCATATTACAATATTTTGTGTCAAATACCAAACTATTGAATTTGATTTCTTTGGAGTTTACATTTTTTATAATCCTCATAATATTTATTATGTAAACTTATCTCTTGTATTTATAATAATATAACCAATAAATTTTCACTATTTCTTAGAATATTAATTAATTTTATAATTTAATTATTCATCTTATTAATATGCTTAAATATCAATAATGTACTTATTTGATATAAATATATATAGTTCACCTTGGTTATGTTTAACTTTTTTATAAATTACTATACTAAAAACTAAACTTTATTTAATACTATTTAAAATAAAAACACCTTAATCATATAAGCATAACTTATATAATTAAGGTGTTACTAGTATATTATATATATTGCTCTAAATTTAATTTTTCTTTAAAAGTTTCTAACCCTACTCTATCTATGTAGTCTCCCAATCTTTCTTTTCCTTCAGCATTTTCATCATAAACTGCAATTATTTTTTCAACTAAAGCTAAAGTATTCTCTGGAGAAACATTCATAACTAGTTTATCTCCTAGTCTTGGTCTAACTCCGCCTTTTCCTCCAACATAAATAATCCAGCCTTTTCCACCACCTATTAATCCTATATCTCTAGTGTGACTATCTGCACAACTATTTGGACATCCACTTACAGCTATTTTAAGTTTATTAGGAAGATTTCTTCCATGATATAAACCATCAAGCTTTGAACCAATGTCTACAGAATCTTGTAAACCTCTTTTACAAAAAGTAGTTCCTGGACAAATTTTTATACTTCTAACACATAATCCTATTGCAGCACCTGGTTTCATACCTAAATCTTCCCAAGCACTATCTATATCATCTTCTTTAAGACCTACAATAGCTATACGTTGAGCACCTGTTACCTTTAAAGCAGCAGCATTATATTTTTCCGCTACATCAGCAATTGTTCTAAGTTGATCCGGAGTTACTAATCCACCTGTTAAATGCGGTGCAATTGCATATGTCTCTTTATCTCTTTGAAGTACTGCACCTTTTTCTAATAAATCTTTCATGTTATTACCTCCCAAAGCAATCAATTGAATCATAAATATTATAGCAATTTTTATGTTTAATGGATAGATTATACTTGAATTTAATTTTCCCTATACTATTTATTTTTATTATTTCCTAAAGTTTTTTTATTATATGCATTTAAGTAAAGATTCTTAGAAAGTTAAAATTAACTCTCACTAATAAAATGAATTGAATTTTAAATATATCTTCCCACTTATACTTCATATTATTAATATCTACTATTAAAATTTACGTAGCATTAAACTTTTCACATATAAAGAACATAAAAACTCAAAGTTTCATTTCATTAACTATCTAAGAAATAAAAAACACAATGTATTTGAAATTATTACCAAGGAAATATTTTCAAATATTCTGAAAATAATTTCCCATTTTATTTATTATTTTTTTCAATTAAATATGCTATGATGATACTATAAATTCTTTTTTAGGAGTATAGCTATGAATAACTTTTTTATTTATCTTGTTGCAATAAACTTAATTGCCTTTATATTTATGTATGAAGATAAAAGGAGAGCAAAAAGAAAACAATGGAGGATTCCAGAAGCAACGCTTTTAGGAATAAGTACTATAGGGGGAAGTCTAGGTGCATATATTGGTATGTACAGTTTTAGACATAAAACAAAACACTTAAAGTTCACCTTAGGAATTCCTATAATCTTTATAATTCAATTATTTATCATTATGAAATATATAAAGACTCCTCTTCTTTAATTTAAGAAGAGGAGTCTCTTTATATTATCTTAATCATTTCCTATATTTTAGTTAGCTTTTTTCTTTTTTTGAGTACTATAAACTGTAATACATATTAATAAAGCAGCAAAACAGAATATAAATGCTGATTTAAAACCAGCTACTGCTATAACACCATTTTCAGTATTCTTAGCAATAATTGCACTCATAATTTGTTGGAATAATGCTCCACACAAGAATACAAAGGTATTCAATAATCCTGTTGCTGTTGCAGCCATACTTAAGTCTATATTTTCCTTTAAGTTTGCGTAAACAACAACGAAGAATCCTCCAAAGAATCCATATAAAGCTAATAGAACTTTGAACATACCTAATCCTATAGAATCAGTCATAAATACAAGTGGAATCCAAGTTAATGTATAACATATACACCCTAAAAGAACTACAGTTTTTTTAGATTTTATAACCTTATCAGCTATCACACCTGATAATGGACACCCTATTATCATAAAAATAGGAATAATACTCAATAATTTTCCTGCTTGTTCTTTAGTCATATTATATACAGTCATTACATAAGAATTCGCCCACAATCCTTGGAATCCCATAATTGTTCCATACATAAAAGATAGCATTATAACAGTTGTCCAGAAATTATAATTCTTACATATCTTCTTTATAGCTTCCATAGTTCCTACTGCCTTAGGCGCAACTTTCGGAACTTCTCTTCCCTCTATTGAAGCAATAGAAGCACCACCTATATCCTCTGGCTTATTTCTTACAATTAAATATGTTAAAATACCTATAAATATGGATATACCTCCAACTGAATACATTGAATTTCTCCATCCCATCATAGCCATTAATACTACTAAAGGTGCTGCTGCAGCCAATGAACCTGCATTTCCCACGGCTAAAAGTATACCCGAATATGTAGCAAATTCATCTTTTCTAAACCAGTCTGCTAGAATTCTTATAATTGGTACATAAATAAAGGCAACTCCAAATCCAACTATAGCTCTCCCAACTAAAGCAATCTCAAAGGATGGTGCCATACCGAATATTATAGATCCTAACCCTGCCACTGCAACAAATAATGCTACAGTCTTTCTTGCTCCCCATTTATCAGCCAAAATACCAGCTGGTAATTGTGCCACTGCATATGGATAAAAATACATTGAACTTAATAAGCCTAAGCTAGTTGCTTGAATGCTAAAAGATTTAATTAAATCTTGAGACATTACAGCTGTTGATGTTCTGTGAAAATACACAAAGAAATATGCTAAAGCTAAAATAGCATACATGTAATACCTATAACTTAGCGTTTTCTTCACCTTACTTTGATCTAAAACTACTTCCCCACTCTTACTCATAAAAATCTTTCCCCTTTTTACTTAATCCATTAAGATCCATATAATAAAATTTTAGGTCAAAGGCATATACGTCAATTTAATAAACTAAGATAATGATTAAGATATTTTTTACAGATACTTAACAGATTTTCTATATTAATCACCTAATTTTATCAATTATTGTCTATATGTGTCTAATATATTTTTTAAATAGATTTTTGTAGTTTTATTATATTTTCCCATAACATACTTATCTTTTCATTCTATTTATTTCTATAGGGTTAAAGATTATCTTTATTCTGTTTTTATTTAAATTCTCTCCTATTACACATATCTTAGGAGTTGCTTCTATTTTACTTTCTCGTATTTCGTAATTTCCATTTACATAATCAAATTCTAGGGACTGTGACATAGATTCTATATTAGCTTTTGCTTTTACAATTCCTTTTGCTCTAAATATATTTCCTATATCGTATTGTTTCAATATGCTTAATTTTTTATATAATTCCTCTCTTGAATATTTCTTTTTTACTTCAAAAGCTATACTTGTAAAGTTTTCGATTTCCCTTTGTCCTTCTTTACTATGTTCTCCCAATATTGAATTTTCAAAGTTTTTAAGTTCCTCTTCCTTAGAATCTATAAAGCCCTTGAAAAATTCATCTTCGCAACTTTCTAAATCCTCTGATAATATATTTCCTTTTACATTTAACTCCTCAAAGGATTCAACTATTTCCACTAAAGTATCCCTGCTTATTTTATGACTTTTGCTTATTATTACATTTTTAGCGTTTATAATTTGATCCTTGAAAAATTCTCCAAATACCTCCTTTTGCTCAAGATAATTTTCTCCATCCACTAAGGTTATTATGTTTTTTATTATACACCTATGCTTAAACTCTTTTCCATCTAGTATCTTTAATATCTCACTTAAAACTCCTAATCCTGTAGGTTCTATGATTATATTATTGGGATTCATATTTTCTAAAATATTCATTATTCCATCGGTAAAGTCAATTCTTAAATTGCAACATATACACCCTTCTGGAATATCTACTACATCATATCCTTTATCTCTTATAAAATCTCCATCTACAGAGGTTTCTCCAAATTCATTTTCTAAAATTACACTTTTTCCATTACTTAAACTTCTTAAAAACTTTTTTATGAATGTAGTTTTCCCTGCTCCTAAAAAACCTGACACAATATAGACATTGACCATTCTTCACACCTCTTACATTTATTTTAATTATCTTAAATAAAATTTCTTTATAAATAAGTTCAATACTAAAACTCATGCATCTTATATTATTGTACATAATTTATTATTAAGTGACATAATTTATTATATAATATTTGAAAAACCTATAGAATATATTTATCCTATAGGATATTTTTACTTTTTTCTATATATTATCTTAAATTTTTACCTTATAATATAAGGCATAGGAGGTGATAATTATGAACAAGAAGAAAAAAATACTTTTAATACTTCCCGTACCAATAATTTGTATAGTATTAGTAATAGCTGCATCTTATTATTACTACTTTTATCCCAAAACTGAAGTTACTTCACTTAATGAAAATATAACTATAGATAATTGGGATTTAGCTTCTAAGTTTATTCCTAGTGATTTTAATTTATCTTTTAAAGAAATCTCCGTAGAATCTAATACAGTATTTACAGAGGATGAACTTACAAAATTAGCGATTAAATCACTTCAGGAAATACCTGAAATTCAAGGCATTGTAACTGGTCTTAAAGTAAATATAGAAAATAATAGAATTAACATATACACTCATATTAAATATAAAAAGATTCCTGTAGAAATAAAACTAAGCTTTAGTGGTAGAGCTATGGATGGTAAAGGAGTTTTTCACTATGAAGGTGGTAAAGTAGGTCTTGCTAAGATACCAAAGGATACTATCTTTAAAAATTTAAATGATACATCTATTATTCAATACAACAAAGAAAATGGTGATGCAATCCTTTCTTTTGACAGTATTAAGCTAATTGACATTAAGGATGTAAAAGTTGAAAATGATGCAGTAACCCTTGTATTTAAAGCCACATTAAAGTTTTGGGATTGGCTCTCTAAATAATATGTACATATAGATATATAAAATATAGATATATATATTTATGTATCTTAATCTTAAAATCAAATTAACTATACCTTATTTCTATTGCAATCTATATCACATCATATACATTATACATATTATATTACAAACTAATACTTGAATTCTTTTTATAGCATTATAGTAACTCGTTATCTATTAATAATATCTTTTAAAAAAACTTTAACTGCTCCATTTCCTTAGTTTTTAAGTTACTAATAGAAAGTCCTATTAATCTAAGCTCCTTCTCTAACTCTAAACTATTTAATAATTTAAATCCTTCTCCAAATATTTCTTCTTCATTAGAAAGATAATACTCGAAACTCTTACTTTTAGTATGACTTTCGAAATCTGAAGTCTTTATCTTTAAGGTTATAGTTTTTCCACCTAAATTTCTATCATTTAAATATGTACTTATATTTTTAGCAAATTCCTTTAAATATTCCTTTAACATTTCTTTATCATTAGTATCAATTCCCAAAGTCCTTTCTTTGCCCACAGACTTTCTATCTCTCGTAGTTGCAACCTCTCTTTTATCTTCCCCTCTTATTCTTTCATATATTTCAGATCCAAACTTTCCAAAGTATTCATTTAGAAATTCTTTTTCTAGCTTATATAATTGCTCTACATTATATATTCCTATGTTATTTAATCTTGTAACAGATCTTTTACCTAAGCCATGTACCTTATTTATAGGTAATGGAAACAATATCTTGGGAATCATTTTCTTACTTATAACCATAAGTCCATCTGGTTTATTCCAGTCTGAACCTAACTTAGCTAAAAACTTATTGTATGATATTCCAACAGAAATCGTTAAACCTAACTCACTTTTTACCCTATATTTTATTTCTTTAGCAACCTCTAAGGGATCTCTATTTTCTTCTGTAATATCTAAATAAGCCTCATCTATACTAACAGCTTCTACCTTTGAAGTTATAGAATTAAGTATGTCAAAAACCATGTTAGATATTTCTTTATACCTATAAAATCTAGGATTTAGAAATATGCCCATAGGACATAACGCCTTTGCAATATACCCTGGCATAGCAGATTTAACCCCATATTTTCTAGCCTCATAAGAACAGGTAGCAACAACACCTCGCTGCGATACCCCTCCAACGATTACTGGTTTTCCTTTAAGAATTTTATTATCCATAACTTCTACTGATGCAAAAAATGCGTCCATATCTACATGAAGAATAGTCCTCTCCACTTATTTCACCTCTTATTTCACCTCATAACCTTTTACTTAAATTTCATCTTAAATATTATATCATATATCAATTAGTTAAAAGTTAATTTTATAGTACCTTAGAATAGAAAGAACCATGAATCCTTAAATAGAATTTATGGTTCTTTGCAATTAATCTATTGTAATTTTCTTAATCTTTTATTTAAATATTCTAAGGCTATATCACATTGATTACTTTTATAGGTCTTTCTATTGCTTTCTATATAATTAATCAATTCCTCAACACTATTAGCATCTTTCATATTACATTCACTTAACAATTTTTCAAAAACTAAAGCCTCTCTTTTTTCTACTAACTCTTTTAATTTCTCATCAATTCTTGCTATATAAACCTCATATAATTTAGTTTTGAAAGTACTATCTAAAATATCTTTTCTTATTTCGCTTAAATCCTCTTCATCACACTCTTTAATTTTTGAACATATAGCATCTAATCTAACCTTATCGCTTTGTGCTAAGGATGCCTCTTCTCTTGTTTCAAAAACTAAGTCTTCTACAGTTCTAAACTCTATATCAAATTTTATTAAATCTTTTTCCATAATATTTATATATTTTTTTGTATTATCTACATTAAGTTTATTTGCAAATTTAATAAATTCTCTTTTAGATTCTTTACAACCCTCTTCCGTATTTCTATCCAAGGAATTAAATTTACCTTCTAATAATTGATTTTTACATTTATTTATATCAACTACAAATAGTTTAGCTAAATTGGAAAGTTCCTTATTAGCATCACCATATAAATCTAAAATAGTTTCATATAGCGGTTCACTATAAGGATCCTCTTGTAAGGACTCTTTAATTATTCTTCTTAAGACGATACTTTCTATATCATACTTTCTTATATTATTTAATCTTGATTCTATTCTCTCTTCTATTTCTTTATTAGGGTAACTAGACAAGTTTAGCTGTAAATACTCATTAAATATCTCTGTAACTGTATAATGCATATTAAATATATCTTCATATATTAAGTTAGCAATCTTATTCATATGTGCATCTTCATTTATAATGTTATACTTATTAGCTATTCCTTTTATGGATTGATTAATACTCTTTATTCCCTTACTTAAATGATCTGTATTATTTTTTACTTCCTTTAATACTCTTTTTACTCCTTCATTTTTTAAAGGCTTAGATAATATAGTTCCTAATGATATTTTCTTCTCATCCTTATGTTCCTCACAATTTCTTTGACAAGCCTTATAGCACTTTTTCAAAGAACTTTTTTTCTCATGTAACTTTAAAAATTTCTTTAAATCTATACTAACTATGCCCTTTTTAATAAGCATTGGTATTACATAGTCCTCAATTGTTCCCAATAATATATTATTCATTAACTCTTCATTTTCTTTATTGTTATATTTTTCTTCTGTAGCTACAGTATAAAACTCATCCTTAGCTTCTTGTGCTTTATTTATAAAACCAGTTCTTATAGTGTTGTATGTCATTAATTGATCTGAAAACTCTAGTCTAAAATCAAATACATCTTTTACAATCATAGTTTCCTCCTATCTCATTTAGCTTATTAATTTATATTATGCTAATACTTGATTTATGTTAGAGTATTCTTTATGAAAAAGTAAACTTTTAAATATATTACTTATCTTATATACTTATATATCTCCTCAATATACCTCTTTAACTTCCTATTATATTCAGTCGCTATATTCTCTTATAAAGTCTATTCTCCTTCTTTTATTTCCTCTATTCTCTTTTCACCATTTTCAGTGCTTACTAAGGTTTCTCCTACAAAGCATGATTGTGTTCCACCAAAGATTGCGGCTGGCCATTGAAGTATTCTTAAGCCTACTAATGGATAATCTTTATCCTTTAGTGCCTCTTGTATACCATCTAAAATCGGCACCAAATCCATGACCACAAGTTTTGCTTTTAATATAACACTTACTGCTGAAATTGCACACATTTTAAGTGAGGTTCTAAATCTTTGATTTAGCATAGTGAACTTATACAATCCCTTAGGATTCTATTACCTTACTCAATTATTTATTATTGTTAATTCTTCTTTATATTTTCTTCAATTTCTTTTTTCTTATTTATTTTATTGAAATAGACTTTAAGTTCTTGTTCCCACCCACCCCCGTCCTTATTTCCGAGTACCAAGCTCCTATTTACATTATTTATATGTTTTATATTTTCAATTATTTTTATTTCTAAGTGGAATTGATTTTACCCTACATATTATATGTTCATAGTTCCCCTCGATTTCAAGTGGAATTGTTGAGCCTAGGACTTCCTTGCCTGCACTCTGTGAAAGTGATTCACCCCAAATCATAGATTTTGGTTCCCTACTTTTCATCTTATGGTATTTTTCAATCCTAGATATCTTGGCTTTTATAAAGTATTAAAGTATTTCAGTATTTCAGTAGCATTTTCTGTATCTTCTACTATCTCAATATAATTGTATAAAAAAATATCTATACTATTGAAGTATAGATATTTTTATTACAACTATATTTTCTTTTACTTTAGGTTGAAAGGGGGTTAAGGTGATAAAAACTTTATGAAGTATTTTTAGTTTCATAATCTAAAATTAACTTTATAATTTTCTCTACCACTCTTCCCCCTTTTCCCCATGCTCACTACATTATTTAGATTACGCAGTAAGTTTATCTACCTATTCATAAATTTTTCCAACATAGAAAATAGTAGCAATAAAGTTCCAATTAATATTTTGTGGTACTTCAAGATTATTATTCTCGTAATATCCTTCCATATCTTCAGTCCAAGATTGTATCGATAATAAATAATCTTCTACACGCTTATTCTCCCATTCCTCAGCATTACTTTTTCTATCATTTGCTAGCATTTCTAAGAATCTTAAAAAGTCCTCTTTAGTTTTCACATCTTTAATTTCTGTGTATATCTTCCTTTTCTATTTTATAATCATTCTTTCACCATTTCCTAGTTTTAATTTAATTGATGTTCCACCATTTTTCGTTGTCATTTTCCACATTTGACTAGCTACTTCTTCTGGTGTAGCCCATTGTATTGAGATTTCATTCAATCCAGATTGCTTAAATGCACCCAATCTCCTATGGTCTAATGTCCACATTTTTCCTTCATCATCTTTCTATACCTTTATATTAGGTAAATAACTTGCTTTTAATGTTCCATTCTTTAACGCTTCTGCATTTTCAAGAACGGTATGGCTTCCAGTCTGATTTTTTATTGAACTTTGCATTAAATGTATATCTTTAGGGTCAGCCGCCCCCTTGGGGCAGAGTCTGTCTTAACATCTTATCATTATTTAACCTAGTGTTTTCAATGCTTCACATTACTTTTCAACTATTTTTTATCACTTACCATTTTTAGTGCTATGTAGCTAGATTTTTTAACATTATATTCCTATAATCTATTGCTCTTATTTTATCATGCTACCTCTTGCATTTCTATACTTGGCATTACTTGAAAAAAAGATTAATGCTCTATTCCATGAAACATTAACCTTTTAATTTCTTTCACTGCATTATTAATATTATGCAGTGAATTTATTTACTACAATTCAATATTATACTTATCTTTGAAGCATGCGTAACAACTACTAAAAATTTTGCATCTAGTTAGTTCAATATTTTGCTGTCTATACTATATCATTTCTTTATTCAATATATACTTACTCCATCCAGCATAAGGTAAAATTTCAATACCTTTTTGAAACAATTCCTTTGCTGATGAAGTATAACAATGACTTTTGTAATACTCCTTTGCCCCATTACTCGGATTAACAACCCATGCTCCCTTTAACATAGTACTTTTAAATCTTTTAACAATATCTTTCCATATTTTTAATGTATCTTTATTTTCTGTTATACTTGATATTCTTGATTCCTTTAGCTCCTCTTCTTTTTGCATTCCAATCTCAAATATAAGACTATCATTATTTTTATCTAAAAAATCATTATAATCTTTTACTGATACGTTTGGTTCATAATTATATAATAATATCATTCTGCTATTATATATAATATCCTCTTTTTCATTAAACTCTTCTTTTCTTATTATCTCGCAACTAAATTTAGGAAATAGTTGTATGGAAACTAAGTATAAATTGTATTGTAAAACTGACTTCTTAATAACTTCTATTACTTCATCATTTATTGCATGAAATTGAAAATTAATTTTAGCCATATCTCGCGTTATCCTCCTTATTTAAAATACGGAACAAAATGCATATCAATACCAATATCCTCTAAATCATACAGAGCTTCTACTTCTCTTTTAATTGGTACTCCAGATTTAGTTGTCTTTCCTAAATTAATACCATATATTGACCCATCAGGTTTCTCAACTAAAATATCAGGTCTTCTACTTGATTTTTTTCCATTCGGAGTTTTAAATCCTCTTTCTGGTAACCTTTGACCACCTGCTATAACTGTACCATCTGTAACGGAATCAGCTACCTCTGCTATCTTTTTATTATGTGGTCCTGTCCCGAATGGTTTTGGACCTGTTTTAGCTTTATCTCCACCCTCTTTACATGTGTTATGAACTAGTACTTTATTTCCTGATACATAGTAGTTATGATTGTCTTCTACTTCTAAGTTGTATACTTTTATCTTTTCTTTTAATTGCTCTATTTCTACTTCTTCTACAACTACTATTTTATCTTCTTTACTTCTTAATTTATCTCCTACTTTTAGTTCACTTGCGCTTACCCATCCTCTTTCTTCTACATAAAATGGATGATTTTCTGTGCTTTCTATTTCTTCTCCATTTACCTTTATGTGAACTATTTTATCTGTTTCATTTTCATATACTCGTAGTACTTTCTTTAGTTCTTTTTCTCCTGTTTCTATATTCTCTGCCCAGACGTATTCTCCTTCTTTTATTTCGTCTATTCTCTTTTCGCCATTTTCCGTGCTTACTAAGGTTTCTCCTACAAAGCATGATTGTGTTCCACCAAAGATTGCCGCTAGCCCTTGAAGTATTCTTAAACCTGCTAATGGATAATTTTTATCCTTTAATGCCTGTTGTATACCATCTAAGATTGGCACTAAATCCATGACCACAAGTATCGGCTTTAATATAACACTTACTGCTGAAATTGCACAGATCTTATTTAACAGTGTTCCTGTTAACATTCCCTTTGCTAATGCTGCACAAACATCTGATAAACTTGCAGTTCCATTAATTAATGATAACACTGTACTTCCAGTATCTACTATTGTCGTCAATGCATTTACTATATTGAAGAATTTTTTAATCTGCATCACTTGAACAGAGTCCAATATAGTTGAAATAGCTGTAGATACTTGTAGTTCTGCTAATGAAAAATATCCTGTTGGATCTTTATACATCACTGGGTTTGCATTTGCATACAAATACTTGTGTAGACTTACTGGATCATATACGCTTCCTGGATATTCATCCATACTTACGAATGTTCCTGTCTTTGGATTCATGTATCTTGCTCTTAGATAGTAGAATCCTGTATTGGCATCATACTGCTCCCCTGCATAAAGATAGCTGTTTTCTGTGCTTCCTTCACTTTCTAAGATGTTTCCAAAGGCATCATATTTATATATATCTGTTACGGTTCCATTCTTATCTACTAAGGCTCTTACGCTTCCATGTCCATCATATAAATAATATTTTATTTCCTTTGACTTTTCTCTATTCCCTTCTCTTTCTAAGTTTATTAACTCTTCTCCTCTATTATAGTAAGTTAATAAGTTTCCTCTTTCATCTACTTCTGCAACTACTTGAGCAAGGTAATCATTAGTATTTACTATATAGTTTATTGTTTCTTCATTTACTGTCTTTTCAATTCTATTTCCTTCAAAGTCATACTCATAGGACTCTATACTTACTTCTGATCCCTTCTGTATAGTTGTGTTAATTAATTGGCTTTTATTGTTGTAACTATATGCTACATTCTGTTCACCGCTGTATTGATTAATTAAGCTTCCATTTTTATCGTATGAATAGGATGTTTCCGAATTTTCTTTATTTTCTTTTAATAATTGATTTAACTTATTATATTTATAAGTAGTTTCAATTCCATCCTCTTCTTTGCTTAGACGGTTTCCTACAGCGTCATATTTATATTTATAATTTTTTTCTTTCTTAGATCCTATAATTTTTTCTTCTATGAGTCTATTAATCTCATCATATTTATACTCTATGCTTTGATCTAATTCTTCTACCTTTAATCTTTCTCCACATTTACCCAATGTATATAAGTACTTAGAAATTACTTGTCCATTTTTATCTAATGTTTCTTCTTTTACTAAACGGCTACACTTATCGTAACTATATTTCATAGTTACTCCATTAGCATACTTTACTTTAGTCCTATTTCCTAATGCATCATATTCATATACTGTTGCTTCGCCATTTCTTCCTACTACTCTTTGAATTCTATCTAGCTTATCATACTCATAGGATGTATTACCATAAGGAGTTATAAACTTAGATATTCTTCCACTTTTATCATAGTTATAAGTTAACTTAACATTATTAGGCAAGGTTTTTTCTTCTAATAAATTTAGTTCATTATACTTATATTTTGTTTCTCCATGTTTATCTATAACACTTTCTAGTAATCCAAACTTGTTATAGAAATATTCTATTGTATCATCTTTAATTGTCTCTTTTACTAATCTATAGCCTTCATCATATTCATAGGTTGTCTTAATACCACTATAGTTGGTAAAGCTTTTTACATTTCCTATTTCATCATAGGTAGTTGTTGCTTCATATCCAAGTGGAGATATTACTTTTATAGGTCTACCTAATTTATCATATTGATATTTAGTTATATTATTATTAGCATCTTCTACACTTGCTAATTCTCCAACTTCATTATATTGATACTTCCATCTTCCCCCTAAGGCATCCTTTACTTCAACCAAATTATCTACCTTATCATACTTATAGTTTGTTTCTTCATTATTTTGATTAATTTCTTTAACAACTCTTCCTCTCTCATCATACTCTAAAGTCATAGTTGTTAAATCTGGTAGAGTAAGTTTAGTCCTATTACCATTTTTATCATATTCATATTTATATACATTTCCTAGTGCATCTGTCATTGTTTCTAATTTAGATGCATTATTGTAGGTAAATTTAATCTTGTTTCCATATGCATCTGTAATAGATGTATTTCTGTCTAGTGTATCATATTCATAACTCGTTACTTCACCTGATAAGGAACTTTCAGTTTTTAATCTTCCTTTCTCATCATAACTGTATTCTTTTTTGCTTCCATTAATTAGAGTTATTGATAGTAAACGATCTAATTTATCGTAGGTATAAGTTAATTTTTGACCATTTCTATCAATGGCTTCTATCATATTACCTTTTTCATCATATTTAAAGGTTTCTTTTGTATTATCATAGTAGTTTATTTCTGTAAGATTACCTAGTTTATCATAATGATAAGATGTCTTTCTATTTTTAGCATCTAAAACGTATTCTACTTTATTACTCACATTATATTCTATTATACTTATGTTTCCTTCTGCATCTATAACTTGAATAATATTATTTAATTTATCATATACATAAACCTCGGTCAAAACCTCTGTGTCATTCGATTTTTTCTTACTATCTTGATTTACTATTTTTTTATTTATCTTTTTACTTATACATCTTCCTAAATCATCATAGTTATATTCTGTAGCGTTACCATTTGCATCTATTGTAGAAGTTACATTACCTTTACTGTCATATACTACATTTAAAAGTGATCCTAATTTATCTGTTACCCCACTTAGCTTTCCATTTTTATCATAGCTATATGATGTTTTATTTCCTTCTGCATCAGAGGCATCTGATACATTTCCATTTTCATCATAATTTACCAATAGTGATGTAACACCCATACCCTGTATTTTCGTTAGTTGTCCTCTATCATTGAATGTATTGTTGATCTTATTTCCAAGACTATCTATTGATGATATTAAGTTGTTCTTACTATCATATTCAAAGTTAGTTACATTTCCTAATGGATCTGTTGAGGATATTAGGTTATTGTTATCGTCATATTTATTTAAAGTTTTGTTGCCTAATGCATCAATAACAGATAAAACATTGCCTTCATCATCATAGGTATATATTGTATTGTTACCTAGTTTATCCTTTACTACTTCTTGCCTTCCATCAATATCATGAGTATATTCTATTACATTCCCTTCTGCATCTATACTTCGTATTATCTTACCTGCTTCGTCATATTCATTTCTTACTATTGGTGTTCCTGTAGGATCTAACATTTCAATGATGTTATGATTATCATCATATTTGAATTGTACTTTGTTTCCTAAAGGATTAGTTACTGATACTAAATCTCCATTATTGTCGTAATTATATGATGTAACATTGCTTACTGGATCTTTAGCTTCAACTATACGTCCTTTACTATCTCTTTTAAAGGTAATTCCTCTTCCACTAGAATGTTCATATCCATTTTCAGTAACTTTTATTTTATCTCCATTAATACTTTCTATGCTTTTTATTCCTGTATATTTGTTGAAGTATATTTTACTTTGATCTTTTGTTGTAAGAATAAATTCTTGCGGATCAAAATCATCTATATTTTCAACATATCCTACTTTACCACCTATAAACTTTTCCTTATTTCCATTTATCTCAAGTTTGATATTTGGATTAGTAATACACTCAAATTCGATGTTGGTTGAGTATAACGGAACATATAATTGCTGCTTTGGTGATAATACTACTTTAAATCTATCACTTGTTCCATCTCCATAGTTTATCATTACATCATGTGGTTCCGTTTCTTTAACAACATAAGTAGTAGTAAGCAATGAACCTTGTTTTATTTGTTCATATCCTTCTCCTAATTTAGTTCTTTCATAAAATTTAATATTATCTAATCCTAAAGTCCAACCTATTCCAAAGTCTCCATTCTTCTTATTTCTATTGTCATAATTACGATTTAAAGATAAGTTTAATCCTGATAAATTAGCTGTTATATCTTGGAATCCTAAAGATAAATGTCCTATCTTCATCTTTCCTTCGACTATTACAGTTGCTATTGAAGTAGCCTCGTTGCCACCCTTATCTATTGCCTTAAGTCTAATTTCATATATACCATTACCAAGAGTAGTTGGGTCAAATTTCCCCAATACTTCATTATCTTTTTCCACTTCTGACTCATGGAATTGATTAAACTTAATGTCTCCCTTTTCTCTATACTCTAGTACATACTTACTTAATTCAGTTTCATCCTTTGCAGTACCAATTATAGTAGTTGGTTTAGTTATTATCTCTTCTATTTCTTTGATTTCAGCTTTAGGTGGAATTTTATCTTCCTTATTATAAGCTGTACACTGAGTTTCAAGCCTGGATTTATTTCCACTTTCATCAGAGGCTGTAACCTCTATAAAAACTGTTTTTAATTCATTTATTGTAAGGGATATTTGATTATTAACTATTTGAGTTTCTTTTCCATCAATAAATGCCTTAACTTCTGCTACCTTTACATTATCCCATACACTTATATATCCCTTTATCTCTTCCCCAATTTCCGGAGTGTAGTTTGATAAAGCTATTTTAATCTTAGGACTTTCTATATCAGGATTTGATTGTCCTGGTTCATCTGGATCAACTTTCTTTTTATTGTCTACTATATACTCATGTTCAATAATACTCGTATTTCCACCTTTATCTTCTGCTATTAATCTAACCTTATAATTTCCATCTTGTAAATTATTGGTGTCCAATATTCCTATTTCTTCGTTTTCTTTACACTGCGTTGATTCTGCAAAGGTAATAAACTGATTACTTGCTGTTGCTTTGTATTGTAGTTTATATTTCTCTAGGCTTATGTCATCTTTTACAGTACCTTTAATACTAACTTTATCTTTTACTACTTCCCCATTTAATGGACTAGTTATATTTACTATTGGACTATTTTTATCTCTATCATCAATAATCATTACTTCTGCTTCTTTTATTGATTTGTTTCCTTCTTTATCCAAAGCAATTACTTTTATTTTTCTTATCCCTGCTGTAGCTTCACTGAATTCAATTTCACCTGGGCTATTCATAACTAATTTTTCATCTTTAAACACTTCTACTTTCTCTACAGCTTTATTATCTTCTACTTTTATAATTGCATTTATTTTTTCATTAAGTTTAGCCTTCGTAGTAGATAATTCTATAGTAATTTTCGGTGGTTCAGTATCCTTTTCTGTTGGTCTACTTCCCTCTTCTATGTTTATAGTGTACTCATAGGTTACATATACTCTATTACCTGCTACATCTTCTGCACTAATTCTTAATTCATAAGTTCCATTCTCTAATATATTAGGATTTATTTCTCCTATTATTCCATTGCTTACTTCTTTCGCTTCTTCTTTCAAAGTTTCAAAGTTTTCTGTTCCTTTTAATTTGTATTCTAATTTATAGTACTTTAAGGCTATATTATCTTTAATTGTGCCTATTACTTTTATTGGAGATGTATTAAGGGATTCCTGTAATATATTGTCTACTTCTATTGTTGGAGGAATTTTATCTCTATCATCTATTATTTGTAATTCTCGTTTTTCTGTAGACTCATTACCATAAATATCTCTAGCTTTTGCTTCAATAGATACTATTTCCTCTTTATTTCCAGTATAAAAAATTCTACCTGGATTGCTTATAACCTTTTCATCATTTATATATAATTCGAAGTTATCTACTCCCATGTTATCTATTGCATAAGCTTTAATTTCAACTGCTTCTCCAACATTTGCTTTTATTTTGCTTAAATCTATATATATCTTAGGTGCTTCTTTATCCTCTACTATTTCTGGCTCCTTTAATGAATCAGTTTCTATTATTTTTACACATGGATTACTTAAGATTCCTTCTTTATCTTTAACTGTCAAAGCTAATAAGTAGGTTTCTCCTACTTTAGCCCTGTTAGGTATTGTACCCTCATTCCATTTGTCTTCTTTTATATTTTTCCATTTGTAATTTGTTTCTTCTATACCTTTATTCTCAAAGCTCTTATGGTCATTATCAAAACTCTTATTAACCACATTAATAATGCAGCTTTCCTTGCTCTTAGAATCCTTATATACATTTACATCCATATCTGCAATAGGTCTTGTATTTGCAATTAATACTTTTTGGAATATGCTTTCATCTGACCACTTTTTATACTCATCTAATCCTTCTTGATTTCCAACTGGATTATCTCTCACTTTTACTCTTATTGAGTAAGCTCCTGTTTTAATAAACTTAGTTATTGGTTCGTTTTGACTTATAAGTTCAATTTCTTTGAGCTCATTATCAAATATCTTAGGATCATGTTCATATTCCCAAAGTTCTTCTTCAATTTCATCATTTTCATAATCCTTGTAATGATTTCTATAGGAAATTTCATCTTCTAAGGTTATATATCTATCCACACTATAATCCTTAGAAATTTCATTACTCATAACATAGTTACTTAAGGTGTCCATTGATTTTAAAATATCTTCTCCATCTAAGTAAATACCATCGGTATTTTTTAGAATTTTTTCGTATTGAGCTTTATTTTTTTCATTACCAATGCCAGCAAACTTTATATTGTTTTCTATTAAACTCTTAGAAACTATTCCTACTTGCTTGTCCCCTTTAAAGTCTGGTACTTCTTCATCACTTAAGTTAATTACATACTTGCTAGCTCCTTCTGTCCAATCATATCCTTCTAAAACCTTCGCTAAACTTTTCCCTGTTACTGTTTCCATCTTTATATTTTCAAAGGTAAAATATGATTGTTGACTACATCCATGACTAGCATGACTTGTTATTGGTCCGTATCCAAAGCCTATATTTTCTTCTGGAAGCTTGTAATTATCAATTATGATTTTATCATTATCCCAAACTGAGATACTACGTGAGTCCACAACTATTTTAATATGATGTTTAGCATATAAATTGCTTATAGGAAAGCTTTGCAGTAATCTTCCAGCATTTTGTACATATTCATATCCCCCATTTTGGAAAGAATCTAAATTAGCATTATTTATTTGTACTAGCTTTAAGCCCTGCTGCGTTAACAGTATACAGTATCCATTTATTTTATTGTTTTCTATAGTTGTGTTAAATAAGAATCCTCCCCCTTCAATACTATGCCAATCTGTAGTATCTCTTTGAATGTCAAAGTTAAATATCTTTTGGCTTGAATTTTTATCATCTACAAATAGAAAATCTTTTAATGGTGTTCTTGAGTAACCAAGCATCTTTATATTATTTTTCTCATATATTATGTGTTTTTCTAATGTAGGTAAATACCAATCACTATAGTTATAATGATCATACTCCTTCCAAGCAAATTTATCTTGTGCTGTTAAACTTGATGTTGTAACTGTTGATATATTAGTTTTTATTCCTTGATCTTCTAATGACCCTTTTAGTTCTTCTATCTTGCTTCCATATTTATTTATTTTGTCTGTATCAGCATTACTTACAGTGAAAACCAAATCTGTCTTTGGAACTGTTTCAAGTTCTATAGATGCTTCTGGTTTTACATTATCCACCATAAATATCTTTTGCTGAACTATTTTATTTTCGGTATTAGCAGTTTTATAATCTTCCTTTGATATAAACTTTTCTATTGTGTTATCAAAGGTTTCTTCTACATATAATTCTATCTTGTATTTTCCAACATTGCTTGTCTCAAATGTAACAGATGTTTCATTTCTATCACTTATTACTTTAGATTCTTCATCACTGAAGTCTCCATTGTTATTGGAGTCATACTGTATACTCCATATTCGATTTACTATTGTATCTCCATCCTTTGAATATGATATATCTTTTATTTCTACTTTAGCTTTTTTATCTTCTCCTCTTAAATTGACTGGCTTTACTGTAAAATCAGCTATTGGAGCCTTGTCTTCTCCTATAATTAATTTCTTCTCGTACTCATAACTTCTCTTGTTTGTTTTTGTTTTTATTTTTACTAAATATTCTCCTGAATGCTTTATAATTAAATTTTTGGTGAATGCATTTGAGTTTTCTTCATCTATAAATACTGATTCTTCCTTAGACGTGTCTTTATTGCTATGATTTATAGGTGTGATCGACCATACTGTGTTTTTTTCTGTTAATATATCGCAGTCCTTATTTTTTGATATATCTAAAGTTATTTTTCTATTTTCTTTTAATTCTCCTGTCTCTTCTATAACTATATCTGGCTTAAATAATTGTCCTGAAACTAGTTTTTCATTTTTATTTACAGTTAACTGTGTACCATTAAACTCTATATTATCTGCGTATATAGCACCACTTACTGTAAGTTTCTTAGCATTGATTTTAACTTTTCCTTTTGGCGCATAAATTATACCATTAATTACTATATCACTGCCCGATATAGTAATATTTCCTTCCTCTGATCCTAAAAATACATTATATTGATTCTTTTTGTCATTAATAGCATCATATTTTATGTCATTTTTGCTTAATATACATCCCTCTCCACTAAGTACAGTTCTATTAATCCATAGACTCCCATCTACTTTTAAAGATTTAGATATATCTAAGATATCTTCTTTGAATTCAACGTCTTCTTTATAAACAGCTCCATAATTATTATTTTTCACTGTCTCTTCTAAAATACTTGCCATCTTTTCTTTTTCATTTTTCTTTTCCTTTGTTATATTAAATTTATTTATTTCATACTCCCCTAAAATATTTGCATCTCCATTAATATATAGGTTTTCTTCTCCTGTATACTCAACATCATTTCCGCAATAAATATTTCCTTCTATGAAAGTGCTATTCACATTAAATTTCAAGTTATTTTTATTACTATTTGAGAAAAGTACATAATCCAGATTATCTTTATTAGAGTTCTCTTCCGATGCAAAAACCTTTAACCCTGGAGTAATTATATTTATTATCATTATGGAACATAGTAATAACACAATATTTCTTTTAAAATGGCTTATTTTTAAATACTTACTTATCATTTAATTTATATCCTCCTTTTTTACGTATTAAAAGGATAATTATAATTAAACTTATTAAACTTAATATAGAAAGTATAACTAACTTATTAGAATCTCCAGTTTTAGTATCACTTTCATTTTCTTTTACGTTACTATTCTCATCCACAACATTGTTATTATTATTTTTTTCATCTTCTTTAACTATAAGAGTGTTTTTTACTCCATATAAAGTAGAACATGATTTCTCCTCATTTACTTTTAAGTTAACTTCATTCCAAACCATTGCTACTGCACTATCATCATACACCTCTGAGGACTTTATTGAATACTCCCATGGAGTATCATAAAGCCTGCCCCAATTTGCAAACTGAATTTTATTGTAATTATTTTTATCATCAATTTTACCGTATGCTATTATATCCTCTTCATTGCTACTCCTTACACTCCATGATGATAGGTCTTTTATATTAACCTCTTTTTCCTCTATAAATTCTTCATTATTAACATTTAATATACATTTATCATCATTTCCTAAAGCCAGATCTAGCATTACCCTTAATGATACTTTACTATCCTTTTTTCCCTTATTCTTTATTGAGTAATTTATTTCAAGCATATCCTCATGATTTTCCGTAAACCCCTCTACAAACTTAAGGATTTGCTTCACTTCTATATCTCCAAAACTTTGAATAGATATATTGCTCTTAGTTTTTTCATCATATATTGGTTTTTGTATAGTTTTACCTTGTCCATATATATGTTTTACTCCATCAATATTTATAGTAGTATAAGATGAATAAAAGTTATTATATAATAATTTTTTATCATCATCTTTCTCACTATCTAAGTTTCCTTTAAGGCTTTCTAAATAAAATCTACAATATTCACTCTCCTTTTCATTTAATTCTACAGCTAGCTTTATATACTGATTATTCATTATATTATCATTTATTTTTATATCATTTTCCGTTGCATATACTCTGGTTGCACACAGATAAAAAAATAAATTAAATATCAATACAGTATACTTAATACTTTTTTTCATGATCTTCCTCCCATAAAAATTTTAATACTAATTAATTTACATTTTATTAAATTATTAATATTTTATACATAATATAACAATATATGGTTAAAAAAGTCAATATATTTTTTATCTTTTAACCTTAAAGTTACTTTATTTTTATCCTCTCTTTAACAAAATTAACCCCTATGAGTTTATCATAGGGGTTAATTCTATTATATTAATTTCAACTTATTTTATTTAGGCTTCTTTTAAGAAACTGTATTGCGCACAGTAAAGGTTATAGTAATATCCTTTTTTCTTTAGAAGCTCTTCGTGTTTACCACTTTCTACAATCTCACCGTCTGAAACAACAAAAATTTTATCACAGTCTCTAATAGTTGATAATCTATGTGCTATAACGATAGATGTTCTTCCTTCCATTAACTTTTTTATTCCTTTTTGAACTAATCTTTCAGTTTCTGTATCAATGTTTGCTGTTGCCTCATCTAATATAAGAATTCTAGGATCTGCAATTAAGGCTCTTGCAAAGGCTATTAATTGACGTTGTCCTAAGGATAATCTAGAACCTCTTTCATTTACATTAGTATCATAGCCATTCTCTAATTTTTCTATGAAACTATGAGCATTAACTGCTTTAGCTGCTGCTACTATTTCTTCATCTGTAGCATCAAGTTTTCCATAACGTATATTTTCTTTTATTGTAGTTGAAAACAGGAAGGAGTCTTGAAGCATTATTCCCATTTGACTTCTTAAACTCTCTAAGTTTACAGTTTTTATATCAGTACCATCTATTAATACTCTTCCCTTGCTTGGATCATAAAATCTACTTATTAAGTTAGTTATTGTTGTCTTTCCTGCACCTGTTTCACCTACAAGAGCAATTTTTTCTCCTGCTTTTAGAATAAAATCTGCATCTTTCAATGCATAGGTTTCATCATCTTCGTAGGAAAAGCTTACATTTTCAAAGGTTACCTTTCCTTTTATTTTAGGAAGTGCTGTACTACTTGCCTTAAGTTCCATATCATTATGTGTATCTAATATATCAAAAATTCTTTCAGCTGCTGAAAGGTTTGTAATAAAAGCATTATAGAATGCCGATAAATTCATAATTGGTCTCCAAAGCATTTCTATATACATTATGAATGCCATTAAGGTACCAGGAGATAAATTATCTCCTGTTGTAAGTTTATATCCTGTTAATAATACTATTGCTATTCCTAGTCCTCGACATATATCAACTACTGGCCAAAAGGTATCTTGTAGTTTTACTGCATGCATGAAGCCTGAAGCATGCTGATTTAAATGCTCTTCATACTTATCTCGCGCATAGTCTTCTCTTCCAAAACCTTGTATTACTTTCATACCTGAAAAGGCTTCATGGGTATATCCAAGTAGACTTGAACGTTTATCTCTATATTTTCTCCAACGTTTATTAGACTTTACCTCTATTAAAAACATAGCTATAAATAAAATAGGCATTACTGTAAGACATACTATAGCTAACTTTACATTTAAAATCATCATCATTACTATAACTAAAGCTACTGTGAATATATTAGGTATTAAATTTACAATACTACTATTTAATAAGTTTTGTAGTGCGTTTACATCACCTACTACCCTTGATAAAATTTTACCTACTGGTCTATTATCAAAGAAAGAAAAACTTAAGGTTTGAATATGTGTATACAATTCATGTCTTATATCAACTAAAACTTGATTTGTGATTTTGCTCATTACAAGTATTCTAATTTTAGATAATATCATAACAACTAGATTTAATATTACTAAAGCTAGCCCTATACCTAATAAACCCTTTACATTACTTGATCCAACAAAATTATCTATAGATACTTTCATAAGCATAGGATTTAAGGTATTGCACCCCATTACTATTAAAAGTAAAAATATAACTCCTATAGCCTTCCATTTATAAGAAGATACATATCTCAGTAATCTTTTCAATGTAGTAATTTTTGAGGTTTCTTTTATAACTTCTTCCATATTAGCTCACCTCCTGAATTAAGTCTAAATCTTGAAATTGATGACAGTAAATATTGTAGTACTCTCCCTTTTCACTTAATAATTCTTCGTGATTTCCTTTTTCTACAATCATTCCATCCTTCATAAATAAAATTATATCTGCATCTTTAACACCAGAGATTCTATGTGCCACTATAAAAGTCGTAGCAACTTTCTCTTTTTGTGATAAATTTTTAAGAACATTAAATTCTGTTTCCATATCAAGGGCTGAAGTCGCATCATCTAAAATTAGAATAGGAGAATTTCTAATTAAAGCTCTTGCAATAGATAATCTTTGCTTTTGTCCACCTGAAAGACCTAATCCTCTTTCACCTACAAAGGTTTCATATCCTTGAGGCATTTCTTCTATAAAATCATAAGCACAGCTTTCCTTTGCAGCTTGCTTAATTTCTTCCTCTTTTTTATTAGATCCAAAGTCAATATTATTCTTAATTGAGTCTGAAAATAAGAAGGTATCTTGGAATACAACTGCCATATTGTTTCTTAAAAATTCTAGATCCCACTCTTTAACATCAACACCATCTACAAGAACTCTTCCTTCTTGTACATCGTAATATCTTCCTATTAGTGAAAGTAACGTGGATTTACCACAGCCTGTTTCACCCATAATAGCTACACTACTTCCTGCTGGTATATTTAAATTAATATTTTTTAGTACAACTTCTTCTTCATATTTAAAAGTAACATTTTCAAAGCAAATATCCCCTTTTATACTTTCTGGTTTATATGCTTTATCCTTTGCTTTTATTTTAGATTCTCTAGAAAGTATCTTAAAGATTTTATCTAAAGAAGCTTTATTTTGTGAAAGTAAGTTCATTAAATCTCCTATATTTCTTACACAAAAGGAAAGGTTTAAAATATAACTACTAAACGCAACTAAAGTACCTATTGTTACTTCTTGCTTTATACATAAAAATCCACCATATATAATCATAGCTACTGGTGCTAAATTAGTAAGTAACTCAATTAGTGGGATAAACTGACTAAGTATTTTAGCTTTCTTTATATTTAAATCATAATAATCCTGATTAACCTTTAAGAATTTTGAAATCTCATGCTTTTCTCTTGCAAAGGCCTTAACTAGTCTTATTCCTGCTATATCTTGCTGAGCCATTGAGTTGATTTCAGCTGTTTGATCACTTATAGAAGAATAAACATTCCAGAATTTTTTTTCAAAGGATATTCCTAAGAATGCCACTGGAACTAAAATAACTAAACATGCAATAGTCAACTTAATGCTCATTGAAAACATTAAAGTAGAGGAAATAATAAATAAAATTATACCTTCCACAAATAATCTTATACCATAAGATATTGTTTCCCAAACTATGTCTACATCTTCACTTATTCTAGACATTAATTCTCCTGTATTGTTTTTATCAAAGAATGAAAACTCAAAGCTTTGAATTTTTTTAAATATATCATCTCTTAGTTCCCTAGACACATCTAAGGAAAACTTATCAAACATGAACTCTTTTATATATCCTAAGCCCCCTCTTAGCAGTGCAAACCCTACAAAAATACAGAAAAACATAACTAATAAACTAGCTTTATTTCCTTGAATAATCTCATCTACAAAGTATTTTTGTAACAATGGAAAAACACAATCAATTGATAAGGTTATTATCATAGCTAATATTGGAATGCTTAAAAACTTTAAATGTTTTGAAATATAATTTTTAAATAATCTCATTGATTAACCCCCTTTTTTCCAAAACTGTTCCCCTAAAAAAGAACTTATCCACTTATGAGTAAATTTATTCCATATAGTGCAAAATAAAAGAGCATAGATTATTCATCTATGCTCTATAACTCATATACGTAAATGGATAGTTAATAACTACATAATAAAAGAATTTCTTAAATATAGTTATCTTCTTTATTTAGAGGTATAGACGATGAATAATTAAACTTATTAAATTTAACAACATTGTAATTTCTGTTGATTATTAAATTTGTCATCTTTCTAACCTCCTTTTCTAAATTTATATTACTATTAGATTTTATTCCAAATTTTCTGAAAAGTAAATACTTTTTCAAAAGTTTTTTGAAAAATCTAATTTTTTTTGTATATTTATTCAAATCCACATATTAAAACCTTATTTTTAAAATAAATATAATTATTTCATTACAGTTTTAAATTACTTTCACATTCTTTTAAATCCTCTAATGTGTTTACTCCCAAAAGTTCTTGCACTTTATTATTTATATAAATATGAACCTTCTCACCCTTTGATAATACAATTTTAGGAACATCAGTTAAATAATATTCCCTTTGTGAGTTGTTATTTTTAATTTCTTTTAAAGCTTCAAATAAAATTTTACTATTGAAAATATATAATCCTACATTTAGTTCTTTAATATCTTTTTCTTTTTCAGTACAGTCTCTTTCTTCAATAATATCTTTTAAATTATTATTTTCATCTCTTATTATTCTTCCATAAGCTGGCGATGTTTCAAAAATCCCAGTCATAATAGTGCACTTAGAATTATGATTTTCATGATAACTTATAAATTCTTTTAAAGTATCACTAGAAACTAAGGGCATATCCCCATATAATACAAGAACATTTCCACTATAATTCTCAAAATCTTTCTCAGCAACTAGCGCCGCATGACCTGTGCCTAATTGCTCCCTTTGGAAAACATAATTATATTCTTTTGAAAGATGCTGTATAACTTTATTTCCTTGGTATCCCACAACTATAAAAGTATCCTTCTTCTCTATAAAAGATACGTTATGTAAAACATATTCAATTAAAGGCTTATTATTTACTTCTCTTAAGACCTTTGGTAAATCAGCTTCATCAGAATTTAATCTACTTCCTTTTCCTGCTGCTAAAATAATAGTCCTCATTTATTTCTCCACCCTTAATCCATCACTATCTGGATTTAATATTTTCCCTACATATCCAAGGTCTTCAACAGCCTTTAAAATTCTTTGGCAATCCTCTTCCTTAGCATAAACAAAACAACAACCACCGCCACCTGATCCGTTTATCTTGCCACCCAAAGCTCCATTTTCATATGCTACACTTAATATTTGCTCTATTTCCTTTGTAGAAATATTAAGTGCATCTCTTAAGTTCTCATGGTGAGCCTTTAACAAGTTACCAAAAACCTCTGGTAAGAATCTATCTTTAGATAATAAATTTTTTCCTTGTTTTAAAATATAATAATTTCTTATATTGGCTATTACTTTTTTTCTTTTTTCTTCACTTAATAAACCTATCAGATAGTCTCTATCTTCTCTATATATTAAATCTTTAAAACTTCTAACACCCTTATTTTCTAATTCCTTAATTGCCTCCACTATTGGAGTTTTCGCTGAAGCTAGTACCTTAGTTGTGTCTTTATCACGTAAAGAATCAAACAAAATAAACTTTCCTGGTATTTCAAAGTCTATTTCATTAATTTGTGGATGCTTATCTGAAAATTTTAAATTTAAAATACCACCTAAGGCTGAAGCATAATGATCCATCATTCCTCCTGGTTCATTAAATTCTTCAACCTCTGCAATATAACCAAGATAAGCTATTTTTTCTTTGTTATCCTTATCCTGTGACTCTATTCCTTCTAATATAGCTTTTATTATAGCAATTATCATAGTAGATGATGAACACATACCCTTTCCAACAGGTATATCCGAAACCATCTTTATATCAAAACCCTGATTTAATGAATATCCTGATTTTCTCAAGGTATTTATAATACTTTTGATATAATCTCTATTATTTTCATAAACTATATCTTCTTTTAAATTTATATAATGGTTTACCCAATTATAAACCTCTCCAGTATCTTCATTAAATTTTCTGCTTCCTATCTTAACTGTTACTACATTATCTTTTCTTTCTTTAAACTCTGCATAAAACCTTATACTTATAGCTTGTGTTATGACCTCTAAACCTAAATAATCTTGATGTTCACCAAAGAAACATATTCTACTTGGTGTAGATACTTCTATTTGTTTCATATACTACCTCTTTTTATTTATTATGCTATCAAGTGAAAGCTATGCAATTTAAAAAGGAAATATTCCTCTTAAATTTAACAAAAGCCTTTATACAAAATCTATCTTTAATTATTCAATAAAAGTAAATACTTCTCTATTTTTTTTAGGTCCTTCTTTTATCCTATTGTCAATTTTATATCCAAGTGCAACAGTGTAAAAAGCACTATACCCCTCTGGAATATTCAAAATCTCTTTATAATTATGTTGAGTTTTAAAATAATGATCTGTCAATCCAATCCATACAGATCCTATATTTAAACTTTCAGCTGCTAAAAGCATATTCTGAATTGCTGCTGAACAATCTGTTATAGGAGAATAGCCCTGATCTTTTCCTGAAACAACAATTACAGTAGGTGCTCCATAAAAAACAGATTTACATTTGTTTCCCATATTAACAATCCATTCTTCTGGGCTTTTTTTCATCTCTTCTAGTGTCTTAGAGCTTATTTCTTCTATAAGCTCAGCATTTTGTATCACCGTAAAAAACCATGACTGTTCATTACATGCAGAAGGTGCTGAAATAGCTGCTTCTAAGATTTGATCTAATTCTTCTCTTTTTATTTGCTCACTTTTGTATCGTCTCACACTACGTCTATTCTTTATATTTAAAAGTACTTCATTCATAACATTCACCTCTAAAATTATTATAATTACAATATCTATATTAGACCATTACTTTGTAATTTTCTAGATGTATTTGCATAATCATGTACTTTTTTCTTTATTATTCATTGAAGCACTCTAGAAATTCTCCGTAGCCCTCTCTTTTTAAATTCTCTTTTTTAATAAACTTCAAAGCTGCAGAATTTATATAATATAAAAATCTATTACCCTCTAGAGATTCATCTAATACCTTATATCCTAAATGTGAATCAGCAATTTTACTTCTTAACTCTACTTTCTTTTCTTCATTATTATTTTCAACAACATTATCCTCTATTAAAACTTTACTAAATGTTGGCCACCCACATTCTAGGTCTAACTTATCCTTTGAACTAAATAAGGGTTCTCCTGAAACTATATCGACATATATACCTTCTTCAAAGTTATTATTATATAAATTAATATAAGGCTTTTCTGTTAAATTTTCTTGAGTAACTTTGTATTGCATATATGATAACTTATTTTTTATTTCTTCCTTTGAAGGTTTAAAATATACTTTTTTTTCCATAAACTCCTCCACACTAACACTTTTATTTCTTTTCTCTTATATTAATATTATAACCAAAGTTTTCTTCAAAAGCTTTATTTTTTTATTAATTTATTATTTTATTTATATATATTAATAATGCTTTTACATAAATTACAATAAAATGCTTTTTATATTATTTTTTTTAATTTATATATTTTTTTAAAGTCTTTTTATTTCCTATGAGTATTTTATTAGAAAGTTAAGTATAATATATTTGAAGATAACCTATGGAGGTGATTATAAATGGATATTCTTATTTTGACTATAACTTTAAGAGCTAGTTTTGTTCATTCTTTAAAAGAAAAAAGAATGGTGGTAAAAAGTATTATGGCAAAGCTTAAAAATAAGTTTAATATTTCTATAATAGAATCTGAAAATCAAGACATTCATCAAAGTATTGTATTATGTATTGCATCAGTTTGTGCTAACTCTAAAATAGCTGACTCTACTATGGAGCATATAATAACCTTCATTGAAGATAATTGTGAAGCTGAAATTATTAATATAGAAAGAGAAAGTTACTAAACTTTCTCTTTCTATATTAGCTTTTATTTCTTATTTATTTCTTCAAGCTTGTTTTTTATTAAGTTTATAACAAAATTTCTATCATCATTATTATTTACATAATCTAAGTCATCAACATTGATTTTTAATATAGGTGATATATTATAGTAATTAAAATAATCTCTATACTCTTTATTTAATTGTTCCCAATATTCTCTCTCAACTACCTGTTCGTAGTCTCTTCCTCTTTTTTTGATTTTTTCTATTACTTTATCTACACTTGTTTCTAAATATATGATAAGTTTAGGAGCTTGTACATGTTCTAACATATTTGCAAGTAATTCTTTGTATAATGCATACTCTTCTTTTTCCATATCTCCACCATCACATAACATTCGTGCAAATATAACATCTCCATATATACTTCTATCCATTATGGTTCCATCTAATTCTTGAGCATCTTTAAGCATTGCAAATCTTCTATTTAAAAAGAAAATTTGTAATGGGAAAGAGTATCTTTTCCTATTATAATAAAATTTATCTAGTAATGGGTTATCTGAAACAGGCTCTAAAAATGGTTTATATCCAAATTCACTAACTAATATCTCCATTAAGCTAGTTTTACCAACACCTACTGGCCCATCTATTATAATAGCATTCATTATTACTTCTTCCTTTCTTTTGTTTTCTATTAGCTCAAAAAAATTTTTGTATTCATTCAAGATTGATTCCTCCATGATATTTATATACCTTCATTTTATTATACAATAAAACGACAATTTATTTCAAATAACAGTTTGTTTTTCTTATTTATTTGCTTTGAAATCACTTTTTTTAAAATAATATTATTTATATTTAATTTGTTTTCCATATTATTTCTTTATAGCTCTAATCTAAAAATAAAAATAGCTATGGAAAATAATACTATTTATTGTTCCACAGCTATTTTATTATTTATTTAAAGTTACATTTTTCATCCATTTAAATGAAAATAACCTACGTCCTATTGGAATGGTTTTAACACTTTCTTCTATTATTATCATTGCATATACAACTCTTATATCAAACTTAAAGTAAAAGGCTGCTAAAAACGTTAATGGTACACCTATTGTCCACATTGTTAATGTCTCAAGAATTAAAGCAAACTTAGCATCTGCTCCCCCTCTAAATATACCAACAACTGAAATCAAGTTAAAACTCTTAACTAAAAAGTTAATTCCCATTACTGCTATCATACCTCTAGCATACACCGCTACTATATCTGACACATCAAAAATAGTTACTATGTATGGAGCTGATATATTAAGTATTATACATAAAATTATCCCTAACAAAATTGATAGGAATGCAAACTTCTTAGAGTAATCCTTAGCACGTTCCTCATTTCCTCTACCTATCTCATTTCCAACTATTACAGCTGAGGAGTGAGCCATTCCATATCCACCTACCATGCACAAATTATATACAGTTGTACATATTTGAACAGCTGCCATTGATTGTACACCTAATCTTCCATAGGCTATAGAATACATAGTAGTTCCTAATACCCATAGTAAATCATTTAACATAGTTGGTAAAACTGTTCTAATTATATTCATTATGAATGCAATTGTTATTCCACTTAATTCTTTAACTTTAAGAGCTAATTCATTTTTAGTTATGTAAATATATCCTATTAATACACTACATTCAACTATTCTAGCTATAGTTGTAGCAATAGCTGCCCCTGTAACTCCTAAAGCTGGAGCTCCTAAGTTTCCGAAAATAAATACCCAGTTTAATACTGTATTTATTATTAATGCTACTATACTTACTTTCATAGGTAGTTTACTATTTCCTATACTTCTTGAAGCAGTACTAAATCCAACTGTCAGTGCATTAAAGAAATAACTTAGTCCTACAATTCTTAAATAGCTACTTCCTAAGTTTATAACTGTAGCATCTGTATTAAAAATTGAAATAATCTTCTCTGGGAAAACAACTGCTAATAAAGTAAATATTAAAGCAAAAACACTTCCTGTTAATAATCCGAAACCTTGTACCTTTTTTATATTAGATAAATCCTTTTTCCCCCAATATTGTGATATGAAAATACCACATCCAGCAAATAATCCAGATAATAAAATCGTATACAATAAATAGTATTGATTTGATATTCCAACTGCTGCAAGTTCGTTTTCCCCTACTCTGCCTATCATAATTGTATCTACCATATTAAGTGAAGATGCAACTAAATTTTGAATAACTATAGGTAGTGCTATTCTTGCTAGTGTCGAGTAAAATTTTGAATCATTAAATAAATCTTTTCTTATGTAATTAACAACTCCCACACTTTTTCCCCCTTGATCTTATGTTACTTTTTATGCTATAAAATGCCTCATAAAATTATAGCATAGTATTATTTGTTAAACTAGCATTATTTCGATAATATTGGACATAATACTATTTGGAATTTAAATTTAATAAATTTAATAAATTTTATAATTTTTAATTATTTATTATAAACTTCCACTTTTCTTTTATATTAATAACTTATAACAACATAACAAAAAGTCCCCATATTGGGGACTTTTCACTATTATATATTAAATCTTTTTGAATTATTATAATTTATATTATCCTAATTCAGCCCAGTTAGCTGGGTATGTTACATACATAAACTTAGCATAGTTAGGAACTGTAAAGTGGATTGAAGAGTTTTTAGGAATGAATATTACTTCACCTTTATTCGCAACTACTTTTCTTCCATCTATATCGATTTCCAAAGTTCCTTCAATAATATAATCTACTTCATCATATTTTAAAGTCCATGCAAAACTTGTTTCTTCCATTTCCATAAGTCCACAACCTAATCTTGGACTTTCTTCTAATGTAAGAACGTCAGTACAGTTAACTTTATCATTTGGATTTCCTGTATCTAATTTTTGAGGTAAAGCAGTTTCTATTTTAATAGAAGCTATTCCGCTTTTGTCTACGTGTTTTTCAACGATTGGTCTTTCCTCTTTAGTTTCAGTTGTACCTAATTTTTCAGTTATAATTCTTCTAACGATCTCTTCGATCATTTTTTCATTTAAGTTTTCCATTAATATTACCCCCTTGGGTTTAATTTAATAAATATATTATTTTGTATCTTTTGGCTTTCTCATCATGAAGTATGCAACTGCAACTGCTGAGATACCACCAACTAATTTACCAACGATCATTGATGAAATCATTGTTGGGTCAACACCAGCAACAAATCCTAAGTGATCTCCAAATACGAAAGCTGCACTTACTGCAAAAGCAACGTTAATAACTTTTCCTCTTTCGTCCATGTCTTTCATCATACCAAACATTGGGATACTATTGGCTAAGCTGGCAATCATACCACCTGCAGCAATTTCGTTCATACCAAGTAATTTTCCAACTTTCATTAAAGGTGTTTTGAATACCTTTGTAATGAAGTGAACTAATGGGTATGCACCTGCAAGTACTATAGCTATATCTCCAACAACTTTGATACCTTCTGATAATGGAGCCATTCCTGGAATAACAACTATTCCTGTTAAAGTTTCAATGATTATTGCAACTAAACCAACTGTTATAACAGCTGTTACAAACTTACCAAAGTAAGTGAATCCTTTTATCATTCCGTTTGGAGCAAGTTTTAATCCTAAAGCAATTAAAACTGCAACTAAGATAATTGGTGTTAAGTTTTTAAGAACTAACATAGCTGGAAGTCCTGCTACTAAACCACCTATAAAACATCCTAGTGGAATTGTAATTATACCTGCTAAAACACCTTTAGCTAAGTATTGTTGATCGTCTTTTTTAATTATTCCTAATGCTACTGGAATTGTAAATACAATTGTAGGTCCCATCATAGCACCTAATATTGCACCTGCAAATTGACCTACCTGTGGGTTAACTGCTAATTCTTTAGCTAATTGATATCCACCCATGTCACAAGCTAATAAAGTTGTACCAAACATAGCTGGGTCTGCACCTAAAGCAGAATATAGTGGAACTACCACTGGTTTTAATAAGTTAGCTAATACTGGAGCTAAAGAAATAACCCCAACCATTGCTAGAGTTAAGGCACCCATAGCCATGAAACCTTCTTCGAATTGCTCGCCATAGCCAAATTTATTACCAAAAATTTTATCTACGGCACCGACAACTGCAAAGAACACCATAACGTAAATTATAATTTCATTAATACTCATTTGTCTTTCCCCTCTTTTCCTTTATTTTCATTATTAATATATCTTTAAAGTGTTAAAAAACACTTTTTAGGAGCTCTTCACTTGGAGATGGAATTATAACTTTGTTAATAAGTTTTTTACCTTCTATAACGTTTTCAGCAGATTTTAAAGCTTCTTCTACACTACTTACTGAACCTGTAAGTACATAATAACTTTTTCCGCCTATTCCGTTACCCAATACTAATTTAACAAGTTTAACAGTTCCAGATTTTAAAGCTTTATCTAAAGACACTATACCCATAGTAACTGAACTAACTTCCATTATTCCAATAGCATCATAACTATTACAAATTACTCTTTTATTTAAAGCTCTAACTATTTCCTCATGGATATTAGGTATAACATAACTCCCAATTAAGCTTTTGCCACCTAAATCGATAATTACTTTAACCGCTTCATTGAGTTCTTCAACATCTCCATTTAAAATAATCATAAACTTTCCTGGACATATGTGTTTTATAGTAAGAACTTCAACATAGGAAGTCTTGATCATTATGTCAGCTACTTCCATACCCTTTGCTATGCTGTTTAATTCCACTATCGCTAAAGCTCTAAACATTTCATCAACTCCAAACTTATTAAATCTTTAAGTGTAATAATTACTCTTGTTCTAAATCTAAAGAATCTACTATTCCTACAATTGTAGCATCTACAGGAATTCTTTTATCCCCTAGCTGAACTCTTGCGGAACTTCCATTAACTATTAACACTTGGTCACCCATACCAGCACCTACACTGTCAGCTGCTACTATTATTCTATCTGTTTTTTCACCTTTATGATTTAATGCTCTTACAACTAAGAACTTTAAACCATTTAGTTCTTCAGCTTTTCTAGTAGCCCAAAGGTTACCTATTACTTCACCTATTATCATAGTAATTCCACCCCTAAGATTTTATTTTTTATTTATTTGTAATTTACTTATTCTCGCAAAATCCTTAGCTAAAGGAGTAACTATAGAGTTTTTAGCAACTCTTATTTCATTAGCTCCTTGTTTGTAAGCATTTTTAATATCAACTTCTGATATTAGTTTTTTATTTCCGAAATCTATAACTCTAAAAGTTTTTTCATTATCTTCTTGTACTTCATTTTCTTCAGTATTTTTAGATAATTCTTTTACTTTAGTTTCATCACACTCTAAAGATTTTATGTAAGACATTCTTAAATTCTCTCCGTCCTCTTTAGGTGAAACAGCATTTTTTAGTGAATTTATTATAGTTTCTTCATTAAAAACATTTATACCAAAACTCTTTATCTTATCTTCATATCCTTTAAAAGTATTGAAGAAAACTTTATTAGCTGTTGAAGCATAATTTCTATAATCAATACCTTCCTCTAGGGCATATATTTTCTTTCCTTTAAATAATCCATCTATAATTAAAGATTCTTTATTGGAATTTTGCATTCCTAAAGCAAGATCTACTATTTCTTTATTATTAAGTGAAGGCACTATTAAAGCTTCGTATTGCTTTATATCATGTTTCACATCATCTATAAAATGAACATCAAAGTTATTAGATTTAAGTCTTTCTATTAAACTTTCATTTTCATTAGATTTTCCTAAAACTAATAAGCTATTTTTAGGATTCTCTAAAATCATAGATTCCTTAATTCTTTTCATTACTTCTTGTGTCACTTTTTCAATTAAAAGATCTATATTCATATTCTCCTCCTTTTCAGCAATTAAAAACATTGTAATCTATTATGTTGCTATTTACAACAATTAATCGCAATTCCTAAAGGAGTAACTAAAAAAGGATTAGATGGTTTTATAGTTTCAATACCTGTTTCCTTTTGAATTATTTTTTCAAAATTCTTCAAGCAACAAGTACCTCCAACTAGATAGATTTTATCTATATCAAATCTTCTTATATGAGAGCTTATAATTGAAGCTATTTTCTGAACTACTGGAGTAACCATTGGAAAAACGTCATTATAATAATTCGGATCCTTCTTTCTTTCCTCCCCTAGTTCAAAAGGTATTTTATATGCGCCTGATACTACTAGAGAAAGTTGAGTACCTCCTGTAGCCTCGTCAGCTGTATATATTACCTTTCCATCTTTAAAAATCGATAAACCTGTAGTTCCACCACCAACATCTACAACTACACCATTTTCAACACCTAATACAGCATTAGCTGCTGTTGGTTCATCTTGAACATCAACAACCTCCATACCAGCGCCTTCTACAACGTAGGTATGAGTTTTAACGTCTCTTTCATCAGTTCCTGGTGGTACAGCTATGGCAGCCTTTGTAAGCTCTACACCTAATTTATCTTCAATCTTTATCTTAAGCCTTCTAACTATATCCGTTGCACCTAAATAATCAACCACTAATCCATCTCTAACTACTTGTGCAAATTGCATTTCACATGCAACAGGGTTTTTCTCTTTATCAAGTACTACAATAACAATATAGGCCGTTCCAAGGTCTACCCCAACATAAAGTTCTTCATCTTTCTTTACTTTTGCTGGTTTTTTTATAGTATCTTCTACAGCTTTTATCACATTGTCTATCTCTTTAAGATCTTTCATTGATATAGCCCCTTTTCTACTTTATGATTTTTGCACGTATTCCATTAGTGAATCCGCATGCATTTGCTTCATCATAATCTAAATGTATTGCAGTATTAAATTTAGGACTTACTCTTACAGCTACTTTATTAAAGATTAATCCTCTTTCACCTTGAAGTTCTATTCCAACTATTTCACCATTAGCTACATTAAATTTTTCCGCATCTTCTGGTGTAATATGAATATGTCTCATAGCAGCAATAACACCTTCTTCTAGTTTTATAGCTGCTTTTTGAGTTGCTATTATGCAAGAACCACTGTTTTTAATATCTCCTGACATTCTAACTGGAGCATTTATACCAACAGAAACTGCATCACTTTTTGAAAGTTCAACTTGAGTTTCTGCTCTTGCTGGTCCTAAAACAGATACAGCTTGTAGAACACCTCTTGGTCCTATAACCATTACTTTTTCTTCACAAAGATATTGTCCTGGTTGAGATAAATCTCTTTTTTTAGTTAATTCATAACCTTCTCCAAAAAGAGTTTCAACATCTTTTTTTGATAAGTGAACGTGACGTCCTGATGCTTCTACTAGTATAGTATCCTCATCCTTACATTGGTTAATTCTCTCTAAAATTTCACCAACAATATAATCTATTTTGTTGTTCATTGAATTCACGCTCTTCACCTCTTATTTATATTTACCTACTGTATACTTACACATCATTATATAAAGACAACTACTTAATCTATTAAGCGCTCTTAAGATATCAGCTTTTGCTATATCCCCTTCTGCATTTTTAAAACATTGAAGGGCAGATATTTCAACTTCTCTTATTTGCGCTCTTAAAGCATTAAATAGTATAACTACTTCTCCCATTTCATAACTAGGATAGAATATATGCTCACAGTTTAAATGTTTTTTAGGATTGTGTGAATACGCTCTAAGTTCATCTTCATTTAGTCCTATAAGAATTTTTTTTGAAAATTCTTTATTTAAAATTTCACATTCTGAAATATCTCTTACATAAATTAAGACCTCTTCTAAGTCTTTCAAAGCATTTTTTTCTTTTAAGAGATTTAATCTTACTTGTGCTTCTAATATTTTGGCTAAAAGAGAGTCTAATTTACCTCTGAAGATTATTCTTTTATTGTCTTTATAAACTAATTTATTTCCATAAAGTTGTGTCATATACTCTGGTTTTTCTTCATAAAAACCACCATTTATACCTTCATACTTAGGCATAAATTTCTGTTCTGATTTTGCTTCTTCCTTAGAAGCTTTTGTAGCTTCCTCTTCTTCTCCCTTTATGACAAGTCTTATGTTCTTATCACTAAGGTACTGTTTAGCTGAAGGAGTTACTATTGCTCCCTTTTCTACTACGTATTCTGATACCTTTTTATTTCTTAATATGTTTCTAAGTGTACTTTCTGTTAAAACACTCATTATCTCACATCCTTTGCAAGATATAAAAAACTTAAATATAATTCACTTGTAGCTATAATATATAGCTACAAGTAAATTAAATTATTGATATCTTACCTTAATATTTTAAATTAAAGTTCGCTTTTTGGTAAAATAACTTCTACTTCACCGTGTGGTCTTGGAATTACGTGTACAGAAACTAATTCTCCAACTCTTTCTGCAGCAGCTGCACCAGCATCTGTAGCAGCTTTAACAGCTCCAACGTCTCCTCTTACCATAACAGTTACTAAACCGCCACCAACTTGCTCTTTACCAATTAAAGTTACGTTAGCTGCTTTAACCATTGCGTCTGCTGCTTCAATAGCTCCTACTAATCCTTTAGTTTCGATCATTCCTAATGCGTTCATGTTTGCCATTTTAATATCCTCCTAAGATTTCATGTATTTATTATTTTTAAATTTTATTTTTAATTACTATATTTTTGATAATTATTTTAATGAAGAAGCAAGCTTCTCTACAACTTTGTTAATTATCATTTCTAAATATTCTTCTGGAATCTCTGTGCAAGCTGTTGTTGCTGCAGCAGCTGTTCCTTTAATATCTTCTAATTCTCTTAAACCGTAAGTAACCTTTTTAATATCAATTAAGTCTAAAGGACCTACGTTAGCAGAAGTTGCACTTCCACCGATTGCTCCACATCCTAAAGTTAAGGCTGGAACTAAACCAGTTGATCCACCAATTCCACCTAATGCACCTGGTGTATTAACAAGCATTCTTGATACTGGTATCTTTAATGCAAATTTCTTAACTATTTCTTCATCATTTGTATGAATACAGAAAGTATGACCTTTTCCTTCATTCATTAATATCTTACTAGATAACTCTAAAGCTTCATCAACACTTTTAACTGTGTAGAAAGCTAATATAGTTGTAAGTTTTTCTCTTGAATATGGATTATCTTTACCTACTGTACATTGCTCAGAGATTAATACTCTAGCACTTGAAGGTACGCTTTCTAAATTAGCTAATTTAGCTAATGTCTTAACGTCTTTACCTACTATTTGAGGATTCATTGTTCCATTAGGTCTTAAAATGAATTTTCCTAATTTATCTGATTCCTCTGCATTTAAGAAGTAAGCTCCTTGAGCTTTAAGTTCTGCTATAACAGTTTCTTTCATGCTCTCTTCAACAACGATTGATTGCTCTGAAGCACAGATTACACCATTGTCAAAAGTCTTACTATCTAAAATTCTCTTAACAGCTAATTTAACATCAGCAGTTTTTTCAATGAATGCAGGACCATTTCCTGGACCTACCCCTATTGCAGGTGTACCTGAACTATATGCTGCATGAACCATAGCTTCTCCACCAGTTGCTAATATTAATGAAGTATCTCTGTTCTTCATTAATTCATTAGTACCTTCTAATGATGGTATAGTTATGCATCCTATTAATCCTTCTGGTGCACCAGCTTTAATAGCTGCTTCATTTAATATTTTTGCTGTTTCAATAATACAGTTTTTTGCATTTGGATGTGGTGAAACCACTATTCCATTACCAGCTTTTAAAGAAATTAATGTTTTATAAATTGTTGTTGAAGTTGGGTTTGTTGATGGAATTAATCCAGCTACAACTCCTACTGGAACAGCAACATCCATAACCTTATTTTCTTTATCATCTTTTATTATGCCAACTGTTTTAGTATTTATGATATGGTCGTATACTACGTTGCTAGCAAATTTATTTTTAATAACCTTATCTTCCCATCTACCGAAACCTGTTTCTTCGTTAGCCATTTTTGCTAATCTAACAGCTTCCTTTTCTACAGCTTTTGCCATAGCAGTAACTACAGCATCTACTTGTTCTTGTGAGAAGTTTTTGTATATTTCTTGAGCTTTTTTAGCTTTGGAAATAAGCATTCTTGTTTCTTGTATTGATAATAAATCTCTATCTATCATTTCCATTTATAATCTACCTCTCTTTAACCTTGAAGTATAGCTTCAATAAGTTGCTCTTTTTTACTAAACTTAATTTGTTTTTTAGTCAAAGATTTTAATTCCATCTTTCTTGCTAAAGATCTTAATTCAGGAACTTTTAAAGTTTCTAGCTCTTCACGAGTATAACTCAACTTATCCTGTTTAACTTCTTTTGCTAAAACATTCTCACTTATTATCAATTCTTCAGTTATATCTTCAGATTCCACTACATCTGTAGTATTTTCTGCTTCAACTTCTAAATCTTCTTGATCTAGTGAGTTCTCTTTGTTTTCAGCATTAAAGGTTAAATCCTCTTTTATTCTCTCTTTTATCTCTTCTATATTATCTTTTTTTCTTCCGCCGATTATATTCCAAACTTCATCATCAGCTCTTGCGATAACATGTGTATTAAGTAAAGTACCTATTCTATCAGCAGCAACTGCTGCTGCTTCAACTGAAGCTTTTACCGAAGCTACATCTCCAGTAATTAAAATAGTTACTATACCAGCTTTAACAAATTCACAGCTTACTAGTTCAACGTTCGCAGATTTTAAAGCAACATCTAGGGCCTCAACGGCCCCGATGAAACCATATGTCTCAATTAACCCTAGGGTTGACTTTTCCATATTATTTACCTATAGATTAATAATCTGTTGGGTTTTCTGCTACAAATTTAACTGCTGCTGCAAAAGCATCACATGCTGCTTTACATGCTGATTGGCTTCCTGTTAATAAGCCTCCACCAAAGTTTGTTTCTGATGGTGGACCAAAGAAAGCTTTTAACTCAACTGCTGCTGCCTTCATTGCTGCGTCTAAACCGTACATAGCTTCTAATGGCGGAGCTATTAAGTATGCTAGAGCTTCACCTTCTTGAACTCCAGCAACCTCTGAAAGATAAGAACCTGTTCTTGATATACATTGAGCATAGTATGCTATACTGTCATCTTCGTTTGCACTGTAGAAAGTAGCTACTCCACTCTCAATAAAATCTACTGCTGCGTTTAATCCACTTCTTACTTCAGCTGGGCTTGGTCCTGCTAATATACCAATTACTTCTCCTGCTAATTTAGTGTTTGCGTTTGCAGCACCACCGTAGAATGATCTAGCATATACTACTTCAACATCAGAAGCTTTTGTTGCTTCATCTAAAGCTGTGTATGTTACATCATCACAGTCAGCTGTAATAATTCCTATACTTTTGTGGTGTTCTTTTAATTTAAATTCCTTAGCCATATCAGCATTTACATTAGGTATTAATTTAACTGCTAAAACGGCTGGACGTAATTGATCGTTTTTCATTTAATTTGCCCCCTTACTATAATTTAAGGTCTAATCCACTTGCTTTTTTCTCTAACATTAATTTAATAACATCTGCAAGGTATGCTCCAGCTTCAACTGCTGTAGTACCACCTTTATGGATATTAGATAATACAGTTCTCTTAGCCTCTGGAAGTCCTACATATCCTTTGTATGTGATATAAGCACTCATACTTTCAGCTGTTACAAGACCTGGTCTTTCTCCAATTAATACACATGTAACTTCTGCACCTGTGTATTCACTAACAACATCCATAGCTCCAACTCTTCCGTATTTTACAAAGAAAGGAGTTCCTACATCTATTCCGTATCCTTTTAATCCTTGGATTAAAGCTGGAAGAACGTCTTTGATGTTAGCTTCTACTGCTTTAGAACTTAATCCGTCTGATACATAAATTTGCACCTTAGGATTTTTCTTAATAACACCATCAAGTTTAGCTAATTCTTGTGGACAAATTTGTCTTCCTAAATCTGGTCTAGTGATGTATTCATCTTTAGATTCACATTTAGTTTTAACTGATACTAAGTTAACTTCTTTTAAAAGTTCTTCATCAACATCAGTAAATACTGAGTCTTGTGCAGATGCGTGGTCTGCTCTGAATCTTAGCATTGTATCAGTTTTATATCTAGCTCCAGTTCTACCTATACCGATTCTTGCTGGAGTGTGTTGTTTTATTTTTAAGTAAGCTTCTCTATCTTCTGGATCATCAACTAAAAGTTGAGACTTTATGTCTACTTCAGTTATATCTGGAATCATTCCGTTTTCATCTACAACTGATGCATTTTGTGCAACCTTTGAAGTTGCCTCACTAACCTCTTTACCTGAAGCCATTTCTACTAAAACTTGTTCTACTAATTTTTTTAAATCATTTTCTGAAAACATTTCCTTACCCCCTCATTACTTCTTTAGAAATACTGAAGCATCTCCAGCTTTACCTGTTAATTTACCATTGCTCATGAATCCGTGTTTCTCAAGCCAAGCTTCAAATTCTGCTACTGGTTTCTTGTTTAATAATTCTCTTATTGCTGCTGTTTCATGATATCCTGTTGTTTGGTAGTTTAACATTACGTCATCACCATGAGGGATTCCCATGAAGTAAGTACAATCAGCTGTTCCTAAAAGAACTGCTAAGTTTTCTACGTCATTTTGGTCTGCTTTCATGTGGTTAGTGTAACAAACGTCACAACCCATTGGTATTCCTGTTAATTTACCCATGAAGTGGTCTTCAAGTCCAGCTCTGATAACTTGCTTGCTATCATATAAGTACTCAGGCCCTATAAATCCAACAACTGTGTTAACTAGGAATGGATCATACTTCTTAGCAAATCCATAACATCTAGCTTCCATTGTTACTTGGTCAGCTCCATGGTGAGCATCTGAAGATAACTCAGAACCTTGACCTGTTTCAAAGTACATAACGTTTGGTCCTGCTGCAGTACCTTCTTTAAGAGCTAATTCTCTAGCTTCTCCAATTAATGTTCCATTAATACCGAAAGCTTCGTTTCCTTTTTCAGAACCAGCTATACTTTGGAATATTAAGTCTGTTGGAGCACCTTGTCTTATAGCTTCCATTTGTGTAGTTACGTGTGCAAGTACACAGTTTTGAGTTGGAATATCGTATTTTTGTTTTATTTCTTCAAATTTCTTAAGAACTTTAACTACGCTTCCTACGCTATCATCAACTGGGTTTAATCCTATTAATGCGTCTCCAATACCATAAGTTAATCCTTCAAGTAATGAAGCTAAAATACCATCAACATCATCTGTTGGGTGGTTTGGTTGTAATCTAGCTGATAAAGTACCAACTTCACCTATAGTTGTATTACAATGTGCAGTTATTCTTATTTTCTTAGCTGCATATATTAAATCTAGGTTAGACATTAATTTACATACACCAGCGATAACTTCACTTGTTAAACCTCTGCTAATTCTTTTAATGTCAGCACCTGTTGTGTTTTCATTTAAAAGCCATTCTCTTAATTCTGCAATAGTCCAGTTTTGGATCTCTGCATAAATCTTTTCATTTACAGCATCTTGAATGATTCTTGTAACTTCGTCTAATTCGTAAGCTACAACTGGATTGTTTCTTAAGTCCGCTACAGTTAAGTTGCTTAATACAACTTTAGCTGCAACTCTTTCCTCAGCACTAGTAGCTGCAACTCCAGCTAACTTATCTCCTGATTTTTCTTCGTTAGCTTTTGCTAACACATCTTTTACATCTCTGAACTGATACACTTTTCCAAATAATTTAGTTTTAAGTATCAATGTATTCACCTCTCTACAAAATATTTAAGAATTAAATACTAACGTTTTAATTACTACTGGAACAACTTTACCATTAACTAAAGGCTTACCTATATCTATGTAATCGCCGTTTTCAACTTTGATGTTATCAATACAAACAACATCTTTTGAATGGTTCAGATCTCTGTGCATTGTTTGCCCTAAGACTTTAGCCATGTCGTTTTCAACAATTACGAAGACTGGATAATCTCTATTTAAGACTTCAGTCATACCGTTTATGATTGCTTTTGATAAATTTTGTATATATGCATAACTCGGGTTTTTCTCCCCAGTCAAAGCCACTGTAACTTGTTGTTTTTCATTTTCCAAATCAAACCATGAAAGTTGTTCTTTGATTGCATTTTCTACTGCATCTAAGCCCTTTTCCTCATCTGATTTAGAAATTTTTAATATAGGAATGTTTTTCACTGGGAAAACATCCTTAGTGTAAGTAATAGTACTTCCACTTATATCAGTAGTGTGAGAACCAGCACCTACTACGGTTGCTCTAATTGTTTCAACTGCTTCTCTAAGCTTTAATTTTTTAAGTAAATTAGATTTTCTAATTTCTTCTCCTAGGACTACACCCATATCTCCATATTTAAATGGATCATTGTAATCCTCATTATATACATAATCAGCTACACCACCGGAAAAAGTTATGTAATCTATTTTATAACCATCTTTAATACCTTTACCTTTGGCATTATTATTAGTTATTATTTCATGATACATAGCTGTTCTTTCTTTTATACAAACTGATTCTTCTAATAAATCAGTCATAGCTTTTGCTATTTTTCTTATTTTATCTATTTCAGCTATATCGCCAACTTCTATATTTACACCAATACTTTCCGCTAACTTTTTAATTTTAGGGAATATATAGTATATTTTTTTTGTGTCAGGATCAATTTTTATTAACCTTCCACCTACATCTAAACATCCAGTATCTTTTACTTCTCCATTATGGAATAATGCTAAGTTAGATGTTCCACCACCAATATCTATATTAACTACGTATGCTATTTCATCGTCAGATATTTTATCTGCACCAGCACCCCTACCAGCTATTATAGATTCTAAATCTGGTCCAGCAGTTGCAACTACAAAGTCTCCAGCTAAGCCACTTAATGTGTCTAATACCTCATTGGCATTTTGTTTTCTTGCTGTTTCCCCAGTAATTATTACTGCTCCTGTTTTAACCTCTTCTGGTTTAATACCAGCTCTTTTGTATTCAGATTCTATTATTTCTCTTACCTTAGCACCATCTATAGTTGTTTGATTACTCAAAGGTGTGAAATAGATATTACTTCTATACACTATTTCCTTTTCAACTATTTGTATTCTTGGTACAGAAAAGCTACTTACAGTGTTTTCAATTGTTATTTTACTAAATACCAATTGAGTAGTTGATGTTCCAATATCAATCCCAACACTTAAAATCTTTTCTTTCACTTTTGTCACCCCTTTTATTACAGGATTATCTATATAAAAAAGCCCAGAATGCTTAGTACTAAATAGATATGACACTATTTACTACTAAATAATCTGGGCTTCATTGCCTTTTCAAAAACACAACCTTGTGTTTAGGTTTTCTTTATTCATTTCTAAAATCGAAATATACTTTAGTTCCTTCTTTGTTAGATTCTATATTAAGGTTTCCCCCTAATTTATCTTTAACTAAGCTTTTTACTATATTCAATCCTAAACTTTGAGAGTCTATTCCTTCAATATCAAATCCTCCACCATTGTCTATTACACAAATAGAAGAATATATATTGCCTTCTTTAATAGTTATTACTATTTCTCCTTCAGTTTTATTATTGAATGCATGTTTTAAAGAATTTTGTATGATTTCATTTACTACTAAAGCTATGGTAGTTGATTTATCAGAAGATACCTTTAAATCATCACCCTTTATAAGAATACTAAGCTTCAAGCTTTGCACCTTTTTTAGAATAACCATACTATATTTTATTTTATTCAATACTTCTTTTATGTTAACTTCATCTATTCCTTGCTTTGCAAGTATTTCATGTGTGGCCGAAATAGATAAAATTCTATTCATGCTCTCATTTACAATGTCATTAAATTCTTCACTTTTAGATCTTCTAGCTTGTAATCTTAAAAGACTAGCTACTGTTTGAAGATTGTTTTTTACTCTATGATGAATTTCTTTAATTGCAACAGATTTTAGAATAAGCTCTTTTTCTTTTTCTTTTACCTCTGTTAAATCCCTAACCAACATAACCAACTTATTATTTTCAGTTGGCTGAGTTATGAACTTAATTTGCAATGTCAATTCTCCAACTTCTTCTTCTCTAACTACAATTTTGTTTTCATTTATAATATCATCAAAATCTAAGTTAACTAAAGACAAATTAGAAAATTTCATTCCTATAAGCTCATCTTTATAACCCAATTTTTTATATAACCTATCTGCCATAGGGTTATTGAAAACCACTATTCCCTTAGAATTTAAAATAAGTACAGCATCATTTACATAATAACTTATATTTTTATTATCAGCCATAGATATTTCATTAGTTAATTGCTCATTAGTATCTGCTAATAGTTGCAACTTTGTTCTTTCTTCTAAGTTTTCAGTTACATCTTTTTCTATTATAAGCACTGCAATAGTTTTATTATGTCTATTTTTAATCGGTTCAACACTTTGCTTAACTTTTCTTTGCTCTTGGGTTATGGCTCTTAAATCTCTAGAAGGCATTCCAACTTCTAAAGTTCTAATTACAGCAGGTTCATTTTTTCTTATAGCTAACTCCCCTACTACATTTCTTTCATAAAGATTATTACCTTTATTAGGGTAATCTGCTGCCACAACAATTGCTTCATCTTTATGTTTTGTCATTACATCTATGAAGACATTTCCATTACTGGAATCTGCAATCAATTTCAAAGTGGACGCAATACTTTTTATTATTTCAATATCCTCATAACTTAAATTCGTATTACTTTTACACAAGCTTTCTATTGTATCCATATAAAATTCCTCTTTGTGATTATTCAAGTAGTTTTACGTACTACTCATCACTATTATTTCAGCAATTTCTTTCATGGTAACTCTTTTATCCATACTCAGATTTCTTAAAGTTATATAAGCTTCTTCTTCTGTAATACTTTTCTGATTCATAAGAATACCTTTAGCTTTTTCAATTACTTTTCTTGCTTCTAATTTTTCTTTAGTTGACTTAAAATCTTTTTTTATACGCTTAATCTCATTAGCTTTATTTAATGCTATTTCGATTGTAGGAATCAAGGCTTTATGGTCTAAAGGTTTAACCAAATATCCTAAAACACCAGCTTCTTTAGCTCTCTCAATAAAATCCTTATCACTATAAGCTGTTAAAAGAACAACTCCATCAGCTAAGTTTTCTTGTGTTATTTTTTTAGCAGCATTTAACCCATCTAGCAAAGGCATTTTAATGTCCATTATCACCAAATGTGGCAAAGACTTTCTGCATGCTTCTATGGCATCAAAACCATCTCCTGCTTCAGCTACAACATCGTAACCTTCTTCTTGAAGCATTTCCTTAATATCCATTCTTGTAATAGGTTCGTCATCGGCTATTACAATTCTCTTTACCAAATTTAATCACCTCATTTAAAAATAAGATTCCCTGAAGTCATCTTTCGACATTGTCTATGTGTATATATTGTATTTTACCACATTTCTTTTAATAAATACAAAAATTTTTTAATTATTTTATATTTATTATTTTAAAAATTCCCTCAGTTCTTCTATTCCCTTATTTTCTAATGAGTCTACTAAAAATATTTTTTCACAAGTAGCTGTTTTTAAAAATTCTTTACTTTTCTCCAGCTCATTTTCATCACTAACTTTATTAACTTTTGTTACTATTCCTATTACTGGTTTTGCAAATATGCTTCCAAAACCAGGTGGAAATATACTTTGTTCAGTAGTTGCATCCTGTAACAATGCTATAATATCTGCATCTGCTGAAGTTACAATCAAAGCATTATAATAGGCCTTATTTTCTATATATTCTCCCGGAGTATCTATTATAAAATCAGAAAACTCTAAGGATTGAGTCTTTTTATATTCTATTTTTTCATTGTTAAGAGCCTGAGTTAAAGTTGTTTTCCCAGTCCCTGTTCTTCCAATAAACATCACCTTTTTCATATTACTACTCCTAAGACTTTGTTATTGGTGCTATGGTAAAGCCCAAAATATTACTTAGTAGATTAGATACTTCTTTTAATGCTGCCTCAACACTTGAAACATCACCAGTTATAACTAATGATCCACTAAATCTATCTACGAAACCGATTTCAACTCCTGCTGCTTTAGTAGCTGCATCTGCTGCTATTATAGCGGCTTCGCTAGGTGTTAAAGTAAAAATTCCTATAGCTTCATTATACTCATCTGTTAAACCCATCTTTTTATAAACTGCTTTATTAGGATGAGCAATTAAATGAGCTAAAGTAATTTGTTTTCCTGGAACAAATTCTTGAATAATTCTTTGTTTTTCTTCCATAACTGTCACTCCAGTTCTTAATTTTAAAATATAAAAAGCCCCTTAAAACATTTGCATGTGTTAAGGAGCTTCATTGCTCTAAGTTAAAGTACATCTTCGTACTAATTTCCTCTTATCTATGTTTACATTATATAATGTACCATAATCTTTGTCAACAAATTAATATGAAATTTTACATTTTTTTTAACTTCTCTGAATATTAATACCTTGTAGAGCTTTAAATCATAAAATTCTATAAAATATTTTTGAATATATTTCATTTAAATGTAAAACATATATATTATTTATGGTATATATATCTTACTTAAGAAATAAATAATTTAACTTTAATTATCTTCCATTATAAACTTTACAAAATAAATCTCTTAATTCTGTAACTTCAGGATTTCTTGGATTCGTTACTGTGCAAGCATCATCCTTAGCTATTTGTGCCATCTCATCAACATTTGCCTCAAAATCCGCTAATGATATTTCTAAGTCTTTTAATCTATTAGGAATACCAACAGTCTTAATTAGATTTTTAACAGCATTAAGAAGTGAACGTACTCCTTCACGTGGATTATTAGATGTTGTTAATCCTAAGAATCTAGCAATCTCTGCATATCTTTCTGCTGCTTTAGTATATTCTCTATTTGATGATATTTTAATATCAGCATTATATTCTATTACATACGGAAGTACCAGTGCATTTGCTTTACCATGTGGTACATGGAATCTTCCACCTATTATATGTGCCATACTATGATTTATTCCTAAAGATGAATTAGTAAATGCCATACCTGCAATACAAGATGCATTGTGCATTTTCTCTCTAGCTTCTAAGTTTGCTCCCTCTTTATAAGCTATCGGCAAATACTTAAATACTAATTTTATAGCTTTTTCAGCTAAAGCATCAGTAAAATCTGAAGCCTCAGTAGAAACATAAGCCTCTATGGCATGAGTTAATACGTCAATTCCTGTATCAGCTGTAATTGAAGCTGGAACTGATTTTACTAATTCAGCATCTAAAATAGCTGCATCTGGCAACATGTCTTCTTCTACTAATGGATATTTAACGTTTAATTGTTTATCTGTGATTACAGAGAATGCAGTTACTTCTGATCCTGTTCCACTTGTTGTTGGAATGGCAATAAACATAGGCTTTTCTACTGCTACTCCAGTTGTTCCACTTTTAACTAAGCCTCTAAAGTGAGTTATTGCTTTAGCTGCATCTATTGCAGAACCTCCACCCATTGCTATAACTGCATCTGGACTAAACTTATCCATTGATTTTATTCCTTTTGCAACTGTTTCTAGCGGTGGATCTGGTACTATTTCTGAGAAAACCTCATAATTTATTGATCCTAACTCTAATTGTTCTGTTACTTTGTTTATAGCACCTGATTTAACCATGAATGGATCAGTTACTATAAAAGCATTTTTGCAGTTCATTTCTCTTAAAGCTTTAAGCTCTCCTACTCCAAAATAAACCTTTGGCTTTACACTAAAAGTACTCATTTTTTCTCTCTCCTTACGTTAATCTTAATGTTAAATTCTTAAACATTCCAAGTTTTCATATCTAAGAATTTCTTATATTGCTTTATTTTTTAAATAAAAAAGCTCCTCAGGTAAATATACCTAAGGAGCATCATTGCTCTTATAATTCCTCTACGTCTTTGTAAAGATACATATAATATTATTAAATTTATAATTTGATTTTATACCTTGAAGAAATACTTGTCAAGATTTTATAAATTTGTATCCTTTATTATTTTCCATAAGTTTCTTTTAAAATTCTCATAACTTCTGGATCTTCTAAGTATTCATCATATGTTACTTTCTTATCAATTATTCCCTGTGGAAGAATTTCAATTATTCTATTTGCAATAGTTTGAACAAACTGATGGTCATGAGAGGCAAAAAGTAAATTACCCTTAAATTCCATAAGTCCATTGTTTACAGCTGTGATCGATTCTAAGTCTAAGTGGTTTGTTGGTTGATCAAAAATTAAAACGTTAGCACTGCTTAACATAGTTTTTGAAAGCATACAACGCACCTTTTCTCCCCCTGATAAAACAGAAGCCTTTTTAAGTGCTTCCTCTCCTGAGAATAGCATTCTTCCTAAGAATCCTCTTAAGAAACTTTCAGATTTTTCCTCTGAGTATTGTCTTAACCAATCAACTAAGCTTAAATCCACATTATCGAAGAACTGTGAGTTATCATTTGGGAAGTATGCTTGTGATGTTGTAACACCCCATCTGAAGCTTCCACTATCTGGTTCTAATTCTCCAACTAAAATCTTAAATAAAGTTGTAGTTGCTATTTCATTTTCTCCTACAAAAGCAATTTTATCATCTTTGCTTACTGTAAAACTAACCTTATCTAAAAGCTTAACTCCATCTATAGTTTTACATAAATCCTCAACTATAAGAATATCATTACCCACTTCTCTCTCTGGCTTAAATCCTACATATGGATATCTTCTTGAAGAAGGTTCTATATCTTCTAAATTTATTTTATCTAGTAACTTCTTACGTGAAGTTGCTTGCTTAGCCTTTGATGCGTTAGAACTAAATCTAGCAATGAATTCTTGTAATTCCTTAATTTTTTCTTCTTTTTTCTTATTTTGATCCTTAGACATTTGTAATGCTAATTGACTAGATTCATACCAGAAGTCATAGTTTCCTACATATAATTTAATCTTTCCAAAGTCAACATCCGCCATATGAGTACACACCTTATTTAAGAAGTGTCTATCATGGGATACAACTATTACTGTACCTTCGAAGTCCATTAAGAAATTTTCAAGCCAGTTTATAGACTTTATATCTAAATGGTTCGTAGGCTCATCTAGTAATAGTATGTCTGGTTTTCCAAATAAAGCTTGAGCTAATAAAACCTTTATTTTTTCTGATCCAGTTAATTCCTTCATTAATTTTTCGTGCATATCTACTGGAATTCCTAATCCCATTAATAATGTAGCTGCCTCTGATTCTGCTTCCCATCCATTTAGTTCTGCAAATTCACACTCTAGCTCTGAAGCCTTTATTCCATCTTCATCAGTAAAATCAGCTTTAGAATATAAAGCTTCTTTTTCTTGCATTATTTCATGTAATCTTGTATGTCCCATTATAACAGTTTCTAAAACTGCATTTTCATCATATTTAAAGTGGTCTTGTTTTAAAACAGCCATTCTTAAACCTGGAGCAATATGTACTTCCCCAGTGTTTGCTTCAACTTCTCCTGATAATATTTTTAAGAAAGTTGATTTTCCAGCTCCATTGGCCCCTATTAACCCATAACAGTTACCTGGAGTAAACTTTATATTAACATCCTCAAATAACTTACGTCCGCCATATCTTAAACTTATATTAGTAGTACTTATCATAAATATTTCATCCATCCTTTATGTAACGTTTTTAGACACATAATTTTATTATATCATATAGATTTTAAAAGTCGAATAGATTTTGTATTATAATATGTTGTATACTATATATTATAATCGCTATATATGTAAGGAAGTGTATCAATGCCAAAAATAATTAAAAATTTAGAAGAAACTATAACTAATTCTGCATTAGATTTATTTCGTAATTTAGACTATGATGAAGTTGATATGAAAAAAATAGCTAAAAACTCTGGCATAGCTGTAGGAACTCTTTATAACTATTTTCCAAATAAACTTGAACTATACATAACAGTTCTATGCCAAAGTTGGAATGATACCCTATATAAAATAAATAATATACCTCACTATGAAAATGATCCTAAATTACAAATAAAAGAGTTTATTTCCGTTCTTTATGATGATGTTTCTTTTAGAAATGGAATGGGATCCTATGGGCTATCTTCTAATAAAGCTATATCTGCGGATGAGAGAATTATAGATTTGAAAAACTCTATCCAAACTACACTTATGTATTACTTTGAGTCTACAAAAACCAAAATAACCAAGGAAGAAATAAGTAAATTTTTTGAATGTTTATTAGTTAATCTTTCTTTATTAATACATAACTATTACGAAGAACGAAGTAGTAATATACAACTACTAAGTGATATGTTCATATCTTATTTAAAGTTCAAAAATTCATAGTATACTAAAATAAAAAGGATAGACTAGAATTCTAGTCTATCCTTTTTATTTTAGTATTCTTCGTAAAATTCTGGATAAGAACAATATATCTTATCTTCATAAACCACTTCTTCTTCATCAATTTCATCTAATATAGATTGGTATCTTTCTTCACCTGTAAATAATGGTGTTTCCTGAGATTCATAGTTTAAAGTTCTTGAAATCGGCTTAACTTCAACATCTGAACCCTCATCTTCAAGGAAGACTTCTTTTCTCCACCTAGCTCCACTTACAGTTACCTTAGTCCTTGTAGTTGAAAAGTCTCCATCAGTGTCAAAGGCTTCTATTCCTACCTCAAAGGATTGACCTGGCTTTAATGCTTTAGGTTTAGTTATGGCATAACTTGTAGCTGATTTCCCTAAAGTTTTAATATAATTACTATTTAAGAAAACATTGTATCCAGCTAAATCACTTTCTGTATTAGCTACCCACTTTAGATATATTTTGTTTGAATCCATAGTAACCTTTAGATCCTTTACCTTTGCAGGGGGCATTAATCTATCAATATTATCTGGTCCCCAGTTTAAATCTACTGGAGGAATTAATCCATTTAACACACCTTGATCTGTATATTGCCATATTCTCCATCTTGTCCATCCACCAGCATCTCTAGGATATTGATTTCCTAATAATCCATAATCAGCTATCCACAAAGGCATATTAGCTAGTATATATCCCTTAGTTGAAGACTTAAAGTCGTTATATAATTCAATAAACCATATACCTGTATATAACATTAATTTTCTTCTTGTCTTAGATTCAAATCTTTTTCTAAATCTATTAATCCAATTTAAAAGTGCATCAGTGCTAATAGATTTATCTTCTGGAACCTCAATATCTAATACCGGAAATAAGTCTCCATAATTTCCAGCCCCATAACCATCTTGTAAAACCTTAATAAAATCATCACACTGAGAATCTGCAGTAAGTAAATCTGTACTTGGCACCCCAAAATGATATGCACCACTTGGTAACCCTACATCTCTAGCTCCCTGAGCATAATCAAAAAACTTTTTATCTACTCTAAATTTTCCACTGCCATTGCCCGAAGATCTTAAGTACACAAATTTTACTTGCTTCTTTAGTTCCACAAAGTCAATGTTTCCTCTGAATTCATTTACATCGCAACCAAAAAGGCTCTTAGCATTCTTATCTTGCATATTATCCTCCATCATATTAATACTATAATATAAGGTATTATTATAGTTATATTTATGTTACATATTAAGGATAATATTACTTAATTTACTTTTTATTTTTACATATGAACTCTATTTTGTATATCAGAGGTTGTTCTATAAATTTCAAGAGCCTCCGCAATACTTTCTTTATTATTTTTACATTTTTTCAAATGTTTTATTTCTCCATAACTATTTTTCAAAGATAGTTCTTTATCACCACAAAGCACCCATAAAGTACTATAATTCGTTGGTTTAACAGTTAATTCACCTTCTCCTTCTCCATCAGTAAAATACACTAAAACACTTGTACTTAAATTATTTTTCTTTATATATTCAAATACCGGTGAAAAGGAAGTTGCTCCAGTTCTTTTTAATCTTTTTTTAATTTCACTGTAATGTTTAAGAGAGTATATCCTTCTAATTTCACTATCACATTCTATAATAGTTATCTCAATAGGATGATTTTTAGAAATATAAATTATTTCTTTCAATATACTATTTATCTCTTCCTCTGTCATGCTGGCACTAACGTCAATAGCTACAATTATTTTTGCAACATGGTCTCGTAAAGTGCCTCTTAAATCATATCTATGAGGCTGTCTTCTATCTCTTCTCATGGAGGTTTTTTTATATCCAAAAGTCATAGTTGAAACTTGATTTTTTAAATATCCTATCCAATCCAATTCAGGTTTATAATTAAATGTATTAATTATATTTTCCAAACCATCTGGCATAGTTCCCTTATTACTTTTATTAGCAATCTTTTTAACCATAGATTTAAAGTAATTGTCATCTACCTTTTCAAGATTATTTTCCCATAAGCTATGCATAGTTTCTGCATTTTCCTCTCGTTTCTCAAGGCCAGCTTCTTTATTCATAGCTGTAACTTTATCATGATTTCTCTTACTTTTAAATAACTCATCTAACACCTTTGTATAATTTTCTAAGATCTCATCATAGCCTAAGCTTAAATTATAAATCATATTTATAGTTTCTATTTTAAAGGCATTAGGTGGCAAATTGTTTATAAATTGATTAACAGCTATATCCATTGCAATATTTACAGCTTTTCTACAATAGTTTTTATAAAGTTTTTTAGCTCTTGAGTGATGAGAATACATTATATGATATATCTCATGTTTAATTAAAGCCTTAATTTGCTTTAGATCATATTGAAGGATTATTTTTGGATTAAAATACATAATGAATCCACCAATTGAAACTATTGTCACAATTGGCTCTATTATTTCTATATCTATTTCTCTTTTCACATTAATCATGAATAATCCAAAAAAATTATCTCCCCCTTCTATCATAGATAAATTGCATTGTTCTAAAAACCGTGAAAAATCATTTTTAAATTCACCACTAATAGACTCTTGATTAAAATAAACACATTCTGAATAAAGTTTTCTTCTTAATTCTTCAATTTCGCTTTCTCGCATAGTCTTTCTCCTTAAAAACTTTAAAGATTAAAACAAGTAAAGAATAATTCAATAAATTTATCTTCCTCTAACAAATCCCTATATATATTTCCCTCATATTCTTCTTTTATCTCTTTTAGAATCCCCATGGTCAAATCTACAGGGTATAAACTTAACATAGTACATAATGTTTGTAGTTTATCACCATCATAGCTATGTTCACTTAAATAGCTTAAAACATTCTTACAAAGTACATATAACTTAGAATGATTAGCCTTTAAAATCTCCTCCCTTAGAATATCTATTTTGTAATTCTTATTCAATAAATCCTCTGGTGATATAATACTTTTTTCATAATTTTCTATAAAGGATATAAAATCCTGTGCAATATCAATACCTACATTTCCTTTTACCACATTATAAAAAATATTTAAATCAATCTCTTGTGCTGAATTCTCATAAATTGAATATAGCTTAGATATTCTCTCCCAACTCCTAGGGGTTGCCCTTTCACTAAATTCATCATTAGGTCTATGTAAATATTCTGGGAAATCCTTTATAAATTCTACAACCCTCTTATTTATATTTCCTTCATTTAAAGCCCACTTAACCCAAGCTTTTGGATTGCTTTCCATGTAAATCCATACAAATCTATTTTCCTGAGCTGGATCCATATTAACCACACTGTAATTTCCTCCACCATAGTTGAATTTATTCTCTGGATTCATAGCAGCTACCACTAATACCCTTTTTTCTAATATATATCCGTTTATTTCCCTATTTAAAATCAAATTCATCAATTCTTGTTGAACCGCATGTTCGCATCTATTTATTTCATCTATAAATAAAACTACTTTACCCTTTGGATTTTTCTTAAGCAGAGACTCTATTTCAACTAACTTATTATGAGTTGCATAGGTAGTTCTCTTTCTTGTATTACCATTGTTATCTAGGTAATCCTCAACTATAGGAAGCCCTCCTATTTCACCTTCTTTTAAAAGATTAGCATCAATAACTACCATATCGTATTTATTTTTATTACATAAACTTCTAATTAAAGCTGTTTTTCCTATACCACTTTCCCCTACAATTAAAGGAACAGCCTCACTTTGCAAAATCAATTCTAAACTACTTAAAGTTTCATTAAAATTCATATGTAACTCCTTTCTAAGTATATAAACCTACTCAAAAATCTACCCTTCTCTTTTTATATAGACAATTTGTAATCAATTAATAATTGCTTAGTCCTTTTATTTCCGTATTCCTTAATAAATTTTATCTTGTCCATACTTAATACCTCTAGATCCATAAAATCCTTAATATAACCTTCATCTACAGTATCACCCGAAAATTTATCCATTAAAGCTTGAGTTACTATAAATGGTTCTATATCTTGATATACATACTTTAAAACATTTATATTATAAAATATAAATAGTTTCATAGACTCATCATCATAAATATCTATGTACTTAATAGCCTCTGCCTTACTTTTTATAGCTTCAGTTTGAACTACTATTGTAGGATTAGAAATAAATTTAATAGCTCCCCAATAACTATTTATAGCAATTAATTGAATTTCTTCCTCTGGATTTTCTATAAATTCAATAGCTTCATAATTTTTCAAAACAGCTTTTCTCTTCATATCTATATTAGGATTTTTAACATACTTAATAGCATTTCCACATTGATTAAGGGCACATAAAATCACCTTATCACTTGGATTATCTATATAAGACAAGGTATTCCAATCCTTAGAAACTGCTTCTAAGCTTAAATTTTCACTTGGATTTTTTATATATTCTATGGCATGTGCATTAGATTTAACAGCCTCCATTTTTAAATCCTCTGTTACATCCTTAATAAATCTAATTACTGTACCACTTTTTCTAAGCGCTATTAACTTCATTTCGTATGAAGGACTTTCTATATTCTTTATATAAGAAGGATTTTCACCAATTAATTTTATGTATAATTCTTCATTATTCATTTTAATTTCTCCTTAATATTTTTGTATCTTAATTATAACATAGGTTAATGTAAAATCGTAGTTAATTAATAATTATTATTAATTGTTTTGAATAAGATTTTTATCTTCAGGAGAAGAAATAAAAAAACTATCCCAAATTAAAGTAACTCTCAGTACTTACCAAGAAGTAACTTTTAAAATTAGGATAGTTTAAAAACTCACTCTATTTTATTGGCTCTCCAGCATGGTTTTCAAATTTAGGCCCCACACTTTTATTTCCTTTTTTATCCTTAGAGCTATTAGGATGGTTTATTTCTACATGCTTTGCTTCTTCTCTGTATTCTTTAAATGTCTTTTTCATATGTATTCTCCTTTTAATAATTATAATACTACACCTATATATTTCCCCGAAGGGCAAGGATTTATTAATAAGATAATAAATCTTTATTTATACATTCCAACTAAACACATAATATTAAATTATGAAACTTTATTTTTTATTTCTTCAAATTAAGAGAGATAAAGAGGAATAACTCCCCCTTTATCTCTCTTAGTTATTTTTATACAACATCTTTAAACCTAGCATAGAAGTCTAATAACATGCTATTTATAGTCCTATATATAACTTTTACATCTGAAGGTTCTTTAATATACAAAATAGATTTAAGTTCTAGATTTTCAATATCTCTTATATTGTATTGCCTATATGGGGTTATTCTGTTTAAGCTCCTTACTTCAGCCATCATAGCCTCTATTTCTTTTTTGCTCAACTTTCTCATGTTAGTAGTCAAAATTATATTAACCTTATAATCATCTTTATCCTTTGAAAACAAAAATGTCATTTCTGCATTTTTGCACAATTCATTTTCTATATCTACTGTAACCCCTTCTGTTTCCTCTATAGTTCTATACTTAATCTTTAAATTTTCTAAATAGTGAATAAAATTTTCAAATAATAAATTCAAAAATTCACCTCCAGAAGAATAAAAAATTTATTACCATTAATTGTATCACTTCTTAGATATTTTTTCAAGTTTTTGGAATTTTTTTAAGTTACATAAAAAAGTTCTAATTATCATATACTAATTAATTAAAACCTTTTTTCTTTATTTTCTATAATTTTTCAAGGGTTTTATAGCTTTATTTGTTGCTTCTAAAGCTTTAGTGACATCTAAATAAAAGTTATTATCTTCATAATTAAATTCTTTAAGTAATTCATCTTGCATTTTTATACTTAATTCATAGGTTGTATTTATATATTTTAAAATACAAGCATCATTTTTTAAAACAACAGTTTCTTGTGATTCTAAGGCATTTATTATACTTCTCCACACCTCATCTTCTTCATTTATTTCCTTATCTTCTTTTAAAAATTCTTTAGATAAAATACTTTTTTGGTATTCATATGAATGTTTTAACTCTTCTAACTCTCTTTTAAATTGCAATGCTTCTGCTTTACCTAATGCTTTGTCTATATTGTTTATAATAATATCTGTTGCCTTTATGTAACTGCTTACTTTCATGGATAATGTATTACTCATATATCTTCACCTCTAAATTAATATTCATTATAATATTCCTAGTATTTAATTTACCCAATTTCCTTTTAATTAACACATTTTTATAATTTCGAATAAACTAAATAGTAATTCATTTTTCTTAACACATGTAAAGATCAATTATTAATATGGAGGTGTAAGATTTGATTATAGATTTATCTTTTCCTCGAATAGTTCTACAGAAAAGTTTAAGAAACTTAGATTATTTTTTAGATTATAAGGGGCTGACACTTAACAGCAGTTGTAAGTTTATGATATTAAGTAATCTTACTTCTATTATTTTCAAAGATGATAGTATGCGCTTATGTTATAATGCATCTAAGGGGTATATAAACACTAATTTTCTTAATACCTATATTTATCCACTTATTTATGTTATGTCAGAAATGAAAAAACAACTCTCCAGAGAAGATATGAAAGTAATACTTAAATCACTTGCTATGTATAAGTAGGTGAATATGCAAAAGACCTCTTATATATACTAAAATTAACTTTCGTATATATAAGAGGTCTTATTTATAAAATTTCAATTTATTTTAAACTTAAATTTACTTTTTAAAGATTCCAAATGGCTTTCCAACTGGTAAAAATACTTTACCAAAGTGCTTGTTTAAAACTGCAGCACCTGATCCATAGAATGATAGTAAAGCAATAATTAACTCTGAATAAGCAGCTAAATGATGTCCGAATTCTCCACCTATTCCAAAAGAGTTCATCGCTAAACCTAAGAATAAGAAATCTATAAAAACAAATATAGAGAATAATACCTTATGTGTTTCCATAGCTCCTATTGTCATAAATATAGTAAATATTAAGTATGCAACAAATGCAAAACCTAATTGCTTAGGATCTGCCATAGATGCAAATTTCTCACCAAATACACCTGCTTGTACTAACCAAGTGCATCCCATTGAAAACCAGAAAAATGCATATGCTCCAAAAGCTGTTGCTCCAAATGTATTGTTATGTTTAAAATCATTTATACATGCAAATAATTGTGCAAATGCACCTAAAAAGATAGCCCACGGAAATATTAAAGATGTTCCTGTAGTAATACCTAATTTTTGTGAAGATGCAACTAAAGTTATAACAGCTAAACCAAATAATCCTAAAGCTGAAGGATCTGCGGTAACAATTTTAACTTCTTTTGTCGTTTCCATAATCTTTCCTCCCAATTTAACTTCCACTAAACTTTTTTTCAGCTCTTGGATTATATCATCTTTTTAAAAGTTTCGTCAATAAAATTTAATTATTACTTAATATATTTATTTTTTAACAATCTTTTTTGCAATCTTTTAAATGCAATCACCATTTTCTTATATTTAATTAAAAAATTCTAGTAATTTTTTCTTGTTATCTTCATCTTTATTAACACTTTTTATTTTCTTTATAAGTTTATTTATTACCTTTCTTTCTATATTCGTATTTAATATTAAAAGCACCTTAACTGTAAATATTTCAAGATAAGTTTCTTTGTTCTCTGCCCACTGTTCAAAATCTTTTACAACATCACATAGTACTTTCAAATAATTATCTAAACTCTCATTTATATCTTCAATATACTTCTCTTGTATAAAGTTTATTGTTCCATTCTTCTCATAGGCTTTGGCTATAGAAACCATTAAATCTTCTTTTATATCTTCTGCTTCCTCTATTTCAAACTTTTTATACAGTTCTACAAAGCTATGACTTCCATAGAATTCATTGCATAAGTATTTTATAAAACACTCAAAATCCTCTGCATTATTTCCTAATTCTATTTCAAATAGTATTTTAAAGAATAAATTCCATTGAAAATCATTGTTTATATTATTTAATATCTCTTTTGATATAACTCTAGCGAATTCGCCATTGACACATACATCTCTTTCAAACTTTATTTCGCTATTAAAGTTAACTTCGTCCTTACTTATTTCATTTATTCTATCAAACATTTTTAGTAAAGTTTTATTATATCCTTCTAAGTCATGCGCATGATTTGTTCTAAAAATATAATTAACTATTGTATCGCAAGATTTTTTAAAGTCAACGATAAAACCTATACTGTCTTTCATCTTAGTTGAAAAAATATCGTATATCATTTTAGATAATAAGACCTCTATATGATTCTTTCTTACTAAAGGATCTATAGCATTACTGTAATTATATTGATTATATATAAGTAGCAACTGATTATCTATCATAGATAAATTTTTCTTAATAGATTTCATTATCTCTTTTAAAAATCCATCAGCGATCATATAATTATTATTTTTATATATGATCTTATGTTCTATTTCTCCCCAAAATACATTTACTAGGGATTTAATTTGCAATTCATAGTTATAACACTTATCACCATTTTTATATAATCCATCTATTCTAAAAATTTCAAACCCATTTTTTTGTCTTTGAGGCTGTATACTATCTAATTCTAATAATACATTTTCATTTTTGGGATTATAGTAATATCCACTTTCCTCATCCTTTACTACAAAGTACTCCCTTAATGCATTGTAAATTTCTTTTTCATCCTCAATAAACCTACATTCTATTCTCACCCCTATTAAATCATGAAGATTTAGTATAAGTTCTTCTCCTGTTTTATAGTTTTTATAATAACTGTTTCGTAAAATCTTTTCTCTTAAACTAGAACTTGACTTTACTCTAGATCTAATATGCAAATTGCCTTCATTTACTGGTATTAGGCACTCCTCTAAATAATCCTCTATTTCTTCAGCTATTTCCTTTAATTCACTCCTAATATCACGAAGACATTCATTAACATCTTCAATAAAGTCGAACATCTTAAGTTCCATAAAACTTTCCTCCCAAATAACATCCCTTTATATAAAAATAAATCTTATAAAGTTTTATTTTGTCCTGCAATATATTTTAAAATACAGATTTAAAGTATATTTTTAGTTTTTATTATGTTTATATTAATTATCTCATCTTATATAATAACCATTTCTAATACTAATTTCAAATATAGTACAAAGGAAAGTTATTTAATTTATACCTAAACTTATAAAGGCCCTGCTACCAATAGCAAGGCCTTTAATTATATATTCTATATACTTTTATTTTTTTCGTATCTTCTAAACATTAATAAGGCTACAACTGAGAATATAATTGGTCCAGCTATACTCCAGATTGTAGTAGCTATATCACCGTTCATAGCTGGTTCTATAATTGAAAATACATTTGCAAATCCTACTGTAGCAGTAACTATTACAGATACTACTATTGGGAATGTTTTACCCTTGAAAATTTCGAAAGGTTTTTGTATCTCTTCTTTTCTCTTAAAGAATATAAATGCTGCTGATAAAAACATGTATGGTACTGTCATTGCTATATTAGTCATTGCTACTAATACGTCAAAGAACTTAGATACTGATTTACCACCAAAAGACACTAGTAAAATAATAACTATAACAACAGTAGCCTGCACTATCATAGCATTAACAGGTATACCATTATTTAATTTTGCGAACTTCTCTGGGAATAATCCCTTTGGAGATCCTTCAATTAATTGTTTTAATGGTGCATAAGTCATTGTGAAGAATGCTCCTGTTAAAGCAAGCAACATTGAAAGTCCTACAAATCTAGCAATCCAGTTACCAATTTGAATTGCAACTTGTTGGCTTGCACCAAAGGCCATACCTATTTGGTATCCTAAGTTATTCATTACAACATATCCTACATTGGCTTTATGTACTGTATCTGGTGAAAGTACTTGGGCCCAGTTTGTAAATATACCTATACAGAATATTCCTACAGCATATCCAATTGCTATAATTATAGCAGCCACAGCTATTCCTTTTGGGAAATTCTTTTCTGGATTTTCAGTTTGGTCTACTAATCCACCAACAACTTCAATTCCTCCAAAAGCAAAAATTGCATAAACTAAGAAAGAAAACATTGATATAGTTGATGCATATGCTGGGTTAGGAGATTTTATAAAAGAAGCAGCATTAACTATTGGTTCTGCTAATTGTCCTTTATTTCCTATTAATACAGCTATAGCACCAAATAATAATACTAAGTTAAGTAATGCAACTGCTGTACCACCTATAGAAGTAACTTTTTTAATTTTATCTAAACCTTTAGTACTTATAAAGCAAACGAATATAATCCAAAGTACTCCTAAGATACCAAGTGTTTGAGTTGAAGATAGTCCAAATAAACTCCAAGTTGAAGTTGTATCACTACCAAAAATGGCATTTGAAATTGGAATCCATAATCCTGAGGATGTGTTAACCATCCATATAACTGCTGATGCATACCACATGAAGGTACCTACAAAAGCATATCTAGGACCTACGGATTTCTCCATCCATGAATATATACCACCTTTTTCATTTCTAAATGCAGCACCATATTCGGCCATCATGAAAGCAAAAGGTATGAAAAATATAATAGCTGATATTATATAGAATGGTATTGCACCGTATCCCATTAGATAATAAGATCTTGGCATATTATTAAATCCATATACAGATGTAAATATCATTAATATTAATGCCATTAGAGATAGTTTTTTCACATTATTTTTTGATGACATCTAATCTCCTCCTTTGTTGATTAAAATAAATCTTATATTTTTTACTATTTTATCCAAAACAACTTAGGTTTTAGTAAAATATTTAGCGAATTTTTTAATTCATATAGTATTATACTACATTTTTTCGCTATTGTAAGTTTATTTTATCCGAAAATTAAATATTTATTTATAATTTCGTAAAATCAGTTTTCTTCTTTGTCTTATAAGTTCGAATTTTGTAGTTTTGTTTATTTTCTGCTTTTCCCTGGAATATTTTTCTTTTATTTTTATGCAGTTATCAAAAAACAAAAGAAAAGGTTTCATCATAGTTTTATTATTCTTTAATGATGGAACCTTCTTAAATAATTAATTATTTTATTTTTCTTATAGTTAATCCAAAGTTTTTTGCTAAGTTAAAATAAAATTCAAAATCCTTTTCACACTTAAAAAACACAGGAAAACTATAATTGTAGTTTCCCCAAAAGGTCATAGGCACTTCATTAAAATAAAAGGTAGAAAAGAATAATTCCCTTGTATTCAGTCTCATGAAAAATGGAATTAATCCTTCATGAGGTAATCTAAAGTGCACACCCTCATTTCCAAACTTTTCTATATGATTTTCCAAAACCTCAATATCTTCCTTTTCAATATTGTTCTTTATAATTTCTATAGATTCCTTACTTAAGTTTTCAAAATAAAAATCTATATATATGTCCTTGAAGTTATTAATTTTATAAACCTCTTTAATAAAATTAATAACTGTATCTTCTTTTATTTTCACATTTTCAACCATATTATCCCTGGTTACTTCTTCATACTCAAGAATCCCACTTATATATCTTTCAAATCCATTATTAATATTTTCAATATATATGGATACTTTATCCTTAAATTCATTATCATCTATCTTCTCCAAAAGAATCATTAAACCTATCACTCCATAGCTTTTTAAGAATTTTTCAATCCTTACATAATTAATATATACCTATATAAGAAACCTCAAATTTCTCATCACATATTTCTAATAAGTCTCCTCCTCTAATAGGAAAACTTAATCCTACATCTAAAGTAAGACCATTTACCTTTGTTCCATTTTTGCTTCCTAAATCAAAAATCACATAATCTCCATAAAAATATTCAATCTTAGCATGCCTTCTACTTACATACTTATTATTTTTGAAATATGATGGACAAATATCACCTGCTCTTCCAATAACTCCGCCTAAAGGAGGTATTTCTATAACCGTTTTATCTTTTATACTTATTAGGAATAAGCCTTGGATTCCATTAACATCCACCTCAAACCCTCCCATTCTTATACATTCTTTTCTTTTATGTAATATATTATATTATACCTTTTATACTAAAAGAATAACATTTTGTTTAAAATTTTCTTAATAAAAACTTCATTTTTATACTTAATTATAATAGCTTTTAGTAATATTTTTATTTTCATTAATAAAGAACATTAAATTTTCACTAAGAACATAACATATTTTGCATTTTTATAAGAATAGTGTTATAATTAAGAAAAATTTAATTTTTATATACTACTAGGGGTGCTACGAGCTGAGATTTACCCTTATAACTTGATCTAGTTAATTCTGGCGTAAGGAAGTAGTTTGAAGCCTTAGATATTTATATATGTATATTTTTAAATATTATTAAGATTTTCTAACCACTTTCAAAGGAAAGTGGTTTTTTTATTTTTAACCTGTAAAGCTTTAAGGGGGTTTTATATTATGAAGTGTTCACAATATTTATATGAAAGTGCTAAGGACATATGGGATTCATATTACACTCATCCATTTGTTGCTGGCATAGGTAATGGAGACTTAGAAATAGAAAAGTTTAGGTTTTATTTAATTCAAGATTATATTTATCTTTTAGATTATGCTAAGGTATTTGCCTTAGGTATAATTAAAGCTACAGATGAAGAAACTATGAGAGATTTTTCTATTATGGTACACGATATTTTAAATGGAGAAATGAAGATACATAAAAGTTACATGAAGCGTTTAGGTATTTCCCAAGAAGAAGTTAAAAACACTGAAGCTTCATTAAGTAACATATCTTATACAAATTATATGTTATCAGTTTCTCATAATGGAACTTTATCCGACTTAGCCGTTGCTATACTTTCTTGTGCTTGGAGTTATCAATTAATTGCACAAGAATTAAGCAAAATCGAAAACTCAGTTAATCACGAGTTCTATGGAGAATGGATTAGTGGTTATATTTCTAAGGAATATGCTGAAACAACTAAATGGTGTATTGATTTAGTTGATAAACTTACAGAAAATGCAAGTGAAGCAGAACTACTTAGACTTAAGGATATATTTATAAACTGTAGCAAATATGAATATAACTTTTGGGAAATGTCTTTTAACATGAGTTTAAATTAAAAAGGAGAATCTATTTTAAAATGTTAGATTTTAATGATATTTCTTTCAAATATAAAGACACCACAGAATACATTATAGAAAACCTAAGTTTCAAAGTTAACAAAGGTGATTTCATTAGTATTATAGGAGCAAGTGGTTGCGGAAAAAGTACTATTTTTAGATTAATAAATAATTTAGAATCACCTAACTCTGGAGAAATATTAATAGAAGGAAAAAACGTAAACTCTTTAAAATCTTTTATAGGGTATATGCCTCAAAAGGACTTATTACTTCCTTTTAGAAATATTCTTCAAAATATTTCTTTACCTTTAGAGTTACAAGGTAAAAGTAAGTGTGCTTCTCAAGAGATAGCTTTAAAAATGTTAACAGAATTTGACTTACATACCTATGCATTAAAATATCCAAAGGATTTATCTGGTGGAATGAAGCAAAGAATTTCTTTTATAAGAACACTGCTTACTGGAGCAGATCTTATGCTACTTGACGAGCCCTTTAGTGCTTTAGATGCAATTACTAAAATGACTCTACAGGAATGGATTTTAAATCAATGGCTTAATTTAGATAAAACTATTTTATTTATAACACATGACGTGGAAGAAGCTATATTTTTATCTACAAAAATTCTAGTTGTAAGTGATAAACCTATAAGAACATTGAAACATATAGATGTACCACTTCCTACAAATAGGACAAGGGATATGATGAATAACCCTGAAATACTTGAGTTAAAAAGTCAATTAGTTGAATATTTAAAGTCCAAAATATCTTTATAATGTATTTGCAAATAATTTAAAGGGTGATTTTATGAATAAATATAAACCTGCCATAATACTTGGCATGCTACTTTTAATATTTTGGGAAGCACTTGCTAGATTTATAAATGCAATGTATATACTTCCCTCACCAAGTGCTATTGTATTAAAAATATGGCAACTTAAAGAACCTTTATTTATGGTTCATTTACCTGCTACCTTGCTTGTAACCATAATGGGTATCTTTATAGCTGTACTTTTAGGTGTACTTTTAGCCATATTAATGAGCATAAATGACAAAATACAAAATGCTTTATATCCACTTGTAATCGCAACTCAAACAATTCCTATAACAGCCTTAGCTCCATTATTTGTGCTATGGTTTGGGTATGGTATTTGGAGTAAAGTTGTTGTAACCGTATTAATAACTTTTTTCCCTATAACCATAAGCTTTTATGATGGTTTAAGATCTACAAAACGTGAAATGGAAGAACTGCTATTGACTTACGGAGCTACTAAGAAACAATTGTTTTTCAAATTAAAAATTCCAAGTGCACTTCCTAGTTTCTTTACAGCTTTAAAAATGTCAATTCCTCTTAGCCTTATAGGAGCTGCTATAGGTGAATGGCTAGGTGCCCAAAGCGGACTTGGATATTTTAGCAAAAGAATGATGACTCAACTAGATGGAGCTGGGGTTTTTGCTCCAATAGTTATTTTATCTCTTCTTGCTATAGTTTTAGTTTTTGTAGTTAACATAATTGAAAATAAAGTTATAAATTGGAGAAATGAAATTTAATTTTAAAATAATCATTTTAAAGAAAGGACTATTATTATGAAAATAAAAAAATTATTATCCTTAGCATTATCCACTGTGATGTGTTTTTCATTATCTGCCTGTGGCACTTCTAGTTCCCCTAGTAATGATAAAGAAAAATCTCTAAAGGAAATCGATGTTATTTTAGATTGGTATCCTAACGCTGTACATAGCTTCCTTTATGCAGCTATGGATAAAGGATATTTTGAAGAAGAAGGATTAAAAGTGAATCTTAAGTTTCCTTCTAATCCAACAGACCCTTTAGCTTTACCAGCTGCTAAAAAAGCTGACTTTGGTATATACTATATGCAAGACATTATCATGGCTAGAGCCAATGAAAAGGTACCTGTGAAATCTGTAGGAGCTATAGTTCAATCACCTTTAAACATTGTAATGTCTCTTAAAGAAAAAAATATAACTTCACCTAAGGATTTAGTTGGAAAAACTGTTGGGTATTCAAGTAATCCTCTTAGTGAAGAAATTATAAAAACTATGCTTGCAGATATAAATGAAGATCCAAATTCAGTTAAATTGATTGATGTAGGTTTTGAGTTAATGTCTTCTATGACAACAAAGCAAGTTGACGCTACTATAGGTGCCTTAGTTAATCATGAAGTGCCTGTTATGCGTAAAGAAGGACATGAAGTTGATTACTTCTCTCCTGTAGATTTTGGAGTTCCTAACTACTATGAATTAGCTTTTGTTACTAATGAAAATACTAGTGATGAACTAAGTACAAAATTCCTTAAGGCTTGTGAAAAGGGTTTTAAATACACAAAGGAAAACCCTGATGAAGCTTTAAAAATCCTTCTTAGTCATGAAGAAAAGGAAAACTTCCCATTAACTGAATCTGTAGAAAAGGAAAGCTTAGATATGCTTTTACCTTTAATGGAAACTAAGGATTCAAAATTCTTAAACCAAGATGAAAATGTATGGCAAAATAATATTGATTGGTTAAAAGAAAAAGGGTTAATAAAAGAAAAAATTAATGTAAATGATATATTTAAAAACTTAATCTAATAATAAGGCTACCATACTTTAAATATGGTAGCCTTATTATTAATTTATTTTACACCTGTATTTTTTTCCATTTTCCACTTTTAAATCTTATAAATAAAAGTATTGCTCTAAATCCTACATCTATACCCATAACAAGCCATGCTCCAAATAGCCCCCAGCCTAATACTGATACAAATAAGTACGTTAAGGTTAACCTTACCCCCCATATACCTAGAACCGCAGCAACTAAGACAAAGGTTGTATCTCCTGAACCACGTAAGGCTCCTGAGAATCCCATGCTAGCTGCAAGGAAAGGTTGAGATATTGCTACAATTTTCAAGCACACTGTAGCTTGTTCAATTACAACTGGATCATCAGTAAATACCCTTAAGATAAGTTCTGGGAAGAAAAATAATATAAGTCCCATTATACTCATAAAAATAGTTCCCATTCCTACTGCCATAAAGCCACTTCTTTCAGCCATCTTCTCATCCTTAGCGCCTAAATACTGACCAACTAAACTTGTAGCTGCTAAGGCAAATCCAAAGCCTGCATTATATGATAAGGATTCTGCTGTACTTGCAACCCTATGAGCTGCATAAGTTACAGTACCTAAGTCTGCAATTATTCTGGCAAATAGTAGCATACCAAATCTCATTAAGAACTGCTCTATAGCTGCTGGAATTCCAACCTTAAACATTCTTCTAATTATATCTAAATTAAGTCTTAACTTCTTTTTCAAATTAACCTTTAGTTGTGATTTACTATTTAATATGAAATATAAAATCGTAAAACCAGCTATAACTCTTGATATAGAAGTAGATATAGCTGCACCTGATACTCCCAATCCAGCACCTGGAATAAATAATGAAATATCATCACTAATAAAAGGAATATTCAAGCTTATAGTTCTACTTGGGAAAATAAGCAAAAAGTTTCCTATTATATTTAATATATTAGCTGCCCCATTTATATACATAGGTGTTTTGGTATCACCTATACCTCTTAATACACCAGACATAATTATTGTAACTATCATAAATGGTAAGGCCATGTTAGTAATTTTAAAATAAGATACACCATCAGCTATAACATCTGCTTCAGCTCCCATTAATTTAATTATAGGAGTAGCTAACATCAACGCAAACACGGTGAAAAAAACAGCTAATCCTACACTTACAATTAAAGCTTGTTTAGCAACTTCCCCTGCTTCCTCTCTTTTTTTAGCTCCTATAGCTCTTGCTACAAGAGCTGTTGCTCCAACACTAATTGCAGCAAAGATTCCCAAAGCTGTATCAGTAGGTGTTTGACTTAATCCCACAGCACTAATTGCTATAGCCCCTAGTCTTCCTACCATAGCCATATCTGCAAAACCTAATAATGTTTGCATTACCATTTCCATAATAGCCGGTAGCGCTAATTTAAAAGTGTATTTAGCTAGTCCTTTTTTATCATAGCTATATTCATTTTCACACTCTCTCTGATTTTCTAAGCTCATCTCTACAACTGTTTCTTCGTGAGCATTACCTTCCTTAATATTTTCTGTAGTCATTCCCTCTGTAGTCTTTTTCTGTTTTTTTAAATCTGTTCCTCCCCTATTCATTATACTCCCCCCATATAATTTTTCTTATTTGTTAATTTATCACTTTAAATAATTATACATTCCCCAGGTATAATTATATTACAGTTTTCCTAATTTTTCAGTTAGTTTTCTAAAGTTTTTCTTAAAAATTTTGATTTTTTATAATTTTCAAATAATATTCCGAACATATAAGAACTAAGTTCCTTCTCAATTTATATATTACTAATCATAAATTTGATATGTATTCCTGCAATTTCAAAGTATATTTTTCCTTTTTATATAAATATTTAATTTTTGAATTAAATATTTCTGTTTTCTGTAACCTTTTTGTAACCATTATTCATATAATTTTAAGTTTATATGCACGATTTATATGATATACTATAATTGTAAATGTAGTATATCATACCTTAATAATACAAAATTATATTACATGCTGTTTTGTATATTTATTCACAGATATACAAATAGTATTATTCCTTACCCTAAATATAGAGCCCCTATTAATCATCTATATAACTACATCATATAGATGAATAATAAGGGTTCCTTTTTATACAACTTTAAAACTTATGTTTAATACATTATAAATATACCCCAATGTTGTATTTAAGTCTACAAAAGCTTTTTAAACTGATCACAAGTAACCTGGATATTATCACAATTTAAAATAGCTGAAACTACTGCAATTCCATCAATATTCTTTAATATTTCTGCTGTTAAATTCTCTGTTGTTATACCACCTATACCATACAAAGGTATAGACACTGATTTTCTTATTTCTCTTAAAGTTTCTAAGGACATAGCTGTTGCGTCACTTTTAGTTGAAGTGCTAAATAATGCACCAATACCTAAATTATTCGCTCCATTTTTCTCTGCATTTATAGCTTCTTCCTTATTATGTGCTGTTATTCCTATTATTTTATTAGGTCCTAATATTCTTCTTGCTACAGAGACTTCCATATCATCCTGTCCTAAATGAACCCCATCAGCATCAACAGCTTGAGCAACATCCACTCTATCATTTATTAAAAAAACAGCCTTATATTTATCACATAGTACCTTTAAAAGATTAGCTTCTTCTATCATTTTTCTAGTACTATTACTTTTGCTTCTATATTGGACCATAGAAACTCCAGATTTCAAGGACTCCTCTACTTTTTTTAATAATTCTTGAAACTCTATTCTATGGTCTGTAACTAAATATAACTTTTTACTATCCACAACTACACCTCCTAAATTTATTTTTTATTAAGCTTTCCAAAGGATTTAATATGATTAAGCTCTATTAAACTTATGTAATCTAACAGCTTAATTTTATAAGTTAAAAGCCCTTGATTTTCTTCTAAATCTTGAAGTGCCAATTCTCCACAGATACCAAAAGCTGTTACAGCTCTAAGTGCAGCTTCAAATCTTTCATTACTATTATCATACATAGCTAATGCTGTTGTTAAAATGGCACCTAGCATGCATCCTGTTCCAGTTAAATCACTCATTTTTTCAACACCATTAGAAACGAAATATGCTTCACAGCCATTGGTTACATAATCAACTTCCCCTGTAACTACTATTATACAATTCATTTCCCTTGAAAATTCATCTATTTTATCAGTAACTTCTTTACTTAGTTCATTATCTAAAGAGTCTATACCTATATGTTTTGTACTTTCTCCTATTAAGGTCTTAATTTCAGATAAATTTCCCTTTAATAAAGATATTTTATTATTTTTTATAATCTGAACACAAAAATCTTTTCTTAATTTAGAAGCTTGCACTCCTACTGGATCTAAAACAACAGGAGTATTATTTTCATTGGCTACTTTTATGGCTTTAACCACAGATTCCATTGTATAAGGTTCTAAAGTGCCTATATTTATTAATAATCCATTAGCCATAGAAGTTATTTCTTTTATTTCTTCATGATGAGTTGCCATTAAAGGCTTTCCACCATAGCATAAAGTTATTTGCGCTAAATCATTCATAGTAACATAGTTAGTTATTATGTGAATCATAGGTGATACTTTATTCTCTATCATTATTAATTCCCCCTACTTAGTAGTAATTCTATAATTAACTACAAGTTCAATTATATATAATCGCTTCACTTTCAAAGCCTACCTTGAATTATATAAGACCAGACTTTTTATATAGCTCATAAAAATGATGTGTTGGACCAACACCTTTACCTAGTTCAAATCCATGCTCAATTGCAATAGTGATATATTTTTTACCCTCTGTAACTGCTTCCTTCATTGTCATTCCCTTTGCTAAATTAGCTGCAATTGTTGAAGATAAAGTACATCCTGTACCATGAGTATGAGTTGTATCTATTCTTTCTTGAGGGAAAACATAAAATTCTTCTCCATCATAAAGCAAATCTGTTGCCTTTTCTTTTAAATGTCCACCTTTTACCAAAACAGCTTTAGGTCCCATTGCTTTTAAAAGTAAAGCTGCTTCTTTCATTTCTTCTAAATTTTCAATTTTTCTATTTAATAATTCCTCTGCTTCTGGCAAGTTAGGTGTTATTAAATCTGCAATTGGTATAAGTTCCTTTATTAAAGTTTCCTTAGCATCCTCTGATAGTAATTTAAATCCACTCTTAGAAACCATTACAGGATCTAATACAACTGGTGGTAAATTTTTAATAGCTCTTAAACTTTCCCCTATAGCTTTAATAGATTCTATTTTAGAAACCATACCTATCTTTACTGCATTTACTTCTATATCATCAAAGATAACTTCTATTTGCTTTTTTATTATCTCAGGATCAATATCCTGAATTCCAAATACACCTTGAGTATTTTGTGCCGTAATCGCTGTAATTACGCTCATTCCGTATACCCCATTAGCAGAAAAAGCCTTTATATCTGCTTGTATTCCTGCTCCTCCACAGCTGTCTGAACCCGCAATTGTAAGTGCATTAATCATTTTCATCATCCTACCTTCACTAATTTTTATAAAATAAAAAGGCATAGCCTAGAGCTACACCTATAGTTATTGTAATTAAAGGCTTCCCTACGCTGGCATTAACCAGATCAGGTTTAAGGGTCAATGGATTGCTATGTCCAAAATCTCAGCTAGCTATACTAGCTCCCCTAGCATTTGTCTAATATTTATTTTATATTTAAATGTTACTACTTTTTCTACATTTATTCAATATTTATTTGAAATCCTTATTATATGTACTACAAAATTTTAGCAATTCATTAAATTGCCTATATTTTCATTAGTTTTTTGCTTTACTCACTCTTACCTTCTTACCCTTTACAACCACTTCTTTATATTTTTTTAATAATTCCTCTCCTTTGCCATTTAAAATGTCAACATAGGAATGATTATCTTTAATATCTATTATTCCAACATCCTGTGCAGTTAAATTATCTAAATGACTAAAGGCACCTAAAACATCTAAATTTCTTATTTTCTTTTTCTTTCCTGCACTTATGTGTATTTTAGTAACATCCTTATGTATATTAACTTTCACCTTATTCTTATTTTCCAAAAGATCCTTTTGGAGCTTTTTAACTTCACTTTTACCTAACTTAACTTCTTCATCATTAAAGTCTTCTATTTTATTTATGTTATATCCTATATATTCCTCTATTTGATCTATGTACTTTTCTTCTTTGCTAGATACAAAGGAAATAGCTCTTCCTGCTTTATTTCCCCTTCCTGTCCTACCTATTCTATGTATATAACTTTCTTTCTCCATTGGAATTTCATAGTTAAATACATGAGTAATATGATCTACATGTATTCCCCTAGAAGCTACATCCGTTGCAACTAAAATATTAAATTCCTTATTTTTAAGTTTTTCCATAGTTTTTAGTCTATCTTTTTGCTCCATATCTCCATGAAGTTCTTCTACTAAAAACCCTTCTCTTTTCAAACCTAAAAAGACCTCTTTTACCTTTTCTCTTGTATTACAGAATATTATAGCTGCTTCTGGTTTAACAGCATAAATACTGCGCCATAAAGTTTTAAACTTATTTTTTTCTTCAACTTCTAGTATTTCTTCGCATATCTTATCTCTATTAAAAACCTTGGATACTACATTTAAATTTATAGGATCTTTCATATAAGACTTAGAAAGATTTTTTATCTCCGAAGAAATAGTTGCTGAAAACAAGGCTGTTACCTTTTCACTTGGAACTTCTTTTAGAATATCTTCTATTTGCTCAACAAAACCCATATTAAGCATTTTATCTGCTTCATCTAAAATCATAAATTTTATATTATTAGTCTGCAAGGTCCCTCTATTTATATGATCAGTTACTCTCCCTGGAGTTCCTACTACAATATGTACTCTTTGCTTTAATTCATTTGCTTGCTCTTCAAAGGATTGTTTTCCAAATACCGCAACCACTCTTACCTTTTTTAACCTTCCTATATTAGATAAGTCATCTTTTATCTGCAAAGCCAACTCTCTTGTTGGAACTATAATAAGAGCTTGAACATTTGACTCTTCAATTTCTATGTTTTCACATATAGGTATACCAAAACTAGCGGTCTTTCCACTTCCCGTTTGAGATTTTACAACAATATCTTTATTTTGCAACAAAAGAGGTATACTTTCTTTTTGAACCTCTGATGGTTCTTCAAAACCTAAGTTCTTAAGCGCCTTTAAAATGTTGTTATCTAATTTAAATTCTTTAAATCCTTTATCCATAAATTGCTCCTTATACTTAAATATCTTTTACTATACCATAACTTTAAACTTTAATCTAATTATCAAAGGTAAATTCATATTAAAACATAATACTATAAATTTACCCATAGTTTTATTTTTCTTAATTATACTACTATATACCTCTAAGATAAAAATCTCTAAAAATAAAAAACTATTGCACAAAATTCACTTTACTATTATTTTTGCGCAATAGTTTAATTATTATTATTTTAAAGATTGATCATTAACCCACTCATAGGTTTTATCATTTCTCTTATTCTGAGCATAAGCACCCACCTTAACTCCATTTATTATACCTAAATCTGAATTGTCCTTTGGATGCATTTTTCTTAATTCTGCATTTGTTTTATCTCTATCTTTTAGTCTATTTTTATTATTGTGCATAATGTCCTCCTTTTCATTTTAGAATAATAAATTTATAAATCTAGTATTCTCTTAAGGAGATTTTTTATCCTAGTATATTATTTAAAGATTTATTGTTTTTCTCTTATTCTTAAAGGTATTTCCAAGGATTTAGTTAAAGTTTTACATCTTTCTATTTGATCCTTACTTATATCATCTACTATTGAAAACTGAACTTCTTTTACATACTTTTTAGCTTCCTTTGCAAAAGAAAGTAAACTTTCAAAGGATTCAATTCCAAATTTAGGCTTACACAGTTCAAAATACTCTTCCTTAGAAGGTGCATTCAAGCTTATAGACACTTCATCAACAATATTCTCAAGCATTTTAGCTGTATTTTTCTTATGAATAAGATCACCTAATCCATTTGTATTAATTCTAATTTTTATAGGACTTATAGATTTTATATATTTAGAAATCTCAATTACTTCTTCTATACGTTCCAATGGTTCTCCATATCCACAAAATACAACTTCTGAATACTTAGATAAATCATGTTTCTTAAAGTCATTTAATATTTCCTCAAGGCTTGGCTCTCTTTCAAGCCACAAACTTCCACTTCCATTTACTTCATCGCCCTCATTCCTCAAACAAAATGTACAATTACATGGACAACGATTAGTAATATTCACATAAAGACTTTTTTCTATTTCATATAAAATTATCATTATTATTCCCCCAAATATTATTGTTTATTTAATACTCTACTTTTAAATTTAATTTTATCTAATATATAAGCACATGTAATAAAAACAACTCCACTTCCTATAGGTTGAATAAAATCCATAATTAAAGTAGCTAACGGCGCTAAAAAGTTACCTGTTATTATTACAGAGGCTATATAATATCCTAAGACTCCAGTTATTCCAGCTAAAAAAACTGCAATTATATTTTTAGTACATAAAAATTTTTCACATTTAGATGTAAAAAATGTAACTAAAATAGGTTTAATTATAACTGTAGGAATTATCCATATCATTGCACCTGAGAGCATATCTGCCATACCAGCTCCTAAAGCTGCTGCAATCATAGCATAAGGCATAGGTAAGATACATGCAGCTAAGTATATAAAGGTATCGCCTAAATGTATATATCCTCCATTTACTGTTGGTATATGAAAAAGATACGCTGTAGTTAAGCAAACCATAGCCGCAAACAAAGCCGATAAAACTAAATTTTTAGTTTTCTTATCCTTATTCATTAATTATCAGCTCCTTTAAGAAAAACTCATAACATATTCCCTCTCTTCCAGGAATATCAAATTTATCAGTGTAATCTATAGCTTCTTCTATAAAGTTACTAGCCTTTTGTACAGCTACAGTAAAATCAATTCCCCTCACAGTCATACCACAAACTATTGAAGAAAATATATCTCCTGTTCCACTATAAGATCTTTGATTATATTTAGCTTCAGTAATAAAAATTTCATCCTTTTCTTTATCATAAGCTAAATTATGAACTATATTTTCTTTTACAATTCCTGTTATAACAATTTTTTCAGGTCCCATATTTCCTATATCCATTGCTATAGATTTTATATCTTCTAAACTTAACTCTTTTATATTCTCATAATTTAATCCTGTTAAAATACATGCCTCAGTAAGATTAGGCGTAACAATATCCGCTATTTTAACTAGTTCTTTCATTTTATAGCACATCTCATCATTATAAGTACCATATATTTCTCCATTATCACCCATTACAGGATCTACAAAAATCATAGCTTCCTTATGCTTTTGTATAAAGTTAGCAACAATATCTATTTGCCTTTCTGATCCTAAAAATCCCGAATAAATACAATTAAACTTACTATGAAGTTCCTCCCAACACTTTTCATATTTTATCATCTCATCCGTAAAATCAAAAAATGTATATTTAGGATAGCCTGTCTGACAAGAAAGTATTGCCGTTGGAAAAGGGCATGTTTGTAACCCTAATGTTGCTAATATTGGAATTGCAACAGTTAATGAACATTTTCCTAAACCAGACATATCATTAATAGCTACAACTCTCTTTATTTTCGAATTCATACGTATCCTCCAAGTGTCTATTACTAAAATCACTATATTTATCCTTAAGAAATATCTCTTTAACTTAAGGTTAAAATTTCCTCTATCTTTAAAATATATCATAGAAAGTATAAAAATCAAGTGTACCGATACAAAGCTTACTTTATATTATATATGTTAACTTTCTTTTCAAAAACTACATTTAGAGTTAGTTTTATTTACTTCTTAAGTTGGATCTTTATGAAATGTACATAAAATACATATAAATTCTTACGACTTTCTTAATACCCTTAAATATTTCTTATAATACCCTTACATCACAGTGAATCTTTATTAAAATTACCATATATTTGTCCATTCTATATTTTATTATAATATTTTCTCTTGTATAATGAAAAAAACAAGTTAATTAAATCAAATGAGGTGAAGATATGTCCACAGTTTTAGAATTGAAAAATATTAGTAAAACAATTGGCAAACGAAAAATAATTGATAATCTTTCTTTTTCAGTAATGGAAGGTGAGATTTTCGGTTTCTTAGGCCCTAATGGTGCTGGTAAAACAACTACAATTAAAATGATAACAGGATTACTTAAAATTGATGAAGGTGAGATATTAATTTGTGGTAAGAATGTAAAAACAGATTATGAAGCTGCCCTATCTAATGTAGGTGGTATAATAGAAAATCCTGAAATGTACGGATATTTAACTGGTAGAACAAACTTAGAGATTTTTGGTCGTATGCACGGAGATATATCTAAGGAGCGAATAGATGAAGTAATTGATATGGTTAAGTTAAATAATCGTATTGATGAAAAGGTAAGAAAATATTCCTTAGGTATGCGTCAACGTTTAGGGGTAGCTCAAGCCTTACTTCATAAACCTAAGCTTCTTATTTTAGATGAACCTACAAACGGATTAGATCCTGCTGGTATTAAAGAACTACGTGATAATCTTAAAACTCTTGCTAAAACAGAAGGTTTAGCAGTATTAGTTTCTAGTCATCTTTTAAGTGAAATGGAACTTATGTGTGATAGATTCGGTATTATAGATAACGGTAAAATAATAGATGTTAAATCCTTAAATGAACTTACAAACTCTAAGTCTGATGACATCATAAATTACACTATAGAAGTTAGTGATGTAGAGGAGTCTGTCGATATAATTAAAGGACTTATAAAGGATTTAAATATAAGTACACATAAAAATAAATTACAGTTAAGTGTTTCTAAAACCGATATAGCTAAAATAAACAAATCACTAGTAATAAATAGCATAGATGTTTATGAAATTTCTCATGCTTCCGCAAGCTTAGAAGAAAAATTCATGGAAATAACAAAAAGTGCTAATCATCAAATATCTTAATTAAGGGAGTGTTTTAAATGAGTAAATTTAAAAATCTTATGAGAAATGAATTTACAAAGCAATACAAGAAAATAAGTATCGTAGTTCTTACTGCCTTACTATTATTGTTTGCTGTTTGTATGCCATTCTTATTTAAATATATGGAAAATAGAGAATTTAGCTCTAATTATCATTTAGATAACTATAGACATCAAATTTCTTTTTATGAAAGTGAAATATCTTCACTTAAAAGCAAAACTGATAATCTATCAAAGTTAAATTTAAAATTTAATGAGCTTAATGTAAAATATAATAACTTTTTAATTGATAATGATATTAATTATAATAATTGGCGTAGTGAGGTTGCAGATGCTGCCTTTACTAAAGAAAACATGGCTTTTGCTATTAATGCTTTAATTGAAAAACATAGCGTAAGTGATATTACAAAATTTGTTTATTTGGCTCAACCTGAAGAATTAATGGAATTATCTCAGTTAAGTAATGAAGAATTAAAAGCAAAAAAAAGTGAATTTGAAAAAGATTCCAATAGATTATACGAAAACATAAAAAACAATGACTATAAATCTTACTTAAAAACTTCTGCTGATTCTTATAATAAAACTTTAGGGGACCTTAAGACTTCTCTTAAATCAGCTGAAGATGAACTAAAGAAGGATCCTAAAAATAGCTCTTTAGCTAGAAATGTAGAAACAACTAAAAATCAAGTTTCTATGCAAGAAGAATTAATAAAAATAATTAAATTTAGACAAGATCATGATGTATCTCCTGATAGAAATGATTGGAGAGACGCTACCTTAAGCAACATAGTTTATTGTTCATCTGCTAAATATGAACTTCCTGCTTTAGAGGAGGAATTTAAAAGCAACTATGCATATGAAATACAAAATGGTTTAACTTATGAAAAATATTTAGAAAATCATAAAAACCGTGTTCAAAAAAACAAAGAACAAATTGAATTAAATTGGTATAGTTTAAATAATAATATGCCTCAATTAGGTTTTGCTAAGGATGCTAAAAATACTATTAATTCCATTTATATTATATACGTTTCTGCTGTTGTTTTCTTATGTGTAATGATTGCAGGTAATATTGTATCAAGTGAATATTCTAAGGGAACTATTAGACTTCTTATATTAAGACCAGTTTGTAGATGGAAATTACTACTTTCTAAATTATTACTTGTACTTTTAAGTGGATATGTATTATTATTTTTATGCGTAGCTTTAACTACCTTAAGTAGTGGAATAGCTTACGGCTTTAATAGCCTATCTACACCAATCTTAAGCTATGCTAATAACGCTATTGTGGAACAAAGTTTCTTTAGTTATTTTATGCCTACTTTATTATTTGCTAGTATAAGCTTAATATTTGCTATCAGTCTATCCTTTGCTATATCTACTATAGTAAAAAATACTGCTTTAGCTGTTGGAGGAACTATGTTCTTATACTTAGCGGGACTACCAATCTCTGTATTTATGGCACAATTTAAAGTAACGTGGATAGCTTATACTCCACTACCTTATATTAATTTATCAAGTGTTTTACCTGGTTCTTATACTGTGTCATCCTTTGCTCAAAACTATGGAATAGATTTATTACCGAATGTAGGCGCTATAGAATTAGTAGTATTATCTATTATATTTATATTAACTTCTTTTATAGTATTTAATAAACAAGACGTTAAAAACTAAGCTTTTGAAATAAAGACTTTTATAAAATATACAATTAAAGAGGCTTTCACATTATGCATATATTTTGCTTATGTGAAAGCCTTAACTTTAATTATTCTTTATCTGCTGTTTTAGATTTTTTTGCTGTTCCATCATTAAATACAGCCTTTGCACTCTCAACTCTTGGATCATGATTTATATGTTTATGAGTATCTGTCTTTGATTTTTTCATTTTATTTCCCATAATAATCACCTCACTTAAATATATCTTTTCTCTTAAATGAAATTTTTATTACAAGAAACAACTGGTACTTAGTTATATTATTTATTAAGCTTTAAATTTGCTCTTGAAACTGTTCCTAAATCAAATATTACTACTAATTGCATTTTAAATCTTTCTATAGCAAATAAACTATGAGGAACATTAGCTGGCATAACTATAGTTTCTCCTTTCTTAACTATAAAGGTTTCTTCTCCAATACTTATCTCAGCTTCTCCATCTAAAATATAAACTAAAGCATCTCCTCCTGCACTATGTGTACTTATTTCTTCCCCTTTATCAAAAGCAAATAAAGTCATACTCATAGTTCTACCCTGTGCTAAAGTTCTACTTATAACTCTTCCCTCTTGATAATCAACTAAAGACTCCATCTCTAAAACTTTTCTAAAATCTATATTTTTAATTAATTCTTTACTCATTTATATCACTCCTTAACTTTAAATTTATACTCATATTATAATTCATAATCTCTTTAAGTTACGTAACATAAGTTACTATTCCATTTATTCTTTTAATTTTTAATTAATCATACTTTCTATAGATTATCATGCTTTCTATTTATAAATTTCAAACTTATTTCTACAAATATCAAGATTAGATATAAACATATTCTTTGACAAAAAACTATAAACTACCTACTCATTGTTTTATATAATTTCATTATCTACAATAATAATGTGGATATTTCACTGTTGTTACTATATTATATACATATATTTATTTTTATATTTTATGGAGGAAACAAATGCAAAAACTTTTAAGCAAAGCTCGTCAAGCTATAAAAGAATTTAATTTAATAGAAGAAAATGATAAAATAGCTCTTGGTCTTTCTGGTGGAAAGGATAGTTTAACACTTTTACATATATTAAAACGATATCAACAATTTTCCCCTGAAAAATTTGATTTAATAGCCATAACATTAAATCCTGGAGCTGGAGCTGATTTTTCCCCTTTAAGAACCTTATGCGAAGAATTAGATGTACCATTTTATGAAATAGAAACTAATATTATAGATATTGTATTTGAAAAGCGTAATGAAAAAAATCCTTGTTCTCTTTGTGCTAACCTACGTAGAGGAGCCTTGAATGATCACGCTAAAAAATTAGGTTGTACAAAGGTTGCCTTAGGACATCATAAAGATGATGCTTTGGAAACCTTCATGCTTTCTTTATGCTATGAAGGAAGAATAAATTGTTTTTCCCCTAAAAGTTATATGCATAAAAACGATATAACCTTAATTCGACCTATGGTATATATCGAGGAACATGAAATAAAACGCGCCGTTAAAGATTATAATTTTCCTGTAATTCAAAATCCTTGTCCCGTAAATGGAAAAACTAAACGTGAGGATATGAAAATTCTTATTAAGGATTTAAATACTAAGATTCCAGGCTTTAAGAAAAGTCTTTTTAGTTCTTTAAATAATTCTGAGCAATTATTTATTTGGGATCATGATTCAATTAAAAACTCTTAGCTGCAACTTAAACAAGGTGTAATCATATGTTTTGATTACACCTTACTTTTTCTCATATTAATGCTTAAGTTTTATTTTCCCTCTTCTACTATTTATATAAGTTTTAAACTTAATGTTCAGAAGAACTTTTTTTAATATTTCTTAATCTATACTTAAATACAAATTTATCTTTTATATTTTCTTTCTATTTAACATTTTGCATAGTTTTTTCTGCAAATTTTGTTGTTACTATATCATTATAATTTTGTCTCTTATCTAATTCCCCTGCTGTATCTATAACATCCATTAGATGATTTAAACTATCTTCCTTTAATACAGGGTTATCACACCAAGCATCTATATCCTTGTATCTTTGAACTACAGTTACCAAATCTTCTTTACTTATTTCAGTAAAATATGGTGCTATTGCTTCAGCTATTTCTTTTGAACTATGATTTTTAACATATAGTTGACCTTTATAAATAGCATTAGTGAACTTTTGAACTATCTCTTCATGATCTTTCATATATTTATTTGTAGCACTATATGCTGTGTAAGGTATTTCTCCTGATTCCTCTCCTATAGAAGCAACTATATAGCCATTTTTTTGTTTTTCCATTGCTGTTGCAGCTGGTTCAAATAAAGTAACATAATCCCCTTCACCAGCAACAAAGGAACCTGCCATAACATTAAATTGTACGTCAGTTCTTACATTAGCTTCTCCACTTGCTGTATTTTCACCTATTTTAACACCCTTATTTTTTATAACATATTCTAAGGTCATTTCAGGAACTCCACCTTTTCTTCCACCTAAAATTTCCTTACCTGCTAAATCTTCAATTTTAAAGTTCTTTTCATCTTTTCTTGATACTAAGAAGCTACCATCTCTTTTAGTAAGTTGAGCAAAGTTAACAGCATAATCTTTGCTTCCTTTATTGAATACATATATAGAAGCTTCAGGTCCCATTAATCCAATATCTACTTCTCCTGAAACTAAAGCCGCCATAGTCTTATCTGCTCCCTGCGCTGCCATAAGCTCTATATCTAATCCTTCTTCCTTAAAGAAACCTTGACTCATTGCCACATATTGAGGGGCATAAAACACAGAGTGAGTAACCTCTGCTAATTTTACTTTAGTTAGCTCTCCACTCTTCTTATTACATCCTGTAAATATCATTGGCACTACCAATAAGGTAGCTAACAATGGTATTATTTTTTTTATCTTATTCATATTCTCACCACCATAATTTTGTATTTTTAATTGTTATCAACATTGTTTTTAGACTTATATATTTTTTCTATAATGTTTACAATTTCGTACATTACAAGAGCACATACTGCTAGTACTACTACTCCCATCATGACTAAATCTAATCTAAATACTTGACCACCATACACAATCAAATATCCTATACCATATCTAGAAACTAAGAATTCACCAACTATTACACCAACCCAAGACATCCCTATATTAATCTTTATTATATTTATTATATTTCCTATATTGGCTGGTAAGATTAATTTGGTTAATATCTGTCTTTTATTAGCTCCAAAGCTTCTTAGCATTTTAACTTTCTCTTCATCTACATTGATAAAGTAATTATATGCAGATAAAATTGTTGTAACTACAGATATGGTCACAGCTATTACTACTATACCCTTTACTCCTGCTCCAACCCAAACTATAATAATAGGAGCCAATGCAGTTTTAGGTAAGGCATTTAATACTACTAAGAATGGATCTAGGATTTTAGCCACAAGCTTAGACCACCAAAGTGATATAGCTACAATTATTCCTATTACAGTACCTATAGTAAACCCTAGGATTGTTTCCCAAACAGATATGCCTATATGTCTAAAAATCTCTCCATTTGATAAATATCCTATAAATAGATTAACTATATCTGATGGTTTACTAAATAAAAAGGTATCAATAACACCAATTCGTGCAAACACTTCCCACAAAGCTAAAAAAGCTATTAATATAAATATTTGCCAAAAGAAAACCTTTCTTTTTTCCCTCTTTTTACACTTTAGAAATTCTTTAAAACTTTGTATTGATTTTTTATCCTTCATTTTTCTCTTCCTTATTATAAACATCTAAATCTTTCCATAGTAAATCAAAATAATCCTTAAATTCTGGAGCTTTACGTGCAGAAAGAGGTGTTTTTTCTTCATTTAATGTTAGTTCTATATCATAAGTGCTTTTTATTTTAGCAGGTCTTTTTGATAAAACTGCTACTTTATCTCCCATAGAAATTGCTTCTGAAATATCATGGGTAACCAAAATTGTTGTTTTCCTTTCTCGCTTTATTATCTTAGTTATATCATCACTAACTAAGATTCTAGTTTGATAGTCTAAGGCTGAAAAAGGTTCATCTAAAAGTAAAATATCTGGGTTTATAGATAAGGTTCTAATTAGAGCTACTCTTTGTCTCATACCACCAGATAATTCTCTTGGATATCTATTTCTAAAATCCCATAAATCATAGGCCTTTAATAAACTTTCTATCTTTTCTTTAGCTTCATCTGTTAATTTCTTTTGTATTTCTAAGGCTATAGTAATGTTATCCATGATGGTTCTCCATTCTAAAAGATGATCTCTTTGAAACATATAACCTATTTTCCCTTTAATCTCAACATCTCCAGAGGTTGGTTTTAAAAGCTTAGTTAAAATATTTAGCAATGTCGATTTCCCACTACCTGAAGGGCCTAATAAAGCTAAAATTTCCCCTTCTTCAACTGTGAAGTTTACATCTTTCAAAACTTGAAGTTCTCCATCCATTGTATAGAAATTCATGTTTAAATCTTTTACTTCTACCATCGAAGCCATAGTATGTCACCCCCCTAAGGTAATACTTAAATGGCTATATTTATTTAGCACTATATTCCATAATATTACTTATAAGTAAAATAAGTTCTATTTTATATTAAATACAGAATATAAATTTAAATAAAAAAATGATAGTCCCAATTGTATTCATCAGAACTATCATTTATTAATTCAACTTCACTATTTTCTTCTATATTATCTCACTATCTTTCTTGTTAGTGCTCCAATACCTACACCCATCATAACAACGCCCAAAAGCATTTCTAAACTTTCTAAAATAAGGTTTATTTGATTTGATTGAATAAATTCATTACCTACCCCAGTAAACATAGCTATACTAGCATTTACACTATTATTAAATTGTTTTAGTATTTCAATAAAGGAAATACCACTAAGTCCTGTTGTAGAGTACTGAACTAATGTATTATCTATTTCTATACCCGTAAATAAAAATGCTACTGCAAAGATCAAAATAATACAACTTGAAAATATTAAAGCATATTCAGGACGTTCACCATATCCACAACTAGCAAAGTATAACCATGAGGTAAACTTAGGAATAGGTTTTAATACTTTTCTCTTAACTACGTTACATAAGTAGTAGTACTCACCGAAATTATTTGTTAAATTGTTTTCTTTGAACTTATTAGCTATGGTTTCATAAACCATATATAACCCTTCATACTCCTCTTTAGTTTTTTCTCTTATAGGTATTTTATCAAAAAAACTTTTTTCATCTAACTTGCTTGTTCCTAAATCTCTAAATTCTAAATCTTCAATATATGTTGCTAGAAACTTTGCTCCTGTTAAGTTGCTATCTATAATAATAACCATTTTTAAAAAGCTTTCATCTATTATCACATTGCTTAAGTCAGTTTGTTCAAAATTAGTATTTTCTACATTGCAATTATCAAATATACAAAAAGCTAAATTGGAATTCAAAAACTTAACATACAAATTGCAGTTTATGAATTCACAGGAAAAATTGTCATATTTATTTAAAGAAGGTATCTCTTGATGACTTTCCTTTAAAAAAGTGCAATTTTCAAAAACAACTCCTCCATGACTAAATTCACACTCTTCAAAAATACATCCTATAAAGTTACATTTAGTAAATTTTATATTATTAAATTTACACCTATAAAACCTTACACAAACTATATCCTTATTACATAATTCATAATAATCCTTTTCATCTTCTATACCATCATGTCCAAAGCATTGATTTTCCTCTGTCTTATAGCTATTCCAAGGACTATACTCTTTTAATATACTTTGATCGTCAGTAAAAGTTTGAAATAATTTCTTATTATTTTTTCTTCTTTTCTCTAATTGTCCTTTACACTTAAAGCGTTCTTCCTTAAAATTTATATATGCCATTACTACAACCTCTTCTTAAAATTTATATCTTTATATTGTGTAGTTTTCCATATTTAATACTTCACTTATATTAAGAAAGAATTAACCCATAATTTATTTATTTAAAATACCTTTAATAAAATCCTTTATTGTCTTATTATTTTTATTCTCTAAGGATGAATTTTCTCTTTCTTTCCTTATTATTTTTTGTTCTTTATCTTTTTCTTTATCTATAAACCTTGTAAGCTCCATCAATGGCATTAAAGTACTCATAGTATCTTCATATCCTATTCTCATTCTTCTTTTACTCATATCCTTATTAAACTCTAAAGTCCCTTCAAAATCTCCTTCTTCTATAATACTTGGTATAATCTCGATTATAGAAGTATTGGGGAAATTTCTTTTATTTATTGTACTTTCCTTGGATAAATGAATTATAATTATAATATCACAGTGCTCTCCATATACTACTTGAAGTGGTACATTATCAACTATACCTCCATCTAAATACTGTACTTCATCAATCTTTTCACATTCATATATCATAGGTATTGCAGAGGTTGCACACAAAACTCTTTTTATGGTTTCCAAATCACACTCATTTAATTTAAAATATTTAGGTATTAACTCAGGAACTTGAGTACAAGTTACATAACATGTTTTCTCATTATCTTTTACAATATTAAAATCTATTTTTTCCATTATAAGATTAAGACTTTCCCTTGAAATATTTCCACCTGAAATTATTCTTGGCATATATTTTTTAATAAAAGCTGCTTTTTTCATTCCTAGCTTTAATAATATCTCTCTAAAACTTAACTCTATATGATTTGTAGGTAACATCTTTTCCTTTGTTATTTCACCCCATATATTCTCTGCAAACTCTATATTATTTATCATGAAAAGAACTGCATTCAATGCTCCCACTGAAGTTCCTGATATAACTTCTACATATTTATATATACCAAGTTCTTTTAAGGCCTTCCAAGCCCCAACTTGATATGCTCCTCTAGCGCCTCCACCAGCTAAAACTAATCCTATCTTCATTACTCATACTCTCCTAATGTCTGTATTTCTATTATATAGTTTTACCATTTTTTACTTAGTATAAACTTCTTTTTATATTAATTCTATCTTATGTTTACTCTATAATGCAATGTGATAATAATAGAGTTTATATTATTTAAAATATGAAACAATTTACCTTATTTAACTTAAGAATTTATTTTTTTATACTGGTTAAACTACTTATTGATTATTTACAATTAAGGAGAAGTTTTTATATGGAAGAAGTAATATCAAAATTTGTACCTATTATAGTTCACATATTAGAGATTATGGGTATTATAGTTTTAACAATAGGAGCTTTCAAAGCTTTTTTTCATTATATTAAAGGTTTATTTTTTATGGATTCTTATGCTATAAAATATCAATTTGCTAATTCCATGGCTATGGCACTAGAGTTTAAACTTTCTGCCGAGATTTTAAAAACAGTTTTAATTAGAAGTTTAAATGAAATATTGATTTTAGGCTCTATATTTTTACTCAGAGCTCTTATGACTTTAGTCATTCAAAGAGAAATGAAGGAAGACATGGAACTTAGAAAAAACTCCAATGGTAAAAACCCTATATAATCTAACAATAATTTCTTATTAGTTAAATACACTATTGAATAATAGTTATTTTTCATGTTAATATAAAAAAAACATATGGAGGATATTATTATGGCAAATAAAAGTTACAAAACAGCGGTTTTTGCAGGCGGTTGCTTCTGGTGTATGGTTTCTCCCTTCGATGTATTAGAGGGTATTATAAAAGTTACTTCTGGTTATGTTGGTGGGCACTTAGAAAATCCTACATATTCTCAAGTAAAAGCTCAAGAATCAGGACATTATGAAGCTATAGAGGTAGTTTACGATCCTGAACTTATAAATTATACTAAATTATTAGATGCCTTTTGGAGGCAAATAGATCCTACAGATGATGAGGGACAATTTCAAGACAGAGGACCTTCTTATAGAGCAGCTATTTTTTATAACTGCGAAGAAGAAAAAGAATTAGCTGAATCCTCTAAAGAAGCTTTAAATTCTTCTGGTAGATTTGATAAACCTGTAGTAACTAGAATACTCCCTTATAGCACATTTTTTAATGCTGAAGATTATCATCAAAACTTCTATAAAACTCATTCAGATGAATATAAAAAAGATCGTGCTAAATCTGGTAGAGATGAATTCATCTCAAAATACTGGGGAGATGACTATTACAGCATTTATGAAGATTAATTTTCTAATTACTAATTTATAAATACTAGGTATTATTAAAACCTTAATAATACCTTAGATAAAAACAAGGTTCTTTATTTATTAATTATTGGACATGTAGTTTCTATTTTTTATAATAAACTTTGCTTACTATAAATTTTATTATAATCTCAATTATAATTTACATTACAATAAATATAAATTTAAAGTTAATGAAAGTCCTTATATAACATACTTTCATTAACTTTTTCCGTTACTTAATAAAAGATATAATTAAAAACATAAACCTATAAAACTTATATTTATGTACAAATTTACCTTTCTGCAAATCATATCTATAAAGTTTAATCAAATATAAATGAAATTAAAATACTCGTAAGTAGAATCATTAGTATTATTAAAATTGAAGCTATATTTGATATACATAAATTAAAAAATAATCCCATTAGCTTAACTCCAGTAAACATAAGAATAAAAGCTACCCCATACTTAACGTATTTAAACATATTATTTAATTTAGCAAGTAAAAAATACATGCTTCTCAAACATATTACTGCACATATATTAGACACGTACACTATGGTTGGATCTGTTGTAATAGAAAATATAGCAGGTATGGAATCTATTGCAAACATTATATCGGATAATTCAATTATTATTAATACTGCTAAAAGCGGTGTAGCATATAGCTTATTTCTATTTTTAACAAAGAACTTATCCCCTACGAAATTATTAGTAAAAGGAATTATTTTTTTAAGTATTTTAATTATTTTACTTTGTCTAAAATCCTTAACTTCATCCTTTTTAAAGAATATATTCAGTGCACTAATAAATATTATAATTCCAAAGATATATAATATAGAATGAAAACCGTTAACAACCTTTACTCCTAAAAAAATAAATATCATTCTAAGTAACATTGCAACAAAAATACCATAATCTAAGACTCTAGCCTCTGCATGCATACTTAATCCAAAACTATTAAATACCATAAGAAATAAAAATAAATTATCCATACTTAAGCTCATTTCAATTATGTATCCACCTAAAAATTCTACTGCTGCCCTCTCTCCTCTTAAAACAAAAATAAGAACATTAATTGCTATTGCTATTGCAACCCATAAAACAAAGTTTCCAAAAGCTTTACTCACTTTCATAAAAAATCTCTCCTTATAAATACTATACATAATATTTATATGACGAGAGCTTGCCGTATATTTATTTTTTTTGTTTTTCTATATAAGTTCTAATTAAGCTCTGTATTTGCATTACTATTTATCTTTCTTTTATAAGGAAAGTTAATTCTAAATATAGTAATGCTTGCGAACTATATTTAAGTTCTAATTAATATTCTACATTTCTAATAATAGTAGCCTTTATTCTATAATGGATATTACCTCTAAATATAATAAAGGTTGTGCATTAGAATATATATAATTAAAAAGAAGTTATTGATTACGAACTTACATTCAATAATACAATAACTTCTTAAACTAAAATAAATAGAAGGGTTTAAATTAATTCCTTTATTTTGTTTTGGTTCTTCTTACAGAATAATACTCCTGCAATTAAAACAACACCACAAATTGCAGCATATATAAAGAATAAAGGATTGCTTAAGCTACCAATTAAAATAATTAAGGATCCAATTGTGGCTAATATAGGGTTTATCTTTCCTCTAAATAATCCTTTTATTTCACCCTTTACTCCCATTTTAAATACCTTAGCATATAATAAAATGTATAATACATAGTTAACTGTAATAGATATTTCCGATATATCTGAGTTTGGTAATAATCCAAACTTTTGAGTTACGTAGTGTCCAACTGTCCATAGTAAACATAAACCTAAAGCTATTAATGATGATACAACAGGCATTCCTAACTTTTCATTTACCTTTGATACCTTTTCTGCCTTAGGGAACATATTTCTAATAGCAAGTGAGTAAGGCATTCTTGTCATACCTAAAATAAGTCCATTTATAGTTCCCATTATAGATATAATTACAAAGATTAATATAAGTTTAGCTCCAAAAGCTCCAAATATATTATTTGCTGCAACATATACATGCTCATCACCTAAAGCCATTACCTGCTCTGGTCCTACATAAGTACTAATTCCTACAAAGTATAATACATATATAGCAAGTATAAATAATGGTGCCATTACAAGAGCCTTAGGTAAGTTTTTCTTAGGATCTTTAATTTCATGACCTATTGATGTAGCAATAATCCATCCATCAAAAGAGAAGGCAATAGGTGCAATAGCTGCTATCCATCCTGTAGATTTCATTTGAGTGATATCTGTAATAGAAATAGTGCTAACATCTCCAAAAATCATACCAGCTATAGCTATTAATATTAATGGAATAAGCTTTATTATTGTAGATGCATTCTGGAAGTATCCACCTAATCTAGCTGATAAAATATTAGCTGTATATAAAAGTAACATAATTATAATTCCTATGAATAGTTGAATCTCAAGTGTAGCTTCAATATTAAATAATATACATGTATATATACCTGCAACCCATGAAATTACTGATACTAAGGTTGGAAAATATAAAAAAGTATGAAACCATCCTAATGAACAAGCTATTGGTTTATTATAACAGTATTCTCCATAAGTTATAATTCCTCCAGCTTCTGAAGTACGTGATGCCAATTCAGAAATACTTAAGCTTCCAAAAATAATTCCTATTGCAGCTATACAAAATACTAGCACCCCTAAACTTATACTTCCTTCTGTTGCTACAAGAATATTATCACTTTTAAAGAATATTCCCGACCCAATAACAATTCCTACTATCATCGCAACGGCCGTAGGTAAACCGTATTCCGTCTTTTTCATTATTCATTCCCCCAAACTCCATATTATCCTTTAGTTGTTACTAAAGAAGTTATTTTGTATAATATACCATAGTTTTTTTGAAATTTAAAGATGTTTTTTGAAGAATTTCGAATGTTGATTTTTATTATTCTTATATAGTTCGTATTTTTTTCATTTTCTAAAGAGTTTAACTAGATTTTTCTTATACTTTAAAGATATTTTATGATATACTTGCGAACTTTAAAGCTTTAAATCCATGAAATCGTTTTGTTTTTTTCACTATATTTTTTTCGTTTTTAAATAATTTTCATCATAAATTCACATAAAAATAAACCTATATTTAAATAGTTAACATTTTTATCACATGAATAAATCTACTTAACAACTTTAAATATAGGTTTTTAAATTTTAATATATATTATAGTATTAGCACTCCATTATCATAATTACACTTTTAAATAAATCTCTTAAATCAATACAAGATTTTATTTTTAATAATTTACCTCAATTAATTTTAATCCCTTTGCCGGAGCCATAGGACCTGCTTGTGCTCTTTCTTTTTTCTCTAAAATTTTATCAACTTCTTCTATTTGTATATTTCCTTTTCCTACTTCTATTAAGGTACCAACTATGATTCTTACCATGTTCCATAAGAATCCATCACCCTTTATTACTATACTTATAATTCCATTGTCCTCTTTTAAATTTATCTCTTCTACGGTTCTAACAGTGGACTTATTACCCTTAAAAGTAGTAAAGCTTTGAAAATCATGAGTTCCTAATAAGCTTTTAGATGCTTTCTTCATATTTTCTATGTTTAAATTATCATTGCAATGAAGAGCAAACTTTCTAATAAATACATTTCTCATCATATTATTATCTATAGTATACATATAAGTTTTAGACTTAACATTATACCTTGCATGAAATCTCTTATCTACCTCTTCTATAGAGATTATAGCAATATCTTCTGGTAAATACTCATATAAATACTTCAAGATAAAGTTAGTATCTTTTTCTGTACTACTTTGAAAATTAGCAATGTATCTTTCAGCATGGACTCCCTTATCCGTTCTTCCACACCCAATAACTTCAATTTCTTCTCCTGTCATTATACTTAATACATCTTCTATTTTACCTTGAATAGTAAGCAATTTATCCTTTCCTGTTTGTCTTTGCCATCCTTTATATCTACTTCCATCGTATTGTATTATCATCTTAAAATTTCTCATTTTTATCTCTCCAGTTTCTATGTATTTTTTCTAATTTATATTATTATCTCAATAAGGCATTTCTTTCCATTTATTTCCTAAGCAATATTAAATTTTATCTTTTACTATAATATCTATATATTTAAATAATACTCTAAGTTATCTTATATTAAAAGATATTTATTATTTTCAGGATATTTAAGTTCATTACTTAAAATAAAAAAATCCTTAAGTTTAACACTTAAGGATTTCTAATAATAGCCATCTTCCATAGACTCACCTACCATTTTATGAGTTTATAATATTTTATTTCAATACTACTTTTATAAATTTCTTTTTCCCAACTTGAACAATTAACTCTTCTGCTTCTTCTATATGAGCTAAATCTATAATTTTCTTATCATTAACCTTTATACCACCTTGACTTGCTAATCTTCTTGCATCACTTTTACTTTTAACAAGTTCATTTTCAACTAAAATACCTGCTATATCTAAAGCTTCTTTAGAAGATTCAACTGTTAATATATCCTCTGGTATATTTCCCTTTTGGAATACAGTTATAAATCTTTCCTCAGCTTTAAGAGCTTCTTCTTTTCCATGGTATAAAGTTACTATTTCTCTAGCTAACTGCATTTTTATATCTCTAGGATTAACCTTATCCTGTGCTAAATTTTCTTTTATTAAATCTAAGTCATCTGGATGTATATCAGTAACTAATTCAAAGTATTTTATAATCAATTCATCAGGAATAGTCATAGATTTTTCGTACATAACCTCTGCTGGTTCATCTATTCCAATGTAGTTTCCTAAACTTTTACTCATTTTATCTACACCATCAGTTCCCTCTAATAAAGGCATAAAAATTGTAGCTTGACTGTCTTGACCAAATTCCTTTTGTAACATTCTTCCCATTAATACATTAAATCTTTGATCTGTACCACCAAGCTCTATATCAGCTTTTATCTTAACTGAATCGTAACCTTGCATTAAAGGGTAGAAGAATTCATGTATGCTTATTGGCATATTTCCTTCATATCTCTTTTTAAAATCTTCTCTTTCTAACATTCTTGCAACAGTCATAGTAGATGCTAAGGAAATAACTTCTTCTAATTTTAGTTCTGAAAGCCATTCACTATTAAATCTAACCTCTGTCTTATCTCTATCCAAAACCTTAAAGATTTGTTTTTCGTAGGTTCTAGCATTTTCTAAAACTTGCTCTTTTGATAAAGCCTTTCTCGCCTTTGATTTTCCTGTTGGATCTCCTATCATACCTGTGAAATCCCCTATTATTATGACAGCTCTATGACCCAAGTCTTGTAATTGTTTTATTTTTCTCAAAACAACCGTATGACCTAAATGGATATCTGGAGCACTAGGATCTAGGCCTAATTTAACTATTAACTGAGTATTATCTTTTTCAGCCTTTATTAATTTTTCTTTTAAATCCTCAAGTCCTATTAACTCATCCACCCCTTTCATGATAATTCTGATTTGTTCATCAATATTTTTCATAATCTTTCTTAGTAAAATTAAATTTACTAAGATTCACCTCCTTATATATTTTTAAAACACATTAAATCTTTGCTAATAAAGACTTTCACCTCCAAAAGCCTCCTAAAAATAATTTTCCTATAAACAAAAACTTATTTTTTTGCAAATAAAAAACTCTCGTCCTTATAAAAGGACGAGAGTGTATATTCCCGTGTTACCACCTTAGTTTATCGTTATGTCACCATAACAACCTTATCAAGTACGCCAAAATTGGTTATACTCTAGCACTATAACGGGTGCAGGAACCGACATCTGCCTACTGGTTGTTATCTTTCGGAGTGCTGCTCTGAGATGTATTCAAATAAACTACCTTTGCCCCTCTCACCATCCGGGAACTCTCTGTAAAAGTTCAAGTAAATTTTACTTTTTCTCTTCATAGCTTTCATTATGTGTTTCATTTGTTAGTGCTATTATATGCCTTTATTTTTTATTTGTCAAATAAAATTAAAAATTTTTCAAAATATTTTTATTTGTTTAATTCTTAGATTTATGCTCTATATTTTCCTCTAACCTTTTTATCTTTTCTTCCAAGGACTTTATATATTCTTCTTTTTCTTCTACTATGCCCTTATATCCATTATCCAACTCCATAAGGTTTTTATTTAACATATTAATCAAGGATGCCATCTCATCTGCACTACCAACTAATCTATTAAATAAAAGCAAGTTAGATTTTAATATATCTGGAATTTTAGTGTTAGAATAACTTAACTGATGATCAATTTCTCCATAACCCTCTTCAAAAATAGTTCTAACCTGTATTTCGGCTATGGTAGGTTCACTTTGTATAAAATTTAACTCCACTAAATAATGCACAGATCTATATCCAGATTTTCTAGACTTAATAGCTATATCAAGTTCCTCAAATCTCTTAGTATCATCTCCATCTCTTACATTAGCAGTTATCTCTATAACCTTCCATGTGTTTAAAATAAACTCATGTATATCCTCCCAATCCTGTTTAAATATATGAATAGCTCTTATGCCAATTAAGTCTGTAATTTCAACCTTATAGTTCTCAATATTAAAGTAAAAATCATCTCCATATTTACCTTTTCTATCTCTGGTCTTTCTTACTATCTTTTCTACTAAGCCCTCTGAATTTTTAATTCTGCTTTTTACAGAATGTATCTTTTTATGACTTCTCAAAGTATTAGCTATAAAATCAGCTTGAACCTTGTAAAGTTCTTTATAGTTATTAAAATCATAGTAAATTTTCTCTAAGTTATTCCACTCTATATTTTCTTTTTTAATTTCTTCTTCTATAAAAGGATATTTTTTAATTATTTCTTGTTTATTAAATCCCTCATTCATATACGCTACTTCTCCATTTCAAGTACTTTATTATAATCAACCTATAAACCATATTATTAAAACAATAAAAATTTATATATTCACAGTTTCATTATTGTCTCATTTTTAAAGTTTATATATAAAGTTTTACAATTTCTTATATTTAGTTTTAATTACTTCATTAGCTAAAACTAAGTCTAAATAAAAGTATAACTAATTACTTAAAACTTATATATACCTTTTTAATTTTTTATATTTATATAATATCATTAAATTAAAGTATTTATGAAGAGTAATTTTTATATTTATTTTTTTCTTTTTCACCTTTTTATGAAGCTTTTCTATTTTTCTATACATATTTCCTATTATTAAAGCAACTTCTATAATGTTTTTAAATACTATTTTAACCAGTTATGCATATTATGCTAAAATTATTCCATTATGTATTTTAGGAGGTCAATTATGAACAGTTTACCAGAATTTATAAATGAATTTAGTGAAGCTCGTAGAAATGCATTCATTAATATTAAAAACTTAAAAGATGCAGGAAACAATATAGTAGGTGTATATTGTGGATTTGCTCCATGGGAAGTTATAGCAGCTTCAGGCGCTATCTCTGCTTGGCTTTGCGGTATGGATGAAGAACCAATCCCAGATGCTGAAAAAGTACTTCCTCGTAATCTATGTCCCCTTATTAAATCCAGCTTTGGTTTTGCCTTAACTGAAAAGTGTCCATTTTACTATTTTTCAGACATGCTAGTTGGTGAAACTACTTGTGATGGTAAAAAGAAAATGTACGAGCTACTTGGGAAAATGAAGCCAATGCATGTAATGCAATTGCCTCAAACTCCACATGGTCAAGCTTCCTATGATTATTATAAAGCTGCCATTATTGAGTTTAAAGAAGCTTTAGAAAAACAGTTTAACGTTACTATCACTGATGAGGATCTTATAAGAACAATTAACATAAGAAATAGAGAACGTCAAGCTTTAAGAGATTATTATGGCTTATCAAAACTATGTCCACCTCCAATGTCTGGTTATGATTTAAGAAAAGTAATCCAAGGAACTCTTTTCATATCAGATAAAGAAAAAGAAATTAAGGACATAGAAACTATAGTAGAAAAAACCATGACTGCTTATAACAATGGGGAACGTCCTGTTTCTAAAGATGCTAAAAGAATTCTTGTAACAGGATGCCCAATTGGTGACTCTACTGAAAAAGTTATTAAAGCTATTGAAAGCAATGGTGGAGTTGTAGTTTGTTATGAAAATTGCAGTGGTGCTAAGGATGAAAGCTTATTAGTTGATGAAACAAAGGACCCTATTGATGCATTAACTGAAAGATACTTAAGAACTGCTTGTGCTTGCATGAGTCCTAATAATAATAGACTTGAATACTTATCCTACTTAGTTGATGAATATAAAGTTGATGGAGTAATAGATGTTATCCTTCAAGCTTGTCATACATATAATGTTGAATCTGCAAGAATAAATGAACTTATTAATAAAGAAAAAAATCTTCCTTTCATGAAAATAGAAACGGATTATTCCAATGCAGACTTAGGACAATTAAATACAAGAATTCAAGCCTTTATAGAAATGCTTTAAGTTTTAAAAGCGTGTTTTGCATAATTACTGCTAAACACGCCTTTTAACTTTATATATTTTATACGTAATACATAGTGGGTTTAGTTATCAAAGAAATAAAATCTACAATTAAGCCTAGTCCAAATAATCCCACGGTAAATATATATAAGATACCCATACCTGTTTTTCCTTCATAAAATTTATGTGCACCTATAACACCAAAAAATATAAGTAAAAACAAAGCTATGAATTTATTTTTTCTTCTTCCATACATATACCCGTTATTATAATTATTTCCGCTACTATAATTGTTACTAAAATTATTATTATTTATAACCACATTAGGATCATAATTATTTCCTTTTAACTCTTCAACTTGACATCCACATTGTGTACAAATAATAGCCTCAAAGGGTATTTTACACCCGCAATATTTGCAAAATTTAGTATTTCCATTTTGGTACATGCCATCATTCATACCATAATTGTCTTGAGGACAGTCATTATATGAGTTATAGTCTTGATTATCATAATTATATGGATTTTCTCCATTATAATTATTAGAACTATTTAACTCTTCATATGAATTATTTTGAAATCTTTTATTTTCCCCATTATACCCAAACTTTTCCTTGCCCATTACATCCTCCTAAATCCAAAATAATCATGTTATTTATATATATTCTTCTTTATAATTTTATACTATATAAAAAACTTTTACTATATTAATTTTTAAACTTGTCCTATGGTAAATTCATCTTATTTTGCACTAATATATTCTATATGGAGTATCCATTTTTTTTATCTTTACAATTGAAAAAAGTTCTAATTTATAATTGCTAGTACACATCTCATTATCACTTTTTAAGTTATTTTCAATCTCTGAGTCACATAAAACTTGATTTTTCGATACTGGGTACTTTATTAAAGCCTTTTTATATAATTTATTTTTAGTAAGGTCAACATATTGACTTTCTTTTATTTTCTCAAAATCATCATCTTCCCTAGGTTCTGTATACAAATCTTCATCCATGGTAGATACAACCTCATCTAAAAAATCACTATTGTAAAATTCTAAAATCACATCTTCATAAGGGTTTTCATAAATTAATTCTAATTCTTCATAGGTCTTTGGTTCCTCCTTTGAATTATAATTAAAACCACTTTCATGTTGTAATTTATGTACATAGAAAAATCTTTCTTCATTGATTTCAGGATCTAAATACTTTATTTTTTTAGAAACTTTTTCTTCACACTTAACTTCAAAGATAGTCTCCATAGGATATTTTTTATATAAGTTTAAAAACTTAATTTCTATACTTTCTATATTCTTACTCCTTATAGGGGTTAATATTTGTCCCTCTATTCTTAATATAGTTGTATTTTTACCTCTTAATTCCCTCGGAATTAAATTTTTGTTTTTATAACATTGATAAAGTACATGTCCATAAAAATCATCTAGATACCCTTCCTCAGCAACTTTATAATTATATAACTTTATAATTGTATTCTTAAGACTGATATCATTAATAAGTATATTATCTACACCTATATCTATAGCCCCCTGCCCTGAAAATTCATCTAATTTCATTTCTCTTCTAGTTAAATCTAATATAAACTCTTCTTCTACTTCACCATAGTCCTCATCTAGGAACATATCGTATAAAATGTCATTTTCCTTTTTATCTTCGCATATCAAGTCTATGAATACTTGTCCATCTATTATGTTAGTAAATAATCCATATATAGTTCTCTTATCCAATATCATTGCATTTTTTATCTTTATAAACTCATTTGATAAAAAATTTCCTATAATTATGTATTTTCCTGGTTGTAATTCAACATCCTTAGGAAAACTCTCATTATAATTTAAATCCATTATGATTTTTTCTTTTATATCTACAATGCTTCTTTCGGATTTCAAACAATAAAGCTCCACTATATTTTCTTCAAAACTTACATATTCTAAGATCATATTTTTCAGTGCTTCTATAGATGTTTTTGCATCCTCATTTAAAAACTTTATTTCATAAATATATTCATTGTTGAATACATTTCTTATAGATGTAATATAATCTTCAAGTTCTATAAAATCTATGTACTTTTCATTATGTATGATACTTTCATTATTTTCATAGCTTTTGTTAATTTCTATAGGAAAATTAACCGCAATATAATAAACAAAACTCACGAAGCTGTCCCCCTTTATGGCACATAATGTGAACATTATATCATATTTTCTAATTTCTTTTTATATTTTAGCATAAAAGCAAAAGGTATGCCTTAATTATAAAAGACATACCTTAATTTTGTATAATTTTTAGTTCTATATACTATTAATTATAAAATTTTCTCTTCAAATACATTTGTTAACTCTAATTTTTCTACTCTATCTTTTATTTCTTCTATATCTAAAGTGTACATACCTAATTTCTTCATTCTATCAAAGTATATTGAACCAGCAAATGTAAATCTACTTGTTCTATCACCTTTTTTCAATATTCTATAATTTGAGAAAGAAATTATATCTCCTATTACTGTTTCCTTTGGTAAAATAAGCATAGGTTTTTCTGCTAATAATCTAACTGCATTATGACCTGCTAAAGTACCAGTACAGATAGCCTCTGTATGACCTACAAATAACCCAGCTTTTTCTCCTGCACAGAATAAATTTTCTATTCCTATAACTCTCATATCACTACTTCTTCTAGCTGAAGATAGGTATCTTATTGAGTTTCCTTTATCCCCTGCATATGGATCTACATATTTTGCATTTTCTAATCCCTTAATTTTTCTTAATTTATCTAATGGGTAGTACGAACTCATTAGTTTTGCATGCCCTGTATCTAATAAAATTACATTCTCAGCAAATTCTTTAAGTGCATATTGCTGACATACTTTCGCTTTTAATTTATCAAAGTTAATATCCTCTTTTGGAACTGGTAATACTACTACTCCTGTACTGTTCAATTCATCTTGTATATCCTTTGATAAACTCTCTTTAGCTAATTTACATGAACCACTAAAAGCACCGTATACTTCATCTGCTCTTTCACCCTTTATATCTTCTAATCCAGCGCAGGTAGTAAGACTAACTCTAGGTCCATAAGCAGGACATCTTAATACACACATTGAACATCCATTTCCATACTTATAGCAATTTCCCATAGGTCCTGTGCTTCCTGTAGTTTCTATAAATACATCACCCTTAACTAAAGTTCCATCAGCTAAATAAACACCTGTTATTTTCTTATTTTCCATTTCTATATCAACTATTCTTGATTTAGTAAATACCTTAATTCCTAAAGATAAAATGTATTTTTTAACTTCTGCTTCTATATTATTTACATCATATAAAGTAGCGTGTTTATGACCTGGAAAATCTATATTTCTATGTGTTGATATCTCATCACATATTTTTATTAAATCTCCACCGCCTAAAGCTATTAATTCTTCTGAGGCTGTATACCTTCCATTATTTCTCATGATACCGCCTACATTTCCTAATCCTAATAGTAAGTCAGTTCTTTCATATAATTCAACCTCTGCACCTGCTTTACGAGCTGAAATAGCTGCTGCACAACCAGCCCATCCACCTCCGACAACGATAACTTTTTTTGACATTAAAATAACCTCCTTCCTTCTAGGACATATTTAGGATCTGTTTGCATTTTACATAATCTTCTTAGCTTTCTATCATTATTTTTTCTAGTACATGCCCCACAAACACCTTCTCCACAGCACATCTTTGCATTATTGCAACATGAGTATTCAATATTCTTCTCTACTCCTGCTGATTTTAAGGATTCTTTTATCTTATCTAAGGTTATCATCACCTCGTAATTTAAAATATCTGCACCATCACAATGAACTACAACTGGTGACTTGGAGATAACTTGATCAACTAGTAATTCCTTAAAAGATTTAGTTAATTTACCTTTTTCTAAGCAGCTACAATCATAAACCTTATAGGCATACTTATTTAAATAATCATCTATTAAGCTTCCTTTTATATTAGCTTTATCATTTAAAACTATCACTTTATTTCCTTTTTCATGTAAATATTTTAGTACTGGTATCATAGGCGCTTGTCCGATTCCTCTACATATCAATAAACAAGTTTTCCCTGTAACATTCTTCAAATGCCTAATTCCTAATATTCCATTCCAAAATGGTCCTTTTACTAAAACAGTATCATCAATCTCTAAGTTATTTAAATCTAAAGTTTTTACACCTTTTAATTCTATAGCTAATATTATAAGATTTTTTTCTAAATCAATATCCATTACAGATATAGGAGTAAAAAAGCTTTCTTCTTGGTCTACTCTCTTTAAGAATACGAAACTCCCCATATCTCTTAAATCATGTATTAATTCATGAGAACCTTTTAAGCTTAATACTAAAACATCCTCTTCAACTATATATTTATCAACTACCTTACACTCAAATACTTCTCTTCCCTTCTTAGCCTTATTGTTGTTCCATATAAGTTCTTGATACACACATGTTCCATTCCAATGAGTGCAATGACAATTACCACTATTTAACTGAGAACAAATAATACATTGTCCTGATTCCGCTAAGTGACATGGACAAAATTTTGTACCTATATCACTACAGGTAAATACTTCATAAGCCATCCTCTAACCCCCTTTGTTAAAGAAATTTAATGCTTGGCTTTTACATCTCACAAATAAAAAACGCTAAGGAAGACCTTAGCGTTTTCATTAAAAATCTTCTCTATATCAAAATATTACTTTTACCATATTTTGTTACACTATTTTCTTGAAGAAGATATTTTATTCTTTATTTTATCTATTAAATTTTCTCTATTATTATCAGTATTGCTGTATAGATTTACTTTACAAATAACCTTATCATCTTGTTTTATACTTAAGTGTCCAAGTATCATATCTTTACTTATTACCTTAGGAAGATTATTTTCTGCTTTTACCACTTCTACTTCATACTTAGAGTCAGCTTTCTTAGGAATCACAATGTTTTCTTTACAAAGTAATTCTATCTCTCCCTTATTGTCCTCTAAAGTTATTTTATCTATTACTTGATTTTCTTGAGCTATAGTTTCATAGTTATAATGATCTTTTACATACTCAAATATTTTTTTACTTTCTCTCCATCTTTCAATACAATTTAAAGTAACCACTACTATTTCATGACCATTTACATCAAAGGAAGAAACCAAACATTTACCAGCATTTCCTGTATAACCTGTTTTTACCCCTGTAGCCTCTGGTACTTGATACAATAACTTATTTATGTTGTTATATCCTCTTGTAAAATTATACTTTTCAGGATCTATTACTTTACTTCCTACTATTTCATTAAAGATTTCATTATTTTTAGCTTTTGTTGTTAAAAGAGCTAAATCATAAGCTGTTGTATAATGATTCTCACTATCTAAGCCGTGAGGAGTTTCAAAATGTGTATCTCTTAATCCTATTTGTAAGGCATATTCATTCATAAGTTTTAAGAATCCTTCTATTGATCCTCCAACTCCTTCTGCAATAGCAACTGCTGCATCATTACCTGATTTAAACATAAGTCCGTAAAGAAGCTCTCTTATGGTAATTTCTTCTCCTTCCTTATAGCCTACTGTGGAACCATGAATTGCTGCAGACTTTTTAGATATAGTTACCTTCTCATCTATATTTCCATTATTAATTGCAATTAAAGAGGTCATAATTTTTGTTGTACTTGCCATAGGAATCAATTCTCTAGAGTTTTTTTCATACAAAACAACTCCTGTTTCCTTATCCATAGCAATAGCAGCTCTTGCATCTATAACTAACTTATTATTAGCTTTACTTGGATTAGCTAAAGCTACATTACTTGAAAGTAAAAAAATTATCAAAGTAACACTTATTATCTTAAAATAATTCCTCATAAATATATATCTTCGTAAACCAGAAGATATTTACACCACCTTTCTTTTTCTTTTGTTTACCATAATTAACTTTAAAATTATTTTTTCCTTAAAAAATCTTATATTTTCATAAATTCTCATTATGTGGTTATACTAATTTTGTAATTTTATTTTGGAGGTTAATTATGTTTTATTTTTTAATATTTCTATGTATTTTTACTACATCGTTATTTTTCCCTGTACCTTTAAAATTATCTATGAAATATATTAACAATAATTTTTCATTTTTTTTATATAGAAAGGAGATATTTTCTATAAATACTGAGCTGAGCCCAGAAAATCTTGAAAAATTTAAAGATAAATTATCAAATATAAATAAAAATAAACCCGAAGATAAAAATTCAGAAGAACTTTCTGAGGATGAAAGTAACACAAAGAAAAAATTTACTAATGAACTTTTTAGTAAAGAAGTTCTTTTAAGCACTGTAAGAAACCTTAATTGCTCGCATTATAAGCCTGATATAGATTTCTCTATAGACTTAAGTTACGGGCTTGAAAATGCTGCAATAACAGCTATTTTATATGGTTATATTTCAATGTTATTTCCATTACTATATAACTTTCTAGAAGTTTTTTTTAATATAGCAGACTTTAATTTTGATTTAAAACCAATTTTTAAGAAAATAAAAAGTAATTTTTATTGTAAAAGTATAATTTATATAAGTTTAGCTAACATTACATACATAATAATTTTATTAATTAAATCTTTTTTAAAATATAAAAAAGAAAATTCATCATTTTTAGGAGGTCTTAACTATGGAAAATCATCCAATTGATAACTTATTAAAAAATACCATGGAAAACCTAAAATCTATGGTTGATGTAGATACTATAATAGGAAACCCTGTACAATCACCAGATGGTACAGTTATTATTCCTGTTTCTAAGCTTTCTTTAGGCTTTGCTAGTGGAGGAAGTGAGTTTTCATCAGCTTCTTGTAAAAATAATACTTCTGATTGTAAATTCCCTTTTGGTGGTGGATCTGGAGCAGGTATTTCTATGAGACCTGTAGCCTTCTTGGTTGTACAAAATAATACTATAAGAGTGTTACGTGTGGATGCTGATCATGGATATGAAAAAATTATAGATACTATTCCTCAAATTATGGATATGTTAAAGGACAGTATATCTTCTATGAGCTGTAAAGATAAGTCTTCTGAGAAAAAACATGGTCATCATCATCATCATGGTGGTTGCTGCCATGGAAAACAGAAAGAAGAAAAAGAAGCTCCATTTACAGTATATAGCGAAAGCTTTACAGAAGAAGTTTCTACAGAAGAACCAGAAAACAATTTATAAAACCTTATAAAACTAATAAAAAACACCCTTAAAAAGAGTGTTTTTTATTAGTTTTCACATTAATATATTATAAATCATCAATTGTTAATTGCTCTAAAGTTGGCAATGATTCTATATTCTGTAGATCAAAGTACTTCAAGAATTCCTTTGTAGTACTATATAAAATAGGTCTTCCTGGTACTTCTTTTCTACCACTTTCCTTAATCAACTTCTTTTCCATCAAAGTAGATAGTGCTCTATCACTCTTAACCCCTCTTATTTCGTCTATTTCAACTCTTGTTATAGGTTGCTTATAAACTACTATGGCTAAAGTTTCTAAGGCTGCTTGTGATAAGGATTGTCTGACATTTATATTTAATAACTTTTGTATAAACTCACTATTCTCTTGTTTAGTAACCATTTGATAAGCATTATTTACTTTAATGATTTTTACCCCTCTAGTATTATCTTCATCATATTTATCAATTAATTTAGATAATATTTTAGATATAAATACTTCACTACATTCTAAAATTGAAGCTAAGGATTTTTCTTCTAGGGGTTCTCCAGATACAAATAGTAAGGATTCTATTACTGAAAAATATCCTTCTTCAATAGAAGTCTCCTCTATTGATCTTGAATATGTAACTTCTTTAATCATCATTTTCTATCCTTTCCATATATATTTCTCCAAAGATTTCTCCTTGAACTACTTTTAGCTCTCTTAATTTTATCAACTCTAATAATGCTAAAAAAGTAACTATTATTTCTGATTTATTTGCACATTTATTTGTGACTTCACTAAAACTTCCTTTTTTAACTGAATTTATGTATGTAGTCAAAGTTTCCATCTTGTCTTCTATTTTATATGTATCTAAAGCTGTTATTTGCTTTGGAAGTTCCTTTTCGTTCATCTTATTTAAATATGCTTCTATAAGATCATTATATATATTATTTAAATGTAATACACTAATACCCTCTAATACCTCTGCTATATTAAAGGTTTTCTTTTCTTCAATTATCTCTGCCTTCTTACTATAAGTCTCTCCTACAATACCCTCTTTTTCTCTTAATACCGAGGCTACAGCTTTAAACTTTTTATACTCTATAAGTTTTTCTACCAGTTGCTTTTTAATATCTTCTTCATCCATAACCTCTTCATCTTCAACTTTAACCTTTGGAAGTAATTCCTTAGATTTTATTTCTATCAATGTAGACGCTATTACAATAAACTCAGAAGCTATTTCTAAATCCATTTCCTTCATAGACTTTATGTACTGCATGTACTGTTCCGCAACCTCTTTTATTCTTATATCATATATGCTCATTTCATTCTTTTTAATTAAATGCAGTAGTAAATCAAAGGGTCCTTCAAAATTTTCTACTTTAACACTTAATGCCATATATTTCTCTCCTAAACCTAATTTTTAAATCTTTTAAACACTTCTTTCTTAATTTTATTAAGGCAAAGCCCACACTTGTCATATTATCATAAAAAACTTTTCTTACTTTATATATTCAAAGCAAAGCCTAGTTATATAAGTCAAAATAATGCTACTTAATTTATTATAAGTAAAGTAAATATAAATCTTAGATTAAGGTAACTACAGCATACCCTAATCTAAGATTTTCTTATTTATTATTATAACATTTTTCTACATTATAATCTTATTTTTTATCTAAATTTAATTTTGAAAATAAATCTGCAAATGCATTATTCATAGGCTCTTCTGCCTCTTGTTTCATCTTTTTCATGTATTTATTAACTTCTTTTTTATTGAGTTCCTTATTTTTCTCTTTAAATCTATTATTAAAGGCTGTTAATTTTTCTCTAAAAGAACAATTAGGACATACATAAATCTGTCCTTCTCCATGGCCTCTAAGCTCTAGCTTTTTATGACATTCAGGACATCTTATATTAGTAAATTTACTAATACCCTCTCTATATCCACAGTCTCTATCTTGACACACATTCATTATTCCATGTTTACCCTTAACCTCTAAAAGGTACTTTCCACACTCTGGGCATTTTTTACCTGTCATATTATCATGAACAAACTTTTCTTTACTTTCCTTTACTTCCTTAACCAACTCACTAGCATAACTTCTCATATTACTTAAAAAGCTTTTATCATGTAATTTTCCTTTACTAATAAGTTCTAAATTTCTTTCCCATTGAGCTGTTAAAATTGGTGATCTTAAATCCTCTGGTACTAGCTCTACAAGCTGTTTTCCCTTAGAAGTTGGTAATAACTCTTTTCCTCTCTTTTCAACATAGAAGGAGTTAAATAACTTTTCTATTATGTCCGCTCTTGTAGCAACAGTACCTAATCCTCCTGTTTCTCCAAGAGTTTTTGCAGCACTTTTATCCATATTAACGTATTTATGAGGATTTTCCATAGCTGAAAGTAGTGTCGCTTCATTAAATCTACTTGGAGCCTTAGTTTGCAACTTTTTCATTTCTATAGAACTTAATCTTATATCATCACCAATATTTATATTAGGTAGTTCTTGATTTTCACCTTCCTCAGCTTCATCTAATTCAACTTCCCCTATATAAACTTCTCTCCAACCTCTGCTTTTATTTATTATTCCCTTAGCACCTAAGACTTCTCCTTCTACCTCTACATTTACTGTAACCTGTGTATAGATATATGGTGGAAGCATTACACTTAAAAATCTCTTTATTACTAAATCATATATATTTCTTTCCTCATGACTCAAATTAGATAGTTTTGGTGTTTCCTCTGTTGGAATAATGGCATGGTGATCAGATACCTTGCTATTATCTACAAAACCTTTATGAGCAGTTATTTTGTTTTTTAATATCTCTGCTGTATATTTGCTATAAGAGCCTAAAGAAATTGCTTTTAATCTTTCTGGTAAAGTTCCTACTATATCACTAGTTATATATCTAGAGTCTGTTCTAGGATAAGTAAGTATTTTATGATTTTCATATAATCTCTGCATTATTGATAAAGTTTGCTTTGCAGAATAGCCCCAAATCTTATTAGCATCTCTTTGTAGTTCAGTTAAATCATATAATGCTGGAGAATATTTTTTCTTATCTGTTTTATTTACTTCCTTTACCTTACCACTTTTCCCCTTAAGCTTATTATATAAATCCTGTGCAACATCCTTGTTAAAAATATTACTTCCCTTTTCTCCGCTCCATTTTAATTTAAATCCTTGAGCTGTTGCAATTATATTATAATAATCCTTTGGTTTAAAATTCTTTATTTCCTCTTCCCTTTGTACAATCATTGCTAAGGTAGGGGTTTGGACTCTTCCAGCTGATAATTGTGCGTTATATCTACAAGTTAATGCTCTAGTTACATTAAGCCCTACTATCCAATCTGCTTCTGATCTACAAATAGCTGACTTATATAAATTCTCATATTCTTTTCCGTCCTTAAGGTTATTAAAGCCATCTTTAATTGCCTTATCTGTTACAGAGGAAATCCATAATCTCTTTATAGGTTTTTTTACCCCTGATTTTTCTATTATCCATCTAGCAACTAATTCGCCTTCTCTTCCTGCGTCAGTTGCTATTATTATTTCATCAACATCTCCTCTACTTAACTGAGATTTTACTGCTGAATATTGTTTAGAAGTTTGTTTTATGACAACTAATTTTAAATACTTAGGCATCATAGGTAAGTCTTCCATATTCCAAACCTTATATTTTTCATCATAGGTTTCTGGATTAGCTAAAGTAACCAAATGTCCTAAAGCCCAAGTAACTATATATTTATCTCCTTCTATAAAACCATTTCCCTTTTTATTACACTTCAATACTCTTGCTAAATCTCTTCCAACAGAAGGTTTTTCAGCTAAAACTAATTTTTTACTCATATTTATTATTAATTCCTTTCATAATTATTTATATAATTCATCCTTATATAAATAATTTTATTTCAAATCACATAGACTCTAATTAACTTTCTATATCTATACTAGTATTTATATTTATCATCTATTTACATCTAAATTTAAATACAATGCAGATTATTTATTGGATTTTACTGTTACCTTGATTATTTTAAATAACCATATACATTTTTTTTGATAAATCTTTCATATCTTAAATCATAAACTATCTATATTTTATATAGAAACTCTATTTATATAATTTAATGAAATTTTATTATTAAAATATATATTTACATAACTCCTAAACATTATTATATTAAAGTTTGTTATTACTCTATAATAACATATATTAAGTTCCTAATGTATATTAAAAAAGGGTCAGAGAATTTTTATTATTCTCTAACCCTTTTCTTTGTAAGTAAAATATTCAATTTAAAAACTTCTATACTGCGTGATCAAATAAATTTGTAAAATTAGATTTAAGATTTTGTAAGAATCCTCCTACCTTTAAGTCTCTATCACAGTATAAATCTACTGTACCTATAACTTCTCCGTTTAAAGAAATCTCACATTGACCTATCTTTTCACCTTTTACATAACTAGTTTTGCTCTTATCTATTTTAATTTTTTTATCTATGTTTGCTTCTGAACCTTTTTCTACTGGTATTGAAAAATCAGTGCTTGCCATAGCTGTAAAGAACTTATCGCCCTTTTTATTAAAGACAACCTTTTCAACTTCAGTGTCTTTCTTTAAAATCTCTTTGTTCTCAAATTTTGCAAGACCATAGTTCATTAACATTCCAGCATCTCTATTTCTAACCTTATAAGTTGGAGCACCCATTATTACAGCTAGCACTCTAACTCCATTTCTCATAGATGTTGCAGAAATACAGTATTTGGCTTCATTTGTAAATCCTGTTTTTAATCCATCACAGCCATCAAAAAATCTAACTAGTTTATTCTGATTAACTAATTCTATTGGACTTTTTCTACCTTCACTTATAGTTTCCATATATGTACCAGAGTATTCCAAGATTTTAGGATGTTTTAATAATTCCTTAGACATTATAGCAATATCATATGCTGTTGTTTCATGGCCCTCTATAGGTAAACCATTACAATTCTTAAAGGTAGTATCATTCATTCCTAATTCTTTTGCTCTTTTATTCATTAAGCCAACAAAGTTTTCCTCTGTTCCACCTAATAACTCTGCTAATGCAACGGCAGCATCATTTCCTGATGCTATGGCAACACCTTTTAACAGTTCTTCAACTGTTCTAACTTCACCAATATCTAGAAGCATAGTGCTACCACCCATACGCTTAGCATTTTCACTTACTGTTACTTTATCCTGTAAATTTATTTTACCACTGTCTACCGCCTCCATAGTAAGAAGCATTGTCATTACCTTAGTAACGGATGCTGGTGCAAATTTTTCTTTACTATTCTTCTCATATAATACCTTACCTGTAATAGGTTCAATTAATAAGGCCGATCTTGCATCTACTACAATTGACTCACTATTATTTGGTGTTGGTGCTACTTCTGATTCAGCAAAAACATGTATTGGCATCATATTGAAAATTAATAAAAAAGCTAAAATAAAACTTAAACTATATTTTTTTCTCATATTTACCCTCCTTTTTAAAACTTACAACATTATTTTTACCAAATAATAAAATATTATAAGTTCTTTATAAATATATATTAAAATATTCTTTAAAATCTTTTATTTTCTATAAAAATTTCTTAGTCAAAAGTCTTCTAAATCAAGATAAACTCTACATTTATAAAGATAATAAAAATAAGCTATATTTCAAAAAAGAATTTTAAAATTCTCTTTAAAATATAGCTTATTTTAGATATTTCAACTTAAAATTTACTTTTATTATGAAAAATTTATTTTATAACATCAAAGATAAGAGGAATATCATCTTTATATTCACTTACTAATTCATAGTTTTTAATTATATCATTTTTAGCTTTTTCTATTTTCTCTTCATGATTACTATGAATGTATGCTAAAGCTTCTCCCGCTTCTACATAATCTCCTCTTTTCTTATTTAAAACTATTCCTACTGCTAAATCTATAACACTTTCCTTTGTAGCTCTTCCTGCACCTAATTCCATAGCTACAATTCCTATATTTTCAGCATTTATTCTCTTAACATATCCTGACTTTTCACTTACTACTGGAACAATGTATTTAGCTTTCTCAAATTTGCTTGTGTCATCAATATAACTTGCATCTCCACCTTGAGCACTTATAAGATCTTTAAACTTCTCTAAGGCTTTTCCTGAAGTTATACTTTCCATAAGCATTTCTCTAGCTTCTTCTAAAGATGAAGCCTTTTTAGCAAGTAATACCATATTACTTCCTAAGGCTAAACATAATTCCATTAAATCCTTAGGACCATTTCCTTTTAAGGTTTCTATAGCCTCTACTACCTCTAAACTATTTCCAATAGCTAATCCTAAAGGTTGATCCATATCTGATATAACAGCTCTTGTTTCTCTTCCAATGCTCTTTCCTATACTTACCATAGCATTAGCTAAATCCTTAACATCCTCTGGTGTTTTCATAAATGCACCTTTTCCAACCTTAACATCTAAAACTATGGCATCAGCACCTGAAGCAATTTTCTTACTCATTATACTAGAAGCTATTAAAGAAAGATTATCAACAGTTGCAGTAACATCTCTTAAAGCATATATTTTCTTATCAGCAGGTGCTAAGTCACCTGTTTGTGCTGCTAAAGCAATTTTTATTTCATTTACATTTTTAATAAAATCCTCTTCTGCAATATCCATAGAGAATCCTTTGAAAGACTCTAGTTTATCTATAGTACCACCAGTATGACCAAGACCTCTACCAGACATCTTAGCAACAGGAATTCCAAGTGCAGCTACCATAGGCCCTAAGACTAAAGTAGTTGTATCACCTACTCCCCCTGTACTATGTTTATCCACTTTTATACCTTCTATTTTACTTAAGTCAAGCTTATCACCTGAATTAACCATAGCCATGGTTAAATCCACAGTTTCTCTCTCATTCATCTTATTAAAATATATTGCCATTAAAAGTGCTGAAACCTGATAGTCGGGAATTTCACCCTTAGTAAAACCATTTACAAAATAATTAATTTCCTCAGTACTTAATTCTTCATTATGCTTTTTTTTAGCTATTACATCATACATTCTCATATAAAGTCACCTCTTTATATATTTTAAAATCATTAGTTTTAATATAAATAATATATGTATTTCTTATCTACATTATTTATAAATTAAAAATAACTATAGAAGTTTCAGTTAAAACTTCTATAGTTAAAATTATTTATTATTTTAATATCTCTTTAGCAAAACTAGTTCCTGCTAAATCATTTTCAACATTTAATAACTCTAATACAGTTTTTCCAATATCACAGAAAGAGTTTCTAACACCTATATTTACTCCACCCTTAACTTTATTACCATATACTAAAACAGGAATATATTCTCTTGAGTGGTCTGTGCTTTCTGTAGTTGGATCACAACCGTGATCTGCTGTTATTATTAAAACATCATCTTCATTCATATTAGAAATGATTTCTGGCACTCTTGCATCAAATTCTTCAAGAGCTTTTCCATATCCCTCTGGATCATTTCTGTGTCCAAATTTCATATCGAAGTCAACTAAATTAGTAAATACAAGACCTTCTTTATTTTCTTTCATAAAGTCTAAAGTTTTGTCTACTCCATCCATATTTCCATTTATATGAACTGAATCTGTCACACCTTTTTTATTGTATATATCTTCTATTTTACCTACAGCCATTACATTCTTGCCATCTTCTTTGATATATTCAAGCATTGTTTTTCCCGGAGCATCTAAAGCATAATCATGTCTATTAGCTGTTCTTGTATAGTTACCTGGTTTTCCAATAAAAGGTCTAGCTATTACTCTACCTACTGTTTTATCTCCAACTAACATTTCTCTAGCTATTTCACACATTTCATATAATCTCTCTAAAGGTATTATTTCTTCATGTGCTGCTATTTGGAACACACTATCTGCTGAAGTATATATAATAGGGTAACCAGTTTTTTCGTGTTCTTCACCTAGCTCTTTTATAATTTCTGTACCTGAAGCTACAGTATTACCTAGAGTTTTAGTTCCTATTTTACTTTCAAACTCATCCATTATTTCCTTTGGAAAACCATTTGGATAAGTGTTTAAAGGCTCTTTTAATACTACTCCTGCTATTTCCCAGTGTCCTGTTATTGTATCTTTACCCTTAGATAACTCACTAGATTTTCCAAAAGCACCTGTAGGATTACTTTCTTTAATTATTCCTTCTATTCCGTTTATATTTCCTAAACCGATTTTTTGCATATTAGGAAGATTTATTCCCCCTAATTTTTTAGATATATTTCCTAAAGTATTGCTACCTGTATCACCATAAGCTACTGCATCTGGAAGTTCTCCAACTCCTACACTATCTAAAACTATTAAAATTGCTCTCTTTGTCATAATTCATTCTCCTTTCTTGAACTCGTCCTTTGTAATCATCTTTCTTAAGCTCTAGGATGAGCCTTTAAGTACTCTTCTGCTATCTTATTATTTTCATATATTTCTGAATAAACTTGAGTTGCAGAAATGCTTTTGTGACCAAGCAATCTCTGAACTACAACCATATCAGCTCCATTTTGCAATAAGTGCACTGCAAAAGAGTGTCTTAAGGTAGATGTATTTATAGGCTTATCAATTCCTGCTTCCTTTGAATAGGATCTTAATAATTTCCAAAATCCTTGTCTTGTCATTTGATCACCCTTATTATTTAAGAAAAGCAATTGTGAATTTTTATTATTCAAATTATGTCTCTCTTTTAAATACTCTTCTAAACATTCTATGGCGTAAGAACCTATAGGAATTATTCTATTTTCTTTATTTTTTACATCACATAATATATATTTTTCTTTTAAATTTATATTATATACTGAAATATTTAAAATTTCGCTAACCTTCATTCCAGTAGCATACATAACCTCTAGCATAGCCTTGTCACGCTTTCCTTTAACAGAGAAAGTATCCGGCATATTAAGAAGCTTTTCTACTTCTTTTATAGTAAGTGTTAAAGGAATAGGTCTCGTATGTTTAGGTGCTTCTACATTATTCATAGGAATATTTTCTAGCTTGTTTTCCTTTAACAAAAATTTATAAAATGCTCTTATAGATATTAAACATCTCCCTATAGAAGAGTTAGCTTTTCCTTCACCTTTTAAAAACTGAGAATAAGCATTTATCTCTTCATTTGTAGCATCTATATAAGAAATATTCAAAGCTCTTAAAAAAATTAAGAATCCTTCTACATCTCTAGTGTAAGCATCTAAGGTATTACTACTAAGTTCTTTCTTTTTCATAAAATCATTAAACTTTAATAGAATATCATTCATATCTTATCACTCTCGCTTTATTATAAGTTTTCTTTAAATAACTTTTATAATACGACTTACATAATAAAGGTTCTCTTAATTTTAATTATATTTTTAATTATTTTAAAAATCAATACAATATTCTATATTCCTCTAAAATATATACTAATTATTTTTAAATAATTATATAAAAGGTTATTTTTCGCCTTATTTCCATCACTCATGAATACTTCTACTCCGCCTGACATCCCTGGATCATAAAACTCCCATAAAAATACACTGATTATTTTAGGCAATAATATTCCAAAAAAATATAATATAAAAAAACTAAAAAAACAGTTGATTATTATCTTCTTGATTTCTTCCCTTTTTAAATTTGACACAATTCATATTCCTCATAACTTTCACTAATTAAATTATTGCTCCAACAAAATACTTTATCATTCTTGGTGCAACAACTGTTTCTAATCCACTTCCAACTAGCATTATAAGAAAAACTACTCCATACACTAAAGTGTAATTTAATACACAACTTAAAAAAGTACTTCTATCTAGAATCATAGTTTTATCTCTCAAAATACTCCTTGAGAACTCCATAGATAATACGGATAAAAAAACTATACAGGGTATAAAAATCAGATTTTGTAATACAACACCAAACATAGCTGCTCCAAAGCCTTTCATTGCATAATTACTTATTATACAACTAAAGGTAAAGCCTAAAGTATATCCCTTTATCAAATCAATTATTATTATAAATGGTATACCTATTATTGTAAGTCCAAGAAACCATAAAGCAAATACTAATGGTAAATAATTTTTTAAGCTTTCTACAAATAAAGCCTTTAATCCAATATCCTTAGTTTGTAAAGATGATATAGCTGTATTAAGCCACTGATTAATATTTCCCTTATCTGCACTTTGCATATACTTAATACTATAAACTCCTAAAATTACACCTATACCAATACATAGAAATGATATTATGTATGTCATCATGTTTTTTTCAATGTGCCTTTTTACTAATATGTCGCTATTGTTTTTTAAAACTCCATTCATTGATTACCGCCCCCACTATTATTCTTATTTTATATATATGACGATTAGTAGGGGCAATATGATTAATTTAAATTACTTAAAGATTAGTTTTTAATAAGTTAACAATTTTTAGGAATTAAAGATATGCTAGAGCACTTATTGTTTTTGCATCAATGACTGATCCATTGATTATGTTCTCTTTTAATTCATCAATAGACATTTCCTTTAAGTTTATAAATTCATCATCATCTCCACCAACCTTGCCTTCATATAAGTTTGTGGCTTTAAAAATATGAATTACCTCATCACAAAATCCTGGTGCAGTACAAATCTTCCCTAAGAACTCAATGTTATCTGATTTGAAGCCTGTTTCTTCTTCTAACTCTCTTTTAGCACAGTCCTCTGGCTTTTCTCCATATTCTAACTTACCAGCAGGAATTTCTAAAAGCTCCATTTCTAAAGCTTTTCTATACTGCTGAACCACAATAAGCTTACCATTTTCCTTAAAGGCTAAAATAGCCACAGCTCCTGGGTGCTTTATAATCTCTCTTGTTGAAGTCCTTCCATTAGGTAATTCCACTGTTTGAATTCTTAAATCTAGAATCTTTCCCTTAAAAACACATTCCTCTTTTATTGTTTTCTCATATAAATTCATACACTTTTCAATAAGATTCTATTTATAGTACCTTATCGATTCCTCCTTTACACTTAGTAAGTTTATTTTATAAGTTAAAATTTATTTTTTACCTATTAAACTCTATTATATACAATTTAAAACTAAGTCTTTTACAAAATCAACTATTTCAATTTCACTTTCAACATCTGCTCTACAAAGATAAGTCATAGCTATCTTGTTGAATTATTCCAATACTTCCTTATACTTATCTGAACTTTTCTAATGAAAATCATTTTCCTAAATCACATAATACCCCTAAGTAAAAATAATATTTTGTATATAATTAAAGCCTTCAACTTAATTATATACAAAATATTATTTAAATGGAAACTTTTTAAAACCCTTTAGCTTATTTGACAAATAAATACTTTTAACTAAAAAACTATGATAGTAAAAAGATAATTTCAATATACCATATCTAAAAAACCTCCAGTATATTCTTGCATCTTCTTATTATCATAGTCTTAAGTTTCATATAGCTCACTATATGTTTACCTACTACTCATACATGAGACCTTCTAAAAGTTGAGTTAAAGACATGTACAACTCTCTTCCACATCTAAATTCAGTTAAATACATTTCACTATTTCTGCTTAACTCTTGCATAGCCATAATAACATCTAATTTATTGCTGTTCTTAACAGCATACTCATACTTTTCTCTTAATTTCTTATCCCTTTTTTCAAAGTCTTCTTTTAACTTCTTTTCTTTCTTACCTAAATCCTTAAGCCTTAAAATTATATCTTGTTCTAATTCATATTCCCCCATATATTTCTCCAATTTATTACTAATATTATATACTATACTAATTAAATTCTATATGTGATATCTTATTTATAATAGCCTTAGACTTTGTATTATACATATTTTAAAGTTATATATTTCTTCTTATTTAATCATCTAAAATTTTATATATCTTATTTAAATGCTCTTCAGTAATATTCTCCTTCTTTAAAACTTTATAAATTTCCTTGATTTCATTCTTATTTCCTATATCCTCTACACATATTTCCTCTTCTATTAAGTACCCCAATATGGATTCAATTTTATCCTTATTTATTTTCTTAATTCTTACCATTGTATTAAACTTTCCCCAAACCTTATTATAAATTCTACATTTATTTAATTCATCTACTTTACTCTTTCTTCTCTTTATAATATTAATAGAAGTCCAAATTCTTAAAGTTATAAATATAATGCAAAATACTATTGATGATAAAAATGTAAAATTCATTATTCTATTCCTCCTTGTATACTTATATTTCACTTTATCCTTTAAAAGTGTATTTTTACATATAATATCAATATATGCACTTTCAGAATAATTATTCCTTGAAGTTATTATATTCTTTCATTAAAAATATAATAATTATTCATATTAATTACTTATAATTATTCTTCATGAATTATAAGTTAAAATTAAAAATATAAAAACACCTCATGTTTATCATCCTTTTTCTTATGATAAACATAAAGTGTTTTTAATAACTATTCAATTAATTGATCGATATAATTTAAAATCTTCTTAATAATTTCTAATTATTGATTTTTTAAAACATCCATATCAAATTTTAGCAATCCTGAAGGTATTCTGAAAATCTTACTTATTAGCTTACTCTGTTTGCTAATCTTAATTTGTCAGCTACCATTGCTATAAATTCACTATTAGTTGGCTTGCCTTTGTCATTGTGGATAGTATACCCAAATAACTTATTAATTGTATCAACTTGTCCTCTATTCCAAGCTACTTCTATAGCATGTCTTATAGCTCTTTCTACTCTAGAAGCAGTTGTGTTATACTTCTTAGCAATAGATGGGTATAATTCCTTAGTAACAGCTGATAATAGTTCAATATCCATTACAACCATGCTTATAGCTTCTCTTAAATACATATAACCTTTTATGTGTGCAGGTACACCAATTTCATGAATTATGTTAGTGATTTCTGCTTCTAAATCAAATGGACCTTTAGCTTCTCTTCTTGGTGCTGAATTACTTTCTGAAGAATATAGAGGTTTTCTAGTATCTTCAGTTGCTAACGTACTATTAAACATCTGATGAATTCTTTTTGTAAATACATCCATATCAAATGGTTTAACAACATAATAATCTGCTCCAAGAGTTATAGCTCTCTGAGTTATTCCATCTTGTCCTACAGCTGATAAAATAATTACCTTTGGCATAGGATCTAAATTTATGCTATTTAACTTTTCTAATACTCCCAATCCATCTAAATGCGGCATTATTATATCCAAGATTAGAAGATCAGGTTTTTTTTCTTGAATAAGATTTAAGGCTTCGATTCCATCCTTAGCAATTCCTGTTACAACAATATCTCTTTGACTTAATAAATAATCATTTAATATGTTGCAAAACTCTTTATTGTCATCTGCAATAACCACGCTGATTTTTGAATCTTCCATAGATAACTCCCCTTTATATTAAAATTACATTTTCCATTTTACAGAATATATTACTTAAATGTATTATATTTACATCTAATTATTTCGAGTAACACAAAAGATAGGTTTTAACTATCTTTTATGTCATCTTATTATATTTTACTATGGTTTTAATAGTTTTACTAGTATTTTTTCTGATATTATAGAAAAAATTTGGAAATTTATTTTAAAATCTCAGCTTCTTTCAACATCCATTCTATATAAACGCCATATCCTACGTCCGGTTTATTTACCAATACATGTGTAACAGCACCTATTAATTTGCCATCTTGTATTATAGGACTCCCACTCATTCCCTGTACTATTCCACCTGTTTTATTTAAAAGTCTTTCATCTACTATTTTTATAACCATACTTTTAGAATTACTTTCATCTTGTCTTAAAACTTTTTCTACCATAACTTCATATCTCTCAGGTGTCTTTCCGTCAACAGTTGTTACAATTTCAGCTTTTCCTACTTTTACCTCATCTTTTAAAGCTATTTCTATGGGTTCTCCTATTTTATTTAATATTTCTTCATTAGCAACCCCAAAAATACCGCATTCATTGTTGCTTTCTATGTTCCCTAATTTATTAGTATCATCTACAAATATACCTTTTAATTCTCCTGGGTTTCCCTTTTCACCCTTTTTAACGGATATAATATTAGAGGATACTATTTTACCATCTCTTACAGTCATTAAATTTCCTGTGTCTACATCAGTAATTGCGTGACCTAAGGCTCCATAAATATTACTAGTCTCTTCATAAAAACTCAAGGTACCAATTCCTGTAGTACAATCTCTCACCCATAATCCTATTTTAAATTTATTATCTGAAGATTTAATAGGTGTTAAGACACGTTCTTGTACTTCCTCTTTATGTCTTACTAAAATATTTAATTTCTCACCTTTATTTATATTTATCATTTCACTTAAATCTTCAGCACTTAAAATCTCTTTATTATTTACTTTTATTATACTATCACCAATTTCAATTCCGGCCATGGCTCCTGGGCTTATATCTTCACCTTTTTCTGTTTTTACATCGGATAAACCAACTACCAAAACGCCTTCAGTGTTAAGTTTTATTCCCAATGGACTTCCACCTAAATAAACTTTCAATTTATCCTTTTCATCGCTTCTTCTATTGACAGCATATACCTCTTTTGTTCCTAGCACATTATCTAAGAAGGAATATCCTTTTCCTTCGATTTTTCCACTAATTAAATTAGTAGAAATAAGAGAGCATACTAAAAATAAAAAAATTAGCATTGTCGGTTTTATAATTTTATGTAATTTATTTTTTCTTTTCATATAAAGCCCTCCTGTGATTTTATCTTTTATCGCTTTGTAACTTTAAATTTCCCTTTTATAAAATTCTTTATGCTGTGTTTTAATTTCATCTATAGTTAATATATATTTTTTACACTAAAATCTTTGCAAAAAAAACAATTTAAACTTTTATATAATTATTTCTCCAAAAAAAATAAAAGATAGTTTTTCACTACTATCTTTTATCTTTTCCAAAATTTATTTATTTTATTATAAAATTTAGCATAACTTTAATTTTTTTTCGTCTGCTAAGCTTAACATTTCTCTTGAATGCTCTAAAGTTAAGTCAGTAACTTCACTACCACCAATCATTTTAGCGATAGTCTCTAATTTGTCTTGCATCTCCATCTTCTTTACAAATGTATATGTTTTTTCCTCTATGACTTCTTTTCTAACAAGATAATTAAAATCACACATACTAGCTATTTGAGGAAGATGTGTTATACAAAATACTTGGTGCTGCTTTGATATTAAATACATTTTTTCAGCTACACTTTGAGCCGTTCTACCACTTATACCTGTGTCTATTTCATCAAAAATAACCGTTGGTATATTATCTTTATCTATAAATACTGTTTTTAATGCAAGCATAATTCTAGATAATTCTCCCCCAGATACAATAGTATCTAATGGTTTTAAAGGTTCACCTGGGTTGGTAGAAACTAAAAAGATTACTTTATCACAACCTGTCTCATAAAAATGATCTTCAAAGGTAACTTCTATTTTTATAATAGTCTTTTCTAATCCTATGTAATTTAATTCTTCTTTTATTAATTTTTCTAAGTTTATCGCTAGCTCTTTTCTTATTCTATGAATTTCCTCTGCATCAAGTTTCATAGATATTTCTAGCTTATCTTTATCTTTATTTAAAGATTTTATTATTTCCTCACCATTTTCAAGCTCAAGTAATTCACTTTCTAAATTAGATTTATACTCTAATATTTCCTTTATGGTAGAGCCATAACGCTTTTTATAATTTTCTATTATATATAATCGCTCATTAATAAAATCTAATTCATTTTTATCATAATAAATACCCTCTTTACATGATGATAAATCTCTAATAACTTGTTCTAAAATATAATAGCTTTCTTCTAAAGAATCTGATATTTCCTTTACCTTAGGAAAGGATTTTTCTATGGTTCTTAAGTCTCTAATAACGTAATTAACCTTATCAAATACTGAGGCATAGTCCCCGTCCGAACCATATAATGTACCATGAGATTTAGTAAGTACTTTCTCTATATTTTCAATATTAGATAAGAACTCACATCTTTCTTGTAATTCTAAATCTTCATCTTCTTTAAATTTAGCCTTCTCAATATCATCTATTTGATATTTATAGAATTCAATCTTTTTCTGATTATCTCCAGAATTTTCTTCTATCTTTTTTATTTTTTCTTTTATTAATATTATTTGGTTATATTTTTCTCTATAACTATGAAAACTATTCTTTAGTTTTTCTTCCCCAAAGTCATCTAAATATTGTATGTGATTGGCAGAATTAAGTAAATTTTGATTTTCATGTTGTCCATGTATATCTAGTAAAGTTTCACTTAATTTTCTTAAATCAGATACTATTACAGACTTTCCATTAATCTTTGCTATAGTTTTTCCTGTTCTAAAAGTTTCCCTACTTAAAATCAAAAAATCTTCATATTCTATTTCGAGAGCTTTTAGTAGTTCTATAGTTTTAGGATTCTCAATAGCAAAAATAGCCTCAACATATGTCTTTTCTTCACCAGTTCTTATAAGTGTTTTATTAAATTTTCCCCCTAAAACAAAACTTATAGAATCGATAAGTATTGATTTACCAGATCCTGTTTCTCCTGATAAAACATTGAAACCCTTATTAAAATCTATACATAAATCTTGAATTAAAGCGAAATTTCTAACGGTTAATTGAAGAAGCAAAATTCATCACCCTTTGTTTCTATTCTTTACTGTTTATAATTTTCAGGATTTCTTCCATAAGCTTTTCAGCTCTTTCCTCACTTCTTATAAGCATAAAAATTGTATTGTCTCCTGCTATTGTTCCTGCAATATCTTGCATAGCTAAGCAATCTAAAGCTTCTGCAGCTGCTGAAGCTGAACCTGAAATAGTTTTTATTATAACAAATTTATCTACTTTTTCTACATTTAATACTGTATTTCTTAAAATACTTAAGAATCTCTCACTTTTTATGTCTGAAGTTGGATGTATAGAAGCATACTTATATACTCCATTATCTCCTAATACCTTAGTAAGTCTAAGATCTTTAATGTCTCTTGATAAAGTAGATTGTTTTACATGTATTCCAACTTTTTTTAATTCGATAACTAATTCTTCCTGAGTTTCAATATCCATAGAATTTACAATCTCTAGTATTAAAGATTGACGTTTTGATTTCATATAATACCACCCTTAAATTATTCGACCTTAATTAACTCTTATTAAGGTTCACAATATATTTTTAATACAATTAGATTAAACCAACTTTTACGTCTTTTCCTACGTTTATCTTGAAAGTATCTTTTTATTTAATATATCAAAATAACATTTATTTTGTAATCTTATAAGCTTACATTTGTTATTCAAAGCACTTACTTGTATCTCACCTAATTCACCTATACTTCTAGATTCTTGACCATCTATAGTAAGATACACTTCTTCCTTACTTTCTTTAGTACTTACTAAGATTTCAACTTTGCTTTTACAATCCACTATTATTGTTCTCATTTCTAGTTTATGGGGACATATAGGAGTTATTGATACAACATTTAAATTAGGATGCACTATAGGACCACCAGCTGATAAAGAATATGCCGTTGAGCCTGTAGGTGTAGAAATAATCACACCATCAGCATCGAATTTACTATAGTAACAATCATCTATAAAAATTGTAAATTCAGCTATTCTTGAAAGTGTACCTTTACATATAACTACATCATTCAATGCAGGAAAATTTTCATTCGTATCTTTTTTAATGCAATTTAGCATTACTCTTTCTTCGATACTATATTGATTGTTTAAAAGTCTTTTTATTGCATCTTCAAATTCTAGCATCTCTACACTAGTTAAAAAGCCTAAATGGCCTATATTTACACCTAAAATAGGTACATCATACTTAACTAATATTCTAGCAGCTCCTAGAATTGTCCCATCTCCACCTAAAACAATCATGGCATCTAAGCCTCTTATTTTTTTTTCCTCATTATTCAAATCATCCTTAAAGATAGTTATATTTACAGGTTTAATATATTGCTCTAATATATTAACAATGTATTTCAATATTCTTTCATCAGGATCTTTACTGGTATTTATATTTACTCCTATGTTAGTCATGATTCCTCCTAATTTAAACTTCGAAAAGCTTCGTCTATTACATCCTCAATAATGAATTTATCAAAAATGTCTTCTTCGTTGTTGTCCTTGCTCAAGTAAACTAAATATTCAATATTTCCATTTGGACCCTTAATAGGTGAAAATGTAAATCCTTTAATATTTAAATTATGTTCCTTAAAAAATCCTATAAGAGTATTTAAAATATTCTTATGAATTTTTATATTTTTTACTACACCTTGTTTATTTACGTTACCTTTTCCTGCTTCAAATTGTGGTTTAATTAAAGCCATAACTTCTCCACAACTATCCAAAAGATTTACCACAGTTGGTAACACTTTCGTAAGTGATATAAATGATACATCTATCGATGCAAAACTTCCGTATTCTTCTAAATCCTGCAACTTAACATCTTTCACATTTGTTTTTTCCATGGATATAACCTTAGGGTTACTTCTTAAGGAATCGTGTAGTTGATTTGTTCCAACATCAATGGCATAAACTAATTTAGCACCATTTTGTAGCATACAATCTGTAAAGCCTCCTGTAGATGCTCCAATGTCCAAACAGACTTTTTGCTTTAAATTTATATTAAATAAATCTATAGCTTTTTCTAATTTTAATCCGCCTCTACTTACATAGGGTAACTTTTCTCCTATAAACTCTATTTTAGAATTTATATCTATTTTTTTGCTACATTTATCAACTTTCTTCCCATCTACTAGTATATTACCTTTTTCAACATTTTCTCTCGCTCTTTCTCTCGATGTAAAAATAGCTTTTTCAACTAATAATACGTCTAATCGTTTTTTTTCATTTTCCATTCGTAATGCTCCCAAGACTATATGTATATATTATAACATAATTATAGCCTAACACTCACTAAATTAAAATATTCCTAAGTGCTAGGCCATAATAAATATTTTTCCTGTGTATATAATTACACTTTTAAACCTGCTAATATTTTTTCCTTTATTCCACTTGGATTCAGTCCATATACTTCATATAATTTATTACTATTTCCATGTGGTATAAATTCATCTTCATAGCCTAAATTAGATACTGTTCCATTGTATCCTATTGAGTTTAAATATTGTAATATAGTTGACCCTAGTCCACCTTGAATTACATTGTCTTCTATCGTAACTATATTTTTATACTTTTTGCTCAATAAGTCAACATTTTTTTTATCAATTGGCTTAATAAATGTTGCATTTATTATTCCACAATCGATATTCTCTTTTTTTAGCTCCATTTCAGCAAGCATTGCATGTTGAACCATTTTTCCTGTAGCTATTATAACAACATCTTTTCCTTCTTTAATTGTCTCCCACTTTCCTAGACTAAAGTTTTCACTAGGTTGAAGCCTTAAATTATTACAATCTCCACCCCTTGGATACCTAATTGCAACAGGTCCATTATGATCTAAGGACCATTTTAATAAAGGTTTCATTTCATCTATACACTTAGGACTTACAATTGTCATATTAGGAATATGTGATAAAAATGATATATCGAATATTCCTTGATGTGTTTCGCCATCTTGCCCTACTATTCCTGCTCTATCAATGGCAAAAACCACTGGTAGATTTTGAATACATACATCATGCACAACTTGGTCATAAGCCCTTTGTAAAAAGGTAGAATATACCGCAAACACAGGTTTTAAGCCTGCCGCGGCCATTCCCGCTGATAACGTAACTGCATGTTGTTCTGCAATTCCTACATCAAAAAATCTATTTTTATATTTTTTTGAAAAGTCTAGTAGTCCCGTTCCATCAGGCATAGCTGCTGTAACTGCAACTAAGTCCTTATCTTCCTTGGCAAGCTCAATCATGGACTCTCCAAAAACAGATGAGTAGTTTCTAGATGAACTAGTAGCACACTCTCCATTGCAAGAATCAAAGGGTCCTACTCCATGGAACTTATTTGGATTTTGTTCAGCAAACTTGTAACCCTTACCTTTAAGTGTTAAAACGTGTACTAAAACCGGTCCACTTACTTCCTTAGCTCTTCTTAAAACTTCATTTAACTTTTTAATATCATGACCATCAATAGGTCCTATATATTTTATACCTATATCTTCAAAGAACATACCCGGAACAACTAAATGCTTAACACCATCTTTAAACCTTTGCATAGTTGTAACCATATCCTTCCCTACATTGGGAATTTTCAAAATTGTTGAGTTTAAATCCTCTTTAAGTCTATTATATTTTGGATCAGTTCTTAGTTTGTTTAAATAAGAGGACATTCCACCAACATTTTTAGCTATTGACATTTCATTGTCATTTAAGATTATTGTCATGTTCGTCTTGTTATACCCTATATCATTTAGTGCCTCTAATGCCATACCACCTGTCAAAGCTCCATCACCTATAACTGATATAACTCTATAGTTCTCTTTTTTTAAATCTCTTGCTCTAGCCATTCCTATGCCAGCAGATATAGATGTGCTACTATGCCCTGTATCAAAAGCATCATATGGGCTTTCTTGTCTTTTAGGAAACCCACTTATTCCTCCATAGTTTCTTAAATTCTCAAACTCGTTTTTTCTTCCTGTTAAAAGTTTATGTACATATGATTGATGTCCAACATCCCATATTAATTTATCTCTTTCCATGTTGAATACTTTAAAAATTGATAAAGTTAATTCAACTACACCTAAATTGGAAGCTAAATGTCCTCCAGTTTTAGAAACATTTTTTATTAAAAATTCTCTAATTTCCTTAGAAAAACTATTTAATTCTTCCAAAGACATCTTATTAACATCTTTTACACCTTTGTAATTTTCAAGTATCTTACTCATTATCATCTATCCTTTTTAAATATTTGAATTATTTTAGCAACCTCAAATATTATTTCATTCGAACGACTTATAGCTATACTCTTTCCTAAAGCCTTTCCTCCAATTGTAATTGCAGCAATTATGGCGCCTATTAAAGCACTCATAAAAGTATTTTGCAATGTAATTCCTTTGGTTTGTAATATTCCTATTAGTTTTACAAGTATTATAGCACCTGCTGATCCACTTACTATTCCGCATATGTCTCCAATAACATCATTACAAAAATTAGATACCTTATCTGCATTTCTAATTAATGAAACTGCTATTTTTGCTCCTGGAACCTTTTTAGCTGCCATAGCATGAAAGGGCGTCTCCTTTGCTGCAGTAACAGCTGTGCCTATGGTATCGAAAATTATACCAAATAAAATTATAGAAATCAAAATAATAAAAGCTACTAAAAGTTCAGCCTTACTTAGTAGCATATCTGATAAAAGGGATATTCCTCCACCAAGTAAAATTGTCCATAATACAATTATAGTTACCCATTTTTTATGGCTAATAGTTTTTCCCTTTTTATTATTTCTTTTTTCTTTAACCATGTAATCCTCAAACTTTCTCCCCTAGAATATAAAACTTGTTATAAAAAAGTGGTAATACACTAGGTAAAACTTATGACTTAGGTCCAGTATGCTTTCCCAAAATACAATCTAATTGTCGCCAATAAGACGGTTTCCCTTTAATGTATTTTCTATAATGTCGCCAATTATAGTACTAGATTACCACTTAGATCATACTACAATCCCTAGCATATCTCATTAGAATAGCCTAGGAGATTTCCTCAGCAGTTGGCTATCTCTTTAGCCTCTTTTGCAAAATAGGTTTAAGTGAAATTCACCTCTACCTATCTCACTCAAGGCAGGCTACACTGCACATAGCTATTCACCACAATGCAGGTTTAATCCATAGTCGTAGAAAGGGTATCTAGCCCTATCCACAAGTTATGGTCTCCACGGAGGTAGGGTCAGTTGCGCATGCCATTGCGGCTGCCCCAACTCCTTTACTCCCAGCACAAGCCCAAGACTGGGCGTCTTAAGCCAGCACCAGAAACTTCATCGATGTGCCCTTCAACGGATTTTTAGCCCCGCCCTCAGAGGTAGTTACCTGACTAGGATACTACACCACTTTTATACTTAAGATATTATATCATAACTATATTTTTGATTCAAAATCTTTATTGTAATCTTAATATATTATTAAAAATATCTATTTAAATTTAATTTTTTAAAATTCTCTTTCAAGCAAGAATTTAGTTAAGTCCTCTAAGTCTTTTGTTGACTTTTGTAGACTTTTTAAAAGTTCCATGCACTTATAATAAAGTTCCTGTTCCATGTCTTTGCATTTTTCTATTCCATATAAAGTTACAAATGTAGTTTTATTATTTTCTTCATCGCTTAAGGTGTTTTTTCCTAGTTTCTTTACATCACCTTCTACGTCTAATACATCATCCTTTATCTGGAATGCCAAACCTAACTTTTCACCATACTCCTCAAGAACTGCTCTATCTTCCTTACTAGCTTCTCCTAATATAGCACCTGCTACTATAGCAACCTTTATTAGTTCGCCTGTTTTATTTCTATGAGTAAAAAATAATTCCTCTTCTGTAATCTTTTTACCTTCGTTAAGTATATCTACAACTTGCCCTGCAATCATTCCCTCTACTGAAGAAGCTTTTGATATTAAATATGATGATTCTATATATTCCTGTTTTCCATTTAAAGATTCTTTAAATAAAATTTTAAAGGCCTCATTAAGAAGTCCATCACCTGCTAAAACAGCCATAGCTTCTCCAAATTTAATGTGATTAGTAGGCATACCTCTTCTTAAATCATCATTATCCATACAAGGTAAATCATCATGTATAAGTGAATAGGTATGTATCATCTCTAAGGCTCCTGCTATAGGCATTATGTCCTTATAGTTTTCTTTATATAAATCATATGTAAGTAACATAAGTATAGGTCTTATTCTTTTTCCACCTACATTTACACTATAAGCCATAGACTCATATATTGTTTTTTCATAAGTACCCTTGTTATCAAAGTATTCCTTTAGCCAGCAGGAAACTTCATTTTTTAATTCACTTATGTTCATAAATACACCTTCCTTCTAAATTTAAGCTTATATAACTACTCTTCGCACATATTAAATTCCTCTTCTCCATTGGAACTTAATATGTTTATTTTGCCTTCCGCATCATTTAATATTTTATACAAACTTGTAGTAAGCTTAACCCCTTCTTCATAGCTTTTTATAGCTTCTTCTAAGGATAAATTTTCATTTTCCATTTTTTCAATTATTAACTGCAATTTTTTAATCATATCTTCGTAATTTTGTTTTCTAGGTGGCATAACTATTCCTCCAAAATCTTAATATTAGCTTTAACTTTACCATCTTTAAACCTAATACTAATTTTTTCATATTTTTTAATCTCTTCTTTGCTTCCTATAAATTTTTGCTCTTCGCTTTCAATTATAGAATATCCCTTATTTAATATATTTAAAGGGTTGTGTGCACAGAGCAATGAATTGTACCTTGCTAGAATTTCCTTTTCCATAGATATTTTAAACTGCATTTTTTGCAATAATTTTTCTTTAAGTGAATCAACAATCTCATACTGATGTACAATATATTTTTCTGGACTATAGAGTTTTAATTCTTTCTCTAAAGATTTTAATGCTACACTCTTCTCTAAAAATATTCTATCCATATTCGACCTTAATAAATCACTTTTATCTTTAATATTATTTAAAATATCACTTAATGCTGGAGTAACAATTTCTGCAGCAGCTGAAGGTGTAGGTGCTCTTCTGTCACTTACAAAATCTACAATAGTAAAGTCTGTTTCATGACCTACTCCTGTTACAACTGGAATTTTAGATCCATAAATAGCATATGCCAAACTTTCATTATTGAAAGCCCATAGTTCTTCTATAGATCCTCCACCTCTTGCTAAAATTATTACATCTACATTTTTTTTCTTATTGAAGTATTCAATTCCTTCTACAAGGGTAGTATGAGCCTTATCTCCTTGTACCAAGGAAGGATATATAAGCAAATTTAATTTATTATTTCTTCTAGTAGACACATTAATAATATCTCTTATTGCCGCCCCTGTAGGTGATGTTATAATACCTATATTTTGAGGATACCTAGGTATATCTTTCTTATGTTCTAAATCAAATAATCCTTCTTTAGTAAGCTTTTCCTTTAATTCTTCAAAAGCTAAATATAAATCTCCAATTCCATCTTTTTTCATAGTATTGCAATAAAGCTGATAACTTCCATCCTTTTCATATACAGAAACTCTACCTTGAACAACAACTTTATCTCCATTTTTAGGATTGAACTTTAATGTATATGCACTAGATTTAAACATAACACAATTTATCTTAGATCCATCATCCTTTAATGAAAAATAAATATGCCCACTATTATGCAACTTAAAATTAGAAATTTCACCTTTTACACTTAAATTATTAAGTATATAATCTGAGTCTAAGCTTTTCTTTATATATCGATTCAAAAAACTTACGGTGATACTTTTTTCATACATAATTAATACCTACCTAAATTCAATAATTACTCCATATCAGTAGCTATGCAAGTATTTAAAAATAATATATTTGTTGTAAGAGAACCAACTCCTCCAGGTACAGGACTAATATATGATGCTATTTCACTTACCTCTTCAAAATTAACATCACCTGTTATTTTTCCTTCTACCTCTGTTGTTCCTACGTCAATTACTATAGCGCCCTCTTTTACATACTCTTTATCTATAAACCTTGGTTTTCCCATACAACTAATAAGTATATCTGCTCTTTTACATACATCCTTAAGATTCTTTGTTTTAGAGTGACATACTGTTATAGTTGAGTTTTCTTGTAACATTAGCTGAGCAATGGGTTTTCCAACTATATTACTTCTTCCTATTATTACAGTTTCTTTTCCTTCGATTTCTAAACCTGTACTTTTTATTAATCTTAAAATAGATTGTGGCGTACAAGGTATGAAGCTCTTTTCTCCTTTATACATTCTTCCTATGTTTAAAGTAGTTAATCCATCCACATCTTTATCAGGATTGATTACTGATATAACTTCATTTTCATCTATATGTTTTGGTAAAGGAAGAAGCAACATGATTCCATTTACTTCTGTATCATTATTTAATTCTTTTATAAGAGATTTTACATCCTCTGTAGTTATGCTTTCTTCTAATTTTATGCATTCATAAGTTATTCCTAATTTTTCACTTATTTTAGCTTGATAATTAGCATAGAAAATAGACCCTCCATCTTCTCCTACTAAAATAGAAATTAATTTAGGCTTAGTTAATCCATGATTTCTTCTATATTCTGTATGCTTTATTATATCTTTCTCTATTTCCTTTGAAAGCTCTTTACCATTAAGAATTATGGCCACATCTTTTCCCCCTTACTATATCTTATATAAAATTAGCTAAAACCCCGTTTATAAACTTAGGTGCTTTATCATCTGAAAATTCTTTTGCTAGTTCAATTGCTTCATTTATAGCAACTTTAGTTGGTACACTTTCTTCAAAGTTTATTTCATATATAGCTAATCTTAAAATCGTTAAATTAACTCTAGATATTCTATCAATCTTCCAATTCGAAAGATTTTCTTCTATTTTGCTATCTAAAAACTCTACTTTTTCACTTACTCCATTAAATAAATTCTCTATGTACCCTTTTTCAATGTCTCTTACTTCTTCTCTAAAATGATTATTATAGTCTTCAAATAAAGTTTCAAAATCGGACTTATTTATCATTACTTCATATAATAGCTTCATAGCTATCTCTCTTGATTTTCTTCTATTCATATGTGTTTCCTCCTGGTTACCACTGTTAATATGTATATAAATAATATCACATAACAATGGAAATGTAACTATTATAAGTTTAGCACCTTAGCACTCAACTACTTATTTTATTATATAAATCACTTAAATTAAAGAGTTTTTATAAAAAATTCAGGGTATCTCCCATGTCTATGTAACGGAAGATACCCCAATTTTATTCTTCTATTTTTTCTAAACTTTGAGTTTCAACTTTTTTAACTACAACATTTTGTACATAAACATTTACTTGAGATACAATTAATCCTGTCATAGCTTCCACAGATCTTTTTACGTTTTTTTGCACTTGTTCAGCAACTTCATGAATCTTTTGCCCATATGCTACTGAAAGAAAAATATCTATTTGAGCACTCTCTTCTGAAATGCTTACTCTTACGCCTTTTACTTGATGTTTCTTATTTGTTAGTTTATCTGTAAGTCCAGCTACCACACCTTGACCTACATATTCAACTCCTTCTACTTCAGAAGCTGCCATAGATGCTATAACACAAACCACCTCATCAGATATTCTAACAACGCCATCTTCTAATTGGTACATATCTTGTTGTTCCATTTTGCTACCCCCTTAATTTACTTAGGTAAACATTATTATTCTTTTATTATATCAGATAACCTAAGTTTTACAATAATTTCTCTATTGTTTTTTTACAGTTATCTCTACATCTTTTATTTGAGTGCTGCTTAATACTTCATCTTTTATTTCTTTTGCTTGAGCTTCTGTTAGCTCAGCTTCAGTTTTTATAAATACCTTAACCTTATTTCCATCTATGTAGCAAACTACATCTTCATAGCCTCTACCTTTAAGTTTTGTTTCAATATCTATTTCTTTTTCTGTAGTTAGTGCAAGTTGTCTGTATTCAGTTGATGCTTTATCTCTTTCTTCTTGAGCACTACTTTCATCATCTATTCTTTCTTGTAATCTTTGATATGTTTTTGCATTGTTTTGGTCACGAGCTAATTTTGCTTCAACGAAGAAACTATTTGAATCACTTTGATTTAAACCTATAGTACTCTTATCTTCACCTGATGCAATTTCATTTCCACTATATAATGGACTGTTAAGCTTAGTAGCTAAAAACCCACAAAACACAATAAGTATAAGTAATGTTCCAATAATCCCAGTTTGCTTTCTATTCATTATAAACTCCCCCTAATAATAAATTTATTTTTTCATAGGATAAACTTGAACCTTTTCACTTGGTAAGCCAAACAAATTAACTACTGCTCTAGTTATTCTAAGTTCGGTTACTTTATCTTCTGCACCCTCTGCCACTATACACACCCCTGTTATTTTAGGTTGATTGGTTTTAGTTATAAGTGGCTTAGTGTCTGATCCTTCATTAAGAACCACCACTGTTTCTCCATTATTATTTTGATTTATTTGTCTTTTACCACCACTTGTATCTGTTTCATCAGTTACACTATTAGATCCTGATACATTAATTGCTGGTACATGTTCTTCTCCTGATTCAAAGTAAATCATTGATTCTATTGAACCTACACCCTCTATTTTTGATAAAATGTTTTTTAATTGGTTATTTAATTTATTATTGTATTTCTCAAGAGAAGAGTCTCCTGATAATTGAGTAGTATTACTCTCATCCATCTTTAATTCCTTATCACTCTTCTCACTTTGTTGTTTATTTGCAAAAGTTACCTGTGAATTTTGGTCAAATCCACCAGCAAAAATTTTACTAATAAACAATAATAGTATTCCAACTAATACTAAGCAAGTAGTATTAAAAGCTTTATTGCTCTTGCCCTTTTGAGTATTAGTTTTTTTATCTTCTGCTTTACCCTTATCCCCGATTTTATTGCAGAAATCATTGATTGCATCTCTAATCTTATCTACAATACTACCTTTTCCCATTTTATCTTCCCCCCTTGTATAACTTATTTAATATATATATATACGAAAACTTATGGTTATATACTTTTAAAAAGAAATTTTTTTGAGTTTTTAGTAACACTTTTTTTTATTCAGCATATCTTCGTACATTTTATTTATTAATGCAAACATATATTTTGCCTTTTTCAACATTTAACTCATTTGCTACAAGGTCTTTAATTTCTTTTACTTTAGGTGTTTCTTCAATATTTTCTTCATTTTCTACTTTTCCTATACTTACCTTTTTTACATTTACTATTGACTTATCTTGCACATCTATCTTAACTGAGTCCACTGATATTTTCCCTTCTTTTTCATCATAATTACACTGTATTTCAAGTTCAAAATTACTATCATTGTATTTCTTTTGGAGCTTATCCTTATAAGCTACTTCTAAATTCTTTTTGAAATTATCAATGGTTCTATTAACATTCTCATTTTTGTACTTTTCATAATCAACCTTACTACTTTCTCCATCTAAATATTGCTCTGCCTTACTAACATACTGATCCATAGAAAAATCACCATTCATGAACTTTAAAACTGGACTTATTATAACTACAACTAATATAAGTCCTGTAGTAAATTTAGCATATTTTCTCATTGAGTTATTAGGCATTAGTAACTCTATACAATATATCAATATGACTATGGTACATATGGTTACTATCCATCCTTTAAAACTTTCCATCATATTAAAGGCCTCCTTATCCAAGTGATGACATGGTTGCCGTTGTAGATAAGACGATACATATCATTATGAAACACATTACTGAAACACAAACCACACTTGCTATTATTAAGCCTAAGGAATCTCCAGCTGAAGATATACAGCTTACTATTTTTTTATTACTTATTGGCTCTATAACTGCAGCCGTAAATTTATATGCTATAGCCATAATTGCTAACTTTATAATAGGAAATATTCCAATTATAATTATCATTACTAAGCCTAAGGTACCCACAGCATTTTTAACTAGTCCAGTGTATCCAGCTACTGTTGACACCGCATCAGATAAACATCCACCAACTACAGGTATGAAGGTATCTACTGCAAACTTAGCTGTCTTTATTGTAAATTCATCTAACCCCTTAGCAGTTATCCCTCTTATAGTTAAAAATGTTACAAAAACCGTCATTAATGTTCCTTGTGCCCATAATACTCCTCCCTTTATTAATTTCCCTAGTTTTTCAACTTTACTTTCTTCACATAAATTATTAACAAAGTTTAGTACAAAACTTATTAGTATTAAGGGAAATATTATGTTACATATAAAGGTAACGCCTATATTACTTATAAAAACAATAACAGGATCCATTAAAGCTGCTTGAGTAAAAGCTCCCATACTTGCAAGTAACATAATAAGTATTGGAACAAGTGCATTCATAAATTCTTTTATTCTAAAGATAGTATCCTTTCCTAAGTTGACTCCAAGTAAGAAACTTTTAGTCATTATGACTACAATAATTGCATAACATGCAAAATATGCTATATTAGAAACTTCTCCTGTTTTAAATGCCTCCTGAAGATTTTGTAGTAAGGAACTTAATAATGCTACAACTATTAAAACCAACAAGAATTGAAATGTACTTCCTATTTCTCTTGTTATATATTTCAAAAAGTATTTAGTTATATCCTTTATATTTAGTCCACTTTCTCCACTTTTCATTACATTTTCTATATAAGCTTTAGGATTTAAATCAGACATTATCTCATATTCACTTTTCATATCTGTAATATATTTATATAAATCGTTCATTCCCTTAACTTCCTCATTACTTAAGGAACTTTCAGGCACTAATACCTTGTCATTTGAATTATCAATCCCATATACCTTTTGTGGTATCATAAGTGCTATAACTATTGTTAAAATCATCATCACTTTATAAATCTTTAAGTTTTTCATTTCCTACCCTCCCTATAATATCTTTAAGATGCTATCTAAAACAGCAATTATTATAGGTATACTTAAGGCTAATATTAATATTTTCCCTGAAAACTCTACCTTAGATGCTAATGCGCCTTCACCAGCATCCTTACATAGCTCTGCCGAAAATGATGTTAAGTATGAAATACCTAAAATTTTAAAAATTATGTTTAAATAATATACATCAATATGGGCCTTATTAGCTATGGTTTGCAAGAAGCTCATTATAACTGTAAGCTTTGGCAGCATAAATAAAAATATTAATATACCAGCAACCAAACTTATTTGTATAGAAATATCTTTTCTCGTATCTTTAAATAGTAAGGATAAAAATAATGCTATAAAAGCAAAGGCTATAACCTTGAATATTTCCATATCCTTCACCTAAAAAGTAAATATGGTTTTTACTGTTGTGAATAATTTACCTATTAGATTTATAACCATCATTAAAATAATTATTACCCCTACTAAATTAGTCATTGCAGCATATTCACCCTTTCCTGAGCTGGTTAATAGTTTATCTAATACCAACACTAAAATCCCCACTGCCGCAATCTTAAAGATAAGTCCTATATCTAACATATACATCTCCTCCTTTTACTTGTTTAAAATTTTCACTTATTTATGTTTTAAATCATCATAATTACAATAATAGCTCCAAAAGAAAATCCTAAGTATTTATATAACTTCTTATTTTTCTCACTTTTTTCTTCTGCATCTTTTATATGCTTTTTTAATGTATTATTACTTAACTCAAATATATTGCTTTGCGAATCCCTATCTAAATCACCTAGATTTTTACTTAGAGATAAAAGAATATCATAATCCTCTTGACATAAATAAAGTTCACCTCTATTTTCCTCTATTACTTCATTAAACGCTTCATAAACCGTATCAACTTTATTAAGTTTCAATATATTTGCTATACGCTGAAATATTTCTCCAATTTCATTTTTAGTTTTTATTGCTATGTTCTCAAAAGCTGTTGGTAAGGGAGAATACAAATACATTACCTCAGATTGTAGATTAAGAACTAAGAGCTCTAATTCTTTTAATTGCTGTACATGTTTCTCTAACCCTTCTGAATATCTATAACCCCATAGTGTAGTACCGAGAATCACTAAACAAGAACCTAATATTTTTAATATCATATATTTACCTCCAATCTTCTTTTTAAATCAAAGTCATAAATATATTCAATTGTTCCTATCCCTCTTTTATTACTAAGCACTATTGCCCTTTTAAAAACCTTATTTTCTATAGCATCATTAAAAACTTTTCTATTTATAAAATCCTCTATGGAATTACCATGAATGGTGGTAATAACTTTAACTCCACAATTAAGCGCCATAATTATACTAGCTATATCCTCTGAAGTTCCTATTTCATCAGCCACTATAACTTCTGGTGCCATGCTTCTTATAGCCATTATTATGCCTAAATGTTTAGGACAGTTATCAAAAATATCCGTTCTTAATCCTACTTCTAATTGTGGCATTCCTTTATAACAAGCCGCTATTTCACTTCTCTCATCTATTACAGAAACTTTTTTTCCCGAAATATTAAGTTCCCTAATTCCTAAGGATAAATTACGCACTATATCCCTCAAAATAGTTGTTTTACCGCATTTAGGAGGGGATATTATTATAGTGTTTTGAATTTCTTTATCCTTACAAATATATTTCAAAACCTTATTACTACATCCAATAATTTCTCTACAAATTCTAATGTTAATAGAAGCTATATCCTTAATAGTCTTAATTGAATTGTTTTCAGTTACACAGCTCCCACAAATCCCTATTCTATGTCCACCCTCTATAGTTATGTATCCTTGTCTTATTTCTTGTTCAAAAGCATAAATTGAATATCCGCTCATTCTTTGCATAATAGATTTTAAATCTTCACTTTTAACCCTGTAATTTGTTAATACCTCTTTACTTCCCAAATAAAATATTAGTGGTTTATCTGCTCTTATTCGTATTTCTTGTAGCTTATCCTTACTGTCTAATTTTTCATACTCATACCTTATACTCTTTGGGAGTATATCTAAGACACTATTTAAATTAATCACTTTATCACTCCTTTGTAAAAATCTATATTAAAACTTATTACAGGAATGATAGAATTATTACTTTTTTATTGATTTTTTTATTTAAAACTTGGAAATTTATTTTTATTTGATTTGAACTTCTATGGAATTCTTACTTTATTTATTATGTTAAAGGATTTGATTTTTAGGTATGCACTTACTTATCCAAAATAAAAAGGCTGATGATAAATTATCATCAACCTTTTTAAAGAAAGAAATATTAGATTCTTTCCATATATTCACCAGTTCTAGTGTCTATTCTTATAGTGTCACCTTCGTTAACAAACATAGGTACTTGAACAACTGCACCTGTTTCAACTGTACATGGTTTCATAGCATTTGTTGCTGTGTTACCTTTTACTGATGGTTCACATTCAGTGATTAATAATTCAACAAAGTTTGGAGCTTCTACTGAGAAAGCTTCTCCTTTGAAGAATTTGATTACTGCAAACATGTTTTCTTTTAAGAACTTTATAGCGTTTTCTACTTTATCGTAGTTTAGTGGAATTTGCTCATAAGTTTCTTGATCCATGAAGTAGTATAATTCACCATCATTGTATAAATACTGCATTTCTTTTCTTTCAACAACAGCTTCTTGAAGTTTAGTTGTTGGGTTGTATGTTTTTTCTATAACAGCACCACTTATTACGTTTCTTATTTTAGTTCTAACGAAAGCTGCACCTTTACCTGGTTTTACATGTAAGAAATCAACAACTGTAAAAACTTGTCCATCCTCTTCAAAAGTTGTTCCTTTTCTTAATTCTCCTGCTGATATCATTCAGTATCCCTCCAAAACCTTTTTCTTATATTGTAATATAAATTACATATCGATTTTTAATTTAAAATAATATTTTTAGTCATAAAAACCCATTTATGATTTTACTATAAAAAACTGTTAATTACAAACATAATTTTTATAATGTAATAATAAATGATATTTAATTCTACTTACATTTCTATACATAGTATAAATAAAATTTTTAAATTTATACAATTAAAGATTAAAGTAATAGCTTTTTTGTATTACTTTTAGCTCTAACATTAATATTTTATCAAAAATCCTCAGTATTTGTAAACCTTTATTTATTATAAAGACCTTAAATGCTCTTTACTTTTATATTAAAATTAACAATAACTTCATCTTTATTTTTACTGAAGTTTATATTTTCTAAGGAATCTATATTAGAATAATTCTTAAGTTCATCCATAGTTTTATAAAAATCATTTATGTTACCCTTATAACTTAACTCAACAATTGTATTCATACTATCATCACAGCTTACATTTCCAACTTTCAAACCAGTTACAGAGGATAAATAGTTTAATAAATCACTGTGCTCTTCTTTATTATTCCACGCTTCCACAACATTTTTATCATTTTCATAGCTAATATTCAAAGTATTTCTTTCCTTCTCTACCTTTGATATATTAAAAGTAATTGTACATAAAAGAATACTTAATACTATTAAAGAAGTTATTACTATTCTCTTTTCCTTCATTTTAATATTTCAGCTCCATTTCTAAATTATAATTATTTTCTTTTTCTCCTAATGTGAATCTTTTTACTTTTAACTTGTTTGTTTCTTTTATTTTCTCAAGTATATCTTTACCAGCATTTAAATTATTATTTTTCAAATTTAAACTTATTGCATCTTCTCCTAAAAACTTAATTTCATAGCTCTTTTCACTTATAGATAAGTTTTCAATTTCCTTTATTGCGTTTAACTTTTGTTCAATTTTCTCTTTTCTACTTCTTGCATTATCAAGAGTATTTCTATAACTTTGTACTTCAGTTTTTATATTAAGCAATTTCTCCTTACATTCTAATAACTCCATAAAGCTAAAAATCACTACAATACCATAAAACACAATTAATATACTTAATGCTTTCATATTGTTTCTAGATTTCTCTTTTATATACCAATATGGCATAAACTCTCCATATCTCATTATTTACACTTCCTCTAACTTTAATACTTCATTTTCAAAACTTTTTAATTTTTGAATCTCACTTATAGCTATATTATTAAAGCCTTTTCCTTTTTTTAGATATATATAACTTATGCTTTCTTCACAATCATAATTTTGAAATAAATATTCTTTAAAATAGTTCATGTCACATTTCAAAACTTCATTTTCTCGAAGTTCCCCCTTATGTATTCTCATATAATATGAATAATCTCCATAGGTAAAGGCACATCTATATTCCTCTATTTTCTTTAGTCCTTTAACTTTTTTCTGTAATAGTTTAAGTATAAAGAACTGAATACAAACTATAGAATTTATTTTATTTTTGTTTTTATATAAACTCTTAAGTTCTCTCACTAATTCATTATTAATACAATTCACTAATACTCTTATACTTTTTTTATCCTTATGTACTATTTTATAAGTGAAAAGTATATTATCTTTACTATTAAGTTCATATTTTAGTTCCGTATCTATGGTCTTATGTAAGTTACTTTTTAATCTTTTATCAAAGATCATTTCTTTGCTTAAAATCCCTTCCCCCTGAATTAAAATATATATATTGCTTTTCTTTACTGAAAATATATTATGATGATTTTTTTCATAAGTATTATTTTTACCTTTTGAATATATATCTAAATTATCATTATATAAATTAAAATATATTGATTCATTTTTCAACATTTACATTCTCCTACTTTGGAAATTCCAATTCTTTATTTTATAGTTTATATTGTTCTCAATTTTTTCAATTGAATAAGTATAATTTACCAAACTATTCTCATCATATTTAACTATAATCCCTATATCATTGCCTACTATGCATATATAATTTTCATCATCTAATTTCAAAGTATCTTTATTATTATTTACTATATCTATTAGTTTTTCATTGTTTAAATCTGATTCTATACTTATGAAGTCATTTAGCTTGCTTAATAATAGCTCTATATTAGTTTCATATGTTTTGTTTTCACATACCCTTTTTTCATGTAACATTGTATATTCATATGCTTTTACTTCTCTCATTAAACTATTAAATGCAAGGAAGCAACAAAATAGCCCAATTACATATACATATAAAACTATATATCCCTTTTTTCTTTTTATATATTTTTCAAAATAATACATTCTTTTATTTCCTCTCCACTTAATAATTTAATATACATATAAACCATAGCCCCATTTATATCTGTATCAAATTCATCTACATTGTTTACAATTCTAGATTTAACTCTAGTATTCAGATCCTTCACATATAAAACATTATTCTCCATAAAAATCTGCTTTTTATTTATTCTTCCCCCAATTAATCGAGATGTATAGGATATCTTCTTATCTTGAACTACTACGCTATCTGGAATAGAAGCTATTTCCTGATTTATATACAATGTAGCTTCTCTTAAAGAGTAATCATTTATAGTATTACTATTAGAAAAGTATCCTTTCATTGAGTTTAAAAGTAATTCCATACATATACATATGATTATAGAAATAATCCCTAGTGCTATCATTTGTTCCATTATGGTAAATCCCTTATTCTTTCTCATCTATTTATTCCCTTATAAAAACTATATTGACTCTTAAGATCCTCTCTGTTTAAAATCGTAACTTTACAATTTATAAGTTCACCCTCTTTATATATGTTTAATTCAGCGTAAGGATATGATGAAGGTTTTTCATCTGTAAAAATCTCAAATATATTTGCTTTTAATAAACTTTTAAGTTCAATTTTTTCTTTGCTTGCATATACAGTCTTATTTTGAAAGTTCCTCATAAGCTCCTCACTAGAAACTTCATTAATTACCTTTTCTTTTAAGCACTTTACAATAGAGATTCTTTCCTTTGCAAAATTAGTTTTGATTTTTATACTTTTATTAGCACTCTCCATAGTAAATATAGCACTCATAAATATACTTAAAATTCCCAAGGCCACAAGAACTTCTATTAATGTGTTACCACTTGTAATTAACTTTTTTCTTTTCATTCTTTCTCCTTAATATACCTAATCAATAATTTCTATAAACCCTGTTACAGGCTTGATAGATATGGATTTTGACTTTCCACTTTTATTTTTTATCATAACATGGCCAGCTTCTACATATCCCATATCAAAAATCTTTATAATTGAAGGGGTATAATTATAAAACTTATATCCTGACTTTAAATTGTATACTTTATCTTCTTTGTTATTTACTATTGAAGTTAATTTATCTTCTTCAATAAAAATTTCTGCATAACTATGCTCATACATAACTTTAGCCTTAGTTAAATAAATAACCTCACTTACATCTCGTATAACTTCATTAAATTCTAATTCTTCTTTTTTATGATTAAATTTATTTACATTTATATATCCTATGCTGAAAATAATGCTCATCAATGCCATTACTACTAAAACTTCAATTAAAGTAAAACCTGTCTTTTTCATAACTTTTCCTTATATAGAATTCATCATATCCATCATAGGATATAATACACTTATTATAATAAATACTGTAATTACAGCTAAAAACAATATAAAACATGGTTGCAAGATATCAATTGTCCTTTCTATTGTTTTTTCTAATTTTTCCTTTAGTCTTTTTTCTACCATAGTGAAACCTTTATCTACTTCTCCTGTTTCTTCACCGACTCTTATCATAGCCAAAGAACCTGTATCAAAAATTTCTGCTTTACTTAAACTTTCAGTTATCCCCTTACCATTTCTAATATTCATTGTTGCACTTATCATCTTTTCTTTTATTACAGTATTCTCTATGCATCTAGTAATTAGCTCCATGGTATTTATAATATCTGTACCTGTTTGTGTAAGTACCTTTAAAGATGTTATTATATTAAAATTAGAATTAAGCATAACTATTTTCCCAATTACAGGAGATTTTAATAAGGTTCTACTTAAATCTGTACTCTTTATTTTCCTTACTATAAAGTAGATAACTAATATTATTAAAAGAATTAAAAGAACTATATTCTCATTTATAAATTGATTTATTTTCATAATACTCTCTAACATACTTGAAGGTTTGCCACCTATATTATTTATTGTATTAACAAATGTTGGTATTGAAAAATTTAATATAAGAAGGGTAACCATTAAAGCTGCACTCATAACTATTAAAGGATACCTTAAGCTCTTTTTTATTTTTTCATTCATAACATGAAGGTTTTCATAGTAAGTACTTATGTACATAAAAATGCTATCTATATTTCCACTTCTCTCTCCTATTAATAATAAACTTAAGAAAAACCTTGGAAATATATTACTATGTTTAGAAAAAGATTCATGTATGGCCTTTCCTTGAAATATATCTTGTAAAATAATATTAAAGCTTTCTTTTATTAAAGACTTCTCTATATCATCCTTCAATATAGATAGAGTCTTATTTATACTTAATCCAGCCTTAAGCATACTCCCTACACTATAAGAAATATCACTTAGTTCTTTATATGTAACCTTTTTCTCCCTTTTAAAAAATTCTTCTCTATTTGCTTTTTTTAATGCTATAACCTTATAGTTACTTCTTCGAAAATCTAGATATAATTCTTCTATATCATTACATTCGGAAGTTGTTATTCCTTTAAGAATCTCTCCCTTATCATCTATTACCTTATACTTGAATTTCATTTAATACACCTTAACTTTTATATATGGATAATTCATCTTTATCAATATATCCTCTCTCATATAAATTCATTGCATTATCTTCAATAGTTGAAAAACCACATAGTTTTAAATGATTTCTTAAGTCGCTTGTTTCACTACATTTTTCTATAAAATCCTTATTTTCTTTGTTAAACTCTAAAAACTCATATAAAACTTTTCTTCCTTTATAACCCGTATCATTACATAAGCTACATCTATCTAAACCGTCCTTTTTATCTTTACATGAACATTTAATCTTAGCCAATCTTTGAGCTATAATTAATTCAATACTTTCAAGTACCATGTACTTAGGTATGTTCATATTATATAGCCTACTTAAGGAACTAACAGCATCTCTTGTATGTAAGGTAGATAATACTAAATGCCCTGTTATAGCTGCTCTAAAAGCTATATCTGCTGTTTCCTCATCTCTTATTTCCCCAATCATAATAACGTCTGGGTCTTGTCTTAACACACTTCTTAAAATTTGTGGGAATCCTAATCCAGATTTAAGATTTATTTGAATTTGTGAAATTCCCTCTATTTTATATTCCACAGGATCTTCAATAGTCACTACATTAAGTTTTTCTTTATCCATTTCATTTATTAAACTATACAAAGTTGTAGACTTTCCTGAGCCTGTAGGACCTGTAACTAAAATTATCCCACCCTGTCTTTTTATACATTGCTTTAATTTTTTATTATGCTCTTCTTGAAAACCTAAAGAATCGATATTTAACATATCGCTTTTAGCTAAAATTCTTATAACTACTTTTTCTCCACTTACGCAGGGTATTGAAGATACTCTTAAATCTAAAACTCTTTCTTTAAAATGAAAACTTATTTTTCCGTCTTGAGGTAATAATTTTTGAGATATGTCCATGTTAGCCTGAACCTTTAACCTACTAATAAGAGAATTGCCAATATCTATGTTTATTTTAGTTTTTGTGATTAATATTCCATTTATTCTTTCCCTGACTCTATACATATTATTTATAGGTTCTATATGTATATCACTAGCACCATTTAAGATTGCTCTTTCTAAAATGTCATTGCTATATTCCACCATAGGCATAGTTTTTTCTATATTAAGTTCTGATTCATTTTCAATATTATTATTCTTAACTTCCTCACTATCCTCAATATAAACCTCATGTAATGCCTTTAAAACCTCCTTCTCTTCACTTAAAAAGAATGTAACGTTATCCTTTAAGAAAAACTTAACTTCTTCTTTTAAAGACTTATTTAAAGGATCCTTCATTGCCACATAATATCCTTTTTCATCACGTTTAAATGCAATCAAATTATTTTTCAATGAAAATTCCTTTGATAACTTTAAGGCTTCCTTCTTCACAATACTTTCTTGGCTTAAATTTAAAATCTCAATATTAAATCTTTGATGCAATATTAAGGACAAAGTATTTCTTATATTTTCCTTCTGTGAGAAAGCTAAACTTTGTATTTTATCAATGTTATAGCTTTCTTCTTTTACTTCTTTACATAAAGCTTCTATCTCATTCATTTAACCACCTCACATTTAGTACAAACTCATCATATATATTCTAATAAACAATCTTCATTGTATTAGAGGTACCATTCATTGTAGAATAAATACAACCACTATTAGAAATGCTGGATATTAATTAGAACTTATATATTAATTTTTTTAATCTAAGTTATCTGAAATTATTTCCATATATTTGAATATTATTCAGCTACACTTATTTTTTTATAACTTTTTCAAAATTAAAGAGGTTATGAATTTCTTCATAACCTCTTTAATCAAATTTCTTACTCTATAATATAATTAAATTTCTATTGTTCCTTCAAAGACTATATTACATGGACCTATCATATACACTTCATTTTCATTAACTTCTACCATCATTTTACCACCTGGAACTTCTACGGTAACTTTATTATTAGTTAATCCTAATTTTGATGTTACAACTGCACATGCACAACTTCCTGTTCCACAGGCTAAGGTAGCTCCTGCACCTCTTTCCCAAGTCTTAACTTTTATATATTCATTATTTATAACTTCACAAAAGTTTACATTAGTTCCCTTTGGAAAATACTCACTTTTTTCTATAAAAGCTCCTTCATTTATATCAATATCCTTAAGAGCTCCTAATACTACAGTATGTGGAACTCCCATTAATAAAGATGTAACCCTATATTCCTTATTGCCTGCCACAATAGTTTTATTTATAAATTCCTCTTCTCCAACTAAAGGTATATTTTTAGGATTAAAACTTTCTTTTCCCATATTTATTTTTACATTTTCAACCTTATCATTTTCTAGCTCAAGATAAGCTTTTTTTATGCCATCACCAGTTTTTATAGTTATAGGATTACACATACAGATTTTCTTTTCATACACATATTTTGCAAAGCATCTTATGCCATTTCCACACATAGCTGCATAAGATCCATCTGCATTATATATAATCATTTCACAATCTGCTTCTTCAGAGTTTTCAACAAATAAGACTCCATCTCCACCTATACCGAAGCGTCTTGAGCATAATTTTCTAGTTATTAAGCTGTAGTCTTTTATTATATTTTCTCTATTATCAATAACAACAAAGTCATTGCCTAATCCTTCAATCTTTAAAAAATCAAGTATCATATAAGTCAACTCCCCCATGGTATTTAAATATTACATATAAATTCTTATTTATAGTATATTCATCTTAACTATGATAATATTATAATAGTTATCTTATAGAATTACTAACCAATTTTTATATTTATAATAAATTTATCTTATAAATATATAATTTTAATGATAATTAGTAATTATATAAAATATATGTATAACGTAAATGAAAGGATGATTTTTATGGCTTTAGATGGAATATTTTTGCATAGTTTATGCTTAGAATTGCAAAATACTATAGTAGGTTGCCGAATAGATAAAATAAACCAAAGTGAGAAAGATGAAGTAATCTTAACTTATAATAAAAATAGAAAAAATCACAAACTCTTAATTTCTGCCTCTGCTAACTGTGCAAGAATAAATCATACAAGTATACCAAAAGAAAATCCACTTACTCCACCTATATTCTGTATGGTTATGAGAAAGTATTTAAGTAGTTCTAGAGTTTTATCTGTATCACAGCTTAATAGTGATAGAGTTTTGTTAATTGACTTTGAAAGTACTGATGAGCTTGGCTTTGATAGCATATATACTCTTGTTATTGAAATCATGGGTAGACATAGTAATATAAGTTTAATACGAAAAAGAGATAATATAGTTATGGATAGTATAAAACACATAACAGGAGATATGAATAGCTATAGAAGCTTATATCCAGGTGTAAGTTTTATTTATCCTCCTGAATCAAATAAGTTAAATCCATTAGATTTTACCAAAAATGATTTAGAAAACTTTATCTCAGAAAAGAATATAAGTTTCAGTGAAAATTTCTTTTCAAGTGTTTTTACTGGTATAAGCAAAGGACTTTCTAAAAACTTATATGATAATTTCAAAGAGAGCCTTGAAAATAAGGATTTATTTTTCAGTAATCTTCTTAATTACTTTACTTCAATCAAAACTGGTAAGTTTACCTTCAACTCTTATATGGAAAATAATAAATTATTAGATTTTCACTGTGTTGAATTATCTTCTTTGAGTTCTGCAAAAAAGGTTTCTTACGATTCTGCTTCAGAACTAATAGAAAACTTTTATTATGAAAAGGATAGAAGTGATAGACTTAATGCTAAAACAATTGATTTACACAAAATGCTTAAAAACAATTTAGATCGTTGTGATAAAAAAATTAAAATTTTAAAATCAACCTTAAAGGACTGTGAAGAAAAGGATGTCTTTCAGCTTAAGGGTGAATTATTAACTTCTAATATATATAGCTTAAAAAAAGGTATGAAAGAGGTAACTCTTGTCAATTATTATAGTGAGACCGGAGAATCTATAACTATAAAATTAGATGAAAATAAAACTCCTTCAGAAAACGTTCAAAGTTATTATAAGAAATATAATAAATTAAAAAAATCTGAAGAAATGAGTAAAATACAGCTTGAAAACACCTATGCAGAAATAAGCTATTTAGAATCTGTTTTAAACAATATACAAAACATAGAAAGTAGCTTAGATTTACAAGAGTTAAAGAAAGAATTAATGGAAGAGGGTTACTTAAAATTTAAGAACAGCAAAAATAAGAAAGAAAAGAAGTCTAAACCTTTACAATTTACTTCAAAGGATGGTTTAGATATTTACGTAGGTAAAAACAATATTCAAAATGATTATTTAACTCTTAAATTTGCTAAGAAAAACGATATATGGTTACACACTAAAAATATACCTGGATCTCATGTAATTATATGTACACAAGGAGAACCAGTATCTGATAGTACTTTAGAGGAAGCTGCTAATTTAGCTGCTTACTTTAGTAAAGGTAAAAATTCCACTAAGGTTGCAGTAGATTATACTCCAGTTAAAAATGTCAAAAAACCAAATGGAGCTAAAGCTGGTATGGTTATTTATTCTACAAACCAAACTATATATATAGATCCTAAAGATCCTAAAGATTTTTAGTTTCTCTTAAGCTTTTCCTACTATAGGATTACATTTATTTTTTTGATATACTAATATTATTTCATTAAAATTAGGAGGAAAATTATGAAGAAAAATTTATTTACTATAAGTTTATGCTTAATATTTTCCTTGCTTCTACTTACAGGTTGTGGCAAAACTGAACAATCTGTTTTAGGATCATGGAACTTAATAAGCGCATATGGAGATACTAAAGATTCACCAAAATCAACATATGATTTTAATGATAAAGGTGAAGTAATAATTAATGGTGAAAAGGGTACTTATACATCATCACCTGATAATAGTTCCCTAACTATAGAAATAAACGGTGAAAAGAGGGATTTGCAGTTTTTTGTACAAAAGGAAACCTTATTTGTAAATTATAAGACTGGTGATAAAGTAACTGGAACTAGTATATTTGTAGATGCGGACACTAAAGTAGAAAATAAACAATATGCTTCTAAAGATGTTATTGAACACCTTGCTAATAATTTATATAACTTAGAATATAAACTATATACTAAGAACTTAGAAATTTTCTCTGAAGATAGATTAGTAGATGAATTTGTACTTAGAAATGCTTATTTATTTAAAGACCAATTAATAAGTGAAGAAAATGCTAAAACCATGTTTGATTTTACAAAGAGCTTAGTTTCTACTATAAAAGATGCAAATGGGTCTCTTAAAGTAAAAAAAGTTATAATTGATAATGAAGAGGGTCTTGGTGAAAATAAAGTAAAAGTAAATTACACTATTGAAGCCGAGTTAAAAAATCTAAATAAAGAAAAGAAAAGCTTTAAAAACTCCATTATACTAACTAAACTTGGAGATAAGGACTTTAAAATCAATAAAATTGAATCTTTAAACTTACAATAACAGTAAAAAAGAGATTTTCTTTTAGAAAATCTCTTTTTATTTATTTATTTTTTATCTACTTTTTCTGCCTTTTCTGGTATTACTAAATTTAAAATTATACCTGCCATAGTTGCTAAAGCTACGTTAGCTATTTCAAAGCTAGATTCTCCAAATGGTATAACTAATTTAGCTCCACCAATACCTAATACTATTACTACTGAGGCAATAATTAAGTTTCTTTTCTTACCAAAATCAAGTTTTTCCTCGACAAATATTCTAAATCCTGAAGAAGCTATAATACCAAATAGTAGTATACTAACTCCTCCCATTACTGGTTGAGGAACGTATTGTATTATAGTAGTAAACTTTCCAACAAAGGATAATAATACTGCTAATACAGCTGCTCCACCAATTACCCATATGCTATATATCTTAGTTAAGGCCATAACCCCAATATTTTCTCCATAAGTTGTATTAGGTGGAGCTCCTATTAACCCTGCAAAAACAGTAGCTAAACCATCACCTAAAATTGATCTATGAAGTCCTGGATCTTTAGTGAAATCTCTTCCTATAACATTATTAGTAACATAAACATGTCCTATATGCTCAGCTAAAGTTACAAAAGCTACAGGCATCATAAGTATCATAGAGTTAAGATTTACTTCTGGGAATGTAAAATGTGGTAATGCAAACCATGGTGCATCCTTTATAGCTTGAATATACTCTGCTGGTACCACTCCAATTATTAAGGCAACAATATATCCAGTAATCATTGCTACAAGTATAGGAATAACTCCAAAGAACCCTTTAAAATATGCATTTCCTATAATTCCTGTTATTAATGTTACTAAAGCAACTATAACCCACTTTCCAGTTGATATAGAAAGTAATGCCTCTGGTAAATTTCCTTCTGCAAAATATGCAGGATTTAAACCTGCCCAATTTATTGCAGTTCCAGCTAATCCAAGTCCAATTACAATAACAACAGAACCTACAACAACTGGTGGAAGTAATTTATTTAACCAATCAACACCTGCAAACTTTATTATTAATGCAACAACAACATATACTAAGCCTGCACCTATTAGTCCAAATAGCATAGCATTAACACCATATTTCGCTGTTGCTAATTGCATTGGTGCTATAAATGCAAAGGATGATCCTACATATGCGGGTATTCTTCCCTTAGTACATAATATATAAATAATTGTTCCTATACCACTACCAAATAAAGCTATAGATGGATTTAACCCTGTAAGCATTGGAACTAAAATTGTAGCTCCCATCATAGCAAACAAATGTTGGAAACTCAAAGGTATTGATTTTCCTATAGGTAATCTTTCATCAACGTCAACGTAATCTTTCATAATTCTGCCCCCTTTATAGCCTCTCTGGACTATTTTAAAGTACCTTTATTCTTGATCTAAAATTTTTACTGAATCTTCTCCATCTATTTCAGCAACTTGTACTGAAACCATTTCTTTATTAGATGTAGGTATATTTTTTCCTACATAATCTGCTCTAATAGGAAGTTCTCTATGTCCTCTATCTACTAAAACAGCTAATTGAATGTTCTTAGGTCTTCCAGCATGCACTATAGCATCCATTGCAGCTCTTACAGTTCTTCCTGTATAAACTACATCATCAACTAAAATGATTTTTTTACCATGTACATCTTCTAAAAGCTCATCACAGTTAACCATAGGCTGTTCACTTAATTGAGATAAATCATCTCTATATAAAGTAATATCAACTTGAGTCACTGGAATTTTTACATTTTCTATCTCTTCAATATTTTTAGATAATCTTTCTGCTAAAGGTACCCCTCTTCTTTTAATTCCTACAAGGATTATGTCCTCTACACCTTTATTCTTTTCAATTATCTCATGAGATATTCTAGTTAAAGTTCTATTAACACCTTTTGAATCAAGAATTTCAGCTTTTATATTCATTTCCCTTCACCACCCTTTATAAAAAAATTAAACTTTAAATAAAAAGACCTTAATCTAGAAAGATTAAGGTCTTAAATAATCATAAATTACATATACTCTAAAATATTTATACTGTATATATGACCTTATAATCTCTCTGGATTATTTAAAGGATTTATTTTACCAAATTATATCACATATCTTTATTTATATCAATTCTTTCTCTAATTTTTTTAATACATCTTTAAAATACTTTGGTAACTCTGATTCAAATTCTACATATTCATTACTCTTAGGGTGGGTAAATCCTAATTTTTTAGCATGTAACATTTGTCCCTGTAACTTAAATCTTTGTTTTTTATACCCATAGATCTTATCACCAACTAATGGGTGACCTATATAGGCCATATGCACTCTTATTTGATGAGTTCTACCTGTTTCCAAGTTACATTTAACAAGAGTACAACTCTCATATCTTTCTAGTACTTCATAATGTGTTACAGCTCTTTTTCCATCCTTTACAATAGCCATCTTCAATCTATCCTTAGGGTTTCTTCCTAAGGGCATATCTACTATTCCATTGTCATTTTTTATTTTTCCTTCTACCAATGCATAGTAAGTTCTAGTCATTGAGTGATCCTTCAATTGCTCTGATAATTTATTATGAGAGTTATCATTTTTAGCTATTACTAATACACCTGAAGTATCCTTATCAATTCTATGTACAATACCTGGACGTATTATTCCATTTATTCCACTTAAATCTTTACAATGAAATAATAGTCCATTTACTAAAGTACCTTCATAATTACCTGGCGCCGGATGCACCACCATATCCTGTGGTTTATTTATAACTATAACATCACTATCTTCATAAATAATATCTAAAGGAATATCTTGAGCAATTACCTCTAGTTCAGTTGCTTCTGGAAACATTACTTCTATTTTATCATTTTCCTTTAACTTGTAATTGCTTTTTTTTACATTATCGTTTACTAAGACATTACCTTCCTCTATTAAGCCTTGAAAATAACTTCTAGACTTATCTTCTACTTTATCACTTAAGAAGGAATCTATTCTAGTTCCACTATTCTCATGCTCAACTATAAATTCAATTTTATTCATTCTTACCTTCCTTTAAGATTGCAATACACAATAAAAAAGTTCCTACACAAACTAATATATCAGCCACATTAAAAGTAGGGAAATAATATACATCTTTATAGTGTACTAATATAAAATCTACAACATATTTATAAAATACCCTATCATATAAATTTCCAATGGCTCCACTTATAATTAAACTTAATGCTACAGACATAAATTTAGATTCTTTTCTATATCTATAAATTAAATATCCCATTATACATAGTACAACTATAGTAAAAATAGTCAAAAGCGCAATCCTACCTTGAAATATACCAAAAGCTGCTCCTCTATTTTCTAGATATTCAAATGCAAAAAAATTCTTAATTATAACAATGCCTTCTTTACCTTTTAAGGTCATAGCCCATAACTTAGTTATTCTATCTAAAATAACACCTATTATAATTATTAGTATTTCCATGATTCCCCCTACAAATTAATAAATTATGCTTTCTAATTGTTTTACTTTCTCAATTAGAGTTTTTAAGGTATCCATGTCTATAGTTTGTTTGCTATCTGAAAGAGCATTATCTGGCATTATGTGACTTTCTATAATAATACCATCACCACCAGTAGCTATTCCACCCAGAGCAACTCTAGGCACAAGACTTCTTATACCTACACCATGACTTGGATCTACAATTATAGGTAATCTACAATTCTCCTTTATGTATGCAATAGCATTTATATCCATAGTATTTCTAGTTGCTGTCTCGTAAGTTCTTATGCCTCTTTCGCACAAAATAATATTCTCATTACCTTCACTCATAATGTACTCTGCAGCATTCAGCCATTCATTTAAAGTAGCACTCATTCCTCTCTTTAAAAGTATAGGCTTCTTGACTTTTCCTAGTTCTTTAAGCAAAGTATAATTATACATATTTCTTGATCCAACTTGAAGAACATCAACATGAGGCAATAACTCTTCAATATCCCTAGCATCCATAACTTCTGTTACTATAGGCATATCATAAATTTTCCCCATTTCACTTAATATTTTAACACCTTCATGTTTTAAACCTTGAAAATCATATGGAGATGTTCTAGGCTTAAAAGCTCCACCTCTTAACATATGTACTCCAAGTGCTTTTAACTCCTTACATAAGTTAATCATAATATCATAAGATTCCACAGCACAAGGTCCTGAAATTATAATTTTTTCATTTTCTCCAAAGGTATATTTTCCTACTTTTACCCTAATGGGGGCACCGCTTTTTTTATCTACAAGTAAAGTTTTCATATTATCACCTACATTTGTTGTAGCATATTTTTTAATATAAGATTAGAATTTATAACTGCTTTCTCTTTGAATGTCTCATAGTCCATATGAGTACCATTTATAGCATTATCAGAAATAGATCTTATAACTACAAATTTTTTATTATTTAAGTAACATGTCTGAGCTATACTAGCACCCTCCATTTCACATCCTAAAGCAGAAAATTCTTCACTTAACCATAACATTTTTTTAGCATCTGCTAAGAATTGATCCCCTGATACTATTCTTCCTGTAAAATGATTATTATCTTTTAATTCTTTACAGCTTTCCTTAGCTATATTAACTAATTCTTCGTCGCATTTAAAATCATATACTTCTATTCTAGGAATTTGCCCTAATTTATCTCCAAAAAATGTTGTATCCATATCATGTTGTACTAAGTTATCTGCTACTACAACATCTCCTGGATATATATCTTCTCTAATACCACCTGCTATACCTACATTTATAACACAATCAACATTAAAGTCATCTATTAAAATTTGAGTACAAACAGCAGCATTAACTTTTCCTATTCCACAAGTTACTACAACTACATTTTTACCATATAATTCACCAGAGTTAAACTGCATTCTTGCCTTAGTTAAAGACCTCTCTATTTTCATATCCTTTATAAGGTTTTGAGTTTCCTCTTCCATAGCTCCAATTATCCCTATACGTATCATAATAAACCTCCAATATCTTTACTTATTATTTTCATAACTTACATATGTATACTAATAAGTTTATAATCTATTGTTTAAGCATACAAAAATAGCTTAAACTTGTCAACAATATAAAAGACTCCCTAATTAAAGTGAGTCTTTCATAAATAGTTATATAATAATTCCTATTCTAAATCAAAATTTTTTACATCAAAAAATCTAGTTGTCTCTAAACTTTCAGAGATATTTTTATCTAAATCTGTTGCCACTTCTAAGGTTAACATTTTATCTTGAATAGCAGCTTTCTTGCTTTCTTCGTCTATAACAGAATCTATATCTTTATTTGCTATAATCTTCTGTTGAGCTATACCAATATTGAAACCTCTATCAAAATCTTTTTCTAGTCTTTCAAACATATCTATTTGACTATTCATAAAGTTTCTATATATAGATCTGAACTTTTCAAACTCTTGTCTTGTTTTTTCATATTCAGCCCTAATTGTTAAAACATCTGTGTTAGCTTTATCTATCATTCTTTGTGCTGAATCATTAGCATTTTTTATAATTAAATCAGCTTCCTTTTGAGCAGCTAATTTAGTTTGCTCTGAAGCACTTTGAGCTAAAACTAAAGTGTTTTGAATAGTGTCCTCAACCTTTTTATAATGAATAATCTTCTCTTCAAAGGATGTTATTTTTTCCTTTAACCTACTGTTTTCTCTAGAAACTTCTTCATAGCTCTCTAAAACGTCATTTAGGAAATCATCTACTTCTTCACTATTGTATCCCCTCATGGCTTTTTTAAATTCTTTGTTTTCTATATCCTCAACCGTAATCCTCATAACATACACCCCTTGTCTTATAAATATTTATCTATTTTTATTTTAAGCCTTCCTCGTTGCGTATCTCCGACAACTTCCTTAAACTTAAATTTTCCAAAGGATCTTATAGTAACTATATCATTGACTTCAATAAGTTTATCCTTCTTTTTAAGTTCTTCATAATTTAAAATAACTTTTCCATTCCCTATTAATTGCTCAGCTTTACTACGTGAAATATTACAAATGCTTGAAACTAAACAATCTGCTCTTAGTGATGTACTTATTAAGTTTAGGGTTTTTAATTGATTTTCTCCCAAATTAACTTCATTCTCACTTATAGCACTTACTTCACAAGGACAATTAGCTACCTTTTCCATAGAATATAGAATATAGTGAGCTATATCATTATGAGCTAAAAGAAAAGCTTCATTTTCTACTACTACAATATCACTTAGTTTCTCGCGCTTTATCCCAAGAGAAGTTAAAGCTCCTAAGTAATCCTTATGCTCTAAAGTCTTAAACTTAGATTTGTTATGAATTTTTATAAATGTCACAGGAAATTCCATAGGCTCTTCATATATATATATGCCTAATATTTTTTTTTCACATTCTTCATTTATTCCTTTTGTGCAACATCTTACCCCTAACTCTTGAGAAATCTCAATAATCTTTCGCCAAACCCTAGGATTTAAAAACTCAGCAGAAAATACTGTTTGCTCTGTTTTCAAACACAAGCAAATCTTATCATATAAACTTGATATTAATTTTTTATCTTCGCCTAAAAAAGACTCAATAAATTCCTTTTTTTGCATGAACTGACCTCATTTTATTAAAGAGTACTAAAACCCATTCTTATAAAATCTAATATAAATAGTACTAATATTGGTGAAAAGTCTATCATCATATTAGGAAATAATCTAAAGTACAAATCTCTTGCTGGATTTAATAAAGGTCCTGCAATAGAATCTGTAATTTTTATTATCATTGTATCCTTAGCATTGGGAATCCACGATGCCAAGACATCAATTAAAATTGCAATCTCTACAATTCTAATGATAGTAAATATTATCATTTTTAACATATTATCACCTTCTACTTCATGAAGCTAAAGATATCTTTATTTTGTTGAAGTTCATACTTTAGAGAATTACTTACTTCAACATTAGATGGTGAAATTATATAAACACCTTTTTCTATTCTTTGAATTTCTCCACCAAGAACGAAACTAGCTCCACCTATATAATCAAGAAGTCTTTGAGCAACTGATTTTTCCATTTGTGTTACATTTACAACAACTACTCTTCTATTTTTAAGATGATCACAGATTGTCATTGCATCCTCAGTAAATTCCTCTGGTTTATATATTATAACCTTAGCTGAAGAATTACTATGAATATTAACAACCTTATTATTTCTTCTTACAGAAGCAATTTCTATAGGCTCTACTTTTTCTTCTTCTTCATCTTCAATATCTTCAACTTCTTCAATTTCTTCAAATTCTTCTACATCTTCTCCAACTAAACTATTTACTATTTTGTCTAAAAATCCTTTTCCCATTTTTACTCCTCCAATTTAACTTTTATATTCTCTTTCTCCAAAGATATTTCTTCCTACTCTAATAATATTAGCACCTTCTTTAATAGCCTCTGTATAATCTGAAGACATTCCCATTGATAAATACTTCATAGAAATATTTTTAAAATTCTTTGTAGACATTTCATCAAATATATCTTTCATTTGCTTAAAGTACATCATATTTTCTTTAGTAGTTCCCTTTGGAATTATAGCCATAATTCCCATTACTTTTACATTACTACACTTTTCGCAACTTATCAATAATTCTTGTAAATCTTCCAACAATATTCCACTTTTGCTTTCTTCGCACCCAATATTAATTTGAATCAATACCTCTGCTGTAAGTTCTTTATTTTTATATACTCTCTCAATTTCCTCAAGTAACTTAATATTATCAAGAGAATGTATTAACTTTACTTTACCTACTATATACTTAACTTTATTCCTTTGTAGCTTTCCAATAAGGTGCCATTTTACATCCTTAGGCATCTCCTCATATTTGCTAACTAATTCCTGTACTTTGTTTTCCCCAAAATTTCTTTCACCACAATCATATGCTTGTAAAAGTAACTCAACAGGTTTAGTTTTAGATACACATATTAAGGTTACATCCTTTGGAAGGGTTTTTCGTATTTCCGCAATGTTTTCTGAAATAGTCATAACAATCCCCCTTGTCACTAAATTCATTTCATTTTTATCTTTTCTTTCTTATGTATTTATTATTTAATGAACCATTGTAAGCTGGTACTTTTATATTATCCATTTTTTCTATTTTAAGCTGTATATCTCTTGTCAAGGATAGCCTTTTATAATATGAATTTGATTCTTGCATGTAACTGTTAAGGACAGATTGACTTCCTATTGCCGTAATATAAAAAGGTGCTACAACTTTAATTCCACCTAAATCAATACTAGTTCCATAACATAAACTTTCAGTATTATAAATTATTCTATGACCATTTATTGCTATAGCCTCAGCTCCAGCATTTCTTAAATCATTTATTAAATATAACAAATCAGCATCATGTACAAGACTACTATTGCTGTAATATTCGTCAAATTTAAGATTACTAGCATCATCTAGTGTTATTCTTATTCCTTCTCCCTCTACAGCTTCCATACCTAAATCCATCTTTAGCTTTTCATATTCCTCGCCAATCTTAGATAACACCGTTAATTCATTTTTAGTATCTTTCTCATAGCTATTTAATTTATCTGAGCTTTCTTCAAACTTATCCATTAGAGTTGTGACTTCTTTATATAAATCATTTCTCTTATTGTAAGCTTCATTATATTCTTCAACATTTAAGAACACTTCATTACTAGAGCCAAAACTTAAATTCATAGAAATTAGTATTCCAACAACAATTGAAGCTAAGAATACAAATACTGCCGCCTCATTATTCTTCATCTTACTACCTCTTAATGATGCTTGACTTTTTCTAATAAAATTCTTCTTATAATAGCAAAGTTATTTAAAACCCTACTACCAAATACAATAACTGCAGCTAAGTATATAGGTAATCCTAATTTATCCCCTAAATATACTAGCAAAACTGCTATTAAGGCATTTCCAAAAAAACCTGACAAAAATATATCTGGTTTGAATTGTTTATTTAAGGTTGCTCTTACTCCTCCAAATATAGAATCTAAACAAGCAAAAATCGCAACTGATATATATGGTGAAAATTTTAATGGTATATTTATATTCCAAATAAGCCCTATAATTATACCAAGTATTAAACCAATTAATGCTACCATACTTTTTCTCTACCTTTCATTTTATTTTGCCACTGGCTTAGCATACTTAAAGTCTTCTACAGGTGTATTAGATTTTGGTATTTTTACTTCATTACTTACTTCTGATTTTACATCACAGGTGTTACTAAGAGTTTCCGGTATGCTTCCAACAAAAGTAACGGCACTTTCTAGTAACTCTTTTTTACCTATAGCTTTTATTACAACAGGTTTATAGGGTGAAATTCTCTCATTACCTATAATTATAGCATTACCAGCAGTCCTTATTCCAGATTTTCCAAGCAATCTTATATCATTTATAGAAATTGCTTCTGCTTGCCCTGCATAAAGCTCGTTTACTATATCAACTAAATCTAAGTCTTGTATATAATGACCTTGATAATTTGCGTTTACTATTGATGATTTAGGTGTTATGTAAATTGTTATTCCCTCACCAACAAGTTCTGTTGCTCCATTTACATTTCTAAGTTGTTCTAACTGCTCTAGTAAAATTTTACTTTCATCATTTCTACTAGCTGAAGCATTTTCATATTGACTTAACTTACTTTCAACAGCTTTTAATTTTTCTTCATACTCTTCCTTTTGCTTAGTTAATTGCTCATTTTGATGAATTATATCCGCACTGTTTTGATTAATACTTCCATCACTAGTTTTGCTATTCATAACTCTAAATTGATGAGTAAGCATAAAACCTAGTAGAGCACATACAAAAGCTATGGAAATTTTAGAAGCAACTCTTTTCATAATCTTCCTCCTACTCTATATTTATAACAGGACTCCCATTAAAGCTAACATCTATATATCCAACTTTATCTGATAGTCCTTCAGCTTCAATTAAATTAATAGCTACATTTAATTTATCCTGTAGTTTTTCTATTGTTCCTATCCTTATTTCGATATTATTACTGTACACCTTTAAGTTTATAACAGAATTCATATCTATAGAATTAAATTTAATACTACTTTGATTTCTGCTCATTAAATTATAAAATTCCTTCATGAAATCTATATTTCTTTCATCTTCGAATACTACCTTTTCTCCAACATTTAAATTTCCTGGATCCATACCTCTTAATTCATATAAATTTAAACCATCTATATCCTTTCTAGACTCTATAACAGTTCCATCAGAGTCCAATAAAATATATGTATCTTCATGTTGAACATAATATTTAGCATATTTTTCTTCTACATTAACATTAATCTTATTTGGAAATTTTCTTCTTATATCTACATTTTCTACATATGGATTAGATTTTATACTTTCCTTTGATTTATTTACATTTATTTTTAAGATATTATCTCCATTCTTAAAAGGTAAAAGTCCTTTTATATCATCTTCCTTTAAATTTATTAACCCAGTAACTTCTATAGAAGTAATGTTAAAATACTGAGCTTTTAATGCTAAGGTGGTTAAAATAATAACTAATATAGTAAGAATTAGGAAAACTCTTCTCAAAGCTTTTTTACGTTTTCTTTTTCTTATTATTTCTTCTTTATTAGCTAAAATATCCTTTTTAGATTTTATATTTTTCTTAATGTTATCCTTATTTTTGCCTTCTATCATATAATCACCACTTATAGTTTTTTCTTATTATATAATAACACTTTTTGTATATTTTTTCATCAAAAATTATCTATAATTATAGAATAATAAGTTAATTTTTATACTTTTTATAAAACTTTCGCTACTTATTAACTATTTTTATAAAGAAAAAGGCTATTTCAAAATGTAAAGCTTTGAAATAACCTTTTTCTTTTAACTTTTATATTAAAGCATTGATTTCTTTTCAGTATTTCTTGATATATTTAATAAGATTCCCATAGCGAACATATTAAATACTAGTGCCGAACCACCATAACTTATAAATGGCAAAGGCACACCAGTAACAGGCATACTACCTGAAACAACCGCTATATTAATTATAGCTTGAACTGCTACTACAGATGTTATACCAATAGCAAGTAATGAACCATATGTATCTTTCGCTCTTACCGCTACTCTTATTCCTCTTATTATAAAAAGAACATATAAAATAATTACTGCAGCACAACCAATTAATCCAAGTTCTTCACCTATAATAGCAAAAATAAAATCATTATGAGCTTCTGGTATATAAAAACATTTTTGTCTTGACTGTCCTAATCCAACACCAAAAATCCCACCAGAACCTAATGCAATTAAAGATTGAACCAATTGATATCCTACCCCTGATGCATCTGCCCAAGGATTTACAAAGTTAAATAGTCTTTTCACTCTAAAAGGTTCTAATAAAATACCTGCAACTATTGCAACTACTCCTGTAGCACCTAAAGCACCAAAATATTTAAGTGGTATTCCACCAACAAACAACATTATCATAGTTACAAAACATATTACACAAGCAATACTCATATTAGGCTCTATAAGTATTATTCCTGCAAATAAAGCTACTACTAATAGAATAGGCAAAATTCCTGTTGAGAATTTTTTTATTCCATCTCCCTTTTTATCAATAGCAATAGCAATAAATACTACTATAGCATATTTAGCTATTTCCGAAGGTTGTATTGATGCTCCTCCAAATCCAATCCATCTATGAGCACCATTTATCTCAGGAAATGCAAAAACAGCTCCTAGCATTGTAAAAATAACAACTAATACCCAAGGTATATGCTTTTTATATTTATGGTAGTCTATTTGCATTGAAAAAATCATTCCTGCTGTTCCAAGTATAGCCCACATACCTTGCTTTTTCAAAAAGAAATAGCTATCATAATTATAGTTAGCAGAGAAAAATGCTGAATAAGAACTTGCACTATAAACCATAATAACACCAAAGGATACCAATAACATTATTATAAAAAATAAAGCAAAATCAACTTTTCCTAATTTCTTCTTAGAGTCTTTCTTTGTTTTTACGGGTTGAACCATTTTACCCCCTCCTATTTAATACTATAGGGATAATGCTAAAAATCCAATTAAACACAAAATAACTGTTGTCATTGAAAATACTACAACTATCTTGCTTTCATGCCATCCTGACAATTCAAAATGATGGTGTAATGGAGCCATCTTAAAAATTCTTTTTCCTGTTAATTTAAAAGAAGCTACTTGTAATACAACAGATACAGTTTCCGCCACATAAATTCCACCAACTATTACAAGGACTAATGGAAGTTTTAAAAGCATTGCAACTGCTGCTACAACTCCACCAAGAGCCAAGGAACCTGTATCTCCCATAAAAATCTTAGCTGGGTAAGTGTTATTTCTTAAGAACCCTAATAAAGCTCCAGCTAAAATTGCACAGAATATAGCTAAGTCATATCTTCCTTGAGCAAAACTTACTAATGCAAAGAATGTCATTACTAATAAAGTTATAGAAGTAGCTAAACCATCTAATCCATCAGTTAAATTCACTGCATTACTAAATGCTGCAAAATAAAATACTATGAATGGAATATAAAGCATTTTCAAATCAATTGTAGTATTTAAAAATGGTACAAACATATCAGTTCCTAATTGTTTTTGACCATATATAGCTAAAATAACAGATATAACTATAATCAAGCCCATTTTTTGATAAGCTTTTAACCCTTCATTTTGTTTTTTAACTATTTTTAACATATCATCTAAAAAGCCAATAATACCAAATCCAACTAAAGATCCTAATAATACAAGAGCTTCACTATTAGGTTTTCCTTCTACTATTAAAAAAGTAATAATAGTTGCTAAAATAAATATTACTCCTCCCATAGTTGGAGTACCTGCTTTTTTCCTATGACTTTGAGGACCTTCTCCTCTAATATTTTGACCAAATTTCAACTTATGCAATACTGGTATTAAAATAGGTCCTTGAATTAAGGCTATTACAAATGCTAGTAGTACACAATAGATAATTTTATTCATGAATAATACCTCACTTTAGTTATTTATACTCTATCAATTTATTCACTATATGTTCAAATTTCATGGATCTAGATGCCTTTACCAAAACCACATCACCTAAACTAATGAAATTCTCTAAATATTTTATGGCTTCATCTTTATCATCAAAAACCATAGAGTCGGAATTTTGGGCAAATCCTAACTTATAATCCTCACTGTTATCACCTATGCATATTAATAAATCCACTCCACATTCCTTAGCATATTCTCCAACCTTAAAATGAGCATTCTTAGCTTCATTTCCCAATTCCTTCATAGTACCTAATATTGCTATTTTCTTATTTCCATTGCAGTTTTTTAATACATCTAAAGCCGCAAACATAGAATCTGGACTCGCATTATAACAGTCATTAATTATAGTTAACTTTTCACTCTTAATTACTTCTAGTCGCATTGAAGTAGCTTCAACATTCAATAAACCTCTTTGAATTTCTTCAACACTTAATCCTAGTTCTTTCCCACAAGCTATTGCTAACATTCCATTTAAAACATTATGTTTTCCTGGCATATTTATAACATATTGTACCAAATCACAGGTATTATCTTCTTTTAGTTGAAATTTAACACTATCCTCATTACTAATTATACCTCTTGCCTTGTAATTTAATTCATTTTCAGTGCCAATTTTTACAATTTTGTAATCTTTTTCTTTTACAGTGCTTAACATATCGTTATCACAGTTTATTATTAATACGTTATTTTCATTAAAGAAATCAGTAATTTCCATCTTTGCTTTTAAAATATTTTCTCTAGTTCCTAAGTTCTCAATGTGTGAAATACCAACATTAGTTATAAGTGCAATATCAGGCTTTGCAGCATAAGCAAGATTATGAATTTCTCCTTCATTACTCATGCCCATTTCAAGAACCGCTATATCGTAACTTCTATCTAAACTAAAGATCATAAGTGGCAATCCTATTTCATTATTAAAATTACCCTTAGTTTTGAAAACCTTGTATTTTGAGCCTAAAACAGCTGCTGTTAAATCCTTTGTAGAAGTCTTACCTGTAGAACCAGTTATTCCAACTACCTTTATATCTAATGTTTCTCTATAGTATCTAGCTAAATCTAGTATAGCTTTTCTTGTATTTTTCACTAATAATACAGAAACATCTTCCTTTATATCACTACATTCAAATTTAACTTCATCAACTATACATAGTTTAGCTCCCTTATTCATAGCTTCCACTACATAATCATTTCCATTGAAGTTTTCTCCACGAATAGCTAAATAAATATCACCATCTTTTAAGTTTCTAGTATCTATAGATACATTATAAAACTCCTCTTCCGTTCCTTTTTGGATTATCTTGCCTTTTATAGCAACTTCAATTTCCTTTAAAGTTAATTTCTCCACTTAAAACAACTCCTTTATTTAAAAGTTATTAATTCTCTGTTTATTAAATTATATTTTTTCCCTTTATGATTATACCAAACTTTATATAAGTTGTAACAATTAAAAGTTAATTTTAATTTTCTCTATAAAACCTCATAAAAATCGGCAGGTATGATATCCTCCTGCCGACCAACCAACTAATACTTTTTAATCTCCTATCACTTCAAGATGTAAGGTTATCTCAACACCTTTTTTAATCCGTGTTCCTTCTTTAATACTTTGAGAGGATACCATACCCTTTCCTACAAAGGTAGGCTTTAATCCCAAACTATTAAGTATCCTTTCAGCCCTTTCTGGACTGTAACCTGATACATTAGGAACTACTATTGTATCATCTTGATATTGAGAAGGAATTGTATATACAACCACTTCTGTACCTTCTTTAACACTAGAACCTGGTTTAGGGTTAATATCAAGAATTTGCTTACCATCACCCTCAACCTTATATTTTAATCCTTGCTCTGTTAATTGATTTAATCCATCCTTTAACTCTAGATTTCTAACCTCTGGTACTATTACATCCTTTAGAAGACTTTGTGCTGCATCTTCTGGATTTCCTTCTGGTTTTAAGGCATAGTAGTTAAAGATATCATTGAATAATTGTTGCCCTACTGGTGCAGCAATTTGTCCAGCATAGTAGTTAGATGGATCAGGTTCATCTATAGATACCATAACTGTAACCTTTGGATTATCCGCTGGTGCCATACCTGCAAAGGAAGATATGTATTTTCCAGTACCATATCCACCATGCTCAGCATCTATTTTTTGAGCTGTACCTGTTTTACCTGCTATTCTATATCCTTGTATAGAAGCCTTCTTTCCTCCACCTTCTGAGATAACCTTTTCCAAGTCTCCTCTTAACTCTCTTACAACATTCTCATCTAGATTTTGCTTCTCATTGTAATTATTATAAGCAGCATCTATAACCATATTATTTTCATCATCATAATGCGTAACTTCTTTCATTAAATGAGGTGTAATTAATTTTCCCCCATTTGCTATTGCATTGAAAGCTCTTAAATATTGAACAATTGATAATGTATTAGTTTGTCCAAATGAAATTGTTGCAAGGTCTGTTACAGATATATCTTCAGTAGCTTTTATAATTCCTCTAGCTTCACCATTCAAGTCAATTCCTGTTTTTTCTCCAAGACCAAATAATTTTATATATTTATTTAATAATTCTGGACCTAGTCTTTCTCCAAGATCCATAAACCCAACGTTACAAGAGTTTTTTAGGATTTCAGTAAAACTCTGACTTCCATGTCCAGATGTCTTCCAACAACGTATGGTTCTTCCACCTATTAATTTAGAACCTCCGCAGTTAAAGCTATCTTCTCTTGTTACCTTTCCTTCAGCTAAAGCTGCAGTAGCTGTAACAACCTTAAAAATAGATCCTGGCTCAAAGGTATCACTTACGGATCTATTTCTCCATAACTTTTGGTTATCTTCTAAGGATAAATCATTGTTATAAGAGTTATTTGGATTAAAATCTGGCTTATTGGCCATCCCTAAAATTTCTCCATTATTAGGGTCCATTACAACAACTGATACAGCCTTAGCTTTATTATCTTTTAATGCTTGATCTGCTGCTTTTTCAGCAAAAAATTGTATGTTCTCATCAACGGTTAAGACTACATTTTTACCATCTACAGGTTTTGTGTAATCTGTAAGTACATAAGGCATATCTTGCCTATCTTTATCCATTTCAGAAATTTTAAGTCCAGGTATTCCCGCTAATACCTCGTTGTAAACTTGCTCAATTCCCATTAATCCATCTCCATCGGAGTTTGTTGAACCAATTACATGAGCTAAAAAGTTGTTATTTGGATAATACCTTTTAGTATCTGGTGATATTAAAAATCCATAAATCTTATTTTCATTTAAGTAATTTTCTATTTTAGTTATTTGTTCCTTTTCCATACTTCTTTTGATTTCTGCTGAACCTTTTGGCTTTCCATTTGGAAGAGGTTCAACCATTTTTTTATTTAGTGTTTCTATGCTAACACCTGTTAATTCTGATAGATTTTTTATTATTTCTTCCATAGAGATATTTTTCTTATCATCAATATCTCTTCTTAAAGCATTAAGGTCTACATCTAATCTATAAACATTAGCACTTATTGCCAGTTCCTTGCCATTTCTATCTAGAATTTTTCCTCTTTTAGGAGCTATTACAACCTCTCCTGTCCATTGCTCTTGTGCCCTTTCTTTTAAGTCATCACTTTGAACCACCATTAAATAACATAAACGTCCAACAAGACCTAATAATACCGCACCAAACACTAAAATCATTAGTGTCCCTCTTTTTCTTATAGTAGTCTTATCACGTAATTTTCGTATTCCCACTTATATACCTCCATTAAAAAAGTATATTTTTAATTTTTTCAAAAACTTCCTTTGTCTTACTTGATTTAGACTCAGTTTTTTCACCAAAGTTATTCTTACTTAAGTCAGAGTAAATCACATTGTTAACTCCCGGTGTAATCATTGTGAACTTCTCTCTTGCTTCTTTATCTACAGCATTTATATCTTCAAACTTCAATAGATGAACCTTTAAGTCATCATTATTATATTTTAAAGATTCTATTTCTGATTTTAAGTTTCTTATAGCATTTTGATTTTTATAGATAGTAGTATATCTCCCTATTAATAATACCCCAACCATAAAGCATATGCTCACTGTGCTCATAACCCTCAATTTACTCTTTAGTTCTGTTTTTCTTGTTGTCTTCGTACTAGTTCTTTTTCTTGGAGCTTCTGTTTTGCTTCTTTGTCTCTGTGGTTCTACTACTGTAGACATAGCATTGCTTCCATTAACAACTTTTTCTTTATCTACTACTATCACTTTATTCACCCCTCTATATTTTTAGAACATTTTTATAGCTTTTCAGCAACCCTTAATTTCGCACTTCTACTTCTTGGATTTTCTTCAATTTCTCTTTCACTAGGTATAATAGGTTTTCTTGTTATAACCTTTACTGAAGGCTCTTTACCACATATACAAATAGGAAACTCCTTAGGACACGTACAAGGATTCTCTAATGCCCTGAACTTTTGCTTTACTATTCTATCCTCAAGAGAATGGAAAGTTATTATAGCAATTCTTCCGCCCTTATTTAACTTACTAACACTATCTTCTATAGCATCATTTAATATACTTAACTCAGCATTAACTTCAATTCTAATAGCTTGGAAAGTTCTCTTCGCAGGATGAGGCCCTTCTCTTCTAAGCTTTGCTGGTATAGCTCCCTTTATAATATCAACTAATTCGAAAGTTGTTTCTATTGGCTTTTCTTCTCTAGCTTTTACGATTAAACGTGCTATTTTCTTAGCAAATCTTTCTTCTCCGTAATCTTTTATTATTTTATATAACTCTTCTTCTTCGTACTCATTAACTACATTATATGCTGAGAATTCTCTTTCTCTATCCATTCTCATATCTAAAGGCGCATCGTTCATATAACTAAATCCTCTTTCTGCTTCATCTAATTGATAAGAGGATACTCCTAAATCCATCATAATTCCGTCTATGCCTTCTATGTTAAGTTCATCTAATATGTTCTTGACATTATAAAAATTATCATGTACAAAAGTTACATTTTTAAATTCTTTTAATCTTTCTCTCGCTGCTTTATGTGCATCCAAATCTTGATCTATACCTATTAATCTACCTTTGTCCGAAAGCCTTTTTGCTATCTCACTTGAATGTCCTGCACCTCCCATTGTTCCATCTGCATATATTCCATCTTCTTTAATGTTTAAACCCTCTATGGTTTCATTAAGTAATACCGAAACATGTTTAAATTCCATATCTTTCTCCTCTTCAGTTTAATTTTTTAGTTTAAAGTTACTCATAAAAGTCGTACCCTTTATAATTCTACTTTCCTTCTATATATCCTTTAAATTTTACTTAACTTTCGCAAAACATTTTCAGTCATATAAAATTATATTTTTGCATGATTTTTATGAAATTTCACCTTATTGGTCGAAATTTTGCCCTTATAAGTTTAATATTTACTTATAGAGATTTATTTACTCTTTTTACCTTTAAATATATCATAAATATGGTACAAAATAAAGTTTAATTTACCTATTAATATAATTATAAAGCAAAAGTTTATATTTGCTTAAACTTTCATTTTTATATAACTTATGTTGTTGATTTTTATTTTTAAAATATGATAATACTATGGTAAAAGTCTTCTTTTCTTGAAATACTAAGCTTCATAGAGTATAATCTATAAGAATACATAGTGTTAAAAATAATTAAATTATTAATAAATATTAGAAAGGGTTGTTTTAATAAATGAAATTAGGAATAGTAGGTCTACCAAATGTAGGTAAAAGTACTTTATTTAATGCAATAACTCAAGCTGGTGCAGAATCAGCTAACTATCCATTCTGTACTATTGAGCCTAATGTAGGTGTTGTAAGTGTACCTGATGAAAGATTAGATAAACTTCAAGAAATCTATAATTCTAAAAAGCAAGTACACACTGCAATAGAGTTTTATGATATAGCTGGTTTAGTAAAAGGTGCTAGTAACGGTGAAGGTTTAGGTAATAAATTTCTTTCTCACATTCGTGAAGTTGAATCTATAGTTCATGTTGTTAGATGTTTTGAAGATGAAAATATAGTTCACGTAGATGGTTCTGTAGATCCAATAAGAGATATTGAAACTATTAACCTTGAACTTATATTATCTGATTTAGAGGTTTTAGAAAGAAGAATGGAAAAAGCTCTTAAATTAGTTCGTTCTGGTGATAAAGTTGCTAAAGAACAATATTCTATTATGGAAAAAATTAAAGTTCAATTAGAAGCAAACAAACCTGCTAGAACTCTTGAGTTAACAGATGATGAGCAAAATTTCGTAAAAGGATTATTTTTGATAACTTCAAAACCTGTATTATATGCAGCTAATTTATCTGAAAACGATTTAGCTGAGGGAAATATAGAAAATGATTTTGTTAAAAAAGTTAGAGCTTTTGCTGAAGCTGAAAACTCTGGTGTAATAACAGTATGTGCAAGATTAGAGGAAGAACTTTCAGGATTAGAGGAAGAAGAAAAAGCTGAACTGTTAGGTGAATATGGTCTTTCAGAATCTGGTTTAGATAAGTTAATAAAAGCTAGTTATAAGCTTCTTGGCTTAATGAGTTATTTAACTGCAGGAGTACAAGAAGTTCGTGCTTGGACTATTAAAATAGGCACTAAGGCACCTGCTGCTGCTGGTAAAATCCACTCTGACATAGAAAGAGGATTTATAAGAGCTGAGGTTATTTCTTATGATAAATTAGTTGAATGTGGTTCTGAATCTGTTGCTAAAGAAAAAGGACACTACAGATTAGAAGGCAAAGAGTATATAATGCAAGATGGAGATGTTGTTAATTTTAGATTTAATGTTTAATAACTACTTTAAATTTGAAAAGGATAATCTTAAAGTACTTTAAGATTATCCTTTTTATAATTTCAAAAGCGTCTTTAAGAAATTTCAAAAACACCTCTTATTTTTTACCTCTTGATAAATACCTTTTAAATTCTTTTTTGCATTGTTCTAATACATCTTTATAGGTTACATACACATCTCCCATTATTACATCTATTACATCATATATTGTATCAACAGCATATATTTTAAAGCTACCCATTTCTATTAGCTCTTCTACTTTTTTACTTAAAACAAGAGAGTCTACATTTGCACTTGGAATTATAACGGCTTTGCCCATAGAATTATCTATGGTATCACAAACCTTAATAAATCCTTCTATTTTATCATTAATTCCTCCTATGGGTTGTATTTCTCCAAATTGATTTACAGATCCTGTTATAGCTATATTTTGCTTTACAGGAACCTTGCTTAATGCAGAAATCATCGCTACTGCTTCAGCTGCAGAGGCACTATCACCTTCAACTAATCCATATATCTGTTCAAAGTTCAAATGAAAATCTATTGGTAAATCTTCATAACCATCAAACAAAGTAGTTATCAAGCCTTTTAATGTATTTATAGACTTATTATGAATTTTTCCACTCAAATCACTTTCCTTTTGAATATCAACTATTGATCCATTTCCCTTGTAGCATGTACAAGTTATTCTTATAGGTTTTCCAAAGCTACAATATCCTGTATCAATTACAGATAACCCATTTACACAGCCAACTACTTTGCCAGTTGTTGAAAGAAGAACCTTTTTATCCTTATACTGCTGCAGATAATTTTTTTCTAAGAGACTTTCTTTACTATAACTCTGTATTATATCTTCACTTTCAATTTGTTTTCTCTCTTCTAAGGTTGCTATATCATTTGCCATTACTATTAAATTGGTTAATTTCAAATTATCAAAACATAACTTTCTCTTATCCTCACATTGCCTTGATAAATACCTTGCAACTTCTTTTAGTGCTTCATTGCTTAATGGCTTGCACTTATAGCCTTTACATATATTCAATATAGTGCTAGTTAGATTTTCTTTTTCCTTTTCATTCTTATCCTTTATATAATCACTTTCACCCATTAATCTAAAAACATTTTTAAAATCTTCGTCATTATTATATAGAATGTTATAAACTCTATAATCACCTATAATAATTACCTTTGGTTTTACTTTTATAAGCTCAGGTTTTACACACTTTATTGAAAGTGCATCTAAATAACTTTTGCTAAACTCAAAATCTACATATCCATTCAATAAAATTTTCTTTAAATAATTATAGCTCTGTGGGTAATTTAATAAATCCATGGCTCTTAAAATCAATACACCTTCACTACTTTTTATAATAGCACCAGGTTTTATATCCTTTGCTGTTGATTTATAAATTCCATTATAATTTTCATATTCTATTTTTCCAATTAATCTTTGTACACTTGGTTCATTTTCATATATAACCCTAGGATGATCAATTCCTGAATTATCAAGTAAAATATTGATTTGGTAACTATATACTATTTCATTTATTATAGGCTCATCATCATCATATTTGCTTGTATAGTTATCTGCAATTTTACTCTCTATATTGCTACAAACATAGTTTATATACCCACAAACTTCATCCTCATCCATAAATTCATCAATTAACTGAAGTTTTCGTTCTTGCATTTGAGTTTTTAAAAACTCACTTAATATTTCTCTTACTCTCAATATGCTTTCTAGTTCATTTTCTTTTAACTTCTTAACTAACTCTTTACTTTTTGATTTTAATAAACTTAATTTTTTTATTAAGGAGTTTTTCTCCTCATTATCTAAAGCTTCAAACTCCTCATCAGTTAAAGGTACCCCATCCTTAATTGGTGAAAATACAAAGCTTCTTTTTTTAGTTTTAATGTGGAATCCATTTTCTTCAGATAATTCTATTAACTCATTTAAAAGCTTATCCTTATTTAAAATAATTTCATTTAGTATCTCTTCTTTCTCTTCACAAACTGAGGTATTGTAAAAATCAAATATTTCATCTAAATAATCTTCTTTTATTTTATCTAAAGTCTCTTTAAATTTTATTCCACTTCCACCATTAGTAAATAATACCTTAGGGCAATACTTATCCTCTTCAACAACAAAGCATATATCTTTGGGCGCTTCAATATCCTTTAATTTATTATTACTATAATCTATTATATTTTTTATTTTATCTTCATTGCTATCATCTAATATATATAAATTATAACCCTTTCCCTTAATATTAATTGCTTGGTCTAACTTATTATAAACTTCATCATACTCGCTTAAATAATCTCTATTTAAATTATTAAGATCAATATCTGAAATATTAAATCTATACTTAATTTCATTTGAAAAAAGTTCTCTATACATTGTATCCCCCCTTCGCCTTATTATATAAATATTCTAAAACTAAAAAATTAGTAACAAAATTTTATAAATAATAAAAAATAAAAGCTTCTAAACATAAGTATTATTGTATATTACTTATCTTAGAAGCTTTTATTCTCTTAAATCATTATATATTTTTATAAATAAAAAGTTACTATTATTAAATATAAATATTATTTACACTTAGAAACTATGCTTATAGAAGCTGATGCACCAATTCTACTAGCTCCATTTTCTATCATGGTCATTGCATCTTCATAAGTTCTAACTCCACCAGATGCCTTTACTCCCATATTTTCTCCAACAGTTTCTCTCATTAGCTTAATATCCTCTTTAGTTGCACCACCCTTTGAAAAACCTGTTGAAGTTTTTACAAAATCTGCACCTGCTTTTTTAGAAAGTTTACATGCCATTACTTTTTCTTCTTCTGTAAGAAGACAAGTTTCTATTATAACCTTTGTAATTGCATTATGTTTATGAGATAAATCTGATATAGCTTTTATTTCTGACTCCACATAATCATAATCCTTATCTTTTAATCTTCCTATATTTATAACCATATCTATTTCTTCTGCACCTTTATTTAAGGCATCCTCTGTTTCAAAAACCTTACATTCTGTAGTTGTTGACCCTAAAGGAAAACCAACTACAGTACATACCTTAACCTCTGAATCCTTAAGAATTTCTTTAGCTAAACTTATGTTGCTTGGATTTATACAAACAGACATAAATTTATACTCTTTAGCTTCTTCACATAACTTTGTTACTTCTTCCTTTGAAGCTTCTGCCTTTAATATTGTATGATCTATAAATTTGCTTAATTGTTCTTTTTTCATTTTTATTCCTCCATACTTAAGCTATAAAGCGTAAGTTAACATTTTATTAATTTACTTAAATTACATATTACTTGTTTTTTATTATAGCACTTTTTATAACTTATTGTAGAATTATATTTAAAAAATTATACTATAATTAAAATTTTACCCTAAACTTTTTATAAGTACTTTTAATTCTTTTACTCAATACTTGTTATAATTTTAAAGTTAATATATAATATTCTAAGTAAGTATTTAAAGTATATGAATTATTGGAATAATACTTTTTTAAATACATAACCTTAAAATATAAGGACATTATTAAATTATTAGAAATTTTATCAAAAAGGAGTTATATAAATGGGATTTAAAGATAAGTTCAAACAACAATATGCTCAAACTTATATGAACAAATATGGTGATAGACTTACTCAAGTTCAAGGTAAAGTTCTATCAATTAAAGTAGAAGAAAAAGCAATCCTTTGGATTTTCCACAAATTACTTGCTACAATAGTTGTGAAGCCTGAAGGAAGTAAATCAATTACTAAATGTGTTTATAAGAAAAATCGTTGGTTTAAAAAGGTAACCTTTATTTCTGTACTACAAGGACATAATGTAGTTATACAAGGTCTAAAGGGTAAAAAGGGTAAAGATAACCGTGAGAATATAGAAATAATGAACATACGTAACCTTACAACTAAACGTGATCTAGTGCCTGTTGAAGGTGCACCTAAAGTTCAAAGAGTTAGACAAGACAGAAGATATAGATAAATAAAAAAACAATGCAAATTAATTTTGCATTGTTTTTTATTTATCTTAATTAATGTTTTCTAGATATAAACATATATACACTATTTATAAATGCAATTATACCTGAGAAAAATAATACTATCATCCATTGTCCAAAATTTAATGCTACTGTATGGAATACTTCACTTAAGAAAGGTACGTATATAACTGATACTAGCATTAAAACTGATATAGTTACAGCCCCAAGCAAAGCTACATTAGTAAATGGATTTATTTCAAATAAAGATTTACTCTCAGATCTACATTCAAATACATGTAACAATTGAGACATTACTAAAGTTCCTAAGGCTATAGTTCTACATGTCTCTAAGGACATACCGTAATATCCACCAACTAAGAAGGATAAAACTGTACAAATACCTATTAATGACCCTCTTAATAATATTTTATCTTTTAACCCATGTGCAAATACACTTTCATTTTTAGCTCTAGGCTTCTTATACATTATATCATCGCTACCTGGATCTATTCCTAATGCTATAGCTGGCAATCCATCTGTAGCTAAATTAATAAATAATATTTGTATTGGAAGTAAGGGTGTCTTTAATGATAATATAGTAGCTAAAAACATTGTTAATACTTCCCCTAAATTACAAGATAATAAGTATCTTATGAACTTTCTTATATTATCATATATTGTTCTACCTTCTTCAACTGCTGATACAATTGTAGAGAAGTTATCATCTAGTAGTATCATAGAAGAAGCTTCCTTAGTTACATCTGTTCCTGATATACCCATAGATACTCCAATATCAGCCTCTTTAACTGCTGGAGCATCATTAACACCATCACCTGTCATTGATACAATATATCCTAACTTTTTAAAGCATTTTACAATTCTTAATTTATGCTTTGGACTAACCCTAGCAAAAATTCTTAATTGCTCAATTTTATTAGTTAATTCTTCGTCATTTAATCTGTCTAAGTCTTCACCAGTAACTACTTGCTTCATATCCTTACATATCTCTAGTTCTTTACCTATAGCAAAGGCTGTATTCTTGTGATCCCCTGTTATCATAACAACCTTTATTCCAGCTGTATGACATTTAAATATTGCATCCTTAGCTTCTTTTCTTGGTGGATCTATCATACCAGCTACACCTAAAAAAGTTAAACTTTCTTCCAAATTTCCCCTTTTATCTAATTCTTTATCTTTATACGCTGCTGCAATACATCTTAATGCTTGGAAAGACATATCTTCTACAGCTTTTAGCACTCTTTCTTTTATAGCTCCTTGGAATGGAACCTTTTCACCATTAAGTAGTATATAGTTACATCTATTTATTATTCTTTCAGGTGCTCCCTTAACATAACATACATCCCCATTGCCTCCTCTGCTTATTACAGACATCATTTTTCTATCTGAGTCAAAAGGAATATCGTATATTCTTTTTTCATTATTGACAAACTCTTGTAAAGATCTTGTGTCTTTAAAATATGCTTTTAATAAAGCTGTTTCTGTTGGATCTCCTAACAAGGCCTTTTTCAAAGATTTTTCTTTAAAATCATAATTACAATCATTACAATATACAAAAGCTTTCTTTAGTATTTCACCCTGTGGTATTTTATCAAAACCATCTTTATATAATTTTCCTCCAAAATAAACTGCCTTTACTGTCATATCATTTTGTGTTAATGTACCTGTTTTATCACTACATATTATAGATGTGCATCCTAAAGTTTCAACAGCAGGAAGTTTTCTAACCAATGCATTTCTTTTAAGCATTCTAGAAACACCTAAAGCTAAGGCTATAGTTACTATGGCAGTCAATCCTTCTGGAATTGCTGCAACAGCTAAACTAACCCCTAACAAGAACATTTCACCAAGATCTTGTCCTCTCATTACTCCCAAAACTGTTACTATTACACATATTGCTAAACAAAGAACAATCAATACCTTACCTATGTTATCAAGTTTCTCTCTTAATGGAGATTTTTCAACTTCTATGTTATCTAGCATATTTGCAATTTTGCCCATTTCCGTATCCATACCAGTAAGGGTAACTCTAACCTTAGCTTTACCAGTAAGAATATTAGTACCCATATAAAGATTATTATTCTTTCCACTGGCACTTTTTTGTACCCCTAAAGATTCACCTGTTAATAAAGACTCATCTACTAATAAATTAGATTCTTCTATTACTACTGAATCAGCTGGCACCCTATCACCTGTTTCCAAAACAACTATATCACCAGGAACTAAGTATTCTGCATTTATAACTGTTATCTTTCCACTTCTTACAACTTTACAAGTAGGAGCTGCTAATTCCTTAAGAGCCTCTAGAGACCTTTCTGTTCTGTATTCTTGTATAAACCCTAAAATAGCATTCATAAATACAATAATTAAAATTGTTATAGCATCTGCTTTATCTCCCATAAGCCCTGAGATTATGGTTGCTCCTATAAGAACCCATATTATTAAATCTTTAAATTGAGATAAAAAAATCTTTAATGGTGACACCTTTTTTTTATTTTCTATTAGATTATACCCGTAACTTTTTAGTCGCTTTTCAGCTTCTTCACGAGTTAACCCAACATTAACTGAAGTGTATCCATTGTTCATATTTTCTTTTAACACCTCAACTCCTCCTTTTACTATTTATTTTTCCATATATTGAATTATATGACCATATATTTATTAATATGAAAATTTGTTTTAACTCATTACTAAATTAATTGCTTTAAATTCTAAATAATATGTTCTAATATATACTATCCTTCATATTTAAAGTTAAAATTATTTAATCACAAGCTATTCTAGAGCTCATGATTACTGATTCTTGAAATATATATATTATTTTATTAAATTTGTGCTATGATATTTGCATTAACTTCACTTGTATTGTAAAATGATTTTATATTTATAAAATAAAATCTTTATTATTAATATTTAGGTTTTTAATATAGATAGGAAAAGAAGGAGAAGTTTTATGAATAACAATATTTATATAACAGGACATAAAAATCCTGATTCAGATTCAATATGCGCTGCTATTGCTTATGCTAATTTAAAGCAAAAATTAGGCATGAAAGACGTAATAGCTATACGACAAGGAAAGGTTAGTAGTGAAACTCAATACGTTTTAGACTACTTTAATGTTGAAGCACCTAAACTAATGACAACTGTTAAATCTCAAGTTGAAGATTTAAACATCGACCCTGTTATCTCAGTATCTTCTGATGTAACATTAAAAACAGCTTGGGAAATAATAAAAAAGCAAGAAAATACATCTTTACCAATTGTAGATGATAATGATTCACTAATCGGTGTAACTTCACTATCTAATTTAGCATCTCATTCTATGGATGCTTGGGATAATAAAATTTTATCAAGAAGTAACACTAAAATTAGACACATAGTTGAAACTTTATCAGCTAAAGCTTTGTACATAAAAGATACCGAAGAAACCTTTGAAGGTAAAATAGTTGTAACTGCTATGAAACCTGAAAGTGCTGAAAAATTAATAGATGAAAAAGATATAGTAATTTGTGGAGATAGGGAAGATGCTCAATCTATTATTCTTAACTCTAAAGCAGCTTTATTAATAGTTACTGGAAATCATGCAGTTAGCGAGGATATACTAAATAAAGCTAAGGAAATTTCTTGCTCTGTTATAGTAACTCCACATGATACATATACTACTTCTAGATTAATAACTCAAAGTATTCCTCTTAGCTACGTTATGACAAAAGGATCTTTAGTAAGTTTTTCTATTACAGATTTTCTTGATGAAGTACAAGAAACTATGATTGAAAACAAATTTAGATCTTATCCAGTAGTTGATGAGAATAATAAGGTTTTAGGAACTATTTCTCGTTATCACTTATTATCTAAAAACAAAAAGAAAGTTATATTAGTAGATCATAATGAAAGATCTCAAACAATAGATGGAATTCAAGATGCTGAAATTCTTGAAATTATAGATCATCATAGAGTTGCTAATGTAGAAACTGCTAATCCAATCTACTTCAGAAATGAAACTGTAGGTAGTACTTCTACTATTATCGGTTCTATGTACTTTGAAAATGGTGTAAGACCAAGTAAAAGTATAGCGGGTATACTTTGTGGAGCAATAATTTCAGACACTTTAATGCTTAAGTCTCCTACAACTACACCTGTAGATAAATTAATTTTATCTAGATTAGCTGAAATAGCTGAAATTACTCCTGATCTATTTGCTAAGGATATGTTTAAAGCTGGTTCATCTTTAGATGGAAAAACAGCTGATGAAATATTCCACACTGATTTTAAGAACTTCAACTTAAACTCATTAAAAATAGGAATATCTCAAATAAATACTTTAGATGTAGATAGTGTAAGAGCTAAAAAAGGTGAGTTCTTAGATTTAATGAATTCTAAAATAGATAGTGCTAATTACGATTTACTTATTTTCTTAGCAACTGATATTTTAGAAGGTGGATCTGAAACACTTGTTGCAGGTTCTAGAGTTGATTTAGTAACTAAAGCCTTTGGAGTTACTCCTGAAGATAACACTGTATATTTAAAAGGTGTTGTATCAAGAAAGAAACAAGTTGTGCCACCATTAACTACCGCAGCTGAAATGTAAATATTTTTTATATAAAGGGAGGTAAATAAATTTATCCTCCCTTTAATATTTGCATAATAAATAATTCACAAGATAAAAGATAATAAAACTTAAAAAACAAAGAATGTCTATAAGTTCTCTATACTCCTCTATATAGTATATATTTATTTTCTTTTTATACTCTCCATAGCTCTCAATATAACTTATCTGATGTTTCTTTTCCTCACAATAATACATATTTACATTTTCTATAGCTGCACCTATTATATTTATATTAAGATAAGGATTCTTTATTGCATTGGTAAAAAATCTATTCTTAAAATTAATTTTAAAAGATCTTGTTTTATATACATATACTAAGTATAAAATAAATGACCCTATTATACCTGGAATTACATCAAATATTTTCACTATATTTTTCAGAACATTATTTTTATATAAGCTATGAATAACCGCAATGTATAAATATATTAAAGCAACTGAATTTCCAAAAATAATTATACAAAGAAAGGGAGTTATAAAAGATCTTATTAAAACTACAGAAATACTCTGAAAAACTCTATATAATTTTATTCTGCTATAATATTTGCAGAGTTCATATTCCTCCTCATATAAATTTATAGAAAAGAAAACTGTAATAGCATTGTATATTTCTCTGATTACCCTATATTGAGATGAAACAATATCCAAGCATGCAATCATTACACAGCAAGGTACTATCATCAAAATCAAGGCTATGAATTGATTTTGTATCTTATTCTTTATCTTAGTTTTATTTAAAATTCTCTTTAAAGCACCCTGCAAACTTATTTTACCTATTAACATTGCAAGTAAACCACCTACTACATACCCAACCCCATATAATCACCTCCAATTTATTATATGAAGTATTATACTTTTATTTACAATTTCAAGACTATTTCTTAAGTTTTTCTTCAATAAAAAAAGAAGCCATTACACTAATAATAAATCTTACAACATATAGAGTTTATAATTTCATTATAAATACTATATATGGTATATAAATTTATTAAGGTAACAGCATCTTTTCTAAGTAATTGTTTATATAAAATTTCTTATATCCTCTTCTATAAACTCATTAAATTTCTTAATTAATTTTACTATATCTTCATTACTACTAGAGTTAAATTCTTTATCATTAACTTTACATATTGGAAGTATTTTTGGTGAGGTTCCTGAAATAAACATTCCATCCATATATAAAAATTCTTCTACTTGAATCCTTTTTTCCACTACTTCATATTCCAATTCTTTTATAGCCTGTATTATAAACTCCCTTGTTATTCCAGGAAGAACTTTTTCTACTGGTGCAGTATATAAAACGCCACCTTTGATTGAAAAAATATTAGACTTACTTCCTTCCGTTATATATCCATTATTATCTACTAAAATAGCCTCATAGACATTGTTTTTTCTTATTTCATTATCTACCTTTTCTCTAAAACTATTATTCACTATTTTAGCATTAGGATTTTCTCTTTCTCCATAATATAAGATGGTTCTTACACCATTTTCATAATCTTCCTTACTTGGATAGCTATGAGGTATAAAATACATTCCTAAATCTGAAGTTTTACTATTAAAAACTATTTTTATATTTCCTTCTTTAACCTGATTAATCTCCACTAATTTTAAGATAAACTCTTTTATTTCATGTTCTGTAAATGGAATATTAACCTTCATCATATTAGCACTATTAAGTAATCTTTTTATATGACTAGAAAAGAAGAGAGGCTTCTTTTCTATTATTCTAATCACTTCATATATTAATTTTTCTTTACTACTAGATAACTCTTTTACTTCAAGCTCTTCTAATACATTACCATTAAAGATACCTTTCATACTCTTCACCCTCTCTAGGCTTAATTTATTTCCAATTTAGAATTTCATACTTATTGTGTTTCTTTTTAAAGTTTATTAAATGTGGATGCCCTACTAAATCTAATAATGGCGCATCTGCTAAAGAATCAGAAAACATATGTGATTCCTTAAAATCTACTTCTATATTTTCTTCTTTCAAGTAAGCTTTTAATCTTCTTACCTTCTCTTCTCCCTTACAGTTTTCACCCATCATCTTATTTACATATTTACCATCATTACAATGGAACTTGCTTCCCATAACTAAATCAACTTCTTTTATATTATATAATTCCTTTAGGTATAATTCTGGTGAAGCAGAAATTAAAATTATCTTATATCCCTCTTTCTTCATTTTCTTTATAATATCTAAAGCATCCTTATATAAAATTTTATTTAATACTTTATGATAAAATTCCTTTACTGTTCTTTGTATGTCTTTTTCCTCTATTCCATTGATAAAGGCTATAACTCTTTCCTTAACTTTTCTTTCATCATATATCTTGCATCCATAAAGTAATGAAGAGCTTAAGATTCCTGGCAAATATTTTATATACTTAGGGTTCTTTTTTAATACAAATAGATAAAATTCTGCTAAGGTTTCTTTACTTGTTAATGTAAAATCCACATCAAATATCGCTAATCTTTCCACTTTTTCTTCCATCCTAAATTTCTTTATTTTTACTAATTATAAAAAACCGTTGCTTTCGCATCGGTTTCTTATAATTCAATGTATACTTCTCATTATTCTTTAAACATGTAATAAATAGAATATTAACTATTTATCACTTGCTTAACCACTTTAGAAGATTATTATTGTTCTTCTTCGTCAGTTGCTAATAACTCTTCATAGTACTCTCTTACTGCATCAAACTCTTCTTCAGAAGGTACTACTAATTCTCCTGATTCTTCATCTTCTTCATCAGCAACAACTTCAAAGATATAGTAACTTTCATCTTCTGGATTAACAACTACTGCATATTCTTTATCCTTATATTCAAAACCATCAACGATTTCGCAAGATACTACATTTCCATTTTCATCTTCTAATTCAACTATTAAAGGTGCTATTTCATCACCACATCCACATCCGCATCCACATGCATCATGCTCTGTGTGATCTCCACATCCACATCCGTGGTCATGACATCCACAACTACTAGTTGTTACTTCTTCTTCGCAATTACATTTTTTTTCTTTACACATATTATTTCCCTCCTAAAATGGTTATAGTATAATAATACCCTTTAATCACAAATTTTAAAAGTACTTTTAATAAATTTATTTAAAAGATAACCATTCTTTATTATTTCAAAAAAAGAAAGGGGGATTTCTCCCCCTCTCTTTATATACTATTATAGGTCTTTAGCAAGTCTTTTATAACTTTCTAATCTATCCATTGCATCTTTTTCAGTTTTCTCAAATAACTTTTCAGCTAACTCTGGAGCAACTTTTTCTAAAGAAGCATATCTTACTTCTCCTCTTAAGAAGTCTCTGAAGTTTGTTGTAGGTTCTTTAGAATCTAAAGTAAATGGATTCTTACCTTCTTCTTTTAACATTGGGTTAAATCTATATAATGCCCAATATCCTGAATCAACAGCTTTCTTTTGCTCTAATTGAGTTGTTCCCATACCACTCTTAATTCCGTGGTTGATACATGGAGCATAACCAATTATTAATGATGGTCCATCATATTTTTCTGCTTCAGTTATAGCTTTAATAGTTTGGTTCTTATCAGCACCCATAGCTATTTGAGCAACATATACATAACCATAGCTCATTGCCATCATTCCAAGATCTTTCTTCTTAGTTCTCTTACCAGCAGCAGCAAATTTAGCTATAGCAGCTGTTGGAGTAGATTTTGAAGATTGACCACCTGTATTTGAGTAAACTTCTGTATCAAATACAAATATATTTACATTTTCACCTGATGCTAAAACGTGGTCAACTCCGCCGTATCCGATGTCGTATGCCCAACCGTCTCCACCAAAGATCCATTGAGATTTCTTAACTAAGAATTCTTCTTTTTCTAAAACTGCAGCTGCAATTGGGTTAGCTTTTTCAGCTTCTAATAATGGCATTAATTCAGCTTTAGCAGCTTTTGAACCTTCTGCACAGTTTTTGTTTTCTACCCATTTAGCTAAAGCAGCTTTTAATTCAGCACTTAAGTTGCTATCTTGAGCTTCTTTTGCTAATTCTTCTAACTTATCTCTCATTTGAGATACTGCTAAGAACATACCTAATCCATATTCAGCATTATCTTCGAATAATGAGTTAGCCCAAGCTGGTCCATGACCCTTTTGGTTTTTAGTATATGGAGTTGAAGGTGCACTTCCTCCCCAAATAGAAGAACATCCTGTAGCATTAGCTACATACATTCTATCACCAAATAATTGAGTGATTAATTTAGCGTATGGTGTTTCTCCACATCCAGCACAAGCACCTGAGAACTCTAGTAATGGAGTTTCAAATTGACTTCCTTTTACTGTTTCAGCGTTCATTGGGTTTTTCTTAACTGGTACTTTTACACCATAGTCAAATGCTTCTTGTTCTGGCATTTGAGATTCAATTGGTTTCATAATAAGAGCTTTTTCTTTAGCTGGACATACCTCAGCACAGTTTCCACATCCTGTACAGTCTAATGGACTAACTGTAATTGAGAACTCATATCCTGCAAAGTTTGCTCCACCAGCAGCTTTCTTATGTCTCATGCTTGCTGGAGCATTATTAGCTTCTTCTTCTGTCATAAGAACTGGTCTTATTGTAGCGTGTGGACAAACATACGCACATTGGTTACATTGGATACACTTATCCATTTGCCATTCTGGTACGTTAACAGCTATTCCTCTCTTCTCATAAGCAGCAGTTCCTGCTGGGAATGTACCATCAACACCTTCTAAGAATGAGCTTACTGGAAGTAAATCTCCTTCTTGTCTATTCATTACATCAACTATTTCAGTTATAAATGCAGGTTTTTCCATAGTTTCTTCTGCTTTACAGCATTCTACTGATTTCCAGCTTTCTGGAACATCAATTTTAACTACTGCGTTTATACCTTTATCAATAGCATCATGGTTCATTTTAACTACTTTTTCACCTTTTTTACCATAAGAAGTAACAACGGCGTCTTTTAAGTATTTAACTGCATCTTCCATTGGAATAATGTTAGCTAACTTGAAGAATGCTGATTGCATTATCATGTTAATTCTTCCACCTAAACCAATTTCTTGAGCTATACCAACAGCATCTAATGTATAGAAATGAATGTTGTGCTCTGCAATATATTTTTTCATACTATTTGGTAAGTGAGCTTCTACTTCTTCTTTGTTCCAAATAGTGTTTAATAAGAATGTACCACCATCTTTAATACCTGCTAAAACGTCATATTTATATACATATGATTGGTTATGGCAAGCAACATAATCAGCTTTATTGATTAAGTAAGTTGATTTTATTTTCTCTTTACCAAATCTTAAGTGAGATACAGTTATACCACCAGATTTTTTAGAGTCATATGAGAAATATCCTTGAGCATACATATCTGTATGGTCTCCGATAATTTTTATTGCTGATTTATTAGCTCCAACTGTTCCGTCTGAACCTAATCCCCAGAACTTACAAGCTGTTGTTCCTTTAGCAGCTACATCTACTTCTTCTCCTGTTGGTAAAGATGTGAAAGTAACATCATCAACTATACCAATTGTGAAGTTGTGTTTTGGTTCTGCAGTATTTAAGTTGTTGTATACAGCTATAATTTGAGCTGGAGTAGTGTCTTTTGAACCTAATCCATATCTTCCACCAACTATAACTGGTTTGTTTTCAACGTCATAGAATGCATCTCTAACGTCTAAGTATAATGGTTCACCAGTTGATCCTGGTTCCTTTGTTCTGTCTAAAACAGCAATTCTCTTAACTGTTTTAGGAATAAATTTATGGAAATGCTCTATTGAGAATGGTCTGTATAAATGAACTGATAAAAGACCTACTTTTTCTCCTCTAGCATTTAAATAATCGATTGTTTCTTCTATTGTTTCACAAACTGAACCCATAGCAACTATAACTCTGTCAGCATCTTGTGCTCCATAGTAGTTGAATAAGTGGTAGTCAGTTCCTATCATCTTATTAATGTTACCCATGAATTCTTCTACTAATTCTGGTAACTCCATGTAGAATTTGTTAGAAGCTTCTCTTCCTTGGAAGTATATATCTGGGTTTTGAGCAGTACCTCTAGTTACTGGGTGCTCTGGATTTAAAGCTTTCTTTCTGAATGCTTTAATATCATCCATAACTGGTTCTGCTAACTCTGCTAGTTGCTCATTGCTCCAGATTTGGATTTTTTGAATTTCATGAGAAGTTCTAAATCCGTCAAAGAAGTGTACAAATGGAACTCTTCCCTTGATTGCTGCTAAGTGAGCTACTGGTGCTAAGTCCATTGATTGTTGAACACTATTTGATGCTAAGAAAGCAAATCCTGTTTGTCTAGATGCCATTACGTCTTGGTGATCTCCAAAGATTGATAATGCATTTGTTGCTAATGCTCTTGCACTTACATGGAAAACACCTGGTAATAATTCTCCAGCTATTTTATACATATTAGGTATCATAAGTAATAGACCTTGAGATGCAGTATAAGTAGTTGTTAATGCACCTGCTTGTAATGATCCGTGAACTGCTCCAGCTGCTCCAGCTTCTGATTGCATTTCCATTACTTTTACAGTTTGACCAAAAATATTTTTTTGACCAGCTGCTGCCCACTCGTCAACTTTTTCCCCCATAGTTGATGATGGAGTAATAGGATAAATTGCTGCAACGTCTGTAAATGCATATGAAACATACGCAGCTGCAGTGTTACCATCCATAGTTTTCATTTTTCTTAACATGGCTAACCCTTCCTTCTTAATTTAATAGTTCAATCTATTTTTTACTTAATATTATGATAATTCTTTTACCACAACTTAAGTATCTTATAGTAAACATAATCTTTTTATTTGAGTATGTAATAGCAAATTTTTCATTGTAAAAATCTATTACAAGGCCCCACAATTTACACTTATAATATACACTTAAAATCCGATTATGTAAAGTCCTTATATGCCTTTTATGACCATATGTAACCTGCTTTTTTTATTTGCATTCTTAGATTGTTAAAAAAATAATAATCTCTTGAAATTCTTTTACACTCATTAATTTTTATCTTTATTTTTTAAAATATACTGAATATTGAATAATTAACTTTTATTTTTATCTTTTTATATAATTATATCTCTATTTATAAACATAAAAGAATATAGGAGTTATGTTTCTCAAAGTAAACATAACTCCTATATTCTTTGTAGTTTTATATAAAATATACTCGCTTTTTTAATCTTCAGTTATTATATCCTTTATTTTCTCAAGTACTACCATCTTATTTATCTCATTAACTTCCTCATAATCATCTAAAAAATTAATAATTCGTTGTTTAAGTGTTGTATCATTTATATGATTTTCATTTATTATGAAACTTTCACCTAAGTTAACCATTCTAGTTTTATAATTATTGCTCTTTAGAAGTTCATTGAAGCTTTCTCTTTCATCTACATCTCCATGTACTAAGACAACTTCCTTTGGTTTCTTCTTAAATGCTCTTAACCAACTATATAACCCCTCTCTATCTGCATGTCCTGATAATCCTGGTAAATTATATATTTTTGCATTTATTGCTATTTCTTCTCCTAGAATATTTACCTTCTTATTTCCGTCTAATATAGCTCTTCCTAAAGTACCTTCTGCTTGATATCCAACAAATACTATAGAACATTCCTCACGCCAAAGATTATGCTTAAGATGGTGTTTTATTCTTCCCGCTTCACACATACCACTTGCAGAAATTATAATAGCTGAATTTTGAATTTTATTTACAGCCATTGAATCTCCTAAGGTCTTTGTGAACATTAATCCCTTAAAATCAAGGGGATGCTTACCTTCCTCAATTAACTTTCTTGCAGTATCATCATAATATTCTTCATAATCCTTAAAAATACTAGTTGCCTCTGAAGCTAGTGGACTATCAACATAAACTTTTATATTATTTAGCAAATTACTTTCTATATAATTATTTAAAGCATATAATACCTCTTGAGTTCTTCCTACAGCAAAGGATGGTATAACTACATTACCACCATTTCTAAAAGTCTCTTTTATTATTTTAACTAATTGTTGTAGTTCTTTATCAATAGGAGAATGATATCTGTTTCCATAGGTTGTCTCCATTATTACATAATCAGCATAATCTATATTCGTTGGATTTTTAATTAAAGGAATATCTTTATGACCTAAGTCTCCACTAAAGACAATTTTAATTTCTTCTTTACCCTCTTCCTTTATAAATAATTCAACTATAGCTGAGCCAAGTAAATGCCCTGCATCCTTGAATCTAACCTTTAAACCCGGAAACACTTCTATTATTTCATCATAAGGAAATCCTGTAAATAAATATGTGGATAACTGAGCTATTTTAGCAGTATATAGAGGTTCTACAGCAGCCAAACCCTGTCTTCTCCTTCTCTTATTTTTCCACTCTATTTCAGTTTCTTGTACATATCCACTATCTGGCAACATAACTTTGCATAAATCATTGGTACCCTCTGTACATATGACTTGTCCCTTAAATCCTTGCTTGTATAAAAGAGGAATTCTACCACTATGATCTATATGGGCATGTGACAATATAACAAATTCTATTTCTTTAGGATTAAAATTAAATCTTTCATTTCCTATTACACTTTCATCCTTGCCTTGAAATAAGCCACAATCCAATAAAACCTTTCTACCATTAACTATCAACATGTGGCAAGATCCTGTTACTCTCCCAGCAGCTCCTAAAAATTTAATTTTCACTGTCTACCTCCAAATTAAAACTACTTTCTTTTATTATATGCTGACCCTATATGAAATCTTCATAGCTATATAATAAATTATTCTGTTTGCAATATATTATATGCTCTTATACAAAAAAGGAATAAAGAAACTATTAAACTTAATATAAATAACATAAATTTAAAATACTTATGTTTAATTTAAGCTTAAAATAGTTTCTTTATAAATTATAATTATTAAATTTTGAATAAAAGAACTTATAATATTTCATATGAAATATATTTATAAATTCAGTTATAATTATTTAGAGTATTTCTTTATTAGTGAAATTATTTGTTCAACCCCATTTTTCACCTTAGAATTCTCCATACTCTCAATATATTTCTCTTTATCTCTATATAATGCTTCAATCTTTGTTAAAAGTATATCAGCATTTAAATCCTCTTCTTGTATAACAACGCTATATCCACTCTTCTCAAAAGACTTTGCATTTAGAATTTGATCTCCTCTGCTTGCATTAATTGAAAGTGGTACTAATATATTTGGTTTTTTAAGCGCTAAAAATTCAAAAATAGAGTTAGCACCCGATCTAGATATAAACATATCAGCTAAAGCCATTAAGTCCGGAAGTTCCTTACTTATATACTCAAACTGTCTATATCCCTCTTTATTATTTAAACTTTCGTCTATATGGCCTTTTCCACATATATGAATTACATTATAAGATTTTAAAAGTTTATCTAAAACACCTCTTAGAGAGTCATTTAAAACCTTTGAACCTAAACTTCCACCCATTAACATTATTACAGGCTTATTATTTTTAAATCCACAGAAGCTTTTTCCCTTTTCTTTGCTTCCCTTAAATAATTCACTTCTTATTGGAGTACCTGTTAAAACGCCCTTATTATTTTTAACCTTCTCTACTGACTCAGGAAAGGTAACACAAACCTTAGTACAATAAGGTGTAGCTAACTTATTTGCTAAGCCTGGAGTCATATCAGATTCATGTGTAAGTACAGGTATTTTATTTAAATATGCACCTATTACAACCGGAACTGCAACAAAACCACCCTTTGAAAAAACTACATCAGGTTTTTCATTTTTTATTATCTTCTTAGCTTGAAAAACACCCTTTATAACTTTAAAAGGATCTGAAAAATTTTTTATATCAAAATATCTTCTAAGCTTTCCACTTTCTATTGCATGATATGGTATTTTTGCATCTTCTATAATTTTTCTTTCTATTCCATCCTTTGTACCTATATACTGAACTTCATAGCCTTCTTCTTTTAATCTTGGTATTAAGGCTAGATTAGGAGTTACATGTCCTGCTGATCCTCCACCTGTCATTATTATCTTTTTACTCAAAGTTTCCACCACCATTTAATTCTTTTTATATTCCTTAATTCTATTATATATATTTTTATTGATTTAGCCATTAAAATTGACCTTTTATTTTAATATATTTAGAGTTTTAATGCCTATATTCAAAAAAAATCATATTATTTTATAAATTTTTTAATCTTTTTTATAGCTATTTTTTGTTTATATATATAATGTAGCTATTTTTTATTTTTCCATTATCTTGATATGATTATTCATTATTTTGGAAATATGTGAAAGCTTTCTCTAAAATGCCTAAAACAAACTACGCATATAATTTTCATTTCGAGTCATAATAGTATTACAAAGCAACGAAGGAGGTGAGAAACATGGCAAAGAATTTAGTACCAGAAGCTAAAGAAAAATTAAACCAATTTAAAATGGAAGCTGCTAAAGAAGTTGGCGTTACATTAAACCAAGGTTACAATGGAAACTTAACTAGTAAAGAAAACGGTTCTGTTGGTGGCCAAATGGTTAAAAAAATGGTTGAATCTTATGAAAAAAATTTATAATTTAAATCATGAGATCTAAACCAAACTTATTACTAAATTTACTACAATGAACACAGACTATTGAATAGTCCTGTAAGGAGGATATTATTATGGCAAAAAATTTAATTCCAGAGGCAAAACAAGGTTTAAATAATTTAAAAATGGAAACAGCTAGAGAATTAGGAGTAAATTTCTCAGATTATAATGGAAACCTTACAAGTAAAGAATGTGGATCAGTTGGCGGAGAAATGGTAAAGAAAATGGTTTCTGCTTACGAAAATGGCTTAAAATAAGCTATCTTGTAAGATAAGATTACTAAATCAATACTACATACTTCAAAGCTAATTGCATGTAGTAAAAGATTTGGGTAGACAGTGTAAACTGTCTACCTTTTATTTTTTATATAAATAAACTTTTTCTTCTCTATTTTCAACTACTTTTATTACATCTCTTTTTAAGTCATCTAGTCTTAATAAATCATCACTTTTTACATTATAATTATTTTTTCCTGAAGATATAAAACTTAAGGGTAATATTTTATATTCACCTGAATCTTTCTCCCCAAATCTATAAACATATAAGGGAACATAATTAATATCTTTTATCTTTATATTTTCATCCTTTATATTCAAAGAAATTGTTGCCATTATACTACTGTTTTCTATATTAAATTCATTATCACACATTTTTATATCACCTAAAGAGTATATTACTATTGTTTCATTATTGTTAAATTCATTTTTAACTTTCTTTATAGGAGATATTTTGCTTTTTCCAGTACCCACAATTATATCAACCCCAGATTCATTAAAAGTTTTTATAATTGTATTTTCTCTTTCTTTTGTTAAATTAGACTTATCATCTAAAAAATTAACATAGGATATAATAAAATCACATTGAGTACTCATTTCCTTAATTATAGATTTTATTTTTTTAGTATCTTCTCCTAAAGCTTCATAATTTATAGTATTTACTAAACTAGCTGCTTGCTTGCTAACCTCCATATTATCCATATAGAATCTTCCATCCTTCGCAATTAAGTTAGAAAAGTTTACTATCCCTATCTTTTTACCTTTTACCTCTTCAATAATATAAGGTTCTTCATCTAAGCTATATCTACTACCTAAGTTTTTCATATTATTAAAACTTAAAACTTCTTGCATTTTAAAAAGCTCTGTTGTAGATTCTTTAATATTTACCCCATTTGCTGTTTGAACATAATTAATATTTGAATCCTTCATGCTCTGTAAAAAGCTCTGCGGAATAACTAGGTTTTCATCTGAACCATCTATATTTTCAACTACTTTCCCCTCTACTTGAGCAGATACAACATCTGATGTCTTGGTAAAGTAATTTATATTTTCAAAATAACTTTTTAGCTTTTCCATGTCATAAGACTTTAGATCTTTATTCTTTAATATGATATTCCCCATAAAACTCAAAACTATTTCATCATCAGTATTTTTTCTAAATTCCTCTTTACTAGTGCTTAATAGCTCTTCTTTACTACTTACTGCTCCTGATTTATTTTGAGGAATTGCTAATGATAATATCAACATAATTGATAAAAGCCCTAGAATTAGAAATTTACTATTTTTCTTCATATACCCTCCTCATAATCTACTTTATATTCTTACCAAATTGTACCATATTTTATTTTTATTTGCAAATTAACTCTATTTAATTAATTTTATTTATATACTTTTTCCAATATCTTATTAATAGTTGTGTTTTTCCCACTTTCAATACTATATTTATATATATAGCCCTTTAATTTATCATTATATTTTACAGAAATAGACTTTACTCTAACTTCATCTTCTTCTATTAATTCATTAAGCACCTTTAGTGATTTAATGTCATTAGATGCAATTTCTATATCCATAGTATAGATCTTTTCAAAGTGTCCATTTTCAAAATTTTTCATAGAAGCTAAGACTACAAAAACTATAAGACTACATATTATTGAAAATATATAATATCCTTTTCCTATTACTAAACCAAGACATGCCACCACCCATAAACTAGCAGCAGTAGTTAAGCCTTTTACGTTACCCTTTTCCTGAATTATAGAGCCAGCACCTAAAAACCCTACTCCTGTTATTACTTGCGCTCCAATTCTACTCATATCTATTTTTATACTATTATATATATCAGGATAATTAATAATAAGGTTTTTTGCATCATATATTAAGTAAACCTCTAAAATAGATATTATTGTAGCACCTAAGCAAACCAGAATATGAGTTCTTAGACCTGCAGGTCTGTTTTTTTGTTCTCTATCAAATCCTATTATAGCACTAATAGCAACTGCTAAGCACAATCTTATACAAATTTCATACATGTCCATAAACTCACTTCCTTATATATATTAATATTTTTCTTATTATTAATGTATATAAAATAATTACTTTAGTGAGTTTTAAGTGATAAATTTGTATTATTTTTTACTATTTATAATAAATAAAGTAGTGAGCAAGTCCCACTACTTTGTTTTTACGCACTATGTTCTTCTTTATCTTCTAATATAAATTTTTTTATTACATGTGCTACTCCACTCTCTTCATTACTTAAAGTGATATAATCTGCTACTTCCTTAATCTTAGGAACTGCATTCCCCATAGCTACACCTAATCCAGCATTTTCTATCATATGTATATCATTTTCTTCATCACCAACACATATGATTTCTTGACTTTTTATTCCTAGTTTTTCTGCCAATCCAAAAACACCAGACCATTTATTAGCCTTATTATGTAAAAACTCTAAAAAGTAAGGTGCACTTTTAACTATAGTGTATTTATCCTTTATTTCTTGTGATAAATTTCGAACTACATTATCAAGTAACTCTGGATCATCTATCATCATAACCTTAACTATAGTCTCTTCTGGTTTTATATCTTTTAAAGCTATTTCTTCTATTTCTATTCCATTCAAATCTGCTTCTAGCTGAGAATACTTATTAATCTTAGGTGTTATAACCTTAGACTTTGTAAGTGCATGTATATTAACACCCATTTCTAAACTAATTTTATATAATTCTTCATAGCAGTCAATATCTAAGGGTGTGATATTAATTATTTCTTCTGTATATGTGTCTTGCACAATAGCTCCATTGTACCCAACTGCATAATCCCCCTTATTTACCAAATCAAGTTCCTTTAAAAATCTATTTAATCCCTTTAAAGGTCTTCCTGAAGCCAATACGACTTTAATACCCTTTTCCTTAGCCTCTTTTATGCACAAAAGATTTTCCTCTGTAATTTTAGCTTTTTTCGTAACTAAAGTACCATCAATATCTAAAGCTATTAATTTGTACATCTTATCCCCTCCTATATTAAATAACATAGTTTATATATCATATTTAAGTTAAATGAAACTTCTAAGCTTATAAACAACGTCCTTTTATACTCATACTTGTAAATTCTACACTATTATATCACCTTTCTTATTATGATGCATAAAATATTTTATACAATTATTAAATTTATTACTTTCTAATTTTCCCTCATTTTAAAATATTTTTTTCAAATTTAAATAAATTTTTGTATTCTTCTTTAATTTTAATGCAAAATATTATATAATGTGAAGAATTATTTATATTAGGAGTGATGTTATGGAAAAGAAAATCGCAGCTTTTTTTGATATTGATGGAACTTTATATAGAGAAGGATTAATAACTGAAGTTTTTAAAAAATTAATTAAGAGCGAAATAATAGACCAAGAAAGATGGTATAACGAGGTTAAACCATATTATGTGAAATGGGATAAACGTATTGGAAACTATGATCACTATTTATTAAAAATGGCTGACATATATACTGAAGCTATAAAAGGTCTTCATAGATCTCAAATTGAATTCATAGCTAAAAATGTTGTAACTCAAAAGGGTGATAGAGTTTATACTTACACAAGAGATAGGATTAAGTGGCATAAAGCTCAAGGACACGTACTCATAACAATTTCAGGAAGCCCTATAGAACTTGTAAAGGAAATGGCTGTAAGGCATGGATTTGATGATTATATAGGAACTGTATACTCATTAAATGAAAATGATATGTATACTGGCGAAGTTGTAGCAATGTGGGATAGCGTTAATAAAAAGAAAGCTATAAATAACTTTGTTGAAAAATATAACCTAGATTTAGAAAATTCTTATTCCTATGGTGATACTACTGGTGACTTTTCAATGATGAAAAGTGTTAAATTCCCTACTGCAATAAATCCTACAAAAGAATTGATAAATAAAATCCTTGAAGATCCTATAGTAAAAGAAAAGATAAACTTCATAGTTGAGCGTAAGGATACTATTTATAATATGAGTTCAGATTCTATAAAAATATTATAAAAGAGAGGTGTTACCACCTCTCTTTTTTTATTTATTAATAGTTTCCTTGAGCGTGCATAGCTTCAGCAACTTTTACGAAACCAGCTATGTTAGCACCTTTAACTAAGTCATATCCAAATCCAAAATCAGCAGCAGCTTTCATAGCATTTTGGTGAATTGTAACCATAATTTGGTGTAATTTTTGGTCAACTTCTTCTGCTGTCCATGCTAATCTCATGCTATTTTGAGCCATTTCTAGAGCTGATACACCAACTCCACCTGCATTAGCAGCCTTAGCTGGTCCAACTACTATACCGTGAGATTGGAAGTATTCAACAGCTTCATTTGTACATGGCATATTAGCAGCTTCACAAACGAATTTAACTCCGTTATCTACGATTTGTTTAGCATGCTCTAAATGTATGTCATTTTGCATAGCAGCTGGTATTATAATATCAACTTTTACGCCCCATGGTTTTTGACCAGCGTGGAATTCACAACCGAATTTATCAGCATAGTCTTGAACCTTATCTCTTCCAGAGTTTCTCATTTCAACTAAGAAATTAATTTTTTCATCTGTTGCAACACCATCTTTATCATAGATGTATCCATCTGGTCCTGATAATGTAACAACTTTACCACCTAAATCAGCAACTTTTCTACATAATCCCCATGCAACGTTACCAAATCCTGAAGAAGCAACTGTTTTACCTTTAAAGTCTGTTCCTTCATGTTTTAATATTTCTTCACAGAAGTATGCAACACCAAATCCTGTTGCTTCTGGTCTTATTAAACTTCCGCCGTAGCTTAAACCTTTACCTGTTAATACTCCATTTTCGAAAGCTCCTTTGATTCTTCTGTATTGGCCATATAAGTAACCAATTTCTCTTCCACCAACACCGATATCTCCAGCTGGTACGTCTACATCTGGTCCAATGTGTCTGTATAATTCAGTCATGAAGCTTTGACAGAATCTCATGATTTCAGAATCTGATTTTCCTCTTGGATCGAAGTCAGAACCACCTTTACCTCCTCCAATTGGAAGACCTGTTAGTGAGTTCTTTAATATTTGTTCAAATCCTAAGAATTTGATTATTCCTATATATACTGAAGGATGGAATCTTAAACCACCTTTGTAAGGCCCTAATGTTCCATTAAATTGTACTCTAAATCCACGGTTAACATGTACGCTTCCATTGTCATCTACCCAAGGAACTCTAAACATTATTTGTCTTTCTGGTTCACAGAATCTTTCTAAAAGGTTTTGATTTATATATTCTGGATGTTTTTCTAAAACTGGTCCAATTGATCCTAAAACCTCTTCAACAGCTTGTATAAATTCTGGCTCCCCTGAATTTCTTTTCTTAACATTTTCAAGTACGTTAGCAATGTACTCTTGGATATTTACTGTATTTGACATTACAAAAACCCCCTAATATGAAACTTTGGTTTCACTTTTAAAATAGATAATTTTTAATTGACCTTCATTTTTCTGTCATAACTTAAGATTTTGAAGTTTAACTTTCAACTCCTTATGTATAACACTCAAAATGTTTCGTTAATAAGTTAACACAAAATTTAGAACTTTCGTGCTATTGTTTAACGTATTACCCTTATTGTATAACATTTATAGAAAAAATCAAACCTTTTTTTGTTACAAAATAAAAAAAATAATACAAAATTTCAATTAAGAAAATTTATATTATTTTTTTATGCCTTAATCTTGAATTTATATTATGCAATTTTATACTTCATATTAATAAATTACATTATTTTATATGAATTTATTTTCTTTATCTTTCAAAGAATATACTCCATACTCTTGCCAAATCTCTTCTAAATTAGTAAAAGTATTTGATATCTTATCTTTCTCTCTCAATCCTACTGCTATTATTAAAGCATTTATTACACTTAATGGTGCTACTAAGGAGTCTACAAAAGAAGCCATATTGCTTTGTGCTATAAGCGTAAAATCCGCTTTAGAAGCTAAAGGTGATAATAAGCTATCTGTTATTGCTACAACCTTGGCACCTCTACTCTGTGCAAAACTTAAAACCTCTATGGTTCTTATTGCGTATCTTGGAAATCCTATTCCTATTACAACATCATCCTCTGATATATTTAACATTTGCTCAAATATATCACTAACACCATAAGCTACTACTTGAACATTGTCTAAAATTAAGTTTAAATAAAATCCTAAAAATTCTGCTAAAGCTGAAGAGCTTCTTAAACCAATTATATAAATCTTTTTAGCTCCAAATAAAGAGTTTACTACACTATCAAAGGTTTTATAACTTATCTTCTCTAATGTTGCTCTTATATTCTCCATATCTGACTTTAAAACACCCTTTAAAGCATTTTCTTGACTTATATAATCATTAGATAACTCTATTCTTTGCACTGTAGTAAGCTTATTTTTAATCATCTCTTGAAGTGCTTTTTGTAATTTTGGGTATCCAGTAAATCCAAGTTCATTTGCAAATCTAACAACGGTGGATTCACTTACTCCAACACTAACTCCAAGTTTAGCTGCCGTCATAAAAGCCGCTTTATCATAATGTTTTAATATGTATTCAGCAATTAGTTTTTGTCCCTTACTTAATCTAGGAAACTTAACTTGAATGGTTCTCATTAAATCCTTATTTTCCATATATAAACTCCTTTAAAATTCTTTGAATAAAACATTGCACTTTCATAATTCTTGCAACTATTTCATCATTTTATCATTAATTGCACCTTTTATCAAGTTCAAATTGCATTTTTCTATAGATATATTCTTATGAATTCACAATTTTGCTTTCATTTGTCTAAATTTTTATTATTTTTTCTCAATAATAGCTAGCATAGGCGCACTCTTGCTTCTATTTATGAATTTATGCAATAATACTCCATATTTATTCTTAGGCAAGTTTTCAAGAAATTGAAGCACTTTATTTCCTTCATTTTCTCCTTCATTATGTCCTATATATATACCTATTGTTATTATTCCTCCGGACTTAATCATCTCAAGTGCAGCTTCTATACTTTTTAAAGTGGTTTCCCATGTTGTAGTTATAGTTTTATCTCCCCCAGGTAAAAATCCCAAATTATACATAACACAATCCACATCTTCTCTTACATAATCTCTTAGTTTATGATGGGAATCATTTATTAAAACAACATTTTCCCTCTTTTTCTTTTTATAATTTTCAACTGCTATCTCTTGTATATCAAAGGAATATACCTTTTGAAATTCTTTACTTAAAAAGTCAGTATCGTGACCATTGCCCAATGTAGCGTCAATAGCAATAGCTTTATCTTCTATATAAGTATTTATTACATTTTGCGCAATATTACTTAAATCACCAACATACTTAAACATAAGCTATTCCCCCTAAAGATTTTTAAGATAATTAACTTCATCTAAAGTAAGTTCTCTATACTCTCCTAGAGGCATTTTCCCTAATCTTATTTCACCTATAGAGATTCTTTTTAAAAACATAACCTTATGGCCTATTGCATCACACATTTTTCTTACTTGACGATTTTTTCCTTCATGAATTATTATTTCTACTTCTGTTTTATTTTCAAATTCTTTCAAAATCTTAAATTTAGCTTCTGCAGTTTTATATCCATCTATATATACACCTGAGCAAAATTTTCTAATTTCATCTCCTGTTGGTTTTCCTGAAATTACAGCTATGTATTTTTTATTTACTTCCTTTCTTGGATGTATTACTTTGTTGAAGATCTCCCCATCATTAGTTAAAAGTATTAAGCCTGATGTATCGTAGTCCAATCTTCCTATTGGATATATCCTTTCCTTTACTTTAACTAAATCAAGTACTGTTTCTCTTCCTCTTTCATCTTTAACAGTAGATACATACCCTCTTGGTTTATTAAGCGCAAAATACACCTTATTTTCTTCTATATTGATAATCTTGTCATTAACAGTTACCTTATCAAGTTCCTCATTAACCTTAAATCCTAACTCTGTAATAACCTCACCATTTACTTTTACTATACCAGAACTTATCATTTCCTCACATTTTCTACGTGAAGCAACTCCACATCTAGCCATATATTTCTGTAATCTTTCTTCCATATCCTTTCACCTATCTTACAATATATTTTTTTGCATAAGAATACTCCAAAGAGAAGTTCTTTGGAGTATAAGTATCTTATTTACCATTAGCTGGTTCTATATTGATTTTATTTCCTTTTATTTGGTTGTTTTTCATAGTTTGTAAAACCTTTTTAGCATGTTCTTTTGGAATTTCTACAAAAGTATATTTATCATATATATCAATACAACCTATTAATTTTCCTGGAATACTTGTTTCACCAGCAATAGCTCCTACAACATCTCCTGGTCTTATGTTATGGTTTCTTCCTATATTAATAAATAGTCTTACCATTCCTTCTTCTGCACCAGTGTTTTCAAAAGATACTTCTGACTCTTCTTTTATATTTTCTCTTTCATTATTTCCAACATATAATTTTAAAAGAGCTGCTGCTACGTCAACTGAAGCATAATCTTCTAATAAATCATCAAGTATGTTTCTTTGCTTAGCAATATTACCTTCTTTTAAAACTTCTCTAATTTCATCTAAAACTAATTCTGATTTAACTTCTTCAACATCATTTAATGTTGGTACGTCTTCTCTTCTTATCTTAGTCTTAGTGTATTTTTGTATATCTCTTAATTTATATATTTCTCTACCAGCAACAAAAGAAAATGCCTTACCAGTTCTTCCTGCTCTTCCTGTTCTACCTATTCTATGAACGTAGTATTCTTCATCTTGAGGAATATCATAGTTAAATACAACCTCTACGTCATCAACATCAATACCTCTAGCTGCTACATCTGTTGCAACTAATATTTCTATAGTACCACGTCTGAACTTCTCCATAACTCTGTCTCTTTGACTTTGCTTCATATCTCCATGTAAACCATCTACAAAGTATCCTCTAGTTTGAAGTTGTGTTACAACTTCATCTACTTTTCTTTTTGTATTACAGAAAATTAAAGCTAACTTAGGGTTATGCATATCTATAAGTCTAGTCATTATTTCTAATTTATTTTTTTCTTTTACTTCAAAATAAATTTGTTCTATATTCTTAACTGTCAACTCTTTATGTACTACTTTTATGATCTCTGGATTGTGTTGAAACTTTTTAGTTAAGTCCATAATTGGTTTCGCCATAGTAGCTGAAAATAAGATTGTTTGTCTATCCTCGTTTGTATCCTTTAGAATAGTTTCTATATCTTCTCTGAATCCCATGTTTAGCATTTCATCTGCTTCATCTAAGATAATAGTCTTTAAAGATTCTAACTTTAATGTACCTCTACGCATATGGTCCATTACACGTCCTGGAGTACCTATTACTATATTAACACCTTTTTTTAGTGATTTAATCTGTCTATCTATTGATTGACCACCATATACAGGGATCATCTTAACACCTTTTTTATATTTAGATAACTTCCCCATTTCCTCTGCAATTTGAATTGCTAATTCTCTTGTTGGACAAAGAATTAAAGCTTCAACTGCTTTACTTTTAATATCTAAACCTTCTAATAATGGTATACTGAAAGCCGCTGTTTTTCCTGTACCTGTTTGTGATTGACCTATTACATCACATCCAGTTAAAATCATAGGTATTGCCTGTGATTGAATTGGTGTAGCTTCTTCAAATCCCATATCTTTAATTGCATGTAGCAATTCATTAGAAAGATTTAACTCTTCAAATTTCATTTTATTCATATTTATATATTACCTTGCCTTTCACTTTAGCCATAGTATTTCATCTCATTTTATTTTAATTAACTAATTAATTATATATGTATTCTTTATATTATGCAACATTATATGATGATTTTATTATAAATTTTATTAAATAGCTTCATTTTTTTACTTTATGGCCTATTATTCTTAATATTTTATATAATATTCTTAATTACTTGATTTTTCTTTCAAATTAAGCACAAGTTCCTTTTTTATACTCTATATTATACCTCACAACATATTATTTCACTCTTATATAGTATATTATTAACTTTAATTATTAATCTTATTAGTATATAATAAATAAATAACTAAATAAATAACTATTTATAGAAAGCAGGAGATCACATGGCTAATTATACATTAATTGCAACCTCAGCCTTTGGAATAGAATCCATAGTTGCTAAGGAAATAAAAAGTTTAGGATATAATGATGTTACTGTAGAAAACGGTAAAATAACTTACTTAACTGATGAAAGAGGGATTGTAAAGTCTAATCTATGGCTTAGATGTTCTGATAGAATCTACATAAAAGTAGGAGAATTTAAAGCCACATCCTTTGAAGAATTATTTGAAAATACAAAGGCTCTACCTTGGGAAAATTATTTACCAGTAAATGCTGAGTTCCCTGTAGCTGATGCTAAATCCGTAAAATCTGGGCTTTTTAGTTTATCAGATATTCAATCCATAGTAAAAAAAGCTGTAGTTGAAAGATTAAAAAACACTTATAAGGTAGATTGGTTCAAGGAAGATGGAGCAAAATACCCAATACATGTATCTATATTAAAAGATATAGTTACCATAAGCATAAATACAAGTGGTGATGCTTTACATAAAAGAGGCTATAGAGAAAAAGCTAGTGAAGCCCCTTTAAAAGAAACATTAGCAGCAGCTTTAATTAAAATCAGCGGTTGGACTGCCGATAAGCCACTTATAGACCCTTTCTGTGGATCAGGTACACTTCCAATTGAAGCCGCATTAATCGGACGCAATATAGCACCTGGATTAAACAGAAAGTTTATCTCTGAAAATTGGGCCCTAATACCTAATGAATTATGGAAAGAAGAAAGAAAACAGGCTTATTCAGCAATAGACTATAATTGCGAGCTAGATATAATTGGTGTTGATATAAATAAAAGAGTTATATCTATAGCTCGTGAAAATTCTATAGAAGCTGGGGTTGATGACTGTATACATTTCCAACATAATGATATGAATACAATTAGTTCAAAAAAGAAAAATGGGTTTATAATCTGTAATCCTCCTTATGGAGAAAGACTCAATGAACTAGCTGAAATTCAAGCTTTATATAAGGAAATGGGCAAAGTTTATTCTAACTTCCCAACATGGAATAAATTTATAATAACTTCTTATGAGGAATTCGAAAAATACTTTGGAAAGCACTCTGATAAAAATAGAAAATTATACAATGGAAGACTTAAATGTTACTACTATCAATATATAAACAGTAAAAAATAATGTAAATTAAAATACCTTCTATATGTAACATATAGAAGGTATAAATTATTTTGCGTATTCTACTGCACGTGTTTCTCTAATTACATTTACTTTTATTTGACCTGGATATTCTAATTCATCTTCTATTCTCTTAGTCATTGTTCTTGCCATTTCTACAGCAGCTAAATCATCAACTTCTTCTGGTTTTACCATTATTCTGACTTCTCTACCTGCTTGAATTGCAAATGACTTATCAACACCTTCAAATGAATTAGCTATTTCCTCTAATTTTTCCAAACGTTTGATGTATGCTTCTAAAGTTTCTCTTCTAGCACCTGGTCTAGCTGCTGATATAGCATCTGCCGCTTGAACTAAAATCGCTTCTATAGATTGCATTTCCACATCACCATGGTGGGCAGCTATTGCGTTAACTATAACTGAAGATTCCCCGTATTTTTTAGCTATTTCAGAACCAATTAAAGCATGTGGTCCTTCTACTTCATGATCAACAGCTTTACCTATATCATGAAGTAATCCTGCTCTTTTTGCAATTGTTGGGTCAATTCCTAATTCCGAAGCCATTATGCCACATAAGTAAGAAACCTCTATGGAGTGCTTAAGTACATTTTGACCATAACTTGTTCTAAACTTAAGTCTTCCTAATAATCTTACAAGTTCAATATGAAGTCCATTAACACAAGTTTCGAAGGTTGCTTGTTCTCCTTCTTCTCTTATGATATTTTCCACCTCTTTTTTAGCCTTTTCAACCATTTCCTCAATTCTTGCTGGATGTATTCTTCCATCAACAATTAACTTCTCCAAGGCTATTTTTGCAACTTCTCTTCTTATAGGATCAAATCCTGAAATAATTACAGCTTCTGGTGTATCATCTATTATTAGATCTATACCAGTAAGAGTTTCAAGAGTTCTGATATTTCTACCTTCTCTTCCAATTATTCTACCCTTCATTTCGTCATTAGGTAGAGCTACCACATTCACTGTTGTTTCTGCAACATGATCAGCAGCACATCTTTGAATAGCACAAGTAATAATTTCACGCGCTTTCTTATCTGCTTCTTCTTTTGCTTTACTTTCAACATCCTTTATCATTATAGCGGCATCATGCTTTATTTCTTTACCAATCTCATCTAATAAAACTTGTTTAGCCTCTTCAGTAGTTAAATTGGATATCTTCTCTAATTCCTCTCTTTGTTGTGAATATAATTCATCAACCTTTTGCTCTTTATCAAGGACATCTTGATGTCTTTTATTAAGAGCTTCTTCTTTTTTCTCTAAGACGTCACTTTTTTTATCTAAAAGTTCTTCTCTTTGAATGTTTCTTCTTTCCAATCTCTGAATTTCATTTCTTCTTTCTCTAGACTCTCTTTCTAAATCTGAGCGAAGCTTATGTACTTCTTCTTTAGCTTCAATAATAGCTTCTTTTTTAATAGATTCTGCATTTTTCTTAGAATCATCTAAAATTTTTGCAGCTTCTTCCTCAGCTTTAGCTATATTGGCATGAGAAATATTTTTCCTAGTATAAATAATTGTAAAAATAACTACACAAATTACTACGATACTAGCTAATATAGTTAAAATCATAGATAGTTCCATGTAATAACACCTCCTTTTTTGTCGTATAAATAACTTAAAGTTTTGTAATAAAAGCTTGAAAAGGTGTCATATTTAAAAAATTGTAAGTAATTACATTTACTAAATCAGCATTTGTATTTATTTTATATTAATTTTCCAACAATGTCAATATGGCAAGGATTGTATAATGCACATATTTTATACCTTTACTTTATACTACATTAATACGATTTTTTCTTCATATTATATTTTTTACTTTTCTTTATTTTTTATACAAAATAAAGACATAACATCTTATATTATGTTATGTCTTCGATTAAATTATTCTTCTACTTTTTTTGCAGTCTTTGTATCTTTTTCAGCTTTAACTTCTTTAGCTAAAGGTAAGCTGTATTTTTCTCTTATTTTATTTTCTATGTCAAGTGCTACATCAACATTTTCAACTAAGTATTGTTTAGAATTCTCTCTACCCTGACCAAGTCTCTTATCACCATAAGAGAACCATGCCCCACTCTTTTGAACAATAGACTCATTAACACCAACATCTAATATGTTACCTTCCTTGGATACACCTTTCCCGTACATTATATCAAACTCTGCTTGTTTGAACGGAGGTGCTACTTTATTTTTAACTATTTTTACTCTAGTCCTATTACCTAAGAAATCGTCGCCTTGTTTTATACTATCAATTCTTCTAACATCCATTCTAACAGATGCATAGAATTTTAGCGCTCTTCCTCCTGGTGTTGTTTCTGGAGAACCAAACATTACTCCAACTTTTTCTCTTAATTGGTTTATGAATATAGCAACACAATTTGACTTGTTGATTGCCCCTGCTAATTTTCTTAAAGCTTGAGACATAAGTCTTGCTTGAAGTCCAACATGAGAATCTCCCATTTCTCCTTCAATTTCAGCCTTTGGAACAAGTGCTGCAACAGAGTCAATTACTACTATATCTACAGCTCCTGATCTTACTAAAGCTTCAGTAATTTCAAGTGCTTGCTCTCCTGTATCTGGTTGTGAAACTATTAAGTCATCTATATCAACACCTAAGGCTTTAGCATAGATAGGGTCTAAAGCATGTTCAGCATCTACAAAGGCTGCAACTCCACCGTTTTTTTGTGCTTCTGCAACTATATGTAATGCTACTGTTGTTTTACCTGATGATTCTGGTCCATATATTTCTATGATTCTTCCTTTTGGTACTCCACCAATTCCTAAGGCAATATCCAAACTTAAGCTACCAGTTGATATTACATCTAAGCTAGTTTGAGTTTTTTCTCCTAGCTTCATTACTGAACCTTTACCAAATTGTTTTTCTATTTGTGACATAGCCATCTCTAAGGCTTTTAATTTTTCGTTATCCATACAAATCCCCTTAGGGTTCACCATCCTTTCCGAAAGTCGAACACAAGTTCTTATTTAATTATATATTTATCTTTTATAGTTGTCAACAATACTTAATAAAAAGTTCCTACATTTTCTGTAGGAACTTCCATATTTTTATTATTTACACTTTTTAGAATTTAATTCAATATTTTTTATTTTTTTGTATCTATTACATCACTATTCTTAACAAAATAATCTACTCCAGATATTATTGTTATTATTACAGCTAACATCATTAATATAGATGTTAACTCTCTCAAATAAGGTATACTTATGCTCAAAGATTCAAAACTCATAACCAGCAAACCTGCAATAGTTGCTACCATTTGTATAACTGTTTTAACTTTTCCCCACATACTAGCTGCTATGACTTTTCCATTAGATGCTGCTATAGTTCTTAACCCTGATACTGCAAATTCTCTAGCTAGTATTACTACAACTATCCACCCTCTAATTAACCCGAAGTCAACTAAAGCTAGAAGTGCTGCTGTAACTAATAATTTATCTGCTAATGGATCCATGAACTTTCCAAAGTTGGTTATTTCATTTCTTTTTCTAGCTATGTATCCATCTAGTTTATCAGTAAGTGAAGCTATTATAAATATAGCTGTTGCTATTATAACTCCATTTGAAATAGGGAAAGTTATAAAAATTATAAATATAGGTATTAAGAATATACGAATCATTGTAAGCTTATTCGCTAAGTTCATTCTCCACAACTCCTATTAAATCGTATTCTAGCGCTTCAGTAATTCTCACCTTTATGAAGCTACCTAGTTTTATATTATTTTCACTAGTAAATATTATTTCACCATCAACCTCTGGTGCCATTTCATAATTTCTTCCATGGTACATTTCACCATCGAAATTATCTACAATCACATTATATACCTTTCCAACTTTTTTTTCATTAATTTCTTTTGAAATTCTTTGTTGAAGGAACATAATTTCTGCTTCTCTTATTTCTTTAGTTTCTTCACTTATTTGATTTTCCATATCATATGCTGCAGTGTTTTCTTCTCTTGAATACTTGAAAACCCCTAATTTATCAAATTTAGCTTCTTCGGTAAATTTCATAAGTTCTTCAAAATTAGCTTCCTTCTCTCCCGGAAAACCTACTATATATGTTGTTCTTATATTAATTTCTTTTATTTTTTCTCTTAATTTACCTATATTTTTAGTTATAAGAGCTCTTCGTCCTTTTCTTCTCATTGCCTTTAAAACATCATCACTTATATGCTGAAGAGGTATATCTATGTATTTACACACCTTATCATTATCAGCTATTTCATTAATAATGTCCTCTGTAAGTTCCTCAGCATAACAATATAATATTCTTATCCACTCTATCTTTTCTATTTCACTAAGTTTTCTTAAAAGCACATGAAGATTTTTTTCTCCGTATATATCTACTCCGTATCTTGTAGTATCTTGAGCTACAATTATAAGCTCTTTAACCCCTTGATTTGCTAAACTATTAGCTTCCTTAAGAATACTTTCCATAGTTCTACTTCTATACTTACCTCTTATCTTAGGAATTGCACAATATGCACAAGCATTATCGCAGCCCTCTGATATTCTTATGTAAGCATAGTGACTATCTGTAGTTAAAATTCTCTCTCCTTCATTTATATTTGTGTCACTGTAATTGCAGCAACATAATTTTTCTTCCTTGCTTAAGGCATTTTTTATAAGTCTATCTATATCTGAATAATTATTAACCCCTAGTATTCCATCTAACTCTGGCATAAGCTCTAATAACTCTTTACCATATCTTTGAGTTAAACATCCTGTTGCTAATAACACCTTACACTTATTTTCTTTATATCTAGCCATTTCAAGTATAGTATCAATAGATTCTTGTTTAGATGATTCAATAAAACCACAAGTATTTACTAATATTATATCAGCATCTTCTGGTTCTTTAGCTAAGTCATATTTATTGTATAAAGTAGATAGCATTATTTCGCCATCAATTCTATTTTTATCACAACCAAGATTAACCAATCCCAATTTTAATTTACTCACTTATGTTCCTCCTATGCATTAAAAAGCATTTTTATAAATTTTATCCGCAGAATTTTATTTTACCACAAATATATTTATTGTTAAATATCATTTTTAGAAACTAATACCTGTCTTGGCTTACTTCCATTTCTACCTGATATTATTCCTCTTTCTTCAATCTCTTCTATTAATCTAGCTGCCCTATTATATCCTATTTTATACTTTCTTTGCAACATTGAAGTAGATGCATATCCGCTTTCGATTATAAACTCTATAGCATCACTTAAAATCTCATCACATTCACCTGACTCATTAGCTTCTTTAGATGCACCTTTATCTATCTCTTCTATAATTTCTTGCTTATATTCAATTTCATTGCTTTGATTTTTAATAAACTCAACAACTCTCTCAACTTCTATCTCAGATATAAAGGCTCCTTGTATTCTTATAGGTTTAGGCGCTCCTGAAGGATAATAAAGCATATCGCCCTTTCCTAAAAGCTTTTCCGCTCCTGCTGAATCAATTATAGTTCTAGAATCAATTTGACTTGAAACTGCAAAAGCAATCCTAGATGGTATGTTAGCCTTAATCATACCTGTTATAACATCTACTGAAGGTCTTTGTGTTGCTATTACTAAATGCATACCAGCAGCTCTTGCCATTTGAGCTAATCTTGCTATATAATCTTCGACATCCTTAGGACATACCATCATTAAATCTGCAAGTTCATCTATTATAATAACTATTGAAGCCATCTTTTCTTCCACTAATCCTTTATCATAAAGCTCATTATATCCAGCAATATTTTTAACTGCATTTTCTGCAAAGGTATTATATCTTCTCGTCATTTCATTTACTGCCCAATTCAAAGCTCCTGATGCCTTTTTAGGATCAGTTACAACTGGTATTAAAAGATGAGGTATACCATTATAAACATTTAGCTCTACAACCTTAGGGTCTATTAATAGAAGTTTAACTTCCTCTGGTGAGTACTTATAAAGCAAGCTACATATTAATGTATTTATACATACACTCTTTCCTGAACCCGTTGCCCCTGCTACAAGTACATGTGGCATCTTACTTAAATCACCAACTATACATTTACCACCAATGTCTTTTCCCAAACAAAAAGCTAAATTCTTTTTAGTATTCACAAACTCCTCAGACTCTATAACCTCTCTAACACACACAGAAGTTAATTCTCTATTAGGAACTTCAATTCCTATAGCCGCTTTGCCAGGTATAGGTGCTTCCATTCTTATACCTGCTGAAGCTAAATTTAAAGCTATATCATCTGCTAAATTCACTATTTTGCTAACCTTAACACCAACTTCTGGTTGTATTTCATATCTTGTAACTGAGGGTCCCTTAGTTACTTGTAATACATTAGCATTGACACCAAAACTACTTAAAGTTTCTTGCAATTTATTAGCATTACTTAATAATTCTTTTTTATCAAGTTTTTTATTTTTTATGCTTTCATTTTCATTCAGAAAATCTATTTTAGGAAATTCATACTCTATCCCCTTATTTTGATTGCAAGAGTTTATTATTATTTCATCCTCTACTTCTCTTTTTATATTTTCATTTTCTATTTTTTTCCCCTTAGATCTCGTACCCTTAGGTTTACTATAAATACTAGGATCCTCTTCATAAACACTACTTATTTCCGTGCTTTCATCTGCTACAACTTCACACTCTTCACCAAAATCTATATTTATTATGTTTCCTTTATTTGAAGCCTTATCATCCTTTGAAAAATCATTTATATTAACCTGTGGATCAGCTATTATAGTTTCTCCTTCATCCTCTAAGGTAACTACATTAACACCTTCCTTTTTATCCTTTTTTGGTGTTTTCTTCTTCATTTTGCTTTTATTCTTATTAAAACTTACAATTATAGCACCTATAAGCTCTTTAACAGAAATATCTAAAAGCAACACTGTTAATATAAAATACATTGCTATTATAAGTATGTAACTTCCCACTTTTCCAAATAAACTATATAAAGGATAATCTATTATATATGCTATAATTCCTCCATGAAATATAGAATCTAAATTATAAAAATAACTAACTGGTATAAAACCTATATCCATATTAATCATTTTAGGCATAGTAACATTTTGAAATAATAAAAGAGTATTTATTACTATCCCTATAATCTCATAGAACTTAGAGCTTACAAACTTTCCACTTTTATTGTAAACAATATATCTAAATCCTATATAAATTATTATGAAAGGAAATAGAATAGCTCCTGCTCCCATAATTGCTATCAAAGTCTTTCTAACAACATTTCCTAAAATTCCAGCGGACGATTGAGAAAATACTGCTGAAAATATACTAACTAATAATAAAATTCCTATGGTGATATATATAATCCCCTTAAGGTCACTTCTCATTCCAGTTTTATTAACACTTTTCGTCTTAGACCCTTTAGAAGTTTTTTTACCCATTTCTACACCTCCAAAATATACAATATACTATTTTTCATTAATAGCATAAATATATATTACCATAAAACTCCTTAAAGAAAAATTCAAAATTAAGTTTCTTGAAAATTATGGTTATTTTTTACACTTTATTTATAATTTCTCTTCATTAATTACTTAAATTCAATATTTTAATTCCATTTAACTTTCATACAATATTTTTAGTTTAATTCAAACTTTTATAAAAGATAATTAAGTATTACAGTTTATTTAGGGCTTATTGTGGAATTATATACTTAAATCTTGTATAATAAACAAATATAAATATTAACTATACTTTAATTTCAAAACTGAGGAGAGTAAAATTGGATTTATTAACTTTAAGTAATAATATATTGAGTTCAAAAATTATAACTAATATTTCTTATGACTTTAGGAAATTTTTAAATATTAAGAAGAGCCATAACTCTATGGGAATTATGACAGTGGAAACAGATTTATTAGCTTACACTGCCTTTGATGAAGTAACTAAGTTCTTAGATGTTGAAGTAATTTATGCTAAATCTACTTACTGTGGTCACCAACGTGCTACTACAAAATTAGCTGGTGAATTTATAGGTATTATATGTGGAGAAAATCCAGATGAAATAAAAAATGCTTTGAATTTCATCTCTCATTATATGGATAGAGGCGCTGGTGAAATTCAATTTGCTAATGATGATGAAGGTATCCCTTTTTACTGTAAGCTTATTTCTAAACCTGGTTCTTATTTCTCAAATATAGCAAATTCTAATGACGAAGCTTTATGTTTTTTAATAGCTCCTCCATTAGAAGCTGTTTATGCTATTGATGCTGCCTTAAAAGCAACTAGTGCACATTTACGCTATAATTTTGCACCACCTACTGCCACAAATTTCAGCGGTGCAATTTTAGGTGGTTCAGAGTCAACTTGCAGAGAGGCTTGTTTAGCTTTCACAAAGGCTATGAATGAAATTGCTAAAAATCCTAAGGATTCTTTAAAAAACTAAAACTTTAACTTATTTACACAAAATAAAAACATCAAGATAAAGCTTATCTTGATGTTTTATATTATTTTTCTTCTTTATTATGTTCCTTTTCATTTTCATCTATCATGGTATTTAATTTTTCTATAGCTTCCTTTAATCCACCAACCTCATCTATTAACCCTATATCAACTGCTTGATGTCCTATGAGAATAGTTCCCATATCATTTAAAAGTTCTGTTGTCTGAAGCATAAGCTTATGTAGAGCTTCATTTGTAATCTTTGAAGTTCGTGTAATAAAGTCATTTATTCTTTCTTGCATTTTATTAAAATATTCAAAGGTTTGAGGTACACCTATAACTAATCCATTCATTCTAACGGGATGTATAATCATTGTTGCTGATGGAGATATAAATGAATATTCAGCTGAAGTAGCTAATGGCACTCCTATAGAATGACCTCCTCCAATAACTAAAGATACAGTAGGTTTGCTTATACTTCTTATCATCTCAGCAATTGCAAGCCCTGCTTCAACATCTCCTCCTACAGTATTAAGTACAATTAAGACTCCCTTTATTTTAGGATCTCTCTCCACTGCTATTAGTTGAGGAATCATATGCTCATATTTTGTAGTTTTAGTTTGTGGATTTTGCACCATATGCCCTTCAATTTGCCCTATTATAGGAAGTACAAATATATCATCTTGAGCCTTTGGTATTTCAGTATTTCCTAGTTCCTTTAAATTTTCTAAATCTTTATTTTCCTCTTTATCTTCTTCCTCTACTTCATTTATAATTATCTTCTGTTCTTTTTTTATTTTATCCACGAAAAACACCTCCTAATCTGCAATTATTTTGCACATTAAGAGGTGTATCTATACACTAAAGTTTAAATTCCTTATGGATAGCAGCTATTGCCTTAGTAGCATCCTCTTCCTTAATAAGACACCAAATAGTCATGTGTGAATCTGCTGTTTGTAAAACCTCCACATTACTTCTTGTAAGTGCTATTAAAATTTTAGCCATGACTCCAGGAGTTCCTTTCATTCCACTACCTATAATAGAAAGTTTACTACAATGCTCTGTAACACTGCAATCCAAATTTAATTCCTCAAAAATTTCTTTTAACTTACTTAAATCCTTAGAATCTATAGTAAATATTTTTTCCTTTGGAAATACATTTATTAAATCTAAGCTTATATTGTTTTCTGCTAAGCTTTCTAAGATTTTAAAGTAATTTTCATTTGAATTATAAGAAATTCTTATTTGAGTTCTATTATTCATGCAAGCTATTCCTGTAACAGGTGGTCTATCTGCATAGTCCACTACATTACTAATTAAAGTTCCTTCACAATCGTTCATTGTGTTTCTAATTAAAAGAGGAATATTATATTTTTGCGCTATAGTTACAGCACGAGGATGAATAACCTTAGTTCCTTGATCAGCAAATTGGAATATTTCCTCATAGCTTATCTTTTCTATTAAGGATGCTTCTGGTACTACTCTAGGGTCTGTAGTCATCATACCATCTACATCTGTATATATTTCTACTCTCTCCGCTTTTAAAGCTGCACCTATAAGAGCCCCTGTAACATCGCTTCCGCCTCTACCTAGAGTAGTTATATAACCATTCTTATCTTGACCTTGAAATCCTGCAATGACAGGTATAATACCTTTGCTAATTAAATCGTCTAAATTCTCAGTATTCACATTAAGAACTCCAGCATTAGCAAAATTGCTATCTGTTCTTATTCCAGCCTGCCCACCAGTAAGTGGCATTGCCTCAATATTGGCCTTTTTTAATTCATCACACATAACAACTGTGCTTAATATCTCACCACAACTCATCAATAAGTCTGTTGCATGTAAATTATCTTTAGTGAAATCTGCACTTACTAAAGATAGCAAAGTATCCGTTGCATAGGGTTCACCTTTTCTACCCATAGCTGATACTACCACCACTGGCATATTACCTTCTTCTAAACAATTTTTAACCTTTTCAACAATTCTTTGTCTTCTTTCTAAAGTTGAAACTGAAGTTCCTCCAAACTTTTGTACTACTATTTTCATCCAATATCACCTTATCCTAATACTTTATTAGTAAATATTATTATCCACATCGATTATTATAGTCTTAGATCCTATTTTTTTAATAGAATCCCAAGATATTTCATTATAGTCGTTTCTTGAAAAAAATGTGAATCTTGATTTATTATTATTCAAAACTAATAGTTTTAAATTTCCTTCATTATCTATTATAATATCATTATTACCTAAAAAGCTATATCGATCTCCGTCATTTATGTTAATTATCTCGTATTTCTCCATGTCACTATAATATTTCATGCTACTTTCCATAATAAGTACCTCCCTTAGCCTTTTATTATTATATATTCAGCTAAAATAAAGTATATGACTATATTGTAACAAAATCTATAGTTTTGAATATAATATTAAGTTAAATAAAGGTTCTTTATACTGAATTTAATCTTATATAAAGAACCTTTATTTATTATTAAAATTATATTTTATAATTTAAAATTTCATATTTATCTTTTAGTTCATTTAATACTAAGTCATAATCTGATCCAACTAAAGCTATATTTTGTATACCTGGTATAAATATCTCTTTCATAACACGCTCTATACTCTCATGATTTATATCTTCTATATAACTTAATATTTCTTCAGGAGTATTTATTTTATTCAAAAATAAAGCAGCTTTCCCATTAGCAAACATTCTACTACTAGTACTTTCTAGCCCTAAAATATAATTACCCTTCATTTGTTCTTTAGCTTTAAAAAGCTTTTCATGTGATAACTTTATATTACTAAATTTTTTTATTTCCTCTTCAATAGCATCAAGAGCATCCTTCACATATCTCTTATTTAAACCCATGTATATATATAGGTTTCCTATATTAACCATGCTATTAGGATAAGCATATATAGAATAGCACATTCCTAATTCTTCTCTTAACTTTTGAAATAATATAGAAGATGAGCCTCCACCTAAAAGATTACTTAACATAAGCAATGTGTATACATCCTCATGACCTATAGGGAATCCCTTAAGTGCTACACTTAAATGTACCTGTTCAATATCTTTCTTAACAAAATAATTCTTATTTACTATATCAGGCTTATTATAATCTATATGAGATACACTATTGTTCCAATGACCAAAATATCTATTCACCAAATTATAAATTTCTGATTTATTGAAATTACCACTTATTGATAAAACTGAATTTTCAGGTGTATACTGTTTTTTCAAAAACTGCTTTAATTCGTCACTAGTAAAGGACTTAACAGTTTCCTTAGTACCTAAAATTGGATATGCAATTGAGTCCTTTCCGAACAATCCTTCATAATGTATATTAGAAAGAACATCCTCTGGATTATCTTCGTCCATACTTATTTCTTCTAAAACAACTGATTTTTCTTTTTCTATCTCTTCCTCATCAAACTTACTATTAAATAGCATATCAGAAAGAACATCTAAGGCTAAATCTAAATGACTATCTAAAACCTTTACATAATAACACGTAGCTTCTTTTCCAGTGAAAGCATTTAATTGGCCACCAATATCCTCAATAGATTCAACAATTTCCTTAGCGCTTCTTTTATCAGTTCCTTTGAAAAGCATATGTTCTATAAAATGTGATATACCGTTATTTTCTCTGCTTTCATTTCTCGAACCATTTTTTATCCATATGCCTATACTAATAGATTGCACATGGGGAATATGTTCAAGAGCAATTTTCAACCCATTGTTTAAGCTAAGCATCTCATACATAAAATTTACTCCTATATAAATAAAAAGGCATTTTCATGCCTCTTTCTTATTTTTCCATTTCAATTGCTTCTTGCATAGCATCTTTACGAGAAAGATTTACTCTTCCCTGATTATCGATTTCAGTTACTTTTACTAAAATCTCATCGCCAACTGAAACTATATCTTCAACTTTATTTACTCTCTTATTATCTAATTTAGAGATATGAACTAAGCCTTCTTTATTTGGTAATATTTCAACGAATGCTCCGAAAGCTGCAATCTTAGTTACTCTACCTAAGTAAATTTCTCCAACTTCAACTTCCTTAGTTATATCTTCTATCATTTTCTGAGCTCTTGCTGCTGCTTCACTATCAACTGACATAATTACTATAGTTCCATCATCATTAGTATCTATAGTTACATTAGTTTCAGCAATAATCTTCTTAATTGTCTTTCCACCAGCACCTATAACATCTCTTATTTTTTCTGGATCAATCTTTAATGTTATCATTCTTGGAGCATATGGTGAAAGTTCCTTAGGTTCTTCTATACAAGCATTTATCTTATCTAAAATGAACAATCTAGCTGTTCTTGCTCCATGAATAGAGTCATGTATTACATCTTTAGATAAACCTTTTATCTTAGTATCTACTTGTATTGATGTTATTCCTTTTTCAGTTCCAGCAACCTTAAAGTCCATGTCTCCAAAGAAATCTTCTATTCCTTGGATATCTGTAATAACTTTTTCCTCAGTTAAATCTTCATTAGTGATTAATCCCATCGCTATACCTGCTGCTGGTCTTTTAATTGGAACCCCTGCATCTAGTAATGCTAAAGTACTACCACAAACACTTGCCTGAGAAGTTGAACCATTTGAACTTAAAACCTCTGATACTAATCTAATAGTATATGGGAACTCCGCTTCTGAAGGAATTAGTGGTTCTAAAGCTCTCTCTGCTAAAGCTCCATGCCCTATTTCTCTTCTTCCAGGTCCTCTTAGAGGTCTTACTTCTCCAACACTATAAGATGGGAAGTTATAGTGGTGCATATATCTCTTAGAGCTTTCTTCACCTATTCCATCTATCATTTGCATATCCCCTAAAGCTCCTAGGGTAGCAACTGTCATAACCTGAGTTAATCCTCTTGTAAATAATCCTGTACCATGAGTTCTTGGAAGTAATCCAACTTCACAGTCAATTTTTCTTATTTCATTAAAGGCTCTTCCATCAGGTCTCTTACCTTCTTTAAGTAACATATGTCTAACTACTTCTTTTTGCATTCTATATACAACGTCACCTATGTCACCTTTATTATCCGCATATTTCTCCCCAAATTCTTCATTAATCTTTGAATTTACAAGATCCATAGCTTCATTTCTTTTATCTTTATCAGTAATATGCATAGCTTCATTTATCATATCTGCTGCAAATGCTCTAATTTCTTCTTCAAGAGTTCCATCTACCACATATAAAACTGGTTCTGGCTTTTCTTTTCCAAAAGCTTTCATTGCTTCTTCTTGGAATTCAATTATTTCTTGACATTTTTCAAAACCAAATTCTATGGCTTTAATCATTGTTTCTTCATCTATTTCATTAGCCCCAGCTTCAATCATCATAACTCTTTCTTTAGTAGCACTAACAACTAAGTGTAACTCACTTACTTCTCTTTGAGCTGTAGTTGGGTTTAAAATAAACTCTCCATCGATTAATCCTACCAAAACATTTCCTATTGGAGTTGTAAAAGGTAAGCTTGATATTGATAATGCTGTTGATGCTGCATTCATAGCTAGAATTTCTGGTGAGTTATCTTGCTCAACAGATACAACTGTACATACAACTTGAACATCATTTCTATATCCTTTTGGGAATAGTGGTCTTATAGGTCTATCTATAGCTCTTCCACTTAATATAGCTTTTTCAGATGGTCTTCCTTCTCTTTTAATAAATCCACCTGGTATTTTTCCAACTGCATATAATCTTTCTTCATATTCAACACTTAGAGGAAAGAAATCTATTCCTTCTCTTGGTTCCTTTGAAGCATTGACATTTGTCATTATAACAGTATCTCCATAGCTTAAAAATAAAGCACAGTCAGATAACCTTCCAGTCTTGCCATACTCAATTTTTAAGGTTCTTCCTCCAAATTCTCTTTCAAGTACATGACTCATAATTTGGTACCTCCGCTTAATAAATTTAAAATCTTCAAACTTATATATATATTATGTTTTCGTAAATATTTTAATACAATTGTTTAAAAGAATAGAGCGGCAAAGCCGCTCTATTGATTATTTTCTTAAATTTAATTTTGCAATTATTGCACGGTATCTTTCGATATCTTGCTCTTTTAAGTAGTTTAATAATCCTCTTCTATGTCCAACCATCATTAAAAGACCTCTTCTTGAGTGGTGGTCTTTTTTGTGCATTTTTAAATGCTCATTTAAGTGATTGATTCTGTGAGTTAATAATGCTACTTGAACTTCAGCAGATCCAGTGTCTCCTTCGTGCATAGCATATTCTTTGATTATTTGTTCTTTTAAAGCTTTTTCCATTAATATACACCTCCAAAAATTATCCCCGTTATACCAAGAAGTCGCCGGCATTCGATAGTCTTAGTATAAGGTTCATCAATGATTATATCAGATAAAGATACTCATGTAAATTATTTTTTATTATTTACATTCTAATTTCTTTATTTTTCGCATATAATTTATCTTTATTCAATTGAGTTTGAAGTTCATCTAAAGAATTAAAACACTTTTCATTACGTATTCTTTCAATAAAAAACACCTTAACTTCTTTATCATATATAACTTCTTCAAAATCTATAATGTGCGTCTCTACACTTAATTTATTCCCATTTACCGTAGGATTATACCCTATATTTGTAATTCCTTTATAAAATTTATCCTTATATTCTACTACTGTATAATATACTCCACCTAAAGGAAGTGCAAACTTTTTATCATAATCTAAATTAATTGTTGGAAATCCTAAGGTTCTTCCAAGTTGCTTTCCCTTTATAACTTTCCCATGCACATAATAGGGTCTTGTTAATAATTCATTAGCTTTCTTAACTTCTCCTTGTGCAATTAAAGCTCTTATTTTAGTACTACTTATAATTTCTCCATCCATTGTTATAGGACTAACTATATGCAATTCAAAATCTAACTTTTTAGAAAACTCTATAAGTAATTCTACATCACCTAGATTTTTGTACCCAAATCTATAATTAAATCCAACCACTATGCCCTTAACTTTATAATGTGTAACAAGTTTTCTTATAAATTCTTCTGGTGATAGTTCCATAAAATCATTATTGAACTGGCATAAATTTAATATATCTATTCCCAAACTATCCAAAGTCTTTATCTTTTCTTCCGTGCTTTGAAGCAATTTAGGCATAATTTCATAATTTATAGTACTTAATGGATGGTTTTCAAAGGTAAATACCATTGATTTAATATTATTTTTACTTGCAAGTTCCTTAGTTTTTTTTATGAGCTCAATGTGCCCCTTATGTACACCATCAAAGCTTCCTAATGCAACAATAGTGGACTCATTAAAATTTTCACAGAAATTATCCCTGATAACTAACATGACCTTACTCCTAATTAAAAGACTTAAGCAATTTAAATCCCTTTGAAGTTTTACTAGCAATACCTAAAAACTCATCTTCATAATAAACTCTATATATTATATCAAATTGAGTTTCAGAAAAAATCTCAGGATCTTTCATTGACACTCCATTTAATAATAATTTTTTTACTCTCTCAGATATACTTATGAAAGGATACTCCTCAAAAACCTTTTCTGATGTAATTAAATATTGTTCTACATTCTCTTCTGTTAATTTATCTAAATGAATAGAGTTTTCTTTAACAAAAGTTCCTGTAGCCTCCCTTTCAAGGCTCCACATCATGGCACCACAATTAAGTTTTTGTCCTATATCGTAACATAAACTTCTTATATAAGTTCCCTTTGAGCATTTTATTCTTATTTTTGCAACTGGTAACTTTAATTCAAGAATCTCTATATCAAAGATTTCTATTGGCCTTGCTACTCTTTCTATTTCTATACCAGCCCTTGCAAGTTTATAAAGCTTTTGACCATTTACCTTTAATGCCGAATACATAGGTGGTACTTGATCTATCTTACCCACAAAAGATAATATAGCTTCTTTTACTTCATCTTGACTTAAATCTACTTCATTTTCTTCAAGTATCTTTCCTTCTCTATCATAGGTATCTGTTATAATACCTAGCTTAAGTTCTGCTACGTATACCTTATAGTCATTCATTATGTAATCTACAGCCTTTGTTGCAGAACCTATACATATTGGTAATACTCCACAAGCAAGAGGATCTAATGTTCCTGTATGCCCAACCTTCTTTGTATTACAAACTTTTTTCACTTTACGAACCACATCAAAGGAGCTTATTCCTAAGGGTTTATAAACATTAATTATTCCATTCATTATATCAACTCTTCCCTTAAAATTTCCTTTAATTTATTTTTTGTTTCTTCTATATTCATAGGTGTCGCAAATCCTGCAGCTCTTACATGCCCTCCCCCATTAAAGTGAGAAGATACCTTATTTACGTCTACATATTGTTTTGAACGTAAGCTAGCTTTAACTCCACCCTCTTCTTTTTCTTTTATTAAGGCAACCACTTCTACGGATTCTATTTTATTTCCAAAACTTAAAACATCGGAAGTATCCTCATCTAAAAGATTTAATTCTTCTAACATTGCTCTAGTTATATACATAATACAAAGTTTATTGTTATAACTTAGTTCAATAGTATCTATGACTTTTCCGTATAATTTTATCTTCTCTATTGTTTTACGATCAAAAATCATTCTATGTATTTCTGAAAAGTCTATACCTGTTGAAATTAACTTACCAGCTACTTCATGAGTTTTTTTCGTAGTACCGGAATGTCTAAATGAACCCGTATCAGTTAAAAGTCCTGTATATATACAGGTAGCTATATCTCTATCTATAACAACTCCTAAATTCTCTATAAGTTCGTGTATAATCTCACTTGTAGAAGAGCTAGTATCTTCAACATAATTGTAGTCACCATAGTATTCATTTGATACATGGTGATCAACATTTATTATTTTGTAATCTCTATCTTCAAAATTTATATTTCCATTTATTCTTTCTTTGTTAGCACAATCTAGTACAATTACACATTCTGTACCTTCTAATACTTCCTGTTTATCTTCACATACCTCATTTGAGTTTTTTAAGAATTCAAAGCCCTTTGGTAATTCTTCTTTACTTATTATATATGGATTTTTACCTAATTTTTTTATTGCTTCATATAATGCTAAGGAACTACCCATAGCATCTCCATCTGGAGACACATGACAGGTAATTCCTATAACATTAAGTTCTTTAATTTTATTAGCAATGTCACTAATCTTCACTTTTAGATTCTTCTCCAATCTTTTTAAGTAAAGATTCTATATGCATTCCATATTCTAAGCTTTGATCTAACTCTATAACTATTTGAGGTATATGTCTAACCTTTAGAACTTTTCCTAATTCTGATCTAATAAACCCTGAAGACTTTTTAAGTGCATCAATTGTTTCCTTTTTGCTCTTTTCATCACCAAAAGTACTTATATACACCTTTGCATAACTTAAATCACTTGTCACATCTACTCTAGTAACACTTGCTAAAGTTGATATTCTAGGATCCTTTACTTTGTTTTGAATTATGCCGCTTACATATTTCTTTATTTCTTCATTAAGTCTACCATTTCTATATTTTGACATAATACACTCTCCTTATATTATAGCTTTTGTGGTTTTATTTCTTCGATTATATAAGACTCAATAATATCGCCTTCTCTAATATCATTAAATCTCTCTATATTTAATCCACATTCGTAACCTGCTGCTACTTCTTTAGCGTCATCTTTGAATCTCTTTAAAGATGCTAAAGTAGATTCAACTATTACTATTCCATCTCTTAATAATCTAATATTAGAGTGTCTAGTTATTTTACCATCTAAAACATAGCATCCAGCAATTGTACCAACGTTAGAAATTTTGTATACCTGTCTTATTTCAGTTCTACCTTGAACAACTTCCTTGTATTCAGGTTCTAATAATCCAACCATTGCAGATCTAACATCTTCTATAGCATCATATATTACTCTATAACACTTAAGATCAACACTTTCTTTATCTGCTAATGCTGCTGCATTATTATCAGGTCTTACATTAAATCCTATTACTATAGCATTTGAAGCAGTAGCTAAACTTATATCAGTTTCTGTTATAGCTCCAACTGCTGAATGTATAACTCTTACCTTAACGCTATCAGTACTTTGCTTCTCTAAAGATTGAGATAATGCTTCTGCTGAACCTTGTACGTCAGCTTTAACAATTATACTTAACTCTTTAACTTTTCCTTCTTGTATTTGACTATATAAGTCTTCTAAAGAAATCTTATGACTCTTTTGGAAGTTATCTTGTCTTATCTTTTCTTTTCTTGCTTCAGCTCTATTTCTTGCTGTCTTTTCGTCCTTAACCATGATGAATCTATCACCTGATTGAGGAACGTCAGATAATCCTAAAATTTCAACTGGAACTGATGGTCCTGCTGATTTAATATTATTTCCTTTATCATCAAACATAGCTCTTATTCTTCCATAAGTAGTTCCTACTATAATAGAATCTCCTATATGAAGAGTACCATTTTGAACTAGTAAAGTAGCTACTGGACCTCTACCTTTATCTAGTTTAGCTTCTACAACTGTACCCTTTGCATTTCTAGCTGAGTTAGCTTTTAATTCTAACATTTCAGCTGTTAATACAACCATTTCTAATAAGGTATCTATATTCTCTTCAGTGTGAGCTGAAACCGGCACACAGATTGTATCTCCGCCCCAATCTTCTGCAATTAAGCCATGCTCTGTTAATTCTTGTTTAACTCTATCTATATTAGCGCCAACTTTGTCTATTTTATTAATAGCAACGATCATTGGAACTCCTGCTGCTTTACAGTGACTTATAGCTTCTTTAGTTTGAGGCATAATACCATCGTCTGCTGCAACTACTAATATAACAATATCAGTTATTTGCGCTCCTCTAGCTCTCATTGATGTGAAAGCTTCATGTCCAGGAGTATCTAAGAATGTTATCTTTTCTCCATTTACAGTTGCTATATACGCACCTATATGTTGAGTGATTCCGCCAGCCTCTGTATCTGTAACTCTTGTTTTCTTAATAACGTCAAGTAAAGAAGTTTTACCATGGTCAACGTGTCCCATTACAGTTACGATAGGAGGTCTCTTTTCTATGTTATCATCAACCTCTTCTATTTCTGTATCTTCTTCTACCTTACCAACTTCTTCTTCTTTTAAGAAGACTTCAACCTCAAACTTATTAGCAACCTTTTCAGCTGTTGCAAAGTCTATCTCTTGGTTTATTCCAGCCATAACACCTGCAAAGATTATCTCTTTAATAACTTCGTTAGCTGGTTTCTTTAATAATTCTGCAAATTCTTTTACAGTTATAGTTTCTTCAATTTCTATCATTCCACCTGGGAAATCTTGATTTTCATTATCCTCTGATTTTTCTCCACCTTTGCCTTTTCTAGGATTCTTCTTTTTCTTGAATCCTTTTTCAGCATTAATGTTTTCAATCTCTTCATAATGTTCAAGTATATCTGATTCATCATCACTTTTTCTTGGTGAGTTTTCTGCATCACTATATAATTCTTTTATTAATTCCGCATCTTCCTCATCAATAACACTCATATGGTTTTTAACTTCAATTCCGAACTCTTCTGCTAGTGTATTGATTAAGTCCTTACTTGATACATCTAACTCTTTTGCTAATTCATAAATTCTTACTTTTACCATTATTTGCACCCCCAAATTAATTATTTGTAGTTCGCCATAAATCTAATAATTTATTACTCATATTCTCATCAGTAATACCTATTATTTTTATTTCTTTGCTACATAGGTAGGCATTTAATTCTTCTTTATCCATATCTCTTATTATCGTTATGTCTCTATCATAACAATATTTTGTAAATTTGTCTTTAGAGTTTTGAGATAAATCTTCAGTCATCATCACCAACTTCATCTTTCCATGTTTAATTGCATCTTCACATTTATTGTATCCGATTAGTACATTTCCTGATTTTCTAGTGATATTTAAAAAATTATAAAACTTATTATTCATCTTTTAATTCTACCCTTAATCTTTCATAAATTTCTTCATCAATTTTATGAGATAGGTTCTTAGCTAATCTGTTGCTTTTTATTGCCTTTTCTAGACATTCATTGCATTTACAAATATAAGCTCCTCTTCCTGGTTTTTTTCCAGTTAAGTCTACACATATTTCATCCTCAGAATTTTTAACAACACGAATCAACTCTTTTTTAGGTTTCATTTCCATGCATCCAATGCACATTCTTTGTGGAATTTTTTTCTGTTTCATAAAAGCCTCACCTCTAAAAACAAATTTTTAAGCTTCTACGTTCTCTTTATCAGCTTGAGATTTACTTTTTATATCAATCTTCCATCCAGTTAATCTCGCAGCTAATCTTACATTTTGTCCTTCTTTACCTATAGCAAGTGATAATTGACTATCATCCACTACTATTTTAGCACATTTGTTTTCTTCATCTACGATTTCTACGTTTAAAACTTTTGCTGGACTTAAAGAGTTACTTATAAACTCTTCTGGAGATTCACTCCATTTTATTATATCTATTTTCTCATTGTTTAGTTCATCTACTATGTTTTGAACCCTTACACCTTTAGGACCTACACAAGCACCCATTGGATCTACATTTTCATCATGAGAAAATACAGCAACTTTACTTCTTGAACCAGCTTCTCTAGAAATATTTTTTATTTCTACAACTCCTGTGAATATTTCAGGAACTTCTAATTCAAATAATCTCTTAACTAAGCCTGGATGAGTTCTTGAAATAACAACTTGAGGTCCCTTAGAGTTTTTCTTTACTTCAACAATATATAACTTTATTCTCTCATTAAAGTTATATGGCTCTGAAGGTATTTGCTCATTTGGCCCTAAGATAGTTTCCATTTTCCCAAGGTTTATGAAAACATTGTCTTTTTCTTTTCTTAAAACTATTCCTGTTATTATATCATGTTGTTTTTCTAAAAACTCATTGTATATTATTTCTTTTTCTGCTTCTTTAATTCTTTGAACTACAACTTGTTTAGCATTTTGAGCAGCTACTCTTCCAAATTCTCTTGGAGTAACTTCAATCTCAACTATATCTCCTTCTTCGTAACGTGGATCTATTTCTTTTGCATCTTCAAGTTCAATTTCTGTTATCTCATCCCAAAGACCATCAATAACTTTCTTTTGAGCATAAACGTGGATTTCTCCTGTTTCTCTATTGATTGTTACTTTTACACTTTGGGCATTATTAGTATATTTTGAGTAGTTTTTCTTATAAGCTGAAACCAAAGCGTCCTCAATAGCCTTAAATAAAAAATCTTCACTTACATTTTTCTCTTTAACTATTTCTTTAAGTGCACCTATAAATTCCTCGTTCATTTTTAAAACTCCCCTTTTAGCTTAATTATTAAAACTTTTTCTCTAGGAACCACTATTTCTCCTTCTTCATTTAAAATAACTAAATTTAATGAATCAAAACTCTTTAGTGTTCCCTCTAATTTCTTTTTACCATTAATTAATGATTTTAATTTTATAGACACAGAGTAATCTATGTATCTTTGTAAATGTTTATCAGTATGTAACTCTCTTTCCATACCTGGTGATGAAATCTCTAAATAATAAAAATCTGGTATAGGATCTTCTATGTCTAATATCTCTCCAACTGCTTTATTTACTTTAACGCAATCATCTAGTTTTATGCCTTCTTCATTGTCTATATATATTCTAAGATAATCTTCTCCGCCTTCTTTTACAAACTCAACGTGATATAATTCATATCCTAAGTTTGTAACTATAGGTTCTACAATCTCTACTACTTTACAAACCAATGCTTCTTTCATTTTTTAAACCTCCTTATAAATATTCTCCTCAAATTTTACAAAATTATTATAGTATAAATTAAAACGCAACCAGAAGCTGCGTTTTAACAAATAGAAAGAGCAGGATTTAACCTACTCTTTCCCCTAACTATTTATACCAATGTTACTTTAACTAAGTTTACCACATATACCTTTACAATTCAAGTAAAATCTTAAAATAGACATAATTGGTTAGTATCAGACATTCCTTTTAAGCATCCATGATGATCTAAAGCTTCAATTACAGTTCTAGAAACCTTGGTTCTAAGTCTTAAATCTTCCTTAGAAATAAATTCTCCATCTTTCCTTGCAAGTTCAATACTATCAGCCGCATTATCACCTACGCCCTCTAAGGCACTTAAAGGCATTCTAATTTTACCATTTTCTATGGTAAATTTAGTTGCAGCCGACTTATATAAATCTACTTCTAAAAAATCTATTCCTCTTAAGCCCATTTCATGACACAATTCCAAAGTTGTAAGCAATCCTTTATCCTTAACACTTATATTGTTCCCTTGATCATATAATTCTTTCATTTTTGCTAAGATAGCATCATTTCCCTTTATTATTAAATCACCATCAAATTCATCAGCTCTAACTGTAAAATATGCTGTATAATAAGCCTCTGGATAATACACCTTGAAATACGCTATTCTAATAGCCATCATTACATAAGCTGCTGCGTGCCCCTTAGGGAACATATATTTAATCTTTTTACAAGATCCTATATACCATTCTGGAACATTATTTTCTCTCATTACCTTTTCATGCTCTTCAGATAATCCCTTTCCTTTTCTTACTTTCTCCATTATAGTAAAGGCTGTTTTAGGTGGTAATCCTTGATAAATAAGATATACCATTATATCATCTCTCGTTGCTATACAATCTTTCAGAGTTGTATAGCCTTCTTTTATATAATATTGGGCATTGTTAAGCCAAACATCAGTACCATGAGAAAGTCCTGATATTCTGACTAAATCCGAGAAAGTTTTAGGCTGAGTATCTATAAGCATTTGTCTTACAAATTTAGTACCAAATTCAGGTATACCATAACAACCAACTTCACATCCAAGCTCCTCTTCTGTAAGTCCAAGTCCCTCTGGAGTAGTAAATATACTTAACACCTTCTCATCACCTAAGGGTACCGTTGTTGGATCAATGCCTGTTAAATCCTTTAACATTCTAAGTACAGTAGGGTCATCATGCCCTAGAATATCTAACTTAAGTAATCTACCACTTATTGAATGATAATCAAAATGCGTAGTAACTATATCTGAATTGGGATCATCTGCCGGATGTTGTATTGGACAAAAATTGAATATTTCATTATCACTTGGCACAACCATTATCCCCCCTGGATGTTGCCCTGAAGTTCTTTTAACTCCAGTGCATCCTATGGTTAATCTTTCAATCTCCGCAGTAGTTGAAACCTTATTTCTTTCATCCAAATATTTTTTTACATATCCATAAGCAGTTTTATCTGCAATTGTACCTATTGTTCCTGCCTTAAAAGTATGCCCATGTCCAAATAGCTCCTCTGTATATTTATGAATATCAGCTTGGTTATCTCCTGAGAAGTTTAAGTCTATATCAGGTTCCTTATCTCCTTCAAAACCTAAGAAAGTTTCGAAGGGAATATCAAAACCATCTCTTATATAGGGTTCTCCACATTTTTCACAATTTTTTTCTGGAAGGTCTACTCCCGCACCAACTGATCCATCTAATATAAATTCACTATGCTTACACTTAGGGCAAACATAATGAGGTGGCAATCCATTTACCTCTGTTATATCACTCATTGTAGCTACTAAAGAGGAACCAACAGATCCTCTCGATCCAACTAAATAACCATCAGATAAAGATTTGGCAACTAGTTTATGTGCAATTAGATATAATACTGCATATCCATTACTTATTATAGAATTAAGCTCCTTATCCAATCTTTTTTGAACAACTTCAGGTAATGGTTCTCCATATATGCTATGAGCTTTTTCCATAGTCATATTCCTTATGTCCTCTTCTGCACCTTCTATTTTAGGTGTAAATGTTTCATCAGGAATAGGTTTTATTTCTTCTACCATATCCGCTATAGCATTAGGGTTAGTTATTACAACTTCCTTTGCTATGTCTTCACCTAAATAACTAAATTCCCTTAGCATTTCTTCAGTTGTTCTATAATATAAGGGCGCTTGATCATCTGCATCATCAAAGCCCTGTCCTGCCATTAATATAGCTCTAAATACAGCATCCTCAGGATCCATAAAATGAACATCTCCTGTGGCTATTACTGGCTTATTATATCTTTTACCTAATTCATATAACTTTTTATTTATTTCTTGTAAATCTTTTTCATCATTTACGGTTCCATTTTTAATCATAAATTGATTATTTCCAATGGGTTGAATTTCAACATAATCATAAAAATCTACTACTGATTCCAACTCATCTAAGGATTTACCGCTTAATAACTCCTTAAATACTTGCCCAGCTTCGCAGGCAGAGCCAATTATAAGTCCTTCCTTATAATAATTTATTCGACTCTTAGGCATTCTAGGTCTTCTTTTAAAGTATTCTAGATTGGCTTCTGAAATCAGCTTATATAAATTTTTAATTCCAACTTGATTTTTAGCTAAAATTATTATGTGGTAAGTAGCTGCATTTTTCACATTAAAGTTTTTAATAAACTCTGCATTTAATTGTCCTATATTTTCTATATTTTTTTCTTTTAATTCTTTAAAACAATGTAATAATATATCCGCAGTTGCTCTAGCATCATCTACTGCTCTATGATGTTGTTCTAAAGTTATACCTAAATGCTTAACTATAGTGCTTAACTTATACCTTTTTAAGTCTGGAAAGATATATTTACACAAAGGTATTGTATCCATAATAGGATTATTAAATTTTAGATTTATTTTATTACAATTCTTTCTTATAAATGATGTATCAAAGGTAGCATTATGTGCTACAACTACAGATTCACCTATAAACTTCATAAATTTAGGCAGAACATTTTCTATAGTTTCTGCATCCTTAACCATATCGTTATTTATCCCTGTTAATTCTATTATATTTAAAGGAATTTTTCTTTCAGGATTTACAAAAACATTGAAGCTATCTATAATTTGGCCATCTTTAACTTTCACAGCCCCAATTTCTATTATCTTATCATTATCGCTAGAAAATCCTGTTGTTTCTATATCAAAAACAACATATTCATCCTCTAAGCTTCTATCTTCTCCTCCAATTGCTATGGTTTCTCCATCGTCAACTAAATATCCCTCAACTCCATAAATGATTTTTACCCCATGCTTCTTCCCTGCACTTTGTGCCTCTGGAAAGGCTTGAGCTACTCCATGATCTGTAATTGCTATTGCTTTATGACCCCATTTACCTGCTCTTTCTATAAGCTTGCTAGCAGGGGTTAAACCATCCATGGAACTCATAGTTGTATGTAAATGTAACTCTACTCTCTTCTCAGAAGATAAATCCATTTTTTCTATCTTTTCCATCTTAACTATATCTGTTGGTTTTAATACCAAGTCTCTAGAATACATATCATATTCCACTTGGCCTTTTATTTTTAAGTGAACGCCATTTTTTATTTCATCTAAAAGATGCTCTCCCTTTTCTCCTTTAATGAAAATCTTTACTGCTATAGAACTTGTATAATCTGTAATAAAGAATGTCATTATTATGTTACCTGTTCTAGTTTCTTTAAGTTCAACCTTAAATACATCTCCCTTTATAGAAACTATACCAATATCAGGCACTATCTCTTTCATTTCAATAGGTTCTTCATTAACACCTCTGCCTAAAATAGCATTTTTGTCTTTAGGTCCATAATTTCTATTTTCTTTATAGCTCCCCTTACTTCCCCCACCGTATTCTTTATTTTTCTTAGGTGCTTCTTTGGGTTTGCTATCCTTAGTAGAAACAATCTTTCCACTTACAACATCCTTTATTATTCCTATATTTTCACTTTCTTTTTCCCTAAAGTACTCTCCAGTGTCTAACTCCTTGCTATATATTAGCTTAACTAAAGGATTTACTCCAAACATGTCTTTAATTGTATGCTTCACAATTCCCTCTATATTCTTACCTTTAAGTATTCTACATACAAACTCATTTCCATAATATATATTAAGATTACCATCACTCAATTCTTTTTTGCAATTTGTAAGACACTCTTTTCCAACAGGTATGCTTTTAGTAACAAAGGATACTATGTCATTCCAATATTTTTCTATTATTTCTTCAAGACTAACTTCACTTATATCCTTCAAGCATACTAATTCAACATTATCTATGTAATATAGCTTATCAACTATTATTTTCTTTATAACTTCCTTTACTTTCTCTTCTATTACAGTAGAAGACTTTATAATGACTCTTAAAATGCTTTCCTTTCTTAAATATTGTATTCGCTTAAAAGTAATATCTTTTATAAGATTGTATTCCTCTTTGCTTATATTTTCAGTAAAAAAGCTATCTAAATCTATCATAATGTACACCTCCCTTAAATAATCTTAAAGAAAGAAAGGCTATGAAATTCACAGCCCTTTTAATTATAGATTTTCTATTTCCTTAATAAGTTCCTCAACTAAATCTTCTTCTTTTACCTTTTTAACAATTTCACCTTTTTTAAAGATTAATCCTTGACCCTTTCCGCCAGCAATGCCTATATCAGCTTCTTTTGCTTCTCCTGGCCCATTAACAATACAGCCCATAACAGCAACTTTTATGTCCTTATCCATATCTTTTAATCTTTCTTCTACTTCTTCTGCTATTTTAATAAGATTAATTTCAGTTCTACCACAAGTAGGGCAAGATACAAATTTTATACCTTCATTTATATGTCCAAGAGATTTTAAGATTTCTCTACCAACCTTAATTTCATCTATAACATCTCCTGTTAAAGATACTCTCAAGGTATCACCTATACCCTCAGCTACTAGTGTACCTATTCCTACAGAGGATTTAATTGTACCCGCAAAAATAGTTCCTGCTTCAGTTACACCTATATGAAGTGGGTAATCAACTTTTTCTGATAAAAGTCTATAACTCTCTATTGTTTGATAAACATCTGAAGATTTTATTGAAATAACTATATCAAAGAATCCTAGTTCTTCTAGTATTTCTACATGTTTCAAAGCACTTTCAACTAGCGCCTCAGAAGTAACTCGCCCATACTTTTCAAGAATTTCCTTTTCAAGAGAACCAGAGTTAACTCCTATTCTTATAGGAATATTTTTTTCTTTACAAGCTTTAACAACAGCTTCTATTCTATCTTTACTACCTATATTTCCTGGATTTATTCTAATTGCCGAAACTCCATTTTCTATAGACTTCAAAGCTAGTTTATAATCAAAATGAATATCTGCAACTACTGGTATACTAACTTTTTTCACTATTTCTTTAATAGCTTCTGCAGCTTCCATATCAGGAACTGCACATCTAACTATATCACATTTAGCTTTTTCTAAGCTAAGAATTTGCTTTACTGTAGCTTCTACATCTCTAGTATCTGTATTAGTCATAGATTGAACTGCTATAGGAGAATCTCCACCTATAGAAATCTTTCCAACCTTAACTTTTCTAGTTGTCTTTCTGTTCATTAACTCAACTCCTAAAACTGAATAGGACTAATTATATCCTTTATGGTAATTAATATCATAAGTCCTATTAAAATAGTAAATCCAATATTATTGATTATTGCTATTTTATTCTCATCTATTTTTCTTCTTAAAATAAATTCAATTAATAGTATTGTAATCCATCCACCATCTAATGCTGGGAAAGGTATTAAGTTAAATATTCCTAATTGCACACTTAAGAAACCTGCAAAGAACATTAGTGGAGCTAATCCTTGTTGTGCCATGTTTACTGATAGTTTAACAATAGAAACTGGACCACCAACATCATCTTTACTTACATCTCCTTGGAATAGCTTACCAAAGAACTTAAAGGTTTCTTTTACCATAGTTTTTGTTTCATTAGCACCATTAGTTATGGCTTGCCATAAATTAGGTTTAACTATAGTAGCATTTATACCTATTGTAAACGCATCATCTTTTTTTTGTGGAGTTATAGATTTAGTTATAAGTTCACCATCTCTTTTAACTTCTAAATCCATACTGCTTCCATCTTGTTCACTCATTACTAATAAGAAGTCACTCCATGTATTAATTTTTCTTCCATCAGCTTTTACAATTTCGTCTCCAACATTAAGTTGTGCAACTTGAGCTGGTGTATTGGCTTCTATCTTGCTAATTTGTGGTATTGCAAAGCCCATCATATATGAGGAAATAGCAAAAAATAAAATTGCCATAATAAAGTTCATAATTGGTCCTGCTGCAATTATAGATATTCTTCTTAGGGGACTTTTATTTGAAAAGGCACTTGGATCTTCTGAATCCTCTGCTTCTCCTTCCATAGCTACAAAGCCACCAATTGGAGCTATTCTTAAAGAATACTCTGTTTTCTTTCCTTTATAACTCCAAACTTTTTTCCCCATTCCCAAAGAAAATTCATTTACTTTAACCCCATTAATTCTAGCCAGTATAAAATGTCCAAATTCATGACCTATTATAAGTAAACTGAACACCACTAAAGCTAAAAGTATGTAGGGTATATAACTTAATATTGTTGACATTGATTTCCCCTCCTTAAAATTTATATTTAAGCATTGTAAGTTTTTATTATATATTCTCTTACCTTTCTATCCAACTCTATTATTTCTTCTAGTGTTGGATTGCTTACATATTCAAAAGTATTCAAGCTATCTTCTATTATATTTTCTATATCTAGATAGCCTATTTTATCTTTCAAAAAAAGTTCCACTGCCATTTCATTAGCCGTATTCATGATTGCAGTACAATTTCCACCCTGTTTTCCTGCTTCATATGCTATTTTTAAACATCTAAAAGTATCCATATCAGGTTTTTCAAAGGTTAAAGTTGATATCTTTGAAAAATCTAAGGGTTTAATTACCTTTTCCTCTCTCTTAGGATAATTAATAGCATATTGTATTGGCAATCTCATATCTGGGTCTGCAAGCTGTGCCATTACACTTCCATCATTATATTCCACCATAGAGTGTATTATGCTTTGAGGATGCACTACAACCTCTATATCATCATAACTAGCATTAAATAGCCAATGTGCTTCTATTACCTCTAATCCCTTATTCATTAAGGTTGATGAGTCAATGGAAATTTTCTGTCCCATATTCCATTTAGGATGCTTTAATGCTTCCTTAGCTTTTATATGCACTAATTCCTCTCTTTTTCTCCCTCTAAATGGTCCACCTGATGCTGTTAAAATTATTCTACTTACCTTTTCCTCTTCATTTCCTCTCAAACATTGAAATATAGCACCATGTTCTGAATCAACTGGAAGTATTTTCACTCCATATTCCTTTGCTGCTTTCATAACAATATCTCCAGCTGCTACTAAAGTCTCTTTATTAGCAAGAGCTATATCCTTTCCTGCCTTTATTGCTTCCATTGTGGGTACAAGTCCTATCATTCCAACAACGGAAGTAATTACCAAATCCACTTCTTTTATTGTTACAATTTTATTTAACCCTTCAATTCCACTATATACTTCAATGTCTAAGGAATTTTCTCTTACATAGTTTTTTATTATTTCAGTAGCCTTTTCACTCATCATAGCTACATACTTAGGAGCAAACTCATTTATTATTGAAATAACTTCCTCATGGCTATTATTAGCTGCTATACTAATTAATTTCACCTCTTCTATATTCTTTCTAATAACATCTAAGCTCTGAGTTCCTATTGACCCAGTTACCCCTAAAATACTTATGTTCTTCACAATATTATCTCCTTTTATGTTATAAATTCTTTTACTGTTATTACATACATAGGTCCAATAAATACACCTAAAATTCCAAATATCTTTATACCTATATATAAGGATATTATAAGAGCTAAGGGATGTAGTTCTAATTTATCACCTATGAATTTTGCCTCCATAATTTGTCTAGTAATAATCAACATAAAATATAAGGCTGTTAATCCAATTACTACTATATAATTGCTATGTAATAACTCACTTAAAATCAATGGTATAAATACTATTATAGTACCTATATAAGGTAATAAATCCAATATACCACAGATTAATCCTAGTAAGATAGCATTATCTACCCCTAAAATCAAAAAACCTATTATTGTTTCTATAGTAAATAATACTACTAGCTTAGCTTCTATAACAAATATGTTTTTTAAATCCATATATTTATTAATAAGTATATCCATATTTTCTTTATAAAATAAGTTATTTAGGAACTTTCTTATATTTTCCTTATCCACCAATATAAAATAAACTATTATATTAGACATAAAATAAATAATTAATCCGTCTGAAGTATACCTTGCCCCTTCCTTTATTAGATTACTATTTATAAGAGAGCTAATAGAAAAATCTTGATTAGGTATGTTGAATGCTTTAAATATTTCATTCAGTCTCCCAACAATATCCATAAAAGAATCTTTAATGTTATTTATTTTATCTCCATAATTGCAAATAATACAGTTACCTAAATTATAAATAATAAATATAACAGTAAAATTAATAAACAGTATACTTATTATAGAAGCTATTTTATCATTAAATTGAAATTTTCTATGCAATACATTATATATGGGATTACAAACAAATATCAATAGTATTATAGCAAAAGCTGGTGTAAAATATCTTTTAAGAAAAAAAGTGCATCCTATAAAAATGCATAAAATAAATAGACTCTTTATAATTTTATCATATTTTTCTATAACATTCACATCTCCATAATAATTATTATATTTAATTATATTAAGAACACATTTAATATATTAGTATTTAATTCAATGAGGATATATTTTCTTTAACTAGACTTATAAAAGCATAAAGGATTACATTTAAAGTTTAAATGTAATCCTTTATAAGATTATAATTTTATAATAAATGTTACATAATAAAAAAACACTACTGATACCATTAAAATACTATCAAATCTATCTAAAATACCACCATGTCCTGGAATTAGGTTACTATAATCCTTAACTCCAACATATCTTTTTATAGAAGATGCTATTAAATCTCCAACAGTACCAAATATACTTCCTAAGAGACCCATTATAATATAATGATACACTTCTATATTAACACCATATTTACTTATTATAATTCCATATATAGCTGCTGCTATCATAGCAAAACATATTCCACCTATAAAACCTTCAACAGATTTTTTAGGACTTACTATAGGAGAAAGCTTATGTTTACCAAATGTCTTACCACAGTAATAAGCTGCACTATCTGCAACCCAAGAAACAATAAAAATAAACCATATTAAATAATTGCCATATTCCTTTTGTTCTAGTAATACAATAAAGCTAAACGCCATAGCAATATATATGAATCCCATAACAGTAATACCTGCATCTATAAAATTATATTTATTGTTAAATACAGGAATACACATAGAAATAAAGGTTAATGCAATTACTAAATACATTAAATTATTTCCACTGTACATATACTCTAAAAAAACAAAGTAAATAACACAAGCTAAATATCCTAAGGGATAAAAACAGTTAATTCCTTTACTTTTTACAACCTTATAAAATTCATACATACCCATTAAAGATACTAATCCTAGTAAAACCTTTAAATATACGCCACCTATAAATAAAAATATAAGAAATGGTGCCAAAATTGCAGCTCCAACATATCGTTTATCCATAAATAAACCACCTCTATTTTACTCCGCCAAATCTTCTTTCCCTATTTTGATAATCATATATTGCTTTTCTCAAAGTATCTTTCTTAAAATCTGGCCAATTTATATCAGTAAACCAGAACTCTGAATAAGTAGATTGCCATGGTAAGAAATTACTTAATCTTTGCTCACCACTTGTTCTTATTATTATATCAGGGTCCGGCATTCCCGCAGTATATAAATATTGTTCAAAAATCTCTTTATCTATTTCCTCTTCTTTTACCTTTCCACTTTCTACATCCTTATATAGCTTCTTTACTGCATGAATAATTTCATCTCTTCCACCATAATTTAATGCAATATTAAAAACTAACCCTGTGTTATCCTTAGTTTTTTCCTTGGCATCCTCTATTTCTTTTACACAAAGTTCTGGTAAAGCAGATAAATCTCCTAAAGTTTTTATTACTACTTTTTCTTTATGTATTTCATTTAACTCTTTTCTTAAATACTGAACAAGCAAACTCATTAAAGTATTTACTTCATCTTTAGGTCTCTTCCAATTCTCAGATGAAAAAGCATATATAGTCAAATATTTTACACCTAGATCATTACATTCAACTAATACCTCTCTTATAGTCTCTACACCAGCCTTGTGACCTGCACTTCTTGGCAGTCCCTTAGCCTTAGCCCACCTTCCATTTCCGTCCATTATAATACCTATGTGCTTAGGTATACTATCCATATTTAAAGTTATTTCTTCACTCTTATCAGATGTAAAGAAATTTAAAAACTTTGCCATGTTTTTCTCTCCATTCTTCTCTATTTCAGTTTACACAAAGTGAATATACCTATAATATATATTTTACTAATAAATTTAAAATACATTCACTATTACCTGTATAAGCTTAAAATTATTATAATTTCTTTAATCATTGTACCATAAGATATTATAATATTTCAAAAGTATAAAGTATTATTTAATAAGAAAACCCGCAAAAGCAGGTTTTCTAGGTATTAAGACTATATTGTCATAACTTCTTTTTCTTTTTCTTCTACTAATTTTTCTATTTCTTTAACAAATCCATCTGTCTCTTTTTGAATTTTTTCTTCTGCAATTTTTACTTCATCTTCTGTTATATCATTATTCTTTTTTAAAGCTTTTATTTTATCATTAGCATCACGTCTAATAGATCTTATAGCAACTTTAGAATCTTCTCCAGCCTTTTTGATATTTTTCACTAAATTTTTTCTTGTTTCTTCTGTTAACTCTGGTATTAATAATCTTATAACAGAACCATCATTAGAAGGATTTAATCCTAAATCTGATTTTAAAATAGCTCTTTCAATTTCTTTTAATGATGTTTTATCGTAAGGTTGAATTAATAAAATCCTTGCTTCTGGCACTGAAATATTTGCAAGCTGAGATAATGGAGTTAAGCTTCCGTAATATTCAGCTTCTATTTTGTCTAGCATTTTTGGATTTGCTCTTCCAGCCTTCATAGATCCTAATTCTTGTACTAAAACAGAAATTGTTTTATTCATTTTTTCCGAAATTGAGTTATAAAGTTCTTTTAACATTCTTAACTTCCCCCTGTATTATTTTTTAACTAAAGTCCCAATTTTTTCTCCGCCAATGGCTCTAATAATATTCTCTGGTTTATCTAGACCAAATACTAAAATAGGAATATTATTATCCATGCAAAGTGAAGTAGCAGTTGAGTCCATTACCTGTAAACCTTTTTCTAATACTTCTATATATTTTAATTCGTCAAATTTAACAGCATCCTCATATTTATATGGATCTTTGTCATAAACTCCATCAACTTTTTTAGCAAGTAAAATTACATCTGCCTCTATTTCAGCTGCTCTTAAAGCTGCTGTTGTATCAGTTGAGAAATAAGGATTACCTGTACCTGCTGCAAATATTACAACTCTTCCTTTTTCAAGATGTCTCATAGCTCTTCTTCTTATATATGGCTCAGCTACTTCTTTCATCTCTATAGCAGTTTGAACTCTTGTCTGAACACCTATTCCTTCTAAAGAGTCCTGTAACGCTAAAGCATTTATACATGTAGCCATCATCCCCATATAGTCAGCAGTAGTTCTGTCCATATCTTCACCATTTCTGCCTCTCCATATGTTTCCACCACCAACTACTACTCCACATTCAACACCCATTTCAACTAAAACTTTAATTTGAGCTGCTATTTCTTGTGCTATAGCAAAATCTATTCCGTAACCCTTTTCTCCTGCTAATGCTTCTCCTGATAATTTTAACATTACTCTTTTATATTTGGCTGTTTCCATGTTATTATTATACCTCCGACTGTATAAAATTAGTATTATATCTTAAAAAAAGAGAACACAAAGTGTTCTCTTTTATATTATTTTGAATTCATTTGCTTAGCAACTTCTTCAGCAAAGTTTTCTTCTTTCTTCTCGATACCTTCGCCTCTTTCAAATCTTACGAATTTAGCAACAGTTACTTTAGCAGCACCTATTTTCTTAGCTTCTTCATTTAAGAATTGAGTTATAGTTAAATCAGGATTTTTAACCCATTGTTGATCTACAAGACAGTTCTCTTTATAGTATTTGTTGATTCTTCCAACAACCATTTTCTCAACGATGTTTTCTGGTTTTCCTTCATTTATAGCTTGAACTCTGAAAATTTCTTTTTCTTTTTCTAAGCTCTCATGATCTACTGCATCTTTATTTAAGAATAAAGGATTAACAGCAGCTACATGCATAGCTACGTCTTTAGCAGCTTCGATTAAAGATGCCTCAGATTTATCACTTTCAAGTTCAACTAATACACCGATTCTTCCACCACCGTGAACATATCCGTTGATAACTCCATTTTCTACTGTAAATCTTTCAAATCTTCTTACTGACATGTTTTCACCTAATTTAGCGATTAAAGCTGTTCTAGCTTCTTCAACAGTCATATTTTCATTAAATTTTGCAGCTAATAATTCTTCTACATTTGAAACATTTGTAGTAGCAGCTAATTCAGCAATTCTATCAACAAAAGCGATGAATTCTTCGTTAGCAGCAACGAAATCTGTTTCACAGTTAACTTCTACAACTGAAGCCACTTTTCCATCTTCAGTAACAAAAGTCTTAACTAAACCTTCTGCAGCAACTCTGCCTGCTTTTTTAGCAGCAGCAGCTAAACCTTTCTTTCTTAGGTATTCTACTGCTTCTTCCATATTTCCGTTTGTTTCAGTAAGAGCTTTCTTACACTCCATCATACCAGCGCCAGTTATTTCTCTTAACTCTTTTACCATTTTTGCACTTATCATAATAGTAATGCCTCCTATTTTAATCTTTCTTTTTGCCTATATAAATAGGATTATTCAGCTAATTGCTCACCTTGTCTTGCTTCAATGATTCCGTCTGTCATTTTAGCTGTGATTAATTTTACAGCTCTGATAGCGTCATCGTTACCTGGAATTACAAAATCAACTACATCTGGGTCACAGTTAGTATCAACTATAGCTACAACTGGAATTCCTAATATTTTAGCTTCTGATATAGCATTCTTTTCTTTTCTTGGATCTACTACGAATAAAGCACCGATTTTAGAAACGTCCATGTTTCTGATTCCGCCTAAGTTTTTCTCTAACTTTTCATGTTCGTTTCTTAAGTTAGTAACTTCTTTCTTAGGAAGAACTTCAAATATTCCGTCCTTCTCCATGTTTTCGATCTCTTCCATTCTTGCTATTCTCTTTTGGATAGTAGTAAAGTTAGTTAACATACCACCTAACCATCTATTTTTAACGTAGTGCATTCCACCTCTAACAGCTTCTGAAGCTATAGCTTCTTGAGCTTGCTTTTTAGTACCTACGAATAAGATATCTTTTCCTTCTTCTGATACTGATTTAATGAAATCGTAAGCTTCATCAACTTTTTTAACTGTTTTTTGTAAGTCAATGATGTATATACCATTTCTCTCTGTGAATATGTATGGAGCCATTTTAGGGTTCCATCTTCTTGTTTGATGTCCAAAGTGAACACCTGCTTCTAATAATTGTTTCATGCTTATAACTGCCATTTAATTTTCCCTCCTATGGTTTTACCTCCATTATCCTCATCTTTCTTAAAGACTCATAGATAAATTTCTAAGAGCACCCTCTAAGAAATTCAGATAATGTGTGTATTTTCTTACCTTATGTAGTATATCATAAGGTTTTAGCGTATTCAACATAAAATTTGTATTTCTACATTATTTTATTTTAAAAAAATAAAACAGGATAATCCTGTTTTACTTTCTTATTTATATAATTATCTTAATAACTTATTTTTATACATTAATTAGAATCTTATAAACTATTTAATTTTTTCTAATTCATCTAATAGTTTATCATTTAAAATTCTAATGTGAGTGCCTTTCATTCCTAAAGATCTAGATTCAATTACTCCAGCACTCTCGAATTTTCTTAATGCATTTACTATTACAGATCTAGTTATACCAACTTTATCTGCAATCTTAGATGCAACTAATAATCCTTCATTACCGTCTAATTCATTAAATATATGCTCAACAGCTTCAAGTTCAGAATAAGATAAAGTTCCTATTGCTAATTGAACTATAGCTTTCTTTCTAGCTTCTTCTTCAATTTCTTCATTTTTAGACCTTAATATTTCAAGTCCTACAATTGTAGCACTATGCTCAGCTAACACTAAATCCTCTTCAGTGAAAAGAGTATTAAATCTTGCTAATAATAAAGTACCTAATCTCTCTCTGTTTCCAACTATAGGAACTATTGTTGTTATTTTATTATCCATATCACAACTTGTTCCTTCTTCAAATACGCAGAATCCAGTGTTAGTTAAATTCGCCTTAGTTTCCTCAGCATTTAATAACTTATTGTTATAATGATCTGGGAATCTCATTTCTTTTATAACATGATCTCTAACCATCTCACATTCAAAGCCTGCTGATAAATCATATCCTAAAACCTTACCTTTTCTACTTATTATGTACACATTACAACTTAGTACTTCACTTAATAATGTACATATATCTGAAAATGCTACTGGATCATTTCCTGTCTTTTGTAGTATTTTGTTTAACATTCTTGTTTTTTCTAATAACGACATTTCATTTCCTCCCTTTTTTTCTCTTAAATTACACTTTATAAATTAACATAACATAAAATTAACACTTTAATAACCATACACTTTTTTAATCTGCTCATATTTTTTAAATTTATTTATAATACTATATAATGATAGCATAATAGAAACTTAATTTCAAGCACACTTTACTTTTTTCGACATTTTTTAAACACTTTCGACTAATTCTACTTTAGTTTTTGTCTTTTTCTACTTCTTCTAGCTTTTCTTTATAATTACATTCACTATTTGGACACTGTAACCAGTCACCTTTGGTTTTTGTGGATTTTTTTACAAGTAAAGTTTCACAGTTAGGGCATTTTTTATTAACTGGTTCTTGCCAACTAACATAATCACAATTAGGATAATTAGAACATCCATAAAATTGTCTTCCCTTTTTGCTTTTTCTTACTAATATTTTTCCACCACACTTAGGACACTCAACATCCAACTCTTTTACAATAGGTTTTGTATTCTCACACTCTGGATATCCAGGACATGCTAAAAAGTCTCCAAACCTACCTCTTTTTATAACCATCATCCTTCCACATTTATCGCATGGAACATCTGATACCTCATCTTCTATAGTAATCTTAGCAATTTCCTTCTCTGCTATCTCTATTGCTTCCTTTAAAGGTTCAAAGAATTCTCCTACTACGCTTTCCCACTGAATTTCTCCAAGTTCAATTCTATCTAATTTACGCTCCATTTCAGCAGTAAATTCAATATCAACTATCTGCTTAAAATAATGAGAAACTATATCATTTACTATATTACCAAGTTCCGTAGGTTGTAATATTTTTTTATCTCTCTCAATATATTGTCTACTTAATAAAGTAGAAATAGTTGGTGCATAAGTACTCGGTCTTCCTATACCATTTTCCTCTAAAGTTTTAACTAAAGATGCCTCTGAAAATTTTGCTGGTGGTTGAGTAAAATGTTGCTTACCTTCTATTCCTAAACTTGAAAGTTTATCACCTTCAGATAAGTTAGGTAATTTTTGATCCTTTTCCTCTTCATTATTATATATTTTTTTAAAGCCTTCAAATATCGTTGTAGTTCCTGTAGCTCTTAATACATAATCCGAGTTCTTAACATCTATGCTAGTAGCATCATAAATACAATTGGCCATTTGACTAGCTACAAATCTTTCCCAAATCAATTTGTATAGTTTATATTGATCACTTTTTAAATCCGCCTTAGCTTTTTCAGGTGTTATTTCAATATATGTAGGTCTTATAGCTTCATGAGCATCTTGACTATTTTTCTTTGTACTGAAATTCCTAAAGCTCTCCGGAACATACTTTTCTCCATAGGAATTAGTTATAAATTCCTTAGCTGAGTTTTGAGCTTCATCAGATACTCTAACAGAGTCTGTTCTCATGTACGTAATTAAACCAACGCTTCCATATCCCTTTACTTCTATACCTTCATATAATTGCTGAGCAACAGACATTGTCTTTTTAGTTGTATAATTTAACTTTTTATATGCATCCTGTTGCAAAGTACTAGTTGTAAAAGGTGCTAAAGGAGATTTTGACTTATTAGATTTTTTAATTTTTTGAATTATAAATTCTCCTTCTTGCAAATCTTTTTCAATTGCATAGGCCGTATCAGAATTATTAATAACAGGCTTTTCATTCTTTACTGATACTAATTTCACTTGTAGCTCTTTTTTCTCATGTTCTGATTTTAATTTACCCTCTATAGTCCAATATTCTTCCGGTATAAAATCATTAATTAATTTCTCTCTATCACAAAGCATCTTTAATGCAACAGATTGTACTCTACCTGCACTTAATCCCCACTTTATTTTCTTCCATAAAATTGGGCTTATTTCATATCCAACTAATCTGTCTAATACTCTCCTTGCTTGTTGAGCATTAACTAAACTCTCATTTATTTTTCTTGGATTCTTTATGGCATTTTTTACTGCTGTTTTAGTAATCTCATTAAATTCAATTCTACATTTTTCAGTTTCATCTAGTTTCAATGCCTTAGCTAGATGCCAAGATATAGCTTCTCCTTCTCTATCAGGGTCCGTTGCAAGATATATCTTATCGCATTTTTTTGCATTTTTTCTTAGAATATCAAGAACTTCTCCTTTACCCCTAATTGTAATATACTTAGGAGTATAGTTATTTTCTATATCAACACCTAATTGACTTTTAGGTAGATCCCTTACATGTCCCATAGTCGCTTCAACTACATAATTTGGTCCTAAATATTTTTTTATTGTTTTCACCTTAGTAGGAGACTCAACTATAACTAATTTTTGTCCCATATTCTCCCTCCAATAAGTTGCTTAACTATATATTATTTAACTTTCAATAAAATTTAAAGCTTTACATAAAAGTTCATATCTATACACTTAACTCCAAAATTAATCTGCATTTCAAATAATAACTCATATAAATGCTTTATGTCAATATTAGTTAGTTTTACTATTTCATTAATATGTATAGGTCTATCGCTTAATACTTCTAGTATTCTGCTTATATTTTCATCTATATTTTTTTCTTTTCTTATTACTTTATTATTATTTCTTTTAATATTATATATTCCTATTAAAAATAATAAATCTTCTAAATCAGTATAAGGTATTGCTCCATCCTTAATTAATTTATTGGTCCCAAGACTTAATTTCGAGAATATAGACCCAGGAACAGCAACAACTTCCTTTCCTTGTTCCGCCGCTACTCTAGCTGTAATTAAGGAACCACTTTTTATATTAGCTTCTACAACTATAACTAAATCACTAAGTCCACTTATAATTCTATTTCTTTGCGGAAAATTTCTACTTAATGGTGGAGTGCCAGGAAGAAACTCACTCACTATACATCCATTCTCTATTATCTTATCATAAATTTTACTGTTACTCTTAGGATAAACTACATCTACACCACATCCCAATACTCCACAAGTAAATTTATTATTTTTCAAAGCAACTTCATGACATATTGTATCGATTCCCTTAGCAAGACCACTTACCATTATAACATCATAATTACTTAATTCTTCACTTATACTTTCTGCAACTTCCCTTCCATAAACAGTACACTCTCTAGAACCTACAAGAGATACAGACTTTTCATACTCTAATTTACTTATATCTCCTCTGTAAAATAAAATATATGGAGCACTATCTATTGTTTTTAATCTACTTGGGTAACTTTTACTTTTTATAGTTACGTACTTAATATTTTTTTCATACATTATCTCTTTTAACTTTTTTATTTTATCTTCTTCCAAAGCTTCTTTCAATGCAAGCTTAATTTTATTATTTTTAAATTTGTGATAATTTTCTGAAAACCCCTTGAATAACTCCTCTGTACTCTCAGAGATCTCCAGTAATTCTAGCTTGGTTTTATTAGAAATTTGAGCTAATGCTAGCCATAGATCTTCATCTTTCAATTTTTACTCTCCTATACTAAATTATTTCACCATTTATAAATCTTCTATAATTCAAAGCTTCAATTATATGAGATCTTTGCACTTGAACTGATGAATCTAAATCAGCTATAGTTCTAGATATTTTTAAAATTCTATTATATGCCCTTACACTCAAGTTAAATCTAGAATATATCTCTTCCATTGTATCTTCACTTTCTTTTTTTAATTTGCAATAACTTTTTATTTCTTTGTTTCCCATTAAGCTATTGGTATTAAACTTCTTATTTTTATATCTTTCACTCTGAAGCTTTCTAGCCTCCATAATCCTACTTTTTATACTCTCAGAACTTTCTCCACTTCCCCCTTTATTTATATCTGCATAATCAATTCCATTTATAGATACAAACATATCTATCCTATCTAAAAACGGACCTGATAATCTTGAAATATACTTGTTTCTTATATACTCTTCACAGGTGCATTGCTTACGATTTGTACCATAGAAGCCACATGGGCATGGATTCATAGCGCATATAAGCATAAAGTTACAAGGGTATTCTACAGAGCCACTTGCTCTATCTATTCTCATAACCCTTTCTTCTAGTGGCTGTCTTAATAATTCTAAAGTAGATTTCTTAAACTCCACCACCTCATCTAAAAATAATACCCCGTTATGAGCCAAAGTAATCTCCCCTGGCAATAAATTTCTTCCTCCACCAACTAATGCAATAGGTGTACTTGTATGATGTGGACTTCTAAAGGGTCTATCTATTATAATATCCTCTTCATTACTACCCTCTCCAGATACACTACTTATCTTCATAACTTCTAGTAGCTCTTCATAATTCAATTCAGGCATTATTGTTGACACTCTATTAGCTAACATAGATTTTCCTGATCCTGGAGGGCCAAACATTAAAATAGAATGATTTCCAGCAACAGCTATCTCCAATGCACGCTTTGCACTTTCTTGACCATATATTTCATTAAAATCATAAAAGTTATTTCTTTTTTTGAATTCCATATTCTCCTTATAAGGCTGTAAATCCTTGTACATAATAAAATCTATAACTTGACTTAAATGATTAAAGGGAAATAAATTTATATCCTTTATTAAACTACACTCCTTTACATTTTCAACGGGTATTATTAAGTTTTTTATTCCTCTATTTCTAGCTTCAATTACTAAAGGTAGTAAACCCTTTACTTTATTTATTTCCCCTGATAAAGATAGTTCACCAACCATCAAATAATCCTCATAATTATCTACTTTTATTTGATTTGATGCTATTAGTATTCCTATAGCTATTGGCAAATCAAATAATGACCCCTCTTTTTTCAAGTCAGCTGGAGCCAAATTTATGGTTATGTGTCCCAAAGGCATCTCATATCCTAAATTCACAAGAGCAGCTCTTACTCTATCCTTTGACTCCTTTATAGAGGTATCTCCTAATCCAACAATATTAAATGTAGGAAGCCCCTTAGAAATATTTATCTCAACCTTAACTAAAATACCTTCAATGCCACTAAAGGAAGCACTAAAAATTTTTATAGACATTTTATCACCATCACTTATATTTTTTTACATTATTGACCAAAATTAATATAAATATAATTTATTTTTTACTTTTATATAAGTTTATTAATTAAATGTTCTTTTATAGTCCTTTTAGTTTCATAAGGTATTTTCTATGAAGAACTATAAATTTTTCAAAATTTTTAGATAATTTAACACATTTTTAAAAGATTAGTTATTAAAAATTTAAATATTAAGCCCTATTTATATTTTAATTTTCAGTAACCTTATAAAAATATAGGAGGTTTTTTATGAAATGTTTCAATAAATCTATAGGTTCTTATGGCGAAGATTTAGCTGAAAATTATTTAAGAAATCTAGGATATATTATTTTAGATAAGAATTTCAGATGCAATCTTGGAGAAATTGATTTAGTATGTAAATATAAAGATATTATTTGCTTTATCGAAGTAAAAAGTAGATTTTCAAATAACTTTGGATATCCCTGTGAATCTATAGGCATAGCCAAACAGAATCAACTTATCAGGCTTTCTAAATATTATATAACAAAGTTTAATTTAAGAAACTTTAATTGTAGATTTGATGCCTTAGAAGTTTCCTTCGATATGAATTATTCTACTCCAATAATAAACTTTATTCAAGATGCCTTTAGATTATATTAATAATCTTGCGCATAAAAAAATGTTTTAAATGAGATATTTCCTCATTTAAAACATTTTTAAATTTACTCCACCTTCATAAGCTTTGCTTTATACTTTTAATTATCGTATTATATTACTATCCATAATACTACTTAAAAAACTTTTTCTATGTATAGGTGTAACTCCATGTTCTTTAATGGATTTTATATGTACCTCTGTACCATATCCTACATTCTTTTCAAAACCATAATCCGGATACTTCTTACTATATTCCTTCATAAGTTCATCTCTATATACCTTAGCAATTATAGATGCACAAGCTATATTAAAACTTTTAGTATCTCCTTTTATTACAGCTTCATTATTTCCATTATAGTACTTAGCCTTATAACCATCACTTAAAACTAAGTCACAATCCCTGTTTAGCCCTTCTATAGCCTCTAAAAAGACCATATGGTTACAATAGGCTATACCCTTATCATCTATCTCTTCATTACTCTTTACAGCTATGCTATAGCTTATAGCATTTTTTTTAATTATCTCTGCAAGTTCTTTTCTTAATTCTTCTTTGATCTTTTTAGAATCATTGACCCTAAGAATTAAATCCTTTGCACTTGCATAATTCAAATCCATTATAACTGCTGCAGCTACTATAGGACCAGCTAAAGGTCCTCTTCCTACCTCGTCCACTCCAGCTACAACCTTATAGTCACCAAAGGACTTATCAAAGTCATATAAATTTTGAACTCTTACTATTTCTTTATTTAAATCATTTCTTTGTTTTTCAAGTCTCTTTCCAAGTGATTGCACACCTTTTCTTGAATCATTTAAAAAAGTTTCTATAAGATGTTCCAAAAAACCTTCTTCTATATTATATAAGTTATTTTCTATACCTACTACATAAGCCCTTATTTCTGATACACCTTTGCTCAATAATTGATTTATCATTTCCATAAGTAACTCCTATCTATCCATAGATATGCCGCCTAACTTTCCACCTCTAAACTCATCTAGAAGCATTACAGCTAATCTGTTATAATCTATATTACCACCAGATATAACCATTCCTCTTTTTTTGCCTATCATATCTAAATTCTCTAATGGGTCTTCTGAAAGCTCTGTTAGTTTATATCTTTCCTTTAGTCTTTCTGGATAATATTGAGTTAATTTTTCAACTAACTTGTAAGCTAATTCTTCAATATCCATGATTTCGTCTTTAATAGCACCAGTGAAAGCTAAATTCAAAGCTGTTTCTTCATCTTCAAATTTAGGCCATAGTACTCCTGGCGTATCTAGCATTTCGATACCTACCTTAGTTTTTATCCATTGATTATTTCTAGTAACCCCTGGTCTGTCACCAACCTTAGCAATCTTATTTTTAGCCATCTTGTTAATAAAGGAAGACTTTCCTACGTTAGGTATACCTACAACCATAACTCTAATTGTTAGATCCATTACCCCTTTATTTTTCAGTCTTTCTTTTTTTTCTTTAAAAAGCTCATCTAAAGTAGGCTTAATTTGATTTAACCCTTTTCCTAAAAGACTATTAGTTAAAATTACTCTTACATTCTTCTTTTCAAGCTTTTTTATCCATGCATTTGTTACTACAGGGTCACTTAAATCAAATTTATTTAAAAGCACTATTCTAGGCTTATCCTTACATATTTTTTCTATATCAGGATTTGCGCTAGACTTTACTATTCTTGCATCTCTTATCTCTATAACCGCATCTACTAGCTTTAAATTTTCCGTTATTTGTCTTCTAGTTTTAGCCATATGCCCTGGATACCAATTTATAGCCATAATACACACTTCCTTTTGCATTAATTTTTGGTATATAAAAAATGGGACTATACAGCCCCATTTCCTTATAATCTTTCTTTAACTTTAGCAGCTTTACCTACTCTGTCTCTTAAGTAGAATAACTTAGCTCTTCTTACTTTACCTCTTCTAGATACTTCGATTTTATCGATAACTGGAGAGTTCATTGGGAAAGTTTTTTCAACACCACAGTTGTAAGCTACTCTTCTAACTGTGAAAGTTTCTCTTAATCCACCATTTTGAATTTTGATTACTGTACCTTCAAAAATTTGGACTCTTTCTTTGCTTCCCTCTTTAATTTTGATGTGAACTTTTACGTTATCACCAACATTAAATTCTGGTAAGTCGTTTCTTAATTGTTCTGCTTCTATTGATCTTATTATATCTAACATATGTACTACCTCCCCGATAAATATTTAGATGTTCTTAACACGCTTTTGTGACAGAGGACCATCCGGATTAGCACGAATGTTATTTTAACATATTTTTCGAATTAATTCAATGTTTTATTCAAAAGTTTTTAATATTTTTTTATCTTCCTTTGACAAAGTAATCTTTTTATATAAATCAGGTCTATGTTTTTCAGTGATTTTTAAAGATTGGTATCGTCTCCACTTTCTTATGTTTTCATGATGCCCTGATAATAGTACCGCCGGAACTTTCATATCTTCAAAAACTTCTGGTCTTGTATACTGTGGATACTCTAAAACACCACTATAAAAAGATTCATCTTCATAGCTAACATTAGAAGATAAAACTCCACTTACCAATCTACATATACTATCGATTACAGGTATACAAGCCATTTCTCCCCCTGTAAGGACAAAGTCTCCTAAAGATATCTCTTCATCAATATATTTTCTTGCTCTCTCATCAATTCCTTCATAATGTCCACATAAAAATACTAACTCATCTTCTTTAGCTAGTTCTTTAGCTAAGTCTTGATTAAAGGTTTTTCCTCTAGGTCCTAAGTATATTACTTTGCCTCTATTATTTTCTTTTATATGTTTTATTGTAGATACTATAGGTTGAGGAGACATTAACATACCTGCCCCTCCTCCATAAGGATAGTCATCTACATTTTTATGTTTATTTTCCGCAAAGTTTCTTATATTAGTAGCCTTTATTTCTAATATACCCTTATCTATAGCCCTTCCAATTATGCTATGATTAAAAATATCAAACATTTCCGGAAACAAAGTTAATATATCTATTTTCACTTACATCCACTCACTTACTGGTTTAATTATTATTTTACTATTTTCAATATCTACAGAAATTACTATGTCACCTAAAGCCGGAATTAAAACTTCTTCCTTACCATTCTTAACCCAATACACATCATTACTTCCTGTTGCTAGCACATCATAAACATTACCTAACTCTGCACCTAATTCATCAAAAACTGTGCATCCAATTAAATCCGCAATGTAGTATTCATCCTCTTCCAACTGTATTCCTTCACTTCTATGTATTGATAAATATTTCCCTTTATATTTAGCCGTAGCTTCTACAGTATCAATTCCCTCTATTTTCAAAATAGCTCTATCACCTTGAAGCTTACATCCCTCTATATTTTTTTCAGCTCCATCAATGAATACACTCTTTAATTTTTTAAATCTTTTTAAATCATCAGTTAAAGATAAAACCTTAACCTCACCCTTTAATCCATGAGCTTTAGTTATCTGTCCTATTACTAAAAATTCCTTCATGCATATAACTCCTTTATGTATCTTTTTTCTTTCAAATCATATTAAATATTATATCTCATATTTAAACTTCTATATATAATTAAATGAAGTTTAATTAATTAATTTCTACCAAACTTCATATTTATCTATATCCATAAAATTATCTTAAAATTTTCTTTAACATAAAACAAGAGTTAGGTTTCCCTAACTCTTATTTATGTAGTTAAATAATTTCTACAACGACTCTTTTGTTTTCCTTAATAGCGGCTGCTTTTACAACAGTTCTAATAGCCTTAGCTATTCTTCCCTGCTTACCAATAATTTTACCCATATCTTCTTGAGATACTTTAAGTTCTAAAATTATTGAATGCTCACCTACTACCTCTTTGACATCTACCATTTCTGGATTGTCTACTAGTGATTTAGCTATTACCTCTAATACTTCTTTCATGAGATAATCCTCCAATCATTATTTACAAAGACCAGCGTTGTTTAAAAGTCTCTTAACTGTATCTGAAGGTTGTGCACCATTGTTTAACCATTCTGTTGCTTTAGCCTCGTCGATTTTTACAGTTACAGGCTCAGTTAATGGATTGTAGTAACCAATCTCCTCGATAAATCTACCATCTCTTGGACATCTTGAATCAGCTATAACAATTCTATAAAAAGGAGCTTTCTTAGCACCCATTCTTTTTAATCTCATTTTAACTGCCATTTAAAATTCACCTCCTTTTATTTCTTCTAACTATATCTTAAAATATAATTAACCTTTTACTAAAACTTGAAAGGTAGTTTTCCTAATAAACCTTTTTTACCACCCTTTTGGATGCCTTTCATCTGCTTCATCATCTTCCTCATCATTTCAAATTCTTTTAAGAATTTATTTACCTGTTGAACAGTTGTGCCTGAACCTTTGGCAATTCTTTTCTTTCTACTTGATGAAGACGCAACTAGATTTGGATTTCTTCTTTCCTTAGCTGTCATAGAGTTAATCATGGCTTCTTTTTTAACCATTTCTTTTTCTCCCTCTGACAAATCTATGCCCTCTAATTGCTTAGAATTTACACCTGGAACCATTTCAACTAATTTATTTAATGGCCCTAATTTCTTCATTTGATTCATTGTAGTTAAGAAATCCTCAAAGTTAAAATCATTGTTTAACATTTTATTTCCTAACTCTAAAGCCTCTTTTTCATCAATAGCTGCTTGAGCTTTTTCTATTAAAGAAAGTACATCTCCCATACCAAGTATTCTTGATGCCATTCTATCTGGGTGGAAGCTTTCTAAATCACTCATTTTCTCACCTAAACCAACAAACTTAATTGGTTTGCCAGTCATAGCCTTAATTGAAAGTGCTGCTCCCCCTCTAGTGTCACCATCTAACTTAGTTAAGATAACTCCCGTAACATCTAAAGCTTCATTGAAAGTTTTTGAAACATTAACAGCATCTTGCCCTGTCATAGAGTCAACTACTAGTAATATTTCATCTGGTACCACTTCTTCTTTAATGTGTTTTAATTCATCCATTAAAGTTTCATCAATATGAAGTCTACCTGCTGTATCTATTATAACAACGTTTTGACCGTTGTTTTTAGCATATTCTATAGCAGCCTTTGAAATATCCACTGGACTTACCTTATCTCCCATTGTGAATACAGGAACATCTATTTGTTTTCCAACAACTTGCAATTGTTTTACAGCTGCTGGTCTATAAACGTCACATGCTACTAATAGAGGTTTTTTATTAGCCTTTCTAAGATTCAATGCTAATTTACCACACATTGTAGTTTTACCAGCACCTTGAAGACCTGCTAACATAATAACAGTCATTCCCTTAGGAGAGAATTCTAATTTGCTTTCAGTTTCTCCCATCAAACGAGTTAACTCATCATTAACTATTTTAATGACTTGCTGACCTGGAGTAAGACTCTCTAATACTTCTGAGCCCATACATTTTTCACTAACTACCTTAACAAAGTCTTTAACAACTTTAAAGTTAACGTCAGCCTCCAATAATGCAAGCTTTACTTCTCTCATGGCTTCTTTTATATCTTTTTCAGTAAGTTTTCCCTTACCCTTTAACTTTTTAATTGTATCCTGTAATTTTGAGGATAAACCTTCGAATACCATAAGACCCTCCTAGTTTAAATCATTTATCAAGTATCTTATATTATTAATTCTATCTTTACTATCTATATCTAAATCTTTTTCTAATAATTTATCTAAATGCTCATCTACTGACTTTTTCATCCTATGTAACTCAGTATTTCTTTTCATCAAGCATAGCTTGGATTCATATTCTGATAATAGTCTTTCACATCTTTTTATAAGATCGTGAATAGCCTGCCTACTTGTATTAGTATTCTCAGAAATCTCTGCTAATGATAAATCATTATTGAAATATAAATCCATAATATCTCTTTGCTTTTCTGTAAGTAATACTCCATAAATATCTAATAAAATTGATATTTCTATTCTCTTATCCATAACATCACCTTACTTACAGATTACATCTTAACAAAAGATTTTTTATATGTCAAGTATTTTTACTTAACACTTTTTTATTTTTTTTATTTCTTAAAATAAAGAAGTCTAAATCCACTTGGAAAGACTTCTTTACTCTATAATATATATTCTAAAATATTGATAACCTATTGCTATATATTTATTAATCCTTAGTATATACTTATGCAACTATATCGATATACTTAGTTTATTTACCAAAATATATATCCTTATAATTTTTCAACTACAGAAGCGCTTCTGCATAATCATTAGAGTTAAATTCTTGTAAATCATCAACTCCCTCACCAACACCTACAAACTTAACAGGTATTCCAAGCTGATTTTTAATTGATATAACTATACCACCCTTAGCAGTACCATCTAATTTAGTTAAAACTATTCCATCAATTTTACTCACTTCCATAAACTGTTTAGCTTGCTGAACAGCATTTTGTCCTGTTGTTGAGTCTAAAACTAATAAAGTTTGTTTCTTAGCCTCTGAATACTCTCTTTCTATTATTCTATTAATTTTAGAAAGTTCATCCATTAAGTTTTTCTTATTATGAAGTCTTCCAGCAGTATCACATATTAAGACATCAGCTTTTCTAGCCTTGGCTGCTTGTATAGCATCAAAAACAACCGCTGCAGGATCTGCTCCCTCTTGATGTTTTATTAAATCAACACCTGCTCTATTACTCCAGACCTCTAACTGATCAATAGCAGCAGCTCTAAAAGTATCAGCAGCAGCTAATAATACCTTTTTATTTTCATTTTTTAATCTAGAAGCTATTTTACCTATAGATGTTGTCTTTCCAACTCCATTTACTCCTATAACTAAAATCACCTCTGGTACATCCTCACATACAGCTGACTCTTCTTCTTCATCTTCCATCATTTCTGCTATTACTGATTTTAAGCAAGGCTTAACTTCACTAACTTCATTTATCTTTTCTTTTCTTATTTTAACTCTTAATCTTTCAATTATATCCATTGTAGTTTCTACTCCTACATCGGCTGTAATTAAAATTTCTTCTAATTCTTCATATAAATCATCGTCTATTGCAACAGCTAAATTTAAAACCTCATTAATTTTATCAGTTAAATTATCTCTTGTTTTTGATAGACCATCTTTTAATTTTTCAAAAAACTTACCAAACATCTTTAACTCTCCTTTACCATTTCACTTGCTAAATCTACAGAAACAATTTTTGATATTCCCTTTTCTTCCATAGTAACTCCATATAAAACATCACTAACAGACATAGTACCCTTTCTATGAGTTATAACTATAAATTGAGTTCTATCAGAAAATTGCCTTAAAAACTCTGCATATCTTGAAATGTTAGCGTCATCTAAAGCAGCTTCAATCTCATCTAGTATACAGAATGGAGTAGGCTTCATTTTTAATATAGCAAAAAGCAAGGCAATAGCTGATAAAACCTTCTCACCACCGGACATTAAGTTTATATTTTGAAGTTTCTTTCCTGGTGGTTGAACATTTATATCAATCTTACCTGTTAATTCATCACCTTCACCTAATATTAAACTAGCACTTCCCCCTTTAAATAACTCTTTAAAAGTTTCATCAAAGTTAATATTCAATATTTCAAAATTCTCTCTGAATACTTCTTTCATTTTTACAGTTATCTCTTCAATAACTTCTTCAATTTCTTGCTTGGCTTTTAATAAATCTTCTCTTTCAGTGCTCATAAAAGTATATTTTTCTTTTATTTCTTTATACTCTTCAATAGCACCTACATTAACCAAGCCCATATCTGAAATTTTATTTTTAATTTCATTAATTTCAGCTCTTAACTTATTAATTTCCAAGTTTTCAATCTTATATTCTAAAGCTTCAGCATAAGTTAAACTGAAATCCTCATTCAATTTACTATAATAAGCTTCTCTTTCCGCTTCTAACTTTGTAAGTAACATAAGCTGCTTGTTTAATTCTTTATCAAACTTTCCAATCACATTAGATAACTCTTCTAATTTATCCCCATGATTTCTTATGAATTCTTTAATTTTTATCTTTTCTATTTCTACATTCTTTATAGCCTCTTCTAAGTTTTCAAGTTCTAAATCTATGTCCTCTATAGCTTTTTTAGCTTTATCTATATTAGTAATGAACTCTTTTTCTGATATAGAGCTACTCTCAACTTCTTTTACTATAGAATTTAATTTTTCCTTGCACTCTAAAGATTCCCTACTTATTCTTTCAATTTCTTTACTTTTAGCTAATAATACCTCATCCAACTTAGCTTTGTTTATTTTATAATCTGTTAAGTCCTCTTTATTATTATTAACCTTTTCTAATATACCCTTAACCCTTTCTTCAAGAATCTTCATGCCAGAAATAACTTCTTTATATCTTTCCTTTAAGTTTTCTAATGTGCTTTCTTCACTGATTAATCTTTCTTTATTATTTTCCAAACCTGAAGTAAGCTTATTCAATAAACTTTGTTTTACCTCTAAAGAAGCTATAATCTTTTTATTTTCCTCTAATATAACATTGATCCTAGATTCAATTTTAGTTAACTCTATGTTCTCATAGTGTATATTATCTTTTAAGTTTAAATTATGATCATCCAGTTCTCCAATGCTTTTACTAAGAGTTGCTATATCGGAAGTTGCTTCCTTCAACCTGCTTAGAGTTTCACTGTGTTTTTCCTCTAATTCTTTGATTTCTCTTTTTCTACTTATGATGCTTGTAGATTTATGAAAAGTGTTTCCTCCTGTTAAAGATCCTCCAGGATTAACAACCTCTCCCTCTAAAGTAACAATTCTAAAGCTACTATTAGTTTTTTTAGCTATATATAAAGCATCATCCATAGTTTTAACTATAGCTATATTTCCTAAGGCATATTCAATAGCCTTAGAGAATTTACTACTATAAGAAACTAATTCACTAGCAACACCTATAAATCCATTGTAACTTCTAAGCTCATTGCTTATAGTTAACTTTTTACCTCTTATTATATCTAAAGGTAAGAAAGTTCCCCTTCCTATATTGTTTCGTTTTAAGTGATTAATTAAAATCTTAGCATCCTCAGAACTTGAAGTTATTACATTTGAAATTCCAGCACCCAAAGCTATTTCTATAGCAATTTCATACTCTTTATTAACCTCTATAACTTCTCCTAGAATGTAACACTTATCCTTTAGCCCCTTAACACTTCCATTACTAACATGGGTCATCAAAACCTTAATAGCTCTTGTATAACCCTCAAATTGCTTTTCAAGATTTATTAACACTGTTTTATTAGCTTCAATCTTATTTAAGCTATTTGTAAGTTCCTTATGAGTTCTCTCAACATTACTTAACTTAGCTCTCCACTTAGATAACTGCTTTTTATTTTCTTCTGTTTCTTTTTCATAACTTTCAATTCTTTGCTTAACTTCTTTTTTCTCTGTTACAAGCGCTACTTCTGTACTACTATTAATTTTTAAATTACCTTCGTAACCTTCACACTCTGCTTTTAAGTTCTCAATATCTTTATCTAAAGATTCAATATCTCTATTAAGATTCATAACAATATTATTTTTCTCTAATATTGAATTATTTATATTTATCTCTTCTAATTTCAATCTTTGAAGTTCGGCATTTTCATTTTTAACAGAACTCTCCATGTCTTGTATTAAGCCTTCAAGCTCCGTTATCTTGCTTACTAGCTCATCTTTTTCCTTACCTAGTTCTATAAGAGCCTTCTCTTCCTTTGCCTTTAGCTCTGAAGTAAGTTCATACTTAGCCGTAAGCTCTTCCATTGACCTTTGACTATTTGAAATAAAGCTTTTTATGTTATTAATTTTTTCCTCTAAAACCTTAATTTCTGATTCCTTTTCTTGTTTCAGAGCCTTATTTGAATAGTATGATTCCTGATTCTCTTTATTTTCTTCTTCATACTTTTCTAATTGATCATTCCAATATTGACTTTTATCTTTAAAGTCATTTTTCACACCTAAGTTATTCTCAATGTCCTTGTTTACTTTTTCAATATCTTCTTTAATTTTTTCAGATTTACTATCAAAATCCTTGATTTTCTCTATGATAGAATTAATTTCTTTAACCTTAAGTTCCTCTGATAAAGTTAAGAACTCCTTTGCCTTTTCCATCTCTATTCTCAAAGGCTCTAATCTTTCCTCATAAGTTCCAATGATATCATTAATTCTTATTAAATTCTGTTCTGTATTGCCAAGCTTCTTTTCTGCTTCTTCTTTTCTGCTTTTAAACTTAACAATTCCAGCAGCTTCCTCTAAAAGCCCTCTTCTTTCTTCAGGTCTTCCACTTAATACAGCTTCAATTTTTCCTTGTCCAATAAGTGAATAACCTTCTTTTCCTATACCAGTATCCATAAATAATTCCTGTATATCTTTTAATCTACACTTATTATTATTTATGTAATATTCACTTTCTCCTGATCTATAAAGTCTTCTTGTTACTTTAACATCAGAATAATCTATATCTAATGCTTTATCTTCATTGTTTAAGGTTATAGATACTTGAGCTAGACCTACTGGCTTTCTAAATTGAGTACCCGCAAAAATTACATCTTCCATTTTTGCTCCTCTTAGATTTTTAATACTTTGCTCACCTAAAACCCATCTTACAGCATCAGTAACATTACTTTTACCACTACCATTAGGTCCAATTACAGCAGTAATTCCATTTTTAAATTGTAATTCCGTTTTATCGGCAAAAGATTTAAAACCTCTCACCTCTAATGATTTAAGAAACATACTTAAGTCACCTACTTAACTATAATATCGATAAAAATGTAACTGCTAGAAATATCACTAATATTGCAATAGCCAAAATTCTGGTTAATTTTTCTCTTTGTTTTCTTTTCATAACAACCACTCCTAAACTAACTATATAAAACAAGTTTATATTACTTGTCCTAAAATTTCAATTTAAATACTTACTTTTATACTATTAAAGAGGCCTGTATTATTTTAAATACAAGCCCTTTAAATAACTTTTTTCATTGATACTATATATCTCATTATTTACTAGTATCTTAAGATTCTTTCTTTCTACATCTTGAGATTGAGTAACTTTAAAATTTACAGTATTATATTTTTCTTTTAACTTATTAAAAAAGAATTTTCTCTTAGCATAAAGTTTAGATACATCTCTTGTATTTATTTCTATAACAATTTCCTTAATTCCTTTTTTATCTTTTATAATACTTTCGATCATATCTATTAAAATATTCCCCTCTACTAGTTCCCTAAAGGCTTGATGGAAAGGCCCTGCTATAATTTCTGCACCTTCATCTATTTCTTCTGTAGTCTGTAGACCTAATCTAATAACCTTTATATCCTCAGCTTCTAGCATTCCATATATGACCTTACTTATTTCAACAGCATATTCTAGGGAATACGGAATATATGTACCATCTAAATACATCTTTTCCATAGGTGTATTTTTTACCGTTAATGCAGGGTAAATTCTACATATATGGGGTTTCATGCTAATAACTTTTTTAGTTGTTTCTATATCCTTCTCAAAATTATCACCAGGAAGCCCTAACATTATTTGATGGCCTAATGTAATGCCATAACTCTTTATTAATTTAGAAGCAATTTCTACTTGCTCAGCATTATGTCCTCTTCCAGATTTAATCAACACTTCATCATCTAAACTTTGTACTCCTAATTCAATTATATCCACAGAGTATTTTTTAAGATGCTCTAAAATTAAAATATCTATTGCATCCGGTCTAGTTGATAACCTAATATTATGTATCTTGCCTCTGTCCTTATATTCCTTTGCAACTTGAAGCAATTTTCTTTGTTTTTCTATGTCAATAGCTGTAAAAGTCCCACCAAAGAAAGAAACCTCTATAATTGATGCGGGATGTTTATTGCCTTCTATGGTATGTAAATATTCCTCTATAGTATTTCTAACATAATGTTCATCTACATTATCACCAGAAGTACCTGTTATGCTATCTTGGTTACAAAATACACAGTTATGTGGACATCCTTCATGAGGAACAAATATAGGAATTATGTAATGTTTCTTATTCATACTTCATCTCCATCTTTGTAAGCATATTTTTAGCAGCATTTTGTTCTGCTTCCTTCTTACTAGAGCCTATACCTTGCGACTGATTTTCTCCATCGATAACTAATTGAACTTCAAAGGTTGGTCTATGAGCCGGACCCTCTGACTTTAACATATTGTAATTAATAGAAACCTCGCCTTTGCTTTGTATAACTTCTTGTAGCTTAGTTTTATAGTCCAATATAATTTTATTATCAATAGCTCTTTCTATTATATCTTGAAAATTATCTATTATAAACTTTCTAGCAACCTCAAGTCCTTTATCTAAATATATTGCAGCTATAACAGCTTCAACACAATCTGCTAAAATAGAACTTCTTTCTCTTCCACCCGTAAGCTCTTCCCCTTTGCTCATAAGCATGTATTTTCCTAAATATAAATTTTGTGCTATTTCATAAAGAGAATTTTCACAAACAATTAAAGATCTTATCTTAGTTAAAGCACCCTCAGACTTGTCACTACAATTTTTAAATAAATGCTCTGTTATTATAAGTTCTAACACTGCATCTCCTAAATACTCTAGCCTTTCATTATATTCTACCTTTTTCTTTTGGTTTGCAAAAGAACTATGGGTAAGAGCCACTTTCAAAATAGACTTGTTAGTAAACTTTATACCTAGAACCTGTTCTAATAGCTCCACAGTATTATTTTGTTTTTGCATGATTCTACTCCTTTTATAGATTTGTTATTTAAAAAATCCCGCTTAAAGCGGGACTAAATTATTCTTCTACACGTGTTTTTATGTATTCAATAACATCTCCAACTGTAGCAACTTTCTCTGCCGCCTCATCAGGGATTTCCATATCGAATTCTTCTTCTAAAGCCATGATAAATTCAACAACGTCTAATGAGTCTGCTCCTAAATCATCCACAAATGAAGCATCTAATGTAACTTCATCCTCATTCACACTTAAGTGTTCAACTATTATAGCTTTTACTCTTTCAAATACCATAAATTCGCCTCCAAAAAACTTCTTATAAAATATTCATAATTTCTTTTATAAATAAATATTAATAGTTTTATCATATTTCTTCAAGTATTATTTTATATATTTTTAATTTTTTATTTAAATAAATACTATCTGATATTTATATTATATTGAACCACTATTAATTTATTCTTATTTATCAAATTATTCTGCTTTTATATTTTCATCATTATCTGCAATACTGTTTTCAATGTACTCTGTTATTGTCTCAATTACTCTATTGTCATAAAACACTTTTGCTTGTCTTATGGCATTTTTTAAAGCTTTAGCATCAGAACTTCCATGAGCCTTTACACATATAGATTTTACTCCTAAAAATCCTGCTCCACCATATTCTTTGTAATCATAGTCCTTTTTAAACTTGGAAAAAACAGATTTTAAAAGCATTCCTCCAATTTTTGTCTTAAAACTAGAATATATTTCTTCTTTTAAAACAGAAAATATATTTCCTGCTACACCCTCAATAGTTTTAAGAACTGTATTACCAACGAAACCGTCACAAACAAGAACATTTACATTTCCTAATGGAATATCCCTTGGCTCCACGTTTCCAGCAAAATTAATAGGTGCTTCCTTTAATAACTTGTGAGCTTCCTTAGTAAGTTCATTTCCTTTTTCTTCTTCAGATCCTATATTTATAAGTCCAACACTTGGATTATTTACTTGCATTACAGTTTCAAAGTAAGCTTTTCCCATTAAAGCAAATTGCTCTAAATTCTTTGGCTTACAATCAACATTGGCACCACAATCAATTAACATAAAAGGACCATTCTTTCCTGGCATTATAGGTGCTAAAGCTGGTCTTAAAACCCCTTTTATTCTCCCAATTATAAGAGTTGCACCTGTTAGAAAGGCTCCTGTGCTTCCTGCGGATATAATAGCGTCTGCTTCTCCATTTTTAACAAGATTCAAGGCTTTATTTATACTTGAGTCTTTTTTTCTTCTAATTGCCATTGCCGGATGTTCATTAGTTCCAATAACTTCCGATGCATGTAATATACTTATTTTAGATTTATCATAGTCGTATTTATCTAATTCCTTCTGTATAAGGTCTTCTGGACCTGTAATGACTATTTCTATGCCATATTCCTTTTGAGCTTGAACTGCGCCCTCTACAATAGCATATGGTGCATTATCTCCGCCCATTCCATCTACTACTACTTTCATTTTCTCTCCTCCAATCTAAGCAATATTCTTTATTATATATTAGTTTTGTTATTTTTTCCATTATAAATACAAAAATAAAAGAAAGTCTTTCGACTTTCTTTACTATTTCTCAGTTGAAACAACTTCTGTATTTTTGTAGTATCCACAGCTTTTACATACTCTATGAGCTAATTTCATTTCATGGCATTGAGGGCACTCAACTATACCTGGCATGCTTAACTTAAAGTTTTGAGCTCTTCTTTGATCTCTTCTACCTTTTGAAGTTTTTCTCTTTGGATGAGCCATTGTAACACCTCCTTAAAAGCGTATAAGTAAATTATGAATCATTTAAGAATTTATTTGTCCTTAAATAAATTCTTTAATTTAGCAAATCTTGGGTCGATGAATTCATCTTCTGATTCATCGTCATCATTATTGCATAAACAAGTTTTTGTATTTAAATTTGTTCCACAACTGAAACAAATACCCTTACAATCCTCTTTACACAATTTTTTAATTGGGAGAGCAAAATCTATAGCGTTCAATACTATCTCTTCAAAATCAACAGTATTTCCTTCTAAAATCATTGCTTCCTCTTGTTCTTGCTGTTTTTTACAGAAATCCTCTTCTAATTCTAAATCCAAATTATAAGTGAATTCTTCTAAACATCTTGAACAATTTAATAATAAATCAGCTTTTACGTTTCCTTTAAAATTAATGCTATCCCCTACCTTAGTAAAGGTTCCCTTTAATTCTAAAGGTGATAAAAACTTAATATCCTTACCTATATAAGTCCCATTATAATCTTCAATTATATTATGAACTTCATATGTACCACGTTGTTTTTTAAGTAGTTCTGTGATATCAATTTTCATGTATAACTACCTCTTTTTTAATATTAAAAATTTAACCTTAATATATAAGATAAATCATTATCTTTATACTGTCAAGTAAAAATCCTTTATACCTTACAACGTACATGAGTTATTATATAAATAATATAAAAAAAAGTCAAGGATATTTTCTTGGTTTAAAAAATTTTGGGCAGAAATTCTGCCCAAAATCCCAAAATATTATTTATATGGTAATTAGAAAGCTAGTTCTTTAGTATCTCTAGCTATCATTAACTCTTCGTTTGTAGGAATTACAAATACTTTAACCTTAGAATCAGCTGCACTTATTTCTGCAATCTTTCCTCTAACGTTATTTCTTTCTTCATCTAATTTAACTCCTAAGTATTCCATATCTTTGCAGATTTCTGCTCTAGAAGCAATTGAGTTTTCTCCTAAACCAGCTGTAAATACTATTACATCTACACCATTCATAGCTGCTGAATAAGCACCTATGTATTGTTTTACTCTATAGTGGAATACATCTAAAGCTAATGCCGCTCTGTGGTTTCCTTCTTTAGCTGCACCTTCGATATCTCTGAAGTCTGAGCTTACACCTGAAATTCCTAATACACCTGATTTTTTGTTCATTAATGTATCAACTTCAGCAGCTGATATATTCATTTCTTTCATTAAGTAAGGAACGATAGCTGGATCGATATCTCCACATCTAGTACCCATTACTAAACCTTCAAGTGGTGTGAATCCCATTGATGTATCAACTGATTTACCATTTTTAACAGCTGTTAAACTTGCACCATTTCCTAAGTGACAAGTGATGATTTTTAAGTCTTCTATGTTTTTACCCATAACTTCTGCAACTTTATCAGATACATACTTGTGAGAAGTTCCGTGCATACCATATCTTCTTACGCTATGCTCAGTGTAAGCTTCGTATGGTAAAGCATATATATATGCACTTTCTGGCATTGTTTGGTGGAATGCTGTATCAAATACAACAACCATTGGTGTACTTGGCATAAGTGCTTTACAAGCATTGATACCAATTATGTTTGCTGGGTTGTGTAATGGAGCAAGTTTTGCACACTCTTCTAAGTTTTTCATTACTTCATCAGTAACTACTACTGAATGAGCGTATTTTTCTCCACCGTGAACAACTCTGTGTCCTACAGCTGAAATTTCATCCATGCTCTTAATTACTCCGTGCTTCTCATCTTTAAGAGCATCCAAAACTAATTCTATAGCAACTTGGTGATCTTTCATTGGAGTTTCGATTACATATTTTTCTCCATTAGCTTTTTGAGTTAATATAGATCCTTCTATACCTATTCTCTCTACAAGTCCTATTGCTAAAGCTTCTTCATTTTGCATATCGATTAATTGATATTTTAATGAAGAACTACCACAGTTGATTACTAAAATCTTCATGATTTTTCCTCCTAAAACTTTTACGTCTCTTAGTAGAGACTGCGTATATTATATATTAATAACTATAAATTAGTTATTTTGAGCTTGAACTGCTGTTAATGCAACAACATTAACTATATCTTCAACGCTACATCCTCTTGATAAGTCGTTGATTGGTTTTGCAAATCCTTGGCATACTGGACCTACTGCTTCAGCCTTTGCAAATCTTTGAACTAATTTGTATCCTATATTACCTGCTTGAAGGTCTGGGAATATAAGAACATTTGCTTTACCTGCAACTTTACTATTTGGAGCTTTTAATGAAGCTACCTTATCAACTATAGCAGCATCTAATTGTAATTCTCCATCAATCATTAAATCAGGTCTTTGTTCCTTAGCTATTCTTGTAGCTTCTTTAACTTTGTCAACTAACTCATGGCTAGCACTTCCCATAGTTGAGAATGATAACATAGCAACTCTTGGCTCTATCTTACATAAATTTTTAGCATTTTCAGCAGTTGAAATAGCTATAGAAGCCAATTGTTCAGCAGTTGGATTTGGGTTTACCGCACAGTCTGAGAATAGTAAGAAACCATCTTCACCATATGTACAGTCTGGTACTTGCATTAAGAAGAAGCTTGAAACAACGCTTATTCCTGGAGCTGTTTTAACAGTTTGAAGTCCTGCTCTTAGTAAATCTCCAGTTGGGTGAACAGCGCCTGATACCATACCATCTGCATCTCCACATTTAACCATCATAGCACCATAGTACATTGGATCTTTAATTGTTTGAAGAGCTTTTTCCTCTGTCATTCCTTTTTTCTTTCTTAATTCATAGAAAGCATTAGAATATTCTTGAGTTTTTTCTGATGTTTCTGGATCTACAATCTCTATACCTTCAAGGTTTACAGATAAATTTTTAGCATTTTCTTTAATAGCAGACTCTGGTCCTACTAATATTACATGTGCTAAACCTTGTTTTTTAATTATCTCACTTGCTTTTAGAGTTCTTTCTTCATCGCCTTCTGGAAGAACTATTCTTCTAATATCTTCCTTAGCCATTTCCCTTACTTTGTTCATAAATTCCATAATTCATTTCCCCTTTCAAAAGGATACTTAACAAAGTCACATACATACATTATATAATATACCCTTTTTACCCCACAAATTTCAAGGAAAAAATTAAAATTTCTATGCCAATTTGTAAATTAATAATTTTCTAATAATTTATTTTTTAATAAAATGAGATTTAAATTTAAAATTTTATTGTATAATATCCTAAATAACATTTTTATTTAGGAGTGATTTTTTTTGAAAATTTGCGGTATTATTTCTGAGTATAATCCTTTTCACAAAGGTCATAAATACCATATAGATAAAACTAAAGAATTAACAAATTGCGATGCAATTGTTTGTGTAATGAGTGGAAATTTTGTTCAAAGAGGTCTTCCCTCTATTATGGATAAATGGACTAGAGCAGATCTTGCCTTAGGAAATGGAGTTGATTTGGTTTTAGAGCTTCCTTCTATATATGCCATATCCTCAGCTGAGTTTTTTTCCTTTGGGGCTATAAGTTTATTAAATTCTTTAGGAGTAATAGACAACATATCCTTTGGAAGTGAACTTGGCGATGTTAATTTTTTAAATTCCATAAGTGAAGTTTTAATAAAAGAACCAAAAGAATATCTTATCCAGCTAAAAAATAACTTAGATTTGGGATATTCTTATGCAGTAGCTAGAAACAATGCCTTAGAATACTATTTTAAAGAATTACTTAGTGATACTATTACTAAAAAAGACAATATATCAGAAATTTTAAATTCCTCTAATAATATTTTAGCTATTGAATATTGTAAGAGCCTTTTAAACTTAGCTTCCTCCATAACTCCAGTTACCATTAAAAGAGAAGGTGGAACATATAACTCTCAGAACTTAAATAACATATTTTCCAGTGCAACAGCCATAAGAAATTCTTTGAAAGACAATACTTCCATTGAAGTTTTAAAAGATACTGTGCCTGATAATGTTTTTTATAAACTTAAATCCTATGATAATTTTGTGTATCCAGATGCCATGGTTCCTTATCTTAGATTTAAGGCTCTTTGCAGTAAGCATAGCTGCTTATCAACTATTCCTGAAGCTTCTGAGGGTCTAGATAATAAAATCATAAAGACCTTAGAATCCTTAATAAATTATGAAGATATTTTAGGGAATATAAAAAGTAAACGTTATGCAATGACGAGAATATCTAGAATTCTTTGTCAATACTTCATAGGCTTTGAAAAGTATAATATAGATACCTTAAGAAGAACTCCTTGTCCTTATGCTAGAGTTCTAGGTTTTACTACTAAAGGACAAGAAATATTAAGAACCTTAAAAAGTACTTCCTCTATACCTGTATATACTAAACTACCTAAGGAGTCTAATGAAATCCTTGACTTAGATATACAATGCACAAAAGCATATAGTTTATTAAATACCTCCATTTCCTCAAAGGATGATTACCTAAAAAAACCTATGATCCTTAAAATTTAGGTATTAAAGATATAAATTGCAAATATAAATAGTTTATAAACACTTACTGCATAAGGAGGATATTTTGTTTATATTATTGTTTATTCTTTGCATTGTTATAGTATATCTTTTACTTGAACTATTTAAAAACAAAGGCTTCAAACTTATACCTACTTTTATATGTAGTATATTTATTATAGGCATACTAATTGATCCAAAAGCTAGTATATCCTATGCTATAAATGGAGCTGTTTTGTTTTTTAACGCTGTATTTCCTTCAATCTTTCCATTCTTAATGCTTATTAACATGATAATAGGTTTTGGAGGAATCAAGTTTTATTCTAAGTTTTTAGGTGGTATTCTTTGTAAACCCCTAAGGCTGCCAAGAGATTGTAGTATTGTTATCTTAACTAGTTGTTTATGTGGTTATCCCTTAGGTGCAAAATACACCTGTGATTTATTAGAATCTAACACTATTGATTATAATACCTCTGATAGATTATTAAATATAGCTAGTAATGCAAGTCCAATATTTATCTTAGGTACCTTAGGTGCTACTATGCTAGGCGATATACGATTAGGTTATTTAATCCTAATTTCTCATTATTTAAGTTGTTTTATTATGTCCTTAGTTATTACCCCTAAAAACTCCTCTTATAAATATAGGGTTTCTCACAGCAATTCTGAGGCTAACTCTTATAACGTAGGGGCAGTTTTAAAGAAAAGTGTAGAAGACGCCATAAGTACAACTTTATTAGTAGGTGGATTCATAGTACTTTTCTCTGTGATTACAGGAATAATTAAAAACAGTTCTATATTACAATACTTACTTAAAAGTGGTTCTGAATCCTTTGTCTTTTATAAGACATTGATTTTCGATTCATTTTTAGGTTCTTTAGAGATGACTAACGGATGTAACTTAATTTGCAATGCTAATGTTGCAAATATAGTAAAGATATGCTTATGTAGTTTCTTTATTAGTTTTAGTGGTTTTTCAGTTATAGCACAAGTGTATTCATTTACATATAAATATAACTTTCCCTTAAGCAAATACATAAGTAGAAAGTTTATTCAAGGCATACTTTGTAGTTTATTAAGCTGTATATTATATCTACCATTTAATAATTATTTAAGTGTTAGTTCAAACACTATAAAAGGACAATTTAATCCATTGCCCTTTTACATGTTATTAATTATTCTATTAATTCCCTTAGTATTAAAGAAAATATTCAAACCTACTTCTTAAGTTTTAATTGCTCTAGATTATCGTCTAAGGTAGCTGTGGTTTTCATAGCTGCCTTTTCCATCTCAATTATAAACTTTTCCATTTCTCGCTTTATATTTTCCATCATTTCGCTATGTTGATAGTTTATTTCCCTTTTTACATCTAATAGAATATTAGATGCATATTCTACAGAACTATTTTGAAGATATTTAGCATTTCTCTGAGCATTGTTAAGCATTTCTTCAGACTTGCTTTCAGCAATTTTAACATATTCATGATTATGAACCTTTTTATTTATCATGTCTATGCTCTCTTTTTTAATAATTTCAGCTTGTTCATGAGCCTCTTTTAATATTCTTGCTTTTTCTTCACATATCCACTTAGCTTTTTTAAATTCTTCAGGTAGTTTATTTTCTATTTCATCTAAAATACTCTCTAGTTCAGATTTGCTTACAACTACCTTATTAGTCATAGGAACCTTAGAAGATGTATCTAAAATTTCATATAAATATCCTATTAGCTCTAATACTTCCATTCCCTCTTCTCTCCTTACCCCATAATTTTTTTCTTTATAATACTTTCCACCTCTGATGGTACTAAGCCACTTATATTTCCTCCAAGTTTACAAACTTCTTTAACCATAGAGGAACTTATGTAAGAGTTTTCTGGGTTACTTATCATAAATATAGTTTCAATCTCATTTCCTAAGATTTTATTTACATTTGCCATTTGTAACTCATATTCAAAGTCTTTACTATTTCTCAATCCCTTTAGTATAATTGATATGTGGTTCTTCTCCATATAATCAACTAATAAACCCTCAAAGCTTATAATTTCAACATTGTCAATTCCAAATGTGGCTTTTCTAATCAAAGATACCCTTTCTTCTATAGAAAATAATCCTTGTTTTTCTGAATTAATAAGTACTGCTACTATTACCTTATCAAAGCTTTTAGACCCTCTTCTTATTATATCTAAATGTCCCTTTGTAATAGGGTCAAAACTACCTGGATAAATTGCTTTTTTCATTTTTATCTTTCCTTATACTCATAAAAAAGTACTGTTGTATTTCCATACTTTCTTTTATTAGTTAAAGTAATTTCTTCATTACCCTCAAAGATTATTTCAGAAGAATCAATTTTGCATACTATAATCCCATCTTTTTGTAATAGATTATGTTGCATTATTACATCTATAGCAGGAGGTATCATTTCCTTTGCATATGGTGGGTCTATGAAAATTATATCAAAAACTACCCCTTCTTTAGAAAATCTTTTCATCCACTCATAGCAATCACCTTTATGGCATGTGCAAACATCATTAAATTTTAAATTATCTATATTCTCCTTCAAACATGCAAAAGTGTCATCATTTTTATCCATTAAATAACATCGTTTTGCTCCTCTACTAGCTGCTTCTAGCCCTAAGCTTCCTGTACCAGAAAACATATCTGCTACAACAGCATCCGGTGTTCTATTTTGTATGATATTAAACATAGATTCTTTTACCCTATCAAGTGTAGGTCTTGTAACCAATCCTTCTGGTGATAAGATCTTTCTACCTCTAGCTTTTCCTGCAATTATTCTCACCTTGTAAACCTCCTAAAATACTTCTTTTGTTAAACATTTTACTTTATAACATAATATAACACAAGTTTTATATTAATTTAAAGTACCTATTTTAATTATAACAAATATATGTTGAACTTTTTTCTATTTTCTCTAATATTTCTTTTTTTATTTTTATATACTCCAAATTTTCACTAGAAATAAGTTCTCTTGCTTCTTTATTTGCTGCTTTAACTATATTAATATCATCTATAATATCCGCCAATATAAGTTCATTGTCTCCGCTTTGTTTAAAACCAAAGACTTCTCCGGCACCTCTAATTTTCAAATCCTCATCAGAAATTAAAAATCCATCTGTGCTTCTCTTCATTATTTCCATTCTCTTTTTAGTAACATTACTTTTTATATCTGCTACTAACATACAATAGGATTGATGACTTCCTCTTCCAACCCTACCTCTAAGTTGATGTAACTGCGCAAGCCCAAACCTCTCTGAGTTTTCTATAATCATAACAGTAGCATTAGGTACATTAACTCCTACCTCTATTACAGTGGTTGATATTAGTACCTTAGTTTCATTAGCTTTAAACTCTTCCATTATAGCTTCTTTATCTTTAGCCTTCATTTTACCATGTAACATAGCTATTTTTATATCCTTAAAGTATTTTTCCTTAAGCTCATTAAATAATTCCTCTACAGATGTTATTTTAAGTTCATCATTTTCCTCAACTAAAGGACATACTATATAAACCTGTCTTCCTTGCTTAATCTCCTGCACGGCTAATTGATATACTCTTTCTCTTTCATTTTTACATACATAATCAGTTATTATATTTTGTCTTCCTGGAGGCAATTCATCTATAATCGAAACATCTAAATCTCCATAAAGATATAAATTCAAGGTTCTTGGAATAGGAGTTGCTGTCATAACAAGCACATCTATATTTTTACCCTTGCTACAAAATCTACATCTTTGATTTACTCCAAATCTATGTTGCTCATCTGTAATTGCAAATCCTAAATTTTCAAACTCAACGTCATCCTCAATTAAAGCATGAGTACCAACAATTATATCAATTTCACCATTTTTTAATTTTTCTTTTATTATCTCTTTATTTTTCTTTGTAGTACTTCCCACTAAAAGTTCAACTCTTATATGGAATTTTTCTAGCATATTAGATACTTCTATATAATGTTGCTTTGCTAAAATTTCTGTTGGAGCCATCATAGCAGCCTGGTACCCATTTTTAACCACATTAAACATAGCAATTATAGCTACTATAGTTTTTCCACTTCCAACATCCCCTTGAACTAATCTATTCATAGGTCTGCTTTTCTTTTGATCCATAAGAATTTCTCTTACTACCCTACTTTGAGCATTAGTAAGTTTAAAGGGTAAACTTTCTTTTAACTCTGATAATTCACTGCTCATAGTATAGGTTATACCTTCACTAGATTCATCCATATAACTTCTTAGCATAAGTATTTTCATAGAATATGCAAATAATTCTTGAAACTTAAGTCTATTTCTTGCTTCTTCTAAATCATTCCTATTATTAGGACTATGTATATTCCTCAAAGCCTTATCAAGAGAACATAAATTGTATTTTTCTAAAATATTAATAGGCATATTTTCAGTTATTTTTATTTCACATAATAAATTGGATATTATCTTATTTAAAAAGTTATTGCTCATTTTTCCCTTTAGAGGATATTTAACTAATATATTATCCTTATCCAAGGTTGAATTTCTAATTATTTTAGGATTATTTAAAATCCATTGATTCTTATATTTTTCAATTTTCCCACTTAAGAGATATTCATGATTTAACAAAAAACTCTTTTTTATATAAGGCTGATTATACCACCTAGCTTTAAAAGAATTTTTTCCATCATTTAATATTACAGTTGTTAAAACCTTTCCCGTAGAAGTTCTAATATCCTGCTGATATCCTTGAACTTTGCATTTAATTATTATTTTTTCATTTTCTTTACTTAAAGTAATATCATTTACTCCGTTTATACCCTCATAATCTCTAGGAAAATATAACAATAAATCTAGTACTGTAAAAATGCCCATCTTATTTAGTTCCTCTGACATTTTAGGCCCAACGCCCTTTACATACTTTATATCTTCATTAAGCTCCATTTTTTCCTCCATTAATTAAATGTAAAATAAAAAAAGCCCTAAGGCTCTTTTTATTATTCTACAGACATTATAAAGTAATATAATGGTTGCTTACCATCATAGCACTGAACATCTAAGTCTGGATATTTCTCTTCAAGTTCTTCTACGAACTTAGAAACTTCTTCTTCATCCACGTCTTCACCAAAGTAGATTGTTAATAGTTCACTATATTCATCTACCATTGATTCTATTACACTTGAGCATACCTTGAATATATCAGATCCAACCTCAGTTATATTATCTTCAACTAATCCTAATATATCACCTTCATTTATAGCTTTACCTTCTGCTTCAGTATCCTTTACAGCAAAAGTTACTGATGCTGTAGCAACATTAGCCATTGCATCATTCATAGTTTCTATATTAGCTTCTACTTCTGCTTCAAGGTCTACCATTGTTAAGGCAGTAATTCCTTGTGGTATTGTTTTAGTAGGTATTACATGAACATTTTTTTCTGTTAATTCAACAGCTTGATTAGCAGCCATTATTATATTTTTATTATTTGGTAATATAAATATATGTTCTGCATTTATTTTATTTATACTATCTAAGATGTCTTGCGTACTTGGGTTCATTGTTTGACCACCCTCTATAACACAGTCTACACCTAAATCTGATAATATAGCTTCTATTCCTTTTCCTCTTGCAACTGATATGAAGCCATATTTTTTCATTTCCTCTTCTTCAATTATAGAAGGTGAAGCTTCTTCAACTATATTGTTAAGATTTCTATGTTGTTCTCTCATATTATCTATTTTTATCTTAGTTAATTCTCCTAACTTAGCTGCTATAGATAATACTCTGCCTGGATCATTTGAGTGGATATGAACTTTAACTATATCTTCAAGTCCAACAACAACCATAGAATCTCCAAGTTTAGAAATTTCATTTTTAAACTTATCAACATCTATATTTTCACCATTAACAAAGAACTCTGTACAATATCCATTTTCTATTTCTTGAACGCTTCCAACATTAGCTGTTTCAGCTTTAACTACTGGCTCTTGTTTAACCTTTGAAGGTTTACATACTAAACCTGTTTCTAAAGCTTCTAACATTCCTTTAAATAAAATTAAAAGACCCATACCTCCAGCATCAACAACCTTTGCCTTTTTTAGTTGAGGTAACATCTCTGGTGTTTTATTTAACATATCTTCTGAAGCTATGCATACTTTTCTTAGAAGTTCTACTATATCTTCTTCTTCAATAGCTATAGATAAAGCACTATCACCAGCTGCTCTTATTATTGTAAGTATAGTTCCTTCTGTTGGTCTCATAACCGCCTTATATGCAAAAACTGCTCCCTCATGTAAAGCATTAGCTACCATATCAGAAGTAACTTCGGTATGACCTTCTAAGCCCTTAGCTATTCCTCTAAAAATTTGTGATAATATAACCCCTGAATTTCCTCTAGCGCCCATTAAGGCACCCTTAGCTAAAGTTTTTGAAATTTCACTGATAGTTTTAGACTCCATACCTGAAATTTCGTTAACAGCAGTTGTAAATGTCATTGACATATTAGTCCCTGTATCTCCATCCGGAACTGGGAATACGTTTAATGCATTAACATACTCCATTTGTTCTTCTAATCTATTAGAAGCATTTACAACCATGTTGTAAAACTGCTGCCCATTTATTTTAAAATGTTCCACTTGTTGTCCCTCCCTTAAACTCTTATACCTTGAACGTTAACAGTTAAAGTAGAAACCTTTAATCCTGTTAAATTTTCAACTGTATATCTAACCTTTTGAATTATATTATTTGCAATTACAGAAATTTTAGTTCCGTACTCTACAATAATAAATACTTCTATATAAAGACCTTCCTCTTTTGCTTGTATCTTAACACCCTTATTTAGGTTTTCTTTTCTTAAAAGTTCCCATAATCCATCCGTAGCATTTTTTGAAGCCATCCCAACAACACCATAACACTCCATCGTTGCAAGACCAACGATATTAGCTATGACTTCTTCTGTATAGAAAATATTGCCGTGCTCTGTAATAACATTTCCTTTCATATTAAATTCCTCCTTTAATATAAACCATATAAAACATTTTATATTATATATGTATTTTATTCAAGTTAATATATTAATTATGATATTAATTTGCTTTAAATCTCATATATTACTTGCTTATATTAATTCTTTATGATAAAATAATGTTTGTTTAATTCCTTTGTTTTATTTTATGGCAAGAGGAGGTGTTTTACATGGCAAGAAAATGCGAAGTTTGTGGAAAAGGTGTTGTATATGGTAGACAACGTAGCCACGCTGAAAATAAAACTAATAGAACTTGGGCTCCAAACTTAAAGAAAGTTAAAGCTGTAGTTAACGGTACTCCAAGAACAGTTAAGGTTTGTACTAGTTGTTTACGTTCTGGTAAAGTTCAACGTGCAGTATAATATAAAAAATGCAGTTTATCACTGCATTTTTTTTATTCTTATTATTTTCTATAAAATATTCTTATTATTTTGGATATAAATTTAGGCATTTTTATAGCAATAATCTTCATAGCAAATTCCCCCCCACTTCTTAACCTATTAATTATCTTATTACTGCATTTATTATATGGTCTACCTATAATAAATTAATCATTCAAAATTATATGTTTCCTTTTATAATTTTCTTATGTTTCCTTTTTTAAATAATATCCTATATTTTTGTACCTCCTAAAAATTCTCTACTATCATTATATGTAATAAAAAAAAATATGTTCCCATTTTTTTAAAAAAGGAACACATTTTTCAACTCTTTATTTTCTTATTTAAATATATCTTTTAATCTTGAGTATAAAACACTATCAATTTTCCACTTTCAAAATTTATCTCCACATTTCCATGTAAAAATTCATTAGAAACAGTAAGCGGTGACCCAACTTTCAAATCATAGTCTTTAAGCTCATACTTAGCATTTTTAATAGTCAAGTTTTTAACTACTCCTTCATATGCTTGAAGGGAAAAAGTTTGACCAAAGACTCCTTGTAAGACAGTGTCTTTATTTATAATAAATATTTCATTATTACTATCTATAATACTAGCTTTTATACCCTTATCTAGTAGGAGATTTAAAAGGCCTATATTAGCCATTACATGATCAAGTCTACTTCCTGTGGCACCTAACATAGTAATTTGCCTAGCACCAAGTTCAATTGCTTTATAAACAGCTAACTCAGTATCTGTATAATCTTTTTCTGGATTATACACCTTAACTTCTATTTTACTTTTTTTTATTTCTTCTAAGATATTTTTGTCCACTGAGTCAAAGTCACCTAAAATTATGTTAGGCATCAAAGCATTTTCATATAAAACATTACATCCACTATCCGCTGCAATTACTAGTTCTGCTTCTTCATACTTTTGTAAAAGCAATTTATCATTAGGTTTACTTCCACCTGTAACTATAAGCACTTTCATTTTAAATACTCTCTCTTAACACCTTAATATTCTTTTCTATTTCTCCATTTTTAAATACCGCTGAACCAGCAACTATACTATTGGCTCCACACTGAACTACTTCTTTAATATTATCAGCGCATACCCCACCATCTACTTGTATATATAATTCTTTATTATACTTTTCTGCTAATTCCTTTACTTGCTTTATTTTGTTTCCACAGTACGGTATATATTTCTGTCCTCCAAAACCTGGGTTAACAGACATTATAAGTACCATATCCAAATTAGGAATTAAATCCTCTATAAGACTTACTGGTGTTCCTGGATTTAAAGCTACCCCTGCCTTAACATTAAAGCTTTTAATATAATTTATAGTTCTGTCTATATGTCTATCTGCTTCATAATGAACAGTTATCATATCAGCTCCAGCTTTAACGAAATCCTCTATATATCTTCCTGGTTCCTCTATCATTAAATGCACATCAAAAACTAAAGTACTTAATTCTCTTATGCTTTTCATTATAGGTGCACCAAAGGATATATTAGGTACAAAACTTCCATCCATAACATCAATATGTACCCAATCTGCTCCATAAGTTTCTAAACTCTTTACATCTCTCCCCAAATTTGCAAAATCTGCTGATAAAATCGATGGTGCTATTTTTACCATGACTTATTCCTCCTATCATTAGCTTCTTGTAGCAATTTAAGATAAAATTCATATCTCATTTTATGTATTTTACCTTCTTCCACTGCTTCCTTCACCTTACACCCAGGCTCTTTATGATGAGAACAGTTAGAAAATTTACATTCTCCATTATACTCTTCAAATTCTGGAAAACAATGAATTAAATTATCTTTATCTATTATTATTGTTTCTAAGGATGAGAATCCTGGTGTATCAACCAGGAATCCATCCTCATATTCAATAAGTTCACTATGTCTTGTTGTATGCTTTCCTCTAGCTAGTTTTTTGCTGATTTCCCCTGTTTCCATATGCTCTCTTCCTAGCAAAGCATTTAGTAAAGTTGACTTTCCAACTCCTGAAGGACCGCATAATACTGATATATTTCCCTTTAACTTTTCCTTTAAGTTGTCTATACCAATACCCTCTTTAGCACAAGTAAAGACCATATCATATCCAGCTTCTTTTACCATATTAACGCATTCAATTTCCTCTGGTGAAACCAAATCCATTTTATTAAAACATACAGTAACTTTTAAATTATTATCTTCACATATTACTAAAAACTTATTTAATAAGTCTTCATTAATATCTGGTTTTTTTAAAGCAAATACTACAAAGGCTTGAGTTACATTTGAAACCAAAGGTCTTATTAACTCTGTTTCTCTCTCATAAATCTTCTCAATAACGCAAGAACTACCCTCTAATGATATTTCTACCCTATCACCAACTAAAGGCTTATCCTTGTCATATCTAAATCTTCCTCTTGCTTTACACTCTTTTAAACCTTCTTCTGTTTTAACGGTGTATAATCCGCCTACACCTTTGATTATGATGCCTCTCATTAGTCCTCCATAATTTATACTATTTATCTATTTTCCTCTTGATTAGGCTTTTCACCTTGGTTGCCAGATACTCCTATATATATAGTAACTGTGCTACCCTTAGGAACTGATCCACTTGCACTACACTCTATAACCTTTCCATAAAGGGTAGAATCTGTGGTTATCCTTGTATCTTGAACTACATTTAATCCTAATGATTTCAATTTATCATAAGCTTCTTTTCCATCCATACGTACAATATTTCCAGGAATATTAACCGTCTCTTGTCCTTTACTTACTGTCAAAGTAACGGTTTCTCCTGGCTTAACTGTCTTTCCTGGAGCTGGATTTTGTGATATTATAGTGCCCTTTGGCTTATCACTTTCTTGTTCTTCAATTTTACATTTCAAACCTAATTGCTCTATTTTATCAGCTGCTGCTGATTGAGAATACTTACTAAAATCATCTAAAGTTATAAATTGTCTTCCCTTACTTAGAACAACTCTAATTCTTGAATCCTGTTTAGCCTTAGCGCCTACAGTAGGATTACACTTAAGTACTGTTCCTTGTGGCTTATCACTTTCTTCTTCTGACTCAACTTCTAATACAAGTTTAGCATCACTTAACTTTTTAGTAGCATCCTCTTTGCTTAAACCAATTATATCTGGCACTTCTACTTCCTTAGACTCTTTTCCTTTACTTACTACTAAGGATATTTTATCACCTTTTTTAACCTTTGTTCCAACTTTAGGATTTTGACTTATTATTTTTCCCTCTTCTATGTTGTCATCACTAGCTTCACTAACTTGCCCTAATTCTAATTCCTGATCCTTTAAAGCTTTTTTAGCTTCTTCTAAAGTCATCTTAGAGAAATCTTTTAAAGTAATACCTTCTCCACCATTACTAACTATTACTTTTACCTTAGATCCTTTTTTAACTTTATACCCTTCCTTAGGATTACTACGTATAATGGTATCCTTAGGTTCAGTACTATCTTCTTCTCCAGCTACTTCTAAAACTAATCCTAATTCTTCTAATTTTTTAGTAGCATCATCTTTACTTAAACCTTCAATTTTAGGAACTTCTATTTGATTTTTAGAAGACCCTGTACCCATCATATTAAACAGAACAGCTAAAGATACACCTATAACAACAACCATAGCAGCTATTATAGCCCAAAAACCTATCTTTTTCTTCTTGCCTTTTTTATGTCCAACATTATCATCATCTTCATACTCGTCATCATCTTCATACTCATCATCATCTTCATATTCATCATCATGTAATGCCTTTTTAAAGTTCATGCCATCTCTTATCATAGTACTATCTTTTATCATAGTATTATCATCTACTTCTACAGCATCCATTACTCTAGTAAAATCATCCTCAAAGTTTGATTTTTTTATTTGATAATAGGGATTACCTTTTATTTCATTTAAATCAGCTAATAATTCATGTATCGTGCTGTATCTATTAGCCGCATCTTTTTCCATAGCCTTTAATACTATGTCATTTAACCCTTTATAAACTGCTGGATTTAATTCCATAGGTTCTTTTGGGGTTTCTTGTATATGCTTTAATGCCACTGAAACAGCTGTATCTGCATCATATGGAACCTTACCTACAAGCATCTCGTACATTACTATACCTAAAGAATATATATCAGTTCTGAAATCTACAAAACTACCCTTAGCTTGCTCTGGTGAAAAATAATGCGCTGATCCCATTATTTTAGTTGTATTGATTATAGTATTATAATCCGTTGCCTTTGCAATCCCAAAGTCAGCTACCTTTATAGTTCCATCTTCTGTAACCATTATATTTTGTGGTTTAATATCTCTATGAATTATATTATTTTTATGTGCACATTCTAATGCTTTTGCTATTTGTATAGAATAATCTATTGCTCTTCCAATTTCTATTCTATTATTTTCTTTTATTATATCTTTTAAAGTTTTTCCTGTAACAAGCTCCATAACTATATAGTTAATATCATCTTGAGTACCTACGTCATATATATTTATTATATTATTACAATTCAATGCAGCTGATGAGGCAGCCTCTCTTTTAAACTTTTCTACGAACTCTTTGTCTCTAGCAAACTCCTTCTTTAGAATTTTTATAGCTACAAATCTATTAAGAAGATGGCACTTCGCCTTATATACCTCTGACATTCCACCTTCGCCAATCTTCTCAATAACTTCATATCTAGTCCCTAGTATAGTTCCCTTCATTTTCACACGCTCCTTCAAATACTATAACTGATATGTTATCTTTACTCCCATTTCTTTTACTTATCTCTATAAGTTCCTCACAAGACCTTTGATTATTATCATATTTGCAAAGCACTTCTTCCATTTCATCTTTGCTTACAGAATTGGATAATCCATCTGTACATAATACAACTTTTTCAACTTCACTTAAGCTTACATTAAAAATATCTACCTTTACATCTAGCTTAGTTCCCAAAGCTCTTGTTATAATATTTTTATTAGGGTGTTTCTTCCCTTCTTCCTCTGTTATGCTTCCAGAATCTATCAATTCTTGAACTAAGGAATGATCCTTAGTTACCTTTTCAACTTTTTTGTCCTTTAATATAAAGCAGCTACTATCACCTATATTAGCCACCTTCATCATATTACCCTTCACAAGACATAAGGTAAGAGTTGTTCCCATACCATTTAGAGATTCCTTTTGCCTAGCTAATTCATATATCTCTTTATTAGCTTCATCAATAGTTTTCCTTATAAGGTTATCTATATCATCAGTTTCACCACTGTTGTTTATTGTATCCGTAATATACTGAACCGCTGTACTACTAGCTATTTCGCCACCATTATGTCCACCCATACCATCTGCTACAATATAACACCTATAAGCTTTTTCTTCTATACATCCAACAAAGTCTTCATTGAGTTTCCTAAAATTCCCAATATCTGAAATCATCCCTACCATACTTAGACCCCCTTACGAATTTTTCTCAATATAACTTCTCCTAAGTTGACCGCAAGCAGCATTAATGTCTGAGCCCATTTCTCTACGTATTGTCGTTGGAATTCCTTTGCTTTCTAAGCATTCCTTAAATTTATTTATATTTTCTAACTTTGACTTTTTAAAATCTCTTTCTTTTATTTCATTTACAGGTATTAAATTAACGTGGCATAGTAACCCCTTTAATAATTTACTAAGCTCCTCCGCCTCTTTAATACCATCATTAAACCCATTAATTAACGCATACTCAAAGGTAATTCTTCTATTAGTCTTATCTACATAATACTTACAAGCACCAAGCAACTCACTTATGGAGTATTTATTAGCAATTGGCATGCTTTGCTTTCTTATAAAATCATTAGGTGCATGAAGAGAAATAGCTAAGGTTATTTGCATATCTTCATTGGCTAAATCCACTATATTAGGTACTATTCCACAAGTAGATAGTGTTATATGTCTTTGACCAATGTTCAAGCTATATGGAGCATTAACTAAATATAAAAACTTTTTAACATTTTCATAATTATCTAAAGGCTCTCCACTACCCATAAGTACTATATTGGATATTCTCTCTCCTAAAACACTTTGTGCTAATAATATTTGAGAAATTATTTCACCTGAACTTAAATTTCTTACCATTCCATCAATAGTAGATGCACAAAACTTGCATCCCATTCTACACCCTATTTGAGTAGATATACATATTGAGTTTCCATGTGAATATTTCATAACTACGCTTTCTATTAAGTTTCCATCATGTAAGGACATTAAGAACTTTATAGTATCATCTTGTTTAGAAATAAACTTATCTACTACTTGAGGTATATTTATAATAAGTTCCTCATTTAAAGATTCAATCATAGCCTTAGGCAAATTAGTCATTTTATTAAAATCAAATATACCCTTATTATATATCCAATCAAATATTTGCTTTGCCCTAAAAGCTGGTTGACCTTTAGATTTCATCCATAATTGTAATTCTTCTAAAGTAAAATCAAGTATATTTTGCATATAACCACCTATAGTTTTTTTATTTTACATATGAAAAAGCCATCCATATAATCATTTGGAAGTATTGTTACTGATCCATCTTTGTTATATATAATGTTTTCAGCTTTCCCAAAGTTAAGAGATTCAACTTTAAATCCACTATGATTTAATAAAAACCAATTGATGTTCTTTTCATTTTCATCCTTGTTTAAAGTACAAGTAGAGTAAATAAGATATCCACCCTGTTTTACATATTTACAAGCATTACTCATAATTCTTCTTTGCATTTGAGCTAAGGCATCTAGTTGATTCTTAGATTTATTCCACTTTATTTCTGGTTTTTTTCTTATTATACCTAAACCTGAACAAGGTACATCAATTAAAACTCTATCACCTAAATCTACAAGTTTTTCATTGAAGATCTCTGCATTAAGCTTATCACATTGAACTATAGTAGCTCCTAATCTCTCTGCATTTTCCTCTACTAATGGTAGTTTACTCCTTTGAAGATCAAAAGCATATACCTTCCCATTATTATCTAAAAGTTCAGCTATATGAGTTGTTTTTCCACCTGGAGCGCTACAAAGATCTAATACAGTCATGCCCTCCTCTAAATCCATTGATGGAGCAACAAGCATAGCACTTTCATCTTGAACAGTAATTAATCCATCTTTAAATAAGGGATTCTTTTCTATACTTCTACCCTTTTCTATTCTAATGGCTTCTGGGCATATATACCCTTCACTTACACTATATTCGTTTTCTTCTAGCAGATCAAAAACCTCTTCAAAATCAGCTTTAAGTGAGTTTACTCTAACTGTAACAGCGGGTCTTTTATTTAACCCCTCTAAAATTTTAGTTGCTGTATCTTCACCATATTGAGTAATAAAGGTTTTAACCATCCATTTTGGAAAAGAATAATCATAACAAAGGTTACTTACAATATCTCTATCATCACAGTATCTTTCCTCTTTATTTCTTAAGTAATTTCTAAGAACACCATTAACTAACTTAGACATTCCCACTGATTTCATTGCTTTTGCTAAATTAACACCTTCATTAACAGCTGCAAAGTCAGGTATCTTATCTAAATATTTCATTTGATATATTGATATTCTCAAAATATTTAAGATAGTAGTATCTAATTTTTTAATACCTTCTTTAAGAAAGTTATCAATAATTCTATCTATAGTATATCTATATTTTATGGTTCCGTAAACAATTTCTGTAACTAGGGCTTTATCCTTACTATCTAAATCCGAATTGATTAATCTTATGTTAAGATTTTTATTAGAAAACTCACCCTTATCAAAAACCTCATTTAAAACCTTAACTGCTATTTTTCTACTGTTATCCATTCTTTAACCTCATTTACTCTTAATATTAAGAAGTTTATTATTTAAGCACTACATTAACTTCTATTTCATTACCTCTTATGTAGTCTCCTACATTCATAGTCTTTTTACCTGGTACCTGTATTGTTTTCACCAAGATATCCTTTGTACTAGTTGAAACCATCATACCTTCTTTACTTACATTAACTATTGTACCTGGTTCTTTATTAGAATCCTTTTCAGTAAGTCTTGTTTCGTATATTTTAATAGTCATATCCTTATAAGAAGTATGCGCTATTGGCCAAGGATTCAATCCTCTAACAAAATTATGTATATCTCCACTTGTAGAATTCCAATTTATCTTAGCTATATCTTTATTTAGCATTGAAGCATATTCACTTTCTGCTTCTCCTTGCTTTATACCCTTTATTTCTCCATCCTTTAACTTATGTAGAGTTTCTAGTAATAAGTCTGCTCCCTGTGCACATAATATATCATGCAAATCTCCAGCAGTCATATTTTCTGTTATTTCAACCTCTTGCTTTAAAAGCATATCTCCAGTATCCAGTCCTGCATCCATTAACATGGTAGTATTACCTGATACCTTTTCTCCTCTTATTATAGCCCAATTTAATGGTGCAGCGCCTCTATACTTAGGAAGTAAAGATGCATGTAAATTGATACATCCGTATTTCGGAATATCAAGAACTTCCTGTGATAAAATTTGTCCAAAGGCTACAACTACTATAAAGTCAGGAGCAAGTTCTCTTAACTTTTCTATAAGTTCAGTATCTTTTCTTAATCTTATAGGTTGATATACAGGAATATTATGCTGTAGTGCAACCTCCTTAACAGGAGATATACTCATTTTTTTTCCTCTACCCTTTGGTTTATCTGGTTGAGTAAGAACTCCAACAACCTCTGTATTGTCTATAAGTTTTTCTAATGTAGGTACTGAAAAATCTGGTGTACCCATAAAAACTATTTTCATATTCTACTTCTCCTTTTTTCAACCTTATCTATAAATAAAATCCCTTCTAAGTGGTCAATCTCATGACAAAAAGCTCTTGCTAATAATCCACTAGCTTTCATATTACATAATTGACCCTTTTCATTTATAAATCTCACCTTAACATTCTTAGGTCTTTTTACCTCACCCTCTACTTCAGGTACACTTAAACATCCTTCTATATCAATTTCTTCTCCTGACATTTCAATTATTTCAGGATTAATACACACAATAGGACCTTCCCCTATATCTATTACTATAAGTCTTTTAGATACGCCCACTTGTGGTGCTGCAATACCAACTCCATCACAGTGATACATAGTATCTTTCATGTCCTCAATAAGTTTCAATAAATCTTTATCTATATTTTCAACTTTACTTGCTACTTTTCTTAATACTTCCTCACCGTTAATTGTTACCCTTCTTAAAGCCATAACTTCCTCCTACTTTGAATTCAAATTCAAGTTTTTTTCTTCGTAAACTTAATATTTTTATGATTAACTTTTATTTTAACATTATACTTTCTTTTATGTCTACTTATGCAACTATATTTATTAATTTTTACCTTAATGTAACATATTATTTTAAAAGCCTCTTTACATTAAGCTATTAGGATTTATGTCTAAGGAAATCTTTATTCCATTATTAATTTCCTTTAAAGTTTCATAAGCTGTATTTTTCATGAGATTGTTAATTTCATCATTTAACTCTCCCTTAAGTATTATTTGCCATCTATATTCATTTTTAATCTTTGACACTCCACAACTACAAGGTCCAAGCTTAGAAACCTGTGGAAACTCCTTCAATATATCATCCAATTTAATTCCTAAGTAATTCATAGCTTCAATAAGCTCTCTTTCCTTTATAGAAGTTGCATTTATAACAAGCAGCTTTGAAAAGGGCGGATAGTTCATTAACTCTCTTATTTTAATCTCATTTTCATAAAAGCCTTCATAATCATTGGTAACAGTTTTCTGTATACTAATTTCATCTGGGCTATATGTTTGCACTATAACTCTACCGCTTTTATCCGCTCTTCCTGCCCTTCCTGCTACCTGCATAATTATCTGGAAGGTTCTTTCTGAGGCTCTATAATCCGGTAAGTTAAGGGATAAATCTGCTGCAAGGACACCAACCAAAGTTACATTTTCAAAATCTAATCCCTTTGTTATCATTTGAGTTCCTATTAAAACATCTGCATCTCCTCTTTTAAAGCTATTATAAATTTCCTCATGAGAATTCTTTTTTCTAGTTGTATCGAAATCCATTCTCAATGTTCTTATCCCTTTAAAATATCTATGTAGTTCTTGTTCTACTCTTTCCGTTCCAACTCCAAATTGCTTTATATATTTACTTTTACACTTAGGACAAAGCTTAGATACTTCTTTGCTGCAACCACAATAATGACATATAAGTTTGTTGCTAAAGTTATGATAAGTCAAGGAAATATCACAATTATCACATTTATAAACATAGCCACATTCTCTACAAGATACAAAGGATGAAAATCCTCTTTTATTTAAGAATAAAATTATCTGCTCTCCTCTACTAAGGGTCTCCTCAATAGCACTATATAGTTCTCTACTAAATATAGATCTATTTCCTGAGATAAGTTCTTCTCTCATATCTATTATCTTAGTTTCAGGTAGAGGTCTATTATTAACCCTTCTCTCTAGGGTTATTAACTTAACTTCTCCCCTTAATGAGGAATGATAACTTTCTATTGATGGCGTAGCAGAGCCTAAAACCACTTTACAACCCGAAATATCACTTTTCATAAAAGCAACTTCCTTAGCATTATACTTAGGGCTACTATCTGATTTATAGCTATTTTCATGTTCTTCATCTATCACTATAAGTCCTAAATTTCTAAAGGGTAAAAATAAAGCTGACCTTGCCCCTATAGCAACCTTAGCAGCTCCTTCATTTACTCTCATCCACTCATCATAGCGTTCTCCATCTGAAAGTTTACTATGAAATACCGCAACGTCCTTTCCAAATCTTCCCTTTATACGTTCTACCATTTGAGGTGTAAGAGAAATCTCAGGTACAAGTATTATACTTTCTTTTCCTTCTTTTAAATACTTACTAACTAAATTTAAATATATTTCCGTTTTACCGCTACCAGTTACTCCATGTAGCAAGAACTTTTTTTCACAGCTATTTAATATAATATCAATAGCATTTTTTTGAAAATCCTTTAAAACTTTCTCTTCATAAGGTATAAATTCTCTAAAATCTGCCCTACTTTCTTCATGTTCTTCTAAAGATATAAATCCATGCTTTACTAAAGTGTTAATTGATGATAAAGATACATTAAACTTCTTGCTAAGTTCAGCTTTATTGTATTGTCCCTTATTTTCATCAATCACCTTTACAATTTTGATATAGGGTTCTTTTAAATACTTTTCCTCCAAAGGTCTTCCTATATAAAGTAAATTTGTAGTCTTTTTTTTCATACCTTTAAATATACCAGGGGGTAACATAAGTCTTATAGCTTCTATATAGGTGCTTAAATACTTATTTCTTATTTTCTTTATTAATTCAACATCATCATAGCTCAGTAAAGGTTTTTTATCACACAAAGAAATAACCTTTTTAGTTTTTTCTAGTTGAGCAAAGCTTTCCTTCATTTCTAAAACAAAGCCTTCAACAACCTTATCTCCCCTTCCAAAGGGAACTCTTACTCTATAACCTATATCTAAAACACCAACTAGTTCCTCAGGTATTTCATAAGTAAATACTTTATCTATATGTACAGAAATATTATTAATTATAATGCCTGCATAAAAAAACACCTAACCACCTCAAAATTTAAGATAAATAAAAAAGCGCATTAGCGCTTTTTATTTATTAAATTAAATAATTCTTTTGCAACTTCTCTTTTACTCATTATGTCTAATGAAATAACTTCATTTTCTGAAATAATAGTAACCTCATTAAAATCAGATTTAAAGCCAATTTTATCAGACTTAATATTATTGGCAACTATAAAATCTAAGTTCTTTCTTTTTAGTTTGCCCTTAGCATTTTCTATAACATTCTCACTTTCAGCGGCAAATCCAACTAAAATCTGTGATTTTTTAATCTTACCTAATTCAAGTGAAATATCTTTATTCTTAACAAATTTTAATTCTAAAGTATCACCTGTTTTTTTAATTTTATTCTCTGAATAATGTTCAATTCTATAATCAGCAACTGCAGCAGATTTAATAACTATATCCTGCACTTGAAATCTATCCATTACAGCTTTGTACATGTCTTCGTTTGTTTTAACATCGATAACCTCTATTCCAAAAGGTTTAGGTAAGTTAGTTGGTCCACTTACTAAAACTACCTCTGCACCTCTATCTCTAGCCTCTTCTGCTATTGCATAGCCCATTTTCCCTGAAGAATGATTAGTAACAAATCTCACAGGATCTATAGGTTCTACATTAGGTCCAGCTGTAACAAGAACTTTTTTGCCTATTAAGTCCTTTACATCATATAACTTACTAATTACAGTCTCTGCTATAAGATCTGTAGGCGCCAATTTGCCCTTTCCTTCGTCTCCACAAGCAAGTCTACCGCTATATGGTTCTATAAATCCATATCCTAAATTTTCAAGTTCCTTAATGTTTCTTTGAACTATAGGATTTTTATACATATTAGTATTCATAGCTGGTGCAAAAATAACTGGAGCCTTTGTTGCCATTATAGTTGTTGAGAGCATATCATCAGCTATTCCATTTGCTACTTTTCCAATTATATTAGCTGTTGCTGGCACAACTAAAAGCAAATCTGCTTTCTTAGCTAAAGATATATGTTGAATTTCCCATGCTTTTGGTTCTTCAAACATATCGTGTATAACCATGTTTTGGCTTAGCGATTGAAAACTTAATGGAGTAACAAACTCCTTTGCTGATTTAGTCATTATCACATGAACTTCTATATCCTGCCTTTTAAGTCTACTTATAACGTCTAAAGCTTTATATACAGCAATTCCACCTGTAACCCCAACAACTACAGTCTTTTTACTCATTTCTATTTAATACCTTCTTTAATTCTTTCTACTATAATAGCACCTTCGTGAACTTCATTGATAGCTGTTGTTAAAGGCTTCAAGAAATTCCTCTCTATTAAAACAGGCTCTTTATCTATTAATTGTCTAGCTCTTTTTGAAGTAGCTACAATTAATGAATATCTGTTATCTACATGCTTTAATAAATTTACTATTGATGGATTTATCATTGAATCTGATTTAACCATTTATAATACCCTCCTCATTGACAATAGAGTCTTTAATTCTATCAACTCTACATCTTTCTGCTTTTATTATACATTCTATTTTTTTAACAGCATCTTCTACATAATCATTTACAACAGCATAGTTGTATTTTGATACATAGTTTAATTCTTTATATGCTGATTCAAACCTAGTGTTTAAAGATTCCTCTGTTTCAGAACCTCTACCTATTATTCTATTTTTAAGTTCTTCCATTGATGGAGGAAGTATAAAAATGAATACACCTTCTTTATATACTTCTTTTACTTGTAAAGCACCTTGAATGTCTATTTCTAAAATAACATCTTTTCCTGCTTCAAGTTTTTCAAATATTTCATCCTTTGGAGTACCGTAGTAGTTACCATATACCTCAGCATATTCAAAAAAACGATTATTTTTTATTCTAGTTTGGAAATCTTCTTTCTTTAGAAAGTAATAACTTACCCCATCAACTTCACCCTCTCTTGGGTTTCTTGTTGTAGCTGATACAGATAACCAATAATCATTTCCTTTAAGTAATTCTTTACATACAGTTCCTTTACCAGCTCCTGATGGGCCTGATAATACAATTAGTAAGCCCCTATCATTAACCTTGCTCATATTATTCATCCACCTCGTCAGTAGCTTCTTCATCCTTTGTAGATAATCTATGTGCTACTGTTTCTGGTTGAACTGCTGATAAGATTACGTGATCGCTGTCAGTAATTATAACTGCTCTTGTTCTTCTTCCATAAGTTGCATCTATAAGCATCCCTCTATCTCTAGCTTCTTGAATGATTCTTTTTATAGGTGCTGATTCTGGACTTACAATAGCAACTAATCTATTAGCTGAAACTATATTTCCAAATCCTATATTAATTAATTTTATACTCATGCTGACCTCCCAGTACTACTCTATATTTTGTATTTGTTCCCTAATTTTCTCTATTTCATTCTTAATAGTTAATACTTTATTTAAAATTTCTAAATTATTTGCTTTAGATCCAATTGTATTAGTTTCTCTATTCATCTCCTGAACTATGAAATCTAATTTTCTACCTATAGCTTCATTTAATTCTAATGTAGTATGTATTTGGTCAAGATGACTATATAACCTTGTTATTTCCTCATCTATACCAGCTTTATCTGCGAATAAAGCAACTTCCATAGCTATTCTACTTTCATCTACTTTTCCGTCCTCTAAAATTTCACTTAATCTATCGTGCAATTTCTCTCTATACTCATTTACAACAAGTGGAGCCTTTTCTTCTATACTAGAAACCTGCTCTTTAATAACTCTACATTTTTCTTTCATATCATTGCAAAGTTTTTCACCCTCTACTAGTCTCATATTAACATGTAGATTTAAAGATTCCTCTAATGCAGAACTTAATATAGACCATACATTTTCTATATCCTCTTCCTTTGTTTGAAGTGTTAAAACCTCTGGAAATCTAGCTACTGTAGCAATAGATAAATCGTCTTTTAAATTATACCCTTCTTTTATCTCATTAAGACAATTAATGTAGCTTTCTAATAAACTCTTATTTAGAATAGCCTCTGAATTATCAACTGAATAATTTTTTTGAGTTATGTAAATATCAACTTTTCCTCTTTTTAACTTGCTACTTACTACTTTTCTTATTTTATCTTCTAAAGGCAAGAGAACTCTTGGCATCTTAATGTTGATATCTAAGTATCTATGATTAACACTTTTAATTTCAACAATGAAAGTTTTACCATTCTCAGTACTACTTCCTCGCCCAAAGCCAGTCATACTATAAACCATTATTATCCACCTTCTCATACGCATTTAAATTCATACTACTCATTATACATAAAAGGTGCAACAAATTTCAAGTAAAATTGTAACTCTTGCCTTTATTATAATTAATATCTATCTAATCTGTTTAATCCTTCATAAATTCTTTCCTTATCTTGGGTTAAAGCAATTCTAAAATATCCCTCAGTTACAGTTCCAAATATACCACCTTGAGCTACTGCAACTCCATGCTTTCTTAAAAGTTCTTCACAAAATTCCTTAGTTGTATATCCCTTAGGAGTTTTAGCAAGTATATAGAAAGCACCTGTAGTTTCAAAAAATTCTATATTTTTTTCTTTCAATACTTTTTCAGCTATCTCTCTTCTTTCACTGTATATCTTTTGAATCTGTGAAAGATATTCCTCACCTAAACTCAAAGCCTCAATAGCTGCATATTGTATAGGTTTAAACTGTCCAGAGTCTACATTACTTTTTATCTTAGCCAATGCTCTTATAGCTTCTTTATTTCCTACAGCATACCCTATTCTAAAGCCAGTCATATTATAAGGTTTAGATAGACTTCCAAACTCTATTGAAGTTTTCTCCTTATCAAATTGCAATATACTGCTTGTCTTAGTATCACCTTGCACAATTTCATTGTAAGCTCCATCATTACATAATAAGATCTCATTGTTTTTGCAAAATTCAATTATTTCCTTGTAAAACTTTTCATTAGCTATAGCCCCAGTTGGATTATTAGGATAATTTATAAAGAACAGCTTGGCTGCTTTTTTCATTTCATCACTTATATCCTCCATTCTAGGGAGAAATCCATCCTCTTCATATAAATCCACCTTATAAGTGTTACATCCCCACAAAGAGGCAGATGTAGCGTATACAGGATATCCTGGGTTAGGTGCTATAATATACTCTCCTATATCACATATAGCAGGTATTATATTGTTAATACCTTCTTTAGAACCTATTAAAATTACAACTTCATCTAAATCTAGTTCTACATCATATCTACTTTTATAATATTTTATAACAGCTTCCTTAAGTTCATTGATACCCTCATATGGTGGGTACTTATTAAATCCATCTTTCAAGAAAGAATTTTTTAAAGCTTCTATTATTCTATTATCTACAGGAATATTAGAATCGCCTATACTCAGGTCCACAACATCTATTCCAGTACTAATTACTTGATTTTTTATTATATCTAAGTTTTTAAAATGATATTCTTTTATTTTATCTATCCTATTATTTGTTCTCATGATTATATTCCTCCATTAGTATACTCTATAATATTCTTCTTATTTTACCAATGTGATAGTCTTTTATCAATATATAACAGTAATAAATATAAATAAAAGGGAAATCGCTCAGCAATTTCCCTTTTATTAAAATAAATTTATTTTCAATTGTATATTACATTCAAATACAATAACTTTAAACTATTTAATCAAAACATATCTTATTATGAATATGATTGTTAAGGCATAAATTATTGGAGATACCTTCTTTTTCTTACTCTTATCTTTTTCAAATAAGTTAGATATGAAGTTAATTACTCCATAAGATAATATACCTATAGTTAAACCTTCTCCTATGCTGTATGTTAAAGGCATTAATGCTATTGTTAAGAAAGCTGGTACACCTTCTGTAAAATCATTAAAGTCAACTTGTACAACATTTTGAATCATAAATAATCCAACAAATATTAAAGCTGGTGCAGTTGCAAAACTTGGAACAGCCATAATAACTGGTGAGAAGAACATAGCTACAAAGAATAATACTCCTGTAACAACAGCTGCTAAACCTGTTCTAGCACCATCAGCAACACCTGATGCACTTTCAACATATGTTGTAACTGTTGATGTACCTAACATAGCTCCTGCAGTAGTAGAAACAGCATCAACTAATAAAGCTTTTCCACCATTTTTAACTCTTCCTTCTTTATCTATCATGTTTGCTTTAGATGCAACTCCTAATAAGGTTCCTAATGTATCAAAGAAGTCTACAAATAAGAAGGTTAACGTTACACCTAATAATGTCATTAATTTTTGTGGATCAGTAAAGTATGAGAAATCCATCTTCATAGCTATTGGACTTATAGATGCATATTCAAAAACTTTTCCTGGTAATGCTATATGATACTCACTAGCTAAGTTTGGAGCTATAAGAGCTACTACCCATGCTAATACTGTACTTGCAACTATACCAAGTAAAATCGATCCCTTAATTCCTTTTTTATAACATACTGTTATTATTATTATACTAATAAAAGTAATAATTACTGGTAATGACCCTAAATGTCCTACTGCAACCTTAGTTGCTTCGCTTGAAACTACTATTCCTGCATTTACAAAACCTATAAATGCTATAAATAAACCTATACCACCTGTTACAGCTAACTTAAGATTCTTAGGTATACAGTTAGCCACGGCTTCTCTTAGATTAGTTATTGATAATAGTATAAATATTATACCCTCTAAGAAAATCGCTGTTAATGCAACCTGCCATGGAATCCCCATCTCTCCACAAACAGTAAACGCAAAGTATGCATTTAAACCCATTCCTGATGCTAAAGCAAAAGGTAAATTAGCATATAACCCCATGAATATACATGCTATAGCTGCTGTTAAGCATGTTGCTGTAATTAAAGCTCCCTTATCCATTCCTGCCGCACTTAAAATATCTGGATTTACAACGATGATGTAAGCCATAGTTAAAAATGTCGTAATGCCGCCTAGAACTTCTTTTTTGATTGTACTTCCATTTTGTTCAAGTTTAAAGAAGTTTTCCACTGTTGAATTTTTCATTTTTTCTTACCTCCATTATAGTTGTTAACTCCCCATAAGTATCCAAGTCTTAAATAGTAAATATAATAAGTTCAAATAAAAAAGTCGCTAAGTTTGCGAGCAACCTTAGCGACTTAATAGCATTTAATATATCTTTAAATAAGAAATATGTAAAAAACTATATTAATCCTCAGATAACTCATAGTCGAATATTTACGGTATTCGGTAGAAACGACTGAACCATATTATCAGTCTTATATAAGTCTTATGGAATAAGTATTTGTTTCATGCATTCATTATAATATACTTGTCCATGGTAGTCAAGGATTTTACGAATGTTTCTATAAGTTTTTTATATATATTTCGTATTTTAGTTGTATAAGCCCTTTTCAAATATTCTCTTAACTTCTTCTTTGTCTTGTGTAAGTCCTAAAGCTAACATAAGCTTTATTCTCGCCTTTTGCCCTGGTAGTCTATCTCCAAATATAACACCTGAATTTCTTAGGCCTTTTCCTCCACCTGGATATCCATAAGAATCAAGAACTCTTCCTTTATAGCATCTTGATACCATAACAACTACAACACCAGCTTTTATAGCTTTATCTACAGACTCTGCCATTTTAGGAGGTATATTTCCCCTTCCCATAGCTTCTATTACAATACCTTTGCTTCCTGTTGATACACAATAATCTATTAATTTGCCATCCATCCCTGTAGCAGCTTTGATTAAATCAACTTTATCTTCTACTACATTTGTTTTTAAATGCTCTTTAGTTGCTGCATCTCTATAAAAAATAGCTTTATTAGTATCTACTATACCAATAGGTCCAAACTCTGGACTCTTAAATGTATTCAAGTGCATAGAGTGTTCTTTAGTTACTTCACTAGCACAATTTATCTCATCATTTAAGCACACTAATACTCCTCTTGAAGCAGCCTCTTCTGAAATTGCTGTACATATAGATGCTGTTAAATTTGCTGGTCCATCATAGCCTAATTCCGAACTATTTCTCATAGATCCTGTAACTACTACTGGTTTCTTATTATCTATAACTAAATCTAAAAAGTATGCTGTTTCCTCTAAGGTATCTGTTCCATGAGTAACTACTACCCCTGCAATATCTTCTCTTCCCAAAAATGTCTCTACATAACGAGCTAGTTCCATCATAGTTTGTGGAGTCATATGAGGACCTGGCAAACTTGAAAACGTTACAGATTCAACCTCTGCATATTCTTCAATCCCCGTTGCCATTGCCATTATTTCTTCTCCACTTAAAGTTGGTACAGCTGCTTGAAGTTTTGGGTCTACCTTCATGGATATGGTACCACCATTAAATATTACTGCTACCTTTTTCATTTTTATCCTCCCATATATCCTATAAATAACTTTAAATACTTTTATGTACTATTAATTCATAATACTTATCACACAATCTTAATTGTACTTCATTTAAAGTAACTTTACATCACCTTTTTTAAAAAACATCTATTATTTGATTTTTTTAAATTCAATTAATTTTATAGCATTTTCTTATACCATTGAAATTTATTATTGTAAATAATAACATATATAGTTACTCTATGTTTAGACTTCTTTAAATATTTCATTTGTACTTTAATTTTTTATTCTATACCTCTTAATTATATATAACTTTAAAACTTATATATCTTTCAATTTTGCATTATTTAAAGGCTTTATTTTTCAATTAATATTTTTTTCATAGCTATATATACATTGCAAAATTCACATTTAAGCATAAAAATAAGAATACCCTTAAAGAGTATTCTTATTTTTATTTATAGTATTATACAAATTAATCCGCCATTACCATCATTTATTATTTTTTCTAAGGTTCTTTGTATTTTTGTTTGAACATCTTCTGGCATTTTGTAAAGTTTCTTTTGAAGTCCTTCTTTACATAATTCCTCTAAAGATTTGCCAAACATATTACTTTGCCAAATTTCTGATGGGTCATTATCAAATTGTTCTAAAATAGATTGTACTAATTCTTCACTTTCTTTTTCAGTACCCATTATTGGTGAAACTTCTGTTTCTATATCAGCTTTAATTAAATGTAATGATGGTGCACTAGCTTTAAGTTTAACTCCATAGCCATTTCTACCCTTAACTTTTTCTGGTTTTTCTAATCTCATTTCAGTAAGTTGTGGTGCTACCATTCCATACCCTGTTTCTCTTACATCTCTTAAAGCATCTTTTATTTTATCATACTCTAATTTAGCTTCGTTAAATTCTCTCATTATATCAAGAAGTTCATCTTCCCCCCTAATTTCACAAGAGCAAACTTCACTTAAAATTTTATAGAATAATCCTGACTCAGGATTTAAAGCTAAGCTAACTGTACCACATCCTAAGTTAATATCATTTATTCTACTATTTTCTAAGAAGTCAAGTTCTGAGAAACCAAGGAAGCTCTTTTTCACGTCTCTAACTTTAAATATGTTCTTACACATTTCTCTCACTACAGACATAAATTGTTCTTTCAACCAATGAGATGGAGATAACTTTTCAATCCATTGAGGCATGTTAATTTCAATTTCCTTTATTGGGAATTCTTTTAAAACTGTCTCAAGAATCTTATCAATATCCATTTCACTCATACTCATGACATCTAAAATTTGTACTGGAACATCATATTTTTCCATCAAACTTTCTTGAAGTTCAATAGTTTCCTTGTCTTTAGGCTTATTAGAGTTTAATACTATAATAAATGGTTTTTTAATAGCTTTAAGCTCTTTTATAACCCTTTCTTCTGCTTCTAAGTAATCATTTCTGCTTATTCCTGTAATACTACCATCTGTAGTAACTACAATGCCTATAGTTGAGTGATCTGTAATTACCTTTTTAGTTCCTATTTCTGCTGCCTCTTCAAAAGGTATCTCATGCTCATACCAAGGAGTATTTACCATTTTAGGTGTTTCTCCTTCTTTGTAGCCTAGAGCTCCTTTAACAATATATCCTACACAGTCTACCATTCTAACCTTCAATCTTGTATCTTCATCAAACAAAATCTCTACAGCTTCATTAGGTATAAATTTAGGTTCAGTTGTATGAATAGTTTTACCAGAGGCACTTTGAGGTAATTCATCCTTAGCTCTTTCTTGCTTATGTGGATTATCTATGTTCGGAATAACCATAAGGTCCATGAACCTTTTAATAAATGTAGATTTACCTGTTCTTACAGGACCAACAACTCCTACATATATATCCCCTTGAGTTCTTTCTGCTATTTCTTTATATATATCAAAGTTTTCCAATATATATACCCTCCTATATACTTTCTACACTATATATATATTGAAAAACTAAAAAAGTATTACAACTTTTTTTAATATATTAATAAATTTCTTGTTTTTTATCTCTCGTCATTAATTCATGAACTGCTTCATCAAGATTTTTATTTTCAAACAGGACATAATAAAGGGTTTTAGTAATAGGCATATCTTCATTAAGCTTTTCACTTAACAAATGAAAAGCTTTACATGCTTTCATTCCTTCTACCACCATGCCAACTTCTTTACTAGCTTCCTCCATGGTATATCCCTTACCTATAAGTATACCAGCTCTTCTATTTCTACTATGCATACTTGTGCAAGTTACGATTAAATCACCCATGCCTGTTAAGCCATAAAAAGTTTCAGGTTTACCACCCATTCTCATACCAACTCTAGCTATTTCAGTCATACCTCTAGTCATAAGTGCTGCCTTTGTGTTATCACCATAGCCTATGCCATCTAATATACCAGCTGCTAAAGCAATTATATTTTTAACTGCACCACCTATTTCAACACCAACTAAATCAGTGTTAGTGTAAACTCTAATTCTATCAGTCATAAATAAATCTTGTATTACCTTTGCGGATTCTTCATCAAAGGATGAAGAAACCAAGGTAGTAGGTATATTAACAGCAACTTCCTCTGCATGACTAGGGCCAGATAATACAACCACCTTATTATTAGGAAGTTCTTCTTGAATAACCTGTGATAGCCTCTTTAAGGAGTTTTGTTCTATACCTTTAGCTATATTTACAACAATAGCATCTTTATTAATTATATCTTTTAATTTCTCACTTACTTCTTTTATAACGTGAGAAGGGGTGCCTAGTACTACTACATCAGCACCTTCTATGGCATCTCTCATATTTGTATACGCACTTATACCTTCTGGAAGTTTTACCTCCTTTAGATATTTAGAGTTTCTTTTGTTAATATTAATATCATTAACTACTTTTTCATCTCTAGCCCAGATAGAAATCTGTATCTTCTTTTGTGCCAGTGCTATAGCAAGAGCTGTACCAAAGCTCCCGCCACCTATGAAAGCGACCTTTGCCATATTTTATTCCTTCCTTTCTCTAAAGATAAATTTAATTCCTGTTCCTCTAAATCCAAAACTTGCTCTTAATTGATTTTCTAAGTATCTTCTATAAGAGAAGTGAACTAATTCTGGATTGTTAACAAAGAATATGAATGTAGGTGGTTTAACTCCAACCTGACTCACATAAAATATTTTTAATCTTCTTCCACCAACTACTGGTGGCTCTTTCATTAAAATAGCTTTACTTATTACTTCATTTAAGATACCTGTAGAAACACGTTTCTCATAGTTATCGTAGCATTGTTTAGCCATTTCTAATACTTTATTTACTCTTTGACCAGTTTTAGCTGAAATAAATACAAAGTCAGCATACTGCATAAAGTTTAATGTACTTTTTAATTGTTTTGTGTAAATATCTAAAGTTTTATCATCTTTCTCCATTAGATCCCACTTGTTAACAACAACTAAAATAGCTTTGTTTTGCTCATGAGCGTATCCTATTATTTTTTCATCTTGATCTGTTAAACCTTCTATTGCATCTATAACAAGTATACAAACATCAGCTCTTTCTACAGATGCAAAACTTCTAATAACACTATATCTCTCAATTTCTTCTTTAACCTTGCTTTTTCTTCTAACTCCAGCAGTATCTATTAATGTAAATTTACCAATTTCATTTTCAATATTACTGTCTATAGCATCTCTTGTTGTACCTGGAATATTACTTACGATATTTCTATCTTCTCCTAGTATTTTGTTTATAAGAGATGACTTTCCTACGTTTGGTTTTCCTACAACTGCTATGCTAATAGGTGCATCTTCCTCTTCTTCTTCACTTTCTGTTTTGAAGTTAGCAACTACCTCATCTAACATATCTCCTAAACCTAAAGCTTGATTAGCAGAAATTGCAATAGGAGTTCCTAAACCTAAGTTATAGAATTCATATAAATTATCCTCTTCTGCTATTCTATCAATCTTATTAACAACTAATACCACAGGTTTAGAACTTTTTCTAAGCATTAATGCAACTTCATTATCTGAATCTGTTAATCCTTGTTTACCATCTACTATGAACATGATAACATCAGCTGTTTCAATTGCTATGTTTGCTTGTCTTCTCATTTGAGAAAAAATTATATCCTCATTTTCTGGCTCAATACCACCAGTATCTATCATAGTGAATGTTTTATTTAACCATTCACCCTCTGCATATATTCTGTCTCTTGTAACTCCTGGACTATCCTGTACTATAGAAATTCTTTTTCCAGCAATTTTATTAAACAATGTAGATTTACCTACATTTGGTCTTCCAACTATTGCTACTATCGGTTTTGCCATTTATTATACCTCCCTACAATGATCATCTATAAGTTGAATTAGATCTTCACCTGTGAAATCACAAATAATTATTTTCTTTTTTAATATTTCCTCTAACTTTGGAACTGTGTAGTTATCTAAAAGTAACTGTTCATCACATTTTCCTAGTTCATATCCTTTTTTTAATAAATTATTAGGCATAACTATGTAATCTCCAAGGTCAACACCTTTAAGTTGATCTATTATATCTTCTCCAGTTAATAACCCTGTTACTGTTATAGTATCACCAAAGAAGTTATTTATTATTTTTTTCACTTCAATATGTATATTCGGATTTGTATCCATTATCATTTTAGATATCTTGTTTATATGTTTATATGCTGAACTACCTGTTACAAAAGTGAATTTACCACCCTTGTTTATATCTAAAATCTCTAAGTTCTCTTTTATAGTATTCTCTAAAAGTCTTAGCATACCAACACCATCTTCTAATTGATCGTAGGAACCATAAAACTCAGCTTGTGGTAACTCCTCTTCAGCCATAACATAAAACTCATCAGATAATCTTATAAAAGGATGCCCTATCTCTTTCATAAATTTATCTGAATACTTTTTCACTAATTCAATTTCTTGCTTCGCTGTTTCCTTAGTGTATGTTTTAAGCTTAGGTAGATTATCTCTAAATTTAGTAATTCCTAATGGTACAGCTGCTATATTCTGTACTGATGGATAAAGTTCATATAAGTCCTTTATAGTTCTCTCTAACTCTTCTCCATTATTCAATCCAGGACAAAGCACTAATTGACAATTTATCGAAATACCTGCTTCACTAAATCTCTTTAAGTATTCATATACCTTCCCTGCAAATCTATTGTTTAGCATTTTAACCCTTAGTTCAGGATTAGTAGTATGTACTGAAACGTTTATAGGACTAATTCTATATTTTATTATTCTTTCTATATCTTCTTCCTTCATATTTGTTAAAGTAACAAAGTTTCCTTGTAAAAAAGATAGTCTTGAATCATCATCTTTAAAGTACAGTGTTTCTCTCATTCCCTTTGGAAGCTGGTGAACAAAACAAAACATGCAATTATTAGTACAAGTTTTAGCCTTATCCAGTATAGCTTCTGCAAACTCTATACCTAGCTCTTCATCATAATCCTTTTCTACTTCTATTTCCCAAATCTCTCCACAGCTTTTTTCTATTTCAAGTTCTAAATATTCATCTGTAATTAAAAATCTATAATCTATTATATCTTTTATCGCATTACCATTAATACTTATTAGCTTATCACCTGGTTCTATTTCAACCTCTTCAGCTATGCTATTCGGAAGAACTTTTTCTATTATGTTATTCATTTTTTCCTCCTTAACCATTAGATTTATCCATTAAATAATATTAACCTATTGACGTCTCTAAGTCAACGTATACATGACCCTATAAAAAAAACTATCGGAAATATTATTCCCAATAGTTTTTTACTCTAATCATTTAATGACACTTGATGGCCTGTAACAAGATAAATTGTCCATTCACATATGTTGGTTAAATGATCACCTATACGTTCTAAGAATTTAAGCATGAATAGTAATTTTGTTCCATTTTCTATTAAAACCTTTTCATCCTTCATATCATTCAATATAAGAGAATGTAAACTCATATATAATTCATCTAAGCTATCATCAGTTTTGCACACTTCATAAGCTTTATCTTTATCAGCATGTATATAAGATTCTATAGATCCTTTTATCATATAGGATATTATATTTTTCATATCACTAATTTCCTTTAGGTGTCTAATATACTCCTTTTCATTATCTAATCTTTGAGTAATTCGTGCTATAGACACACAATGGTCTGCAATACGTTCTAAATCAGTAACAATTTTACTTATAGTGAATATTTTTCTTAAGTCTGTTGCTAAAGGTTGCTGAGTAGCTATTAATATAATTGCTTTGTTTTCTACTTCCTTTTCCAAAGCATCTATTTCATCATCTTCCTTAATTACCTTCTCAGCTAAATCACAATCTTCGTTTAACAAAGATTTAACTGCCCTATCTAACTGTTGTTCCACCATATTCCCCATAGTCTTTAAATCATTTTGAAGCTCTTTCATACTGTTTTCAAAACTATCTCTCACAGACAACACCTCATTTTAATTTTTCTTTTATTTTAACCAAATCTTCCTGTTATATAATCCTCAGTTCTTTTATCCCTTGGATTAGAGAAGATTTCTTTTGTATCGTTAAATTCCACAACTTCTCCTGATAAGAAGAAAGCTGTCTTATCTGAAATTCTACCCGCTTGTTGCATATTATGAGTTACTATTATGACTGTGTACTTATTTTTTAACTGCACTATTAATTCTTCTACTTTAGATGTAGATATAGGATCTAAGGCTGATGTTGGTTCATCCATTAAAATAACTTCTGGTTCAACAGCCAAAGTTCTAGCTATACATATTCTTTGTTGCTGCCCTCCTGATAAACTCAAAGCACTTTTATTAAGTCTTCCCTTAACTTCTTGCCATATAGCAGCATCCTCTAAGCTTCTCCTTACTATCTCATCTAACTTTTTCTTTTCTCTTATACCATGAATTCTTGGTCCATATGCAACATTATCATAAATTGACATAGGAAATGGATTTGGTTTTTGGAATACCATTCCTATACCTTTTCTTAATTCTATTACATCATAATCTTCTTTATATATATTTTTTTCTTCATATAAAACTTCACCCTCTATTTTTACAGAAGGTATTAAATCATTCATTCTATTTAAAGTTCTTAAAAAAGTAGACTTTCCACATCCTGATGGACCAATAAATGCAGTTACCTCATTCTTTTCTATCTTTAAATTTATATCTTTTAAAGCATGATTATTCCCATAAAATAAATTTAAATTTTTAGTTTCTAAAACCTGCATATCAACTTCTCCTCTAAAAAACTAACTTTCTCCGCTAAACTTTTTATATACTTTATTACCTATTATTCTTGATAAAACATTAAATATTATCACCATAACTATAAGTACCGCAGCAGCTCCTGCAGCAATTTGTGCAGCATCAGGAACTATTCCCTCTGTATTAAGCTTCCAAATATAAACTGATAAAGTTTCTGCTGGTCTAAATATATTAAATGGTGATGACTTTGTAAATAATGCAGCACTACTGAAATTAAGTGGTGGTGCACTCATACCTGCAGTGTATAATAAAGCTGCAGATTCTCCGAAAATTCTACCTGATGCTAGTATAACCCCTGTTAAAATCTGAGGGAAAGCACTCGGTAATATAACCCTTTTTATAGTTTGCCATCTTGTTGCTCCTAATCCTAAACTTGCTTCCTTAACAAGCTTAGATGAACTTCTTATGGCATCCTCTGTAACTCTAGTTAAAGATGGAAGATTTAATATTGTTATTACTAAGGCTCCCGAAAATAATGTAAATCCCCATTTTGTCATATTTACTAAAACTAAAAATCCAAATAACCCAACTACTATAGAAGGCAATGATGCCATAGTTTCTATGCATAGTCTTATTATATTTAAAAACATACCTTCCTTAGCATATTCAGCTAAATAAATTCCTGCTCCAACCCCTAAAGGTACTGTTAATACAAGTGATATTATTAACATATAAAAGGAGTTAAATAATTGAAGTCCTATGCCTCCACCTGATGCTCCAAATTTAGGTGTCCCAAATAAAAACTTAGGATTAAATGCATTTTTTCCTTTTAATAATATATATGCAAACATTGCAACCAATAAAAATGATATTAAAAAACTTACTATATAAAAAACTATTGTCCAAATTTTATCCGATGTTTTAGCCTTCATCTATAGATCCCCTCTCTTTCCAAGGGCTTTAGTAATTATAATAAATAAAAATGATATTACAAGTAGTATAAGTGCAAGTGACCATATAGCATCGTTCCATAAGGTTCCTGAAACTGTATTTGCCATGTCCATGGTTATAACACTTGTCAAAGTAGTTGTAGGATCTAAAAGATTCATCGGCACCTTAACATTATTACCAATTACCATCTGAACCGCTAAAGCTTCTCCAAAAGCTCTTGCAAGTCCTAAAATAACTGAAGTTAAAATTCCACTTTTACTAGCTGGTAAAATAACCTTTTTTATAGTCTGCCATCTAGTTGCACCCAAGCCATAAGATCCTTCTAAATATTCTCTAGGAACTCTTTTTATAGCATCTGAAGATATAGTAGCAATGGTTGGTAAAATCATAACACTTAGTACAATAATACCAGCTAATACGCTAAACCCTAGACCACCAAATCTATCTCGAATGAATGGAACTAATACATTAATACCTATTAATCCATATACAACTGAAGGTATTCCCACAAAAAGTTCCATTACTGGTTGTATAACTTTTTTCCCTAGGGAAGGAGAAATAAAATTACTAAATATAGCCATAGATAGCGCTATAGGTGTGCTTATTAAGACAGCACCTATAGACACTATTGATGAACCAACTATAAAAGTCATGGCCCCAAGTTCTGGGACCTCTGCTCCTGGATTCCACTTAAAGCTAAATATAAAGTCCTTTAAGGAATATCCATGTTTAGTAAAGGTACTTACTCCTTTTACTCCTAGAAAAGCAATTATACTTATTGTTAAAAATATTATTAAAAATCCACAGAAGGTTACTAGCCCTCTTCCTAAATATTCATTTTTTATATTTTTACAAAGGTTTTTGCCTTTCATAATTTTCTACCTTCTTATCATCAAAATAATTATTTTTTAAATTTACTCATTGGTATATATCCAGCTTTTTCAAGAACAGCTTCATTTTCTGAACTTACCATGTAATCTAAGAAAGCTTTAGTTACTCCAGTTGCTTCACCCTTTGTATACATGTATCCATAAGACCAGAAAGGATATTTCTTTTCTCCTATATTTGCAATTGTTGCTTCTGTTCCATCTATTTTTATAACATTAACTTCTTTCTTAACATCTTCACTTAAATAAGAAAGAGCTAAATATCCTATTCCACCTTGAATTTGTTTTAAGGAAGTTCTTACTCCTCCACTTGATGTTTGAGTTGTTCCTAAACCTTCTTTTTCCTTTTCTCCATCCATTACACTTTTAACAAATGTTGCTCTTGTTCCTGATGAAGCTTCTCTATTAATTATATTGATTTCTTTATCTTCTCCCCCAACTTCTTTCCAGTTAGTTACTTCACCTTTAAATATTTTCTTAATTTGATCCTTAGTTAAATTATCTATTTTCACATCTTTGCTAGTTACTAGCGCAAATCCTTGTGCACATACTTCATGATTAACCAATTCTTTTGCTTTAGCTTCATCTTTTAACTTTTCTTCTGCTGGAACATCTGAGTTTCCTATTTCTATAGTACCTTCTGATACTTGATTTATTCCAGCTCCACTTCCTCCACCTTGAACATTTACAATTGCATCTGGATATTTAGCTCTAAAATTATTAGCTACTTCTTCAACAAGTGGTTGTAATGCAGTAGATCCTAAACTAGTAATAGTACCTTCTATTTTTTCTTTTTGTTGTTCCCCTGAACTTACTTGATTATTTGATTCTTTACCCTCATCTTTATTAGTACATCCTACAAAAGCACCAGCCATTAAAGATATTGTTAACACACATATTAAAGCCTTCATTTTTTTTGATTTCATTTTATTCCCCTCCATGTACTTAATGAACTTTTTTAATATTTAACGTTCATAAGATGATTTCAAATGTTCTTTACATTTTTAATTATATCTTTCCATAGTTAAGCCCATATTATGTATAAGTTAAACAAAGTTATGTTAAGTTAAATAAACTTAACACAAGGAAATAAAAAAACAAAGGACCCCTTGCAATCGCTGCAAAGCGCCCTTATTTTCTATAATAATAATTTCAAGTTTACTATTAAGCCTTTTATAAATTATATCAATTGTTATTTTGAATTTACATTTAAAATAACAGTGAACTTTGTACCTACCCCTATCTTACTTTCTACAAAGATTTTACCATCAAATAATTTTACTATATGTTTAACTATAGCAAGTCCTAGTCCTGTTCCACCATTATTTCTAGATCTAGCTTTATCAACCCTATAAAATCTTTCAAAAAGCTTTGACAAGTGTTCTTCCTCTATTCCTATTCCATTATCCTCCACTGTAATTTTAACCTTATCGCCCATAAGCTCCTTATTTACAATTACAATACTTCCCTCACCTGAATACTTAACAGCATTATCAACTAAGTTTATTATCATTTGCTTAAATTTATCTTCATCTCCATAAATATCTGGTAGCATATCACCTGTTATTTTTATATTTATACTTTTTTCTTGAGCAGCAACCTTAATCATATAATAAACATCTCTTATTATTTTATTAGCATCTATATATCCAAAACTTGTTTCTCCTTGTTGTTCTAAATGAGACAATAATAATATATCATTTATAAGTCTAGTAAGCCTTTCAGCTTCTTCGTTTATAATATCCAAAAACTTCTCTCTAATTTTAGGGTCATCCACTTCTTTTAAAGTCTCTGCAAAACCCTTTATAGAAGTAAGTGGCGTTTTAAGTTCATGAGTTACATTAGTTACAAATCTAGATCTAATATTCTCCAATCTTTTTATATCCGTTATATCCTGTATAACTATTACCATACCTATATGTTCATTTCTATTTATTATGTCAGCCTTCTTTATTCTAAGTTCCTTATTATCTATATTGAACAATTGTATTTCTTCATAATTATTTTCGTCATTTTTAAGCATTTCACTAAGCATTTTGCATTGTTCTGACTTTAAAATATTTTCTCCAATAACTTCTTTAGTCATATGAAATAAATTTAAAGCATAGGGATTTATCATAATTATATTTTCATCTCTATCTATAGCAATAATCCCACTGTCAATGCTTTCAATTATAGCTTTTAACTTATTATGTTCTTCTCTTGATTGTTTCAAAGTATTCTCTAATTTATTAGCCATTAAATTGAAATTTTTAGCTAAGGTTCCAGCTTCATCTGTACCTACTATATTAGCTCTTCTATAGAACTCTCCCTTAGCCATTTGAGAAGTAACTAAATCTAAGTCTTGGATAGGTTTAGTAAAATAGTATGCTAACTTATAACTAGCACCAAGTCCTATAATAGATGCTAAAAGCACTAACCATAAATAATATTTTAAATACTCATTTTGAAAAAACTCTAAAGAATTTAATTTCACAGAACTTCTAATAACACTTCCATCTGGACATGTAGTTGCCACATAAAGCATACTAAGATTAAATGTATCACTTTCCCTAATAACTTCATAGACTCCATGTTCTTTAGCTTTAATAAACTCTTCTCTTGAATCATGAGAGTCCATAGCTTCCCAATCAGTTCTATTATCATAAACTACATTTCCTTCTGTACTTATATAAGTGACTCTAATAGGGATACCTTGGAAATTATTATCGGTTAATATTTTACTGTAATCATAGTCATTATTAATTAAATAATTTTTTATAAAATCGTTATTGCTTCTTAAATAGTCTTTTACATTTTCCTCATTAGATTTTCTAAATATAAAATTAAACATTAGTGATACAACCAAAAGTACACTTATAATAATAGCCAGTATCACCATCATCAATTTTTTCTTCAACTTCTATTGCACCTCATTAAATCTATATCCAATTCCTCTAACTGTTTGAATATAAATAGGATTTTTATCATCTTCCTCTATCTTTTTTCTTAAATGTCTTATATGAACGTCTATGGTTCTTGTTTCTCCAATATATTCATAACCCCATATTTTTTCTAGAAGATACTCTCTATTAATAACTCTCCCCTTATTTTTAATTAAAGTTTCCAATAATTCAAACTCTTTAAGTGTAAGCTCTATCTTTACTTCATCCTTAAGAACTTCATGCTTTTCAAAATCTACAGTAATATTTCCAAAAACATATTTCTTCTCTTCATATTGTTGAGTAGTTCTTCTTAGTATAGCCTTTACCCTAGCTAAAAGCTCTCTCACTGAAAAAGGCTTAGTCATATAATCATCCGCACCTAATTCTAGCCCTAATATTTTGTCAAATTCCTCACCCTTAGCAGTTAACATTATTATTGGAATATTAGCAGTATAGCTACACTTTCTAAGTTCCTTACATACATCATATCCATCCATACCTGGTAACATTAAATCTAGTAAGATTATTTGTGGTGTGTGTTCCTTAGCAAGCTTTAAAGCCTCTATCCCATCTGTAGCCTTTATAACTTCATAACCATTTTTCTCCAAATTGAAGCCTATAAGCTCTAAGATGTGAATTTCATCGTCTACAACAAGTATTTTAGAATTTGGCATAATTTTTCCTCCATAAGCTCTTAATTATTTTATATACACATAGGAAAACATTCTTCCTGAATTTTCTTTATCTTTTCTATAAGAATGTAATTTAAATTCTTTATTGCAATATGTGCATAATTTAATATCTATTATATTCTCTTCCATAACCCCGAATTCTTTTAGCTGTTTTAATATACAATTGTATAAACTTAAATGTCTCCCTTTATTTATTTCTATGTTTTTATACAAATCCCTTTCTTTAAAACTATTTATTAATTCTTCACTAACTTCATAACAACATTCTCTATTATGAGGACCTATAAAAGCTTTAATATCTTCACCATTACTTCCATATACCTCTTTCATCTTAGTTAATGTCTTAAGTACTATTTCTTTTATAGTACCTTGCCATCCACTATGTACAGTTGCTACTACATTATTTTTTTCATCATACAATATAACAGGAACGCAATCTGCTGTAAATACCCCAATTATCTCTTCCCTTTTATTACTTATAATCGCATCTCCTTCTTTGACATCATGAGGATTTATAAAAATACAATCACTATGTATTTGATTTAAGTAATTTAATTCCCTTACATTATGATAATTAATTAGCTTCTTCAAATTTTGCTTACCTATAACAGTATTCTTATTAAAATCCAAGTTTTTTTCAGCTGTTGAAAAAACTATTTTTACATTTTCTAAATCATAAGTAATAAATGTTCCCATATCATTATTTATTATTTTCATAGTATTGCCCTCCCACTTCATGTAATACTATTATACTGTTAAACCTTACATAAGCTTTATAGTATTTATACATTTTTAACATAGTTTTAACTTAAAATCCTCTTCAATAATCAAAAATGGAGAAAACTTCAAGTTTTCTCCATTTTCAATCCCTTAAATTATTTCATTACTTGAAAAATTTATTTAGATTATGAATTTCTCTTAATAGAACTATCTCTTATCAATTAATCCTCTTATTTCTTCCATAAAGGTATTAATATCCTTAAACTGTCTATATACTGATGCAAACCTTACATAGCATATTTCATCAGTTTCCTTTAATATGTTCATAATTATTTCCCCTATATGATCTGAAGATACCTCAGTAGTCATATTATTATATAGCTGCTTTTCAACCTCTTCAGCTATATCCTCTATTTTTTGTCTAGAGACAGGTCTTTTTTCACAGGCTTTCATCAAGCCATTTATAATCTTAGTTCTATCAAAATATTCTCTACTACAATCTTTTTTAATTACCAAAATAGGTATATTTTCAACTTTTTCATAGGTTGTATATCTTTTTCCGCAACCTAAGCATTCTCTTCTTCTTCTTATTGCAGAATCATCATCTGTAGCTCTTGAATCAACAACCTTACTTTCAGCATAATTACAATATGGACATTTCACTTTATTCACATCTTTTCCTTATATATTTTTATAATAATAAAATCTCTTTAGCCCAATACCAAAGTCTTCTTTTACATTTTTCATCTATACCTGTAAACTATTATATTTTTCTATAACTTAAATTATTATAGACCTTACACTATAGATAAAATAATATTATCATTATTTTATTATTTTTTCTACATTTTTATATATGTTTTATTAATATGCTGTTATGTTTAAAATTCACTTTCCCCTAAATCTATAGCATCAACTAAGATTACATCAACGCCTATCTTAGTTATTCTATTCCAAGGTATTTCAATATCACTTTCCTTAGCAAGCCATGAAACCTTCTGTGTTGGAATTACAATACTAGCTATTCTATATTCATCACAGTCTATAACAAAATCTTTTATTATGCCTAATTTCCTGCCAGTATTTATATCGATAACTTCCATATTTCTCATATTGTTTATAGAAAATAGATCCTCTTCTAACATACTTTAATCCCCCTTATACTTTCTCTTACCATAAATATATTATGAACTCTTATAAAATATGCTAAAAAAAATAGAGCCTTGCGGCTCTATACGTATTTGCGCATGTGCTTTAATGCTGATTTTTCAAGTCTTGAAACCTGTGCTTGAGATATGCCAATCTCATCAGCAACTTCCATTTGAGTTCTACCATTGAAAAATCTTAAATTCAAGATTAATTTTTCTCTTTTATTTAATTTTTTCATAGCCTCATTTATAGATAGACTTTCAATCCAGTTTTCATCTCCAGTTTTTCCATCACTTATTTGATCCATTACAAAAATAGCATCTCCACCATCATGATATATTGGTTCAAATAAAGATACAGGATCTTGAATTGCATCTAATGCAAATACAACATCTTCTCTTGGTATTTGTAATTCTTCTGCTATTTGAGATATAGTAGGCTCTTTATTGTTTTTATTAATTAAAGCATCTCTTACCTGCAGAGCTCTATAGGCTATATCTCTTAAAGATCTACTGACTCTAATAGAGTTGTTGTCACGTAAATAACGTCTTATTTCACCTATTATCATAGGTACTGCGTAGGTTGAAAACTTTACATTTTGAGATAAATCAAAATTGTCTATAGCCTTTATTAGTCCGATACATCCAACTTGAAATAAATCATCTACATTTTCGCCTCTATTGTTAAACCTTTGGATTACACTTAACACAAGCCTTAAGTTTCCTCTTATAAACTTTTCTCTGGATTCTTTATCTCCATTTTTTAAAGCTTGCAAAAGTTCTTTCATCTCTTTTTCATTCAATACAGGCAATTTAGATGTATTGACTCCGCAAATTTCAACTTTATTTATCATCATAAGGTCATCCATCCCTTCAGTATAGTTGCTTTTTTATTATTTCCCGCTTCAAAAGCTTTTATACTATAGACAAACCTATATCATTTTATTAATTTCTTTTTTTAATCTTTTAATAATTCTTTTTTCCAATCTTGAAATATAAGATTGAGAAATTCCAAGCATGTCTGCAACTTCCTTTTGAGTTTTTTCCAAAGTACCATTTAAACCAAATCTAAGCTGTACTATCTCTCTTTCTCTTGTATTTAATTTATCCATAGCAAGTACTAAAAGATGCTTGTCTACTTCATCTTCTATCATGTTATATACCATATCATTTTCTGTTCCTAATATATCTGATAGTAACAATTCATTACCATCCCAATCTATGTTTAAAGGCTCATAGAAAGATATCTCAGCTTTCATCTTGCTATTTCTTCTTAAATACATTAGTATCTCATTTTCAATACACCTTGAAGCATATGTTGCAAGTTTTATCATCTTTTCAGGATCAAAGGTATTAACAGCCTTTATAAGACCTATAGTCCCAACAGAAATTAAATCCTCTATGTTAACTCCCGTATTTTCAAATTTTCTAGCAATATAAACAACTAATCTGAGGTTTCGCTCAATTAAAGTTGATCTTATATGTTCATCACCTTGCACTATTTTACTCACTAATTCTGTTTCTTCTTCCTTTGTTAAAGGAGGTGGTAAAGCATCATTTCCTCCAATGTAAAATATCTCTTTGCAAAATAATCCTAACCTTGTTACTATCTTATTAAACCATAATTTAATCTTTAACATATAATCCCCCCTAAACCTATAAGACTCCTCTTGATAAAAGTCCATTAAAATCTCCACTATTACTTAATTTATCTTTGCAAAATGCTATTATCACTTCTTTACTCTCTATATTTTTATCATCTATGTGTATATCAACATGCTTTGGTTTGATTCCATATAAGTTACCCTTATTTCCATTAACTACCCTATAGGGAATAGTAAACATGTCATCCTCCTTTAAGGTCATAGTATTAATAATCCCCTCTTCAATGACTATAACTGGTAAGTTAGTCACTGGTTCTCTTAACTCGTTCCCCGTATCTAAAAAAGCCTGTACAGTTTTTTTAGATTCATCAAAGAAAATGTCCACATTATAAACAAGTTTATGTATATCTTTTCTGTCTTTTATATAAATTACCATTCTATCAATAAAAATAGCTAAGATCATAACTGATAAAAGCAACTTTTTGTAAGAAAAATCCCATATGATTCCGTCAGCTGGTAAAGCTCCCATTTCATTAAATTTAATAAAGACACACATACCCGCTAAAACCATTGAATACATTATAAAAATAAGAGTACTTTTTATTATTGTTGTAATCTTATTACCATAGGGTATCCATAGCATAATAAATGCCACACCAAACTTTAATATTAATTGTAAAATAGCGTTCATAGGATATATAAGCACCAAAATACAAGAAAGAGCTCCTATAAATGCACTTAAATAAACTCTTTTTAACTTAACTCTTATTCTCATAGTTCTTGTGGTAACATAAATTAAAAAAAAATTAACTAAAAAATTTTCCAAGAGCAACATATCTAAATATATCTCCATAAGCACTTCCCCCTTTTGGGAATATTATACAATTATTTTTCTTAAAATTTTGTCATTTTTTATACTCCAAATAAATTTTTCTTTTTGTATTTTTTGATATATTACCTCATATAATTTATGTATATATTTTTAAATTAAAAATATTTTATATAACACCCTTAAATTTAGCTATTTAAAATGCTTATGTCATTATATATGTAGAAAATTAATCTAAACTTATATCTTATAATCTTTTAATTAAATAAAAAAAATATGAGTTCTCATTTAATTAAAATAAGAACTCATATTTTTTATTATATTTAAATTTATAATCTTTATTATTAGATTTACTTTATATAAATAAAATATTATCTACCTTGCCTTCTTAAAAAAGGTGGAATTTCTATATCTAAAGAATCATAGTCCATACCTCTTGAATTTGAACTTTCAGCAGGTTTTTTCTTAGATTCTTCTTCTATTTCTTTCTTTATAAATGAATCTTTTTCTGCTCTTTCATTTTCAAATCCAGTAGCTATTACTGTTATTCTTAACTCATCATTTAAACTCTCATCTATAACTGCACCAAATATAATATTAGCGTCTTGGTCTGCTGCTTCTTGTACAATTCCTGCTGCTTCACTGATTTCAAGTAATCCTAAATCACTTCCACCAGTAATATTTAAAAGAACTCCTGTTGCACCAACAATAGATGTTTCAAGTAATGGACTTGAAATAGCTTGCTTAGCAGCTTCTTGTGCTCTATTTTCACCAGTTGCTTTACCTACACCCATATGAGCAAGACCTTTGTCATACATTATAGTTCTAACATCTGCAAAGTCTAAGTTTACTAATCCAGGAATAGTTATTAAGTCAGATATACCTTGTACACCTTGTCTTAAAACGTCATCAGCATATTTAAAAGCATCTACTAATGATGTTTTCTTATCTACCATAGCAAGTAATCTTTCATTTGGAATTGTAACTAAAGTATCTACCTTATCCTTTAATTCTTTAATACCCATTTCGGCTTGAATCATTCTTTTTCTACCTTCAAATGGGAAAGGCTTAGTAACAACACCAACTGTTAATATGTTCATAGATTTAGCTATTTCTGCCACTACAGGAGCTGCACCAGTACCTGTTCCACCACCCATACCAGCAGTAATGAATACCATATCAGCACCTTTTATTGCTTGTGAAATTTCGTCTTTACTTTCTTGTGCTGCACTTTTTCCTATCTCTGGATTAGCACCTGCACCTAGTCCCTTAGTAAGTTTATCACCTATTTGAATTTTTTGACCAGCTTGCGATACTGCTAAGGCTTGCTTGTCCGTGTTTACTCCGATAAATTCTACATTTTTTAGTCCTTCTTTAATCATTCTATTGACAGCGTTATTTCCTCCGCCACCGCAACCAACTACCTTTATCTGAGCGAAATCCTTGATATCTACATCAAAATCTAACATATTATTACTACCTCCCTAGTTCTAGAAGAATTCTTCCAAAAATCCCTTTATTTTATTCATTATTCCACTTTTATTTTTTTCTTCATCTAAATCTTCCTCTGAATCATCTTCAAAGTCAGATTCTTCATGCTCAGTACTATTAAGCTCATTAACTTCCAACTCTTCTTTTAAGGAATTAGCGACATCCTCTAAGACTCCAACTACATTGGCATATACTGGACTTAAAGCACCTACATGTCTCGGCATTCCTATTTCTATTGGCATCTTAAATATGTCTTCAGCAATATCTATTATATGTTTAAACTGTGTTATTCCCCCACCAACTAATACAATGTTAGAAATCTTGTCATATAATTCATTTTTTTCAAGCTCAGTCTTAATAATTTGTAATATTTGCTCTACTCTAGCCTCAATAATTTGAGATAAAGTGCCTAATCCCACCTCTACAATATCATCATAGGAGGTCTTAACTTTTATAGACTCTTTTCTTTTTTCTTCATCACTGACTATTCCATATTGTATTTTTAAATCCTCAGCATTATTATAAGGGACTTTTAAACAAAGAGAAATATCCTTAGAAATATTATGTCCACCAATAATCATACTAGAATTATAACATGTTTTATCATTTTTATAAACAGAAATATCAACTGTTTCTAAGCCTATATCTACAACTGCAACACCACTATTTCTTTGTTCTCTTGATAAACATGCCATAGCTAAGGATATAGATTGAAGTGAAATTCCTTCAACTTTAATACCTGCTCTATTTACACTTCTTATAAAATCATCCAACGGATCCATCTCTGCCATTACAACTAGTGCATCAACTTCTAATCTTGACGCTTCCATGCCTATAGGATTTTTATAGCACCTATATCCATCTACATAATATTCCATTGGTATTGCTTCAATTATTTCCTTGCCTTCACTTACGTGCATAAGTTTAGAAGAATCCAAGACTCTTTTTATATCTTTTTCCTTTATTACACCACTTTCCTGAGAAATTGCAATAACACCTTTGTTTTTACAATATTCACACATGGCATTAGGAATAACCATATATGCTCTTTCTATACTAGTTTCTAGTATATCTTCTAATTGATTTTTGCACTTTACTATAGCTTTAACAACGTCATCTATACTTATAATTACAGAATTTTTAACTCCTGTACATTTAGCAGTAGCCAATGCTTCAACTTGTAAATCTCCATTATTATCTATAAATCCTGCAGAGGCACATACTTTTGAAGCACCAATGTCTATTGCTACTATGTGTTTACTCATAATATCTTCCCCCTTCAAGAGAATATCTAAGACTATATATTCAACACAAAGATTATTTTACCTTTTTTCTGGTTATAATAATTGTATTATTTGTGTTCAAAAAAGTTTTACCTCCTATCAATATAAAATAAATCTCAATAAATTACAATATATCACAAGTAAAATTTTGAAAAAAACTTTAAAATAATAAAAAATCAGCCTTCAATTTAATAAAAGCTGATTAATTACAACATATTTATACAGAAATTCTTTTAGATCCATTTAATTCCTTAAATAACTTTTTCAATGCTCTTTTTTCTATTCTAGATACATAAGATCTAGAAATTCCTAAAATAGAAGCTATTTCTCTTTGTGTCTTAGGCTTTCCATCAACGAGACCATATCTCATTTGAATTATTCCTCTTTCTCTTTCCATTAGAGAAGTGTTCATCTTATCATATAATCTTTTTATTTGTATTTTACTTTCAACTATATCAATAACTGAGTCATCTTCGCTGCTTAATATATCTAAAAGAGATATCTCATTCCCTTCTCTATCAACCCCAATAGGGTCTTGTAAATACACTTCTTTTTTTATTTTTTTACTATTTCTCATAAGCATAAGTATTTCATTCTCAATACACCTTGCCGCATATGTAGCAAGTCTTGTTCCCTTACATGGATCATAGGAATCGATCGCCTTGATTAGACCTATAGTTCCAATAGAAATCAAATCGTCAACATCTTTATTAGAATATGAATATTTCTTAACAATATGGGCTACAAGTCTCAAGTTTCTCTCTACTAGTACACCCTTGGCCTCTATGTCTCCTTCCTTCAATTTCATTAAATATTCTCTTTCTTCGCTTTCCTCTAAGGGCTGAGGAAAAGAGTTGTTTCCTGAAATATAAGCTGTCAAAAGAGTAGTATTCGTTACAAGTTCCAGTAAATAGTTAATAATTAACAAAGCAATTCCTCCTAATAGTGCTTATTATAATAATATGAATACTAGGAGGAAAAGTTTCGTATTTTTTAATTTTACTTAAAACTTAATTTTTATTTATTTTGTTCTACTTTAAATATTTATTTTCTTTCATTAAATCTAATACCTTATGAAATACTGGTGCAGCAGTAGTTCCACCTTCTTCTGGATACTCTGTATCCCATTTTATATCTTGAACAAATACCACCATTACATAGTTTTTATCATTGTAATTAAAAAACCCTGTAAACCATCCATCACAATGCTTTTCTCTTTCACCTTTATCATTTATCTCAAAATACTCAGTAGTTCCTGTTTTTCCACCTACATCAAAGCCATCAAATTTAGCATTATTACCTGTACCTGTAGCAGAATTAACTATATCCTTCATATTTTCTTTCAAACTACTTGCTGTACTCTTTTTGATTATTCTTTCTTTTTCAACTTCATAACCCTCAATTTCCTTTCCCTCATTATCAACAAATGAATCTATAATTTGTGGCTTAACATAATATCCATCATTAATTACAGTTGAAGGTATACTTAAAGCTTCTAGGGGCGTTATTCTAATTTTCTGTCCAATTGCAGAATGTCTTACTTGGTCTGTAGTTAAATTATTTTCATCAACCTCAAAATTCCCAGCTTGTTCATGATAAAGTCCAAGAACTTTTTCCATCATACCATGTTGTTTAGCTATTTTCTTTATGTTATCAAAACCAACTTCTTCTCCTATTTGATAAAAAATATCATTAGAAGACCATATTAATGCTTCCCTAACTGTAAGTTGATCCTTATTGTTAAATTCCTTTATATTTTTATTTCTTTTATATACTTTAGTAGGCCACGTTATTCCCTTTTCCATCCCCATTTCATGTACTATAACTTTGAAAATTGATCCCGGGAAATATCCATGATTGGAGGTAGCTCCTATATTTACATTAGGCAAATTATAATTTCTCTGTGTCAAAGCTCTGATTTTTCCAGTATCAGCCTCCATTAAAACTACTCCTACCTCATCATACTTTTCATACATTTCATCTTGTAACATATCATGTATCGAATCCTGTAGATTTTTATCTAAAGTTAATTTAAGGTTAACATTATGTTCCCCTTCAATATATTTAGGTTCCATGAGCTTTCCTGTTACATCTTTTTCATAAACTATCTTAGGTATAATGTTATCCTTTGTTTTATCTGCTATCATAGCCTCCAATGTATCTTTTGGTTTTTTGCTTCCATCCTTATTATCTAAGGGATTGGTTAAAAGATTTACTATATCCCAGTTATTTTTTTTATCTGTATTTGTACTTTCATAAATATACACACCTTTTATAAAATTAAGGTTATTCATCTCTTTTATTTTGTTATAAGTTTCCAAATCAATGTCATAGGTTATTTTGTCATTTAATGTCTTATTTATTTCATCTGGAAGAAGATAATCCTTATTATAATTTCTTAAAATATACTTTAAAGTTTTTATAGCTTCTGCTTCCATATCAGTATTAAATTTTTTATATGCAATAGGATCAATTACTATAGAATATTTTTTAATACTTTCGTAAAAGTTTTTATCATTACAATCATAAACTCTATAAGGAATATCCTCTAAGTTTTCTTTATATACATATTGACCATTTCCTATTGTAGCTAAAGTATTAGCTTTAATTATTCCTAAATAAGCATATCTAAAACCTAATCCTAGAAATGGTATTATTAAAATCATACTTGCATTTTTAAGTTTTTTATATTCGACTCTATATGGCTTATAAAACTCTCGGTTTTCTTCTTTTTTCACAGTCTTCTTAGATTCTTTTTTCTTTTTATTTCTTTTAAAACTAAACATAAAAAAACACCTCACTCAGCTAAATTATTGCCAAAATAAGGTGTTTTATACAATTGATCTACAATTTCAATATTTGTTTTATATTTGCTGTTATAACGTCTATAGCTACTTTATTGTGTCCGCCTTCTGGTATTATTATATCTGCATATCTCTTTGTTGTTTCAGTAAACTGCATATGCATTGGTCTAACAACACCTAAGTATTGTTCTATAACAGACTCAAGAGTTCTACCTCTTTCATTTATATCTCTAACTACTCTTCTTATAAATCTAACATCTGCATCAGTATCTACATATATTTTTATATCTAGTAGGTCTCTAATTCTCTCATCTTCTAATACAAGAATTCCTTCCACTATCAATATTTCTCTAGGTAATACTGGTTCTGTTTCAGATTTTCTATTATGTATTTCAAAATCATATATAGGTTTTTCTACAGCTTTACCCTCTGCAAACATTTTTATATGTTCTATTAGTAATTCTGTATCAAAAGCATCAGGATGATCATAATTTGTCTTTTGTCTATCTTCAAAGGATAAATGGCTTTGATCTTTGTAATAAGAGTCCATTTCTAAAGTAGCAATACATTCGCCACCAAATCTATTAAAGATCTCTTTAGCTATAGTACTCTTTCCAGATCCGGAACCACCTGTTATACCTATAATAACTGGACGATCCATTATTTTTCCCCCTTAAATTGAATAAGTATATCATTTTCTTCTAAACATTCATCTATAGTAACTGTATATATCATCTTAGCTGCTGCTGCTGCTTCAATTGGCTCTCCTTTAGAGTTTTTCATATCTTTTAATACTATCTCTACATTATCTCCAAGAACCTTAAGAACCTCAACAGTATCGCCATTTAAAACCTTATTTTTCTGTTCTATTGTTGCAGTCATTGTTTTTTCATCAAAAGATTTAACAATGCCTATTACATCATAAGATTTTTCATAAGCTGAAGAGTCATACACCTGTTTCTCTTGTTCATCAAAATAAAAACCTGTGTAGTACTTTCTGTGGCTAGGCATCATTAAATATTCTAACCATTTTTCATTAAACTTATAATTAGCTGGATCTTCAAAGTAAGCATCTAAAGCCCCTCTGTATGCCTTAACTACAGATGCAACGTAGAATACACTTTTCATTCTACCTTCTATCTTTAAAGAATCAATTCCTGCTTCAACTAGTTCTGGGATGTATTGAATCATACATAAATCCTTAGAATTCATTATGTAAGTTCCCTTATCATCTTCTACGATTGGGAAATATTCTCCCTCTCTTTTCTCTTCAACTAGGTGATATTTATATCTACATGGCTGTGCACATTCTCCTCTGTTTGAATCTCTTCCTACTATGTAGTTGGATAGCAAACATCTTCCTGAGTAAGACATACACATAGCTCCATGAACAAAAGCCTCTATTTCACAGCTATCTGGAATTTTATCTTTTAATTCCTTAACCTCTTTCATAGATAACTCTCTAGCTAAAACAATTCTTTTAACACCTTGTTTGTGCCAGAATATTGCTGACTTATAGTTCACATTATTTGCTTGAGTACTTAAATGTAACTCTAAATTTGGAACTACCTCTTGAGCAGTCATAATAATTCCTGGGTCAGAAACTATAACTGCATCCACATTTAGTTCATATAACTCCACTAAATATTCTTCTAATCCTTCTAAGTCATCATTATGTGGAAATACATTTAATGTAACGTAAACTTTTTTACCTCTATCATGAGCATATTTTATTCCTTCTGCTAAAGTCTCATTAGTGAAGTTGTCTGCAAAAGCTCTAAGGTTTAATTTACTTCCACCAACATAAACAGCGTCTGCACCGAAGTTTATAGCTGTTTTTAACTTTTCTAAATTTCCTGCTGGAGCTAATATTTCTGGTTTTCTCATTTTAATTCCTCCTCATTGTTACTGCAATTCCATCACCCATAGGGATTACTGAGGTTATGAATTTTTCCTTATCTGATACCATTTCTAAATACTTTCTCATTCTTTTTATAATTGTTATTTTTCTTCTAACTACAAGCTCACTAGAGGCAACCATTCCTCTAAACAGAACATTATCTGCTATAATAAGCCCTTCCTTAGTCATAAGCTCTAAACAATCAGGTAATAAATGATTATAATGACCTTTGCCTGCATCCATAAAAATCATATCAAACTCACCTGGATATTCCTTGGCTAAATTCTTTACAACTTCTATGCAATCACCTTCAATTACTTCTATCTTATCTTCTAAGTTAAAGCGTTTTATATTTTCTCTTGCTATATTAACCATATTTTCATCACGTTCTATGGTAATAATTTTTTCTACGCTTTGAGAACTTAAAGCCATTATAATCGAAGAATATCCTATGGCTGTACCAAGCTCAAGAATTTTTTTAGGTTTTTTAAGATTAATCATAAACTCTAGAAAATTTGCAGTTTCCTTTTGTGCTATAGGTACTCTATTTTCCTGTGCATATTCCTCTAATTCTTTTAATACACTATTAGTTTCTCCAATTAATCCTCTTAAATATTCTTCCATATATTCATAGGTAATTCCACTCATTTAAACTTCCTCCACATAAAATTCCTATAAAGCTTCTCAAAGACTTTACTTACTTTGAGTTTTTTCCATGATTTCTCTATGCTTATCATAGTCATACGTAAAGAAGTGAGTACCATCATTCAACGAAACAAAATATAAATAATTTGTTTCTTCAGGTTTTAATACAGCTTCTATAGAAGCCTTTCCTGGACATGCTACTGGTCCTACTGGTAAAGCATCTACTTTATAGGTGTTATAAGGTGACTCTATTTGTAAGTCTTTTTCATAAACTACATCCTTATGATATCCTAGTGCATACAAAACTGCAGCACAGGATTGAAGAGGCATATTAATTTAAAATCTATTTTAAAATACTGAGTCTACTTTTGCTCTCTCATTCGGAGTAGCTATCTCTTTTCAACTATAGATGCTAAGGTTATTAGGTTATGTACTTACTTCGTGGGTAAATTTTCACCTTCTAAAGTTTCTTTCATAACCCTTTCAAAATTACTAATCATTTTTTCTATAATAACATGAGCATCCATGTTCTTTTTCAAATTATATGTATCTGGATATAAATATCCTTCTAAGTTATATCTTACTTTATTACTTTTAGCTAAATAATTAGGAAGTTCAAATCCTTCTATGGCTTTTATAAAGTAGTTTTTAGTTATAACTTCTATGGCTTCAAGTATAGCCCCTATTCCTTCTATGTTCTTACCTTCAGGAATAGTGACTTGAACTTACTCATCACTATTTCCTTCAGATAATACTCTAATAAAGATATTTAAACTTGTATTTTCTTTGTTTATGACTAGTTAGATTTACTTCTGTTTGCCATTCTCTTTCTTTCATTAGAATCTAAGATTCTCTTTCTTAATCTTATGCTTTCAGGTGTAACTTCTACATACTCATCTGATGCTATGAACTCTAAAGCTTGCTCTAAACTCATTTCTCTTGGTGGAATAAGTTTTAATGCATCGTCTGATCCTGATGATCTTGTATTACTTAAATGTTTCTTTTTACATACGTTTACTTCTAAATCATCAATTCTTGAGTTTTCTCCTACTACCATTCCTTCATATACATCTAATCCAGGCCCTATGAATAATGTTCCTCTCTCTTGAGCATTAAATAATCCATAAGTTAAAGATGTACCAGCTTCAAAGGCTACTAATGATCCTCTACTTCTCTCTGGAATATCTCCTCTGAAAGTATCATATCCTGAAAGTACATGGTTCATTATTCCGTTACCCTTAGTATCAGTCATAAATTCATTTCTAAAACCGATTAATCCTCTTGAAGGTATAATAAACTCTAATCTTACATAACCATTAACTGCTGAAGTCATATTTTGCATTTCAGCTTTTCTAGGCCCAAGTTTCTCCATAACAGCTCCCATAAACTCTTCTGGAACGTCAATTGTTAACTCTTCTATAGGTTCTAATTTCTTACCATCTTTCTCTTTGTATATAACAGTTGGTTTAGAAACTTGGAACTCATAACCTTCTCTTCTCATAGTTTCTATTAAGATAGATAAGTGAAGTTCTCCTCTTCCGCTTACTTTGAAACAGTCAGCTGAATCAGTTTCTTCAACTTTTAAACTTACGTTAGTTTCTAATTCTTTAGCAAGTCTATCTCTTAAGTGTCTTGATGTTACAAACTCTCCCTCTTTACCTGCGAATGGTGAGTTGTTTACTATGAAGTTCATGCTTAATGTTGGCTCATCAATTTCTACGAATGGTAGAGCTTCTGGACAACTTGCATCTGCTAAAGTTTCTCCAATATTTATATCTGGAATACCTGAAACAGCTACTATATCACCTAGTTTAGCTTCTTCAGTTTCTTCTCTTTTTAAGCCATTATAAACATATAAGTTTGAGATTTTAACATTTTTTACGCTTCCATCTCTTCTCATTAAGGCAACCTGTTGGTTTTTCTTAATTACTCCTCTTTCAACTTTACCAATACCAATTTTACCTACAAAGTTATTGTAGTCTAAGCTTGATATTAATAATTGAGTTGGCTCATCTATATATCCTTCTGGTGGATTAACTCTGCTTAATATAGTTTCAAATAATGGAACCATATCATCATTTTCTTCATCTACTTCAGACATTGCATATGCATCTCTTGCTGAGCAATAAACGATTGGGAAATCTAATTGCTCATCATTTGCACCTAACTCAACAAATAGGTCAAACACCTCATCTATTACTTCTGTAGGTCTTCCATTAGGTTTATCTATTTTATTTATTACAACTATAGGTTTTAAGTGTAGCTCTAAAGCTTTTTTAAGTACAAATTTAGTTTGTGGCATTGCTCCTTCATAAGCATCTACAACTAAAAGAACACTATCTACCATTTTAAGTACACGTTCTACTTCTCCACCAAAGTCCGCATGGCCTGGCGTATCGATAACGTTAATTTTAACATCCTTGTATGTAAGTGCTGTATTTTTTGAAAGAATAGTGATTCCTCTTTCTTTTTCTAGATCATTAGAATCCATTACTCTCTCGTCAATTACTTCGTTTTCTCTAAAAACATGGCTTTGTTTTAATAGCGCATCCACTAGTGTTGTCTTACCGTGGTCTACGTGGGCTATAATAGCAATGTTTCTTATATCTTCTCTTTTAAATAAACTCATATTTCTCCTCCGTGTCGGTACTATTTCGCATAAGTACTCTATACAACAAAAAATTGGATACTTCGGCACCCAATTTAAATCAACCTTATATAATTCTAATAGCATGTGTATAAAAAGTCAATAAAGCTTTCATTTTAATCTTAAAACCCCCATAACTTATATGGGGGCTAAATTCTTAATTATACTTCTACAATTATAGGTAATATCATAGGGTTTCGTTTTGTTTTTTCGTAAAGGAAGTTTCTTAAAACATCTTTTACACTGGACTTTATAGTTGCCCATTCTTTTATTTTTTTATTTTCACAATCTTTTAATACATTTCTTACTTGGTTCTTAGCTTCATCTATTAAATCTTCAGATTCTCTTACATAAACGAATCCTCTTGATATAATATCAGGACCAGCTACAACTTTTCCTGTTTGCTTTTCAATAGTTACAACCACTGTAAGTATACCATCTTGTGATAAATGTTTTCTATCTCTTAAAACAATATTACCTACATCTCCAACGCCAAGTCCATCAACAAAAACTTGACCTGATATAACAGCACCATTTTTCTTAATGCTATCACGAGTAACTTCTATAACATCACCATTATCAGCTAAAATTATATTTTCTTCATCCATTCCTAATTTCATAGCTAATTCACCATGTTGTTTTAGATGTCTATATTCTCCATGAACAGGAATAAAGAATTTTGGTTTAACTAAAGTATGCATTAATTTTAATTCCTCTTGACATGCATGCCCTGAAACATGGACATCAGCCAAAGCCTCATATATAACCTCTGCGCCTTTTTTAAACAACTGATTAATTACCTTAGAAACTAATTTTTCGTTTCCTGGTATAGGTGATGCTGATATAATTACCATATCGCCTTTAATTATATTAACCTTTCTGTGTTCTGAAGCAGCCATTCTTGAAAGAGCTGACATAGGTTCTCCTTGACTTCCTGTAGTAATAATAACTATCTGATCCTCTGGATATTTGTCAAGTTCATCTATATCTATAAGCATACCTTCTTCTGCTTTTAGGTATCCTAACTCTAAGGCAACTCCCACTATATTTTCCATACTTCTTCCTGAAACTGCAACCTTTCTACCGAACTTATTAGCAGCAGTAAAAATCTGTTGTATTCTATGAATATTAGAAGCAAATGTAGCTACTATTATTCTTCCTTCTGCCTTCAAGAAAATACTTTGGAATGCCTCTCCTACAGTGCTCTCTGACATTGTATATCCTGGTCTTTCCACATTAGTACTTTCTGCAAGCATTACAGTAACTCCTTGCTTACCTAATTCTGCAAATCTTGCTAAATCCGCTGCACATCCATCAATAGGTGTAAAATCAATTTTGAAGTCCCCTGTATGAAGTACTATACCAATTGGAGTATGAATTGCAATTGCTACTGAATCAGCTATACTGTGACTAGTTTTAATGAACTCCACAGATAAGTTATCTAACTTAACTATATCCTTAGCGCTTACACATCTTAACTCCACTGAACTTAATAACCCATGTTCTTTTAATTTTGATTCAACCATACCAATAGTAAGCCTTGTGCCATATACCGGAACATTTAATTGTCTTAACACATATGGTAATGCTCCTATATGGTCCTCATGTCCATGAGTTAAAAAGATTCCCTTTACTTTATCCGCATTCTTAACTAAATAAGATACATCAGGTATAACTACATCAATACCCAACATCTCATCATCTGGGAACTTAAGACCACAATCTATAACTACAATTTCATTTTTATATTCAAAAGCAGTTAAATTTTTTCCGATCTCATTAAAGCCCCCAAAAGGAATAATTTTTAATTTATCTTTATCTCGTCTCAAAGTTCTACCCTCCTTTTTTTATATTTATATATTATAAGTTAAAGGTGTTACCCCCTTACTTTTTTCTACATTCATCACATAAACCATAAAATTTTACACTATGGTTTAAAATCTTAAAAAGATATTTATCTTCAATGCTTTTCTCAAGGTCTTCTAGCAAGTCCCCTTCAACTTCTATGACCTTTCCACAGTTATTGCATATTAAATGATGATGTTGATGTTCCTCATCCTCATTTACTAATTCATATCTGCTACATCCATCATCTAAATCTAATTTACATATAAGACCTATCTCTTCAAATAATTGAACAGTTCTATATACAGTTGCTAATCCTAATTCTGGACAGTTCGTTTTGACCACATCATATAACTCTTCTACAGTTAAATGGTCACCATCTTTATCTATTATTCCATTTAGAATAGCTCTTCTTTGAGGAGTTAATTTACATCCTCTTTCTTTTAAAATTTCTTTTAAATGATTTACTCTCTCTGGAGTTATTGTTGACATCATTAAACCTCTCTTTATTATTAACAATTTAAATTTCACTTAGATATAGTTTAATACATTCAATCATTGCTGTCAATTGATAATCATTAGTAGTTAATTCTTATTCCTCTTCTTCTTCACAAAATAATATTTCGTAAGCTTCTGCAACCATAGCAAATTCAACGTCATCTTGTACTACCATAAGAATTTCTTCACCCTTCTCATCTTTATCTATTCTTAAAGCAATAGCCTCTTCTTCCTCATCTTCCTTAGCAACAATTAGATATTCTTTTTCTTCAATATCTAATTTAGTTATTACTTCAAATAACTCCTCTTTTCCATCCTCATCAAATAACGTAACTTTCTCTACAAAATTTTCCATGTGGTTACCTCCTAAAATTTTTTTCTATCTAAATATCCTTGAAGAATATACGTAGCCGCTATTTTATCTACTAGTCCCTTTCTTTTCTTCCTAGATAAGTCCGCTTCTAGCATTACCCTATGAGCTGCAACAGTAGTTAATCTCTCGTCCCACATCTCAATAGGTAAATTTAAGTTTTCCTTTATGACTTCACAAAAGGCAAGAACCTTTTCTCCTTGTTCTCCTATTGTTCCATTCATATTTTTAGGTAGACCTGAAACTATAGTTTCAACTGAATACTCATTACAAATCTCTTTTAAAGCTTCTATATCTTTTTCTTCATTTCTTCTTCTAATTGTAGTTATTCCTTGCGCTGTAAATCCCAAAGGATCACTTATTGCAACACCTATAGTTCTATCTCCAATATCTAATCCTAAAATTCTCATTAATTACTCCTAAGTTTATTCTAATATTAATTTTCTCAATTATATTTAAAATATTCTATTTATTTTATATTTTTCAACAAAGTTAAAATATAAAATAAAAATGCCATAATGGCATTTTTATTTTATTTCTAAATAATTTTTTAATACCTCTTCTAATATCTCATCTCTTTCAAGTTTTCTTACCATAGCTCTTGCGCCGTTATAGTTAGTAATATAAGTAGGATCTCCTGAAATAAAATAACCAACTAACTGATTCACTGGGTTATATCCTTTTTCTAATAATGAGTTATAAACTTCTGTTAATATTGCTTTAGTAACATCACTTTTGTCCTTAACAACATTGAACTGCATTGTATTTTGATTATCTCCCACTTTACCTCACCTCTATTCTTCATTTATATACTAATTATAACTTATATTATAAAGAAGTGGAAATGTTTTAATGATTTGTTTTCAAAATTTTTAAATTGTTATTTAATCATTAAATCCACTAACTCTTCTACTTTAGCTATTGATTCTGGTAATTTAGAAGCGTCTTTACCACCAGCTTGTGCCATATCAGGTCTACCGCCTCCGCCTCCACCAGCAATCTTAGCTGCTTCTTTAATTATGTTTCCACAGTGTATACCCTTAGAAACTACTCCCTTAGATGCCATAGCTACAAACATAACCTTGCCATCTACTTCACTTCCTAGGAATACAAAGCCTTCAACTAATTTATCTCTTAATTTATCAGCTAAGTCTCTTAAAGCATTACCATCCACATCTTTTAAAGATGCAACAATAGTTTTTACCCCTTTAACCTCTTTAACTGAATTTAAAATTTCTTCCTCTGCACCCTTAGATAATTGAGCTTTTAATGCAGCTATTTCCTTATCTTTAGCTTTTAATTCTGAAAGCTGAGATAATAATTTATTAATTATATCCTTTTCAGCACATTTTAAAGTTGATGTTATTTCTTTTAATAAAAGATTTTTACTTTCAACATGATTTAACGCTGCTTTACCTGTTATAGCTTCAATTCTTCTTATACCAGCTGCAACACCTGACTCACTTAAAATCTTAAATAATCCTATTTCTCCAGAATTACAAACGTGAGTTCCACCACATAATTCTTTACTAAAATCTCCTACTGAAACAACCCTTACTTCATCTGAGTACTTATCATCAAATTGAGCAACAGCTCCACTTGATTTTGCCTCATCTATAGTCATTACATCAGTTTTAACATTTAAAGCTTTCATAATTTCTTCATTAACTAATTTTTCAACCTTAACTATCTCATCCTCTGTCATAGCCTCAAAATGGTTAAAATCGAATCTTAATCTTTCTTCTGTAACAAGAGAACCTGATTGATGAACATGCTCACCTAAGACCTCTTTTAAAGCTTTATGAAGCATATGAGTTGCTGTATGGTTTTTACACACATCATTTCTTCTTTCATTGTTTACAACTAAAGTAATTTCTTCATTCTCTTGAACTTTACCTTCTATAACTTCAACAAAATGAATTATCTTACCACCCATATTCTTTTTACAATCTAAAACAGTAGCTTTAAAGTTTTTGCCTTCAATAACACCACGATCTCCTACTTGACCACCCATTTCAGCATAAAATGGAGTTTCATTCACTACAATTATACCCTTATCACCTTTTTCAAGTTCAGATACAAATTCATCATCCTTGATTAAAGATATAACCTTAGAGTTTAAAGATAAATCACCATAACCTTTAAATTCTGTACTTATGTTATTATCTATTTTATCAATTACTGATTCTTCTTTACCTAAATAATTTGACTCTCCTCTTGCAGCTCTTGCTGTTTCCCTTTGAATCTGCATAGCTTTTTTAAAGCCCTCTGCATCTAGTTTCAATCCTTTTTCCTCAAGAATCTCTTCTGTTAATTCAACTGGGAATCCATAAGTATCATATAATTTAAACACCTTATCTCCAGATAAAGTATCCTCATTTTCCTTAGTCATTTCTTCAATAAAGCCATTTAATATTTCCGTACCAGCATCAATAGTTTCAGTAAATCTTTCTTCTTCTAATTTTATAACTTTCTTTATATAATCCGCTTTTTCTTTTAACTCAGGATATGCATCTCCCGAATTATTTATAACTACATCACATAATTCAAACAAGAAATTTTCATTTAATCCTAAAACTCTTCCATGTCTAGCCGCTCTTCTTAATAATCTTCTTAAAACATAGCCTCTTCCTTCATTTGAAGGTAAAATTCCATCAGTTATCATAAAAGCAATACTTCTTATATGATCAGTAACTATTCTTATTGATGTGTCTAGGCTTTTATCCTTCTTATACTCAACCTTAGCTCTATCACATACTGCTTTTAATATATTTTGCATAGTATCTATTTCAAAAATGTTTTCAACACCTTGCATAATAGTTGCTATTCTTTCTAATCCCATACCTGTATCAATATTAGGATTTTCTAAATTAGAATATGTTCCATCTTCTTCTCTATTAAATTGAGTAAATACTAAGTTCCAGAACTCAATAACTTTATCTTCATCTGAAGCTTTCATAAATTCTTCAGCTGTAGTTATTTTTCCGGCACCTCTATCAAAGTGTATTTCTGAACATGGTCCACAAGGTCCATTTCCATGTTCCCAGAAGTTATCTTCTTTTCCTAATCTAAAAATTCTTGAAGGATCTACATCAGTTTTTGTAGTCCAAATATCAAAAGCTTCATCGTCATCTAAATATATTGTTACATATAATTTATCCTTTGGAATTTCTAAAACTTCTGTTATGTACTCCCATGCCCATGGAATTACTTCTCCTTTAAAATAATCTCCAAAAGAGAAGTTCCCTAACATTTCAAAGAAGGTTGCGTGTCTAGAAGTCTTTCCTACATTCTCAACATCACCTGTTCTTATACACTTTTGGCAAGTTGTTACTCTCTTACTTGGTGGCACTTGTAAACCTGTAAAATAAGGTTTCATAGGTGTCATACCTGCGTTTATTAATAATAAACTTTTATCATTCTTTGGTACTAAAGAAAAGCTAGGTAAAACCAAATGACCTTTTCCTTCAAAGAACTCTAAATAAGATTTTCTAATCTCATTTGCTCCCATAGTTCTCATAATATCTCTCCTCCAACCTAGTAGTATCTATTCTATTAATTATACATAATAATACTCTCATATGTACTCTTAAATAAGTGCTTTTAAGAAAAAAAACTTTCACCTCGAAATGAGACAAAAGTTATCATTACTACAATATAATAATGAATATAAATCTTTTGTTTTCTTACTATTAGTTATTTCGATTATAAAAAAAATTAATACTTATGTCAATATTTTATACCTTTGATATCACCATATCTGAGGCTTTGCACAAATTTTCAAAGTGCCTTTTATTAAAACAAGTAATAGTTTAAATCATTATAAATAACTTTTATAACAACACCTATAGGTACAGCTATAACCATTCCTAAAAGTCCACCTAGTTCTCCACCTATTATAAGTAATACTAAAATAATTAAAGGATGCATACTAACTGTTTCCCCTATTATTTTAGGTGAAATAATATCTCCCTCTGCTTGTTGCAATATAACTAATAAAATTAAGGTCCATATAGCCTTTTGAGGAGATATAAGCAATGCACTTAATACTGCAGGTATAGCTCCAAAAACAGGTCCAAAATAGGGTATTATATTGAATACTCCATTTATGATAGAAAGTATAAAAGCATACTTAACACCTAAGGTTAATAATACAATTAAAGTAAGCATACCTATTATAATGCATAATAACAATTGGCTCATTATATACCTACTTAATATTTTATCTATATCACTATATACCTCTTTCATTAATTGTCTTTTATTAACTGGAAATATAAGCAGTATTTTATTACCCATAGCATCTCTATCTGCTAAAAAATAGTAAATCAATATAGGTATTAAACAATATAAAAAAGCATTTTCTCCAAATTCTATTACACCATTAAAGACTCTTTCTAGAAATACCGAACCTAAGACTGAAGCCTTCTCCATTATAAGCTCAACTATATTACTTTGATTTAAAATAGGAACTTTACTTATTAAATTCATAAAATATGCTCTTATTTCTTCCACAGTATTTAAAATATTGTTACTATCTTTTACAATCATAGGTATAATTATAGAAAAACATATTACAAATATAAGTAGTAATACAATAATCATTATAGCTGCTGATAATCTTTTATCTATTCCAATTTCAATTAACTTTAAATAAGCAGGTTTTAGAAAATATGATATTACAAAGGACATAAATATAACATTTATTAAATTTCTTGAAAACTCCCATTTATATAGTACATAAGCTACAAGAAGAAGTCCCAAAGAAACTAAGGTCATTTTTAAAATCTTCTTATTATGATTTTTCATTCTTTACCACACACTCTTCATCAAATTTACTTATTTTATGAGCTCTACTTGAAAATTGGATTTCATCTCCTCTTGAGTAATAAAGTATATTTTCATCACCTATTAATAGGTTTTTCATAAGCAATATTTTTTTACCCTTAGTAAAGTCTCTAATAATACCCGTAGATACTACTACCCCCTTAATAACAAAGCTTTCTTCATCAAAGATAATGTCTTTTACAAGTCCTAAAATATCACCATTCAAATCAACTACATCCATATCCTCAAGTTTATCAAAACTATAATAACTTTCCTTTGTAAAATTCTTTATTATAATATCTTTATTATGATATATTACATCTTTAATTAATACGCTAATATCCTTAGAAAACATTCCTTGGTTTGCTACTGCAAAACCTATAACTTTATTTTTATTACAATCTATTAATAATTCCTTTATATACCCTATCTTTTTGCCTTTTAAGTTAAGAACATTCATAAACACAAAATCTTTTCTTCTATACATTCTCATCATCTCTTTCATATGAAATTTCATATAAATTATCAAATATATATTCTATTTTGCTCAATCAATGTAAATTTATACAAAAAAAACAAAAGAGCCTTATTTAAAAGACTCTTTTTAATACTTAATTCTTTATGTAAAATTTAATTTTATATACTTTACATGACTATAGATAAACTTAGATTTTAGTGTTCTGCTACATGTTTATATTTATCTTCCCAAAGCTCTAAGCCTTCCTTAGATCTATAGTTATTAATAGCTGCATGAATAGTTTGCTCTGCCAATACAGAACAATGTATTTTTTCAGCTGGAAGTCCATCTAAAGCCTCTATTACTGACTTATTAGTTATTTTCCATGCTTCTTCTAAGCTCTTTCCTTTAACTAACTCTGTAGCTATGCTAGCAGTGGCTATAGCTGAACCACATCCAAAAGCTTTAAACCGTACATCCCTAATAATATTATCTTCTATTTTAAGATACATCTTCATAACGTCACCGCAATTAGCGTCTCCTTCTTCTCCAACACCATTTGCATCTACAAGTATTCCTACATTTCTTGGACTATAAAAATGTTCTAAAACTTTATCACTATATTCCACTTTTTTCATCCCCTTAAAATTTTCTGAAATGTTAAATTATAATATCAATTACATTATAGCACTTCATCGATTATTCCGCCACCAACTATAAAGTCATCCTTATAAAACACCACTGATTGCCCCTTTGTACTAGCTCTTTGTTTTTCCTTAAAGCTAACTTTTACTCTACCATCTTCTAATGGATAGATTACGGCGCTATACATCTTAGCGGAATATCTAATTTTAGCCTCAACTTCTAAAGGTTCTGTAAGCTTTTCAAAGCTTATAAAGTTTAAATCCTTAGCTATTAAATCTGTCTTAAATATATCTTCTTCATCACCTAAAATAACTGTATTATTTTTAGCATCTATACCTGTTACAAAAACAGGTCTTCCTACGGCTATACCTAAACCTTTTCTTTGACCAATTGTATAATAAACTATTCCTTTATGCTCACCCAATATCTTACCGTATTTATCTACAAATTTGCCTGGTTTCACTTTATCCTTAATATTCTTAATTATAAAGTTTCCATGATTATTATCAGGTACAAAACAAATTTCTTGGCTATCTTTCTTTCTAAAAACATGTAATCCTATTTCTTCTGCTATAGCCCTTATTTCCGTTTTATTATATTCACCACAAGGCATTAGTGTATGTGCTAATTGCTCCTGTGTTAAATTATATAGCATATATGTTTGATCCTTCTTATCATCTACGCCTCTTTTAAGTAAATATCTACCATCTTCATTTATTATTTGTGCATAATGTCCAGTAGCAACATAATCCGCACCTAATGCTTGAGCCTTTTGTAAAAAGTCTGCAAATTTTATATGCTTATTACATTGTACACATGGATTAGGTGTTCTACCTTCTAAATATTCATCAATAAAATTATCTATAACTTTTTCTTTAAAAGGCTTTTTAAAGTTCATAACGTAAAAAGGTATATCTAAAATGTCCGCTACTCTTCTTGCATCATTAGCTGCTGATAAAGAGCAACAACCACCCTCATTTTCTGCATAATCAGGATCATCTGGTGCTAGTTTCATCATAATTCCTATGACTTCATAGCCTTGCTTCTTTAAAAGGTAGGCTGCAACTGAACTATCTACTCCACCACTCATACCGATAACAACTTTCTTTTTCATTATTTATCACCTATCTCTTATTTTTTCTGTTGATATTTTATTGTACTTCAAAATTCAAATAAAATCAAAGCCCTACTTAAACTTTAATTTAAGAAGGGCTTAAAATTAGTATATTCTACTCATCTCCATGTACATGATCATGAATATCATCATGCTCTTCATAATCCCACACTTCAAGACCTGTTTTATTTCTGTAATCATTGATAGCTTTATGAATTGCTTCTTCTGCTAAAACTGAACAGTGCATTTTTACTGGTGGAAGTCCATCTAAAGCCTCTGCAACTGCTTTATTTGTTAATTCCCAAGCTTCATCTATTGACTTACCTTTTATTAATTCAGTAGCCATACTTGAAGAAGCTATAGCAGAACCACATCCAAAAGTTTTAAATTTAACATCTTGAATTATATCATCTTCAACCTTTAGGTAAATTCTCATTATATCTCCGCATTTAGCATTTCCTACTTCTCCAATACCATTTGCGTCTTCAATTTCTCCAACATTTCTTGGGTTTGTAAAATGGTCCATAACTTTATCGCTGTATATCATAATTATTTTTCTCCCTTCTTATTAAAAGTATCCCATAGTGGTGACATATCTCTTAATCTAGTTATTATTTGTGGTACAACCTCTAAAACATGATTTACTTCTTCCTCTGTAGTTTCATCACCTATACTTAATCTTAAAGATCCATGAGCTATTTCATGAGGCAATCCTAAAGCTAAAAGTACGTGTGAAGGATCTAATGAACCTGAAGTACATGCACTACCACTTGAAGCTGCTATTCCATTTGCATCAAGTAATAATAATATTGATTCTCCTTCTATGAATTCAAAACATATATTAGCATTACCTGGTAATCTATTTTCTCTAGGTCCATTTAATCTAGTGTAAGGAACCTTTAATAATTCATTTATTAATTTATCTCTTAATTTAGTCATTTTAGCGTTATGCTCTTCCATATGCTCTGTAGCTAATTCTAGAGCTTTACCAAGACCAACTATTCCAGCAACATTTTCAGTTCCTGCTCTTCTTGCTCTTTCTTGGCCTCCTCCATGAACTAAATTATGTATTTTTATTCCTTTTCTAAGGTATAAAGCACCTACACCCTTTGGCCCATAAAATTTATGTGCTGCCATTGATAAAGCATCTATATTCATTTCCTTAACATCTACAGGTATATGACCAACAGCCTGAACCGCATCTGTATGGAATATTATTTTCTTTTCTTTACATATAGCCCCTATTTCTTTTATTGGTTCTATAGTACCTATTTCATTGTTAGCAAACATTATTGTTGCTAATATAGTATTTTCTTTTATTGCATTTTTGAAGTCCTCTACACTAACAAATCCTTCTTTATCCACTGGTAAGTATGTAACTTCAAATCCATGTTTCTCAAGATATTCACAAGCATGTAACACTGCATGGTGTTCAATGTTTGTTGTTATAATGTGATTACCTTTATCTCTATATGCATTTGCTATACCTTTGATTGCCCAGTTATCTGCTTCTGAACCACCACCAGTAAAGTAAATTTCATTACTTTCTGCATTTATTGCTTTAGCAACTCTATCTCTAGACTTATCTAAGGCTTTTTTAGTTTCTCTTGATAAAGAGTATATTGAAGAAGGGTTTCCATAATATGTTGTAAAGTATGGAAGCATCTCCTCTAAAACTTCTGGCTTAGTGTATGTTGTAGCTGCATGATCCATGTAAACGTGCTTTTTCATAGATAATCTCTCCTTTTTAATCCTTAATAAAATCTATTTTGCTAGTCTTTATATTTCTATAATCATCAACCATGTCCTGAAGAGTTACTGACTTAGTAACACTATCTATGCTATCTTTTATCTTTATCCATAATAATCTAGTAGGACATTCTTCTGTGTTTCCACAAGAATTATCAGTAAGACATGTGGAGATTTCTATAGGTCCCTCTAAAACTTCTATAACATCGTATATAGTTATTTCAGCAGGTTCCTTATTTAACACATATCCACCTTGAGCTCCTCGAATGCTCTTTATAAGCCCAACTTTTCTTAAAGTAGAAAATAGTTGTTCTAAATATGACTCTGAAATATTTTGCCTCTCTGATATAGATTTTATAGAAACAGGGTCCTTTCCATAGTTAATAGCTAGTTCTACCATAGCCTTAACTCCATATCTTCCCTTCGTTGATAACTTCATTTAATCACTTCCTTAATCTCGAGTAAACTACTCGGATTTCCTGTCTTAATATTATCAAATCCGAGTATTTATGTCAACAATAAATTTCACTATTTTTTTATTTCCCTTTTATGGTATCCCAATAACTTTTGCTTATACTTTCCATCTTGTTTTCGCCGTAAATATAATAGTTTTTTCCTACTAAATTTTTAGGCATATACTCTTGTTTTACATAGGAATTTTTATAGCTATGAGGATATTTATAGCCTTGCATTCTACCTAATTCCTTTGCTCCCTCATAGTGACCATCCTTTAAATAACTTGGTATTTCTCCTACAGTACCCTTATTTAAATCGCTTAAAGCTGAATCAATAGCAGTTATGGCTGAATTAGACTTTGGAGAGGTAGCTAAATAAATTGTTGCCTCTGCTAAAGGAATTCTAGCCTCTGGAAATCCTAACTGATTAGCTGCATCTACACAGGATTTTACTATACTTATAGCCTGTGGATGGGCAAGACCAATATCCTCACAAGCTATTACTAATAACCTTCTACATATAGAAATTAAATCCCCTGCCTTTACAAGCATAGCTAAATAAATTATGGCTGCATCAGGATCACTCCCTCTAATGGACTTTTGAAAAGCACTTAATATATCATAATGACTATCTCCATCTCTATCATAATTGAGCAGTTTCTTTTGTCCTAATTCCTCAACTTTTTCCCTAGTTATGTCAATATTATTTTTACTTTCATACTTAACTCCGTATAATAATAACTCAAGCAAGGTTAATGCTCTTCTCATATCCCCTTCACTTAATTCTGCTATAGCCTTTAGAGCATCTTCATCGTAAGAAATTTCTTTATTCTTAAATTCTTCTTTACTATTTTTAATAGCCCTTCTTATACCAGTTATTATGTCCTCTTCTTCTAATTGCTTAAACTCTAGTATTGTGGCTCTACTAAGAATAGCCTTGAATATATAGAAATATGGATTTTCAGTTGTGCTTGCTATTAAAGTAATTTGACCACTTTCCATAAATTCCAAAAGACTTTGTTGAGTTTTTTTATTGAAGTGATGTATCTCATCTATGTATAAAAGCACTCCCTCATATCCTGAAAAAGTATTAAGTTCATTAATTACGCTTTTTATATCTTTTAATGAATCAGTAGTAGCATTCAACTTATAAAATTTTTTATTTGCACACTTAGCAATAATATTGGCAACAGTAGTTTTCCCTGTACCTGGAGGCCCATAGAAAATCATATTAGGAATATATCCTGACTCTATCATGTTTTGCAGTAGTTTTCCTTCTCCAAGCAAATGCTCCTGACCTATTACCTCACTAATCTCCTCGGGTCTCATTTTATAAGCTAGTGGATTCATGCTTTCACCTCATTTCTTAATTCTTGTATTTTAAAAAAATCATAGGAATTTAATTATACCAAATAATATAAAAATATACATTAAATTTATAACAATACCTTGACAGCTTACTTAGAATATACTAATATTATTTTTAACAAGAATTTTATGTAATTCAAAGAAATTATTAATCATTAAAATCATAGATTGGAAATAGTACTAATATATTGTTTATTTCAGCGAGTGGAGGTTTGGTGTGATGCTCCATAATAAAATTTATTAGGAATGGGTCCATGAGATGCAGGGTGAAAGTTATAGTAGCCTGAGCCGTGTCCTCACGTTATAGAGGTGAGATATCAAGCAACCTTTGCTTTGTATCTAAATTAAAGTTATACATTTAGGTGGCATAATGAAATTTACACTTCATCCTATTTTTAGGTTGAAGTGTTTTTATTTATATTATCTTAATGTATATAAAATTGGGTGGCACCACGACTATATCGTCCCATAGCCTATGGGATTATATGGTCTTTTTTATTTTACATAGAAATTACTAAAATTCTACTAACTATCAAGGGGGATTATATCATGAAATTAAGTAAAACTTTTGGAGAATTTGGTGGTCAATACGTACCTGAAAAAACTTTAGCTGTATTAGATGATCTTGAAAAAAACTTTATGCACTATATTCAGGATCCAGAATTTAAAAAGGAATATATGTACTATTTAAATAATTATGTAGGAAGACCTTCTCCTCTTTACTATGCTGAGAATTTAACAAAACACTTAAATGGAGCAAAAATATATCTTAAGAGAGAAGATTTAAATCATACTGGGGCACATAAAATAAATAACGTAATAGGACAAATGCTTTTAGCAAAGAAAATGAACAAGAAAAAAGTTATAGCTGAAACTGGTGCAGGTCAACATGGGGTTGCCACTGCTACAGGAGCTGCTCTTTTCGGTATGGAATGCCATGTTTACATGGGTGAAGAAGATATGAGAAAACAAGCCCTTAATGTTTATAGAATGGAACTTTTAGGTGCTAAGGTTCACCCTGTTACTGAAGGAACTAAAAGTCTTAAAGAAGCTGTGGATAAGGCTTTAGAGGTATGGGTTGAGGAATGTGATGAAAGCTTCTATGTTTTAGGTTCAGCTGTTGGTCCTCATCCTTACCCAACTATGGTAAAAGAATTCCAAAAAATAATAGGTGAAGAAGCCAAAGCTCAGATCTTAGCTGTTGAAAACAGATTACCTGATACAATAATAGCTTGTGTTGGTGGAGGAAGTAATGCTATTGGATTATTCTCTGAATTTATAAAAGATGAATCAGTTTCTATTGTTGGTGTAGAAGCTGCCGGTAAAGGTATTGCTACTGGAATGCACAGTTCTGCTTTTGCAATGAATAAGATTTCAACTTTACATGGTATGAAAACTTATTTCATGTTAGATGATAATGATGAGGTAGTACCTTCTTACTCTATTTCTTCTGGACTTGATTATCCTGGTGTTGGACCTGAGCATGCATATCTTAAAGATATAGATAGAGTTACGTATACTTCAGTAACTGATGAGGAAGCATTTAATGCATTCCATACTTTATGTAAAACTGAAGGTATAATACCAGCATTAGAAAGCTCTCATGCTTTAGCTTACACAATGAAGCTAGCTCTTACAATGAAGAAAGATGAAATAATCTTAGTTAACCTTTCTGGTAGAGGAGATAAAGACGTTCATACTGTTGCAGAATTTGAGCAAGTAAAATTATTTTAAAAATCTTCAGCCCTTAAATTAATAATTTATATACATGATTGTACTTTCAAATTAGTTACAAGTTCAATCAGTTATTATATTTTACTATTCCTTTTGAAATTTAAAAGCTGTCCTACTATTTTTAGTAAGACAGCTTTTATTTTCAATATATTTTTTCAGTAAATAATTTTTTATCCTCTAGAGCTATGATTCATTATTGAATATTCCTAAAAAAAGCTCCAATGTAGAAAATCAATGCAAAAACCTCTCTCTTTTACCTTTTATCTATTCACTTTTAATTTCAAGCTTATATGTCTTTAACTAAATTCTTAACCCACTTTTGTGAGAAGAATCTTGGAAAAGCAATAAGTATCTTAACAACTAACTCTAATCCAGATAATAAAACTACTCCTTCAATAGACATATTAAATATCATAGCTCCCATAAATGAGAATGGAACTCCTATAAACCATATAGTTCCTCCTTCTAAGAATAATGAGAATTTTGTATCTCCTCCACTTCTTAAAATACCTACTACGAATAGAGAACAAAGCATATTAACAGGAATTATAAAAGAATATAATTTTAATATATTCTCAGTACTTAGTGATACAGCCTCTGTTACATTAAAGAATGAAGTAATAAATCCTGAAGCTGCAAATATTATAACTCCAAGTATTGCACCAACTCCTATTGTGATTTTAATAAATCTTTTTCCAAGAGTCATAGCCATATCTTCATTACCTGAACCTATTTCATTTCCTATCATTATTGCACAAGCATTACCAAGTCCAAAGGCAACAACCATAAACAAGTTCTTAACTGTGGTTGCAATTTGAACAGAAGCCACTGCGTCAATACTTATTTTAGCATAAGCAACAGAATACATTGTCATTCCTAAAGACCATAAAAACTCATTTAAAATAACAGGATATATAGTTATTAATATAGTTCTTATAAACTCCTTGCTTAAATTAAGCATTTCACTTATTTTTGCTGCTAATACACCCTTTTGAGCATATATAATTCCAACAATCAATAACATTTCTATTATTCTTGATAATAAAGTAGCTATTGCAGCTCCTTTAACTCCCAAAGCAGGGAACCCTAAGTATCCAAATATAAGAATTGCATTAAATACAGTATTACATAATAAAGCAACTCCACTAGTGAACAATGGTAATTTAGGTTGTCCAACACTTCTAGAAGCAAAAGAATATGTATAACTTACCGCTGTTAATATATAACTTATACCTGTTATAATTAAATATTCCTTACCTATACCTATTACAACGAAATCACCTGTAAAAAACTTCATTATAAGTCCTGGTGTAAATACAGCCATAATTGTAAATATAACTCCTACTAAAGCAGAAATTATTAAAGATATTCCTAAAACTTTTTTAATGCTTTTTCTATCACCCTTTCCCCAAAACTGTGATATGAAAATAGCACACCCACTATTTATACCAAAAATTATTAAAGAAAATAAGAAATAAAATTGGTTAGCTAGTCCAACTGCTGCTATTTCATTGGCTCCAAGCTTTCCAATCATCATAGTATCCACCATATTTAAAGATGATGATACCAAATTCTGTAAAGTTATTGGTAATGCCAATGCTACCATACTTTTTAAAAACGTTTTTTTGTTATTTACGCCTAACTCCATAACACATCCCCCTTCTTTTTGAATTTATAAGTTTTTTCTAAAAGCTATATAATAATTTCCTCATTGAGTAAATAACTTTAATTTTATTAATTATAAATTTTTATTATTCAAAAATTTATATGCCATATAAATATAAAACTTTCACACAAGTAAACTTAAATATAAAACTCTGTAATATGATTATTTAAAGCTTAAGGTAAAACTATATAATACTTCTTTGCTCCATAAAAAAACTACAATAATATATTTATATTATTATAGTTTTTTTATTTTATTTCATAATCTTATTTAATTAAGAATTTTTTATTATATCCAATATTTCCTTTATAGTAGCATTAATATATTTACCTGCTCTATAATTTCTTTTTTCAACTATGATTTTTACTTGATCGCCACTTTTTTCAATTTCCTTAATTGCTTTAGGTCTCTCAATAAAAGCTCCCTTAACTTTGAACTCTTCATCCATTATTAAGAAGGTTGGAATTTTAGCTTTATTATCTTCCTTATAATCTTCTAAATATTCTTCATTGCCTTCTCTTCCTACAACTGAAAAATCTATAAGAGAATTTATATCATTTAGTTTTTTTAAGGCTGGTACACTAACAATACAATCCGGACACCATACTTCTGCAAAAGCCAATATATTTACTTTTTCCTTAACTTCTTCTATTTCTTTTACTTCTTCCTCTGTAAGTACTATATCATTATATATTTTTTCTGACTTTTCCTTTTCTGAAACACCCTTTGAATTTAAATACTTATCATAATCAATTCCATGTAAATATAATTCTTTTAAATTCATATATACCTCCAAATAGTACATAAATATATACTTTTTACTTTTCTTTTGTCTTATATTTGCTCATAATTATAATTTTATACACTATAAATATATACTCTTAATAAAACTTTAAAGCATATATTTAAGTCCATTAATATTAACTATTAATGGACTTTTATTTAACTACGATTATATATTATATTTTGATTAATGACAACCACTATTATTTAGAAAGTCTCTTTATAGAAGTGTCCGTTGTAAAGTTATCAGCATTATACAATACCAAAACCTCATCTATGTGATTTTCTTTTATATATTCATTTATGTTTTTCTTATAATATCTTAAGTCTAACATATCTATTTCTTTATAATGATTTGCTAAAAAAGGCATCATACTATGTGCATAAGAATCCTTTATTACAAGTAATTTCTTATCCTTTTTTTCACCCTGTGAAATTTTGTTTTTTATCTCTACTTCACTATGGTTTCCACCTAAAAAAACTGAATATTTATCCTTTTTCGCTAAAAACTCTTTTCTGTATAATCCCTCATGATCCTCTTGTTCATCAACATAATGTAATCTGTGTTCAACATCTTGTTTTGGATAAAATGCCTCTACTTTATCCGGTTCAATTCTTTTATTGTTAAACTTAGAGTAAGTAGTTCCATAGAAACTCTCACTTAATACTTCTCTATTAAAGTCATCTATATCTAAGGCTTTAAACCCTAAGGCCTTAGAGGCAGCAACATATCCATAATAGGCTCCTAAAGATGTCCAGTGGTGATCCGTTTTATAATAAATATCCTCTTTATTATGTACTAGAAGTTCATTATATGCATCTACAAAATTAACCTCTGAACTTATATTGTCTTTTATATAATCTATAATTGCCTTTTGATCAAAGGTAGGTGCTCCATAAGGCAATTTCTCTTGTAAAATCTCTGTAGCTGTTGGAACAACCATTAAACTAACAGGTATATCCTTATTATTATCTTTAAAAGAGTTTACACTGTTTATATTAGTATTTAACAATTCTCCATTAGGTTTTACAAATTTACCTAATAGATGTCCATCTTTTCCTGCAAAAACACTATTATTTTCTTTCATACCTCTTAGGGACTCCATATCCGATTTAAATCCAACCCAGAAATTTCTAAATACAATTTGATCTGTTACATACTTTTCAAACTTCGAAGTATATTCTCCAGATTTCAAATCAGCAAAACTAAATTTAGGTTTTTGCTCTAAATATCTATTTTCTTCTTCTGAAAACCCTTTGCTTGGTGAAATAGCATTTAAAACAAATCCTCCAAATATAAATATTAAAAATAATGCTGTTGTTATCTTATTTGATAGCTTCATCTTAAATCCTCCTCTTAAAATCTAAAATATAAGAATGGATTATAAGTTGCATCAACAAGATATGCAAAGCTCACTACTATAATTAAAACAATAACTATATTCTTTAATACATAGTAGATTTTCTCATTCTTATTCTTAATTTTTTCAGAAACATTTTTTAGTAAAGGAGTTGATGCAATAATCAAAATTATAAACAATGCTAAGTTAGTATATAAATAATATACAGCTTCACTATTAATAAATTGTATTCCACCTATACCAAACATAGCCTTTAAGTAATTTCCTAAATTAGCTAAGTTATCAAAGGAGAATAACACCCATCCAATTATAACTAAAAACATTGTATAAATGTGAGCAATAATATTATGTCCCTTTTCTAAATATTTCAGTAAGAAAGTCTTTTCAACTACTAATATAACTGCAAAGTACAATCCCCAAAATATAAAGTTCCAATTTGCTCCATGCCAAAATCCTGTAAGAAACCATACAATAAATATATTTCTATAAAATTTAACTTTTCCAACTCTATTTCCACCTAAAGGTATATATACATATTCTCTAAACCAAGTTCCTAAAGACATATGCCATCTTCTCCAAAACTCAGTTATACTTTTTGATATGTATGGATAGTTAAAGTTTTCAAGAAAAGTGAATCCAAACATCTTTCCAAGACCAATAGCCATATCAGAGTATCCACTAAAATCAAAGTATATTTGGAAAGTAAAGGCTATAATTCCTAACCAGGCAGCAACAACTGTCAGATCACCAAAGGCCTTTGAAGAAATTTCATTCCATAGTAACCCTATATTGTTTGCAAGTAAAATCTTTTTCCCTAGACCTATAACAAATCTATCTACACCCTGTGCAAAACTATCTACATTCTCATGTCTATGATCTAACTGGTCAGCAATTGTTTTATATCTAACTATTGGTCCAGCAATCAATTGTGGAAATAATGCTACATAAGCTCCAAAAGAAATTATATTTCTTTGAGCCTTTGCATCCCCCCTATAAACATCTATAGTATAAGACATAGTTTGGAAGGTATAAAATGAAATACCTATAGGTAATGCTAATTGTAATAAAGGTATATTACTACCAAACAATGAATTTATATTACTAATAAAAAAGTCACTATATTTAAAGAAACCTAATAGTGATAAGTTAATTATCATAGAAGATATAACAAACCTTCTAGCTACTTTAGGTCTATCTCTATATTTCTCCACTAATAAACCATGTACATAGTCTACCACAGTAGAAAAAATCATTATTGATACATATATAGGTTCTCCCCAAGCATAAAAAATCAAACTTACTGCAAATAAAATCGTATTTCTTAAAAACTTGGGAGAAATATAATATATAAAAATAGTTAATGGCAAAAATATTGTTAAAAATAAAAGACTACTAAAAACCATCCCTGTTTCTCCTCGAATAAAAATAGCTTATTTTGATGATGTAATTTTTCACCAAAATAAGCTTAACTATTTCAATTTTCAAATATTCTATACAAATAAATATCTTTAAAAAACTTTAATATAAACTTCTATTTTAAGTTATTTAAAAGTTCCTTTTCTAAATCTTTAGCATTTGAATCAATAATTAAGTAAACATAATCACCTTTATTACCAACAACTCTAGCTTTAGTTAATTCGTATTGCTCTGGTAAATAAGTAGACCATTGCTTTTCAAGTGCTTTACCATGTTCATCTAAAGACTTTTTAACTGCATCTACTTTACCATCTTTAGCTTTAACTATTATGATTTCATTAGCTTGAACATTAATTGGAGATTTTCTTATTTCTACTTCATCATAGTCATCAGCTTTAAGACCATAAATCTCTTCGATATTTTCTCCTTCAAAAGGTGGAGCAAGCTTAGCTTCAACCTTTGAAGATACACTTTCCATTAAATCCTTAACCGGTACAACTTTTACGTCTTTGTTTGAATTTCCACACCCTACTAATGCAAAAATAGCAATAATAGATATAAATAATGTCATTAATTTTTTCACGCCACTCTCTCCTTAAATGTAGTATTTGTATTTATTAAATTATATCATAGCCTTATTTAAGCCTCAACAAAATATAAATTATGTAACCTTAATGTATATTTTGTAACATTTAGCCTAAATTTATACCTAAAAAAACCTATAAAAATTAAATAAATTAATTTTTATAGGTTTTTAATCCTTTTAAGCTTTATAGTAAGCTTCATTTATTTTAAAATATATTTTATTAATTCTCTAGAAAAGTAATCCAGCTAAAGTCGCTGTAATAAATGTTACTAATGTACCACCTAAAACTGCTTTTAATCCTAATTTAGCTATATCAGACTTTCTACTTGGAGCTAAACCACCTATTCCTCCAATTTGAATTGCTATAGAACTAAAGTTTGCAAACCCACAAAGAGCATAAGTTAAGATAACTATTGTCTTAGGAGCTAATGCATTAGCTGCAATTTCTGTGCTTAATCCTGAATAAGCAACAAACTCATTTAAAACAACCTTTTGTCCTAATAGATTTCCAGCCATTGATATATCTCCAGTAGGTACACCCATTAAATATGCTACAGGTGCAAATAATTTTCCAAATATCCAGTTTAAGCTTAAATAATCCATTCCTACAAATGAACCAAACCATCCCAGTATAGCATTAAGTAAAGCTATTAATGCTACGAATGCAATTAACATCCCTGCCACTGCAAATGCTAATTGAACTCCTTCTGAAGCTCCATTAGCTGCTGCTTCAATTACATTAGATGCAGTTTTTTCAGTTTTAACTTTTACATTATCTTTAGTTTCAGGAACATCTACTTCTGGAAACATAATTTTAGATATAACTAAACTTGCAGGAGCCGCCATAACACTTGCTGCCAATAAATGTCCGGCATTTACACCCATAGCTACATACCCTGCCATTACACCACCAGAAACAGTAGCCATACCTCCAACCATAACAGAAAACAATTCTGACCTTGTCATTGATGGTATATATGGTTTTATCATTAAAGGAGCCTCATTTTGTCCTACGAATATATTAGCCACAGCAGATAAAGTTTCTGCTCCACTTGTTCCCAATAATTTACATATCACCTTTGATAAAGCGCCTACAATAATTTGCATTATACCTATGTGATATAATACACTCATTAAAGCAGAAAAGAACACTATAGTTGGTAATACCTGTATAGCAAATATAAATCCTGACTTATTTGTATCTACTAAATCTCCAAATACGAAGCTTGCACCTTCTGCACCGTAATTAAGAAGTCTAGTTATAGCATCACTAATGCCTTGGAAGAATTTTTGTCCTATTGGTAATTTTAAAATAATAAGTGCAAATATAACTTGGGATACCATTCCCATTAATACTAATTTCCAATTTATTTTCTTTTTATCAGCAGAAATTAAATATGCAATTAATAAAAAAATTAGAATTCCTATTATTCCTATAAACTTATTCATTTTGTTCTCCTTCGTATAGTACTTTCTCTCCCTAAGAATGTAAAAGATAATTCATTGGTATTTTTCTTTGTTCAACTATCATTTGTATATTATTCTATGGGAACTTTTTTAATATACACTTTTTTGACTTTTTATTCAATAATTATTCATAATTATTTTCGGTTTTTTTATCTTTTTTGAATTATTCTAAAAAATATCCGTTATTTTTAATGTTTTATACAATTTTTTTAATAATAAAAGAGAATACCCTTAAGAGTATTCTCTTTTATTTGATCATAGTTTATACATTTTTTATTTGCCAATCTATAGGATTTTTTTCTAAGGATATTAAAGCATTATTTATCTTTGAGAAATGTTTACATCCAAAAAATCCTCTACTAGCCGATAATGGACTTGGATGTACTGTTGATAAAATTATATGTCTTTTATTAGTTATTAACTTTGTCTTATCCTTTGCATTATTGCCCCATAATACAAAAATAACCGGATCCTCTCTTTCGTTTAATGAGGAAATTATCTTGTCTGTGAAAATCTCCCATCCTTTTCCTTTATGAGAATTAGCTTCTCCATCTCTTACAGTTAAAACAGTATTTAATAGCAATACTCCCTGTTTTGCCCAATCCATCAAATATCCATTATTAGGTATGCAGCATCCTAAATCCTCTTTTAATTCCTTATACATATTTAATAAAGAGGGTGGTGTTTTTACTCCTACATTCACGGAAAATGCCATACCGTGTGCTTGATTAGGTCCATGATATGGATCTTGCCCTAAAATCAACACCTTTGTATCTTTATAAGAAGTAACCTGTAAGGCTTGGAAAATATTATTCATATTAGGATATATAACCTTGCTACTATATTCATTTTTCAAAAATTCTCTTAATTTTAAATAATATTCTTCATATTGCTCTGGGCCTAATAATTCATCCCAATCATTATTAAATTTAATCATTTTTTATTACCTTCTTTAACTAGTCAATAATTTATTTTATCTTCTCCATTAAGTAAACTAATCCTATATTTGTAGTTTTAAAGGGATTAATATAAGCTAAAATGGATCAATTTGATTTTAATATTACAAAATATATATTACCATAAAAGCAAGTTATAATTCAAAATACTTATTTTTATATTTTCAAATTTAATATATAGTTGTTTTTTTCTAAAATAAAAAATCTGTGATACTAGAAATTAAATTCATAAACTAAAATATTCACAATTATTTTATAAATATCTTAAGTTATGCATTACTTCAACTCTACCACAGATTTAATATCAAACTTTATACAGTAATTGTACTCTTCTCTTCAATATCATTTATTACATTATTAATCCACTTATTTGACTTAAATCTTTTCAATATAACTATAAATTTAATTAATTCCTCAATACCGGTTACAGCAACTACAATATAAACTTCTAAATTCAAAACAAAGGCTGCTATAAAGGATAATGGAATTCCTATAAGCCACAAAGTTATTCCTTGAAGGATTGTTCCAAACTTTGCATCTCCTCCCCCTCTTAATATACCTACAATCATTATTCCAGTGTATACTTTTATAGGCATAATTAGTGAGTAGAATATTAAAATTCTTATGGAATTAAAATAAGCTATATCAGAGACATTAAATATAGATAATATCAAATGTGCTGTTGATCCTAATAATAAAGCTAAAACTAAACCAACTACAACAGAAGTTGCACAAAGTCTTTTTGCATATAATTTACCCTTTTTCTCATCTCCACAGCCAATTTCTTTGCCAACTACCACAACAGAAGCATTAGCTAATCCAAAGGTGACAATCATAAATAAATTTAATACAGTACTACAAATCTGTACTGATGCTGTTGCGTGAGTACCTATTCTTCCATAGATTATAGCATATGTCACATTTCCTAATCCCCAACAAGCTTCATTTAAAAGCACTGGAGTAATAGTTGCATATACTCTTTTAATTAAGGTCATGGATAAATTTTTCATATCCTTAAATCTAGTAGCTAGTATATGATTTTTCATATATATATACATCATAAGAATTCCACACTCTAAAATTCTTGAGATTAAAGTAGCAATAGCAGCTCCCCTAACACCTAATATAGGTGCCCCAAACTTTCCAAATATCAAAATATAATTTAAAAGTGCATTACAACATAATCCGGCAAAACTAGCAATCATAGGAATTACTGTATTTTCAACACTTCTACATGCCGCAGCATAATTAAAAGTAATGGATGTGAAAATATAACTTATAGATACAATAACTAAATACTGACTTCCTATTTTTATTACCTCTTTATCCGTATTAAAAATCCCTATTATTTTATCTGGTATTGTCAAAGCTATAACTGTGAATATAAGGGATATAATTATTCCACTTATAACACCTACTCCTAAAGTTTTCTTTATGTTCTCAGTATCTTTTTTCCCCCATAATTGAGATATAAATACTGATGCTCCTGAACTTATACCCATTATAAGTAAACTAAATAAAAAATAATATTGATTAGCTATACCAACTGAAGCTAATTCTACTTCACCTAGGTTTCCTATCATCACTGTATCTAACATATTTAATGATGATGCTATTAAATTTTGAATAACTATAGGAAAAGCTAAAAATAATAAACTCTTATAAAACAGTTTATCGTTAAACAATTCCCCAATTTTTAACTTTAGATTTTTCATATTTCCCCCCATAATAAAAACCACTTTGAAGGGTTTCAAAGTGGTTTACTTCTTTCACTTAAAATTTTATGAAATTTAAATACTATTGTCAACAATATTGTATGAACTAATATTCATACATATTATCACAAATACACACCTTTAAGTTTTTATCTTTTAAACATTTTTTATATGAACATAAGAACTCATTTAACTCATTATCACTCAAGTTTACTTTTTCATGACTTCTTAAGGTAACATTTTCCTCATCAATAAAAATTTCTATATCATTAATATCATTTTTTATACTATAGATCGTTGTAGGCTTCATCTTTATTCTGCTTTTATACTTATCATAAAACCCCATAGTCTTTCTCATTGATTCATAGTCATTATTCTCTAAGTTTAAGGAAGAAGTGTCTATTCCCATATCTTTCATTTGACCATATACGTCATCCATGCCTATTCCATAACGACTCATTAACTTTTCTTGTATATTTAAAAGCTTCTCATTAGATATATTATTTTCTTCCATATACTTTTGAATTTGTCTTGAAAATTCAAACATATTAAGTTCACCTTGTGCCATGGAAAAATATAAGTCTTGCATATATAATTCAAATTTATCTACATCAGTGTCTTTAGCTTTGTTCTTCAATTGCTCAAAATCAATAATTTCGTTCATACTTTTCTTCCTTTCCACAATATCATGTGCAGTGTTTTTACTCAAGTAAAATCTAAAATTCTACCCATATATTATATTACTTACTTTAACTTATTATGTCTACTCATTGTTTTCATATAAATTTATCATATCTATCTTTCTAAACAACTTAAGTAGTTACACCATATAATTATAGGGATTAAAAATCCTTTTAATTTCTATACTATAAAGCTACATCTCTTATATCCTATGTTATATATTTTGCATTAAATAAACTTCAATCATATTTTATAAGTTTTTAAAAATTAACATGTAATAAATTACGATGATGTAGATTTAATATTACAAAGTATATTTATTTCTCTACAAAGGTATGTTTAAGGTTGGTATAACATTGATAACTGGTACTTCATAAGGGTGTACTCTTTTAATTGTATCTATTACTATTTTTAGTAGCTTATACTCAGCAGAAAATTCAACCTTAGCCTCATCAACTATACTTAATTTATTAGTTTCACCAGAAAATGGATTTGCATTCTCTAGAGGTCTAAAGGAACCTTTTACCATGGAGTAGCTCATGCAATTATCATAATTCCCACCAATTGTTAAAGCTCCAACTTTATTTAGTTCTTCTCTTAAAACATCTACATATTTTACAGGAATAAAGGTCTCTATCTTTATAATCGAAAAATCCATCTATCCACTCTCCATCTACATTTTATTAATTTATATATTATCATAATAATTTTTAAAATAAAGCCTTTATATAAATTGTTAACTAAAAAATAAAATATTCTGGTAAGCATATTTATATATTCTCACCAGAATTTCTCGTAATACCTATTAAATTTTATGGCATGCATACCATAAGCTCACTTTCTCCATTCAAAGAAAAGTTTTTTAATCCACTTGGGATTATAAAATACTGTCCCTTAGAAAAATTAACCATATTATTTCCATATATGACTTGTCCTTGTCCATCTATAACAGCTATTAATATATATGATTTATTTTCAAAGTCACTTTGACCCTTAAGTGACCACTTTTCTATTTTGAAAATATCACTATTAACATATTGAGCAATAGAAATATTTTTCTTTAAAATATCTCTTTCATCAATATAACTTGGTTCAAAAGGCACTCTTATTACATCTAAAGCCTTTTTTAAGTGAAGCTCTCTTAAATTTCCACTTTTATCTTTTCTGTTATAATCAAATAATCTATAAGTTAAATCAGAGTTTTGCTGAATTTCTAAAGCTAAGGTTCCACCCTTTAAAGCATGAATAGTTCCTGGAGGAATTAATATAAAATCTCCAGCTTTAATATCTACCTCTCTTAATATATCATCCCACAAATTATCTTCTATACTCTTTATTAAATCCTCTTTGCTATTACAGTTATGACCTAATATTAATTTAGTATTAGGCTCGCAATCTAATATATACCAACACTCATACTTTCCATATTCACCATTCTCATTTATTTTAGCATAATCACTATCTGGATGAACTTGAACAGATAAATTCTTATTAGCATCTAATATCTTAATTAAATATGGAAATCTATCTGCAGTTGAGTTATTAAATAATTCTCTATTATTTTTCCATAAATCACTTAAGGTTCTGCCCTCATATTCTCCATTTTCTATAATACAATCTCCATTTTTATGCGCTGCTATTCCCCAACACTCTGAGGTTGAGTCACTTGGTATATTATATTTAAAAACCTTATTAAGATTGCTTCCTCCCCAAATAGCCTCCTTAAATATAGGTCTTAAAAATATAGGTGCATCATTCATTCAATATCTCCTAAATATTAATATACAATTATTGTATGTAAAAACATATCTTAAGTTGTATAAAGAATTCATAATCCACCTAAAAAAGCTGCCTAAAATTTAAATTTATAATATTAAAGCATATTATTAGTATAATTATACCTTAATAATCATGAAATTCTTCCTTTAGACAGCTTAGTTTATTTATTATTATTTATTTACTTTAGCCATAAATGCTTCTATTTCATCAACTTCTTTTATTATATCCTTAGATAAATTAATACATCCATCCTCAGTTACTAATAAATCGTCTTCTATTCTTACACCTATTCCTTCTTCTGGAATATATAATCCTGGTTCATTAGTGAATACCATTCCTGGTTTTAACTCATCTGCTCTTCCTACATCATGAGTATCAAGTCCTAATGAATGTCCAAAAGTATGGAAGTAATATTTAATTACTTCGCTTTCTTCTTTTATTAATCCTAATTCCATACATCCCTTTGCTAATTCCTTCTTAGAAAGTTCGTTTATATCGCTCCATTTAGCGCCTGCTTTTACTGCTGCTTCTATTGCTTTTTGAGCACGTAAAACAGCATTATAAACAGCCTTTTGTCTTTCTGTAAACTTACCATTTACAGGGAAAGTACGTGTTACGTCTCCATTATAAAACTTCCATTGTGCTCCACAATCCAATAATACTAAGCTTCCATCCTCAGCTTTACAATTATTTGATTCATAGTGAAGAACAGTTCCATTATGACCTGATCCCATAATAGTATTGAATGATGTAAACTTAACTCCATGTTTCTTTAATGTATAATCAAAGAATGCTTCTAGTTCATACTCCATCATATCAGCTTTAGCATGCTTCATTACATTTTCTACTGCTTCTTTAGTAATTGCAATTGCTTTTTTAAGTAAATCTATTTCTTCTTCTGTTTTAACTAATCTTAAGTCACCAATTTCGTTAAATACATTCTTGATTCTTAAATATGGATATTTTCTAATTACTTCATTAGCAAAATCCTCTGATATAGTTGATCTTTTACCGTATTCTTGTCTTTCTAAATCTAATAGGATATTGTCAATTTCAAATCTCTCTGGGTAACGCTCAAACTCACTATTAAACTCGTCAATGTATCTTATATTTTCAATCCCTGTTAATTCTTTTGCTTCATCAACAGATAATCTTGGACCTAACCATCTTTCAACCATTGGGTCCTTTCTTTCTATAAATATATTTTCTAAAACCTTCTCACCTTTTTTAGCTACCATGTAAATAGCATTTTCTCTTGGAAAACCTGTTACATAGTAAAAGTTTCTGTTTGGTACAAAACTATATTTATAGTCAGCTGATTTATAAGGTGCATCCCCAGCAAATAAAATTACCACAGAATTATCTTCTATAGTTTCTATAAGTTTTTTTCTATTATTTATAAAAAATTCTTTGTTCATGTATACCTTCCCCCCATTTTTTATACTACAATATTATATTAATACAATTTTTCGTATTATTCAAATATTAAAACTCTTTCTATAATTTTATGCTTTCTTTTAAATCATAAGACATTATATTTAAGAATCGATTTATCATTTCCTTTTCTTCTTCAATTTTTCTCTGTGTTAACTTTCCTCTTCCTAATCTATCGCAAAGAGAAAGTAATGATAACTCTCTTATATCCACGCTTTTTATCATTGACTCTTTATCTGCAAAGGGTAGGTTTTTAGTTATATAAAAAGTATGCATATGAAATCTAACTAAATTAGATACATCATCTATAAATTCTTTATCTTCACTAACCTCACTTAGTATATCCTTTACTATGTTTCCTCCAACAGTATCATGATCATAGGCTGTCAATCTTCCATGTCTCATTTTCGTTGTATCCTTTTTTCCAATGTCATGTAAAAGTGCAGACCACAGAAATACCTTAGGATTTTTCACTAAACCTTTTCTTAAAGCAGCTTCATCTAAAACCATCATTGTATGATTCCAGACACTTCCCTCTGGATGATGTTTTGGTTCCTGTGGCACATATGCAAGCTCTCCTAAAATTTTAAATACACTTTTTTCTAAAACTCTATTATCCCTTAAATTTTCTAGAAAAATAGAGGGCTTTTCATCCTCTAAAAGATGCATTTCAATTTCCTGAAATATAGCTTTGTTATCCATTTGTTATACCTCTACTTTAATTAATATTTTGTCACCTATAATAAAATTTCTTTTTAATTAGTATTATATTCTTTTTTTAAAATCTAATGCTTAAAGTATACTAAATATAAATTATCCATTTTATTATTTCCATTAAACTTTATATTATATAACTTATAATTATATAAGTTATAATTTAGTTTAGTTATTTAAGTTTATTTAATAATTAAAATTGAGATCAAGTCATTTTTCTAAATATTAAGAGCTTGCAAAGTACTATTTTAAAATATACTATAGTCCTTTATCTTATAATAAACTTCTTAAAATCATAAAACAAATATTATAGTTTATTTAATAAAACTTATCTTTTTAAAAGTAAGCTTTAATTGTTATTATGCTATCTAATAACAACTTCCTTCCATGAATCCTTTTTATAAATGTAATATCCATATATGCATATTATCAAATTACTAAAGCTCATAGAGAACCATATTCCATTTTGACCTACAGTAGTTAAGTATTTAAATATTAATATCATAGGTAATCGTACCATCCATAAACGTCCTATCTCCATGTACATAGAATATTTAGTATGTCCTGACCCCTGAAATACCCCCTGTAAAACACTGAATATACCCATAAGTGGCAGTGAAGCGCAAGTAAACCAAAGATATCTTATTCCTTGATTTATAACTTCCATATCATCCTTAGATTGCATAAAGAAATTTATTACTAAATTATCCTGCCAAATTAATAGTAATGCTCCAATTACAGAAAATATAATTGTGAAAACTATAGATTTTTTAAACCCCTCTTCTGCTCTTTTAAAGTTCTGAGCCCCTAAGTTTTGTCCAATTATAGAAGTTAGTGCAGCTCCTACTCCCATGGCTGGTTGCATAATTAAAGAAGTTATTCTATTTACCATACCAAAGGCTGCTAAGGTAGCATTACCATAGGATGCTATAAAACTATTTAAAACCATAAATCCTAAAGCTGAACCAGATTGTCCAACAGATGATGGAATTGCAACAGAAAAGATCTTTTTAGCCATTTCTTTATTTAACTTAACTCCCCTAAACCTAGGTTTAATAATTCCATAATTTTTTTTAAGTATGTACACAGCAGTAACTGCAAGTAATGCCTTTGATAATAATGTTGCTATTGCTGCTCCTGCTATCCCTAAATTAAGTCCAAATATGAATATAGGATCTAATATTACATTTAATATGGCACTTATACCACTTAGAATTGTTGGTGTAACAGTATTCCCTTGTGCATTAAAAATTGAATTGAAATTAAATATAAAAAAAGTAAATGGTATATCTAAAAAAGTTATTCTTAAATATATATTACTATATTTAGCTAATTCCCCCGTAGCCCCCATTATTTTAACAATAAAAGGAGTTAAAACAAAACCTAAAATTGAAAATATTATTGAGCAAATAAATGTTATTAGTATTATTTGACTAGAATATTCCTTTGCACTTTTTATGTCCTCATTACCTAATAGTTGCGATAATATAGAAGTTCCCGCTATACCTAATCCTGCACCTATAGATATAAATAAAAAGTTTACTGGCCATACAAAGGTGGTTGCTGCAAATTGTACAGAACCTATTTTACTTACCCAAACCCCATCCGCTAAGTTGTATAAAGTTTGAATTAAGTTATTAATCATTATTGGTATTGCTAATGTAATTATTACTTTATACATATCTCCATTCAGTATAAAGTCTCTTCTCCCCTGTTTATCCATATAACATCCTCCTTAACTTATATTTATTAACATCCCCTTAATTCCTTATGATTTTAATTTTCAAATTATTTTGTCAATTATCACTTAAGCATCTCTTCATAAATGTTTTATAAAAGTTAATTTAAATAATTATTTATACTTTCTCTTCTAAAGTTATAATGTCCTCCCAATCATTACTAAGATAATTATACACGTTTCATTTATTTTTATCTATTTTTATTTATTTAAATTCTCAATTAGAAACTTATTTTCTATTTATAAACATATAATTTAAAAACTCTAAATATATTTTATATATGATATATTTTCTAGATTGTGGGTGATTTTAGTGTTCAAAAATGATGAAACTTCTTTATCAAAAATAAAGCTTTTACCTTTGAATCCAGATTTTTTATTATTAAAGAAATTCTATTATATCTCTTTGATTTTTTGTCTGTTTTTTATATTATGGATTATTATATTTACAACGCAATACTCCATAATAAAAATTGATGGTACTTCTATGGAGTATACCTTAAAAGATAAGTCAAGATACTTAGCAATATGCTACAAAGAAAATAACACTAAACTACCAAAGTATAAAGATATAGTAACCTTCAATGCTAGAGGAAAAAGTATTATAAAAAGAGTTATTGGTTTGCCTGGAGATAAGGTTATTATTTCAGAAGGAAATCTTTTTATTAATGATGAATTAATACATGAAAAATATATAAAGGAACCTATGGATTCCTCTGAATTCATTGAATGTATAGTTCCTGATAATTGTATCTTTGTCATGGGTGACAATAGAAATAACTCCTGTGACAGTAGGTCAATAGGAACCATACCTTTAAAATCTTTAACTACTAAGCTACTTTTTCATTGAAAATATATAAATATAGTATATGTATTCCTATATCAAGACCTTTCTCAGATTTTATATAGCTTTCCCCCTCACCAAAATATTCCTTAAAGATATAAGATAAACTATCTTGTAGTAAATATAACTAATATATAAATAAGTTCTAAATTCAAATTTATTTATATATGATAAAATCTTGCAATGTATTTTTAACATTGCAAGATTTTATATTAATAATTAATTTTTTATCATCCTTTATAGCTATAGCTCTCTTGCTTAAGAGAAATATTCAGAATTAAATTTTATATTACTCCCAAGTACACCATACTTCAGGATTATACCCAACAGTAGCACTTTTTCCATTACGCACTATTGGAGTTTTGTAAAGCTTAGGCGTCTTTAATAAAATCTCTTCTCTTACAGATGCTGTTCGAATTTTATCCATATTAGCTTTAGCATACTCCTTACTTTCCTTATTTATTAAATTTTCTAATCCAACTGCAGTTTTTACACTTGATAATTCACCCTTACTCAAGGATTTTTCATTTAAATCTATAAATTGAAATTTTATTTTTCTTTCTTTAAAATATCTCTCAGCCTTTTTTGTATCAAAACACTTCTTAGTTCCAAAGATTTGTATATTCATATTCAGTTTATTACTCCTCTACTTTTTAGATATATATTTATTATCTTTTATATAATATCTCCAATTAAATTCTTTTGCTTCTTCAGCATAATCTATTCCTATCCTTGTCGTTTCTATAATCTCTACTTTTTCACTTATTCCTTCACTTAAATAAAGTTTTTCATGAAATAAGTCAATATTATTAAGATCCTTTTCTAACTTAAAAGCTATACATAACTTCGCTGGTCCGGAAGTTAAATTTATAATCTCTTTCTTATTAAGTTTTTCATATGCTTTATTAAATCTATTTTGTGATATGATTTCTACCCCATTAATTGGTTCTACAGCCCTTATAAGTACGCCCTGTGGATTATCATATTCTCCAGTTATAACATTAAAACATTTATACATACCATAAATAGAATATATATATGCTATTCCTGGTTCTCCATATAGAGGCATTACTTTAGGTGTTCTCTTATTATTATAAGCATGACACGCCTTATCTATTTTACCTATGTATGCTTCTGTTTCTACTATTTTACCTATTAATATATTACCATCATAATTTCTTACTAAATATTTTCCTAGTAAATCTTTAGCTACTATTCTAGCATCCCTACTATAAAATTCTTTTTTCAATATTTTCATAACAACTCTATCCTTAAAATATTTCTTTAAATAAATTTGAAGATTTACTTATATTATAACAACCTTTTATTTTAAATAAAAATTATAATATTAAGCCTATTAATATTCTATATAAAAACCATGTATAAGTATAGATTTTATTCTACACTTTTACATGGTTTTATTTTCATTATTTAAAATTACTATGATTCTTACTTAAATTCTCATTTACTTCCTCTAAATAATTATGCTTACTTACTATATTTTCTTCAAATTGCTGTACAGCACCTTTGGTATAATTACCAACCTTAGACATATTCATCATTGAGCTACTATCTTTTTTATTCATTCTTTTGCCTCCTTATAATACTTTTTTATTAGTATTACACTTTCAAAGCATAAGAATTCTATTTTTGACTATTTAATTTTTCTAACCACCTCAAAGATTCTTCATAATCTACCTCTACGCCTATACCTTCATTATATGCTATAGATAAATTCTCAATAGCTACTTTGCTTCCGGCTTCTGCAGCTTTCTTATACCAATATATCCCTTTTACTGCATCTGCCTTTACACCATTACCAGAAAAATAATGAGAACCCAAATCGTTTTGTGCCACTACTACTCCTAATTTCGCAGCTTTCTCACAAAATTTAAATGATAGATTTAAATTTCTTTGCACACCTAGTCCCCAATAAAAACATCTCGATAAGTATAAATATCCAAATTTATCTTCTAATTCAGTAGCTATATAATACCACTTTACCGCTTTATCATAATTGTATTCGAACTTACCTCCTTTAAAACCATAATACTTTCCTATTGTTACGTATTCCGCTGAACTATTTAAGCTTAAATTTTTAAAGGCTTCCTTCAAATCAATTACATAATTAATAGCTTCCTTATCACTTTTATAATTATTTTCATATGCATTAATATCTTTTAGCAGCTCATTACTTAGTATTCTCAGTATATGGGTATCAAGTTTTTTTAATATACTTACGCGATTTTGTTGGAAATATTCTCTACATTCTTTAAATTCTAAATTTTCTTTGCAGACCGTATTGTACTTTTGTTCACAATTTTTTAATATAGACTTTAATAATATACCCGCATTGCTAGAATCAACTAAAAAAAAATCACTTATATCATTGTCTTTTGATTTAATAATAGAAATTAGAATAGACGTTTCTGCTAAATTTAAATATCCTGTATTTTTTATTTTGTATACTTTATCTTCTAAGGTAAGTAATTCATTGGAAGGTTCCAAAAAAAATTTATCATATAGTGTTTCTATAATTAATTTAGTTATTGTATATAAATCTTTTAAAATATCTTTATAATTATTTTCCAAATACCACGGAATTTCATTAATATTTTTTAATATTTTAAACCATATCCTGCATATATTATCCCCTATACTCATATTCTCCTCCATATAAACTAAACTTCACATATTCTAGATTAAATTATACATCATTGTAAATTAATAGTAAATACAAGATTTTACAACTTCTCTCTTATTCTCTCTATTTATGTGTTATTTCTTATATATATACTTTGCAATATTAAATCTACATCATAGTAACTTATTAGATATTAAGTTTTTTTATCCTATAAAATATGAATGTAATTTATTTAATGCAATATATATTAACTTTTTTTATAAGACTAAATTACATTATTTCACTAACTGTGATTTTTATATAATCTTAAAATTTAATTATGGAATTAATTATAGGCTAAAAGATAATAATATTATATATTGTTAGAAAATTTATATGACTACTTATGAAATTTTTAAATACTAAAGATGTATTGGAGGCATTTATAATGAAAAAAAAAGTTATTTTATTATTGTTATGTTCTTTAGGTATAACTGGATTTAGTTATACTCTTAATTATGATAATCATCTATCAAAAGAAATACCTACCTTTTCAAAGGTGGAAAAAAAATCACCTGAAAAAATTGAGGAACAACAGAAAGAAACTCCAAACTCTTCTGAGGAATCTAAAGTTGAGCAATTTGATTTATCTACTTTGGATAAAAAAGAATATTCTTGGTATTTTGCACCTAATACTCCTCCAGAAGCTGAACCTTATAAAGAAAAATATGACTTATATTATGAAGGTGATAACACTAAAAAAGAAATTTATATTACCTTTGACTGTGGCTATGAAAATGGTATAACTCCTAAAATTTTAGATGTTTTGAAAGAAAATAATGTTAATGCAGCATTTTTTATAACTTCTGACTATCTTAAAACTTCAAGTGATCTTGTAAAAAGAATGGTGGATGAAGGGCATGTTGTTGGAAATCATACAAATAAACATCCTTCTATGGCTGAAAAAGCTGCCCAAGGAAGAGAACCTGCTTATAAAGAAATTCAAGAGCTTGAAAGAAAATATGAAGAAGCCTTAGGAAAACCTATGGAAAAATTCTTTAGACCTCCTATGGGTAAATTTAGTGAAGCTTCTCTAGCACTTACCAAAGAATTAGGATATAAATCTATTTTCTGGAGCAATGCTTATAAGGACTATGATGTTAATGCTCAGCCTGCACCCGAACCTTCTAAAGCCTTAATTAAAAAAAGAATGAAGGATGGAGGTATTTTATTACTTCATGCAGTTTCCAAAACTAACTCTGAAATATTAGACGATCTTATTAAGGAATGGAAAGCTGATGGTTATGAAATAAAATCCTTAAGAGATTTGCCAGACTATAATTAACTATTCCACTATTTACTTATTATATTAATTTAATTAATGAAAATACTATTACTATACTAACTATGAAAGGTGGTAAAGTAAATGGCTAAAAAAGGAATGAAAAGATATTATGAAAAACATAGTAAAGAGGCAATAGTTCCAGAGATTAACGGTAAAGCTAAAACAGGTAATGAAAAAGCTAGTGTAACTTTTTATTATACTGATGATAAAACCGGTGATCATTATACAGAACAAAAGAAAATTTATTAATTTTTCTAGCTTTTCTTAAATATTAGCATTTAACTTCATTAAGTCTCTATGTTTAATTTCCCCTCTACAGAAATTTATTTATAACATAGAATTTAAACTACTCAAAATATAACATAGTAAGTATTAAAGGAAGTCATAAAGTTTATGCTTTATGATTTCCTTATTTTAATTATGTAACCTTTGTTACATATTAAATTTATAAAATTTAATATAATATTTTTATAATACTTTTATATTTTAGGAGGTTTAAATAATGAGTTGCAATTGTAATAATTTAGATAAAAACGGTAAGAATATAGTAGATTTAGTAAGAGGGAAAGGGAAAGCAGAATTTCTACTTAAAACTCCTCATGAAATTCAGTGTTCTTGCAATAAGACCTTTTTAATGACTACTTGTGTAGATAAATGTCCTCATTGTGGCATGGTATATGGGGTTACTCCTTGTAGTTCATCAAATAAAGAAAATATTCTTGCAGCAGATATTAATTATTAATAAAAAAACTACGGAATTCTCCGTAGTTTTTTACATTACTCTCAAACATAAATACGTTATAATAAAGGAACATGTCATTCCTAAAATTCCACCAAATAAAACATCTGAAGGATAATGAACATTCAAATATAGTCTTGAAAAAGTAATTAACACAGCTAATATAGTTATATATATACTAAGACTACTTTCATATGCAATAAATACTCCAGCTACAGCGAAAGATGATGCTGTATGCCCCGATGGGAAAGAATAGGTTATAGGCTTTCTTATAAGCAATGCATTATCTTTTATATTATTAGTAAAAGGCCTTTTTCTTTTAACTAAGTTCTTTATAACCCCTTCACCCATAATAGTAGTAAACATCAAAGTTAGTATTATAACTACGCCCATTTCTCTATATTTTTGCTTTGTCATTAAAACAACAGCTAAAACAATCCATATAAAACCCATATCCCCAAAAACCGTTATAAATGGCATCATTTTATCCAAAAAATTGTTTTTAAAATGAGCGTTTATAAAATTTAATATCTTCATATCAATTTTTTTTAAAAAATCTATCATATATGTTCTTCCCCTCAATAGTAAAAAATACTTTGTTATTCGGTTATACATATCATTTTAAAGATTTGTTAACTTATTTTCAAGGAATATTTCATTTATTATGTTTTACAATAAATAAAAATTTCTAATTAAAATATGTAATGTAATATTCTTATGCTCTTTTAGGTATCTTAAATTCTATTTGTTTTTCTATTTCTTTTAATGTACTTGTATCCTTAGGATCTACAAACAAACATGTGTATCCCATTTCTCCAGCTCTTCCTGTTCTACCTATACGATGAATATATGTTTCAGCATTTTCAGGAATGTCATAGTTATATATATGAGTTACTCCGTTTACATCTAAGCCTCTAGCTGCAACGTCAGTTGCAATTAAGTATTGTATATCAGCTTTTCTAAAAGACTTCATAATTCTTTCACGTTTAGATTGTTGTAAATCTCCATGAAGTTTTTCACAATTATATCCTCTTTTATGTAGAACTTCTTCTAAATTATCTACTCTTCTTTTAGTTCTACAAAATATAATGGCCATAAATGGATTATCTTCATCCATCACCTTACATAATGCATCTTGTTTTTCTCTATCTATAGTCTCTACAATTTCTTGATTTATATTTTCAAGAGTTATTTTTTCTTTTTCTATTTTAACTATTTCCGGATCATTCATATATCTATAAGCTAATTTTTTTACATCTGAACTCATAGTAGCCGAAAAACATAAGGTCTGACGCTTCTTTGAAGTTTCCCTTATAATTTCTTCTACTTCTTTTTTAAATCCCATAAGTATCATTTGATCTGCTTCATCTAAAACTAAAGTTTTTAATTGCTTTAAATCTATAGTTTTTCTTTTAATATGATCTAAAAGTCTTCCTGGTGTCGCTATTATTAAATTAACATTTCTTTTTAATTTATTTAATTGTGATCCAATATCCTTTCCACCATAAGCAGCTAGTATATTAACATTCTTAGCTTCTTGTAATTTTTTAGCTTCTTCAGTAATTTGAATTGCTAATTCTCTCGTAGGAGTAAGTATTAAAACTTGTATCCCCTCTCTATTTAAAGAGATATTTTCAAATATAGGCAGTAAAAATCCAAGAGTTTTACCTGTACCTGTTTGTGCTTCTGCTATAACATCAGAGCCGCCTTTTATCTTTCCTATTACCTTTTCTTGAATCTCTGTAGGTTTAGTAATACCATGTTTTTTCAGAGTTTTTATAATATCTTCATTTATTCCAAGTTCTTTAAAATTCATAAATTAGTTACCCTTCACTTTCAATACTTTTTCTTCAGCTCTACTTAAATTAATTGAATCTATTCTTTAGTAAAGCACTTTTATTACAATCAATTAATCATATCACATTGTAGCCTTAATAAAAAGTATTCTATCTAAATACTAAGGAATCATTGCTTTATTTAAGATTTATTTTCTTATATTTTAAAGTACAGTTTTATAAAAATCTATATAAATAGGCTGTTGTATAGAGATATATAATTTACAAGATACTATTCTTTAATAGAGTTAAATTAGTATATTGTTATTAATCTTCTTTATACAACAGCCTTTAAGTGGCTTTAAATGTATTTTAAAGCATCATTTATTCAAAAAGAGAATTTCCAAAAACTATGTAATAACTTTGAGGATATTGACAAACTGGACATACTACTGGTGCAGATTTTCCTTCATATACAAAGCCACAGTGTGTACACATCCATTGTATATCTTCAGCTTTTTTAAATAATGTTCCATTTTCAAGTTCATTAGCAAAAGATAGGAACCTATTACCATGAACCTTTTCAATAGAAGCTATTTTTTCAAAAGTAGCTGCTATATCTGGAAAACCTTCTTCTTTAGCAACATTAGCAAAATTTTTATATACATCATCATGTTCTTCCATTTCATTATGATGAGCAGCTTTTAATAACTCCAAAGTTGTTGTATATGTATCTAATGGATATGCCCCACATATTTCTATGTTTTCTCCAGCAAATTCTTTTAACTTATCATAAAATACCTTAGCATGTGCTCTTTCTTGATCTGCAGTATATTTAAACACCTCTTGCACTATAAATAACTTTTCATTTTTAGCTACTTCTGATGCTATGTAATATCTATTTCTTGCTTGACTTTCTCCTGCAAAAGCTCTCATTAAATTTTCTTTAGTCTTACTATCTTTTAAATTCATTATTTTTCCTCCTCTATATCCTTTAATTATTTCTTGAAATTAGTATAATAAATAAAAAACTATGTAGTAATAATATTAATTAAGCTTTAATTACTTCTAGTACTTTTTCGTAATTAGGTTCTTTAGTTATTTCCTCACAATATTCAACATAGGTAACTTTATTGCTTTCATCTACAACGAAAACAGCTCTAGCTAATAACCCCAGTTCCTTAATATAAGTACCGTAATTCATACCAAAACTTCTATCTTTGTAATCAGATAAAGTTTTTACGGATTCAATTCCTGCATTTCCGCACCATCTGCTTTGTGCAAAGGGTAAATCCATTGATACTACATATATTGTAGTGTTAGGAAAGCTTGCAGCTTCTTTATTAAATCTTCTTACCTCCATATCACATACTTCTGTATCAATAGATGGTACACTTACAAAAACTCTTTTACCTTTTGTATCACTTAATTTAACATCATTTAAAGCATTATCTTTAAGAATAAATTCTGGTGCCATATCTCCTACTTTTATATTTTTACCTTCTAAAGTAACAGGATTGCCATTAAATTTAACAGTCATTTTTCTTCCTCCTCTACTTAACTTTTAGTTATAAGTTCCATTAATTCATTCTCTTTTATCTTTCCTTTAGGAATTTATTTTATACTCTTCATTTTATTTTTTTTCTTAAAACTCTTAAAAATTCATTTAAGTTTTTGCTTTTTATCATTAAGCAAATTAGGAAATTATGTATTCAAAAAATTTCAATGCATATTTAAAATATGTATTTTGCAATTTAAAGCTACATCATCCTAATTTATTTCATATTAAATTTTTTTATCCTATAAAATATAAATTAAGATTATTTAATGCAAGATATATATTTATGAGATTAATTACGGTAATTTCATAATTCTTATTTCAACCATATGTTTACTATTAAAAACATTTCTTATTAATCTTGTTTACCATAATATATTTTAATTAATAACGTAAAAAGAAAGCTGTCACATAAAGATTTATATTGATTTGAAATTTACCCTAATCACAATATCTTATAAATCTTATTCTTAATGCAACAGCTTTTTAAAACTTATGCTAAACCTATAAGTCTAGCTACACTAGCAATTATAAAACATATAACTATTCCACATATAGTAGGAACTAAAAATGATACAAGTGTCCATTTAAAACTTTGAGTTTCTTTCTTTATAGTTAAGCAGGTTGTACTACATGGCCAATGCATAAGTGAGAAAACCATTGTACATAAAGCTGTAAGCCATGTCCAACCGTGGTCTAGTAATAAGGTTTTTAACTTAACTAAATTATCGAATTCAATTAAACTTCCACTTGCCATGTAACTCATAATAATTATAGGTAATACTATTTCATTAGCAGGGAAACCTAAAATAAATGCCATTAAAATATATCCGTCTAATCCAATTAAATGTGCAAAGGGTTGTAAGAACTTAGCACAGTGATCTAATATACTTAAATTTCCCATTTTTATATTTGCCATAATCCAAATAACTATTCCCGCTGGAATGGCTACTGAAACTGCTCTTCCTAATACAAATAAGGTTCTATCAAAAATAGATCTTACAATAACCGAACCTATTTTAGGTTTACGATAAGGTGGTAATTCTAAAGTAAAAGAAGATGGAACTCCTTTTAAAATAGTTTTAGATAATATTTTAGATACAAGCAAAGTCATAATTATTCCTAATACTATTACTCCCAGTAACATTAAAGTAGAAATAACTGATTTAAATGGTCCCATGACTACACCAGCAAAAAACATAGTAATAATAGCTATTAAAGTTGGAAATCTTCCGTTACATGGAACAAAGTTATTTGTTATAATAGCTATCAATCTTTCTCTTGGTGAATCAATAATTCTACATCCAATTATACCTGCAGCATTACACCCAAAACCCATGCACATTGTAAGGGCTTGTTTACCGCAGGCACAGGATTTTTTAAAGAAGTTATCCATGTTGAAGGCTACTCTTGGTAAGTATCCCAAATCCTCAAGTATTGTAAATAAGGGGAAGAAAATTGCCATAGGTGGCAACATAACTGCAACTACCCAAGCTAAAGTTCTATACATTCCAGTTACAAGTAAACTGTACATCCATTCTGGTGCATTTATATAATTAAAAAATATGGCAAACTTATCTTCTAAAGAAAATAATAACTCTGCTAGCATTTGTGACGGATAATTTGCTCCTACAATAGTAATCCAAAATACAACACCTAAAAGCAATAACATTATAGGAATACCTAAAGCTTTGGATGTTAATATCTTATCTATTTTAATATCTAAATTATTGTAATTTTTATTTTTCTTATTTATAACCTTTTCACTTATATTCTCGCCTATACGTACAATAGTGGAAACAAGTTTATCCCTAAGTTCATCTTGCTTAAAATTATTTTCTTTTAAAAACTCTTTTGCTTCTTTTAAGCTATTATCTATATCACCATTTTTCATTAAGTCAATTTCTAAATATTTATCTATTGAATCAATTAACTTTACATCTCCCTCTAGGAGTTTTAATGCTACCCATCTACTTTTTAATTTACCCTTCAATAAAGGAGTGATAGAATTTTCTACTTTACTTATTGCCTTTTCTATTTTATCCTCATATTTTATCTTAATAGGATTAGTACTTATTTTATTTTCTGTTACATTGTATACTATATCCATTAAATCCTTTAACCCTTTACCTTCTCTTGCACTTGTTCCAACAACAGGAACTCCAAGTTCAGAGGCTAATTTATCTAAGTTTATATATATTTTTTTCTTCTTAGCTTCATCTAAAAGATTTACACAAACCACTACTTTATTTGTTATTTCAATTGTCTGAAGCACTAAATTTAAGTTTCTTTCAAGACAAGTAGCATCAACCACCACTACAGTAATATCAGGATCGCCAAAACATATAAAATCCCTTGCTACTTCTTCCTCTGCTGAATTTGCCATTAAGGAGTAAGTGCCTGGTATATCTACAATAACAAAGTTTTTATCCTTATGTTTATAATTTCCTTGTGCATTAGTTATAGTTTTTCCTGGCCAATTTCCTGTATGTTGATTAAGTCCTGTAAGTCCATTAAATACAGTACTTTTTCCTACATTAGGATTTCCAGCTAAAGCTACTACCTTATCCTCTTTACCTTCCTTTACTATTTTAAAATTGTCTCCTAAAATGTCTTTTCCCATAGATTTTTTCGTTAAACCCATTTATCATTCACTCCTTTCATTTAAGTTGCCTTCTTTATTGTGAAATAAAATCTAAAGTTATAAGTATATTTAATAATCACTATCTTATTAGAGTTAATGTACTTACAACATAAATCTAACTAGAACTAACTAATTACAACTCAAATAATCCTTGAAAATTGATATTTATAAAAAGAGGATAATTTACTTTATTTTCAATTTTCTACTTACCCTCTTTTTATATGAATTTTGCTTTTATACTAACTAGGAAGTTATTTAACACATAGTACTATTAACTTTCTTCCATAGCAAAACTTATATTTCAAAATAATTTTATCTTTAATATATATTAGTTTAATTCTACTAGAATTTTTTCTGCTTCTTCAGAACGGATTGCTATAACAGCTCCCCTAACATAATAAGCAGTTGGATCTCCTGATGGGCTTTTATAAAGCGCTTCAATAACAGTATCGTCTATTAACCCTAAATCTAGCATTCTTCTTCTAAGCATTCCATCACACTGTAAGCTTTTTATTTTTCCTACTTTTCCTAAGCTTAAACTGCTTAATGATGTCAAATTATCATACATAAAACAACACCTCAGTTCATATAAATTTATATTAGTCTAGGGAAAATTTCTTTCCCTAGACTAATATATGTGAAATAAATTTACTTTGTTACTAATATAATGTTATTATTAAGATTTTATTGGAGGATAAAAATATGGATAACTCTCAAATATTTTGTACCTTTAGAGGGTATGAATTAATGGACTCTAAAAATAAAGTTATTACCTCTTCTATGGAAGATTATTTAGAAATGATATATAGAGTTACTAAGAATAATGAATATTTAAAAGTTGGAGAACTTGCAAAACTACTTCATGTAAAGCCCTCTTCCTCTACAAAAATGGTAGAAAAATTAATTAATCTTGGACTTATTAATTCTAAAAAATATGGTCTTGTATCCTTAAGTGAAGAAGGCACACGCATAGGAGAATTTTTACTTAATCGACATAACATAATAGAAGAGTTTTTAAATATTATAAGTCCTAATGAAAATACCTTAGTTGAAACAGAATTAATTGAACATCATCTTTCAAAAAACACCATAGATTCTATAAAGATTTTTAATGAATTTATAAATATAAATCCTAAAATATATAATGATTTTATTAATTTTAAGAATAAGAAGCTTTTACCTCTAAATAATAAATAATTCTATTTAAGTTTCTCTTTGAAAATTAATAGTTATTATAAAGCTAAAAGGCTATGTTACTAAGAACTCTACAATAATCTAGTGTAGTAGTTATTCTTAATACTATAGCCTTTAAAAAATTTATGAACTTTTTTCTTTTATTAATGAAAAATCTTTGTAAACAAGCAGCTTAGCAAAATTATCCAATTCATGTAGGGATTCATAGGCTGCCTTAGATCCAGCTTCTTGTAGTAACCTTATATTTCTTTTAGAGGTATTATCAATTTCAAAAATACTTCTAGGATATTCTCTTAAATCCTTATCCACTCTCAAATAATAATAATTTTTATCCACTGACTCATATATAGTTCTTAATTGATAATCTACACTATCAGATACTCCAGACATATTCATATAGAATAAAGGAAAGGCCCAATTTATAAGTCCACTATTCTTATTAATTCTGAAATTTTTATTATAGGACCCTGTTCCTATAGATAAGACTATCATCTTATCCGCATTTAAGTTGTATCTTAATTTAGTTGCTTCAACATAAGCACACATAGAAGGATTATTAGCAAATACTCCTCCATCTATCATAGTATAATAAGTTCCTGATATTGATTTAATATAAGCAGGCTCAAAATATGCTGGTGCTGCTGATGTTGCTCTTATTACATCTCTTAAGTAAAAATCCTTTTCTTTATCTGCAAAAGCATCAGCTTTATTAAAAAATATCGTTGAATTATTATTAATATCGTAAGAAGTAATTAAACAGGGTTTTAAAATTTCACTTAATTTTATATCCCCCACTAGTTCTTTACATTTGTCCTCTAAGTTCTTACATCCATATTTACTACCAAACAATCCAAAAGCACTTGCTACAGTATGTTTTATAGATTTGTGAAAAATATTTTCTCCATCTTCTATATAAAATTTAGCAATTTCTTCTGCTGACATTTTAGCCCTCTTAGGATTTTTTTTATCTGGACATAAATATAAAGCTGTAAGTATTCCCCCAGTGCTAGTTCCTGCTATAAAATCAAAATATTCTCCTATTCTAGCGTCACTTCTTCCACTATATTTTTGTATAAGTTTTTCTAAGGTAACGAGGATTGTAGCTGGAATTACTCCTCTTATTCCCCCTCCATCAATAGAAAGTATTCTTATTAACTCCATAAACTTTACTCCTATATTACTGTTTATAATATAGTATTATATTTTTCTAAAGTAAGTTCTTTAAAATAAAAAAATCTCATTAACAAATCTTTAAAAGACTTATTAATGAGATTTCCATATATTACATTTAATAAATTTTATTTTTTCTTAGTATATACTTTGTAATATTAAATCTACATCATCATAATTTATTACATATTAAATTTTTTTATCCTATAAAATATGAATGAAGCTTATTTAATGCAATATATATATTAATTAAAATTAGTTTAGTCCTTATTTTTAATAGTATACAGTTTCTTAAACTTCTCTTTCTCTATTTGCAATTTCTTTTGCTATTCTTTCAATGAATTCATTTAAAGCAATTGAACCTTCGTCACCATTCTTACGGCTTCTTACTGCAACTTCCTTGTTTTCTGCTTCCTTTTCTCCTACAACTAAGATGTAAGGTACTCTTTCATTACGAGCTTCTCTTATTTTATAACCAATCTTCTCTGCTCTGTAGTCCGCTTCAACTTTGATGTTATGTGCTCTAAGTTCTTTATAAACTTCATCAGCATAATCATGGTACTTTTCTGATATTGGTAGAAGCTTAACCTGTACTGGTGCAAGCCAAGTTGGGAATGCTCCTGCATACTTTTCAATAAGCATAGCTAAAGTTCTTTCATAACATCCAATAGAAGTTCTATGAATTACATATGGATATTTTTCTTCCCCATTTTTATCAGTATAAGTCATTCCAAATCTCTCAGCTAATGAGAAGTCTATTTGTACAGTAATTATAGTATCTTCTTTACCATGTACATTTTTAAACTGAAGGTCTAACTTAGGACCATAGAATGCAGCTTCACCTATAGCCTCTGTATATTCAATACCTAAGTGTTCTAGTATCTCTCTCATCTTATCTTGAGTTGCATACCATTCTTCTGGTCTATCAATGTATTTTTCTTTATTATTTTCATCCCATAAAGAGAATCTATAAGAAATATCTTCAGCTATTCCTAAAGTGTTCATCATGTAATCAATTAAATCGACTACACCCTTGAATTCTTCTTCTAATTGCTCTGGAGTACATACCAAGTGTCCTTCTGATATTGTAAACTGTCTTACACGAATTAACCCATGCATTTCTCCTGAAGATTCATTTCTAAATAAAGTAGAAGTTTCACCGTATCTTATTGGTAAATCTCTATAACTTTTCTTGTCAGCTTTATAAACCATGAATTGGAATGGGCAAGTCATTGGACGAAGTGCGAAAACTTCATCAGATTGCTCCTCATCTCCAAGTATAAACATACCATCTTTATAATGATCCCAGTGACCTGAAATTCTATATAAATCACTCTTAGCCATTAAAGGAGTTTTTGTTAATTGGTATCCTCTATTTTCTTCTTCGTCTTCTACAAATCTTTGAAGAGTTTGAACCACTCTAGCTCCCTTAGGCATTAATAATGGAAGTCCTTGACCTATACATTCACTTGTTGTGAAAAGTTTTAGTTCTCTTCCTAACTTATTATGATCACGCTTTTTAGCTTCTTCTACAGCTTCTAAGTATGTATCTAAATCAGATTTTTTAGTAAATGCTGTACCATAGATACGAGTTAACATTTTGTTTTTCTCATTTCCTCTCCAGTAAGCACCTGCTAATTTAGTTAATTTAAAGGCCTTTACAGTTTTAGTTGATAATAAATGTGGTCCAGCACAAAGATCAACAAAATCACCTTGCTTATAAAAACTAATAACTTCATCCTTATCTAAATCTTCAATAAGCTCAATCTTATAAGGCTCATCTTTCTCTTGCATAAATTTGATAGCTTCTTCTCTAGGTAATATGAAACTTTCAATCTTTAAATCTTCCTTAACTATTTTCTTCATTTCAGCTTCTATTTTTTCTAAATCACTATTAGAAAAACCGCCTTCTATATCAAAATCATAGTAGAATCCATTTTCTATTGCAGGTCCTATAGCAAGTTTAGCTTCTGGGAATAATCTTTTTACTGCCTGTGCTAAAATATGTGATGCAGTATGTCTAAAAGCTTTCTTTCCTTCTTCGTTATCAAAAGTTAATATGCTAAGTTCAGAGTCCTCTTTAACTATATGTCTAAGGTCTACAACTTCATTATTTACAATTGCAGCAGTAGCAACTCTAGCAAGTCCTTCTGAAATACTTTTTGCAATATCTAAAACACTAATTTCATTTTCAAATTCTTTAATTGATCCATCTTTTAATGTTATTTTAATCATTTGAAAAACTCCTTTCACAATTTTATTTATAAATATTATGTATTTTTGTAATAAAAAAACTCGTCTCTTTTCCTAAGAAAAGGGACGAGTTATACCCGTGGTTCCACCCAAATTGTCCTAATAAATTTTAGGACCACTTTGAAATGACTATAACGTTGTCACCGGACTGTATTAAAGCCCCTCTGAGGTAGTCTTCAGCATGATTCTTTTAAAAGCACTTCCAGCTTATAATGCTTTCTCTCTGAAAAAGTATTTTCATACTTACTCTTCTCATCAATGGGTTATATTTATTGAATTTATTTTTTTATTATATCACAAATTTTTAATAATTAAAGCCCTACTTTAATAAAAAATAAAAATAAATATTAAATTAAGAACTTTAATAGCACCTTAAGTCAAATTACGAATTGTAAATGTCTTCATTTAATGAGTTCTCTGATTTAGAAACTGCAACAGCAGTAGCTGAATCTCCAACTACATTAAGTGACGTTACTAACATTTCAACTGGTCTATTAATAGCAAGTATTAATGAATAAGCAAGAACTGCTGCATCATTATTATAACCCATTCCAGTAAGCACTGTGAATAATATTATAGCCCCTGCTCCTGGTGCTGCCGGTGTTCCTATGGAAGATATTAAAGCTAAAATACCTATTATAACTATACTTCCAATTGTAACTTCATAACCAGCACTAGATGCAATAAATACTGCTGCTATTACTTGCATTATAGCTGTTCCATTCATATTTATTGTCATACCTAATGGTAATACAAATGATGCCACATCCTCACTTACACCTAACTCCTCAACTGTAGTCTTTGTATTTAATGGCAAAGATGAAGCTGAAGAAGATGTTGAGAATCCAAATAATGCAACCTTTGAAATTTTCTTTATAAAAGTTATAGGATTTAATCTTGTAGTAACAAATATAAATATAGCATATCCAAAAACTAAGAATATTAGTAAAGCAATTACTACCGTAATTACATAAGCAAGAGCTGGTTTTAAATGATCAATTCCATATATAGCAAAGGTTCTTGTAATTAATACAAAGATTGCTATAGGACCAAATTTAGTTATAATAAATGTTAAAAATACCGTTATTATTTTATTAACTTCTTCTAATAACTTCTTTAACATGGTTATTTGATCACCTAATTTATTAATTGAAAGCCCTGTAATTACTGCTAAGAAAACAACAGCAAGTATTCTTCCATTTTCTGAAAACACTGAAGTTATATTATTAGGTACTGCTTGCACTAATACAAGTAATGGATTGCTACTTGTGCCATTAGCTGTGGATGCTCCTATATTTGAGATATTTACATTAAATAGTCCTAATCTATTAGCTATAAGCCCAAAAGCTCCTGCAAGTATTAAGGCAAAAACTGAAGTTCCTAAAAATCCTAAAATTGTTTTATATGAAATACGTCCTAATTTTTTAGTATCTGTAATATGACACATTGCTAAAGCAATTGAAGTAAATACCATTGGTACAATTACTAATTGTAATGAATTTATGAATAGTTGTCCTATTATATAAAATAAACCTATAGACTTAACACCCTCTGGCTTACTTATATCTTGAAATAGAAAATTATTTATAGATGCCCAAATTGCATCTTTTCCACTTCCATTTAAGTATTCTCTTAATAAAATAAATGCTCCCCCTACTAGTAGACCAACTAGTAGTGATATTGCCATATTAATGGCTAATTGATTATTGCTTTTTTGTTTTAAAACTTTTTTCTTTAAAGTCATTATAGTATCCTCCTAAAATTTTCTAATAGGACACCATAAAAAAACCTTAATACCTATAAAGATATTAAGGAAAATAGCACGTCTTGCGTAATTTGCCTTACTAGTCTCTCTGGACTAACTTAAAGGTATCCTACGCTTTTAATATACCTTACTATGCTTACAAAGTCAATATTCTACATTTATCTTTGTTTTTTTCTTAGTAATATATTAGTTTTATTTTAAACTTATGTAATTCTCTCATCCTTATTAGAGATTATTCTATTTTTATTATTAAATTAAAAGTTTTTTTGCTATTTATTTTCCTTATGGATTTAATTTAAAATAACTATTGAGGAAATTTTTACAATATATATATTCATTTCAAGTTAATAAATATTTATTTTGAATTTCATTAAATTTTTCACAATTATTCATTAAAATAATTGTAAGTGAATAAAATAATTATATATGTTTTATATTATTAGAATTTTAATGACATAAAACATATTATTACCCAAAGTTTATCATTTTATGAAAGATAGAATAAATGAGTATTCACCTTGTTTAAATGAATATTTATTCATTATTTTTCAGTAAAGTTTATGCTTCCAATATTTATTCATTATTTCAGTTATTGTTAAGTATTTATAAAAAGCGTATACTCATAATATAATCTTCATAAAATAAAGAAAAAGGAGGAATTTTCATGGCAAAACAAGCAAACAAAACTAAAAAGAAAAGAAGTTTTCCCACTGCCTTTACGGTACTCTTTATTGTTTTAATCCTATCTGCTTTATTAACATTTATAATACCATCAGGTTCTTATGTTAAACTTAGTTACGATAGTGATAAAAGTGTATTTACCTTATTAAGTCCTAATGGTGATACTAAAGAAATGCCTGCTACTCAAGAAACTTTAGATAAACTTAATGTAAAAGCTACACTTGAAAAATTTACTGATGGTAGTATAAAAAAACCTGTATCAGTACCTGGTACCTATGAAAAAATAGAACAAAATCCTCAAGGTTTAAAAGAGATTATTCAAGCTCCTATTTTAGGGGTGTACGACACAATTGATATTATTATGTTTGTATTTATTATTGGAGGAGTTATTGGTGTTTTAAATTTCTCTGGTGCTTTTAATGCTGGTATAGCCAGTCTCTCTCGTATAACAAAAGGAAGAGAATATATTTTAATCATATTTGTAACATTTTTAATTGCCTTAGGTGGTACAACCTTTGGTATGGCAGAGGAAACTATAGCACTTTATCCCATTTTAGTACCAATATTCTTAGCAGCTAATTATGATGTTTTAGTATGTATCGCTGCAATATATATGGGTTCATCCATTGGTACTATGTTCTCAACTACAAATCCATTTTCAGCAGTTATAGGTTCTAATGCAGCTGGAATAAGCTTTATGGATGGATTAACCTTTAGAGTTGTAGGTTTAGTTCTTGCAATTATCATCACCTTAGTTTATATTCTTCGTTACGCTAAAAAGGTTAAAGCCGATCCTACTAAATCTTTAATATATGACCAAAAAGAAGAAATTCAAAAGAAATTCTCTATTGATAAGGGTGAAGCTCCAAAATTAACATTAAGATTAAAATTAATGCTTATTATCTTTGCCGCAACCTTTGTAATAATGATTTACGGTGTTGCTGTTAAAGGTTGGTGGTTCACAGAAATGACCGCACTTTTCTTAGTGTCTGGTATTATACTTGGTATATTATCTGGCATGGGAGAAAAGCAATTTGTTAATAAGTTTGTTGAAGGTGCTGCAGATTTAATCAGTGTTGCCTTGGTTATCGGTGTTGCAAGAAGTATTAACATCGTTCTTGAAAGCGGGGGAATAGCTGACTCTATACTTAACTTCTTCTCTACTGCTATAACTGGAATGAATAGTAATATATTTATAATCTTAATGCTTGCAATCTTCGTAATATTAGGATTCTTTATTCCTTCATCTTCTGGTTTAGCTGTTTTATCCATTCCAATAATGGCTCCACTTGCAGATGCAGTTGGACTTCCAAGAGATGTTATAATTTCATCTTACTTATATGGAATAGGTTTAATTGCCTTTATAACACCAACGGGATTAATATTAGCTACCTTATCTATGGTTGAAGTAACCTATGATAAATGGCTCAAATTCATTATGCCACTCATGGGCTATCTAGCTCTATTTAGTGCAGTAATGTTATTAATCCAAGTTAATTTCTAAAATATTAGGGCTGTGGTACAATATGTTTCTACCACAGCCCTTTATTATTCATACAGTTCTTTATAATATATACAATAATAAGCTTAAGATTTAATCACCATAACTTATTTATTGATAAGTTCTAATTAATATTCTACCTTTATAAAATTTTTTTCTACAATTTTAATCAACTTCTCTTTATTATTAACTTTATTATCTTCAATAACTTTACATAATAAATATTCTAGTATTTCTCCTATGTTCTTACCAGGGCTTATACCTAATTCAATTAAGTCCTTTCCCTTTACTTTTAAATCCTTTATTACATAACATTCTTTAAGTTCTAAAATACTCTCTAATTTATATAAGATTTCATTTAATTCATATTCCTTTATTCTTCTATATTCTTCAGTTTCATTTAGTAAACATGCCTTCTTAAGATTTATTACCGCTCTTAAATTCTCTTCTCCTATATCCCTTAGAACATATTTAATATCTTTATTATCATTTAAAATTTCCTTTTTCATGAATTTTATCAATAACTTAACCTTTAATATGAATTTTTTATCATACCTCATAATCCTTAATATTTCTTCGGAAATATTAATTTCGCTTAAGTTTTGTCTTTCTAAATTATATAGTAATATAGTTAAAATTAATTCAAGGGATATCTCACCATAATTTTCTTTTATATAATTAATGCTTACACTGGATTTGTTAATAAAATCCTCATAATTTAACTCCTTTATAAACTCATAATTATTCATATGAATCTTCAAAAAATAATGAAGCAATCCCGTATATTTTAATTCATTCATGTAATACACATTACTTAAAATTAACTTATTAAATTCTTCTCTCACTCTTTCTACGGAGATAACACCTATATTTTTACTTAAACTACGAAGTGCATTTAAGGTTGATGATTCAATTTTAAATTCAAGTTGTGCCATAAATCTAACAGCTCTCATCATTCTTAAAGCATCTTCTGTAAATCTTTTTTCTGCATTTCCAACGGATTTAATTATCCTATTATTTAAATCTTCAACCCCATTAAAATAGTCTATCAAACCATTAAGATCATTATAGGCCATAGCATTAATAGTAAAATCTCTTCTTTTTAGATCTTCTTTAAGAGACTTTGTGAATTCTACATCTTTTGGTGTTCTGCTATTTTCATATTCTCCATCTATTCTATAGGTGGTTATTTCATAACTATTTTTATCAATTAAAATAGTTACAGTACCATGCTTTATCCCTGTGGGTATTACTTTATAACCCAAATTTTTAAATATATCCATAACCTCTTGTGGTAAAGCATTGGTAGTTAAATCCCAGTCTCCAGGGGCTCTCTTTAATAAACTATCCCTTACACAACCACCTACTACATAAGCCTCAAAATTATTATATTTTAAAATCTCTATAATTTTTTTTGCACCACTATCTATATTAATCTTAAATTTATTCATAAATAATTCTTAGTGAACATCCGATTTTATTTTTCTTCACTAAATACTCCTTAATTAATTATAATTTTCAAAAAAAGAATTGTTGTAAACTTAACTCTCATTAATTATTTTACAACAATTCCAAGAAAATATTTAGTACTATTATTTGAATTCTATGCTTAATTACTCATTATATTAAAAAGTTTCTTCTTCCTCTAAACCAGTAACAGGTCCTGGGTTTTGTACTAATGTCACATACCTAATAAAGGTTGCAAGAACTACTAATCCACTAGCTAAAAAATTATTATAATTTACTTTCTGCTGATTTATCCTAACTGACTTATCCATCATTCCTTGCCATGAAAAATAAAAGAAAACTAAACTAGCTCCTAAGGCTAATATGTTAGCTGTATTTTGAAATCCAGCAGTTTCTGGAAGTTTCTTTGCACTACTAGTACCATTGATTTTATCTAACATCTGAACCCTAGATTTATTTAATGCTATAGATGATAATATAATTGATAAAATTATAAAAAATGTAGCTATCAACGAAATATTTATAATTGAAACTTGTTCTTTAAGTTTTGTATTATTTTTACTTCCACTACTAGCTGTGTTACTCATATTTACCTCATCTTAGTTTGAATTAATTTACTATATACTATGATTAAAACATGATTTTATTTACAGATATAATGAGTTTAACATAAAACTTATTAATTATATATGTTCCTTTAAATTGCTTAGTTGAGCCGCAATAGCTAATATAATAAAAAAGTATGGTGCTGTATAATACATAGTATTTCCAAAAAAAGCTGATGCAAGATATGCAAAGGTTGCTACAAGAGCAATAATATTACCTTCATTTAAAATTTTTCTTCGCTTAAAGTTTCTTATGAATATATTAAAAAGTGCACTAAGATATAGTAAAAGTGCTGGTATACCTAAACAAACAGCATGTTGAAGATACTCATTATGAGGTCGGCTTTGATATATTCCTATCTTTCTATATTCTTCTTCTAAATTATCTGGCCCATATCCTAATAATGGTTTTTCTTTTACAAAATCAATCCCACTTACCCATAGCATCCATCTATCTGAACCAGCTCTTCCCCTATCATCTGACATCATCATAATTTTTTTAGTATCACTACTTAAAATCGAAAAATTTTCTCCTATTAGCCCACCATATAAACTATTCATAACTATACTTATAAATGTAAAAATTATCAAAGGAATAAAATACTTTCTATTCTTTTCTCCTTTAATAAAATAACCAATTATCAAAAATATAAGTCCCATTAAAACTGCTATATATGTGGCAAAAGTATTGTTAATGATCATCGCCATAATCATTAATGAATATTGAAAATAACATAGAGCTTTTAAATACTTATTAGTTTCTTGAACACATAAAATTGCTACAATTACTGTTGTAATTGTTAAATAATATCCAAAATGATTTAAAGCGTTAAAAATCCCAGCATATGTTATATACATTGATAAAACTGATACTCTTAATTCGTAAAATTGTAATATTGTTAAAATTGATAATATTGTTGATACTCCCACCAAAACATAATAAAATATTTTTTTATATTTTTCATTTTTTAAATTTAAAGCTGATATATAAAATCCTGCATATGAAAGGTATCTAAAAAATCCTTCTCGTCTGAAGTTATCTCCGTAAAATGAAAGTACTGTATTATTGGCATTTATAGATGCTATTAAACTATAAGTTAACATTAATAGCAATAAAATATGATGAATGTTATTTTTAATATACTCTTTTGTGCTATAATTTTTCTTATTATATTCTTTTAAGCTTATCGATCTTATTAGTAAAAATGCCCCTAATATTAATCCTATATATCCTATTTCATAAACCATTGATGATAATTCTATATCTGCTCTTTCTTTCGTTATCATAGATATTGTAATAACAATGATTGGTGAAATAGCCCAATATAACATGAGTAACAATGAACACTTTTCATAAAAACTTTTAGGAATTTTTCTAAAAAACTCCTCTAAAGTCTCACATTTTCTAAGTTTATTCACATCCTTTAAAACACTATTCAATTATTCCCCCTCCAATTATTAAAGTAAAACCGTAAAATATGATATTAAGAATATATTACTATATATGTTCATATTTCGTAAACATGTTTTTCATATTTTTCTTATTATGCTATTAACTTCAAAGTAAAAAGAAACTATTAAATTAAGAATACCTTACTAGATGTTTTGCTAATTTAAAATTTGCAAAGCAGTATCTAGTTTGTAAAATTCTTATTTTATAGTCTCTTAAAGTTTATTTTATTACAATCCCTAAGCTAAATTTAATTTATAAATAATTTTTCCTTTTAAGGATATGTATATTTATTTTGAAAAAAATCATGAAATTTCAAAAAATCTACTATGGATATCTTATTACATTCTTTGATTTTAAATTTTTTATATGATTTTTCTCACTTAACTTACTTTAATACTTCATTTATACATTGCACACATACTTCCACAGCAATATCCATCTCTTCACGAGTCATAATTAATGGTGGGTTAAAATATATAATATCTCCAAGAGTTCTTAATAAAATTCCCTTTTCTAAAGCTTTTTTATAAATTTCATATCCATACCTTTTCTTAGAATCAAAGGATTTTTTATTCTTTTTATCTTCCACTAATTCAATAGCATTTATCAATCCTATGCTTCTAATTTCTCCTACATATTTATGATTTTTAAGTTTATCACAAATTAAATTATTAAAATAAGTTGCATTTTCCTTTGCTGTCTCTAAAATTTTCTCTTCTTCTAATATATTAAGAACTTCTATAGCTGCAGCACAAGCTAAAGGATTTCCACTGTAAGTATGACTATGCATAAAAGCTTTACCTTCATTATAATCAGCATAAAAAACATTATAAATTTTGTCTGTTGTAACAGCTAAAGCCATAGGCATGTATCCCCCAGTTAACCCTTTAGAAAGACATATAATATCTGGTGAAATCTCTGCATGATCACAAGCAAACATTTTTCCTGTTCTTCCATAGCCCGTTGCTATTTCATCTGCAATCATATGAACATTGTACTTATCACATAACTTTCTTAGTTTCTTTAAATATATAGAAGGATATATTCTCATACCTGCCGCACCTTGAACTAAGGGTTCCACAAAGAAAGCACTTGTTTCCTCACCGTATTTCTCAAACTCTCTTTCAGCTTCTTCAAAACATTGTGCATCACAATTTTCTCTACACTTTCCATATTTACATCTATAACAGTCAGGAGCTTCCACATGAATAATGTCCATAAGCATAGGTTTATAAATTTCTGAGTATAAGTCCATTCCACCCATCGATAAAGCACCTACAGTTTCACCATGATAAGCATCTGACAAGGCCATAAATCTTTTTTTATGAGCCTTACCTGTTTGATAATGATATTGAAAACTCATTTTCATTGCTGCTTCTATGGCAGAGGAGCCGTTATCTGTAAAGAAACACTTATTTAATCCATTTGGTAATACCTTAGATAACTTATCACATAAACTTATAGCTGGAACATGTGAAAAGTTAGCAAAGATTACATGCTCTAATTTATCAATTTGATTTTTAAGAGCTTCATTTATACGGGGATTGCAGTGTCCTAAAAGATTACACCACCATGAACTAACCACATCCATATATGACTTTCCATTTATATCATATAAATACATGTCTTTAGCATGATCCACAACTATAGGAGGTAACTCCTCATAATCTTTCATTTGAGAACAAGGATGCCAAATATGTTCTAAGTCCTTTTTTATAAAATCCATGCTTTATACCTCCTTAAATAAACTACATAACCCATGTATATCTATTTCAATATTTTTTTCATCTTTTCCTACACATGAAATTACAGGAATATTCGTAAGATCCTCAATAACCTTTTTATTATTTTTATGTAAAAAGCTTTTTTCATCATAGTTATTTAAAATTATACCTCTTACATTAATGTCATGATTTTTAGCATACTCCACAGTTAAAACTACATTGTTTATAGTTCCTAATTCTGCTGAAGCTACAATAATAATATCTAGATTTAAACTTGTAATAACATCCTTTAGCATTATAGTTTTATCCTTAAGCCTAAGAGGACATACTATTCCTCCGCTACCTTCAACTACAACATAATCAAACTTTGATTCAATATTTTCAAAGTCTTCAATAATACATTCTAGTTCCACAGGATTTCCTTCTATTTCTGATGCTAAATGTGGAGATACAGCAGTTTCATATACATATGAAACTAAATCACAAGGATTTAAATTAAGTTTTGCAACATCACAAACAAATTTACAATCTCCTGGTACTAAACTATCACCTTGTCTTTGTGCACCACTAAGTGCTGCTTTATAATAACCTGCATTTACTGAAGACTCTCTAAGTAACTTTACAATTAAAGCTGTAATATAGGTTTTACCTATATCCGTACCCGTAGCTGTAATAAATATACCCTTACTCATATTCTCTTCACCTCAAAATTCAAGCTTTTTATCATTTTCATATCTTCTTCTATACTTATTCCTGCTGTGGTAAGCATATCGCCTGATATTGCAGCATTAGCACCTGATTTTATAGCGTCTTTTCCCTTGTCATCCATAAGCCCTCTTCCTCCTGCTAATCTAATAGCAGCACTAGGTACTATAAATCTGCAAATAGAAACTATTCTACATATTTCTTCTTTCTTAAGAACCTCTAAATTTTCAAAGGGTGTTCCTTTTATAGGGTTTAATATGTTAATAGGAATTGACTTAATTCCTAATTCTCTAAGTTCTAAAAACATATCAATCCTATGATCCATAGTTTCTCCCATGCCCATTATTCCTCCACTGCAAACCTCCAAACCTGCTTTCTGAGCATTCTTAATTGCATTAATCTTTTCATCATAACTATGAGTTGTACATATTTCTTTAAAATATCTTCTAGAACTCTCTAAATTATTATGATATCTAAGAACACCCACCTCTTTCAATTTTTCAAATTGCTCAAAGGATAAAAGACCATGAGACGCACAAAGAGAAATTTCACTTTTTTCCTTTAATAATTTATAGCTTTCATATACCTTTTCAAATTCATTATTTGAAAGTTTTCTTCCTGAAGTAACAATTGAATATCTTAAAATACCACGTTTTTCATTATAAATAGCTTCTTTCAAAATCTTATCTGAGCATAAAATTGGATACTCATCTATTTTTACTTTGTAATGTATAGACTGTGCACAAAACTTACAATTCTCTGAGCACCTTCCACTTTTACCATTAATAATAGTACAAAGATCAAAGGAATTACCGCAAAGTTTTTCTCTAATTTCATTAGCTGATTCACATAATTCTTTTAAAGGTGCAGTGACAAGCCTTATAGCTTCATCCCTATTAATTTCATAACCTTTTAAAATCTTATCTTTTAATTCTTTTATACAGCTCATACTACCTGACACCACCCTTTAAAATCTTAAGTAACCTTTTAGAAAAAAATGCACTTCCAACACAAATAACTATATCTCCCGGAACCGCCAATATAAAGCAGTACAATATTAAAGACCAAACTCCTATAGGGGAATTCGTAAAAGTATTAGCAACAATGTAATAATAAATCATTCCAATTATATAAACAGCAGCTAATCCTATAAAGTTAGCTATCATTAAAGACTTAACTGTAATTTTTTCTGATTTTTCCACTATAAGTCCAGTTAAATAAGTTCCAATAGAAAAACCAATAAGATATCCAAAGGTAGGCTGAAGTACATATCCAATACCGCCACCATTGGTAAATATAGGTATTCCTATTAACCCTAAAATTATATAAAGTAAAACTGAAATCGCTCCTAATCTAGATCCTAATATTACCCCTGCTAAAGTAGTAAACAATAATTGCAATGTAAACGGAACTACAGGAATGGGTATTTTTATAAATGCTCCAATAGAAATAAGTGCCACAAATATAGAACACATAATAAGTGATTTTGTATTATACTTTTTACTTGTTTCTACCATTTAAAGTCTTCTCCTAAATATATTTTTACTTACAAACTATAGATTATAAATATACTGGATATTTTATGTTTTTGATTGTATAATAAAAAAAGCATATTGTCAACCCAATATAAATTCAAGGTTTACAATATGTTTCGTATTATTTTTTACTTTTTTTACCAATAAAAATATATTTAAGTTTTCATTTATTTTCATAACTAATTTCATTGCATAGTCCAAGTTAGCTATAAATATTCTAAGAAGAATTACTTGAAATCTCTATTACTTATATCTATATATAAATAAAAAAATCTATTTTCTATAAACTTAAATTACCTCTAAATTTATATTTATAGAAAATAGACCTTTAAATATTATTTCTTTTTTAACTCCAACTCTCTTTTTATAATCTCTTTAATTAATGGACCACAGCATTTTCCTAAGGGATTATTCATTTTACAATTGCCATTCTTCATAGCTCCAGTAATTTCTGCTACTTCTTTTATATCCTTAGCTCCCTTATTTACAACTGCATCTACTATATCTTCCTCAGTAACATAATTACAATAACAAATATACTTAGGATTTGCTCCATCTTTAAACCAAAGTGGAACTTTTAACTCATTAGCTTTTATATACTCACCATATACGTCATAATATGCTACTTCACAGTTCTTATCCATGCATAAGTAATATACTTTTTCTTTAATCTTATATTTAAATTCATCTTTTATTAAATTCTTTACTGTTGCTTCTAAAACACCTTGTCCCTTCTTACCGCATATTGCACAAATTTGATTTTTCTCTACTCTTTTAACTCTCTCTTTTTTATCATTACAGCAAATATTACCATTCTCTCTCATATTCACAGCTCCCTAATATAATAAGATTTTTTTATTATACTAAATTAATATGATATATTAATACCTTATATTCTTTTATCATTGCACCACTTACCACAAAACTTTGCTTTCTTACTACATATTACATTATGAGAACCACATTTAGGGCAAGATGACTTATCTTGTTCATATTTTATGTTATATTCGTTATCACAGTCCATACATTTAAATTTGCAATGATTGGTTGTATAATGACCTCCACTTATATTGATTGCTTTTCCTTCTGTAAGTGCAATTGCAACCTTTTTTCTAGCACTATCAATAATATTTTGAAAGGTTTGTCTTGATACTTGCATGTTCTCAGCACATTGCTCTTGATTTAAGTCTTCTATATCCTTTAACCTCATAGCCTCCAGCTCTTCTACTTTTAATACAACTTCTTGAAGCTCACATTTTGCTTTTCCTATTGGCACAAAATAATTACTCTCCGGAAAAAACTCTACTTTTCTAAATTTAGTTGGTCTAGGCATTGCTATCCTCCATACATTTATGACATACTCCATTTAGCATTATTTCTTCATCATAAATTAATAACCCATTCTCTTTTTCAATAAAAGTATTTAACTTTAAATATTCTAATACTAAATTCTTGTAATCTATATCTATTATACTATTACACTTATTACATTTAAAATGTATATGAATAGGTTTTTTCCTAAAGCCTTTATTATTTAACTTCATTTAAAGCTGATAATACATTTTGTACTATAGGGCTGAATAATGTATTTAAAGTTTCCTTGGAAGAATTATATCCATTATTAGATAAATTACATATTTCACTTACCATAGGTAATTCACCTAAAAGCTTAATATTACTTACCTTTGTAAAATCCTCTAAATTACTTTCATTGAATAATTTTATTTTTTTATTGCAATCAGGACAAAGTATATAACTCATATTTTCAATTATACCTAAAACCTTTACATCCATTTTATTGGCCATATTTATTGCCTTCGTAACAATCATAGAAACTAAATCTTGAGGTACTGATACCATAACTAACCCATCTATAGGAATTGATTGCATAACTGTTAAAGCTACATCCCCTGTTCCTGGAGGCATATCTATTATCAAATAATCTAACTCCTCCCAAAGTACGTCTGTCCAAAATTGTTTTACCATTCCTGCAATTACTGGCCCTCTCCAGATTACAGGCTGATTCTCATCCTCTATTAAAGAGTTTAATGAAATAACTTTTATTCCATCATCACTTTCTAAAGGATATATCATATAATCAGTTCCATCAGCTCTTTTATTTTGTAAACCCATTAATCTTGGTATACTTGGTCCTGTTATATCTGCATCTAAAATTCCTACACTATAGCCTAAATCCTTTAATCCTCTTGCAATCATAGTAGATATAGTAGATTTTCCCACTCCACCTTTACCACTCATAACTCCTATAACATTCTTAATGTTATTCATAGGATTATTTTCAATCATACATTCAGTTTTATCCTTAGTGCACCCATTATTTGAAGGGCATGTACTACAATTTGACATAAAATCCACTCCTTAATTATTGGCATTTGCTAATTATATAATAATACCATCATTAGTTATTGTCAAATGCTATTAACTTTATATGTTAAATATTCTTGTTAGATCCTTATGTCTTTAATTACTTTTACCTTATGTAAAAAGAAACTGTAGCACTAAATCATCTATAGGTTTTATATTTTGCCAATTTAAAATTTGCAATCAATATCCCCATATATAACTTATTTATTACCACAGTTTCCTATCGTTAAATTAATATACTTTATAAAACACTTTACAAAGTTAAATATTTCTTATATTTTTTATGAATTGAAAGTTACATATAAAATCATTAAGAAAATTATTTAACCTTTGTCTTTATTTAACTTTTTTTATAACATCAATAATACTTCCATCCCTATATTCAACAATAGCTACTACCTTATCATCATATTGAATATTATCTGGAATACCAACAATGCTTTCTACCTTTTCTTTTAATTCATTAATTGTGTATATAGGAATATCTATTCCTTTAAATTTCTCAATTAAATCATTTCTTCTAGGATTGATTGCAATTCCCAATTCTGTGACTAATACATCAATGCTTTCTCCTGGAGTAACAACCGTATTAACAGCATCTACTATACATGGTATTCTACCTCTAATAGTTGGAGTAACTATTACTGTTAACTTAGCACAAGCAGCCGTGTCACAATGTCCACCTGATGCACCTCTAACCACTCCATCTGAGCCAGTTATAACATTTACATTAAAATCTGTATCAATTTCTAGTGCTGACAGGACTACTACATCCAGCTTATTAGCAATACATCCCTTATTATGAGGATTTGCATAAAAAGAGGAGTCTATTTCATGATGCATTAAATTTTTATCTATTGAGTTTACTGCACTTAAATCAAATCCCTGTACATCAAATATATTTTTTATCAGTCCCTCTTCAAGCATTTCTACCATTGGTTTTGTTATTCCTCCCAAGGCAAAACTTGCTTTTATCTCTTGCTTTTTCATCTCTTCTCTTAAAAATCTACTTACAGCTAAGGATGACCCACCTGTACCTGTTTGAAAAGAGAAGCCATCTTTAAAATATCCAGAGTTAGTTATAACTTTGCTACAATACTCCGCAATTAATAATTCCTTTGGATTTTTAGTATATCTTGTAGCTCCTGAAGCTATACCAGCAGGATCCCCTATGCTATTAACCTGAACAACATAATCTACATTATTTTGTAATATGCTTGCAGGCATATTAGGAAATTCAACTAAAGAGTCTGTGATTATTACAACTTTATCTGCATAAAGTGCATCAATTTTCGCATACCCTAAGGAACCACAGTTACCTTTTCCTCTTGAACCACTTGCATTTCCATATTCATCACAGGAAGGTGCACCTAAAAAGGCTACATCTATTTTTATGTCTCCATTTTCAATAGCCCTAGCTCTTCCTCCATGGGATCTTATGATTACTGGTTCTTCCATTAGTCCATTAGAAATTTCTTCTGCTAGTTTTCCCCTTAAGCCACTAGTTGAAATCTTTGTAATTACACCATTCTTTATATGTTCAATAATGGAGCTATGAACATTGTTTAGAGAGCTAGGTACTAGTGTTAGGTTCTTTATTCCTAATTTAGCTATGATATCTACTACCATATTTAATACATAGTCACCCTCTCTAAAATGGTGGTGAAAAGAAATAGTCATACCATCTTTCAAACCACATTTAATTATGGCTTCTTCAATGGTACTTAATAATTTATTATGTGAAGGCTTAACTGGCTTAATAATAGGAGCTACTTTTTTTATTTCTTCTTCCTTAAAAAAAGCTCCTTGAAATAAACTTCTTTCATTAATTACTTCCTTTGGAATTTCTCTTCCTATACTATTCTTCATCATGGCTATCCTCCTTGTATAAACCTACAGCCTTTGCTAGCTGTAAAACTCTGCTTGCTCTATCTATAATAGGTTTATCAATCATCTTGCCATTTAATGAAATAACGCCTAATCCTTGTTTTGCAGCTTCTTTTGCAGCTGTAACAATATCTATTGATTTTTTTATTTCCATTTCTGTAGGACTATAAATCTCGTGAACTGGCTTAATTTGTCTTGGATTTATAACAGATTTACCATCAAACCCAAGCTGTTTTATAAGTTCAACTTCTCTTCTGAATCCCTCTTCATTATCTACATTAGAGTAAACTGTATCTAAGGCATAAATTCCTGCAGCTCTTGCAGCTATAATAATTTGAGTTCTTGCACCTAATAATTCCATTCCATCTGGATATCTTTTAGTTTTCATATTTGTTACATAATCTTCAGCACCTAATGCAATACCAATAAGTCTTGAACTAGCAGTGGCAATAGAATATGCATTAACAACACCAAGTGCACCCTCAACAGCTGCCATCATCTTAGTACTTCCTACTTCACGCCCTATCTTTTTCTCAACTTCTTCAATAACAGCTTCTACATCTTCTATATCTTCTTTAGTCTCTGTTTTAGGTAATCTAATAACATCAACTCCAGCCCTAACCATAGCCTCTATATCATCTCTACCATAAGGACTACTTAATGGATTAATTCTTACAACTATTTCTGTTTTCCCATAATCCAAAGTCTTTACTGCATTATAAACTAATAATCTTGCTGAATCTTTTTCACTTATAGCAACTGCATCTTCTAAGTCAAACATAAGAGAATCAGCACCATAAATTCCTGCATCCTTAATCATTCCAGCATTGCTTCCTGGAACAAATAACATAGTTCTTCTTAACTGTTCCATTAGTCAATTACCTCCCAATTATACTTTCCTTCAGTGTCGCAGCCTCTAAATACTGCACACTGTACTCTTGCTTGAATTGTACAATCTAAGGCACCCTTATCATTAGCAAAAACTATAGCATCTTCAACACCTAATTTTTCTATAGTTTCTTTAATTACCTTTCTTATTTGTCTTCCAAATTGCTTTTCTACATTGCTTGTAAGTTCAATTTCTATGCCCTTTTCTTCATTTGGTGAAATCATTATTTGAATATCATTTGATTCCAAGGTACCAGCTAATGATTTTTTAATAATTTTCATATACTTCGCCACCCTTAAACATTTCTTTAATAATATAAATTTATAATATTTTATTAAGAGATGTCCCACAAATAAATTTAATAACACCATCTGCTACTTATATCCTTTAGTGAGACAACTCTTTTATTGCTTATAGATTTTGTGAAAGTAAAATTTCTAAATATTTTGCTGTAGCACGTAGCCATTCCTCTGAAGTAACTACATTTTTATGACTAGCATCTGAAAGCTCTGCTAAATCCTTAGTTATAGTCCCATGATCTATTGTTTTGATACATGCAACTTCTAATTTATCAGCAAAAGTAACAAGTTCTTCAATCTTATCTAGCTCACCACGTTTTCTTAAAGCTCCTGTCCATGCAAAAATTGTAGCCATAGGATTAGTAGAGGTTACTTCTCCTTTTAAATGCTTGTAGTAATGCTTTTGAACAGTACCATGAGCAGCTTCATATTCAAAATACCCTTGAGGAGAAACAAGTACAGAAGTCATCATTGCTAAACTACCAAAAGCAGTTGCAACTAAATCAGACATAACATCTCCATCGTAATTCTTACATGCCCATAACATTCCACCCTCTGATTTTACTATACGAGCAACTACATCATCGATTAATGTATAGAAATAAACGATTCCAGCCTTTTGGAATTTGTCTTTATATTCAGCTTCAAAAATTCTTTCAAAGATTTCTTTAAAGTTAGCATCATAAGTTTTAGATATTGTATCCTTAGTAGAAAACCATAAATCAATTTTCTTTTCCAAAGCATAATTAAAACAAGATTTTGCAAAGCTTTCTATTGATTTATCTCTATTGTGCATTGACATCAATACACCCTTGTCCTTAAATTCATGTATAGTTTGTCTTGATAACTCTTTTCCTTCATTGTTAGTAAAGACTAATTCAGCTTTACCTGCTTCATCAACTCTATACTCTACATTTTTATAAACATCTCCATAAGCATGTCTTGCAATAACAATAGGCTTATTCCATGTCTTAACATATGGATGAATTGTATTAACTATAATTGGTTCTCTAAATACAGTTCCATCTAGAATAGATCTAATTGTTCCATTTGGACTCTTCCACATTTTCTTTAATTTATACTCTTCTACTCTTGCTGCATTTGGAGTAATAGTTGCACACTTTACACCTACTCCATATTTTTTAATAGCTTCTGCTGCATCAATAGTTATTTGGTCATCAGTTTCATCTCTTTTTTCAACACCAAGATCATAATATTCTGTTTTAAGATTCACATATGGAGTAATAAGGATGTCCTTTATCATTTTCCATAATACACGAGTCATTTCATCTCCATCCATCTCCACTAATGGAACTATCATATCTATTTTTTTATTTATCATACTAATTTTCTCCCCTTTTAACTATTTAATTTTACTTTTAATCCAAGGTAATTTACCGCCAAACTTCAATATAGAAGCATCTAATTCTGAAAGGCTATGAGTAAGAGCAATTTCTTCATTTTTAGAAATATTTCTTAAAAGAGCTTTTCCTCTCAAATCACCTATAACTACTTCTAATTTATCCCCCGCTGAAATCTTTTCATAATCTTTTGAATTTTCAAACACCAATGGCACAATACCAAAATTAATTAAGTTAGCCATATGAATACGTGCAAAGGATTTGGAAATAACCGCCCTAACTCCTAAGTATTTCGGTGCTAAAGCTGCATGTTCTCTACTAGAACCTTGTCCATAGTTTTCCCCTGCAATTATAAATCCACCTTGATTTTCTATTGCTCTATTATGGAACTCTCCATCTACACTTTCAAAAACATGTTTTGAAATTTCAGGTATATTACTACGTAAAGGTAAAATCTTAGCTCCCGCTGGCATAATATCATCTGTAGTAACGTTATTTTCAAGTTTTATAAGAACATTACCTTCTAATTTATCTGGTAATGGAGAGAACTTTGGTAATGGCTTAATATTAGGTCCATGAGCAATCTCTATATTCTTTGCTTCTTCCGCAGGTAATGGTTTTATTATCATATTGTCATTGATTTCAAACTTATTAGGCATCTCAAAATCTGGACATTTACCTAAAGTTCTTGGATCAGTTAAAACTCCTGTTAAAGCTGTAGCAACAGCAGTTTCAGGACTTGTTAGATAAACCTGTGCATCTTTAGTCCCACTTCTTCCAAGGAAGTTTCTATTGAATGTTCTAACTGAAATTCCTGCTGAACTTGGTGCACAACCCATTCCTATACATGGTCCACAACCATTTTCTAAAATTCTTGCTCCTGATTGTACTAAAGAGTTCATATCTTTACTATTTATTAAGTGTTCTACTACTTGTCTAGAACCTGGACTTATAGTTAAGTGAAGATCTTCAGATATAGTTTTTCCATTAAGGGCTTTTGATACAATAAGTAAATCTCTTAGTGAAGAGTTTGTACAAGAACCAATTGAAACTTGATCTACCTTTATACCTGCAATTTCTGATACCTTTTTTACAGCTCCTGGACTATGAGGTAGTGCTGCCATAGGCTCAACTTCATCTAAATTAATTTCAATGATCTCATCATACTTGGCATCTTCATCTGCAATTAATTCAATCCAATCATTTTCTCTTCCTTGAGCTTTTAAAAATTCCCTAGTTATTTCATCACTTGGAAATATACTAGTTGTACATCCTGTTTCAGTTCCCATATTAGTTATAGTTGCTCTATCTGGAACACTTAAATTTTTAACTCCTGGTCCAAAGTATTCAAATACCTTACCTACTCCACCTTTTACATCAACTCTGCTTAAAAGCTCTAATATTACATCCTTTGCAGAAACCCATTTTTGAAGTTTTCCACTTAATTTGATTCCCACAATTTTAGGGTATTTTATTCTAAAAGCTTCACCAGCCATAGCTACTGCAACATCTAATCCTCCAGCACCCATAGCAAAGCTTCCCATTCCTCCAGCCGTTGGAGTGTGGCTATCAGAACCAATCAAGGTTTTGCCTGGAGTTGCAAATCTTTCTAAAAATACTTGATGACATATACCATTTCCTGGTCTTGAAAAATGCAATCCATATCTTTGTGCAATAGTCTTTAAGAATTTATGATCATCAGCATTTCTAAAATCTGTTTGTAACATATTATGGTCAACAAAACTTACGCTTAACTCAGTTTTTATTCTGTCTATGCCTATAGCTTCAAATTGTAAATAAGCCATAGTTCCTGTAGCATCTTGAGTTAATGTATTATCAACTTTTAAAGCAACTTCTTCTCCTATTACTGGTTTTCCCTCAACAATATGTGAGAATAATATCTTCTCTGTTATAGTTCCTGACATTGTTAACTCCCCCTACTAGTGTAGATATCTTTTAATATCTACATAAACACTTTAATCTACCTGATTTATTACTTAACAAACATAAAAAAACCACTCAGCTAAAAGCTAAGTGGCGCAATAATCCAGTGGTATTAATTACATGACAAAAAAGAATTATAATTAATTCCTAGACATCCCCCCTATCGCTCGTAGAGTTATGAAATGTATAATAAAGGCAGTTCTTCTGGCTTAGGATCATCGTCTCTTCAAACCTTCCCAATTTAAAAATCAGTGGCATAAATTGAAGTTTCTCACCATTACAGCGGCGGGACCGCGTAGGATTTTAACCTACTTCCCTTTTAAACAAATAAAAAATAAATTCTACTTTTTATTTGTACCTCTATTGACATATTAAATTTTATTTCATTATAGTCTTAAATAACTTTATAGTCAATAACTTTATTTATTATTAAAAAATGTAAATAGGTACTTTATTTAAAATTATTTTTAACTATAGTACCAACTATTTAAAGATAATAAAAAAGACCATGAGTATAGGTCTTTAAAAGATTTATTGTAAACTAACATTTAACCTTTTAAATTGTTTCTAACTCATGGTTTTTTATAACTTAATTTGAAGTTTTGCCATCAACAAAATAAAGCTTTTATATTATTTCTTAGGCTCTTTTTTGATTTCTTCTTTTTAAAGAAACTATTGCTATAGCACTAATAATCATAAGAACCCCTAATGCTAATATTGGCATATTATCTCCTGTAATTGGAGTAGTTACATTTTGACTATTCTTATTAGTAGCATTATTATTTTCTTTATTTACAGTATTGTCATTAGCAGTTTCTTTATTGACATTGCTATTGTTGTTTTCATTAGTAGTTATCTCATCATCATTGTTATTATCATTAATAACTCTTTCTAATTCCTTTAAAGTATTGTTTAACTTTTCCTTAGCTTCAGCACTTACTAATGATTTAGCATTTTCAGAAATAGCATTAAACTCATTTTCTACTGCTTTTATAGCTTCTTTATCATTTTCAGAAATATCATCAATTTCAGGTAAATTATTAATTTTTTCTTCTACGCCTTTTACAGTTTCAAAAACATTAACAACTTCCTTTAATCTTGCAATTTCAGTATTTATATCAGCTTTTTGAGTCTCTGTAAGAGTTTCAATATTAGCTAATAAATCTTCTAAGTCAGTAACTGCTTTATTTATAACTACTTCATCATTTTTCTTAACATTATCAGCAGTTGTATCTTTTACATTTTCTTTTATAGCATCAATTTTTGCTTGATTTTCTTTTTCAATAGCTACTTTATCTAAAACTGTCATATTAACTTTTAAATCTTCAATTCCACCTATCTTTTCATTATTTACTTTAACTATGTTATTATCTTCTCCTATTGAGAATGTTATATTTTTAGGATTTGAAGAATATCTTTCTTCATCAGCTAAAGTTACAGTAAACATTGTGTACATCATATATGATGGAGTAGTATATTTTATAACTCCATTTCCATCTGAAGTAACTTTGCTTACTGTTGGATTAAATGAATTCTTAATATTAAAATCCACATTTGATAATGGCTTTCCATTATGGTCTACTGCTGTAATAACAATAGTATCTGCAGCTGGTGTTTCTGGCACAACAACCTTTTCAACTAATGCCTTTATAGCATCTGAAAGAACCTTTGTAATGTTATCTACATCCTCTTGTGTTACTTTAAGGTCTGCAAATACTTTTTTAGCTTTTGCTAAAACATCTTCCATTGCTTTATAAGATTCTTCTGTATAAGCAGTTTTATCTTTTCCTTCTGCTTCTTTTATACTATTTTCTAAATTTGTTTTGTCAACTTTAATTTCTTCATTTCTAGCTTTAAGTATAAATTTTAAATCTTCTTTTCCTGTAGGTGCCATTCCATTTACTTCAACAATTTTTGCTTTCCCATCTGTTTTAAATCTAATTTTATCAACATTAGAAATATACTTATCTGAATCAGCAACTACTATATCCTCTGTCATGTATTGATCATAAGAAGCTACTTTATGATTAATTATTCCATTATCATCAGAAACAAGAGTTTTTAATACATCTCCATATGTATTTTGGAGATTAAATTTAACATCCTTTAATGGTTGTCCTTTTTCATCTACTACCTTAATTTTTAAAGATTTAATTTCAATAGGATCTGCTATGTTATCAAATTCTTTTAATTCTTCGTAGTATTTTGTTGGTTGTCCTTTTTTAAGATTACTTATATTATTCTCTGCTCCAGTAATTCTTAATTCAGGAATATAAGCTTTTAATTCTTGAGGTAAAGCATTATATTCATTTCTTGCTGCTTCTACATTATCTTTATCCTCTAGAGTTATGTTGTTAGCATTAAATCTATTTATTATTTTGTTAACATCTATTACTTTAAATAAATCATCTTTTTTATCTCCTATTCCAGTTCCAGTTAACCATAATTCTGATTTATCTAACTGAGTTAAGTTAGTAAGTGCCGCAAAGTCATTAATCTTTGGATTATTGCTTAATCTTAATATTTTTAAATCTCTAAGATTTTTCAAAACACTAATATCAGAAAGATTATTTGAAGAAAGATCTAACTCTTTTACTTTAGTTAAATTAGCAAGTGGAGTAATATCTTCTATTTGGTTATTTCCTAAAATTAATCTATCATCTAATTTAGTTAAACCTTCTAAGGCAGTAATATCTTTTATTTTATTATTTTGCAAGTCTAATTTCTTTAAATTTGTGAATTTTTTCAACACATCTATATTAGAAATTTTATTATATGGAAGATCTAACTCCTCAAGTTTAGTCATATCTTTAAGAGGTTCTAAATTCTCAATTTTATTTAAACCTAATTCAAGACTCTGTATATTAGTTAATTTAGATAAATCACTAAGATCAGTTATTAAGTTATCTTTAAAATTAATTTTATTTACTTTTGTTAATTTAGATATAGGACTTAAATCTGAAATTTTATTATATGGTAATAAAACTCTATATGCATCTGTAGCATATTGAAGCCCTTCCATGCTTTTTACAAATACATTAAATTCATACAAATCATAATGGTCACCTTCAGAATAATAGATTTCCTCTAATCCTTTAAAATCCTCTGGTTTAATTTGCTTATAGTTCTTTGTTTGGCGTGTCATATAATATCTTAAAACCCAGTTTAATAAATTATCTGGTACTATATCATTTTCATTAGGAGTTACAAGCTCATCTTTATTTATTACATAAGCCATAGCTTGTTGAGTTCCAGCAATTGAGAATAACATAAAAAATGATACTAATAATGCTAAAAATCTTGTTCTTTTTTTCATCTTTTTTTGCATAACTTTCTTCCTTTCTTATTTTTTCTACTAAAAATATAAAAATATTCGCATGCATGCCCTCTCAATATACTCCTATGTATATTTTTTGTAAATAAACCTAACTATTGCTATTTATAATAGTTATTTATTGTTTTATTGGTAATTTTTATAATATATTAAGGTTTAACGTTAAATTTTACTCATTTTTACACTTTATTTATTTTTTCGACTTTTTATGATTTTGTTAAATTTTTGTTAACAAACAATTTCCCCAAGTATTTTTTGACTTTGTAAACTTATGTTAAGTTTTTATAGTATTTTGAATTTATCTTTTCAATATTATTTCTATATCTTTTAATAAGTTTAACATTCATATGTTTTGAATTTTTCAAAACAAAATTTATGTAAACTAAAAATCAAATAAAGAAATACTCTCTACATAAAAAACTCCTGTGCATAAATAACTGTTCCTTCTTTATCCTTTAAAGCCTCTTTTTTAATTCAATTGCCATAAATGATTCATCTGGAACTTTAAATGGAGCAGTAATTTTGTAAATGCTTGCTAGAACAAATCCAAAACGTGGATAGTATTTTAACACTCAAATTAAATATATTATCTAAAAAACTTTAATTTTATTACTATTATTTAATGTACATTGTACCCTACTCCATTCTTTATAATTTAGTTTATTTATGATGTAAGTTAACTTATACTTACTTTACACCTATTCTTGATTACTTTATAATTCTATGTAATAATTTTAGTAATATATTTTTTCTTATTCATAAGTACTTATTTAAAGGAAATAACTATTAGTTGCTTTAAATATACTGAAACATTATATAAAGAGCATAATAAAACCCCTTTAGAAAATATGTAAGTTAAAAACTAACTTATTGTACATTAAGAAATACGCAATAGTGCAAAAGGAGGATTTAGGGAGACTTTGGTACTTACAACATACCTTCTCACTAAAATAAACTATGACTTTTAATAAATTTAGATTTTCATTAATAATTATAAGTTTTATACTAACTCTAGGTTTAATAGGTTGCTCTATAACTGAAAAATCTAAAACTAACAATAGTATTAATATAAGCAAATTGCTTCAATATAAGGATTGCAATATAGGGGATAATTCATCTATCAGCGGTATACTATTGAACTTACCTGCTAATAAATATGTTAAAGATTTTGAATTGCAAACTGATCATACACCCTATGGATTAACTGTGAATTATAAAGATTTTGATTCTGCTTCTATTGAATTTGATGATAAATCCATATTATCTCTTCCCTTTGAGGATGTATTAATTAAAAATGCTATGATCATAATTTCCCTTGTAAAAAATGCTGATGTAATAAACTTCAAATTTGATAAAGGTGTAACTATTACTTATAAAAAGAATGAACTTATAGATGCTTATAAAAAAGACTTTGGAGATAATCTTGAGGAAATAACTAAAGAGGAAAAAGCCTTAGAAAACTTTATAAAATCTACACTAAAATAAACCAACTTATATATTCAATAACTTTTCAAAATAAACAATCCCCTTTAGAAAGCTCTGAATAGGTTAGTTCTTTCTAAAGGGGACTATTATATTTATTATAACTTTTTATTACTATATCACTGACTCTAAAAACCACTTATGAAATGATAAATAATTTACTTACTGAAAAGTCTTCTCTTTCTTTTCACTTAATCTATTATTATAATTACCATAAAGCTTCTTACTTAATTGCATATTCTATCTACTTTGGTAGGCTTTCAAGTAAATACTTTCTTGTTATTGACTTATTACAACTTAACATACCCTCTGGTTTTCCTTGAAATAGCACATTTCCACCTGCCATTCCTCCAGTTGGTCCAAGTTCTATGATATAATCTGCATCCTTCATTACATCAACACTATGCTCAACCAAAAATAAACTATTACCTTCATCTACTAACTCATTAAAAAGCTTCATTAGCTTTCTTACATCTTGAAGATGAAGTCCATCTGTTGGTTCATCAATTATAAAAATAGAGTTCTTTTTATTAAGCTTGCTTGCAAGTTTAATACGTTGAAGTTCTCCCCCTGATAAGGTTGTCATAGATTGATTAAGATGAAGATAACCAAGTCCTACCTTTTGTAAAGAATCTAACTTTTCAAGAAATTTTGCTCCATGAAAAAACTCTACCGCTTCATCTACTGTAAAATCCATAACTTCTGCTATAGTTTTATTTTTATATTTATAGTCTAAGACTTCCTTTGAGTATCTATTTCCATGACAAAGATCACATAGTGTTTCTATTGAATCCATAAAAGCCATCTCTGAAACAATAACTCCCTTTCCTCCACATGCAGGACATGCACCCTTAGAGTTAAAGCTAAATAATGATTTAGATACCTTATTTTCTTTAACAAAAATATCTCTTATTTCGTCTGCTATATCTAAATATGTAGCTGGAGTTGATCTTAAGTTTATACCAATATCCTTTTGATGAATTAAGACTATTTCCTCATCATAATTTTCATTGAAAAATTCCATTAAAGAACTTTTACCTGAGCCAGCTACCCCTGCTATTACTGCTAATACTCCCAAAGGTAGTTTAATATTAATATCTTTTAAATTATGTAAATTAGCATGTTCTAATGTAACCCATTTTTTTACTTCTCTTAAGGATTTCTTCATTGAAGTTTTATTGGTAATTAATTTTCCTGTTAAATTATCTGATTTTATAAGTTCCTCATAGGAACCTGTAAAGATTATTTCTCCACCCTTAGCTCCTGCTTCTGGCCCCATGTCTATTATAAAGTCTGCCATGTTAATAATTTCTCTATGATGTTCAACTATTAATATTGTATTTCCATGTTCCTTTAATTTAATTATGGAGTCCTTTAAAAGCTGTATATCCTGTGGATGTAGTCCAACACTAGGCTCATCTAAAACATATACCATATCAGTCAAAGCTGAGTTTATATATTTAGCAATCTTAATTCTTTGTGCTTCTCCTCCTGATAAAGTTGAAGTTCCTCTACTTAAAGAAAGATATCCAAGTCCTATATCCATTAAAGCTCTTAAACGCGTCACAAGTTCTCTTTTTAAATCCTGAGCTAAGTTATCTTCTATGTTCTTTATAAATTCAATTGCATCCGGTATAGGCATATCCGCTACCTCTGCAATATTTTTATCATTTATTTTACAACTTCTTATTTTATCATTAAGTCTTGAACCACTACATTCTGGACAAAGACCTGTTTTCACCATTTTATTTAGTATTTTTTCGTGTAACTTCCCCTCCTTGGTGTTTATTACACTTCTATACATTCTCGGATAAATACCTTCAAACTTTGCAGTTTTAGGCCACTGCTCTGGTGGATTTTTAAGCTTTATTTGAGGAGAATATAAAAATAATTCTAATTCTTCCTTTGAATAATCCTTAATTTTTTTATCTAAATCGAAAAGTCCACTGTAAGCATATCTTTTCCATCTCCATGCCCCTGTAGTAAATGCAGGGTAATTTATAACTCCCTCATCATTTAAGGACTTATTAAAATCTACAAGTTTATGTATATCTAAATCCTTAACAAAACCTAATCCATCACAACGAGAACATTTTCCTGAAGGATGATTAAAAGAAAAAATATCTGAATATCCTACAAAGGGCGTTCCAACTCTTGAAAAAAGCAATCTTAAAAGGGGGTATATATCTGTATATGTACCAACTGTAGATCTAGAATTTGCTGAAGGTTTCTTTTGATCTATTACTATAGTAACAGGAAGATTTTCTATTTTATCCACCTTGGGCCTTCCATACTTAGGAAGATATTGTTGCACAAAAATAGGAAAGGTTTCATTTAACTCTCTCCTTGATTCAGCAGCTATAGTATCAAAGCAAAGTGAAGATTTACCTGAACCTGAAACTCCAGTAAAAACAGTTATTTGCTTTTTAGGTATTTTAACTGATACACTTTTTAAATTATTTTCCTTAGCATTTATTATATTTATAAAGTTCTCTTTAAAATTCTGCACCTTTAGCTCCTTTTACAGCCTAGATTTTAGTTATAATATTAATGATTGATTAATATTACAATTATATCCTTATGCAGAAATTATGTCAAAATTAAAATTTTTATATAAAGTACTAGTGCCGTAACTCTTTAAATCTTATTTATCAATGTTATTCTTCTGCACTACAGTCTTATTAAATCTGTTTTTAAAAAACTTTTTAGTCCTTGGAATAAAAACTTCTAATATTAATGCTAAAATAATTAAAAGCCATAAATACCAAAAATCCATAAAAAATTTCATCATTATATCTACTATTTTCAAATAGTTCACCAACTTCCAAGGAATTTTCCTTTAATTTAGTATGTTTCTTACAGAACTTATTTCAACTATTTTTTATTATATATATATTATAAAGCATTTTCATATAATTTTTATATAAATTTATATTCCTTAAGAAATATTTTAGAATTTCTGCTATTACCTAGGTTTATTATTCTTAATAATAAACTACAATAGTATAAAAAATTTAATATATATTTTACTTTATACTATGAAAAAAATAAGGCTATACCACAAAAGTTATTCATAATATATCTGATAAGTTATCTTCTAAATACCTATCTCTATATTATATTTATAACTCTAGTGAAATAGCCTCTTAATTAAATATATGCAGTTTTATAATTATATTTTAAGGTTAATTGCAATAAAAACCATCTTTTATTTTATTGAAGTAAAACTCACATTCACCATATATAATAACGGAATCTCCTTCTTCTAATGGTCCTATTACACACACCCTTGATTCTGTTTCTGATGAATTTTTAAACCTTCTAATATATCTGAGATCACTATCCTTACTTATTACGAAAACATATCCTATAGACTCCTTGCTTAATAATTCAATTTTATAAACTCCAGGTATAAAATCTCCTCCATGACTCTGTATTTTATAAATTCCATGACTTACTAAGTTAGTAAATCTATTATCCTTATTATCTGCATATACTTCTGTTTGCATAAATGAAAAAGAGATTATTAATGCAACTATGAAAGAAATTATTTTTTTCATTTAATCACCTCATAGATAGCATTATCTTTTACATATATATTATTCTAAGTCATAAGGAAAACTATATATGTAAAGCTATGAATTAGTGCCTTACTTTTCCAAGCTCTTCTTTGTCCCTCACAAACTATATTTAATATTTTTCACCCTCTATTTATGTATCAAAGATTTTTACTTATAAAAAGGATGATAGCTTTAATCCTATCATCCTTATACATGAACTTTACACTGAACTTAAAATACTTGTATATTACAAACTTTTTTAAATTCAACTCTATAATTTGAAATACTAGTCTAAATTTATATAAAATCACTTTTAATATACTTATAAACTTATAATGCATTTTTTATGTTTTACTCAACAATTTTATAGTAGATTCTTGCCGTTATAGCAAACACAATTGCATAAATAGCTGTAAATATTAAAATAGTAACTATTGTAGTCATCATAAATAGCGGCTTATTTATTAAATTTAAAACTGCAAGTAGCTTGGTAATCATAGGAAAAGCAAAAGCTATATGAATAATTGTACATAACAGTGGCAAGAAAAATACCATTAACACTTGATTTCTTATGGTTTTTCTTATTTCTTCTTTGCTCATTCCCACCTTTTGCATTATCTCAAAACGCTCTTTATCATCGTATCCCTCTGAAATTTGTTTATAATATATGATAAGTACTGTAGCCATTAAAAATAATGTTCCCAAGAAAATCCCAAGGAAAAATAATCCTCCATTCATAAGCAAAAATGATTCTCTATTTTCATCTACACTATCTACTGAGGCTTCTAGATTATTCTCTACAAATCTAGCTCTCAAATCATTGCTAAGTGATATCATATCCTTATCTTCACTATTCATATCAAAAGCTATTGTATATGCTGAGCTTTTCATATCACTGTTTATTTCTTCAATATTATTAGTAATAATTACATAAGAGCTTACTATATCAAGTGGGTTTTTATCCATAAATGGCAACTTATTTAGTTCTTCTTTTATTTTAAAAGTCTTCTCTCCAAAAGTGATAGTATCTTTTTCATAGCTATTATCTGTAGAGAATATCATAATTTCATCACTATTAAGTGTAATATTTTTTTCTGCCATTCTATTATAATCTTTAAGATTAATAGTCATTATTGCATTTAATTTTGAATCATAAGCAGATCCTGCCTCAAAGGAAAACTTATCATCATTAATTTTAGAAACTACAAAAGAATTATAAGTATAATTGAAAGCATTTTTAATTTTAACGTTATTTTCTTTTAATTCCTTATCTAAAATATCATCTACTCTTTCTATATTTTCACTTCTTATATTTTCAGTGTAAATTGTAATATTTCTAGGATATCTATACCTTAAGGTATCTTCCATTCCTACATATAAAGATGCTGTTGTAGATAAAACCACAAGAACAGCACTACTTAAAATACATATGTTAGCAAGTCCTACTGCATTTTGCTTCATTCTGTACATCATAGTTGAAACTGAAATAAAGTTTTTAGTTTTATAGTAAAACTTTTTATTTTTTCTTAGGAGCTTTAAAAGTGCTATGCTTCCAGCTGTAAATAATTCATAAGTTCCTATCATAACTAAAATAACAGCAACAAAGAATAGACTTAAAGCTTCTAGTGGATTATCAACTGTTAATGCTATTCCATAACCTGAACCAAGAGCTATTAAGCCTATTATAGTCATAATTATCTTTGTTTTTGGTTCTTTCTCACCATGTTGGCCACCCTTTAAAAGCTCAATAGGATTAGATTGCTTAATTTGAAACAAATTCCACAGTAAATTTACTAAAAATATACTAATAAAGAGAGTAGTTGTTAACCCTATTGAGGATGGATCTATTTGAAATCCAAGAACTACTTTAAAATTAAGCATTTTTAAAAGTAATAAAAACATTAGCTTATTTAGAACTATTCCTCCTAAAAGTCCAATTACTAAACTTATTACTGAGATAACAAGATTCTCTAATAACAATACCTTAGCAATATGTTTTTTATCAAGTCCTAATACATTATATAAACCTATTTCTTTTTTCCTTCTTTTTATAAGAAAACTATTTGTATAAAAAAGAAATATAAAAGAAAATATTGCTATTATAACAGTTCCAAAGGATAAAATAGTTTTTAAATTTGCTGAGCCAGCTACTTCATCTAATCCCTTATTTATAGAAAGTGAATGCATAATATAAAACATAATAATTGTGCATATACAAGTAATTATATATGGAATATAGGTTTTACCATTCTTTTTTATATTACTTATTGCTAATTTAGAATAAAATAAATTATTCATTTGCTCCACCTCCAGTGGCAATCACTGTTAGTGTGTTAGAAATCTTTTCAAACATCTCTTCATTGCTCATAGACCCTTTATAAAGTTGATGGAATACCTCCCCATCCTTAATAAATAATACTCTTCCAGCATGGCTTGCTGCCTTTGTACTATGAGTTACCATTAATATTGTTTGCCCATTTTTATTAATATCTGTGAATAAATTTAATAAATAATCTGTTGCCTTAGAGTCAAGTGCCCCTGTAGGTTCATCCGCTAATATAAGTTTTGGATTGGTTATAAGTGCTCTTGCAACCGCAACTCTTTGTTTCTGTCCACCTGATACTTCATAAGGATATTTAGCTAATATATCTTTAATTCCCAATTGTACTGCTATAGGCTCAAGTCTTTTTTCCATATCTTCATAGTTTTTACGTGATAATACAAGTGGTAGAAATATATTATCCTTTAATGAAAAGGTATCCAGTAAGTTAAAATCTTGAAATACAAAGCCTAAATTCTCTCTACGAAAGGCTGTAATTTCACTTTCTTTTAAAGATACAATATTTTTTCCATTTAAAAGCACTTCTCCACTAGTTGGTTTATCTAAGGATGCCAATATATTTAATAAGGTAGTTTTCCCTGAACCTGATTCACCCATAATAGCAACGTATTCTCCTTCTTCTACTGAGAATATTACATTGCTTAAGGCCTGAACTTGATTTCCTCCAAACCTTGTTGTATATACTTTTTTCAAATTATTAACTTCTAATAATGCCATTTTTTCTTCCCCCTAACTCAATTCTAACTATACTTTTATTATAAGAAAAAAAGATATAAGCATCCATAACCTTAGCTTACATCTTATCCTGCAACCTTACACTTCTGTAAGGTATTCTTTCTATTCAATAATAGTATTTATAGAAGAAAGATCTATTTTCACCATAGTACCTACTCCTACCTCCGAATCAATTGCTATCTTATGAGATAACTTTCTTAATATTTTTTTACAAAGATATAATCCTATACCCGTAGCTTTCTTATCCATGCGGCCATTATATCCTGTAAAGCCTTTTTCAAATATTCTAGGCAAGTCTTCCTTTGCAATTCCTATTCCTGTATCCTTAATTATAAGAGTTTTTTCTTTTTCATCACTGATGTATATAGATATACTTCCCTTTGAAGTATACTTCAATGCATTGGAGAGGATTTGCTCAATCACAAAAACTAACCATTTCTCATCGGTTATAACATTACACTCTATTTTCTTAAAATCTAAAGCGATACCTTTTCTTATAAAGATCTTAGCATATTTTCTAACTGCTTGCTTAACTATACTATCCAGATCATAGGTTTTAAAATCTAAATCTGAGGTTGAGCTTTCTATTCTTAAATATCCTAAAACCATCTCCACATACTCTTCTATTTTAAAAAGTTGCTCTAATAATTCCTTATTTTGCTCATTTTGTGACTTTTGTAGAAGTAATCTCATAGCAGCAATAGGAGTCTTTATTTGATGTGCCCAAAGAGTATAATAGTCCATCATTTCACTTTGTTTCATATCACTTTGTAAAGCTGCATCTTGCTTTAATTTATAAATTTCTATTAAAACCTTTGCATAATCCTCTTCTAATAATCCCTTTGCATCTGGCATTGCATCCAAGGAGTTATTAATTTGTTTTTTTAAAATCAAAAGTTTATTATGCTTTTTATAATTCTTATAAAAGTCAATTGCCATAAATATAAACCCTACTATAAAACATAAAGCAAAAGCATATACTATAGCTTCCTTTTCTAAATTATATAAAGAAAAAACGCCTAAAAATATTACTATAAAAATTCCATATAAAATCAAATTTTTTATCTTATCTCTAAGATATCTATAAAAAATGTATATAAAAGATTCTTCATTCATATTATTCCACCATATACCCAATACCTTTTTTTGTTTTTACGAAATCACTAAGTCCCATTTCGCTAAGTTTTTTTCTTAAGCGAGTCACATTTACTGTTAGGGTATTATCATCAATATAGCTATCACTTTCCCATAATCTAGTCATAATATCATCTCTGCATACAGCCTTGCCTACATTCTCAAGTAAAATTTGTATTATTTTAAACTCATTTTTGGTAAGCTCTATTTTGAAATCTTTATATTGAATAGTTGTATCATTAAGGTTTAAAACCACTCCCTTATGTTCTATTACATTCATTGTACCATTAAAAGAGTATGTTCTTCTTAAAAGTGCTTGGATCTTTGCTACTATTACATTTAAATCAAAGGGCTTAGAAATAAAATCATCTCCCCCCATATTCATGGCCATAACAATATTCATATTGTCCGACATTGACGAAATAAATATAATAGGAACCTTTGATATTTTACGAATTTCACTACACCAATGATAACCATTAAAAAATGGTAAGGATATATCTAAAAGTACTAATTGAGGATCAAAAGACACCACATCTGTAATAACATCATTAAATTCAGAAACATATTTTGCTTCATAACCCCATTGTTTTAAAGCGCCCTCAAGCTCCTTTGCAATTATCATATCATCCTCAACAATTAAAATCCTATACATAAAATTACCCCTATTTTATAATTTATATAATATTACTCTTACCTTCTGCAGACTATATTTTCTTAAAGAGTCTACATTTATCCTTATTTAAAAAACATAGCAAAACATAAGTTATAGAATAAAGCTTCAATACCTTTAAAATATATCTGATTATACATATGTATTGTAAACCAATAAGTTTGAATCCTTATGATTTTCTTAAAACACTATTTATCTCATTTTCCGTTAAAGCTCTATATTGACCCATTTCTAAAGTTTCATCTAAGCTTAAATCACCAATGGAAATTCTCTTTAAATATATAACATAACACCCTGCAGCCTTCAACATACGCTTTACTTGATGCTTACGTCCCTCTGAAATAGTAAGATACCCTGAAACAACTGGTGCATCATATCTACTAGGCTCCATAGAGTAAAACTTACTTACATTAGTAGTTTCATTAAAATATCCATAGTCCTTACACTCTACATTATCAAGCTTTGCGGGTTTTGTAATATCTTCATCTTCACCAATAGAAATTCCACTTTCCAATAAATTAATCTTAGTTTCATCTAAAAATCCTAAAGCTATGAAAAAATATCTCTTTTTAACATGCTTTTCTGGACACATTAAATTATTATTAAAGTCACCATCATTGGTGAATAATAGTAATCCCTCAGTATCTTTATCAAGCCTTCCTACATGAAATATTCCCTCTGAATTTTCTTCATGAAAAAAATCAAACACAGTTTTGCTGAATTCGTCTTTTCTAGCTGTAATATACCCTGCTGGTTTATTAAACATATAGTATACTCTTCCACTATGCATAACCACATCATCAAGATATGTAATAACATCTTTATTTTCATCAATTTCTAAATACGCTTTTATTATAACTTCGTCATTAACCTTTACTTTTCCTTCTTTAATATAATTTCTCACATCTTTTCTTGTTCCAACAGATGCTTCTGCCAAAAATTTATCTAGTCTCATCTTGTCCCCTTTTAATCCTTAGTTAACTAAAACCTTTAGTCATTAAATTACTTTCTATTATGCTAAAATTCTTATACTAATATACAATACTTTTTATTTTGCGTAAAGTTATGATAATTCACCTTACCTAAACTCTAATATTTAATTCAAGAAAAATAAATCATATATGTATATCTTCTAATAAATAATCTTTCTTATATTTATATAAGGTCCATTATAGAGTAAATTTAATAATTAATATAAATGTAGTCTATTAATTAGAACTTATATATTCTACTAAGCTTTCTTAAAACTATTTATGGTTAACTATCCTTATAAAATAAATATAGCTATTAACACAACTGAACTACATTAATTATAACTTATATAATAATAAAAATCCTAGGCTCTAAATAACCTAGGATTTTCATTATATATTATTTATCTTAAATATTCTTCAAATTTACTGTTCAATTATAAAAAATACTTTTTAAGTTATTAACTCATTGTAGCTCCATCAACTGATAAAATTACTCCTGTGATGTAACTTGCTAAGTCACTAGCTAAGAAAAGGAATGCATTAGCAATATCCTCTGGCTCTCCAACTCTTCTTAAAGGAATAGTAGCGATTAAAGGCTTTATAACCTCATCTGGAAGACTAGCCACCATATCTGTGTTAATAACACCTGGTGCAACAGCATTAACACGTATATTATCCTTGCCAAGCTCTCTTGCAAGAGATTTAGTAAGTCCATTAACTGCAAATTTAGATGCTGGGTATCCACAACCTGCTGGTTGACCATAAATGCTTACCATTGAACTTGTGTTTAAAATTACTCCGCCCTTTTGCTCCTTCATTATGTTAGACACAACTTGACAGCAATTAAAAACTGCATTAACATTCAAATCCATAATTTTATTAAAATCTTCTGCTTTATATTGATATATGCTATCTCTTGCTGAAATACCCGCATTATTTACAAGTATATCTATGCTTCCATATTTATCTTTTACATCTTTAAAAGCTTCCTTTACTTCTTCATAGGAAGTTAAATTAGGAGCAATACCTTCTACTTTATAATTACTATCTTCTGCTTTAAGCTTTTCTACAGCTTTATCTGCTGTTTCTTGTTTTGAGCCACATAAAACAACTGTTGCTCCGTTCTCTAAATATTTCTTTACAATAGCAAAACCAATTCCTCTTGTTCCACCTGTTACAATAGCTACTTTACCCTTTAGCATTTATGCATTACCTCCTTAATCTATCTACTTAAATTAATATTCTATATAGTGTGATTATATCATCATTTTTATTTATATATATGAAAAATATAAAAACTTCACACTTTATTAAATAACAGTTATTATTTAATAGTTATTGAAAATAAGTGCGTTTTTTTATACAATTTATTACCTTCTATCATTTTAAAATATGTTATCTCATCCATTCCATAGTATACTTTGCTATTAACCATGGATTGTCCCAATGAATCAAATGAGTAGTTCCCTCTAAGACTCTCACTATAGAGTTAGTTTCCTCTTTAAATTTCTTTACCTGCAATTCTCTAATTTCTCTCCAGCCATCTGGAAGAGTAGCCTGAAGAAGTAATATAGGTACGTCTATCTTATCAAATAATTCATCAGTAGGATACTTATACATAGATTTAATAGCTCCTCTTGCAGTTCTCCCCCTAACTGCAAACCTAATCTCTCCACTTTCTTCTTTTTTCATTAAATCCTTAGCTGCAACCTCTAATAAATCTGACCATCTTAAATAATTATTTTTCTCACACTCTAAAAAACTTTCCCAATTAGAAAATACATATCCATCAAAATCGCTTTCATAAGACTGTATTTCCTCATCTAAAGTGCAACTAGGTTTAAATCCAAGTTTACTTTTATCTACTTTAGAAAAATACTCATACTCAAATGATTTTACATGATACCCTCCATCTAGTAATAAAATTTTCTTTACTTTCTCAGGAAAATTCACCGCATAATGAAGAGCAATACATCCACCCCAAGAATGTGCCATTAAATAAAGTTCATCTTTCTCTATTAAGTCAATTACATTGCAAAGCCATTTTAATAAGTTTGGAATTTCATACTCTTTATCAGTTTTAAATTCAGTAGTTTTTCCATGTCCAGGTAAATCAATAGAAAAAATATGATACTCATCTTTTAAAAAATTTGCTACTTCTAAAAAACTAAGACTTGTACTTCCTAAACCATGTATACAAATAAGAGTCGGTTTTCCTTCATTTCCCCATTCATAAACCCTAGTTTTCATATCACCACTATTCAAAAATTTTTCTTTCATAGTTTATACTTAGTAAAAGAGTATCTTTCAATGCATAACACTCTTACCAAATCCCCCTTTATTATTTATCTGATTCTTTATAATAATTAATATACTTCTTCGAAACTTAAACTTTAAAACTATAATAATTACTTTTCTTAAGTTTTATTAACTTTATTTTAAATAAGTTCACATAATTTATATTTACAATGAATATAAAAATAATATATACTGTGCTTAAGATATCTTAAGTTTAAAGTCAAAGAATTTTTAGTAATTATTATCTTAGTAAAGTGTTTCACTTTATCTTTATAGAAATCATTTAATTTGCTTAATAATTCTTTTATTGTATAATTTTATTAATCATTCTCCATTCTATTTAGAATTAACTATTACTACTTTAAACCTAATTCTAAATTTAAATGTAGTTTTATAATTGAAATCCATATAACTTAATTATAATAAACTTAAGATTATAAATACAGATAATCATTTAACTTATCGCAATGTTCAAAATTATTAAATAATTATTCGAAGGAGATTATAAAATGATAGATTTTCAAAATGCTTCATATTTAAAATTAAAACCTGTTGATCCTCAAGATGGATATAAAAAAGTTGCTCCACTTCTAATTGACGGTGAAAACATATTTGCTGCACTAAAGAGCGTAAGAGATATGGTTATCTTTACAGATAAACGTATAATCGCTGTAAATGTTCAAGGAATGCTTGGATCAAAAGTAGATTATACTTCTTTACCTTACAGTAAGGTACAAGCTTTTTCAGTTGAAACTGCAGGTACTTTTGACTTAGATTGTGAACTTGAATTATGGTTCAGTAGTCTTGGTAAAGTTAAATTTGAAATCAAAGGTAACTTTGACATACGTACATTAAGCAAACTTATAGGAAATTACATCTTATAATAAATAAAGGTACTGCATAGCTTCTTTTTAAAGTAGACATGCAGTACCTTTTAATTTTTTGTAAATTTACCATACTTAAATATACTTTCTCCTGTAAACCTATACATCTTACTTTATCATAAAAATATTCAATACCCTCTTCAATTGTAATACTTAACCTAATAGCCTGATATTTATCTTCCACTCTATTTTATTCAAATTATCATTGAATTAAAAATTCATAAGCATATTCTTCTTGTTTTTCAAAACCCATTTTTTCATATAATTTCATTGCACTAATATTATCATGTGATGTAGCTAGCATAGGAATCTTATCTTCTTTAATTGCAATTTCAATCATTTGAGCAACTAATTCCCTTCCAAATCCTTTATGTCTATATGGATCCTGTATATAAACACTTGTTATTTCTAAAAAATTATTAGTTCTTCCTATAAACCTAGACATTCCAACGGAATTGTTTTTGAAGTCTAATAAATAAATACCATTATTAATCTTCTCTAATATTTTTTCATTATTAGATATACTTTCTATTTCTTCTTCCGTCTTCGCTTCTAAAAATAAGGTTGTAAAACTTTTCACCTTATCTATATCTTCTTCATTAGAAGTAGCCAATCTAATTTTGCAATTAAATTTCATATTAATATCTTGATATTTTTTAATATTTAACCTATAAAAAATATCAGGACTTATAGTATTTTTGAATTCTAAAATTTCAAATAAGGCTTGTACATCCTTTAGCTTCCCTGCTAATAAAATTTTATTATACTTTATCTCCTTAATCTTACATCCTATATCATTTAATCCTAATTTTGATGTATATGCAAAATTAGTTAAATCTGAGTTCCCATCATTCTTTACATGTAAAATTGCAGTTATTTCTTTTTCATTCTCACTTATATACAAATCTCCTAACTCACTATTACTGCTTTGAATTAATTCAATTAAAATAGAGTTGTACATTTCATCTTTATATAATAATTCTAATATTTTTTTCCTTAAACGCTCTGTAATAATATTAACTTTTCTCATTATACTTCCCCAATCTTTAAACTATATGTTATCTTAAATGCTCCTCAATTACAAAGTCTTCAAATTCTTCATCTAATATATCCATGTATACCTCATCATACTCATGTTTTCCATAAATAATAGCTTTTCTTCTCCTACCTATTTCCTTAAATCCACATTTTCTACAAAGGTTTAAAGATGCTTCATTAAAAGAAACAACTTCAACCATAATATTTTTAAGATTAAGTATGTTAAATCCAAAGTCTAATAGTAATTTAGTAGCTTCAGTTCCTAATCCCTTACCTCTGTTATCCTTTTCTCCAATAAACATACCCATAACAGCATTTCTACTAATAAAGTTAATTCGCATAAGTCTAGCAATTCCTATTACTTCATCCTTGCATTTATCTACTATATAAAATCCATATCCACTTCTACTATTCATCCCCTCTAAATATGATTTTTGTATTTCATATGAAATCATATCAGATATATCCCCCGTTTTAAGTGCTACATCTATATCATTACTCCACTTAGCAACAATTTCTGTTTCACTGATATCTACTGGAGATAAAAAACATCTTTCCCCTACTAATTTTCTTAACTTATTCATTTTTAATCACCCTTCCCCATAATTCAAAATTAAACTTAAGATTTACTTAGATTTTTCACAAATTATAATATAGGATTTTTTATTCTTAGAGTTTTTTATTGTTACTTTTGAAAATCCACATTGTCTAGCCTTTTCTGCTATTTCTTCTATTTCATATAACTTAAACCCTTGCTTAGTATAAGCTAAACTTTCAAGCCACTCCTTAGAATAAATAGCATTTACAAATCTACCGCCTTGCTTTAAGACTCCTTGTATTTCTCTTAATCCCTTCTCCATATCATCCCAAAAGTAAATTGTATTAACAGAAGTTACATAATCAAAACTTTCTTCTTCATAGTGTAGGTTACAAACGTCTCCAATTTCTAAATTAATTTTATTACGTAAAACTCCTTCTTTATTTCTCTTAATTGCATTTTCTTTCATGTCCTCGGAAATATCTATTCCATTTATGTCACACTTGCATTTATTATAAATATTCTTTATTAAATAACCATTGCCATATCCTATATCCAATACTCTCATATTATCTTTATTAATTATTTCGTTGAGAACAAGATTATACTGTATCTTATTTATTCTATTCATAAAAAAACATGCTATTTTTCCTAATATACCTTGAGGATTTCTAAATTGACTCCCTACATACTCCGAAATTTTCAATTTACATATCCTTTCCTTTCATAGTATTAATTTGGGTATATATAATAACTCATACCCAACTACTTAGCCTTTTATTGTTATAACCTTATAATAAAATATTAAAATTTATAAAATATACTAATGTAGTTTTAACATTTAGAAGTATATATTAATATATTTTATTGATTTGATTATTTAGTTTTCTAAATTGATTTTGAAATACTACACGATTACATTACTCTAAAATTCTGCTTGTTTCTTACTTTTCTTTATTTATCCAATTCTTAAAATTAACTAAATTAATGTTGTTACTCCAAAACTTTATAGCTTCTTCATGTGTAAGTTCTCCTATAGTACAATTTAATGAATCTGGTATAACTAATCTATCTATCATAGAGCCACCTTTGCTTTTAACTTCTTTCACTATTGTACCTTTAACTTCACTTTCAAAAACTCTAGTATCCCCAGACATTGAGCAGTAAACTAAACAATCCTTTATAATGATGCTTCTATCCTCTTTGTCTTCTAAAAGTTTTAGTATATCCTCTGCTTTTAACCATTTATTTATATATTTTATATATGGTCCAGGAAATCCATTTAATCCATTAATGTAAAACCCTGCATCAGTAACTATAACATCTGATTTTAATTGTTTTCTAGCCCATATAGCCGAGTATTTAGCAACTTCTGAAACATCAAAGCTTTGAATTTCTGGTGTATCTAATTTATTTTGTATTAGTGTTATTTTACTATCACTAAAAACATTGGCTGCAATTTCAAATTTCATTTTATTGCCTGTAACATAATTTATATGCATAACTTATTCCCCAAAACTTATTAACTTATTATGTTCCTTTAATATAAAACACTTATGAGAATTTGAACTTTTACACTATTTCCATAACGCTTACTAAGATTCATTTTAAAATGCTATTATTCTTTATACTTAACTTGATTTGTTCTATTTTTTATCATTTTTTCCAATTAATATACATGAATTATTATATCATATTTACCTTCTATAGTATATGGTTTTATATGCTATTCCTATTCTTTTAAGCTTCTTTAAGAATACAAAAAGACTGTTACATTAAAATACCCAATATATTATATGATATCTTCAAATGATATAATATACATAAGTTTTCTAATATAACAGTCTGTTAAATTTAATTTTCTCTTAAGCATCATATTTAAGTTACTAATAAGTTAATAAATATAACTTAAATTACAATTTACACTTATTAGAATTTAAAGTTATTGTAATTTACCTATGAGGTATAACAGTAGCATCTTTTAAAATATTATCTATTTGATAATCAAAGACATTAAATTCAATCTTATCTTGTGTTAACTTCTCAATTATTTCTTGCTTTTCTTCTGGAAAAAGTCCAGATTTATTAATTTTCTCAAGAACATCTTCTAATTGATATATAACACATTCTCCTTCATAGGCTCCTAAACTCACACAGATTCCAATAGTAGCTTCTAAGGGTTCCGTTGCATAGTCTTCATAACTCAAGTCTATATCATTATTTAATCGTCCAACTTTCTCTTCATAATATCCTTGAATAAACATATGCGTATCTTCTTCTTTCCTAAATCCCTTTGTTTCTCCATCTGGTAACACAATTATATAGTTATTCATTTGTAACACTCCTTTTAAAGCATTTATAAACCATATAATTTAAACTTTCCATATATTCATTTACTTATACTAATTTTCACCTATCAACTTTAAATACTCTTCCAAGTTTTTCTTCCAAGAGTCATACTTTTTATCATTACGATGGTCAGTTAAGTCAGTGTTTTGATATAAATATTCACTAATATACCTAGTTACCTTTCTAGCTCCAGAGAAATTTACATGATCACCTTTGTCATGAGTATCTTTTTCCCAATCTATATTAAGTTCATCAGTATTTAAGTTTAGATCCATAAAATTTAATTCATTATCTTCAGCAAAGGATTTGATTCTATTATATTTTGCATAACTCCAACAAATTGGTGATGGTGATGTATATAATATTAATTTAATATTTTTTTCTTTACACAGCTCTACTATTTTATTTAAATAATACATAGGAACTGATTTAATCTCTTCAATATCATTAGTTTGCTTTACATAAGGACCATTTTTATATGCATTTACCACCCTATTATAATATGCTCCTTTTAAAACACCTTCTTTATATCGTTTTTTGTTGTTCTCTTCTCTTTTTTTACTATCAAAAACATTTTTCCAATCATCATGATCTTTGTATATTGAAATATTTTCCTTAGCCATACTATCTACTACTTTATTTAATTCACTGCCTATATTAGCACTTCTATGTATAGAGTTTGTTTCAAGCATAACTACCTTAGGACTTTGGTTTTGAAGTGACTTTTGTAACAAATAATATGTATCTTGCAACCTTTGCCCTGGAACACCTAAATTATATCCTGTGAATCCATACTCATTCCATATCTCCATAGGCTCTATACTTGCATAAGCTTCACTATCTCCAATAACTAGATAATCAATAGTGTTAGCCTCTTCCTTTTCAACTCCCTTATCAGTAGCTTTTGGCGTAAAAAATAAGGATACAACAACCAATATAAGCACAAAGATACCTAAAAATGCAACTGGTTTTATTATGTTTTTAAAGCGCATAGCTCTCTCCTCCTAAAATCCTGCATAAATTAGTTCTACTGGAATATATCCTGGTCCATAAGCACCAAAAATAATTATTATAAGTAAAACTGAATAGTAGAAACTCCAACGCCATACAATATTCCAGCTAGCTACTTTTTCACGAATACAAATTCCTTTTTCATTAAGCACTCCAAAAATAAATATTATTATAAGCGCTATGAAAACTATAATAAAATCACTTTGTGAAACTCCTAGCTTAAATATAGATCCATCTGTTAAAGCTCCCCATGAGAATTTTGTAAATATAGACTTAAACATTATTAAACCAGCTTTTAATCCATTAGCTCTAAAGAATAACTCTCCAGTAAAAATAATTATAAGCATTTTTATAAATTGAAAACATCTATAAAATATATTTTCTCTTTTTATTTTTAAAGCTAATAAGATTTTTTTATTCCATGGTTCTATTATCTTTCCAAGTAAAATCAATACGAAATAATATACCCCAAAGAATATATAACTCCATCTATCTCCATGCCAAAGTCCATTACAAAGCCATACAGCCAATAATGGAATAATAGTAGGAATAATTTGTCCTATATGTTTTCCAAATTTCTTTCTTGACTTTTTACCAAGCTTTTTCACAAATTTAGTTAATGACAAGGGATAAAATATATAATCTTTAAACCATGTTCCAAGGGTTATATGCCATCTCTGCCAAAACTCTGATGCTGTCCTTGAAAAGAATGGTTGTTTAAAGTTCTCAGGAATTTTTATCCCAAACATTTCACCAACACCAATAGTTACATCAATAGTTCCTGAGAAGTTCATATACAATTGTATTGTATAACAAGCTGCAGCAACTATTATTATTATTCCGCCATATTTTGTATAATCATTAAAAACAGTTTTTACAAGAGCATTTAATCTATCAGCTATAATAAGATTTTTAAAGATTCCCCATATAACTCTTTGAATTCCAAAGGTTACATTTTTATATTTAAGAGGCTCTCCCTTATATAAATCCTGAGCTGTATCCGAATATCTACAAATAGATCCTTCCATTATTGTTGGAAAGAACGACATATATAAAGCTAACCTAGCTAAATTATCATCAGCTTCAATTTTTTCTTGATAAACATCAGCAATATATGATACCGCTTGTAAAGTATAAAATGAAATACCTATTGGTAATGCAAATTTTACTTCTGGTAATAACTTAGGTAGTGACACTAAGTTGAAAATATCATTTATATTATCAAAAATAAAGGTCGAGTATTTCAAAAATATCAATATACCTATATGAAATAAAATAGCAAAAATCAAAATTCTGTGTCTTTTCTTTTTATACCAATTTTTAAGTTCAGTAGTATCCTCTGTATTCTTTTCTTTCTCATGATATTTTTTCTTACATGAATCAAGCCAAAGCCCAATGCCATGAATTGAAATCGTAGATAATACCAAATAAATAATTAACTTATTACTTATTAAAAAGAAAAAAGTATAGCTTGCAATCAATAGGATTGACCATCTATACTTACGTGGTGTAATTCCATATGCAAGCAAAACTAATGGTAAAAAAATAATAAGATAAATAGGGGAAAGGTAACTCATATTAGCTCTCCCTTTGTAATCTTTGAATCATATTCCACATAGCCTCAACTGAATTAAAATTTGCTGGAACTAAATCCACTGGTCTAATTTCAATATCAAATCCATCTTCTAATTCTGTAACAAGTGATAAAATAGATAATGAATCAAGGTATCCCTCATCAATAAGTCTTTTTTCTTTTTCATAATCAATTGTAGAATCAATTTCATCTAAGATTTCAAGTAATTTTTCCATAGTTTGTACCACCTTTTTTTAATAATTTTTATCTTGTATATAATTTAATTTATCAGTAGGAAAATTATTTCTAGCTAAAGAAAATCCATTTTCTTTGGAGTATAAAATAACCTGTGGAAGTTCACGACTTAAAAATAAAGAGATTCCTTCACATACAGAATATGCTCCTACTTTTTTAAATACTAACTTGTCCTTTAATTGAAGATTAATAAAAGGATATTGTTTTATAAGTACATCATTCATGGTACAAAGAGAACCACAAACTGTCCACTCCTCTACTTCACCAGACTCTTCTTTATTTAAATGAATTATTGGAGGCTTTTTCATTGCTAACATTTGTCCATAATAGTTAATGTGATGAATACCACCATCAACTATACAGTAATTCTGTCCTTGATTAGACTTTATATCAACTACACTAGTAATATAACTACCACAAGTTGCTGCAATAAATCTTCCAACCTCTAATACAATTCTTCCTTTAAACTTTAATTTTGAAAGCTCCTCCGCAAGAATATTTAAAACCTCATCTTCACAATCTTTTTCTTCTTCAAAATACGAAATAGGAAGTCCTGGTCCATACTCTAATCTTTTTGCATCAAAACCATAAGAAGTTTTCAAATTTTCACAAAAATCATCTAGCATATTAAGTTCCTTTTTTATTCTTCCACCAGACTTTTTCTGTGTACCTGAGAAAAACTGTATTCCTTCAATTTCAATATTCTTATATGAGTTTCTATTAGAAATAATTTCTTCTATGACCTTCTCATCCATACCAAATTGATTTCCCATAGTTAATCTAAGCAAGACATTAATACTTACATTATGCTTGCACGCACACTCTTTAAGGTTTTGCCATTGCATTAATGACTCAACAGTATAAGTTATCTTATGTCCATAATTTACAATAGCATGTTCTATATCATCTTCATTCTTGTATACACCAGACATAATTATTTTTTCCATATTTATCTTTGCTCTTTCACAAATATGGAATTCTCCTGGTGAGCAAACCTCAAAGCTATCAATTACATTCTCCATACCCTTAATTACAAAAGGGTTGGCCTTCATTGCATAACATAACTCAACATTTTTACCAAGCACAGATTTAATTTTTTTAATCTGCTTAACTAAAACATCTATATCAAAAATGTAAAAAGGTGTCTTGTATTTAGATATAGCCTCATCTAAAAAGTTATCATACATTTTTTTATTTTACCTCCCATAATCCTTGAGTTTTTTTCTGTCTATCTTGCCATTTTTGCTTATCGGAAGCTCATCCATTGAATGAAAAATCCTTGGTATCATATGAATAGGTAAAGATTCTTTCATTCTTTTCTGCAATTCTTTCTTTTCTATACTTCCAATATAAAAAGCGACTATTCTATTTTTATCACTTTCAAAAATACAACAAGCTCTATTAACCTCAGGGTAACTATTTAATATAGCCTCTATTTCTTCTAACTCAATACGATGTCCCATATACTTTATTTGAAAATCCTTACGTCCTGAGAAGCAAAGATCTCCATTGCTATTATAAAAAGCAAGGTCTCCTGTTCTATATATAGGCTCCATATAAAGTGAATTCAAAGGGTTTTGTACAAAGGCTTTGCTTGTTTGCTCTTTGTTATTGTAATAACCTAAAGCAAGTGCTGTGCCTGATACACATATCTCACCAATCTTATCCTTTTCTTTAACCTCTTTATCATCTTCATCAAGTAAAAATACCTTTTCATTAGGAAATGCTTGTCCTAAAGGTAAAATCTCACTGTCTTTCACTTCTTTATCGATACAGTAATATGTACAGTTACAAGTTATTTCAGTAGGACCATATAAATTCACAAAACTTGCTTCTGGCAATGCTTCTTTCCACAGCTTCAAATGTTTTATAGGCATTACTTCACCACTAAACAATATTTTATTAACACTTGTTGGAACCTTATATGTTAATCCCTTTAATTGTGTTATTAAACATAATGCTGAAACTGCCCATATCATTGTTGTAATTTTTTCATCACACATATAGTCAAGTAATAAGGTAATAATTGAAAAATATTGCTTTGGTATTATCACCATAGTTGCTCCAAGCTTTAAAGTTGAGTATATATCCTTTACAGATACATCAAAATCAAAAGGAGCTTGATTTCCAATTACATCATTTTCCGTAATATTAAATATATTAGGGAAGTACTCCATGAAATCTATAACACTTCTATGGCTTACTAATACCCCCTTAGGGACACCTGTTGAACCTGATGTAAAATTACAATAAAGTGGATCTATATCTAAAGTTAATGCTCTTATACGCTTTAACTCATCTTCTCTTATTTCACCTTTTATAAGCTCACTATAATCAAGTAAATGACCAGAAAACTGTAACTTTCTAATATCATCTACATATTCATGTTGTGTTATTATACACTTTGCCTGCGTAACCTCTAAAATCTGCTGAATACGTGCTTCAGGTTGCTCTGGACTAATAAAAACATAAAAGCAACCAGCGTGTACTATTCCCATAAAAGTACTTAAAGCCTGTACGCTCTTTTCCATAAATACAACTATTGGTTTCCTTGGCTCTTCATATTCTAATAAAGAACTTCCAATATGTTTAGCATTCTCAAGTAAATTTATATATGAACAGCTACTTTTATTATCTTTTACAGCTATTTTGTTAGGATATTTTTTAGCTGAATCTTCAAGATATTCAAGTACATTCTTCATAGGTGTAATCTCCTTTCTAACAAAATAAATATAAGCTGATATCTAGTTTGTTAAATAAGTTTTTGTGGTAATACACGTTTTATAACTTTATATAAAACAACCAACTTAATATGAATATGATATCAGCTTAAACTTAATTGATTCTTTATCAAACCTTAAGATTTGTAAAGAATCTTTTCGATATATTTACAATAAAAAGTTATTTTCAATTTTTTTGCGTATTTTTATGAAATATAATATTAAATTGTGTCTTATATGGTAGAATAGGATGCTTAGCAAGATATATTTTTCCTTCATGCTTCTCCACTATTTCCTTTGCAACAGATAATCCTAATCCTGTACCTTGCTTATTAGATCTTGCTTCATCACCTATAACGAAAGGATTAAATATTGTTTCTATAATATCATTAGGTATACCAACTCCGTTATCACCTAATGTAATTTCTATACTACTCCCATCGTCATTTATTGAAAAATAAATAGAGGTTTTAGGTGGATTATACTTCTGAGAATTTCCTATTATATTATCTATTACTCTTTTCATATGAGCTCTGTCAATTTCATAATAGATTGGATTATCAGGGATATCTACTTCAAGAAAATACCCTGCAAGCTCTAATTCTTGATACTTATCAGCAAGCAATTGTTTAAAAAATTCACAAAGATTAGTTTTTTGTAAATTCAAAACAAATTCTGGATGTTCAAGCTTACTATACTCACTGAAAGTGTCTATTAAATGAGAAAGCGTATCTACCTTTTTACAAATAGTATCTAAATATCTTTCTCGTTGATTTTCTGGAACTATTCCGTCTTTAACAGCATTGGAATATCCTTGAATAACAGTAATAGGCGTCTTAAAATCATGTGAAATATCAGCAAGCATTTTTTTCCTAGCTTCATCTAAATTAATTCTTTCTTTTTCACTTTCATCAAGTCTATTAGCAAGCTCACTAAAGTTATCTACTATCTCTACAAATTCATATGGACCTACATAACCCTTAAGATCTGTGTCTTTTTTATTCATATAATCAACAATTGCTTTATTAAGGGGATCTAATAACTTTTTGGTCCTTTTATTTAACCAAATAATAGAAATAATTATCATAAAGATATATATAACAATAAATAATATCCAATTATTTTTCCAAAGAAAAATAATCTGTTCATATTTATTATTACTTAAAGTTTTCACCATAAATACAGCGTATCTTTCTTCCCCATAATTGTTATAGAACTTAATTTTTCTAACTTCTGCTTCATCACTATATACACCCATATAAAGATTTAATTCATCTTCCGTAAAAATCTTTCCTAAGGAAAATAACTCACCCTCTATTACGCATAAATCTTCATCAAGTATTGAATATGCATTAAAGTAATCACTTGAAGTCTGCCCTTCATCAAATTGCACAATAAGTTTTTTTGTTCCTTCTGATGTTTGATATTGAGATACTGAGTATATATAATCCTCTTGTGTATCAGGAATACAATTTATTTCATCTAAAGAAAAGGCAGAGAATTGACTTTTAGAAGTTGAATAAATCATCTTTCCTTCTTCATCAAAAATGAACATATCATGATTTTTTCCAAGATATTTATTCAAAACAATGCTACTGTACTTTTCTGCCTCTAAGTTTCCAATTTCCTTTATTAGTTCTGTATATTTAGGCTTATAGGATATGCTTGAAGTATATATTGTAGTTGCACCATATATCAAAAACACTATACTCAAAAATGCTGATATAAATACTATTTGGTTTTTAGCAAGCAGTGAAAAAAAACTTCCTGTACTTCGTCCTTTATTATGGTTGCTCAATTTTATACCCCAATCCTCTTACAGTTTTAATGTATTTAGGTTTCTTTGGATCCTCTTCTATTTTCTCTCTTAGTTTCGATATATGTACCATCATAGTGTTATCATCACTTTCAAAAAACTCTCCACATATACTTTCGTAAATTTGTGTCTTAGTAAAAACTCTTCCTGGTGATTTCATTAACTTAACAAGAATTTTAAACTCCATAGGTGCAAGATTGACGTACTTTCCATTTTTTTCAACCTTAAAAGAATTTATATCAACGGAAAGTTCCCCTAAAGAAATCTTGGAAGTTCCATTAATATTAGTGTTGCTTATATTTGCTTTACTGTCTCCAAGATCATAAAACCTTCTCAAATTAGAATTAACCCTTGCTATTACTTCCATAGGACTAAAAGGTTTCGTTATGTAATCATCTGCACCTATATTAAGCCCCAGAATTTTATCATATTCTTGATTCTTCGCGGATAACATAATAATAGGAATATTACTACGTTTTCTAATCTCTTCCGTAACACTATATCCATTCATTCCTGGCATCATAACATCAATCACAGCTAAATCTATTTTTTCATTTTCTGTGATCTTAACTGCATCTATACCATTATATGCAGAAACTATATTATATCCTTGACTTGAAAGATAAAGCCTCAATAATTCAACTATGTCTGGATCGTCCTCTGCAATTAATATAGTATAGTTCATATTTATCATCCTTTCTGATACAACTTAATTTATTTAACTTACATAATTATTTTAATATTATTATCTTAGTATTTTTCTTTAATCTAAAATTTATTTAACTTAAATTATTTCCTAAGAAATTTAGATATTTACTTTTACAACTTAAAATAATCACTTAAATTCCATCTTCATTTTACCATTTTAATGTTTTTGTGCCAATCTATTTCAAAAATTTTAACCTTTTTTTAAACTTTCAATAAAAAAAAAAGCTATTGCACTAAATTATAATGTCAACATACTATTATTTATAAAGTAACTTACTTCATATATTGAGGTTACATTTCTTTATGCAATAACTTCTTACTTAATAAATACCTTTATATACTATCTAATTTGCCATCAAGCACCCAATAAAATGGAAATGAAAAATGTATAGAGTAGATTTTAGGTTGTTATAACTACTATAACTACTTTTCAAATTTTATCTTAGATATATATTGATGAATTATAAGCAATTTATTTTGATTTTTTATCACTTTCATAATTTTTTATAATCCAATTTGTTGCTTGCAAAAGATTCTCTCCAATATAATCTGGCTCTACATCTTTCCATAAATATTTATATTCACCCAATGAGTTCTCTCCCCATCCAGTTTTGACCATAACCTTTATACAGTTAAATTCATCTGCTAGTACCATATCAACATCTCCTACATCACCAATAACTATGCATTTTTCTAAATCAAGATTATACTTCTTAGCAGCTCTTAATAACATTCCTCCCTTAGGCTTTCTACAATTACAATTTTCATTTTCCTCATGTGGACAAATAAAAGCATCATCAAATCCATATTCTTTAAATTGATGTGTAAATTCTTCTATTGTAGCTTCACTTCTTGATATTCTATGCTGATTAGTTAAAGCAAAAATTTTAAAGCCTCTTTCCTTAAGTAATTTCAAAGCCTCTGCTGAAAATGGATATAAATGAAAATCCTTAGGATGTATGAATTTTCCTGTACCACCTATTGTTCCATCCCTATCAATAAATATGGCTTGTATCTTTTTAAGACTCATTCAATTTGCTCCTTTATAGAAAATACGATATTTTTACTACAAGGTTAGTGATTACTATAAATAGTTGCTAATAGAGATATATTTTATCTCATTTTTGATATAATTCTTTTTCTAATATAGTTTTTATATAGCTAACATCCTAAAATTAAAGTATTGTTTTATGATATTATGATATTTAAACTATTTATTATAAGATCAGGTCTATCTAAATAAACCTCATGACCACTACCTTGAGCAATTATAAATTTGCTTTTTTCTGAAACTTCCGATAATTCTCTTTGTAGTCTACGCCACTGATTTTCATACAAAACAGCCTCTTTCTCCGGAATATCGTAATCTATCCATTCTTTTATAGCTAAATCAATATCTCTTGCTACTACTATAAGCGGAATTTGTGGAAATTCTCTCATGTCCTTAATATCCTTGCTATCTGTATCCCAGTTTTCAAATTCCTGTGCTATAGTCTTATGTAACATATGACTCGTAAAAAATTCTTCTACTGCCACCATATCTTCTTCACTTATACGATTATTATAGGCTGAAATTATATTTTGATTTTGTTTTTTCAACTCTTCCTTAGATTTTTTTGAAGAATTAATATTGCTCTCTACCATTTTATTTATTGCAATAAATTCTTTCATAACTGGTATATCAAGCATATAAAGCGATTTAAAATTAAATGAGGTAGAGTCAAGCAAAACTATACTCTTCAATTTATGAGGATACATTTTTGCATACTGCTGTACACATAATCCCCCGAAAGAATGACCCATTAAAATAAATTTTTCTTTTATTCCTATAGCTTCTAAAAGACAATTTAGTTCATTTGCTATATTCTTAGTAGTTCTTGGTGTACTAGGGTTTTGACTTTTGCCATAACCTGCTCTATGATATAACACAATAGTAAAGTGCTCCTTTAACTTTTCCACAATGGGATACCAGTCATAAAATGACCCTCCTATACCTGTTTCTATAACAAGTACACCTCTACCTTCTCCAATAATTTTATACTCTAAATCTAATTTTCTCATAATTCTCTTCCTTTACTGATAAACTTCAAAAACATGTACTAAATTTACATCAATTATATTTAATTCAAAATAATATAATTCTTATTTGATTAAATATAATTGATGACTTTATCATATTAGTTAGTATTTTTATAATATTTCCTGTTTGCATCATAAACTCTATTTTGATTAAAATACTCCTACATGGATAACTTAAATTGAACTATCTTCAGGAATACGGAATATATTATGAACTGTACCTATTATTTTACATTAATTAAATTATACTCTACATATATTCATATATTCAAACAATTTCTAAATAAAAATTTCTAAATTTCTCACTAAATATTTTATTTTTCTTATAAAAAAAATTGCCTCATATTATTTATGAGACAATTTTATATTACTCTTAATTCTTATTGAAAAACATATATATTTTTCAATAATCATTCTTAATTTTCCCCATTACACCTTATTATAAGCTTTCTTATATATCTCTATTGTGGCTATTATTAGCAAAGCTCCTAATGCAATAATCGAAAAAATAAGGTTGAAGTTTAAAAACTCTGGAGCAAAGAACTCCATAAGTCCGAATCTGCTAATGAGTATTACCATTAATACAATAAATGAAGCATTTTGATTTTTCACCTTTCTAAAACTAAAATTAATTTTTTCACTTACAGGTATAAGAACCGATTGCATCTCCTTATTTTTAGAAAACGGAATAATAGCTATAGAAATGGCACTAGCAAGTATAAATTGATCTACTGTAATGCTTGTAGGAAATGATGAATTTTTTATAAAGGTTCCTAATACCATGACTATTAGTATTAATACAGTTTCTATTAAATACTTTTGTATATAATTAAGAATCTTATAAACTACATTTTTACTGTTATTAAATTCCTCAATAATTGAATTACAAAAGACTTCATAATCATCTCCTATAAATAAATCAATAGACTTATCTTCCTTTTGTGCTTGCAACATCATATCCATAATTTGCTGCAAAACTTCTTCCTTTTCATCTGATGTTAAATTACTTTCTTTCATATGAGAAGTTATATTCTTGTATAAGGCTAAATTCTTTTTATCTAATTTTCTTTGCTCTTTAACTCTAATTTTTTTTAATTTCAATGCCGTAAACATACCTTATCCCTCCAATACACTATCAACATTCTTTTTTATTTTTCCCCATGATACTGTAAACGCCTTTAATTCCTCTCCCCCTTCATCCGTAAGATAATAATACTTTCTCATTGGTCCTAAGGGAGATTTTTTCATAACAGAATATAATAACTTTTTCTTTTCTAATCTTATAAGTATTGGATATACACTACTCTCAGAAATAGCTTCGAAACCATACTCTATTAATTTTTCACATATTTCATATCCATAAGTTTCATTTTCACTTACTATTTTAAGGATACATCCTTCTAATAACCCTTTTAATATCTGAGTATCACTAGCCAATAAATCACCTACTTTGTATTACGTAATAGTTGTTAATTCCATAATATATCCGCTACTATGTAATGTCAAGTAGTTCTTCAACTTATATTTTCCATTTTTATAAATAATATAACTTTTGCTCTTAATCATATACTTTATTAAATACGCTTTTCTTATAATTTAAAAATAGTTAACCGAAATTAAAATATTCTATTTTACTTTTAATATAAGGAAAATTATATTATAAAAAAATAAGCTATGGTACTTATAAGCTTACTAACTCTATATAATTCTGTACTTATAAAGTTAGAATTATATAACGTAGCATCTACACTTAATACCATAGCCTTTTATATAAATTTTATATCTTACATACTAAAAAACATTTATTAAATCCGTCTCGAACTCTGTAATCTTAATTTTGATAATTTACATCTTGCTCTGATAAATATGAAAAAGTCTTTATTTCTTCCCCTTCTAACTCTTCCTTAGTCATATCTACAGCATTTATTCTATTATTATCATAGGTTCTGTAATAATAAATTCCTTTTTCTTGGTCCATACAAGAAGAATAAATCGTAGAGTCCTCTATACCTTCTTCTGTAATTACTCCGCCTCTTACCATCTTAACGTAATCAAGCATATTAAAGAATTGAGAGATAGATTTTTTATCGCCTTCTACACTTGGCATATTAGCTCTAATATATGCAATTCTTATAAATCTTGAAACAGAGGCAAAGTCTCCAGGTATTCCTAAGGTTCCAGCACCAACTCCTAAAGCCTTTAAATTTTTTTCACTCCATTTAGTTTCTCTTGGCTGAGTAGGAGTAATATTCATATATTCATTTAAGTTAGTTAAATGCCAATCGAAAGTTGGATTATTAGCCATAACTCCCACCGGATTATCATAGACAGAAAAGTTGTTTTTAGTTTTTTCAACTACTATTGACTTTCCACTTTTATCAGAAATCATCCAATGAAGTTTTGAAACTGGTGTATTTTTATTTATAGGTATATTTACCAACTCTAAATTTTTAATTTCTTTTTTTACTTCTTCAACTGTTTCATGATTAGATAATACCCATTGTATAAAATCATAAGGTGCGATATTTAACTTACCTAAAATAGGCTCTTCTTCAAAATAAGCATACCCATCAAAGTTTAATCCTGCACATGCCAACCCATTTTCATTCATAGCATCAGCCATTGCTGGATGATTATCAATAACTGTTCCCATACCAATAATAGCACGTTTATTAGTTACCATATTTCCTGTAACCTTATCTTCATATTTATAATTTCTAGGAATAATCATAACTGATTGATTAAAATTATAAGCCAAATCCATATTTCGTCCAAAGAAACATTTACCTTCCTTAGATTGTATACTTAATGCTGTGCACATATACCATCTCTCCTTTGTGTTCTAATTTTCTTTAATCTTATATTATTTAAAATTAAATTCTACATAATTATTAAATTCTCTTTATTATCTTCGTATGGAATAACTTCCTTTTCATAATATGTATAGTTCAGTGATACTCTATGTATATTATCTATCAAAACTAACCTATATTCTTCATTATAACAATATAAATATAAGCCCTCTCTTTTTAAAACATAGCAAATTGGAAAAACTTCTATATTCTCTTCCTTAAATTCTAACTTTATAAAGCTTTTATTATCTAGAGCCTCATCAATAACTTTACATATATCATTTTCAGGAATTCTTTTTTTTTCATCAAAATCTATTATAAACCTTTTTTCTAATTTAGATAATATTTCATTACACCCATCATTATTAATAAGTTTAAATTTATCAATAAGATCTGATTTTTTCAATGATCCTACTATATTTTCAGCTATATAAAGTGATAATATTAGGTTCTTGTAATCACTCTCTGTTAAAACATATTTAGCTATGACATAATTTTTATCAATCTCTATTCCTCCATTTACTCCTCTATATGAAATTATAGGAATACCTAAAACTGATAACTTATCTAAATCTCTTCCTATAGTTTTTTCTGATACCTTGAATATCCTTGCTAATTCCCCTATAGTAGTTTTAGAATTACATTTTAATAAATAAAATAGTATTTCTAGTATTCTCATAGCTTTATCCTTTCTTAATCACATCTTTGTAAATCATTTAGACTTTTATCTTCTATATTCCTAAACAAATAAAGTATTTATCTTTATAATAACCCATAAATAGGACATATATAGTCATATTTAATTTTTTATTTTAAAATATAAGCTTAACTTAATTACAAAGCTCTAATATTCTTAGCATAAATTTTTATAGAATATTAGAGTTATGTTTTTTTATTACTAATTTAGTATTAAATTTAATCTTAATTATATATTCCCCTTTTAAAATATCTTTTATTACTTGCTATAAAATAAGTATTTTTTCCTAATTTTGTTGAATCCTAAAGATTCCCATCTTAAAACTTTCTTGCTACTCCTCTGTAGATATACCCCTCTAATATCCTTGGATAAATAGGGGCCTTTTCATATACTGATTCCTCAATAACAAACCCACTCTTTTCTATTTCATTTACATAGCTTCGATTTATATTACACCCATAGGCAAAAATGTTATAAAGTGGATTAAAAGTATTTTGTATATAAGAAACATATTTATTTTTAGATTTACCATGTTCTAAAAACAAAAATTGTCCACCTGGTTTAAGTACACGATAGATCTCATTTAAACTAATTTCTAAATCATCAATGCTACAAAGTGCAAATGTAGAAACCACCGTATCAAAAGTATTTTCAGGAAAACTCATTTTACATGCACTTTCATTTATTAAATCAACCTTAATAAGCGAACTTGGTACATTTCTAATATAGCTATCAACAGCAGTTATTCTTTTAACCTCACTTGGATAAAGTGGAAGATTAGTACCTGTCCCTATACCTATCTCTAAAATTTTCCCGTGAGCCTTAGATAATACGCCTTTACGAATTCCTAATATTGCTTTACTTCCTATATTCTTTTTCATTATCCAAGGAAAACATTTATTCTTATACCAATTAAACAGTTTTTTCACCTCTCAAAATAAATTTTAGATTTTGCTTTTATCTTCAAACTTTAACACTTTAATATTTACTTATAACTTCATCTATTTTATAAGTTCTTTTTTCCTATTAATGCAATAAGCCCCGTTGCAAGTTTTTCTCCCCAACTTAAGAAATCATGTCCTGATTGGAATCCTTCATAAAAGACATCATATCCCTTAGCTATTAAGACATCTCTAAGTTTATCTATATAATCCTTCATTATAGGTTCATCATCATATGGTCTATCCTCTAAAATACCTACATTTAAATAAAACTTTGATTGAACTTTTTCACTACTTTCATACTCATCTATTAACCAATGATTATCCCAGAAAAATGAACCTGATTGAGCAAGTACATTTCCAAATACATTAGGAAATTTAAGTGCTATATATGTAGATGCCAATGCTCCAAGACTTACTCCACTTATAACTGTTTTTGATAATTCATTAGTTACCTTATAGTTAGAATGAACCCATGGTAATATTTCCTTTGTAATAAACTCACCATAACTCTTATTAAAAGCTAACTCTTCAACTCTATTATCATTACTATCTACAAATACACATACACTTTCATGAATTAAATCCTCATATATTAAATTATCTAATATAGTTACTGAATTTAGTATATTGATATGCAAAAATCCGTCTGTAAATATAATAAGATTATTTTCATCAAGGTTTTCTTCATATTTATATGGCTTATAAACCCAAACTCTTCTAGAATTATTTAAAATTTCACTTTTAAATCTATGTAATTCTAAAGTTCCATGATTACTGTGTTTCATAGTTTTATTCCATATATCTTCTTTTACATTGCATAATTTAACTAATGATTTCCTTTGCTCCCTATCTTCTTCATCCTCTGGGTCCTTAGGAAACACTATTATATTTCGATTTAATTTATCTAAACTAAAATTACTAGATCTTTTCTTGTAATCATCATCTAAAGCATCATTTACAGAATAATTATAAGAAAATTTTATATCATTTCTAACTTTATATGTTCTATACCATAAATTTGAATCTAATAATTGTTCCATAAGATTTTCTTTATATCTATAACTTGGAAAAGCACCATAAACAACTACATTTTCAATCTTCTCTTCTGCTTTATAAATAAATGTCACCATAACCTGTGTGTTATCATCCTCTACTGCCTCAATTATTGGTGAACCACTTTCCTTTATTTCATCCCAGAAAACATCTAGTGCCTTATAATTTTCCTCGATTAATTCATTATATAAGTTTCTTATCTTATAACTCTCTATATCTTTTATATTCCCCATCTTTCATGTTCCCCTTTTCTTTATTTTCTTTCTGTAATCATTACCAATGACTTAGGAAGATTATAGATCTCTTTTTTTATAAAGTTAGGATAAAGATATGTTTCACTTAATTCTTCAAAAGGTATCCATTGAAAGCTATGATGCTCTTCACCCTCATCTATTAAAAATTTATTTCCTCTACTTATCAAATCACTATTACTTACATCCATTAAAAAGTAAAGACATAATTCATGATACTTTTCCTGTGTTATATCTTGTACAAAAAAATTCTGATTAAGCCATAATGGACGAATAATATTCGAATCAATTTCTAATTCTTCCTTAATCTCTCTTACAACAGCTTCCTCTGCAGTTTCATGAAGTTGTACACGACCACCTGGTAAATAATGATGTGGTGAGCCATAATCTTTCATTGCAAGAAGTTTTTCTTCATGTATAATAATTCCACATACTCTATAGTTAAATTTACCATCTTCCATTTCAAATGTTACATCCATACTCTCTCCCCCTAAGCTCTCCTTCTGTAAAGTTAAGCTTTAACCTCTTTAATGTAACTTCTAATTATCATAATATAATGCATTAATTACATAGTATAACAATTTATACTTATAGTGAAGTTTTTCTTTTAAATTAATTATGCTCAGTCCAGTACCATAAGTTTATCCTTTGGTACCTGACTGAGCATAATATTTTTCAATAAATTTCAAATGACTTTTGGGAATATTATTTGGTAAATCATCATAACTAAAAAACTTAAGTTCTTTAGTCTCTATTCCATCTACTAATAATTCCCCACTATATTTTTTAGTAACATAGCCCACTGTTATAAAATATGCTTCATCTCCATGAGGAAACTTAATAAAACAATCCTTTCCAGAAGTTGTACCTAATAATATAAGCTCCTTAATATCTAGTCCTGTTTCTTCCTTAGCTTCTCTCACTGCAGTATCTTCAAGTGATTCTCCTAACTCTGTAATCCCTCCGATTAATCCCCATTTCAAAGGAAAAGTTCCTCTTTTTTGAAGTAAAATCTCATTACATTCATTCATAATCAATACGTTAACCCCTGTAAGATTAATTGCGGAATGCCCAACTTTATCACGTATGTACTTTACATAATCCATTTAACTACTCCTTAAATCTTAATTGAAATTTAAACTTATATACTAAAGTATATATAAGTATCTATTTGATTAATAAGCACTTTTATTTATATCAATAGGTAAAAATAGTGAGAACTTAGTTTTTCCCTGAGAGGAATTCACCTTTACATATCCTCCATGCATACTTATTATTTCCTGTGTTAAATAAAGTCCTATACCTATTCCTTCAACATCTCCAACATTTTTCCCTCTTGAAAATCTTTTGAATATTAAAGCTATCTCCTCTTCTAAAATTCCTATCCCATTGTCTATAATATCAATTCTAGAAAACATTTCGTAGCTTTGCAGCTTAACTTGTATTTCACCATTTGATGGTGTGTACTTTATTGCATTATCCAGGATATTTAGAACTGCTTCAAATATCCAATTCTTATCAAAATTAATTTCTACCTTATGCTTTTCTTCAAACCTTATATTTATGTGCTTTTCCTTTGCTCTTTTTTGTACTTGAGCTATAGCTCTAAGCACAGTATCATTCAAATTATTTCTTTGACTTCTTAATTGAATTACTCCGCTTTCTAGTCTAGACATCTTTATCATACTTTCAACTAAAAATGTAAGTCTATTTAAGGATAAAATCATTATTTCATTAAATTCTTTTCTTTCCTCTTTACTCAAGCTTTCATCTTGTAAAAACTCTCCATACATTTTTAAATTAGTTAAAGGAGTTTTTAATTGATGTGCTATATCAGATATTAAAGCTTTAATTTCATCTCTCTCTTCTTTTATTTGTTTATTTTTCTTTTTTAAAATATTAGTTAACTTTATAGTTTGAAATTGAAGCTTTGAAAAAATAGTATCCTCTGTGGTTGAAAATATAGGATCATCACTAATATTTATTATTGTATCTAACAAGTCAGAAAGTTGAACAAGTATATTTTCTATATAGGTTTTATGAAAAACTTTATAAAAAAACATTACCATAATTATAACTAAAGAGAATCCTGCTACAACATAGGTTAATAACACGCTTCTACCTATTAAATGTACAACTCCAATTAAAATAATTAAAGTAATTATCATAATCCATTCTAAAATCCTATCCATATTATCTTTATAAATAATTTTCTTCATCTCTACTCCCCAAATATAAATATATACTTTAATATATTAAAACTAAACTCCAATACATCTTCCTCTCTAAAACTTCTATAAAAAACTTATTATAATTTCTTTGCCTTAACTTTTATTTTTCATGAACTTTTATAGCTTATCTACTATTCTCCAAAGCTGTACCCTATGCCGAATACCGTTATTATATACTGTGGATTTTTAGTATCTTCTTCTATTTTCTTTCTAAGTCTTCTTATATTAACACTTAAAGTATTTTCATCAACAAAGTTACCACTGTTATCCCAAAGCTTTTCAATAAGTATTTCTTTAGTAAGTACCTTTCCCTTATTCTTTACTAAAAGCTCTAAAAGTTTATATTCCGTAGCCGTTAAAGATACTTCCTTTTCCTTAAGCTCTACAGTCATTTTATCAAAATCTATCTTTAATCCATTATACTCAAAAGAATTTAAGCTTACTGTATTATTTCTTTTAAGCATGGCATTAATCTTATGTTTTAAAATCTCCACTGAAAAAGGTTTTGCTATGTAATCATCACAGCCACTTTCAAAGCCCTTAACCATATCCTCTTCTGTGTCATTAGCTGTAAAAAACACTATTGGGAACTTAACATATTCTCTAAGTTCTTTACACAAATCTACCCCCGAGCCATCAGGTAAATTAATATCCAAAAGTAAAAAATCAACCTCTTCATTTAAAATTATTTGCTTTCCCTCTGTTTTGCAATAAGCAGAAATAACCTCATGTCCATCCTTTCTTAAAGCAAAACTTACTCCTTTATTTAAAACCCTATCGTCTTCAATTATAAGTATAGTTGCCATCTTTATCTCCCTCAAAATCTTACCTTATATGTATTCTTAATTTTAAAATTTATAAATAAATCCTATTATATCAAAATGCGATAGATATAGCCATCTACCGCACTTTCACTAATTTTCTATTTTTCTAATTCTTTCTGTTACACTTTTCTTTGATGCTATTTTAAATACAACTCTTGGAACAATTAAACACACTAAAAAAATAATAGTTATAAGAATTATTAAAGGAGTTATAGGGAATATAAATTGTGCATAATCAACTATTTTCTTCGTCATTTCTGCAACTAAATATACAATAGCCACTCCTAATGTGCAAATAAGCATACTCGTTATACCCGCATAATACATTCCTTCAAAGCTTAATAATCTTTTAATTTGCTTTTTAGTCATTCCTATACTTTCCATTACAGCAAATTCTTTAAGTCTAATATTTACTCCTGTTATCATAACATTTATAAAGTTAAGTATCCCTATAAGAATTAATATTATAGAAACTCCACCACCTAATATATTCATTACCTTTTGAGATTTATTAAACTCTTCTGTATCTCCTGTTTTTGATTCTAACCAAAGACCTCTATTATCAGCTATATTCTTTAATTCAGAGTTTACCTTAGGCTCATATTTTTCTTCACAATCCACATATACATTCAAATTCTTAGCTTCACTATCAAGTCTTTCTAAGGCAGAATTACTCATATATATTGTTGAAATTCCTAAAGGCGATCCTAAACCATGAGGTAATCTACCACTGGTATCATTAACTAGCTTAGTTTTAAAGCTCTTATTGCCTTTGCCATCTGAATTTTCTATAGTTAATTCTTCATTTATATCTTCATAATTCTCTCCATAGTACCAGGCATTAAGTAATATTAACTCCCCATTTTTAAAAGCTTCAACATCAATTTTTTCTTTAAGTTCTCCATTGACTCTTTCTATCAAATCATCATCTACACCCACAACAGATGTAAATAACTCCTTTGGGTTTTTCTTTATATACTCTAAAAATTTATATGCTCCATCTGTAGAACCCTCAAGATTCTTATATTGATTTAATAAAGAAGGTAAAAATACCTTTTCATTCATTTCAATCTGTAATTTACTTGACTTTACTAAATTAATTCTTGTAACTCCTTCTATACTCCTTACAGAATTCACTAAATCCTCATCTAAGTTATCTTGTAAATCACGATTTTCATCTAATATATTTTGTAAGGTAAAATCATTTTTAACATACCTTTCTATATAATTTTCTACATTCATACTACTTAAAAATGTATTTACACTTAAGAAAGTTATTACCCCCATGAACAATGATAAAAATACTAAAACAGCTCTTTTCTTTTCTCTAAAAACATTGTACCAAGCCATTTTATAAAGCTTACCACCCTTGGTTGAATTTCTATTTTTCTTTTCCTTTTTAGCCTTAGCCCCAGTATAACGTAATGCTTCTGTTGGGGATATATTTCCAGCTATTTTAGCTGGTTTATTACAACTCAATAAAATAGTTAAAATTGAAAATATAGTTGCACCTATAAATATTAATGGATTAAAAGATATTTCCCTTGGCATAGCTGTTGCACTGGTTCCTGAAAAGAAAGTACTCATTGCTAAAGGAACTATTATAAAGGAAACTGTAGCTGCTAAAATTAATCCTACAGGAATTCCAACAATAGATAATTTTAAAGCCTGATTCCTAACTATCTTTTTAATTTGTCTTGGAGAAGTTCCTATAGTTTTTAGAAGCCCATAAAAATTAATATCATTTACAACTGCAATATATAACACATTATAAATAAGTAAATATCCACTTAAAACTATAAATAAGGCTATCATTACTACTAAGGCTGCCGTTGCTAAGGCTGTCTTTACTAAAGTTTCATTTCTATCATAACTATAAGAAAACTTTTGATTTCCCTCAAGTTTGACTTCCTTCTCAAGAATATCCTGAGCTGTGTACCTAGCACTTGGCTTTAAAGTCATAAATAACTTTCCATTTTTCTCTACAGATAGCTTATTAGCTTCTATAAATTTATGTGAAATCAATATATTTCCTATATCTTGTACTATTCCATAATCCGTATAAATTCCACTTAACTTAAATTCTTTTTCCTGCACTGCACCATTTATTATGTATGACAGCTTTATTTCATCCCCTATCTCTGCATTTGATTTTCCTAAGAACTCTAAAGCTCTTCTAGATATCATTATTTCATCTATCTGCTCTGGATAAGTTCCTATAATATCACTAATAGCAGGACTTATTTGCTTCTCAAAATCCTCCTTGTCTGCATATCTAATTAAAATAGCACATCTATTTTTTCTCAGTGTTTCAAGCTCTACTTGTCCCACTGTAATTTCAGAACCTAAGTTACTTATAATATCTAAGGATCTTATCTTTTCAATTTGCTTTTCACTTGGACCCTCTAAAGAAACACTTGCTGTTGTTCCTTGAACTCTTAAGTTCATTGTCTTATAATTCTTTACAAAACTAATTCCAATAGTAAATACTGAAGATATCATAAAGGTAGTTAAAACTATTGCTAAAACTGCAAAGGTATTTCTTATTTTATTTGTTTTTAAAGAACGATTTGTGAGCCTTTTTACAACTTCCTTATTATTATTTTCAAGCTTCATTATTTCTCACCCCTAATAAATACCTTTCCATCTTCAATTCTTATAATTTTATCTGCCATTTGTGCAATCTCTTCATTATGTGTAATCATAATCATAGTTTGATTAAACTTTTTACTTGTAGTTTTTAAAAGCCCTATAACATCCATACTAGTTTTACTATCAAGATTACCCGTTGGCTCATCAGCTAAAATTATACTTGGCTTTGTAGCTAAGGCTCTTGCAATTGCTACTCTTTGCTGCTGTCCTCCTGAAAGATTATTAGGCATATTAGTTACTTTACTACTTAATCCTAAGGTATCAATTACGGAATCAACATAATTCTCATCAATTTTAGTTCCATCTAATTCTATAGGAAGTACTATGTTTTCATAGACATTTAAAATGGGAACTAAGTTAAATGACTGAAATATAAAGCCTATATTTCTTCTTCTAAACACAGTAATTTCTTCATCCTTCATATTACTAATTTTTTTACCTGAAATTATGGTATCCCCACTAGTTGGCTTATCTAATCCCCCTATCATATTTAATAAAGTAGATTTTCCACTACCTGATGTACCAATAATGGCAACAAACTCCCCTTCATTTACCTCTATACTTACATTATCTAAAGCTCTAACCGTATTTTCACCTTCACCATATATCTTTACTAAGTTTTCTGTTTTTAAAATAATCATTCTCATCACTCCAAACTTTATTTACTCTCTATGAATATTATTTTAAATAAAACTTCTTACAAAGTTCTGACAGAATTGATTTTATACTGTCCTCTATTCTTTTATTTTTTCCATGTAAACATATTTCCAACTAACTTAAAGCCGACTCCTGAATATAATCTATTTGGTGATGAAAACTTTTCTGGACAAAGAGTAAAAACAGTTGAAACTTCTGCACCTAAATTCTCAGCTGCCTTTAATTCATGTAGTATCATAGCTTTACTTATTCCCTTCTTTCTATGCTCCATCAAACAAGCAACTGCCTCAAAACTTACCATCTTATTGCTTAGTTGTTTAAAATTCAAAAATATATTATAATTCACATATGCTATAAGCAACTATGGATACTTTAACGCTAAATATAATTATCTATGGTTATAACAAAATTACAGTTTCAAATTGATTTCAGGAGGTTTTTTTAATTTTATGATGAAAAACAATAATTACATATATATGTGCCCTACATGTGGGTTAAACTTAAAAAAGCATGAAAAACAGTTCATGTGTGATAATAACCATAATTTTGATTTATCTAAAAATGGATATATTAATCTTTTAATGGTGAACCAAAAGAAAACAAAGAATCCTGGTGATAATAAAGAAATGGTTAAAAGCCGTAGTAATTTCTTAGATAAAGGCTACTATAAACAGTTTTCCGATAAATTAAATACTATAATCTCAGAAAATTTATGTGATGAGGATTTAAATATATTAGATTCTGGCTGTGGTGACGGATATTTTGTTGCTAACTTAAAAGAAAAACTTCTTAAGGAAAACAGAAATAAAAACATTGAGTTTTATGGATTAGATATCTCTAAATTTGCCGCTGCATATGCATCAAAACGCGATAAAGAAATTAATTTTATAGTTGGTAGTAATTTCAATCTTCCAATTATGTCTAATAGTCTTAATTGCATTATACGAAACTTTGCCCCTGGAAGTAATGATGAATTTTATAGAACACTAAAAAAATCTGGTAAGCTTATAATAATAACTCCTGGAATAGATCATTTATATGGTTTAAAAGAAAAGCTATATAATATTCCTAGAAAACACGATGAAAAAGAATTTGCTTATGAAGGACTTAAGCTTATATTCAAAGATGAGATAAAATATTCAATTGATATAGACAACTCAGAAGATATAAATAACCTTATTTTAATGACACCATATTATTGGAGCATTAAAGAAGATATGCGCGAGGAAGTTGAAAAGATTCAACATTTAAAAACTGACTTAAACTTTACTGTAAGTATTTATGAGAAACTTTAAATTTAATAACTCATTTTTGTTTTAGTATATATCTTGTAATTTTAAAACTACATTATTTAATTTTAGTCTTCTTAAAGTTAGAAATGTTTATGTAGTTTGTTTAATGAATAAATAAAAGGCACTCAATCTTAATTATAAGCTGTAGTGCCTTTTTAAATCTCATTTGCTTTTATATTTAATATGCTAACTTTATAAATATCACTTTAAAAATTTAATTATCATTTCTCTTTCTGATTCTGTAAGGATATGCATATGACCTCTTCCTTTTGACTTTCCATAAAATTAATAGATTAATAAAAAATAGTGAAATTATTTTAGAATATCAAAAATAAATTCACATGGTTTTTGACCTTTGCTGTTAATTGGTGAAGAAACCACTTCTTTTGTTTTCAGCTGTACACAAAGCAATTTTTCTAAATGACGTCTGCAATGACCGGCACAACATAAACAATATGTAAGTGGCATTGTGCAACCTTCCTGTGAAAGTTCCCTTACTTTCTGTTTTTTATTAACAGAGGCTGAACATACACAAGCAAAACTCTCGTTATCTTTAATGCTTCACCCTGCTGTTAAGGTGTTGTCATTATTTAAACTAACATTCCAATCAGAATGAAAATCATCCAAAGAAGCTATTTTTTCAATCTTTTTCTGTAAAGTTTCACCTTCAATTTGTTTGAGCAAATGAAGTTCCTTATGAGAAGTCCCGCAAGCACTTGAATCTAAAATTTGATAGGTAATATCAGGATCGAGTAGTTTTTCCATTCTTTCCGTAATACCAACAAGGTCACCGTTACCAATGATTTCTTTTGCTATTTTTTCCTCTATATTAAATCTAGGTAGCTTGGTTTTTAACCCGGATAAGCGTGCCATTTATATTTTCCTCCTTTTTTTCTAAATTATATCATAACCAACTTGACATCGGGGTGTAATATTTCTGTGTATTATATAAATTTTCTTTGTTCCAAGTTCCCCATTGTTTTTCGATTGACTTGTACAAGTTTTGTTTAATCAACTTTACAACGACACCTGTATGCGCTGATAAGAAGATATAAGGCCGCGAATAGCTATTTAATCAATAAAATATATAGTTCTAATATATAGAAAACCTATAGGTAGATTTTTTCTTTCATCTACTCTATAGGTTAAATTATTAGTATACTTATTGCTATTATTAATTAATTGATTTCAATAGTCATGATATATCATATTTAAAATAATATATAATCCTAATTGCCACTAAAGAACTTATTATATATATAATTTTTTAATTCTAAAATCCTTTTTGAAGTAAATTTATCATTTTTATCAATATCTACATTTATTATTTCAGCAATAGTTCCTGGAAGTGGAGTCATAACGAAAATTCTATCTGCTAACAATATAGCTTCCTCTATATCATGAGTTACAAGAATCATTGTGATTTTTTCCCTTGCCCATATTTTCAAAAGCTCTTTTTGCATATTAGTACGTGTAAGAGCATCCAGTGCACCGAATGGCTCATCAAGTAACAATATTTCAGGTTTATTAACAAGAGCTCTAGCAATGCTTACTCTCTGTTGCATTCCACCCGATAACTGATGAGGTAAGGCATTTTTAAATTTATTAAGTCCTACAAGTTCCATATGTTCCTCAACCACTATTTTCTTCTGACACTTTTCCAGATCCTTTTTTAGTCCAAATTCTATATTCTCCTCTATAGTAAGCCATGGAAAAAGCCTAGGTTCCTGAAATGCCATTCCCCTTTTCACACTTGTCCCCTTTATTTTTTCATCATGAAAGAAAAGGTCACCCTCATATTCTGTATCAAGTCCAGCTATTAACCTTAAAAGTGTACTCTTCCCACATCCACTTGCTCCAAGTAATACAATGCTTTCACCTTGTTTTATAGTGAAGTTAATATCCTTAAGTACAAGCACACTTTTTGAATCTACTTGAAAACTTTTATGTATAGCATTACATTTTAGAATTTCTACTTTCCTTGTAAATATTTCCTTATTTTCTTTATCTATTAATTTTACATTATCAATATATTCATTATTCATTTGATCACCTATATTTTAATTTTCAATAATGGATATATTCCATTTTAATAAATGCCTTTCACAAAAAGCAAGTAACTTTTCAATTAAAATCCCAATTATTCCTATACATATCATACCAACAATCATAACATCTGGTTGCGAAATTTCTCTAGCATAAGTTATTAAAAATCCAATTCCTTTAGATGCTGCAATCATTTCAGCTCCAACAACTGAACGCCATGCCATATCAATACCTGAACGTAATCCTGTAAAAATAGATGGTAAAGCCGATGGCAATATTACCTTTAACAATAATGTTCTTTTATCCTTCTCAAGCATAGATGTAACTTCCATAAGTTTTTTATCAGTACCTTTTATTCCTGATACAACATTTAACAATACAGTCCAAAATGTCCCTATAGCTATAAGTGCAACCTTAGATGCTTCGTCAATTCCTAACCATAAAATCAATAAAGGTGTCCATGCAAGTACAGGTATTGGTCTCAAGAAACCTATTAAAAGACTTAAGTAATCTTCAACTTTTTTATAAAGACCACAAAGTATCCCTACTATAATTGCTAATATAGCTCCTATCAAGAACCCCTCAAGTACTCTTAAAATACTTATGCCTATATGCCCCATAAGTTCACCACTTGATATCATAGTAAAAAATGTTTTCACAATAGTAGATGGTGCTGGTAAAATTGATTTTCTTACAAGTTCCGTTTGACTAGCATACTCCCAAAATAGAATAATAATTATTATTGTGATTATTGACCTAATTTTCCTAATATTCTTATTACTCATCTTAACCTTATCAATGCCTATAGTCATTACTCAATACCAAGATCCTTAAGGAATTTTAATTCAACACATTCTTTAGCTGGAACTTCCTGGCGAAGCACTCCTATTTTTCTAAGGAATTCTGAAGTATCTTCCATTGAATCGATTGCTTCTTGTGTAATATTAACCACATATTTTTCTTTTTCTATAGCATTAAGTATTATATTTTCATCAATCTTCATTTCTTTTGCTATAATTTTAGCAGCTTCTGGTTTATTCTCATTAACCCACTTTTCTGTTTTTATATATACTTTAAGTAACTTTTTTATGGTTTCTGGATATTCATTCATAAATTCTGTAGTAGCAATAGTTATATTTATATTATCTTTTAGTCCTACGGTATCCTCAACCTGTTTTCCTATTTTCTCATTTTCAATAACTCCAATCCATGGTTGCCATATTATTGCCCCATCTACATTGTTTGTTTCAAGTGCAGTTTTCATATCAGATGGTGGAATATTTATAACTTCCATATCTCCTTCTTTTAAATCATACTTTTCAAGATAAAGATTATATATTCTTTGTCCAATTGTTCCAAGAGAAACTCCTATTTTTTTACCTTTAAGATCTTTAAAACCATTAGCCCCTGATTTATTAGTAACTACAAGACCGTAATTCTTATCTCCTATAGAATGAAGTCCAAAAGCTTTTAAATCAACACCATTAGCTCTACTAGAAAAAATAGGCTGATCTCCTATATGTCCAATATCTACTTTTTTTGCATTAAAAGCTTCCATTATTAATGGTCCCGTTTTAAATGCTTCAAATTGAATTTTTGTATTTGTATCTTTAAACTCTTCTTGAAACCACCCTTTGTCATTTGCAACTATAGGTAGAACTTGTAATATACCCGCACTTGGTACATATCCTATTGTTATAGTTTCAGGATACTTTTGTTTTTCATTGGCATTAGCTGGTGTAACCTCACTACTTTTATTAGATGTCCCGCATCCAGCTAAGCAAAGTGAAATGGTTATAAGTACAGAAAGTACTTTTAAAAATTTGTGTTTCATGATCTCTCTCCTTTAATTTTTAATAAAATAAATAATATAAGTTTAATTAACTTATATTTGCCCACACGTTCTTCATATTACCACTTACAATTAATTCCTGTCTAATACATTTTTCTTATAGATTTTACATTTCTTATCATGAAATCAAATACCATTTTTTATTTATTATTCAATTTCAAACCATTAACTGCCATAAAAATTGTAGATTAAGATTTATAAATTTGTAATTAAAATCTCAATTAATAAAACTTATTTCCTCTCTCTATACCCATGGTATAAACTTATTACAATTACATATATTTCTATATAATTAATTATTATGCTATAATTGGCAATATAAATCGATATTTGTAGAGAATGAACTCAGTTTCTTCTCTTTAACTAATTAATATGGGGGATTTTTAATGACTTGTTATAATATCACTTTCAGTCCTACAGGAGGAACTCAAAAAGTAGCTGATTCCTTTACAAAAGCATTTTGCCAGAATAGCACTTCTATAGATTTAACAGATACTAATCTGGATTTTAATTCTTTTAACTTTAACCATGATGATATTTGTATTATTTCCGTACCGTCATTTGGTGGACGAGTACCTCAAGTTGCAGTTTCAAGACTTAAAGAAATGAAGGCTGAAAATTCAAAGGCAATTTTAATTTGTGTATATGGCAATCGTGCCTATGAAGACACTCTTTTAGAATTAAAAAGTACATTGGAGAGCTGTGGTTTTTGTTGTGTAGCTGCTATAGCAGCAGTAGCTGAACATTCCATTATGCATCAATTTGCAACGGGAAGACCTAATGATAATGATTATAAAGAATTAATTTCCTTTGCAGAAAAAATTAAAACTAAACTTACAGCAGGAAACAACTTTAACTCTCTAGTTGTTCCTGGTAATTATCCTTACAGAGAATATAAGGGTGTTCCTATGAAACCTACAGTAAATAAAGACTGTATAAAATGTGGAATTTGCGTAAATAAATGTCCTGTAAATGCAATTGCAGTGGATACACCATCAAAAACAAATAAATCAGAATGCATCTCTTGTATGCGTTGTGTTGCTATTTGTCCTTCTAAAGCTCGTAGTGTTAGTAAAGTAATGTTAACAATAGCTTCAGAAAAGATGAAAAAAATCTGTTCTGTATATCATGAAAATGAACTTTTTTTGTAAAAATGCTCTTATAAATTAAAGACTTGATTTTTATTAGAACTCCTGAGCTTTAATCAGGAGTTCTAATTTTTATATAAGCTTAATGAATAGTTATCTAATGTTACCTAATATTTATTTCTATTATCTAAAATCTTAGTTTTCTTCATAACTTGATTTTTTGCTTTTACCTCTACTCATGTTATTTATCATTTTAACAACTTCATACCACCCAACTGATGTTGCTGATATAAGAATAACTAACCCTATTTGCTCTATAGATAAGGAAGTAAGCTTTAAAAACTTACTTATTGGCGTATATAATAGTACTCCTAATCCAAGTACAGTGCCTAAATTAACTATCCACATTACTTTATCTTTTATAAGCTTTTTAAAAGATTGAATAGCATACTCTGAATCTGAACTATTAACTTGAACCAAGAATAAGTTAGCTAATAATATGATGCTAAGACCCATTGTTCTTGCAAGTGCTGCATTATCTGGATAATACCCCAAGAATGTAAAATACGTTCCAAATGAAACTGCAAAAATAGTAAACCCTTGAAGGATACTTTTAATAAGTGTTTTTGAAGTTAATAACTTTTCATTTGGATCACGAGGCTTTCTATCCATAATGTCATGCTCAGCTGGTTGACGTTCTAATACAATGGAGCAAGTTGGATCAATTACTAACTCTAGCAAAACAACATGTAATGGTAATAATAAAAGACTTGCTGGATTCACTCCTAATAAAGGTGCAAATAATGAGGCAAATGCAATAGGAATGTGAATACTAAACACATATCCAACTGCTTTTCTAATATTATCATATATTCTTCTACCATCTTTTATAGTATCAATTATAGTTGAAAAATTATCATCAAGTAAAATTAAATCCGCCGCTTCTCTTGAAACCTCTGAACCACGTTTACCCATTGCTATACCTATATCAGCATATTTAAGTGCAGCTGCATCATTGACACCATCACCAGTCATAGCAACTATTTCACCATTTTCTTTGAATGCCTTTACAATTCTCATTTTATGCTCAGGTATAACCCTAGAAAATATACTAACATCCTTCACTCTTTCACGAAGTTCATCATCAGTCATTGCATTAAGCTCATCACCAGTTATAATCTTATCACTATTTGGCATGTTAATTTGCTTTGCAATTGAGCTAGCTGTAATTCCATTATCACCAGTTATCATTACTACTCTGACTCCTGCTTTAGTACAAATCTTGATATCTTCCTTTACAGATTCTCTTGGCGGGTCAGCAAGTCCAATCATTCCACATAATTGTAATCTACAATCCTTAATATCTTCTTCTATATCATAAACACTATTTAAAATCACCTGTCCTACTGCAATAACACGCAGGCCTTCTTTAGACATTTCTAGTATTTTATCTTCAGCTATTTTTCTTTCATGATCTGTTAAGTTGCATATTTTTAAAATATGCTCCGGTGAACCCTTAGCTGCAACTGTAATGATCTCATAATTTTTCCAAACATTACCCATAATTTTATTTTCATCAGTAAAAGCATATTCTTTTATAAGTTCTCCACCAAATAAAATATCTTTTGCAATTCCTTCTTTCTCACAGAATGAAATCATAGCCTTTTCCATTGGATCATAAGCATCTTGTTTACAAGCCATTCCCATTATATGAATCAGATTTTTTGTATCATCTAATATACTCCAAGTCTCTTTAACATTCATTTGATTCATAGTTATTGTACCTGTTTTATCAACACAAAGAACAGAAACAGCACCTAAGGTTTCTACTGAAGGTAATCTTCTTACAAGAGAATGTTTTTTAGCAAGTCTCCAAGCACCCATAGATAAAAAAACCGTTAATATAACTGGGAATTCCTCTGGTATCATTGCCATTGCAAGGGTAACACCTGATAAAATACTTTCTATAATCCTATCACTAAATCCATGATCTGGTATATTGAAATAAGTTATAATTCCCACAAATATAAATAAAGCAACTGCAATTCCTGCACATAACTTCACTAACTTTCCAGTTTGTTTTTGAAGTGGTGTTGAGGCCTCTGGTGCTGATATAACATTTTGCCCTATTTTACCATACTCAGTTTGCGAACCAATCTTATCTACTAATATAACTCCAGTACCTTGTATAACTAATGTTCCAGCATAACAATAATCTTTACGCCAATAGTCGGTATTTTTCTCAGTTATATCCTCGGTTATACTTTTCCATACTCCTTCCACTTCCCCAGTAAGAGAAGATTCATCAACACAAAGTGTGCTCGACTTTAACACTATACCATCTGCAGGTATTTTAACACCTTCATTAATATACATGATATCCCCTGGTACTAAATCAGCACTATTTATTACTTTTTTAGCTCCATCTCTAAGTACCGTAACATGAGGGGCAGATAGATCCTTTAGTGCTTTTAGTGTTTTATCAGTTTTCCATTCTTGAATTGCTTCTATACTTATAATTCCAATAACAAAAATGAGCATTATAGCTCCATCTCTAGGCTCTCCTAAAATAAAATAAATCCCTGCTGCAACAATTAGTAATAAAAACATTGGTTCCGTAATGACATGAAAAATTTTGTGAAATACACTTTCCTTCTTTTCAGATATAAGTTCATTTTTACCATACTTTTCTTGAAGCTTTTTTGCTTCTTGGGACGTGATCCCCTGAATTTCTTTGATCTGTTGTTCAACCATAACAATTACCTCCATGTGCTATTTCTAGCATAATATTAAAGACAGTTCTATGGCATTGCAATCTTCAGAAATGTTCTAAGGTTAAATATAAAAAACCTGTGGAACATTTCACTGTCCCACAGGCGTAATAATCATCCTGTTGCCAATTAAGGCCCGGCTTCACAAACTTAATAAGTTTATTGCCTGATCAGTTTGTACTGTAGATTTATATGCAGCGCAAATAGATACTATTATTTTAGCAATTGACTATTAATTTGTATACAATAATTTATAGGTTTAACATAGATTTAACAAATATAGTAAATAATTAAATATAATGTTTATATTCTTATATTTTCTATAATCCATATCTTCATACCTTTATTTTTTATTATTGATCATTTAATTTATAAACTCTTTCTGGACGTCCCTTTGTTGTTATCCTTCTCTCATCTATAATTTTTACCATGTTTCCCTTTTCCATGGAACTTAAAAATCTATTCGCACTTCTTTGAGTTATAGATAACTTTAATGCTAATTCTTTAGCTGTTAATTGTTCATTACTCATAGACTTAAATGCAGAAACAACTTTTCTTATAGTTATAGGAGAAAGAGAGATATTTTTAGTAAGGCTCTTTATTTTTTCTGATATATTATCTTGAATTATAAAATTACTAGGTAAGCCTAATGGACCAATAAGCTCATTAAGATTATTAATCAAAAAACTTCCTTCTACTTGATTAATTACAGCCTCTCTATTAGCATCTATTGCATTCATTCTAGCTTGATACATATCATTTCCTATTCCATATCCTATATATACTTTAAAATCTAATCTATCTTTTAAAAAGTTTCTAAGTGTACATGATGTATAGTTTAGTGTTTTTTCTTCAATCTTTTTTCTATGTGTAAGTATTTCAAATCCTAAAGCATTTCTTTGAATCACATATTCCATAAGAGAACTTCCACTAAAATCTAAAAGAGCCTCATGAAGATTAATATACTTTCTTTCCAAGTTTGCATCTAATACACCAGAATTCTCTATAGTTATATTGATAGCAGCAGGTTGATTTTCCTTCATTTTTATCAAATCAATTTTTTGACAAAGTTGCATACACGAATCCTTCAAATACTCATGACTTGGAAATGGAAAATATACTTTTAACCCTAATTTTTTCAATGGCTCTACTAAACTGCTAAATCGTGTAACGGATATATCTATATGGCCATTTCTCCATAATGTCACATGCTTTTTAAGTTGTTCCTTTTCAATATCTTTTAATTCCTCTAAGCTCATATTTTTTACCATAGGCTCTATCATTTCAGAGTAATCAAGCTTATGATTACTTTGAAGATACTTATTTAAGTCAATATCGAACGCTCCAAGAGGATCTGCATAAACTCTATTTATATCAAGATTTCTATTTTTATATAAAATCAAGAAAAATAGTCTATATATATCAGCGTCATCGATATTAAAATATGAAATAGGGATCGTATTTTCTTGGAAACTCTTTTTTATAACTTGTGCTGGGAAAACACCACTTGTTAGAATTCCCTCTGTATCTAAGGGTATATTTAAATATATATTTTTAATATCTTCAAAAGTTTCATATATGTATATTTGAAAGTCACAATCTATATTCATTTCATTAAAAGAATTATTTAGAAATTCTTCTAAAAATTTTGTTGTTATAACAGCAACCTTTTTTTTCAATTAAAGCACTCCCTTATTTAAATTCTATTGTTATTTTATCATATTTATCTTATTCAGAAATATTTTTCTGTAAATTTTATCATATTTGAATTTTTTATATTTTCAAAAAATATATTGATTTTTTCAAAATATTAATATAATATAAAGACTATATAAAGACGTTTGTCTTTATATAGTCTTTATATTATATAGGAGGAACTGTAAATGAATAATTTTTTTAAAAGAGCAACTGAATTAATGCCTAACATGCTTAAAGACAGACACTACCTGCATGAAAATGCTGAATGTGGTTCTCATTTACCTAATACTACTGCGTACATTATAAAAAGACTTAAACAAATTGGTCTTGATCCTGAAGAAATCTGCGATTCTGGTGTTACAGCTACCATATATGGAGAAAAACCAGGTAAAACCATTTTATTAAGATGTGATACTGATGCTTTGCCTATGTCTGAAACTAATGATTTATTATTTAAATCCAAAACAAATGCTGCTCATAATTGTGGTCATGATATCCATACCTCAATGCTTCTTTCAGCAGCACAACTTCTAAAAGAATCTTCAAAAGAACTTGTAGGTAATGTAAAGTTAATGTTTCAACCTGCTGAAGAAATTTTTCAAGGTTCTCAAAATATGATTAAATCAGGTGTCCTTAAAAATCCTTCTGTAGATGCAGCTATTGGTATTCATACTATGCTTGATTATGATGCCCCTTCTGTTGCCTTCTGTGAAGGAAATATGACATCTTCTTGTGATGGATTCAAAATTACAATCACAGGTAAGGGTTGTCATGGTGCCCTTCCTCACAGTGGTATTGATCCTATAAATGCTGGTGTTCATATATATTTGAGTTTTCAAGAACTAATTGCACGTGAAACTCCCTCAATGGAAACGGCTAGCTTAACCTTAGGACAGTTTTCCTCTGGAAATTCACCTAATATAATTCCAAATATAGCTACACTTCAAGGTACATTAAGAACTTATAATACAGAAGTAAGAAATAAACTTTTTTCTAGAATTCAAGATATTATAAAGTCTACTGAACTAATGTGTAATGTTAAAATTCAATATGAAGTTCTCTCTTCTGTTCCTTCAACTTATACAGATCCTACTCTTTTGAAAGAGCTAGTTTCATATGTTGAAGATATAGATGAGAATATGAAATACATACCTAATTATCGTGTTACACCTTCTGATGATCTTGCTTTTATATCAAAAGAGGTTCCCACTGTGTATTTCATGTTAGGCTGTCATGTACCTGGAAATGATTATCCTCATCATAATCCTAATGTACTATTTGATGAGAATGCTATGGCATATGGCGCTTCTATTTACTCAACCTGTGCATTTAACTGGTTAAATAATAACAATTAAGGAGGGCAATTATGAAAAAATCAAAGATTTTCTATGGCTGGTGGATTATTTTAGGATGTATAATTATTACAAGTACCATAGTTCCTTTAGTTATGTCACTTTCAAATAAATTTCTTATTCAAGTAACTAAAGAAATGAATATAAGTAGAAGTTCATTTACTCTTGCAAATACAATACTTCAAGGATTAGGAATATTTTTATCTCCTATAGTTGCTAAAAAACTTGCTAATGGTAATATGAAAAAAATTCAAAGTGTGAGCATACTTGGATTCGCTATTTCTTATGCTTCTTATTCCTTTGCTCAAAATATCTTTCATATTTATATTTCAGCTTTCTTTGTAGGGGTATTTTATCTTAATGCAACTTTAATTCCTGTAAGTATGATGATTACAAACTGGTTTATAAAAAAGCGTGGACTTGCTATGAGTTTAGCTATGGCTGGAATCGGTATAGGAGGGTTTATATTTAGTCCTATAACAACTATCCTTTTATCAAATTACGGATGGAGAATTACTTATAGAGTTATGGCTCTTATAGTTTTATTATTAGCTCTTCCTGCAGCTTTATTTATTCTTAGAAAAAAACCAGAAGACATGGGATTAACAGCTTATGGTGCTGATGAGGTTTCTTCTTCAAATAATAATTCCTCTAAAACTTCTTCTAGTGTAATTTTAAGTGTTACGAACTCTAAAAGAAAACTTTTCTTTTGGATATTGCTTTTGGGAATGTTTACAAATTCTATTATAAACTCAGGAGCTTTAGGTCATTTTCCACCTGCTATTGAAGAATTACAAGGAGCAAAAGTACAAGCTGCTATTATATCTCTATATTCTCTAATAGGAATCTTTGGTAAGTTATTAATAGGATGGATTAATGATAAATTCGGGATCGTTGCTAGTACTACCTTTGGTTGTATAACTTTTGGTCTTGCTTTTGTATTCATGTTATTTGGTAACAGTGTTACTACTTTATATATAATGGCAATTTCTTTTGGACTTGGTACTGCTATTGGTACAGTTATTCCCCCACTTATCACCTCTGAGATTTTTGGTTCAGAAAAGTATGGAGAAGCTTATGGTATTGTTAATAGTGCAAGTCAAGTAGGTCTTGCTTTAGGCTCATTATTCATAGCTTCGCTATATGATATATTTGGATCTTATTCTCCAGCATGGATTATCTTATTAATTTTAACAGCAATAACTTATTTGGGTTGGATTGGCTCTTACCTTCTATCCAGAAAATATTGCTCTACAAATCCTTCAAAATAAATAAACTTAATATTATAAAAGAAAGGATAGAAAAGCAAAATTCATCTTTACTTTTCTATCCTTTCTTACACTATATCAATTTACAATTTATAAAGCATAAATACAAAAATATTTAAATATAAACACAATAAAAGCACCTTGTATGTTAAATATTAGATGCAATCTATTAAATTATATATAATAAACTCTTTTTTTTATTTCTATATAAATCTTACTATTTATTTGTAATAATAACTATAGCTTATATATTATTTTAAAAGTAATACTGTAATTTCTTTCATATAAGAATTGTTTTAAAATACCACCTTTTAAAGTAGCACTTAAAAGATACAAGTTAACCCTTATAACTTACATATAAATTTTAATGACACTATTATTTAATAAATTATTTTATTTACAAGATGTTTGCTCTATTTTGTGCTTTATTAAGAATTCTTCTTTAGTAGTAATTCCATGATCTAATACTGCTGTATAAACGTCTATACTTTTATATTTTTCAAATGAATACAATCCTCTACTAATAGCAAATTAAAGTACTTTGGAGTTTATGAAGAATTTTTTGTGTAACTCCTGTAAAATATTTGTAATCCCATGCTCATGTAATGTATAATACCATGAAAAGGGGGAATTTTTATGAAAGGTATAAAAGACTTCTATAACAAAACAGCACCATAGTGGGCTAATAAATGGTATGATGATGAAACATTATTGCCATACCTAAAGGAATTTATTAATTATCTACCTCAAAATCCTCATGTTTTAGATTTATGCTGTGGTTCAGGATATGAAAGTATGAGGATAAAAAAACTTGGTGCTACTGTAATTGGTCTTGATTTTAGTGAAGAAAGTATAAGAATTGTAAAAGAACGAAATTCAGATGTTGAATTTGTTATTGAAGATATGCTTAAGGACTATTCATATCTAGGTAAATTTGATGTTTGTGCAGTTATCGCAGAATTAGTACATCTTCCTAATGAGAAACTTTCAACAGCTTTTGATCAACTTTATAAAGTCTTAAATGATGATGGATTTCTTTTTATTGCTGTGAGAGACGGACTAGGTAAAAGTGAAAAGTCCAGTTATACAACAATTGAAGGTGAAAACTATGATAGAGAGTTTTATTTGCATACACTTGAAGAATGACAAATATATTCCTTTTGGAAATTTAACTTTGTTAAAGAACTTTCAATTGATGAAGAATCCTCATGGATATATTATATCTTCCAAAAGAATCTAATCGCAAATTAATATTTTCAATTTAAATTAGGGAACTTTTTAAGTAGTTCCCTTAAACAATTGCATATTATCAACACTATTCTTTAAGAAAAGCCTTTTTAGGAAAAGTATAGATAGCTGTGTCATATTCATTTCTCTACCTTTATAAATGTAAAAACACAGTACATTGATTTAACTATTTCCATAGTGTTTAATTGATACCAATTTCTTTTGTTTCCATAGCAAACCCATGACCATTCTTAAATATGTTCTGCCAACCTTCTTCATAATAATTAGACAATATTATTATAGAAACTTTTTCTTCAGGTACTTTTAATATTACATTAGTGAATCCATTATACTGCCCTGCATGAAAAGTAACCTTCACATTGTCTTTGTCTAAAATAAACCAGCCAAATCCATACTTTCCTATGGATCCATCATTTAACTTGTTTGAAGTAAAGATTTTATCAATAATATCTTTATTAAAAATACTTTCATTTTCAAAAGCCGCCACCCATAGCTTTAAGTCATTAATGGTTGAATATATACCTCCATCTCCTGTAGTCAGTCCACAATAATCAAAGTCGTAAAATTCATCCCCTTCTTTTTTATATCCATAAGCCCTATTAGGAATAGTTTGCGTTTTTTCTGTAACTACAAAAGTATCTTTCATTCCTAAAGGCTTAAAGAAGTTATGCTCTAGAAAGTCTGAAAAAGATTGTCCTGATAATTTTTCTATTAATAATGCCAATAATACATAAGCAGTATTAGAGTAACCATACCTGCTATTACATGGATATTCCAGTTCTTTTTCTCTAAGCATAAAATCATAAACATCATCATTAGTCATATTATCCGTGCTTTTATTATTATCTTCGTAAACAGTAAAGTAATCTTTTATGCCTGAAGTATGATTAACCATATTAATAATTTTCACATTATCATAATAATGTGGCAAGTCCTTAAAATATTTATTAATATTATCCTTTAAATCTAGTTTAGATTGTTTGTATAATAACATTATTGCTGCAGCTGTAAAGCTCTTTGCAAGTGATGCAATATAAAAACATGTATCCTCCGTTATTTCAGCTTTATCTTCCATGCTACTGAATCCATATGACTTGTTATATATACTTTTTCCATCCTTCATTACCGCCAATGAAAATCCCGGAGACACACTTTTATTTTTTGTATAATTAGCTATAAATTCATCCATCATTTTCATACCATCTATAATCCCCTTTTTGTTATTTACAAGTAACTATTCAGTTACTTGTATATATTATAAAATATATACACAAAAACACAACATATTTTGGAAAACCTGCCGTTTCTAAAATATATCTAGCACCTAATTTATATTTTTATTCTTCTTTGCATTTATCAAAGATGCTCAAATCTTTGAGACTATTTATAATAACTTCAAAAATCTCATCAACGCTTGCATTAGCATTAATTCTTATTACATTACTCTGTTCATTAAGTAATTCCTCATAATAATACTTAACATCATTTAGATGTTCTGGAAGTTCATCAGCTCTTAATGGCTTTTCCTTACGACACATAATACGTTCTTTCGATGTATTGGGGTCAGAGTCAAAATAAAATATCATATCTGGTTCATCTACAATAGATAAAATTTTATCTATCCATTCCATGTCTGAAACACCATATGCCTTACCGTATGCCTTAAAGCATATTTTATGGCGATCACATAACAAAAAATCTATTCCCTCAAGTTCTTCTTTTAATTTAAGATAATGATATGCTACATCATAAGCTATTCCTAAACGTACAACTAGTGGAGGCATATTACCATAAAGGTATGGATTCCCATAAAGTCTATCTGATAATTCGTATATTACCTCTAAAGCTGAAAACTTAACCTTTGTTGATTTAGTTTTGTATCCATTATCTTCTAACCATCCATTCAATTTATTCAATTGTGTAGTTTTTCCTGCCCCATCTATACCACAAAATCCTATTGTATATGGTTTCTTCATTGTATTACTCCTCTCTTGATAATTTTATTTTATTGCAAATTGCAATAACAAATTAAACTACTTTAAGTGTATGACTTAGATGCTTGAATTTACTTAGCTTTTATATATTTTATAAATTTTTACAATATTATATTATTCTACAAAAAATATTATACTCCTTTATAAAAACAGTCATATTATTTAAAAAAAGACTATAAAATTGATTATTTAAATCAAATTCATAGTCTTTCTTTATTACTACAAATGAGTGTTTTTATATCCACTCAGCTTTCTTTACCTTTTATGGATCATCTTACTCCATTTCATTCTGTAAGATGGGCTTTCACACTAAGCTCAGCTATTGCTCCGCTAAGTGTTCAATGCCTCTTGGCAATCCTTGCATGGGTGGTAGTAAAAAGCTTACTTCATCGCTTCTCTCTTCGTAAAGATTAAGGAAGTTCTGTTCTCATTTCATTCGCTTAAGTACTACCTCAAGCAGTAGATTGCTTCCACTCAGCTTTCGTTTCACTCTGCTTTGTGGGCAATCCTTGCATGGGTAGTTGTAGAAAACCTACTTCGTCGCTCCACTCTTCGTAAAGATTAAGGAAGTTCTGTTCTCATTTCATTCGCCAGAACAACTGTGCCTCTAAGTTCAATCTACGCTTCACTTGATTTCACTAATAGGGCACATGTTTCAACATGCGGTGTGTTTGGGAACATGTCTTTTGCTCTTACTTTTTCTATTTTGTATCCATTTTCTATTAGTACTTGTAGGTCTGTTACTAATGTTTTTGGATTACATGATACGTAAACTATTTCCTGGGCATTAAATTCTATTACATATTTCATTGCTACTGGATGTATTCCTGCTCTTGGTGGATCTAGGATTATAACGTCTGGTTTATCTTTTACTTGTGTTATTACCTTGGCTACGTCTCCTGCTATGAACTTACAGTTGTTTAGATTGTTTAGTTTAGCATTTTCTTTTGCTGCTTCTACTGCTTCTTCTATAAGTTCTATTCCTACTACTTTTTCTGCTTTTGGTGCTACTATTTGCCCTATTGTTCCTGTTCCACAGTATAGGTCGAATACTACTTTGTTGTCTGTATTTCCTATGTATTCTCTTACTATGCTGTATAGTTTTTCTGCACCTTTTGTGTTTGTTTGGAAGAATGCAAAAGGATTTATTTTGAATTTTAATCCTAATAGTTCTTCGTATATGTATTCTCTTCCTTCTAATATGTCTAATCTATCGCATTGTACTACATCTGAGAAGCTGTCGTTTATAGTGTTTACTACTCCTACTATTTGTCCTTTTAATTCTAGGGATAGTACTAGTTCTTTCCACTCTGTTAAATCGAAGTTTTCTTGTGATGTTGTTACTAGGTTTACTAGGATTTCTCCTGTGTTTATTCCTTTTCTAACTACTAGGTTTCTTAAATATCCTTCTCTAGACATTATTCTATAGTATTTTAGTCCTTTATTTTTGAAGTAATCTAATGTTACTCTTAATATTGTTGTAAAGTCTTCGTCTACTATTTTACATTTGTCTACTGTTACAACTGAGAAGCTTTGTCTTTTTACGTGCATTCCTAGTGTTAGTTCTCCACCTTTTTCCATGTCTCCGAAGGTAAATTCCATTTTGTTTCTGTATTCAAATACTTCTGGACTTTCTTCTATTCCTTCATATTCAAAGCCTTCTATTTTAGCTGCTTTAAATAATTTTTCTATTTGTTCTTTTTTGAACTCTAATTGTTTTTCATATGGTATTTGTTGTGATGAACATCCTCCACATAAATGAGTTACTGGACAAGGTGTTTCTATTGCGTATGGTGCTTCTTCTAGTACCTTTAGTAATCTTCCTTCTATTTTATCTCTTCTTTTTTTGCTTATTTTTGCTGTTATTTTTTGTCCTGGGTAGCATCCCTTAACTAGGACTCTTTCTCCCTCGTGATATGCTACTCCTACTGCTGGAAATTCTGTTTCTACTATATTTAATTCGTAATCTTTTCCTTTTCTCATGTATGCTCTTCTCCTTTTCATAGGACTATAATGTTTCCTCAAATAATCAATACTTCTAGCTTAATAAAAACCTTAAATAAAATCAAGTATTATTATGTATATACTCTTCTAATTATGGCGAAGTTTTAATATAATTAACTTAGCTTATTATTATATATTCTAATAAATAATCTTCTTTCTATTTAGATGTAAGGTTTATTATAGAATAAATACACGGATTACTACAAATATAAACTATTAATTAAAACTTATATTCTTATCAGTATTGAAGTTATTTTATTAAATATATATCCAAAGTAACTATATACAGTAATTTAGGGTTATATCTATTTAATAATTAATTCTAAATGCCCTGAGCTTCATTATTGAAATAGCTATATTTTAAATGTAGGTATTTTTATTGAAAGCTTTCATTACTAAAATATATAAGTTTTATTTTAAAAGTTTTTATTTGATAAATTTTGAATTTTTACAAAAGAGGTGAGGTTTTATGTTAACTGTGGTTTTGCTTTGTGTTATGGGTTTTATTGCTGCTTTAGTTGATTCTATAGCTGGTGGTGGTGGACTTATTAGTGTACCTGCTTTGATGATGACTAATCTGCCTACTCATATGGTTTTAGGTACTAATAAGTTTGCTTCTACAACGGCTTCTTTTACTAGTTCTCTTAAGTTTGCTAAAAGTGGTAAGGTTAATTTTAAGCTTTTAAAGTTTCTTATTCCATTTACTTTTATTGGCTCAGCTACTGGTGTTTATGTACTTAAATTTATACCTGCTGACTTCTTAAAGAGTATAGTTTTAGTGTTGGTTTTACTTATAGGAGTTTATTCTCTTAAATCAAAAACCCTTGGTATGGAGGATAATTCTTGTGATGTTATAGAGAAAAAAACTTTAATTATTGGTATGATTTTTGCCTTTTGTTTAGGTTTTTATGACGGTTTTTTCGGTCCTGGGACAGGCTCCTTTTTAATATTTGGATTTATTAAGATTTTCAAGTTTGATTTTACCAAGGCTAGTGGTAATGCTAAGATGCTTAATTTCACAAGTAATGTTTCTGCCTTAATTTTGTTTGCAATTCAAGGAAATATTAATTACTTGTTTGGAATTCCTGTTGCAATTTTCATGATTTTAGGTGCAAGGGTTGGTACTAAACTCGCTATAGATAAGGGCCCTAAATTTATTAAACCGATTTTTGCTGTTATGTCTATTGCTGTTTTTATTAAACTTATATTTCCTTTGATTTCTTCATTATTTTAGCAGTTGGTTGTATAATTTAATTATAAATATAACTAAATTTATTCTTATGTCTAAGCCTTATAAAATTACTAGCTTTTTAGCTATTAATACCAAGTATTACAAGGAATATTGTATTGTTTCCTTATGATACTACTAGATTTTTTAGCTATGAAGTACCAAGGTTTAGAGAACTAAATACTATGTTATAGTATTTTAATAAATTCTAGGATCTACTTAAGACTTAGAATTTATTTTATCCCATAGCATGTTAAATATAACCAAGCTTTGTATGTTTTGTAATTGTAAAATACTTTGAGACTTTAATATTTCTAAAAGAAGGTGTTACATTGAAAAATAAGCCTAAATTTATCCTAGGTATTACATTGTCTCTACTCTCCTTAATTTTTTTAATCATTGGTATAGTGTATAATCTTATATTTTTTTTAATTTCCTTGGTTATGTTGTTTTTAGGTATTTATATCTTAATGTCTTGGAGTACTAAGAATTATAAATGGATATGTGAAGTTTGTGGTGAGAGCTTTGAGATAAGCTTAAAGGAAAATGTTTTTGGAATTAACTCTGGTATATATTATAAAACTTTATATTGTCCTAAGTGTCATAAAAAAACCTTATGTAAAGGAGTTGCAAAGTAACATTATGAAAGTTTCTATTTTGACAAGTGGTTTTTCTGGTGAGTTCCCTCAAAGTTTTATTAAATGCATAAAAGACTATTATTACAATGATGGTTCCTTTGTATTTGTTGCTTCTGATTTTGAAAATACTTATAAATCTGATAAGTATTCTAATGCTATCATAAGCAATTTTAATAATAAGAATATTTTCTTTAATGATGTATATGTGATTGATTCTAGAACTTCAAAGGAAGAAGCTCTTAATCTAATAAAAAATTCAGCTATTGTATTTCTTTCTGGTGGAAATACTCTTAAGCAAATTAATTCTATAAAGGATTACGAACTAATTCCTGCTTTACAAGAAAGAGAGGGAATTACCATTGGTATGAGTGCTGGTTCTATTAATATGGCTAAAAATGTTGTGCTTGCAAAGGATTTAGAGGATAATATTCCCGAATTAAGTGTTTATGAAGGAATTGGTCTTGTAGATATTAACATCGAACCTCATTTAGATTTATCCAATGAAAATCATCTTAAGGAAATTCATGAGGCATCTCAACATTCTACTATTTATGGACTTTTTGATGAGTCCTTTATAGCAGTAATTGATGCGGATATACGCATATATGGCGACCATCATATATTTAAATCATAGCATAGCTTTTAAATCATATTTCATAATAGAATATAAAGTTTTGAACAATGGTTTTCATAGTAATAATTTCTAAATGAGATTATGAGAAAAAACTTTAAAGTATTGCAATTTAAAAGGGGACTGTCGCATTAAAGAATTTACATACAGTATATTGTTTTTCATATTTAAAATTAAAACAATATATTGTAGGGTTTATTCTTAGGGCGACATCCCCATACTGTCTATTATAGATACTGTTTTAAAACAGATTCTTATATTTTAATCATTTATTTTTATTAGAAGAGTTTTATCTTCTTTGTAAGGCACCTTCATTATATATCTTTGCTAAATGATAAAATCTAGCTTTAGTAAGTTCTACAATTATAGTTTCATATATTTCTTCTGAAGTTATTTCTGGTACATTTAAGTTCTTAATTCTTCTTAATATAGCTCTTATTAAAACTTCTAAATCTGAAGCATTTAGAGGTTCATTACAATCCTCTGCTGCATTCTGTATAGCGCTAACTAACTTATCTGGATTAAATTCTTGTTTCATACCACTTCTTTTAACTACTAACATTCAAAACACCTATCCTTTCTTCTTTTAAAATTACATTAATATCTAAATTTCAATTAAGAATCTATACTTTAATTGAAATTTAACTTTACTAAAAAGATTAGCTTTACTTAATAATAATCACTTCTAAATATTCTTAAGATTTATTCTTAATCTATATATTAAAAATAATTTTTCTTACAAATACTCTTGAATTTCCTTTTTCTTTGCTATTGAAGCTTTGTTATTTATAGAAATATTTTTATAGTTTATTGTAGAAACTTTGCTAAATATTTTATACTTAGTATTCTCTATAATATCTTAATTCATTCTAAAATAACTTATTTTTTCCCTAAAGCTCTTGAGTTTCCTTAATAATCTACTTTATTTTAGTATAGTGACAATTAATTTTATAAATACAAAAGTTTTTTAATATTATTAGGTCTATCATAGTCTTTATGTCAAAGATACTCCCCCTTAAATCAAAAAAACCTTCAACTATATTGTATTTAACAAAGTAATATTCCATAGCTTTATTTTCATCACGACTATTAAATAAAGCTATTAAGAATCTATAAATATTATGTTTTCAAAAAAACTCTCTATATTTACATAATTTTCTGTGTTTATAGGTTCTATTTTTCTGTATTTATTACATTATACTATTTTTATCCTAAATTTTCATTTATTTTAAAAAATTTTTATTATAATTAATTTTTATGTAGAATAGCGTTTTGTTTTTTATAATAATCTTCCCTCAATAACTCTACTATTTCTACAGAGGTTCTTTTAAATCCTACTTTTTCAAATATTTTCTCTGCGGAAGTTCTTTCTTGTGGAAAATTATCAAATACTTTCTCTGCCTTTAGTTCATTAAATGCAACTTCTAATAATAGATTTAATGCTTCTTCACTATATCCTTTACCCCTATATTTATGCTCAACTATAATGCTAACACAATACCCCTTTTGCATTTCATCATAACGAAGAGCTACTTCTCCAACTGGTATATTCTCAGGGCATTTAATTATATATGCGTAATATCTTTCTTTATCCTGTGTAATCCATTTTAAAAACCAATCACTCCACTTGCTTTCATTAAAGTCAATGCATCCCGTATATGGATTATATCCTTGAAATTCTTCACATCCCATGTTATAGCTCACTGTGTCTTCATCACTTAAAATTTTTTTGCGATAATCTAACTCTTCTATTGTTGGAATTTTTAAAATAAGTGTATTTTGATTCTCCATATTTTACTTCCTTTTATTCCTTGATTTTTATTTATATTATGTTTTTACATATTCTAAATTTATTTTCCTTGTTTTTCACTTATATTATGTTTTTTTACATATTCCAAATTTATTTCTCTCGATTTATCTTAAAATTATGATTTTTCTTAAAATATACTATGAAGTTCTTAATTTTTATGGTAATATATTGATGTTAAATATATAAATATTCTTATATAGTATATATGTTCTAATAAACAGTCTTAATTCTATTTAGAGGTCCTCTCATTATAGAATTAAGATAAAGATTAACAGAACTTATATATATAATTATTATATATTTTGGAGGAACATTAATGAAAACTAAAAATCATAACAAAAAAACTTTCGGAAGATTCGGAATACTTTCCTTCATATTATCCCTGCTATCCATGTCTTTATATTTCACCTGTATTGGTGGTAAAAATTTAGGAGAAATTTTATTTTCATATCTTGATATTCACTTTCCTATATACATTTTATCAGTTTTATTATCATACTTATCTTTATACCTTAGTATAAAATATAAGAATCAACATGGTGCAACTCAAGGGAAAGTAATATCTTCAATAACCTTAGTATTAATCCTTATATTAATATTACTACAATTATTTGCATAAAGAAATCATAGATTTCATTAAATAAGCTTAACTTATATTACTAACATTATAGTGTACTACTGAAATTCAGTTAATCTATTATAATGAAGTCTAATATCGTAGTAAAAAATATAAGTATTAAACTCAAAATAAGGCTGTAGCCTTAATAAATTCATGTACAACATAGAGTATTTGTATTTATTAATTCATTATAAATACAAATACTCTATGCTATAAAGTTTATTATTAGTGCTACAGCCTTTAAAATTTCTTATATTCAAGATTTAAATTATACATCTATTTATATTAATTATATTTTCTCTAAAGCACTTATTTCTTATTATTAAGAAATTAAATTCTTGAGTGGAATAGAAGTGCTCGAACTTATTATTTTATTTCTCCAATATCTTTTCTATAGTAAATTCCTTCGAAGTCTATTGATTCAATATTTTTATACGCACAATTTCTAGCCTCTTCTAAGCTTTCTCCTATGGAAGTTACACCTAATACTCTTCCACCCTTAGTTAGAAGTTTGCCTTCTTTAAGCTCTGTTCCTGCTGAAAATACCTTTCCTGTAGCTGTTTCTGTACCTGTTATTTCAAAACCTACTTCATAGCTACCTGGATATCCCTTTGAAGCTGCAATTATACAACATGCACTAGCATTTTTGAACTTAACTTCTTTGCTGCTTAGATTTTCTTCTATAGCTGCTTCTATTAATTCTAAGAAATCACTTTCCATTAAAGGAAGTACAACCTCTGTTTCAGGATCTCCCATTCTTACATTGTATTCTAGTAGATATACGCCTTTTTTACAAATCATTAATCCAAAGAAAATTATTCCCTTAAAATCCATGTCTTCTTCTTGGATTCCCTTTAATGTTGGCTTCATTATATCTGCTTCGAAGGCTTTTAATACTTCTTCAGTACAATATGGGTTTGGTGCTATTGTTCCCATACCACCTGTATTTGCACCTTTATTGCCATCAAATATTTGCTTATGATCCTTAGAAGATACAAAGGGAAGTACTACCTTTCCATCTGTTATTGATAAAATAGAAGCCTCAACACCCTCTAAGAATTCTTCTATTACAACTCTTTGACCAGCACCCTTAAATATGTCTTTACTCATAAAGTCTTCTAAAGTGCTTATAGCTTCTTCCTTGCTTTCACATATTACAACGCCTTTTCCTGCTGCAAGTCCATCTGCTTTTATTACAACTGGTATTTCACAGTTTTCTACATATTTAATAGCTTCCTCTTTATTAGAGAACACTCCATATTCTGCTGTTTTTACGCCGTATTTCTTCATGAAATCCTTAGAGAAGGATTTACTTCCTTCAAGCATTGCTGCCTTCTTATCTGGTCCAAAAATCTTTAAGTTAGATTCTTTAAATAAATCTACTATTCCTTCACATAATGGATTTTCTGGCCCTACTACAGTTAAATCTATGTTGTTTTCCTTAGCAAATTGAAGTAAATTTTCATTGCCTGATATCTTTACATTTTCACATTTATCTTCTAAAGCCGTTCCACCATTTCCTGGTGCACAGTATATTTTCTCCACCTTACTGTTTTGTGCTAATTTCCACGCTATAGCATGCTCTCTTCCGCCTGAACCTACTAATAATATTTTCATAGTCCTATTTCCCCCGTTAAACATAATCTAGTATTAGATTTTATCTTCTTTTTATATAAACTTATGCCATATTATATCCTTAATTTATTATAATATTTTATTTCTATTAACTCTTTTACCCATGTGTTTTAAATTAACTAAGATTATTTTTCATTCCCTTTTATTTTAAATTAACTAAGATTATTTTTATTTCATAATCCTAAGCTTTCAATACCGTTTATAATTACTTTTTCTCGAATCTTATCTTATAATAGTTTAGTCCCTACCCCCGTAGGAATAAGGACTAAACACACACTTGGTTTTGAGTAAGGTTTTTTTAATTGTGTAAAGAAATTATAAATATTTATATAAAACATTCAAATTAGTGTTTGAAGTGTCTTATCCCTGTAAGTACCATAGACATTCCATGTTCGTTACATGCATCTATAGATTCTTGGTCTCTTAAAGATCCACCTGGTTGAATTATTGCTTTTATATTGTATTTGTGTGCTTCATCAACACAATCTCTAAATGGGAAGAATGCATCTGATGCAAGTACTACACCATCTCCAGCTCTATCTAAAGCATGAGCTGTTGCCCAAATTCTATTAACTTGGCCACCACCAATTCCCTTAGCCATACCGTCTTTAACAACTACTATAGCATTAGATTTAACATATTTAACAACCTTCATACCGAAGATTAAATCTTTCATTTCTTGTTCTGTTGGAGCTTTTTCTGTAACTACCTTAACATCTTCTAAAAGTGTTCTATCGCTGTCTTGAACTAAAATAGAACCATCAACTGTTACCATTTCTTTTTCATCAGAAGCTTTGTAATCACATTCTATAAGTCTTAGATTTTTCTTCTGACAAAGAATTTCTAAAGCTTCCTTTGTGAAGCCTGGAGCTATTATGATTTCTAAGAAAGTCTTGCTTAACTCTTGTGCAGCCTCAGCATCAACTGGTCTGTTGAAAGCAACTATACCACCAAATATTGAAACTGGGTCACATGAGAAGGCTTTAGTATAAACTTCACTAACTGTTTCTCCTATTGCCACTCCACATGGTGTATTGTGTTTTAATCCGCAACAAGCAACTTCTTCAAAGTCACAAACAACTTTCCATGCTATATCCATATCTTTTATGTTATTGTATGATAATTGTTTACCATGAAGTTGTTTTATATTATTCATCATTCCAGTGCCTAGTGTATTAACATATACAGCTGCACTTTGATGTGGGTTCTCACCATATCTTAATGTATCCATTTTCTTATATGATACTGATAAATACTCTGGATATTCTTCTTCTAATAAGAAGTTAGAAATAGCAGCATCATACGCTGAAGTTAAGTTAAATACTTTTCCTGCAAAGCTTCTTCTTGTTGCAAAATCAACTTCGCCATTTTCTTCTAATTGATTTTTTACTACTTCATAATCAGAAGTATTTGTTATAACTAATACATCCTTAAAGTTTTTAGCTGCTGATCTTAACATTGTAGGACCACCGATATCTATAAACTCTACCTTCTCTTCAAAGCTTAAATCTTCTTTAACCTTTTCAAAGAATGGATATAAATTAACTATAACCATATCTATTGTAGTTATATTTCTTTCTTCTAATTGTTTCATGTGGTCTTCGTTGTCTCTTATAGCTAGAATTCCACCGTGAATAATTGGGTGAAGAGTTTTAACTCTTCCATCTAACATTTCATCTGAGTTAGTAACTTCTGAAACTTCTACTACTTCTATTCCATTTTCTTTTAAGTATTTATAAGTTCCACCTGTTGATAATATCTCTACGTCTTTGCTTCTTAAAAATGCTGCAAATTCTAAAATGTTACTCTTATCAAAAACACTTATTAAAGCTCTTTTTATCATAATATCCTCTCCCCAATTATTTTTTTATTTTAATTTGTCTACCTTCAATTGTTATCTTCTCATCAGCAAAATATGATATAGCCTCTGGAAGAGCCTTATGCTCTTGCTCAAGTACTCTTTTTTGAAGTACTTCACTGCTATCATCTTCTTTTACTTCCACTACCTTTTGAATTATTATAGCTCCTGTGTCTGTCCCCTCATCAACTAAGTGAACTGTACATCCTGCTATTTTACATCCATATTCTAAAACTGCCTCATGCACCTTTATTCCGTACATACCCTGTCCACAGAAACTTGGTATAAGGGATGGATGAATATTTATTATTCTATTTTTAAATTCCTTTAAAATGTCACCACTTATTATTGAAAGATAACCAGCTAGTACAATTAAGTCAACCTTACCTTTAACAAGTCCTAAAATGGTATTAGATAAATCTGACTTTAATTCTTTTCTATCTAATTCAATAGTCTTTATACCAGCTTTTTTAGCTCTTTCAATACCGTAAGCACCAATTCTATCGCTTATTACATATTCAATGGTGCAATTTAAAGCTCCTGAGTTTATATCATCTATAATTGATTGAAGATTACTTCCTCCACCAGAAACTAAAACGGCTATTTTAAGCATATGCCCTTTCCTCCATTTTCAACGTGACCTAATTCAAAGGCCTTTTCTCCCATGGAATTTAAGCTTTCTATAACTGCCATCTTATCTTCTTGTTTAACACATAATACGAATCCAACACCCATGTTGTAAGTATTGTACATGTGATCCTCATCAACGCCTTTGTTCATAAGGTATTTGAATATTTCTGGTAACTCATAACTACTTTTATTTATAACAGCTACTTGCTCATGTTTGAACATTCTTGGAATGTTTTCATAGAAACCTCCACCAGTTACGTGAGCCATGCCTCTTATTTCAAATTTATCAAGTAAGTTAAGTATTGGTTTAACATATATCTTAGTTGGTGTTAATAAAGCTTCACCTATTGTAGTATCACCAAATTTCTCATCTAAGTTAGTAACTAGCTTTCTTACTAAAGAATATCCATTACTGTGAACACCAGAAGAAGCTATTCCTATTAAGGCATCTCCTTCTTCTATTTTGCTTCCGTCGATTATAGCTTCTTTATCAACTATACCAACTGCAAAACCTGCTATATCATATTCCCCTTCTTTATAGAAACCTGGCATTTCAGCAGTTTCTCCACCAATTAAAGCTGAGGCTGCTTGAATACATCCTTCAGATACACCTTTAACGATGTCAGCTGCTACATTAGATTCTAATTTTCCACATGCCATATAATCTAAGAAAAATAATGGTTTAGCTCCGTGACATAAAATATCATTTACACACATAGCAACACAATCAATACCAACTGTGTCATATTTATTTAATTTGAAAGCTATTTCAAGTTTTGTTCCTACTCCATCTGTTCCTGATACTAAAACTGGATTTTTGAATCCTGTTCCTATTTCAAACATACCAGCAAAGCTTCCAATGCCATTTAAAACACCCTCTGTGAAAGTTTTAGCTGTATGCTCTTTTATTAAGCTTACTGCTTTGTATCCTTCTTCTATATTAACCCCAGCTTCTTTATATGTTATCATTTCTCATACCACCTTATTTATTTTTAAAATATTACTTTTCGCTTGATACCTTTACAGGTGCTGAAATTGGGTAAAACCCATTGAAACATCCTAAACAGAACCCTTGTTTCTTTCCTAAGCAATCTAGTAAACCTTCAATGCTTAAGTACCCTAGACTATCTGCTCCTATCTCTTTAGCTATTTCGTTAACATCTAAGTTAGCTCCTATAAGTTCATCTCTATAAGCTGTATCTATTCCAAAATAACATGGATATTTAACTACTGGTGAACTTGATCTAAAATGAACTTCTTTAGCCCCTGCTTGTCTTAATAAAGTTACTAGTCTTTTACTTGTTGTTCCTCTAACTATAGAGTCATCAATTAATATAATTCTCTTTCCTTCGATTATATCTCTTAAAGCTGTTAACTTTAGTGAAACTGCTCTTTCTCTAAGTTCTTGAGTTGGTGCTATAAATGTTCTAGCAACATATTTATTTTTCATAAGTCCTATTTCAAATGGAATACCTGAAGCCTTAGAATAACCTACTGCTGAAGATAAACCTGAATCTGGAACTCCAACAACTAAGTCAGCTTCCACAGGACACTCTTCAAATAATTTCTTTCCTGCTTCTATTCTTGAGCTATTTACATTTATTCCATCCATAGTAGTATCTGGTCTTGCAAAGTAAACATATTCAAAGGAACACGTTGCTCTTTCACTTTTCTCTGCAAAGCTTAAAGACTCTACTCCATTGTCATTTATAATTAGGATTTCTCCTGGTTCTACATCACGAACAAACTCTGCTCCTGTTGCATCTAAAGCACAACTTTCTGATGCTACAACATAACTGTTTTTTATCTTTCCAAGACATAATGGTCTGATTCCATGAGGATCTCTTATTGCTATAAGCTCATTCTCTGTTAATATAACCATTCCATAAGAACCCTTCATAGCTTGAATTGTATCAACTACGGCTCTTCTCATTCCTTTAGCTGCACTTCTAGCTATAAGATTTAAAACAACCTCTGAATCTATTGTAGTATGGAATATACATCCAGTATCTTCTAAGATTTCTTTCATAACATCTGCATTAACTATATTTCCATTATGCGCTATTGAAAGGCCTCCTAGCTTACATGCTCCTACAAGTGGTTGTGAATTAACAGCTGTACTTTCTCCAGCTGTAGAATATCTAACATGTCCTATTGCTGCTTTTCCTTTTAAAGTTTCTAGAACCTTTTTACCGAAAATATCTGTTACTAAACCCATATCTTTATGGCATTTTAATCCTTCTTCTGTAGATACAGTTATTCCAGCACTTTCTTGTCCCCTATGTTGAAGTGCAAACAATCCGTAATATGATAATGCTCCAACGTCTAAATTATCTTCTTTACTTGAATACACTCCGTAAACTCCACATTCATCATGGAACTTATCCGGATCAAAAGTCTCATATCTGTTTTTTAAGCAAGGCTTTTTACAATTCAACATTAAATCTAACCCCCAGTTAGTAGTACTTTGTTAATCTATCTCAACATTAATTATTTTCAAATTTAATTTCACAAGATAATTCTATTATTATTTTTGCAACGTATTTTATCTTTATAATGAAAATATTTTGACTTTTCACCTTATAAAATACTTTCAAACTTTTATTGCAACTTTTCTTTCTCTTTTAATTTATAATGTAAGATTCCCTTCTTAATTATATTCCTCATTTGTGCCAATTTCCACTTATTATTACATATAACCTGTAACTATACCAATCTATACTCATCTCTTAAATCTCTTAATTTATCTTTTCAAATTCCAATTTATAATATATAGTCTTCTTTTATCTACCAATATATTTGCCCTGAAGAAGTGAAATTTAAGATTAAGTAAAGTAGTAATAATTTCTTCTCTTACTACTACTTTACCCTTGTGCCTTTTGTTGACCTTAAAATCAACAAACTTTATAAGTTAATAACCCTAAATGCTTTATAATGTTTTTGACCTAATAAACATTCAACTTTTATATAAACACTTAAACTTTAAATAATTACTTTTGAAGTCTATTTAATATTTCAGTGTACCCTTCAACTAAATCCCCAAGTTCTCTTCTGAATCTGTCTTTATCAAGTTTTTCTCCAGTTGTCATATCCCATAATCTGCATGTATCAGGAGAAATCTCATCAGCTAATATAACTTCTCCGCTTGGTGTTCTACCAAATTCTAATTTGAAATCTATTATTCTGATATTTTGTTTTAAGAAGAACTCTTTTAATATTTCGTTTATCTTGCTAGCTTGTTCATATATTCCGTTTAACTCTTCAAAAGTAGTTAATCCCATAGCTACTGCATGATAATCGTTCATTAAAGGATCTCCTAAATCATCATTTTTGTAACTGATTTCTAAAACTGTTGTTTTTAATTCAGTTCCTTCTTCTAAACCATATCTTTTAGCCATGCTACCTGCTGCAACGTTTCTAACTATAACTTCTAGAGGAACTATTTCAACCTTTTTACAGATTTGCTCTCTATCACTTATTTTTCTTACAAAGTGAGATTTAATACCCTTCTCAGCAAGCATTTCAAATATCATTGAAGTAATAGTGTTATTTAAAATTCCTTTTGATGCTATTGAAGCTTTTTTAGCTCCGTTAAATGCTGTTGCATCATCTTTGTAGTATAGTAATACTTCATCTTCATTTTCAGTAGCGAATATTTTTTTAGCTTTTCCTTCATACATTGGTTTTAAATTTTCCATTATAGCTCAACCCCCATATCACTTTCTTTAATAAAGTTTTCTTTCATATTCTTTCTGTAAGCAAGTAAATTCTCTCTTACTTCTGGATATTTGACAGCCAAAATTTGTGCTGCAAGCATTCCTGCATTATAACTGTTGTTTATACCAACTGTTGCAACTGGGATTGCTTTCGGCATTTGAACTATTGATAATAATGAATCCATTCCTTCTAATGCTCCCTTAATTGGAACACCTATTACTGGTAATACTGTTTGTGAAGCGATAACTCCTGGTAAGTGAGCTGCAAGTCCTGCTCCTGCAATGATGCACTCAAATCCAGTGTTTTCTAATTCAACAATAACCTCTGATAATCTTTCTGGTACTCTGTGTGCTGAAAGTACATAAGCCTTATATTCTATCCCCAATTCTTTTAAAGCTTTTGCAGCATTCTTCATTACTTCTGTATCAGATTTACTTCCAAATATGATTGCTACCTTCATGAAAATTTCCTCCCCATAAAAATATAGTTATATATGTTTTTGTATTGATTTCTTTAATTTACATTTTCATCTTAACACTGGTTTTTTTATAAGTCAATATATTTTCGATATTTTTTATTTTAATGTTCGTATTTTTTATTTACTTAACATTTTATTCATAGAGTTTAACAGTAAACTTTTATATTTTAAGGCTTTTAACTCATATTTAGCTTTTAAAAACACGAACATTTCTTTTTTGAATAATTATACAAACTTTTGACTAGATTTTACTGTTTTTGTACGTGTATATACGTTTTTTTCGATATTTTATATAAATTAACTATAATTAAACTTAAATATTGAATTGCAATTTGAAATTTTAAAAAGAAGACCATGCAATGTTTAAAGTTTACACTTTACATATGCATGGCCTTTCTACATAGAAATTAATTGTAAGAAGTCTTTTATACTTTTATATTAAATTAAAAGTTTTCACCTTCAATTAATTAAAAGTCATATTTGTTATTTCACAACAAAACTAATTAGCTTCATTGTGATTTTTATATTTAATTAGGTGCTTAAAAGCAACATATACATAAATAAGCAAAGCTACTTAAAGCTTACATACCTACTTAAAGTATTTAACTCCTGATAAGAATATCTTTTGCTCATGCTCCCCAATTACATTTTTAAACAATCCATTATTCACTCTTTCTGAGTGACCCATTTTACCTAAAACTCTTCCATCTGGACTAGTTATACCTTCTATTGCACAAATAGATCCATTTGGATTGAATTTAACATCTAAAGTAGGGTTTCCTTGTAGGTCTACATATTGAGTTGCAACTTGACCATTTTTAAATAATTGTTCAGCAATCTCTTTCTCAGCGTAGAATCTTCCTTCTCCATGTGATACTGGAATTGTGTGGATTTCTCCTTCTTTACATTCTGAGAACCATGGTGAATTATTATTTACAACCTTAGTATTTACCATACAAGATATATGTCTTCCTATTTTATTGTTAGTTAATGTAGGCGAAGTTTCATCTAAGTCTCTTATTTCTCCATAAGGTACTAAGCCTAATTTAATTAAAGCTTGGAATCCATTACAAACACCTAACATTAATCCATCTCTATTCTTAAGTAGATTCATAACAGCCTCTTTAATTCTTTCATTTCTAAAGGCAGTAGCTATAAATTTACCTGATCCATCTGGCTCATCTCCAGCACTAAATCCACCTGGAATCATGATCATTTGTGAATCATCAATAGCTTTAACCATAGCTTCTATAGATTCTTCTATAGCCTTAGCACTTAAGTTTCTAAATACTAAAGTTTGAGCCTCTGCCCCTGCTGCTTCAAAAGCAAGTTTAGAATCGTACTCACAGTTTGTTCCTGGGAATACTGGTATTAATACCTTAGGTTTTGCTATTTTTATAACTGGTGATTTAGTCATAGCAACTTCATTTTCTATTTCAAATTTAGGTACTATAATTCCACTTTCTTCTTTATTTTTATATTCTGTTTGGAATATGCTTTCTAATGGTGCCTTAAATACTTTAACCATTTCTTCTAAAGCTATAATTTCTCCATTTACCTTTATAACTTCTTCTTTAATAGTTTCTCCAAGCACTCTTACATTGATTCCTTGGAACTCTTCTTCTATATTAACATTTTCTTTTAATTCTAAAATCATATTTCCATAGTTAGGAGCCATTAAGTCAGCTTCTGTAATATTTTCAAAGTTAAATCCTATGAAGTTTCCTACAGCCATCTTAGATATAGCTTCTACTATACCACCCTTATTAATGCTGTGTACTGCTAAGACTTTTCCAGCTTTAATAAGCTCATGAACCTTTTCAAATATAGATCTAACTTCTTCAAAATTAACTACTTCTCTTGCATCTCTGCTTCCTCTTAATTCAACAACCTTACTTCCCACAGCCTTGAATTCTGGTGAAGTAACATTATCAACATGAACTGGTGATACTGCAAAAGAAATTAATGTTGGTGGAACTGTTAAGTCCTTGAAAGTACCTGACATACTATCCTTACCACCTATTGCAGCTGTTCCAAATTCCTTTTGAGCTGTTAATGAACCTAATAATGCAGCTAAAGGTTTACCCCATTTCTCACTATCTTTACCAAGCTTCTCAAAGTATTCTTGGAAACTTAGTCTAGCTTCTTTGTAATCTCCGCCTGTAGCTACTATTTTAGCTAAAGACTCAACTACAGCATAAATAGCTCCATGGTATGGACTCCAAGAACTTATATATGGATTAAATCCATAAGACATTAAAGTACCTGTAGTTGTTTCACCATGTAATACTGGAAGTTTTGCAGCCATAGCTTCAATTGGTGTTAATTGATTCTTACCACCAAAAGGCATAAGTATAGTTCCTCTTCCAACAGAACTATCAAACATTTCAACTAATCCCTTTTGAGAACATACATTTAAATCACTTAAAGTATTTAAGAATACATCTTTTACATTTTTTCCGCAAGCTAAAGTATTATTGAAGAAAGACTCAGCCTTTGGTGAAGTTATTTTTACATCTATATATTGAGTAGCTCCATTAGTATCTAAGAAATCTCTACTTAAATCTACTATTGTTGCTCCTCTCCAACTCATTTTCATTCTTCTATCAGAAGTAACTTCAGCTACAACTACAGCTTCTAAGTTTTCTTCATCAGCAAACTTTATAAATTTCTCTACATTTTCTTTATCTAAAACAACAGCCATTCTTTCTTGTGATTCAGATATAGATATTTCTGTTCCATCTAAACCTTCATATTTCTTAGGAACTAAATCTAAATTAATAGAAAGTCCATCAGCAAGTTCTCCTATAGCAACAGATACTCCACCTGCACCGAAGTCATTACATCTTTTTATTAATCTAGTAACTTCTCCATTTCTGAATAATCTTTGAATCTTTCTTTCTGTTGGAGCATTACCCTTTTGTACCTCAGCACCACAAGATGTTAATGAAGCTTCTGTGTGCTCCTTAGATGAACCTGATGCACCACCGCATCCGTCTCTACCTGTTCTTCCACCAAGAAGTACAATCATATCTCCTTCTTCTGGTGATTTTCTTATAACATTTTCAAAAGGTGCAGCAGCTATAACAGCTCCTACTTCCATTCTCTTAGCAACATAACCTTCATGATATACTTCTGTTATTTGACCAGCAGCTAAACCTATTTGGTTACCATAACTACTGTATCCTCTAGCAGCTTCTTTAGTTATCTTTCTTTGAGCAAGTTTTCCCTTTAAGGTGTTTTCTAAAGCTGTTCTTGGATCACCACTTCCAGTTACTCTCATAGCTTGGTAAACATAAGATCTTCCTGATAATGGATCTCTAATAGCTCCTCCTAAACAAGTTGAAGCTCCTCCAAAAGGCTCTATTTCAGTTGGGTGGTTGTGCGTTTCATTTTTAAACATTACAAGCCACTTTTCATTTTTTCCATTAACTTCAGCTTCAACAACTATACTACAAGCATTTATTTCCTCTGATTGATCTAAGTTGTCTAACTTTCCTTCTTTTTTAAGCTTTTTCATTCCCATAACAGCTATGTCCATTAAACATAAATTCTTATGCTTATTTACATAAATTTCTTTTCTGTCATTTAAGTAATCTTCGTAGCTTTCTGCTATAGCCTTAGTTAATTCTCCATCTTCAAAATCTACTTTACTTATAACAGTATTAAATGTTGTATGTCTACAGTGGTCAGACCAATAAGTATCAATTACCTTTAGTTCTGTTTCACTTGGATTTCTATTTTCTTTTTCTTTAAAATAGTTTTGGCAAAGTTTTATATCCTCTAAACTCATTGCAAACCCTTGAGATTTTAAAAACTCTTGTAACTCTAATTCTGTAAAATCTATAAATCCTTCTATGAATTTTATATTTTCAGGTGTCACATTTTCATCTTGCATTGTTGTTAATTCTTCCATAGTAGCTTCTCTTGAATCTACACTGTTAATAAAGTAAGCTTTTATCTTAGCTAGCTCTTCTTCAGTAACATTACCTTTTAAAACAACAACTTTACTGTTTTTTACCTCAATACCTTCTTTTTGAGTTAAGATTTGAATACATTGAGATGCTGAATCCGCTCTTTGATCATATTGTCCTGGTAAAAACTCTACTGCAAAACACACCTCGTCTTTATCCATTAAAAGCTCTTCATATACCTTATCTACTACCTTTTCAGATAATATGTTTGTCTTAACTAACTCATATTCCTTATCGTCGATACCACATATGTCATATCTGTTTATTATTCTTATACCGCTTATAGATTTAACACCTAAGTTATTGTTTAAGTCAAAGTGCAGGCTTTCCCCTTCTATATTAAAGTTCGCCTTTTTTTCTACGTAGACCCTGAAAATTTTATTATCCATGGTTATCCCCCTTGTATTCTAAAAAATATTGCGAATGTTTTTTAACTGTAATTTTAAATCGTTCGATATTTTTATTATAGATGAATTTTCTAATAATTTCAAAGGGTATTTCTACTTTTTTCAAAAAAGTTTTCAAAAGCAAAATAAAAAGCTGTGCTAAAGTGAAATTAATCACCATAACACAGCTTACTTAAATATTCCCTTTATTACAATTACCCCTTTAAATATAGCTTTTAAAATTTCATATCTTTCTTTTAAATTTGCTACATTTAAACAACCCTTATTGAGAACTTAAAAACTTATATTTTCAAGGTTACTTTTTAACCTTTTCTTTTTCACCTATTTTATTTTTCTTACCTTCATAATCTACAAGCAGCTTACCTGCTACTCCACCTAAAGCTAGTAATGCAACTAAGTTTGGTAGAACCATAAGACCATTAAATGTATCTGCTAAGTCCCATACTAAATCAACCTTTGCAACACATCCTAAAACTATGAATACCATAACTAAGATTCTATATGGAGTTAAAGCTTTTTTACCAAATAAGAATTTAATATTTGCTTCACCGAAGAAATACCAACCTATTATTGTTGAGAATGCAAAGAATAACAATGCTATTGCTATGAATGTTACTCCGAAATTACCCATTCCCATTTCAAATGCCTTTTGAGTTAAACTGATACCAGTTAAAGTCTTACCTGCTGCATCTGTTGCCCCTAAAGCTCCACTTGTTATAATAACTAATGCAGTTAATGTTAATATTACAAAAGTATCAATGAATACACCCATCATAGCAACTAAACCTTGCTCTGCAGGATGATTAACCTTTGCTACAGCATGAGCATGTGGTGTTGAACCCATACCAGCTTCGTTTGAGAATAATCCTCTTGCTACCCCATATCTCATTGCTTTTTTAATACCTACACCTAAAGCTCCACCTACAACAGCCTTGCTACTAAATGCACCTACAAAAATATATTTAAATGCTGGAATAATTTCTGCGTAATTCATCGCTATTATAACTACTGATCCAATTATATAGAAAAGTGCCATAATTGGAACTATTTTTTCTGTGAAAGATGCTATACGAGATACTCCTCCAATAAAGATTACCCCTGCTAATATAGCAACTACTATACCTACTATTACAGGTTTAATATTAAATGCTGTGCTGAATGCATCACCAATTGAGTTTGCTTGTACCATATTTCCTATGAATCCAAGAGCTAATATAATTGTTATTGAGAATATTACTGCTAACCATTTGCATCCTAAACCATTCTTAATATAGTAAGCTGGTCCACCTGTAACTTCCCCATCTACAGTCTCTTTATATTTTTGAGCCAAACTTGCCTCAGCAAAGATTGTACCCATTCCGAAGAAAGCACTAAGCCACATCCAGAATATTGCACCAGGTCCACCTGCAACTATTGCTGTAGCAGCACCTGCTAAGTTACCAGTACCAACTTGAGCTGCTATAGATGTTGCTAGAGCTTGGAAAGATGACATCCCCTCTTTTCCTGCCTTCTTACCAAACTTAATTCCACCAAAGGTCATTTTAAAACTTTGTCCAAATTTTCTTACTTGAACAAATTTAAATTTGATAGTGAAATATATCCCTGTTCCACATAATAAGAATATTAAAATATAATCCCATAAATATTTGTTAATAGTCGTTACTATATTGGTTAACATCTCCATACACATACCCCTCCTAATTATGTTAAATGAATTAAGTATTATTTCTATTCAAAAATATGATATTTTTTAATTCATATTTCTAAATATTCTGTGTTTTGATTTTAGTATTTTGTATTAATATGCACATATCTTTCTTATAATTTATCATTTTGTAATAACTTTGTCAACTTTTGTTAACTTATTTTTTAACATTTATTCATTTCTTATAATGATTTTTTTAACATTTTATACATGTATTGTTTGTTTATTAATAAATAATACGCATTTCTCTTAAGAATTATTAATATTTTCATGAATTGGATTGTTATTTTTTTAACTATATAGTTATTCTAAAAGTGAATAGTTATTACTTTTATACTTTATATAATACTTTCATTGAAAGAATTTTGCAACTTCGAATTACTACAAATAACTTCAAAGAGATAATATTAATTAACTTTTCTTTAATTTTCTAGTTATCTCCTTTATTTAACTATACAAATATACTTCAAGTATAGTATTATGTTTATGAATATGCTTATTACTATGTTTTCCAGTTATCTTTTAATATATAAGACTATAGTTATATACACAGCTTTAAATCCCTTAATAAAATCTAAAGTAAAATAATGTAGTTTTAATATTACAAGATATATATTCTAATAAAGAATCTTCATTCTTTTTGGATATTAAATTAATTATGGAATAAATTCAATAATTAATTTAATGTGGAGTATTAAGTAGAACTTATATATTTTCAAGTTTTATTTTTTATAGGTAATTCAACTTTGTACTTACATAGTAACTTCATTGACCTTAAGAAATATTCATAAAATAGTAGCTTTTGGGAAACATATTTTTGATTAAGTTTTTCTTAAAAAGGAAATTATTAATTATTTTTATCACTTAATAATTGATAATTTATTTCTATCTTTTATGTCTAATTTTTTTGAAACCTACATATATGAAGCTTTGCTGCATTGTTAAATAGTATATTTATTTAATTTTATGCACTTTTATCTAATTTAATGACTATTAATTTTGTAGGATATTTTAACGATTTATTTTAAGGCCTGATTTCAAGCCTTATCTAAAGATAAATTATAACATTTAAGAAAGGATTGATAATTAATGCTAAAAAGACTATCACTTATAGTTACTGCAGTGATTCTTAGTGTTTCTTTAGTTGCTTGTGGATCAGACAAAAATGCACCTAAAGATGATACTAATAAATCACAAAATCAAAATAATGATAAAACCGCTTCTGGAGAGGAAAAACCTGAACCACTTCCTGTTCCAGATAATTTAGTTCAACTTGAAAAACCTGCAAAGGGTGAAGAAATAGCTGTTCTTCATACTAGTGAAGGAGATATTAAGATAAGATTATTTCCTGATATAGCTCCTAAAACAGTTGAAAACTTCAAGGGATTAATAAACAAAGGTTACTACAATGGTGTTATATTCCATAGAGTTATAAAGGACTTCATGATTCAAGGTGGAGACCCTGAAGGTACAGGAATGGGCGGACAAAGTATTTGGGGTGAACCATTTGATAATGAAATAGACCCTGCAATTCGTCACTTTAAAGGTGCCGTATCTATGGCTAACACTGGCCAGCCAAAAACAAACGGAAGCCAATTCTTCATAGTTGAAAATTCTAAGGTAGATGATTCTATCATAGATCAAATGAAGAAAGTTGATGAAAGCTACCCTGGTAACTTTCCTAAAATAGTTGTAGACAAATATGCTGAAATCGGTGGTACACCTCACTTAGATGGTAAACACTCAGTTTTCGGTCAAGTATTTGAAGGCTTAGACATCGTTGATAAAATAGCTAATACTGAAGTTGGAGATAAAGATAAGCCTGTAAAAGATATAACTATAGATAAAGCTGAATTAGTTAAATACGAAGAGTAATATTTATTTAAACTTAGAAAGAGCTACAACACTTGAGAGGACTTCTCTCTTAGCTGTAGCTCTTTTATTTTATACTTACTTAAATTCACACTATGCACTTGATAAAATGTACTTACTTAAAAATACATAATATCAACTTAAAGTTTTTATAATTACTTTTCTATAAGTTCACTTATGGAGTGTATTATTTTATATTTACTCTCTAAATCCTTTGTATCATACACATCTATTAATATTGGGATCATTCCAAACTCCTCTGCAGCCTGTAGATTAGATTCACTATCATCTACAAATATTGCTTCTTCAGGAGTAATTCCTAATTCTTTCATAGCTATTTTAAATAAAACCTTTTCTGCTTTATAGGAGCCATGCACTGATGACATAACAAAGGTTGAAAAGTATTTTCGTAAATCCTTATTTATAAATACCCTTTCCAAAGATGGCCATGTATCTGAAACCACACCTAATAAATATTTTCCCTTAAGTATCTTTAAAGACTGCTCCACATCCTCAAAGAAGAAAAATTTTTCATCATTATAAACATTATCCCTTGCTAATAAATCAATAATTTCATCACTTATATCAGGATACTTCAGTTCTTTTAATACAATTTCATAAAACTCCTTGAACATCTCATATTCCTCTTCTTCTGTTTTCACCACTAAAATTTTGCTAATGTGATCATAAGCCTTTTGCATTGCTTCATCTAGCTGCTCATCACTATACACAAAACCTTCCTTTTCAATTATCTTAATGAAATTTGGAGTTATAAACCAGTGTCCTGTTCTAGGAACATTTAGCGTTCTACCTGAATCAAACAAAATTGCTTTAACATTCTTCATATAAAATATACCCCCTATATATGCCCAATTTACCAGCTTAATAGCTTTACTTTATGATTTATATAACATTCTCCTTAAATATATAACACTTTTGGATATACAAAAGATTTAAATAATACTAAGTCCGTTCCCTTATAACCTCTTCATAGATTAAATCAACTATTTCATCTAAGCTTAATTCTTTCCAAAGTAATTTTTCTGGAATAATACCTAAGAGGTCTTTTTCCTTCCACCATTTTCTCATTTCTTTTTCTCCGAACTCATGCGCATTTGGCTTTTGCTTGTGTCTATTTAGAGTTTCTTCAAAGGGTATATCAAAGTAATATGCAAAAACTTGATTTTCAAACTCATATGATAACTTTTCAAATAAATCTTTATACCACTCATAGTTTAAAATACCCTCTAAAATTACAATATCACAATTTTCTTTCCCATATAAAGCAAGTTCAAGTAGCAATTTACGCGCTTCTGTCTCTGGACCATCTTTCACAAATAATATTTCTCTTCTAATTACATCCTGTGAAATTAGCATTGTGCCATGTCCAAGCTTTTTTTGCAAGGCTTTACCTGTTGTAGTTTTACCACTTCCAGAGTTACCCCTTAGTATTATTAACTTAGCATCCTTCCCCATAAACCTTATTCCTCTCAATTTTCTAAATTATCATTTACGCTTATGGACCTCATAAAAATTCTTTAGTTCTGCTTTCTTTTCCTGTGATAAATTTGTCTTTTTAATACCTTCTATTGCACCTTGCAATGCTAACAATCTATGAATACATGCTGAAGCATCAATTTCTTGTATCCTTAGCCACGCACTTTCTGCACCAACATTTTTCAATTCCTCATAAGTAAATATTTCTACTTTATTTAGTTGCTTTTCAACCGCTGCGCCAATATTAGGTAGTTTTGATAGTTCTCCCATGATACTCTCCCCTTCTAAATTTTAACCTGCAAACTTTACTTTGATTAAATTAAATTTTTATATCATGTGTTTTCATATAAATCTTTGATGTGAAGCTTACTTTAAATTATCTACTATAAGCTTTGCTTCATCTTCAAAGCTATTATAATCATATTGACTTTTGATTTGCTCTATACTATTTGTATTTTCTTCTTCTTGTTTATATATTTCATCTTTCATAATATCATAAATTAATTCATTTAATACTGCAAACTTTATAAATAAAACCTTAAATATCTTATTTCTATAACGCTTTACAGAATTCCACTTCACTTTCTTAAATTTATATAATAAAAAATTATTTATAACCTATTCTATAAAAATCTATATATTGATATTTGCAATTTGTACTTTCTAAAATCATTCAACAATATATGTTTTTAAGGTTTGTTTAAGGTTGAATTCTTATAATTAATACATAGACACAATACAAGGAGGATATTTCATGGCTATTAAATCTTTTAAACGTTATGAGAAAAAATTTATATTAAGCAAGGAGCAGTATAATATCTTGTTGCCTATTTTATTAAATTATATGAACTTTGATAGTCACTGCAATTTAGATAATGATTACAATATTTATAATATATATTACGATACTAAAAATAATGATGTAATTAGACACTCACTATCTAAACCTTATTATAAAGAAAAGCTTAGGTTAAGAAGCTATAAATCTCCTGCAAAACATAATGATAAAGTATTTCTAGAACTAAAAAAGAAAATTAATGGTGTTGTAAATAAAAGAAGAGTTATCTTAACTCTTGAAGAAACCTATAAATTTTTAGAGTCAGAAGAACGACCTTCTAATACTGATTATGTAAACAATCAAGTACTTAATGAAATAAGTTATTATTTAAAACAAAATGAAGTTTATCCAAGGGTTTACATTAGCTATAGTAGAAAAGCCTTTTTCGCTAAGAATGATAAAAACTTCCGAATGACCTTTGATACAAATATTATAGCAAGACGTGATTGCCTTTCATTACAAGAAGGAGCCTTTGGATATCCAATTCTCAAAGAAGGTTTTTACTTAATGGAAGTTAAAATATTAGGTGCCATCCCCTTGTGGTTTACCAATATTCTTTCAGAACTAGCTATATACAGTACTCATTATTCTAAATATGGAAATGAATTTATGAGTTATTGTTTAAATAAAAAAGATTTTCATCATAAAAGGAGAGATAAAGTATGTTAGAAACCATAATATCATCTACCAGTGGTGAATCATTTACCTTGGTAAACACCTTAATCATTATTTTTTCATCTACCCTTCTTGGCCTAGTAATTAGCTTTGCATATATAATTACTCATAAAAAGGAAGGCTATACTCCTAGCTTTACTATAACTTTAATAATGTTACCAATAATTATATCTATTATAATTTTATTAGTTGGAAATAATATCGCAAGAGCATTTAGCTTGGCTGGTGCATTTTCTTTGGTACGTTTTAGAAGTGCTCCTGGCGATCCAAAGGATATTGCTTATGTATTTTTCACCTTAGCTGTTGGACTTACATGTGGTATGGGATACATAGGTTACGCTGTTATCGTCACATTCATTCTATGTGCCTTACTTGTAATATTAGATAAAAGTAAATATGCAATGCCTAAACATAAAACTGCTAAGTTAAAAATTATAATACCAGAGGACTTAAACTTTAATGGTGCCTTTGATCAGGTGCTTAATAAGTACACAACTTCTTGGCATATAGATTCTATAAAAACTAAGGACTTTGGTGCTTTGTTTGAGTTACAATATATTATAAATATAAAGTCTGATATGAATCAGAAAAATCTTATTGATGAACTAAGATGTATAAATGGAAATCTACAAATATCACTTATGCTTTCTGGCTTTGAAGAAAGGGTTTATGCTTAACAAAGGCTGCTTTAAACAGCCTTTTTTCTCATACAAAATTCTATGTTACAATTTAGGTGAATAGGGTAAATTTAAAAAGAGGTGATTTTATGAAGCTTCTACTAGTAGAAGATGAAAAACAACTTTCTGAGGCTTTATCAGAAATTCTTATAAAAAATAAATTTTCCGTTGATGCAGTTTATGACGGGGAAGATGGACTTGATTATGCTTTAACAGATATTTATGATGTAATAATTTTAGACATTATGCTTCCAAAATTAACCGGTTTAGAAGTGTTGCGTAAATTAAGAAAAGAAGTTATATCCACTCCAGTTATATTACTTACTGCTAAAAGTCAAATTGAAGATAGAGTAACTGGTTTAGATGCTGGTGCAGATGACTATTTAGTAAAACCCTTTGCTCCTGAAGAGTTGTTAGCTCGCCTACGTGCCCTTACAAGAAGAAAAGGTGAAGTAATTAATGAAAATATACTACATTTTGGTGATGTAAATTTAAACATACAATCCTATGATTTAGAAACCGCTACTGATTCCATAAGATTAACTTCTAAGGAATTTGAAATACTTAGATATTTTATGCAAAGACCTAAAAATGTTGTCAATAAAGATGATTTAATAGCTAAGGTTTGGGGCTATGACTCTGATGTAGAACACAATAATATAGAAGTTTATATTTCCTTTTTAAGAAAAAAATTATCTCATATAGGTTCAAAAATAACTATATCTACTATAAGAGGTGTTGGGTATAGACTGGAGGAATAATTATGTTTAGAAAATTAAAAAGGAATTTAATAATAATTAATATGTGCTTACTAACCACTGTTTTCATTGCAATATTAAGTCTTATTTATTTTAATACAGCCGCTAATATGAATAATAAAATTAAAATGGATTTAAATTCTATTATAATGGATTCAAAACCTAATACAGGAAAATCTATGCCAAAGGATACTTTATCAGTTATTGTTGATTCTAATAATAAAATAATTAATAGTAACTCGCACATGTTTATTAATGCTTCTGATATTCCTAACTTAGTTGATATGGCTCTATCTACTAATGGGAATTCTAATAAAATACAGTTTTTAGATAATACTTATATGTTCTTAAAAAAGTCTATGCCTATAGGTACAAAAATAGCTTTTTTTGATATTAGCAAAGAAAAGGAAGTACTTATAAATATTCTAAAAGAGTTTTTACTTATGGGATCTTTTGTTTTAATTATTCTCTTTGGAGTAAGTATATTTTTAACTAGTAAGACCATCAAGCCTATAAAGGAGAGCTTTGAAAAGCAAAAACAATTTATTGCTGATGCTTCTCATGAGCTTAAAACACCTTTAGCTATAATAAAAACTAATTCCTCTGTATTACTCGAAAACTCTGATGATACTATTAGAAATCAAATTAAATGGCTTAATTACATAGATTCTCAAACTAATAGAATGTCACTCTTAATTAATGAGATGCTATCATTAACTAAGTTAGATACCGAAGAGCAAGGGGCTAATTTTTCACAGATAGATTTAAGCAAACTAATAGAAAATACTCTTTTATCCTTTGAGGCAGTTCTTTTTGAAAATGATATTAAGTTAGAATCTACTATTATAAAAAATATAATTATAAGTGCTGAACTTGAAGATATAAAGAAGTTATTTAATATTCTTTTGGATAATGCAATTAAATATACAACTAAAAATGGAAAAATAAACATAAATCTTTATGAAGAAAATAATAAAGTTAAATTATCCATTAGAAATACTGGGCAAGGTATTGAAAAGAAAAATTTAGAAAAGATTTTCGAAAGATTTTATAGAGTTGATATCTCTAGAGCTAGATATACTGGTGGCTATGGCCTAGGACTTTCTATTGCTAAATCAATAGTTCAAAAACATCATGGCAAAATTTATGCTGAAAGTATTGTAAATGAAAGTGCCACCTTTATGGTTGAACTGCCACTTAAATAGATTGAGTTGCATTCATTTAAATTTACACATAATATGTTATTTGTTTTCTACTTTTAAATTTTAAAAGTAAAAGTATTACTATAATATATTCCACTAAACAATCTTAATCATATTTAGATTGAACTCTGATTACAGAATAAAGATATATATTGATTACAATATATATCTTTATTTATTATACATTACATGGATTCAAATTTATTTTATTCTCTAGGTTTAATTTCATTTACCATATCTTCCTTTGGCTTTTCTCCATCTACTGGCATCTGAGGTTTTGCTCCCGACATAGGTGGTCTACCTTCTGGCATTTGGCCTTCCCCTGGTTTATTATTAAATTTTCCTACATTTACCCCCTCCTCAGATATCGTTGTTACATTGCTTGAAACCGTAAAGCTTAGTTTTTCTGTACCTCCTGAATACTTTCCATTAGAATAAACTCCATCCTTTAAAGCTCCTGTTGACGTTCCTCCAAGATAAACTTTGTAACTTTCTCCCATTTTAATTTCCGGAGAACATATAACTACTGATTGATATGTCTTACTTGGCGCAAAAGTTAGAAGCTCTGCTCCATTCTCATTTTCAATGTGAATTAAAGTATTGGCTGCTTGCTGCTTCAGCATTATATTAACAGAGTTTTGAGTAGAGGATGTACTTGGACTTTGTGCCATTCCTAAACTTCCTGCTGCTACTAAAATCCCGCCCTTCATATCAAAGCTTCCATCATAATCTAAAGCCCCATTACCATTATCCTCTGGTCCATTTACAATAACAGTTCCATTACTCATAGAAATTGAACCATTTGCATCAATGCCATCACCATTCGCATTCACATAAACATAACCACCATTAATATTAATAGCTCCTTTTCCTGCTCCTTGAAATTTATTTTGCCCTGGTCTACCATTCATAGCAGAACCATCATTGCCTCCTGATGCATTTATACCATCATCACTAGCTACTATACATATATTCCCATTATTTATATTTATTGTTTCACTCTCTAATCCCTCATAAGACTTAAAAATATTTATGTTTCCATCATTAATATCTAAAGTTGAATCAGCATGTATTCCATCATCACCTGAAGAAATATTAATATTTCCTCCATTAACCTCTATAGTTCCATTAGAATGGATTCCATCATCAGCAGAATTAATTTCAAATTCTCCATTATTAATTGTGATTTTAGTAATAGCTTTTATTCCTTTAGAACTTTGTGTAGCTATATCCTTTGAAGATGTATTTATATTAAACTTTCCACCATCGATTGTTATATATCCTCTTTCGGCATCCTCATCATTATTAGACTCCATCGCATCTCCACCAGAGTTTATGTTAAATACACCTTCAGTTACTACTATTGAATCCCTTCCCCTTATTGCGTCATTAATTGCTGTAACCGTAATATTTCCATTTTTAATTTCTAAATCATCTTTGCTTGCTATTCCATTATTATAATTTGCGTCAACAATTAAAGAACCCGTACCCTTTATCTTCAAGTCACATTTGCTAAAGATTGCTGCATCAGGTTCATTTTTTTCTGTATCCTCTAGAACATAGTTAGCTCCATCAGTTACTTTACTTTCTGTGCCTTCTAATAATTTAATACTTGCATTCTTTGCATTTTTAATATAAATAGGTGAACTATTAGAGCAACTTACCTCAGCTCCATTTAATATAATGTCAACATTATCTTCATCTCCTGCTTCTACAATTATCTGTCCCTCTTCTAATTTTCCACTTATTTCATAAGTACCTGATGATGTAATTTTAACTTTATTATTTTCTGCTACTGCACCATCACCATTTATAATTATTTCATCACCTAATTGAATCGTGGTATCCACTTCATTAGCTTCATTGTTTTCGCTTATTGCTGAAGTATTATCTATATTTTTTGTGTTTTCATTTTTTGTGCAACCTACAACACTAGTACATATAGAAATTGCAAATAGCATCATTATAAGTTTCTTTTTCATGATTTTTCCTCCTTGTATAAAGATACTCTTTTTTATATATGGAGAATAACATTCCTACCTTAAAGTAATCTTAAATAAATTTAGTTTTTATAAGGTAATCATTATAAGAGCTATCTTCCACTACAACATATTTCCCATCATGAATTGAGATTTTTCCTATTTATAAAGATGAATAAAAATTTTTTAATTAAATGTATAGGTATTTTTATAGCAATCACAAAAAATCTTATATATTTTTTTATTTAATGATATAATATTTTACATATTGGAGGTGTTTTCTTATGAAAGTATATACTTATACATTCAGCTGTAAATCAGCTTGCTCCTTTCAGAGATTACTAAAAGCAGCTATGCTTTGTTTGGAGCCTAAACCTTTAAATTAGCTGAAAACAATATATTTTAGGTTCCGTGACACAGCATGGCCTTTTGTATTCTTTGATTTAATAATTAAATTAAATATTAAGGAGTACTGATATGAAATATAAAAAAGCTTTAGATGTGTTACCACCAGAAATTATTAAAATAATACAAGAATATGTTGAGGGAGAATTTCTTTATGTTCCTGCAAAAGAAAATAAGCGTGCACCTTGGGGTGAAAAAAGTGGAATAAAGAAAAGCCTTAAAATTAGAAATTCTGAAATTTATAAGAAATATCTTAAAGGAAGTACGATTAATGAGCTTTCCTTAGAATATTATTTATCAGATAAAAGCATACGAAGAATTATAAGTGATAGGAAAACTAAATGCTCATAATCAATACATACTTATTTATTAGTTTGAAGCTAGCTTTTTATTGATGTTATACTTTTAGAGTAATATCATATTAAAAGTTCTAATAATTAATTCTAAATATGTATACAATGAGTAGTTCATTATAAAATACAGATAAAAGATAATTATTATTACTCTATTTATTTAGAAAATAATAATTATCTTTTTTTATTGAAATGAGGTGTTAAAATTATGGAAGCTTTTATAAAAAAGCATGAATTTAATTATATATGTAAATGTTTATTTGACTTGAATAGTACCTTTAGAAACTGTCCTGATCCAATGATTGTTACCACTACTAAAGCACATATTCAAAATAAAATTCTAAATCAATTTAATACGCTTACTGAAGACCAAAAATCCATACTTAATATTGATAAGCTAATTGATCCTATTAAAATAGATGGATATTTAAAAGAACTTGATTCCTATGTGTATGGAATGCCTAAGATAAGTTCTGCAGCTCTTAGTAAACTATTTAGAAAGGAAAAGAAACTTAAACTTCCTAAGTTAAATGAGGATTCAAAACTTGTGTATTTAGGATGGATTGATCCTGGAATTAAAAAACTACTTATTGCTTATAATCTTAATGGAAAATTAGTTGGTATGTCTTGTAGACTTTCTGAAACAAACACATCTACTGCAAATGTCTGCACACTTTGCAATCACGTCGCTTCTGAAAATGATGTGGCCTTCGTTTCCCCTATATGCAAAACCTCAAGTAGCAATTCAGATGCTTACAAATCTATAGGTTTTCATATATGCTTAGATAGCAAAAAATGCAATGAAAGAATTACATCAACAGAAAAATTAGAAGAACTTTTAAAGGAAGTAAATAATATAAAATGATATTATTTTTAATAAAATATATGAACTCTAAGCAAATTGAACTAATTTAGATAATAAACTTAAATTAGTTCAATTTTTTATTGCAATTTATAGTTTTCCTCTCATAATCTCTTCAATATATTTATTTTGAACTGATCTTATCTAATTAAATATATTGAAGAGTTTTTATTAAAATATATATCTTAATAATTCTTAATAATTTTTATTATTAAATCTTAAAGTTTCCTTTTTACAATAGGTTTATCACGATTAAAGGAGAGACTTATGATGAAAAAAGGAATTAAGTTACTTTTAATTATTTTGCTTTGGATAAGCATTGCAGTAATTTTATATAACATGGGCTTTCTCTCAAAAGATAGTAGTAAATTTATTTCTATTATTAAGGGAAATTATATTGAAATGCAAATACTATTTGTATTTATATCTACTATGAGAGTTCTTATTTTTATACCTCAAACAGTTTTTATACTAATAGGAAGTGTTATCTTTGGTCCATATACAAGCTTTATATTGTCACTTTTAGCACTGTTTTTCTCTCAAAGTATTATGTATTTCATAGGTGTATATTTTAATAAAAACTTACTTAAAGACAATTGGATTAGCAAAAATCCGAGTATTATAGAACTAGTTAAAACTTATAGTTATAAGATTTTAGCTCTTGGAATAATATGTCCTGTTACGCCCTCTGATTTAATAACAGCTACAGCTGGGTATATAAATTTAGGTTATAAAAAATGTATTGCACTAATTGTTTTAGTAGATGCACCACTTATATTCTTATATGGTTTCTTAGGGAGTGGACTTACTGAAGCATCTTGGTTTAAACTTATAGCTCTTTTAATTTTACTACTTATATCATACTACTCCTTTATGATTTGGCGTAAAATTAAATCTTCAATATAATGATTAATGAACTTCAAATCAAACATTTAAATCAATGTTTAATTAAAATGTTTAAATCAATGTTAAAAAATGATACTGTTGCATTAATACCTTTAGAAAGTAAGGTTTAGTGCAACAGTATCATTTTATCTTAATGGCAATATTAATTTAAATTCTATAATATCTTCTTTAAGTCCTACTGTTATATCACCATTATGAAGTTCCATTATTCTTTTCACAATTGATAATCCAAGTCCTGAGCTATCCTGATTGTTTCTAGATTTATCTCTCTTATAAAACCTCTCAAATAGTTTTTCTAAATCCTCCTCGCATATATTTTGCGTCTTATTTCCTATAGAGATTATAACACTATCATTTTCACTAAATAGTTTTACTGAAATCATAGTGTTTTTTACACTATACTTTTTTGCATTGATTAATAAATTTTCTAGAACTCTTACTATTTTTTCTACGTCTATATCTATAAATATATCTTTATTTTCAATACATCTCTCAACTTCTAAGCCATCTTTATTTAAAATAGGTATGTATTCTCCAACTAATTGCTCTACTAAAGAGCCTATTTCAACATTACTATAATTCAATTTAATATCATTATTATTTAGCTTTGTATATTCAAAAAGCTCATTAATTAATCTATTAAGATTCTTAGTCCTTTCATCTATAATGGATATATAATCATCAAAGACTTTCTTATCCTCGAATCCATTCTTTTTTAACAGGTCTACATATCCTATTACTGAGGTAAGTGGTGTTCTTAAATCATGAGATACATTTGTTATGAGCTCATTTTTGGCATTTTCTATGTTTTTCTCATGGTCTATTTTTTTACGCAATTCAACTGACATATTATTTATGCTTTCACAAAGTTCTGCTATTTCATCCTTACCTTTAACTTCAATTGTTTTACCAAAGCCCTCATCTTTAATTAATTTAACCTCTTTAGTTATAAATTTAATATATTTTACTTTTCTATTAACTAACATAACAAAAATACTTAAAAATATCCCAACACCAAAAAAAATAAGAAGGAAAACTGAATTTATTGCTAAGAAATAATTATTCATCATTATTTTATCTATATTGGGATACAACCTTAAAATAAATGACATAGTAATAACACAACACTCAATAGCTACTATAACTGAAACTATAATTGAAAACACTAGATATAAGCTCATTTTATTTAAATTTATCTTTTTAAATTTCTTAGTATTAAATGCTAAAATAATAACTCCAAATAATATTAAGGCTAAAACTCTAAGTACAACAATATCTTTAGAGGGTATTTCTAATAATCCACCTGTTCCTTGATGTTTTGCTACAAGCACAGCAAATCCCTCACATATTGCAAACTGATATATAAAAAACCCTACAAGCACTCCTAAAACTAAATTTAATCTAAGTTTTTTTCCCTTAATCATATTTTATAACCTACTCCCCATATAGTTTTTATATAAATTGGAGCCTTAGGGTCTGCTTCTATCTTCTCTCTTAAATTAGTTATATGTACTGATACAGTATTATCTGATTTGAAAAACTCCTCTTTCCAAACTTCTTCATATATCTTTCTTATACTTAAAACAATCCCCTTATTTCTTGCAAGTAATTCTAGAATATCAAACTCCTTTGGTGTTAATCTTGCTTCATTTTCAGAAATCCACACTTGTCTAGTATCAGTATTAATAATTAATTCTCCAATCTCAATTGTAATCTTTGAATCATTGTTAGCTATGTTATATTTTTGATATCTTCTAAGCTGTGATTTTACTCTGGCTATAAGCTCTAAGGGATTAAAAGGCTTTGTAATATAATCATCTGCACCTGCTGTTAATCCATGAATTTTATCCATATCTTCAGACTTTGCAGATATCATAATTATTGGCATATTATTTTCTTTTCTAATTCTCATACAAGCTTCTATTCCATCTAACTCTGGCATCATAATGTCTAAAAGTATTAACTCTATATCCTTTTCTTCTATAAACTCAATAGCTCTTTTTGCACTCTCTGCTTTTATAGTTTTAAAGCCCTCATTTTCTAAATAAATACTTAATAAGTTTCTTATATTTTCATCATCATCAACTATAAGAATATATCCTTTCATTGTATCCTCTCCTTATAATTTATTTGTGCAGGTAAAAACGTATGCTGGAGGAATATTTATTAACTCCCTGCTTATATTAATATTTTTAAAATAATCTCTTATTAATGACATTTTTAACTTTGTATATTGAAACATAATAAAGGTGCCTTTATGCCCAAGTACACTCTTAGTATTAACTAATATTTTCTCCGTCATATCCTTTGGCAAACTTGCAAAGGGTAATCCTGATACAACATAATCTACATTATTTATACCATATTTATTTATATAATGATTAATATTTTCTGCTGAATCATTTATTACATGCACATTTTCCATGTAATAATACTTTTTCTTCAATATTTTATAAAACTCCTTATTGTATTCAATTAATATAATTGTAGTATCTTTCTTACATCTATTTAAGATTTCTTTTGTAAAAACCCCTGTACCTGGTCCAAATTCAACTATACAATCGCAAGCCTTAAAATCTATATTCTTAATAATTTTAGAAGATAGATTTTGTGAACTAGGTAAAACTGCTCCTGTAGCTCTAGGATGTAATAAATACTGAATTAAAAACTTAACTTTCATCAAATATCTCCCCTTATAATCAACTTAATAAGCCCATTATATGTAGTAATTATTAAAAAGTTGGTTTAGTATTTATTAAGAATTATTAAGATTGTAAATATATCATCTTATTACTCATTGAAATTAATCTTCTTCTCTAAACTATATTTAAGCTCAAATTTCTTTCTGAACCCTTAAAATATAAATTATAATGAAGCTTATTCTTCTTATAATAATTTTTATGTTCCTCCCTATATACCTAATAAGGCTCCTTATTACCTTATAAATATTTTACAGAATTAAGATTATTGTAATATTTTGTTAAGATAATTTTTCGCTTAAGTTGTTATGCTATATTGGGATGATTAAAACACCGTAAATTTTACTACGCTACTTTAAATTTATTATCAAACTATGGAGATGAGTTTTATGATGAAAAGTTACATAATAGCAATGCTATTACCATTTTTTCTAATAACTATTTTTAATATTTTTTTAAATAAAAGCAGTAAAACGCTTAATAAGAAAATATACTGGCAGCATTATTTCTTTGGATACTTGTTTATATTGTATCTTATGATTTCCTTAAAAGAGGTGGTAGGGTTTCCTTGTTTAAGTGAATGGCAAAGATTCTCTAAGTTAAATAAGCCTATATTTAATCCTAATATTAATTTAATACCATTTTCAGATGGATTTGAGATTTCTGCTATATTAAATATATTATTCTTTATGCCCTTTGGTTTTTTATTACCGACACTTTGGCAAAAGTTTAGAAATTTCTTACCCACTCTATGTTATGGATTAATTTTTTCTATGATTATTGAATTTGGACAATTATTCACTAATGGTCGTGGTACAGATGTTACTGATTTAATCATGAATTCCTTAGGAGCTATTTTAGGATGGCTTATATTTAAAGTTCTTAGAAAAGTCTTCCTTAAATTATCTAGTAACACAGTAGTTGAAATTTCTAATAAGGACAGTTTAATTTTAAAATTAGAACCATACATGTACGTGGCTATAACAGTTATATGTACTTTAATAAGTTAAAATGCATGCATGATAATAGTTTAAAATAAAACTATTATCATATTGACCTATACAGTTTTTATGTGGTATATTTTCTAACTATACTATATGTCATTTTTTCTTTTACTCAATAAAATTAGTAATAACCTTATAGTAAATTTGTGTAACTATATATTACAGAAATATAAGCTAAAAAACCTTAGAAAACTTCTTTGAAAAGTTTTCTAAGGTTTTCTTATATATTCTTTTATTCCTTTACCCAATAGCTACTGCAATCATTGGCACGATCAAGAAAGCCGTACTCTATAAGAGATCTTCTAATAGTTGCGTAATCCTCATAAATTCTTTTTAGGATTCTGTTTATTTCTTTTTCAGAGTATTTTTTACCCTTTGAGAAGTTTTTAGTCACTTCACATAAAACTATTAGCTTCTTCTTTTCTTTAGATGGAAAAGTCTTCATTGCCCCATTTTCATCCATATAGATTTTAATTGTAGTTTCTCTTTCTTTATCGGTAACATTATATCTATCATCTAAGGTAGTTGCCGTTTTATGAGCATCACATAAAGTATCCTTATCTAATTTATTTATTTTTTTATTTGTATTACATGATATTAATTCCATCATAGCTAAAAATAATCGAGCTTGCTTTTCTTTTTCACGTAACTTATATCTATGATTCCTTATTGTAGACTGTGCCACTCCTAACTTTGTAGCAATTTCTTTATCACTTAATCCTGATGCCATAAGCACCAAAACCTCTTGTTGTACCTGCGATACCCCTGTAAAGTTAGAATTCATTCCAAGTAAATACTCTAAAGTGGAACCATGACTTTCTTCTATATGAAGCTCTGTAGCTTTTCTAGCATCATATAGAATGGAATTTATCTCATATATTCTTCCCTTTGTAAATTCCTTTTCACAAATTATACACTTATAACCATCTTCTAATTCAATATACCCCTTCTTAACCTCTCCAATTGTTGCATCCCAAAATAATTCCTTATTGCTTTCACTCATTTTATAAACTCCCCTTATATAATACTTTATATAAATTATATGGTTATTTTTCAATTTTGTCTATATATAAACAAACTTATTTATTAATCATCTATATATTATGCAACGCTCAAGAGTTTTGACTATAAAAAATAGCCTTGAATTACAAGGCTATCTCATTAACATTTAAAATTGAAATCAAAGCATTAGCTAAATTTTCTCCCCAACATAAATAATCATGTCCACCTTTAAATACTTCAAAGTTTACATCATACCCTTTAGAGATTAAAGTATCTTTTAAGTTAGAATTATTCTTTCTCATATTGTGCTTTTCAATAATACCAACCTCAATATAAAACTTAAGTGGAAGTTTATCTACGGACTTAAACTGAAGACTCATCCAGCAATCATTATTCTCTTTATTATTATTAAATTTTTCTTCCTCATCAACAGGTATGTACCAATAAGAGCCTGACTGTGAGATTATGTTTCCAAAGGTCTCAGAATGTTTTAATCCCATATAAGATGCAGTTAATCCTCCAAGACTAAGTCCAGCTATTATAGCATCTTCAGGATTATTTGAAATTTTATATTTTTTTCTTATCCATGGAAGTATTTCATTAACTATGATAGCACAAAACTTATCACTACATCTCAGTTCTTCTCTCCTACTTTCACTTTCAGAATCAACAAATATACTAACTACTGGTGGGATTTTTTTATCTGCTATTAGATTATCTAATACATTTTTAGCTGAAAGTTTATCAGTATATGCAGTACCATCAGTAAAAACAATAAATTTATATTCAGTCATATCTCTATTGTATTCATGAGGTATATATACATCTATGTTTCGAGGTGAATTGAAATTTATACTTTCAAACTTATAATTTTCAATGGTACCTTTATTAATATCTATTCTTTCTTTAATCCAAAAGTCTTCCTTAGCCTTCGGCATTTCAACATAACTATATATTAAATCCTTTCCATTATCTATGCCTTCCCAAATAAATTTCTTTTCATTAAACTTATCATACTCCTTATTTTCCCAAACCTTTTCAAATTCAATTTCTTCACATTCATTAGGAATAAAAGTATATACATATCTTATATCATTCATAACTTTAAAAGTTATATACCATAAGTTTGTGTTTTTTATCTGTTTAAGTTTATATTTTTCTATTTCACTCGCAAAATCAAATAGAAAACTAGTAAATATTAATACGCTTTCAAATTGTTTTTCAGCACTATAGATAAAAGTAACCAAGGAATTATCATTGTCCCCTTCAATTTTTTCTATCAAAGGCGTCCCATTGTCTTGAATATATTGTAAAAATTCATTTACAGCCTCACTTTGATTATGTTCAAGTTTATTTTCTAAATCTTCAATTAATTTATTTTTAAATACCGGATTATTCATAACTATACCTCCAAATTGTTAAGATATGATCTTTCATCTTTGCTAATCAGACACGACTTATAGACTTTGGAATTATTAGATAATTATATCCTTATTTTTCAAATTAATCAATCTAATGTTTTACATACCATATTTAATCAATTCCCTTAAATAGATTTCTTCCACTTTCTTATTTTGCTCCTGAAAGTTTTAAAGGGAGCAACGGTATTTATGTGAATCCATTTCCATATTGGCCAATTAGAAGGTGTTGATGATGCCCATTTTCTCCCTTCTGACTGAAATAGCTCAATATCTGTATAGTTATTAATTAAATTAATAATTTTGTACTCTGTTTCTATAAACATAGCACATAGTTCTTTAAGCGTATACTTATTATATTCTTCATAAAAACTTTCATATAATCCACCAAGCTTATTCCACTTATAATCTGGTGTTGGTGTAATTACGACTTCCCCTTGGTTTTCTTTATTTTCCCAATCAAGTATTAGATTCATCCATCCTAACTGGTATGAAATCATTTGGGCTGGAGTTCTATCCACACCTTCAATTAACTTGTCCTTATACTTTTCATCAATATCATTAAACTCTTTAATAAATAGTTTTGCACGCTTTGAAATCTCTGAAATAAGTTCCTCTCTATTTTCATACTCTACCATTTACTCGCATATCCCCTGTATCATTATTTATTTAAATTATAACTTTTTTCCTCAAGTCTAATTATTCTTATACCATAATATTTAACTTCTAAATTACTTTTGTAAAAGAGAAAGCTTTTCGTCTTTAAGATAACAATAAGTTATCCATCTTTATTGTGATATTATCTCTATCCCATCCTCAGTTACAAGAACTGTATGCTCCCATTGTGCTGAAAGAGACCCATCCTTTGTAATAGCAGTCCATCCATTATCTTCATCTACAAAGACCTCATGACCCCCTATATTTATCATAGGTTCAATTGTAAATACCATACCAGGTACTAAAATCATATCTGTTCCTCTTTTTCCAAAATGATTAATAAATGGCTCCTCATGAATATCTAATCCAACACCATGTCCTCCAAATTCTCTAACTACTGAATAACCTCTACTCTCAGCATATTCTTGAATTGCAGCTCCTATATCCCCTAAAAAACCCCAAGGTTTAACCTCACTTATACCTATTGCTAAGCATTCCTTAGTTACTTCAACTAATTTTCTAGCAGCATCACTTACCTGTCCAATCATAAACATTCTTGATGCATCTGAATAGTATCCATTAAATATCGTTGTTGCATCCACGTTTATAATATCTCCACTTTTAAGTATTACATCTTTACTGGGTATCCCGTGACATACTTCATTATTTATTGATGTACAAATACTTTTAGGGAATCCATCATAATTTAACGGTGCAGGAATTCCACCATTAGATATGGTATAGTTATATGCTAAATCATCTATTTCTTGAGTCGTCATACCTACTCTAATCTTCTCACCAATCAAATCTAAAAGTCCATTGTTAATCTTTGCACTTTCTTTTATACCTTCAATTTGTTTCTTAGTTTTTATAAGTTCTATACCTGGTGTAATATACCCCTTACTCCTTAAATCTCTTAATTTTTTATCAAATTCTAAATGACATTTTTTATATTTCAGACCACTTTCACACCAACAATTATCATTTCTATTTAACATAATAAAATATCCTCCATTTATTTATAATTTAATTGATCCACCATGAAAAAAACATTCATAAACTTTACTATTATTAAAATATATTTCTTCATACCCTTGAAACCAATCAAATTCTCCATTAATAATACAATGATATTTGTACTGACCCTTTTCATATATAATTGGGCCTCGGTAAGGATAATCTCTAGATACTAAATTTAAAACCTCTTTTAAAAACTTCACTGAAAATGCTTCATCTAAAATTCTGCCTACATAATTCATTGACCATAATGGAGTATCATTTTTCCACAAAGCTTCCTCTCCTGAAAATTGTTCTCCTCCTAAATATGTATCAATATATTTAAATTCACCTTCTATATATTCAAAATCATGTGAGCTAGGTCTTGAAGATTTACTTTCCAGACCATTTCCCGAATATGTTGACTTTTTAGCTCTACATAAAAAATCTATAACTTCTTCATTTATACTACTGACTTTACTTGGCTCTATACATAAATGACAATTCTCTTCATAGTCATTTACCAATTTATCTATGCTTACATTAAAAAAATCACTTAATGCAATTAGCTTAGCAATATCCGGATATGATTGTCCAACTTCCCACTTTGCAACAGCTTGTCTTGAAATACCTATTATTTCAGCTAATTTTTCTTGAGATAACCCTCTTGATTTTCTTAATGTTTGAACCTGCTCATGAAAACTCATTCTTAATCACCTCTAAAATCAGTATACTATTATTATCAGTATATTTCTACCAACCTAATGTAGCAAAATTGACAACCACAAGTAGCTTTTAAATAGTAATTTCCTTTATGCCAAAGCTTTCATTTCACACTTTAAAGTTTTCAAATCACATCTAAAAAATCATCGAAAGTTTATTAGAAAATTAAACTAAAGAAAAACATGTACTTATAGGTACACTTTAGTTTTCTTATAAGCACTATTAAATTATGCCTAAGGATTTATTTCTATATTGGTTATCTATTATTCATATATAATTTTAGTAAATACATTTTAATTTGTTTTCACTTGTCCTTTATTATTAAAATATTTTTTTAATAAACTCATAAGATTCTCCTTATTATTTAAAGCTTAAAAATATGTATTAAGTTATTTTATCTTATTATACTTAATTGATTTAAATGAATATATGAAAATATAAAATAACCTCTAGAGTATGTTAAATTATACATACTCTAGAGGCTATTTTAATTAATTCAATATAGTATATTTACATCTTCCACTTAATATATAAGCCATATTTACTTTATTTATACTATTAAGTCCCCCATCCCACCCTCATTTATAAGTTAACATACGGTTTTAACATTAATACTTAACTTTACCCTTGTAACATTACTGAACTCATCTTTTACTATTTGCACATTGGTTCCGTATATGCTCATCTTGAGCTAATTCACATCTCAATTAGCAGAGTTTATGTTCACCCTTATAAATTACCATCTGAATTTTATTCTATTAAATCAGTTGTCCAATTTAATCCTTGCAATGTTGTATCTAACAATCTATATTCCTTTGAAAGTTTATCTATTTCTTTTTGTTTTTCTGCTACATTTATTGTACTTAAAACCTTTATTTCTTTATTGGAATATCTCTCAACTTTGTCTGAGGCCTCACTTAAAAATCCTCTTAAAACTGATAATTTTAACCCTAATGCATCTCTTTTGGCTATAAGATCTGCTATACTCTCATTTTCCACATAGGTAGAACTATTAGTTTTGTTTATTGCCTTTATAATATTTTCTAGTTCTACTATATTATTATCTAGTTCTTTTAAAAGTACCTTTGGATCTTCAGCTGGTGTATCACCTTCTTGAACCTTCGCATTTTTTATTAATCTTTCTTTTAAAGATGCAATTCTTCTTTGTAAATCCGCTCTTAAGTTTAATGCTTCTGCTAATTTCACATCTTCACCCCATTTTCACTTACTTTTACCTTTTATATTTATTTACTATTATACACTGATTTTCGGTTATCTTTAAGGTTTATATAAGGTTTTTCTCATATTGTTTCATATAGTAAAATATATACTAGTTTTTTTAACCTATACTTAAAATTTTAAAATACAAATTGTAAATAAAAGAATAGTTGATACTGCTAGAAAAGTTAATGAAACAGCTGCTTTCTTTTTTCTTGATTCCATTATAAGTTTATCAGAATTGCTCATAGATGAAGGATACTTTCTTCTCCCAATTAAATATAGTAGTAATCCTCCAGATCCTTGTCCGCTTAATGAAAAAATTCCCCAGAACTTCGGATGTTTTAATCCCCTGCACTCAGCATCAAGTTCTGTCATCTTATAAACTTGATAAGCAAGAGTTGAAGCCCCTAACATTGCCACAAAAATAACTATAATTAAATACCACATAATATCCCCCTAAAACTTCTTAATTACTTGATAGAATAATGCCGTTGTACTTAGAATTCCTAAAGTCACACTACCTATCATTAGATAAGTATTTTTCCCTATAATACCATTGAAAAATATAAACAAAATAAATAGTAAACAATTGACGCCAATAGCCATTAGTAACTTTTTATTACTACTAACAACATCCGTACTATCCTCCAAATATTTCATCATATCAGAGTCTCCTTTCAACAGTTCATCTAAACTAATACTATAGATATCACTCAATCTTATTACACTTATGATATCTGGATAAGACTTTTCATTCTCCCAATTTGATATTGTTTGCCTAGAAACTTCTATTTTTTCTGCTACTTTTTCTTGAGTTAATCCAGACTTTACTCGTGCATCCTTTATTTTTTTTCCAACATCCATAATACTTCTCCTTTCACTAATACCTTCTCATATTTAAAGTTATTAATCTATCAAAATGCTTTTACAATAGGATTTTTCTATGTAAAAATTCTTTTACATCCACAGTTTATAAGGCTTTCAACCATTTTTGTTTTAATTTTATAATTTCATATAGTTACCATTATACACTGAAATTACCATGATATTAATTGTATTAGTTATAGTAACTTAACACTATTTTCTTAATTATAAAACTAAATTTATGGATAAAAAATAAGATAGATTCATCACCTATCTTAAAAATTTTCTTTACTTAACTCTTTAATTTTATCTACATTTAATTCTGTTTTTTCCTATATTATTTTATAATCTAATAGGTGTAATATTTTTTTTGCTACTTCTATAGATTTCCTTGATTCAGATGAACTAATTATATCAATCCTACCATAATTTAATCATTTATTTCAAATATAACCATTGCTTTTATTATAATTACATTACAACACATTATATTCCATTAACCAACAATCTTGTAAATTCCCTTCATGCAATTCATGCTTCGGAAGAATTTTCACTTTTTTAAACCCACTTTTTTCATAACAGCTAATTGCTCTCTTATTTCTATCTTGTGGGTCTAAGACTATCTTCTGTGTATCCATTTCTGTTATTAAGAAATTTACCATTTCTTTCATTACCATTGTCCCTATGCCTTGTCCCCAGTATTTAGTTTCTCCAATAAATTGATCTGTTCCATAAATAATTTTATGAATACCGGTATAACCATATTCCTCATATTCTTCTTTACTGATATGATAAAATTGAATATAACCAATGGGATCATTCGAGTACTCAATTATACATCTTGTTTTATTACTACTAGTGTAGAATTTCTTTTCCACCATATTTTCATCATATGGATTGTCTCTTCCACCATAATATTCAAGAACATGGATATCTGAAAGCCATTTTACTAAAAACTGCTTATCCGAGAGTTCTAAACTACGAATAGTTAATTCTCCTGTTTTACAAAATATCATAACTATTTTCCCTCCTATAGTTATTATTTATAAAAAACATTTGATTTTTTTGATGTATCATCAATACTAAGAAAAGTAATTGTAAAATCAGTTATTAAAAAATGAAAAACTACAATATTAATACCCTATCATGGTTCTTTGACTTTATTTTCTCTCTACAATTTCACCATTACTTTTCAAAATACTCTTCTCTGGAATATAACCTCTTACAGAAGTTAATGGATAGACAATACTATCTTTTCCTATTATTGTACCCGGGTTTAAAACTGAGTTACATCCCACTTCAGCTGAATCTCCTACAATTGCACCAAATTTTCTTAAACCAGTTTCAATAATATCTTTGCCATATTTTACTTTTACTAATGTTCCATCAGATTTTAAATTGGAGGTTATTGCTCCTGCCCCTAGATGAGCTTTATACCCTAATATTGAATCACCAACATAATTATAATGGGGAACTTGAGCTTTATTAAAGAGGATTGAATTTTTAATTTCAGTTGAATTTCCAATTACAACATTATTACCAATGATAACATTGCCTCTAATATATGCAGAATGCCTGATTTCGCAATTGTAACCTATAATGGCTGGGCCGTTTATAAGAACACTTTTTTCTATAGTAGTACCTTTACCAACCCATACAAATTCCTTTATTCTTTCAAAATCACTTGGAAGATTTTTTGCATATTCAAAAATGAAATCCTTAATTTCTGTAAGAGCTTCCCAAGGATACTTAACCCCTTCAAATATGGCTCTTGCATCTAATTCTTCAATGTCTAATAATTCATTTACAGAAACTTTCATTATAATCCTCATAATCCTCCTATTATTTATTTCATCATATAATATAATCGTTGAGAACTTTATATTAGCATTATATATAATTTATAGAATAAAAACCAGTATTTTCTAAAACAAAAATAATAAATCTACAATAAAATTATAAAATAATAATCTTATTGTAGATTTATACGTTACTCAAAAACCTATCTAAACTTATATACTTTTGAAACATATTTATCTTAGAATAATTAAGGAAACTTCTGCACCCTTTCCATCTTCTCTATTTTTAAGCACTAATTCTCCTCCATGCTTCTTTGCTATGGTTTCTGTAATGTATAATCCTATCCCATAGTGTTTGCCTGCTCTACGATGTGATTCTTCCATATAAAATTGGTTTGTAGCATTTTTTAGTCCTTCTTCTGAAAAACCTTTTCCACAATCTTTTATAGTAAAGTTTAATTTATTATTATGGCAATTAACTAAGATCTCTATTTTATCCTCCTCACTTGAATACTCTACAGAATTAACTATTATATTAGTAAGTGCCCTTATTAAGAGTTCTGAATTTCCATGAAAACTTTCAGGAGGATTATTAACCTCAATAGAGTTTTTAAGATCTTTTCTCTTGCACAACATTTCAGTTTCGCACCTTAGTTCTTGCAAGAAACTATTAAAATCTATAGTTTCCATACTGTAATCTATATCATTCTCAGCCTTTGATATTTCTATCAAAATTGAAATATATTTTTCAATTTTATTAGAGTTCTTAATAATAAAATCTACATATTCCTTATCTTCACTTAAAGCTTCATCCTCTGATAGCAATTCAGCATTGCCTTTTATAATTGTTAATGGAGTTTTTATATCATGTGCAAGTGCTGATATTTGATCCTTTCTCCTTTGTTCAGCTTTCCACTGTGTTTCTAAGGATTTTCTCAATGCATTTTTCATATTTTCTATAGATATTAATACCTCATTGAATTCTCTTATATTAGTAGGTGTTACTTCAAAGTCTAAGTCTTGCTGCATTATTAGTTCCGTAGATTTTTTTAAAGGACTTAATTCACCTTTTAATCTTTCACCAAAGTTTTTAATAAGAATAATAGAAATTATTATAAATGAAACAACAAATAAAATAATCATAATTAACTCTGGATAGGGGAATATATTATTCATATACTCCGATGAAAAATGTGCCTTTATATCATATGATATTACACAAGTTCCATCATTTAATGATATTGATGTATAGATATACTTGCCCTTTATACTAATTCCATTTAAATATTTATAAGCTTCATCTAATTGCTTTTCATTAAAATTACTACTAATTACTTCTAAATTTTTATTATAAAAGCCATACCTATATGGATACTTTATACTATCTTTATCTACATTTCCTTTTGCTAAAAGATCTTTTTTAAACTCCTCTACGTTATTTTGAGCATAATCAGCTGTCAATACTATTCCTGTACTTACACCAATTCCAAAAATAAATATCGACAAAAATAATGCTACAAGTGTTAGTACACAAAAACTAACTAAATACCTTAAAAATATATTATATAGTGTTACTTCCTTCTTTTTAATTATATCCATTTATAACCAACACCCCAAACTGTTTCAATTGGATTATCTATATATAGGTTAATTTTAGCTCTAATATTTTTAATGTGCTCTCTTATTGCACTATTATCACTATTCTTGTCATACCCATATGTTTTCACAAATATTTGTTCTAAGGAAAATACTTGTCCTTTATGTTTTGCTAAAAGCTCACAAATATTGTATTCTCCCTTTGTAAGAGATATTTTTATATCATTAAAAAATAATTCCTTAGCTTGTAAATCAAACCTTAATCCATTAGTTGATAAAGTATTGTGATGTTCCCTATTTTCACGTCTTAAATGAGCTGCAACCCTAGCCCTTAATTCTAGTATGCTAAAGGGCTTTTTTATATAGTCATCTCCACCTATTGAAAAGCCTTCAATAATATCTTCTTCTAGTATTTTTGCTGTTATAAATATTATTGGACAATCAATTTCTTCACGAATCCTTTTACATAATGTAAATCCATCTATCTTAGGCATCATAACATCCATTAATATTAAATCAAATTTTTTAAGTTCATCAACCGAAATATCAATTGCATTATTTCTCGTTTCAATTATATATTTTTGATTGCTTAAAGCATTTTTTATTAATTTACAAATATCCTCTTCATCATCAATTACTAAAATATTACTCACTTTCTCACCCACTTAATAACTCTCTTTTTTTCCTTCCCAATGATTACTGAAAACTATTAGAGATACTATTCCTATTATTATAAAAAGTATTATTGAAATTATAGCTATATTTACTTCACTCTGCACTGCTAAATTACAGTTATTCATCATTTCATATTGGAAAAAATATGAAGATAATCTTGTTGAATATCCCCATGCCAATATAAACCAAATACCATCTCCTAAGCCAGTTAACATAAGTGCTGTAATAAGAGTCCCAATAACTCCCAGTCCCATAGCTGCACCCTTTCCAAAAGAAAATGCTAATAAATATTGTATCACATATATTGGAAGATTACTTATGAAGATAATAACTGCTTCTTTTATATAAAATATTACACTAATATTCTGCTCACTTAAGATATTAAATATTATTCCAAATCCTACAATGCTTATTAATGTAGATACCATTCCAAAGATAACTAATAAAACTAGTTTGCTTGTATGAGGAACATACCTTTTACTTGCTGTTGAAAGAAAATATTGAAACCCTTTTGCTTCTTCTTCCTGTTCATAAACCATAGTTATTACCATGGAAATGATTAAAGGAAAGGCAATTGATATAATCTGCATATACGCAGAGATTTTTTCTAATTCTCCTAAGGAAGAAATTGTAAAGTAAGCTATCATTAAAATTATTCCTATTACTGGAATAATCAAATGACTTATAATTATTTTAGAGTGACTAAATTTGTATAAATCAGCTTTTAAATAATTTCTAAATGTCACCATTTCACTAAACCTCCCTTGCTCCAAAAGACTTTGCTGTAATATATGATAAAATCAAATATAAACTTACTGTTATTGCTATACCCACTGGAATAACTCCACCATGCATAAGAGCATTTCCATATTCAGCCTTTAATCCATTAGGTAAAACCCCTATTACAGAAATCATAACCCTTGCTGGAATAGCAAAAGGAATCCACCACATAGACTTTACTGCACAAAGTACAGCAATTCCAAAATTACATATGATGCTAAGTATCATAGAAAATACTGTATTCTTCTTCATTGATAGGTACATCCATAAGGGTATTTGCCATAAAAATAATATAAATAATAATATTGATGCAACAAAGCTATTAAATATAGATATTTTATTACCGAATATAAAACCTAAGATTGTAATTCCCACCCAAAATACCATGGATGTTAAAGCTAAATATAGGGTACAAATAATTATTTTGCTATACCATAACTTTTTTACATCTATCAAAATATTAAACATACCATGAAATTTTCTCTTTTCCTCATTAACTATAAGAAATGAGCTCATCATAGTTAATGTTCCGGGTAATATAAGAACATACCACCAGTTGTAAGCTGCACTTTGTACATACTCTTTCCCCATAAGAATATTAGCTATTACTATGGTTATAATTGGTGCAATCCAAACTAATCTCTTCTGGAAGGTATGCCTTTGCTTTAATAATTCTGCTTTTATCATAGAAATCATATTATACCCCTGCCTTTCTAACTACATCTAAAAATACATTTTCTAAGTTTTTATCCTTTTCTATTTCTTCTTCATACCAAAGCTTTCCTTTAGCAATGATTCCTATATGATCTGCCATTAATTCTACTTCCGATAAAATATGACTTGATAATATAACTGTTATCCCCTTCTCTGGAAAAGATCGAATAAGTTCTCTAAGCTCCCCAATTCCTATGGGATCTAGTCCATTTGTTGGCTCATCTAAAATTAATAACTTTGGATTATTTACCAATGCAATAGCTATTCCTAAACGTTGTTTCATTCCAAGAGAAAACTTACCTGCTTTTTTATTTCCTGTATCCGTTAACTTAACTATCTTAAGCACCTCATTAATACGTGAATCTGGTAATCCATAAATCAATGTTCTTACCTTTAAATTCTCCCTTGCAGTTAAATTTTCATATATTGCTGGTTCTTCTATTAAAGCTCCTATGCTTAATAAATCTTTTCTTTCCCATTGTCTTCCGCAATATAAAATCTCCCCACTTGTTGGTCTTATCATTCCTGTTAACATCTTAAGTAATGTTGATTTTCCAGCACCATTAGGTCCTAAAAGTCCATATATGGAATTCTTTTTTACTGATATTGATATTTCATTATTAACTTCTTGTCCATTATAAACTTTACTTAACTTTTCTGTTTTTACTATATACTCCATGAAAAAACACCCCTTATACTTAATTTTGATTTAAGTATAAGGGGTGTTTATAAGAATTTTATAAGTTTTATCTATTTATTGATATTGATGCTCCATTTTTTCAAAGAAATCAACCTTTGGTTCAAGGAATTTAAATTTATGATTTTCACCATCTTTGAAGTATGAATTAATAGGATCTAATATTTTATCCCAGTTCCATAATTCTTCATCAATATTTAAATACTCTCTAAACATTTCACAGCCTTCTGGTGCTATAGGGTGAACTAATATTGCTATTACCTTACAAGCATAGAAGCAATCTGCTATTACTTGCGCTTTTAATTCTTCATTTTTAATATTTTTAGCCCAATGTTTGTTTACTTCTCTTATATATTCATCAAGTACATATGCTATTCTGTGGAAATCGTGATTGTACATATGTCTTTCATATTCTAATACTGCTTTTTCTGTTAACTCTTTTACTTTAGGACTTACTTCTTCTCTTGGAATACTTTCATCTATGCTTTGTAATGTATAGAAGCATGAACGAATAAGTCTATTAAATACATTAGTTAAAAGGTTTCCTTCCTTTAAAACTGGATCTACTCCTGCTTTTTCTTCTTCTTTCATATAAACTTGAGGTTTAAATCCAACACTTTTTGAGGATAATCCTAAACTCATAAAGTGCATACGTAATTGATCCTTTGAGTAATGCTCTAATAACTCATCTGCCATAGGTGGCTTAATTTCTGAGCTACTACTAGCTTTTTTATCCATGAATAAAACATGTTTATTAGGAATAATGTGAGGCAATTTAACCTTAGAAATATCTACATCTTCATTTTTAGCTATTTTAAGGCCAGTAAACATTGCCATTTCAGCTATTGAATAGAAGTAAATATTATCCTCTCCTATAAATTGATATACCATGGAATCTTCATCATCCCACCATTTATGCCAATTCTCCTGATCCTCTCCTATTGATTCTAAATATGCCTTTGTAAAGGATATTGGTGCCCATAATGATTCTGGCCAAACCCAAAATGTTAAACCCTTAAGCTCATCTCTATCTGGTACTTTTACTCCCCAAGATATATTTCCTGATAATCTAAAAGGAACTAAAGTCTTACCACTTGTGTAATTAATGCTTAAATTATCTAGTGTTTCTTTAGCCTTATCTCTATCTTCTAGGTGTTCAAAAACAAAGGTTACAAAGGATTTCTTTTCCTCATCAATTGTTTCATGATTTGGGAATTTAGCTTCTAATTCACTAAGGTCCTCAATGTATTTTCTTGGAACATATATTACTGGTTTCTTTAAAAATTCATCTATAGCCTTAAGCTCATACTTTCTTCTATTAGTATTTCTCTTTAGAAACTCATTAAGCTCATTCATGATTTCCATAGAGTCTTCTAATGTAAAGTACCAGTTCTCTACACTCTTTAATACTGGCTTTTTACCTGATAAAGTACTAATAGGATTAATTAATTCTGATGCCATGTATTGATGACCTAAGGAACATTCCTCTGCATATGCCTTGTCAGAATTACATCCAGCAATTGGACACTTTCCTGTTACTTGTCTTCCATTAAGAAATACATTTTTCTCCTCATCATAAAACTGTAAAGTGGACATCTTTCTTATATATCCATTTTCAAATAATGTATTAAATATTTCCCTTGAAGTCTCATCATGAATTTCCCCAGTTCTTCCTAAAGCAGAAGCACCGAAAAGATTTAAGCTAACATTGTAGTTCTCTAAGGTTTCCTTTTGACTTAAATGATTAGACTTAACATAATCCTCCATAGTCTTTTCATATCCATCTTCCTTTAGCTTTCTATAGCTCTCAAGGATAGGTGAACCATAACAATCTGTACCAGATACAAAAATTACATTTTCCTTTCCTATTCTATCTCTTAAAAATCTTGCAAATATATCTGCATGAATAAACATACCTCCAACATGCCCAAAGTGAAGGTTTTTATTTCCATAAGGCATACCTGCTGTAATTACAGCTTTCTTAGGAAATACTGGTCTTTCATTTTTATCTAATCTTTTACTTATCATATTTTACCTTTATCGAGAATATTGTACTTTAAATACAAAACTCTCAATAAATCCTCCCTTCTTGCTTGTTATCACTTCTACTGTAATATCAAGTTGTTTTATATTTTTTATTTCATATATAATTTCAATGTTAAAACTAAATTATTATTTCTCTATTGGTCTTTAATTTATAAGTTAATTATTTACCTATAAATATAAATATTTATATATTTATTTAATAAGTATACTTCTAAATATGATAAAGATAGCTAATTGGAAACTCTATAATACACAGTATTACATATACTACATGTATTTTATAAGTTTTTGAACATCAAAAAACCCCTGTAGAAATCTATCTACAGGGGCAAAATTCTATTTTGCGGTACCACCCTTTTTTTCTAAAATGTCACCATCTTAGACTCATCAAGTACACCATCCTTCTAAAATACTAGAAAAAATCATACTTTAGTTCTGTAACGTGAACAAACGTCATAGCATCACTTATAATACATTTTTATAAGATCCGTATGCAGCTCCAAGACTTGTTTCATTATAAATTCCTAACTTCCCTTTCACCTACTAGGAAACTCTCTGTGTATTCCTTTATAACTACTGCTCTTTTCATTGCCTTTGCTTCTATAATTATATACTCTTTAACATTAAAGTGTCAATTAACTTTACTATAAAGAAAGTATTAGCTTACTACAACTTTTCTATTCATTTATAGTAATTCAAGATAATTTCCGTAGCCCTCTTCATTCATTTTATCCTTTGGTATAAACTTTAATGATGCGGAGTTAATGCAATAACGTCTTCCACCTAATTCCCTTGGCCCGTCTTCGAAAACATGCCCGAGGTGTGAATCCGCTGAAGTGCTTCTAACCTCCACTCTATGCATTCCATGACTTAAGTCTAACTTTTCATAAAGAGCTGTTTCCATTATAGGTTTAGCAAAAGCTGGCCATCCACAGCTACATTTAAATTTATCCTTTGATGAGAAAAGAGGTTTACCACTTACTACATCTACATAAATACCTTCTTCAAAATGATCATTGTAGGCATTTTGGAAAGGCATTTCAGTTCCTTGTTCTTGAGTAACCTTATATTCTATATCAGATAATCTCTCTTTAAGTTTATCTTTATCGAAGTTATTTATATAATTATTTTCTTCAATAAACTTCTTTCTTCCTGAACCCTTAAAATATAAATTATAATGAAGTTTATTTTTCTTATAATAATTTTGGTGCTCTTCCTCTGCTGGATAAAATGGCTTTGCAGGTAAAAGCTTAACAGCAATAGGTTTATCAAACTTACCGCTACTTTCTAGATTATGAATATAATTCTCTGCCTCTTTCTTTTGAGCATCATTATGGAAAAATACTGCTGTACGATAGGTTTCGCCTCTATCTCCAAACTGCCCGTCATTATCTGTTGGATCTATACTTTTAAAAAATATATCTAGTAGTTCATTATATGATATTTTACTTTCATCATAGGTTATTTCAACAGCTTCTATGTGCCCAGTATTCTTTGAACAAACCTCTTGGTAAGTAGGATTTTCTTTATGTCCACCAGTATATCCTACAACTACCTTTTCCACTCCTGACCATTGATTAAAGGGCTTTACCATACACCAAAAACACCCACCAGCAAAAGTTGCAATACTGCTATTATTCATAAATTTCACTCCTCTCAATGTAATATTTATTTCTAAACATAAATTTTATAATTTTAAAGCTATACTATATGACCTTATTTAAGATTCTTAATCTTTTTTCTTAAAAGATTTTATTAAGTTTTCTAAAGTATATTTTTATTTTATGTAATTCAAAACTTTTAATGCTTCTACCTTATTATTTCCATCTCAATATATCTTACTTATAGTTATAACATTTATAGCACTTATTTTTACCTTTAGTAAGAAACACTAAATAATTTATGCACTACTTGATAACAATTATTATATAGTATTAACTTTAAAATACAAGTTAAATATTTTATAATAGTAAAACTAAATACAATGAATTTAAGCTTCAAAATTGTTTTTAATAAAAAGGCTATACAGCATGTGCCGTATAGCCTTTAATTCTTCTTATGATATTTTTATTTTACTCTTCTTCTTCGTAGACCATTATATATTCTTTATCTTTTATTTCAAAGATTTTCTCTATTTCTTCACTTATTAAATTCTCAATAGGTTCTTCATAGCTAAACCTACATCCGATACCACAGTTAGAACTTAATTTTCTAGGTACTGGCATAAGCTCTCCACTCATTCCCTTACCTTCAATAGCTCTTTGAAACTTAATAGCTCCTGAATGTGTGTAAAATAAACTTAAAAATTCTTTCATTATTTTGTAGCCTTTAATATGCACCCATCTTCAATTTCTGTTGATGTCACTTTAAAACCTGAGTTGTTTAAAAATCTAGTAACATTACTTTTAGGTGCTCCACAATCAACTACAACTTCAATCTCTTTTACAGAATCTTTAAGAGCATTTTTAGTCATAAGAAGTGGTTGTGGACAAGACATTCCTCTAGTATCAATTTGCTTCAACTTTAACACCTACCTTTTTAGATTGTTTTGCTGAGAATTTTTCTCTAAATGCATATGATATAACTGCTAGTACCACCATACAAAGTATAACAGCAATTTTTCCATTTGGTGTTGGGCCTTCTCCACTTGAAGCTAACTTGAAGTTATGACAGAAAGCTGCACCTACAAACATACCTAAAATAGTTATAACTGAGTCTATATTACCTTCTCCAGATAATATTAATTGTCTTAATGGACATCCTCCTAGAAGTACACTTCCCCATCCAGCTACGAACATACCAAGAATGTTCCATAATGCATCATTATGAGCTATAGGTTGTCCAGTAAATCCTAATTTAAATTGTCCAAAAGCTAAGTTTCCTATGAATGAAAATACTATAATTCCGATAAATCCTAATAATAAATAGCTGTCTTTAAATAAGATGAAATCTCTTATTCCACCTACCATACATAATCTTGTTTTTTGTGCTAGTACACCAACAACTGCTCCAACACCTAATGCTACTAATATAGGAGCGTGTTTTGATCCTGGACCTTCAGCACTGAATAAAATTATACTTGGTGCTGCTGCTAATAATCCAAGTAAAACTAATTGAACTAATGGGAATGCATATCCTTCTAATTTGTTTAATTTGTAGCTTCTTTTTAATGAGAAACCTTTGTTTAAACAGAATATACCTACACCTATACCAGCTGCAAAACCAACTAAGCCTACGATTGCGTTTAAATCTCCGCCACCAATTCTTAGAACCATTCTTAATGGACATCCTAAGAACATTAACGCACCTATCATTACAACTGCACCTAAGATAAATCTTATGAAAGGTGAAGAACCACCTTTTGCTGTGAATTCCTTAGAAGCTACTGCAACTAAAAATGCCCCTAAAACTATACCAACTACCTCTGGTCTTATGTACTGAACTACCTTTGCACCATGTAAACCTAATGCACCTGCAGTGTCTCTAATAAAGCAAGCTACGCAAACTCCCATGTTTCCTGGATTTCCAAGCTTAACTAATAGAGCTGATAAAAGACCTATGATTGCTCCTGCACCAATAATACCTAAAAAAACCTTTTTGTCTTTCATAATAGGATTGGCCCCCTTTTTTAATATTTTTAATTTCATAATAAAATTTTAACAAATTGGCAACATAAAGTTAAATTGTTATTTTCTATAATTAACCTGTTATCTATTGGTTTTATCAATTATTGTCTAAAAAAATAAATTATACTAAAACTATTGTTTTATTCAACGAATGGTGTATATTAAAAGTAAAGTAATACAAAAGGAGATTTTCAATGAGTCAGATATATTTAGATAATGCTTCAACAACTTTTCCAAAGGCACCAACCGTTGCAAATACAGTTTATGAGTATCTAAATTCTTTAGGCTGTAATGTTAATAGAGGTGCTTATTCTAGTTCTTTCAAAGCTGAATCAACTGTTTTTGAAACTAGGGAATTAGTTTGTAAGCTATTTAATTTTGATAAAGCTGAAAATGTTGTGTTTACAAGAAACATAACTGAAAGCTTAAATGTTATTTTGAAGGGATTGTTAAAGTCTGGAGACGAAATCATAATTTCTTCAATGGAACACAATGCTGTTACTAGACCACTTACATCTCTTACTAAAAATAATGTTATAGTACATAAAGTTCCTTGTTCTAAGGAAGGTGAACTTTGTCCTAAGGATATAGTTAAATTTATTAATAAGAAAACAACGGCTGTTTTAATGACTGCTGCTTCAAATGTTTGTGGGACAAGACTTCCATTAAAAGAAATTGGAGAGATATGCAAAGAACATAACTTGATTTTTATTGTGGATTCTGCACAGGGCGCAGGGGTTATTCCTATAGATTTCAAAGAAATAAATGCCTCTATAATTGCCTTTACAGGACATAAGGGATTATTAGGGCCTCAAGGAATTGGTGGATTCTTAATTGATGATTCCTTAGTTAATTCTGTAGATCCTCTTGTTGAAGGTGGTACTGGAAGTTTATCTGAAAGCGAAGTACAACCTGATTATATGCCTGATAAATTCGAGGGTGGAACTCCTAATGTACCAGGAATTTTTGGATTAAATGCTTCTCTTAAGTTTATTTTAGAAACTGGTATAGATAAAATTCATGAGAAGGAATTATATTTAACAGAAGAATTTTTAAAGGGTATATCTTCTATAAAAGAAGCAAAAATAGCAGGACTAAAGGGTACAGAAAATAGAGTTGCTGTTGTATCTCTTGATTTTTCTCCCCTTGATAATGCTGTAATTTCCTACTTCTTAGAAAAGAACTATGGAATTATGACTAGATGTGGACTTCACTGTGCACCTTCTGCACATAAAACTCTTGGAACTTTTCCACATGGAACTGTTAGATTTAGCTTTGGATACTTCAATACTATTGAAGATGTAAACACTGCTATAAAGGCTATTAAAGAGGTACTTAAGGAAGATTTAATGTAATATAAAGTAAAAAATGCGACTTCAAATAGAAGTCGCATTTTTTGTGTTTTAAAAATCAAATCATGAAAGGTACAAATCTATCTAATTAATTGTTAATCACTATATCTAACATTACATCATCTGCTTTTGCTAAACCATCTTTGCATAGTTTTCCTACATTATTAATAGTTCCTTCTATGCTCTTAGCTATTATACCAGTGTTAGTTGGTACAACTACATCCTCTAAAGCAAGGTATGCAGCCATTATTCCCTCAGCAGCTGATGTAGATAATTTCATAGCACAGCTTTCTTTAGCTCCATCACAAACCATACCAGTTAAGTTTGCTAATAAGTTTTGTGCAGAACCTTGAATTTGTTCATCTGTTCCACCTAACATCCAAGTTATAGCTGCACCAGCACCAATACCTGCTGCTATAGCACATCCACACATTGCTGAAAGTTTTCCAGTGTACTTTTTAACAAAGTTATTAACTGCGTGACCTAAGAAAATAGCTCTATATAATCTTTCTTTTTCTATATTTTGTTCCTCTGCTACAACTGTTATAGGAAGAATTACGCATAAACCTTGGTTTCCGCTTCCTCCACTAGTCATTATTGGGCATAAACCTCCACCCATTCTTAAATCTGAACCTGCAGCAGTTAAAATTCTAGCCTTAGTTATTGTATCCTTAGCTAATTTTCCTTCTTCTTGTAATCTTAATAAAGAAGCTCCCCATCTTAAGCCTTTATTCTTTTTAAGACCCTCTTCTGCTGCTTTTTTATTCATTTCAATACCTTCTGGTATGAAGTCTAATTTATTAATATCAATATTTTCAGCAACTTCTCTTAAAGTTTTAAAGTCCAATTTCTTAAAGAAATCTGGATCCATCTTAACTGAATCTACTGCTTCTTCCTTTTTATTTTCAAAAACTACTTCTCCATTCTTTATAACACTTTCAATATTAGTGTGAGATCCTCTTAATAATACTTCTACAGTATCCCCTTCACCAGTAATTACAACTTTAATATATACTGGCTCAGAGCCTATTAAAGGACTTGCAACAACAGTGTTGTTAGCTATTAATTCCTTAGCTTCCTTTACAAATTTATCTTCTACATTCTTGAAAACTCCAAGAACTGCATCTGCATCTCCACATACTAATCCTAAAGCTGCTGCTATATCAACACCACATTCCTCAGTATTAGGAATTATAACTGATTTACCATTTTTAAATATATTTTGGCTTACATCAACTTTAACATGCTCTACTTTTTTATCAAAGTATTTTTTACCTGTTGCAACTGCAAGAGCTACTGCTACTGGTTCTGTACATCCTATAGCTGGTTTTGTTTCAGTTTTTATAGCCTTTAATAATTCTTCCTCTAATAATTGTAAATCCATAACTGTCATAATTCTATTCTCCTCCATGTAAATACCTATTATAAGATATTTTATCCTCTTCATTAATTTAATTAATCAGTAAAATTTTCTTATATATATTTTGTAATAAAAGCTCCATTGCTTAATTTTATTTTCTTATAAGCTTTTTAACTAAAGCTATAAATAGGAAAATATTTTTTTCACTACAAAATATATATTTTTATGAGTTAAGTAAAAATTTTAATTTATTATTACACTATTTATTAAGCAATTTACATGCCAAACTTTAAATATTTTAAGTTTTTTCTATTTTTTATTTATATTTTTATTTTTTTCTTTAAGTTTTTGAGGATTTTAGAGTTGAATTTCAAATATTATAAGGTTTTTTCTTTATTTTCTTAACTTTTTCTATTTATTAATATATTCCTTAAGTTTATTTATATTTTTAAAATTTTAATTTATAGCTTTTTTCTACAATTGCTTATTTTCATTCTCATTTTTGCAAAAATCCAAACATAAATTTTTGCATTTTTGCAAAAACGCCTATTTATATTAGTTGAATACTTATTTATATACTGAATTCTTATGAAAAATAAAACAAGTTTTCATGCAACTACACTTATAAACCTTCATTTACAGCCTAGCACCTATGAAAACTTGCTATTTAATACTTTTTGCACTTTTGCAAAAGACTTTATAGAGTTTAAGACTTCTTTCTCATATTTGCAAAAATCTTATTATTTCTAAAAGAATACCTTTCTTACTTTGATAAAATAAATTATTTATTTTATCTTATTTTTGCAAATCATACTTGTTTAACTTTCTATATAAAGTTGATAAATCTATTTTTAGTTCCTTTATAATTTGATTTTTTCCCTCTGCAGTATTACCATGTTTACAAAGTAAGCTTTTCAATAGATTCCTTTCATAATCCTCTACTCGTTCTTTTAAACTAAGGTCTGCTTTTACTTCTTCTATCTCAACTTTTTTCTTTCCAGGTGTAGCATTTCCTTCCCCTATATACCTTTTCATTGCTAAAGGTAAGCTTTCTTTTCCAATAATAGAGCCTGTGCATATATTTATCATATATTCAATAGCATTTTGTAATTCTCTAATATTTCCTGGCCAAGGATATTCCTTGAAAATCCTCTTTACTTCTGGACACAATTCCTTAAGTTCAATATTATATTTAGTACAGAATTTATTAATAAGCACATTTGTTATTAATAATACATCCTCTTCTCTACAATTCAAGGAAGGTAAATATATTGGAATAACATTTAATCTATAGTAAAGATCCTCTCTAAACTCACCCTTCTCTGCCATTTCTTCTAAGTTTCTATTAGTAGCTGCTATTATTCTAACATCTACTTCAACTTCTTCTCTTCCACCAACTCTTACAAAGCATCTATCTTGTAGTACTCTTAAAATTTTAGGTTGAAGATAAATAGGTAAATCCCCTATTTCATCTAAAAATATTGTTCCACCACTGGCTAATTCAAATTTTCCTATTTGCCCTTCTCTTTTAGAGCCAGTAAAAGCCCCACCTTCATATCCAAAGAATTCACTTTCTAATAAATTTTCAGGTATGGCAGCACAGTTAATAGCAACAAAAGGTTTATCCGCTCTTAAACTTTCAAAGTGTATAGCCCTTGCAAATAATTCTTTTCCTGTTCCACTTTCTCCTCTTAATAGTACAGTAGAATCACTATGGGATATGTTCTTCGCAAGTTCCTTAACCTCTTGTATACTTGCACTTTGCCCTAAAATATCTTGAAATCTTATAACCTTACTTTTACCTATAAGTTTATAAGCGTCTCTTACTTCATCACTTTTCTTACTTATTTCAATTATTGCACTTACAACTCGTCCCTTAAGTACAACAGGGTTTATTTTTAAAAGTATCTCATCATTTCTTATACTTTTGTTATTAATTTTTTCACCCTTTAGAATCCACTGTAAATCGAACTCTTCTATTATTTCATTTATATATTTATATTTTTTATTTGAAATCTTTCCTGTTAATAACTTCTGAGCCTTCTTGTTGATATATTTTATAATACCCTTATCATCAATGGATAAAAGCCCCTTACTTAGACCTTCAATCAAATGCTGATTTTCTTCATGCTGAATTTCAAGAGTCTTAATTATATCCTTATAAATTACATCTCCAACAAGTAAACTACTTAGTTTTTCTAAGAAAGCCATAGTTGACTTAAAGTTTTCATTAACTAAATTAAGCTTATCTTCACTTAAAATATTAATTCCTATTATCCCTATTATTTCGCTGTCTTTAAGAATTGGATATCCAACCGTTGCAAGCTCTAAACACGTACTTCTAGCTGCACACTGTAAACATGCAAAATTCTCATCTGCTATATTATTATTTTTTCCATCTCTTAATTGACATAGGGGTCTTTTCTCACTAAGAACTCTTTCAAACAAGCATTTTGCAGGTATCTTAGTACCAATAAACCTCTTATATTTGCCAGAAGCCGCTATTCTATTAAGTTCGTGATCCACAATTGTAACATCTACATTTAAAACCTCGGATATAGCCTCAGCTACCTCCTGAACAGAATCTCTTATGCTATCTAATGACAATTTCTCACCACCTTATAAATAAACTTTATTTTGAAATATATTTTTAAAGTTTACATTTCCTCAAATCTATTTACCATTACTCCATTAACTTCTTTTTGGCTTAAAAACATTTTTAAAGGTCGTACCCATATTCCTCTTTCTCCATACAAAGGTTGATATACTACCATTAATTCCTCTGTTTCTGAATGCTTTGCTATATGAAGCACCAAGTATTCTCCACCCTTAAAATGCTTATACTTTTTACCTATTTTAATTTCTCTATCCATTTTAATGTTACCCTCACAATTATTCTATTATACTTTACTATAATTCTTAACTCTAGCATAGCAAAAACCTATGAATACATCAAAGTAATTTTATGTAATTTTTAAATATATAACATACTAATCCTGATTCCTAATAACTTCTATACTTTAATTCAAACTAAAAAATGGACAACTCACTCTATTACACTTATATTAACCAATAAGAATTTCATAGTAAATGTCCACTTCTTTTAAAGCAGTTTTAATAATAAAACCTATTAAAGTGGACAAAAATTAATTTGTCCACTTTAATTATTATGGTAACATTTTAAATTTACAAATTGAGACTTTAATAAACTTCTATAATGAGTTACTTATAATAAAAATCTCTCTTTTATCATATTTGCTACTACTTCAGGTTCAAGATTTGTATTATCAATCTTTATATAATTTTTCTTTTGTATTTCATTTTCATTTGAATTTAATCTGTAGCAATTTTCTAAATTTTTAAATATTTTTTCCGATTGCTGAATATTCCTTTTGCTTGGCTTATTTAAAAGTCTATTCTCAGTCTTATTTCTTTCTAAACGCAAATCATAATCTGCAGTCAGTTCAACATAATATACCTCTCCTCCTCTAGATGCAAATAAATTCTCAACAGAACTTATATAATCCCAATCCTCTTTATCATCTAAAGCCCACATAAATGTAAATATCATTCCATACTCATCACTTTTAGAGAAAGCTTCAAAAATTTCTTTTCTAAATAATGAAGTTAATCTACTTCTTTCTGCTGGTATGTTCTTAAATAAATCTAATACAATATCTATTGTCATATGATTGTGAAATAATTTAAGCTCTGTTAACTTTTCTAATTCTTGTCCTACTGTCATTTTCCCAACAGCATGCGGTCCAAATATTATTACTAATTTCATGGCTATATCCCCCTATTTTAACTTAAAATTAACTTTTAAACTTATTATTATATAAATTTTCAAATTTCCCTAATACCTATATCTAATTTGAATTTTTTACTTACCCCTACAACATATAAATAGTCTATTTGCCTCTAAAATATATATTTTGTAAATAAACTACCTCTATTCTCTACTTGATATTCTAATAACATTCTTTAATATTATTTTAAATCTAGTCTATAAGTATAATTTTCATAAATAATATCAGTTCCACTTTTCTTAAAAGTTCCTTCTTTTTCAATATAAAAATTAAGCTTTCTCAACACAGAATTAGACCCTATATTTAATTTTGCTACATCCGCTGTAATCTTACGCCCACCATTTATATAGCAAAAGTTAATCAATTCTCTTATGATTTCTGTAGCATAACCTTGACGCCAATACTTTTTATGCACACTATATCCTAAATCCCAATGTTTCCTGTCTTCACTTGGAACTGCACTACATGCCCCAATATACTCTCCATTTTCCTTTGAAACTGCAACAAAATAATAACATCCTCCATAGATTTCTATGTTATCTCTCCATTTCAAATATATATCACCAGCTGCATTACGTGGAGGGTCCGATAAATATTTTCCCATCTCATCATCTAACCACATATCTATACAAAATGATGTATCCTCTTTTTTAGTTCTCTTAATTATTAATCTATTTGTTTCTAAGGATTTTTCTATCATAGCTATTCCCCCCTAATGCCTCATAAAAACTTTTGCCAACCCCTCCTCATATTCATAATATATTAGTAATACAGTTTAACCTTTTAATTAATCCTAGACCTTGCTATATAGATGTTTTATTACATTTAGTTTTCTCGTTGTGCAAACAATCCCTAACTGTCTTTCTAGATAATTATTATTTAGTTTTTTCTTTGATGCATCACGAGGTAAATACATGTAAAAACATTCACTTCCATTGAAAAATATTTCTCCGTCAAAAGCAATCTCTCTTACCTTTTTTAACTTTACATCATCTATATTATCATTAGTAAATACCAAATGAATTCTTGAAAAATCATAAGTATCATCAAATGGATTTTCTTTAATAGCTCCCTCTAATTCCTCTTTAGTTTTTATTATTACTGATAATTCAGCGCCTATTTTTTCAAATATAAGATCATGTATTTTAGAAGCTATTTCTGAATGTGATAAATTTGTTTCTAATAATATATTTCCACTTTGAATATATGTTTCAACTTTTTTAAATCCTGAATCTTCTAGTATCTCAACTAAATAAGACATTTTAGGTATTCTATTTTTACCATTAGGTGTTACCCCTCTAAGTAATGCTATAATTCTCACTAATAATATTCCTCCTGTGTAAATTTAAACTTCATTATTATGTAAAAACTTAAATTTGCTTAATTCATACTTAATAATTCTCAAGCTTTCATTAATTATGTTCTCTTATTAACTCCTAATTCTCAGTAAAATATCTCTTATATTAAAGTTAACTTCTTATCATATCATTTTAATACCAAATTCAATTGCCATTTTTTCATAAATTATACCATGTATTTGAAAAATTAAAAAGATTCTCAAATTCTTCATAATGCTTTTTACCTAAAATTTTATTTAGCCCTCATGGAATTATATTCTATTATTAGTGTATAATAGAAATACAAATGGCTACATAAATATATTTTAAATGAAGTAAGAGTCTAAATTAATGAGGTGGTTAAAGTGATATTACAAGGAAAAAGGATTTTTTTAGCACCCTATACATTAGAAAGATGTCATGAGTTTTTTAAAGATTACGTTTCGGACCCTGCAATGACTTATAATATTTATACTTATGATAAAGAAAAAGTTGATAGATATTATGAAAAGAAAGTTTTAGATACAAGTAGACTTTTCTTTGCAATATGCTATAATGACAAGACTATTGGAGAAATCCAAATAAAACAAATAGATAAAGAAAATTTAAGTTGTACTTTAAGTATTCATTTAATTAATGATGCATTTAAAGGAAAAGGATATGGTACAGAGGCACAACAATTATTAATTGATTATGCAATAAATACCTTAGGTTTTAAGATTATTCATGCAGATGCAGTACATAGAAACCTTAGAAGTATACACATCTTAGAAAAGTTAGGATTTAAGCATCTTTATGATGATGATACCTTCACCTACTATAAATTTAGTGCAGAATAAAGTAATTTACACTTTTAGCATATTTCGAGTTAAAATCAAAAATCATATTTGTTCACTTTTTTAATACTTAATATGAATACTTATTAAAAAAGAAGCTGAAAATAAATAAACTCTTAATTATAGTCTCTATAAGTAAGAGTTTATTTATTTTTACACCTTATCATGATTTTTCTATTCAATATTTTCAATTATCAATATAGTAATCTATCTACCGTTACTTTCACTAAATAACTTAAAGCAGATAAAGATTTAATTTTATTTTATCTTTTTAATTTCTCAAATAAGTATCTCTCTACTTCTATTTTATTCAAAAATTTGATTTTGGTATTAGGAAACTCCTCATATCTATCTTTTATATAAACTGGTTTCATTAAGTAACAAGTTTTATCTTTATTCTTTTTAAGATAGCTTTGTAACTCTTCAATACTAGTAAATATTTTATATGATTTTCTTCCTGTAATATTAAATATCTCATAGATTCCACAAGGTTTTTTCATTGTAAAATCAGCTGTTCTTAAATACAACTTAGCTATATCTAAAGATTTAAAAGGAAAGTTCCATCTTTGTACATTTCTCTTCTCATCTTTGCCAATACAAATACATCTACCGCAAACTCCACATATATACTGCTCATGATTTTGTAAACAATCTTCTTCCCTCAACAAAGGTGTAATACGATTTTCTTCTGCATAACATTCTTTGCATCTTGTCATATTTATCTTCCTTTCAGTTACCCTGATAGTTATTAAAATATCTTACTTACATTTTAAAATATACTGGAATACTACTACTTTTATATTTATTTTAAATTTAATACTTTTTATGCCTATCTCATAAGTACTTCTTTTGATAAGATGATATGTTCTAATATATGTCCAATATTTCCTTCTCCTGCAAATCTTGAAGTGTCAAAGAAGTTTTGATTTATGTCTATCCACTCTAAATCATTTTCATCCCCATGTACTTTAAATTCCTTATTTAAACGCCCCACATAGACTTCCACCTTAATGCTCGGTAAATAATAAGTAAAATCCATTAAATGTGTTAAAATAGTTTCATTTTTAGAAATCCCTGTTTCTTCTTCAAGCTCACGATAAGCTGCACTTAAGCCCTCTTCATCTTTCTCAATTTTTCCTCCAACTAGATTATACAACCCCTTATATGGATTTCTTCTGCGTTTACACATAAGCATTTTTTCACAGTTGCTATCCCATATAGCAATAACATTAAACTCTATATTCACTTATACCCCTCCACAATGTTTCTTCTAAAAACCTACTAAATAGGTTGAAAATCTATTTTACTACTATTCCTCTCATTTCAAAAACTCTAATTTAACTTGTTGTTCAAAAATGATTCTTTATAATATTCAGATATGTTTTGTAATCTAAATATTATCTCTTATAACCCTACATGGATTCCCATAGGCTATTTTATCTGAAGGTATATCTCTTGTTACCACACTTCCTGCGCCAATTACAACATTATCCCCAATAGTAACCCCTGGCATAATAATTGCGCCTCCACCAATCCAAACATCATTACCGATAACAACTGGGGCTGTTTGTGTTTTACAAAATTCAAAGGATCCATCTTCTTTCTTTGCTCCAAATCTATTCTTTGAATTTGTAGGATGAAAGGCAGTGTATATTTGTACATTAGGTGCAATTAAGGCATTATCTCCTATTACAATTTTATTATCGTCTAAAAATGTACAATTCATGTTCACTTCACAGTTATTTCCAAAATAAATATTATTACCGTAATCCACATAAAAAGGTGCTGTGATCCATAGATTTTCACCACTTCCACCTAGTAGTTCATTTAATATGCTTTTCTTTTTCTCTAGATTTTCAGAATCTATTTGATTAAAATCACGGATTAAATTTTTTGCTTTATGCCATTGATTTAATAACTCAGCATCTCCACAATCATAAATTTCTCCTGATAACATCTTTTCTCTTTCTGTCATAATAACCTCCTATAAATTCTATTTTACTTATTTTTACAAACCAAAAGTAAATAAAATACCTAATCCTAACAATCCAAGTAATCCCAGAATAATACATGCTATAACTACATTAACTAAAATCCTTATACCTATACTTTTAACATTAAATTTAACTATTCTTTGAAGAACAATAAAAATAAATATTATTAAAAGAATTTTAAATACATATGCTATTAAACTGACATAATCCTCATGTGGATTTATAGTTTCTATTAATTCTCCATATTTATTAAATATATATGTATTAGCACTTAGATCTCCTCCACATTCTAAGGTATCATCAAAAATATTTACACTTGGACACTCATAATAGTTACCTCTTGTCCAATTTACTTTTCCTAATTCAATATCAAATATATATTGTTCCTTATCTGTTCCTATCAAACAATGTTTACCATCATTGAATGGAAATACATATATGCTTTGGTCATTTACTTCTATCATGAAGTTTCTTAAGTTTTTTAAAGAATCATCACTTATTGTAACTGGATATTCTATAAACTTAATCTCTCCATCTATATTTATTCCTATATAAGTAGTGTCCTTAGTTATGACATAACTTGAATATTTAGTATCACATTCCTCAATAAAAATATCTTTTGAAACTTCTTCAAACTTTTTATTATTATCTTCTTCATAAAGCAAGTTTACATACCCTAAATCTATACTCTTATACTCTCCACCTCTAATTTCAACTGGAAACCTCATAGACTTGCTTCTATATTCTTCAGCTTTATTCTGTATTTCTCTGCTTATTTGTTTTTGATTCATATTATCATATACTTTAATACCTATACTCACCAATAAAAGCAAAGCTATACTTATTAAAATTATATTAATTCCCTTTTTAATTCTCATTTCCTTCTCCATCTTTATATTTATTATATAAGCCTTACTTTGAAATTATATAATAACCATTTATGTAAAATTATATATTATATTTACATAAATAAAAAGTAAACCTTCTGAAGTTTCCTTTAGTTGCTTTAAGCCAATAGTTTTTATCACTAAACTTTATATCTTTCATTTTCCTTAAATGAGATCTTTATAATTAAAAGTTTTCTCTTCTTAATCTTTTAACCTCTTCTATATACAAGCCAGTTTTCTCTGCTATTGTTTCATCATCTAGTATATGAAGCAATCTTATAGCAATCTCTTTTTTTCTTATTCAATTTTCTCTTTATCACGTTCTAATAATATTATGAATTGCATCTCTACATTAAATTAAAATCTCTTATTTATAATCTTTGTTGATATAACGTGCTTAGAAAGTCCTCCATGAACAAGCTTAATTGGGTCATTTTCAGAATAACTACAAGAATCGTATTGTGTAAATTTAATTTCTCTCTTCTTTTCAAAGTCAGTTACATATATCTCATAGTATATTCTTCTACCACCCTTGGTTTTTTCCTTCATTACAATGCCTGTACATATTCCTTCTGTTTCTGTGTATATTCCAAAAATAACATCTAAGATATACACTACATTTTTGCCCAAAAATATAAATACAACTGCAAGAAATGGAAGAAATTCTAAATGAAATTCAATAAAAAAAGGATATGTAAACACCATTATAAATATAGTTAAATACCAATCTATATTTTTAATTCTTTCACCAAAACTAACAGATACATGTGGTAGTAGCATAGGCTTAACTCTCCATAAAAAACTAATATCATCATAGGAGGGGATATTATAGGCTGCCCTCCAATTTCTTTGTGTCTCAGAAACCTTACCAATATAACTACTCTTTATCTTAGTTATATAACAATTTATATACCCTAAAAAAATGATAACTGATGAAATAATTATATTTAAATTTCTTACATTAAAAACAGTAAATCCTATATATGCAATAAACACTATACTTAATAGCTTGAAACCGTTCATTCTCTTACTAATTTCTTTCTTCTCATCCTGTGAAAGCTTTTCACCCTTATTAAATAAAATAAAAATGAAACAAATAACACTAGTAATTAAAGTAAATATATTGAAAACTCTAACAAATTCTAGAGCACCATAAGACCCTTGACGTATAAAATATACAACATTAGTTGCTATATTCATAACCATTGGGAGTATTGCAAAAGCTGTATTATCATTAATTTCTCTTTTTTTAGACCACATTACTATTCCCCCTGAATATTTTAATTCTTCTTAAAATCTCTCTGCATTAAGTATTCAATATGTCCTGAATCATTAAACTAATATTCTCATCCTTAATAAGCTTCTCTAGGCTATGAATCTCTATATAACCATTTATGTAAAATTATATCTTATATTTACAAAAATAAAAAGGAAACCTTATTAGATTTCCTCCACCTATCTTAATTCAATAATTTTTATAACTAAGCTTTATATATTTAATTAAACTAAAAATACACTCTTTATATTTAAAAGTTTTATCTTATTACTTTCTAGCTTCATTTTAACTACTCTAATATAAACTTACAATTTATTTAAAGCATCATTTTTTCTACTTAATAAAACTGAAGTAACTATAGATACTAATGGAACTGTTAATATTATTCCTATACTGCCTGAGATTCCTTGCATTATCTCAATTCCTACTGAGTACATGTTTATAACTTGATTGTATTTCATATTATAGGCATATATAAAAACTAAGGTATTAATAGATCCTCCTGTAAAGGCTAATATTAATGTATTGGACATTTATATTTTAGCTTCATGACATTAGCGTGCGGATTTCCCGCACCGGGCTATTCAATAGTTGATTTACAGTATTGCATAGGATTTCATTTTCCTAAACTGAATTGAAATCTTCGGTTTCAATAGCGGAAATTTCTCTTTGATATTCTTAAATTTCTCCCAAGTTATGTAACTCTTTTGACTACGACTGCTTAGCATCTTTCTAAAATATTTTTCTACCTACAATAAACTTGCCTAAAAGCAACATATCTATATACCTATCCTTAACTTTTATGCTCTTAACTTTTCTTCCTTCAACAACAAACCCAAATTTTTCATAAAGTTTTATTGCAGGTATATTTTCAGCAAAAACCTCTAATTCAATCTTTTCAACTTCATTTTTTTCTGCCCATTCTATTACTTTTTTCATTAACAAACTTCCTAACTTAAGCCCAGTATATTCTTTTAAAATTGTTATTCCAAATAATGCAACATGTTTAGTTCTAGCAGAACCACCTTTTTGTAAAGTCGCACATCCAACTATTTTGCCATCTATTTCAACAACTAAAATTAATGAAGTTTTTCTTATATATTCTTCCTCTTGCTCAATTGTTACTTTAAACTCTTCTGGTTCCTTTGAAAAAAATATAACTTCTCCCATTACTTGTTTTGCTAATATACGAATCTCATCAGCATCTTCTACCATTGCCTCTCTAATTATTAAATTATTGGTTTTTATGTTTTTCACCAAAATTCTCTCCTCCTTAACCATTAAATATTTATTGATTTTGTGGAAACCCTATGATGTTTAAGACTTTAAACTTTTTATTTTTTTCACTTTAAAAGAAATAGCTGTATCTGCACCTTTCAATGTTCCTGCTAAAATAACTAATTTATCTCCTACATTAAACTTTGATAGATTAATTAAATATGTTAATAATTCAATACATACTTTTGTCCCCTGTGAAAAACTTCTTAAAATATTACTTCCCTCACCTCATATTATATCCGTTAAATATTTCTTAGGAATATTGCATACTACACAACATAACTTTAAATCATTTAATACTTCTCTTTTCATTGAAAACAAAACATATATCCTCTTTGCTGCTTAGAATTAAATGGATAATTGACTCTTTCAATAATTTTATTATCTCTAAGCACGTGTCCAAAAAAATTACTAGTTGTGGTTATTCCATCATTTAATTGGGGCATGTCTGCAATATATGTTACCCCTTCATTTTCGTATAACAATTTTCCACTTATAAGTTTTAAATCTAATATTGCAGAAACTGAGATTTCATCTCTCCAGTAAGAACCTCCATTTTCCCAACTAAAATGCTGAATTAAATAGATTGCTTTATCATTCATCTCAATAAAAATGCTACTTGCTATTAATTTGTTTTTTCTGATTTTGAGTTTTCTTTAAAATTTATTTTTTCACTAAAGTTCTCAACATACCTTGCATCCTTAAGCATCTCTACATCTTTATCATAGTTTCACGCCAAAAGTCTTTTTTGTCTATATTATCTATGACTATTATTAAATCATCATTGTTCACTTGTAATTTCTCCCCTTTTGAATAAACGTATTGAAAGACCTTAATTTAAAATTTTAAAATAACTTTAAATAATAAATTACTTGAAAAGCTTAGTTATAAGTTGTCCTTTGCCTAATAGATGTGTTGTATTCTCATAAATTACTTATGTGTTTTTAATTTAATTTCATATTTTACTCTATATTATCTAAATCAAATTTATTTTAAAAATGTATCACACATCCATTTATAGAACTTTTCCTTTTCCTCAAACTGTGGATAATGTGCCGAATCCTCAAATATAACCATTTGCTTTTCTGCTTTTACATCTAAACTATTAAGATACTTCTCTGCAATTTTAGGTGAAGTCATACCATCATGCTTACCCATAAGAAAATACACTGGTACATCTATGGTTTTCACAAGTTCTGTTATTGGCTTATCTACCACTTCCTTAATCAATCCTTGCTGATACTTAGAACTAGCACTATAAAAGCGTACTGCATCTCCCCAGTTGTATTCAGGTCCAAATAAAAATCCTTTAAAATAATCTCCGTTTTCATCAATATTTCTTGCTGCAAAATTATATTTTCTAATATATTCACGAGGAGTAATCATATCCCCACTTTCAATGTTTTTTCTAATACTTTCTAGATATTCGTAAGCTTCTTTATCTTCCTTTAACTTAGCTGCCTCTACACATTTATCTAAACTATCTAATTCACCTTCAACCATATTTGATACTTGCCCTATCCCAACATAAGCTCTATATAATTCAGGTTCTTGACTTACTGCTCTTGTTGCTAAATAAGTTCCATATGAATGTCCTATCAAAATTACTTTATCTTGACCTAAGTATTGTTCTATATTTTTTGTAAGTTCAATTAAATCCCCTACATGAGTATTAGCATTGACATTTGAATAATCTTTGCCAACCTCATAAGATTTCCCACTACCTCTTTGATCATAATTGACAACTGTAAAATCTTTTTCTAATAAATCCTGGTACTTTCTAGCATAAGGTATTTCTGAGCAGCAAGGTCCTCCATGCACAAAAATGATAATTGGATTATCCTTGTCATACCCCCTAATCATTGTTTCTAATTCTATTCCATTTACCTTTAATTTTCGTAATTCGTTAATGCTTCTTTCTCCTATTATATTAGTAGTCCACGTAGGTTTAAAAAACTGAATAGCCACAATTACAATAATGCCAACTAATATATACTTAATCGACCTTAATATCTTATGTTTTGATTTTTGAGATTCTATCAAATCTCTTCCCCCTTCTACTACATAAATGCTATTAATAAAAATAATAAATTAATTGAAAAGCTTAGTTATAAGTTATCCTTTGCCTAATAGATGTGTTGTTTTTCCATAAATTAGTTATGTGTTTTAATTTAACTTTCTCTTTTACCCTATATTATCTAAATCAAACTTATGTATTCTTATATAAATCTCACTTGTTCTTTATAAATAAATTCTTATTTATAATCAAAAATATATTTAAATTATTTGTTTTCTATAAAGCTTAAAATTTTACTTTTAATTTCTTGAGACTCTAATAAATCACCATCAATACTTCTCTTATTTACAGACTTAGAGCTTAAAAATAAGGCTTGAGGTTGGCTACTTGAATGATAGTTAAATACCTTAATAAAATTATCTTTTTCCGTATTACTAATAACAATATATCTTTTATTTATAGATTCATATTTTTCTAGTAAATTGCTCATTCCAGAAAAATAACACAGACTTCTTTCATTAAACTTAAAAAAATTTGAGCAAGGATAATCACAATAATTAGGTACAATAAAATACACTAACTCTGATTTTAAAATTTCTTCATAAATTTCATAGGCATCATCACTAATAAAAGGACAGTCTAATCTTTTATTAAAACATTCATAGTTACAATCACCACAGGATTTAATGCTCAAAGATGAAAATGAGATAATCTTTATTTCATCCTTAAGATTATCTTCAATAAACTTAGTAATTGAATTACAATTGCCAAGCTTACGACTACTAAAATTAATCAGTAATATTTTCATGCTCCCACCTTCCATTATATATTATAAAAATATTGATAAACCTTGCTTTTTCCATTTATATATAATTATACCTTATATTTTAAAAAATAAAAAGGAAACCTTTTTAGATTTCCTTTGAATATTATTATCCTGCCAAGAACCTATCCTTGCAACCTTTTCATCTATATTTTCTTTGTAATAAATAGATTTATATATAGAAGTTTTACCTACTCCATTAACTCCTGCAAATATAGTGTATTTCTTCATACTACTTACCTATAACTTTCATTTGCAAGTCTTATATCTATTAATACAAAGATTAGAGATATTATCTCACTTAAATCAAATAATTGGTATTTTATATATTAATGTTCCTTACATGCCCATTCTTTAACAACAAGCTTAATTATAGCTAACTTCTTAACCATTGCCTCTGTTATATTCCAATCACTCTTATTACTGTAATGCTCCATAATGCATTGTAAACCATTAATTTTCTCTTCTGCATTATCTACTAATGAAACTTCTCCACTTCCAATTATGCTTTGATATAAAAATGAATATCCACATGCAACTTTACCTTCTACCAATTCATGTTTTGTATCCATTTCAAATCCAGCATACTTTTGCTCTTTTATTAATTCAATTTTCTTTCCTTCTGCCGCACTGTGAAAATATAAAACTATCTCATCTTTATTCTCCTTAACAGCAAAATTCATTGGAACTATATATACACCTTTTTCATCATTGAATCCAAGTCTACAGCAGTCGCATTTTTTCATAATTTCTATCATTTTGCTATATTCCAGTACTTCTCTGTCTTTTCTTCTCATAATATTCTTCATCTCCTTTTAATTTTTCTATATCTAGCCCTGTTTTAGCTTTTATTACATCATTATTTAATATAAAAATTAACTTTATAAATATTAAAATTAATTTTTATCTTTTTTATTCTTTCTAAACTTTTCAACTATATATGAAATTGCTAAAGATGTAATTAACAATAAAGCTACTCCTATGAAGCTAAAAGTAACACCATTTCTTCTAGGTGTAATAGCGTTAAGGATATCGGTTTTTAAAAAATACCCTATAACATAATATAGCAGCATAGTAGATACTACAATATAAGTACCTTTTTATTCTCTATAAATTATTTTGTACTTTTATTTAAATATCTATAAAGTCCTTTTAAAATATTAAGGTTTCACTACTTAATTTCTTATTATATTCTATATAATATCATAAATTTTCCATCTAAATTATAATTACTTCTAACTTTAATTACTTTATTTATAAAACTCTTTATTACTAATTTATAAGGGTAAAATTTAAAGCTTTTATTTTAATTCACCGTATATATCAATATTCAAAATTCATAACCTTTTAAAACTAACTTTGATTTTATATAAAAAAAGGAACTATATAAGTCCCTTTTTAAATTAATTTATATTGCTATTTTTTCAAAAATACCTCTAGATTAATTATTTACTAAATGCATATCATTTAAAGTTTTATTTTTGATAAAGCCATAATGCTCATAAACTTTAATTGCTGAATTATTATAGTAAACATAAAGTCTAGTTGCTTTATACTCACTGCTTGTACTATCTATGGAATTTTTAATTAAGTAACTTCCTATTCCCTTACCTTGATACTTTGGTCTAACAGCAAAACTCATAATTAATGGTACTCCTTCAAATTCCATATGCAAGCAAGTTCCTACTACCATATTTGTCTCTTTATCAATTACTATCTTTGTGGCATTATAAAGTGAACTATTAACTTTGCTATATTCAACTGCTTCCTCTACATGCTTTATGTATTCTGCCTTAGTTGCAACTGATTCAAATATTGGATTAGCTGTGTATGCTTCTACAAGTAAATCTGCAATATCTTCTTTATATTCCATATCTAAATCTTTAGCTACAAATCCTTCTGGAAGAGTACAGTTCATAGGTTCAGTTGGTCTAATCATCCAAAATCCTCTTTCAAAAAGTACACATCCCTTACTTTCATATAAAGGTACATACTCCTCAATGACTTCTTGAATTTCTATATTTTCTTCCTTTTTAGAGATTACTTTTAAATATCCTAATATTTTCTCTAATAAATATCCATAGTCATCATATGGTGGTACAACAAATAAGTCAGTCATGAAATTAGGTTTTAAAAACACTCCTCCTACTATGTTGTTATCTTTTAAAATAAAATACCCTGAATCTATATATTTTGCTTTTTCAATCATTATAGATGGTGAATTTCTAAAATAATAATTTCCATACTTTTGACCATAATACACCCCATGATATTTAGAAAATACCTCTGGTTCTTGATAAACCAACTTTATATTATCCCCTAAGTTAATAATTTTTTCCATATGCATAATAATTCCCCCCTATTTTCAAATCAATACACGTAATTAATAGCATTTAACCACTCCAATAAATACTCTTCAATATTATCTTTATAAATCAACTTAACTTTTTAATTAAATTTCTTACTCAATCTAGGAATTTTTATTGTTAGAACTCAATATTTTAGAATTATCTCATAATATACTATAATAATTAAATTCAATGGATAGGTTTCTATTTATCTATTATTTCCTAAGCAATATACTTTTATATGTAAATGATTTGTTAATTACCATATATTATATATTATTTTCAACTTATTAGCAAAGAGTAAAATAGTCCTAGCAATTAATTTTACTTGGCTAAGACTATAAACTATTTACATGTAACTCTTATTTTATCGTTGCATCAACTTATCATTTTCCATTACTGATATTCCATGACCACTTTCTGTTCCCTCTCAAAATTTTGCTAGACTATCATACATATAGCTTCGTAATTCTTCTTTACTTTTAAATTTAGTAACTTGCAACAGCATTGCGAGACTATACTTAAAAACTCATTTTGTTTTCTAGTTTGACAGTATACTTAATATTAATTCCATTTTATCTTTATAGTACTCTTTACTCTCGCATGACATCTTATTATAACTTCTCTCAAGCTTATTTCTAACAAATGTAACCCCATCATCAATATTAAGTTTTCTTTGAACAAATGCTAAATAAAATAGAGATGGCAAAGTATCGTAATGAGAAATAGCATCTGCATCTGCTACACTAATCTCTTCCTTTGTTGTTTTTTCTTTAAGCACGCTACCTCTATGATTTAATATGCATAACTTTACTAATTCAATTTTGTCTTTTGGATAATTAAAAGAATTGAGAATCCCCTCTGCTATATCTGCCCCGTAAATATGATGTTCCTTATACAGCTTATAATCTGTAATTGATGCAATATCATGCAACCATCCTGCAACTTCACATATCTCAACATCAGCATTATAATGCTTAGCAAGTTCAACAGCATGTTTTGCAACACTTTCTATATGTTCATAAATTCCAGATCCAAAGAAATTGCTAGGATTTTCGCATCTATTTCTTACTTCCAATTTTATTTGTTCAATCATATTATCTTCCATTATATTCCCTCCTTTTTTCATACTAAATCAATTTATTAATGGTCCTTTAAGGCCCTACATTAGAACTTATATTAAAATTAGTCTCTGTTTTAAATAAAGGTTGATAATGGAGTATATAAAAATGAACAAATAGTCCTATTTGTCCACTTTGTTTTTAAATATCTTGTTAACGTTGAATCTTTTTTTCGTACTTATACAACAAAAAAGATCTTGCTATTATTTGTACTGATAATATTATTGGTAGACACATAATCAAATATGTATATCTCCCTTCAATACTTGGATTAGTAAATGCATTAAAGATAATTATTATTACTCCAACTAAACCAAATTTTCCACTCATATCACCAGCACGCAATTTATTATAAATAAACTTTTCATCTTTAATGTTAGTTGAAAACTTTCCCTCCCAATACAATGCAAAAAATGCAAAGAATACTTCAAAGAGAAAAGCAGTGGTATTTTTAGAGATATAGTAAACTATTGGACCCAAAAATCCTAAAAAGCCTAAACACCCCATCCAAGACTTAATTTTTATTGTATCACTATTTAATATATTCATATCTATCATCCCTCAATTGTAAATTTATATCTTAATATAACTTTTAAATGCTATATATTTTCATTATATATAAATCGGAAATTCAATCCCATAAAATATAAAAATAATTAACTTTATAGAACTATCAATACTCTTGTCTTAAATTCCTTAATCATAGCTTTGATATCCACTTTTATCATAAAAAATGCTTAGTTTTAGCTCACTAAGACATTTTAAAAAGATACCTATCTATAAAAGTTTCTTTAAGAATTCGATGTTTTCACTGTAGTAATCATTTGCTTTTTCATATGACCAACTACAGTGTTCTATTACCATAAGTATTAAATAATACTTTAATTTTCTATGAAAATCTTCATCAATTTTCATATATAAGCAATATTCATCCATAAAATACTTCTCGTACTCTTTGTTTTCAATAAAATATTTGAAATATAAATTAGCTAGATCATTCTCACAATTATCAGGGTAACTTTGCTCGAAATCTATTATTGCTTTTACTTTATAAATTCCAGCCCTCTCTTCAACTAATACATTTCTACCATCAAAATCATTATGTGTTAATCTGAATTTAGTAGGACTAAATAGCTCTTTATAATGTTCCTTAATAATAGCTACAGCTTTAAATAATAGATTCTTATCTGGTAAATCTTGATTTTCTATTTCTTTTATTCTTTCTTCAAACTTTTTAATCTTATAATTTTTAAAGTTATCAGCTTTTATTTTTTCATCCCAGTTAGCTGCGTAATCAAAAATCATATGTGAATGTATTTTACCTAAGAATTCACCTAATTCCTTAAATATAGATAATGTATTTTCTTTATCTAGGTTGGGAAATATGCCTTCTAGAACAACCCCATCTATATACTCACTTATCATCCAATTATGACCATGATATTCACCATATTTTATTACCTTAGGTACTCTAGCCCCACTGTTTTGTAATATATTCAATGAGTTTATCTCTCTTATACGCTTGCCTTTTATATAATATATCTTAAAAATATATTTGCTGTTACCTGTATAAATTTTATATACTAAATGTCTACCTATACTATGATTGCCAACTGCTGTAATGGTGAATTTTTCATTTACCATTACTTCACTTAATATATTTTCCACGTCTTTTTCAGTATAATTCACTATAAGACCTCTCCATCATATAAGCATTATTACTAATTGCTTGTACTCAATTGTTATCTTGAAAGTAATCTAATGATTTCATTTTTAATCTTTTCTTTCATTTCGGTTCTTAGTTCCTCACTTGGTCTTGTAGACTCATCAAATAACTCCTCATTGGACAATTGATATACGGAGCTAATTATAGGAGTATCCCCCTTTACTCTCGGATATAAATGCCAATGAATATGAGGACACCCATTTCCTAATAACTCATAATTCATCTTATCAGGCTTAAATATATTAGAAATAGCTTCAGCTACTATTGACATTTCTTCAAGATGTTTAATCTTAAAAGAAGGTTCTAAATTATGCAATTCAGGACCATGCTCCTTACAATTAAACACAGTATATCCCTTAAATCTCTGAAACCATCCTAAAATTACATACCCTGTTTCAAGTTCCATAATAAAATATGGGTCATCCTTTATGTTTTCTTGGCTTTCACACATTTTACATCTCATTTTATATCCTCCTAAAAAAATTATTATGTTTAATTCTTATCTTATATAATCCAAGTGTCAAATTCCTATTTTCCACTATGGTTTATAACTATAAATATATTTAGATATTTATATGATATCTCAATGCATATTAAGTATGATTATCATAATAAGCCCTTAAAGTTTATACACTTCTGAATTTAAAATCACTAAATACCTTTTGCATTGGATAGTTTGTAACCCTTGTTTCTCCTATAAAGTCCCTCATTCCCTATTTCTTCATATCCTCTATCATTGTTTAAATTAATTTATGAGCTAATCCTTGCCCTCTAAAAAAACTTTTAGTTCCTATATTAGTGATTTTAACGTAATTTTTTTCTTGTCCCCAATTGAATATCATTAAGTATGCAATTATTCAATTGCTTTGTTTCACTAAATATTAAGATTGGGAGTTATTGATTTATCTTTTTTAGTTGTAATATTCTGATGATATTTTCTCCGCAGATGCTTTTAATCTGATTTTCTGTAAGCAGTAATTTATTTAACCTTTTAATATTCTTTTCAACATTATCTCTACCATAAGGCGAGTCAGAACCTAAAATCAACCTATCACAACCTACTGTGTTAATTGCACTTTTTAGTATGTCTTCTGAGTAAAGTTGTGGAGCTGATATGTCAAAATATACATTTTTATTTTTAAGAATAGTACTCATGGTCTTAAAACCAATCATATGTGCAATTATAAATGTTGTGTCTGCAAAGCTATTTGCAATTTTTATAAATTTTTTTACTTGATTATCAGAGAAAAGATGAATAAAAATAGGTAGATTTTTATTCGTTGCCCACTTAATTATTTCAATGCTTTCATTAGAAGAAATATCAAATGGAGTCCAACATTGATGTAATTTAATTATTTTAAAACCTTTAGGAGTATAAAATCCTTCCATTTTAGAAATCAGTTTCCAATTCCAAACTACCGCCATCTCCAACATATATACATTCATCAGCAGATACTGATAACTTATCTATACATCTAAAAAACATTTCTTTTTCTGGCTTTTGCAAACCTTGCTCAAAAGAAAGATATGTAGCATCAAAATATGGAAACAGTTCACTATTTTTCATTGCCTCAACCTCTTCCGAAAAACAATTACTTATCAATCCTATACAAATTTCTCTTTTCTTTAATTCATTTAACATTGGAATAATCTCAGGATGAAGATATTTGAAACATTCTTTTTTTGATATTTTCCTTTTCTCCACGATTTTATTAAATAATTTTTCAGAATAACATCGTTTTTCTTTAAGAATAAATTCTAATATTTCTTCCAAAGTGATTTTTCCCACAGTTATGTCATACTCTCTCGGTTTCCATAATGATTGAAATTCCTCTTCTGATATATCAGCATCTATAGCCATTTGTGTACCAAAATATAGTGGACTTTGATGAAGAGTTATTAGTGTTTCATACATATCAAAAATTACTCCTTTTATCATCAAGAACTTTTCCTTTCAATTTTACAAGTTTCTATTTAATGATCATATTATATTAAGGATATTCATTAAATTTAATTTAATCACGAAATTTCTAGCATTCACTGTATAACTTATACTTCAACTAATTATCTCCAACAATCCATTTAGGTTTTTAATCTCAATAAAACTTTCCTTATTAATACTACAATCATCTTTACGATTTAAAAAAACCGGTGTGAACCCAAAATTCTTAGCTCCTAAAGCATCTGCTTTAAAATTATCACCAACAAAGTAAACTTCCTGCCTCTCAATAGTAGCGTCATACCTTTGGATATCATCAAATACTATTTTAAATAAACCTTCATGAGGTTTCCTAATCTTATAATCAGCACTAAAATGTATATTAACAAAATATTTTTCTAAGTCATACTGGTTGATAAATCTCTCCATGATATTCCTTTTGAATATTGAATTACTTAATAAATATACTGGAATTTCTAATGCCTTAAGTTGCTCTAATGTAGAAATGGTATCATTAAACAGCTCCGTAGTATTAATTTTAAGTGCACAATTAAATAAAATTTCTTCTATTGAATGTTCTACTTTAAAACCATACTTATTTTTAAAATCTAAAAGTTCCTCTTCAAATGCCAGTTCTGAATTGTCCTTGCTTCGTTTGTCATATAACCCCTTCCAATAGGTACCTGCATACTCTAAAAACTCAACTTCATCAGTATCACTTGATAAAATATTTTTATGAAGATATGCTAATCCAGAGTTAAAATCCACTTTAATATCATGGAGTAATGTCTCAAATAAGTCAAAAACAACACATCTAACCTTTATATCATGTTTAAGTTGAACTATTTCTTTTTCATGAATAGGTTGTCCTATTAAATTTCCTATAACCTCATTTATCTCTTTTAGTTCTATTGCCCAATTATATACACTTGGATTTTCATATTTAGAAACCCAATTATTTATTCTCTCTTTAGTTACATCCTCAGACTTATGAGTATCCCATAGTACATATTTAGAAACCCTGTCATCACTTGCCCAATTTTTATACATATTTTTACAATCTGACTCTTTAAATTCTCTTAATAATAAGCGGTCAGTTGCAATCTCTCTTGTACCCATATGATTCATAGTTTAAATCCCCTCCATTTTCTTACCCATTTAATACAATTATTTATCAAATTTCATTGTCTTACTAAAATCTATTCTCTAAATTGGATTTTGTATTATATTTATATTTTATAAACTTTTGCATTTCCTAATAATGTAACCTTATCACTATCTACGATTATTGCACTTTGCTTCTGTGTAGTATATACCATCTTTCTGTTTTCTCTTATATATTTTTCAATACTTTTCTTTTGTGAATCAGTATTTTTATAGTGTACTTCAACTGCAAAATTTTCTATACATCTCAATCCTTTTTCATAAATAAACTCTGGATAATCTTTATCTGGCGAAATATAATAATCCGAGCATTGTATCATAGCACCAGCACTCCACCCCATTATTATTCCACTATGATGTTCAACAGTATTAACCAAGTCTAACTCTAATAACCTGCTCATTATTTTATTTGGAAACCCACCTGTAAAAAAGACTATATCTGCTGAATTAATTTTTGTTTTAGCACCTTCTGAACTATCTGTAAAATAATTAACCAATGTTACATTATCATCTTCTATTCCATAAGTGTAAAATGGCGTAACTATATTTTTATAATATTCACCACTTATTTTATTATAGGATTTTTTCCACTCCGCCTCGTTCTTTATCCAATCTTCATGAAAGGCAAAAGGGATCACACAAATTTTATACTCAGGTTTAATTATATTTTTTAATGCTTTATATGCCCATGATTCATGAAAGTCTAGTCCATCTAATAAAATATTCATTATACTCCTCCTCAATAAAACTTTTTAAAATTCATAATCCTTCATCCTATAATACAATGATTCATTACTTTGTTTAACTAAATAAATAATATTATGCTTTCGAAATTAATCCTTGTATGTTATGAAATATATTTTCTAGAATAGTATTTTTATTTTCGCTTGTTATTAAATAGACTTTAATCCCAGGAAGTTTTTTTATCTCATCTATATCGGGATGTTTATCATAAAAAATTGTTCCTATAACACAATTGTTACCACTTAATATATTACCTATTTCCTGTTTAAATTTTGTTGATAATAATTGAATAGGTCCTATTTCATCTATAATGATTATTTTATTTCTATTAGAATAATTACTAATAGTCTGTAATGCAAACTCCTCAAATGCTTTTACATTGATACCATATCTTCCTATTCTAATACCACCTTGTAAATTAACATCTGCTATTCTTTGTCGTTTACCATCTAAACTTACGCAATCAAATCCTATCCTATCAAAATCATTTCTCACTTCCTCTGTATAAAACCCTATACAATTGCATTCTCCAACCATTTGAATAATCTTTTTTATTATGGTAGTCTTTCCAATTCTAGGTTCACCTGAAAATAATATTATATTCCTCATTTTATTCTCCTTATTATTAAGAATAATACTGCACAAATAATTTACTGTAATTTAGTTAATTGTCAGCCTTACAGTTAAGTTTAAATATTACATTTGTAGTTTTCTTATATTCTCTCAATGTTCTATTTTGATACAAGAATTGACTCCTACTATAATCAGATTGTGTTTTAAATATTATGTTTATCGCTTTACATTATTTATTTCTATTGTACTGACTCCTCAACTATTCTTTTGTTAATAGAATAATTACATCCAAAGTTAGAGTCATCAAACAATTCTATTCTCGATAGTAAATCAACATCTTTTATATTACTCCAGTTAATTTCGCTGCTTAATTCTTTTAATATAATTTCAGAATCAAAACCAAGATAACCCCTACTATAATAGTTTATAATTTTAGGTTCTACATAACTTGTTAAGCCTATAGAATTATGTTTTTCTATTATCTTAATGTATAAGTCACATAAAGATACTATCGCTCTCGTTTCAGATAAATCATATCAACAAGTTGGTTTCCATCTTCAAATATTGGGTGATCATAGTTATCTATAAAAAAGTTCTTTATTCTGTGTGATTCTGTAAAACCGCATATATTATAAAAAGAAAGAGTCGAATGACAGTCCCCAGTTCCAACAAGCATCGTTTTACAATCTTTGTAATAGGAGAACAGAAACTCTATCATTCTTTTTCCATAGCCTTTTCGTTGGCAATTAGGCACGACTGCAATATTTTTGAGTTCATAAATGCCCTCCGCTTCTCTGGTAATCACACATTCAGCTTTTACCCCATTGTCATCCAGAATAAACATTTCACCAAGTTCAAGATAGTTGTCTATCATACTTTCTTGTTCGTCTGCCAGCAATAACAAGTCAATATATTCTTTTTTGTCCCCTGTGATTTTTCTTATATTCATAGAGCTTACCCCCACAAATTCCTATTTTTCACTCTGTTTTATAATGTTAAATATATTTAGATATTTAAATTATATCTCAATGCATCTTCCATAGTGTTATCATAATATTCTTTAAAAGTTTCTACACATCTGAAATTAAAATCACTAAATACCTTTTGCATTGGATACTTTGTAACCCTTGTCTCTCCTCTAAAATCCCTCATTCCCTCTCTTTTCATATCATCTATCATTGTTTCAATTAATTTATGTGCTAATCCTTGTCCTCTAAAAGAACTTTTAGTTCCTATGCTAGTGATTTTAACGTAATTTTTTTCTTGTCCCCAATTGAAGACCATTAAATATGCAATTATTTCATTACTTTGTTTAACTAAATAAATAATATTATGTCCTAAGTCTTCTAAAATTTCGCTCCATAGCTCATTATTCCAGCAATTCTCTCCAAAACATTCTTTATATAACTCAATTAATTCATTTTTTTCTTCGCAATTTATCTAGATTGTGAATTAACAGTTTTAAAATGTATCTCCTAAATATAAGGGTGTTGTAATGTTTCCTTGTTTGTCAAAAACTCTTTTTAAGGCTTCAGGATACACAGTTTTATCTTTCATTTCATCAAAAGCAATCCATTCAAATCCTACTTGGTCAGTGTCAGTATTAGTGGCTTTGTGCAAGTCTATAGAAGATTTCAATGAGCAAAAAAACATACATTCAATTCGATGCAATTCCGAATGTATATCTGCAAATTTATGATTTTTTCCAATATATTCAGTAAGAAGTGCAATTCTTTCCACTTCTATTTCAACCCCAAGTTCCTCTAAACACTCCCTCTTTAATGTATCGACAAATGTTTCACCACCTTCTTGTCCACCACCTGGTAATACATAGTATGTAATTCCAGTTCTTTTTGAAATATATTTTACAAATAGTATCTTATTATCTTGAATAATTATGGCTTTAGCAGTGTTTCGTAATTTTATCAAAACAATTAACCTTCTTCCTTAAAATAAATAAAATTTTTAGTTCGCTTAATATTAATAATTGTTCACAAACTCTACTCTACAAATTAGAACTTATAAGGTACGTTACTAACTAATAAATTCTAATACCTTTTCATGTAAGTATGGCTGAATTAAAGGATATGTTAATTCATTGGGTACTTCATTAAATAATTTTATTGTTTCTATTTCAAACTCTGGCAGTTCATTAATACACTCAATTTCTGCATAGAAAAGTTGTCCAAAAGATTCTGTATAATTTACTTCTTCATTTCTTTCTACAGCATAAATACATACTGGTGTTAACTTAAACTTATTTGCTCCAGTTTCTTCAAATAATTCTCTAGATGCAGTTTCTATAATAGATTCATTATTTTCCCTATGTCCTCCTGGAATTTCCCATGTACACCTTTCCTTATGTTTTACATAAATCCACTTATCTTTAAACTTAGACATTATTACTGCAAATGCTAATTTATTATCTTCAATACTATTTAACTCATAAAAATTAACTTTAAGCATAAATTTCCTCCAATCTATATTGCTATAATTCCTTACGACAAATAACTATTTATCGAGCAGTTTCAAAAGTAAACTGCATCGTAATTTCTAACAATTGTTTATCAAATTTCATTGTCTTACTAAAATCTATTCTCTAAATTGGAATTTATCAATTAGTACACTAAATCACAGTTTTAGTGAAAATATATATTGCTCCTTATTAAACCTATATACTTTGCCTACCACTTTCATGCCTAAGTTATTTAAAAGTCTACATGATGCCTTGTTAGCCACTTGAGTTTCAGATATAACATTAGTAATAGTTAACTCTCTAGATATAGCACTTAGAATTTCTTTGATAACTTCTAAAGCATAACCTTTTCCCCAATAACTTGGTAAAAATTGATATGAAAGTTCCTTATAAACTCCATCATGATGTGTATCTATCGAAACTAATCCAATAAAATCATTAGTATTTTTTAATCGTATAACCCAATATAACGAATCTTCATTATGATTTATCATCTCTTTAAAGCTACTATTATATCTTGCCTCTGAAACTACTCCACCAAGGAATTCTCTAACTTTCTTATCTAAATACAATAGTTTTACATCATCATAATCATCTTGTTTTAAATTTTCTACTATGCACCTATCTGTATCCAAAATAACTTCTCCTTCATTATTAATCTAGTAGCCTCAACGACAAATTCCTATTTTTCACTCTGTTTTATAATGTTAAATATATTTAGATATTCAAATGATATCTCAATGCATCTTCCGTAGGGTTATCATAATATTCTTTAAAAGTTTCTACACATCTGAAATTAAAATCACTAAATACCTTTTGCATTGGATAGTTTGTAACTCTTGTCTCTCCTCTAAAGTCCCTCATTCCCTCTTTCTTCATATCCTCTATCATTGTTTGAATTAATTTATGTGCTAATCCTTGTCCTCTAAAAGAACTTTTAGTTCCTATGCTAGTAATTTTAACGTAATTTTTTTCTTGTCCCCAATTGAAAACCATTAAATATGCAATTATTTCTTTACTTTGTTTAACTAAATAAATAATATTATGTTCTAAGTCCTCTAAAATTTCGCTCCATAGCTCATTGTTCCAGCAATTCTCTCCAAAACATTCTTTATCTAACTCAATCAATTCATTTTTATCTTCTAGATTAAACTTAACTATCTTCATAAATTTTCTCCTCAAAATATAAATTTTCATACTAAAGGTATATCCAATATCTTCGCTTGACATGAACCCCTTCATCTTCCGTTTCTACAGTTACTTTATCCATCAATCTACCGCCACACATTTCACATATATGACTTGATACAACATTATCATCATTAATTGTGAGTAAAACTCTTTCAAGGTGAAATTCCTTGGCAATCTCCAGTCCTTGTTTCAATATTTCCTTTCCGTAACCTTTTCCCCATTCAGATACACGAACAGAATAACCAACGCTTCCAATTCCCATCATTAACTCATCATCAAGCTCTGGACGTAACTGAAATTCACCAATGAATTTATCATCATCAACTGCCCAATAATGAAAACTTTTTGCACATCCCTGAATAAGTCCCTTTTCCTTTTTTGAATACCAGTCAGCTGTTCGTTCAAACCAGTTTGCATCAATATTTATAGGATTAGTCGGTTTGAACCACGTAATATTGTTATCCCAGAATTCTTGGCAGTATTCTTTATATCCTTTCATGTATGAAGGATTTCTGGGGATTAATTCAAGCATATATCTCTCACTTCCTTAAATTTGAATTTACCAACATTCAATATTTTTATTATGCTTTTGTAAATATACATTCTTTAATTCTTCAGGTGAAATAGAATAACAAAGCATTACATCGTTAAAGTACATTAATACATCACTTAACTCTTCTAAAAAATGATTTCTAGTTTCTTCATCATTCATAATGTGATTATCGCCTTTTTTCTTAATTATATCAGCAACTTCACCTACCTCAATCATTAACCACAATAATTGATTACGCCATTTATCTGGTGATAATCCACCCCATTTATACTTATATTTTTCCTGTAATTGCTTTTAAATTTCTTGCATCTCATTCAGACCCAAATCACTGATCTTAACCATTTTTCCTCTACCTATACAAAATAAAAGTCATTAAATACCTATTTATGTAATGATTATACACTATATTCTATAAATAAAAAATAAAACCAACTAGAATTTTAATAAAAAGTATTGTTATATTTCAAATATTTTCTACAACTTATTAATAATGATAAGATATTATTTCTATGTATTGACAGCATAGTATTAATTAACTATAATGTACTTATACAATAAGTACACTATATTACGAAAGGAGATTCTACGTGGAAATTATAATCAGCAGTAATACAAGTAAGCCAATATACGAACAAATAACATCACAAATGAAAGCTATGATTATGAGTGGAGAGTTAAAAACAGGTGACCCAATCCCTTCTATGCGTTCACTTGCTAAAACAATTCATGTTAGTGTAATAACAGTTCAAAAGGCTTATGAGGATTTAACACGAGATGGTTTTATTGAAACCACCGTTGGAAGAGGAAGCTTTGTAGCTGCTCAAAATAAAGATTTCATACAAGAAGAGAAGCAAAAACAAGTTGAAGAGCATTTAATGATAGCCGCTGATATTGCTCGTACCAACGGTATTAAGTTAGAAAAAATAACAGAACTACTTAAAATATTCTATGAGGAGACTTAATAAATGGATTACGCTTTAAAAGTTCAAAATCTTTGTAAGGTTTATGAAAATACAGATTTTAAATTAGATAATGTGACCTTTAGTATACCTAAAGGCTCGATTTTGGGGTTTGTAGGAAAAAATGGTGCTGGAAAAAGCTCCACAATAAATTCAATTTTAAATATTATTAAAAAGGATAGTGGAACAGTAAAATTTTTTGGTTACGATATGACTGATGATGCCACTTCTATTAAAGAAGATATTGGTGTTGTATTCGATTCCATTAATTTTCACGAGGATTTAACAGCAAGAAATATAGAAAAGATTCTGTCGGACATCTATACAAACTGGGATAAAGATTTATTTTTTTCCTATCTTGAAAAATTCAAAATTCCTAGCAATAAAAAGATAAAAACATTCTCGCGTGGTATGACCATGAAATTATCAATCAGTATTGCTCTTTCTCATAAAGCTAAACTTCTAATTTTAGATGAAGCTACTTCAGGTCTTGACCCTGTTGTAAGAGAAGAAATTTTGGATACATTTTTAGATTTTGTGGAAGATGAGAATAACTCTATTTTAATATCCTCTCACATATCCAGTGATCTTGAAAAGATTGCTGATTATATTGCGGTTATTGATAATGGTAAAGTTATTTTAAATGAAAGCAAAGATACTTTAATTTATGATTATGGTATTGCCCGTATGAAACGAAATGATTTTGATAAACTTGAAAAATCTGAATACATTTCTTATAGACAAAGAGGCTTACAGATTGAGGTTTTAATTTCGGATAAAATTAGATTTTCACAAAAGTATCCAAATATCACTTTAGATGTAACAAGCATCGATGAAATTTTACCACTTATTACAAAAGGAGCATAAAAAATGAAAGGTTTACTAAGAAATAATTTTTATTCAGTTGGAAGTGCTTTAAAATGGACTATAGCCTTATGTATTGTTGCAAATTTTGCAGTTATAATTGGAGCAGTGAGATTTCCTAATAATGATAGTTTTTTACAAATATTGATACTTGGTCAAATAGGGGCTTTTATAGGTTTAACTGGTACTGCACTTCAAAAAGATAACACTTCAAACTGGAGCAAATATGAAAAAACTTTACCAGTAAAAATACGTGATATTACAATGGCAAGATATGTTTCTTTCATAATCTTTTCTGTTATAGGAATTTTATTTGCCACACTTACTGTAGTATTAGTATCTGTTTTTTCAACACAACCAATGAATCTTGAAAAAGTTGGCTATGGATACAGTTTTGGAATTACCTTTGCTCTTTTAGTTCCATCGCTTTTTTATCCATTAGTATTAAAATTCGGAGCTGATAAATGTGAGATAATGCTATCTATTTCCATTGCAATTACCCTGTTTTTATTTAATGGTGGAAGTGTAATTTTAAGACCATATTTGATCAATCTAAATAATTCAAATATGATTTATAGAATAGGTTGTATTGTTATTAGTTTGATAATGTTTATATCTTCTTATTTTATCTCTGTTGCTATATACAAGAGAAAATAATTTTAATTTATTACCAACTGGAATTGTATAGCGTAGAGTGTTCCTGCACTCTACGTTTTTATATTCTAATTTATTCTCTCTAAAAATATTAAATTACATATTAGCAAATAAAAGAAGTGCTAATAAAACTATCATAAAAGTTGTCCCAATTGTTGCAATAATATTTATGAATTTGTATCCTTTATGTTTGTTTTTAAATAATTTCACCCCAATATACATTATTAACAAACCTACTATACCACCTAGGGTATTAGTGATAATATCTGTAATATCAGAAGTCCATATAGCCATAATAAATTGTGATATTTCACATATTAAACTTACACTGAAAATAATAGCTACCTTTTTTACAATAGACCATTTAGAAAATTACATTTCTATATTATACAAATTAACTTTTGCTATCACTCCTATAAATTTTCATTTAGAATTGCAAATAGTGTATGATCTTCCCATTTCCCATTAATTTTTTGATATTTTTCACATGTTCCTTCATATTTGAAATTCAACTTTTCAAGCACTCTCAAAGATGCCTTATTACTTGGAATTACAGTAGCTTCAATTCTATGTAGTTTATATTTTTATAGTATTAAATAACTGAAGCCATGCAATCTTAAGAATAATATAGATACCCACATTTAATAGTTAATCATTAAATTAATTTTTTTCATCAATGTGAATAAACTATTTCTTTTTTTAATCTCAATGTGAGTACCTATATATCTCTTAAAACCTTATGTTATTATTCATTCTTTATACTATGCCTAAATATGGTATAATCCTCAAGTACAATTTTATAGCTAAATGTGGGCTATTGGTATCACTAACCTCTTTCAATTTATACACACTTACTTAATGATATAGATTAATAAAATATTGTATAAAAAACTTATTTTATATTATTCTTATACTATGAATTTAATTTCTCTTTAAATCCTATAAAAAGTAAGGATACCCAACTTAAAATCAAGCAAAAAATAGTTATGACTAGAAATGTAGCACCAGTAACAATTAAATTAGGATTTTCAAAAAAATAATATCTTAATAATAAATTTATGATTACGGAAGCAACACACGCTATAACAATAGGCATTTTACTCTTACTAACAATCTTCTTTCCACAATGTTTGCAAATAAGATGTGGTGAAAATAGTTTTTTAGGTTTATGCTTACAAGATTTTTTCAATATAATCACCCCTTACAACTTTGTAGTTTATAATTCTTTAAAAACATACTAATTTTATTCACTATGGAAATATTATATTATAAAAAACCATATTCGCCTAAAGTACAACTAATTCATTTTAATATCCCTAATTAAAGCTTCATATTGTAAATCTCCTAATCCATATTGCGGAAAAGTTTTTAATAAATCAATAATAAGCTCACTATTTTCTTTGCTTATATTTTTAGTTATATATCTATTAATCTCGCTATTTTCACCTCTGTAGCTTAAATATAGTGATACAGCTTTATCCATTACTGGAATAAACTTTTCAGTTGTCATTTCTTTCTTACAAATCACGCTTCTATATATTGATAAACACCCTTTTATAGTCATTTCATATGGATATTGTACAACTTCATTTGTAATTTCATTGACCATAGAAAATAATACATTTCCTCCAAAATTACATTGTTCTAAATAAGCCAGTATAGTTAGCATATTAATTTGGCAGAACATATCATCACCAAACCATAAAACTATAGTTCTAAACTTATTTGTTAATAAAGGTTCTAGTTGATTTAATACTATTTTTTTATAATCATCTATTGTTGTATTTAATGCTTGGACTCTCTTTTTAATAAAAGTATCTGAAAATATATCTTCATATACTTCACCCCAACACATAGCTTCATTAAAGGAAATATACGTGTACTTTTCATTAATCCACTTATTCTTTTTAAATTCCTCCATCATGAAACTTCCATTTAATATATGTAGGACATCACCTTCGTATTTTTTAAACATTTCTTCTTGAATATTATAAATATCATTGGTTTTCATAAACTTACCTCTCTTATTGTTTTTACCTCTGCTTTACAAATCAACCTTTAGCTAATTATTTCTAACAACCCATTTAAGAATCCAATTATATCTATAATATTTTAATTTTATAGATGTAATGATTTTATCCTGTAAATATATTTATCCAACAATCTTCTTCTTTTTTAAAATAGGCTTTGTTTTAAAATACTGTGCAAAATAGTTTCAAAAATAGATAACCTCCACTAAGCTATCTATTTTTCGTAATTTATTAATATTAAGTAACAACTAAAGTTTATTACAGCACTACAACAACCCACTCATTTTAATATAAGGTGAGAAAAGGATTGTAAAATAGAAAATATCCTATTGAAGATACAATCATAACTGTAATTATATAAATAAACTTATTATTTGCTTTTTTATAAAACAAACAGCCTAATATTATAAAGCTTATTAAATCAAAAACAACTTGTCCTAAATAAGTGTGATGATTGTATAGATATACACTTACCCCTACTGTTTCCGCAAGTAGTCCACTTATTGGTAACGCATACAAGAAGCTACTTATTTTATTCTGTTTATTCCAATAATAAAGTACAAAGCTTATCAAGGCACAAGCTAATGCAATGCTATTATATGTATTTAATAAGTGCCAGTTGATAAAGTTAACATCCCTAAATTGTTGGTTAAACAATCCGAAAACACCCTCAAAGAAATAAAAACTAAAGTTCATACTAACTAAATATAGAAATACGTTAATAGCTAAATTTTTATTTGAACAACTAAAATATACAATCAATGTTGTCGTAACCATCCAAAAGCCAAATAGAGTTGCTATTGAACTCAAACTCCATAGTGTATTGTATGGAAATAAATCTGAGAGCCTTGTTATTAATCCAGCAAATAAGCCTAGTATAATAACTAATGTATATGATTTTAAGCTTTCTTTAAATCTCACGTAACTTCCTCCTTACGTTTCTCTTAATAATACAATTGTATCTCAAATCTCATTGTCTTCATAAAATCTATTGTCTAAATTGGATTTTATCTACGTAATATTACTTCAATATCTCAAATCTTCTAGGTATTTAATTTTGTATTTTTCTTTCTTGTTCTATGTTTTCTTTCTTCATATCTTTGCCAATAAACATGCTTCTCATCGTATTGTGTTCGTGCTTCTTTTTCTTCAGCTGCATATCCAACATATACAATTCCTAAAGGAATTACTTCTTTAGGTAAATTTAATATTCTATACAAAGGTCTGTATGAACTTTCAACAGGATATAATCCAATCCAAACGCTGCCAAGTTCCATACTTGTGGCTGCTAATAATATATTTTCAATTGCAGCACTACAATCCTGAACCCAAAAATCTTTCACTGGACCTGACATTGCTAATTTCATATTACCACATACTACTATCATTGCTGGTGCAGTATATTTTCCAAAATATATATTTTCATTAACTTCATTTAGTACGGATTTTTCTGTAATAATGATAAACTCCCAAGGTCTACTATTGCATGCAGTTGGTGCTGATGTAGCTGCTTTTATTAAAGTTATCAAAGTATCTTCATTCAATGCTGTATCTTTAAACTTTCTTATACTTCTCCTTTTATACATACAATCAATTACATTCAATTTTTTAATCTCCTATAAGTTCTTACATCTAAAAGATTTTGATTATTTTGCGTAGTATAGTTTATGAAATGATTTTTGTAATAACAAGTAATAAATTCCTTAAATCTTCTATAACCCCTATTTATGTAATAATTATACACTATATTTTGCAAATAAAAAAGGAAACCACTTAGGTTTCCAATCAAATTTATTATTTTACTTAAAGTTCTGTTGGTAGTGTTATTTTGAAGCTAGTTCCCTCTGAAACAACACTTTCACATTCTATGCTTCCTCTATGTAATGATATTATTTTCTTTACAATAGTAAGCCCTAGTCCATTTCCTTTAGTTGCATGAGATGTATCTTCTTGATAAAATTTATCAAATACTTTATTAACAGCTTCTTTATCAATTCCTATACCACTATCAGCAATAGCAACTACTATATTTTCTTCTTCTTTTTTCACATTGATACTAACTATTCCGTTAAATTTATTAAACTTAATTGTGTTTTCTAGGAGATTTAGCCACACCTGATTTAGCATTTCTTTGTTTCCATTTATATAGCAATCTTCAACATTAATATCTAGTAAAATATTTTTACTTTGAAATTTAGAATCTAAAATTAATATGCTTTGACGAATTTGTTCTCCAATATTAAACCTCTGTGTATCCTTTAAAATATTTTGAGTTTCAACCTTTGAAAGGTTTAATACATTGGTTGCAAGGGATGTTAATCTTTTAGATTCTTCAATAATTATATCTAAGTATTCATCCCTTTCTTCCTTTGATAGATCATCATACTTTAATATTTCTGCAAAACCTTTTATAGATATAATTGGTGTTTTAAACTCATGAGAAAAATTATTTATAAAATCTGTTCTTAATACCTCTATTCCCCCAAGTTCTTCAGCCATATTATTAAAATTTTCAGCTAATATTTTAAAATTTGGTGGACTTTGAAAATCAAGTCTTGCTGAAAAGTCTCCATGAGATAATCTATTTGTTGCTTTTATAAATTTATCTATAGCTTTTAACATGGACTTGCTTGATAAAGTTGAAAATAACACACCAAAAACTATACAAACTATTAAAATTATAACTACTGATATTATTGCCTTTTCAGTATAATCCTCAGTTAAAATTCCAATAGCAAAGCAAAAATATACCAACGCTCCAGCTACAACGGTGGTAATTAAATACATTATGAACATAAAAATTGAAAAAGATAATGTGAAACCTATCTTTTCTTTAATTTTATACACTGTTTTTCACCGCCTTATACCCTAATCCACGTACTGAGGCTATTTCAAACTCAGGATAAGTATCAAAGCGTTTTCTTAACCTATTAATATGTACATTTACTGTTGTGTCTCCACTTTCAGTTTCCATTCCCCATATTTCATCCATAAGTTGAATACGAGTAAAAACCTTATCTGGATAAGATAATAATTTATATAGCAAGTAAAACTCCTTCTGAGGTAACACTTGCTTTTCATCCTCTCTAATTACAGTTAAATTATCATAATCTAACATTACTTTTCCAACAATAAGCTTTCTTGAATTTACAATTTGTGCTCTTCTTAGTAAAGCCTTAATTCTAAGCAACATTTCTTCTATATCAATTGGTTTAGTCATATAATCATCAGTTCCTACAATAAAGCCTCTTCTCTTATCTTCTGGCAGTTGCTTTGCTGTAGCCATAAGTATTGGTATGATACAATTCCCATCCCTTAGCTCTTTAGCAAATTCATACCCGTCCATATTAGGCATCATTATATCTAATATAATTAAATCTATATGATGATTTTCTAAAGCTTCCAATGCCTTAATTCCATCCTCAGCATGGAAAACTGAATAACCTTCTCTTATTAAAATAGCCTCTAATAACCTTCTTGTGTGTTTTTCATCTTCAACTACCAATATATTTACCATAAAATACCTCCATTGAATTTGATTATTTATCTATATAAATTTCTTCTATACCTCAATAAATCTTCATTAAATAAATACATTATACTACTTTATCATTAACTGAATATAAACAATATACTTGAAATTTCACTCCTTACCCCTTAATTATAACTTATTATCTAATACATGAAGAACGCTCTTATTATAAAAATACTTTTTTAAATTTTAACTTCTTATCTCTTATTTATTACATAAAAAACTCTACTATTATAAACACTATTTTCAAATTGTCTAAATTAGTTTATTTTCAATTTATAAATCTAGTTTAAAATAGTAATTATTAAAGAAGCACTCAACTTAACAATAGTGTTTTTATAGAAAAGGAGTGAACTATAATATGCTTCAAATTGAAAAAATAAGTAAAAAGTATATTACAGGTGATTTAGAGCAAACAGCTCTTGATGAAGTATCATTAAATCTTAGAGACAATGAATTCGTTGCAATTTTAGGTCCTAGTGGTTCAGGAAAAACAACATTATTAAATGTTATTGGCGGACTAGACCGATATGATAGTGGTGATTTAATTATCAATGGGATATCAACAAAGAAATATAAGGATAGGGACTGGGATTCTTATAGAAACCATACTGTAGGTTTTGTATTCCAAAGCTACAATTTAATTCCCCATCAAAGCGTTCTTGCTAATGTTGAGTTAGCTTTAACTATTTCTGGGATATCAAAGGTTGATAGAAAAAGACGTGCTACTGAGGCCCTTGAAAAGGTAGGTTTAGGAAAACATCTTCATAAAAAACCTAATCAAATGTCTGGTGGTCAAATGCAACGTGTAGCTATTGCAAGAGCATTAGTAAATGATCCTAAGATATTATTAGCAGATGAACCAACTGGAGCACTTGATAGTGAAACAAGTGTGCAAGTTATGGATTTGCTAAAAGAAGTTGCTAAGGATAGATTAGTTGTTATGGTAACTCATAACCCTGAATTAGCAGAAGAATACGCTAATCGTATAGTTAAAGTAAAAGATGGTCATATCCTAGATGATTCTAATCCATTTCAATTAGATTCTGAAAGCATGACTCCACCTAAACATGAAACTATGGGTAAAGCCTCAATGTCTCTTTTAACCTCATTATCTTTGAGTTTTAATAACTTAAAGACAAAAAAGGGAAGAACATTCTTAACTGCTTTTGCTGGTTCTATTGGTATTATAGGTATTGCTTTGATTTTATCACTGAGCAATGGTGTAAATACCTATATAGATGACATTCAAAAGGATACTATGACATCTTACCCTATATCAATTGAAGCTGAATCTATTGACCTTAGCAGCATAATGGCTTCCGGTGGTCCTGGTGCTATGCACAATAAGGAGCTTAATCACAATTTAGATGAGGTTTATTCAAATGGTTCTACACTTGAAATGGCATCAACTATGACTAGTAGTTTTACTAAAAATAACCTTACAGAATTTAAAAAGTTTTTAGATAATCCAAATAGTGAAATCAATAAATATATAGGTGAAAATGGAATTATTTATTCTTATAATACTAAATTCGGTGTTTATACTAAGGACCCAAATGGAACCCTTGTAAATACAGATGGAAGTACTCTTAGTGATACTAAAGATTCCAATACCACTATGAATAATGGTATGCCACCTATGCCTCCTATGGGCCCTATGTCAATGATGCCTGGAATGAGTTCAAGCTCAAATAATTTTGAAGAATTACTTCCTGGTAAAGATGGAGTGTTGGCAAGTCCTGCTATTACAGATAGCTATGACGTGATTTATGGAGATTGGCCTAATGCCTATGATGAGGTTATACTTGTACTAGATAAAAATAATGAAATAGCTACTAACACACTTTATCAATTAGGTATTTTACCAAGCTCTGAGTATAAAGAAATTATGAATAAAATTGAAAATGGTGAAGCTATTAAAATTGAAAATAAAAGTTGGAAATATGAAGATATCTGCAATAAAGAATTTTATATGATACCTGACAGTGATACTTATGTAAAAAATTCTAATGGTACCTTCAAATCAATAAAAGAAGACACAACAGAAATGGATAACTTACTTAACAATGCCGTTAAACTAAAAGTAACAGGTGTTGTTCGTCCAAAAGAAGATGCAAAAAACGCATCTATAAGCAGTGCAATAGGCTATACAAAAGCTCTAACTGATTATCTTATTAACTATGCAAATGAAAGTGAAATTGTTAAAGCTCAAAAGGATAGTCCAACTATTAACGTTTTAAGTGGATTAGAATTTTCACCTAATAGTGATGAAGATAAAGTTAAAGATGCTAAAAAATATTTAGAAAACCTTGGTGTTTCTGATAAAGCTAAGTTTTTCAAAAACATAACTTCATCAATGCAACCTACTGGTGGTTCATCTAGACCTGGAGCCCCTTCTATCTCAACTATGAGTGAAGCGCAACTTGCTGGTATGTTAGATGAATATTTAAAATCTCCAGATAATGATACTTTATTAAAAATATATGATGCATATATTTCTACTGGAACTTATGATGAAAATATGAGTGACTTTGGAGCTGTAAGCTTAGATGCACCATCTTCTATAAATATCTATACTGATAGCTTTGAAAACAAAGAAAATATTTCTAATGCTATTAAAGATTATAATGCAAATGTAAGTAAAGAAGATCAAATTAACTATACTGATTATATAGGATTACTTTTATCCTCTGTTACTACAATAATTAATGTTATATCTTATGTATTAATTGCCTTTGTTGCGGTATCTCTTGTAGTTTCTTCCATAATGATAGGAATTATTACATTCATATCTGTAATGAAACGTACTAAAGAAATTGGTATCTTACGTGCAATTGGAGCATCAAAACATAATATATCTCAAGTATTTAATGCTGAAACCTTAATAATAGGTCTTTGTTCAGGAGTACTTGGAGTTGTAATTACTTTATTATTATTAATCCCAATTAACTCTATTATCCATGCAGTATTAGGTAATGATACAGTTAATGCATCTCTACCATTTGTAGGTGCTATTATATTAATAATACTTAGTGTTATTCTTACTCTTATTGGTGGATTCATTCCTTCAAAGAAAGCCGCTAAGAAAGATCCAGTTATAGCTTTAAGAACAGAATAATAGATTTGTTAAATAATAAAAACTCCCTTGAATATTTAAGGGAGTTTTATTATTTATCTATGAATTGCTACATTACCTTGTGAGTCTAATAAAGGACGTTCCAATGCCTTTTCCAAGTTATTACACTATAAGCTTGTATTAATTTTTGAACCACTATATTTAGCTTACCTTACAAGTTAAATGCTAGTTTTATACTCCCAAAAGACAAAATCTCATAAAATCAACAAAGGCATGGGCCCCTATAGCCGATACTAAATTAGCTTTTCGCTGCATTAAGGCAAAAGGCATACCAAATAAAACAGAAAGTACAATCATGTTTGAAACATTAAAAGTTTGTAAATTGAAGTGTATAAGAACGTGTGGCACAACCATAATTACATAACATAAAATATTTTGAAGTTTAGAAAGTTCTTGATTCTTAACTAAATAAACGCATATTGCAAAGAAAAATAATCTAAAAAATATCTCTTCAAATACCCCTGCACATAAAGCATCTAAAATCCATTTAATTTTAAAAGATACATTAATGGAAATAGAACTCATTGCCAACAAAGTATTTATACCCGCTAAAATTCCTCCTATCACAAAAATTAATATTAATGTAATTAAAAAAGTATTCTTTTTATTATTTTTAAATAAATAAATTTTAGTACTACTCTCTTTAAAAATCATCATAGGAGCTATATACGGTAATATAACAAATAGCCCCATAGCTAAACTTGATGGAATACATAAAACACCAAATGCAATTCCCGTTACAATATCAACTTTATTATATTGCAGAACCACCCTTGGATTTTAAAAGCTCTATTGTTTTTTCAAACACCCTCCATTCTAACAAGGGTTGCTTATCTAAATTATCAACTAATACCCCTTCATCTGCTAGCATTATATTGAAGCACTTCTCTCCTACTAAAAGCTTGACTCTAGCCTTACCACCATTAAGGATCAACTTATCCCTTATTATTGAACTTACATCCATCTTAATCCTCCTACCTTTTGCTCTAGTCATATATAAAGTTAAATCTTCAAAACTAAAAACAGCTTTAAAGATTTAACTTCCTGTTTATCTATATTTTACCACAAAAGATTTTTATCCTTATAAAATTTATAAAAAATTAAATTCATGTTATTTATTTGAACTAATATATTTAATAAAGTACTTTCATTAAATTCAATTCTTTCTTTTTTTAATGCCATCAAAATAGACTTTTCCATCCTCATCCTTTTGAAATGTATATTCTTTGTCTATCCAAGTATGATGAAAGATGGTTTCTGATATTGGATATATAGGCATTATCCATTTGTCCTCTTGTATAAAATACAATTTATCTTTATCCCTTTTAAATTCATATTTAAAATACTCTTCCTCATATATTCCAGCATAATTACTATCATATACATTTAAATCCAAGTTATACTCCTTAGGCTTTGAAGGCATGGGGTACTCATCACCAAAAACTATTTTTGCTATATTTTCATTAATACTAATAGAATTAGAAAATCCATAATTACTTAATACAAGAATAGTGACTTTATCATCCATATATCTATGAAATTGATGATTAAATCCGTTACCACCACCGCTATGTCTAACTCTTTTACGATTAAGATAACTATCTATAACCCATCCATAACCATATCCCTCTTTGTATGGTGTAAAAATCTCTTTCATAGTCTCTTTAGAAATAAGTTTTTCACTATATAAAGCTTCATCCCATAAAAGCATATCAGTAATGGTAGAATAAAGTGCCCCTGCAGAAAAAGCACTCATTGTATCTATTTCAGAACATATTAATTTATCTCCACTTGAAAAATATCCACTAGCTTTGTCATGAAGTATCTCTCTGTAATCATCTATACCACTATTATTCATTCCTAAGGGATCAAAGATATTATCCTTTATAAACTGAATATAAGATTTCCCTGAAACTCTTTCAATTATGACCCCAAGTAAATAATATCCAAAAAAACAATAACTCCACCCTTCACCTGGTTCAAATTCTAAAGGCATATCTTTAAACAGATGAAATATTTCCTTTTGGGTAAGTAAACATTTTCCCATTATAAGATATGGATCTATAACTGAGAAATCATTATATAGACCAGATGTATGTGTCATTAAATGATGAATAGTTATCCTTTCATCAAATTCAGCATAATCAGGAAAAAACTTTTTAATACTGTCCTCAGTGCTAAGTAATTCCATTTCTTTTAAAATCATTATTCCCATACAAGTAATCTGTTTCGTAAGCGAAGCTATTTTATATTTTGTTTTTATTGTATTTCGAACACTATGTTCTATATTTGCCATACCATAACTCTCATTAAAAATAACCTTACCCTTATCTGATACTACAACTGCTCCACTAAATGGCCATAATTCTGTGTATGCATTCATATATTCATTTATCTTATAATTAATACTCATGATATTCCCCTCACATTTCTGTTTATATAATAAAAAATTGCTTTATATAATTTTAACTTTAGAATACAACCTATTAAAAGGGAATTTATTATTCTGTATATTAATTCACACATAGATAACTGTAATATTCTTTACTTATTTTTTAAATCCCAAAATATATAACAAAAGCTGCTACTCATTAAATAGTAACAGCCTTAAATCTATATTATTTTGCATATACAATCTTCTTAATACTATCAATTGATAGATAAAATTCTTCCGCTAAATCTTTAATTTTATAGCCATTTTTATACTTATTACATATATCTTCATTTCTATATCTTATATAATCACTACTTTTTCTACCTTTTTTTCTTGATTGTGATTGGCATGGAATATATAAATATCCACCTTGAATATATTTTTGAACTTCTGCAACTAAATTTTCTGGTAAAATCACTTCAGCATTTGCATATTTCATAAACTTATCTCCTTAAAATTTATATTTAAAATTTAAGAAGCAAAACCTGTATATATGACTATACTTTATAAGGCAATTTTTTAACTTTCCTCTGTGCAAATCATTGCCAAAACCATCATTACAGACTTTGCACAGAGTTTTACATCCCTTTTATGTATTACGAATCCACCTTTCATATTATCACACTCCAAATATATTCTTATATACTATATATTACCTAGTACATCAACATAAATCAATTAGTAAGTTTTATACTTGTTATTCTAAAATTATAAACTTTATATTAATAATAAAGCTAGTCATATAATTAAACTTATATAGAGCTTTATTATTAAAATGATTAAATAAATATATTTGTAAATATTTACAAAACAAGTTTCAGCTATATTTTTATAGTTCCTTGTCCATTCTTCCAATACACTCTAACTTACTAAAATATCCTAATAAGCAACTCACATTAAACATAATCTATTAGTTATTAATGGAGGTTCTCCAAAATTTCTATATAGTCCTCCTATAGTTATGAATAATATATATTGGAAAAACATTAATAGTTAATCCAATGTTAAAATTTATTATAATTCATTTTGATGCCTTTAATCATTGCATTGAGACTAGGAAAAGTGTAAAAAATTTTTTCACTCAAGAAAAGCTGTCCCCTTTAGGTGTTAAGGAATTCTTAATTCCTGATAATAATGAAACTTTTGAATTTTAAAAGATTACAGCAAAGTGACAAGACACCTATTCCAAAATCAAATTTCATTGCTAACTTCAAAAATGATAGACTTATATAGATTATCTTTTTTCTTATCAGTTATATAATATTATTTCTAATAGCTTTAAATACATATTCATTAAAAGCTTAGTTGATTTCAAACCTCTTTTTTCAAATTAAAACTATTCTTTTGTAATACTATTATCATCCATAAATTCAAATTTATCCATTAAGTTCTTGCTCTATTATTATAATAGACTCTTCCTGTTCTCCAATGACTTCAACTGATATCTTTTTTACTACAGTGCTAAATTTTTCATTACATTCGCTTACATAATCATATGCCTCATAAAGCAATTCAGTAGAAGATAATTTGCCCACCGTCATATGTGGAGCATAATCATTTACATTATTGAATTGTTTTAGCTTTCCCTTATATAACTTGTGATGAATGTTTTTAATTATATCCTCGCCCTGCACTACATTTAAAAATAAATAATTTCCATATTCATCTTCTCTCTTACTGAAACCTTCCAGTTCAATGCTAAATTCTTTTATTCCACTTAAGCACTCTTTCAAATGTAAACTAAGTTCCTTATTACTTAAATCACTATCAAAAGGAAATACTAATGTAATATGTGGCAATACTAAATCAACCAATGGATCATACTTTTTTCTTATATCATTTATAACATTCTCATTTCTAAATTCTGGAAAAATCATAATAGTTCTTACACTCATACCACTACCTCCTTTTTAAATCTCTATTTATTATATAATAACAATTTTTACCTACTTTTTTCAATGAATGAAGTTATAAAACACCAAAAACTTTATCCTGTGTCATTCACTGACTAAAGCAAATAATCAATATTCATACTTATATATATTATATTAGATAGTATCAATATTTAGATTTAGGTAAAAAATAGGATAGGTTATTAAACCTATCCTAAGAACTTTTCTTTCTTAAAGCTTTAATTATCTCCATATCTAATCCGGTGCTATTTGCAATCCTTTCATCATCTAAAATATCTAATAAATTTTTAGATATCTCTATAGCTTTTCTTTCCTCTATTATGAGCTTGATGATGCTGAAGCAGCCGCTGCTGCCGATGCTGATGATACAATAATTGCTGTTTGCACTGCTATAGCAACAGTTAAAGCTATATTGTTTGTATTATTTGTTATATTTTCTTTGATATTTTCGTCCATATTATCTATATACTCATGTGAAACTAAGGCTGCTGAAATCATATTTCTAAAATCTGCTCCTAGTGTGAAGTTTCCAAAGCCTTTTTCCTTCTTCAAAACTTTATCAACTTCTATTATACTATCTGCAATAGCTTCTTTATTATCACCTAAAAATGCTACTACTCCAAGCATTGGAAGATAGTAACTTTTCAAAGCTACTTTTTTATTTTTCAAAATACTATTCATTTCTATAGCACTATTACACTTATCTTCACAAGATTTATTTATCAAAGACAACATATGTGACAAGCCTTGAATATTGTTGCTTGAAGATATTTTTCTATCCTTTAAATATTCATAGCATTTTTCTATATCTATAAATGTTTTCTCTAAATTGTTAGATGTTGTAGCTATTATTGCTGCACTTGATATATCTTCTTGTCCTGTTAAAAATCTATGGTGATGTTTCATATAATCGTAAGCTAATCTTGTATTTTTTATAGCTTCAATAGGCTTAACTCTTTCTCTTGCATTATATATAACAAGTGCTGTTATTACTAAGTAACTATTATTATAGAAACTTTCCTTTAAGCTATCATAAATAGCTCTTATTTCTCTAAAACTATTTTCCATATTTTCTTCAAAGGATATTGTAATAGCTGTAGTTAACTTATTCATTCCTCTAAAATTAGAAAATATAGAGGTATTATTTGTTATAATATCTAATGCTAAATTAACTCTCTCTGTATCTACCCTTTGATTTTTCATAGTGTAACTTAAGGCACTACCCTTCATTTGGAACCCATACATTCCCCATGATCCCTTTACATTTTCTAAAGCTTTATTATTTTCTATAAATAAATTCAATAAATTATTCCCCATATGACATGCACCTTCCTTTTACATAATTATATAGTAATAATTATCACTTTACAATATATATATTACTTTATATTTCATCATAAAATACAAATTTTACATGCTTATTTAAATTAAATATTAATAGCTTCTCATATTATATATATTCTAATAAAGAATCTTCATTCTTGTTAGATATAAGGTTCATTATGGAATAAAGCAATGATTTATATAAATGTATAATATTAATTTAGAAATTATATATTAAAATAAACAATCTACAATGTATTTATAAATAACATACATTGTAGATTAAATTCATCTATTATTAGAAATGTAGCATATTAACTAGCCATTGCATATATACTTTGTAATATTAAATCTACATCATCCTAATTTATTACATATTAATTTTTTTATCCTATAAAATTATGAATGAAGTTTATTTAATGCAGTATATATTAAAATTTTCTTTTATTATAATGCTCTATATTTTTTAAGACCTAATAAATTTAGAAGATAAATTACCGTAGCAAAAACTAGTAAAATAATCATTCCTCCATATACTTCACTTATAGAAGCTCCCTTAATCATTATATCTGCCATAATGTCTGAACCATAATATAGTGGCATAAGGTGAGCTATTTTTTGTAAAATTGGACTCATAGTTTCTACGGGTATTAACCCTGTAAAGAATATTTGAGGCACTATTACTATTGGTATAAACTGCATCATTTGAAACTCTGAATTTGCAAAGGTTGAAAGAAAAATACCAAGTGATAAAGCCACAAATGCTATTAATAAATTTGTTAATATCACTAAGAATATACTTCCTTCAATTATCATACCTAGTACATAAACTGAATAAAAGACTACAAGTAAAGTTTGGACTACCGCAAATATTCCATATCCTAAAAGGTATCCTAATAATATTTCGTATCTTTTTATAGAAGTTGAAAGTAACTTTTCTAAAGTCTTTGTATTTCTTTCCTTTAATATTGATATTCCTGCAATTAAAAATACAAAGAAGAATACAAAAAATCCTATTAAAGCTGGGTTAAATGTATCAAAAAAGCTTAGATTTTCATCTCCATAAAGATAATCACTTTCTATATTGATTTCTTTAAAGTTATCCTTCATTGAGGGATTTATTTTTAATAATGTGTTTTTTAAATTTTCTGTTCCATCTTTAGATAAAGTGCTTAAAAATATATTTTTGATTTTTGAGCTATCCATTGGAGAGTTATTTTCATAGGTAATATTATAAGTATCTCCATCCTTATATATAAATGCCTTTAAATTATCATCCTTAATTTTGTCATAAATATTTTCATTATCGTCAAAGCTTACTAATTCTAAATTATTTTCCTCAAGCTTCACTTGTAATTCTGTAGAAACATTTGATACCCCTACTTTTAAAGAGTTATCTGTAGATGATGAGGAGAATAAATAGTTTATTAATGTTATAAGCAATAATGGAGCAATCATCATTAATGCTAAGGTCCTCTTATCTCTTAAGGTTTGAATTATTATTCTTTTTATTATTGCAATTATTCTCATTTAGCTTTCCTCCTTGAACAAAATGGGAGACACTCTAAGGTGCTTCTTAACTTCATAAAAATAAAACAAATAAGGGTATTAAATTAAGTCATATAACAATTGTTTCATATACTTCAACGGGTAAAAAGGGTAATACTCATACTGTAACACCACTTTTACAAAATCAGTAATTATTTAATAACCTAAGTCCCAGTTTGTCCTACTAATTTATTTTTTAATGTACAACTTCCACCTTTAATCCTTATAATGTTGTCTCACGTAATCAATTTAATTTCTCTCATATACTTAATTAAAATTGTCTCCTATAATTGATTTAAATTCTCTTTTTAATTGTACATTAAAAATATTTCTTCTATTGACGCTGCTTTAAACTCTTCTTTTAACTTCTCTGAAGATCCCATTGCTAATACCTTTCCATTATTTATTAAGGCAAGCTTGTCACACTTTTCAGCCTCATCCATAACATGAGTTGTTACTATAATGGTTTTTCCTGATTCCTTTAGCTTTTTAAGCTCCTGCCAGATTGAATATCTAAGCTTTGGATCTATACCAACTGTTGGTTCATCAAGAACTAAAACCTTTGGATCTTGTAAAAGTGCTAAGGCTAGTGATAGCCTTCTTTTCATCCCACCTGAATATTTAGAAACTCTTTTATTTAAATGCTCCTTTAAATCCACTAAAGCTGATGTATACTCTATTCTTTCTCGAAGCTTATCCTTTTTTAAACCATATATCTTTCCAAAAAACTCTAAGTTTTCACGTCCTGTTAGCTCTTCATATAAAGCATCACTTTGAGCCATGTACCCAATGCTATCCAGTAATTTCAAATTAGGAATCTTGGTATTGAATATTTCTACATTTCCTTCATCAACCTTCTCCATTCCTAAAATCACCTTAACTAAAGTTGTTTTTCCCGCTCCTGATGGTCCAATTAATCCTAATATCTGAGAGCTTTCAACCTCTAAGGTAATATGGTCTAAAATCACTGTCTTAGAATAGCTCTTTTTAACATTTTCTACTTTAACTACTGCCATTTCACGCCTCCATAATTCCCTTTAATTTTTCTTATACTTCAATTATAATTATCTATATATCAAAAACAATAAACAAAAATACATATATGGTTATTTATGAACATGAATAATCAATGTGTTGATTTTTAAGGTGGATAAATGTTAAAGAAAAGTGAAAAAACCAAAGTTCTAATTAGAAATGCCTTCATAAAACTTCTTAATGAAAAGGGGTTAAATGATGTATCAGTTAAAAATATAACCGAAGAGTTAGATATAAATCGAGGAACCTTTTATCTTCATTATGAAGACAAATATGCTCTACTACAAGAAATCGAAATGGATATTATAAACAATATTAAAAGTATACTAGAGAATGGTGCAGCCTATGACTTAGGTCGATATATATTAGCTAGGGATAATGACGCACTATTAAATACCCTTACTGAAATTTATAAATACATTAAGGAATCCTCTGATATTATCGGAGTTTTAATTGGCCCTAATGGTGATGTATCATTCCAATGGAAACTAAAAACATTGATTGAAAAAACATTAGAAAAAAACTTAGAATCACAAAGCTTAGATAATACAATTGCTTTTAAATACATGACAGTGATTGCATCCTCAGCACAGCTAGGAATTATTCAAAAATGGATAAAGTCAGACTTTCAAGAAACACCAGAAGAACTTGCAATCTTTATGAGTGAATTAATCAATGAAGTCTTTCACAAAGTACTAATAAACCACAAGCAATAATATTATTATTAAAAATACCAATAATCCATATATATAATTATAGATATAAGAGTAATGTAAATAATATCTAATATTACTTACCTTACTCTTATTATTTATATACTATTAACTAATAACCCATCTTATTTTATACTCTTCATAATTTGGATTACTTATCAATAGCCTAACTCTCACCATAAAAAAGCTTAGGCTATTGACCCTATTCTAAGAACTCTTATCCCTTAAGTCTTTAATTCTTTCTATATCTAATTCTGTTTTATTTACAATGATTTCATCATCTAAAACATCTAATAAATTCTTTACTTTCCTTTATATACTTCTTATACTAATTCAATACCTAAGGCTATAAAATGTTTATATCTTTTGATACTTGTATTTATGTTAGTGTTAAAATTGGATAGGTTATGAATAATCTTCGCCAAAACGACTTGTTTCCTTTAGCACCTCTTTAACTATTTTTGCCAATTGATCATACTTAGTATTATCAACTAGTCTAAAGTATAAGCTTTTTAAGAAAAGAATTACATTATGCTCAATAAATAAACAATCAGGAACTATACCTTCTTTTTCTCTGTTACCAATGCTTCTAATCCATTCTTTAATTTCTTCTACAGGAATTATATCTCTTTCCAAAACCGCCTTAACAGCCGATATCATACGCTCATCCTCGTTGTTAATATATCCGTAGTAATTTATTTTAATTTTTTTATGGATTGAATCTAATATCTCTTTTAGACCTTCATATCCTATTATTTCACATTGTGCAAGCTCCATCAGGGCATCAGCACCGTGGGCAGCGCCATGAGCCCAGCTTTTACCTTCTACAAAGCCTCTTACATCCCTGTCCTCATTATAAAATTTCAAAACTGCATTAAAAGCTTTTAAAATATCACTATCAGATAAAAGCTTCCTGTGCTTATAGATGATGCATGCAGCCACTTCAACGGAAAAAGTTCTACCAAAAACCGTATCGTTAATCTCTCCCAATCCATTAAGAATGTGTTTTTCGTCTAATGCTATCATAAATATATTATGTGCCTCTTCGAAGGTCAGAACATCCGTCATTATCCATCCTACAAGAACGGAATAAATCAAGTCATTACGCAACTCACCATCAATATCTCCTATATAATCCATCAACTCCAAAGATAATTTATATGGGTTTACACCCTCTGGTACTGCGTATTTGTTATCTTTTATATTTCTTAATAATGTCTTTAACTCCTTTTTCTCCATATATTTTCACTCCTTATTATATCTATAGCTTAGCAAAAGTTAAATCCCAATAAAAACATTTTATACCAAATAATTCCTGAAATGCAGTAAAAAATAATAACTTGACTTATTGTAAAATAAACTTGAACTAGTTTGAAAAATAAATAATCCTCAGTTGATTATCCACATTAAACATTTTACCATATAATAAAATTAATGTGATAAAATAACTCAAAATCAATGCTTATAGTAATGAAAACAGTTCCTGTTATGGTCATTGGTAAAAGAAATAACAAAAATCGTAAGCTCCGAAAGTCAAAATTGCACCTTACGCTGCTTAGAAGATTAGTTGAAGAACTGTATATTTAAAATATTTTGAAAGCTACTTAATTTGAAATTCTGTAAATTAACGATAAATAGTCTTAATATTCAGAAATATAGTTGGATTTTCCTTTATTATACAAAGTTTTTATGGTAATATATGTTTATAGCACAATATTACTCTATTCTTCGAAATATGAGTTATATGAAGGTGTGAGAGTTTCCAAGCTAAATAGTTTGAGTATAACTTTCTGATACAAATAAAATTAAGGATGTAAAGTGAGGTAATAATATGGGGATTTTATTAAAAAAAGTAACAAGAGAAAATTGGTATGATTGTTCAAGTTTAGAGGTTTTTAAGGAACAGGAAGATATTGTAGCACCAAATTGGAATTCAATCATCTCGAGCTTTTTATGGGAAAACTGGAATACAAAATGTATTTACGATGATGATAAACTAGTTGGATTTATGATGTATGGGGTTGAGGAAGAGACAAAGAAACTAGTTCTAGTTAGGTATATGATTGATAAACAGTATCAGAGAAAAGGCTTAGGGAAGAAAGCACTTTATAAGTTATTTGACTTAATAAAAATAGAGTATGGTAATGTTAAGTTTTATGTATCAGTTTCATCTGAAAACATTCCTGCTCAAAAGCTATATGAAAGTGTTGGCTTTGAGAAAAGTGTGGAAAGAATGTGGGATGAGGATTTGATGGAAATACAATTATAAATAATTTGTATTTGCAAAATCTAAAATATATAACTATTAAAAAAGTAATTAAATGTCCTAGCAAAGCAATGTAATAGCTTTGCTAGGATTAATTTTGTTTTTTATTATGCGAATTTATTTAGGTAATTCATTAGAAATTATCTCTTATATATCAAATCTTATTTGAACTCCATTATTTTTTTCTTCAAAAGCTCTAATATAATTAAAAACTTCTTTTATATCACAAATAATATTATTCTTCTCACATGTCTCTTTAATAATTTCCATGAATTTTGCATGATTTTTACTTATTACTTCATAACTATTCCCATATTCTCTTACGTACTTTTCTTTTAAACCTTTAAAATGCTTATCTAAATTCTTATAATAATATTCTCTATTTCCACTTCTTAATGTTAACCCAATACCAAATACTATAATTCCTTTAACTTTAGCTTCTATACAATAATCTAAAATTCCTCTTATATTTTCCTCTGTATCATTGATATAAGGTAAGATAGGAGTTAGCCAAACTACTGTAGGAATTTTGTTATCCCTCATTATCTTTAAAACTTCAAATCGTTCTTTTGTTGTAGAAACATTTGGTTCAATGATTTTGCATAATTCTTCATCATAGGTTGTTAATGTCATCTGCACAACGCACTTTGATTTATTATTTATACTTCTTAGCAAGTCTAAATCTCTTAATATTCTATTTGATTTAGTTTGTATCGCTAACCCAAATCCATATTTATCAATTATCTCTAAACATTTTCTTGTATTTTGAAGCCTTTCTTCTAGATGAATATATGGATCACTCATTGCACCAGTTCCAATCATGCACTTTTTTCTTTTTCTCCTAAGTATATCCTCTAATAGTTGTGGCCCATTAGTCTTAACCTCTATATCTTCAAAAACATGATTCATTCCATAACAAATACTTCTGGCGTCACAATATATACATCCATGAGTACATCCTCTATAAATATTCATTCCATTATTATTAGATAGTATCCCTTTTGCCATCACCTCATGCATATAATCGTAACTCCCTTCTAATAATTTTATCTCTTAATAATTACTTCAATGAAATATAAATATCAATTTTAGCATTATTGAAATCTGAATTTAAATATTCTTCAAAATCTGCTTCATAACTTCTCTCTAAATTCATTTGCCAAATTTCATTCCAAGCTTCTGCAACTGCTTTTTCCATATGTCCTTCTATAGAAAACTTAGCGTATTTCCCTGCAGGAATTTTCTTTATTGTAAGTCCTTCATTTGCAGCCTCACTTACCTCATTTCCTGCTGTAACTAAATACTCATTATATTTATAATCTGAATAAAGTCCTATGGCATATTCATTGACCTTATTTTTTATTGTTTCATTAATGCCACCTTGATATAACTTTTCCCAAAGACCTCCAATGATTTTTCCCATATTAGGATCATCATTACTTGTAACCGCACTAACCCCTACTACTATTTTTTCTTCTAAATTAACAATTTCATACTTCATAGTTATAACCTCCATATATTTGATAAGGTTATTATACTTAGCTTAATATGACAACTACATGTCATATTAAGAATAATTTAAAAGCATTTTTTCAATTTTATTTTTTATTTCTTTTCTTATTTCTTGCGGCTCTAAAACTTCACACTCTTCTCCAAATGAAGATATATAGCTAAAAAGCCATTCTCCTTTTGGATATTCAATAGTAACAATAAAACTACCATCATCAAGCTTTTTAAAATATTCAAATTCATCATAGACTCTATATGCCATTTTAGGATAAATCCTCATTTTTAAAGTAACAAATTCATCATTAAAAATATTATCTTCCTTCATTATATTTTGGGGTGCTTTAATATTAAAACTCTCTTTAGAAATACATAAGCCCTTTATCCTTCTTAATTTGAAAAATCTGTAATCATTTCGTATTCTGCAATATCCATACATATACCAACTTTGACCTTTAAAATATAATTTTAATGGACATACTTCCCTACTAATATTCTCACCTTTACCACTGCTATAATCAAACTTTACTACTTTTTTACTTAATATTGCAGATTTAAGATTATTAAAAGTTTCTTTTTCCCTTTCTGCATTTCCCCAATTTGAAAAATCAACTTCTATCCAATCAGTATCATTTTCACCTAATATATTATTTAATTTTCTAAGAACATTTTCAGGCGCTGGATCACTAAAACTTACAGCATTAACTGCTCTTATAGATGATAATATTTCCTTTTTTTCTTCTTCTGTTAATATGGCTTTATTTAATATAAAGTCTGGTAATATAGATATACCCCCACCTTTTCCTTTACTCATATATACTGGAATCCCTGCTGTAGACAGTGTTTCAATATCTCTATAAATAGTTCTTTGTGATACTTCAAATCTTTCTGCTAACTCTTTTGCAGTTATCATATTCTTTTCTAAAAGAATATATATAATTTCAAATAATCTATTCACTTGCATAATATTTTTCCCCTTTATTATACATGTCCTCGTGTAATTAATCTTACTCTTTGTCTATTCCACAAATTTGTTCATGATTTTATTGTACCATATTCTTCAAATAAACCATTCCTTATGATGGGGCGTTTCAATCTATAAAAATAGCTATTATCAAGTTGTTTTTTACAACCTGGTAATAGCCTTATAAATTACTAATTAATTAGGGCTTATCAATAAATTCACCAATACTATTTGTCATATTAAATGGTTCGTATTCTTTCCACATCTCTAAGTTAGATAATAGTACAACCTGTTTTTCTTTTCCATCTAATTTATAATTTAATAAATCATCTATCATATCAACTTCTTTACAATCATTTGATCCATACACAACTTAACCTACAGAATTAAAATTCTTAACTAATATATAATACATTTATCTAATTACTCCTTAAAATTATTAAGTTCGTCCATTAAGATATCTTTATCTACTTTCCTAAGGGTATTCTTTAGGTTTTTTCCAAGTTTAGTTTCATAACTTATTTCATCTAAAGTTCTAATTAACTTTTTAGTATCCACGTTATTTCCCCTCTACAAATAAATAATACAAATTGATATTATTTCTATATTGCATTATAACATAAGACAACACTACTTTTCATATTATTGTCTCAAACTTTTACTATTAATAAATATCTAATCGAAAGCTTGGAATTTATCGAAAAGATTAATTTCAATAGGTAGTTAAGGGGTGTATCATAATGTACATCCTTTATTTATACTGTATTTCAAGATTAGTCTTAAACATAGTGATAAATAAAAATAATAGTGGTGCTGATTTAATGTGAAATAAACTATAATGATTTGTATAAAACAAATACTTACTTTCTAAAATTATTCTATAAAACTGGAAGCCATATTTCCCAAGTGTAGTTATTAGAACTAGCATTTCCTGGTGGATATACTTCTAAATTTGGCACTGCTTTATTTCTATTATACCCACTTTGTGGCAGCCATTCAGTTATAACTCTTGTATAGGCTTCACTTATATTAGCTCCCATATTAGTGATTCTAAGGTAATTTTTTTCTTCTCCCCAATTGAAGACCATCAAGTATGCAATTATTCCATTGCTTTGTTTCACTAACTATCTATATTGCGTACTTCAAATTGAAAATTGTAATAGTGTTATCTACCCATTAATACTATCAACAAATTCTTTGGATTTAATTGTCATCTCTACCCATGCTGGACGGAATCCACTCTTTATTGCATTTCGTACCGATTTAATATTTGACCATGCACAACAGTAAAATGGTACTTTCCCTTTAGCTAGAATTTCTATAGCAAGTCTACTAGTCAATGCTGATGCAATCCCCTGTTGTCTTACGTTTGGTAGGACGTCAACACCGATTTGCCACATTGTTTCACAATCTGCAGAACAGGCTGCTAACCCCACTAGTTGGTTATCTTTATATGCTCCGACACCTAATACATCTAAATTCTTCCTCGATTTACTTAATGCATTGGACCACTGTGGCAAATATAAATCAACAAAATCTTTCTGTTCTAACACTTTCAACTCATACTTACAGTTTTGAACAGACAACTCATTAATGTCAGGGAGAAAATATTCTGCCATAAAACAAACTTGCATACCATATTTTTCAAACTCATTATTCAATACATGCATATTAGGTGTTTCAAAGCAATGTTCTACTTGATATTTACTTATATATTTTTCAACAATATCTTTATATTCCATCTGAATTGAAGCTACTATATTTTGTCCGTAAGAAATTAAGTTGCACGCAATTGGTAACTCTAGATATCTTCTTGCATTTGAATTTTTTATAGACTCAATAATTACACTATCTTTGCCCTTAAAGTCATCAATTTTACAATTTGCATCTATAGCTGACTGTTTCATTGCAATCTCTAAAATATCTTTATTCGTCATATACTATCACCTCTATAAATTTTATTTACCTATGTCGCAATATACTACAATTGTGTTTCAAATCTCATTGTATTCCTAAAATCTATTGTCTAAATTGGAGTTTAGCTACGAATTGCTTTAATATAACTTATATTTTTTATAATTAAATCTGATTTCCACCAATTTTTACTAATATTCCATTGTTCAGGATAATCTGTCCATGACCATGTGATACCCCATGTACCATCTGATTCTTGAGTATTCAAAATAAACTCACATTCATAATCACATATTTCTTTATTCTGAATATAGAAATCACTTGTTTTAGCTCTTATGAATAAGGATGGCTTACATACGTAATCAACTGTCCACTTTGATGTATCATATGTTATAACATGTTGTATCTGTTTGTGTAGTAATATATTAAATTCCTCTATATCTAAAAGTTCATTTATTGAGCTTTCTTTTATATACTCGTACAATTCAACAAAACAAGAAACAGTATGCATAGACTCCATAGGAAAATGTGTTTTAAAATAACTATATGCTTCTTTAGCAAGAGTACAAGCCACTTCAAAGAGTTCACTATTTTTCTCTGCAAATTTTAATATAAAACCAATAAAACAAGCTGTAGGATTATATGATATTTCTTGCGAAGTTTCAAAAGACCACCACGGTGCATGTGGATAGTCATTATTAGTAACCACTGTATTTGACCATGTATGTCCATCAAAATCTTTTCCCGACCATAAATAATTCAATATTCCTTGTATAATAGGATGATTTTTATCATTCAAATTTATCTCTTTAATTATCTCTGTCGCAACCCATGTTTGAACTGGCGATGAATTAGGATTCCAGCAATCTGACTCAAGTGCATTTCCAAAACCTCCATCCTCATTTTGATACGCAGTTAAGGCTATCAGAATATCTTCCTTGCTTCCATTATCAAACATATATTTCCATCTTGCTATATCAAGTGGTCTAGCATTCTTATAAATAAAGTTTCTAGCTTGTTCATAATACATAATCAAACCTCCATTTACTTTATAATAAATTCCTATCTTCTACTTAAAATCCATTATAACATATTTTGTTAATTTATTATTACTTATGATACGATATTTTTACCTATAAAAAATAGCCTTAGGCAAGTAATATCAATGTCTACGGCTATAAAATCTATATATGTAACCCCTACTCTCTTCTTTCGTAGGAGTAAGTTCCACATACCAAATCAAAGATTTGGTGGTGTGACTTATGATACGATTCTCCGTATCACCCTCAAGTACGATTTTTTTCTTACTAAATAATCTTTTCCTCCAGCTCTACACCATCTTACGAAACTATCCAAATTATTTATTACTCCATTTACTCCTCTTGTAATATAACGATTACTCTTATTTTTAAACATTTTCTATGTTCCCCCTATTTCTTATTTAAAATTTGAGATAAATTCTTTATAAATTCCTTTGAGAATACTCCTGCCGTTATTGATTCTTTTATTAATTGTAATAATTGCTCTTCTGTTACATCTAATGAACGTGGGATATATCTTTCTGCTGACCTTATAGTATCTTTATATAGGCTGAAGCGAATTTGATTCCTCTTTACAGCTTTAATGAATATCTTTTCAATAGAATAAGTGTAGTCTTCATCAGCTAATTTTCCTTGATTCAATATCTGACAATACTTAGTATCTTTTATTATCTTCTGTGACATAGTAACCTCCTATGTTTTTTATAAATAATAGAAGCCTTAACTACCGTTATATTGGCAATTAAGGCTTCTAATCAATCATATAATCTTTTAAGTTTTGTGGTGTTAATTCAATTGGAATTATAAGGGGTACAGCATAATCATTGTTGCAGATTATCAAGCTATTAGTATAAACTTCCCCATTACTGCATACAATGTTGTCTACATATTCTTCAATAACTTCATTACAATCAATATATGCTTTATCCATTATTTCTTTAAAGTCTTCTATTTTTTCTACAACTACTACATAACCCCCATCATCTTCGTATTTGTTTCTATTAGCTCCGTATTCTGTGTCTAGTATTTGCAATATGCCTTCAATTGTTTCTTGAACCTCATGTGGTAGAGCTTTAAGCTTTTCTTTTTCGTTCAAATGGCTAACTTCTATCATGGTTGTTACCTCCTTGAAAAAACAGAAATACTCTTAGCCATATTTTAAGGTAAGAGTTTTCAATATAATAATATATATTTACAATTTTTATTATTACAAAATTATATTTTTATAAGTAAAAATATCAATTAACGTACTACAATTCTATTCTGGATAATTCATTAATTTATTGGACTGCTTACAACCTTACCAAAAGCGGACTATAAAAGGTCATCTATTTTTCCCATTACCTTTTCAGAATAAATATCTGATTAGGATAATTAAACTCCTCTACTAAGGCATCTTCAAGAAAACCAAATTTACTGTATAATCTTCTTGGAGCTATTCCTTTTATATCTCCCTCCCTAAAAGTTGTAACTGAAATATCCAACTCTTTTGGAAATAGTTCAAGCATTTTTGTAATCAATGCAGATCCTACTCCTTTTCTCCGATAATTAGGGTGTACCGCCATCCAAGAAAGGCATTTTAAATTATAAGAAAATATCAAAGCTCCAATAACCTCATTTTCAGACTTTATACAAATTGCAGTCTTCCTATTTATATTCTTTATAACAGTTTGCTTATAACTATCTAACTGTTCTGCCGTTTCTAAACCAGGAAACTCATCTTTAACAATTTCAACCATATTCATCCAAGGAGTTACATCTTGTAATTCTGCAAAATGAACAACAAATTTATTACCCATTTGATTCACTCCCTTGGTTTTCTATATACACAAAGTGTTCTATATTATCGGATAAATTCATTAATTTTTCCTTAGTACCTAATGGATATAATTCAATATATTTTAAATCCGCTAATGGAATCCACGAAAACTTTAAATTAATCCTTTGCCTTTCTAATTCATCTACTACGAAGAAACTGCTAGCTGATTGAATTTGAGTTTCATCACACAAAGTAATTAAGAAGTACATACATATCTGATGGCATGGCTTAGTATCCCATGGAAAAAATACCTCTCCAATCCATAATAACCTTTCAGGTTTAACATCAAATCCTGTTTCTTCTTTAAATTCTCTAACAATGGTATCCTTACTGGTTTCACCAAAGCTTACATGCCCACCAGGAATTGCATAATCTTTTTCCTCATTACATTGTTGGAGCAATACCTTTCCCTCATGTATTAATATTCCCCCAATACGGTAACTAAAAACACCATCTTCATTTTTAAATAGTATATCTTGTTTATTCATTTATATCTCTTCCCCCCAATCTATATTTTTCAAGCATATAATTAAATCTAGTTCACAATCATATTATATTAAATCTATAAAGTTAATACTAGGATTATATTACAAAATATGTTAAGCTATGTGATGAACTGTATTTAAAAATAGTAAGACCAAACAGCTTATACTGTTTGGTCTTTTTTGCTATATATATCTTTTTTATACTAGTAATATTAGTATGTTCACAAAAAGTCTACGTCATTTATGGCACACTATAAATAATTCTAAACTTATGTATAAGATAAAAAAACGACTAATCTAAATAATCAAGGTTTTCATTGTGGATACTAGATTTACCTTACTACCGCACCCTTATCCAATTTTAGTAAAAACCTCATTTACTTATGATACGGTTCTCTCTCCCTTATCCTAAAGCACTTAATCTCTTCCCTTTTTTACTCTCTCCATTCCCTATCTATTTCCAAAACTCTACCATTCCCTATTTATCGTATTTGAAGTTTGGTACCCCTGCTACTTCCAAATGGTATCCGTCTAGATCTTGGAAGTATGCATGGTATCCACCCCTAAATACTTCTTATTGTTCTTTTACTATTTTGTAAAAACTTAAAGAAGTATATTTCTGTAACCCAATAAATCATTCTTTTCTTTTTCTATTATTTTCTTATCAAGTCTTTCAAATAATATTGTAACTTCCTCAATTAATACTCCATACTTCGGCACAATTGTTTGCCAATTATCCTCATTAATATCTAACCATGCTTTTATTTTCTCTGAAGATTCCGGCAAAAACGGTGATAGTAAGTTTGCTAAATTTGCTATTGAATAAATACAATTATATATTGTGTTACTACAAACTTCTAAGTTATCTTTTACGGTAATCCATGGTGCTTTTTCATCAAAGTATTTATTGATACTTCTTATAAATTCAAAAATTTTCTCAAGTGCAATTTTTAAATTTCCTTGCTCTATAAGATTTCCTATAATATTATATAAACTATCTATTTCTTCTTTTATATTAATATCTAGCTCTCCATTAGGAATTTTATTATTGAAATATTTTTTAGCAAAAACTAAAGTTCTATTAACTAAATTCCCATATGCCCCTAATAATTCACCATTATTGCTATTCACAAATTCTCTCCAAGAAAAATCAGTATCTCTTTTTTCTGGTGCATTAATTAAGAAAAAGTATCTTAATGCATCTGAATTATAACGTTCTATTATACCAGGTACCCATACAGCCCAGTTATTACTTGTTGATATTTTTTTACCTTCTAATGTTAAATACTCACTAGATATTATCCTATCAGGCAACTTATCATACCCTATCCCCTTTATTAAAGCTGGTAAAATTATTGAATGAAATGGTATATTATCTTTACCATGTACATAATATGAAATAGCATTTTCACTCCAAAACTCTTCGTAGGATTTTTTATTTTCTAAAGCCCATTTTTTACTCATTGTAAAATATCCCAATACGGCATCTATCCATACATAAACCTTTTTATCAGTAAAATCTTTTATAGGTATATCTACTCCTAATGATAAATCTCTTGATATAGCTCTATCACATAAGCCTTCCTTTAGATATCTTTCTGTATTATTTACTGCATTAATTCTCCAATTATCTTGAGTCTTATCTAAGTTTTCTTCAATAATACCTTGAAATTCAGATAAAGAGAAGTATAACTGTTTTGTGCTCTTTACTATAGGTGTATTATTGCATAGCTTGCATTTTCTTTCTGAAAGTTCTAGAGGCTCTAGTAAAGTGCCACAATTATCACATTGATCCCCTCTTGCAATTGAATGACATTTTGGACAAACTCCTTCAACATATCTATCAGGTAAAAACTGATTACAATGCTCACAATATATTTGTTCTACTTCTTTTTCATAAATTAAGCCTTTATTATATAGCAAAATTATAGCTTCTTGTACTTCCTTCTTATGAAATTTATCATCAGTTCTACCATAATAATCATAAGAAAAATTTAATCTTTCAAAACACCTTTTAAATTCTGCATGATATCTATCCGCTATATCCTTTGGTAATAACCCCTCCTGTTTCGCCCTAATTGATATAGGAGTTCCATGACAATCACTGCCTAAAATATATAATACATTATCTCCCTTTGATCTATAATATCTTGCTAAGACATCTCCTGGTAGCAATGCAGCTATATGACCTATATGCAATGAACCATTAGCATATGGCCAAGCTCCTCCAATAAAAATATTCATTTTCTTCTTCCTCCTTCTTAATAATAAATTTAAATAAAAAAACTCCCGTCCTAAGAAATTAATCTTAGGAACGAGAGTTAAACTCCGTGTTACCATCCTAATTCATACACATTTCACAATATGCATCTCATCAAGTACGTCATATAAATCATATGATTATACTCTATCACTATAACGGGTGAACCCGTTGCAGCCTTAATTTTTTATAACAAAAATCTCGGTGCACCGCTCCAAGGCCATTTTCACTTTAATATCCTTTGCATTTGTAATTATTATACTCTTCTTAATTACGTTGTCAACATATTTCAAAATCAGGTATTGAACCCTCATTAATGTAACAAACTATCTTCCAAGCTTCTTCACTTGCCCTAGCTATGCCTTCTTCTGTATAGAACCAGTTGTTTCTATTGGTATTTGTATCTTCCGCTGGACAAGGTATTATTTCTATCCAATTAGGAAAATATGTTTTCGCCATTAGCACACCTCTTCTTAGGTGATATGCTGTTGTAACCAAAAGTACTTTTCTTAAATTACTTAGCTTAAACTCTCTTTCTAATGATAATAATGAACAAATAATATTTTCTTTTGTTGTTAGAGAATTCTCTTCAAATAATAAATCCTCCTCTTTAACACCAAGCTCTATAGCCTTACTTTTCATGAGTTGAACCTCTGTCATTACTCCATACTCTGTTTATATAATTTTACCACCACTTAATAATACCTTACTCATCAGTTATCCTAATATTTCCTCACTCTTTATTAGCTCTATCTTTGATATGTACAATACCGTCAAGATGTGTACATTGGATTCCTAATTTATTTGATAATTTTTTTGCTAAAGTTGTCTTGCCACTTGCAACAGAACCAACAATATAAATTCTCATATAAAATTCCCTTTCACTAATCAAATTAGAAATTGGCTATTTCATTCTTTTAATTGTTTCATACAATGAAATACATTCTGCATATCTGCCATTCCACATAAATTCGTTGTAATATTGGTAGCTTTGTTCTGCTAACATAAATTTATTATTAACTGTTGTATTCGAATATGCTGGAACTATAATATTAAATCCATGTTCAAACCCACATTTGATAGTAGCATCAATACAATAATCTGTTTGAAGTCCTACAATGATTATATCTTTTTCTTTCTTATCTATTAAATATTCTAATAATCCTGTCCCTTTAAAAGCGCTGTTAACCTTCTTGTCAAATATTTTTTCATCATTTATCGGTTGAAACTTCTCATATATTTCAAAGCCATCAGTTCCTTTTGTCAATTCACTTCCTACTCCATCGTCATGACGCACATATATTACTTCAATATTATTTGTCCTAGCCTCATGTATTATTTCTTTAACATTAGATACAAACATATCAAACTTATATAATTTTTCATTGGTTATTAACTTTTGCGTATCAACTACTAATAAAACCATTTTAATCTCCTTTTCAAATTTACTATATCAGTATCCATTTCACAAATTACTATTTAACTGTTAATTTTACCACTATTAATTTACATTTTCTATAAATTGATTAATAATTATATTTTCATACTACTTATCCCAAGTCACATTTTCGTTCTGTTAAGTTATATGAACATTGCACTTCTCTCACCTTAGAAGTATACTAAGTTTTCCTAAGACAAAATATTCCCCCGAAGGAGAGAAGAGCAATGAACAAAACAAACATAAAATGTCCTCGCTGCCATTTTGATCAATTATACAAGTTTGGAATGGATAAGCAGGCTAATCAAAAATATCAATGTAAAAAGTGTAAGCGCCAATTCGCACCTGACTCCGTCAAAATTATAAATGAGT
>NZ_FQXP01000009.1 GCF_900130005.1 Clostridium collagenovorans DSM 3089 | reverse complement strand
TCAGAAGTCAGTTCAAGTCATAGTACTGTAGGAGCTTCTTCGAAAGTTGAGGTTAGGGAAGGACTTGACGGTAATTAATTGAGAGTTATTGAGAATGGTAATCCATGTTTGAAAGCAGATAACCGTTGAACGGACTATCTAATTGAAGATAGAGTGGAACTCAAAAATAAATATTAGAAGTGCTTAGTGGATCCTACGCTCAATACATGAACAAGATTCACTTAATTAATTGCTGAACCGCCGTGTACCGAACGGTACGCACGGTGGTGTGAGAGGACGGCGGTTAGTCACCGCCTCCTACTCGATTTAGGTAACAGGTATGGCCCATGTGTAAGAATATAAAAGAGGGACATAAATGTTACTTATTATACAACTTGTTGCGACAATAGGCGAATGAGTGAAACGAATGAAGCCTACTAGATTAATTAAGTAAGGTTAAAATCTTCTTTATGTAAAGTGAACTTTAGAAAAAATAATTATATTATATTATATAAATATAAGGCTACAAAGCCATTTAAACAAAAGATTAAAGGAGATTGATTTACTATGAAAAATGAAATGCAAGAATGCGGGATGGTAAATATCTCTTATAATATTGCAGAAGCGTTAGTGAAAGCAGAAGAATTTACAAATGAAGGAGAATATATAATGATGTTGTATAATTTAATAGAAAGTGTAAAGAAAAAAATATACAAAGCTAAATACATATCTAGATGTACTATAATTATATGTTCAATTTGGGTATACCTTGTAGTGAACAATAATATTATAATTACATATTAAGATACAGATGAAGAGGAATATATATGATATTTGGATATGTAAGAGTAAGTACAAAAGAAGAGAATCAAGAAAGACAGATAAAAGCTTTATTAGATTATGAAAAAAACTTAGAAGAGGATAATATTTATACAGATAAACAAAGTGGTAAAGACTTTAATAGAAAAAACTATTTAGGGTTGAAAGAAAAGCTAAGAAAAGGTGATACATTAATAATAAAAGAATTAGATAGGTTTGGAAGAAATAAGAGTATGGTATTAGATGAATTAAATTATTACAAAGCCTTAGGGGTAAGGGTTAAAGTTCTAGATGTACCAACTATATTAATGGATTTAGATTCTTTTGGTAATGAAGTAGCTAAGGCGATGATAGATATGATAAATAACTTATTAATAGAAGTTCTATCTACAATATCAGAGCAGGAAAGAATTAAAATAAAGCAAAGACAAGCAGAAGGTATTGCTATTGCTAAGCGGGAAGGAAAATATAAAGGGAGGAAAGCAGTAACAGAGAAAGATTTACCTAAAAACTTTTCTAAAGTGTATAAGCAGTGGAAAAATAAAAGTATAAATGGAACACAATTTGCACAGTTGTTATGATTAAAAAGTAGAGCAACATTATATAAGTACATAAAGATATATGAAGATACTATGTAGAAGAGTAATAATAAACCTCTTCTTTTTTTTATATCTCCCCCGAGAATTACAAGAAAAAAGGTATGGGTATTTTATACAGATATATTGGCCACTATTAGTTAAAGTACAAACCAATTGAAATTTTTATGTAAACCAAGTGTATACCCAAGAATAGAATATTCAAAATAATTAAATATGAGCTATTTGAATTAAAATTGAAGGTTTATTTTAAGTGGAAGTAGCTTCTATATGCCTCAAAGTGAACTTTTGAAAAATATAAGTATAAAATATAAATATAAGGTATTTTACAAAAGATAAAATGTAATGAGGTAGAAGTTTATGATAGATATTATGATTATGGAAGAAAAAGATTATGTAAAAGTGTATAATTGTGGAGTTTTAATTTTAGAGGAGAACAATTATAATGAAATTGTATTAACTATAAAAGAAGCATTAACCATCATAGAAGATGATTTATATCAAATTGAAGTTTTAAGAAACGTATTAAGACAAGTTGAAGATATAAAGAGGTTGGTGGCTTAAGTGTTAGATGAAAAGAAAATAATTAGTTGTTATGTAAGGGTAAGTACAAATAAGGAAGACCAGCAGAAATGCTTACAACAACAAAGAGAATTATTACAAGAGATGTACAAAGATTATGAAATATTCTTGTATAGTGATACTGGAACTGGGATAAGCTTTAATAGGCAAGGATTTAAAAAGTTATTATATGATGCAGGCTTAAATGAAAAGAGGTTAAAGGATGGAAGATTAACTTTTGAAGCAGATGAATTTAGAGAGCCATTGTTTAATGAAATAGTAGTATTATCTACTTCAAGGTTTGCAAGAAATATAATAATTATTGATGTGTTAAGAACTTTATGGGATTTTAAGAAAGTAAATGTTAAATTTCTAGGTGTTCAAAAAGATAGTAGTAATATGAATGATAGTATTCTACTTCAAATGTTCTTTGCAATGGCTGAAAATGAAGTTAAAGAAACAAGTGTAAGAACTAAAAGAGGAAATAAAACTACTGTAATGCAGAATAAGATAAGGAATAATAGTATTTTTGGATGGGATTTTGATAAAGATACTAATTCATTAGTTGCAAATGAGAAGGAAGCAGAAGTAGTTAGGTTTATTTATAACACTGCATTAGTGCAAGGATTAAAAAGAACTGCACAAATAACAAATGAAGCAGGATATAGAACAAAGAAAGGTAATCTGTGGAGTGATAGCACAATAAAAACATTAATAACTAATCCCAAGTATAAAGGCTACAATGTTAGAAATAAGTTTACCAGTCAAAATCTTTTTACAGAAAGTAAAGTTAAGTATGTAAAAAAGGAAGATTGGATTGTAAAGAAAAATGAAAGAATTGAACCTTTAGTGAGTGAAGAACTTTGGGAAGAGGTACAAGAAGCAATGAAAAATAGATGTTCACATGGTAATAGAGGAACTAATGCTAGAAAGTATGATACTGGAGGAAAAGTTATTTGTAAATGTTGTGGTGCTACATATGTAAGATGTGTTGAAAAAAGAATAAGTGATAAACCACAAGGACATCATTATTTGATTTGTTCTCATAAAAAGAAATATACAAAGAAATATTACCAGTCTGAAAATATTAATGTTGAGATGTCAGATGATTTTATAGAAGAGCAAAGAAAAGTGTATTATAAAAATGTTCACTTGCAGATAAATTTTTAAATTATAAAGCTTAATAAAGAACTGTCAAAGGCAAATTCAGAAACAGTTGATATGGTAAATGATTTGATAAAAATAGAAAAGGACAAGCTAAAGAAAAATAAAAATTCATTAGAAACTCTTTTGAATTCTTTTATTGATTCAACAAGTAACACTATGAAAGATATTATTAAGAAAAAGATGCAGACTTTAGAAAATGCAATACAGATTACTGAAATAAAGATAGCTATTTTAGAAAATAAGAGAGCTGATAAAAATAAATACATAAGAGAGCTAAGTAATAAGGTATCTGCATTAAAGAAAAAGGGGGGAAGAACTACAAACTAATGTCTTAGAAAGAAGAGAATGGCTTTATAAGGTAGAAAATATTGTTGTTGGTGGGAAGAATAATTTGATTGCAGTTTACAAGTTAGATTTAAATTATATATAGCGTCGTTTTAATGTAAAGATATAGGGGGGATTTAATGTATAAATATAGTACATATGTTGATGTTGAAGATTTAGGAGGGGAGGATGTTTGGCTTGGGTTAAGCTTGAAGTCAGGTATAGCTTTTAAATTTCAAGAATGTTATTGTAGTTTTAAAAGAAAAGTTGATGGCCCTGACATTTTTGAAAGATTAACAATAAGGTATTATAGTGATAATCTAGAAGAAGTGAAAAAAGTCGAAGTGAAAATAAAACGATGTTTAGATTTATTATCATTTATATTTTTTATTCCTATGCCAGTTGGATATGTTAGTCGTACTAAGTGTGAAGTAGAAGAAGAGTTAGATAAGATGTGTACAAATAAAAAAATAGAAAAACTTAATGAAATAGATAATATAGTAAATGGTTTTAGAAAAACTAAAGATAGGTTTTTTGATGTGTTGGAAATATTCAGAAAAGGAATGAGATATCACTTTATGCTAGATTTTCAAGAAGAGGCATATTTGTATTATTTCAAAGCTATTGAAAATGTTGTTAAAGATTATTTTGACAAAGAAGGAAAAGATAAATTAGATGTTGATAATAGTAAAGTGAAGAAGTTTCTTGAAGATATATATGCTAAGGAATTAAATGTTGTTTATTCAGAAAATAAGCTAGAGAATTTAATTGGTAATTTAAAAAAAATGTTGATAAAAAGTTGTTCGGAGGATGTGTATTCTAAAATATCTTTTTTTGCAATAAAAATAAGATTAAGGTTGATTATAATGTGCTAGGTAATGCAGTTACAGTAAGAAATGGAATTGCACATGAGGAGAATGTAAATATTCAAGATTTTTCAGATGAATTTAAATGTATAGCATTATTAAGTAAAGATATAATAGCAAAAAAATATTTTAATGAATTGTATAAGAAAATTGCAATAGATTCTCGCATAGAAATCTTATGATAATGTATAGATTGTTTTGTTGAGGTAAATGCAATAAAATACTTCTTAAAGGTGTGAAAGAGGGACAACTAAGTTAGTTTAATGAAATTTTGAAAGAGTTAGTGTAAAAGCTAACTCTTTTTGTTACAAGTGTATTAAATTATTATTTGAGAGGTAAATATGGAAAGAGATGAGGTAATAAGTGAGATTATATGTATTCAGTGAAAAATATGATTTGATAATTGCTCATGGAATTCTACAATTTATTAAGAAAAATGATAGAGATAAATTTATTAAATATATGAAAGCTAATACTAAGCATAGTGGATATAATGTAATAGCTGTTTTTACTGATACTATTGAGTTGCCAAAAGATTTAGAAAAACATCTTATAGGAATATTCAAGGAAGAAGAAATAAAAAGTTATTATGATGATTGGGAAATTGAGATGTTTGAATCATATATTTTTGAAGATGAACATGAAAATGGATTAAGGCATAGCCATGCAATAAATAAAATAGTTGCTAGAAAGATATAAGTTTTATAATGAATTTAGTTTAATAAAATAATAATTTAAGGATTAAGTTTACAGGATTTTAGGAATAGATATCAATAAGATTTTATTTTTCCTTGAATAAAATTTAGCTTTGAATTTAAAAAAGAAAGAAGCAATAAATGAATTCAAAGGAGTAGTATTATTAATATGACACCAATCACAATTCTACACAGGGGTTGTAACATAGATGTTGAATATAGAATGGTGCAACTAAAGTAGTGCAATCGAAATATAATAGATGAACAATGAAGAGTAGCTTAAACTAAAGGTTTAAGCTACTTTTATCATTTTATCCTTCTGATAGAATAAAAGTTTATATAATATTAATAGGAAACATATAAAAAGTTTGTAACAAAGCAAATTAATGGGCTTGAATTAAATTATATAAATTTTCAAAATAGTTAAGTGTTAAAAAAGGTGTCGAAAATAATCAGTTGAGTTATAGTATTTAATAATGTAGAATACAGAAGGTAATTATTTTAAGGGGGATATATATTTTGATAAAAGATAAAATAAAATCAATAGTTAAAAGTAAAATATTTGTTGGAGTACTATGTTTTATTCTAGGAGGTGTAGTTCTAGGAGGACCTTCTGGAATAGATATTACTGAAGAGCGATATAATCAATTATTAGAGATGGAGAAAGTTGCATTAGGTAAAACAAATCAAAATAGTGATGATAAATCAAATAATGCAAACAATAATGATAAGCCAGAAGAAAAGAAGGAAAACAAACCTTTTGCGCCTGGTGAAACGGCTTATTTAAGTAGTGATAAGGGTGTTAACTTGATGTCATTAACCATAAATAGTGCTAAATTAATAGATGATAGAAATAAATTCTCAGATAAAAAGGCTGATAAAGTTGTTGAAATTGAATATACTTATGAAAATATAGGGTTTGATGAGAATTTACAAATATTTGATTCGAACTTTAAGATATATGACAAGTCAGGAAATGCATTAGAAACATACCCAGCTGGTGGAGAGAAGCATTCACAAGCTATTAGTAAAGGGAAAAAATGTACTGCTAATATGTCTTTTGCATTAAATGATGAATCTAATGAGCTAGAAATAGAATTTTATAAAAATCCTCTTAGCAAGAAGGCTAATGGAGTATTTACAATAACAGCAGAATAAAAATAGGGGAAGTACTCTCTTTTGATTTCAATAATATGTTTTTAAAACCTAAGGACTGTATAATTAAGTGATTCTAACTTTAATAATATGTAATTTCAAGTTTAATTTTACTAATAATCTTAAACTTTGAAATTATATTATTAATGGGGTTCGCTTAAGTATACAGTCCTTAATTATTTAAACTATTGAATTTTTACTTTAAAGGTTTCTCCTGGTTCTTTTACTATATGACCTGAAGAGTAGGGTTTGCCATCTAGGGTTATAATTACTTCTTTTACATTAAAAGCATAGCCTAAAGTGTTAACTATAGCTTCTAAGGTAGCTGCTTCGGGACCACTTCCTAAGCCCATTACTTCATTGAAATTAGATGCAAAATCTATAGTTAAAACCTTGTTTTTATTAAAATAAACTTCGTTTATTTTAACAGCAGGTTTTAGAAGTGGTGGGGTATTAGCATCGGAGCCTGTTTCGAATTCTTTTTCAAAAAGTTCAGCGTAGTTTGTAGAGTCAGATACTTCGATTTCTTTTTCGTTATATTTTAGAGAGTAATCTTCTATAGAAAAAGAATATATTCTGAATTTTTTTAATTGGTTTTTAGGTTCAGAGGATGAGGTGTTACCAGTATTAGATGAAGTATTACTGGAATTAGAGTTAGATGAAGTTCCATCGTTACTTGTTACAGTGTTACCTCCATCCTCTTTATTAGCGTCATCCTTTTCTAAAGTTTCCTTAATTTCTGTATCTTTTTTATCTGAAGTATCACTTGAATCAGTTTTTGCTTCTTCCTTTTGGATTGTTCCAGAGGTGTTGTTTTCTTGCTTTCCATTATCTTGTTTTTTATCACCACAACCAATGAATGAAAGTGACATAACCATTGCGATAATCAGGCTTATAACTTTTTTATTCATTTTAAATTCTCTCCTTTTAATATCTCGCGTATATGATAACACAAGACCTTATTTTATACATAGACTACATATAAATTATTTAGTTTATAACTTTTCCTATAACTAAACTTAATTTTCCTGTATTGAGGATTATTTCTTAGAATTATATATAATTATAATTGTTTTTTTGTGTTTTTAATATAGAAAATAATGAGAAAAGGAAAATTTAATAAAAAATCCACATAAGAATTCATAAATTATATTAACAAGGCTTATACTTAGAGGTATAATGTAAAGGATATTTAATTGAAAATAATGTTAGAATTGATGTAAATAAATTGTATATTAAGTTATAATTTAGAATTAAGCCTTCATTTATTTAATGGGCTATATTTTATGTAGTATATATTGTATAAATAAAATTAAACTATAATTATAATGTTATCATAAGAAGTTAAATATAAAATAAGTTATATTAAATTAAGTTTTAATATTTCGAAGTCTATATACTTTAGCAAGGATTATCTATAATACTAACAATTAATCATTACTAAATAAATATAATTTAAAGCTAAAATATATATTCTTGAAGGAAACGCATGTACTTAAAAGAGTTTTAAATAATTACAAAATAATTGCTTTAGGAGAAATTAACATGAAAAGATTTATAGTATTACTTTCTATAATTATCTTTAGCATATTAATGGTATTTCCAAGAAATCCTGTTTTTGCTACTATAGAAGAAGATAAAGAGTTTATAACTAGCACTTATAATATAAATTCAGATATAAAGTTAAATGGATTAAGTTCTGGGGTGGCATATAGTTTTTATATTCCTGATACCTGTGAAATTGTTAAAAATGGAGTTATGACTTTAGAAATTCAACTAGAAAATATGGATAAGGAAAAATATGAGGACGTGAATATAGAGGTGACACTTAATGGAGGAATTTTACCTTTAGTTATGTTGCCTAGTGAAGAGGAATCTTTTAAGCTTGAGATTGAATTACCTAAGGGTAATTTAGTAAAAGGATATAATAATATAAGCTTTACATCTAATGTAAAACTTAAAGAGGATGTAAATAAAGAAGATTTTAAAGGAAGCAGTATAAATATAAAAAAGGAAAGTAGCATTGAGGTTTTTTATGCTGATGTAAAGGATACCTTGGGTTTATTTGAATACCCATACCCTTATTTATCATTAGGGTACAGTAAAGAAGTGAATTCTATAATTGTACTTAATGACAATTGTTCTGAAGCTGAATTAAGTGCAGCTTTAAATATAGTTCAAGATTTTTCACAGAGGGCTAAGCTTACAACGGAATATATAAAGATTAAACAGTATAGTGATTTATCGGAAGAGGATAAAAATCAAAATCTAATATATGTTGGCGATATAGATAATGCTTCTAGTAGTATTTACAATTTAGTTGAGGGACCTATTTTAAAGCAGTTAAAGGATAAGGTTTTTATATGTGAGTATAATAGCCCTTTTAATAATAGTAAGAAACTACTTTTTATAGGAAGTGAGAAAGTAGAACAATTAAATAATGCTACTAAAAGTCTAGCTTATAAAGGTTATACTAAGTTTGTAAAGGAAAAGGGAACTTTTTTTGAGGATCCAGTATTATCTAAGCTTAATAAAGAAGATATTAGTGCCTTGTATCTGAAAAATTTAGGTTATGAAGATGCCTATGCTTATAGGGATAAGAATAATTCATATGAGTATTTAATACCCTTAGAAGAAAAATGTAAGTTATATAGTAATTCTTTATTAAAGTTAAAGATAAATTCTTCTCCTTTTATAGATAATGAAGCAATTACCTTTGATGTTATTATAAATGATATATTAATTGAGAATTACAAGTTAACTCCTAATGCAAATAAGCATGAGTATGATATAAAGTTACCAGAGGAGGCTCTTAAATCACCTTACCTTAAAATTAAAGTTAAGTTTAACTTTGATGAAGAGAAATTAAATGAAGTAAAGGGTGAAAATGCGTACATAGCTGTTTCTAAGGAATCTAAGGTTAACTTAGGAAATGATATTCAAGCAAAAAGGAATATTGGTGATTACAGTAAATGCTTTATAAGAGATGGTAAGCTAAATGATTTAGCAGTGGTTGTACCTGAGGTTTTAACAGGCAATGAATTGAATTTAATAGGTAAATTAATATATAAGATGAGTGAAAAATTAAGTGAAGTTGATAGTGTGCAAATTATTAAGGGGCAAGACTTTAGGGAAGGTAATAAGAATTATATCTTCTTAGGTTCAGCAAAATTTAATGAAGGAATTCAAAATATTAACTCTGAGCTTTACATAAAATATAAAAGAGGCTATAGAGAATTTAAAGAAAATGATGTTATAGGAAATGAAAAGGAAGAACTTTTAAATTCTGCAACGGTTCAACTTATAAAGTCCCCTTGGTATGGTGAGAATTCATTATTAATATTAACTGCACCAAAGAATGAAAGAATTAATAATTTAGTAGATATATTATGTAGTGATGAAGAATTGAAGGATATACATGGAGATTTGTTAATAGTAAGTAGAAATAATGAAAATAAAGGTTTTTATTTTGATATTACATCTAATATAATTTCACCAGAGGATGAAGGAATTAATGATATAAGTTTTAGTGATTTTAAAAATAAAAAGATATTTATTTTATCTACAATCTTCATAATCTTAACTGCATTGTCTTGTGTATTAGTTATGCACTCAAAAAGAAAAAAAGGTAAAAAGAAAAAATAGTTATATAGAAAGCTGTAACATTAAAGGATATAAGATATCTTTTGATGCTACAGCTTTTATTTTATCTTTGAAAATGGTTTTATAATAAGAATTTTACACATATAAATATAAAATTTAATAAAATTTGTGTTTAAAAGGGAATATGAATCATAGATTAATAATGTAAATATTATAGGAGGTTGGCTAATGGGAAAACATAATGATAAATATGACGTAATAGAACTAGGTAAGGAAGAATTTATGATGGTTCCATTAAGCAAGATGATGGATAAGAACAAAGGAGACAAAAAGCTTGATGATCAGTGCAAAAAAGATTTGGAGATGAAGAAGGAAAAGAAAAAACAAAAGGATATGTATAATATGTGTGCAATGGATAATGATTTCTTTAAAGAGGGCATGTATGTAAATCCATACTTACTAAATATGATGTATATGAATTCATGCTTAATGATGAGTATGATGAACAGTGGATCACAATTCCCAATGAATCCTTTTATGAATTTTAATATGAATAAAATTGAAGAAAGAGATTTTGAGGATTTATTTGGTGAGGGAGTAATTGAAGAAGATTACGAGATTGTAGAGGAAGATATTAGAGATCATCATGAGGAAAAGCATAAATGTGAGCTTAGGCATATAGTTAAAAGAATAGAATGTAATCATCCAGATATTATAAGAACAATGCTTAGATATGGAATGCCAGCAGGTATTGTAAGGAATGAAATTATGAAAATTGTTAAAGTTGCTATGGAAGAGTGCAAGTGTAGAGAATAATTTATGAATAAGAAAGTAAACTTACAATCTATTTCATTGACTTCTTGATTAATAGTTAATTAAGAATGGAGGTTAAATTATAAAATTAATTTGTTGATTTTAAAGTTTTTTATTAATTTGTTGGTTAATAGTTGATTAATAATAGGAGTTGAATTATAAAATCACTGTATTGATTTTAAAGCTCCTTATTAATTTGTTGATTAATAATGGTAAATTAAGTAACTTAGAATTAATTTTAAATTTATAGTTATAAAGGAGTTCTTTGAAGCTGCAATATGCTTTAAGAACTTCTTTTCTTTTAGGGGGAAAGATTTATATAAGTGTGTTTACAATAAAAGGTAAAGATATTATAATGGTAATTAATTACATATATTAAAACAAGTTTTGAAGCTTAGTAATAAGTTTATGCAAAATATATAGAAACGAAGGATGGAAATTATAGAAACCAAGTTAAAATAATGAGAATTTAGTGTACAAGCTACTTTGTGAAGTGAGGAGGAGAGCTATGAAAAATAATAATGTTCGTTATACCAGAGGAGGGGGATCTATAAATAGGCCCAGAAAGAAAAGCGGTTTCCCAAAGGGATTTTTAGTACTATTACTTTTGTTGCTTTCATTAGCGGCTTTTTTTACTAAAGTGCTTAGCAATGAACAGGATATAGCTGGTGCTAATACAGGAAGTGGAAGTAGTACCACAGAACAAGGGAAGAATAATGAAGAAAATGCTACTGAAAAGGTAAATAGTGAACAAAGTGGAAAAGAAGTCAAGGGTGAAACAGCAAAGGTCTATGTTGTTCAATGTGGTGTTTTTAAAAATGAGGAAAATGCTAAAAAGGTAGGAAATCAATTATCATCTATAGGGGAGGCGTTTTACACTAAGAGTGGTGAGTTAATAAGAGTTAACTTAGGAATTTATACAGAGGAAAATGCATCAGCTATAGTTGAAAAGATAAAGTCTCATAATATAGATGCAACAAGAATACCTATAACTATGAGTGCAAATACAGTAGCAGAAAAGGAAATAGTTGAAATAATAAATGCTAATCTTAAGATTTTAAATAAGGCAGCAGAGGATAAAGTAGAGGCTGTTGATACTGCTAGTATGAAAAAGTGGATTGATGAGTTAAAGAAAGTTCCAGAAACTGATCCTAGCTTTGAAAATTTGAAAAAAATAACTGAATTCAGCAAAGGACTTGAAGAAAAAGTATCTAAAAATAAAAGTGCTGAATATTACGAATATATATATAATTTTATAAAAGATTTAGGTTATATAAAATAAAACTCAATAAAATAAAATTTAAATATGAGCAAAAAGTTTTTTATGTAACAAAACGGTAAAAGTTATTAAAAAAATTATTAATTACATTCTTATAGACTTGTTTATGAAGATATTAAATGATAAACTATATAAGATGTAGCAATAAGGTGGGATATTAGTGAAAAAAACAGAGGGAGGAACTCCCTATTTTATTTTCATAGTATTGTTAGGAGCTATATCAGGAACACTTTTGGGTGACATATTAGGAAATCACATAGAAGCGTTAAGTGTGTTAAAGCTTAGTTATCAAATAGGCATGGACACACCTATTTTATTGAATTTAAAGTTTATGGTTTTAACCATAGGTTTAAATTTTAATGTCAACATTATGTCTATTTTAGGGATAATTTTGGCAATAATAATTTATAGGAAGTTTTAGGAGTGATAACTTGAACATAATATTAGCATCAGCTTCTATAAGGAGACAGGAATTATTAAAAAGATTAGTTTCGGATTTTGAAATCATAGTAAGTGATTTTGATGAAGACACAATTAAATTTTATGGTTCTTGTAGTGAATATGTTATGAATCTTTCTAAGGGTAAAGCTTTAGATGTAGTAAAAAAAGCTGAAAAAGATTCTATCATAATTGGATGTGACACCATAGTATCAATTGATAATAGAGTCTTAGGTAAACCAAAGGATAAAGAGGAAGCAATTAACATGATGGAATCTTTAAGTGGCAGAAAGCATGAGGTTTACTCAGGAATTACTATTATAAATACAATGACAAAAGAAGTTGTAAGTGACTTTTCATGTACTTCTGTTGAATTTTCAGAACTAAGTAAAGAAGAAATATTGCGTTATGTAGAAAGTGATGAACCTTATGATAAGGCTGGAGCTTATGGAATACAAGGAAAAGCTGGAGTCTTTGTTAAGGAAATTCACGGATGTTACTATAATGTAGTTGGTCTTCCACTAAATAAGCTAAGAGGAATGCTAAAGAAAATGGGGGTAAATTAAATAAAGGAGTTTAGTAATAATGAGTGAAATTATTACCATTAAAAATTTACCTGAAAATGAAAGACCTCAAGAAAGACTCTTAAGATATGGTGCAGAGTCTTTATCTAATGCAGAATTATTAGCTATTATTTTAAGAACAGGAATAAAAAACGAGAATGTAATACAACTTAGTAATAGAGTTATTAAGACTCAAGGTGGCTTGAATGGATTATTAGGATCTACGGCTGAAGACTTTAAAGAAATTAAAGGAATTGGTCTTAGTAAGACAGCACAGATTTTGGCTGTAGCTGAAATATCTAAACGATTTAGAAGTTATAAATCGGGGGTAGATTATAAAATATCGAAACCAAAGGATGCCGCAGATTTAGTTAAGGAAAGTATGAAATCTTTAAATAAAGAAGTTTTAAAGATTATTCTTTTAAATACAAAAAATGTAGTCTTGTGTATAAAAGATGTTTCAATGGGGAGCTTAAATAGCTCCATAGTTCATCCGAGGGAAGTCTTTATAGAAGCTGTAAAGAAAAGTGCAGCCTCTATAATAGTTTGTCATAACCATCCCTCTGGTGATCCGACTCCTAGTAAAGAGGACATTAATATTACATGTAGATTGAAAGAATGTGGTAAGTTACTTGGTATAGAGTTTGTTGATCATATAATAATAGGTGGAGAGACTTTTATAAGTCTCAAAGAAAAAGGAATAGTTTAAATACGAAAGGAGAAATATTTATATGGGATTATTTGGGATTTCCAAAGATATGGGTATTGATTTAGGAACAGCTAACACCCTAGTATATGTTAAAGGAAAGGGGATTGTTTTAAGAGAACCTTCAGTTGTTGCTATTAATGTTGATACAAATAAAGTTTTAGCAGTTGGTAATGAAGCTAAGGAAATGATAGGTAGAACACCAGGAAATATAGTAGCTATTAGACCTCTAAAGGATGGAGTAATAGCTGATTTTGATAGTACAGAAAAAATGTTAAAGCATTTTATAACAAAATTAAATTCAAAAAGTGCTTTTGCTAGCCCAAGAATAGTTGTTTGTTATCCTTCAGGAGTAACAGCTGTTGAGAAAAGAGCTATAGAAGAAGCAACTAGAAGTGCTGGAGCTAGAGAAGTATACTTAATGGAAGAGCCTATGGCAGCAGCTATCGGAGCAGGACTTCCAGTAAATGAACCTACAGGAAGCATGGTTGTAGATATTGGTGGTGGTACTACAGAGGTTGCTATTATATCTTTAGGCGGAATAGTTACTAGCCAATCTTTAAGAATTGCTGGTGATGAATTAGATAAATCAATCATCAATTACATAAAAAGAAAATACAATCTTATGATAGGTGAAAGAACTGCAGAAGATATTAAAATTAAATTAGGTACAGTTTATAAACCAGAAGATGATGAGAGCGAAGATGAGAGTATGGAGATTAAAGGTAGAGACTTAATCTCAGGATTACCTAAAAATACAATTATAACTGATAATGAAGTTAGAGAAGCTTTAAATGAACCTATTATGTCTATTATTGAGGCTATAAAGGTAACTTTAGAAAAGACACCTCCAGAATTAGCATCAGATATTATGGATAAAGGTATTACTTTAACTGGAGGTGGAGCTCAGTTAAAGGGGCTTGATGCTCTAATTAATGCTGAAACACACATGCCTGTACATATTGCTGAATCATCTTTAGATTGCGTTGCTGTTGGAGCAGGAACTGCTTTAGATAGCATCAACGTTATGCAAAAAAGAAGATAGTAAATGAAATTCTTAAAAAAGAATAAACTTGCTATATTAATAGTAGTACTTTCAATAGGATTTTTAGTGCTTATAGGAACAAGCACTAAAAGTCCTAATACTAATTTAGCAGAAAATGGCATAGGTGCAGTGTTGAATCCCATACATAGAGTTCTTTATAAAGTTGGTACAAAGGTAAGAAGTAGTTTTAGCTTTATAACTAATTTTAAAGAGGTTAAGAATGAAAACAATGAGTTAAAAGATCAAAATAGAGAACTAAAGAATAAGGCCTTAGGATATGATATTCTTAAAAAAGAAAATGATAGACTAAGATCAATGTTAAATTATGTTGAAAGTAGTTCCAATGACTACTCTTATATAGGTGCGGACATCATTGGGATAAGTGGTAATAGTTTCTTAGATGGTTTCATTATTAATCACGGATCGGATAATGGAATAGAAAAGGGAATGGTAGCAATGACTGGAGAGGGTCTTGTAGGTCAAGTTACTTCTGTTGGTTCAAACTGGGCTATTGTTCAAAGTCTATCTAATGAAAATATTGCAGTTGCAGGATACGTAGAAAGGGTTTCTGAAAACAATGGTATAGTTAAGGGTTATAGAGATGATAATAATAGACTTTTAGCACAAATTGAAATACCATCCTTAGAATCAGAGATTCAAAAAGGGGATATAATTCTTACTTCTGGTATAGGTGGAATATATCCAAAGGGATTAAAAATAGGAGAAGTAATAGAAGTAACAGAAAATAAAGCAGACATAAGTAAGACAGGAATAATTAAACCTTATGTAGATATAAATAAACTTGAAGAAATATTTATAGTTATACCAAAAGAAAAACGAGAAGTTAAATATTAATTATTAAAGAGGTTTATTATGAAGAAAACAATAGTATTAACTTTAATAGTCTGTGCTTTATTGGTTTTGGATAATACTTTAATTCCTATGATAGGAATTAAGAACTATTATCCAAGTCTTTTATTTACATTTGTGTGTATATTCTCAATTATTAACGGTCCTATTGATGCTGCGATTTTAGGTTCGGTATCAGGACTTTTACAAGATGTATATTTCTTTAATGGATTTGGAATAAATGCTTTTGCTAATTTAATAATATGTGTTTTAGCAGCTAAGTTAGGGGAAAATATATTTAAAGAAAAAGCATTGATTCCAGTTGGTGCGACATTCTTTTTTAGTGCTTTAAAAGGAATATCATTATATTGTATATTGTATATATTAGGAGAATTCACAAGTATTCCTGCAATATTGTACACAAGTATATATAATATGGTAGTTGCCATATTAATGTATAGATTAGTTTATAAATTAAGTATTAAGCAGTATATGAAAAGAGAATGGAAATTCTAGTAGTGTGGTGATCTAATGAAAAGTAGAAAAAAGCGAAAAGAATTTAACAGATACATAGCCTTTATAATATGCATGGCTTTGATTTTCACTGCTATTCTTAGCAAGCTAATAGAATTGCAAATAAAAGATGTGGAATATTATAGAGAAATTGCGGATAAAAATTCCCATAAAATAATTAATAAAGCCTCTCCAAGAGGAGAGATTTACGATAAAGAAGGTAAACTTTTAGCTACTAATAAGCAAAGTTATATAATTACCTTTACAGAAACAGAAGAAAGTAAAGAAAAATTTTACAAAACTATAGATGATGTTTTAAAGCTTTTAGCAGAAAATGGTGAGAAGTTAGAAGATGGCTTTGCCTTAAAGGTAGATCCTTTTAAATTAGAGTTTAATGTTAGTGATGAAAGTGCTATAGAATGGAATGACTTAAGGTTTAAAAAGGATAGAGGTTTAAGTGAAGCAGTGGCTAAGAAGAAGTTTCCTAATAAGAACTTAGATCAGCTTAATGATGAACAAAAAGCTGAAGTTGAAGAAGCTCTTAAGTTTATAACTCCTGAGCAAGTTTTTCATCATTTAGTTATTCAATATAGTTTATTTGATTTAGTGAAGGATCAATATATAGAGGAAAGTTGGAATAAACTATCTGAAGAGGAGAAATCAACTATAAATAAAGATGAGTGGTATAAGAAGGAAGTTAAGAACTGGGAAAATACAAAACCAGAAGCTAAGTCTGAATACCTATATGAAAAGGTTGATTATGCTACTATAAGAAACTATATGATTGTAAAAGATAAAATCAATATGCAAAGATTCTCAGGATCTAATCCTGTTACAATTGCTAATGATATTAAAGAAGAAACAGCTTTTATATTTGAACAAATGCAACCTAATTTACCTGGTATATCTGTAATGAAGCAACCTATAAGAGAATATCCAAATGGGGATTTGGCTTCATCTATTTTAGGATATATGAGAAAGATAAATCCAGGTGAGCAAAGCAAATATGAAGAAAAGGGCTATGACCCTAATACGGATTATATCGGAGCTGATGGAATAGAAGCAGCCTTCGAGGATGTCCTAAGGGGAACTAAGGGACAAGAAAGTATTGAAACTAATAAATCTGGAAGAAAGATTAAAAGTTTAGGAGAGCAGGTTGCTTACCCAGGAAATAATGTTAAACTAACACTTGATGCAGATCTTCAAAAGGTATCTGATAAAGCTTTAGATGACACTATGGCAGAACTTAGAAAGAAACGTAGAACTACTTATGGTAATGATAGTGATGTAAACACTGCCAATGCTACAAGAGGTGCAGCAGTTACCATAGATGTTAAAACAGGTGAGATTTTAGCGATGTCTAGTAGACCTGGATATGATCCAAACTTATTCACGGTTCCAGGAAGATTAAGTGATGAAGAATACAAAAAGTATTTCAGTCCTGATATGGAAGCCTTTGGAAGAGAATATATTAAAAAGAGTGGATTAACATCTTTATCTACATACAGAAAGAAAAGTATGGTTGGTATGAGTGCTCAAGAAAGAGAAGACTATATACTAAATGACTTATTCCCAGTTGTTAGGGATGAAAATGGTGAAGCTGTAGGTAGGACAGATAAGTACGATATTGCGCCTAAACCTTTATTTAACTATGCAACACAAACCTTAGTTCCACCGGGATCTATATTTAAGGTTTTAACTTCTATTGCTGGTTTAGAAGAAGGGGTAATCAATAGAAATACTATGATTCATGACTCTGGTTACTATAATAAGAGATATAAACAATATAAAGGTGCCAGCTGGAAGTTTAACTTAAATGGTGGAAGTCATGGTAATCAAAATATTATTCAAGCTTTAGCTGACTCAAACAACTATTACATGTATGAAATTGCTGATAGAATGTTTGAAAAGGGTGGAGTTGAGACTAAAGAAGGTCTTAATATGCTTGCTAAGTACGCTTGGAAGTATGGATTAGGTGCTGAACCAAGTGAAAATGCTAACTATTCTACTGGCATAGAGTTAAATGAATACTTTGGTCAAGTTTATAACTATGAATCAAGTAAAAAAAGTTTTGCTGTGCTATATACTCAAAATATTTATGAGTTTTTACAACAGGGAACTAACTCTATAAAAAGTAATACTTATAAAGGAATAGATATAGTACCTTCTAATACTGATGAGGAAAGTATTAAACAGATTAAGAAGGATTTAACTAATATAATAAAGAATGAAATAATAGAAGGTGTAGACGGAAGAGAATTCCAAGCAGACTTTAAGAAAACCCTAGAGGATAAATTAAAAGAATTAATTAATTCTCAGGACAAGGTATATAAAGACAGTCATAAACAACTAATTGATATCTTAAACTCACAGGTTCTTAATGAAGAAAGTACTGTTAAGTTAGATGGTGCTACAAAGGAAGCTTTAAAAAATGAGATTAAGAATTCTAAACCAGAGGATTATAAATCTTTAGTTAGTTATGTGGAGAACAATTTGGTATCTAAAGCAGAAGAAATAGAGTTAAACAATGAGACTAAAGCTAAGCTTGAAAATATAATAGCTAACTCTAAGTCAGAAAATATTAATGGCTATAGTGATAAAGATATTAATGGAATGATAGAAACTATACAGTTCTCTGTAAGAGATGCTAAGGAAGAAATAAAAAGTGGTACAAATACCTACAACGCCTCTATCGGGCAAGGTTTAAATCAATTTACACCACTTCAGTTAGCTAACTATATAGCTACAGTAGTAAATGGTGGTAATAGATATAAGGCTCATATTGTGGATAGCATAACAGATGCTGACGGTAATGTAATTAAGGATTACAGTGAACCAGAATTAATTGAAAACACCGGTGTAAGTAAAGAAACTATTGATATTGTTAAAGAGGGTATGCTAGGAAGTACTACCACTGGTACAGGATCAAAAGCCTTTCAAGGATTCCCAATTCCGAGTGGAAGTAAAACAAGTTCATCTACTTTCCACAATGAAGAACTTGATATGGGAAGAACTACTTATGCATTATATGGAAGTTTTGCACCTTATGATAACCCTGAGATTGCAGTAGTTGTAATTATCTTCGACGGAGGTAATGGAGGAGATGCAGGACCTGTTGTAAGAGCTATTTATGAAGAGTATTTTAGGGATAAGATAACCGAAATGAATCCAGGGTATAAATTTACATATACTAAGGAAGAAGAAAAGGTAGATCCTAATAAACTTAATACTAATAGTAGCAATGAGGATAAAACTACAAATCCAGCAGGAACTTTAAGTCAGTCTGAGGTTAATGATGTAAATCAAAATGTTGGTAATACACCATAATAACGAATTTTAAATAATTTTAAAGAAATTTTAAGAATATTATATAGAAGTTAATAGAATTTATGGTTTTAATTTGGAAGTTTTAGTTATATAATAAGAGGTAGTACCTATGTACTACCTCTTATTTTATAAAAATATTGTAAAACTAATAAAAAAATATTATATTATTACATATAATGTTATTCTTTGCGTTGAATGATCATATTAATTTAATAGAAAATAAGAGAAAATGGTTTAATTTGTATTGCAAATTGTTTAGAATCCAAGAAAATATCCTCTCTGGGATATTGAAATTTATGCACTAAGTACTTAGAAAATATATAGTATTATGATTTCTATATAGTGTATAATTAAATTTATTATAATATTAAAAAATATGAAAGCAAACTGTAAAAATAGGGTGGATAATCGTTTTGGAGGGGTATATGCAAAAAAATAGAATTATCATTAAAGGCAATAGAGAAGGCTTAAATGCGGTAATAAACATAAATGCCTTCAGTGATTTTGAAGATATGTTAAATGCCTTAATTGAGAAACTATCTAAGGGGAAGAGATTTTACAAGGGAGCAATTTTGACTATAACTACAGAGTTAAAGTATATGAAGGCAAGGGATATAAGAAAGTTAAAGGATGTATTATTTGATACCTTTATGATTAAGGATTGTATTTTTCAAGATTCAGAAGAAGAAAAGAATAAAGTATTTACTGGTGTATTTGAAGGAAGAACAAAGTTTGTACATAAAACAATTAGAAGTGGACAAATGGTTAAATACCCTGGAAATTTAGTTATTATAGGTGATGTTAATCCCGGTGCAGAAATATATGCCGCTGGAAATATAATTGTATTTGGAAAACTTAGAGGAATTGTACATGCTGGCAGTGATGGCAATAGTAAAGCTATAATTGCAGCTTTAAAGTTACAACCACAAATTATAGACATAGCTGGTGTAATAAATAGGGGGGCAGAGGATGATTATGAACCTGCTTATCCTGAAGTTGCTAAATTAAAAAATAACTATATAAGTGTAGAACCGTATACACCTAATAAATATATTTAAGTGGAGGTATTGAAATGAGTGAGGTAATTGTAATAACATCGGGAAAGGGTGGAGTAGGAAAAACTACTACAACAGCTAATATTGGAACTGCTTTAGCTAGTTTAGGGAAAAGGGTAGTTGTAGTTGATGGAGACACTGGTCTTAGAAATTTAGATGTACTTATGGGATTAGAAAGAAGAATAATTTATACTATTTTAGATGTAATTGAAGGAAAGTGTACTTTGAAAAAGGCTCTTATTAAAGATAAGAGATTTGAAACCCTATATCTCCTACCAACAGCTCAATGTAGGGATAAGGATGATATTTCTGCTGAAAATATGATTAAAATAATAGACGAGCTTAAAAATGAATTTGACTATATATTAATAGATTGTCCAGCTGGTATAGAACAAGGCTTTGAAAATGCTGTTATAGGTGCAGATAGAGCTATTGTAGTTGTAAATCCAGAGATTACATCTGTAAGAGATGCTGATAGAGTAATAGGGAAGTTAAATGACAAAGGTTTAGAAGATCATGGGGTTATAGTTAATAGATTAAATTATGAAATGACTAAACGTGGTGAGATGCTAGGCGTAGATGATATTATAGATTGTCTTGCTATCAAATTAATAGGTGTTGTTCCAGAAGATAAGAATGTAACTGTAAGCACTAATAAGGGTGAACCAGTGGTTCTTGATGATCATGCTATGGCAGGCGTGGCATTTAAAAATATTGCAAGAAGAATAATGCATGAAGAGGTTCCTTTTGAAGATTTCAGTGAAGAAAAGGGATTTTTAGCTACAATCAAAAGATTGTTTAAAAGATAACTGGGGGTGTAGATATGGATTTATTTAAGTTTTTTTCTAAACAAACACCTAAAGAAACAGCTTCGAGTAGATTAAAGTTGATATTAATTCATGATAGAGCAACTGTATCTCCTGATTTTTTAGAAAATATAAAAAGAGATTTGCTTGAAGTAATAGCTAAGTACGCGGAGATTGAAGATGAAGAGGTTGATGTTAAATTAACTGATACAGAAGAGATTGAAGATAGTTTTCCTGCATTAATAGCAAGTATTCCTATAAAAAGAATAAAGGGATAGAAATTTTTCTATGGATATATTATAGAACTATATGCAACACTAAGCATATAGTTCTATAAATTTTCAATGTATTGTTACATATAAATCATAAATTTGTGTTATAATTTTTAGGAGTATTTATTGGAGGATCATATAAATGTTACAAAAACTCAAGATTAATAGAAAGGTATTAAGAGAACTTGATATAATAACCTTACTAACCTTAGTAACTATAGTTATTTTTGGTTCTTTGAACATAGGTAGTATAAGTGGAATAGATCAAATGAAAAAGCAACTTATATTTTTGATTATAGGACTAGTAATAGTCTATGTTACCTTATTATTTGATTATTCTTTATTACTAAATTACACAGATATATTCTATTGGTTGTGTATATTTTTCTTAATACTTAACGATTTTACTCCTTTAGGACATACAGTAAATGGTGCTCAATCCTGGGTTAAAATAGGGCCAATCCAATTTCAGCCTTCGGAATTTGCAAAAATAGCTATGATATTTATGCTAGGTAAAAAGCTTCAAGAAATGGATGGAAAGATAAATGAACCTAAAAACTTCTTTACTCTTTGCTTTTATGCTGCATTACCTATGCTTTTAATAGTTATTCAACCAGATATGGGGATGACAATGGTATCATTCTTTATAGTATTAGGTATATTTTTTGCTGCAGGACTTGATATGAGGGTAATATTAGGAGGACTTGGAACCTTAGTGGTATCCGTATTAGTTCTTTGGAATACGCCTATAATAAAACCTTATTGGAAGGTTAGATTATTATCATTTTTAAATCCGACGCAGTTTAGCCAATCCTCCACTTTCCAATTGGTACAATCTCAGATAAGTATAGGTTCGGGAGGTTTAGCAGGATTAGGACTATTTAATGCAAAGCAAGCAAACTTTGTTCCAGAAGCTAGAACGGACTTTATTTTTGCTGTTGTTGGTGAACAGTTTGGCCTTTTAGGAGCTATATTTTTACTTGTACTATATGGAGTAGTAATTTATAGATTTATTAAGATTGCACAGACTTCTAAGGATATCTTTGGATCTGTAATAACTATAGGGATGACATCGGTATTATTATTCTCTATATTCCAAAATATAGGTATGACTATAGGAATTATGCCAGTTACAGGAATAACTTTACCACTTATGAGTGCAGGAGGAAGTTCACTTATAACTAACTTCATGACCTTTGGTTTAGTTTTGAATATTGGTATGAGAAGAAAGAAAATAAACTTTTAAGGCATATAGTACCTTAGTTAATATCATATAAAAAAGAGTAAGCAGTATTTTTATAATACTTCTTACTCTTTTTTATTGTGATATATGGTCCTGTTTTTTGTTTTTAGTAAAGAAATTCTTAAACTATAAGAAAATATTCATATAATCATAAGTTTTTAAATATAATTTAAAGATAAATGATTAAGGAGGGTACTTATGAGTAATTATCGTATGCAATATGAAAACTATTACAATAATATCTCTAAAAAGCGTAAAGTCAAAGCTGCTAATAAGAGTAACGATAAAGAGAAGATTACATCCAATTATAGAGAAAGGGAATGCAATCATAGAGATAAGGAATATGATTATATCTTAAAAAGAAATGGTTACAGAAATAGTTCTAGGAGTAGTAAGAAGAGCTGGGCTAATACAATTATTATGCAATTATCTGGGGTTTTGATTATGAGTGTACTTTTGCTAGGATGTAAGGCTATAGATACATCTACTACTCAAAAAGTATATTCTAAAAGTTGTACCATTTTATCAAAAAATTATGATTTAACTGCCATAGCAAGTAGTATTAAGAATGGTGGATATAAGGAATTTGAGGGTAAAGTTTTATCTTACATAGATGGAGTTAAGAGCAAGGTCCTTGGAGGTAAAACACTTGAAGAAAGGCTCAAAGAGGATTTTAGCTTTCCAACTATTCAAAATAATAGCTTAGGTTTAAAAGCTGATAGTAATGAAGGTAAAGTGATATCTACATCTAATAAGGGAGTAGCAAGTAATAGGTTTGTTCAAGCTGCTAGTTCTGGGAAAGTAGTTAAATGTGATTTTAGAGGTGATAAGCAAGTTGTTTTAATAGATCATGGGCAAGGTATTCAAACTGAATATGCAGGACTTGATGAGGTTTTTGTTTGTGAAGGTGATTATATAAACAGAGATGAAAACATTGGTGCTGTCAAAGAAAAGGATAGTGAAGATAAGAGCTGTGATTTTAAATTATTGTATATGGGAAAAGATAAGGATTTCCAAAAGTACATTAATTAAAAATATATATGAAGAAGGGTCAGTTTTAAATTATTAATTGGCTAAAACACTAAATATTCAGGGGGATAAAGTGATTAAATTTACTAAAGTTTTTTTTATATATTTAATTTATTTTTTATTATGCTTTAATGGACAATTTTTAGTAGCATTAGGTTTAGTAATGATACATGAGATGTCACATTATTTAGCTGCATATTCCTTTGGATTTAAGGAGTTTAATATACAAATTATGCCCTTTGGAGCTAGACTGAATTTGGAGGCTCTAGAGGATGCAACCCCTAAACAGGACTTAATAATAACAATAGCTGGACCCTTAAGCAATTTTATTTTGGCATTGGTATTTTATTGTATAAATATATTTTTAAATACAAATTCAATAAGACTATTGATATATAGTAATTTGGCTTTGGGTATATTAAATTTGCTACCGTCTTTACCCTTAGATGGGGGAAGAATACTTAGAGATATTTTAGCTATAAAAATGCCTTATAGACAAGCTAACAAGTATGCTGTTAATACTAGCTTTGTGGTTGGAAGTCTTATGGCAATGGTATATTTTATATTGTTTTTTAGGGGAGAAGGAAATATACTTTTATGCTTAATATCTTTACTTGTATTAGTCACAGCTATTAAAGAAAAAGAAAGGGTGGCATATGTAATCATGGGTGATATCATTAAAAAAAGGGCTAAATTTTTGAAAAAGGGATACATGGAAAATAGAAGTATATGTATCTTTTATAAAAAGGACTTATTATCTGCCTTATCCTTAGTTGATAAAAATAAGTATTCCATGTTTTTGATTGTGGATGAAGATATGAGTGTTGTGGATGTGGTTTATGAAAATGAAATTATAAAGGGCATTTCAAGTTACGGTAATATAAGCTTAGAGGAGTTTATGGACAAACATGATGATTTTGGAGGAATTTAAACTTAATATATTATAAGAAAAGGTGAGCATTTTTAAATGTTCATCTTTTTTAAAAGCAATTATTACTATTTGTAATTTACTCCTTATATGATACAATATATTGATACTAAAAGTTTAGGAGGAATATAAATGAAGAAAATTTCTGATGACATTCTATATAAAGTAGAAAAACCTGCTAGATATATAGGTGGAGAATTAAATTCATTTGTTAAGGATAAAGATAAAGTTGATATAAGATTAGGCTTTTGTTTCCCAGATGTTTATGAGGTAGGGATGTCTCACCTTGGAAGCAAAATATTATATTACGTTTTAAACAATAGAGAAGATACATATTGTGAAAGAGTTTTTGCTCCATGGCCTGATATGGAGGAGCAACTTAGAGAACATAACATACCATTATATGCTTTAGAGAGCAAGGATCCTTTAGGAGAGTTTGATATTTTAGCTTTCACTCTTCAATATGAAATGAGTTACACTAATATATTAAATATGCTTGATATGGCTGATATACCTTTAAGAAGCACTGATAGAAGTGAAGAAGATCCACTTGTTTTCTTTGGTGGACCATGTGCTTACAACCCAGAGCCTATATATAACATAGCGGACTTTTTTGCAATGGGTGAAGGGGAAGAGCAGTTAAATGATGTTTTAGACTTATATAAAGAGTTTAAGAAGAATGGTAAAACTAAAAAAGAATTTTTAAGAGAAGTATGTAAGGTAGAGGGCATATATGTTCCTAGCTTATATGAGGTTTCTTACAATGAAGATGGTACTATAAAAGAATTTAAACCTATGTATGAAGATGTACCAGCTAAGGTTAAGAAGAGAATTATAACTAACTTTACAGAGGCTGAATTCCCTGAGAAGTTAATAGTTCCATATACTGATATAGTTCATGATAGAGTTACAGTTGAGACTTTCAGAGGATGTACAAGAGGATGTAGATTCTGCCAAGCTGGTATGATTTATAGACCTGTTAGAGAGAAGTCTACTGAAAAATTAATGGAGCAAACTGAACAGTTAATTAAGGCAACAGGATACGGAGAGGTTTCTTTAATATCTTTAAGTATTTGTGACTACTCTAATATTGATACTTTAGTTAGAGGTTTAGTTGATAAGTTTGGAAATCAAAAGGTAGGGGTATCCCTTCCATCTATAAGAATAGATTCTTTATCTGTGGATTTATTAAATGAAATCCAAAAGGTAAGAAAAACTGGTTTAACTTTAGCACCAGAGGCTGGTTCTCAAAGAATGAGAGACATAATTAATAAGGGTGTTAATGAAGAGGATTTAAAATCAGCTGTAGGAAGTGCTTTTAGAGCTGGTTGGTCAACTGTAAAATTATACTTTATGGTAGGTCTTCCATATGAGACTGCAGAGGATGTTATAGGAATTGCTAACTTAGGACAGCTTGTATGTGATGAGTACTTTAGCATACCTAAGAATGAAAGACAAAAGGGCTTGAAGGTTACTTTAAGTACGTCTATTTTTGTACCTAAACCATTTACACCATTCCAGTGGGCTGCACAGGATAGAATGGAAAGTGTTAAAGAGAAAATAGGTATGTTAAGAGATAATATTAAGAGTAGAGCCATTCAATATAACTGGCATGAAACTCCAGTAAGCTTCATGGAAGCTGTAATTGCTAGAGGTGACAGAAGACTTTGTGAAGTTATCATAAATGCTTTTGAGAATGGTGCTAGATTTGACGGATGGCAAGAATATTTTAACTTTGATACATGGCTAAATGCATTAGAAGCTTGTGGAGTTGATGGCGAGTTCTATGCTTACAGAGAAAGAAGCTATGATGAAGTTCTTCCTTGGGATTTCATAGATGTTGGAGTAACTAAGGAATTCTTAATGAGAGAAAATGAAAAAGCTAAGGCAGTAGAAGTTACTGTAGACTGTAGAGAAAAGTGTTCAAACTGTGGTATTAACAGAAGTTTTAAGGAAGGGAAGTGTTTTGAAGGTGCGTTACTTAATTAAGTATACAAAGGAAGGCGAAATTAAATTTGTATCTCACTTAGACTTAATGAGAACAATTCAAAGAAATGTTAGAAGAGCAGAACTTCCTATAGAATTTTCAAAGGGATTTAATCCACATATGGCTATTTCTATAGCACAGCCTTTATCAGTTGGAATGTATTCATGTGGTGAATATTTAGATATGGTTTTAACTGAAGAGATTCCTGGAAATGAAATAGTTGATAGATTAAACTCAAGTGCTCCAATGGGAGTTAGATTTTTAGATGCTGTTAAGGTTGAGAAGATTGAGGGTAAAAAACAACTTCAAGCTATGGCTTTAATAGATGGTGCTCAATATACTATTAAGCTTAAATGTAGTGACCTTAAAAAAGCTGAGGAGGAGTTAACAGAACTAAACTCTAAGGCTATTTGGGAAACTTTAAAGAAAAGTAAGAGCGGTGAGAAGATAGTAGATATTAAACCTATGATAAAAGAATTCAGATTCTGGATTAAGGATGATAATTTAGTTGTAAACTCACTAATAGCTTGTGGTAGTAGAGAGAACTTATCTGCTCAATTATTAGCAGAATACATAATTAACAATTGTGAAAGCTGTGAAAAAGACAGATTTGTAGACATAAAAAGAGAAGAAATGTATGCAACTAAGGGTGATAAATTAGTTACATTAAGTGCATACTTTAAATAAGATTTATATAAAATATTAAATCGCACTTAGAGAAAATATTTTATGATTATTGAGAGGGGATGCTTTAATTTGCATCTCCTTTTATATTAATTGATTTAGGTGGAAGTTAAAATGAGAGAGATATTCATTGAAAGAAATAATAATTTACTTAGACTAGCTGTGAAACTAGATGAAAAGTTTATAAATTGTAGATTTTATGAGGAAGATAATAAGCCTAAGGTTGGAGAAATATATCTTGGAGTAGTAAAGAATATAATACCCTCTATGAAAAGTATTTTTATAGATTTAGGTACTGATAGAAATGCTTATTTGTACCTTGATAAGTATAATTCTAAAATTAAAACAGGTGATGAAATCTTAGTTGAGGTTTTAAAGGAAGAGATAGGTGAAAAGGGAGCTACTGTTACCACTAAGGTTAGCTTAGGTGGAGATTTTGCAGTGGTTGGAGACTTTGGAGTAGGAATTAAAATATCTAAGAAAATAGATGATATTGAGTTTGTGGAGAGCATAAAGAAGAGCATAGATGCTCCTAAGGATATGGCAGTAACAATAAGATCAAGAGCAACTGAAAAAACCATAGATTTTATTGAAGCTGAGATTAACTCTCTTATTTCTAGATTTAAGGATATAAAGCAAAGGGGTACATACTCTAAGGGACCTAAACTTTTATATAAGCAACAAAGAGCTTTAAGAGAAGAACTACTAGAATTAAAATCTGGTGATAAGGTGTACTGTAATAGCAAAGATGATCATGAGAACGTAGCTTCATTGCTAAAGGAAATGAATAAAGAGGAAGCATCCAATAGCTTATATGAGGGAGAAATTAATTTGTTTCTTCAGTATGGATTAGAAAAGGAAATACTAGCTTTGAGAAAAAGAGAGGTAATGCTTAAGTCTCAAGGGTATTTAGTTTTTAACAAAACTGAGGCTATGAATGTAATTGATGTTAATAGTGGGGCTTTAATTGAGGGCAAAAATATGGAGGATAACATATTTAAGGTCAATTTAGAAGCTGCCAATGAAATATGTAGGCAAATTGCTTTAAGAGATTTAAGTGGCATAATAATTATAGATTTTATAGATATGTTTAAGGAAAATCATAAGAAGAAAATAATAGAGGTCTTAAGAGAAAACTTAAGAAATCATAGAAATAAAATAAAGGTTTATAATTTTACAGAGCTTTCCTTGGTTCAAATAACAAGGGAAAGAAGAGAGAAGTCTATCTTAGAGTATGTTGAAGAGGTGGAGAGGCAGGAAGCTTATACTTTAAGCAGAATAAGTAAAGAGTATTTGATGTTTTTAATTAAAAATGAGCTTATAAGACTTAGAAAAACTTTGGATTTAAAGAAAGTGAAAATAGAAATAAATGAACTTTACTATTTTGATTTTATAAATAATTTAGAGGAATTTAAAAATTATTTGTGTAAAAATGAAATAGAAGTAGAAGTTATTTTTAATAAAGTGGAAATTTTCAATATTATTTCATCTGTATTTAATTAAAAATAAAATCTTTACAAGGAATAATCATTATGGTACAATAGCCTTTGTAGGCCGCACACAAAGGGTTTTAAATCACTTTTTATAGGTGTACCTTAGTGGCGAGATTGGATAGAGGAGGTGCTTTCAGTGTACGCAATAATCGCAACTGGTGGTAAACAATACAGAGTTCAAGAAGGAGACGTAATATACGTTGAAAAAATGAGCGCTGATGTTGATTCTACTGTAGAATTAAATGAAGTTCTTGCATTAAGTAAAGAAGAAGGTTTAGTTGTTGGAAAACCTGTAGTTGAGGGAGCTAAAGTTGTTGCTAAAGTTTTAGAACAAGGAAAAGCTAAGAAGGTTATAGTATTTAGATACAAACCTAAAAAAGATTACAGAAAGAAGAATGGTCATAGACAACCTTACACTAAACTTCAAATCGAAAAAATCGAAGCATAATACATATTGTTATGACAGAGATTACATTTAGAAGACAAAATAGTAAGATAGTATCGTTCAATATAGATGGACATTCTGGATATGCTGAGGAAGGTAGCGACATAGTTTGTGCCGCAATTTCTGCAATATCATTGACAATAGTTAATGGTATAGCAGGGGTATTAAAGAAAAAGATAAAACCTACTGTTAAACATGGTTTTTTAAGTCTTGATCTTAGAGGTTTTTCAGTGGAAGACATAGATGACTGTCAAATATTAATGGAGACTATGCTTTTAGGTTTGAAAAGTGTAGAAATAGAATACGATGATTACGTAGTAGTAAAGGAAGAGGAGGTGTAATGACTATGCTAACAATGAATCTTCAGTTATTTGCCCACAAAAAAGGGGTAGGTAGCTCAAAGAACGGAAGAGATTCTGAATCTAAGAGACTTGGTGCTAAGCGTGCTGATGGTCAATTTGTACTTGCAGGAAACATTCTTGTAAGACAAAGAGGAACAAAAATTCATCCAGGTTTAAACGTAGGAAAAGGTGGAGATGACACTCTTTTCGCTAAAGTTGATGGAGTATTAAAGTTCGAGAAGTTCGGTAAAGATAAAAAAAGAGCAAGTGTTTACCCTGTAGAGATCGAAATCGTTGCAGAGTAATATTAATGCTTAAAAGGCACCCGTTTTCGGGTGCTTTTTTAAAATTACAAAACTTTTTAAAATGACATACAACCTCTATTCAGAATTAATTGAAGACACAATGATTTAAATACATATATAATAGAAGTATACTTTTGGTATTTATGTTCAATCATAAATATATATGCAATTTAAATTTCGTAAATAAGGTAGGGTGAGAATTTATGTTTATAGATAAAGCGAAAATATTTGTTAAGTCTGGTGACGGTGGAGACGGAGCTATTTCTTTTAGAAGAGAGAAATACGTTGATCTTGGTGGACCAGACGGTGGTGATGGAGGTAGAGGAGGAAGTGTTAAGTTAGTTGTAGATCCTAACATGACAACACTTATGGACTTTACTTATAAAAGAAAATACGTAGCAGGAAAAGGTGAGAACGGTGGAAGATCCAAATGCTATGGTAAAGATGGAGAAACTTTAATAGTTAAGGTACCTATGGGTACAGTTATTAGAGATGAAGAAAGCGGAAAAATAATGGCTGACTTAGCTCATAAAGATGATTCTTTTGTAGTTACTAAAGGTGGTAAGGGTGGTAAAGGAAACGCTAAGTTTGCAACACCTACAAGACAGGCACCAGGTTTTGCTGAGCCAGGTATGCCAGGAGAAGAAAGATACATACGTTTAGAGTTAAAATTACTTGCTGATGTTGGATTATTAGGTTTCCCTAATGTAGGTAAATCAACTTTACTTTCTATGGTTTCAAAGGCTAAACCTAAGATTGCCAACTATCACTTTACAACTTTAAAACCTAACTTAGGTGTTGTAGCTATGCCTGGAATTGAAAGTTTTGTAATTGCAGATATCCCAGGTATCATTGAAGGTGCAGCAGAGGGTGTTGGTTTAGGATTAGAATTCTTAAGACATATTGAACGAACTAGATTACTTATTCATGTAGTTGATATTTCAGGTGTTGAAGGAAGAGATGCTATAGAGGACGTTAAGAAGATTAACGAAGAACTTAAGCAATACAGTGTTAAGCTTTGGGATAGACCTCAAATAATAGCTGCTAATAAGAGCGATATGCTATATGATGAGGAATATTTTGAGACTTTCAAGGCTGAAATGGAGAAATTAGGTTTCAATAAGATATTTAAGATTTCTGCTGCTACTAACGAAGGTGTTCCGGAGTTAATGAAGGAAGCTGCAGAAATGCTATCTAAGATCCCTGTTACAGAACTTGAAATTAAGGAAGAAGATAGATTTGTGGAAGAAGAGAAGAAATTCACTTACACAATTGGAAGAGCTGAAGATGGAGTATTTGAAGTTACAGGTAGCTTCGTAGATAGATTACTTCATGCAGTAAATGTTAATGAGCCAGATTCTTTAAGATATGTTCATAAGGTTCTTACTAACAAAGGTATCTTTGATGAGTTAAGAGAATTAGGAATACAAGATGGAGAAATAGTAAGATTAAATGACTTTGAATTTGAGTATTTATTATAATTTAGGAGGAACAAGATGATAACATCAAAACAACGTGCACAATTAAGATCACTAGCTAATGGTATAGACGCTATATTCCAGATAGGTAAAAATGGGGTAGACGAAACTTTCTTAGAGCAAGTGAGTAATGCTTTAGAAAAAAGAGAATTAATAAAAATAAGTGTTTTAAATAACAGCGGGTTAGAGGCTAGAGAAGCTAGTGATATGATTTGTGAAGAATTAGGATGTGAAGGGGTTCAAGCAATCGGAAACAAGTTTGTTATATATAGAAAGTCTTCAAAAAAACCTGTAATAGAATTATAATAGAATTAGAATAATATATAATATTAAGCTTTAGATAATAAATCTAAAGCTTAATGCTTATGTAGAACTTTTCTATATAAAGAATTTAAGAGAAAGTTTTTTATTAAATAAGGTTAAGATATATTTTTAGGTTAGGTTTCATAATAAGTATAAAATTTTTATAGGTTTACTTTTAAAGAAGTAAGAAGCTTTGATTGTATATATTATAAAATACATTTTATAAGCATTGAATATTAAGGACTATATCTATATTTATTTAATATTAAAATTAAGCAAAATATTAGGAAGGTTTTTATTGAAACTTATATAAACAAGGGTTTATATATAGAAATATAAATTTTAAAATAAGGATGATATTCATGGTGAGAAAAGCTATTTTTGGTGGAACTTTTGATCCTATACATAATGGACATTTAAATATAGCATATGAATCTCTAGAAAGATTAAATCTTGACGAAATAATTTTTATGCCAGCAGGAGATCCTCCGCATAAAAGTATTAAAAAGATAACTAATGCAACATTAAGATGTGAAATGGTCTTGATGGCTATACGGCACGAAAAAAGGTTTAGCCTAGACTATTATGAAGTAAGAGAAGAGGGAATAAGTTATACATATAAGACTTTACTTCATTTTTCAAAGGTTCAACCTGAGGTTCAGTGGCATTTTATCACTGGAGCAGATTGTTTATTTTACATAGATACATGGAAAAATGTTAAGGAACTATTAGGATTATGTACTCTTGTAGTTTTTAATAGATTAGGATTTTCAGAAGATGAAATACAAGTTAGGAAAGAATATATAGAGAAAAAATACAACACTAAGATTATTGTCTTAAATACTCCTTTTCTCGAAATATCTTCCACAAACATTCGTAATAGAATAGCTGCGGATAAAGAAGTAAGTTATTTACTTCCAAGTGGTGTGGACAATATTATAAAGGAACTTGGATTGTATAGGGGGATTAATAATGTGGAGTAATGAAGAAATTAAGGAATATTTAAAAAGTAGCTTAAATGAGAATAGATACAATCATTGTATTGGGGTAAGCAAAACTTCTAAAAAACTTGCAAAGCTTTATGGTGCGAATGAAGAAAAGGCAGAACTTGCAGGGCTTACTCATGATTGTGCAAAGTATATGGAAAGCGAAAAAATATTACAGATTTTAAAAGATAATGGTGAAGAGATAGATGTGGTAGTACAGCATTGGCCTCCTTTGATGCATGGCTATGCTGGAGAATATGTTGCAAGAGAAGTATTTGGAATAGAAGATGAGGAAGTTTTAAGTGCTATTAAGTATCATGTTACAGGAAGAGAAAATATGACGCTTTTAGAAAAGATAGTGTTTATAGCTGATTTCATAGAACCTGGAAGAGATTTTCCGGGAGTTGAAAAGGCAAGAACTCTTGCTTATGAAGATTTAGATGAGGCCATTATATTTGCTTTTGATTCAACTATTTCCTTTGTTATGAAAAGTGGTAACTTATTACACACTAAAACAATCGATTCAAGGAATTATTTGTTGCTTAATAGAAAAAATAAATAGTATAAACTTTCTGTATAATTAAATATTTGGATATGCTGTGATATAATATAAATGAGATCATACCCTAAGGGTAATATTTTCTTTCTAGTTTAATAATAGTTTTAGAAAATAGAGCTATAATAAGGACTAGATAAAATTAAATTTAGGAGGCATGACATATGCAAAAAGAAATTATAAACACTGAAAAAGCACCAAGTGCTATTGGACCATATTCTCAAGGAACAAAGATAGGAAATCTAGTTTATACTTCAGGACAGCTTCCAATTAATCCTGCTACAGGTGAGTTAGTAAAAGATGACGTTAAAGAAGCTGCTAAACAATCTTTAGAGAATGTTAAAGCTATTTTAGAATCAGCTGGTACTTCTTTAGACAAAGTTGTTAAAACATTAGTATTTGTTAAAGACCTTAATGATTTCGCAGCAATAAACGAAGTTTATGCTCAATATTTTACTGAAAATTACCCAGCAAGATCTTGTGTTCAAGTAGCTAAGCTACCAATGGATGCTAAATTAGAAATAGAAGCAATTGCTTTAGTTTAATATAAGTACTTATAACCCCGAGGAAACTCGGGGTTTATGTAAATACATTTTAAAATATATAACTTTGAGGATTTACACTTAAGTTTGAAACTTTGAGAATTTGCATTTAAGCGTATTTAAAAGTGCGTAATTCTTAAAATTTATTTTTAAGAGTGTAGTAGAATATGATACCTTAAGAATTTATATTTAAGCGTATTTTCAAGTATATACCTTTTAAGAATTATATTGAAGTATATCTTAGAATATGATGCTTTGAGGATTTACATTTAAGTGTATTTTTAAGTGTGAAACTTTAAAGATTTAAATTTAAATGTATTTAGAGATATATAATTTTTAATTTACATTTAATTATATTTAATAATGGGGATTAAAATATAATTAAATTGTAAACTCTTTATTATAAGATATATTCTAATAAGTAGAGCTAATACATATCTTAATAAAAGAGTGAATATTTAATAAATTATACATAAGGGAAGAGTTTAAAATATTTAATATAATATATTTAAAATAGTACATAATAATTAAAACTTAGGGGGACTTAATATTTATGAAACTAATAGAACAATTTAAATGGATAAGACAATGTACAAAGACTGTAAAGCTATATACAGCTGGAAGTTATGATGAGGCATTAGTATATGCAAATAAGTCATATGAGACAGTATTAAAGGTATTTAATAAGGATCATGTAAATGTTGCTAAGGTATTATATAATCTTATAGCTATAAATCATAAGCTTGGACATGATAAAGAGGCTTTAGAGTATGGTAAAGAAGCTATTAGAATATGTGAGAAAATATATGGATATGATAAACTACTTATAGATTACCTAGAAATTGTAATTCCTGTTTGTGAAGCTTTAAATGAGGATGATTACAAAGAAGAATTATTAGCAAAGGTAGCTAAATGTAAGGGAATAAACATTGAAGATGCTGAATGCTTTGAAGATGAATGTGAAGAAAAAGAATGTTGTAAAGTAAAGGATATAGAAGAATGTGAGGAAGCTCATGAAGAGAATTCAGAAATATCAGAATGCGATAAGGAAGAAGTTAAATAAGAAAATATGTTTAGATAGATAAAGAAGAGGTGGACAGATGGAAAATAACCTTTTATATAGGGTTAAGGAGCAATATGATAATCTTAAATTAAGAGATTATTTAAAGCACTATGAAAATCTTTCAAGTAGAATGATAAAAAGTGCGGGAATTCAAAAACGTATTAAGGTAAATGGTAAGGTTGAAAAACTAAATTATATAGTGAAATTAGGCGATGAGATATCTTTTAATATAACAAAAGAGGAAAGTCAAAATATAATGCCAGAACCTATGGAGTTAGATATAGTCTTTGAGGATATGGATTTAATTGTGGTGAATAAGAGTCCGAATATGGTGGTTCATCCAACTAAAAGTCATCCCTATGGTACTTTAGCTAATGGCTTAATGTATCACTTTAAAGAAACCAATCAAAATTGCATAGTTAGATTAGTAAGCAGACTTGATATGGATACCTCAGGCTTGATTATGATTGGAAAAAATCAACATGCTCACATGGTTTTATCAAGAGATATGCAAGAAAATAAGGTTGTAAAAGAATATCTAGCTATAATTCATGGTAATTTAGAAAATAAGTCAGGAACAATTGATTTGCCAATAGGAAGAAGAACAGAGGATTCTATTAAAAGAGAGGTTCTTGAAGAGGGGCAAAGAAGCATAACGCATTATGAAGTTTTAGAAAGTTATCCAAAGGGAGATTTAGTAAGACTTAGATTGGAGACAGGAAGAACACATCAAATTAGAGTTCATTTAAGTCACTTAGGGCATCCTATCTTTGGAGATGTTTTATATGGAGAGGAAGAGAAAGAACTTATAGATAGGCAGGCCTTACATGCATACAGATTAGAAATACTTCATCCTAAAACACGTGAAAAACTAGAACTACAATGTGATTTACCAGAAGATATGAAGAATTTAATAGAGAATTATTTGAAATAAAGAAAGTCGCTAATATTAAAGTTTATGCTTAAAGCAATTTAATAATTAGCGACTTTTATTAATTATATATTATTTTCTTTTATTAGAACGATATAAATTAGGTGATGAAACATGAAGATTGTATTTTCTCATTAACCTTCTTTTTTTACGAATACTACGGATTCTAAAAATAAGTAAAATAAATAATAAGAATAATACTAAAATCCCACCTATAATTAAAATAAAGGTATTTGTCTTGGTAAAGTCCTTAAGCTTATCTTTAAAGGTCAATACAGGAGGTACATAATCTGCAGCTGATATTACATCGACATTAAAGGTTTCACCGTTATAAGATACTGATGCAGTTTTAAGTTTAGTACCCTTTGCAATAGCCTCTTTTCCAAAAGTTATTTCTTCAGTGCTTAATTTAATATCACTTATCTCTTTATCGGAGCTTAAGTTTTTAACTACATATAAATCATTTTTTGCAACTAAAGGAATAGTTGATGAATTATCTTTAAGTGCACACTCTCCAAGTACTTGATCCTTAGAAATAGCTTTAACTACATCGAAATTATTAAAGCCATATTCGAAAAGATTTTTAGCATCCTTAAAGAAGGTTTTTTTACCATCATGTAAGAAAGCTGCTATTAATCTTGTACCATCTTTTTTAGCACTTGCTACATAACTATGTAATGATTCATCGGTATAGCCTGTCTTACCAGCCTCTGCATATTTGTAATAAAGAGGATTCTCTGGGTACAATAAATAGTTTTGGTTCCAAAGAGGTCTAACTTCATTACATTTATTTGTAGGTTGAATTTCATAAGAATAGCTAGAAGCTATTTCTTTAAAATTTGGCTGTTTCATCAATTCTCTCATTATTAAAGAAAGATCATATGCAGTTGTAACATGTCCCTCTTGATATAAACCATGAGGATTTTTAAATGTAGTGTTTTTACATCCAAGTTCCTTTGCTCTTTCAGTCATAAGCTTTGCGAAATCTTCTGTACTTCCACTTATATGTTTTGCTAAGGCTATAGCAGCGTCATTAGCAGAAACCTTCATTAAAGCATGTAGCAAATCTCTTACTGTCATTTGCTCATCTTCAAAGATATAAATTTTTGATCCTTCAACAGGTTCACATTCCTTACATACAGTTACTAAGTCATCTAAATTACATTTTTCTAATACTAGTAAGGCAGTCATTATCTTAGTTGTTGAAGCAGGAGGAAATTGCTCATCTTTATTTTTATCATATAAGACTTCCCCTGTAAGTTCATCAATTAACACAGCTCCATCAGCAGTTACTTCTACGGGTTCTGCATAAACCTTAGTGAAGTTAAAAAAACATAGAGCCATAAAAAAAGCTAAGATCATAGTAAAATATTTAGTTTTTTTAGCTGAATGATACATTTAATCCTCCCAGTCATTTTAGTATTATGTAGGTTCTAATTAAGTTGTTTATGGCCTTATAAGCCATATTAAGATATATATTATTTAAAACTTAAATAAGTACTAATTAAGTTTTATATTTAGAGTTACTTAAAGTTAGAACTTACACTAGATAGCATAAGCTAACTTATTAAAAATGAGCTATTAGCTTAAATTGAAGTAATGTTTTAAGCCGTGGAAAATTTCTTTAAACATGAGAATAAAACATAAATTCTAATGTAGTCTAAAATATAGCTCAAAAAGGGAATTTTAATAAATTATATCAAAAGTTTATTAAAAAAGCGATAGTTTCCTTTGAAAAATGTTATTTTTGAATAAAAAATGAAATTAATGGATATAAAGAAGGTAAGGAAAGAGAAGTACTTTAAATAGAATACATAGTAAGTTTTAAAATTTCACTATAAATTTATAAAAAAGTTAAGTTTATTTAATGAAATATATAAGTTCCAATTAATATTCTACATGTATATTTAAGATATGAATTTACTTAATAAAGAAACTTAGTAAAGAGGCTTATCTCTAAATACAATGAAGATCCTTTAGGAAGATATATAAATTCCGGGTGTTAAATAATGTATATTAATATAAATACTATGAAGGAGGAAATTTAGATGCAGTATGGCACCTAAGGGCTAGGACTATTTATATACATACTATTTCTAAGCATAAGATATGAATAAAAATAAAAGGTTTATAGGAGCTATAGTTCTTGTTGTAAGTTTTGCTTTGTTTTTAATTGGTGGCTTTGTACTTAATAAAATAAATGCTGCAGAATCATATAAAGCGGGAGATAAAGAATTATTATATAGCAGTGGTGTAAGTAAAGATGAAGATAAAGATGTATCCCTTAAGAATGAAGAAAATGTGAAAAATAAGGAAAGTTCTAATTCAGAGAATGTAATAGAAGGTAATAGGGAAAATACTAATAACAGCTCTATTATAAAGGTGGATGTTAAGGGGGCTATTAATAAGCCTGGTATATATTCTTTGAAAGAAGGAGATAGAATTGATGATCTTTTAAAGTTATGTGGAGGACTTACACAGGACGCAGATGCAAATAGAGTTTACTTTTCAAAAAAGCTTTGTGATGAAGATATAATTTATATTTTTAAAAATGGCGAAAGTGAAGAGGAGGTACCTAAGATGAGTATAAGTAGTGAAAATAATGGTGCAAATAATGTAGATAATAAAAATTTTAATAAAACTAGTAGTGGAAAGATAAATATAAATACTGCAAACCTAGAAGAATTAAAGACTTTGAGTGGTATTGGAGATAGTAAGGCTCAAGCTATAATAGATTATAGAGAGAAGAATGGTGGCTTTAAAGATGTAAGTGAACTGCGAAATGTGGAGGGAATTGGAGAAAAAACTTTAAATAAATTTATTGACTCTGTGGACATTAAGTAATTATTATTATAAAATTAACATGAAGCAATAAAATAAATAACAATAAAAACTCTATATTCGACAGTGTGTGAATTTTAAATAAAGAGTTGTTTTAGAAGGGAGAGTTAGTGCTTTGAATAAGAAACTTACAGAATTATCTAAAACCTCAGGGTGAGCAGCCAAAATAGGGCCGGAGACCCTTTCTAAAATACTAGATAAACTTCCTAAAATGGAGGACAAAAACTTAATAGTAGGAATAGAGACTTCTGATGATGCAGCGGTTTACAAATTAACTGATGAACTTGCAGCTATTCAAACATTAGACTTTTTCACTCCTGTAGTGGATGATCCATATACTTTTGGACAGATAGCAGCAGCTAACTCTTTAAGTGATGTATATGCCATGGGAGGAAAGCCAAGTGTAGCATTAAATATTGTATGCTTTCCTAATTGTTTAGATATAAATATTTTAGGGGAAATACTAAAAGGTGGAGCAGATAAGGTAATGGAGTGTGGAGCCGTAGTAATTGGTGGCCATTCTGTTTCTGATGACGAACCTAAGTATGGTTTATCTGTTATGGGACTTGTACATCCTGACAAGGTACTTAAGAACTGTGGTACTAATGTAGGAGATGTTTTAATACTTACAAAGCCTATAGGAACAGGTATACTTAACACAGCTATAAAAGCGGAAATGGCTGATAAAGAAAGTTATGATTATGCTGTTAAGGTCATGAGTACTTTAAATAAATATGCTGGTGAAATAATGATGGATTATGAAGTGACAGCATGTACTGATATAACAGGATTTGGAATAATGGGTCATGCTTATGAAATGGCTCAAGGCTCTGATGTAACTTTAAAATTATATAAGGATGAAATACCTTATATAGAAAAAGCTAAGGAATTTGCAGAAATGGGATTAGTTCCAGCAGGTACATATAGTAATAGAAGTTACTTAGATGGAAAATATAGATTAAATAATATACCTGAATGGTTTGAAGATATATTATTTGATCCTCAAACATCAGGTGGTTTATTAATTAGTTGTTCAAAGGAAGTCGCTAAGGATATGATGGAAGAGTTAAGTAAATTAGATTTACCATCTTCTGTTATAGGTGAAGCTATAGAACTAAGTGATGTTTACATAATTGTAGAATAATGAAACTTCAGGCTTTAAGTATATGGTACTTAAAGCCTAAATTTTGCAAAAATACAAAGTGAAAATTAAAAATATTAAAAATAGTAGGTGCATAACATGAACAAGAATTTACTGAAATCTTTGCCTAAAATGGATGAATTATTAGAAAATGATAAGATAAAAAAAGTTATAGAAAGCTCAATGAGAGTTTTAGTTATTGAATCTTTAAGAGAAGCTATTGATTATTACAGAACAGGGATATTAAAGGATAAAATCACAGAGTTAAATAATGAGGAAATAGTGGATTATGCTTTAGAGATTCTTGAAAAGAAAAAGCAAAACAAATTAAGAAGAGTTATAAATGCAACTGGTACAGTTATACATACTAACTTAGGTAGATCAATATTATCAAAGCAAGCCTTAGAAGCTGTTGAGAATGTGGCTGTAAATTATAATAACTTAGAGTATGATGTAGAGGCTGGTAAAAGAGGGTCAAGATATTCACATATTGAGGAGTTATTAGTTAAGATAACTGGAGCTGAGGCTGGATTAGTTGTTAATAACAATGCTGCTGCTGTTATGTTAATATTAAATACTTTATGTAAGGATAAAGAAGCTATAGTTTCAAGAGGACAGTTAGTAGAAATAGGTGGTTCTTTTAGAATTCCTGATGTAATGGCTTTTAGTAGTGCTAAATTAATCGAGGTGGGTACAACTAATAGAACTCACGATTATGATTACACAAGAAATATAAATGAAAATACAGGAGTTTTATTAAAGGTTCATACTTCAAACTTCAAAATCATGGGATTCACTGAGGAAGTGGATTTAGAAACTCTTGTTAAAATGGGTAAAGAACACAATATTCCTGTAGTTGAGGATATAGGAAGTGGAGTTTTAGTAGACTTTAATAAATATGGATTTATTCCAGAACCTACAGTGCAAGAAAGTATTAAAAAGGGCGTTGATGTTGTAAGCTTTAGTGGAGATAAAATGCTTGGTGGTCCTCAAGCTGGTATTATAGTTGGTAAAAAAGAGTATATTGACAGAATGAAGAAAAACCAAATAACTAGAGCTTTAAGAATTGATAAAATGACTTTAGCTGCTTTAGAAGCAACTTTAAAATTATATTTAGATGAAAAGGAAGCTATAGAAAATATACCAACCTTGAATATGATTTTATCAGATAAGGAAACATTAAAACAAAAGGCATTTAGATTAAAAAGAAAATTAAGCAGTAAGACAACAGAATTCTCTTATAAAGTAGAAACTGAATATTCTATGGTAGGTGGAGGTTCTATGCCTACAGAAACTATTGAAGGATATGCAGTTAAATTTACTTGTGATAAGATGACTCCTCAACAAATAGAGATTGCTTTAAGAAATAATAAAACACCTATAGTTGTTAGGGTTAATAATGGAGAGGTTATTTTAGATGTGAGAACTCTTAAAGTAGAAGAGTTTGATATCATATTAGATGCCTTAGTGAATATAGAAAAAAAGCTTAAGTAAGGAGAAGGAATATGAAAAATATAGTAATTGGAACAGCAGGACATATTGATCATGGAAAAACTTCTTTAATAAGAGCTATAACTGGAAGAGAAACAGATACTTTAAAAGAAGAAAAAAATAGAGGTATATCTATAAACTTAGGATTTACTTTCTTTGACTTACCATCTCAAAGAAGAGCTGGAATAATAGACGTTCCAGGTCATGAGAAATTTGTAAAGAACATGCTTGCAGGTGTTAGTGGAGTAGATATAGTACTTTTAGTAATAGCTGCAGATGAGGGGGTAATGCCTCAAACTAAGGAACACTTTGAGATTCTTCAACTTTTAAATGTTAAAAAGGGAATAATCGTATTAACTAAAACTGATATGGTTGATGAAGAATGGGTTTCTATGATAGAAGAGGATGTAAAGGGAGAATTCAAAGGAACTTTCTTAGAGGGTGCTCCTATTTGTAGAGTATCTTCTAAAACTAAAACAGGCATTCCTGAATTAATAGAAACTATTGATAAATTAACAGAGGATACAGATGGAAAAGACGTAGAAGGACACTTTAGACTTCCTGTTGACCGTTCCTTCTCTGTAAGTGGTTTTGGTACAGTTGTAACTGGAACTATTATAAGTGGAAGAGCGAAGATTGGTGATACTGTGGAGATATATCCTTCAAAGGTTAAAACTAAGATTAGAAGTATACAAATTCATGGTAATCCTTCAGAGGTTGGAGAAGCTGGTCAAAGATGTGCTATAAACTTAGCTAATGTTAAGACTACAGAAGTAGGAAGAGGATGTGTAGTTGCCACTGAGGATATTATGGAACCTACAATGATTTTAGATTGTAATTTATATTATCTAAAAAGCATGGAAAAGCCTCTTTTAAATAGACAAAGAGTTAGATTATATCACGGTACTAACGAGATATTATGTAGAGTAATACTTTTAGATAGAGAAGAACTAAAACCTGGTGAAACAGCTTATGTGCAGCTTAGGTTAGAGGAAGAGTTAACAGCTCAAAGAAATGATAGATATGTAATAAGAAGCTACTCACCTATGTATACAATCGGTGGTGGTACTATTATAGAGCCAGTATCACATAAAGCTAAGAGGTTTGATGAAGAACATATAGAGGATATGAAAATAAAAGAAAGTGGAAAAACTGAAAGTATTTTAGAAAATACAGTTAAGAACTTAAGTGTTGAGTTTCCAGACTGTGCGCAAATACTAAAATCTCTTGGTAAAAATGAAGAAGCCATAGAAGAAAAATTAGAAGAATTAATTGGGGATAAAAAGATATTAAAACTTGTATCCTTAGAAAAGCCTGTGTATATTCACATAGATTACTTAAAGGAATGCATGGCTAAAATAGAAACTTTACTTTTAGATTATCATAAGAAAAATCCTCTAAAAGTAGGTATTTCCAAGGAAGAATTAAAAAATAAAATCTTTGGAAAGAAACTTAAGCAAAAGTTATATGCTGAAGCTTTAGGTGAAATGGAAGAAAGGTTCTTAATTAAGGTAACTGACAAATTTGTTTCTTTATATACCTTTGAAATAAAATTAAATAAAGAGCAAGAGAGAGTCAAAGATTTATTATTAAAAACTTATAGTGAAGGACAATACAATACTCCTAAGTATAATGATGTAATATCTAATGAAAAGGATAAAAAGGCCTGTCAAATGGTATTTGAACTTTTATTAGATGGAGAAAAATTAATTAAGCTACAGGATGATTGTATATTCACTAAGGAAAACTATGATAAAGCTAAGGAAATGGTTGTAGAATATATAAATAAAAATGGAAAGATTACAGCCTCAGAGGCAAGAGAATTATTCAATTCTAGCAGAAAGTATGTAGTTGCATTACTAGAACATTTTGACTCTATAAGATTAACTAAGAGAATAGAAAATGATAGGGTGTTATATTAGTCATAGAAAGTTAATATAAGCTCGTAAATGCATTGAATTTAAAGAGAATATTTAAATAGTGTAAGGATAGAATGAAGATAAGGTAAGCTTGAAATATGGCTTGCCTTGTTTTTATATTAAGAAGATTGAGTATAAAGATTAATTTAAATGACTATTAAATTTTCAGAATAAAAAGTTGAATTAATTTAATTATATGTACACATATAAAGGGTTTTATATATCAAAATATAGTGAAAAAAAATAAAATTGAAGAAATATAGGATAAAATGTTGCATTTATTTTAGTTTTATGGTAGAATATTTTTTGTCGAGGGAGTAGATAAGTGCTGGTGTACTTGCCGGTCTTCAAAACCGTGTTGTCGTGCTAAGACCACGATGGGTGAGTTCGATTCTCACATATTCCCGCCAAAAAGCTTAAAGTGTTGAACTTTAAGCTTTTTTTATTTTGCATTTATATATAAATCTTATAAAAGGTGTGCAGTAGGTGTGCAGTAAAAATACATCCTTAAAACTGTATATTTAAAACTCAAATAGAGCACTTACGCAGATAAAGCTTAGGTACTTTTATTTTAAGAATAAAGATCAAGGTTTAGTTCATTGGTTCTAAAAAGATTTTAATAATAAATAGGTAATTTATTATCATAGAAGAAATACCTATAAACAAAGGGTTTTTTAATATCTTGTTTATAGGTACTTGTTTTAAAAGATATAAGATTTATACCTTTATTGATTTTGATTCTTATGTATTTTTATAGAAAAGATTAAAGTTTAATTTTTCATATTACTTTTCATCAAAACCGCCAAGTGCTTTTTCAAAGCCTTTTAAAGCATCATCAACAGCAGCTTTGCTTGCACTGAATCCCTCTTTGAATTTTACTTTGAATTTATTTTTACAATTAGGACATTCAACTTCGCTATCTACTTGATTTAGCTTAAGTTCTATTATTTCTTTGCAAACAGGACAATTTATAGAAATATCTTGTTCTCCAAATAGAGAATTGAAACTTAATGACATTGAATAATCCCCCCCATGATTTATTTCGACTTAGCAGAGTCGATAGTTAAATTATAGGATATATATGTTTATATTACAAGTAATTCAATAGTTTGTATATCTAGTATATAAGGAACTAGATTTTTATTAGATTTTCAATTAATCATATACAATATATTGAATTTTATGATATCATTTGCATATGTTAAACTACAATATATACGGGGTTGTAGAATTTTATAAAGTGAAGAGGTTAGATGATGATAGAATACGGAAGAAGTATACGTTGGTTTAATGATTATAGAGATGAAATAGAGTTTTCGAGTTTAAATAAATTTACTTTTATGCAAATCTGGTTTATGAAGGGGGATTTGATACTTGATAAGGTACCATATCCAAAAGAGGAGTATGTCCTTAATTCTAATTTTCCAGTAATAATTCATGCAGTATATGATATTGATGACTATGATAAGTATAATGATGAATTACTTCGTATATTAAAGGTTTTAAATCATAAGGAAGTAATTATACACCCAGTCTGTGAAAGTGCTCCTGTGAACTCAAAAACTATATATACATTTGCAGATAACATTTATAAAACAAATCAATTACTTAAGGCAAATAATATAAAACTATATATTGAGAATAATAGTGTAATTGATAAGGTTAATTATAAAGCTAGTGATTTAAAAATAGTCTTTGATAAAAATCCAGAGGTTGAATTACTTCTTGATATCGCTCACATAGATGATTATGATCATTTACAAAGTATTCTTGAAGTTAAGTTCCCTAAATGTATACACATAGCAGATAAGCGTTTTAGTGAGGAGCATGAACATCTTCCACTAGGGCAAGGAGAACTTGATTTTGAATTGATTTTCAAAAAGTACCTAAAGGGATATGAGGGGAAAATTATCTTTGAGGTAGTTGATGAGGATGAAAAAATTATAAAATCTAAAAGTATAATAGAAAAAATATTTGAAGATAAATAAATTTAAGGGAAGTCAGAAATGGCTTCCTTTGAATTTATATAATAAAATAAACAATTATATAAAGTATTGTGAAAATAAAATGAAGGTATTGAGATTTTTCTAAAATATAGTGTGAAAGTGAAATGAAGTTATTGATTTTCTTCTAAAGTGTAGTGCAAAAATAAAATAAAGCTATTGACCTTAACATTGTGTTATAGATTAATATAGTTTTAGGAGGAGAATTGCCATGTACATGATAAATGAAATTTCAAAGTTAACTGGAGTAAGTATAAGAAGGTTGCATCATTATGATGAAATAGGGCTTTTGGTACCAAGTAAAAGGACAGAGTCCAACTATAGAATGTATAGTGAAGAGGATGTTGAAAGGTTATATCAAATATTACTTTTTAAGGAGTTAGATTTTCCTCTTCAAGAAATTAAAAGATTATTATATGATGAGGAATTTGATAAGCAAAAGGCTCTTACAATGCAAAGGGAGCTTATAGTGGAGAAGAAAAATAGGTTAGAAAATATAATAGAGTCTATAGATAGTAGGATTGTGAATTTAGGAGGTAAAGCTATGAGTAAAAAGGATTTTAAGGCATTTAATTATGAGGAAATAAAGAAACATGAGGAAAAATATAAAGAAGAAGTAAAAGAAAGATACGGTAAGACAAGCGCTTATAAAGAAAGTAAAGAAAAAACATCAAAATATTCTAAGGGGGAGTGGGAAAATATAATGGGAGAGGCAGCTGAAATATATGAGGGATTAGCTGCTTTAATGGATGAGAATCCTTCTAATGAGAAGGTACAGGAGTTAGTAGGTAAATGGAGAAGTCATATAAGTAAAAACTATTATAATTGCACCTTGGAGATTTTTAGAGGATTAGCTCTTATGTATGTGGCAGATGAGAGATTTACTGAGAATATAGATAAGTATGGTGGAGGCTTAGCACAGTTTTTAAGTGAGGCTATGAATATATATTGTGATAATAATTTAAAGTAGCTTTAAGAATACAGCAAAGTAAGAAATTTAGATTGATTTAAGCTTAGAAGTTATAACTATGAAGTTTAAGATAATGAAGAAGAAAACTTTAAGCATAAATAGGTATAAACATAAGGAGAAATATATTATAGTTAAGTTTAATTGATAAAACAATTAGAAGAGAATTATAGAAATATAGGGATAAGTATATATGTTGCATTAAATAAAATTCATTCATATTTTATAGGATAAAAAATTTAATATATATCGTAAATTACGATGATGCAGATTTAATATTGCAAAGTATATATAAATAAAAGTTTAATTGAATAGTATAAGAAAAGAGAGAGTAAAACTTAATTAAAGATTTTAAAAGCCCTATATGCTTAGTTTTGAGTTAATCATATAGGGCTTAATTTATTTTAAACTATTAAAGCACACTAAACTATTTAAGTTTCTCTTCAGTCGCACCTAATTTAATAGATTTTTCAGAAGAAGTGTATTTACCAGTATTATCGTTTCTTCCTTGTAAGAAGAATCTAGCTTCTGGTTTACCCATAGTTTCAATAGCTTTTTCACAAAGCTCACCGATTTTTCCACCTTTGCATCTGTTGATGATTAAGCTAACTTTAGTATCATCAAAATCAGATAACATGTTAACGTCACCGTTGCTGTCTCCACCAACGATTACTGGGCCATGTCCATGGATTGGTACTAAGAATTTGTTTATAGTTTCTGTTTTACCTTTTCCTTGAGTTTGGAAATACTCAGGATCAAGTTCAGCTGTTATTTTTTTGTCCTCAGTTTTTAAAAGTTCCATAGCGTAAACTTTTTCACCTGGTATATTGTAACCATACTTAGGGTTTGTAGCAAACTCTTTAACAACGTCAATGTAAGAAGCAGAACAAATATAAACCTCAATTCCGTTTTCCATTAAAGCTTTGTATAAGTTTTGTTGCTCAGCAACAGTTCTTAAACCAGTGTTAAATGAAACTGAAACAACACCAGCTTTTCCTGGCATTTCTTCAGAACTTGTCCAAGTTTCTTCACCTAATTCATGTGCTAACCAATAGTCGTTAGATTTTTCAGTAAGAGTAGCAACTTCTTTAGAAGTCATTCCTGCAAATAAGTAAGTAACCCATGGGTAGCTTACATCTGAACTGAAAGATTCTCCGATTGCAGCATAAAGATATCTAAGTTTAGCTTTGAAATCAGTATATTCTTTAGTCTTTTTGATTTCATCTAAAGATTTAGATCCTTTAAGTCCTTTGAAGTTTTCATATAAATATTTATAGTCATTAGTAATATCTTCTGTAATTGAGTCGATATTAACTGGTTTTCCATCTTTATTGTTACATTTCTCGTTAAAGTTGTCCTTTGGAATATTAGTTTTCATAACTGAATCTAACTCTTCAGGAGTCATTTTAAATTCTAAGTTTTCTAATTGGTAAGCAAGTAATGCTTCTTCAACGTCATTCATGATTGTAGTGTTGTCCCAATCGAAAACAGCATAAGGTTTTTGTTTTTCATCATAGTTTTTGCTATCTTTTCCGTATTCTTTGATAACATTAACTAATGCATTGTAAGTATCAGGAGCCCATGCTAATTGCTCTAAACCGTATTCTGATTTTGTTGCTTTTTCTTCTACATTTGTTTTAGCATTTGATGCCTCATCTTTTTTTGCAGTAGTTCCACATGCAGTTAAAGAGAATGCAACTAAAGTTGCTAAAGCAATGCTAAGAGTTCTTTTCTTAAAGTTATTCATGATTTTACCTCTTTTAATCTCTTAATATAAATTTATCTTTTTTAGTATAAAGTTATTTATAAGTTATAGTATAAATTATTTTATAATTGCAATGAAAATAATCTATAAACTAATTCTTATAATAAAACATAAGTTTATAAATTTAATACAATTCAGGTTTATAAAATATAAACGTATTTTATAGATTTATAATTTATAAAAGCATCTTGTATCAAAAAATTAATTTAAAGTTAATAAAATGTTGCAACAATGTAAATTTTGTGACTATCACAAGTATATTTATACACCTCTACCAAAGATAAGTCAATATTTTTGATATAATTTTAGAATAATTAAATAAATTCACATAAAAATAAAAAAAGATAAAAATTCATAAAAATAAAAAAATAAATTCAAATTTGAAGTATACGTAAATTTTCTTTAATGGAAACATAGGAAAATATTATGAAAATGAAAAATATTTTTCTGTAGAAAATATATAAAATCTAAACAATAGAATGGAATTTAAATAGTAAAATGTTTTTGTAGTGAAAATTTTAAAAATAAGAACTTGGATTTTATATATATTTTTGGAAAAGTTTAATTAAACTATATAAAAGTTTATTTGTGGTAATTAAATATATTGAAGAAATATAAGATTAAAGTAAAATAAAAGATATTATGTTGATAAAATAAAAGATAAGGTGAAACTTTTTATTAAAAAGGTTTTTAATTAAGATTGAAAAAAACGTAGTCCTATTTATTTCAAGAAATAGGACTACGTTTTTGTTATAATATATTTTCTATTATTCTTTTGCGTAAATTAAGTATATTACAGTGAATTTCAGTTATGATTTCTAAAAAATCTTCATCGGATTTTCCAGTAGGGTCCTCTAGTCCCCAATCTTCTCTAAGAGTACATGGAAGAGCTGGACAGCTTACGTTACATCCCATTGTTATAACAATGTCCACTGGAGGAATATCACTTAATAACTTTGAGCATTGAGTTTCTTCCATATCTATATTGTACTTTACTTTCATTAGTCTCACAGCATCTTGGTTTATTTTAGATTTTATTTCTGTGCCTGCTGAGTAGCTTTCGAAAATATCAGATGCTAGATGTTTTCCTAAGGCTTCAGCAATTTGACTGCGACATGAATTATGAACACATATAAAAGCTACTTTGGGCTTATTATTTTTCATTATTACTAAACCAACCTTTCGTACTATTTGCAACTTTAACTAAAAATAGCATGATTGGAACTTCTACTAAAACGCCTACAATAGTTGTTAAAGTTGCGGGCGATGACATTCCAAAAATTGATATTGAAACAGCTACAGCTAATTCAAAGAAGTTAGAGGCTCCTATCATTCCTGCTGGAGAAGCAATATCATGTGGTAGCTTTAGTAAATAACTTGCTAAATAAGCTATAAAGAATATAAGTATTGTTTGTATAATTAAAGGTATTGCAATAAGAATTATGTGAAATGGATTTGAAATAATCACATTTCCTTGGAAAGAGAATAAAAGAATTAGGGTAAGCAATAATCCTATAGTAGTAATACCATCAAACTTTTTTATGAAAATATTTTCGAAATAATCTCTTCCTTTTTTCTTAGTAATAAAATATCTTGTGAATATTCCTCCAAGCAAAGGGATGACTACAAACAATACAATTGATAAAAATAAAGTATCAAAAGGTACAGATACATTACCCATTCCAAGTAAAAAACTTACAATAGGAACAAATGCAACTAAAATAATTAAGTCATTTGTTGCAACTTGTACAACTGTATAACTTGGATTTCCCTTTGTTAAAGAACTCCAGACAAAAACCATTGCAGTACATGGGGCAGCTCCTAATAGAACAGCACCAGCAAGATATTCCTTAGCTAAATCTGCAGGTATCCACATTTTAAATACAATATAAAAGAAGAAAGCAGCAATAATATACATTGTAAATGGCTTGATTAGCCAATTAGTTACCCAGGTTACAACTAATCCACTAGGATTTTTACTAATGTTTTTAATGCTTTGAAAATCTACTTTCATCATCATTGGATAAATCATTATCCAAATAAGGATTGCAATAGGTACTGATACATTTGCGTATTCAAATTTATTTAGGAAGTTTGGTAAAGCAGGTATATATTTTCCTATTAGTATTCCGCTAAGCATGCATATAATAACCCAGAATGTAAGGTATTTTTGAAAAAAGCTGATGTTTTTATTCTTTGACATAATTTACTCCTTTTGCTGTAAAAGCATCTTTATTTTTTTCAAGATATAATTGCCATATATTCATATAAAAAAAATTTGATGTAAAGTTTTTTATAAAAGCCATCCTATGATGACTTTTATTTGCAACATTGAGGATGACTATCTAAATCAGGAGTAGTTAGCTCTAACAAACGATTAGAAGCATATTCTCCTCCACACTTACTTAATTTATAATGAGTCCATTTACCCTCTTGTCTACTTTCTACAAGTCCTGACTCACATAAAATTTTCATGTGATAGGAAAGGGCTGATTGTCCTATATTCATATTATCAATTAATATACAAGCACATTTTTCTCCGCTTTTTAAAAGTTCTAATATATATATTCGTTTTTCATCACATAGTGCTTTAAATATTTTTACGTCTTCTTCGTAATTCTTACTCATAGGTAACACCTCACATCAAAAATTTTTGATATGATAATAATATAGGGTAGATTTTTATTTGTCAATAGTTAGTAATAAAAAATATAAAAGGTAAAGTAATTTATGAAAATATTAATAGAAACTCTTGGATATATATAAGTTTAGAGTTTAAAATAAAACAAAAAGTATGTTTTAATTAACATAAGGATTTAAAATTCAGAATTTTTAAAAAAATACTATTTTAAATGTTGACGGTGAAAAATCAAAATGGTATAATCTCTATAAATTAAGAGATTTAAACATTCAGAATAGTTCCCTTTTAGGTTTTAGGAGAATATTTCTATGTAGTTTAAATCCTAAAATATGGAGGTGGAGACTATGGCAGATAAGAAATTAATTTGTGCAGATTGCGGTCAAGAGTTTGTTTTCACAGAAGGTGAACAAGAATTCTACAGAGAAAAAGGTTTTGAAAATGAACCAAAAAGATGTCAAGACTGTAGAAGAGCTAAAAAACAACAAAGAAACAGATAATTTTAAATTAGAAGTTTTGGCTGATAACATTAGTTATCAGCATTTTTATTTTTTGTTAAGATATTTCAATAGGGACATTTCCTTAATCATATAAATAAAATTCTTTCATGAAATATATAAGTTTTAATTCATATTCTATATTTCTAATCATAGGTATATTTATTCTATAATGAATGGGACATCTAAATACAATGAAGATTTTTTATTAGAATATATACAGATTATGACTTCCTAGGAATTTATTCTCTCATAAATAATAAAAACAATATAATAGAGATTTTCAAAGTTCTCATGATTTAAATCAATAGCATATAAGTGGCTTTTAATAGTGTGTCTGTAGTTTTCAAGGGTATAAATTATGCAATACAATTAGTTAAAATGTGTAAAAAATATAAAAATAGGAATTTATATTGCGCATTTTGATAATAATGTAGCTATAAACAGTGAAGTGTTATAGTAAATTTTTTTATAACCCTAAGGAGATAATTACAGTTTTCTATAGAATTTTCTACTAAAGGATATAGTTTCTGTGTGCTTACCATATTTCTTTGGGTTTATTATGGTGAAATAGGTATATGTTGTTGCAGAGCTTGAGGAGAAATATTTACTATAAAATTATTTAAAAGGAGGACTTTAGAGAGTTATTATTTATACATAGGACTTTGAAGAAGCTACAGTTATTTTTATAAGATAAGTTTTAAAGATAGTTAGATATTAATATGGAGATGAGTTTTAAAGATAGTTATGTATTAATATGGATATGAGTTTTAAAGATAACTAGACATTAATATAGTGATATGTGTTAAACCTAATTAGGTATTAATGAGGTAGCTTAAGTTTTGGCTTTGATATTGAGAAGTATACAATAAAACTTTTTTAAATAAAGGAGATTATGGATAGAGATACTTTTGGCTTTCCTATGGTGTATTATGCTTTTGCTATTTTTATTGGAAGTTTATATGCCATGGCTTATAAGGATAGTGCTGTAGTTGCTACGATTTTTAGTATTATACTAATAGTTATAATTGCTTTTACTATAAATTATAGAGATTTAATAATTGTGATGTGCTTTTTTATTTTAGGAGCAGCTAGTAATTTTATTTATTTTGATTTTAAAGCTCCAAGCTCACAGGGTATGGAGGGGAGAATAGTGGAGCAGAATGAGTTTAATTATGTGGCTAAAATAAATGGCAAGCTTGTACAACTAGATGGTGTTTATAATAGTGAGATAAGGGAAGGAAGCAGGGTTTTAATTAAGGGAGCATATGAAAAATATCCTATATATAATAGAGGGGTAGTTGCTAGGTGCAAAGTTGAGGAGTGTACCTTAAGTAAGGATGATTTTATTTCAAAGATATATGATAAAAAGAAAAATTTCTACTTATTATTAAAGGAGCAGATGGGAGAAGACAAGGCAGCTGTAGTGGTAGCTTTATGTTTAGGTGATGATGCTTATATAAGTGAGGAGCATAATGAAAAGCTGAAAATCCTAGGGATAGTCCACGCTATTTCGGTATCGGGACTTCATATGGCAATAATATATACATTTATAAAGAAGGCTTTAGGAAGTAACTTAGCTTTAATAGGAGCATTTCTTTTCTTGATTATAACAGGAGGAAAGTCTGCTACGGTAAGGGCTTTTGTTATGATTTTAGTAAATGATTTAGCATATAGATGTGGAGAGAAATATAGTGCTTATTCGGCTTTGAGTATTTCTGCAATAATATTAATAATTACAAGACCTTTTAGTGCTGCGTCGCCTGGATTTATGTTATCTTTTCTTGGGGTAATAGGTATTCTTATGTTTAATCATAAAATAGAAAGAGCTGTATATAAATTACCTAAGACTTTGAGGAGCACCATAGCTTTAGGGGTAAGTGCTCAGGTTTTCACTTTTCCTTATATGGCTATTGTTTTTGGACAAGGAAATATAAATTTTATACTTGGAAATTTAATTTTACTTCCTATATTAACAGTGGTTATAGTTTTAGGTACTTTGGCTTTGATATTTTGTAAAATACCTTTAGTGTTTATTATGCTTTGCAAAGGAATGGAGTTTATTTTAATTTGCTATGAAGGGTATAGAGAAATTTTATTGAAATTAAGCTTTGGAATTATGAGTTTAGGCTATTTAGATGCAGTGCTGTTCATAGTAATAATAACTTCCTTTATACTTATGAAAAAGGGGCATAAAAAGCTGGTGTATATTCCATTAGCTTTTATAATTGCAGTTGGTATAAGTAGATATAAGTTCAATGTAAATATTAGTTATTTTAAAATGGCTTATAGTGATGGTATACTAATAGAGTATAAAGACAAAAGTACCTTTATATGTGATGATTCTAAAATGATAAAGAATATTGAAAAGGTAAGGGAAATAGATAATTTTGTAACTGTAGATAATTTAAAATCCTGTGCTATGAATTTGGATGAGGATTTTAAAGTTTCATATTTAGATAAAGCTTATACTAAAAATAGCAAAAAGGATATTCTTGCTTTTTCATGTAAAGATAAGATTAATAATGTTTTTGTAAAGGACTCTAAGGATGTAAGTAAGGAGTCTATTGATGGTAACTATAATATTGAAGTTTTACCTCAGGGCGAAAATAGATTTTATAAAAATGAGGTTTTGGCAAAATATATTATAGTAGGTCATAGGATTATCAGAATTAAGTAACGTATTATGTGAGGATAAATGGGAGTGATACTTTGATAAAACTAAGTGAACTAAGTGCAAAGTTAGATAAAAAGAATTTTGATAGCTGTTATATCTTAGGTGGAGTAGATGAAAATTTAATAAAGGAATCTTTGAAAAAGATAATTGATTGTAATGTAGATCCTACTTTTAAGGATTTGAATTATGTTGAGTTTGACGGGGAAAATGCACAGATAATAGATGTTATTAATGCCTGTGAAACACTGCCTTTTATGAGTGATAAAAAGGTGGTTATGGTATACAGATGTAAGTTTCTAAAAAGTGGTGGAAATAAGGAAGATGAAAAGAAACTTGATGAAATAAAAAAATACATAAGTAATATGCCTAAGCATTGTATTCTTGTTATGTATTATCTTTTTTCATCGGATAAGGATAGAATAAATCCTAAGTTGAAGGCTCTTGAAAAGAATGCCACTGTGGTTTCTGTTGAGAAATTAAGGGGTGGAGAGTTAAAAGCTAAGGTTAAAAAGATATTTGATCAAAATCATAAGAAAATAGAGCAAAATGCTTTAACTTTATTTTGTAATGAAGTAGATAATAATATGGAAATTATAAATAATGAAATAGCTAAATTATGTGCTTACACTGAAGGAAGAGGGGTTACAAGGGAGGATGTACTTGTTTTAATGCCTCAAAGGTCTGAAAGTCACATTTTTGATTTAATAGATTACATTGGGGAGAAAAGACTTAAAAATGCTCTTGATGTATTAGATGAGATATTATTTAAGGGTGAAAAGTGGAATTTTATTTTAAGTAGCATAGGAAAAAGATTTGAACAGATACTTAATATAAAGCTGCGTCTTAATCAAGGTAAAAATAAGGATACTATAGCAAGTGAAATGTCTTTACATCCTTATGTTTGTGAAAAATTAATTGCTCAAAGTAGAAAGTTTAGTGATAAAAACATAGTTAAAATTTTAGAACAATGTTTAATTACTGAGGGAAGATTGAAAAGCAGAACAATTGATGAAAAGGTTGAGCTTGAAACTTTGCTAATAAATATAATGACTGTAGTAAGGTAAATGAAATAGCTAAATATAAAAGCCTCAATTTAAAATGTACATTTTTAATTGCAACAAGGTTTATTTAATAACAGTTATTTCTAAGTATGATGAAGAATCATTGTTGAGATAGATATATAAGAATACATAAATAAGGTTAAGTAGAGGCTATAGCGATCTAAATAAAAAGTTTATGAAATTATAATAGGGTAGTTTAAATAAGAATATACAAATTGGAATGCTATAAGATTATCTAGGAACTATATTAATAAAAGAGAAAAGTTTATAAAGCTGGAAATAAAATAAGGTGGACAAAATGTCCACCTTATTTGTTTTTTATAGAGTTAATAAAGAGCTTACTTCATATAAGCAACTAAAAAACACTCTATAAAAAACAACAACCGGTATAAAATACCGGTCTATATTCCACTATGCCATAGCATTTAACTTAGCAGCAAGTCTTGATTTATCTCTTGAAGCTTTGTTCTTATGTAGAATGTTTTTAGCACAAGCCATATCAATAGCTTTAACTGCTAAAGTTAATTTAGCTGTAGCTTCTTCTTTGTTACCTGCAACAACTGAAACTTCGAAATTCTTTATAGAAGTTTTTAATGCAGATTTAACCATTTTATTTGCAAGAGCTTTAGTAGCGTTTACTTTAATTCTCTTTTTAGCTGATCTTGAGTTTGCCATTATGTGTTCACCACCTTATTTTATTATAACTGTGTACGCAGCTTTTGGGGAATCACGTACGAGTTCATATAACACGTGATATTATAGCATTAAATTTACAAGACTTCAATAGAAAATCCAAACTTAATTAATATTATTTGTAGATAAGATTAAAGTCATGAGAATTTCCATATAAAGATGAAGATTTATATATAAATAACAAGGGTTAAAGTAATAGACTTTGTAGGTGTTATTGAAGTTTTGAAAAATTATATATGAAAAAGCAGAATTAAAATAATATAACAGTATACATTAAAGAGATTAGGAAAAAATAAGAAAGACATAATAGATATATTGTAACTAAAGGTAATAAAGAGTTTATTCAAAGGAGGAAATATTGTGGGAAGTATTAGAACGGATTTGGCTATAGAAGCACAAGAAATGTATAAAGAGAAAAACTCTGTTGAAGAAATACCTGGTACAGAGGTTAAGGAATATAGAGATGGAGCAATGAAGGTTACTCATGTAAAAATATTAGATAATGATGGTGAACTTGCCATGGGTAAACCAAAGGGAGATTATATTACCATAGATATGCCGATTATTGTGCATTATGATAATGACTCTAAGGAAGAAGTAAGTAGAGTGCTTTCAAGAGCCATGAAACCTCTTATAAAATTAGATGAAAGTATGACTGCTTTAGTTGTAGGTTTAGGAAACTGGAACATAACACCTGATGCTATTGGCCCTAAGGTTGTTTCTCAAATAATGATAACAAGACATTTAAAACAATTAGTACCAGATAGTATAGATGAAGAAATAAGACCAGTTTGTGCTATTGCACCGGGAGTGCTTGGATTAACAGGAATGGAAACAGGGGAAGTTATAAGAGGAATAATAGAGAAAACTAAACCTGATTTAGTTATATGTGTTGATGCCTTGGCTTCAAGAAAAACAGAAAGAGTTAATAGAACAATTCAAGTAAGCAATACAGGAATATCTCCAGGTGCTGGCGTTGGTAACAAGAGAATGGAACTAAGTGAAAGAACCTTAGGAATACCTGTACTTGCAATTGGCGTGCCAACTGTAGTTGATGCAGCAACCTTGGCTAATGACACAATTGATTTAGTTTTAGAGGATTTAATTAAAAATGCTACAGAAGGTAGTGAGTTCTACAAGATGTTAAAGGAAATGGAAAGTAGTGATAAAGAGCAATTAATGAAGGAAGTATTAGATCCAAAAGTAGGAGATTTAATGGTTACTCCAAAGGATGTAGATATGATAATTGATTCTGTATCTAAAATAATAGCTGGAGGAATTAATATATCTCTTCAACCATCCCTAAGCTTAGAGGACATAAATAACTTTATTAATTAGCTGTGACTAAAGTTCACAAAATGTTAATGAACCTTTCCTAAAAAGAAGTAATAAAAAAGTTATCCCCTCATATATTTTAATATATAAGTCCTAAATTCGTTGATATGGGGGGATAAATATGAAAAACAAAAGTGGAAAAATAATGTTACTACAGGAAATAAAGAAATTCTTAAATGAAAGGTTCAATAGTAAAGATTTAACTTCGATATTAAATAAAATAAAGAGGATAAAATTACCATATGAACTTGAAAATTTAAAAAATAAATGGTCAAGCCCTGGCAACAATTATAAATTTAATTATAATAATAACAAGAAAAGAAAAGGTCCTAAGAGAGAGAGTAAGTTTGTAATATATTTTAATATAGTAACCATACTCATAGTTGTAATATTATTTTCGCCTAATCCAGTTATTAATGCTGAAACTAATCTCATTAGGATGGAACAAGGCAAGTATGAAAATATGATTGGTTTTAATATGCCATATTTAAATGGGAGCAATGGCAAAAGTGGCATAATACAAAATCTATTAGACTTTATGGGTATTGATTTAAATAATCCTTTATCTATAATGGCAAAGGAAGTTTCTTGCTTTAGTGACGGTGCTAGAATTGCTTCAAATGATTCTTGTGATGAGCATGATAGACAATTGAGCGAGGAAGATTTAAAGGGTATTACTTCTTTTAATTTAAGTGAAGAGGACATAGTTAAAATAGAAAATGTTGATACTGACATAGATATAAAGATAAAGGCTGCTCTTGAAAAAAACTTAAAGGATAAGGATAAACCAAGAGTACTTATTTATCACACACATACTCATGAGGGATATCTACCAGATAAACCTTATGCAGATAGCCTTGAAAACTCTGTTGTCGCAGTTGCTGATGTTTTAACCTCAACACTTACTGAAAAGTATGGAGTTAAGGTGGTTCATGATAAAACTGTTAATGACTTGGACTACAATGCATCTTATTATAGATCAAGTGAGGTAATTACAGATCAATTAAACAAATACAATGATTATGATTTAATAATCGACCTTCACAGGGACTCTTCTCCAAATAAAAAGGAATTAGTTTGTAATATAAATGGAGAAAATACTGCTAGATATATGTTTGTTACAGATGATACTAGTCCTAATCATCCTGAGCATATGAATATTCTTAATAAGCTTATAGATACTTCTGAAAGTATTTATCCTGGATTTATAAGAAGTAATAAGATTTATCATTATAAAACAGGGGGAATACTACACTTTAGCCAAGATAAGAGTCCTAAGTTAGCTGTTTTAGAAGTTGGATCAATGATTAATGATATTTCTGAAACTAAAAATACAGGCAAATATCTTGCTACAGTAATTGCTAAATATATTGCTGATGTAAATGAATAGAAATTACCAAAAAAGTACATCCTTTAAATATTAAGGAGGTGCTTTTTTTTATGAACAAACAAAGAGGTAAAATCTTTGCTGTGGTTGTTTTTGCATTTTTGATTATGGTAACAGGTATAACTGTTGTAAATATAAGAGTAACTAGAAATTTATCTCAAAGCTACGAGTATGATGGATTAAAGGTATATTTGGAAAAAGACCCCTTCACCTTTGCTGTAGATTTTGGAGATTATTATTTTAAATTTGATGGTAGCGGAATAACTAAGATCACAAGAGACATTGTAAATGTATTCAATAGAGATTGATAAATAGATAGCTAATTCGGTTTATATAACAAAAAACGTTGACAAGAACTCTTGATTTTATGATATAATTTGAATGATTGCGTAAAAATATAGTAAAGCAATCCTTTTTAAACTGTGGCTTTTGAAATAAAACTAATTTAATTTAAGATAGTTTTGTAAATTATAATATTCATAAATAAATAGAATCGGGGGTAGAAGTTATGCAGAGTAATAGACAAGAACGTATAAGAAACTTCTGTATAATAGCTCACATAGACCATGGTAAATCTACTTTAGCAGATAGATTACTAGAAAAAACAGGAACACTTACATCTAGAGAGATGGAGCAACAGGTTCTTGATAATATGGAGCTTGAAAGAGAAAGAGGAATAACTATAAAGTCCCAAGCAGCTAGATTAGTATACACTGCAAAGGATGGAAATGAGTACATATTAAATTTAATAGATACTCCAGGGCATGTAGACTTTAACTATGAGGTATCAAGAAGTTTAGCAGCTTGTGAAGGTGCTGTACTTGTTGTTGATGCAACTCAAGGTATACAGGCTCAAACTTTAGCTAACTGTTATTTAGCAGTTGATAATGATTTAGAAATAGCACCTGTTATAAACAAAATAGACTTACCAAGTGCTAGACCAGATGAAGTGAAAAAAGAAATAGAGGACATTATAGGTCTTGATGCATCAGATGCACCTTTAATTTCTGCTAAAACAGGCTTAAATATAGAAGATGTTTTAGAATCAGTGGTTGAAAAAATACCTGCACCTACTGGAGATGAAGAGGCTCCATTAAAATGTTTAGTATTTGACTCTTATTATGATAGTTATAAGGGTGTAGTAAGTTACGTAAGAGTTATTGATGGCTCTGTTAAAAAGGGAAGCAAAATTAAATTCATGGCATCAGGAAAATCCTATGATGTAGTTGAGGTTGGAGTATTTACACCAGGACCTATGTCAATAGGAGAATTAAAAGCTGGTGATGTTGGATACATAGCAGCTTCTATTAAAAACGTAAGAGATGCACGTGTTGGTGATACTATAACAGATGCAGCTAATCCAACAGAAAATGCTTTAGAGGGATATAGACCAGCAGTACCAATGGTATTCAGTGGTATTTATCCAGTAGATGGAGCTGACTATGAGGAGTTAAAGGAAGCTTTAGAAAAACTTCAGTTAAATGATGCTGCCTTAGCCTTTGAACCAGAGACTTCTATAGCTTTAGGCTTTGGATTTAGATGTGGATTCTTAGGATTATTACACTTAGAAATAATTCAAGAGAGAATAGAAAGAGAATTTGATATAGATATCATAACTACAGCACCTTCCGTTGTTTACAAGGTGTATAAAACTAACGACGAGATGATTGAAATAACTAACCCAACTAATCTTCCAGAACCATCAGAAATAAAACACATGGAAGAGCCAGTTGTTAAGGCTTCAATCATAACTCCTTCAGATTATGTTGGAGCTATTATGGATCTATGCCAAGACAGAAGAGGAGTATTCCTTGATATGCAATATATTGATACAACAAGAGTTGTAATCAATTACGATATACCGTTAAATGAAATCATTTACGATTTCTTTGATGCTTTAAAATCAAGAACAAGAGGTTATGCATCCTTTGATTATGAAATGAAGGGATACACTCAAACTAAACTTGTTAAGCTTGATATTATGTTAAATAAAGAAAAGGTCGATGCTCTATCAATGATAGTGCCTGAAGAAAGGGCATATAACAGAGGTAGAATCATGGCTGAGAAGTTAAAGGATATAATCCCAAGACAGATGTTTGAAATTCCAATTCAAGCAACAGTAGGTGCTAAGGTAATAGCAAGAGAAACAATTAAGGCTATGAGAAAAGACGTACTTGCTAAGTGTTATGGTGGAGATATTTCAAGAAAGAAAAAACTTCTAGAGAAACAAAAACAAGGTAAGAAGAGAATGAGACAGGTTGGTAGCGTAGAAGTGCCACAAGAAGCATTCATGGCAGTACTTAAATTAGACGAATAAACTTAAAACTAAATTAAGATTACACAATTAGAGGGAGTATTAACTTCCTCTAATTTTATATTAAAATGAAATAAGGTGATTAAAATAGAGAAAACAGCGTTATATATACACATACCTTTTTGTAAGCAAAAGTGTTTATACTGTGATTTTGCTTCCTTTGCAGGAGCTGAAAAGTATATGAAGGAATATACAGAAGCCTTATGCAAGGAAATTGAAGCATATAAGGATATAGAAATAGAAACAGTTTTTATTGGTGGGGGAACACCTACTTATTTATCTATTGAAGCCTTAGAGCTTTTAAAAAATACTATGAAAAAATTAAAGTACTCCAAAACTCTAGAGTTTACTGTGGAAGGGAATCCAGGTACTTTTACAGAGGAGAAACTTAAAATTTTTAAAGAAATGGGCATGAATAGATTGAGTATAGGACTTCAATCCTTTGATGATAATCTTTTGAAGAGTATAGGAAGAATTCATAGTGCAGAAGACTTTAAAGAAAGTTATTATATGGCAAGAAAAATGGGTGTTGAAAATATAAATATGGACTTAATGTTCGGGCTTCCTAATCAAAGCTTAGAAAAGTGGATAGAGACTTTGAGAGAAGCTATGACTTTAAATCCAGATCACATATCTTGCTATAGCTTGATAATAGAAGAGAACACAGCTTTTTATAATTTATATGAAAAGAATTTATTAAAGCTTCCTAATGAAGATACAGAAAGAGACATGTATTCCTTAACTAAGAATATCTTAAGAGAAAATGGATATGAGCAGTATGAAATCTCTAATTACTGTAAGAAGGGTAAGGAATGTAGACATAACTTAGTTTATTGGAACTTAGAAAATTATATAGGGTGTGGTGTTGCTGCACATTCTTATTATAATGGTGAGAGATTTAATAATTGTGAGAATATAAAAGAATATATAAAGATGATGAATGAACAAAACAGTCCTATTATAACTAAAAGTAAAAATACCTTAGAGGATGATATGGAAGAGTTTATGTTCTTAGGTCTTAGAAAGATACAAGGAATTAGTATTAAGGAATTTAATCAAAGATTCAATGTTGATATTTATGATGTATATAAAGAAGTAATTGAAAAATATAAAGACTTAAACTTACTACAGGATTCAGAAGGATATGTGAAATTAACAACTAAAGGCATAGAAGTTTCTAATGTGGTAATGGCAGACTTTATTATAGATAGATAAAGTATAAAAATATGGTAAGAAAATCATCATATTTTGTAAATAAAAGAAAAAGGTTATTAATAAGGTGTAAATTTTATTAATAGCCTTTTTCTTTTTGGTATAAAATAGCGTAAGAAAGAAAAAATAAGAGATATTAAGAGAAATATTGAGATAAATTTAAAACAAAGCTATAAACAATCAAAAATAAAGAAAATATATTTTTGACAAGGTTTTAAAAAAGTGATATTTTTTAAACATAGCAATTAGCACTCGAGGTTAATGAGTGCTAATAAAGAGGTGGTAGTAAGTGGACGATAGAAAATTAAAAATTCTAGAGGCTATTATAAAGGATTATATTCAAACTGGAGAGCCTATAGGTTCTAGAACAATAGCTAAAAAGTATGACTTAGGGGTTAGCCCCGCTACTATCAGAAATGAAATGGCTGATTTAGAAGATTTAGGCTATATTGAGCAACTCCACAGTTCATCGGGTAGGATACCTTCAGACCTAGGATATAGGCTGTATGTTGACAAACTTATGAAGCGAAGAAATATAAGTGCTGAAGATGAGATTTTGATTAAGCAAAAGGTATTTACTTCAGCAATATATGAAGTGGAGAATTTAATTATAGAAGCCACTAAAATACTTTCTGAATTGACTGAGTTAGCATGTATAGTAAAAACTCCATCAATAAGAAAAGCCTATATAAAACAAATACAATTAGTCTTTATTGATCCATACAATATTTTAACTGTTATAGTTACTGATACTGGAGTTATTAAAAACAATGTAATAAGAGTTTTTAGTCCGGTAGAGGAAAGTTCTATAAATGGATTAAATGTTTTAATAAATAGAAGAATTGTAGGATTAACAATAGATGAAATGGATTTGGAGGTTATAAATAATCTTCAGAGAGACTTAAGAGGTCATGATGATATATTTAATGCGCTTATACCTGCATTATATGAAAGTTTAAAATCCACAGAAACTTCTAAGGTTTATACTGAAGGATTTACTAACATATTTAACTATCCTGAATACAATAACATAGATAAAGCAAGAGAGTTCATACAATTTATAAACAATGAGCACAATGTGGATATGTTATTAAGTAGTAGAGAAAAGGAAGATGGTATAGCAATAAGCATAGGTGCTGAGAATTACTTAGCTGAAGCAAGAGATTGTAGTGTAATAACTGCAACTTACAGTATACATGATAGACCATTAGGTGTAATTGGTGTTGTTGGGCCTACTAGAATGCAATATGATAAGGTAATATCCATATTAGGTAAAATCGTAAAAGAGTTAAATATCAATATGGAGGATATTTACAAAAATAAATAGTTAGTTTAAAAGCTGACTTTGAAATTAGAATGGAGGATTCAAGTGGTGGATAACAAAGAATCAAAGTTAAATGAAGAATGCAAGGAGAATACTTCAACAGAATTTGAAGTAGGATGCGACGCAGCTACTGAAGAGTGTATTGAGGAAACAGAAGCAACTTCAGAAGAGACTTCAGAGGAAGTACTAGACTTTACAAAAGTTTTAAAGGATAAAGTTGCAGCTCTTGAAGAAGAGGTGAAGCTTTTAAATAATAAATTAGAAACTGCTGGCGATAGATTTATAAAGCTTAGTGCAGAGTATGATAATTTTAGAAAAAGAACTAATAAAGAAAAAGAAAATATTTACACAGATGCATGTGCAGATGTTTTAAAAGAGTTTTTACCAGTTTTAGATAACTTAGAGAGATCAGTTGCTGTAGGTGGTGACATTGAAGATTTCAAAACAGGAATAGAAATGGTAATAAGAGGATTTAAAGATTCACTTGTAAAACTTAATGTTGAAGAGGTTGAGTCAGAAGGAGAATTTGATCCTAACTTACACAATGCTGTAATGCATATAGAAGACAGCTCACTTGGTGCAAACCAAATAGTAGAGGTTTTCTTAAAGGGCTATAAAAGAGGCGATAAGGTCTTAAGATATAGCATGGTTAAGGTTGCTAACTAAGCACTTAAAAAATATTTTGCTTATATAACTAATAAATAATCTTAATTATATTTAGCTTTAATTTTAATTATATATCTTGCATTAAATAAGCTTCATTTATATTTTATAGGATAAGAAATTTAATATGTAATAAATTAAGATGATGTAGATTTAATATTGCAAAGTATGTACTAAATAAATTTAATTATAAATAAGAGTAATTAGTATTATAATAAGCGAATTTAATAAATTTTAATAAATTGTAATAGAAACAAGCAAAACAAGTAAAATAATATAGATAAATTAGTTATCAGGAGGAAATTAAAATGGCAAAAATTATAGGAATTGACTTAGGTACAACAAATTCATGTGTAGCTGTTATGGAAGGTGGAGATCCAGTAGTAATAGCAAACTCTGAGGGTGCAAGAACTACTCCATCAGTTGTTTCTTTCCAAGCTGACGGTTCAAGATTAGTTGGGCAAGTTGCAAAAAGACAAGCAATTACAAATCCAGATAAAACAATAATATCAATAAAAAGACATATGGGTACTAACCATAAGACAACAATAGATGGTAAAGACTATACACCACAAGAAATTTCAGCTATGGTTCTTCAAAAAATCAAAGCTGATGCTGAAGCTTTCTTAGGTGAGCCAGTAACAGAAGCAGTTATCACAGTTCCAGCTTACTTTAATGACAGTGAAAGACAAGCAACTAAGGATGCTGGTAAAATAGCAGGCTTAAATGTTAGAAGAATAATCAACGAGCCAACTGCTGCTGCTCTTGCATATGGATTAGATAAAATGGATACAAACCAAAAAATCCTTGTATATGACCTAGGTGGTGGTACATTTGACGTATCTATCCTTGAATTAGGTGATGGTGTATTCGAAGTTTTATCAACAAATGGTAACACTAAATTAGGTGGAGATGATTTCGACGAAAGAATCATGAACTACATTGCTGAAGACTTTAAAGCTCAAAATGGTATTGATTTAAGACAAGATAAGATGGCTCTTCAAAGATTAAAAGAAGCTGCTGAAAAAGCTAAGATTGAGTTATCTTCATCAACTCAAACAAACATAAACTTACCATTTATAACAGCTGATGCTACAGGTCCAAAACACATTGATATGACTTTAACAAGAGCTAAATTCAATGAGTTAACTCATGACTTAGTAGAAGCTACTATAGAGCCAATTAAAAACTCTTTAAGAGATTCTGGTTTAGATAAATCAGGTGTAGATAAGGTTATCTTAGTTGGTGGTTCAACAAGAATACCAGCTGTTCAAGAAGCAGTTAAAAACTTCATGGGCAAAGAGCCTTCAAAAGGAGTTAACCCAGATGAATGTGTAGCTGTTGGTGCTGCAATCCAAGCTGGTGTATTAACAGGAGACGTTAAAGACGTATTATTATTAGACGTAACTCCATTAACATTAGGTATCGAAACATTAGGAGGAGTAGCAACTCCATTAATAGAAAGAAATACAACTATTCCAGCTAAGAAGAGTCAAGTGTTCTCAACAGCTGCAGATGGTCAAACATCAGTTGAAATTCACGTTGTTCAAGGTGAAAGACAAATGGCTAGTGACAACAAGACTTTAGGTACATTTACATTATCAGGAATAGCTCCAGCTCCAAGAGGAATTCCTCAAATCGAAGTTACTTTTGATATAGATGCCAACGGTATCGTTAACGTAACTGCTAAGGATAAAGGAACTGGTAAAGAAGCTAACATCACTATTACAGCTTCAACAAACTTATCTGATGATGAAGTTCAAAAGGCTGTAGATGAAGCTAAGAGATTCGAAGCTGAAGATAAGAAGAGAAAAGAATCTATAGAAATTAAAAATAATGCTGACCAAATAGTATATCAAACTGAAAAAGCTTTAACTGACTTAGGTGACAAGGTTACTGCTGAAGATAAAGCTAAAGTTGAAGAAAAAGTTAATGCTGTAAAAGCTGTAAAAGATGGCGAAGATTTAGAAGCTATTAAAAAGGCTACAGAAGACTTAACTCAAGAGTTCTACGCTATTTCTTCAAAATTATACGCTGATGCAAATCCACAAGGTGCAGGAATGAACCCAGAGGATATGCAAGGTGCTTCTCAAAACAACAACGATAATGTAGTTGACGCTGAGTTTGAAGAAAAGTAAAATAGACAGAGTGACATTTAATTAAGGGAATGGGTAGATACCCTTCCCTTAATTTAGGTTTAAATACAAATAGGTGGTGAAATTATAACATGGCAAGTAAGGATTACTATGAGGTTCTTGGAATAAGTAAAGATGCTACAGAAGCTGATATAAAAAAGGCCTTTAAAAAATTAGCATTAAAATATCATCCGGATAGAAATCCTGATGATAAAGAAGCGGAAGAAAAGTTTAAAGAAATAAATGAAGCTTATCAAGTACTAACAGATTCAGAGAAGAGAGCAAGATATGATCAATATGGAACTGCTGATTTCAATGGATTTGAAGGTGGCTTTGGTGGCGGCGGCTTTGACATGGGCGATTTAGGTGATATATTCGGAGATATCTTTGGAGGTTTCGGTGGATTTGGAGGAGGATTCTCTTCTAGAAGAAACCCTAATGCCCCAAGAAAGGGATCGGATTTAGAAGTAAATCTAAACCTAACTTTTGAAGAAGCTGTATTTGGTGTGGATAAAGATTTAAAAGTAAATAAAAATGAAAAATGTAGTGCTTGTGGTGGAACAGGTGGAAAAGATGGTGCTAAACCTACTACTTGTGATAAATGTAATGGTAGTGGTACTGTGATGAGCCAAAAGAAAACTCCATTTGGTACTTTTGCAACACAAACTACTTGTGATAAGTGTAGAGGAACAGGTCAGGTAATTAAAGATCCATGTACTACATGTAGAGGAACAGGACAAGTAAGAGAGCAAAAGGTTATAAGCATAAAGGTTCCAGCAGGAGTTGATACTGGAAACGTAATTCCATTAAGAGGATATGGTAATCCAGGAACTAATGGTGGACCAAACGGAGATATATATGTAAATATCTTTGTATCACCACACAGTAGATTCCAAAGAAAGGGAATAGATATCTATATAGAAGAAAAGATAAGTATAGGTAATGCTGTATTAGGTGTTGAAATTGACGTTCCAACAGTTGATGGAGAAGTTAAATATAAAGTGCCAGCAGGAACTCAGTCAGGAACAGTATTTAGACTTAAGAATAAAGGTGTTCCAAGAGTAAATGGAGGGGGAAGAGGAGATCAATATGTTAAAGTAGTAGTTGAGATTCCTAAGAACCTAAATGATGAACAAAAAGCAGCAATGAAAGAGTTCATGAGAGCTAGCGGAGAAGATGTATCTCATATTGAAGATACTAAAAAGCATAAAATATTTAAAAGTAAAAAATAAAACTAAGTCTACTTCTTGTTAATAAGGGGTAGACTTTATTAATGTATAGATTATTGACAATTGCAGTCATAAGGTTATACTTAAAATAGCATTGCATTAAATATAAAAAGGCATTATTATATAATATTATCCTTATTATTTGAGAAAGGATTAAATTTAAAATTGCTTTATGCAATATATATTTTTTAGAATTTACATTTATATCTTGCATTAAATAAACTTTATCTATATTTTAATAGGATAAAGAAATTTAATATGTAGTAAATTACGAGGATTGAGATTTAATATTGCAAAGTACATATAGAAACTAAATTAATTTACATAGAGGTGATTATTCATGATGGATAAAGAATGGATGGAAGTTACGGTTGTAACTAGTAGTGAAGCTGTTGAAGCTGTTTCAGGATTTTTTTATAACACTGGAGTAAAGGGTGTATCAATTTTAGATTCAGAGGATATAGAGTTTAAGAAGAAAAGCAAGGGTGAATGGGATTACTTTGATGAGAGCTTATGTAGTTTAACTACTGGTGCTGTTATTAAGGGTTATTTTAAACATGATGAGAACTTTGACGGCTATTTAAAGTACATAGAAGAAAGTGTTGATTCTCTAGAAAAATTTGGTTTTTCTAAGGGGGATGGCATAGTATCTGCTTGTAAAGTTAATGAAGAAGATTGGGAAAATAACTGGAAGAAATACTATAAGCCTACTAAGGTTGGACAAAAGGTTGTTGTAAAACCTATATGGGAAGAGTATGAGAAAAAAGAGGATGAACTAGTATTAGAGTTAGATCCAGGTATGGCTTTTGGTACTGGAACTCACGAAACTACAAGAATGTGTATAAAAGCTCTTGAAAAGTATACAAAGCAAGATTCTACTGTTTTTGATATTGGAACAGGTTCAGGAATTTTAGGTATAGCAGCTGCAAAATTAGGTGCTAAAGAGGTTATAGGTGTTGACTTAGATCCAGTAGCAGTAGATTCAGCTAAGAAAAATGTTAGCTTCAATGATATAAATAACATTGATATTAGATATGGTAACCTTATGGAAGTTGTTCAAGGAAAAGCTGATGTTATTGTTGCTAATATTATTGCAGATATTATTATGTTATTAGCTGAAGATGTGAAGAGCTTTATTAAAGAAGGCGGAAGATTTATTTCCTCAGGAATAATTTTAGATAGAAAAGAAGATGTTGTAAACAAGCTTTCTGCTTGCGGATTTACTATTGAAGAAGTAAATGTTGAAGGCGAATGGGTTTGTGTTGTAGCTAAAGTAGAAAAATAAAGAGAGGTAATTTATGCATAAGTTTTTTGTCCCTATAGAGAATTTTACAGCTAATGAAGCTTTTATTGAGGGTGACGACGTAAAACATATTTATAAGGTTTTAAGACTTACAGAGGGTGACGAGATTAGCATCAATAATTGCCAAGGTGAAGAGTTTTTAGGTGTAATAAAGGATATAACTAAGAAAGAGGTAGTTGTTAGTATATCTCATAAAATGGAGCTTAATAATGAAAGTCCTATTGAGGTTCATTTATATCAGGGATTACCGAAGTCTACTAAAATGGATTTAATTTCTCAGAAGGCTACGGAACTAGGTATATCTACTATAACACCTATAATTACAGAAAGAGTAGTTGTTAAAACTGATTTAAAGGAATTTAACAAGGTTGATAGATGGAACAGAATAGCTTTAGAGGCTTGTAAACAAAGCAAGAGAAGCTTAATACCAAAGATAAATACTCCTATAGACTTTAAGGAGCTTTTGTCTCAATTAGAGCTATGTGACTTAATTGTTGTGCCTTATGAAAACGCTGAAGGATACGGCTTAAAGGGTGTATTTAAAAATGTGGATAAGGATGCAATAAAAACTGTGGCTATAATAATAGGACCAGAGGGTGGCTTTGAAGAAAGTGAAATAGAAGAACTTAAGGACAAGGGTGCACATATTGTTACTTTAGGTCCAAGAATTCTAAGAACAGAAACTGCTGGTTTTACTTGTTTGAGTTTGATTATGTATGAGATAGGAGATTTAGGAGGAAAAATATAATGAAAGTTGCCTTTGCAACATTAGGTTGTCGAGTTAATGTATATGAATCGGAAGCTATGTCAGAGAAGTTTATAAAAGAAGGATATGAGGTTACTGAATTTGATGAGTTCTCAGATGTATATGTAATCAATACATGTACAGTTACTAATATGGGCGATAAAAAGTCTAGACAAATGATTAGTAGAGCAAGAAGAAAGAATCCTGAGGCTATAATAGCTGTTGTAGGATGTTACTCTCAGGTGGCATCAAAGGAAGTAAGTGAAATTGAAGGTGTAGATGTAGTTTTAGGCACAAGAAATAAAAGCGAAGTCGTATACTGGGTTAATAGAGCTAGAGAAGAGCAAAAGCAACAGGTTAAGGTTAATGATGTACTTAAGAACAAAACCTTTGATGAGCTTAATATAGAGGAATATCAGGACAAAACTAGAGCCTTCTTAAAGGTTCAAGATGGATGTAATAGATTTTGTTCATATTGCTTAATTCCCTTTGCTAGAGGAGCTGTTTGCAGCAAGACTCCAGATAAGATAATTGAAGAAGTTAAGAAGCTAGCAGAGCATGGATTTAAGGAGATAATATTATCTGGTATACATATAGCTTCTTATGGTGTGGATTTAGATAAAAACATAAATTTAATCACAGTATTGGAAGAAATTAATAAAATAGATGGTATAGAGAGAATAAGAATTGGCTCTATAGACCCTACATTTTTCACAGAAGAAGTAATTAAAAAAGTAGCAGAAATAGATAAGATGTGTCCACATTTCCATTTATCAATGCAAAGTGGTTGTGATGAGACTTTAAAGAGAATGAATAGACACTACAGTGCTATGGAATATAAGGACTCTGTAGATAATTTAAGAAAATACATTAAAGATGTGTCTATTACTACGGATGTAATAGTTGGTTTCCCAGGAGAATCTGAGGAGGAGTTTTTACAAACTTACGAATTCTTAAAGGAAATAAAATTATCTAAAACTCATGTATTTAAATTTAGTCCTAGAACAGGAACTAAGGCTGCTACTATGAAGGAGCAGGTAGACGGCAAGATAAAAGATCATAGAAGTAATATGTTAATAGAGTTAAATAAAGAGAATGAATTAAGCTTTATGAATAAATTTATTGACAGTACTATGGATGTTTTATTTGAGCAAGAAAGTAATTCACATAAAGGATTTTATGAAGGATATACTCCTAATTATATTAAGATTTTAGCTGAATCTCATGAAGATTTACAGGGGAAAATAAAAAGAGTTAAGCTAAAAAAATCAGAAGAAGAACATATGATAGGCGAAATAATATAAGCGTAAAAACAGCTAGTTTGGTGAAAAATATGAGATTATATAATGGTATAAGAAGAAAATTAAGGAAGATAAAAAGGTACTTAAAAGGGGGTGAAAAAATGGAAAACTGTATATTCTGTAAGATATTAAAGGGAGAAATTCCCTCAGAAAAAGTTTATGAGGATGAGAAGGTTTATGCTTTTAAGGATATAAATCCAGAAGCTCCAGTTCACGTTCTTATAATTCCTAAGAAGCACATAAGCAGTGCAAATGAGCTAACAGAAGAGAATAAAGAAGTAATTGGTGATGTTTATTACGCAGCACAGAAAATTGCTAAGGAATTAGGAATAGCTGACAAGGGTTATAGAATAATAAATAATTGCGGTGAAGATGGTGGGCAAACTGTGTTCCACATACACTTTCATTTAATGGGTGGAAAGAAATTAAATTGGCCACCCTGTTAGTAAATTCTTAAATAAATGTTGACACTAACTAGCAAAATAGTATATAATCTATAACGTACTATTTATTCCTACGTTTATTTGGATAAAATTAAGTCAAAATGGCTAGCGGAGGGAGGGATATAGAATGTCAGAAGTAAAAGTAAGAGATAATGAAACGTTAGAAAGTGCTTTAAAAAGATTTAAAAGAGAGTGCGCTAAGTCAGGGGTTCTTGCTGAAGTAAGAAAGAGAGAACACTACGAAAAACCAAGCGTAAAAAGAAAGAAAAAATCAGAAGCTGCTAAGAGAAGAAAAAGAAAATAGTAGTGTGAAAGAGGGTAAGTTTTAGTGTCCTTAAAAGAATTATTACAAAATGATTGGAAGGCAGCTGTTAAAGCTAAAGATAAAGTCAGAGCGACAACTCTAAGTATGGCAAGAGCTGCAATACTACAACTTGAGAAAAGTGGCAACTGTCCACAGGTTGATGACAACTCTGTTATAGAGATTATAGCAAGAGAAGTTAAACAACGTCGTGAATCAGTTGAAGAGTTTGTTAAAGGTAATAGGCAGGATTTAATTGAAGCAACCCAGCAAGAAATAGAGATTTTACTAGAATACCTTCCTAAGCAGTTGACGCAACAAGAGATAGTTGAGGTTATTCGTGAATCAGCTATTGAAGTAGGAGCAAGTAGTGCAAAGGATATGGGTAAGCTTATGTCTGTCGTTGTACCGAAGACTAAAGGTAAAGCAGATGGTAAACTTGTAAGCAAACTAGTAAGAGAATATTTAAACTAATAATAAAGACTCAGTTTTATACTGAGTCTTTTTTGCGCGTAAAAAGTAGTAATTAAATTCCATAATCTCTCATAAATTAATTATGAAATATTAATATGAGGTGATAGTGTGAGTGGTAAATTTGAAGCTGCTAAGGTTGCAATAGCTAAAAAGATTGATATACCTAAGGAGATAGTATCAGGAGACCCTAAAATAACGGTTATAGCTGACAAAGAGATAACTATAGAGAATCATAAGGGGATTATATCCTTTGGCGATTTTGAGGTGCATATTGACACAAACTATGGGGAGCTGGTAATAGAGGGGTCTAACTTTGAGATATTATACCTTGGAGGAAGCACCCTAACTTTAAGTGGTAAGTTCAAGGGGGTGCATTATTGCAATGTTTAATAAGTTTAAGAGGGATATTGTTAGACTAGAGATAAGAGCTTTACATCCAGAAAACTTTATAAATAGGCTTTGGATTGAAGAGGTTTATGTGGAGAATCTTAAAAAGGAAAACATAAGCACGATTTGCATAGACATTGAAGCTAAGGATTTAGAGAGGGTTAAGATATTTGCAGAGGAAGAGGAAATAAAAATTAATATAGTAGGCAGAAGCGGACGTGCCTACTATAAAAGAAAGCTTAAGAAAAGATCAGTGCTATATGCAGGTGTTATTCTGCTTGTAGCCTTAACATACTATTTGTCTACATATTTATGGAGTGTTAGCATAGCAACGGAAAGTGCTGTATCTCCTTATGAAATAAGGCAGCTATTAAAGGATAATGGAATAGTTCCAGGGATAAAAAAATCTAAGATAGATATATTTCAAATTGAGAAATTACTTTGTCAGCAAAATAAGGAGATAATATGGGCTAAGGCTAGAATTGAGGGTACTAGACTAAAAATAAAAATAGCTGAAAAACAAACTCCTCCTAATATAGAGGATGATACAACACCTTGTGATTTAGTAGCAGTTAAGAATGGTGTTATAAAAAATGTATATACTAAATCCGGTACGGCAATAGTTAAAGATGGGGATGTTGTAAATGCTGGAGATGTTTTGGTTAGTGGAATTCAAGGTAAAGAGGAATCAACCTATGAAGTTCATGCTGAGGGTAGTGTAAAGGCTGAAACAAACTATGAAAGAGAAACCATAATTGATACAACTCAGCCTAAAAGAGTGAAAACAGGAAACTTTATAGTGAATAAATATATAACTTTATTTGGTAAAAAAATTTACCTAAAAAATGGGTTAAATAACTTTGATAATTATGATAAAATAGATAAAACAGATTCTTTTATAAAAAGTGAATATTTATATGAGGTTAAAGAAGAGAATATAAGTGAAGAAAACATAGAAAAAAAAATAAAAGAGGTTTCTGATAAACTATATTCTGATATAACTATAAACTTCAATAAGAAAATAAAAATTGTAGATACGGTAAGAGAAAATAAAGAAGAATCTGAAGGGGTATATAAAGTCAGAGTTTTAATTATAGCAGAAGAAGATATATCAATGCCTAGGGCTATGGAAAATAGCAACTCAGGGCAGTAAAAAGAGGTCACGTTTTTAAGAGAAAAAGGTGGGATGGCTATGTTTAAAGAGAAGATTGCGGAAGTGATGAAAAATGATAAGCTTATGAAGGGAATTATATTTGGGGTTACCTTCTTATTCATATTCTTTACTTTGGTAGGAGCAGTAACTCCTGAAAAATATTTTTTAAAGGTGGGAGATATAGCAGGGTCTTCTATAAAGTCTCCAAGTAATATTGAAAATACTATCGCAACAGAACAGAAGCGAAAGGAAGCTGCTGATAAGGTTAAGGATGCAATCACCATAGATACGGAGGTTGCAAATGAAGTAAGTCAAAATATACAGCAGTTATTTTCAAAGACTTTGGAGATAAAAAGTACTAATGTGGATGATATAAAAACTTCGGACTTAGTTTTTACTGAGCAGGAAAAGGCTTTAATGGAAGATGATAATACAAGTAAAAATGATCTTATAAAACTAAAAAGATTAAAAGCAGATGTTGATATTAGATTATCTGATGAAAGTTTTAAGATTTTACTTTCTTTAAATGCCAATGAGTTTGAAAGCTTAAATAAGTATTTAGATGAAACCATGGGTGAGCTTTATAAGCAGTATCAGATAAACACTGATCTTAAGCAAGCTCAAGACTTTATAAATTCTCAATTTAATGTCTCTGATTTTAATATTAGTACAAGAGAATTAGGAAAATCTATAGGGTATAATTTAGTAAAACCAAACGTTAAAAATGATAGTGTTAAGACAAAAGAGCAAAAAGAAGAGGCAATGAAGGCTGTACAACCGGTTATGATTAAGGAAAATCAAATAATCGTTAAGGAAGGAGAGCCTGTAACTTCTGAACAAATAGAGGTTCTTAAACTCTTAGGTATATATGGAGAAGATAATAGTTTTGCAGTAATGGCATCTATTTCATTATTGGTTATTATAGCTATAACTCTTTTAATCGAAGGGTTCTATATTTATAAATATCATAAAAAGGCTTACACTAACAAGATGCTAATTTTGATATGTTTACTCCAATGTTTTTCCATACTTATAGCGAGAATATTGTCTTATATATCGCCATTTTTAATTCCTTTAGCATGTGTACCAATGCTTATGGCATTGCTTATAGATGAAAACTTATCCATAATACTAAATGTCATAAACTGTGTTTTTATAGCTATAGCTACTCATAGTAATGTGCCTATAACCCTTATGGCTGTAACTAATGCTATTATGGGAACCACATTATTAAAGAAAATGGATACAAGAAATGATATTTTATATTCATCTTTATACATTTGTGGTATAAACCTTGTGTTTACAGCAGCTCTAAGCTATATACAAGTGGATAACAGTTTTAAAGCAATGCTTATAAAATGTGGATATTCCTCAATTGCAAGTTTACTTTCTGGAGTACTTACAATAGGGGTACTTTCAAGTTTAGAAAGTTTATTCGATATAGTAACTACGGTTAAGCTCTTAGAGTTATCTAATCCTAACCAACCCTTACTTAAAAAGCTTTTAATGGAGGCGCCGGGAACATATCATCATAGTGTTTTAGTTGCTAATTTATCAGAACTAGCAGCAGAAGCTATAGGTGCTAATTCGGTTTTAGCTAGAGTTGGGGCATATTATCATGACGTTGGTAAACTGAAAAGATCTTATTTCTTTAAGGAAAACCAAGTTGGTATGTCTAATCCTCATGATAAGCTATCTCCTAACTTAAGTACCTTAATTATAATTGGTCACGTTAAGGATGGGATAGAACTTGCTAAGGAATATAAGCTTCCAGAAGTAATACAAGACATAATAAGGGAGCATCATGGTACTTCACTAGTTAAATATTTTTATATAACAATGAAAAATAATAGTGAAAAGCCAGAAGAGGTTAGGGAAGAAGACTTTAGATATCCAGGACCAAACCCACGTAGCAGAGAAGCAGGTATTATAATGCTAGCTGATGGAGTAGAAGCTGCTGTTAGATCAATATCAGAGCCTACTACTGGGAAGATCCAAGAGATGGTTAATAACATAATCAAAGGAAGATTAAATGATGGTTATTTAGATAGCTGTGATTTAACATTGAAGGATATTGAAAAAATAAGAAAAGCATTTTTAAAGGGGCTATCTGGAATATATCATGAAAGAATAGAGTATCCTAAGTTAGCCACAAAGGAAAATGAAGATAAATTAAAGAAAATAGAAAATATAGATGAGCTAGATAAATTAAACGAAGTAAATAATAAAAGTGGCTCAGAGAAATTAGAACAACCAGAAAATAAGAGTAAGTTAGATAACTTAAACAAAGAGAAGGGAAAATAAAAGAGGTAATGATTTATATTGATGATAGACAAGATAAAATAAAAGTTACAGAAGAAATGGTGGATGCAATTAAAGAAATTATTGATTATGCATTAAAGGAAGAAGGGGTAAAGGTAGATTATGAAGTAAGTCTTATTTTTGTAGATAATGAAAATATTAGACTTATAAATAATGAGCAAAGAAATATAGACTCAGTTACAGATGTATTATCTTTTCCTATGCTAGAGTATCCACAGGATGAGGTTTTTAAAGATGTTTATATAAATTATGAATTCGATGATAGTTTCTATGATGATGGAAATCTCGTTTTAGGAGATATCGCCTTATCTTTAGAAAGAGCGCAGGAGCAAAGCCTTGAATATGATCATAGTTTTATAAGAGAAACTTGCTATTTGATAGTGCATTCAATTCTTCACTTATTAGGCTACGATCACATGGGTGATGACAAAGTTATGATGAGAAAAAGAGAAGAAGAGATACTAAATAAGTTTAAAATAAGTAGATAAATCAAACTATATGTGACATACTAGTGTATGTCACATAATTTATATATAAAGTATTTCTTGAGAGGATGTGGTAATGTGAAAAATAAGAAATTGACACAAAGTTTTAACTGTGCTATAGAGGGGATTATTGAGGCTATAAGAAAAGAAAGAAATTTAAGAATACATATATTTGCCACATTTATAGTACTAACAGCATGTTTTTTTTATGACTTATCTAGAATAGAAATAATGATAATTACAACAAATATAGCTATTGTAGTAATGGCAGAGCTTTTAAATACAGCAGTAGAAAAGGCTTTAGATGCCGTTATTGATTATAAACATCCCTTGGTTAAGTTTTCAAAGGATGCAGCAGCAGGAGCAGTTCTCGTAGCTGCAGGTAACTCAGTTTTAGTAGGATATATGGTGTTTTGGAATAGATTAAAACCTTTTACTTTTAATATGCTATCTAAGATTCAAAGTTCTAAGGCACATATGGTATTTTTGGTTTTAGTTTTTGTATGTGTAGTTACGGTAATAATAAAGGTTATAGTTGGTAAAGGTACACCTCTTAAAGGTGGAATGCCTAGTGGACATAGTGCCATTGCATTTTCTATAGCTACTATAATAGCCTTTTTATCAAAGGAAACAGTAGCTCAGGTACTTGGCTATGTATTAGCCTTAATAGTTGCTCAAAGTAGGGTTGATTCTGAAGTTCACTCTGTACTTGAAGTTATAGTAGGTGCTATACTTGGAACGGTTTTAACAGTTCTATTCTTTAGAGTAGTTTTATAACATATATTTATAATTATATAGTATAATATAAAATATAAGACAAAAATATAGCAATAAATATAATATATATTGTTATATTTATATAAGATATGATTTAAGTTTTACAGCATATATAGTAAACTTAAAGTACAAGGGAGGAAAAGTATGGATTATAATATACTAATACAAAAGGCCATTGAAGCGAGAAAAAACTCTTACTCACCATATTCTAACTTTAAAGTTGGTGCTGCAGTACTTGGTGAAGACGATAATATATACTTAGGTTGCAATGTAGAAAACGCATCCTATGGAGCTACAAATTGCGCAGAAAGAACAGCTATATTTAATGCCATTGCTAATGGAAACAGAAAGATAAAGGCTATAGCTTTAATAGGTGACACAAAGACTTACACTTATCCATGTGGAATATGCAGACAGGTTATAGTGGAGTTTAGTGACGAAAACACAGATATTATAATAGTAAAGAATGAAAATGAATATTTGGTTAAAAAAGTTGAAGAAATACTTCCTGGGGCTTTCACAAAAAAAGACCTAGATGTACAATAGATATAGGATTGAAGGTAAAATAAAACAACAGAGGAGGAATTATGTTTAAATCAGGATTTGTAACGATAATAGGAAGACCAAATGTGGGGAAGTCCACATTAACTAACTATATAATGGGTGAAAAATTAACTATTGTTTCAAACAAACCTCAAACAACAAGAAACAATATACAAACAATATTAAACAAAGAGGATTGTCAAATAATATTTGTAGATACTCCAGGGGTTCATAAACCTAAAAATAAATTAGGTGAACAAATGGTTAAGTTTGCATCAGACTCTTTAGGCGAAGTTGATTTAGTATTATTCATAACTTCAGCAGAGGGAGAAATGATAAAAAGTGATGAATATATTTTAGAAGAATTAAAGAAAGTAAAGGTTCCTGTTTTCTTATTAATTAATAAAATAGATGAAACTACACCAGAAAAGGTAGCTACGACAATAGAAGCTTATGCAAAGGCCTTTGATTTTGCAGAAGTAATACCTATGTCAGCCTTAAAGGGTAAAAACGTAGAGCCATTAATGGAAGAAATGAAAAAGTACCTTCCAGAAGGACCTAAATATTACCCAGAAGATATGATTACAGATAAACAAGAGAGATTTATTGTAAACGAAATAATAAGAGAAAAAGCTTTAAGACTTCTAAACCAAGAAGTGCCACATGGTATTGCCATAGAAATACTTTCTATGAAACAAAGCAAAAGTGGAACATATCACATAGATGCTAATATGTTATGTGAAAAGGCTTCCCATAAAGGAATTATCATTGGTAAAAATGGTACTATGTTAAAGAGAATATCACAATATGCTAGAGAAGACATAGAGAAGTTCTTAGGAAATAAAGTATATCTAAGAGTATGGGTTAAGGTTAAAGAAGATTGGAGAGATAGTCAATTCCTATTAAAAGAATTAGGGTACAAAGACTAATTTAGTTTAGGGGATGATTTTCTGAGTATATTTAAAACTAGAGCTGTAATTATAAAAACTCAAGAATTCAAAGAAAACGATAAACTCGTATGGCTGTATACAGAGAAACTTGGAAAGATTTCAGCCATAGCTAAGGGAGCTAAAAAGGGCAATAATAAGTTTTTAGCAGCTACATTGCCCTTCACCTTTGGTGAGTACGTTCTATATAGAGGAAAGAGTTTATACACTATAAATGAATGTCAAATTATTGATTCTTTTCAGGAATTGATAGGTGATTTAGAAACTCTCACATATTCTTCTTATTTAAATGAACTTATAGATATTGCCACAGTAAACGAAGAAAGTAATAGAGAATTATTTAAACTATTAGTTTCCACATATTATTTATTGAGACATAAGGTTATAGATACAGAAATACTAATAAGAGCTTTTGAATTAGGATTGCTAAAGAATACAGGTTATGGCTTAATTTTAGATAAATGTGTAAAGTGTGGAAAGTCTATTAATAAATCTAATTACATAGATTTAAATTCCTATGGATTTTGTTGCTCAGATTGTAAAGCACATTTAAGTGCCAACATATCCTATTCTACCTATAATATTATTAAGTACATAAACAATCTACCCTTTGATAAATTAAGTAGGCTTTCATTAACCAAGGAAAACAAGGGGGAAGTTTATGATGTATTATCTAAATTAGTTGGGCAAAGTTACTCAAGAAGACCTAAGAGTCTAGACATGTTCAATTATTTGATTAAGGAGGAATGATTTAAATGGAAATAACTTTAGAAAAGATTGATTTAATAAGAGAAAGACTAGGTGTATCTTACGCAGAAGCAAAGGAAGCATTAGTAGAGTGTGATGGAAATGTAGTTGAAGCATTAATATATTTAGAAGAAAAATATGATAATGCAAAGAGTGATGTTAACAGTCAAATCAAAGAAGAAATATATACATCAACAGAAGAATTTAAGCAATGGTTTAAAGATCTTATAAGAAAAGGCAATTTAAGAAGAATAAAGGTTAAGAAAGATGACAAGACTATAGTTGATGTACCAGTTAATACTGGAATAGCAGCAGGCTTAATAGCATGTATATGGACTCCTATAATTGTAATAGGTGTAGCTACAGCTGTAGTTGCTAAATTAACTATAGAAATAACTAGAGAAGATGGATCAGTTGAAGTAGTTAATGCAATAATCAAAAATGCAGTAAATGAAACAGTTGATAAATTTAAAGATATGAAGGAAGAATTCAAATCAAGATCTAATGATGAGTATTCTCATTTTTCACAGGATGACAATGACGAGACAATATATACTTATACAGTTAAGTATGATGAAATGGGAAATGAAGAAGTAGAAGTTAAGTGTAAAGAAGAAGTTAAATTTGAAGATGATGAAAAAGATACTAATAAAGACAACTAATTAATTAAGCATATAAAAGTTTTAAGTATTTATTTTGATAGGTTTATATTAAAAAGGTTTGTAGTATAAAGGTCTATATTTACGGTTTACATTAAAAAATATATATGGAAAAGCAATAATAAGTATTTAATAAAATAAATGAATATAAAGTAAAGCACAAATGTATATAAAGCCAATAAAAGTCTATAAATATAATATATAAATAAAACTAGCAGTCTTAAACTGCTAGTTTTTAAAGGAAATCAAGCCATAGAGGGTATAAAAAGAGGTATACAGTTAATAAAATGATATACAATTAGCATATATGATACACAAAAAAGCTATATATGTTATACTAAATAATATAAAAAAGCTAAAAAAACTTAAATAGTATGCAATAATCGTAGTTAAATGCTGATAAATACGGCGAAAATGGCGAATTTGGCTCTTTAGGTGTGTTGTAATGTTAAATGTGATACATTATAATAAAAACAGTAATAGAAATGTTACCGGGAAGAGGGTGGAGACTATTAAACTTACAGATAGACAAGAGGAAATTATAAGATTAGTAAAAGAAAAGCAGCCGATTACAAGCGAGAAGATCGCAGGTAGTTTAAGTTTAACTAGAGCTGCGTTAAGACCAGATTTGGCGATTTTAACCATGACAGGAATTTTAGAAGCACGACCAAAGGTTGGCTATGTATATTCTAAAAAACCCTCTTACAGTATTATATATGACTATTTAAAAGGTATTAAAGCAGGCGAGGTAATGTCAAAGCCTGTAATGGTCAGTGAAGAATGTACAGTGTATGATGGAATAGTTCATTTATTCTTAAATGATGTAGGAACATTATTTATTCAAAGTGAAGGATGTTTAGTTGGAGCTGTTTCAAGAAAAGACTTCTTGAAAATAGCTATAGGTGGAACTGATATCCACAAGGTACCTATTGGAATAATAATGACTAGAATGCCAAATATTATATACTTAAAACCAGAAGATTCCATATATGATGCAGCTAGAAAAATAATAGATCATCAAATAGATAGTTTGCCAGTAGTAGAATCAGTTTTTGAAGATGATGTTGAACAATTAAAAGTTATAGGAAAAGTTTCAAAAACTAATCTTACAAATCTGCTTATTAAAATGAGCGAAAACGGGTAGAATTTTTATGGTGTGGGACAATTTGGTGCCAGTATAGGTTTTTGGTTGATGTCGAACAGGTAAAATTTATATAAAACACTAGATAATTAAGGAGTTGTTAAAAATGGGGAATAAGAAGTTTGTTTACTTATTTAGCGAAGGAAATGCCTCAATGAGAAACTTATTAGGGGGTAAGGGTGCTAACCTTGCAGAAATGACAAAGCTAGGCATACCAGTACCAGAGGGCTTTACTGTTAATACGGAAGCTTGTATTAAGTATTATACTGATGGCGAGAAGTTATCAGATGAAGTTATAGAACAAATAAAAGAGTCTTTAGCTCACGTTGAAAGCATTACAGACAAGAAATTTGGATGTAAACAAAATCCCTTATTAGTATCAGTTAGATCAGGTGCTAGAGTATCAATGCCAGGAATGATGGATACAGTATTAAACCTAGGATTAAATGATGAGACTGTTGAGGGATTAGCAAATTTAACTAATAATCCTAGATTTGCTTATGATTCTTATAGAAGATTTATTCAAATGTTTGCAGACGTTGTTATGGGTCTTGATAAAAACAATTTTGAACAAATACTAGAAGAAGCTAAGGAAGCAAAGGGCGTAAAATATGATACTGAATTAGAAGCAGATGATTTAAAGAAAATCACTTTAAGATTTAAAGCTTACTATGAAGACTCCTTAGGAAAGAAATTCCCACAGGATCCTGTTGAACAACTTTTAGAAGCTGTTACAGCAGTATTTAGATCATGGAATAACCCAAGAGCTATAGTGTATAGAAGATTAAATGACATCCCAGGAGATTGGGGAACTGCAGTTAACGTTCAAAGAATGGTTTTCGGAAACATGGGAGACAATTCAGGAACAGGAGTTGCATTTACTAGAAACCCAGCAACTGGAGAAAAGAAAATATATGGTGAGTATTTAATAAATGCACAAGGTGAAGACGTTGTTGCAGGTATTAGAACACCTCAACCAATAGCTAGATTAGAGCAAGATTTACCAGAATGTTATAAGAAGTTTATGGAAATCGCAAGCAATCTAGAAAATCACTACAAAGATATGCAAGACATGGAGTTTACTATAGAGCAAGAGAAGTTATACTTCCTTCAAACAAGAAATGGTAAGAGAACAGCTCAAGCAGCTTTAAAGGTAGCAGTTGACTTAGTTGAAGAAGGTTTATTAACTAAGGAAGAGGCTATATTAAAGGTTGAACCTAAGCAATTAGATTCTCTTCTACACCCAACTTTTGATGAAAAAGGCTTAAAAAATGGTGTTGTTTTAGCTAAAGGTTTACCAGCATCACCAGGTGCTGCATGTGGAAAGGTATATTTCACCGCTGAAGAAGCAAAAGCACATCATGAAGATGGGGAAAAAGTTATTTTATTAAGACAAGAAACTTCACCAGAGGATATAGAAGGTATGGTAGCTGCTGAAGGTATATTAACAGTTAGAGGTGGTATGACATCACACGCTGCTGTTGTTGCTAGAGGAATGGGTACATGCTGTGTTGCAGGTTGTGAAGCTTTAAGAGTTAATGAAAAAGAAAAGACTTTCGAAGTAGCTGGAAAAGTATTTAAAGAAGGAGATTTCATTTCTTTAGATGGTAGTACAGGTAAAGTTTACGAAGGACAAATCGAAACTAGATCACCAGAAATGGTAGGAGATTTCGGAGTGTTCATGGCTTGGGTAGACGAAATAAGAAAGTTAAAAGTAAGAACTAATGCTGATACTCCAAAGGATACAGCTCAAGCTATAGAGTTTGGTGCAGAAGGTATAGGTTTATGTAGAACAGAGCACATGTTCTTTGAAGAAACTAGAATACCAGCTGTTAGAGAGATGATAGTAGCTAAGAGTGAAGAACAAAGAAGAAAAGCATTAGACAAGCTATTACCAATGCAAAGAGAAGACTTTGTAGGTATATATGAAGCTTTAGAGGGAAGACCAGCAACTGTTAGATTACTAGATCCACCTCTACATGAGTTCTTACCAAACAAAGAAGAAGAAATAGTTGCATTAGCACAAGAAACGCATATTACTGTTGAAGAATTAAAGGCTACTATAGAATCTTTACATGAGTTCAACCCAATGATGGGTCACAGAGGATGTAGATTATGTGTATCTTATCCTGAAATTGCTGAAATGCAAACAAGAGCAATCATAGAGGCTGCTATTGATGTAAATGAGCGTAAAGGATTTAATATAGTTCCTGAAATAATGATACCTTTAGTTGGGGAAATTAAAGAGCTTAAGTATGTTAAAGATGTTGTTGTTAAAACAGCTGATTCAATAATAAAAGAAAAGAACTGTGATTTAAAATATCAAGTTGGTACAATGATAGAAATTCCTAGAGCTGCATTAACAGCTGATGAGATTGCTAAAGAAGCTGAGTTCTTCTCATTTGGTACAAATGACTTAACTCAAATGACATTTGGATTCTCAAGAGATGACGCTGGTAAGTTCTTAAACTACTACTATGACAAGGCTATTTATGAATCTGATCCATTCCAAAGATTAGATCAAAATGGTGTTGGTCAATTAGTTAAGATGGCAGCTGAAAAGGGTAGATCTACAAGAGAAAACATTAAATTAGGTATATGTGGAGAGCATGGTGGAGATCCATCTTCAGTAGAATTCTGTCACAATATCGGATTAAATTATGTATCTTGTTCACCATTTAGAGTACCAATTGCTAGATTAGCAGCGGCACAAGCACAAATTAAAAATCCAAGACAATAGTTTATATAAATGAAATAAAAGTTGCCACATTTAGAGAAATCTAAGTGTGGCAACTTTTAGTTGTGTTAAATGTAAAGAAAAGTTTAAGGTAAAATGGTATAGAAAAGGTAAAATATGAGGTGAAAGATATAGACAAAGAAATGGTAGAAGGAAGAGAAAAGATAATAGAGGAAAAGTAGAATAATAGATAAGCTCTTAGAGAGAGAAAGAAATAAGAAATAAGAATGAAAAAGGGCTTAGCGATATAGAGAAAAGGTAAGATGGAAGAGCGAAAAAAGACTTGGAAATATAGAGAAGAAGTAAAAAGAAAATCGAGAATGAGTATAAAAATAAAGAGCCAAGTATACTTGGCTCTTTTATGAGTTTTTTTAAAGTGTTATGTTAAATTTATCTTCGATATATTTCTTGAAGCTTATTACAAAGTTGTAGTGAGCATCGCAGGTTCTTACGGTCTTGCATAATAGTGTAAGGAAGGCTTGCTTGTTACACTTTTCAATGTAGTTATAATAATCTCTAGATATTTTCCAGTACTTTTGAGGGAAGGCTAAATAAGATAGTAGATATTTATAATCATCTACTGTCATTTTTATATTTTCGTTATATACATATAGCCACTTTAGAAGTAAATCCATGTCCCAATTAGTGGAGTCACGACGAAGAATTCTTCTAAGTGCATATCCCACATCATGCATTGCATAGTCTACGGAGCTTTTATCGAAGTCTATTGCCCAAGTTTTTCCGTCAGGAGTGAAGATAATATTTTTATTAACGTAATCTCCGTGACATAGGGTTTTAGTTAAGTTTTCATATTCTATAGACATTGCTGCACTGGTTGAGATGTTAGCTATTTCTTTCATTTTTTCATAGTATTTAAGATAGACCTTAGAGAATTCATCCTTATATTCAAAGGCATAGTTTGAATAAGTAGCAAGGTTTTTTAAATGCTTATAAGTTGAAATATCAATTTTATCGCATTTATAATTAACTTTACTACCTTCTATTGGGATGAATTTTTTACCGCACTTATGCATTTCTCCCAAGGTTACAGCTATTTTATATAGGTGAACAGGATTGTTATAATCACATTTTTCACCATGAACCCAAGGAGTTAATATGAATATCATATTTTTATAAGTTACAAATCTACATTTATCTTTACTAGGCAATAATTTAGGTACATTTATTCCGTGTCTATGCCACCATTCAATGGTAGAATACACAAAAAGTAAAGTAGTAGCTGGATAATATATCTTTTTTAAACAAAAACACTGCTCATCTGATGTTACTTTATAGACTGCTCTTTGTTTGGCAGTATCTTTGAACTTAACTTGTTCAATTGTACAATTATTAAGGTTGTATTTTGGAAGAACGTACTTTTTTACGTTCTTTTCACTGAGTAAATTAGGATCATTGGTAGAAACAAAATTTTTGGGCATTTAAAACACTCCCTTTATATTAATAGAAATAACTAACAGTAAAGGCTTAGTATCATACATTACAGTATATTCAGTAAAAATATTTTTTAGAACTTTTAAAAAATATTTATAATTTTTACATTATTAACAAATACTATGGAGATGATTGATTAATAAAAAAATATTATTTAGAAGTAGTATTTACATTGAAATCATAGTATAATAGAATGGCTTTTATATTACATAAAAGCTATATTGACTTACATAATAAAGCAAATTTGTATTTAAACCCCTTTAAATAAGGGCTTTAGAGGAATTTGTTTCATAATTAATAAAAAGTTAAATGTTTTTATTAAAATCTTTTTACATAAAAGAAGGAGTTACGGATTATAAGTAGAATTTATATCAAGATAGAAAAATAAATTTTAATTATAAAGAAGGAATTTAGTAATTCTTGTCGAATAATAAATATAGAGTTAAATCATTTAAAGGTGGGTGGAAGTTTTAAGTGATACCAGAAGATATTCTTGAAAGAATAAAGAATGAAAATGATATTGTAGACGTGATATCAGAGACAGTAAGGTTAAAACGAGCAGGTAGAAATTATTCTGGACTTTGTCCCTTTCACAATGAAAAAACTCCATCATTTAGTGTATCATCTGATAAACAGATTTTTAAATGTTTCGGTTGTGGAGAGGCAGGGAACGTAATTACCTTTGTAATGAAAACTAAAAACATGAATTTCCCTGAGGCTTGCGAGTTTTTAGCTAAAAGGGCTAACATAGAAATTCAACAAAGTACTAATTCAAGTAAAGAAAAGGAATCATATGGCAGACTTTATAAATTAAATGTAGAGGCGGCAAGGTTTTTCTTTTCAAATTTACAAAATACAAAAGAGGCAAAAGCTTACTTCATAAGAAGAGGCATAAGTGAGCAAACTATTAGAAGGTTCGGATTAGGGTATGCTCTTGACGGCTGGAATTCACTTATGAATTATCTTAAAAAAAGAGGATATACAGAGTTAGATATGTTATCTTTGGGTTTAGTGGCAAAGAGTGAAAAAAATAATTGCTACGACAGATTTAGAAACAGGGTAATTTTCCCCGTATTTAATACTCAAGGAAAGGTTATTGGATTTGGTGGTAGAGTATTAGATGACTCAAAGCCGAAGTATTTAAACTCTCCAGAAACAAAGTTATTTAATAAAGGTTATAACTTATATGGACTTAATTTTGCTATTAAAAATCTTAAGGAGAGAAGTCTTATAATAGTCGAGGGATATATGGATTGTATATCCTTACATCAGTATGGAATAACAAATGTTGTTGCTTCATTAGGTACTGCACTTACGCAAGGGCAAGCTAAGCTTATGAGAAAATACGTAGATGAAGTGATTATTTCTTATGATGCTGATGTGGCTGGGCAATTAGCGACTTTAAGAGGATTAGACATTCTTAGAAAAGAAGGTTTTAGTGTAAAGGTTTTAACTGTTCCTCAAGGCAAAGATCCCGATGAATTCATAAAAAGTAATGGTAAAGAAGCATTTTTGAGACTTGTAGAAAATGCAGTCCCATTAATAGATTACAGGATTACAAGAGCTAAGGAAGGTCTTAACCTTAAGGAAAATGAAGGACTAATTGAATACATAAAAAGAATAACAGAAATTCTTATTGATCTAGATCCTGTAGAAAAAGATGTCTATATTAAAAGAATTTCAGAGGAAACAAAGATCAAAGAGCAGTCAATATATGATTTATTTAACAAAGAATTAAAAAATAACATGAAAAATAGTGATGGAATGAATACTTCACAGGAATTTAGACAAAAATTATATATAGAACCATCTTATGTTAAAGCTGAGAGAACTATACTTCATCTTATGCTTGTGGAAGAGACTTTTGAGTATATTACAGAGGGCTTTTCAAAGGATGATTTTATAAGAGAAGAGTGTAAAGAACTTTATAATTTAATTATAAAGTTTCATGGAGAAGAAAATAATTTGAAAAAAATTGAAAATAATTGTTTGAATTCAGAAACTGTTAAGGAATGGATTAATATAACGGATTTAAAAATTCTACAGCAAGAGGATAGAGAGAAATTCGTAAAATTAATAGAAGATTGTAAAAAAGAAATAACAAATTTTAAAATAGAGGAATTAAGAAAGGATATTATGAGTAAAATAAAAGAGTTTGAAAGTAAAGGAATGCTTGAAGAGTCTATTAAACTTGCAGAAGAACTAATGCAGATAGAAAAGCAATTAGCTAAGTAATAGAGTGAGAAGGGAGGTATATTCATGAAGGACAAAGGAGAAAAAATGAAGGTCGTTAAAAAGCTTGTGGAAAAAGGTAAGAAGCAAGGTACTTTAACGTACCAAGAAATAATGGATGAGTTAGATGAAGTTGATATAACGCCAGATCAAATAGAAAAAATATATGAAGTTCTTGAGTCTATGAATATAGAAGTAACTGGTCAAATTGAGGAAGAGCAAGAGGAAACAATTGAAATAGCTATTCCAGAAGGGATTGCTATAGATGACCCTGTAAGAATGTACTTAAAGGAAATTGGTAAAGTTCCTTTACTTAGTTCTGAAGAGGAAATTGAGCTTGCTAATAGAATCGAACAAGGTGATGAATATGCTAAGAAGAAATTAGCAGAAGCCAACTTAAGACTTGTTGTTAGTATTGCTAAAAGATACGTTGGTAGAGGAATGTTATTCCTTGACTTAATTCAAGAAGGTAACTTAGGTTTAATCAAAGCTGTAGAGAAATTTGACTACAGAAAAGGATTCAAGTTCAGTACTTATGCTACATGGTGGATAAGACAGGCAATAACAAGAGCTATTGCTGACCAAGCAAGAACAATAAGAATACCGGTTCATATGGTTGAAACTATAAATAAATTAATAAGGGTTTCTAGACAATTACTTCAAGAGTTAGGTAGAGAACCACAACCAGAAGAAATTGCTAAAATTATGGAAATGCCTGTAGAAAAGGTTAGAGAAATCATGAAGATTGCTCAAGAGCCAGTTTCTTTAGAAACTCCTATAGGTGAAGAAGAGGATAGTCATTTAGGTGACTTTATACCTGATGATGATGCACCAGCACCAGCTGAGGCAGCAGCTTTCACTATGTTAAAAGAACAATTAATCAATGTTTTAGATACTCTTACACCAAGAGAAGAAAAAGTTCTAAGACTTAGATTTGGATTAGATGATGGTAGAGCTAGAACTCTTGAAGAAGTAGGAAAAGAGTTTAATGTAACAAGAGAGAGAATAAGACAAATTGAAGCTAAGGCTTTAAGAAAACTTAGACATCCAAGTAGAAGTAAAAAATTAAAAGATTACTTGGATTAATAGCTAGTGTTAGCTTAGAATCCTATGATGAAATAAGCAGTAAAATAGGATTTAAGCTAACTTTCACTATTGCAACTATACTAGTTTTAATAGCACCCTTTGGGTGCTTTTTCTATATTGATTTTATTATAAATAGTAAATTATTAATAGGGGGTAAAAAACTATTTTCATTTACTAATTTATAAGAAGTTGATGAAAATGGCTTAGTTTCAGGCTTTGAAGGATTTCGTAAAAAAAGTAAATTTAATATGATGAAAAAAAGTAAGTGAATAAATTACTTTTTTAGAAAAAAGATAAAATTCAAAGCAAAAAAGTTTCATATATATCTTGCATTAAATAGACTTCAGCCATATTTTATAGGATCAAAAATTTAATATGTAATAAATTACGATGATGTAGATTGAATATTGCAAAGTATATATATGTAAAAGACTTTACTTTTAGAGAGTTACTTTGAACTTAGTTACATGTTAAGTATAAAAAAATCTAAATTAAGTATAAAATTAAATTAGAAAAAATATACTTAGAAAATAAGTGAAATAAAACTTAAAAGCAAATGAAACCCTATAAAATATCTTATTTATGCAGGAAAAGTAAAAAATGAGCTTTTTAAGAATTGAAATTATGAATAAGCACTTCAATTGTATATGATAATGCACAAATTTTCTTAGAATTTACAGCTTTAAAAAATATGATATAATATAGGTGAATAAAGGAGAGTGATGAACTTGGAATTTAAGGCTAAGAGGCCAAGGGAAATGTTTTATGTAATATGTTTATGTGTGTTAAGTATATTTGGGATGTTTGTGAGTACTAATCTTGTGGACTCCTACACATGGGATAAAATATTATTTTCCCTATTTACAGTTATAATAATATATCAACTTTATTATATGATGGCAGTAGAAACTTTAAAGTATTCAATAGATGAAAATGGAATAGAAATTATTAGATTCTTTGGGCTTAAAAAGACCTTTATACCTCAAAGAGATATATTAGGGTATTTATATAAAGATACTAAAATAAGTGGTGTAAAATTATCAGGTTATAGTTTAGCTAATATTAATTATGGAAAATGTTTTGAAGACACTATAGGACTTTGCAAGTTATTCTTAACTTCTAGCCATAATAACTTTTATATAGTAACAAAGGATATAACATATGTTATATCACCAGCAGATATTGATAAATTTAATGAGAAGCTAGATAAAATAAGCAGTACAGTTGAGAATTTTAAGAGATTTCCTAAGCAAGGGAAATTGGAGTTATATAAAGATAAGCAGTTTATGATTCCTTTTTTGTTGACCAGTTTTTTATGTATAATATCAGTTGCGACACCACTTGCATTATACGGTCTTAACATGTTACCACAGATTATGCCACTTAAGTTTAACTCACTTTTTCAGCCTGTCTTAATAGGTACTGGAAAACAGTTTGCGTCAACTCAGATGTTTTATGGAGTAGGTGCTATGGCACTTTTAATGTGCATGTATTATGCAACACATTTTACAGCTAAATTTGATAAGAGATCTTCTTATAAATATATTTATATTGCACTTTTAGTTGTGGTAATGGTATTAATAGTTCAATTTAGAATACTGTATAAATATCTATAAAATTAAAGATATAAGATGAGGAAATGAAGAATATGGATTTAAGTATAAGATTACAAAAGATTGCAGATTTAATAGAACCTTGCGAATCGGTAGTAGATGTAGGGACGGATCATGGATATATTCCTATTTATTTAGTTAAAAATAATATATGTAAAAAAGCTATAGCTTCAGATATAAATAAAGGCCCTATTGAGCGTGCTAAAAATAATATAAGAATGAAGGGGTTAAGCGGTAATGTTAAGTGTAGATTAGGAGCTGGATTATCTACAATTAAGAAAAATGAAGTAGATGTAGCTGTTATCGCTGGTATGGGTGGCAACCTTATAAGAGATATTTTAAATGACAAATTAGAAGTCTTTAAAGCTCTAAAATATGCAGTGATACAACCAACACAAAATGTTGAAGTCTTTAGAAAGTATGTTTTGGATTCAGGATATGAAATATTAGGTGAGGATATATGCTTTGATGAAGGAAAGTTTTATCAAATGCTTAAAATAAGATATAGGAAAGCTGCTCCTATAGAAGTTGAAAATGAAATTTTCTATGATATAAGTGAAAATTTAATTAAACAAAAACATCCTGTAGCAATAGAATATGCACAGCATTTAATAGAGAAGTATGAGAGAGTATGCAGTTCTTTAAATGAGGATACAGAGAATAGTAAAGCTAGAAAAATAGAATTAAAGAAAAAGATAAACAGTTTAAAAGAGGTAATGTAGATTATGGAATTATATATTAAGGAATTAGTGAAAATAATTGAATCTATTGCCCCAACAGTGTTAAAGGAAGACTTTGACAATGTTGGATTAATGGTTGGAGATAATAGAGAGAAAGTATCTTCTATATTAATAGCTTTAGATTGTACTTTAGATGTAATTGAAGAGGCTAAAAATAAGCAGTGTAACTTCATATTAACTCATCACCCATTATTATTTATAAAACCTAAATCTATAACTAATGAAACTTTACAGGGAAGAAAAATATTATCTTTAATAAAAAATGATATAAATTTATATTCAGCTCATACAAATTTAGATTCAGTGCAAGGTGGATTAAATGATTATGTAGCAGAAGCTTTAGATATCAAAAACTTTAAGATATTAGATAAAAGCCCTAAGGGAATGGTTGAAGGAAATCATGGAATAGGCAGAATAGGAAAGTTAGAAAGTCCAATGACTTTACTTGAACTATGTAATAAGGTTAAGGATAGGTTTAATCTTAAGAATGTAAGATTTGCAGGAGACCTTAATAAAGAAATTTCTAGAGTGGCAATAATAAATGGTTCAGGGCAAGATTATTTCTTTAAAGCAAAATCCTTAGGTGCTGAGTGCATAATAACAGGAGATACTTCATATCACTTTGTAAGCGACTTTAAGGAAGAGGACATATGTATTATTGATGCAGGGCATTTTGGTACAGAATGGAGTGCAATGAAGTCCATAGAGACTGTTTTAAAAGAAAAGCTAAAAGAAGCGGGACATGATATTACAATATATATATCACAAAGCGCAAAGGACCCATATGAAGTTTTATAGAAGGAGTTATTAGCAATAGCAGTAAAGTTAGTAATGAATTTATATATAGTAATTTATATATGATAATAAATAATATTAATCTTATATAGATTTAAATTTAAGTAGAAAATAAATAGTATTAAAAAGCACAGTAATTTCTGTGCTTTTCATATTTTATAGGATAAAAAATTAATATGTAATAAATTATGATTATGTAGATTTAATATTGCAAAGAATATACAAGGACTATATAAAAATTTTTTTATTATGACTTTTAAGGAAGTTATTTAATAAAGTACTTTCTTAATTCAAGTTTAAAGTTAAGTGTAAATATTATAGGTAGTAGCAATAGCAGGACATATTTCCGAGGAAATGTAGAAATTTGTTGTTGTAATTTGTTTTATAGTATGATATTATAAGTACTGCGAGTAAGCCAGACAATCGCTGCTGTAGTTTACTACAGAAGAGGAAAGTCCGAGCTCCATAGGGCAGGGTGCTGGGTAACTCCCAGTGGAGGCGACTCTAAGGAAAGTGCAACAGAGATATACCGCCAAGTTTACTTGGTAAGGGTGGAAAGGCGAGGTAAGAGCTCACCAGCGCATTGGCGACTTTGCGGCTATGTAAACCCCATCTGGAGCAAGATCGAATAGGAAGACATTATGGGGCTGCCCGTCCCGTCTTCGGGTGTATCGCTTGAGCATATTGGAAACAATATGCCTAGATAGATGATTGTCTAATACAGAACTCGGCTTATAGACTTAGTCGTATATTAAAAACACTGCGTTATACGTGGTGTTTTTTGTATAAGAAATAACTTGAGGTAGAAAATGGTTTTAAAAGCACAGTTTAACTTATCATATAAATATAAAATAATAATCTATAAGTTGTAATTAATATGTATAAAATTTAATTTTAGAAGTTAAGCGCTCAAATTGAGTGCTTTGGTTACATAAAAGTTTATAAAAATATATGGGGGTAGCGTATGAATTATAAAGAGAAATTTATTGAGTTAATGGTAAGAGCACAGGTTTTACAATTTGGAGATTTCACAACAAAGAGTGGTAGAAAAACACCTTATTTCATTAATACAGGTAACTACAGAAATGGTATGGAACTTTACGAACTAGGTCAATACTATGCAGAAGCATTCCATGAAAAATGTAATGTAAGCAATCCAGTATTATACGGACCAGCATACAAAGGAATTCCACTAGTTGTTATTACTTCAACAGCTTTAGCTCAAAAATTTGGTGTAAACGTACCTATTAGCTTCAATAGAAAAGAAAAGAAAGACCACGGCGAAGGTGGAATGATAGTTGGAAAGGTTCCAACTAAAGAAGATAATGTTGTAATCATTGAAGATGTTATTACAGCAGGAACAGCTATTAGAGAAACTATAGGAATCCTATCACAATTAGGTGATATAAAAATAGACTCAGTAGTAATAGCCGTTGATAGAATGGAAAGAGGAACTGGAGATGTATCTACATTACAGGAAATCGAAAGAGAATACGGCATAAAAACTTATTCAATAGTTAATATTCGTGAAATAGTTGAGTACCTACATAACCGTCCAGTTGATGGAGTAGTTCATATCAACGATGAAATGAAAAAGAAAATTGAAGAACACTTAGAGAAATACGGCGCTAAGTAATAATATATAAGAATAATTAAAGATGAAAACTAAGAAATAGAGCCAGTGAGAATTTTCTAATACAGAACTCGGCTTATGAACTTAGTTATATATAGAAAACACTACCCATATGGTGGTGTTTTTTATATACTTAAGTTACGGATTTTAATAAATTAACTTTAAAGAAAATCTAACAACATAGAAAAGATAATTTGCTTAAGAGATTGATAGAATATGAATAATTTAATATGATGATGATAAGAAGTTATAATAAAGTAAAGACAATGGATCAAAGAAAGGCATTAACATATTTTCTAGAGTATTTATTTTTAATACAAGATGATAGCTTATCTGAAAAATTCAAAGAAATTAAGGATAGTGCGGGAGGGGTTGTAAAAATGAGTATTGATGAAATAAGAGAAAAATATTTAGAGGAAAAGGGTAAGGAAGAGAGTAAAAAAGAAATAGCTATAAAGTTACTTGATATATTAGATGATGAAACCATAGCAGAGAAAACTGGTTTGGATTTAGAGGAAGTTAAAAGATTAAGAAAAGAGAATTTAAAAATATAGTTAAGCATTGCAGATATATTATATGTAAACTTATTGAATGGCTTTGTTATAATTCAGTTTGATTTTTAGGTGTGGATATTTTTATATAGACATTAAGTTTAAGGTTATATCATATACTTTAAGATGTTTATAGAGTATAGAAGTATTTATTGCCATATGTATTAAGATGATTTAAAGTTAAGGTATATCATTAAATAATAGGTAAGCGGGTGAGTGTATGTCAGTAAGTTGTTTAATGCAATTAGATTATCTTTTAAGGATTTGCATAGCGGCTATATGTGGAACTGCTATTGGATATGAGAGAAAAAATAGAATGAAGGAAGCTGGTATTCGGACACATTTTATTGTGGCTGTAGGTGCTGCTCTTATTATGATTGTATCGAAGTATGGTTTTCAGGATCAGATAGGATGGCAGAATACAAATCTTGATCCATCACGTATAGCGGCACAGGTTGTAACGGGGGTTGGATTTTTAGGTGCAGGTATAATTTTCATGCACCGAGAGAGTATAAAGGGATTAACTACAGCGGCAGGTATTTGGGTTACAGCTGGGATTGGACTAGCAATAGGTTCAGGATTATATTTTGTAGGGGCAGTAGCTACTGTTGTTATTATTTTAGGACAAGTCCTATTGCATAGTAAAATTAAATTTTTATCTTCTCCTAAAACTGAGTTATTGCTTTTACAGATTGCTAATCTCCCAGGGGCAGTGCAGGAGATACACAAGCTTTTAACTCATGAGGAGATAACTCTTATTAATTTTAAGGCTAAAACAGATGATGAACTTCCTGATAGGATTAGCTTGGAGATTATTATGAGAACTGATGAATGGTTTGATATGTGTAAACTTATATGTACTTTGCAGGATAATCCTCTTGTGAAGTCTGCTGAGTTTTAAAAAAATTAATAAGCACTGTAAAATCTAGTGAGGTAGATTTTATGGTGTTTTTTAATGCATTTAATATGGATATTTAAAAAATATGAGAATGGTATATAAGGATATTTTATTGAAAGCTCCTTAAATAGAATTTATATCATTTATAGTTTTAAAGTATATATATTGCATTAAACAAACTTCACTCATAATTTTATAGGATAAAAAAATTAATATGTAATAAATTATGATGATGTAGATTTAATATTACAAAGTATATATTTAAATTAATTTTTTATATAAGTATAAAGAGCAGTGAAGTTTATTATGAGCTTTACTTTGTATTAAGGTGGATTATAAATTTTAAGGTGGCTATCTGTATTAAATTTCAAATATAATATAGATAGTACATTTATTATTTTGGAGGGAAGAGTATGGAGAGAAAAACTGAAAAAGAGAAAATGCTAGAGGGGAAATTATATTGTGCTTTAGATGAAGAACTAATGAGGGAGCAGGCAGAAGCTCAAGCTATTCTTAGAAAATTTAATAATTCTTCAGAGGAAGATAGTAGTGAAATTTTAAGAAAGTTATTTGGGAGAACTGGGGAGAACTTTTGTGTAAAGCCAAGCTTTCGTTGTGATTACGGGTACAACATATATGTTGGTGAAAACTTCTTTGCTAATTATGACTGTATAATTTTAGATGTTTGCAAGGTTGTAATAGGGGATAATTGCATGATGGCTCCTAGAGTGTGCATATATACTGCAACACATCCCTTGGATGCAGAAACAAGGATATCAGGGCTGGAGTATGGGAAGGAAGTTATCATTGGGGATAATGTTTGGCTTGGTGGAAATTCTGTTATAGCACCAGGGGTAACTATTGGTAATAATGTAGTTGTGGGGGCTGGAGCAGTGGTAGTAAAGGATGTTCCGAATAATGTTGTAGTTGGAGGAAATCCAGCTAAGATTATAAAGTATTTATAATTGATCATGGATAGGTAGCTTTAACTTAGAAATTTCTACTTAAGATTACTTTCTAAAATAATTAATATAACTAGTGCTGTGTAATTTGAAATTTAATACAGTAGTTTTATTAAATAGAAATATAAATAAAAATAAATAAATAAGTTGCTATGATTATATAGTAATTATACATATTATGCTAAAATAGAGGGAGTTATTATAAAATTGGGGGAGTTTAGTATGGGGGAAGAAAAAAAGAAACCTTTTTATGAGAAGGCTTGGTTTTGGATTATGGCTGTAATTATACTAGCTACAATAGGAAATGAATTTTCAAATGGATCAAAAGATAGCGCCAATAAAAGAAATGATATTACTATAGAGAGCAGCAGTAATAAGGATAAATCAAAGGAAGAAATTAAAAAGGAAGAAGCAAAGAAGGAAGAGTTGAAGAAAGAAGAAACTAAAAAGGAAGAGGCAAAAAAAGAAGAATTAAAGAAAGAAGAATTAAAGAAAGAAGAAGCTAAAAAGGAAGAAGCAAAAAAAGAAGAATTAAAGAAAGAGGAAGCCAAAAAGGAAGAGGTAAAAAAAGAGGAAGCAAAGAAAGAAGAGCCTAAGAAAACCTCAAGAATTACCGCTGGCACATATAAAGTAGGAACTGATATTCCAGCAGGAGAATACTTAGTGTTAGCTACTAGAAGTATGTGTTATATAGAAGCTGCTAAGGATAGTACAGGTAACTTAGAAAGTATCATATTTAATGATAATTTAATGAAGGGCAATTCATATGTAACATTAAATAATGGGGAATATTTTAAACTTCAAGGTGGGGAAATGTATCCAGTTGCAGAGGCTAAGTCTATAATACCAGCAAGTGGATTATATACAGATGGTATGTATAAGGTGGGAATTGATATTCCAGCAGGAGAATACAAAGTAGTATTAGATAGTGCAATGGGCTATGTAGAGGTGTCAGCTAATAGTACTCATAAGCTTGAAGCTATAATTACAAATGATAATTTAACAGCAGACTCCTATATAACAGTATCTCAAGGGCAATACCTTAAGATAAGTGGAGTTAAAATTCAAAAATAATAGCTTAAGATATAACAATAAACGGTTATAAATGAAAATTTTATTTCTGTTTATTTTTTTATAGGAAAAACTTTAAATGATAAAAGTAATAATATAAAATTAACTAATTAATGCAAATGTAAACATTTGAAATGAGTATTAGTATACTATATAATTAGTTTGGTGAAAATAACACAATATATAGTTAATAAAAAGTAAAGGGGAGGATTGCTTAGGATAGTACATAAAATTAAAGAACTATTAGATGAAAAGATAAGATTAAAAACATTTTAAGTTAAAGTTATATTTAATAATTGCGGTTACTAGAGTTGGGGGAAGGTATATGATTAAAATTGCATTTTGTGATGATTGTGAAGAAGATCGTAATGAGATTTTACGTTTATTAGGAAGGATTGAATGTTTATGGCATGAAGAGTTTTGCATTTTTCCCTTCAGTGGTGGTAGAGAGCTATGTGAATCTTTAAAAACAAAGTTCTATGATATAATACTTTTGGATATCCTAATGGATGATTTAGATGGGGTTGAGACAGCAAGAAAGATTCGTTCTATGGGAGTTGATTCAAGAATTATTTTTATATCAAGCTATGATGAACGATTAAGAGATTTATTTAGTGTGGGTACCCTTGGGTTTGTGGACAAACCAATAGATATAGAGATTTTAGAGAAAGCTATTAAAACAGCTTACCAATCAATTTTGCAAGATAATGAGAGAGTATTTATTTATCAGAAAAACAAAACTAAAAATTTTATTCCCTTAAAGGATATTATTTATTTTGAAAGTGATAAATATCAAGTAGCTATTCATACTACTAAATCTGTAATTAGGTATAATGAAAGCTTGAAAAATATATGGGGTGAACTGAAAACCAATGAAGAATTTATAATGCCACACAAGGCATATATTGTAAATTTAAAGTATTCATCAGTACAAAATTCTTCCACTATTTTAGTTAACAATAATTTATCTATATCTATAGGAAGAGTGTATAAAGAAGAAGCTCTTCAAAAGTATATGGAATATCTAAGGAGGAGAAGGAATTGATAGAAGAAATTTTTTCTCAGAAAAGCTTAATTTACTCAATGATAACTATTGTAACACTATACATATATCATTGTTTTTTTGAAACTTTTTTCTCTAAAAAAAAGAGAGGCAAGCATATATTTCTAATTGCTACATATGGCATGTTTTTTATAATAACTCTTATTTTATTTTTATTTATTCATGGTGGGATTATAAATATTATAATAACCATTGGAATGTTATTTTGTATTACACAGTTTTATGAAGCTAAAATAGCTCATAAGATTTTTGCAGTGCTCATAATGATAATTCTTATGAGTTCTATGGAGGTTTTTGTATCAGTTATGTATAGCACAATCTTAGTAATTCCCATGGAAAATGTTTTAGTAGGGGAAACGGCTTTATTAATTATAGCATCAATTTCTAGACTAATTCCTTTAATTATAATAAAGTGCTATCAATTCTTTGAAAAGTCTATAAATGATAAGCGTAATAAGACATTGTCCAAGATATATTGGATTACATTAATTATGATTCCTACTGTAAGTATTATTATTATTCACTGCATATATGTACTTTCTGATGAAAAGAGAATTAATCATAATTGGTTAGTAGCCACTGCTATTGTATCAGTTCTATTTATTAATATATTATTTTATTATTTATATGATAAATTAATAGATGCTTCAGAAAGCAAATTAGAAAATGCGCTACTTAGCAAACAAATAGACTACTATACTACTCAATATTCTCAAATAGAAAGTAACTGGAAGGAATCTCAGCGTCTCAGACATGATTTAAAACATAATATAATTAATATTCAATCGAAGTTTTCAGAAGTATCTGACTGTAATGCTAACTATATAAAGAGTGAGTTTTTTAAATTAATTGATGAAATAGATTTACATGAAATGATTATTTATTCTGGAAATGCAGCGATTGACACTATCTTAAATCATGAAATCAATGTAGCTAAGAAAAAAAACATTGAAATTGATATAAAGGTTAATATTAGCGGTGATATTAATGTTGAAGGCAAGAGTTTATGTATTGTCTTAGGAAATGCTTTAGATAATGCCATAGAAGCTTGTGAGTATTTAGAAGAGAAGTTAAGAAAAATTTCTATAAAGATTTTCGAAGAAAAGGGTAATATGTACATAAATATATCTAACTCTTACTTAGGAAAAATAAACTTCAAAGATAATTTTCCAGTCAGTATAAAAAGGGACAAGACTGCTCATGGAATTGGACTTAGAAGTATAAATAAGATGGTAAATAAACTAGGTGGATACATGCAAATAAACACAGAAAACAACATTTTTCTTTTGGAGATTATTTTATTTGGAGTGATAAAAGGAGCAGAAGATTATCGTATAATGGAGAAAATAAACTAAAAGAAATGAAATATGTATTTTATTAAAAGTTTAATGTATTTCGTTTGAACTTGAAAATTCCTTCAAAATATTATGCTAATATGTAGTTGCAATGTTTAAAGGGGGAATGAGTTATGAAAAAATTTATTTATAAATATGGAAAGATATTTGCTGCAATTGCATTTATGTTTACAACATATAATTCAAATTCAGCGTGTGTATATATCATCCATCAACCAGAATTACCAAAAGAAGCAAAGCGTTTACGTAAATTTTAACTATGAGAAATCTTTGTGAGAAATTCGCAAATGCACTTGTAGAAAGCAAACAGTGTGATCCAAGGGATAAAGAAATTGTTGTTTTCGGATTAGCTTCGGCTATTGAAATAATAGGTAATATTATTACGACTTTAATAATTGGATTCTGTTTAAAGATGACCTTAGAAAGTATCTTATTTTTATTTAGCTTTTCATTTATACGTACATATACAGGGGGATATCACGCAGAAAAGGCTAGCACTTGTTATATAATGTCTTCAAGTATTATAGTATTAGCATTGCTTACCTGTAAAATAATGCCTGAAGCATACTTTATAAGTACAAGCATTATTTTATTAATAGTAGCAATTCCTACTATATTATGCTTAGCACCTGTTGCTGCAAAACATAAACCTCTAGATTATGAAGAAGTATCGTATTTTAGAAAAAAATCATTAATAACTTTATTTATTGAGCTACTAATAATAGTGATATTTATGATTATAGGGTTTAAAGCAGGAATTTTTCTTGTATCCCTAAGTTTATTTTTAGTTTCAGTATTAATGATTATGGAAGAGTTAAGTAAATAAACTTATAGTTACAAAGTTTATTAAAGTAAGTAATTAAGTATTTTTTATAGAGGGTATGATTTGTAAAAATAAAATTTTAAATAAGATTCATTATCTAAATATATAATAAACTCATCTAATTTGGTAGTATAGTTATATTCATAAGGAATATGCCAGTCTTACTATGCTACATTTCTAATAAAAAGGGCTAATCTTCCTTGTCCTACATATTAAAGGCACATTTTTATTAAGGACAGTTTAGATAATGAATTGAGGATATGAAAATTTTATTTCTAAAAACATAGTAATCTATTATAATTTACTAATAATTATACAGTGATATAAAATGTGGTTTGTAACCACCAATACAGACCACATTTAATATATATTGAATGTATCAATATGTTTGTTTAAGTTACATTGTTTATAATAATCGTTTTAATAGAAGTATATTAAGGTTTAGTCACTTACTAATAAAAAGTAAGTGATTTTTTTTAGGGTCATATTAGAAGAAGTATTAAAAAACTCATCTTTAATAATAATATTTATCTTAATTTATACCTAAGCTAAGAGCTTAATTTTCTAGTTTTATTGCAAGGTAGTATTTACATAAGCTAGTTTATTCTTATTGAAAAGTCGTAATCATAGCAGCTTGAATTTTAGCTAAAGCAATTTTATGCTTTCTTGCTATGGTATGGGGAACCACATTGAGCTCCTTTGCAAGTACTTTTCGAGTTTTATTTTTAAAGCATATATCTATTATTAATTTTTGATCTAAAGGAGTTAAATTTAAAAGTTCCTTATTTAGCTTTTCTGTATAAATATTACTTATAGCTATATTCTCATAGCTTGTATTATCTATAAATAAATTCTCGAAGATATAATAGTCATCTTTAGGCAAATCATTTAAAGCAATATTTAGAGCATGCTTGCTCTCCTTTCTATGATTCATTCTAAGTTCATTTTCTATAACAACACTTGCAAACTTGTGAAATTCTATGTTTTTACTTAAATCATAAGAATTAAAAGCTTTATAAAGTCCTAAAAAGCTTATTTGCATTAAATCATCTATGTCATAAAGGTAAGTCCAGTTTTTACATTTATGATATAGAAAATTCTTAAACAAAGTATAAGTATCCTGTAAACTTAAATTGCATATTTTATTTTTATATAAGATATTTTTCTTTTCCATTTTATCCTCCTACGTAAATTTGTAAGTTATTATTAAGGTTATCTTACGTCAAAAGGTCTTAAAACACAAAGATTAAATATTCTTATTTATGCTTATTTGAAATTGAATTATGAAGTTAGATATGTATAAATTACTTTAAGTAAAAATTGCTAACTCTTATTGACATAATGACGTAGATGACGTATTATTGTAGTGTGAGGTGTATTGAAATGAGTGCAAATAAGTTACTAGGTTTAAAAATTAAAAATTTAAGAAGTAGTAAAAGCTTAGAGTTGGGCATTAAGATTACACAAAGCAAATTAGCTAGTGAATTAGGAATCTCTCGTTCTTATTTAGGAGACATTGAAAGTGGCAGGACTAAGCCAAGTGATGAGATACTAAATAAGTTAGTTACATATTTTAACGTCACTCTTGAGTACTTATTAAGTGAAGAGCCTGTTGAAGGTAATGCCTTAAAAGAAGATGTATATGCTAAGATTCCGGAAGAGTATTCAAGTAAATACAAAGTGACCTCTAGAGATGTGACAAGATATATGGAAGAAATGAAAAGATCTAATGAAGCCTTCTTTTTAAATGATGAATTGAATGAAGATGATAAAAAGGAAATGCTTGATTTAATGTCAGAACTATTTTGGAAAGCTAAAAGCATTAATAAAGAAAAAAGAAAGAAAAATAAATAAATGAAATTTTGAGATAAGATCACGTAAAAGACTCTTATCTTTTTTTTATACAATAATAAGATATATGGTAAAATTAAAAATTTTAATATATTTTGAAGAAAAAATCACTTAAGTATGTGTAAATAAATGGTTCAATAGTAATAATTAGAGTATAATATATATATAATAAGACAGCAAGTAAGAACGTGAATAAGTTTAAGAATAAAAATAATAAAATGCTTTTAAGTAAGGTTTTATTATTAAAAAGGGGAAGGTAAAATGAAGAAGAAGTTAAATATAATTGCTATATTTTTAGGATTAATTCTTATAGGTATAGGTGTCTTTATTGGATATTTAAATGATTTCCAAGGAGATAGTGGCTTCCTGTTCTTTATGTTAGGTGGTCCATTAACCTGTGTTGGAGTAGTGTTTACACCTAAGATATGGGAGACTTTAGGCTATGCCATAGATATCATAGCTTGTTTTTTTAGTGGTCTTTAATTTGTAATTTTCAATATAAATTGTAATGAGAAAATTAAATAGTTTTACTTTAGCCTCATTTAAATCTATTAAAGTTATGAGGGAAAGTTAAGATATTTATTAAAGAACAAATCTTAAAATAAAAAATTAAAGTGGATAAACTAAGTTCAATGTTATTAGAGAAATAGCAAGGAGCATTAGTTTATCCACTTTTTATATTGTAATGAATTTTATTTATTATTTTTAAACTTATATTCAACAAGTTTACATGGAACACCATAAATTTTAGAAAGTTCATCGGTGGTCATTGAAACAGGTGGGTATTCTTCTAACTTACTTTCATCAATTAGTAACTCAGCTGCAAACTTATCAGCTTCAATTTCGAATTTTCCTCTTTGAAAAAGAGTATGATCATGTAAAAAGAATGCACAATCACTAGAATGATAAAGGGCATGACCTAGCTCATGAGCTAAAACATACTTCCTTTCTAATTCATCTTTCACTCTGCTTGTATTAATTACTATAAATTTTACTCCAAGAATTTTTTTAAATAAACCCTTAGGTAAATCTTCAGAAAAATCTTTTTCCACTATAGTAATTCCTAATTCCTTAGCAATTTCATTAGGATTTCTAGTATTAAATTTTTTAACTAAGTTTTTAGTTCTTAATTTGAAATTTATCATAATACCACCACTACTTGATTTCTTTAATAAACAGTTCTTTAAAGTTGAGTTTATAAGACTCAATAATTAAATAGTACGGCATTTACGTCATTATGTCAATAAGAGTTAGAAAAATTTTGAAAAATGAAGATAAAGTAATGCAAATTTATTATAAAAGCAAATATAAGACAAAATGACGTTTGATACTTAAGTTAAAATGACGTAATATGTAGCTAAAGAAGTTTTAAATATATTTATACTTAGATATATATCTTGCATTAAATAAACTTCATTCATATTTTATACAATAAAAAAATTTAATATTTAATAAATTACGATGATGTAGATTTAATATTGCAAAGTAGATATTTTGAGAAAATTAAGTTTATAAATATATATAAGAAAGCTTCATGTTACATATAAAGTAAAGTTCGAGAGCTTGGTTTTACATCTTAAAAGCAGGAAAAGCCTCATAGTGGAGTAGCATTATTTCAAAGTATGTATTCTTAAAACTTAAAAATAGAGAGCAGAGAAAATAATAAGAAATAAGTTTAGATTTTTAATGAATATATAAATTTAAGTCTGAGGTATATGTTTAAAATTTTTAATTTAATAAAGGGGGAGAGAAGATGCAGGATTTATTTGAAAATTTAGATTGGAACAAAAAGATGGAGGTTTTAAGGGTGATGAATAATTGGACTCAGATGGAGGCAGCTGAAAGATGTTTTACGGTACAAAAGGCTTATTGGTCATGGGAAGCAGGTAAGGTATATCCACGCAAGAATAGTAGACGAGCTATAGCAAGAGCTTTTTCAGTTAAGGAAGAAGAGATTTTTAAAGCTTAAACTTTAATTTGAAAATAACCTTAATGAGGCAAGTTAATAAAAAAACTATTAGCCATACAAGGGGAAGAAATAGAGGAGAAACAATCTAATTACTATATTAAAAGAAATTTGAGATGCAGAAACTTTAATAGCTCTGTTAAAAGAAATGTAAGTTAGATAGTTTAACTGAGGTATTAATAAGAGATTTAAGATATAGAGACCTTATTAGTTATGTTAAAAAAATATAAATTAGATGATTTTACTTAGGTATTAAGAAAAGATTTGAGATACAGAGACCTTATTAGTTATGTTAAAAAAATATAAATTAGATGATTTTACTTAGGTATTAATAAGAGATTTAAGATATAGAAACCTTATTAGTTATGTTGAAAGAAACAAATATAAATAGATAATTTAATCAAGGTACTAAGAAATAATTTATAGAGGATTAGATTTATTAATTATATTATGAGAGGAAGTTTATAAATGAATGATTTAAGTAATTTTAATTTAAGAGAATTTATAGAAAGAGAAACAGGAGAGAGATTTAATGCTCAAGGCTATATTAAATGTCCTTTTCATAGTGAGAAAACACCATCTTTAACAGTTAAATATAATGCTAGTTTATGCAAAGATACTTTTAAGTGCTTTGGATGTGAAGTCTATGGAGATGCCATTGATTTTATAAGCAAATTAAAGAATTTCACTTATATTGAGGCTAAAAAGTATTTGGGTATGTCTGTGAATAAATCCTTTGGTGAGACCTTAGAAGATAGAATAAAAAAGTATGCTCAGTGGGAGATAAGCAAATTTAGAAAGAATAATGAGCTTGTGGATGTGTTCACCTTTGTAGATGAAAATAATGAACCTAAGTATTTTAAGGTGAAGTTTAAGTTGCCAGATGGAAGTAAACAAATTTCTTACTATCATTTTGAAAAAGACAAAATTGTTAACACAAGAGGGGTAGAGGAACTTCCATACAACTTATTTAACCTTATTAATGGCGTAAGGAGCAACAAAGCAATAATTGTAGTTGAAGGAGAGAAGGATGCTAATACTGTTAACTCAATTCTAGGACAAGAGTATGTTGCAACTAGTATCAAGGGCTGCAAGGACTTAGAGGTTATTTTAAAAGAAAATTATAAACCTAAGATAATTATAATTGGTGATACTGGGAGGGCTGGGGAAAAGTATAAAAAGCAGGTTTACGAGAGCTTTAAGGATTATGCTTATGACATAAGGATAGTTAATTTACCAGGTATTAAGGCACTTGGAGATAATAAGGATGTAACGGATTGGATTAACATTGGACATAATAAAAGAGATTTACTTAATGCTATAAAGAGAAGTTTGAATTTAAAAAGTAAGCAGGACTTACAGCAGGATTTTAATGGAATATATAAAACTGTTTTTAAGCAAAAATTAGATGAACTATTGGAGTTTAAAAAATATATAACAGATTTTAATGTTTTAGAAGCAACGAGAATTAAGTTTGTGGAAGAAGATGAGGAGGGAATAAGGCTTAAGCTTCAAAGTATTAATGGGGAAATAATAGAAAGGGTTGGAGATGTAACGGTTTTTGATGATATAAGAAGTTTTAAAAATTTCTTATCTACCTTAGAACTATCTTTTAAGGGGAATATTGAGGATTTAACGGAATTAAAGGGATGGATAAATAGATATTTTGCCTTAGATATAGAGCATGTATATGAGGGAATGAGCTTTATTGAAAAGGATGAGGAAATATATTTTGTAATGGAGGAAGGGGCTATAGGAAAAGGAGGAATTGATAAGAGTATTAAAAGCATTAAAAGTTTTAAATCCATGCTAGAGATACCAGAGATAACAAAGAAGGAGTTTAAGCTTGTAAGAAAATATTTATTTAAGTTTTTACCCCTTGAAAAATCTATTTCCATTATTGGAACGCTTATTAATGACTTAGCAGCTTATCAAAATCAAGCCATAAAAGGTAACATGCATCACTTACTTATAGCTGGGGAAAGTGGAAGTGGAAAATCTACTATTTTAAGAAATGTCATAGCTCCAATACTTAATTATGATGGAAATGAGATAAAGTCCATAGGTCTTATAACTCCCTTTGCTTTTATTAGAGATTTAAGTGAGGGAAATTATCCAAGCTTATATGATGAGTTTAAACCTTCAAGTTTAGATAAATATAAGGTGGCAAAAATATCAGAAATACTTAGAAATTTATATGATAGATCAGCAGTATCAAGAGCAGATAAACTTTATAGAACAAAAAGATTTGACATTAGAAGACCACTTATTTTAGTCGGTGAAGAGGGATATCCAAATCAAGAAAAAGCCTTAATAGAAAGAAGTTGTATAGTGTATCTTTCTAAAAAGGAAAGAAATGAGGAGTCTTCAGAAGCTGTAAATTGGATTATGAAAAATGAGCATTTACTTAATAAATTAGGGCGAAGTTTAATCAATGTAATAACTAATTTAAGTGTCAAAGAGTATAAAAACATAACTGAAAAAGTAGCCTTAGAGCTAACAGAACTTAATGGAAGACCATTAAATACTGCTATTAATATATGTGCAGGAATAGAGATTTTAAATATTTTGGGTAGTAAATTAAGAGTTGAAAGAGTTGGAAGTTATGCTTCTTATGTGGTAGAAAACCTGAAAAATGAGGTCCTTGAAAATGGAAGAGATGTTCGTTCAACAGTTGAGCAAATGCTGTATTTATATAACGATATGATAGAAACAGGACGAGCATTAGGCTGTGAAAGTGTTGTTATAAATAGATATTCAGGATTATATATAAAAACAACAGAAATGATAGATCAAATACAAGAGCATGTAGCACGATTTAATTCGGATATAAATCCCTTAAAACTTAGAGACTTTAAAAAACAAGCAAGCAAAAGTGGCTATTTAATAGCTTCATCAGATAAGGTAATAAAAGTTAATGGCAAGGCTGTAAAGTTCGATACCTATGACGCTGCCTTGATTAGAGAACTTGGCCTTACAGCTATTCTTTCCGAAGAATTTTAAAAAAGGTAACTTTGGTAACCTTTTGGTAACCGGCTGTAGACTAGTGATTTCAAGGGGTTTCCCTATTATATATATATATAGTTACTATAAAATAAAAATATATATTATATATAAGGGAAATAAAAAAATATATAGGCATGTATTTTCTAAAAGGTAACCCAAAAAGGTAACCGGTGAGAATTTTAAAATATAGAGAAAAACTAAGAAAGAAAAGTGAGAAACTTTGAAAGAAAGAGAGAAGCTAAAAGATAAGTGTGAAGAGATATAGAAGAAATAGAAGTACTAAGAGACAGAGTGAAGTGGTTTCAAAGAAAGAGAGGAACTAAAAGATGATGGGAAGAGCTTTGAAAGATGGAGAAGGACTAAGAGATAAGTGTGAAGAGATATAGAAGAAATAGAAGGACTAAGAGACAGAGTGAAGTGGTTTCAAAGAAAGAGAGGAACTAAAAGATGATGGGGAAAGAGCTTTGAAAGATGGAGAAGGACTAAAAGAGAAAAGTGAGAAGCTTTCCAGGAAGTAGAAAAACTAAGGGTAAAAAAAGGAGAGATGTAGACTGTACACTGTAATGTGGACATGTTAGGTGTAATTGAGAAAAGACAATAGTGAAGGGTGGATGAGAATATGGATAAGGTTTTAAAGGAAACTGAGAATTTGCTTTATGGTTATAAGGATTTTGAAACAAAATTGAAGATTATAGATTTAGAGATAGAGAAGGTAAAGAGTAATTATAACGGTGTAAGTGCTGTGAGAATTGAGGAGGCATCATCAAAGACTAATAAAGTAAACTCTGGAGTGGAGAATGAAATTTTAAAGAAAGAAGAGGCTATATTAAAACTGCAAGAGATGAAGAAAGAAATAGAGTACACGAGAAGAAAGGTGGATATATCTTTTAGCAATTTAACGGATGAGGAGCAGATGCTTGTGAATTTAAGATATTTCAGTAGACCTAAAAAAACTTGGATTGAGATAGGTAATACCATGGGCATAGATAAGGACTATTGCTGCAAGCTTAGAAAAAATATTGTATATAGAATCGGGAATTTAGTTAATAGCATTTAGTTTTAAAGAAATTCAGTTTTATGACAGTTTTATAACAGTAAGGCAACAATTTTACGTTAAAAATACGTGTTAATATATTAGCATAGAAGATTGAACAAGAAAGCAATTTCAGTTGTTTAAGCTCTATAAAAAGGAGGTGTTAATATAGCTACTGTTATAGAAAGTGTAAAAAACTATATAAGGGGTTGCCCTTACTTAAGTGAATTCAGTGCAGCTGTGTCTACAGGGTATGCAGCAGTAAATCCTGAAGCTTATTTTATAGCAGAGTTACCATCTGAACCTATAATTAAAAATTATTTAGATGGTAGTACCTTAAGACAATTTGTCTTTGTGCTTGCAAGCAAGGAGACATATGGGCCAGAAATAGCTCAGGAATTAGACAAAAGTCAATTTTATGAGAAATTCGTAAAATGGCTAGAAAATCAAAACAAAGATGGAATACTTCCTGTTTTAGATGATGGAAGAGAAGCTAGAAGTATTCAAGCAATTACCACAGGTCATACATTTAATATTGATATAAATAAAGCAAGATATCAAATTCAATGTAAATTAACTTATTATCAAGGGGGAAAATAAAATGGCAAAGGTTAGACAAAGAAGAAGTGTTGCAAACTATTTAAATGTTGGTAAGGAGGCAGAGGAATTCGTACTAATGGGTGCAGGTTTCATAGACTTAAATGAAGTACCAGCAGCTCAAACAACTTCAAAGAAGTATGTAAATGATAAAACAGCTAGAAAAGCTGTTATTGGATATGATTGGACTACAGCTTATGTAACAAATCAAATCAGAGATGAAAAAGCAGTTGAGTTTATATGTAATGTAGGAGAAATGCAGTTAACAGGACCAGAATGTGAAACTGATTACGTAATAGTTGATTTAGACAAGAAAACTTCAGTGGAAAACGAGTACAAAGCTAGAAAGTTTAGAGTAGCTATAGAAGTTGCAAGTTTTGATAACACAGATGGTGACATGGGTGCTACAGGAAACTTACACGCTGTTGGAGATTTAGTTTCAGGAAAGTTCAATACAGTAACTAAAAAATTTACAGCAGATGGAGAGGTAAAAGCGTAAATGAAGGTTAATGGAGTAGAATTAGGTGATTTAGATATATTTGATGTTGATATATCAGAAAAATATGAAAAAGTATTAGAGAGAATTGATACTTCTAAAACTGAGGTTGAAAATTTAAAAGCTTCAGAAGTAATAAGAAATCAATGTGAAATGATATTTGGTATTTTCAATGATTTATTTGGTGAAGATACTCATAAAAAGGTGTTTGGTGATAAAGTTAATTTAAGAGTATGCTTAAATGCTTTTGCTGAACTAGTAGATCAGATTAATTCTCAAAAGGATGATATAGACAAGCTTACAAATAAGTACTCTTCAAATAGAGTGCAAAAACGTAAGAAATAATGAATATTTTAATAGATTTAGTTCCAACTACTGTGAATATCGATCATAAGCAATATGAAATTAATAGTGATTTTAGAAATGCTATCTTATTTGAATTACTTATGCAAGAGGATGAGATAGCAGAACTGGATAAAACCATGCAAGCATTGGAGCTATTTTATCCAGTTTGTCCTAAAAATATAAATGAAGCAGTTGAAAAAATGCTTTGGTTTTATATTGGGGGCAAGGATGATAAGAATATTACTTCGAAGAAATCTGGTTCTGTAAATAATATTAATAGAATTTACAGTTTTGATTTTGATGATGATTATATCTACTCAGCTTTCTTAGATCAGTATGGAATTGATCTGCAGGATATAGAATATCTGCATTGGTGGAAGTTTAAAGCTATGTTTAAATCCTTAAAGGAAGATAATGAAATAGTAAAGATTATGGGCTATAGAGCTACGGATTTATCTAAAATTAAGGATAAAGAACAAAGAGAATTCTATAAAAAGATGAAGCAAATTTATGAACTTCCAAAATCTCGAAATGAGGTTGAAAAAATTAGTGATATCGAAGAGGCACTACTTAAGAGTGGGAATTTAAGCGATATATTGTAATATTATTATAATAATATGAAATTGAATTTATAAATAAAAGATAGGGGTTGTTGCATAAAGAAGATTTATATCAATAATTTAGGTTATTGATGGTGCTTTTTAATGTGACAGCCCCTTTTAAAGAAGATTAGCATAACATTAAACTTTTATAATACTTTTCTAAAATAAAATCTTTATTTTGTAAAGAGGGTGATTTGTATAAAAGATATAAGATGTACAAATTGTAATCAGTTATTATTAAAAGCTGATTACATAAGGGGAGAAATAAAGTGTCTTAGATGCAAGAAAATAAATGTAGTTAATATAAAACAAGAAGACAGAGCAGAGAGTCACACCGGAGAGTAGTGAGCTAATGCCTGCTTTTTTTATTTAAATAAAAAGGTAGGTGAGAAAAGATGAATGATTTTGAAAAAGAAATCAATGCAGCTAATGTTGCTTTGGTAAACAATTTAAGTATGAGTTTAGCCATGCTTATTAAAGTTGTTTTTGAAGCAAAGGCTCAATTAGAGGAGTTAACTGTATCTGTACAAATGCTGACCATGGCCTTAAACGAAATGAAAAAGTCAATGAGTTCTAGTGGTTACAAACAATTTACTAGAGAAGTAATAGAAGCGCAAGAACCTATGGTTTATTTAATAGAGCTAGTTGAATCTGTGGATGACAAGTTTAAAAGACTCAAGGGGGAACTAGCTACAACTATTAAAGATGGTTTTAATGCCTTAAAGAATGAAGTGTTAAATGTAAAAAATGAACTATGTAATTTAAAAGATAATGCTATTGATTTTGTAGTAGGTGGATTTAATAAGCTGAAGTCGGGAGTTAATACTGTTGTAGATGAATTCAATAAACTGTTAGATCAGTCCAACAATGTAAAAGAAGAGCTGAAGAAATTAAAGGACATGGCGGTTAATAGTTTAAAAGATGGTTTTGATAAGCTGAAAGCAGGTGCTGTTAGTCTTGTAGATGAAGGAATTAGCAAACTAAAGACAGGTGCTATAGGAGCTGTAGAAGAGTTTAAAAGGATATTAGATCAATCGAATGATTTAAAAGAAGAGCTAATGAAACTAAAGGATATGGCAGTTACTAGTTTGAAGGATGGTTTTGATAAATTAAAAACAGGAGCTGCAAGTCTTGTAGATGAAGGAATTAGCAAACTGAAAGCTGGAGCTATAGGAGCTGTAGAAGAGTTTAAGAAATTGTTAGATGAATCTACAAGTGTAAAAGATGGATTAAACAACTTAAAAGATGCAGCACTTACTAGTTTAAAAGATGGCTTTGAAAACTTGAAGGCAGGAGCTATAAGTTTCGTAGATGAAGGAATTGGTAAGGTAAAAGCTGGAGCTATAGGAGCAGTAGAAGAATTTAAAAAGTTATTAGATCAATCTAATAATGTAAAAGAAGAGTTCAATAAATTAAAAGATACAGCTCTTAGTAGCTTGAAGGATGGCTTTGAGAACTTAAAGGCTGGAGCTATAAGTCTTGTAGACGAAGGAATTAGTAAATTAAAAATAGGTGCTAGCACTGTTGTAGAAGAGTTTGGTAAATTATTAGGGCAATCTAACATCGTAAAAGAAGAATTAGGTAAACTAAAAGACATGGCGGTTAATGGCTTAAAAGATGGTTTTGATAAGTTAAAGGATAAAATTTCAAATGTAAAAGAAAGTTTTTGTTCATTAAGAGATGGAGCTATAGATGCTTTAAGTGAAGGATTTAATAACTTGAAAAACGGAGCCATCAATCTTTTAAGTAGTGGTTTTCAAAAGTTAAAAGATGGGGCTAAGGAACTTGCAGATAGTGGTATTGAAAAACTAAAAATAGGTGCCATTGGTGCTATGGAAGGCATTCAAAAATTAATAGGAAAATGTAGCAATGCTAAAGAAGAACTGAAAAATTTAAAAGATAAAGCTATAGATAACGTCAAAGAGGGACTTCATAATTTAAAAGATAAGGCTATTTCATCTGTAAGCGACGGGTTTAAGTCATTAAAAGAAAGTGCATCAGGACTCGCTAATAAAGGTATGGAAGCTTTAAAAACTAAGACAAAAGAATTAGCAAGTAAGGGATTTGCTTCACTTAAAAATGGTATTGTATCAGCTAAGGATAATTTAAAGGGATTTTTAAAGGATAGTATCTTAGCAGCTTCTGAGTTTGAAAAAACCCAAGGAGTTCTAGGAGGTAGTGGTGATAGTTTATCGAAGCAGATGGAGAAAGCTAATAGTAATGTTGATAAATTAAAGCTTTCTGTTGGAAATGCATTGATGCCAATAGCTAAAGGAGCCGCAGAGGAGTTCGCTGGCTTAACTGAACAGTTAAATTCAGCTTTTAATGAAGGTGGATTTGAAGGATTAGCTGGATCTATAGGTGGTGTTTTAGCTCAGGCCGTTACCTATATCGCAGAACAAATTCCTCAAATTGTGGAAATGGCAGTTTCAGTTGTTAAGAGTTTTTCAGAGGGTATAATAGCTAATTTACCTGAAATAGTATCATCAGGTATGCAAATAATATCATGTTTAATTACAGGAATCATGGAAGTTTTACCTGATCTTCTAGAAATGGGTGTACAGGTATTAGTTGCACTTGTTAATGGAATTGCTGAGGTTATACCAACTTTACTTCCATTAGTAGTTGAAACTTTCTTTAGTTTAATAAATGTATTACTAGAAAATATTCCTGTTATTGTTGAGGCTGGAATAAACTTTATAATGGCCTTAGTAGATGGTATATTGGCTGCGATCCCAATCCTTATAGAACAAGCACCAATAATAATTAAGAACTTAGTTGACGGATTAGTAACAAGTATTCCTATGTTAATAGATGCTGCCTTAAATATTATAGATTCTTTAATAGGTTTTATTACGGATGAGAATAATTTAAATAATTTGCTTAATTCTATGTGTCAATGCATTGATGCCATTGTAGAAGGATTAACAACAGCGGCACCTATGCTAATAGATGGGGCATTAAAGATTATTGGAAAGTTAGTTGAATTCTTAACTAATCCTGAAAACTTAACTAATATATTCAACTGTGCAATAACATTAATAGCTAAGTTAATTGAAGGATTAATAAATACATTACCAAGTTTAGTAGGAAGTGCACTTAAGCTTGTTAGTGGAATAATAGATACTTTATTAAGCACAAACTGGCTTAAGGTTGGTGCAGATATATTACTTGGTATAGGTAAAGGATTGCTTGATGGAGTATGGGATTTAGCTAAAAGTTTAGGGAAATCATTATTAGGAGCAATTAAATCTGTATTTGGAATTAAATCTCCTAGTAGATTATTTGCTAAGGAAATTGGTCCATATCTAGCGCAGGGGATAGGTGTTGGATTTGAAAAAGAAACTCCTAGCTTAGAAAGTGTTATAAGCGGTGATATAGGTAGTTTGGTTAATAAAATGCAAGCTACCGTTGCATATGAAGCTTCTAATTTTTCTTTAGGAATAGGGGCTAGAGCTAATGAAGGTAATAGTAGTATAGTAAATAATAATGACAATGGAGTAGTTCAAAATGTTACTATTAACCAACCTGTTAAGTCTCCATATGAAACTGCAAGAGTCTTGAGAAGAGTAGGGAGGGAGTTAGCATTTGGATAATAAAAATGTGAATTTAAGATTAGAAAATAACAGTGGATTCTTAGATTTAGGTAAAAGCAAGGAATTTAACTTAGTAAGCATTGAAGGTCTTGAAAGTGCTGATTATGAAATTAATATAAGCAATAATATTATGTATGATGGCGGAAGTGTTGTTAATAAAAGGATACAGTGTCATTCAATATCCTTTGTTGGAGAGGTTTTTATCAATGAGGACTTTAATATAAAAAGACAAAAGCTTATAAGCTTCTTTAATCCTAAAAATACAGGGTATTTAACTGTAAATTACCTTGGAACAGAGAGAAAAATAAAATATGAAATAGAGAGTTTTAAAATAAATCATCCTAATGTATACGAACCTATGGAATTTCAGGTTAATTTAGTTTGTGCTAATCCTTATTTTCAAGATACTTTAAGCTTAGGAAAAGAGATAAGTACTTGGATTGGAGGATGGAAGTTTAAGTTTAAATTACCCTTTAAGTTTAAGCAAAAGGGTGATACTAAGGTTATTATAAGCAATTTAGGGCATGTTGAAACTCCAGTTGAAATTATTTTTAAAGGACCAGCTGTTAATCCTTCAATAGTAAATCTTACAACTGGAGAATTTATAAAGATAGATAGGACATTAACAAGTGATGATATTCTTTACATTACTACGGAATACGGTAACAAAAAAGTAGAAATAGAAAACAATGGTGTTAGGAGCAATGCTTTAAACTACATTGATTTAGATTCTACTTTTTTTAGTTTGGTAGTGGGAGATAATATTATTGAATACAAAACAGATGGATTAAAGCCTGAATCCGTTGAGATAAAATATAGAAACAGGTATTTAGGTGTATAAAGTTAAGGGGGTGTAGCAATGCAGTATTATGGTTTTTTTAATGGTGAACAGGAATATGGCCAAGAAGAATTTAGCAGATTATTTGATAATATTTATGAAAGTGGTGTTTCTGTAAAAAGTGATGATACTTTAGGTTTTGGAATTGTAAAGGATCAAAGTACATTAAAGGTTTCAGAAGGATATGCTATAGTAAAAGGTTTTTATTTATATAATGATAGCTATAAAAATATATCAGTAGTTAAGGATAGTAGCTTCGATAGAATTGATAGAGTGGTTATAAGACTTAATATAAATGAAAGAAAAGTAAGTATTGAGTATAAGTTAGGTACTCCACAAAGTACTCCTAAAGCTCCTACATTGCAAAGAGATAATTTAATATATGAATTATCCTTAGCTCAAGTTAGAGTGAATAAAAATGGAGAAATAATAATAAGTGATGAAAGATACAATATGGATTTATGTGGAACCATAAGACCTAAAAATTTAACAGAGTTTAATTCTATGATAAAGGATTACTCTGCAAAATTTGATAGATGGTTTGAATCTCAACAAGCTAAAGGATGGAGAAACATCTTTATTCAGAGTCAAAAACCAAGTGGAAGTGTGGCAGGTTCAATATGGATAGAATTAGCATAAGGGTATTTGATAAAAATATAAATTTTTTAGGAGAAGTAGATGAATATACTTCTCTTTTTTATATAAGAAAATGGAATACCCATGGAGAATTTGAATTTCACTTAAGTAGTATTGATCCTAATATTATCAAAATAGGAAATATAGTTATGTTAGGAAAGGATAAAGCTAAAAGTGGAGTTATTGAATATGTTGAGATAAATCAAGAGAATCATAAAGAAATAATAGTAAAAGGATTTGGACTGAGCTACTGGCTAAGTCAAAGGGTAACGGTACCTCCTATAAATGCTGCACAGGATTATTACAATACTAATGCTGAAGATATAATTCTTAATTTAGTAAAAAATAATGCGATTTTACCTACAGATAGAAATAGAATTATTCCTTATCTAGAAATAGAAAAATCTAAAGGAAGAGGAGAATTAATAGAGTTCCAAACAAGATATAAAAACTTAGCTGATGAATTAAGTAAAATAGCTAAGGCGTCTTCCTTAGGTTTTAATATAGATTTAGATTATAAAAATAAAAAATTTATCTTTAGGGTACTAGAGGGAAGAAATCTGACTTCTTCACAGAGGGTTAATCCACCAGCAATATTTTCCTTAGACTATGACAATATAAAGAAGCAAAACTATGTGGAATCAACTATAGGATATAAAAACTGTGGATATATTGCAGGAGAAGGAGAAGGCGAAGAAAGGGATATTGAGGTAATTTATAATGAGCTAAGTGGATTAGAGAGAAGAGAAATCTTTATAGATGCTGGCGATGTTAAAGAAGGTGGAAACCTTATTGATGCAGGAAAAATTAAATTAGCTGAAAATCCTAAAATAGCTTCCTTTGAATGTGAAGTAGATCCTAATGCATATAAGACAAATTGGGATTTAGGGGATGTGGTTACAACCATTGATAAGAAACATAAAATTGTAATTAATAATAGGGTGTTAGAGGTTACAGAGGTTTATGAGACTAATAATTTTAAGGTTGAACCTAGATTTGGAGAAGCTATTCCAAGTGTTAATGAAAAAATAAAACAAATTACAGATGTACCTTTAAAGGAAAATAAAAAAAAATCACAGGAGCCTACAGGGGCTATAGATAAAACCTTTATATGCACTCAATTATCTCCAAGTAAACTTTGGAGAATAAATCATAACTTAAATAAAATGCCATCTGTATCTGTTGCAGATAGCTCAGGGACTGTTTTAATGGGCGATATAAGGTATATAGATAGTAATAATTTAGAGTTGATATTCACAACTGAGGTTTCAGGAAGTGCATATTTTAACTAGAAAGGAGAGTAGGATTTGAAATATTTTTCTAATATTGATTTAAATAAAAATGAATTGCAAAATGCTAGAATTCAAAATCTAGGAGCAGCTCCAGCTAGTGCTGTAAAAGGACAAATATATTTTAATAATGTAGATAATTTATTTTATGGTTTCGATGGAGATTCATGGATAAACTTAGGTAAAGTCTTAAATGGAAATGAAATAGTTACTTTAATTAATGGAAGTAGTAGTAAGTTAGAGGATAAGAATTTAAGTACAGTTGTTAATGATGCTATAAGTAAAAGACACAGTCATGGCAATAGCTCAATATTAAATGCTATGGAACAAGCATTTACAACTGCACTTAAAAATAAATTAGATGGAATAGAAACAGGAGCTAACAATTATACACACCCAGGTAATGGAAGTAATCCACATGGAACAACTAAAGGTGATGTAGGCTTAGGAAATGTAGAAAATAAAACTTCAGCTACTATACGAGGAGAACTTACAAAGGAAAATGTAGGTGCTGCATTAGGTTTTATGCCTAAAAAGATATTAGAAGGGGTAGAATCTTCTAGACCAATAGCAACGGGATCTATGATTATATATATAAGCACAGACACTAAGAAGATATGGCTAGATTCTTTAAGTAATACTTGGCTACAGATAGGAGGACAAGATACTATTTCCTGGGGAAATGTAACGGGAAAACCAGTGACTTTTACACCTCCTGTAGCTAGTAATAGTGTGCTTGGAGGCATAAAGGCTGGAAGTAACTTAAGTATAGATGCTGATGGAACTTTAAATGCTAATGATAATCCTTCAAGTTATATTATTAAACAAGAAAAATTTATAGCAGCAGAAGGGCAAAGTTTATTCACCTTAAGCAAGGGAAAATATAGACAAGGACTAGGTACATTAGCAGTATTCCTTAATGGAGCTAAGGTTGCCAATACAATGGTTGATGAAACATCACAAACAAGTTTTACTTTAAAAACAGGATTATCTGCGGGAGATCATTTATTAGCTGAGTATGTGGAGTTAGTAAATATAAGTCCTTATCCAATACATGGAAGTGAACATTTGCCAGGGGGAGTAGATCCTATTCCTTTAGTCACAACAAGTAAAGATGGTCTTATGAGTAAAGAAAGCTTAAGTAAACTTAATGGAATTGCAGTAGGGGCCAATAATTATACTCATCCTTCTACACATGCAGCTAGTATTATTGTTCAAGATACCAATAATAGATTTGTAAGTGATGGAGAGAAAAGTACTTGGAATGGAAAAGCTGAAGGAAATCACAATCATGGCTTAGCTAGTTTAAGTGAGAAGAGTTATAACTCCTTAAGTGATAAACCAAACTTAGGAAGTGTAGCTAGTAAGGATGTAGGAGCGAGTTCAGGACAAGTACCTTTAATAGGCAGTAATGGAAAGTTAGATCCTACTATAATGCCAGCCTTAGCTATATCTGATACTTTCGTTGTCAATTCAGAAAGTGCTATGTTAGGACTTGCTGCAGAAATAGGAGATATATGTGTAAGAACGGATTTAAGCAAATCCTTTATTTTAAAACAATCTCCAGCTAGTACCGTAAGTAATTGGCAGGAACTCTTAACACCAGCAGATAAGGTGTCTAGTGTAAATGGTATGACTGGATCTGTGACTTTAAATAAGTCTCATGTAGGACTTAGCAATGTTGATAATATACAACAAGCAACTAAAGTGGAGTTTAATAGTCATAATGGTGATGCTGTAAAACATATAACAGCAGCTGAAAGAACCACATGGAATGAAAGAACTGAAAAATATGTAACTAATATAGGAAATGGTACTTTAACTACAATTCCTGTAACACATAATTTAGGCACAATGGATTTAAGTATTTCTATAAGAGAGACTTCAAGTCCCTACAATATTGTTATGGCTGATGTGCAACTTGTAGATAATAACAGTCTTAACGTATTATTTGCTACAGCTCCATCAAGTAACCAGTACAGTATAGCAGTTATAGGTTAGGAGAGATAACATGAAGGTTTTAGGAAAAGAATTAAAACTTAATGGCAAGGATGTAGCCTTAAAAGAGAATATACCAATAAAATTAAGTCAGTTAAGTAATGATATGGGCTTTACTCAAGAGGCTATGAAGCAAGTAATAAGTACAACACAACCAAGTAATTCAAAGAAAAATGATGTTTGGATACATTTAATTTAGGAGGAGATAAATATGGCAGTTAAAAATGCAGTTTATAAAGTAGATAATGGTGCAGGTGCATTTGATGAAATAATGTTTAAAACTCAAGCAGAACAAGTTGATATTGGACAAAACTCGAGCTTGAAACAATATCTTGATAAAGTAAACCTTGCAACAAAAAATGATGGTTCAACTGGAGCAGACGGTCAAGAGGGATGGATTCCACTAGGAAATGGAGAAAAACTATATTTTGGATGGTTTAATGTTCCAACTTCTTCTGGAGTAGCATGGGGATCTAGAGTTTATGCAGTGCCTGAATGTACTTTAATAAGAAATGCAATTGTATGTAGCGCTGGAGACTATAGTATAAGTTTGCTTAATTTAGGTGGAACTAATAATAAAATGAATGTAGCAGTATATAATGCACCAGTAGGTGGATTTGGCAGAGCAAGATATTTTGCAGTTGGATATTAAAAAGGTATTAAAAGTATGGTGTGTTTAATTAAACTAAGAATCAATATGATAACCTTAAATAAGGAGTATATATAGTATGGAGAAAAATTTTTTTAGTGGGTTTATTGCTTTTATTGCTACTATATTTACATGGTTATTAGGTGGTTGGAATACATCATTGAGTATATTAGTATTATTTATGACCTTAGATTATATAACAGGAGTACTTAAGGCTTATGTAAATAAGGATCTTAGTTCGAATATAGGGTTTAGAGGAATTGCTAGGAAGTGTGTTATATTTATAGTTTTAATAGTAACAGCATCTTTGGACAAATTACTGACAACTCAAAACTGGATGTTTAGAACTGTTGCATGTTATTTTTATATAGCAAATGAAGGATTGAGCTTAATAGAAAATTGTTGCATCATAGGTATACCAATCCCACCTAAAATCAAGAATGCTTTAGAGCAATTGAAGAGCAATGAAGATGATTAGGTGAAAGTAATAACTTAAATGAATATATAAGATATTGAAGTAATATATTTATAAAATATGATTTAGTAAAAGGCTGTAGCCCATGGAAGTTTAATAGCAATATACTTTAAGTTGTTTAATAAAATAACTTAAGTATTGTTATTATAAATCTTGGTGCTACAGCCTTTATTAATTTTATGTAGAGTTATATTAGGCGTAAAGAAAATTTATATATATATATTCTAATAGACAATCTTCATTGTATTTAAGGGTAAGATCTATTGGAGAATAAACACAACCACTATTAGGAATGTAGAATATTAATTAGAACTTATATATACATTTTGTAATATTAAATCTACAAATCCCATCAACAAGTTTTAAGTAACTTATAATATTTCAAAGTAGAAATTACTAACACTGCTTCTGAAGCTTACTTCTGAACTTTAGCTTTAATACTGAAAAAATTCTTAGGTAGTTTTGTGATCATAATTGATACTAATACACAAGTTAGAATTTTATCTACTAAGTTGCTTGCTATTCTAGGGAAGAATGTTGAAGCAAATATAGTTTGTCCAGCTTGTCTTAACCACATCACTAATAAGTCGGCACCACTTCCGCTAAGTCCACCAGATATAAGTATAGATATAGGTGTTCCAATAAGTGGGCACACAACAGAAAGGATTAAGCCAGAAATTATAGCTGTTTTTAAGTCGAATTTAAATTTCTTAGCTATGAAGCCCACAATTAAACCTACAGCTATGTTAACTAAAGCAAAAGGAATATTAGTAGGAGAAGAAATTGCTCCTAATACTAAATTGGTTGTTAATCCTATAGCTGCTCCATAAAGAGGTCCCATAACAACGGCTCCAAATACAGTCCCTATGGTGTCTAGAAATAATAGTGGAATATTTAAAACTCCCATTATTAATCCTAAAACAATATTAATTACTATACATATTGAAGAAAAGGTTAAGTGTTTTGTTTGCATTTTAAAAATCTCCTTCTTAGATATCCTGTGTAACTTAACACAGAACTTTATTTTAATTATTTATAAGTTTTAATTAAATTACACATGTTCTAATTAATGATAATTACTAAGCTTTTATATATGTAGTTATATTTCGGGTTTATAATTTAATTTATATATGCATATAGGTTGCAATATTAAATCTACATCATCGTAATTTATTACATATTAAATTCTTTTATCCTATAAAATATAAATGAAGTTTATTTAATTCAAGATATATATTTATATTTGAGCTTTATGATTGAATCAAAATCAATATGAAATATAATTGTCGAAAATTACTATAAGCCCTTTAATGCATCTTAATTATATAGACTTATAAAAGTTAAGTGAAATAGTTTTAAATTATTAATAAAGAGATAAGTATTTGAAAAAACTATAAAGGTAAGTTATTCCAATGGGGTATAGTTGAAGGGGATACATTAAATATAATAATAGGAAAATCACCACATGAGTTATGATAATTTTTAAGACGTTAGATTACTGTATAATCCATAAATTAAAATAATATACAAGGCATATTAGCTATTGAAAGGTCTTTACTAAGGTTAATCCCTTGGTAATAAATAACTAATATGCCAAGTTAATATTCATAAAGAAGTGAGTTGAAATTTAATTTGCTAAATTAGTTATTTAGTCTGTGAATCTAGTTTATAAAGAATTAATTTATAAACTAGATTCACATAACTAACTTTACATAACTAACTTATAATTAATTAGTCTTTAAATTACTATAAGATTATGAGTTATCGCAACAATCTCCAGCGCCACTTTCTTGAGCAAATTTTAATTTGTCGTGTAGAATTATTTCAAGTTTAGTTATTGCACTAATCATTGATTCTACTGAACAATTTACTTCTATTAAATCTTTAATTGGTAATTTTAAAGCAATAGCCTTTTGAATCTTTTCACCTTCAGCATTTAAAATATGAGCAAGAGCAGTTTCTTCAAGTGCTACTGATTCAATAAGATCAGTAATAGCTTGTTGATAAGGAGTGTTTGTGCATACCTTTACAGAAATTGTTTTTGTTGTTGTTTGACCCTTACTATCAGTAACGCTATAAGTTACTGAATACACTCCAGGTTTTGTTGTATCAACATTATTGAAAGTTACAATTATTTTACTTGTAAGATCATTACCTTTACAATCTGTTGCTGTTACACCATCAAGTGGATTAAAGGTAGATCCGGTATGAATACATTGATTGGAAGCATTAATAGTTGGTGGACCACAAGGCTTTTCTACTAAACCAGCATTAATATCTGTTCTATCTTCATGAGCACCTAATGAAATAAGATTAGTAAAGCCAGTTACAGGATCTGGACGGCTTCCATTAGGCTCAAAAGCTTTTTGTTGAGTAAGGACAAATTGTGGTGTTGGAATAAACTTTACAAAATAGTCATTAGGATCTAATTTATCAAAGATATAATGTCCTGGATCACCAGCTAAATCAGAGGTTGTAGTTGTTGCAAGTAGAACACCAGTACTAGAGTATAATTTTACAGTCACACCATTTACACCAGGTTCACCTGGATCATGGAAACCATTTTTATTAAGGTCGTTCCATACAAAGTTACCTATACTCGATTTCTTTATAGCAACAATACCAGCATTGATGTCTGTTTTGTCTTCATGAGCTCCTAATGAAATGATATTAGTAAAGCCAGTTGTAGGATCTGGACGGCTTCCATTAGGTTCAATAGCTTTTTGCACAGTAAGCTCAAAGCCAGACATTGGAATAAATTTAACTTTATAGTCCTTTGGTTCTAATTCATTAAAACTATAGTATCCTGGATTGCCAGCATAATTTGCTGTTGTAGTTGTTGCAAGTAGAACACCAGTACTAGAGTATAACTCTACAGTTACACCATTTACCCCAGGTTCACCATCATCATAAATTCCGTTTTTATTAAGATCCTCCCAAACAAAGTCTCCAATACTTGATTTTGTATTAGGAACAACCCCTGCATTAATATCTGAAATTTTTTGATCCTTTGAAAGTGTAATAAATGAGGTTAAACCTGTAGTAGGATCTGGTTTACTACCATTTGATTCCATTGAATGCTGACTAGTTAAAACATAATCACGAGAAGGGATGAATTTTGCTTGATAGATTCCTTCTACAAGGTTATTAAATAAATAGTATCCAGCTTTTCCAGTAGCATCGTCAGCTGTAACTGTTGTATCGATTAACTTTCCAGTTTCAGAATAAAGCTCTACCTTCATACCATTTATTCCAGGTTCATCAGGATCATAAAGTCCATTTCCATTTAAATCAATCCAAGTGAAATCACCAATACTACCAAGGATATTCTCATCAATTTTTATACTAACTTTATTAGGTTCTGTTGGAAGTAAAGGCTCAGTTCCACTACTTGTAACTTTATTTGCTCTTACTGCATAGGAGTTATAAGCAAGCTTGCCTAATCCTATACCAACAGGGGCTTTTGCTCCAATGTCAACAATTAAACGGTCATATGGGTTTAAGATAACAGAGGCACCAGTTGTAACTTTAATAGAGCGAAGAGTTGTTATATCTTCTGGAGGTATTAAACTCCAATCACCAGTACCAATTGGATTTCCTAGCTCATCAAAACGTTTAGGATCATTACTAGTAGAGTATTCAATAACAATAACAGGACTTGGATCTACTGGGTCACCAATGATATTTACAATTTGTGCTGTTACTGCTGAGGTTGCATATACTTCAAACTCAGAACCCCTTTGCTCACTTGTTAAGATTACACCTGTATCTCCTAAATAAGGTAAAATATCAACGATTTCAATATTCTTAAGAGTAACTGGTTGGTTATTTGTTACTTGAAGACGATATTTAATATTACCACCTTGAGGAGTAAGGCCGTTGCTCTTGAATTCAAGATCTTTTTCTCCTTGAACAAGTTTCTTAAGGGAAAATTCTGAAGTTGATAATACTACTCCTTGTAATTCTGAATAAGATAATTTATCTGTAGTAGTTAGTCCATCACCATCTAAATCTAGAGGGTCATCTACATCAGAAGATACATAGTAGACATTATTTCCTGGCATACCTAGATATCCTTTGTTTGTAAATGAGGATGGAGCATCAATTTCAACAAAGGCTTTAAATATTAATTGAATAGTAGAACTGCTAGGAAGAGTGTAATTTAAGAAACTCCAGCGTAGAAGTGTTTCACCAGTACCTAAAAAGTTAGGAAAGACTTCTCTACTTGGAATAGGGATTGGGAAGTTTGGCTCTCTTGAGTCATAGGTTAGTCCTGTAGTTAAGTCAGAATATAAAAGATATTCACTATTTTGGACATATCTTAATCCCTTTGGCATAATATCTATTAAAATAGGTTGAACTGTAATTGTATTTAGTGCTTCTGCTTTTAAAATTACATTGAATTCTTCTAAAGGGTAATATGCTGCTTGATTTGGACTAAAAGATTTTGTCATAACCAAATCAGAAGCACCGTTTACAAAAGATGAGCATATATCTGTTTTACTTATACTACCAGAGGATGCAGTTACACTATTATGAATAGTAGAATTTAAAACTGCTTTATAGTTTGTAAAGCCACTAATAAAAAGTGTATGACTTGAATCTGTAGCATCCAAGTTTTGTGCAGTTAGTTTTATCTTTGTAATCCTATCTCCAGAAGGAATAAAAGGAATTAAATCTGTATATGGGTAAGAACCATTAGGAATATTTTCAGCAATTGGAACATAATTTGTAGGATTAGAGTCAAAAGCAACAAAAATACTATAATTGATTAGTCCACTTGATGCACTTAGACGTAAAGCTGAAATATCAACTTCACTAGGAAGAGTATCTTCTAGTACATAATTACTTAAAGTTACATTACTTGTATTGCTGTTAGTTATATCGTAGTTCATAGGAGCACCAATCATGGTTGTAAGTGCACCTACAGCATATAATAAAAATCCTGCTTGAGATGGATCGTAAACAGACATAGTAAGAGGTGCATCATTTCTATCATTACCACTCATACTCCACTTACCAGTATTAACAAAGGTTTCACCAGGACTTACGGTTGAGCTTACCTGTGCTTTAAAAGTTATATCATAACGTGCACCACTGTATTTTGAAAGGTTAAAGGTTAAACTATTGCCAGTCCAGTAGCCAGTTACATTATTGGCAGATGGATCTGAGTAACCACCAGAAGGTACGTCATTTCCGATTGGTATGAATGAAGTAATTGGAGAAAGCTCTGGTGGCAATACATCTGTGATTACTACATTATTTATAGTAGCACCTGGGTCACCATTATTTGTTAAGGATAAAGTAAAGGTTACTTCATCATTTGGATTAACAACACTTGAAGGTTCAGCAGATTTTGTCATGAAAAAGGCTTCAATTAGTTTAAGATTTACTGTAGGTGCTGTTGCTTTAGCTACAGTTGAATCATCTGCAATAAGATCCATTTTATTAGTAAAGCTATCATTATCTACTCTACCAGGACCAAAGAAGCAAGCAAAGGTAAAGGATAGAGATGTCCCAGCGTTTACAGGACCTAAATTAAAGGTTACCTCAGTTCCACCAGCTACGGGATTTTCACTTATACTTTGTATTTGTCCACCAACAGGGGGAAGAATATATTTAATTTTACTTGGGAAAACATCAACAATTTTACCTGCTTGTGCAGGTTGAGATAGTCCACTGTATGATGCATTAACTGTATAAATAAAGACTTCTGAGCCAGATACTAATGTTTTACTAACGGTTTTGGTTATTTGAGCCATAGTTATTTCCTCCTTATAAAGTTTAAGACGTTCTATATTATATTATGAAGAGATTAGAATTTATGTGACATAAATCAACTATATAATGATTTTAATTACAAAATTATTGGTAAAATAAGGGTTTCAAAAGCAATAAAAAGTTTAATAATGTAAATAAATACAATAAATTCATGAGAATTTAAAGATTTTTGAAAGTATATATGTTGCATTAAATAAAATAAATTCATATTTTATAGGATAAAAAAATTAATATTGTAATAAATTGGGTGATGCACGTTTAATATTGTAAAGTATATATAAATCCTAATTAATATTATAGATTGACATTAATTCTTGTAGGTATTTTATAATCAGTGTTATGGCTAAATAGAATGAAGAGAGTTTATTGAAATATATACAATGAAATTTTAAGTTCTCTTATAATATAAAAAAACCTTTTATATATTGAATATATAGTAGATAAGATAAAATTAAAAAACTATGCATTTAAAAAAGAATATGTGAATAAACATTTAAAGATGTGAAGTTTAGTTTATATTAAATTTAAAAATTACTTTAAAATAGAATCTACTTTAAAAGTAAGTAATTTAAGTAAGACCTACTTAGAATAGGAACTGTTTTAAGGAAAAGTAACTTAAAATGGAGATATTTAAAATAGAGGTATGTTTTAAATAGAAATTAGGTTAAAGAAAACTACTTAAAATAGGAACTGTTTTAAGGAAAAGTAACTTAAATGGAGATATTTAAAATAGGATATGTTTTAAATAGAAATTAGGTTAAAGAAAACTACTTAGAATAGGAATTGTTTTAAGGAAAAGTAACTTAAATAAGAGTTATTTAAAATAGGATATGTTTTAAATAGAAATTAATTTAAATAAGAGTTATAAGCTAGAATTCACAGGAACTGAAGAGAAATACTATAAAACTATTTTCAATATTCCTGTAATTAAAGCTTTAAAGGGAGGCTTAATAATGAGTAAAGAAGAAAAAATTAAAAAGCCAATTTATAAGAGACCTTGGATTTGGGTTTTAGCGGTTATTGTTGTTTTAGCTATCTATGGAAGTAGTCTTGGAGATAAGGATGATTCTGCTACCAATTCTGGTGTAAAGGTTGAGGATTCAGATAAAGAACAAGCTAAGAAAGATGAAACTAAGAAGGACGAAAAGAAAGAGGAAAGCAAAATAAATTATGAAAACTTCTTAAAAATAGAAATGGGTCAAAGCTATGAAGATGTAGTTGCTTTATTAGGTGAGGGAACTCAAAAGACTTCTTCAGAGGTAGCTGGAGTAAAAAGTGTTTTATACTCATGGAAGGGAGATGGAATAGCAAGTATAAATATGACAATTCAAGATGGAAAAGTTTCATCAAAGGTCCAAGCTGGCTTAAGTAAAGAGAAAGTTGATTTGAACTTAGAAAAATTTGAAACTATAAAAGATGGTATGACTTATGATCAAGTAAAAGAAGTTTTAGGTGAAGGCGTATTATCTACTCAGTCAAAAATAGTTACTTCTAAACATGAGATTTATTCTTATAGTAGCAAAGAAGCAGGGATTGCAACTATTGGATTTATTGATGGAAAGTTAAGTTCTAAAACTCAAGTTGGATTAAAATAGTTTTGTTTTAATAATATATGGCTTAATGAAAATAAGAACTTAAAATAAACACATAAAAAGCTTATAAGATATTTTAAAATTTAAAATGTATATTTTACAATAAATAAGATTTAATTGTTTTAGGTTATATCTTTATAAATAGGCTTTACCATAGTTAAAGTTGATTATGATTATAAATACATTAATAAAAAACATTATTTTATAAAAAACTTGCAATAAAAAATTTTTTTATAAGAAAATTTTTAATTTTCAATTACATGATTTGTAAAAACATGTAAAAATAATTGCATTAAAAGTTATGAATATATATGTTTGGAAGTAGTATATATATTCAAAAAGTTCAAATAAAGGTTTTATAGTAAAGAGTGATTATTTTTAAAACTAATTAGGTTATAAATTCAAAATAATAAAAAGTGCGCAATTAAATTGCAGCACTTTTTATTATTCTAAATAAGTATTTAGGAGTAAAAAATTTAAAAAAGGTTATATATATAAACTATTATTAAAATTTAAGCTTTGAATTAACAACATGGAGAGTTTAAAAATTAACTCATAACTTTTAAATATTTAATAATAGTCGGGGGCAAATTTAAATTAAATCTTAAATAAACACATAGTTACCTAAGAAAACTACTAATATAAGCACGTTCATGCTCAAGAATACATCTAAAGATAAATTATAATTTTTCATCACTCATCACCTCTATTGTAATTATGTACAAAATTGGAATTAATTAAACATAAATAATTAAAAAAATTTAAAAGTTTAAGATAAGAGGGGAAAAACTCTCTAAAGGATTTATGATGTTAGACATATTTAATATGGTTGTAGAGGATTTTAATTATAGGTATCGGTATAGTTTATAAAGTTACTTAAGCAGAAGATTTAAAAGAACTTTTAAATTTGTATAGAAAGTATTACTAAGCTGTGAATTTTTTTCTTTTTATAAGTTTATAAAAAATAGTGCATATGAATTAATATTTTATAAGATAATAAATATGCAATATGCAAAAAACACTGCATATAATTATGCTTTGAAAATGCATGGATATTTATATTAATAAATTCATAAATTGTTAAATGTAGTAAATAAGGCGCGTTTTAAAGGTTACTGAGTAAATTGACACAGGTAATTTGCCTGTAATATAATGTTAACCAGAGGTTATAATTTGATAAACTTTTAGGGGGTGAAATTATGGAAAAACAAAATAAAAATTACATAATGCTAGTTAAGGATTATCTGATTATTTTAGTAGGTATTTTTATGGTAGCTGGGGGAGTATACTTCTTTTTAATGCCTAATGACATAGCGGCAGGTGGAATAAATGGTTTAGCAATGGTTATAAACAAATTTATACCAGCAATACCTGTTGGGGGAGCAATGTTCTGCATAGACGTAGTATTGTTTATTGTGGCTTTTTTAGTTATAGGAGCTAACTTTGGAGGTAAAACTATATTTGCGAGTTTATCTCTATCTAGTACGATTTTCATATTAGAAAAAGTTGTACCAATGACTAACCCTTTAACTAACGACATGTTCATAGAATTAATCTTCGGTATCATAATTCAAGCTATAGGTATGGCTCTAGTATTCCATGCTAATGCATCTACTGGAGGAACAGATATTATTGCTAAAATTATAAACAAATATACTCATATGAACATTGGTAAAGCTGTATTACTTGCTGATATAGTTGTTGTAATGTTAGCATTGCTTGCATTTGGATTTAAATCAGGATTATATTCATTATTCGCTGTTATCTTAAATGGATTAGTTATTGATAAGGTAATTGAGGGCTTAAATGTTTGCATGGAAGTCAAGATATTATCTGATGAAATCGATAAAATTGAAAAATTCATTTTAGATGAATTAGGAAGAGGCGCTACCAGATATTACGGAATGGGTTCTTATAGTAGAAGAGATATGGAAGTATTAGTTACTATTGTTGATAGAAATGAGTTTTTAAAATTAAAAGCTTATATTAAAGAAACAGACCCAGGTGCCTTTGTATCTGTAACAGAAGCTTATGATACTTTAGGTGAAGGATTTAAGAAATTAGCTTAAGGTAGATGAAATATAAAATTAATCTCTCTAAGATAGTGTTTATGCTATCTTAGAGAGATTTTTTATTTATATATTGTATTAAGTAAACTTCAACTTTATTTTTAAGTTTTTAGTAAATAAGTTTTATTTCTGTATTTTAACTTAACCCTTCTTATATATTCTTTAAAGCATTTAGAATAAATTTAATTATAAAGACCATTAATAATTGTATAAAAAACTGTAAAGAAATCTTTTGAATCATAAATGTTTTGATAGAATAAATTCAATTAACATACTTTACTAGTTGCTTTAGTTAAACTAAGGATTTTCAGAGTAGATAGTTGTAATTTAATAAGCTAAACTAATATAGAATAATTAATTAACTATAGAAAAAATGTCCCTCCTAAATGCTTAGGTTGGACATTTCTCTAAAGTCTATCTCATATAATTTTTACTATAACAAGGTATATAATTAAGAGAAATAACTATATAAATAAATCTACAAATTCAAATTTAACTGTATCTACAAGTCCTCTATTAGTAAGTCTAAGCTCTGGTATAACAGCTAAAGAAATAAGTGCTGTAGTCATGAAAGGTGAAATCAAATCACAGCCAAGAGTTTCCCAAGCTTTTTCAATTCCTTTAAGCTTCTTAGCTATTTCTTCTACAGGCTCATCAGACATTAAGCCAGCTATAGGAAGTGGTAACATAGCTAAAACTTCACCATTTCTAACAGCTATCATTCCGCCACCAACTTCAGCTAATTTATTTGCAGCAAAGGCCATATCCTCATCATTAGTACCAACAACTAATAGGTTATGTGCATCATGTGCAACAGTTGATGCAATAGCACCTTCCTTTACTCTTAAGCCTTTAACAAAGCCTTTTCCCATAGTGCCAGTCTTTTTATGACGTTCTATAACAGCTACTTTTATAACATCATTTTCAAGATCGATTTGAGCTAAATCATCCTTAATAGGTAATTCTATTTCTCTATGATAAGTACCAACTTTAGCTTCTATGATTTCCATTACACGAAGCTTGGCCTTATTAATATTTTTAACAGGGCATTGAATTTCAAAGTCCTCAGCCTTTAAGTTAGCTTTTATGTGCATAGTGTTTTTAACATCATCATAAGAACCTTCGGGTATTGAAAGAGTTGTTTCACCATTCTTTGCAACAACTTCTCCATTTATTAAAACTTCTTCTACAGAAACCTTTGTTAAATCACTTAATAATACTATGTCAGCACATTTTCCAGGAGATACAGTACCTAAATCTCTGCTCATATTAAAACATTCAGCTACATTAAGAGTAACCATTTGTATAGCCGTAATAGGATTTACACCTTCTTCTATAGCTCGTCTTACTATATGATCCATGTGTCCATCTTCAATTAAAGTATCAGGATGTGTATCATCACTTACCAAAGTTATAAAACGAGGATCGATATTATGCTCAGTTACAGCTTTTATTGTTTCTTTTAAATCATGCCAAGCAGAACCTTCTCTAACTTGTACATACATTCCAAGTCTAGCCTTAGCTAAAGCATCTTCACATCTAACAGTTTCATGACAACATCTTGCACCAGATGCAATATAAGCATTCAAACCTTTACCAGTTTCAGGCATAGAGTAATGACCAGTAATTGTTTTGTTAGCTTTAAGTGTAGATTTTAATATTTTATGAACATCAGGATCACTATTTATAACTCCAGGGAAATTCATCATTTCACCAAGTCCAACGATTTTCTTTAAGCTCATAGCTACATCAACTTCTTGAGGTCCTAAAAAGGCTCCGTTATCCTCAAAGAAGGGTGTAGCAGGAACACATGAAGGCATAGTAGTAAATACTCTAAGAGGAACAACCTTTCCATCCTCAATCATAAGATCCACACCCTTCATACCTAAAACATTGGCAATCTCATGAGGGTCCATATAAATACTTGTTGTACCATGAGGCATAACAGTTTTTGCATACTCTCTAACAGACATCATGCTACTTTCAACGTGTATATGTCCATCCATAAAGCCAGGGCTTATATATAAATCAGTTGCATCAATTACCTCAGTATTATCGCCAATACAATGAGAAGCATCTCCAACTAAAGCAATTCTTCCTTTAACAATAGCCACATCAGTATTAGGTAGAATTTCTTTAGTATTTACATTTACAAGTTTTCCGTTTTTTATAACTAAATCTGCAGGTTTTCTACCCATTGCCACGTCACATAAATCTTCCGTTACTTCCCATAACTTAAAAGTCTTTTTCATAATAATATATCTCCCTTACCGCAAAATTTTAAGTCAAATTATTATTAAACCAGTTAAAATTATTAAGATAATATCACTTTTGATGAAGCAATGCAAACTAAAAATCAAAAATATATGTTAATAAACTATGAACAAGAATAAAAGGGAGAAAGTTTTAATAAAAGTATATAAAAATTAAAAAATAAAGAAAAAATGAAATATAAAAGTCATTAATAAGCACGATAAGAAATAAAAAAATCATAGAGGAGGTAAGTGGAATTAAATTCAGGAAATAAAGAGGGAAATATAAACATTAATAAAGAAATCCTTAAGAGGCATAAATAAAGATAAAAAAGGGGTGTCGCATTAAGAAATTTATATACAACATATTGTATTTATAAGTTATCTATAAATAACAATATGCTATTATATTTATTCTTAGTGCAACATCCCTTTGAAATTACTATGTTATTTTGAAGATATAAAACTTGCTGCAGCACCTATAATTAATACTACAACAGCTATTACCCCTTGAATTGAAAAAGTAAATCCAGGGTAAATAACAACTAAAGAACCTAATACAAATCCTAAAATAGCAGAATAAGTAATTTCAGGTACCTTTTTAAGAAGTATATCTATTAATTTAGAAGTTGCTAAAACTCCCACAAGAACCCCTAAAGCTACAGGTATTAATATAGGAATATTTAAATCAGCAACTGCACCTAATATACTATAATAAACCCCAAGTAAAAGAAGTACAAAAGAACCACTTATTCCTGGAATAATCATAGAACCCGCTGCTACAACTCCAGATAAAAACAGTATTATAAAAGAAGTAACAGTAAGTCTTGTAAGCTCTAAACCACTACTTGGTGGAATTACAACCTTCATAGCAACAATAATTAAAAGTGCAATAACAAAAGAAATAATAACCTTAGGATTTATACCCTTAGTAGTTGATTTCTTATAAATAAGAGGAGCACTTCCAAGAATAAGCCCCATAAAGAAAAAGTTAGTTGGAATATTATAATTTTGAAGTAAAAACTCAAGTAATTTACTAAAACCTAAAACACCAACACCAGCACCTAAACCAATAGGTATTAAGAAAAGCATATTTTCTTTAAATTTCTTAGTTAAAGTACTAATTGCATTTATTAAATCATCATATAAATCAAATACAACAGCCATAGTACCACCACTAAGCCCAGGTATGATATTAGCAATACCTATAATCATACCCTTAAAGAAGTTTATTAAATTTTTCATATGTATTCTCCTTTAAAGCCAATATATACTAAGCAAAATAAAACTAAAATATCAAGATTAATACAAAATCAAGAGTCATATAACATTAAAATCTAATATAATATGAAGATTCATGAAAGATTAAAACCTCATTAAAACCCAGGTTTCATTTAACATTAAAACCTCATTAAAACCTAAGATTCATGAAGGATTAAAACCTTATTAAAACCTAAGATTCATGAAGGATTAAAACCTTATTAAAACCTAAGATTCATGAAGGATTAAAACCTCATTAAAACCTAAGATTCATGAAGGATTAAAACCTCATTAAAACCTAAGATTCATGAAGGATTAAAACCTCATTAAAATCAAGATTCATGTAGCATTAAAACCTTATTAAAATCAAGATTCATACAAATTAAAACTGAATATATAACACTAGAAAACATAAAGCTTTCATATGCAAAAATACACAATATTAAAATCTTATATGCAAAACAATCAAGATATTAGCTTATTAAGTGCAAAATATATATAAATATTTATATTTTTATTCATATTGAATATTAGTACATAATTGTAAAAAATACAAGTAAAATTATTCATAACAAATTATTAACGTAACTTAAGATACAGAAAACAAAGCAGAAAAATTATAAAATAAGATTACAATAAAAGTATAAGTTACATAAAGAAAATTATACTTATATAATAAGAAGAGAAAATTATAAGGCTTTATATATTTAAGCATAATATATAATTTTTTAGTTAATCATGAAAACATAATAGGAGAATTTAAATTTATATGGAGTTTAAGCTTAAATTAGTACTTATTTAAGGTAAGATGTTTTTAAAAGAAAGTTTAGTTAAGTAGATATATTTTTAATAGAGAACTTGAGGAAAGCTTAAAAGAGATCTCTTCAAGTTTAGAAAAATGGATTTAAGATTAATATGAAATAATATATAAGTATAAAAATATAAAATTAAAAGAAAATGAATCAAGGTTTAATTATTTTATATAAAGGAAATTGAAAGAAGATAAGAAAAGGCTAATAATTATATATAATAAAATTATATATATATTCTAATAAACAATCTTCATTGTATTTAGAGTTAACATCAACTGTAGAATAAATAAAACCATTGCTAGGAATGTAAAATCTTAATTAGAACTTATAGATAAGAAAAAATTAATTACTTTAATTATGAAAGAAATCAATTAAATAATTTAGTACATAGTAAAAAGGAATTATAAATAATGGGTTATGTGAGAGTTGGGTACTTACAATACAAATCTCACTAAGGATAAGAAAAGGAGGTGAAATTTAGTGAGAAACTGTACATATAAAACATTTTCTCGCTAAATATTAAATATGGATAAACACTACGGGAATTTGCAAAAAATAAGAGATGGAAAAAGAACATACGCTATAACACCACACATTGTTGGAGGATTTATAACACCAGAAACCCTTGAGAAAATAGCAAAGGTAACTAAGAAATATAAGGGCGTTATCAAATTAACCAGTGGGCAAAGAATATTAATTACAAACTTAAAGGAAGAGGACATACCGCAAATATGGAAGGAGCTTGACATGGTTCCAGCAGTAAAAAGTCCTTATTCCGTTAAGAATGTTGAGATATGCCCAGCAGGATTTTGTAAAAGATCTAAATACAACACAATACCAATAGGAGTTAAGCTAAGCAAGAAATATCATGGTGCAGAAATGCCAAACAGAACCAAAATAGCAGTGGCAGGATGCCGAAACGCCTGTGGTAGCGCCTATGGAAAAGACGTAGCTGTAATAGCAGATAAAACAGGATTTATAGTAGCAGTTGGAGGATCAGCAGGATTCCATCCTAGACTTCCAGACATAATAGCAAAGGACATAAGCGAAGAAGAAACCCTAAAACTTGTAGACAAAGTCTTTGATTACTATAGAGAAAATGCAGAATTCGGAGAAAAATTAGGACTATTCATAGACAGAATAGGAATAGAAGAATTCAAAAAAGGAGTATTAAGCTAAAAGAGAGGCATGGTTTTAAGAAGTAGAAATCTTAAAACCATGCCTTAAAATTATGCCCTTAAAAAGTTTGTTTGTTTAACAAAAATATTATTAGCAAAAAAGAAAATTTATATGCAAAATCAATAAAAATCTTAATCAAACTATATAAACTTCTTATTAAAATTCAATTCTAAAGCACAGATATATACTATATCTATTTATTAAGCTTCATAAGAAAATACTATATCTTTAAGAGGATAATTTAATAGTAATAAGCTATGCATGTTTTAATAAATAATCGTTATTCTAAAAAATAAACTTAAGCTACAACCATTGAACTATCTATATTTCTAGGTTATTTATCTATATTTTTAGAGATAATATAATAAAGTAAACTATATACTTAGCTTATAATCTCAAAATATATTTAAAAATACAGCCAGAGGAACTTCTAAAAATCCCAAGAGAAATTGGAGGATTAAAAGTAAAATAAGTGAAAAGCATGATACTCAAACTTATTAAAATAAATCCTAAAATATTAAAGTTTACCCCTAAATTCCTATAAGTATAAAGCTTATAAGACACTATCTGAGAAATTATACAACCTATAAAAAACAAAGAAATATCAACCCAAACCATAGATTTACCAGTAAAAAAAGTATAAGCATAAAAAACTACAACAATAAATAAATTACAAGTAAGTACACCTACAGCCTTAGATAAAAAATAATTCCTACTTATGTCCTTCAAATAATGCCAATCCACAACTGAAAACAAAAGCAATGGGTAAAAGCTAAGCTTCAAATGCTCCCAAACACTCTCACTAACAGGAGTAAAAATCCCCACAAAACAGTTATTGCCAGACCATTCATACACAAAGTGAAACAAACTCCCCATAACACACATAAAAATGGCACAAGCAATACACCAACCCTTAATAGCCTTTTTATTCACAAAATCATCTCCGTAATAATTGATAATAAACACCTTTCATAGATAATGTACAAAATTAATAAAACTCATCATTTATAGTCATATATACTTTTCAATATTAAAACTACATTGCAATATTTTGATGAAAATTAGTATTTCACTATAAAAACATCAAAGTAAGTAAAGTTTACTTAATGCAATATGGACTTAAGAACAAAAATCAACTTTAAATATAAGGAATATACCTTATTGAAATCTATATTTAAATAATATTAAAGCTACAATATTATTTAAAATTAGATTACCTTTAAACATTTCTCTTAAGCATATAAAATAGTTGAAATCCATCTAATGCAATATATATTAAAAAATCTGAACTTTATGTAAGAAAACAAAAAATAATTCCTAATTTAATTTTTAACTTAATATAGAAACTTTATACTTTCAGTCCAATTAAAAATAAATATGCATTAAATAAAGAGTACATCTTTAAGTTTTTGTAAAAATGAGATATAATTTTGTATAAATAGTAATTTATACCCGAAACATTTAAAATAATTGTTTAAACTTACACTTATTTGACACCATGAGAAGAACATAAAGAAGATCCAAGAAATATCATGAATAAACTAAATAACATGTATTTGTTTAGGGCTAAGAAGCAAGGAGAAAGCTATAAAATTTTATAGAGATAACCAAGGCTTCAAAAAAGATGAGAAACGCGACAATCCAGAGAGAATATTTTTGACATACCAAGAATTAAATTTCAAGTTTATCCCGTAGATTTATTAGTAAAAGACATAAAGAAAGAAAATTCACCAAGGACAAGCAGTGTCTTTAGTGGAATAACATTAGCATACAACGTACAAGAGAAAGAAAAAATTAATAAAATCATAGGAATTGCAAGAAAATTAGGAGTAAAAACAGTCAGAGAGTTAAAAAAGTATTTGGTGGTGAATACTACGCATATTTTATAGAGCTATATGTATGACATTGGGAAGTAGTAGGGGAACAAGATTTAAATACTATAAAGACGGAATGCGGAAGTTTGAGGAATAGATAGGGAATGAAGAGAACCGTATCACAAGTAAATGAGGTTTTTAGTCTTAGATATTGATATAAATTACTTAAAACATATTTTTATAGATAAAAATAGCGTATCATAAATAAATATTATTATGTTTTAAAGTATATTATAATTGTACAATAGATTATATAGGTGAATTTATATATTTGATAAATTGTGGGAGTGGGAATCTAAATGAGAAATATAAAAATAAAAAAAAATAAAAGAGTTAAAATAAAGAGAGAGGTAAAAGAATTTGTACTTAAGTTTCAAGAAAATGTTAAGAGGCAATTGACTTTACTTAAAAAAATGGATGTAAATATAAATGAAGTATTCCCAAAAATATTTTGTAATAAAGAAATGTCTTTTGAAGCTATTTACTCTATAGATAAAGAACATATTTTAATTAGGATGATATCATCTGATAAGTTTGAGTATAAATTTAATCTTGTGAATGGGGATGTTATAGATTATTTCGATGAAAGTGGAACATGGTCAAGAGGGCCAGTAGCTTTTAAAATTCAAGATTGTTTTGGTGTAAATCTCAAAAATATTAACATTATAGGTGGAAAGCCATTTAGTTTAGATGGAGAAATATTTATTACTTTAGATGGTATGGAATTTAGTTTGCCAAATGATAAAAGAATAACTTTAGAATATGCAAGTATAATGTCATATAAAATATTTTTAGAAAAATTAAGAAATATTGATATTTTTGTAGATAACATTATATTCACATATTTTGATTATTTCAAAACATATAATGAAAAATTAAATTTAAGTGAAGACACAAAGATAGAAGAATATAAAAATCAACTAAAAATTGTAGGAGATAAATTTTTAAAGCTTATTCATGATACTAATACAAAAGAATTAGAGATAGACAGTTTTATAGAGAAGAATCCAATAATATTAGAAAAAGGATTGGATATAATTACTCCAATTCATCAAGTAGTGTTAACTGATATTTTTGAAGAATATGGACAGGACTTAAAACCTGATGTAATCGGTTTTAATAAATATACAAATGGGTGGAGTATAATTGATTATAAAAGAGCAAAAAGAAGCTTAATCAAAAATAATGGAAAAGTAAGATGTGCATTTAAGTCAGAAGTTAATGATTTAGAGGCTCAGCTTAGGGATTATAGAGAGTATTTTAATGATTCAACAAAGAGAAAAGAATTTTATAATAAATACAAAGTAGATGTAGAATATCCAGATACTATAGGAATAATAGGTCTTATAGATGAAATTGAAGAAAAGCAATTTAATAGATTGATTTTAGATAAACCTAAGTGGTTTAACGTTAGAACATATAATTATTTAGAAAAAAAGTTTAAAGATTATATACAAGATTCAATAAGTTTAAGTTAATAATATAGACATCATTTGCAAGTGATATGGTTTATTTTTCATTTTTAAAAGCAATAAAAAGTGCATAATTATGGTGATTAATAGTATGCAAAAAGGAGGCGGAGAATAATGAATAATAGAGAAAATTTTAAAAGTGAAATTAAAAAGTTTAGAGAATCAAATAATGAAAAAAATAATGTTTATAATATCATGAATTGACTCGTATTACTATAGTTGGTTAGGTGAATTTGGAATAGATAGAACTGTTGTATTTGATGCAGAGGAAGAAGACCTAGCGTATCATAGTAGAGTATTATATATAAATAGATTTAAATAAAATAAATAGAATTAAGGTGTGTGAGTAAAATGGTAGTTACAAATATTATGCCATGTATAAAGGTTACAAAAGAGAATAATATGAGTGGTATGGATATGTATATTGATTTAGGGTCTAAGATAAGAGTTACAGATGATGAAGGTAAGATATTAGAAGGTAGAGTGTTCTCTTTAGAGTTAGCTAAAGATGAGGAAGAGGATGATATGCTATATATATTATTAGATAATAAAAAGCAATTTAGTATAGGTATAAGTTATATAGTAGATATAGAAAAACTATAATTGTATGCATGGGGGTATGTATAATGGAGAAATCGATACTAGATATATTAATAGAAAAAAATGAGTTTCCAGTTATATTTATTGGGTCTGGTATTTCGAAGCGATATCTTACTGGGTATCCAAGTTGGGAAGAGTTACTTGAAGAGTTATGGAATAAAACAAAAAATAAAAATTTCTTTGGTCATTTGAATAAGATAAGGGAAAAGCTTAAGCAAGAGGGAGTTACTGATGATGGAGAATTAGATTTTTTAGTTAATACATTAGTAGCTACAGAGGTTGAATCTAAAGTTAATGAAAAATTTTATGATGAAAAAATTGAAATAGAAGGATTATCTCAAAAGGAAGCATATAAACAGTCAATATCCCCTTTTAAAAAATTATTAGCTAATAGATTTTCTAAATATCAGATTAGAGAAAATTATAATAATGAATCAGTAGAATTTAAAAATATGTTAATGAAAGCACAAATAATATTAACGACTAATTATGACACTTTTATAGAAGATGAGTATAATAGTCAAAGTAAATATGGGATTAAAAAATATATAGGGCAACAAGGATTTTTTAAACAAACAATAGGATATGCAGAACTTTATAAAATACACGGTTGTACTACAGAAGCAAGTACATTAATTATTAATGATGATGACTATAAAAGGTTTGATAAAGACTCTGTATTAATAAGTGCAAAAATAATATCGATGTTATTACATTCACCAATAATATTTTTGGGATATTCACTTACTGATAGAAATATTAGAAAGATAATAAAAGACTTTACAGGGTCTCTTAATGAAGAAGAAAGAGTAGAATTAGAAAAAAGATTGATAGTTGTACAATGGGAAGATGGGATAAGTGAAATAAAAGAGGAAATAGTTATAGATAAAGATTTAGGATGTAGATTAACTGTTGTTAAAACAGATAATTTTTTAAAGGTTTACAAAAAATTATCCACTATAAATCAAGGAGTAGCTCCATCAGAGGTGAGAAGATATCAACATGTTATAAAGCAGTTAATAGTTGAAAGAGGTAGGGTAGGAGAGTTAAATTCAATGCTTGTTTCTCCAAGTGAATTAGATGATATTGAAAAAGTGATAGGGAATAAAAATATAGTGGTAGCAATTGGAGATAGTAAAATAATATTTAATATGCCTAATGTAGTAGAGTATATATATGATTATATTTCCGATGAAAATGAACAAAATATAGATACAATATTGAGATTTATTGCAAGTCAACAAGGAAAGTCTATATTACCAATTTTAAGGTATGTAAATGATGAAAATATTGATAGAAGTAACTTACATGAAACTGAAAAGAGAAAATTAAGAGATAGACTAAGAAAACAAGGTAACTTACGTGTGCAGATGGAATCTTTACTATATAAAGCAGAGTATGATAGCATTGAGAAGATAATAAGAGAGAGTTTTGCTAAATACAAGGAATATTCATTGATAGCATATAATTTTGATAAAATAGGCACTGAAAAAATAAAAGACTATATTTTAGAAGAGATTAAAAAGAGTAAGGATAATGGAGAGATAACTGTAGAGACAAACTTGAGAAGGTTATCATTAATATATGATTTAAAGAAAAACAAAAAGTAATTATATGGTAAAACCTCACTTAGTACTGACACGGAGAAGCGTATCTGTGGAGAACCAAAATTATTAGAAAAAATAATTAAAAGTTAAGTGTGTTAAGTTTTAGAAGAACAGCTGAATTTATTTCAGTTGTTTTTATTATATATAGAAAAAATATGTTTTCAAACTTTAATATGGAATTTATTTAAATAATGTGTAAAAAATAGAGATATTATAAAATAAATTAGGGAATACAGATAAATTGTATAAAATTTATGGTACAATTATACATAATATTGTTTAGTAAAAGTGGTTTAATATCACTTAGTATATAGTTTGAATTTGAATACTCATATAAATATAATGACATTTAATTAATGTTAAATGAGGTGGGGGAGAATTGAAAAAATCAGCTGAGAGAATTCAATTTATAGCAGATTATATTTCTGCATATGAAGAGAAAATAAAGTTACTTAATATAAATGGTCTTTTTGATGCTGCTAAATTATTTGAGTTGTTTGCAATTGAGGTAGGAAGTCTATACTTTGGGCAAAGGTTAAGTAATTTAAATGTTGATACATATACTTATCCATGTGTTGATTTGATATCTCAGGATATGGAAATATATGTTCAAGTAAGTACTGCTAAAGATATTCCAGCTAAAATAAAAAAAACACTTGAAAGCATCCGGGATTCAAAGAAAACTGAAATTAATAAATTAACAAATGTAAAGTTCTTTATGCTCAGCAATGATAGTGAGGAAAAAGTAAGAGATTACATAGGTAATGATTCGATAGGTAATATTTCATTTACTAAATCAAATGACTTAATAACTACAAAGGATATTCTTCAAAGAGCAACATTTGATATGAATTTCCAAATTGCTTTATATGAATTACTTAAAAAGGAAATTGAGAGTATTAAAGATAATTCATATAAATATAAAGAGGCTGTAGATTACAGTAAAAGTATTGGGTTAGCTAATATAGATTGCAAAATAAATTACGAGTATGAGATAGATAGAAGTGAACTTATTTCAAAGATAAAGATGGAAAATCATAAATATATTTCTATACAAGGATCAGCAGGAAGTGGGAAATCTGTTCTTTGTAAAAATATTGTTGAAGGAGAGAAAAATGTTATTTATGCAAGAGCAGAACGCTTTTTAGAGGAAAATGACATAAATAATATTTGGGGATTTAATGTTAGGGAGACGCTTAAATATCTGAATGGGAAGCCTATTATATTTTTTATAGATTCACTAGAATTTATTGCTGATATGCGTACAAAATTTGATGTATTACGTGTACTCTATGAATGCACTAAGGAATATCCAGAAGCAAAAATAATTACTTCTTGTCGTACAAATGATAAGAATGCTTTTATAAAAATTGAAGGTAATTACTCCGTTTATTCATATGAGGTACCAGAATTAACAATAATAGAACAAACTGAAATTGCGGAAAGATACCCAATTATAAAAAGAATGCTTGAAATGAAATCATATGCTGAACTTCTGAAATCACCATTCTATATAAATTTAATAGTTTCAGAAATTGCTAACATTGATAATATTTTTGATGAGAATCAATTAAGAGATCATATCTGGCAACATATAATTTGTTTAGATGATAGTGATATTGAGAAGGTAATTAATTCTATAGTCTTTACTAGAGCTAAGGAGTTTTCAATTGGTGCAATTAGTAGTATCTATGATACTGAAATAATAAAAGAGCTTGTTTCAAAAGGCGTTTTAGTTAGAAACTTAAAGAGTGTTAGGTTAAAGTATGATATCTTTGAGGATATTTGTTTTGAACAGTATTTGGATAATGAATTTAATAAATGTAAAGGTAATTATAAAGACTTTTTTAATGAAATAGAAACATTAGGTAGATGTATTTACAGACGATATCAAATTTGGATTTCAAATAAATTATTAGCGAAGGATAATAGAGAAAGATTTCTATATGAATTAGTTTTTTCAACTAACATGCCAAACGATTGGAGAATGCAAACTGAAATAGGGTTAGTAAAGTCGAGATATTGTTGTCAATTTTTTAGTGAATATGGACAAAAGATCATTAGAAATGGAATGATAAATGAATTTATTAAAATAACAAATTTATATGGATTTGAGATTAGTAATGATTACTTTCAGAAGTATCCGAATTATATAATGTTAAAACCTAGTGGAAACGGTAGATTGAGTTTAATAAATTTAATTTTAGATAATAAACTATACAAAAAAAATGAAATTATACTATCAGATGTAGAAAAAATTTGTACAGATTATTCTAAGTCGAAGTTTTATGAGGAGAAAACTGCAGAAGAAGCTTGCGAGATTTTGGAATATATAATTGATAAACATATAGAAGAATTTAAAAGTGGAGAATATTATAAATTAGGTGATATTATAAATGAGTTACTTACGCCTGTCTATCAAATGGCAGAATATTCAGTTGAGTGGATAAAAGGGTTTTGGGAAAAACTGGTATATTACTATAAGGGAAATAATCGAAGAGAGAGGAGATTCGCGGAAGATATTATTGTAGATACCCTTAAATTTAAACATATGAAACTAGCTGAATATTTACCAACGGAATTATGCAATCTTGCAGAAATGTCTTGGACATATTCCCCAGTGAAAAACTATAATCAATATGAGTTGGGGGGGGATGGTAGGGATAGGTATGGTATATATTACCAGTATGGTCTAAGTGAAAAGGCAGAAGCGTATGAGAATGAATCAAGTAGGAGCAATGTAATACAAAGCAATTTTTTTCATATATTATTCAGAAGAAATTTTTGGATAGGATTAAATTGGGCAATTAATTTCGTTAATAATGCAGTATTAGAGATAGAGGGAAAATGTGAAGGTGGTTTATTAAAATATGAAATTAATTATATAGATAAGAATATAAAAAAAACTTACCTAGGTTTGCCGGAAATGTGGCTAGTAACGACAGAGCAACATAGTATGCCAATAGTTATAAGTGATCTAATATATTGCTTGAAAGAAGAATTGAGAAGTGTAATAGAAAATGATGCTGTAGTGAATAAAGAAACAGTTAGATTCGCTGAAAATGTTAGGGAGTGTATCTATGAAAAATCTAATAATATAGCATTATTAACAATAATTGCTGATATAGGAATGGAGTTTTTTGAGAAATTACCTGGTTATGCATTAGAACTAGCAACAAATATTTATATCATCCATAATGACTTATCAAGATTTTCTTTATCAATAAATAATCCAGTGAAGGAAATGCTTGAAAAACAAATGTTTATGAAGGTAGGTATACCATTTCCACTCGCAGACAGATATAATAAGAAGAATATTGATCAATATAACTTATTGGATTATGTTAGTAATATACAAATTTTTGGTAATGATGAAATCAAGATAAAATGTTACAAGATTTTAGACTATCTGTATTCGGTCGTACCAAATGATAAAGAAAACGCAACTAATCATTTGCAAATTCAAAAAATGGATTTACGAACTGCAAATGTAGTGAAGATTGACAACAATACTATAGCATTATATCCAACTATTACTGGAGAAGCTGAGAAAATAACAATTAAAAATGAGAAACAAAGACAACCTGAAAAGGATATTGCAAAATTAATTAATAATTACAATCAAATGATAAGTGAAAATAAATTTAAATTAAAGGATTCGCTTGATGCAATAGAATTTATTCTAGAAAAAAGAGTAATTTGTATTATTCCACAAAATTATGATAAAATTCTTGTTGATTTAATTACTATGGCTTTAAGTGACAAGGACCTAGATAGTGACATAAGAGCAAGATTAAGTCAATTGTGGATAGATGGAATAAAAGGTTACTTTTTAATGCAGAACTTTATTTTTGAATATAGTCATTCTTTGGTGCTATTTTCACAGGTAGATACAAATGTTTGTCATACAATCAAGGAACAAATAAAGAAACTAATTCTGGACTTAATATTATATAAGAGACACGATGGCGTAGTAGCGCAAATAGCACGTTATGCGAAAGTATATTTAAGTACAAATGAACAACTTGCAAAGTCTGTATTTAATACAATCTGTAAGTTTGCAGAAGATGAAATGAATCATCAAAAATTTAATGCTGAATATATATATAAATATAGAAAAAATGAAAATTTCAAATTTACACCAAATACACAACCAAAACTTTCAGGTGTTGATTCCTATATAGAAAATGATAAGAGGGAAAAATATAAAGGTCAGAGTGATAAAATAATTTCAGAATATTTATATAATAACACTACACTTGATTTAGTAAATTTTGATATGGATAATTATGATATTTCCACTATGTGTTATGCTATTAACTGTGGTTTAACTTTAGGTGATACCAATTTTGCAATGCTTGTTAATAAGATATTTAAAGGTATGATTAATATATGGAAAATAGCTGATAACAATCATAATAGTCATGAAATACTGGGAGTTTATCAACTTTTTGAGGTTATGGAATTTTTTCAAAGAGAAATAACTGCCAGTGAGTCTAGGAGGACTATAGTTTTAGATATATTATTTACAGAGGTTGATTTTTCGATGTTTACTAACGAAACTATAGAGTTTTATCTGGATGTGTTTGGAGTATTACTATCAGAGTACTTTGATTCACATAGTAACAAAGAAAAGCGTGGTAATTGTGAGGATATTATTTTTTCGCTAGAAAGTAGGATTGCAGAAATAAAGCAAGAACAAGTTAAAGTCAAGTTATACAAATCTCTTATACTATCTATTACAAGGTATGGAGGGAGCGGAGATTGGAGCAAATGTTCATCAGGGTATTCTTATCAAGATAAGCAATTTTTAAATAGTTTATTCAGCAAGTATGGTAGATTTCATTTAAAAGAGATGCTAGATACGATTTATAAACTTCATTTAGATGAATTACTGCCAGAGATACTTTTATCAGTAAGAGATGCATTCAAAAATATTCTACCAACAAATAAATTATATACTAATACTTTTGCAGGGATAGTAAGAGAGAAAAAATGGATTGTTCTAACTTTGATAACAAAGGCTTACTTAAATTTTAGTGATATTATAAAAGATGATTATGATTTGACGGAGTCATTTGAAGAAATTTTAGAGATGCTTATAGAAATAAATTACGAAGAAGCAGCTACAATTTTAGATGAATTTAGAGTCCATTAAATTTATAAGTAGTGAAATTTTACAAGACTCTTATGAAGATTCATATAAAAGCTATGTAAATGAAACATATAAAGAATACAATGACCGTAATAATGTAATTTTAGCTGGAAATATATTAACATATATTGATACAAATTTCTAAAAGTTTAATGAGTTTTTAGTTATAGAAAAGAATTATAAACTTACATGATAATAAAGGATCAACGTTTTGGGCGTTGATCCTTTAAATAGTATACTCTAGTTCCATTAAAACTTTTTATAAATTTTTATCACATCAATAAGATCACAAGCATCATTTATTATTACAGATGAAGTATCATTTTCAATTATACTATTTAATAGTTGTAGATCTTTAATAGTTGTAGATCTTTAATAGTAATACTATCTGTATTTATAGTACCATCAGAATTAACTTGCATTTTAGAATAAATAACATCAATAGCCTTAGAATTACTAGAATTATTAATAATAGCTAGTAGTTCTTTATAATGTACCTTAGCAGCATTTAGTATTTCCGTTGATAATGAACTAAATAAAATAGATTTCATTTGTGAAATAATAACTTGAGCATCAATAGTATTAAGGTTAGTATCAGCAATATTTAATGTTATTTTTTCATCTCTGATGTGATAGTAATAATATCTCTGTGTTTGTTTAAATTAATAAAGTTTTTCATTTTTAATCATTTCCCTTCTTATTTGAATTTTAATTCTTATGTAATATAAACAGCAATTTCACTCATTTTAAGTTTTCATATAGATTTTTTTATAAAAATTATCATTAGTTGACTAGAATTTAATATTTACAACAAGTCTAAGCTTAGAATGTTATAATATAGGTAGTGAGTTTAAGGAGTAAAATGGGTGTGTTTAGGTAGTTTAACAATTAAGATGGATATTAAAAGAACATTAAATAAATAGGGGGAGCTATATGATTGATATTAATTGGAAAAGGTTTGAACTTAAGAATCCAAAAGCAACAGAATCTTTTGAAAATATGTGTTATTTTTTATTTTGTCGAAGATATGGAATAACTGAGGGGATACGTACTGATTTTAACCAAGTTGGATTAGAAACAGAACCTATTAAGAATTCAATGGGGAAATATTGTGGATTTCAGTCAAAGTTTTTTGAAAAAGGTATTGATTATAATCAAATTGAGCATTCAATAGATAAGTCTTTAGATGCTTATGAAAATCTTGATTATGTAATTATTTATTTAAATCAAGAAGCTAGAACATCGTGTAAATCTGCGGTAAGGATAGAAGAGAAGTGTAAGAAAAAGGGGGTTACTATTGAATGGTTTTTACCAAATAACTTTAAAATAGCATTGAATCAACCTAATAATTTAGATCTAGCTCAATTTTATTTTGGAGAAATGGATATACTAGGATTTATTTCAGATTCTAAAAGTATTAGAATGAGTACAGTTTTACAATCAAGGGAATATATTGAATTAAAAGTTAATTCTTTAGAAAAAACTCAATTAGTAACAGAATGTGCTAATGAAATTATAAAGTCTAATAAAAAAATATATCTTTTATCAGGGGCAGCTGGAACTGGAAAAAGCATATGTATGTGTAAACTATTACATATTTATGGTGGAATAGATGAAGACACAAAGGAGAATCAGATAAAAAAGATTGAAAGCATTGGGGCCATACCCATTTTTATAAATTTAAATAATATAGCATTAGAAAATTTAGAGAATATTGTATTAGAGTATAGAAAGAAAGTTTCTAATGGAATTAGTAATAACAAATATATATATTTGTTTGATGGGTTAGATGAAGTGCCAAGGGTAATGATAACTTCTACTTTATTATTTCTTGAGGAGTTATTAGGAAGTGATGCTACAAATAAGGTAATTATATCTTCAAGAATATCAAGCTATAATAAGTATATTCTAAGATCAAATATTAAAAATATAATTGAATATAAAATAATGAATATTGGTGTTGAGGAAATTCACTATTATTTTAAAAACAAATTTAATGAAGAAAAGATTAAGAAACTTTCAAAACTAGAATGTGAAAATCCTAAGTTTATAAGAAATGTAAAAGATGTTCTTACAGTATCTTTATTATGGAGTCATATTGATAAAATAAATAGCACAACGTCATTAATAAATTTTATAAAATATAGTATAAATGAAATTATTGGAGGGGTTTATCACAAAAAGTATTTAGAAACACTAAATTTACCATATCCTAAGGAAGATGCAGTTATTGAATTAAATAAAAAAATATCTTTTTCTTTATTTGAAAAAGATACTGTAAGTGTAAGTTATTCTGAATTGTATAATATAGTAGAGAAGTATTTTCCAAAATGTGATTATGATTCATTAAATAATATTGTTGGATATATAATAGATAGTTTTTTTGATGTTAATTCTTCTAATGATTCTTATAGCTATACTTATCAACATAAGAGATTTATGGAGTATTTTGTTATATTAGAACTAGAATCTATATTTAGTAATGATTTAAATTATCTACGAACTCATAATATTGTCGTAAATAATGAGCTATTTGAAAAAATGTTAGTTCCATATCTTAAAAATAAGGCACAAGAGAAAAAAGATTTGTCACTTGCATTTATGATTGGATTAATTAATGTTTATTTAGGTAATGATAGAGCGTGGGGAGTAGATAATTCATTCTATTTTTGGTCAGATTGGATTACCTATGCAATTGCATCTCAAGTAGATGAAGTATTTGAAGATATAATAGAAGATGAATCTCTACCTTTTAATAGATTTTTTAGACATATACCTGAGGGCATATTAAAGCATTTATCTAGTACATCAATTAAATTAAGATATAACGATGAGTTACGATATTTTTTTAAAAGCTACTTATCCCTAATAAGTATGATGCATAAATTAAATAAACATAAATATTTAGTTAGTATGCTAGAAAATTATGATGAAATTATGAGTCTAGCAAGTGAAAAGAAATTCTATTATAATACTGGATCTGAAAGGGATAATAATTTAGTATGGAGGAATATAACATATATTGATATAGTAATAAAACAAAATGATTTCCATGAAAGAATGGAGACTATATTAAGTAAATCAAAAAAAGTTAATATTGATAACTTATTTAAAGGTTATATTGAGATAGACTTATTATATTTATCTTCACTATATTATAATGTTATTTTGTATAAAGCAGATAAATGCACAGAGATTATAAATAAAATGAATTTAAATCAATTGAGTGTATTTGCCATAGCTTTAGCTAAACCAGAATGTATAAAGTTTTTATTTGTTAATAAAGTTTTAAGGCAAGTATTGGAGAAAAAATTACATGAAGAGATTAAAATAAAAACACTTAGTGGAGTAATAAATATTGTTTTGAAGAATATTTTAGGTATAAAAGTTTCTAAAAATGAATTTAAAATAGTTAGTGAATTTTTATGCAATACTAAGTTGTTAACATCATCAATATTTTGGAAGGAACATTGTGATACAGTGGCATTTATTCTATATTCATTTGATGAGAAAGATTTTTTGAGTAGTATAGAGATACCCATAAAAAAATATGTTGATACATATTCATTACTTATAGATATGATAAAAAATACTTGTTCTATTACGAAATTTGTGAAATTCTCTATAAACAATGTTGTGGTAAATAGTGAAGTAGCATATTACATTAAAATATTAATAGGCAAGGCTTTAGCTTTAACAGATAATTCAGATATTGATATTATAGGGGCTATAGCTTATATTAACAGAATACAAAAAGATGGCAGTGTTTTGATAATTTATCATATTATGAAATTATTAAATCCAATTAGGTATAGGCAACTAATATCTGCCTCAGATTTAAATAAGCTAGATACGAATTTAGTTTATAAAGATATTGATTATACAAGTACAAGTGAGTGTATGTTTATGTTATCTTTTATTTTATCAGAACATAATAGCAAACGCAGTTACGAGTTATTACTTAATGGAATAAGCAATGGTATTCTAAGAATGAATGATAGAAAAGACACTATTGGAGATTATAGATTAATAGATTCATTAGAAGTATTTTTAAAGAATAATTGGATATCTGATGATATTTTAAAAGGCTATTTAAAAAGAATACTAAATATAACTAATATTATGAATCAGAATAATATTGAAAATGATACGCATAGTATGGTAATGAAATTGTTAAATAAATACAACTTTGGTATGGCTGAATTTTACTACAAAACTATAGTATCAAAAAAAGAAGTTTATAATTTGATCCATTTAGATCATGTACTAGCTAGAATATATAGGGGAATAGATGTAAGTGAAGTAGAGCGTTGTTTAGAGAATTTAACAGCTGATTATGATAGATACCATGAAAAGATTGATAGTAGTTATTTTTATTATAAAATAAAAGCGTATTTAAGAATTTCAAACTCTGATTTATATACTGATTTAGATAGAAGTAGATACTTTAAGAAAGCATGTAAGGAAATTGATTCAATGGATTATGCTGGATGGGGAAGAGAACTTAATACAGAAGAGTATGAAATATATGATAAGCTATTCTTGAGATATGGAAATGAATCTAGTATAACAAAAAGGAAAGAAATAACAGTGCAACCTAAAGGAGAGAAGAAAGAGTTAGTAGATGTATTGAGTATTTTAAAGCAAATAAAGACAAGGGAAGCTTTAGATGAATTCTTTACTCAATTAAAATCAAATTATAGCATTGATACTTTTGAAGTGAATGAGTTGCTTATTGATAAATGTTTTGAAATTTATGGGGATATAGAAATGATCTTTAATTTATTTGAAAAATCATATTATCCAGGAAACATGATTTCTTTTAATAGCCATAATTTTTGGATGACAGTTGTAGTAGCTCTTAGAAATATTAAATCTAAAAATGATATGATTGAATTTTTAATTAATAGTGGAGGAGGTCATGATGGTTTTTCTGAATTAATAAAAATATATGGATTTATAGGCGATAAATATAATTGCATTAAAGCATTTGATTCATTGATCAGATGTATAGAGTTTTTGTTATGTTAAAGTTTTTTTGAAAAAAATTAAGTAATAATTTGAAATGGTGCAACTCCTTGATTATATTATGAAAAATAATTAATTAAGGAGTTGATTTTTATGTATGGAAAATTCAAAAAATGTGATTACTGTGGGCATAGGGAGAGGGTTTATGAGCAACACTGTTTTATGTTAGGGATGGATACAGCAAGATTGGTATGTGGTGAAGGTTGTGAATGTGAATATATAATGTTTAAAGATAATTTATTAGATGTAACAGATTATATGTTTGATAAATTAGAAAAAGAGTACAAATTTAATAATTGTAGTGGGTGTAAAATTAGAAATAGGAGCATAAATTCAAAAAAATACTTTTATAAAATGCTAAAAGTAGTAGAAAATCAGGAATTAAGGACAGATCAAAAGTTGGAAGAGGCATATGGTATAGAAAATGAATACTTTGATGAATTTGGAGGTTTTTAAATAAATATTTGAGAATGTAAAATATCTTTAGATATAGTTTAACTATATCTAAAGGTATTTTTTTATTTTATAAAGGTATTTAATTATTATTTAGTGAAACTTATTTTGAAAAATTAAACAGAACAACTCTTATAAAAAGGGATTATTATAGATTATAAATAGGAATTAACAATTATTTAGCAGTGTTAGCTTTGATAGCAGCACCTATGGTGTTTGATACTGCAATCCGTTGTAGCTATATTTATTTATAAATATAGCTACGCTTGCAAAGGTAAGTATACGGGCTTATTACTAACCAGATGAATTTTAGTACATAGCAAATCGTCTCAGTTTTACTGAGACGATTTGCAGCAGGACTGTAAATCCTTATCCCGTAAGGGATAAGCGAAACGATTTACTTGAAAATTTGATGAAACAAAATAATAAGTAAAAATTTTGGTTAAGTTTCTATAAAAATCTTATACAATAATTTGATAATAGGTAAGAAGTATGTATACTGTCTTAAAATTATTAAAGGAGATGGTATATATGAGAAAAAATATTGATAAATATGATTGGCAATTAGATGAAAAAACACAAAATATTTATAATAATTTATGTGTTCAAGTAGAAAAGATATTTAGACATTGTAATCAAGGATCTTACAAAACACGTGAAAGGTATGAGGATGGAGTTAAAAACTTTGCAAAATTTATAGCTGATGTATTTAAAAAGCAGAATTTAAATAATATAAAACCTAAACATTTATATGCATATGTAGAATTTATGCAAGATGTTGGATACTCTACATCATATGTAACTACAAATCTTTCAGCAATACGTTTTTTCTATGATCAAGTTGGAAATGATAGCAGTAAATTACCCAACAATAATAAATTAGGTGTAATTAGTAGAAGTAAGGAAGAAAGAATAGGTGATAATAAGGCGTGGTCACCCATGGAGATAGAAGCATTTGATAGATATGCAAGTGATGTAGGACAAGAGAGATATGGGGATATGGTAAGACTAAGTAGTCAATTGGGACTTAGGTTACATGAGGTATGTAGATTAGATAAGAATCATTTAAGACAAGCATTGCAAGAAGGAAGGATATCTATTAAAGGTAAGGGAGGACTTGTACGAGATGTACCTGTAAATGATAAAACTTTAATTCAAAAGTTATATAATAATACAAAAAGAGGAGATAAAGTTTTTATAAGAGAAGGTGAGCAAACACATAAGGTTATAAAGAATATACAAATGTTTATCTATAACAACCAAGATAAGTTTGCATTGGATAGAGATAAACAATTAACATTCCATGGATTACGCCATTTTTATTGTCAAAACAGATATAAGGAACTTATTAGAGGGGGATTAACAGACTTGCAAGCTAGAAAAATTGTAAGTAGAGAGTTAGGTCATTATAGAATAAGCATTACAGAAATATATTTAAACTAGATATTTATTAAAAATATATGGTTAAAAGTTGAAAGTATGATATGTACTATATATAATGCATTAAACTTTTAGATTAAAGGAGAGATGTGTTATGGAGAAAGAATTTATAAAATTTAGCAAGGATTTTATGTATGTTATAGATGATAATGGAGATAGAGTAGAGAGGTACCATCTTTGGTTGCTAAAGCATTTAATAGGCACAGATATGTTGTGGAAACTAATGAGTTACAGATGCAATGTGTAAATTGTAAGAATTGGATTACAATAATGAAAATTATAGATGATAAATTTGTAGATACACATGATGAAGGTGTTGTAGATAAGATATTTACCAGAGACAGACAAGGATTTTATTTTGCTAATAGATGTTCGAAATGTAAAGAGAAGTTATCAGTTACTAAGGAAAATAATCCAGTTAATTTACTTGAAAAGAATAGTAAATATAGTTTCTATTTAAAGCCTAGCAATAAGGAGTATATAGATTTTAAAGCAGCTGCTTTAGGGATAGATATTGCAGAAACATTAAATAGAATTATAGAAAAAGATAAGACACCAGAAAATATTAAAAAGTTAAAAGATGAATTTGCTAAAAGAGTAGATAAGAAGTTTAAATTGTAAACATTGCGCTAACAACGCTTAAAGCATCCTGTAAAGGGTGCTTTTTTGCGGTATTATCCAGTTTAAGGGGAGGTGAGACTGTATGGCAGAGGCCGAAATAAAATATTATGATGTTGATGATTTAACAAAAGAAAATAGTTACTATGCACAGCTTATATTTAGGATTTTAAGAAAAGATGGAAATAAAATTACTAAATTTAATAAGGACAATCATTTAATTTTAAAGATAGTACAAGATTTATATAATTTATTAAAAGATAGTGATGAAATTGAATTAGAGCGTGCAAAAATAGAATTAAGCATAAAAATTGCTGCTAGGAATGAAAGATATGAGGTTTTTACAATAGAAAAGTTTATTAAAGATGATACAGGAGATTTTTATGCTGGAGATTAGTACTGATGCAAGTTCTAAAAATGAAAAACCCTATTGCTTAATAGGTTTTGTGGTTTTAGAAGATAATTCAATTATTAAAAAAGATGTTGAAGAAGTTGATTTATCTAAAGAAGTTATAGAAAAAAGAATAAATGAAACGATATACTTAGAGTTACGTTCCGTAGTGTTTGCACTAGAATATTTAGCAAATAACAATAGTAATGAAGAAGAAATCAAAATTTATAATGATAATACCACTGTTATTTATATACTAAATAGACTCTTTAGAAATAAAAGAAAAATAACTAAAATAGAACAAATTTTAAAAGCAGAATTGAAAAATGCAAAAGATATGATAAGTAGGATTGGAACAGTAAAATTCAAGTATATCAATAGCAAAGATAATAAGGCGCATAAAACATTAGAGAATTACAGAAAAGCATGTGAAGTATATACAAAATTTATATTGTTACGAAAATGGGAAGAAGATATTAAAGACTTAAAGATAGAAAATATTAATGAAGAAGAGTTTATAGTAACAACTATAAAAGGTAATAAGTTTAGAGTAAACCTAGAAAATAATATGTGTACATGCAAGTATTTTTATTACAATAGAGAAACTTGCAAGCATATTATTGCCTGTAAAAGATATAAATAAAATCATAGCCATTAGCATTTAAAGCTAGTGGCTAAAAAAATATAAAAAAATATCACCTGAAAATTTGATTTTAGATTTTATATCCGTATATTGTCTGAAAATTGAATTTGGAGGTGATGTAGGATATGTATGATACATTTACTTTTAACAGAGTTAAGACGAGGGTGACAAGAGATAATTTAGAAAATGGATGTTATATATCTAATAGCAGTCAAGTATTAGATAGCATTGAAATAGATGAAGATTACATGGAGCAAATGTTTGATCCTATTTTAGAAGTGTTTTATAACCTTTTACAAAAGGAAGGGAAATTACAATAGAAGAAAGGAAGTAGATAAAATGAAAATGAGAGTTGTAGCATATGCAAGATATAGTTCTGATAACCAAAGGGAAGAGAGCATAGATGCACAGTTAAGAGCAATAAGGGATTATGCGAAGCAAAATAATATGATAATTGTAAAAACTTATGTAGATAGAGCAATGAGTGGTACAAAAGATAATAGACCAGAGTTCATGCAAATGATTATGGATAGTAGAAAAAAGATATTTGATGCAGTCATTGTTCATAAATTAAATAGATTTAGCAGGAATAAGTATGATGCTGCAAAATATAAACATAAATTGCAAAGGAATAATGTTAAACTATTAAGTGTATTAGAAAAGTTAGATGATAGCCCAGAAAGTGGCATAATGGAATCTTTGCTAATTGGGATGGCTGAGTATGAATCAAAAAACCTGGCTAGAGAGGTAATGAAGGGTTCTTTAGAAAATGCGAGAACAGCTAGACATAATGGGGGATTACCTCCCCTTGGATATACTGTTGATTCAAGAACTCAGCTATATATAATAAATGAAGAAACTGCTCCAATTATAAGATTTATATATGATTCTTATATAAACGGAAAAGGATATAATGATATTATTAATGAATTAAATAAAAGGGGTTTAAAAACGTCCAAAGGAAATAATTTTACTGTATCTACAATAAAAGATATCTTGAAGAATGAAAAATACATTGGAACTTATACTTACAATAAAGCAGAAGCAAAGAATGTTGATGGAAAAAGAAATTCTCATAAGTCTAAAAAGGAAGATCAAATAATTAAAATAGATGGTGGAATGCCAGCTATTATTAATAAAAAAGATTTTGAAGAAGTTAAAAGAATTATGGAGAGGAATAAAAAAATTCATAATACTTATAATGCTAAGGAAATTTACTTACTTTCTGGGTTGATAGAATGTGGAGAATGTGGCGCTAAAATGAATGGAAATATATCTTATTACAAAAGTAATGGAGATAAGTTAAGGTATATAATGTATCGTTGTACTTCCAAATCAGGTCAGAGTAAAGATCATATTAAAAGCATAAAAAGAGATATAATAGAAGAATATATTTTAACTGAGATGGAGAAAGTTATTTTTAGTGATAATGTCATAAATTATTTAGTAAAAGAGTTAAGTAAGTTTTCAAATGCCAAAGGAAAGCAAATGCAAGATGAATTAAAATTTACTAAAAACAAGTTATCTAAAATAGAAAAAGACATAGAAAATATTTTGTTAGCAGTTGCAGAAGGAAATAGACATGCTAGCTTAATGGACAGGCTATCTAAATTAGAGGAAGAAAAAGAAAGTTTAATTATACAAATGGAAGAGACTAAATTAAGTTATCCAGAAACAGAACCAATAACAGCTTCTTATTTGAAGAAAGTATTTAAGGAGCATAAAAAGATATTAGAGCAAAGGGATAAGGAACTTATAAAGAAATTTATATCATTGTATGTAGAGAAAGTTATGGTGTTTGAAGACTACATAGATGTAGTCTTTAAATTATCACCATTTTTGGTTCAACGAGGTCACGGTGAACCGCACCATAAGTAAATGAGGTTTTTTATATTATCTATAGATTTAAAGTAATCAAAGGTTGAAGCTAGAAGAAATCTCATAGGTTTTTACTAATTTTGTATGTCATTAGAATTAATTTTGCTACCGTTAAATAGTTGAAGGTAGATTAGATAACATATAAAATAAATGTAAGCATTCGTATTAGTTAAGTCAAGATTTTGTGTTAAGTTTCCTCAGTAAAAGTTATATCAAACAAGTGTAGTACTATATTATAAATTTTTATCAATACTCCTTTTTAATTGCCATAGAAAGTAATAATCATTTTCTCTTAGTGTTTCTTTCCATGGAGCCTTACTAAAAATTTGACGTCCTACAGTTATTGATGCGCTAGTACCAATGCCTAGTGATTTCATAATATCAGTCATATTATTAGGAATTAGCCCTGTATAAAGCCCTGCTGAAATAACAGTTCCCAAAAGTGTAATTTCATAAAATGTCTTTTTAAAAAAGCCATTTCTAATATTCTTTAATTTTTCATCTAATTCATAAAATGCTGGGAATAAAATATCATCATATATATCACGTAACTCTACAGGTGAATTTGTTTTACATTGTTGAGAAATAGATTTATTTAAAGCAACTCTATATTTATTAAATGACTCACCTTCGACCTCTCTTAAATGAAGCGCTTTCTCGATGGTGATATCTGCTACGAATGGCATATCGTATTTAGGCATGGCATTATAATAATCTAATCCATGATTAGGTCTGTTTTTTTGATTGGTTAATTCCATAAACATACCATCTGAAATTTTATTAGTAATGAACTTAGCATTATTATTCCTACAATATGACGCATAATAACATGAAGAAACAAACTCTTCCTCAACAAAATTATCAACAAAATCATTAATTAAATTTTTATCTGTAATTAATGATCCAGCTTTTCTTATAGACTTCGGCAATTTAATTATATCTTTTGGGGGTATGGTAAATATTTGTCCATGTTCCGGGAAAAATTCATCTATATTCTCAACTTTAAATGTTGCGAAATTATTATATTTATCATAAGAATCAATATACAATTTTACTTTAGTTAGTATTGATTTTTTTATTGGTTCAATATCAATAAAATTTTCTGAGCCTAATAGTTGCTTTTGAAAACAATTTTTACAGTATAAATTTTTAGGTGGAGCTATATGAACAATTCCTGATTCAATTAATTTTGAATATGTATTTAAAATTGCTATATCACATTGTAAATCATAGCGAAAGTAAAAATAACTTTCATAATCTGAATTAATTTCTTCTATATCAAATTCATAATGTGGGTTAGTAATAAAATTCAATTGAATATATACATCTTCAGCATATAAACTTGAGAAGATGGCAAATCTAGTAGCTCTTTTAATCTTACAGCTTAATTCAGAACATCCTCCGGTACCAGATAATTCATTATTAGGTAGGAAAGTAAATGGATTATACGTTTTTATTATGTAATCTTGTTCAATTAATTTTTTAAAATGTTCTATTATTATAATTAATTCTTCTGTTGTGCTATTCCAAATGTACTTGTTAAGATATTCTTCATTATCTAGATTTACTTCTTTTAAATATTCTACTATTCTACTCATTATATCCTCCATTCATGAAATATTATTCATAGTTACTATATTATACCACAAGATATTCCAGTAATCTACGTTGTTTATTACAAGTTTTTATATATTAATTTATTTCAAATAATATCAATATTTTTAAAAGGTTAAAAGATAGAAAATGCAACAATTCTTATAATATGGTTGAGGAAGGATTACCCAAAGGAACTAAATATAGCAGATTTAACAATGTAGATGTTTTTAGTGTTCTAAGTTATATTGAGAAGTCTTCTTTGTTTACATTCTTTTAATGATGGAAAAAATAGTTTGTAAATATGATTTGAGTACTTTCTTAGAGGCTTTATAAAAGGATTAGAAGATAGAGTAGCTTGTATTGAAAATATAGTGAAAAAACTATAATTAGGAGATAAATAAAACCCCACTTATTACCGATACGGAGAAACTTATCATAAAGAAGATTAATATTATTATTTTTATGATAAATTAAGTTCAACATTGATAGAAGAAGTAAATAAAGTATATGATGAAAATGGAGAAGAGATGGCTGAAAAAGTATTTATTTACCATATAGAAATGAAATATTGCATGGTAGAGATTTAAATTATGATAATATATTTGTGTCTAGTAAGTGTATCGTAGTACTTTTTGCAATTTATGATTGGATGACTAATAAAAAAAGCGAAGATTCTAGAAAAGAAAGATTTGTTGAAGCACAAAACTCAGTAAACTTTAAAGAAATAATAACAAAACTTAATAAAAATCAAGAAGATAAAAAATAATTAATTCATGGAAACCAAGAATGGTAACTATTGGCATGACTATGCCTGAGAGCGGTAAATATGAAGAATATAATGACTATGAATATATTCAAAAGGTGCTTAAAATTTTTGAGTATTGGGATAATAAGAATTATGGACAACTTTCTAAGATATTAGATAAAATGTTTAATTATGAAAAGTCACATGGGTTAAGATCTAAACTATGTAGAGAGCTATTTCAAAACAAAGAACTAATATCATATAGATTAATAGAAGTAGAAGATCGTACAATTTCATTAAGAAGAGTATTGGTAGAGCAAAATGGGAGAGTAATAATAAAATATTTGTTGAAAATTTAGAATTTGGAGTAGTTTATCAAGGTGAAAGAGATAAACCATTGTTACCGAATGAAAAAGGCGGAGAATGGATAATAGTACCTTGGAAAGTATAAGGATTATATAAAATTTAATTATGAAAAATGATTAAAATGTGGATTCTGTTAAGCTGATATGAAAAAATAGCTTAATATTTCGTAGAATTAATCGCACCTTGAAAATTATATAAGTTTGGATAATTTATTGCGTAGCAAATAGACCTACAATAAAATGGATTTTTGTAGGCTAATCAAAGATATTAAATTAATATTATGCTGCAACAAACCAAGAGTATTTATTTAAATCACTAACTGTAAGACCAGATACCTCCGCAGGAGTACAATTATTCAAGGAACCATGAGGTCTTATAAAGTTGTAGTGAAATATAAAAACTGAAATTAAGTTATTAGCTTTTTCA
>NZ_FQXP01000029.1 GCF_900130005.1 Clostridium collagenovorans DSM 3089 | reverse complement strand
TTTAATCATGGTGTCCGGGGTTCGATCCCCCGGTGGATCACCAAATCCTAGCTTATTAGCTAGGATTTTTTATTTTTTGTAGATTTATTTGATTTGTTTTATAATAAATAATATATATGTTTTTATAACATCTTTCTATAATATCTTTCTATAATATCTATGTAGATTATATATACTCATCAATTACTTGTTAAATCCCTTACAATTCTTAAGAATATATTATAAAAATTAATTGTTTAACAGCAATTAATAAAAACCTACTTAATACTCAATATATTAAGCTTATTTTAAATATAGAAAAATATTTTTTGAAGTTATATGCTTATGGATAACTATACATAAGAAATTTTTGTATAAATTTTTAAAAACTATAATTACTATAATTATAAAATTGTTTATCCAGTATATTTCTTTGAGCAATATATATATTGCTTTAAATAAAATACACTCATATTTTATAGGATAAAAAAATTTAGTATGTAATAAATTACGATGATGTAGATTTAATATACTCAACACAACTATAGTATTTAAATGAAATAGGATTAAGAAGCCTATATTTATAGATAGTAGTATAGTAGCTATGACACAGCAAATCTTCCTTAGTACAATAATTTTCAGGAATATGTATTTCAATGATGCAGAATGTACTAAAAGTTATACTTTAAGGGGGAATATCTAGCTTAATATATTAACGCTTAGGTACTTTAATAAATGTATATCTAAACTATAATTAAAAAACTTCAATTATAAGGAAGGTTTAATGTGCGTTTATTTCTATAAAAATTAATATATCAAAGATTAATTTTTATAGAAATGAAAAATAATTACCTATATACTATAAGAAAAATATATGAAAATTAGTTTTGGTTATAATATTTTATTCGTTAATATGGTAAATATAGATATATATTATTAGCCTTAATATGAATATAAAGCTTAAAAATAATAAAAACTATACCTAGTGTGTCTATATATGAAAAAAGGAAGGAAAAAGGAGAAAATAGCAAAAATATATATAATAATGTCGTATAAAGTTAGTTATATAAGGAAATACTTTTTGTAAATATGATATTATATATTTCGTCGCTGATGCGATTAAAGAAACAACAAAACAAACTTTAAAAGTTTTGAAAAAGTTGTTGACAGGAACTTATAGTTCTGATAAAATAATAAAGGTCGTCAGGTGATGACGATAAATGACATGGTCTTTGAAAATTAAACAGAGTAATAAAGAAACAACTCGTAAA
>NZ_FQXP01000014.1 GCF_900130005.1 Clostridium collagenovorans DSM 3089 | reverse complement strand
GCTATCCCCCACTTACAGGCAGGTTGCCCACGTGTTACTCACCCGTCCGCCGCTAATCCGTTCCCGAAGGAACTTCATCGCTCGACTTGCATGTGTTAAGCACGCCGCCAGCGTTCGTCCTGAGCCAGGATCAAACTCTCAATTTAAAAGTTTGATTACTCAGTATTCACTGACTACTTATCTTTCGATAAGATTTTTTTTATTACTCAAAGCATTTTACGAGTTGTTTCTTTATTACTCTGTTTAATTTTCAAAGACCATGTCATTCGCCGTCATCACCTGACGACTCTTAATATTTTAACAAACATTTAATCGTTTGTCAATATATTTTTTAAAAGTTTTTTTCACAACTACTTATTAATTTCTTTCGTAGTTGTCATCGCCTCTCAGCGACAAGTAATATAATATCATAGTTTTAAGCTCATTCATTTCAATTAAACGTAATTAATTAAAATTATTCTTATATTACTCTATTTTTCTTTAATTTTCTCTATTTTTCTTTTATTGATACACTAGGTAAAGTTTTATTTTGTATACCTGCCTATAGCTCCAATTTTATAGCTTTAAGCCTAAAAATTTATTAATATCTACTGTAATTAAATAAATTTTTATATGTATTTTTACTTTATATTCTATGAATTTTAATTATGATATAAATATAATTAAGATTAAAAATATAACTTTTTACTTCAATTACTTCTCTTATTTATATAGAATCTATGAATTATATATAAAAAAACATCAGATGCACATTAAAGTGAACCTGATGTTTTAAAATTAAATACTTATTTTATTTTAAGTAGTCTTCTACTCTTCTGTATTATTTACTTCATCTTCTACTATAACTTCTTGATTTTCTTGCACAGAATTATCCTCTGCAACATTATCAGTTTCAGTTTCTTCTGATGAATTTTCTTGATCTTTATCATCTATGCAGTTAATTTTAGCTATTGCAACTACTTGATCTTCTTCGTCGCTTCTCATAAGTTTAACACCCATAGCATTTCTTCCAGTAGATGATATTCCAGATACATTAAGTCTAATAGCGATACCATTATTGTTAATTAACATCATTTCATCACTATCATCAACTATTCTTGCTCCAACTAGGTTACCTGTTTTTTCAGATACTTTGTAAGTTATAACACCTTTACCCCCTCTGTTTCTAACAGGGTATTCTGATACTGGTGTTTTCTTACCGAATCCATTTTCACTTACAACAAGTAACTCTTCATTTTCTTTAGCTACTTCCATACTTACAACTTCATCATTTTCTCTTAGAGTTATAGCCTTAACTCCTGTAGCTGTTCTTCCTACAGGTCTAACTCCTTCTTCACTAAATCTTATAGAGTAACCATTTCTAGTTATAAATAATATCTCACTTTCACCAGTTGTTGGTCTTACTCCAACAAGTTCATCATCTTCTCTAAGATTAATAGCATTTACACCATTTTTTCTTATAGATGAATAAGCTGATAATGAAGTTTTCTTAATTATACCCTTCTTAGTACCCATAACTAAGTAGTGATCATCCTTAAATTCTTTTAGTGCTAAAGCTGCTTGTATTTTTTCATCAGAATCAACAGCAACTAAGTTAACTATATTAACACCCTTAGCAGTTCTTCCTGCCTCTGGTATTTCATACGTTTTAAGTGTATACGCTCTTCCTTTATTACTAAATAGAAGTATTGTATTTAGTGTTGATGTTATAAATACATGCTCAACAAAGTCATCTTCTCTTGTTGTCATTGCTTGTATTCCCTTACCACCACGTTTTTGTGCACTATAAGTGTCAGCAGGTAATCTCTTTACATAACCATTGTGTGTTAATGTAATAACCACTTGCTCATCATCTATTAAATCTTCTATGTTTATAGTGCTATCTATATAAGTTGCATCAATAGCTGTTCTTCTTGGATCTGCATACTTATTTTTAATTTCTTGAAGTTCATTTTTTATTATATCTAAAACAAGTTTTTCATCATTAAGGATAGCTCTAAGTTCTGCTATTAATTCCATTAATTCATTATATTCTTGTTCTATTTTTTCTCTTTCTAAACCAGTAAGTCTTTGTAGTCTCATTTCTAATATAGCTTGAGTTTGTCTTTCAGAAAGATTGAACTTAGTCATTAATCCTTCTTTAGCCTCAGCTGTAGTCTTAGACGCTCTAATTAAAGCTATAACCTCATCTATATGGTCTAAAGCTATTCTTAGTCCCTCTAATATATGAGCTCTATCTAAAGCTTTATTTAAATCAAAAGTTGTTCTTCTAACTATGATTTCCTTTTGGAAATCTAAGTAATGTCTTAACATATCTTTTAAATTTAATACCTTTGGCTCACCATCTACAAGCGCTAACATTATAGCTCCAAAAGTTTCCTGCATTCTTGTATGTTTATATAGTCTATTTAAAACTACATTAGCATTTGCATCTCTTTTTAAGTCTATAACTATTCTCATACCTTCTCTATCTGATTCATCACGAAGGTCTGAGATACCATCTAATTTTTTATCTTTAACCAAGTTAGCTATAGCTTCTATAAGTCTAGCCTTATTTACTTGGTATGGTAATTCATTTACTATTATTCTTTGTCTATTATTATGTTCTTCTATTTCAGTCTTAGCTCTTACTAGTATTCTTCCTCTACCAGTTTCGTAAGTACTTCTTATACCTGCTTTACCTAGTATTATACCTGCTGTTGGGAAGTCTGGTCCCTTAATTTCTGTCATTAAATCAGCAATTGTACAATCTGGATTATCTATAAGTAAATCTATACCGTTTATAACCTCGGCCAAGTTATGTGGTGGTATATTAGTAGCCATACCAACAGCTATACCTGAAGATCCATTAACTAATAAGTTAGGGAATCTTGATGGAAGAACTGAAGGTTCCTCTTCTTCACCATCAAAGTTTGGTATAAAGTCTACTGTATTTTTATTAATATCTCTTAAAAGCTGAGGTGTGATTTTATCCATCTTAGCTTCTGTATATCTCATTGCAGCTGCTGAATCTCCATCAACAGATCCAAAGTTACCATGACCATCAACTAGAGTATGTCTGATTGAGAAGTCCTGAGCCATTCTAACTAATGCCTCATAAACAGCAGAATCTCCATGTGGGTGATATTTACCTAAAACATCTCCAACGATTCTCGCACATTTTCTATATCCCTTTTCAGGAGTTAAACCAAGTTCATGCATTGAGTAAAGTATTCTTCTGTGAACAGGTTTAAGTCCATCTCTAACATCTGGAAGAGCACGGCTTACGATTACACTCATTGCATAATCTATATAAGACTTCTTCATTTCATGTCTTATGTCAACTTGAGAAACTTTTCCCGTATTATTCATGCAATACACCTCTCTTATTTTTATATAAACTAAACTTATACATCTAAAACTATTTACACCATTAGTTAATCCAATAACTTAGATTACTCATAGCATAATACATCAAATTAGGATAATTTATAAATTATCCTAATCTTAAATACTAAACTTATTTTAATTATAAACCTAATAAGCAATTAATTCTTAAATATCCAAGTTAATTACCTTATTAGCATTTTCATTTATAAATTGTCTACGTGGTTCAACCTTATCTCCCATAAGGATTGTAAAAATCTCATCTGCAGCCATAGCATCTTCTACTGTTGCTTGAAGTAATATTCTATTTTCTGGGTTCATTGTTGTATCCCATAATTGTTCTGCATCCATCTCTCCAAGACCTTTGTATCTTTGGATTTGAGTATTTTTATCTTTTCCACCTATTTCAGCCATAACTCTATCTAATTCTTTATCATCATAGCAATAATATTCTTTTCTATTTTTGCTTACTTTGAAAAGAGGTGGTTGAGCTATATAAACGTGACCTTGTTCAACTAACTCTTTCATGTATCTGTAGAAAAACGTTAATAAAAGAGTTCTAATGTGAGCACCGTCAACGTCGGCGTCCGTCATTATAATTATTCTGTTGTATCTTATCTTAGATACATCAAAATCTTTTCCTATACCAGCACCTATTGCTGTTATTAATACTCTTATTTCTTCAGAGTTTAATATCTTATCTAGTCTTTGTTTCTCTACGTTCATTATCTTACCCTTTAAAGGTAGTATAGCTTGGAACTGTCTATTTCTTCCTTGCTTTGCTGATCCTCCCGCAGAGTCTCCCTCAACTATATACACTTCACATTCTTCTGAGTTTTTAGAAGCACAGTCAGCTAATTTACCTGGTAAAGAAGTACTTTCTAAAATAGATTTTCTTCTTGTAAGATCTCTAGCTTTTCTAGCTGCCTCTCTAGCTCTAGCTGCACTTAAAGACTTATCAACTATAAGTTTAGCTATTTGAGGATTTTCTTCTAAGTATGCTGAAAAACCATCTGTAAATATACTATCTACTATTCCTCTAGCTTCACTATTTCCTAGTTTAGTCTTAGTTTGACCTTCAAACTGAGGGTTTGAAAGTTTTATAGATACTACAGCTGTTAAACCTTCTCTTATATCATCACCTGATAAGTTCTTATCATTTTCTTTTAAGAATCCAAACTTTTTAGCATAGTCGTTTAAAACACGTGTTAATGCTGCTTTAAATCCAGCTAAGTGGGTTCCCCCTTCAATTGTGTCTATATTGTTTGCAAAGGCAAATATATTTTCAGTATAGCTATCATTGTATTGAAGAGCTAACTCGACTATATAATCATCTTTTTTACCTTCAATGTAGACAGGCTCTTTGTGAACTGATTCTTTATTTCTATTTAAATATTCAACAAAAGACTTAATACCGCCCTCATAATAGAAATTTTGCTCTTTTTCAGATGCTTTATGAGTTAAAGTTATGCTAATCCCCTTATTTAAGAATGCTAACTCTCTAAGTCTTTGTGCTAATATGTCATATTCAAAATCTAACTCTTCAAAGATTGTTGCGTCTGGTTTGAAATAAGTTGTAGTACCATGATCATCAGTAGTTCCTATAATTTCTAATTCACTTACAACAATACCTCTTTCATAAGATTGCTTGTAAAGTTTTCCGTCCCTAGCTACAGTAACTTCACATCTTTCAGATAAAGCATTAACTACAGATGCACCAACCCCGTGCAATCCTCCTGCAACTTTATATCCTCCACCGCCGAATTTACCTCCAGCATGAAGTACAGTCATGATTACCTCTAATGTTGGTTTATGCATTTTAGGGTGCATACCTACTGGTATACCTCTACCATCATCAGTTACAAGTACAGAGTTATCCTCATTTACAGTTACAGTTATGTTCTGACAGAAACCTGCTAGAGCCTCATCTATACTGTTATCAACTATTTCGTACACTAAATGATGTAATCCTCTTGAGCTTGTGCTCCCTATATACATACCAGGTCTTTTTCTTACAGCCTCTAGCCCTTCAAGAACCTGGATTTGATTTTCATCATAAACTTGTTTATTTTCCATGGATATCCTCCTACCTACAATTAAAGATCACTATATAAAGTTCCAGTCCTTTTGCATAAAGTAGTTGATGAAATAGGTGATAAGAAAATTTTACTTTTTTTATCAACTTCAGCTAACACAAAAGACTTTGGTTTATCTTTAGTAATTCTCTCTACAAAACCATCTTCTTCAGCCATTCTTAAAAATTGACTTGTATCGTAGCTATACATAGATGACTCAATATCAAATATTCCAATAACATCTTTTATTGGAACTGCAACATTCTCTCCTAGGTGTAAAAACATAATTTCCTCCTTTTCACTCTATTTACTCATCTCTTCAACTTTTCCTTCTGAAACCTTAAAAATCCTAGAGTTTGTTCCTATCTGTTTGTTTATATCCATTATTCCCGTGCAAGTTATTAAGGTTTGAACCTTATTAATTGATCCTAATATATATCTTTGCCTATTTAAATCTAATTCAGACAGAACATCGTCTAATAAAAGAATTGGATATTCATTAGTTACCTTCTTTATAATTTCAAGAGAAGCAAATTTTATTGTTAATACTGATGTACGTTGTTGGCCTTGAGAGCCATAAGACCTCGTATCAACACCATTGATCTCTATAGAAAATTCATCCCTATGGGGTCCTACAGATGTAACCTTACTATCAATATCCTTTTTTCTATTTTTTCTCAATAAATTCAAAAATTCATTTTCTATTACATTCAAATCCTCTAATTTTTTCAAGGAACTAATATAATCAAAATGAATAACCTCTTTATCTCTACTTATGTCCTTATGTATTTTTTTTCCGTATTCATTAAGCATCTCTATATAATTAAGTCTAGCTTTAATTATTTCACTACCTAGATTACTAAGTTGTTCATCATATATATCTAAGATACTAGATTCACCCTTTAATTTTTTTAAAGCAGCATTTCTTTCTTCTAGGACCTTTTTATACTGACTTAAGTTATAAAAATATTTTTTGCTTAATTTGCATAATTCCATATCTATAAATTTTCTTCTATGGGATGGAGAATCCTTAACTATTTTTAAGTCCTCAGGAGAAAACATGACAACATTAAGCACTCCTATTAAATCAGACAACTTTTTGATATTAATAGAATTAATGCTTACTCCTTTTTTACACTGTTTAAAAATTTTAACTTCTATCTTTTTATCTAGAGGTTTTCTTTCAACATTCAACTTAACATAAGCATTGTCCTTGCCCCATTGAATCAGTTCCTTATCCTTTGTGGTTCTATGTGATTTACCTAAACTGCAAAAATATAATGCTTCTAGAATATTCGTCTTACCTTGAGCATTATCTCCGCAGAATACATTTACGCCCTTACTCAAAGTAATATATAGATTTTCATAATTTCTAAAGTTAACTAATTGTAATTCTTTTATAAACATAAAAACCTCTATTCTAATTATACCATAATATGAGTATTTATAATAAGGTTTATTATTATAAATCAAAGTATTTATTTAAACATAATTTATGCACCGTTAATTAGCTTATTTTAAGCAAATAACGGTGCTACTATACATTTTACACTATTTTATATTCTAAGTCATCAAACTCTATTATATCACCTTTAATTAGTTTTCTTCCTCTTCTAGTTTCAACTTCCCCATTAACTAAAACTAATTCATCTTGAATAAGCATTTTAGCTTCTGCACCAGATCCAACTATAGAAGACCATTTCATAAAGGCATCTAGTTTTATAAATTCTGTTTCAATTTTTATTTCTTGCATAATAGTACCTCCTTAATTTTGAACTAATCTTACTGGAAGTAATAAGTATGTGCATTCATTTTCATCTTCTTTGTTTTTAACAACACATGGACTTATGCTACTGTTAAATTCCATAACTACTTCTTCAGCTTCAATTATTTTAAATATGTCAATTAAGTATTTAGCATTAAATGCAATTTTCAATGACTCACCTTGCAGAATTATTGAAACTTCCTCTCTTGCTTTTCCCAATTGAGAATTGGAGCTTATAATTAGATTGTCATCAGCAATGTCTAATTTTATAAGATTTGTGTTACCTTCTTTTCCCATAAGAGAAGCTCTTTCAACTGCATTAAGAACGTCACTTCTATTAGCAATAACCTTTAAGTTATATTCAGATGGTATTATTGAGCTATATTTCATAAACTCACCTTCTAATAATCTAGAAATAACTTTAGTATTTCCAAGATTAAATAAAATGTGATTATCGGTAAATGTTATATTTACTGCTTTATCGCTGTCTTCAAGTATTTTTGAAACCTCGCTTAAGGTTTTACTTGGTATAACAGCACTTATGTTGTGATTGCAATCTATAAGTTGTCTTCTTATTGCAACTCTATATCCATCTAAAGCAACTAAATTTAATTTTCCCTCTTCAACCTCGAATAAAATACCAGTAAGTATTGGCCTAGTCTCATCTTGAGCTGCTGCAAATATTGTTCCTCTTATCATGTGTTTTATAATATCTTGCTGAACCGTTAAAACAACATCTTCATTAATGTGAGGAATGCTTGGATAATTCTCAGGGTCCATGTAAACTAAGGTAGCCGTTGATTTTAAACACTTTATGTATATTGATTTATCATCAATTGTTTCTATTTCTATAGATGCATTTGGCATCTTCTTTATTATTTCACCAAATAACCTAGCATCAATAACGATTCTTCCCTCTTCAAAAATATCTGCAGAAATTCTAGCTTCAATAGTTAAATCTAAATCTGATCCAACTAAAGTAATTTCTGATTTTGTAGCAGTTATACAAATACCTTGTAATACTGGCATAGCTGATTTTCCTGTAATAGCCTTTTGAGTATTTGATATAGCTTCTTGTAGTTTTATCTTATCTACTATAAATTTCATTTATTTTGTTCCTCCTTATTCACAATGATTTCAGGTGTGAATTGTGTATTAATAAGATAATATATAATGATAAATTATTAGTAATAATAGTAATAGGGGCTGTGGATATGTTGAAAACCATCTTAAGGCTAATAAGTACCTCATTTATGGAGTAAAAATTATTGTGGATAAGTGATGTAAAACTCACCACAGTTATCCACAATATCCACAGCTGTATATAAATTTATTAAGTTTCCACAAAGTATTAACTAATAGTTATAAACATATGTTAATAAGTCTAGTCTTGCTTAATTTTCTTTGTCAATTCTTCAATTGCATTTTCTAATGATTCATCTTTTTTGATATTTCCTGATATCTTTTCATAGGCATGAATAACAGTTGTATGGTCTCTTCCGCCAAACTCTTCACCTATCTTTGGTAAAGACATATCAGTTAACTTTCTGCATAAATACATTGCTATTTGTCTAGGGAATGCTATATTTCTAGTTCTTCTAGCTGATTTTAATTCTTCAACTTTTAAGCTATAGTAACTAGCTACGATATCTTGAATTAAGTCTATGGTTATTTGTCTTGAGTGCTTATTAGAAATAATATCTTTAAGAGCTTCAGAGGCAAGAGAAACTGTTATTTCTCTATTAGTGAGAGAAGAATATGCGACTACTCTAATCAAGGCACCTTCTAATTCTCTTATGTTAGATTTTATTTTATTCGCAATATAAACCATTACTTCATTATCTATATCTAAATTATCTACGTCCGCTTTCTTCTTTAAAATAGCTATCCTAGTTTCAAAATCTGGAGCCTGCATATCTGTAATTAAGCCCCATTCAAATCTTGATCTTAAACGATCTTCTAAAGTTGGTATTTCTTTAGGAGGTCTATCACTAGATAGAATTATTTGTTTATTAGCTTCATGTAATGCATTAAATGTATGGAAAAACTCTTCTTGAGTTCGTTCTTTACCTGCTATAAATTGAATATCATCTATAAGTAGTACATCTACATTTCTATATTTATTTCTAAATTCTTCGTTCTTATCATCTTTAATTGAGTTAATAAGTTCATTTGTAAATGTTTCAGATGTAACATAAACTACTTTACTTTTTGAGTTATGTTCTAATATATAGTGTCCTATAGCATGCATTAAGTGGGTTTTTCCTAATCCAACACCACCGTATATAAATAACGGATTATAAGCTCTTGCAGGAGATTCAGCAACTGCAAGTGATGCAGCATGAGAGAATCTATTACTGTTACCAATTACAAAAGACTCAAAGGTGTATTTAGGATTAAGTGTTGATGAAAGAACATCATTTACCACTACATTCTTAGAAGATCCATTCTCTTTAATATTCTCTTTTTTAGAATCTTTTTTTTCTTGAGATAGAATTATGAATTCTATATCGTACTCTTTAGATGTAAGGACTTTAAGTGAATTTATAATTAAGTCTCTATATCTATTTTCTAATATGTCTTTAGTAAAGTTATTGGGAACCCCTAATTTTAAAAGAGAACCTTCTGAAGATATAGGAGTAATACTTTTTATCCAGGTATTAAAACTAACCTCAGTCAACTCACCTTTTATTAAATTTACAGTTTTATCCCATATTTCTTTAAGTTGGACCTCCATTTTATATCCTCCGCTTTAAATAATTAAATACATTTATGTAATAAAAAAAATTTTTAAAAAGTTAATAAACACATTATCAACAAACATATCAACATAAAAAATGTCCACATTTAGTTTTGTTGACAAATATAAAATAAATTATTCACATGTTAATAAAGTTGTTTATAAATTATAATCAAAAAAAGTTATTAACATATAAAAAATATAAGTTATTCACATGTAAGTATCAATAAAAGTATTGATTTTATTATGTATATATACGAAAAAGGGTAAAGTGACCTATAAATCCAGAAGTTATACACAACTTTGTCCACAGACTGTGCATAACTTTTAGATAATCACAAATTATCAACAGTTCAACTTTAATAATATCAGAACGACAAGGTGTATTCAATAAGTTATCCACAAAAAACAAATAAAAAGCATAACTTTTATTCACAATACTTACCTAAATAGTTTTCTTGACATAATCATAGTAGAACTATATAATTTAATAGTAAAACCATAAATATGTGGTTTACAGCTAAAGGGCCAGTTATATATTCAAATATAAGATTTCATATTTAATAGAATTAAACTTGATTTTTAAGTTTACAATATAAAATATGAAATTAACCGTACATACGGATTAAGTGGCTGTGCTTACTATAGAATTACTATAGATAAGTAGTTTTCGTAAGTTTACAGGAATCTCATTGCAATTAGTAATGAGTTATTTATTTTAGGGATAAACAAATTAACTTTTGTATCCCAGCAAATAAAAAGTAAAGAAAGGGGTGGATTGGAATGAAGATGACACTACAACCAAAAAAGAGACAAAGAAATAAAGAGCACGGATTCAGAAAGAGAATGAGTACTGCTTCTGGAAGAAATGTTCTTAAGAGAAGAAAAAGAAAAGGTAGAAAAAGATTAACAGCATAAGGGCCGCTTTTGTGGCCTTTTTCTGCAGATGCAGAAAAACTTATCTAGGAGTAGTTTATAATGAGAGAAATAAAAAGATATAAACTAAGAAAAAACGCTGAATTTAGAATTGTATATAAACGAGGTAAATCTTTTTCTAATAAATACTTGGTTCTTTATGTTAAGAGAAATGGCAAGAATATAAACAGAATAGGAATGTCAGTGAGCAAAAAAGTTGGGAAAAGTGTAGTCAGAAATAGAGTTAGAAGACTTATAAGAGAGAGCTATAGATTGAATAGCTTGGATTTACAAAATGGATACGACATAATTGTATTAGCAAGAAACTCTAGCAAAGATTGTAATTACAGTACTATAGAAAAGTCTTTAATGGAATTATTTAAGAAGGCAGGGTTGCATAAGTAATTATGAAAAAACTTTTAATTTGCTCAATAAATTTTTATAGAAAATATATATCCCCAATGAAAGCACCTTGTTGCAGATTTTATCCAACCTGTTCTCAATATGCTTTAGAAGCTATTCAGAAATATGGAGCTTTGAAGGGTGGATTTTTAGCGATTAAAAGAATACTCAAATGTCACCCGTTTCATCCAGGTGGATATGATCCAGTTAAATGATATAATTAGGAGGGTTCAAAATTGGGTTTTTTAAATAATATATTTACTCAATTGTTTCAATTTATTCTTAATGGTGTTGGCTCACTAGTAGGTGGGGACCCTAACATTTCATATGGTCTTACAATTATAGTAGTAACGGCACTTTTAAAAATAATATTGTTACCATTAAACATTGGTCAAATGAGATCAATGAACAGAATGAATAAAATTCAACCTGAATTAAAGAAATTACAGGACCGTTATAAAAATGATCCTAACAAATTAAACTTTGAAATGAAAAAGCTTTACACAGATAATAAGATAAATCCTTTCGCAGGATGCTTACCTTTATTAATTCAATTTCCAATACTAATTGCGTTATATAATGTATTTGCAACTTTACCTGGAATTGAAGGGGTAAGATTCTTATGGATTAACGACTTATCTAAACCAGATGCTTTATATATTTTACCAATACTAGCAGTTGTATCAACATATTTATCTTCAATAATAATGCAGTCTAAGGATAGTCCACAGGCTCAACAAATGAAGATGATGAACATAATGATGGCTGGTATGATAGGATTTATGTCAATTAAGTTATCATCAGCTTTAGCAATATATTGGGTAGCAAATAGTATATTACAAGTAGTTCAAGTTCTTGGAATAAACAAGTATGAGAAGATGCAAGCAGCTAAGGAACCAGTGGCAAACACAGAAGTTGGGGTTCCTAAGTCTAAGCAAGGTGGTAAACCAAAATCTACTGAAAATAATGCTAATGATTATATAAAGAAAGATAACTCAAATAAAAAGAAAAAATAATAAAATTTATTATATAGTTATGAATAATGGCCTTCCTCGGAGGGCATTATTTATAGCAAAAATTTAGTTTGAAAGGCAGGTGCTGATACAATGAGATCTATTGAAATGTCAGGCAAAACTGTGGATGAAGCTATTGAGAAAGCCTTATTAGAACTTAAAACTACAAGAGATGAAGTAGAAGTAGAAATTTTAGAAAAAGGTAGTAAAGGATTACTATTTGGAATAGGAAGTAAGCCAGCTCAAGTTAAATTAACAGTAGTTAAGAATTATTGTAAAGAAGCTAGAGAATTTTTAGGGTCAATGTTAAAATCTATGAATATAGATGCTGATATTGATATTAAGGAAAAAAATAAAAATATAATCATTAATTTATCTGGTGAAGATATGGGTATTTTAATAGGATATAGAGGAGAAACTTTAGATTCTATACAATACTTAATTAGTTTAGTAATAAACAAAGATAGTAATGAGGAATACAGAAGAGTTATACTTGATACAGAGAATTATAGAGCAAAAAGGGAAGAGACTTTAATTAGATTAGCTAATAAAGTAGCTAAAAAAGTTAAAACTCAAGGTAAAACAGTAAAACTTGAGCCTATGAACCCTTATGAAAGAAGAATTATACATTCTGCACTTCAAGATAATAACACTGTTAAAACATATAGTGAAGGTGAAGAACCTTATAGAAAAGTTGTTGTTGAACTTAAAAAGAGAGCCTAGGGGCTTTCTTTTTTATTTACAAGGTTTATTTTAAAACTTAAAAATGGTGTATTAATACCTAACTTATAGTTTATTTTATTATAAATGATATAAAATTCTTCAATACTATTATTAAGTATTGAAATATGGATAAAATAAATAATAGGATGAGTGTTATAATCATTTATGTTTGTGCATTATTTTACGCATAAAACCTAAAAAACTATAAGAGTTAGGTAATTTAAGTTATAATATAAGTTAGTGAAAAAATAATAAAATATTATAATACATAATGTATCTTTATAAGATATAATTAATGGATGAAAAATAAAAGACGAATTAAGTTATTTAAGAATAATAAACTTATATTACATAATATCTAAGTGTAATACATAAAAGTTAGTTAATATAAAATATTTGATATGGAAGGTAAATATATGAAAGAATTTGATACTATTGCAGCAGTTGCTACAAGTATTGGGGAAGCTGGAGTTTCTATAATAAGAGTTTCTGGAGATAAAGCAAGAGAAATAGTTGATAAAATATTTGTAGCTAAGAATGGTAAGTCACTTATGGATATGAAGACTTACACTATGAGATATGGTCATATAATTGATGAAAATAAAAATTTAATAGATGAAGTTATAGTTTCTTTTATGAAAGGACCTAGAAGCTTTACTGCTGAGGACACTGTAGAAATTAACTGTCACGGTGGTCTTGTTGTAACTAATAGCGTTTTAAAGTCTGTTTTTAAGGCTGGAGCTAGATTAGCAGAGCCAGGTGAGTTTACTAAAAGAGCATTTTTAAATGGAAGAATAGATTTAAGTCAAGCTGAAGCAGTAATAGATATTATAAATGCTAAGACAGAGCTTAGTGCAAAGTCAGCATTAATGCAATCAAAGGGTAAAATATCTATAGAAATCAATGAGTTAAGAGGTAAACTTTTAGGTGTTATAGCTCACATAGAAGCAACCGTTGATTATCCAGAGGATGATTTAGAGGAAGTTACAGCAGAGAATGGAGTAATAGAGCTAAAAGCAGTACTTAATGAAGTGAATAGATTATTAGAAAGTGCTGAAGAAGGTAAAATAATAAGAGAAGGATTAAAAACAGTAATTGTTGGTAAGCCTAACGTTGGAAAATCATCCTTATTAAATGCCTTATTAATGGAAACAAGAGCTATAGTAACTGATGTACCTGGTACTACTAGAGATGTTATTGAAGAGTATATAAATATAGATGGTATACCGATTCAAATAGTAGACACAGCGGGTATAAGAGAAACTGAGGATATTGTCGAAAAAATAGGTGTCGAAAAGTCGAAAGAAAAAATTGAAGAAGCAGATTTAGTAATACTAATGTTAGACAGAAGTAGACAATTAGATGATGAGGATAAAGAGATAATAGAATATATAAAAGATAAGAAATATGTAGTATTATTAAATAAATGTGACTTAGAAGGAAGTATGAATGAAGCTGAATTAAAAAATCTTAAGCCTGAAAGCATAATAAGAACTTCAGCTAAAAACAGTGATGGACTAAAAGAGCTTAAAAACCTAATTAAAGACATGTTCTTTAAAGGAGAAGTAAGTGCAGAAGATGTATATGTAACAAACAATAGACATAAGGAAGCTCTGTATAATGCTAAATCTAATATTGAGAGCGCTATAGATACCTTAAATATGACTTTTGCTATTGATTTAGCATCTATAGATTTAAGAAGTGCTTGGACTAATTTAGGTCAAATAACAGGTGAGTCACTACAAGAGGATATTATAGATAAAATATTTGCAGAGTTTTGTTTAGGAAAGTAAGGTGGAGTTTATGAAATATCTAGGCGGAGAATATGATGTAATAGTTATTGGTGCTGGTCATGCAGGATGTGAGGCAGCATTAGCATCAGCTAGAATGGGATGTAAGACATTAGTATGTGCTATAAATATAGATAGTATTGCACTTATGTCATGTAATCCTAATATAGGTGGAACAGCTAAGGGACACTTAGTTAAGGAAATTGATGCTCTTGGTGGAGAGATGGGTATAAATGCAGATCATACCTATATACAATCAAGAATGCTTAATACTTCTAAGGGACCTGCAGTTCACTCTTTAAGAGTTCAAGCTGATAAAAAGAGATATTCTGAAAGAATGAAGTGGGTTCTTGAAAAAGAGGAAAATTTATATTTAAAACAACTTGAAGTAACAGAGATTTTAACAGAGAACGGAAAAGTAACAGGGGTTATGACTAAAAATGGAGCTTATTTTACGGCTAAAGCAGTTGTTATAACATCAGGTACATATTTAAAATCTAAAATTATAATAGGTGAAGTTAACTTTAATGAGGGACCAAGTGGATTATATCCAGCTAATGAGTTATCAAAGTGTTTAAGCGATTTTGGATTAAATTTAAGAAGATTCAAAACAGGTACGCCTGCTAGGGTTAATAAGAGATCCGTTGACTTTTCTAAAATGACAATACAACCAGGTGATGATAAGGTTGTGCCATTTTCATTTATGAGTAAAAATATTGAAAGGGAACAGTTACCTTGTTATTTAACTTATACAAATGAGGAAACTCATAATGTAATAAGAAGAAATATTGAGAGATCACCACTTTATAATGGATCTATAAAAAGTACTGGACCAAGATATTGTCCTTCTATTGAAGATAAGGTTATGAGATTTCCTGATAAGTTACAACATCAAATATTCATAGAACCAGAGGGTGAGTATACAGAGGAAATGTATGTTCAAGGTATGTCAAGCTCTCTTCCAGAAGAAGTTCAAATGGAGATGTTAAAAACTATACCAGGACTTGAAAATGTTGAGGTTATGAGAATAGGATATGCAATAGAATATGATTGTATTGATCCAACACAATTAAAACTTTCTTTAGAAACTAAAAATGTTGAGGGATTGTTTTCAGGTGGGCAAATAAATGGAAGTTCAGGATATGAGGAAGCAGCATCACAAGGTTTAGTAGCTGGTATAAATGCTGCTAGAAAAGTTAAAAACTTAGAACCTCTTATCTTAGGAAGATCGGATGCATATATAGGTGTTCTTATTGATGACTTAGTAACTAAAGGTACAGAAGAACCTTATAGAATGATGACTTCACGTTCAGAATATAGATTGTTATTAAGACAAGATAATGCTGATTTGAGATTAACTGAGATAGGGCATGAGATAGGTCTTGTAACAGAAGAAAGATATAATAGGTATTTGGATAAGAAAAAATCCATAGAAGAGGAAATAGAGAGAATAAAGGCACTACAAATAACTAATAAGAGAGAAGTTAATGAGTTTTTAGAATCTAAAAATTCAGCACCATTAAAGAAACCTGTTAACTTCTATGAGCTAATTAAAAGACCAGAATTAGATTATTTTATATTAGCTGACTTAGATACAGAAAGACCTGAACTTGAAGATGCTGTAATGGAACAAGTTAATATAGTATCTAAGTATGAAGGGTACATAGAAAAACAATTAGATCAAGTTAAACAGTTTAAGAAGTTTGAATCAAAGCAACTTCCAAATGAGTTAGACTACAGCAATGTTAAGGGTTTAAGAATAGAAGCAATTCAGAAATTAAACAAGATAAGACCTGTAAATATAGGTCAGGCATCAAGAATATCAGGTGTATCTCCAGCAGATATATCCGTGCTTATGATATATTTAGAGCAATATTATAGATAATAACTTAAGGGGGATTCCCCTTAAGTATATCTTTCTTTTAGTATATTTAACTTGAGTTTTTGGAAAGTTAAGTTATTATATAATATAAGAAAAACTTTAATAGTTATGAAATAATATGTATTTATTTTAAAAATATTAAATAAGCATAAAATATAATTCTTAAAAATAATTAATTAAATTTAAAAAATAACAAAAATTAAAAGTGTAATAAGTACATACATAATAAAAAATTAATTAATAAAAAAATAATCAAAAGATTTTATTTTGTTTTTTGTAAAATTTAATTATAAAAAAACAAAAATATGGAGGGCGAAGATGCAATATTATAATCTTTTAAAATTGGCTTTTGAAGATGCGGGATTAGAATTCAATGATGAAAAGTATAGCCAATTCATGAAGTACAAAGATATGATACAAGAGTGGAATCAAAAAATAAACTTAACTGCTATAACTGAAGATGAAGAAATAATAAAAAAGCATTTCATAGATTCTATCAAAGTATTTAAGTATGATAATTTTTCAAAGGGAAAGATGATATTAGATGTAGGTACAGGTGGTGGGTTCCCAGGTATACCTATAAAAATAGCAAATCCAGATTGTGAGATTGTTTTATTAGACTCATTAAATAAAAGAATAATATTTTTAAATGAGGTAATAAAAGAATTAGGGTTAAAAAATATTAAAGCTATTCATGGAAGAGCAGAAGAATATGCTGTTAATCCAGATTATAGAGAGCAATTTGATATAGTTGTTTCTAGAGCTGTTGCGAATATGTGTGTATTAAGTGAATTCTGTATACCATATGTTAAACCAAATGGTCATTTTATCGCTTTAAAAGGTCCTGCAGTAGAGGAAGAATTAAACGATGCAAGAAATGCTATAGGAATGTTAGGTGGAAAAGTAGAAAATGTTCAGAATGTGGATATAGAAGGTAGTGAACTTAATCATAATTTGGTAATTGTTAGAAAATCAAAGAATACACCTAATCAATATCCTAGAAAAGCTGGAATAATTACTAAAAAACCGTTAAAATAACAAATAGTTATTGCTAAAAATTAACATTATATGATAAAATAATAATATGAGTCATGGAATAAATTTGAATAAATTCTGATAAAAATTAATTTATTTCATTAAAGATAGATAAGTTATATGTATAATCAATATTTTACACCTATAAAAGATAGTAATATGTATAAAAACATAAAAAATTGTTTTGTAATTAGTAAGACTAATAATATTTGTAATTGAGGGATGAATATGGATAAGAGCATTAATTTAATTTCGGTTGATCTTATAGTACCTAACACATATCAACCAAGGCAATACTTTGATGAAGAAGCCATAGATGAATTAGCACAATCTATAGCTTCTTATGGTATAATTCAACCTTTAACAGTTAGAAAAATTGCCGATGATAAATATGAATTAGTTGCTGGTGAAAGAAGATTTAGGGCAGCGAAGAAATTAGGTTTATCAGAAGTACCTACAGTGTTAGTAGATATTAGTGATGGGGACTCTGCTGTTATAGCTCTACTAGAAAATTTACAAAGAGAAGATTTAAACTTTCTAGAAGAGGCTGAAGCATATCAAAATTTAATTAAAGAACATAACTATACACAAGAGCAATTGGCTAAGATAATTGGTAAGAAACAATCAACCATTGCTAATAAGTTAAGAGTATTAAAATTGGATAAATCCATAAGGAATATGCTAATAGAGAGTAATTTAACAGAGAGACATGGAAGAGCTTTATTGAAGTTACCATCTTTAGAGTTACAACTTACAGTACTACAGAAGGTAATAAAACGAGGACTAAATGTAAAGAAGACTGAGGAATTAGTAGAGTTAGAATTAGAAGCTCTTAAAGATATAGCTTATGATGGTAAGAAAAGAATAAAGGGCATATTTAATGCTAAGATATATATGAATACTATAAAACAGGTATTTGATAAGTATGGTATAAATGCAAATTATAAATCTAAAGAATTAGATGATTGTGTACAAGTTACTGTTACCATACCAAAGAATGAATTATAAATTTAAAATGTTTAGAGCTTAGATAAATAATTAATAAATATATTTTATATATTTATGGTTATTTACCTAGGCCTTTTTATTTTACTATGAATTTTAAAATTAAATTTCCTATATTTCCATTAAAATGTTTCACGTGAAACATTTTAATAATAAAAATTTGTTAATAAGGTAACAAAATACTTTAATTGTAGTCAGTATAAATATATAATTATATTATAGGAACTCAAAAGCAAAAAAATAAGAGATGTACAAGAATAGGAAAATATTTAAAGGAAATACATAGAAATTTGTTGTAATAATTTAATTATAATTTCTAATAAATGTACATTGATATTTGAGATTACAAAGTTAAAATATAAGGGTTTACTCAAAGGAGTACTTTGGAGAGTTGGAGGGGAATATGAAAAAGGTTTGTATATTTAATCAAAAAGGTGGAGTTGGAAAGACAACTTCTAATATAAATATATGTGCTTACTTAGCCCTAGAGGGATATAAGGTTTTAGCAATAGATATTGACCCACAAGGAAATACTACAAGTGGTTTAGGATTTGATAAGAAAACTTTAGACAAGTCAATTTACGATGTGTTAACAACAGATATGCCTTTAGAAGATGTAATTGTAGAAAGTCAACTTATAAATAACTTTTTCTTAGCTCCATCAACTATAGAATTAGCTGGAGCAGAAGTAGAGCTGGCACAAATAGAAAATAGGGAAAGTATATTAAAAGAAAAGTTAGCATCTGTACAGGATGATTATGACTTCGTATTTATTGATTGTCCACCATCTTTAGGTTTTTTAACTATAAACGCTTTAACAGCTGTAGATAGTGTATTAATACCTATACAATGTGAATTTTACGCATTAGAAGGCGTTGGTCAACTTGTTAATACAATAGAGCTTATTAAACAATCTCTCAATAAGGATCTTTATATTGAAGGGGTTATTATGAGTATGTATGACAGCAGAACTAGATTATGTAATGAGGTAGTAGCTGAAGTTAAGGCTTATTTTGGAGATAGAATTTATGAGAATACTATTCCAAGGAATATAAGACTAGCAGAGTCTCCTAGTTATGGATTACCAATTGTGTTATATGATAAATCTTGCAGAGGTGCTTTAGCATATGAAGCTGTAACTAAGGAATTTTTAAGTAGACAGGAGGCATAGCGAAATATGAATAAGAAGCATGGATTAGGGAGAGGATTAGGTGCTTTAATACCAGATAATAAGGTTGTAGAGACTCCTAACAATAGTCTTATAAAGGAAGTAAGAGAAATCAATAAAAATGAAAAAGAGAATTCTTTATTAATGTCTATTAATAAAATAAAAGCAAATTCTAAGCAGCCTAGAAAAAACTTTGATAATGATAAAATTGATACTTTAGCTAGCTCCATAAAACAACATGGAATTATACAGCCATTACTTGTAAGAAGAGATAGAAGTGAGTATATTGTAATAGCTGGTGAAAGAAGATGGAGAGCTGCTAAAAAGATTGGACTTAAGGAAGTACCTGTTATAGTAGTTGAAGATATAGATGATAAAAAGGTTTTAGAATTATCTTTAATTGAGAACATTCAAAGGGAAGATTTAAATCCTATTGAAGAGGCATTAGCTTATGAAGAATTGAAAAGTAAGTTTAACTTAACACAAGAACAACTAAGTGAAAGAATAGGTAAATCTAGAACGGCTATTACTAACTGTCTTAGACTTCTTAACTTAGATGTAAGAGTTCAAGAGTACATTATTGATGGAATAATAAGTGAAGGTCATGGAAGAACTATCTTAGCTATGGATGATAAAGAAATACAATACAAAATAGCTCAGAAAATAATAGATGAAGATTTAAGTGTAAGAGAAACTGAAAGGCTAATAAAAGTATTAAAGGAAGGTAAGAAGGAAAGCCAACCTAAAGAAAAAGAATTTAGTCCATATTTTAAAGACATAGAAAATAGATTGCAGGACCATTTTGGAACTAAGGTTAGTTTATCATGCAATAACAAACAAAAGGGAAAAATACAAATAGAGTATTATTCTCAAGATGAGTTACAGAGAATATTAGAAATCTTAAAAATAGCAGATTAATGTTTCACGTGAAACATTTTGGAGGACATATTAAATGAAAGAGGAAATTTTTAGACTTATAAGTGAGCATATAGAGTTATTAAGTTTAGCATTAGTTGGAGCGGTAATATTACTTTTATTATTAAATCTAATTTTAATAATAAAAACTAGTAAATTAAAAAAGCAATATAAAGCTATGGTTAAAGGAAATAGTAAAAAAAGTATAGAAAGTTCTATAACTCAGTATTATGAAAAAATAGATAACTTTGAAGAAAAGTTTGAGGGATTTTACAATGATTTTAATCAGCTAAATAGTAGAATTGAAAAGAGCATTCAAAAGGTTGCAGTTACTAGATTTAAAGCTTTTGAAGATATTGGATCAGATTTAAGTTATTCTATTGCACTATTAGATAGTAATGATGATGGAGTAATATTAACAGGTATATTTGGAAGAAATGAAAGTACAACATATGCTAAACCAATAGATAAAGGTATTTCAAGATATGAATTATCTCAAGAAGAAAAACAAGTTTTAGAACAAGCTAGAAATTCAAGTAAAATTACTCTTTCAAGATAAGATTAAATATTATGGGTTGCATTAAATTAAAATAAAGCAGTTATAACTTAAACATAATTATAATGAGAAAAGTAGTTTTAATATAATAGGGCTATTGCAGTTTTGCAATGGCTCTTTATTTTTATACTCATGTATTAAAGTGCACATAAATGGAAATACTATCTAAAGAGGTATTAATATAAAACTTAAGTTCAAACTTATATTTAAGATAAAATAGAATACTATCAGGAGAGTATTATGAAAATTTATGTTCAAGAAGATAAGAATAAGTTAAAAGAAAATTTATCACAAAGAGGTTATACTTTAGTAAATAATGAAAATGAACCTTGTGATGCAATAATATGTGATTTAAAAAGAAAAGGTTTAGGTCATATAGTTAAAAATATTCCAGGTAGTAATACTGGTACATTAATAATAGACAGTGGAAGTAAATCAGTAGATGACATTGAAAATATATTGAATAATAAAATATATAGTGACTTATAAAAAATAAAATCTCCAATTTGGAGATTTTATTTTTAGGGGTTTGGGGGAGTAATTATATAAATAAATGTTTCACGTGAAACATTATTAACAAACTTCATCTTCTAAAGCCTCAGAGTGTTTTTTGCCACCCATAGATTTTAGTATTGCATGATATAATGAGGTTGATATTGCTTCAGCTAACATCATAACTGTGTACAAGCGTGTGTTTTGTAGCACAGAGAAATCAGATGGGCCTGTTATATTAACAATACCAATTATACTTAGATCTCCAACTGAAGGAAGATTTTTATTTAATGCAGCTCCAGGATTTATAGGAGTTGTATCTAAAACTATATATCCAACATTATGAAGTGAGCCTAAACAGGCATCAATTGCTATTATATATGGATCATTAAATGTTGATTTTATAGTAGTTATTACATTTTCTATATTTTGAGCATGAATAGGATTCTCTAAATTACCGAATATATGAATCCTCTTACGACTAAGAAATTTTAATTTTTCTCCAACTAGTGGACCTAAACAATCGCCAGTTGCTCTGTCTGTGCCTATACACAAAATAACAATATCACGTTTAGACTTAATAGCAGGACATAAATGTTCACATATGCTATCCCTTAGCTTCTTTATATTTTTACTATCTATAGAATCAAAAATTAACTTCTTCATTAAATTCACCTCCTATTTTAATAGTTACCAAAATATAGTAAAAGTATTCAGCGAGAATAAAAATATAATAAAAGAAGTTTTTATCAAAAAATAACCACTTAAAATAATGGATATTTTAAGTGGTTATTTTAAAAAGTTAAATCTATTAATTTACTACTAGCTTATTTAAAGAATATCAGTATTAATTTAATTTATAATTCAAATTAAGTAAATTTAATATTCTTAAATAGTAATTAAGTATATTGTTTTAAAACTTTATTTATTGAATCTACAGCATAATGGATATCTCTTAGCTCATTGAAAGCACCAAAACTAAATCTAATAGTACCCTTTGGATAAGTTCCTATAGTCTTATGAGCTAAAGGTGCACAATGTAATCCTGTTCTTGTAGTTATTCCAAATTCATTATCTAAATAGAAACCAAGTTCTGAGTTATCCATTTTACTAGAGTTTAAAGAAACAACAGCAGTTCTATTAGAGACATCCTTAAAACCATATAGTTCTATAGAATCTATATTCATAACTTCATCAATAAACTTCTGACAAAGCTCATCTTCATGTTCTCTGATTACATCTATACCGGTAGAATTTATGTAATTTATACCAGCAAGTAAACCAGCTATACCTGGAGTGTTTAAGGTACCACATTCAAATTTATCAGGTAAGAATTCAGGTTGAATAACATCAGAAGATACACTTCCAGTTCCACCTTCAATAATAGTATTAACAGATGAATTAAGTTTGTCATCAATCAAAAATCCACCGATACCTTGAGGACCTAATAAACTTTTATGTCCAGTAAAAGTTAATGCATTACATCCTAAAGCATTAAAATCTAAATTTAAAACACCAGCTGTTTGAGCTGCGTCTATTATAAAGAATATGTCCTTTTCTTTACAAATTTGACCAACTAATTCTAAAGGTTGAATACTTCCAACTAAATTTGAAGCATGAGATAAAACTATAAGCTTTGTATTAGATTTAATTTTACTTTTTAAATCCTCAATATCTAGTACCCCCATAGGAGAACACTTAACTATATCAAGTTCAATTATTCCTGCTTCTTTTAACGTATGTAGTGGTCTTAAGGTTGCATTATGATCCATAGCTGAAGTTATAACGTGCCAACCCTTTTGTACAACACCTTTAATTAATATATTTAAAGATGAAGTTATGTTCGAAGTGAAAATTACATTTTCTGTTTTATCAAATTTAAATAAGTCACAAAGTGCCTCTCTGCATTGAAAAACAACTCTATTACCTTGGAATGAACTTTGAGAAGCTCCTCTTCCAGGATTTGAACCAACATTAGTCATATAATTCATAACAGCTTGAGGTACTTCCACAGGTTTTGGAAAAGTAGTAGCTGCGTTATCTAAATAAATTTTCATAAGAGTTCCCCCTATAATTTAATGATAATAGTCACATATTAATTATAAAATAATTATAACATAAAAGATAATATAAAAAGGTTATATTTCATATAGACATATTATATTAAAAATATTTATAGATAATCGATTAACTATTACTATATTTAATAGGAAATAAAAGCCTTAATTATTAGTGTAAAATTATAAAATTTGTTATAATAAAATCATGGATAAAGAATAAGTTTTGGATTTTAAAATGTTACTTTTATCTATGCGTTTAACTTTCAAAAAGAATATATAAGTTTTAATAGAGTTTTAGTAAGGATATTATTATAGGTCTAAATAGGCCTAAATATAACTAAGAATTTTAATTGATATATATTAATGAAAGCGTATAAAAAAATTTCTAATAAGAATTTATAAATTAAATAAAAATACGGTAAATAAAAATGGGAGGGAATCATTTATGAAACAATTAATCGATTGCAGAGGCTTGAACTGTCCGATGCCTGTTATAAACACTAAAAAATATTTTGATACAATAGAATTAGGGGTAGCAGAAGTTATTGTAGATAATGAAATAGCTAAAAATAATATTGTTAAATTTGCTAATACTAATGCTTTAGAAGTATCTTTTATAGAAGAGGACGGAAACTTTAAATTAACTTTAATAAAAGGTGAAGCAGCTTTAACACTTGAAGAGAATACTACTGATAAAAATGGGAAATTTACAGTTGTTATAGGTCAAGATAAACTTGGAAATGGTGACGATGCATTAGGAGAAATTTTAATAAAAGGATACATATTTGCATTATCAGAAGCTGATGTAATACCAACAGATATATTATTCTTTAACAGTGGAGTAAAATTAGCAGTTGAGGGGTCAGTTGTTTTAGATAGCTTAAAAGCTCTTGAAGAAAAGAATGTAAGAATACAAGTATGTGGAACTTGCTTAGATTTTTATAACTTAAAAGATAAGTTAGCTATTGGTGAAATAAGCAATATGTATTCAATAGTTGAAACTATGAATTCTTCAGATAAGGTTGTAAATATTTAACAAAACGAAAGATGAAAAAGGAATAGGTGATAAGTGTGCAATACTATATAGTTACTTTTATTAATACTCATGAGGCTATAAAAGCTGAATCAGAAGCTAAAAAGGTTGATATGAAATTCAATGTAATACCAACACCAACTCAAATAAGTAAAAGTTGTGGCATAAGTCTTAAGGTGGATGAAGAAAATATGCCTAAGATATATGAACTTATAGAAGCTGATAAAATTGTATATAAAAATATTTATTATAAAAATGAAAATAATGAAATAGAAGTTATAAAATAAATTTAATATGTAAGTTGAATAATAAAAAGAAGGGATGGCTATAATTTAAATGGTCATTCCTTTAATTTCCTGTACCGAAGGCCAAATAATCACTTTTAGTTGAGTTTATATAAGAAGATTTAGTATAATAGTAGAATATAGATTATTATAATAAATTTGTAATAGATTTCATCACATAAAAAAACTTAAATTGGGGTGATTATATTTTATGAAGGACATAAATGTAGGTGACATAGTAGAGATGAAGAAGACACACCCATGTGGAAGTAGCAACTGGGAAATTATCAGAGTGGGTGCAGACATAAAGATAAAATGTCTAGGATGCAAAAGAATAGTAATGATGACAAGATCAGAATTCGAGAAAAGAATGAAGAAACTAGTAGAAATTGGTCAATAAAATAAAAAAATATTTATTGATTTATTATCTATAAGATGATAGAATTAATAGGTGAATTCCCTGCTATATTCTTTAGTAATATAGCCGTGAGTCCAAAGGGAGGAGGTGAAACTAATGAGATCATATGAAGCAATGTTCATTTTAAGACCATCATTAGACGAAGAGGCTGTTAAAGCTAACGTTGAAAAGTTCAAAGGTATAATCGAGAACAATGGTGGAGAAATTGAAAATGTTGATTTATGGGGTAAAAGAAGATTAGCTTACCCAATAAGCAAAGTTAACGAAGGTTACTATGTGTTAGTCAACTTCAAAGGAAACTCTGAATTACCAAAGGAGTTAACTAGAAATTTCAAAATATCTGATGACGTAATCAGAGACATGGTTGTTAAAATCGAAAACTAATTATAATAGGTGGTGTAATAAAGGTGAATAAAGTAGTTTTAATTGGTAGACTTACAAAAGATCCTGAATTAAAATTCACGCCAGGTACAGGAACGGCAGTGGCCACCTTTACAATTGCTGTAGACCGTAAGTTTAAACGAGAAGGTCAACAGGAAGCAGATTTTATTCCAATAGTTGTTTGGGGCAAAGCCGCAGAGAACACTGCAAATTACATGAGTAAGGGCAGACTTATTGGAATAGCTGGAAGAATCGAAACAAGAAGCTATGAGGGCAAGGATGGTATCAGAAGATACGTTACTGAAGTTGTAGCTGATGAGGTTCAGTTTTTAGATAAGGGTAGTAAACAACCAGATACAAATAATGGTTACGGATTCCAAGATTCAGGCTTTGGTGGAAACCAAAGTACTCAAGGATTTACTCCAGCTGAATCAAATTTTGGAAGTGAAGTTACCCCAATGGATGATGATGACATACCATTTTAATATGGTAAATTGGTAATAGGAGGTAAGATTGATGGTTGGTCAAGGTCAAAAGAAGCAAAACGTTAGAAGAAAGAAGAAAAAAGTATGTTCTTTCTGTATGGATAAAGCTCAACATATAGACTACAAAGATATTAATGTTCTTAAAAAGTACATAACTGAAAGAGGTAAAATTCTTCCAAGAAGAATCTCTGGAAACTGTGCTAAACACCAAAGAATGTTAACTCTAGCTATAAAAAAATCAAGAAACGTTGCTTTATTACCATTCACAATGGAATAAAGAGCATATATATAAACAGTACCCCGTTGGTGCTGTTTTATTTTTTACCTTATAATGTAAAATTACTGTAATAAAGTTAAACTTTAGTTGCACAAATATTCAAAAATAAATAAAATAGATATATAGGTAGTAAAGGGGATGATTGCTTTGAGAAAAGAAGACTTTAATATTATGGCAAATATAACAGCCATAGAAAAATTAAAGGCCGAATTGATATGTATAATCGGTGATTTGTTTAAAGTTTTATGTAAGGGAAGTAACATAGCTCAAGATGCCATATTAAATTGTATATCTGGGGCAATAATATTATTATACTTATTAGCTAATAGATTAGGATACTCTCACATTGCGGTAGATGAGTGTATGAAAAGAAAATTAAAAGAGGGTATTATAGAAGAGGATCCTTTGGAGAAAGATAATAAGGATCTAACTAAGTTATATTCTCACTTAAAGGACAGAGATTTTGGAGGAAAAAATGAATATTAAGGAAGAAAATAAATTTGCTCCTTTACAGATAATTTTATTTAGCATATTGGCATTTTTAATAGTTCCCATATGTGCTGTAAGGGGAAGTGTAAATTTATTTGCAACTACTTTAGTACCTATTATAATTGCTATGGTATATTTGAGATTTAATTTTATAAAGACAGCCTTTATAATGATTATATCTACTATTGTATCTGCAATTTATATTAATCCTATATTATCAGTTCAAGCATTAATCTTATATGGTAGCATAGGTTTAGTACTAGGATACTGCTTTAAGAAAGTTAATAACCCATATAAATCTTTTGTTATTCTAGTGGCTACTACCATAGTAGCTATTTTACTAATAGCATTACTATATGCAGTTGTAAACAAAACATCCTTTGTAGGAATAGCTCAGCTATACGTAGATTCTGTTATGAATAAGGTTGAGTATCTAAAAGAATTATATATTAGTGTTGGTATGTCTGAGGTACAGTTAGAATCTTTAGATATTATAAAACAAATAATAACTACAAAAAATGTTTTGATTTCATCACCAGGTATGCTTATGGCACTTGCTATAATATCTAGTGTCATCAATTATATTATAGGAAAAAAGGTTTCAAATAAATTAGGATATAATATTAAACAATTAAAATTTAGTGAGATATATGTTACTAATTTATTAGGTGCATTATTTATTGGATTATTTGCTATGGGTATAATTGTAAGCTTTAAATTTGTAAATATTGGAGAGTTCTTAAAGTATGGAAGTTTAGGCGTTTTAAGAATGATGCTTATTTTAAATGGATTAGCAGCTATATCATATTTATTTACTAAAAAATTAAATAAGAGCACAAAGAAAACATTTTGGTTACTAGCTATAACTGTAATACTTGGAGCTAATCAAGTTTATGCTTTAATTGGATTTATAGAAATGATGTTTGATTTTAGAAAACTAGATCCTTTCAGCTTAACTAAAAATAGAAAAAGTGTGAGGTAATATGAATAATAAATATAAAAACTTAGTACCTGATAATAAAGTCTATTTGATACTAATAACCTTATTGATAATTGCATTATTCTATTATGAGCATTTTGGATTAGCTGCAATATTCATAAGCATCTTTTTAGTATCTATATTGTTAAATGTAAAGGCTTATATAGATAAGAAGTCTAAGTTTCAGAAGTTTATAGAGAATCTTTCTAGTGATATGAATATAGCGACAAGTAACCATATAATAAATTCTCCTTTTTCTTTAATCTTGATGGGTGGTAGAGGAGAAGTACTATGGTATAACCAAAAGGCTAGCTCACTTTTACATGAAAGACAGTTGTTAGGGAAAAGTATAAAAGATATTAGTAAGGAACTTAATATAAAACAAATACATGAAGGTAAAAAGCAAGTATTCAAATATGTTGAAATAGAAAATAGGTATTATGATGTATTTGTTACAGCAATAGATAAATCACAAAAACCAATTATAGAAGATAGTGTTGCATTACTAACCTTTTGTGATGTCACAGATAAGTTTAATTTAGAAGAAAACATAAAAAATGATAAATACACAATTATGCTTATAGAAGTTGATAATTTAAATGATGTTTTAAAGACAACCTCTGAAAATGAAGGTCCATTATTATCAGCAGCAATAGAGAGAACACTTAATAATTATGCTCAAGGTTTACAGGGCATGATAAAAAAATATGCCAGTAATAAATATATTGTTGTGGCTCAAAATAAATTTATAAAAAAAGAAGTTGAAAATAAATTTGAGATTTTAGATCAAATAAGAGATTTATATTTTGGCAATAAATTAGCTGTTACTTTAAGTATAGGTATAGGAGTAGGTGGAGTAACTGCAAATGAAAATTATGGATATTCCGAATCTGCAAAGGAGTTAGCTTTAGGCAGAGGGGGAGACCAAGTTGTATTAAAAAATAGAGATAAGTTATCCTTCTTTGGTGGTAAAACTAAGGAAGTGGAAAAGAGAACTAAAGTAAAGGCTAGAGTAATAGCACATGCGTTAGTAGATCTTGTTAATGAAAGTGATAGAGTATTTATAATGGGACATAAGAATGCAGACATAGATTGTATAGGTGCTGCAATAGGTCTTGGAAGTGTAATTAGGAACCTTGGAAAGAGATATAATATTATCTTAGAGGAAATTGGTGAGGGTACTAAGAAAGTAATTGAAGAAGTAAAAAAAGAATATGATAATGAGAAGATTTTTATTAGTTCAGATCAGTGCTTTACTGAAATAACAGATAATAGTTTACTTATTATAGTAGACGTTCATAATAAAAATCATGTTGAAAGCATGGAGATTGTTAATAAGTCAAATAGAGTGGTTATTATAGATCATCATAGAAAATCACCTGACTTCATAAGCAATAATATATTAAGTTACATTGAAACTTATGCATCTTCTACAGCAGAGCTTGTAACGGAGATGATTCCTTATATGGTGGATAAACCTAATGTTAAGGTAATAGAGGCTATTGCGTTATTATCTGGTATATGTGTTGACACAAAGAATTTTACTTTTAAAACAGGTGTGAGAACCTTTGAAGCAGCTGCATTTTTAAGAAGGCTTGGAGCCGATACTGTAGCAGTAAAAAAAATGTTTTCACAAAATTTGGATGTATATATTAAAAAAGCTGATATAATAAAAAATGTACAGGTAATTAATGATATAGCTATTGCTATATGTCCACAAAATATTGATAATAATATTATAGCAGCACAAGTAGCAGATGAACTTATCACTATATCACCTATAAAAGCCTCCTTTGCTTTAGTAAATATAAAAGATAATATATTTATAAGTGGAAGGTCGTTAGATGATATAAATGTTCAAGTTATATTAGAGGGTCTAAATGGTGGAGGTCATATGAATATGGCTGGAGCTAAGCTTGTAAATACAAGTATGGACGAAGCTGTAGAACTATTAAAAGACTCAATAAGCAAGTATTTAAGGGAGGGTGAAAAATAATGAAAGTTATTTTATTGAAAGATGTTAAAGGAAAGGGTAAAAAAGGTCAGGTTGTTAATGTATCTGATGGATACGCTACTAACTTCTTATTCCCAAGAGGATTAGCTGAAGAAGCTAATAATAACAATATGAACATTTTGAATAGAAAAAATGAAATAGAAAGAAAGAAGAAGCTAGAAGAAATTGAAGAAGCTCAAAAACTAGCTGAAGATTTAAAGGATAAAGAAATAAAAATAATTGCTAAGGCTGGGGAAAATGGAAAGTTATTTGGCGCGATAACTAACAAAGATATAGCTTTAGAAATTAAGAAGAAATTTAATTTAGATATAGATAAGAAAAAAGTTGTTATGGATACAATTAAATTAGCAGGAGCTTATGATGCTGAACTTAAGCTTTATGCAGAGATATCAACAAGAATAAGAATTGTAGTTGTAGCACAATAATAACTAAATAAATTAATATAGAATGAGGCTTCGGTCTCATTTTATTATTAATATAAGAAGTCTTGTGGTTGAAAGGAGGAAACACTTATCGTCTACTAGAGATAGGTGTACTTAGTTTGGATAAAAATTTACTAGAAGATATAGCTAAGAGCATGAATGCAAATGATCTTCCCTTTGAAAGTGAAGTTGACATCTTAAATGAACTTATAAAAAAGATAATTTCAGAAGGAGTACTTGAAGCTAGACTTATTAAATATAGCTTAAGGAAGTATTATAATAGTCAAAATTCATATGAAAGATTATATGCCTTAAATAAGATAGTTAGTGAAGGAAAGGGTATAGAAACTGTTCCTAATGAATCTAATGGAGAAGAAGTTCTTAAAAGTACTAAGAACACTTTAGTTAATGAGGTAGCTAAAAGGTTAATGCAAACCCAAATTGAAGGCGAAGTAGAAAAAATACTTTTAGAAAGACAAGAAAGTATTATGAATGAAATGAAATTGGGTATAATTAATAAAAAGCAGGGACCTGAGAATAGTAAAACTAAGAAAAAATTAGAGGATATACAAAAGCTTGATGCTAAATCAACAATTAATAATATACAGGCACAATTAAGACCAAACAATTTTAAGGAAATAGTTGGGCAGGAAAGAGCTATAAAGGCTATTTTATCAAAGATAGCATCTCCATATCCTCAACACGTAATTTTATATGGTCCTCCAGGAGTAGGTAAAACTACAGCAGCAAGAGTGGCTTTAGAAGAAGCTAAAAAATTAAATCATACACCATATGATGAGGATTCTAAGTTTGTTGAAGTAGATGGAACCACATTAAGATGGGATCATAGAGAAATAACAAATCCATTATTAGGATCAGTACATGATCCAATATATCAAGGAAGTAAAAAGGATTTAGCAGAGGGTGGAATACCTGAACCAAAACTAGGACTTGTAACAGAAGCACATGGAGGAGTATTATTTATAGACGAAATAGGAGAGCTAGATACAATACTTCAAAACAAGCTTTTAAAAGTTTTAGAAGATAAGAGAGTTGAGTTTTCTTCAGCTTACTATGATCCAGATGATGAATCAACACCTGAATATATAAAGTATATATTTGATAAGGGTGCACCAGCTGATTTCGTTTTAATAGGAGCAACTACAAGAGAGCCTCATGAAATAAATCCAGCATTACGTTCAAGATGTGCAGAGGTTTATTTTGAACCTTTAAGTAATAAGGATATAGAGTCAATTGTAGAGAATGCTGCAACTAAAATAAATGTACAGCTAGAGGATGGAGTAGCAGAAGAAATAAGTAAATACACTATTGAAGGAAGAAAAGCAATAAACATATTATCAGATGTATATGGATATGTTTTATGCAATAAATCTCCAGATTTAAGTGAGAAAGTAGATATAACTAAGGAAGATCTAAAGGAAATAATAGCTATAAGTAGATTAGTTCCAATAGAAAAGTTGAAGAATATAGATAAAAAAGAAGTTGGGCATATTTATGGTCTAGGAGTAGCAGGTTACATAGGTTCTACTTTAGAAATAGAAGCAACTGTATTCCCAGCTAAGAAAAAGGGTACTGGTAAGGTTAGATTTAATGAAACTGCAGGAAGTATGGCAAAGGATTCAGTATTTAATGCAGCTACAGTTATAAGAAACCTTACAAATAAAGATATAAGTGACTATGATATACATGTAAACGTTGTAGGTGGAGGAAAAATAGATGGACCTTCAGCAGGTACAGCAATAACATCATGTATTATAAGCTCACTTCAGGATAAACCTATAAGACAAGATGTAGCAGTTACAGGTGAGATATCAATAACTGGTAAAGTTAAGCCAGTAGGTGGAGTATTAGAAAAAATATATGGTGCTAAGAGAAGTGGGATAAAACTTGTTATAATTCCAAAGGACAATGAAAAGGAAGTTCCTAAAGACATTGAAGGAATAGAAATTAGAGCCATAGAAACTATAGATGAAGCAATCGAGTTATTACTAGAGTAGGAGATATTAAAATATGAATATGCCTTTAAAAAGTTTACCCTATAATATTGAAGCTGAACAATCAGTAATAGGCTCTATGTTAAAGGAAAGAACTGCAATTGCAGAGGCAGCGGAAGTATTAAAAGCAGATGATTTTTATAAAGAATCGCATAAAGTTATATTTAGCACTATAATGGATTTATATCAAAGAGATGTACCAGTAGATATGATTACCTTATTAGAGGAGCTAAGATCAACTGAAAAGCTAGAGTCAGTTGGTGGTATAACTTACATTACAGAAGTAAATGGTTCCGTACTTTCTACTGCTAACGTGGTTTCTTATATAAAAATTGTAGAAGATAAAGCTATTCTTAGAAGGCTTATAAGATCTTCAAATGAAATAATAGAATTAAGTTATAATAACCAAAATAACGTTGAGTCTGTTTTAGATACTGCAGAGCAAAGAATATTTAATATAGCAGAAAAAAGAAACACTAGTGATTTTGAAGCTATGAATACAGTTTTAGAAAGAGGCTTTTTAGAAATAGAAAGACTCTTCAACAATAAAGGAAGTATAAATGGAGTTCCATCAGGATTTCCAGACTTAGATGCTAAGACATCAGGATTTCAAAAGGGAGATATGATACTTATAGCGGCAAGACCATCTATGGGTAAAACTACCTTTGCACTTAATATAGCTGAATATGCAGCTTTAAGAGCTAATAAAAGCGTTGCTGTATTTTCACTTGAGATGTCTAAGGAACAACTAGCATATAAGTTATTATGTTCAGAAGCAAATGTAGATATGTTAAAGCTAAGAACAGGTAACTTAGAGGATAAAGACTGGGAGAACATTGCAAAGGCTTCAGGACCATTAGCATCAGCTAAAATATATATAGATGATACAGCTGGTGTAAATGTAATGGAAATGAGATCTAAATGTAGAAAGCTTAAAATAGAACATGGAATAGATTTGATAGTTATAGACTATCTACAACTTATGTCAGGTAGTAGTGGAACTGAAAGTAGGCAACAAGAGGTTTCAGAAATATCAAGATCCATTAAGGCTATTGCTAAGGAAATGGAATGTCCTGTGATAGCTTTATCACAGCTATCACGTGCACCTGAGCAAAGAGCAGACCATAGACCTATGTTATCGGACTTAAGAGAATCAGGGTCAATAGAGCAGGATGCTGACTTGGTAATGTTTCTTTATAGAGATGAATACTACGATAAAGAAACAGAGGATAAAAACATGGCAGAATGTATTATAGCTAAACAAAGAAACGGCCCAGTTGGAACAGTTAAACTAGCTTGGTTAGGTCAATTCAGTAAATTTGGTTCCTTGGATGTTATACATCAAGAAAATCAATAATATAAAAAAGAAACTGAACTTTAATGAAGTTCAGTTTCTTTTTTTATAAACAAAGTTCATTTGATTATAAACTATAGTTATATATAAGTTCTAAGTAATATTAGACAGCTTTAATAGCTGTTGTATTTATTCTAAAATGAATGTTACCTATAAACACAATGAAGATTCTTTATTAGACTATATATTTAATAAAAATTAGTCTAAGGTAAGTTTTTTACACTTAAGTATACTAAATATAGTAGATAATAGAGCTATAGATATCATTATAATTATTCCTAAAGAAATACTAACAGTAGGATGAGTAAGAGTGTAGGTTCCTGTAATTACATTATAAGTATTTATATAAGTTACTGGATTAAACTCTCTACCTAAGGGTAGATTATTTGAAAATAAATATAAAATAATTGTACCAATAAGTAAAATAGTATTTGAAGAAATTTTATTTTTACATACAGATGATACAAATACAGATAAAAGCGTGATAAACGGAATTATCAATGATAGATAGCCTATTATTTGTAATAAAACCCTTCCAAGGTTAGATATTGATGCAAAATTTATAGCTTGATATTTATCTACAGCAGCCATTGAGGTATTATTAAAAATAGCAACTGGATAATTAACATCTCCAAACTCTGTTAAGATTGTTCCTATAATTAATGAAGAAATAAGCACAACTAAAAGGAAAATAAAACCAAGTGATAAGGAAACTAACATTTTGGAAAGTAAAATCTTAAACTTACTTATAGGTTGAGTAAATAAAAGTTTAAAGGTATTATTATCAAGCTCACCACATATTGCAGAGGCACTTAGGAATATTATAATAATAGGTAATAGGAGTACATATACGTTTTTAAGTAGAAATAATGTAAGATTTAATCCAGAGGGATAATACTCAGCCCTAAAAGGAAGTTTAATATTATTTTCATACATATATCTATATAAAAAAGTATTCAATTGTAGCTTTTCAACATCAACCTTTTCTTTTTGTACTATTGATTCATAGGAGCTGTCACCCATATGGTCAAAAAAATCTTTAAGTACAAAGTCACCATAGTTTAATTCATTTTCTAAAAGAGCTGCATTATCTTTTTTCAAGATACAATATATAGCTTTACTATGATATTCAGATAAAAAGTTTGCCTTAGTATAGGTTAACTGATCAATATCTGAAAGTTCAACATTATTATTAATCTCATCTTTAAAATCCTCTACTATAGGACTATACTCTTCTAAAAAGTCAGAATGTATTTTTGTTTCATCATAGAAGTCATTATTAACAGAATAGGATTTCATTGCTATACCTGAACCTAAATTTATCAGTACCATAGATATAAGCAATAACATAATAAATTTATTTTTAAAGAATCTTTTAAATTCATGTTTAATTAATACCCACATGATATCCCCCTTGTATGATATAGCTAAGATTTAAAATTAACTTATATGATTAATTAAAATTTAGATTTAATAGAGCTATTTTGCTAAGATATATATTAAATCAATTTTAGATTTCAGATGAAGTTATTATTTAAAAGGGTTTATGGATGTAATTTTTTTACATTTAAAGCACTTAAAACAGTGAATATAACCAACAAACTAGAAAGAAGTATAATTCCTAAGGTAAGTTGTACTTTAGGTTCAGTTAGAGAGCTAATTCCTGTTACAATCTCATAGGAGCTTAAATAAGTCATTGGATTAAAGGCTTTTATGCCAGTAATAATTGGTGCTGTAAAATAAGTTCCAACGAATATAATTATAGATGAAATAATTGAAGTCAATTTACTCTTAAATAAAGATGAAATTAATATAGCCATTGAATTTATAAACAATGCTACAAGTAAAAAATAAGATATCAATTTCATTAATACAATCTTAGTTGGTTCTATATGAGTATATTCAAGTATGCTATAAGGTTCAATTGCTTTACCACTAAAATTCTCAAACATAAGCACTGGATAGTTAAGTTCACCAAAACTATTAAGTATAGTGCCTATAATAATAGTTGAAATACTTACTAATAAAATAAAAAATAAGGAAATAATAAAAGAACTTATTATTTTAGAAGTTATTATTTTATGTTTTTTTATAGGTTGAGAAAATAGTAGTTTACAAGTATTATTACTAATCTCTCCAGATATTGAAGTAGAAGCAAATATTAAAAATAAAATCGGTAAAATAAGAATGTAATAATTCTTAAGTAAGTTCATTAATAAATCTAATGAACTATAGTTGTTTTTAATATCAACTTGTGGCATTAAGTTATTATCATATACATATTGCTTCATGATAAGATTAAGAAAACTTAAAGCTAGATCCTTAGGTTCAGTACTATTAGTATGATTTTTAATACGTTCTAAATCTTTTTTATAAGTATTTAAAGAAGAAGCTAAGTCTAATTCTAAGTATTTTCTTTTATCGGTATCCTTTAAAGCGGTAACTAATTGATCTTGAGTTAATAGGCTATTTTTAGCATTTTCAATATGAGATAAAGTTGCTTTTTTTTCTGCAACAATATCATCAGTAATATCAGTAGAAGAATTCAAGGTGTTTAAATAATCTAGTTTTTCTTGTAGTGACTTTTTAGAAGTTTCAAGTGATTCTACAGCATAGTTGGTATAAACCTCCCATGTTGCAGCTTTATGCTCATTTTTATAATTTACTCCTAAAAATATATTAAGAACAAGAATTAAAACAATGGAGATAAGTGAAATCTTACTTTTAAAGAATCTTTTTAGTTCATGTTTAATTAATACCCACATGATATCCCCCTAATAACTAACGTTTAGTTTCATATAATTCAAAGTATTTGTCTTTTAGAGAATTGGATTGAGGTACTATAGAGTTTACCGAGATGTCTTCTTCTTTTAAGATATTAAAGATTAGTGTTAAATGTCCTTTTTCCACAACTACCTCTAGAGTATCATTTTCAATATAGACTTCTTTAATTGCGTCAACTTTTTTGAAGGCTTCATAAGCTTTTTTATTATCCTCAGAGTCTATTAGGTATATTTCTCTTTCAAAGTCAGATTTTATATTAGAGTCTATTAATTTGCCTTTATCTATAAATAAAAATCTATGGCATATATCTTCTAGGTCTGAAAGTGTATGAGAAGATATAAGCACCCACATGCCACCTTCAACACATTTAGCCAAGAGCTTTTTTAATTTAATTATGCTTTCTTGATCTAATCCATTAGTAGGCTCATCTAAAATTAATCCCTTTTTAGCAGACAAGATAGCTATGCCTATACCTAAACGTTGCTTCATACCTAAGGAATATACCTTTGTAGATTTCTTTAGCTTAGGACCTATGTCTATAAAATCTATTATGCTATCTAGATTAGTCATAGGTATTTTTCTTAAATCAGCAATAAATTTTAAATGATCATAACCTGTAAGTTCAGGATAAAAACCTGGGTTTTCAATTAAACAAGATATCTTATCAAGAGAACTTTCACGTTTAACTTTAATTGACTCAGAATCAACTAGTATATCACCATCATCAAAAGGAACTAAAGACATAATGGATTTCATTAAAGTGGACTTACCAGCACCATTAGCACCTACAAGTCCAAGGATTTCACCTGACTGTATTTCAAAAGATATATCTTGTAATACAGGTTCCGAAGAATATTTTTTTACTAAATTTTTAACCTCTAACAAATAGATCATCCCCTTTTAGTAATCATTAATTATTATGATAATTTTAACAGTTAATATATAATGTGTAAATAAATATGATTAACAATAAAACAGACCAACATAAGAACATTCAACTTCAGAAGGCATTGAAATTTCAACTGAAGTTGAAAAATGAATAAAGTTTATAGGTGTAGTTTTTTTACTTTTAGAGTACTTAATATAGTAAATATAATCAATAAACTAGAAAGAAGTATAATTCCTAATGTCAATTGTATTTTAGGTTCAGTTAGGGAACTGATACCTGTTACAATCTCATAGACATTTAAATAAGTCATTGGATTAAAGGCTTTTATACCAGTAATAATTGGCGATGTAAAATAAGTTCCAACGAATATAATTATAGCTGTAACGATTGAAGTCAATTTATTCTTAAATAAAGATGAAATTAATATAGCCATTGAATTTACGAATAGTGATACAAGTAAAAAATAAGATATCAATTTCAGTAAAACAACCTTAGTTGGCTCTATATGAGTTGATTTAACAATAGAAAAAGGATTAATTATCTTATTAGTAAGATTATCAAACATTAATATAGGGTAATTAGGGTTGCCAAAGCCATTTAATAAAGTACCTATAATAATAGTTGAGATTGTTGCTAAAAATATAAAGAACAAAGAAATAATAAAAGAGCTTACTATCTTAGAAGTTATGATTTTATACTTCTTTACAGGTTGAGAAAATAGTAGCTTATAAGTATTATTACTACATTCTCCAGAGATTGAGGTAGAAGCAACTATTAAAAATAATATTGGCAAAATAAGCGTGTAATAGTTTTTAAACAAATCTAGTAATAAATCTAAGGCACTGTAGTTATGAAATACATCAACAGGAACATCAATATTATTGTCATATAAGTATTGATACATAAATTCAGATAAAAAGTCCTTAGCAAATCTTTCAGGTTGATTGGTAGTAAGGACTTGATTTGAAGAAGATGGAGGCAGTATATTATTAATAGATTTAATTTCTTCTAACCTTAACTTCAATATTGTCCTATTATCATTATTATTTATAGCTGTAAGCAATTGAGTTTGAAGACTAAGAGATTCATTGTCATAATCAATATTAGTTAATATGGTTTGTTTTTCTTCAATTAAACTTTCATCAGTTGGATTATCACCTATTTCATTTAAACGGTTTTTATAAAGCTCTAAATTTTCTTCTAAAGATTTAATAAAGTCTTCAGTTGGAAGTTTTAGTGTATTTTCAAGGTTATTATTATCAGAATAGTTTTTATAGTTTATCCCTAAAAATATATTAAGAGTAAGGATTAAAGCAATGAAGATAAGAGAAAATTTACTTTTAAAAAATCTTTTGAGTTCATGTTTAATTAATACCCACATGGTTATCCCCCTTAAATTAAAAATAATTTTATATAAGCTAAAGTACTTAGTTTAGTATAATTAGATTTTACTGTTATGGAAGTTACTAAACTGATAAATTCTATTTTTAGTATTAATAAATTTATTAACATTAAAAAAATACAAATGTAAATATAAGTTTAAAGATATAAGAAGTTTTCTTGAGCTTGAATTTAAATTACTTATAGATATAAAAATTCTTCGGTTATTTAAAAATGCCCTATGTCATATGGTTTGATAGTTATCTATTGAATAAAGATTTTAGTAGCTAATTAATAAATACAGGTTATTAAAATAATATTACCATTTATATATTAATATGTAAAATAATTAAAATGAAATAAAAAAATAGATACATGTATGATTAACCGATTAGAATTAAAAATAAATTTTTGAAACTACATTATATTAATTTGAATAAAAGGAAAAATTAAACTATAATCTTGATATAAACTATAGTTTAATAAAATTTTAAGGAGGAATAAAAATGAAAAAGATACTAATATCAACTTTTTTAACGTTATCACTAGCTTTAAGTGGTTCAACTGCATTAGCAAGTGAAAACAACAATGTAGATTGTTGTAAACATTCAGAAGTTTCCGTAGAAGCTAACTCTATAAGTCCTAGAGGTATACCATGTGAATGTGGTGGGTATTGTTCTCCTAGAACTAAATATGGGTCATGGGTTAAGGTAGGAGGACCTATTAAACATGGTGATCACTATGATTACAAAGAACGTAGGACAATTCAATATGGACAACAATGTAATAGTTGTGGAAGGTTTTGGCTTGACAGAACAGAAGTTGATATGAGAATTGCATGCTATTAGTAGCATAAAGAGTTCAAATCCTATATAAGACATAATTAAAATAATATTTATTTTAATGTATTGACATTTCGAAATTATGACAAAATCAATTTTAAGTATTTAAATATATCTACGGAAAGAATTCAAACTTTAAATTACCAATTAGTAAAATTATTAAATAAAGTTATACTTATTTAAATTAATAAGTGGTCTTTTATAAAAATTAGAATTAAAATACTATAAAGAAATGATGTAATATCAAATGAAGTAGGTAGATTTATTAAATTAAATCTACCTATTTAATCTTAATTTTATGATTTATTTATAAGTGTATTCTTCGTGTTTTTAGACCGTTTCAGGTAGTGGATGGAACCAATAGAGTAGTAAAGATAAGTCTAGAAAACAATTGTGATATAAGTTAATTTAAATATGAGACTTTTTCATTTTTATAAGAGTAAAGGCTATAAATATAATTGATAGTGTTAAAAGAATAAAAACACCAAGATTAAGTTGTATTTCAGGTATAGTTAAAGAGTTTATTCCGGTTATAATTTCATAGGAGTTTAAATAAGTCATTGGATTAAAGGCTTTTATACCAGTAATAAGTGGTGCTGTAAAATAAGTTCCAATAAATATAATTATAGATGTAATAATTGAAGTCAATTTATTTTTAAATAAAGATGAAATTAATATAGCCATTGAATTTATAAAAATTGATATAAAGATGGTATATGAAATTAACTTTCCTAAAACAAGTATAGTTGTTTCTATATGAGTATATTCAAGAATTCCGCATTTTTTCATTGGATTTTTAGTTAAGTTTTCAAAGATTAAGATAGGAGCATTTAGTTCTCCAAACCCATTGAGGATAGTACCTATAATAAGTGCTGATAAAGCTGCTACTAAAATAAGAAAAGTAGATACAATTATAGAACTTATTATTTTAGGAATTATAATTTTATGTTTTTTTATTGGTTGAGAAAACAATAACTTATAAGTATTATTACTAAACTCACCGGATATTGAAGTAGATGCAACTATTAAAAATAATATAGGTAAAATTATAATATAATATTTTTGAAATAAAATAACTAGTAATCCTAAGGCACTATAGTCACTCCACACATCAGCTCTAGGAGTTAAGTTATTATCGTAAATATATTGGTGCATAAGTTCAAATACAAAGTAGCGATTAGTTTCTTCAGAATTTCCATAATTGTTATTCTCTATTTTTTTCAAAACCCTTTGATTACGTAACTTAGTATCATTTAAAATTAGTTCAGATATTTTTCCAGCATCTTTATTTTCGGCATACATTTTTAGGTTCTCATAGTATTTAAGATTTTCCTCTAATTTTTGCATTTCCAATAATATATGCTCTCTTTCTTCAATTTCAGCTTTATCGGAGGTATTCTCATCTATACTATCTAATTGTGAGTTAAATTGAGAAGAGGCTATTTCATGATTAGTAAAATCAAAATTCTGAAAACTTTTAAATTCATCTTCCCAGGTATAACTTTCACTTAGTGATTTGTAGTTTAAACCAACAAAGACATTGAGTAACACAATTAGAATAGTAAAAATAAGAGGAAATTTACTTTTAAAGAATCTTTTTAGTTCATGTTTAATTAATACCCACATGGTATCCCCCTTAATAATTAAATTTTAATGTTACATAACTGTATTTATATATTTTAAAAAAATTTTTATATAGAATTAAGTTAATATTAGAGAGTTTACTGAGCTGTCCAATTTACTCAAGATTAAAGGCTAGTAATAATAATTTCTTATAATTATATCTAATGAATAGATAGTATTAATTTGATAATTATTGATTATTAAAAATATATTAACATTAATAACTTAATAAGTAAATTATTAGAAAAGAGGTTTTAGCTAGTTTAAATATTTTTTTATGACAAGTAAAGTAGGTAGAAATAATCAGAAATAAATATATTTAACCCTTTGACTTGCTTATTAAAGTAGAATAATTAACATTAAATAAATTTACAATATATAGATTAAAATATAAAATTATGAAAAAATGTATTTTGTGAAATGTACATTTATATAATCAATAAATAATACAATAAGGGGGGAAATTAGTGAAAAAATTTTTAAGTATTATTATTAGTATAATGATGATTCTTTTATTAACAGCTTGTCAAAAGTCACCTACCATTGATAATGAAACAAAAGGGGAAGACGAAAAGGGTGAAAATACCATTGTAGTAGGGGTTGCAGAGAATGCTTATCCATGGTCATATATGAAGGATGGTAAGCTAGAAGGATTTCAAATTAGCATGTGGGAGGAAATCTCTAAAAGAAATGTTTTAGAGGTTAAGTTTGATTCTAGTAGATTAGAGAGTGTATTAGTTAAGATGTTAGATAATGGAGATATAGATACATTAGCTTCACCTATATCAGATCTAATTAAAACATATTCTTTTACCGAACCTTATGGATATATGTATTATGATTTTTTAGTTTTAAATGATGACAATATAAACTCTTTAGAGGATTTAAAGGGAAAGAGTGTAGTAACCTTCAGAGATAATGATAGAGAACTTCTTAAGGAAGTAAATAATGCTTTAAATTTAGGCTTATCAGTTAGTAGGGGTGATAAGGATGTACGTAATAGTGTACAACTATTAGAGCAAGGGAACGATAAAGGGAGTTTAGAAAGAGAAATAGATGCCTTAACTATTGTAGAAAATTCTGATTCGAAATTTAAGGTACTTGGTGATAAGCATATTATTGATTCTCTTGTTTATTCATTTCCTATGGATTACAAAAATAAAAAATTAATAGATGATGTTAATAAAACAATAAGGGAAATGAAAGAGGATGGAACTATAAAGAAATTATCAGAGCAATGGTTTAAAATGAATATAGTAGATAAACCAGAGGAACGCAAGTAGAAAATTACTAAATTATGAATACTAAAAAAGGATGCGATTTAAAAATCATCATCCTTTTTTAGTATTTTAAAATTTAAATTAAATATATTAAAAGATTGTACGCATATTAATAAACAGTTTCTAACTTGCCACCTATTAAAACTAAATTGTTATTATCTAGGGTAGTGATAGGAACTCCAAGGCAAATTAGGTTTCCGCCTTCTTTTATACCAACAGGTCCAGGAAATAATATAGTATACTTATTATTTTCATTAGCAGTAACTTCTAATATGGACATTTGTTGATTGTTTACTATAGTTTCAGTTATCTTCATTGCTGTTCCAGAAATAGATATAACTTTATTATTATAAAGTGAGGTATTACTAATTAATTGATTATAGTCTGGTGATTCACTTAATAGCGAATATATTTTTTTTACATCATTCTTTGTATTAGATGGAAAAATAGTAACATATTTATCTAAAAAATTAATAGTACTCTCAGGTAGAGGTATATCTTTACCAGCTGTTTCTTTTATAGCAGTATTATAAAATTTTACTATACTGTCTAAATCACAATTCATATCTAAATTGGAGTTAGGAGATTTCATTTTTGCAACTGCTACTGAATCAGAGTTATCATCAACAAAGAAACCAGTAATAGAGTTGAAGTTAACTGAAAGAGTAATTAAGGAAACAAGACTTACAAAATAAACACATGACATTGCGCTTAAAGTAAGTGTAAAGTTTTTATTATAACGTTGAGATTTCCATAATAAAAATATACCTAAAGGAGTAACCAATAGTAAACATAAACATATAAATATTGGGTTAAAGTATATTTTCTTTTTATTACTCATATTAAATATCCTCCAAAATGTTTTTATATTATTAGTTTTAACCAATAAATATAATTTTAAACATTGGAGGATATATTTTTAATAAAATTGTGTCTAAAAATGTATGGACAAGCATATTAATGATGAATAATTTAACTTAATGTATCTAATTAAATCTTTTAATCTTCAACTAATTTACCTTTTACAATAAGCCTATGAGTAGCTTCTACCATAGGATCACAAGTTATAAGAGTTATTTCAGCAAAGTCAGAATTATTTTCTGCTACCTCTGATTGAGTAGGAAGAACTAAAAATTTATCAGTTATAACATATTTAAATTCCTTACCTTTAGAAATAATTTTAACTTCATCACCAGGTTCTAATTCGTTTAATCTGTTGAAATCACGACCATATGTAAAGCTTCTATGACCTGCAAGTACATAATTTCCTACTTCACCTGGCTTTACTGAAGGACTCATTGTAGTTACTGATACATTTAAATTATCTTTTGTTGTGCCTTCGATTATAGCTTGATATAAGTTTATTTTATCTATTTTTATTGCATAATTAACAGTTGTTGCATTTTCATCATTTAAGCTTTGAGAACTATCTCCTGAAGCCTTCTCTGAACCTTCTAAATCGAGACTTTCGAATTGTTCAAGTAATTTTTTTTGTTGATGCATATGATATTTGTCTACCGCAGTAGGATATAAAATAATACAAATCCCCAATACTATAAGAAAATAAGATAAAAACTTACGCATAGTCACACCCCTAAGTTAAATTATTTTAGCATAAAGCTAATCTATATATAAATTTTACAATAATTATATATTTATTACAAAGAATAATTATAATAAAGTCGTTAATTTAAGGTTAATATAAATTTCATACATGTGTTGCTATTTTATGATAAGATAATTAATAATTTAAAAATATTTATATAAGGATAGTATAAAATGAGAATATATGAAGGTTTAAAGGAAACTAAGGTTTTTTCAGATTTTTCTTTGCAGGAAATTGAAAATATTTTAAGGGATATAGATATAAAACAATGTGAGTACTCAAAGGATGAAATAATAGCTTTTGAGGGGGAAGACATAAATAGGGTAGGTATAGTTTTAGAGGGAACTATAAATGTCCAAAAGCACTATATATCAGGTAAGATTTTAAATATTAATCATTTAAAAAAGGGAGATCTATTTGGAGAAGTAATAATTTTTTCTAGTATGGATAAGTATCCTTCAACTATAGTTTGTGATAAGAGGTGTAAAGTTGCATTTATATATAAAGAAGATATTGTGAAGCTATGTAAGAATGACACAAAGTTCTTAACTAAATTTATGGGTATCTTATCTAATAAAATATTAATGTTAAATAATAGGGTTAGAGTTTTATCCTACTCAACTATAAGAGAAAAAATAGCAGATTATTTATTGAACCAGTATAAGATTCAAGGAACTATGGTGCTTAAAATAAAGGATAATAGAGAAAAGCTAGCTGAAAACTTTGGGGTTGCAAGACCCTCTATATCTAGAGAACTTATAAATATGAAGAAAGAAGATTTGATTGATTATAATAAAAGCACAATTACAATTAAGGATTTAGATGCTTTAGAAGATATTTTTATGTAATAAGGGCCATTGTAATAAGTGAGATAATATCAATATGTGGATTATTAATTAAAATAATTTATATTGATATTATCTTTTTTATGCAACAGCCCTTAAATTAAATTTAGCCTAAAAATATTTTAAGATCATTTTCTACATCTGTAATTCCTGCAATACCAAAGTTATCAACTAAAACTTTAGCTACATTTGGTGATAGGAATGCAGGTAGAGTAGGTCCTAAGTGAATATTTTTTACACCTAGTGATAATAAAGCCAATAGTACTATTACAGCCTTTTGTTCATACCAAGCTATATTATAAGAAATAGGTAACTCATTTATATCATTAAGACCAAAAACTTCTTTTAGTTTTAATGCAATTACTGCTAATGAGTAGGAGTCATTACATTGGCCAGCGTCTAAAACTCTAGGTATTCCATTAATATCCCCAAGGTTAAGTTTATTATATCTATACTTAGCACATCCAGCAGTTAAAATAACTGTATCTTTAGGAAGAGCTTCAGCGAATTCAGTATAGTAACTTCTACCTTTCATTCTACCGTCACATCCAGCCATAACAAAGAATTGTTTAATAGCCCCAGATTTAACTGCATCAACTATTTTATCAGCTAATGAAAGAACTTGATTATGAGCAAAACCACCAATTATTTCACCTTTTTCAATCTCTGTTGGTGGAGCACACTTTTTAGCATGTTCAATAATAACAGAGAAATCTTTTACCTTACCATCTTTTCTTCCCTCAATATGCTTTAGATCAGGGAAACCAACTACACCTGTTGTATAAACTCTATCTTTGTAAGAATCCTTTGGTGGTACAAGACAGTTTGTTGTAAGTAAAATAGGACCATTGAAGGATTCAAATTCCTCATTTTGTCTCCACCATGCATTACCGTAATTTCCTACAAAGTGAGGATACTTTTTAAACTCAGGATAATAGTTAGCAGGTAACATCTCACTATGAGTATAGATGTCTATACCAGTTCCTTCAGTTTGTTTTAGCAATTCTTCAAAGTCTTTTAAATCGTGACCACTCACAAGAATTCCAGGGTTATTTTTAACTCCGATATTAACCTTAGTTATTTCAGGATTACCATAGCTTTTAGTATTAGCTTCATCTAAAAGTGCCATGGTTTTAACACCAAAATTACCACACTCTAAAGTTAAAGCAACAAGCTCATCAGCACTTAGATTTTCAGTTGTTTTTACTAAGGCTTCTTTAATAAATGTGAAGATAGAATTATCTACAAATCCTAAATTATAAGCATGCTCTACATAAGCAGCCATTCCTTTTATACCATAAGTTATAAGCTCTCTTAGAGATCTAATATCTTCATTCTCTGTGCTTAATACTCCAACAGTTTCCGCTTTACTTAAAAATTCTTCTTCTGTTCTACCGAACCAGTGTGCAGAATCATGAGTTATAGAAGTAACATCTATTCCAGCAGATTTTAAAGAAGTTTTTATAAATTCTCTAAGATCTAAAGCCTTAGATATTTTTTCTATAAAATATTTATTATCAAAGTTAGCATTAGTTATAGTTGCAAATAAACTATCTATTATAAATTTATTTTCTATATCTACCTTAAGTTTAAGCTCTTCAGCTTTAAGGCTATATAGCGATATTCCTTTTAAAGTATATATTAATAAGTCTTGAAGTTTAGCAGTAGATGCTTCTTTACCACAAACACCTCTTTTAGTACATCCCTTACAACCAGCAGCTTCCTGACATTGAAAACAGAACATTAAGTTATCCATAATTAAAACCTCCGATTTAATATGTATTTTATATACACATTATAAGATGAGTAAGTAATAAAATCTGTAACTTAAGTTACAGATATCATATTACAATAAAAAAATCCGCAGTAAAAGCCGCGGATTTAAAATTTCTAATCAAGGTCGCCCATAACCATTCCTTTTGTTTGTTTATCTTTCTTTTTGCCCTTTGTGGAGCCTGGTACTTCCATCATTGCAACATCCATATTTGATGTTTGTTTTGGTTTCTTAGCATTTTTATTCTTTGCCATTTTTAAACGTCTCCCTTCAGACTTAATATAAGTATAAATTAGCTTAATAGCTTATTTGTATTATTGCCTTTAGGGTATCATTTATACAAAAATTAAATTGAAATTACAAAATTATTTTTTAGGTTTTCTCTTGCCTTTATCCTTATTAGTTTTATTCTTTTTAGGCTTAGTCTTAGTGCTAGGCATAACAGAAGGTTTTTTTGTATTAACCTTAGAGTAAAACTTAGAATCCTTTTCAGATTTAACATCAAAGATTTTACCATGAGAGATTTCCTTTTGTTGTATTGAAATTCCATAAAGGGTACAACATCTTTTAAGTAATCCTAGTTCGTTTTCTGTAACGATAGAGATAGCAGTTCCTTTTTCACCAGCTCTACCAGTTCTACCAACTCTGTGAAGATAGTTCTTACTGTCCTCAGGTATATCTAAGTTAAATATGTGAGTAATACCATCTATATGTAGTCCTCTAGATGCTAAGTCAGAAGTAACAAGCAAGTTTATTTTTCCGCTTCTTAAATCATCTAAGGCATCTCTTCTATGATTTTTAACTAAGGAGCCATGAATACAATCAACCTTTAGGTGGTGATATTGTAATTTAGCAGTTAAAGTTTCTATATCATTACAATTATTTATGAATAGTAATGCCTTTTCAGGTTTAATAGATGCCATAAGCTTTCTAATTAAAAGTATTTTATCTCTTTTTTCACATGTAAAAAAGAGATGCTCTATGTTTTCAGAAATTGTAACATTATCACCAGATTTTATAATATTAATTTCTTTCATAAAGTTACCGCAAAGCTTTACAGCTTCATCAGGCATAGTTGCAGAGAATAGCATAAGCTGTCTTTCTTTTAAAGTAGACTTAATAATTCTTTCTACAGCTGTAATGTTAGTTTCATCTAAAAGTCTATCACCTTCATCTAAAACTATAGTCTTAACTGTGTGACATTTTAATTTTTTTAGGTCTAGAAGTTCAACTATTCTTCCAGTAGTACCTATAATAATTTGAGGCTTTTCTTTTAGCTTCTCCAATTGACGCTTTATATTAACATCACCTATTAAAGAAATAGAATGTATATTATTTAAGTTAGGATTTTCACAACCCTTAACAATACTATCTAATTCTTTTTTGATTTGAACTACTAATTCATGAGTAGGAGCTAAAATAATAGCTTGAGGAGTTTTAATTGATAAATCAATCTTTTCTATAATAGGTAAAAGGTAAGCTAAGGTTTTACCAGTACCGGTTTCAGAATGACCAATTAAATCCTTACCTTCTAAAGCTACTGGAATAGCTCTTTTCTGAATTTCTGTTGGAGTTGTTAATCCTCTTTTCTCTAAGGATTTTACAACATCATCTTTTAAGTTAAGTAAATTAAACGAATTATCCATGGTATCTCCTTCTATATAATAGTTGTAATATGAAATAAAAATATTTATAATTACAGTACTAATTAACAATAAACAATATTTATTAAAACAAAATATAACTAATTATTAGTTGATTTTATAAATAAAATACATACTAATGTTATATATTTTTTTTACAATGTCAAAAATATATTATGATATTGTAGTTTACGTTGGTAGCTTCATATATAAATTTAGTAATATACATGATATTTATTTATGAAAACCTATAAGTTACATTATTAAAAACACAATATAGAATTGTATTTTAAAGTAAGCTTAAAACTAAGTATTTAGTGTTTATCCTTTTAAACTTTATGGGTTAAATGTATAATAAATATATTTAAAATTTAGTTATATAATATGAAAAATTGTTTATACTAAACTTTTACGTAAATATATTTATAAAATCATATAAAGATGGTTAAAACTTAATTATGTAAAATATAATTATTAATATAGTATAGCATTTAAATACTTCATAATAAACAGTGTCAACTATAATTATTTTTTTTAGTTGTGGTATAATATTTATAAGTATTTGAGTAAAAATCAAGTCATAGGGGAGAGTAGTATCAGTATGAAATTTAAACATATATGCGAATTAAAAAAAGGTGAAAAAGTAGAAGGATTTTATCTTCTTAAGGATATAAATGTTAAGTTAACAAATGGTAGTAATAATAAGTTTTTAGATATGACCTTTATAGATAAGACTGGAGATATAAATGCGAAACTTTGGGAATATAAAAATGGATATGATGAACTATTTAAAGAGCATAAAATTGTATTTGCAAAAGCTAATGTAATAGAGTGGAAGGGAAAACTTCAACTAAAAATAGATACTATGAGATTAGCAGAGGACTCCGATGATATAAATATAGAGGATTTTGTACCAACAGCTCCTTACGACAGTAAAGACATGTTTGAAGATGTTTTAAGATTTAAAGATAAGATTAAAAATGAGGATATTCAAAATATAGTTACAGCAGTCTTAGAGGAGGCAGGTCCAGATATTCTATATTTCCCTGCAGCTAAGTCTAATCATCATGCTGTAAGAGGTGGATTACTATATCACACAACAACTATGTTAAAGGGTGCTGAAAAGCTTAGTGAAATTTATAGCTTTTTAAATCAAGATCTTTTATATGCTGGAATAATACTTCATGATATATCTAAAATGGAAGAGATGATTGCGAATAGTTTAGGAATAGTAAGTGAGTATAGTGTAGAAGGTCAGCTTCTAGGACATATAACAATGGGAGTTAGAAGAATCGAAAGAATAGCTAAAGAATTAAATGTGGATAAAGAGATTTCTATGTTACTTCAGCATATGATTCTTGCTCATCATTATTATCCTGAGTATGGAAGCCCTAAAAAACCTATGATACCAGAGGCAGAGTTATTACATCATTTAGACATGATAGACTCTAGAATGTATGATATGAATAAGGCATTAAATGAAACAAATGTAGGCTGTTTTTCAGATAGAATTTCTTCACTAGATAATATAAGCATTTATAAAAGTAAATTTGGAAGAGAATAAGAAAGTTAAAAAAGAAGCTTTCCCTTACAATTAGGGAAGGCTTTTTTAGTATAAAAAAATCACTTGAAGTTATTACGATATAATGTATAATACAAACATAAAGAATATATTGTAACAAAAACCTTAATATTACAATAGAGAAGAAAATAATAAATTTATAGAAAGGAGTATAGAAATGAACATTATAATTAGACCTGTTAAACTTGAAGATGCAGAAGGAATTAATTTATTAAGACGTATGCCTGGGATATTTGAAAGTACATTAACAATACCTTCCCAAAGAATAAACATTGATCATTCAAAAATTATAAATCTAACACAAAATGATTATCAATTTGTTGCAATTCTACAGGAAAAGGATAAAAGCGAACTTTTAATTGGCACATCATCATTAGTTATACCTAATAATCCAAGACTTCGTCATTCTGCATCAATAATGTTAATGGTTCATAAAGATTATCAGAATAAGGGTGTTGGAACTAAATTATTAGAAACAATTTTAGATATTGCTGACAATTGGTTAATGCTTGTACGTATAGAGTTGGGAGTTTTTTTTGATAATTTGCCTGCTATTCATCTTTATGAAAAATGTGGATTTAAAAGAGAAGGTATAAAGGTAAAAGCAGCCATTAGAAATGGCGAATATGTTGATGAAATAATTATGGCTAGAATTAAACATTAATAAATAACTATTATTTTATATGAAAAAAGATTAAAAGGAATTGAAATAGTGAGAAAATTGCTATTTTAATTCCTTTTTTATTGATTGTATAGAGGTTTAAATAATATTTTTATAAGAGAATGCTCACAAGAATTAAACCTACATAAGCTTACTAGAAGTAATATAAGCATTATTGCTAAAATAATAAATTCAATTATTAGGGAGTATATAAACTACTCCTCCGAATATAAAACATCAACTATTAAGTATAGTAGGTTAATAAAACGAGCTATGTGTAAGTGTAAACAATTATGCGGGCGTAAACACTGAGTACACTAATTTATAGTTATACTAATGAACGAATGGGAAAAATAATATCAGAGGTAAATAGATAAAATCGTTGACATTTTTTATTTATGAGTATATATTAAATATTAAGATAATGATAATCATTATCAGTAGTAAAATAATAAGGAGGTCAGGGTTATGAAAATAATTTACTGGAGTGGAACAGGTAACACTGAAGCAATGGCAAATCTTATTTTAAAAGGGATTAAAGAAGAGGGCGGGAACGCAGAGATTTTAAATATATCAAGTAATAATATAGATTCTTTAAAAGATGATGAGGTAATAGTTTTAGGATGTCCATCTATGGGACAAGAAGAATTAGAGGATGGAGAATTTATCCCATTTTTAGAGAAAGTAGAGTCAGATTTAAAAGGAAAACAAGTGGCTCTTTTCGGTTCTTATGGATGGGGAAGTGGCGAGTGGATGGATAGCTTTGAGGAAAGGGTAAAATCTTCGGGAGCAAGTGTACCATTAAGACCAGTAATTGTTAATTATGCACCAGATGGTGAGTCAGAACTTGAATGTATAAAATATGGAAGAAGTATAGCTAAACTTAATAAATAATGGAGGAGTAAGAGATGGTTGATAAGTTAAGTGAATTTTATAAGTTATTAAATAATGAAGAAGACAGAGAATATATTGAGCTTTTTGTATCTTATAGTATAGCTTTAATAAGTGCAAAACTAAAACCATCAATTACTCTAAATTTAGTTAAAAATGATAATAAGAGAACTTATGATTTATGGAAGTTATATGGAGAAAATTATATTAAGAGTTTAGGGTTAAAATATATTCAATTAAGAGAAAGTGATAGGTCGCTGATAGTTCTTATATATGATGAAGAATTACTTGAAAAAGCCATAAGTAATCCTGAAAACTTAAAGTTTCTAATTTCTATAGGATATAAATATGATTTTTCATTAAATCAATGTGTTGAAAAACTAAAGGAACGTTATGCATTATATGCCTGTCCACATGAGCTTGGAGTATTTTTAGGATATCCAATAGATGATGTTAGAGATTTTATGGAATGTACAGAAAAAAAGTGTTTAGCTTGTGGTTATTGGAAAGTATATAATAGTATAAGTAATGCTAAAACTATTTTTAATCTTTATGATGAAGTAAAGGAGCATACTTTAGATAATATATTAATTGGAAAGCGACATAAAATATTGTGTGGTATTTTAAAAAGCAAGTTTGAAAATAAACAGTGTATAGTATTTGGATAGTAAAATTTTGTTGTATATAAAAGGAACTATGAATTTAGATTTTTATTCTAAATTCATAGTTCCTTTATTTGTTAAGTTTAAGTTAATGAGAATTGGAATGTAATCAAATCAATGTAATAGTAAGGTTAATTCAAGGTTAAATATGTGTTAACTTAGTAGAATTATTGTAAAAAAGTATTAAAATATTGGTATAAATATTTAGAAAATATTAAGTGTAAAGGTTAAAAAATACTTTTTAAAAGGGGAGAGAATCTTGGATATTACAAGTATGGTTATCCAATTAGTAGGCGGTTTAGGTTTATTCTTATTTGGAATGAAACTTATGGGAGACGGTTTAGAAAATGCAGCTGGAGAAAGATTAAAAACTATCTTAGAGAAGGTAACTAGTAATAGAGTCATAGGAGTACTAGTGGGAGCCTTAGTTACAGCTGTTATTCAAAGTTCAAGTGCGACAACAGTAATGGTGGTTAGCTTTGTAAATGCAGGGTTAATGTCTTTAATGCAAGCTGCTGGAGTTATTATGGGTGCCAATATTGGGACAACCATAACTGCTCAGATGGTTTCTTTTAATTTAGATGCAATAGCACCAATATTCATCGGAGTATGTGCTGTTATTGTTTTAGTTGCTAAGAAGAAGAAAGTAAGAGATGTTGCTTATATAGGATTAGGATTTGGGATATTGTTTTTAGGTATGGGAATAATGTCAGAGTCTATGAGACCTTTGGCAGAGTCACCTGTATTTAATGATGTAATAGGAGCAATTGGAAATAATAGATTTTTAGGAGTATTAGCAGGTCTTGTTATGACTGCTATAGTTCAAAGTTCATCTGCGACAACAGGTATATTAGTTGCTTTAGCGACTACTGGTAGCATAGATATGAATGTAGCATTACCTATCATTTTCGGATGTAATATAGGAACTTGTGTTACTGCATTATTAGCATCATTAGGTTCAAATAAAACAGCTAAAAAGGCTGCTTTAATTCACCTTTTCTTCAATGTTATAGGGGTTATTATATTCCTACCGTTTATGGACATAGTTGTTTCTATAGTTCAGAAAACTGACCCAACTAATGTTGCAAGACAGGTTGCCAATGCTCATACTATTTTTAATGTTATAGTAACTATTGTTTTACTGCCTTGTGCTAAATATTTGGTTGCTTTAGCTAATAAAGTAATGCCAGGAGAAGATACTGTTGATTACAGTGGAGCTATATATTTAGATGAAAGATTATTAGAAACACCTGTAATTGCTACAGATCAAGTTTTTAAAGAAACTATTAGAATGGGTGATGTAGCTAAGAAAAACCTTGAATTATCAATGAAAGCTTTCTTAGATAATGATTCATCTTGCTCTAATGAACTTTATAAAAATGAAGAATTAATAAATACACTAGAAAAAGAAATTACTAACTATTTAGTTTTATTATCTTCTCATGATCTTCCAGAGGAGGATGGTAAGGTTATAAGCTCTACATTCCATATAATTAATGACATTGAGAGAATTGGAGATCATGCAAAGAATATAATAGAATTAGCAGTTGAAAAAAGTGAAGGAAATGTACCTATACAGGATGAGGCTAGAGTAGAAATAGTTGGAATGTATAATAAAACTATAGAAGCTGTAAGTGTAGCCTTAGAGGCTTATCAAAACAAGGATGTATCAAAGGCTAAAAGTATAAAGAGTATAGAAGAAAGTATAAATCAGTATAAGAAAGAAATAAGAGAAAATAATATTAGTAGATTAAGTAAGAAGGTATGTGTAGCTAATGGAAGTGCTATTTTCTTAGATTTAATAAGTAATCTAGAAAGAATAGGGGATCATTCTACGAATATCGCAGAAAGAGTTATTTAATATATACAGTGTAAAAGGAGCCAAGCTTATATAGCGGCTCCTTTTAATTTACTTTTAAATTATGTTAGAAATTGATTTATTAAGCAAGAAAAGTAGTTTTTTATGATATAATCTTAAAAGAATTTTAAATAAACTATGGGGGTAAGAGTTATGATTAATGAAAGATTAAAAAAACAAATGGATTTCTTATTAGAAATAGACAAGGTTAAAAATATTTTTCGTATGACTTATGTTGGAGATAAAAGTAGGCACGAAAATGATGCTGAACATTCTTGGCATTTAGGAATAATGGCATTTATGCTTTCAGAGTATGTAGATAAAGATATTGATGTAAATAAGGTTATGAAAATGGTTCTTATACATGACTTAATTGAAATATATGCTGGTGATACCTTTGCTTTTGATGAAAAGGCATTAGTTGATAAAAGTGAAAGAGAAGAAAAATCAGCATGTAAATTATTTAGTTTACTTCCTGAGGATCAAGGGGAAGAATTTAAAAGCTTATGGGAAGAGTTTGAATTATGTGAGACAAAGGAAGCAGAATATGCATCTATGTTAGATAGATTACAGCCACTACTTCTTAATTATATGACAGAGGGTGGAAGTTGGAAGGAACATAATATTTCCAAGGAAAAGATTTATAAAAGAAATGAGATAACTTTAAAAAAGGGTCCTAAGGAATTTGTAGATTTAATAAATTATGTAGTTGATGATTGTGTTGAAAAGGGATATATAAAATAAGAATTAAATATAATTATTATTGACTTAAAAGGGGTGATATTATGGATTCGAGAGTTGATTTAACCCAAGGTAAAATTGGTGAGAAATTAGTAAAGTTAGCATTACCTATAATGGGGACTGCCTTTATACAAATGGCATACAATATGATAGATATGATGTGGGTTGGTAGAGTTGGAAGTAATGCTGTTGCAGCTGTTGGAACTGCAGGATTTTATCCTTGGCTGGCTATGGCTTTTATTGTAATATCTAGAGTTGGGGGAGAGGTTAAGGTAGCTCAAAGTATAGGGGAAAACAATACTAAAACTACTAAAGAATATATTAAATCTTCTATAGAAATAAATATTATATTAGCTATTATATATACAATAGCATTGCTAATATTTAACGATGAACTTATAGGATTTTTTAAACTAGGTGATAGTGAAGTTATATCTATGTCTTTACAATATCTAAATATAATGGCTATAGGTATGGTTGTTTACTTTATAAATCCTGTATTTACTGCAATCTTTAATGGTTCAGGAAATAGTAAGACTCCCTTTAGAATTAATACAATAGGGTTAATTGCAAATATAATCTTAGACCCAGTATTAATCTTTGGAATAGGACCATTTCCAGCATTAGGAGTTACGGGAGCAGCCATTGCAACTGTAACTGCCCAAATAGTAGTTTTTGCATGTTTTATATATGTAATTCTTAAGGAGCAAGAAGGATATTTTAGAGTAAAGCTTTTTAGAAATATAAATATTAAATACTACAAAGAGTTATTTGTTTTAGGAATGCCAATAGCAATACAAAGTGCGATGTTTACTATTTTCTCCATGTCACTAGGAGTAATAGTAGCAGCTTTTGGGCCTATTGCAATTGCAGCACAGAAGGTTGGTTCTCAGATAGAAGCTATTTCATGGATGATAGGGGATGGTTTAGCAGCTGCACTTTCAACCTTTGCAGGACAAAACTACGGAGCAAAGAACTATAGTAGGATAAATAAGGGATGTAAGGTAACTTTGATAATTGGAACTATACTAGGAATAGTAAATACCCTAGTATTAATTTATCTTGGAAGAAGCATATTTAGTGTATTTATAGCAGAGGCAGAGGCTATAGAGAAGGGTGCTGAGTATCTAAAGATATTAGGATATTCACAACTATTTATGTGTATAGAAATAATTATAACAGGACTATTTAAGGGGATAGGTCGTACCTATATTCCTTCTATAATATTAACTGTTTTAACTGGAGCTAGAATTCCACTTGCTTACTTCCTTTCAAGACCAGATATATTAGGATTAAGCGGAATTTGGTGGAGTATAACAATATCAAGTATTGCAAAGGGAACTTTAATGCTTATTATATTCTTATACTTATTTAGAATTGGTAAGTTATATAAAAATAAAGTAGAATCTCAAAGTTAGAATTATATATTCTATTAAATAAACTTAACTTATTTTTAGGGTTTTATATCAAGACCAAGGTTTAACTAAGGTATTATGATGAAGTTTTAATAATGAAAAGTATATAGATGAAGTTTTAAACTTGATGTATATCTATAAATTCTATTATTAGAATACAATAATTAGATAAAAAAGATAGAGAATTTTTTAAAATTCACTTTAGAGAGTAAATTAATTAAAGAGATTTTAGTAGAAAATAGGGGTTGTCACATTAAGAAATTATACAGAACATGTTGTATTTATAAGTTAATTATTAGTACAGCATGCTATGATATTTATTCTAGTATGACAGCCCCTTTTATATTTATTTAGCTAACATATAAGTCCTAATTAATATTCTACATTTCTAATGATGACTATATTTGTTCTATAATTAATAGTACATCTAAGTACAATGAAGTTTGTTTATTAGAATATATATTAGATAAAACTTTTAGCCAAGTCTTCAACAGTAGGCTCTAATACATTCATAAATTGACTAAAAGCAAAGTTGAATTTTGGCTCACTTTCGTCGTCTCCGAATACAGAGTAGATATTTTAATATTATAAATTTAAATAGATTAATAAACCATCATTCAAAAAAACTATTATACATATATAGGATATATAACTAAAATATACATTGTAAGTTGATAAATAACTTAAAATTACAGGGGGAAGAGTTATGAAGAAAGTAATTATGGCACTAATTGCAACGCTGACAGTTTGTATGTTTACTGGCTGTGGCAATTCTTCGGCTGATGCTAAGAAAGAGGATAATGCTACTCAAACAAATGCAAAGGCAGAAGATAACAAGGAAATACCAGAACTTACAATGTCTTGGGGGAATGAATTACATACAGGGGTTATGAGTATCCCAACTAAAAAGGTAGATGAATTTAAGAAACAAGGAGTTTACCTAAATCCTTTATCTAAGGATAAATTTGAACTTATGGATGGAGAAAAAAAGTTAGCTGTTTTAAACTTTGTACCTTCAAAGGGTGGATCAGAAACAGCAAACCTAATGAGTCAAAATCATGTTGATTATGGATTCTGTTCTAATACTGCTATATTATCTGCTGTTGATAATGGTTCAAAGTTAAAGATAATATCACCATTCCAAAGTAATGGTATAGCACTAGTATTTCCACCAGGAACTAACTTGAAATCATGGGATGAAATAAAGAAACATATTCAAGATAAAAAAGAACCATTAAAATTAGGATATCACTCACCAGTAAGTGGTCCTAGAATAGTTATTGAATCAGTATTAAAAACTCAAGGATTAAAGGTTTCAGAAAATCCAAGTGATGTAGATGCTGATGTTATATTAGTAGACTTAAAAGGAGCAAGCAACCTATTACCTTCACTATCAAGTGGACAAGTTGATGCTTGGGTAGGACCATCACATCACCCAGAGGCAGCACAAGATACTAAAGTAGGTGAAATAAGTTTAACGTTAAAGGACTTCCCTCCAGTAGGTAGTTGGGATGATTTCCCTTGCTGTGTTTTAGCTGCAACTCAGAATGCTATAGATAAGCATCCAGAGGTTACAAAGGCTTTAGTTAAGTTAGTAGATGAAAACAGTAAGTATTGTAATGAAAATAAAGAAGAAGTAGCGAAGGTTATGTCTGAAATAATAGGTGTTTCTCAAGAAGCTATTAAGCTTTGTGAAATAAAATACTTTACTACACCATCTGATAAATGGATGAATGGTATAAAGGTTTATGTAGATGCATTAAACAATATGAATAAATTCAGTGGAGAACTAAAAGGTAAGAGTTTTGATGAAGTTAAAACTAAGTCTTTTGATTTCCAATTCTTAAAATAATATAAAAATTAACTTACTTAAAAGTAAAGCTTTCCTGAATATTTAGGAAAGCTTTTTTAGGAGGATAGAAATGTCAAAAAACTTAAAAAGATTTTTTATAGGAGTTATAGTTCCAATCTTATTTATAATTCTTTGGTACATAAGTTCTAAAAGAATAGATAATCCAGTTATATTACCTGAAATAGGGAAAGTATTTAATAACTTTGCTCATGCTACAGATGATTTTATTGGATTAGGATCAATTCCTACTAATATTCTAGTTAGTTTAATTAGGGTATTATCAGGGTATATAGTAGGAGTACTTATTGCAATTCCATTAGGAGTACTAATGGGTTATAAGAAGACGGTATATGGTTTGTTTAATAACTTCATAAATATTTTCAGACCAATACCACCACTTGCATGGGTTCCATTAGTTCTTGCATGGTTTGGAGTTTCTAGTGTAGCAACTGTATTTAAGGTTGAAGGGGGACAACTCCAGGCCTACTTAAATAATTTCAAATTTTCAATGATGTTTATTATAGGATTGGGTACCTTTTTCCCAGTTGTAACTAATACTATGTTTGCAGTTAAGACAGTTCCTAAAACCTTAATAGAGTCAGCAAAGGTGTTAGGTGCAAAACAAATACATATATTCACTAAAATATTATTACCAGCAGCAGCACCAAGTATAATCAACGGGTTAAGAACTGGACTTGGTATTGCATGGGCTTGTTTAGTTTCAGCGGAAATGCTACCAGGAAGTTTATCAGGAGTTGGGTATTTAATTACTCATGCTTATGAGTTAGGAAGAACGGATTTAGTAATAACAGGTATGATTTGTATAGGGGTTATAGGAGCCTTGTTAGATGCCTTCTTTAGAATTATAGAACATAAATATTTTTCATGGCAAAGTAAAACAAGATAGGAGGTTACAACAATGAGTACATGTATAGAAATAAAAGTGTTGAATAAGATATTTAAAACTAAGGAGAATTTAGAAGTTGAGGCTTTAAGAGATATAAATTTAGAGGTTGAAGAAAATGATTTTATATGTATAGTTGGGCCTTCGGGTTGTGGTAAATCTACATTGTTGAGGATAATAGCTAGTTTAGAGAGTGCAACTTCAGGGGAAGTTATTTATAGAGATAGAGCAATAACTGAGCCTACATCAGATATAGGAATGGTGTTTCAAAACTATTCCTTATTACAATGGAGAACTGTTTTGGACAATATAGCCTTAGGATTAGAGTTTAAAGGAGTAGATAAAAAGGAAAGGAGAGAGGTTGCAGAAAAATATTTAAAGTTAATAAATATGGAGAGCTTCGGAAAGGCATATCCCTATGAACTATCAGGGGGAATGCAACAGAGGGTAGCAATTGCTAGGGCATTAGCTAACAATCCAGAGGTTTTACTTATGGATGAGCCTTTTGGAGCTTTAGATGCACATACTAGAATTATACTTCAAGGAGAACTTTTGAACATATGGGAAAAGAATAAGAAAACAATACTTTTCGTAACTCATAGTGTTGATGAAGCTATATATCTTGCTGATAAAATAATTGTAATGGGGAGGAACCCTGGAGTTGTAAAGGAAATTATAAATATAACTATGGACAGGCCGAGAGATAGAGCTAATCCTGAGTATGGTAAGCTTACATCCAAAATACTTTCTATGCTTGAACATTAAATTATAGTGTATATAAAAGAAAAGAGAGAGTATAAAATTTTATATACTCTCTCTTTTCTTTAAAGTTTTTATCTTAAAATAATTATTTTTTAAAACTGTGTTTATTATTCCAAAATATTTTTATGTAACTAAATAAGGCTATGACTGCACTTATTACAGTTGCATAAACTAAATAAATTCCAATAGTTTTATCAAATAGTAATACGAAAATAGAAAAATAAAAAAATATAGTTGCTAATTTACCAAATATATTTGAAGGAATAACTAAATCTGAACGTGTGTAAGCAAAGATTCCGCCTAGTATCATAGACAATTCTTTTGCTACGAAGAAAATTAAAATCCAAGATGGAATAAGCTCCTTCTTAAATAGACAAAATAACACTACTAATAAAGTAAGTTTATCTGCTAAAGGATCTAAAACAATACCTAATTTAGTAACTTGATTGTACTTACGAGCAATATAGCCATCAAGTAAATCTGTTACACCTGATATAACAAATACTATAGAAGAGTATAGCATAGCATGTTCAATTGGTGAGAAAAACACAATTGTAAAAACAGGTATAAGTATTAACCTAAAAATACTTAACATGTTAGGAATACTCATGTTAAAAACCTCCCTAAATTTATATGTGTGATTTATAAAGCATTATATAATTCTACTTTATAAATTTAGACTTTATTATTAAATTAATTAAATCTAAGATTATATAACAAAATAATACAAAAACTCTGTATAAAACAATGGTATACCAATTATTATAACTAAAATATAAGAGGATTTGAAATAAATATTATAATTTAACAAAAATGAAACAAAATTATATTTAAAAATTAAGTTTAGCGAACTATAGTATAATTTAATAAATCATTATTCGTATAATTCTTGATTTTAGAGCCGTACTTTGATAAGATAATTAAGGGTAAAAGTTTACCAACTAAATTTATAAATAAGTTTATTTTAAAATGAAGTAAAATTTGTTTTAGAATATGTTTCAATATTGTTTAAAACTTAGAGAACTAGTTATAATGGCATTTAAATATGCTATAGGAAAGCGAGGAAATAATATGTCAACATTAATAGTACTTGGAGCTCAGTGGGGAGACGAAGGAAAAGGTAAGATGACAGACTACCTAGCAGAGGATGCTGAAGTAGTAGTTAGATTCCAAGGAGGAAATAACGCAGGTCATACTGTAGTTGTTGGGGAAAATGAATATAAACTTCACTTAATACCATCTGGAATTCTTTATTCTGACAAGTTAAATGTATTAGGAAATGGCGTAGTAATAGATCCAGCTGCCTTATTTACTGAAATAGAATATTTAAAGACAGTTGGCATAGACGTAACACCAGAGAGATTAGCAATTAGTGATAGAGCTCAAGTTATATTACCATACCATAAGGTATTAGATGCTTTAAAAGAAAAAGCTAGAGGTAAAAATGACATAGGTACAACTAAAAAAGGTATAGGACCAGCTTATACTGATAAGGTTGAAAGATGTGGTATAAGAATTTGTGATCTTCTTCATAAAGAAGTTTTGAGAGAAAAGTTACAAATTAACATAGAAGACAAAAATAAAGTTATAACTTCAATCTATGGTGAAGAGCCTTTAGATTTTGAAGCAATATTCAATGAGTATGTAGAATTTGGTGAAAGAATAAGACCTTTTGTACAAGAAACTTCTGTTAAGGTTTATGATTCTATAAAAGCTGATAAAAAAGTTTTATTTGAAGGTGCTCAAGGAATGTTACTTGATATAGATTACGGTACTTATCCTTATGTTACATCTTCAAACACAATAGCAGGTGGAGTATGTACAGGAGTTGGTATTGGACCAACAATGATTACTAATGCTATTGGTATTGCTAAAGCTTACACTACAAGAGTAGGTAAAGGACCATTCCCAACAGAATTACATGATGAAATGGGAGAGCATATAAGACAAGTTGGACATGAGTATGGTGTAACAACTGGAAGAGCTAGAAGATGTGGTTGGTTAGACCTTGTAATAGTTAAAACTACAACTAGAGTATGTGGATTAACTAGTCTTGCAATAACTAAAATGGATACTTTAGCTGGAATTGAGAAAATTAAAGTATGTGTTGGTTATGAGTTAGACGGAAGAGTTATAGACTACTTCCCAGCAAGCTTAGAAGATTTAGCAAGATGTACACCAGTATATGAAGAGTTTGATGGTTGGGATGAAAGTATTGCAGATGCAAGAAGTTATGATGCTATTCCAGAAAACGCTAAGAAATACTTAAAGAGAATAGAAGAAATAACTGGAGCAAGAATTGCTATAGTTTCTGTAGGACCAAAGAGAGATCAAACAATGAAAATTGCTGAATTATAAGAATTATAATTGAAATTCTGGTTAAAATGTGTATAGTAAATATATAGGGATTATTCTATAATATTTTAAATACATATGTATCGGAGGTGCAATATATGAAAATTACTAAGGATATGACAATTGGTGAAATAATAAAACAATATCCATCTAGTATTGAAGTGCTTATGAACTGTGGAATGGGATGCGTTGGGTGTCCATCAGCTCAAATGGAAACATTAGAAGAAGCTGTAGCTGTTCATGGTATAGACTTAGAAAAATTATTACTTGAATTAAATGCTAATATATAAATTTATATATTATCCAAATAACATAAGAAATTAAAATAGTACACATTAAGGACTGTTCAAAAGAACAGTCCTTTTATATTGTCTAAAAATGCTATGGAATTTTTAAATAGAACAGTGATTTACTATTGAAAATACAAATTTGAAATAAAATTCAAGTAGGATTATACTTAAGTTTGCAAAATATTTAAAAAATTTTATAAAGAGTGGAGAAATTCATGGAAAATTTAAATTGTAATAAAAAAATTATTCTAGTATGCCATTGTTTTTTAAATTGTAAGTCTAAGGTTGAAAATTTTAATGAATATAATAAAAACTTTGAAGAGAAAAAGAAAAATCTTATTATGAATTTAATTAAAAATGATATTGGGATTATACAATTACCATGTCCTGAAATGAAAATCTATGGTTGTAGAAGATGGGGACATGTAAAGGAACAGTTTGATACACCTCATTTCAGAGATATGAGTAGAGAAATGTTAAATCCTGTGTTAAATGAAATAAGAGATTATAGTAAAAATGGATTTAATATAATAGGAATTTTAGGGGTTAATGGTAGCCCTAGTTGTGGAGTGAATTTAACTTGCAGTGGAAAATGGTATGGAGAGTTTTCTCATAATCATAATCTGAATGACATGTTAGCCAGCTTAGAGATGGTAGAAGAAAGTGGAGTTTTCATAGAAGAAATAAAGGGACTTTTAGAGGAAAACAACTTAAATATACCTATAGTAGGGGTTGATACTTCTAATATAGATAATATTCATCAAATACTAGATATTTAATTGACTCATAAACTTCATAGGTACTTAAAGAGTATATGAAGTTCACAAGGTAAATAATATAAAAAAAGATAAACATATTATGAAAGAAGGAGTTTTATGGATTTAAGAATAGAGAACCTTTCAGTGAGATTTAAGGATTTTTCTGCCGTGAAAGATTTGAATATTGAAATTAAATCTGGTGAATTAGTAAGCTTATTAGGGCCAAGTGGCTGCGGTAAAAGTACAACGATTTTTACTATAGCTGGAATACATAAACCGAGTGAGGGACACATTTATTTCGATGAAAAAGTTATAGATGACATAGCTCCTGAGAAAAGAAATATAGGAATGGTTTTTCAAAACTATGCTCTATATCCACATATGAGTGTTTATGATAACATAGCTTTCCCATTAAAATTAAAGAAGTTGCCTAAAAAAGAAATTAAGGACAAGGTTCATAAGATAAGTTCCTTAGTTAAGATAGAGGAACTTCTTAAAAGAAAACCCTCTCAACTTTCAGGTGGACAACAACAAAGGGTGGCTATTGCTAGGGCATTAGTTAAGGAGCCAGAAATATTATTGTTGGACGAGCCTTTATCAAATTTGGATGCTAGATTAAGAGTTGAAATGAGAGAAGAGATAAAAAGGATACAAAGTGAGCTTAAGATAACAACTATTTTTGTTACTCATGATCAAGAAGAAGCTATGAGTATTTCAGATAAGATAGTTTTATTAAAGGACGGAGTATTACAACAATATGATTTGCCAAGCAAATTATATAAAAATCCTAAAAATTTATTTGTAGGAAGCTTTCTTGGAAATCCTCCTATTAATATAATTCATTGCGATGTTAATAAAAAAGAGGATTCTATAAGATTATTTAATAAGGATTTTAAGTTAAGTAACTTTATAAATACTGTTAATATTCCTGCTGATATGAAAGATTTAAATATTGGAATTAGGTGTGAAGACTTTATAATTAGTGAAACATATTTTGAAAATTCAATAGAAGCAAATATAGAATTTATTGAGAATTTAGGTAAGGATACAATATTAAAAATAAAAGTAGGTGATACTGCTATAAAGGTGGTTACTACATATGATACTATTCCAGACAAAATGACTAATGTATATATTGGTATAAAGCCAAATAGGTTAGTATTCTTTGATTCTAAGACTGGGGATAATCTAAGTTATGATTAATAGGGATAAGAATTATAAGTCTTTTTTAAGAGGAATTTTATATTTATTGCCTGTTCTTATAATAATATCAGTTTTCTATATTTATCCCATTATAAAAACTTTTGATATGAGTTTTTATAGTAAGTATAACTACCAAAAAGATATAGTATTTGCTAGAGGATTAGATAATTTTTCTTACTTGATTAATGATGCAGATTTTTGGATTGCACTTAAGAATACCTTTATATATGTATTATTTGTAACACCTATATCTATTTTAATTTCACTATTTATAGCTATACTGCTTAATAGAAATATTAAATTTAAAAAACTATTTAGAAGTATATATTTTTTACCTTTTATAACTTCTACAATAGCAATATCTATGGTGTGGAGATGGATTTTTCATAGTGACTATGGTATTTTAAACTGTTTCTTAAACTTCATAGGAATAGATTCTATAAAGTGGATTTCCGATCCAAAGTGGGCTATGGTGAGTTTAATAATAGTAAGCATATGGAAAGGTCTTGGATATAACATAATAGTATTTTTATCTGGACTCCAAAATGTTGATGAACAATATAATTTAGCCGCAAAAATAGATGGAGCTAATTTCTTTCAAAGGGTCAAGAGTATTACCTTACCCCTGTTATCTCCAACTATATTTTTTGTGTGCATAATTACCACCATAAATTCTTTTAAGGTATTTGGAGAGGTTTTTGCATTATTTGATAAACAACCAGGCCCTTTAAATAGTTGTTTAACTATGGTGTATTACATTTATAACAAATTTAACAATCACTATCAATATGGTGTTGCTTCGGCAGCGGCTTTAATATTGTTCTTAATTATATTAACTTTAAACTTCATTCAATTTAGAATTGGCAAGAAAAAAGTTAATTATGATTAAGGATTTAATAAGGGAGGACTATGACCATGAATAAGGTTTGTAAATTTATTACATATGTAGTTATAATACTGGGATGTATTATAACCTTGTTACCTTTCATTTGGATGATAAGCACATCATTAAAGCCATTGAGTGAAGTATTTAAAATGCCGCCAGAGTTTATTCCAAGGACAGTGCAATTCTCTAATTATTTAGATGTTGCAACACAAATACCAATAGCAAGATATTTTTTTAATAGTGTAATAATAGCAGCTATAGTTACTATAGGAACATTGATTACAACTATATTAGCAGCCTTTGCTTTTTCAAAGATGAACTTCTGGGGTAGGGATTTAATATTTTCTATTTTGATAGGTACTATGATGGTTCCAGGTGAACTTACACTAATACCAAATTATATAACTATAGCTAAGCTTGGTTGGATAAATACTTACGCTGGATTAACAGTACCATGGACCATAAGCGTATTCTCAATATTTTTGTTAAGACAATTCTTCTTAACAATACCAAGTTCACTTTATCATGCAGCTAAATTGGATGGCTGTAGTGATTTTAGATTTTTGTGGAGGATTATGGTACCAGTAGCAAAACCAGCTTTAATAACTATAGCACTTCTTAAGATAGTTAATAGTTGGAATGAGTTCCTATGGCCTTTAATAGTTACTAATTTACCTAATATGCGTACTTTACCTGTTGGGATAATGAACTTTACTTCAGAGGCAGGTGGTAATTATAACTTGCTTATGGCTGCCAGTACCATAGTAATAATACCAATACTTATAATATACTTTTTTCTTCAAAAATACATTATTTCTGGTATGACAAAGTCAGGTATAAAAGGATAAACCTTTATATATAAATTTAGGAGGAGATTTTTATGAAATTAAAAAAACTAACTGCATTAATAGCTTCATGTGTATTAACACTTAGCTTATTTGGTTGCGGCAATGGTGCAAGTGCGAAATCAGAGCAACCAAAAGACGAAGCAAAGACTACTATTGCAACTGAAATTAAGGATCCTGTAAGCATAGAGTTTTGGCATGCAATGACAGGTGAAAATGAAAAGGCATTACAAGAAATAGCAGATAAGTTTAACAAGAAAAATGAGGGTAAAATAACTGTTAATTTAGTTTATCAAGGACATTATAAAGAGTTATTCTCAAAACTTGAGGGAGCGTCTAAATCTAATCAATTACCAGCATTAGCAATGATCTATCCAAATAGATTAACTGCTTATGTAAAAAATGATTTAGTTGAAGATTTGAATCCTTACATTGAAAATGAAAAGATAGGATTTAAGGATGAAGTTTGGAAAGACATTCCTGAGTTCTTAAGAGATAATGGTATGTGGAATGGAAAACATCATTCTTTACCATTTAATAAAGGAACTTATTTATTATTTTACAATGACGATATATTAAAAGAAAATGGAGTTGCAGTTCCAAGTAACTGGGACGAGCTTAAAGCAGCAGCAGAAAAATTAACTATAGATAAAGACAAAGATGGTAAGAATGATATTCAAGGTTTAGGACTTAATACATCTGTTGGTATAGACTCAAGTTTCTGGGTTGAACAAGCAGGTGGTCATTTAATTGATGAAGATAAGGATCAAATATTATTTAACTCACCAGAAACAGAAAAGGCATTTGATTTCTTATCTGGTATGGTTAAAGATGGTTCAGCTAAAATATTAGATGAAGAAAAATACATAACAGGTCCATTAGGAAGAGGAGAATTAGCTATGGGTATATCTTCTATTTCTGCATTACCTGATATAATTAAAGCTTGTGAAGGTGGAAATGTTAACTTCAAAACAGCTGTTTTACCAGAAGGAAAAGAAAAAGCTGCATTATTCTCTGGTACAGATGTTACAATCTTCAATACACCTTCAGCAGAAGAAAAATTAGCTGCTTTTGAATTTATTAAATTCTTTATGGAAGATGAAAATCAATTAACTTGGGGTACAAAATCAGGATACTTACCTTTAAGAAAATCTGTTTTAAACTCAAAAGAATTTAAAGAATATGTTGAAAAAGAAAATCCAGCTAAGGGTGAAGCTGTTAAAGAATTTGATTACGGATACTGTGACCCTAAGGTTTTAAATGGATATTCAATCCACGAAAATATGGATAAAGCATTAAAACAAATAATCCTTGGGGAAAAATCAACTAAGGATGCTCTTAATGAAGCAGAACAAAATACAAGAAAAGCTTTAGATGAAGCTAAGAAATCATTTGGCGAATAATATATAAAAAATACCTTACTGATGAATATCATCACTTTAGGATAATAGTTATATTTATTATAACTATAAATCATAAAGAGAAGATACACTTTCAGTAAGGTATTTTCTTTAATATTTTTTAAAATCAAAGCCTAATATATCAATGTTTTCATCTTTGTTTAGTTTTTCATCATAATTCTTTCTTAACTGAATTAGATTTAAATGATCAAATCCACATTCTTTATACAACTTTATTGCGCTTGTATTTCTAGGTATAACATCTACAAACATTGCAACCACTTTCTTTTCAATCATTAATTCATCTAGTTTTTTCATTGCAAACTTACCAAAACCGTTACCTCTGTAGTCCTCTAAAATAAACATATCTTCTAACCAAGCTACATTTTGGCCACCAAGTCTAACATAAAAGAAACCTACTGGAGTTTCATCTGAAAATATATTGTAAATAGAACCTTCATTTATCCACTCTCTTAGTGTTTTTTCCGATTCTTCATTTGTTTGCCAATACTCCTTAGGAGCATTGGTTAATTTTCTATGGTAATTCATTAGCTCTGTAAGCATTTTTGCAGTAGCAAAAAATAAGTCATTAGATAATTCTTTGATAATAATATTCATATATATAATCCCCTTTAAATTAAAGTTTCGACATGAATATTATACCAAATATTACATTAAATTTTAATGGTTACATACAGATTTTCCAACTCTTATACCTGAAGCCCAACACCAATGTAAGTTGAAACCACCACAGTCTCCATCTACATCTAAAACTTCTCCTGCAAAGTATAAGTTTTTAACAAGCTTAGACTCTAAGGTAATAGGGTTAATATCTTTTGTATTTATGCCTCCAGCAGTTACTTGAGCATCATTAAAGGTATTAGTACCTGTAACTTCAAAGGTCCAAGATTTAAGCAGTTTAAGCATATTACATTTTTCTTCCCAGGTTACTTCCCATGCTGGCTTATGGATATCATCTACTTCAGCTTCTCTCAAAAGCGGTACAATTATTTTTTTGTTTATAAGGCCTATAAAGCAATCATGTATACTTCTATATCCAAAAGTACCTAAATGATTGTCTATGAAGGTTTTTAAAGCCTTTTCATCCATACTAGGCATTAGATCAACTTGTAATGAAACCTTATTCTTCTTAGATAGGGTACTACAAGATGCAACTCTACTCAGTTGAAGAATAGGAGGTCCTGATATACCATAGTCAGTAAATAAGATTTCTCCTTCCTCAGTTTGAACTAATTTGTCATTTACTAATATTTTAGCTACACCATCAAATTTAACACCTGACAAGGCTTTAAGTCTATCATGATTAAGTCTTACTTGAACAATGGAAGGTATTAAATTAGTGATTTTATGGCCTAGTGAGGTAGCTAGTTTGTACCCAGAACCATCTGAACCTGTTTTAGGATAAGATTTACCACCAGTGCATAAAACAAGTTTATCACAGGTGAAAATCTCTTCATTAATATGTAATTTAAAAACATTATTTTTATTTTCTATTTTATTTACTTTAGAATTAAAATAAATATCAATAGACTTATCTTCAAGTGCCATTCTAAATATATCTACTACAGAGGAAGCTTGAAGAGATAAAGGATACATTTTATTGCTATCTAAGGTCTTAAGATGCAACCCTATTGATGCAAAAAAATCTATTGTATCTTTATAAGAAAAGTTGCTTATTATGTCTTTAAAGAAATCTGTATTATCGCTATGGTATCTAGTTACGTCAGCTTTTTCATTAGAAATATTACATCTACCATTACCTGTAGTTAATATTTTTTTACCGATTCTATCTGTAGATTCTAAAATAGCTACATTACAACCAGCGTCTTTAGCAGTTATAGCAGCGGCTATACCGGCAGCACCACCACCAATTACTATTACATCATATTTCAAATTTAATCACGCTCCTTAAATCTATTCTTTATAATAAATTGAGTTTCTAAATTATATTTAAATCAACTTGTATCTAAATTTAATAGTAGGTATTATATATTTTCACTATATATACTTTGCAATATTAAAACTACACTGTAGTATTTTTATAGAATTTAGTATTTCACTACAAAAACATCAAAGTAAGATAAGTTTACTTAATAAAATATATATAATAAATAAAATATTTTTATTTTAATAACTTTAATAAGTTTAGCAGAAGCTAAAGAAAAATAATATAGCTTTAGAATTACAAAAATATATATTCTTAATAAATATCTTTTATTATAGCCATAATCAATCTAAATTAGATAATACATAGGAATATTAATATAAATATACTGTATTAATATGGAGGCTATATGAAATAAAAAGTATAGAACACAGGGCATTTTTAATATAAATATAATACCTAAGCTCTAAAAATATATTATTATGCAATAGATAAATTTTGATAATATTTTTATAGAATAATGAAGTTAAATATGTAATAAGTTATTAGAATATGGATTTAATTTAAAGAAAATATGATAGGTCATAGGGTTATTAGTTACTTTAAAGATATAATTTAAATAAAAATTTAAATTAAAAGTATAAATATACGTAATAATAATGAAGAAAAATATAACATATTATCACAAATAATGAATAATCCGAAGTATCATAACCTTCAAAAATTATAAAAATGTGATATTATAAATAATGTGTTAATTAAGTACAAAGTAAGATAAATCAAGGGTTATAAGTCATATAAACATAGAAAAAGTTATATAAAATAAAAAAAAACGTAAAAAAGTGAGAAAAAGTTGTTGACTTTAGATTCAATTTAATATAAGATATACCTTGTCAGTGAGCTGAGCACAAACAGCAAAACTGATGAAAACATATGGCTCCTTGGTCAAGCGGTCAAGACACCACCCTTTCACGGTGGTAACAGGGGTTCGATTCCCCTAGGAGTCACCATTATGGAAGCATAGCTCAGCTGGGAGAGCATCTGCCTTACAAGCAGAGGGTCACAGGTTCGATCCCTGTTGTTTCCACCAAATAATGGCCCAGTGGCTCAGTTGGTTAGAGTGCCGGCCTGTCACGCCGGAGGTCGAGGGTTCGAGTCCCTTCTGGGTCGCCATTTTAAAATACATGCTGGCATGGCTCAATTGGCAGAGCAGCTGACTTGTAATCAGCAGGTTGTAGGTTCAAGTCCTATTGCCAGCTCCATT
>NZ_FQXP01000005.1:242243-417404 GCF_900130005.1 Clostridium collagenovorans DSM 3089 | reverse complement strand
TGCACACGTTGACTGTCCAGGACACGCAGACTATGTTAAGAACATGATTACAGGGGCAGCTCAAATGGATGGAGCGATCTTAGTTGTATCAGCAGCAGATGGTCCAATGCCACAAACAAGAGAGCACATCCTATTAGCATCAAGAGTAGGAGTTCAACACATCGTTGTATTCTTAAACAAAGCTGATATGGTAGATGACCCAGAATTATTAGAATTAGTAGAAATGGAAGTTAGAGAGTTATTAAGCGAATACGGATTCGACGGAGATGAAGCTCCAATCGTATCAGGATCAGCTTTAGAAGCAATCAACAACTTAACAGATGATTCTAAAACTCAATGTATCTTAGACTTAATGGCAGAGGTAGATAAATATATCCCAACACCAGAAAGAGATACAGACAAAGATTTCTTAATGCCAATCGAGGACGTATTCACAATCACAGGAAGAGGAACAGTTGTAACTGGAAGAGTTGAAAGAGGTATCCTAAGAACTGGTGATGAAATCGAAATCGTAGGATTTGCAGAAGCGTCAAGAAAAGTAGTATGTACAGGAGTAGAGATGTTCAGAAAACTTCTTGATGAAGCACAAGCTGGAGACAACATTGGAGCATTATTAAGAGGAGTGCAAAGAACAGACGTTGAAAGAGGTCAAGTACTTGCAAAAACTGGATCAGTAAAACCACATACAAAATTCGTAGGTCAAGTATACGTACTTAAAAAAGAAGAGGGTGGAAGACACACTCCATTCTTCAATGGATACAGACCACAATTCTACTTCAGAACAACTGACGTAACAGGATCAATCCAATTACCAGACGGAGTAGAAATGGTAATGCCAGGAGACCATATCGACATGAAAGTTGAATTAATCAACAACGTTGCTATGGAAGAAGGATTAAGATTCGCTATCAGAGAAGGTGGAAGAACAGTTGGTTCAGGAGTTGTTACTACAATAACTGAGTAATTGTAATTCGTTTTTATGAATGATTTATATTAAATTTATTTAGGGAGAAGAATGCGCGCGCTTCTCCCTAACATAATTTATAATAATAAAAGACTGAAAAATACATTTTATACATTTAAAACCTTTGAGTTTTTGAAGAGAAATCCTTAAAAAATACTTGTCAAAGGTATTAAAGTATTGTATACTATAGAAGTTGTGTTATTCAGACAAAAAAATTCATATTTTAAGAAGAAGATACATATATGAGTGTATCATTATAAAATACATTAAACATAGTTATAAAATAACATTTATATAGTGAAACACCTGGCGGAGTTTACAAGCCAGAAAAATAATGATGTTATAAGAAGGAGGGGAAAAATATGGTGACACAAAAAATAAGAATCAGATTAAAGGCATTTGATCATAATTTATTAGATCAATCAGCTGAAAAAATTGTTGAAACAGCAAAAACAACTGGTGCTTCAGTAGCTGGTCCAGTACCACTACCAACTGAAAGAGACGTTGTAACAATTTTAAGAGCTCCTCACAAATATAAAGATTCTAGAGAGCAATTTGAAATCAGAACTCATAAGAGATTATTAGATATAATCAATCCATCACAAAAAACTGTTGATGCGTTAATGAGAATTGATTTACCAGCAGGTGTTGATATCGAAATAAAGCTATAATAAGCTTATTTCCCTATGAAAAATAATTATTATGACCGCTTTTAAAGGGCGATCCGCTAATATGTATAGGAGGTGCAATAGCAATGAAAAAAGCTATTCTAGGAAAAAAACTTGGAATGACTCAAATATTTGATGAAAATGGGAAAGTAATTCCAGTTACAGTTGTTGAAGCAGGACCATGTGCTGTTATCCAAAAGAAAACAGTAGAGAAAGATGGGTATTCTGCAATAAAAGTTGGATTTGATGTTAAGAGAGAATCTCTTTTCAACAAACCAGTTAAAGGTCAATTCGCTAAGGCAGGGGTTGCACCAAGAAAGTTTGTAAGAGAATTTAAATTAGAAAATGTTGAAAACTACGAAGTAGGTCAAGAGATCTTAGCAGAAGTTTTCGCAGCTGGAGATAAAGTTGATGTAACTGGTATCTCTAAAGGAAAAGGATTCCAAGGAGCTATTAAGAGATGGAACTTCTCAATAGGACCAAAGAGTCACGGTTCTAAATTCCATAGAGCACCAGGTTCTCAAGGGGCTTCATCAGACCCATCAAGAACATTCAAAAACAGAAAAATGCCAGGTCACATGGGCCATGTTAAGAGTACAGTTCTTAACTTAGAAGTAGCAAGAGTTATTCCAGAAAAGAATGTAATTCTTATAAAAGGTGGAGTACCAGGAGCTAAAAAAGGTTACGTAGTGATCAGAAATACAGTAAAGGTAAAATAATTTCTGAAAGAAAGGAGGATGCAATATGCCAGCAATAGCTGTTTACGATAGAAATGCTCAAAAAGTGAGCGAAATGCAATTATCTGATAACGTGTTCGGTATAGAAGTTAACAGAGAAGTGTTACACCAAGTAGTTGTAGCACAACTTGCAAATAAGAGACAAGGAACTCAATCAGCTAAAACAAGAGCTGAAGTTCGTGGTGGCGGAATTAAGCCATGGAGACAAAAAGGTACTGGTAGAGCAAGACAAGGTTCTATAAGAGCACCACAATGGATACATGGTGGAGTTGTTTTCGCACCAAAATCAAGAAGTTACAGAATGTCAACACCTAAAAAGGTTAAGAGATTAGCAATGAAATCTGCTTTATCTTCTAAGGTAGCTGACACTAACATGATAGTATTAGAAAGCTTAGAATTAGAAGCTCCTAAGACTAAAGAAATAGTTAAAATGTTATCTGCTTTCGAAGCTAAGAAAACTTTAATAGTTGTAGAAGAAAGCAATGAAACAGTTTTAAAATCAGCTAGAAACATTCAAGGCGTTGCTGTAATTCCAGTTAACAACTTAAATGTATATGATATTTTAAAATTTGAAAAAATGATAGTAACTAAAAATGTAGTTGCTAAAATTGAGGAGGTGTATGCATAATGAAGCTAGTTAGTCATGATATAATAAGAAAACCAATTATAACTGAAAAAAGTATGGCTGCTATGGCTGATAGAAAGTACAGCTTCGTAGTTGACATACACGCTAATAAATCTCAAATAAAAAGAGCAGTAGAAGAAGTTTTCGGTGTTAAAGTTGAAGAAGTAAAAACAGCTAGATACATCGGAAAACAAAAAAGAGTTGGCGTACACATTGGTAAAAGAGCTGACTTCAAAAAAGCAATTGTTAAGTTAACAAGCGATAGCAAAACAATTGAGTTCTTCGAAGCTATGTAATAAAAAAATAAAGCATGTATTGGCATGAAAGCCAGAAAAGCTATAAGCGAAGGAGGGAAATTCGATGGCAATAAGAAGTTTTAAACCTACAACACCTTCAAGAAGACAAATGACTATGTCTACATTTGAAGAAGTTACAACAAACGTGCCTGAGAAATCACTTTTAGTTTCTTTAAACAAAAGTGGCGGAAGAAATGCTACAGGTAGAATAACAGTTCGTCACCGTGGTGGTGGAGCTAAAAGAAAATATAGAATCATCGATTTCAAAAGAAATAAAGACAATGTTCCAGCAAAAGTTGCTACAATAGAGTACGATCCAAATAGATCTGCTTACATAGCATTAGTAGTATATGCTGATGGAGAAAAGAGATACATAATCGCTCCAGTTGGATTAAAAGTTGGAGATACTGTAGTATCTGGACCAGAAGCAGATATTAAACCAGGAAACTGTCTTCCATTAATCAACATACCAGTTGGTACAACAATTCATAACATTGAATTAACTGCTGGTAAAGGTGGTCAAATGGTAAGATCTGCAGGAGCATCTGCACAGTTAATGGCTAAAGAAGGAAACTACGCTTTATTAAGATTACCAAGTGGTGAGCTTAGAAAAGTTAGAATAGAGTGTAAGGCTACAGTTGGTACTGTATCTAACACAACACACGGTATCGTTAACATAGGTAAAGCTGGTAGAACTAGACACCTAGGTTTAAGACCTCATGTAAGAGGATCTGTAATGAACCCTAACGATCACCCACACGGAGGAGGAGAAGGTAAGTGTCCAATAGGAAGACCTGGTCCTGTAACTCCATGGGGTAAACCAACTCTTGGATACAAAACAAGAAAGAATAAAAAATACTCTGATAGACTTATCGTTAAGAGAAGAAAATAGTAGAAGAGAATACTTAATTCTCTTCCCCTATTTTACCTATAAGTATAGGAAGGAGGCATTAAATTGAGTAGATCAATTAAAAAAGGACCTTTCGTGCAAGAGGCTCTTATGAAGAGAATTCTTGAAATGAACGAGAAGGGTGAAAAGAAAGTTTTAAAAACATGGTCAAGAAGTTCAACTATATTCCCACAAATGATAGGACACACTATAGCTGTTCATGATGGAAGAAAACATGTTCCAGTATACATTTTAGAAGATATGGTAGGACACAAACTTGGTGAATTCGCGTTAACAAGAACTTACAAAGGTCACATTAACAAAGAAAAATCATCAAAAGTAAAAAGATAGTCCAGGAAGGAGGCAAATTGAATGGAAGCTAAAGCTATAGCTAGACACGTAAGAATGTCTTCAAGAAAAGTTGGAATAGTACTAGATTTAATTAGGGGCAAGAACGTAAGAGAGGCAGAAGCAATTCTAAAATACACTCCTAAGGACGCAGCTGTAGTAGTTGAAAAACTATTAAAATCAGCTGTAGCTAATGCGGAAAACAACTATGATTTAGACGTAAATAGATTATTCGTTGCAGAAGCTTATGCATGTCAAGGTACTACTTTAAAAAGATTTAGACCACGTGCACAAGGTAGAGCATATAGAATCAGAAAAAGAACTAGTCACATCACTTTAGTAGTGAAAGAAAGAAACTAGAAGGAGGGAAACGTAGTGGGCCAAAAAGTAAATCCTCATGGATTAAGAGTTGGTGTCATCAAAGAGTGGGATGCCAAATGGTATGCAGACAAGAGAAACTTTGCAGATTTCATTGTTGAAGACAACGCAATAAGAGAGTTTGTTAAAAAGAGACACTATACTGCTGGAATTTCTAAAATAGAAATCGAAAGAGCTGCTAAAAAAGTTAAATTAAACATTTACACAGCTAAACCAGGTATGGTAATCGGAAAAGGTGGTTCAGGTATTGAAACACTTAAACAAGAATTATCAAAAATAGTTAAAGAAAAAAATGTTTTAATAAATATAGTAGAAGTTAAAACTCCAGAAACAGATGCTCAATTAATGGCGGAAAGCATTGCACTTCAATTAGAAAAGAGAATATCTTTTAGAAGAGCTATGAAACAAACAATTCAAAGAGCTATGAGATTAGGAGTAAAAGGTGTTAAAACTACTTGTTCAGGAAGACTAGGTGGAGCTGAAATCGCAAGAGCTGAGCAATACCACGAAGGAACTATTCCTCTACAAACTTTAAGAGCTGATATAGATTACGGATTTGCTGAAGCAAATACAATCTATGGAAAAATTGGTGTTAAAGTTTTAGTATATAAGGGCGAAGTTCTTCCAGTAAGAAAAGTTAAAGAAGAAAAGTAGTAACATAATTTAAGAGAACGCAAGTTATATAATGAGACATATGGCTTAAGACTAACTTAAGTATTGTTCGGGAAGGAGGAATAACGTATGTTAATGCCTAAAAGAGTAAAGCACCGTAAAGTACAACGCGGTAGAATGAAAGGTAAGGCAACTAGAGGTAACTTTATAGCTTATGGAGAATTCGGTATTCAAGCAACTGAGTGCGGATGGATCACAAGCAACCAAATAGAATCTGCCAGAATAGCTATTAATAGACACGTTAAAAGAGGGGGAAAAGTTTGGATTAAGATTTTCCCTGATAAACCAGTTACAGAGAAACCAGCAGAAACTCGTATGGGTTCTGGTAAAGGTTCACCAGAATACTGGGTTGCAGTAGTTAAACCAGGTAGAGTATTATTTGAAATAGCAGGTGTAAGTGAAGAATTAGCAAGAGAAGCTATGAGACTTGCATCACATAAGCTACCAGTAAAAACTAAGTTTGTAAGCAGACGAGACTTTGAAGAAATAGGTGGTGAAGATCATGAAGGCTAGGGAATTGCAAGAGTTGAGAAACAGCAGTGCTCAAGAATTAACCTCAAAAATTAAAGATTTAAAAGTAGAACTGTTCAACTTAAGATTTCAACTAGCTACTGGTCAATTGGAAAATCCAATGAGAATCAGACAAGTTAAGAGATCTATAGCTCAAATTAAGACTGTCTTAAGAGAAAGCGAAATAAAGAGTTTAGAACAGTAGTGGTTGAAAGGAGGTAAATTCTATGGAAAGAAATGAAAGAAAAACTAGAATTGGTAAAGTTGTTTCAGACAAGATGGATAAGACAATAGTAGTAGCTGTTGAAACAAAGGTCCGTCATCCACTATACGGAAAAACTATAAACAGAACTACAAAATTTAAAGCACACGATGAGAATAATGAAGCAAGATTAAATGATAAAGTTGTTATTATGGAAACAAGACCATTATCTAAGGATAAGAGATGGAGACTTGTAGAAATAATGGAAAGAGCTAAATAATATAAACTCGCTTATGTTCCTTATAGTTTGAAAGGAGGGTATTTGCATGATACAACAACAAACAAGATTGAAAGTTGCGGATAACTCTGGTGCAAAAGAAATCATGTGTATTAGAGTATTAGGCGGTTCAAAAAGAAAATATGGAAATATCGGTGACATTATAGTTGCAAGTGTTAAGAGTGCAACACCAGGTGGAGTTGTTAAAAAAGGTGATGTTGTTAAAGCTGTTATCGTAAGATCTGTTAAAGGATTAAGAAGAGCAGATGGTTCATACATCAGATTTGATGAAAATGCGGCTGTAATTATTAAAGACGATAAACAACCAAAAGGAACTCGTATTTTTGGTCCAGTTGCTAGAGAGTTAAGAGAAAGAGAATTTAACAAAATCCTTTCATTAGCACCTGAAGTTCTATAAGATAAGGAGGTGGCTAAGTAATGTCAATAAATAAAGTTCACGTAAAAAGAAAAGATACAGTAATGGTTATTTCAGGCAAAGATAAAGGTAAAATCGGTGAGGTTTTATCAGTTCTACCTAAAAAAGGTAAAGTTGTAGTTAAGGACGTTAACGTTGTAACTAAGCATCAAAAACCAAGCAGACAAAACATGCAAGGTGGATTAGTTCAAATGGAAGCACCAATTTACAGCGGAAAAGTTATGTTATACTGTGAAAAATGTAAAAGCGTAACAAGAATCAATCATAAAGTTCTAGAAGACGGGACTAAAGTTAGAGTATGTAAAAAGTGCGGAGAAACACTATAGACTTTGAAAGGAGGTTCACAAAGTGATAGCAAGACTTCAAGAAAAGTATAATAAAGAAGTTATTCCAGCTTTAATGGAAAAGTTCGGATATAAGAATATAATGCAAGTTCCTAAGTTAGAGAAAATCATCATCAATATGGGTGTTGGTGAAGCTAAGGAAAATTCAAAAGTAATGGATGCTGCTTTATCAGATCTAGAAATAATATCAGGTCAAAAACCAATATTAACTAGAGCAAGAAAATCAGTAGCTAACTTCAAACTAAGAGAAAACATGCCAATAGGTTGCAAAGTAACTCTAAGAAGTCAAAAAATGTATGAGTTTGCTGACAAATTAATGAACATCGCATTACCAAGAGTAAGAGACTTTAGAGGAGTATCAGCTAAGTCTTTCGATGGAAGAGGAAACTATGCTATGGGTGTTAAAGAACAGTTAATATTCCCAGAAATAGAATACGATAAAATCGACAAACTAAGAGGTATGGATATAATATTTGTTACAACTGCTAAGACTGATGAAGAAGCAAGAGAGCTATTAAAACTTATGGGAATGCCTTTTGCTCAATAATAAGGAGGGACGATTGTGGCACGTAAAGCAATGATAGTTAAGTGGGAAAAAGAACCTAAATTTTCCACAAGAGCGTATACAAGATGCAGATTATGTGGAAGACCACATGCTGTTTTAAGAAAATATGGAATTTGCCGTATTTGTTTCAGAGAGCTTGCCTACAAAGGACAAATCCCTGGATGTAGAAAGGCAAGTTGGTAATATTCCGATTTGGTATGAAAGGAGGCAATAAATATGGTAATGACAGATCCTATAGCAGACTTACTTACACGTATTAGAAATGCTAATACTGTTGGACACGAAATTGTAGAAGTACCTTCTTCAAAAATGAAGAAAGCTTTAGCTGAAATCATGTTAAATGAAGGTTACTTAAAAAATATAGAAGAATATAATGATGGTTCTGTACCAATGTTAAGACTTGCTATGAAATATGGCAGAGAAAAACAGAGAGTTATAACTGGATTAAAGAGAATATCTAAGCCAGGTTTAAGAGTATATACAGGTAATGAGGAAATTCCTAAAGTATTAAATGGTTTAGGAATCGCTATTATCTCTACTTCAAAAGGAATCATGACTGATAAAGAAGCAAGAAAACTAAATGTAGGTGGAGAAGTTATCTGCTACGTTTGGTAATTTATTAGAACAGGAGGTGTAATCATGTCAAGAGTAGGAAGACTTCCAATAGCAATACCTGCTGGAGTTACAGTTAACGTTGACGATCAAAACGTTGTTACTGTTAAAGGTCCAAAAGGTGAATTAGTTAAAGCTATGCACAAAGATATAAACATATCTTTAGAAGATAACAATGTAATTGTTACAAGACCAAGTGAAAATAAATTACATAGAGCTCTACACGGAACAGTTAGAGCTTTAGTGAACAACATGATAATAGGAGTTTCTCAAGGATACCAAAAAACATTACTGTTAGTTGGTGTAGGTTACAAAGCTGAAGTTAAAGGCAAAAAGCTTGTAATGAATCTTGGTTACTCTCATCCAGTTGAAATAGAAGCAGTTGAAGGAGTTACATTTACAACTCCAGAGATTACTAAAGTTGTAGTAAGCGGAATCGATAAAGAATTAGTTGGTTCAGCAGCTGCTGATATTAGAAAATGGAGAAAACCAGAGCCATATAAAGGTAAAGGTATTAAGTATGATAATGAAGTTATCAGACGTAAAGAAGGTAAGACTGGTAAAAAATAGGTAGAAAGGAGTGAACTACTTATGTCAAACAAATGTGATAGAAGTGCTGCTAGAGTAAGACGTCACATGAGAGTGCGTAAAAAAATTAGTGGTACAACAGAAAGACCAAGATTATGCGTATTCAGAAGTGAGAGAAATATATACGCTCAAATAGTTGATGATGCTATGGGAACAACTTTAGTATCTGCTTCATCTTTAGATAAAGATTTTGCAGAAAAAGCTGGAAGCAATAAAGAAGCTGCAAGAATGGTTGGAGCTATGATTGCTAAAAAAGCTATAGATAAAGGTATAACAGAAGTAGTATTTGACAGAGGCGGATTTATATATCACGGAAGAGTGCAAGAACTTGCTGAAGGAGCAAGAGAAGCTGGCCTTCAATTCTAGGAAAAGGAGGGAATATGGTGAGAGTAGATGTTAACAGTTTAGAACTGAAAGAAAAGGTAGTACACATAAACAGAGTTGCTAAAGTTGTTAAAGGTGGTAGAAACTTCAGATTTAGCGCTTTAGTAGTAGTTGGAGACGAGAACGGACACGTTGGTGTTGGAACTGGTAAAGCAGTAGAGATTCCAGAAGCTATTAGAAAAGGAATCGAAGATGCTAAAAAACATCTTGTAAAAGTTGAAATCGTTGAAAATACAATTCCTCACAGAATTTATGGTGAATTCGGAACAGGAAAAATTCTTTTAATGCCAGCTACAGAAGGTACAGGAGTTATCGCTGGGGGTCCAGCTAGAGCTGTACTTGAATTAGCAGGTGTTAAAGACGTTAGAGCTAAATCTTTAGGATCTAACAACCCAAGAAATCTTGTTAATGCAACAATAAATGGATTATCAAATTTAAGAACTGCTGAACAGGTTGCTGAATTAAGAGGCAAAACTGTTGAGGAAATCTTAGGATAGGAGGGATTACTGTGGCTAAAATAAGACTTACATTAACTAGAAGTTTAATTGGTAGAAAGAAAGACCAAATTGCTACTGTAAACGCTCTTGGCTTAAGAAAGATCGGAAATACAGTTGAGCATGAGGCAACTCCTCAAATCAGAGGAATGGTTAATAAAGTAAACTATCTCCTAGAAGTAGAAGAACTATAATATACAAGGAGGTGTAATAAATGAAACTTCATGAATTAAGACCTGCACAAGGTGCTACAAAAAATAGCAAAAGAATAGGTAGAGGTACTGGTTCTGGCTGGGGTAAAACAGCTGGAAGAGGTCAAGACGGTCAAAATTCAAGATCAGGCGGAGGAGTAAGACCTGGTTTTGAAGGAGGACAATTACCATTATATAGAAGATTACCTAAGAGAGGATTTAACAATATATTCTCTAAAGAGATCGTTAGCATAAACGTTGATAGATTAAACGTATTTGAAGACGGTACAGTTGTAACTCCAGAATTATTATTAGAGAAAAGAATAATAAGAAAATTAAATGACGGAGTTAAAATTTTAGGTAACGGAACATTAGAGAAGTCATTAACAGTTCAAGCTAACAAATTCTCTAAGACTGCGGCTGAGAAAATTGAAGCAGCTGGAGGAAAAATTGAGGTGATATAGATGTTATCTACCCTACGTAATGCCTGGAAAGTTCCTGAGCTAAGAAAAAGATTACTCTATACACTATTGATTTTAGTATTTTTCAGGATGGGAAACTTTATTCCTGTTCCTGGAGTTAATACTGAGAGTTTATCAAGTCTTACAAGCTCAGGAAACTTATTTAGTTTCTATGATTTATTATCAGGTGGTGCCTTTAGCAGATTTAGTATATTTGCTATGGGTGTTACACCTTATATCAATGCTTCGATTATTGTACAATTACTTACATTTGCAATACCTACGTTAGAGCAAATGTCTAAAGAAGGTCAAGAAGGTAGAAAGAAGATACAAAATATAACTAGATACTCAGCTGTAGTATTTGGTGTTATTCAAGCTTTTGGGATGTATGCTATAATCCAAAGAAGTGGGGCTCTTACTGATAATACTAAACTTGGTCTTTTCTTAATACTAATAACAATGACAACAGGCTCAGTTTTCTTAGTTTGGTTAGGTGAACAAATAACTGCTAAGGGACTTGGAAATGGAATCTCTTTAATTATATATGTAAATATTATTTCAAGAGTTCCTCAATCTGTTTACTCAATTATTAATTTACAAAAGACAGGCGATGCTAACTTTATACAAGTTGTAACGCTAGTTGCTTTAGTAATTGCAATGTTAATAGGTGTAATAATCGTAACATTAAGCGAAAGAAGAATTCCAGTGCAATATGCTGGTAAAGCTGCAGGAAGTAGAATGTTCAAAGGACAATCTACACATATTCCTATCAGCCCAAGTTCTTCAGCAATTATTGCAATAATCTTTGCTATGTCAGTTATGCAGTTCCCAGGAACAATTGCTACTTTCATACCAGAATCAGGTTTTGCAAATTTTGTTCTAAATAGTAAATGGAGTGTCTTTAGATCAAATACTTGGCCATATATAGTAACATATTTTATCTTAATAGTGTTCTTTACATGGTTCTACACTCAAATTACTTTTAAACCAGATGAAATGGCTGAAAACATGCATAAATCTTCAGGATTTATACCTGGAATCAGACCTGGTGAACCAACTATGAAATACATAGAAAAGGTACTTACAAGGGTATCTATATTAGGTGGTGTATATGCAGCAGCAATAGCACTATTCCCAATATTCTTATCTATGTATACTAATTTTAAGGATTTAGCATTTGGTGGAACAGCGATACTAATTGTTGTTGGATTTGCATTAGAAACTTCGAAACAAATAGAATCTCAATTGGTGATGAGACATTATCAAGGGTTCTTGAAATAAATTATTGGAGATGATACGTGTGAAAATAGTTTTATTAGGTCCTCCAGGAGCTGGTAAAGGCACACAGGCAAAATCAATAAGTAATAAATATTCTATACCACATATATCTACTGGTGATATATTTAGATATAATATCACTCAGATGACCCCACTTGGAATAGAAGCAAAGAAGTACATGGATAAAGGGCAATTAGTACCTGATGATTTAACTATCGATTTAATAAAAGATAGATTAACTCAAGAGGACTGCAAAAATGGTTATCTTTTAGATGGTTACCCAAGAACTGTTGCACAAGCAGAATCTTTAAAGAACGCACTAGAAGCTAATAATGAAAAGTTAGATTGCGCTTTACTTATTGATGTTCCAAGAGAGTTCATTCTAGATAGAATGACTGGAAGAAGAGTGTGTCCATCTTGTGGAGCTAGTTACCATATAAAATACAATCCACCAAAGAATGGTGTTAATTGTGACGAATGTGGAAACGAAGTAATACAAAGAGCTGATGATACAGCTTCTACTGTTAATAATAGACTAGATGTATATGAAAAACAAACTAGTCCATTAGTTGAATATTATAAGGGTGAAAATCAATTACTTGTAGTTGATGGAACTCAATCAATTAATGATGTTTTTAAGCAGATTTGTGAAAAGATAGAGGCAATATAATAGAAGCTCTTAATTTTTAATGTATAGGGTAACACAGGTACACAATTTTGCATAATGGCAAAGGTAATTTACCATATATGATTGGAACTTTAAAGTTAAAATAACAATTTTTGTGCCTATAAAGTGAAACAATGTATTTTTAGGCGAGAAGTGGGAAAAATAGTTATTAAGAGTATTTATTAAAAATTTCTTAGGTTAAATATTTGATCAACGAGGTGAAAAGATATTGGAAAATATAGATCTTTTGGGTAGAGTAGTCTATTCTAAAGCAGGTAGAGATAAAAATAAATACTATCTAGTAGTTGGTATTTTAAATGAAAACTATATATATATTTCTGATGGAAGGTTGAGAGGAATAGATAAACCTAAGAAAAAGAAATTAAAGCATCTAATAATCACTGGAAGAACTTCAGAACAAATTAGAAATTTAATTTTGAACGGAGAAAATCTTAGCAATTCTAAGATTTATAACTTCTTAGAATCTGATGAGAATGCCAATAAGGAGGTTTGATTACCTTATGTCTAAGAACGATGTTATAGAAATGCAAGGAGTTGTACTTGAGGCTTTACCAAATGCAACATTCCAAGTAGAATTAGAAAGTGGCCATAAGATTTTGGCTCACATTTCAGGAAAATTAAGAATGAATTTTATAAGAATATTGCCGGGTGATAAAGTTAAGGTAGAGCTTTCTCCTTATGATTTAACTCGCGGTAGAATTATATGGAGAGACAAATAATAAGGAGGGTTAATCGATGAAAGTAAGACCATCTGTAAAACCTATTTGCGAAAAGTGCAAAGTTATAAAAAGAAAAGGAAGAGTAATGGTAATTTGTGAAAATCCTAAGCACAAGCAAAAACAAGGATAATTGCTAACATTACTTAAATATACTATAATTATTAAATTGCTTAATAATTATTAACATGATAGTATATTTTAGGAGCGGCTGTAAGAGTGTTTTACTCTTGATCCTAAATTTATATATATAAATTCATTATTACATGGATAATAAACAATAATTATAACCTTAGGAGGTGTAAATTCTAATGGCAAGAATATCTGGTGTTGACCTACCAAGAGAAAAGAGAGTTGAAATTGGTTTAACATATATCTTCGGAATTGGTTTACCAACTTCTCAAAAAATATTAGCAGAAACTGGAGTAAATCCTGATACAAGAATCAAGGATTTAACAGAAGAAGAAGTTGCTGCTCTAAGAGAATACATTAAAAATTTACTAGTTGAAGGTGACTTAAAGAGAAAAGTTGCTCTTGATATAAAAAGATTAAGTGAAATAGGATGTTATAGAGGTATTAGACATAGAAGAGGACTTCCAGTAAGAGGTCAAAAAACTAAAACTAATGCTAGAACTAGAAAAGGTCCTAAGAAAACTATTGCTAATAAGAAGAAATAGTTAATAAGATAGGAGGGATGATCGTGGCACCTAAAAAAGGTAAGAAAAGTAGAAGAAGAAAAGAGAAAAAGAATATAGAGCATGGATGTGCACATATTAAATCAACATTCAATAACTCTATAGTAACTTTAACAGATAGAGCTGGAAATGCATTATCTTGGTCAAGTGCTGGTGCACTAGGCTTCAAAGGTTCAAGAAAAGGAACACCATTCGCAGCGCAAATGGCAGCTGAAACAGCAGCAGGAGTTGCAATGGAACATGGATTAAAGAGTATAGAAGTTTATGTAAAAGGTCCAGGAGCTGGTAGAGAAGCTGCTATCAGATCATTACAAGCTGCAGGATTAGAGATTACATTAATTAAAGATGTTACTCCAATACCACACAACGGTTGTAGACCACCAAAAAGAAGAAGAGTTTAATATATAGGAGGTGTAATTTCATGGCAAGATATACAGGAGCTGTATGTAGACTGTGTAGAAGAGAAGGAATGAAACTATTCCTTAAAGGTGACAGATGTTACTCTGATAAGTGTGCTTTCACTAGAAGAGCTTATGCACCAGGACAACACGGGCAAGGCAGAAAGAAAATGTCTAACTACGGATTACAATTAAGAGAAAAGCAAAAAGCAAAGAGAATTTATGGTGTTTTAGAAAAGCAATTTAGAAGATACTACGAGAAAGCTGAAAAGCAAAGAGGAATTACAGGTGAAAACTTATTAAGACTTCTTGAAATGAGATTAGATAGTGTAGTATATAAATTAGGTTACGGTAACTCAAGAAAAGAGGCTAGACAATTAGTTACTCACGGACATTTCTTAGTTAACGGTAAAAAAGTTGACATTGCTTCATTCAACGTATCTGTAAACGATGTTATTACAGTTTGCGAGAAGAGCAGAGGAACTGAATTATTCAAGACATTCAACGAGAATCCAAAAACATTACCTAGCTGGATAGAAGCAAATACTGCAAACTATGAAGGTAAAATTGTTGCTATGCCAACTAGAGAAGATATCGACGCTCCAATTAATGAAACATTAATCGTTGAGTTATATAGTAAGTAATAGTTAGTGTAGGATCAGTTGCCCTCAAATGAGGTTTAAATTCCTAATAAAGGAGGGTTATAGTTGTTGGAAATAGAAAAGCCAAATATAGAATGTGTAGAAATTAGTGAAGATGGGTCATACGGAAAATTTGTTGTTGAGCCATTAGAACGAGGATATGGGATTACCCTAGGTAACTCATTAAGAAGAATACTTCTTTCATCTTTACCAGGAGCAGCTGCTAACTCAATAAAAATTGATGGCGTGCTTCATGAATTTTCAACAGTTAAAGGCGTTAAAGAAGATGTTGCAGAATTAATTCTAAATGTAAAGGAATTAGCTATTAAAAAGTATAGTGAAGGATCCACAACTATTTTAATAGATGCACAAGGACCTGGTGAAGTAACTGGTGGAGATATTAAAACTGACGGAAGCGTTGAAATTATAAACAAGGATTTACATATTGCAACATTAGATGATGAAGCTAATCTTCATATGGAAATCAATGTTAACAAAGGTAGAGGATATGTTTCTCAATCTAAGAATAAGACAGATGAACTACCAATAGCAACAATTCCTGTAGACTCTATCTATACACCAGTAAAGAGAGTAAACTACAAAGTTGAGAATACAAGAGTAGGTCAAATCACAGACTATGATAAATTAACTCTTGAAGTCTGGACTAATGGAACAATAAGACCTGAAGAAGCGGTAAGTTTATCTTCAAAAATTCTTATTGAACACTTCAAACTATTTATGACATTAACAGATCATGCTGATAATGTTGAAATAATGGTTGAAAAAGAAGAAGACAAAAAAGAAAAGGTTCTAGAGATGACTATAGAAGAGCTTGATTTATCAGTTAGAAGTTATAACTGCTTAAAGAGAGCTGGTATAAATACAGTTCAAGAGTTAACTGAGAAGTCAATTGAAGACATGATGAAAGTTAGAAATCTTGGTAAAAAATCTTTAGAAGAAGTTCAATATAAACTTAAAGAGCTTGGTTTAGGCTTAAGAAAAAGCGAAGATTAAGGAGGGGTAGAGATGTCAGGATACCGTAAGTTAGGTCGTCCAACTGACCAAAGAAGAGCTATGTTAAGAAACTTAGTTACTAGCTTCTTAAAACATGGTAAGATTGAGACTACTGAAACAAGAGCTAAAGAAACAAGAAAGTTAGCTGAAAAAATGATAACACTTGCTAAAAAGGGAGATCTTCATTCAAGAAGACAAGTTCTTTCTTTTGTAACTGAAGAGGAAGTTGTTAAAAATTTATTTGAAAATATAGCTCCAAAGTATGCAGAGAGAAACGGTGGATATACTAGAATATACAAAGTAGGTCCAAGAAGAGGAGACGCTGCAGAAGTTGTTATCTTAGAATTAGTTTAAGAGTTAAAGGGGATTAAGTAATTTAACTTAATCCCTATTTTTACATTTAGAATTTTGAGGGTTCGCATAAAATATTGATGACTTACTTTAAGGAAAGTGAGATAGATATTAGGGGAAAATATTATATAAAAGTAGGTATTTAATAATGAAGGAAAACATGATTCAATGTGAAGATTTATATTATGAATATATAAAAGAAGACGGTGAATCAAAGATTGCATTAGACGGTTTAAATTTAGAAGTGAAACAAGGTGAATTTCTAGTAATTTTAGGTCATAATGGTTCAGGAAAATCTACTTTAGCTAAACATTTCAATGCACTTCACATACCTTCTAGTGGAAATATTCTTGTAGATAATTTGAATACAAGAGAAGAAGAAAATCTTTGGGATATAAGAAAAAGAGTGGGAATGGTTTTTCAAAATCCAGATAATCAGATAGTTGCGACTATTGTTGAGGAAGATGTGGCTTTTGGACCAGAAAACTTAGGCGTTGAACCAAGTGAAATTAGAAAAAGAGTTGATGAGGCTCTTAAGCAAGTACATATGTATGAATATAGAAAGCATGGTCCACATTTGCTATCAGGTGGACAAAAGCAAAGGATAGCTATAGCTGGTATTTTAGCTATGAAAACTAAATGTATAGTATTAGATGAACCAACAGCAATGTTAGATCCTTTTGGAAGAAAGGAAGTTCTTAATACTATGTTAGAATTAAATAAGAACTTCGGCATAACTATAGTGCTTATTACTCATTTTATGGAGGAAGCGGTTAATGCTGATAGAGTTATAGTATTAGATAAAGGCAATATAATAAATGAGGGTACACCAAGAGAAATTTTCAGTAAAGTTAAAATAATGAAAGAAATAGGCTTAGATGTACCACAAGTTACTGAACTTGCTTATGAACTTCAAAAAGAGGGAATTAATATAAGCACAGATATTATCAATATAGATGAGATGGTGGATACATTATGTCAATTGAAATAAAGAACTTAAGTTATGTTTATATGCAAAATACGCCTTTTGAAAAAAAAGCTCTTAATAATGTTAATATAACCTTTAATGATGGGGAATTTATAGCTTTAATTGGACATACAGGTTCAGGTAAATCTACATTAATTCAGCATATAAACGGTTTATTAAAGCCAACTGAAGGTCAAGTTATAATAGATAATGTTGATATATTTTCTAAAGAGGTAAAACTTACTGAGATTAGAAAAGAGGTTGGGCTTGTATTTCAATATCCAGAATATCAGTTATTCGAGGAAACTATTGAAAAAGATATAGCTTTTGGTCCTAAAAATTTAGGATTAAATGATGAAGATGTATTACAAAGAGTAAAGAAATCAATGCAAATTGTAGGGCTTGATTATGATACTTATAAGGAGGTATCTCCCTTTGAATTAAGTGGAGGTCAAAAAAGAAGAGTTGCAATAGCAGGGGTTGTAGCCATGGAGCCCAAGGTTCTTATTTTAGATGAGCCGACAGCAGGATTAGATCCACATGGTAGAGATGAGATTTTAGGGAGAATTAAGGATCTACATAATGAGTATAATATGACTATTATCTTAGTTTCACATAGTATGGAAGATGTAGCTAAGATTGCAGATAAGATATTTGTTATGTCTAATGGTGAATGTTGTTTAAATGGTACACCAAGAGAGGTCTTTAAAGAAGTAGAAATATTAGAACAGGTTGGTTTAGGTGTTCCACAGGTAACTTATTTGATTAGAGAGTTAAATAAGAAAGGTTTTGATCTACCTGAGGATATTTATACTATAGATCAAGCAAAAGAAGTTTTAAGTAAACTTCTATTAAAATAGAATAGTTGTATATAATGAATACTTTAATATAGATAATCAAGGTTTGAAGTTTTTGATGTAGTTGAGTAAATGGTTGATATTTAAAACTAGATACCCTATATGTTCTGTGTAGATGTTATAGTTACATAATCAATGTAGGTTAGTTAAAAAATATATACTTCAATTAAAAAACTACAGACAAATTAAAACTAGTTTTAGTTAGTGATATCTTAGTGATATGTTAGAGCTTGAACATGATGAAGAATTAATAGTACGTATATGTTTTAAATTATATATGTTTTAAATTATATATGCTTTAATTTATATGTGATGCATGTAAATTATATATGTTTCATATAATTATGATATTTCATGTTTAGGAATATGATGTTACTAAAGTAGTAAGTGATTTATAAAAGGTAGTATAATAGGTAGGTAGATTATTAATAAAATTTAATATCGAAGGGGGATTAAGACTATTATAGGATAGTTTTAAACGAACTATGATAAAAGATATAACAATTGGTCAATATATACCAGGGGATTCTTTTGTACATAAATTGGACCCAAGGTTAAAAATATTAATATCTATCATATATATGGTAGATTTATTCTTGATGAAAAACTTTATAGGGTATGGTCTAATTATAACATTTTTAATAATGGTAGTATTTATTGCTGATCTAAAGTTTAAATACATATATAAAGGACTTAAACCTATATTTATTTTGTTGATTTTTACTGCATTAATAAATATTTTCATGACAAAAGGCGGAGTATTGTTATTTTCGTGGAAGTTTATAAAAATCTATAGTGAAGGTGTAAGGATAGCTATATTTATGGTTATACGACTTACTCTTTTGATTATGGGAACTTCTATATTAACATTAACTACATCACCTATTGAATTAACTGATGGAATAGAGGCTTTATTAAAGCCATTTAAGAAGATAGGATTACCAGCTCATGAATTAGCAATGATGATGACAATAGCCTTAAGATTCATTCCTACACTTATGGATGAAACAGATAAGATTATGAAAGCACAAAAGGCAAGAGGTGCAGACTTTGAAAATGGAAGCTTGATAGAGCGAGGGAAAAATTTAATGCCACTTTTAGTCCCTTTATTTATTAGTTCTTTTAGAAGAGCTGATGAACTTTCAGTTGCTATGGAATCTAGGTGCTATAGAGGTGGAAATGGCCGAACAAGAATGAAACAGCTTAAGTTATGCAATAAAGATTATATAGCTATAATTACTTTTACTATATTTATTTTAGTAACACTTTGTACTAGATTAGTGTAGATGATATAAAGTTAATATCTTTACTAAATTTAAGGAAGTGAAAGTTTGAAAAATATAAAACTTACAATTGAGTATGATGGAACTAATTATTTTGGATGGCAAAAACAAAATAATGCTTTAGGTATTCAAGAAGTAATAGAAAAAGCTATTGGAAAGATTACTAATGAGGAGGTAGAACTGATTGGTTCAAGTAGAACTGATACAGGGGTTCACGCTTCAGGGTTTGTTGCTAATTTTAAAACAAATAGTAATATTCCAAGTGATAGATTTAAAGATGCTATAAATAGTAAACTTCCTTCAGATATAGTTATTTTAAGATCAGAGGAAGTTAAGGAAGAGTTTCATGCTAGATATAATAGTCTTGGGAAAACTTATGTGTATACTATATTAAATAGAAGAGAAGCTAAGGCTATTGGAAGAAACTATATGTATCATTTTAAACAGCAATTAAATTTAGAAGACATGTCCAGAGCTTGTGAGTATTTTATTGGAACTCATGATTTTGAGTCCTTTAAAAATAAAGGAAGCTCTGTTAAAACATCAGTTAGAACTATTACTGAACTAAATGTATCTAAGAATGGAGACATTATTGAAGTTAAAGTTACGGCTGATGGATTTTTATATAACATGGTAAGAATTATAGTAGGAACTTTACTTGAAGTTGGTACTGGTAAAATTAAACCAGAGGCTATAATGGATATATTACAATCTAAGGATAGAACTAAGGCTGGAAAGTCAGCTCCAGCCTTAGGATTATGTCTAAAACAAGTATATTATAATTAAGAAAATACAAGGATTTCAGGCCTTTAAGATAAAATAAAAAAATATATTGTTTTTTCATTTTATCTTATGTAAATATGTTGACACACCCGGTTCAATGTATTATAATTATAAAAGTTGTTAAATTGATTGTGTATATAGATCCATTAGCCCCGGGTCTTTTGCATAGATATCGTTTCATGTGAAATTCAGGGAGGGAGAAAGAATGAAATCATACATAGCTAAAAAAGAAAATGTAGAAAGAAATTGGTATGTAGTAGACCTAGAAGGTCAAACATTAGGTAGAGCAGCAAGTCAAATTGCTACAATTTTAAGAGGTAAAAACAAGCCAACTTTTACTCCACACGTTGATTGCGGAGATTTCGTAGTAGTTGTTAATGCTGACAAAGTTGTTTTAACTGGTAAGAAGTTAGATCAAAAAATGTTAAGACATCACTCATTATATCCAGGCGGATTAAAAGAAATGTCTTATAGAGATGCAATAGCTAAGAAGCCAGAGTTTGTATTTACAGAAGCAGTTAGAAGAATGCTTCCAAAAGGACCATTAGGACGTCAAATGCTTAAGAAATTAAAAGTATACAGCGGTCCAGAGCATGATAATGCAGCTCAAAAGCCACAAGTATTAGAGTTAAGATACTAATAGTCTGAAGGGAGGAAGTAAAATGGCAAAAGTTCAATACATGGCAACAGGTAGAAGAAAAAAATCAGTAGCAAGAGTTAGACTTGTACCAGGAGAAGGTAAAGTTGTAATTAATAAAAGAGATATGAGCGAATATTTCGGTTTAGATACATTAAAAGTTATCGTTAACCAACCTTTAGTTTTAACAGGAACTAAAGATAAATTTGACGTTTTAGTAAACGTTCATGGTGGTGGTCTTGCAGGTCAAGCAGGAGCTATCAGACATGGTCTTTCAAGAGCTTTAGTAAAAGCTGATGAAAACTTAAAATCAGAGATCAAAAAAGCTGGATTCTTAACTAGAGATTCTAGAATGAAAGAAAGAAAGAAATACGGTCTTAAAAAAGCAAGAAGAGCTCCTCAATTCTCAAAGAGATAATATGGAGTATTGGAGAGAGAAGGTACTGTGTGCCTTCTCTTTTTTTAAGCGTATAAAAATGAAGTTTTCATAAATAAAAGTAAATTAGATTAAGATAATATTAAGTTCATGTTAAAAAATCATTATTACTTAGGTTATTACTCATACAAAATAAGTTTGGTTATACATACAAGATAATTAATTTATAACATATAAAGTTTTATATTTTGGAGGGACTTTATGGATAATAATGTTTTAGGAATGGTCATAGCACTATTCGGTGGGTTGGGACTTTTCCTTTATGGAATGACTTTAATGGGAGATGGGCTTCAAAATGCAGCTGGAGAGAAGTTAAAAATATTCTTCGAGAAAATAACATCTAATCCTATTAAGGGTGTACTAACGGGGGCTATAGTTACGGCTGTAATCCAAAGTAGTAGTGCAACTACAGTAATGGTAGTAGGATTTGTAAATGCACAATTAATGAACTTATACCAAGCAACAGCTGTTATCATGGGAGCTAATATTGGGACAACTATAACAGCACAAATAGTAACTTTGGATTTACAAAGTGTAGTACCTATTTTTATTGGTATAGGTGCTTGTATAGTTTTGTTTGCTAAGTCAGGAAATAAAAAAGAATTTGGACATATAATTTTAGGGTTTGGTATATTATTTTTGGGTATGGATGTAATGAAGGATGCAATGTTACCTCTTCAGAATTCAGCCGTATTTCATGCGACTATAGCTAAGTTAAGTAATAATATGTTCTTAGGAATATTAACTGGGGTAGTTATGACTGCTATTATACAAAGTTCTTCAGCAGCTACAGGGATACTTATAGCCTTATCTGGAACTGGGGTATTATCCTTAGAGGTTGTAGTACCAATTCTATATGGTTGCAATATAGGTACTTGTGTTACAGCTATAATTTCAAGTATAGGAACAAAGAAAAATGCTAAAAGAGCTGCAATTATTCATTTAATCATAAAAATAGTTGGAACAATTATATTTATACCTGTAACGCAAATATTAATAAAACTTGTTGTTGCTATAACACCAGTCCATGCAGTTGGAGGAGAGCTTATTAAAAAGCAAATCGCCAATGCACATACTGTATTTAACATAGGTAATACTATTATCTTATTACCATTTATTAAGTATTTAGTTGTGCTTGCTAATAAGATAATACCAGAGGATAAAGAAGAAATAGTTAATAATGACATAGAGGGCTTACATTATATAGATGAGAGATTACTAGAGTCACCTGTTATAGCAGTAGGTCAAGCTGTTAAAGAGACTTGCAGAATGGGTAAAATTGCAATAGAAAATCTAGATACTAGCATGGAGATTTTAAATAAAAATGATCAAGGATTAGTATCAAAACTTTATGAGAATGAATCTATTATAAATGACTTAGAGCATAAAATTACTAGTTTCTTAATAGAATTAACTAATAAAGAGCTTTCACCACATCATAATGAATTAGTTACGTCTATGTTTAGGGTTGTTAAAGACATTGAGCGTATAGGAGACCATGCTAAGAACATTACTGAATTAGCACAGGAGAAAATAGATAATAATATTAAGTTTTCTCAGGAGGCTATTAATGAGTTAAGTGATATATATACATATGCTAAGGATTCTATAAAAGTTGCTATAGACGGTTTTGAATTTAATAGCCATGAAAAAGCTAATGAGGTTTTTGTTATTGAGGAACGAATAGACAATTTAGAGGAAGCTTTAAGAGCATCTCACATATATAGATTAAGTAAAGGTGTATGTGATGCTGTAGGAGGAGCTCTTTTCTTAGATGTAATAAGCAACTTAGAAAGAGTTGGAGATCATTCAGCTAATATTGCAGAATCTATTCTAAATAGAAAAGAAGAATCTTTAATAATGTAGAATTTTATTGAGAATATAAAAGTACTAAAATGACACATGTAGTAAAGACATATATATAAGTTAATAAAGTAATAATTATAGTAATGTTTGTAATGAAAATATAACTTAAGTAAATATACATAAATTAAAAGTTCTCTTATTTTTAAGGGAGCTTTTTTTATATAGTCAGTAAATATGGATAATATATAAGCTTATAGCACAATATTATATATGTATATATACTTAAAGTAGTTGAAGTACATATAGAAAATGAAATAAAAATTAAAGGAGATTAATTTTTATCTTTTGGATTATAAGGATACAAAGTGTTAACTGCAAATAACTTATGAGTTAAAACTCTGTAAAGTATATGAATGCAGAATAAGTTAGGTAAAGGAAATGTAGATTTAAATTATATTTTCAGCATAAATATTAAATAGGAAGATAAGTATAAAAAGTAGTTATGTTAAATCTATGTTAAGTTTAGATGCAAAGTATGTTAAAAATATCTTAAAAGTATTAACAAAAGTTTAGTAATTTTGTATTATAAAAATATTACAACCATTAATTTTGCTTGATTTTACTTTGTTAAGTGAAATTAATATTGAAAGTTATTTTACATATTTATACCTAATTTATAATTTAGCTATAATTCTTGACATAGAAAAAGCAACATAGAACTTAGATTCTTAATAAAGAACATTATAGTATATGCTTTTAGAAAGTTAGTAATAAGTTTTAATATATAAATAGATTAAAGCTTATTTAAATTAAAACCAAGATAGCAAATAAAGAAAGATAGCAAATTATGAAAATAATACATAGTACATAAGGGATTATAAGTAGGAGGAATTTATGGGTGCTTTAGAAATGGTTATTAGTTTGTTCGGAGGATTAGGTCTATTTCTATTTGGAATGAATATGATGGGGGATGGACTTCAAAATGCCGCTGGAGACAAACTAAAAGGCTTCTTTCAGAAATTAACATCAAATCCGATAAAAGGGGTTTTAACAGGTGCTATAATTACGGCAATAATTCAAAGTAGTAGTGCAACTACAGTAATGGTAGTAGGTTTTGTTAATGCTCAATTAATGAATCTATATCAAGCAACTGCAGTAATAATGGGTGCCAATGTTGGTACAACTATTACAAGTCAGCTTGTAGCTTTAAATATAGATGCATTTGTACCAATTTTTATAGGTATTGGTGCTTTAATAGTGTTATTTACTAAGAAGGATAACATTAAGCAAATAGGATCTATAGTTTTAGGATTTGGTATATTATTTTTAGGAATGTCAATGATGAAGGATTCTATGGGACCTTTAAAGGATTCACCTATGTTTATAGAAATTCTTAGAAAATTAGATGGAAATATGTTCTTAGGAATTTTAACTGGTTTAGGAATGACAGCTATTTTACAAAGTTCATCAGCTACAACTGGTATATTAATAGCGTTATCTGGTACAGGTGTTGTTACAATTAATATGATAATACCAGTCTTATTCGGATGTAATATTGGAACTTGTGTAACTGCTTTACTATCAAGTATAGGTACATCAAAAACTGCAAGAAAAGCAGCTATTATCCACTTATTATTTAATGTTATAGGTACAATTATATTTATACCTTTATTCGGAATTTTAGCTTATGCTGTAACAGAATTACCAGTTATAGGATCAGTGGATGTTAAAAGACAGATAGCTAATGCACATACAATATTTAATATATGTAACACTTTAGTGCTGTTACCGTTCATAGGAGTACTTGTTAAGTCTGCTAATAAAATTATTAAGGGTGAAGACGAAGAAGAAAAGTATGGTGTAACTTACATAGATGAGAGATTACTTGAATCACCAGCTATTGCTTTAGGTCAAACAGTTAAAGAAATAGAAAGAATGGCTAATAAATCTAAAAAGAATGTTGCATTAGCTATGAAGGCCTTTGAAACAGGAGATAGTGATTTAATAGAAAAAGTATACAAAAATGAAAAGCTTATAAATATATTAGAAGATGAAATTACAAGATACTTGATAGAGTTATCTAAATTAGATTTATCAGATAGAGATCATGCGAAAGTTGATTCACTATTCCATGTAATAAATGATGCAGAGAGAATAGGAGATCATGCTGAAAATATAGTTGATTTAGCAAGTGAAAAAAGAGTTAAAAAGCTTAAGATGTCTGAAGAGGCAGAAAAAGAGCTTGAAAAAATGTTTGATTTTACACTACAGTCTTTAGAATTAAGTATTAGTATGTTAGAAACTAACACTTATGATAAATTAGAAGAAGTAGTTAGATTAGAAGAGAATATTGATAGCTTAGAGCGTAAGTGTAGACAATCTCATATAAATAGATTAAATAAAGGTATATGTGATGCTACAATTGGTACTATGTTCTTAGATATAGTTAATAACTTAGAGAGAATAGGTGACCACTCAATGAATATAGCTCAAGCATCTACAGATAGTTATTAATAATTTAAATCCAAAAGAGAGAATATGATTTAATGAAATACCTGTGAGGATAACCTTGCAGGTATTTTTTATTTTAATCAACCTTAGTTCAAATAAAATTTTCCGTTTTATATGTGACTTTTAAATCAAAGTAACAAAGAGGGTTTTAAATATAATATTTTAAGTAAAGAGGAGATATTATGGGTTTCGATAAATTTCCAATTAAAAAATTAATAAATTTATTAGATTTGCGAAAACTAATTTAGTGTAAATTAAAAAATTATAAGAGAAAACTTAAGATTAGGAGGACAAATGATGAAAAGCGTGGCAAGAGGAAGAAGACTTGTTTTATTTATAAGTGCACTAATATTGGCTATAAATTTTATGAGTTTTAATTGTTTAGCTGAAGAAAATAAAAAGGTTATTCTTATAGATCCAGGTCATGGTGGAATGGACGGAGGTGCAGTGTCCAAATCAGGAGTCAATGAAAAAGATATAAACTTAAAAATTGGACTCTTATTGAAAGGGGAATTAGAGTCCATGGGTTATGAAGTTTGTATGACTAGAGAAAGTGATGAAGGGCTATACTCTGATAATGGAACTGTAAGACAGAAGAAGATAGAAGATTTAAATAAACGTTGTAATATGAAGAAAAACAGTAATTGTGACTTGTTTATAAGTATACATATAGATAAATTTCAAGATCCTAAGTTATGCGGAATTGGCGCTTGGTATTCTAATAATCCAGAAAGTGAAAAATTGGCTAATATAATCCATGAAAATATAAAGAAGGATGTTAATGAAAAAAATAAGAGGTTGCCAAAACCTGCAAAGGAGGCTTATAAAGTCTTAAGATGCAATGACACAATGCCAGGTATAATAATGGAATGTGGCTTTATATCTAATCCGAAAGAGCTTGAGAACTTAGTTAATTCAGATTATCAAAAGCTTTTAGCAACTACTTTTGCAAAGTCAATTAAACAATATTTTGAAGGATATGAAGTTAAAGTAGAAGAAGAAAAGGTTGATAGTGGTATAAACTAAAAAGTCCAATTTTGAATATATGCTATAAAGTGATAGTTATTACATGAAAAACAGCTATTGGAACATAATAAAAAGTCCAATTTAAAAGTAAGGAAATTGGAGGTAAAACTCAAAATATAATAAAAAATATCAAAAAAAAGTTAAAAAACTCACTGATGATTAAGGCTTGGAGTTAATTATTCAGAAAAATTAAAATAATATAAAAAAGCTATTGAAATTAATAAAAGTCTATGGTAGTATTGAAAATGTCAGATGGATTAGTCCATTAATCCATTTGGCAAATCCTTAACAATGTGGAGGAGATTAAAATCAATATAGTATTAGATAAAAAGAATGGTATTCCATTGTATTTACAAGTAAAAAAACAAATAATGGATCAAATCCAGAAGGGCGATATAAAAATTGGATCTAAGATGCCTACTGAGAGAGAACTTGCTAGTAATTTAAATGTAAGTAGAAATACAGTAAGTTCAGCTTATAAGGAATTAGAACAACAGGGTATTATTAAATCTTATCAAGGTAAGGGTACCTTTGTTGAGGAAGAAGCTCGTATATGGAAACATAATGATCTAAAGGATAAGTTATCTAAGTTTATAGACTTGGCATTAGAAGAAGCTATAGAGGCGGGTATTGAGACAGAAGAGTTCTTAGAGTTAGTTCATGAAAGAGTGGACAAGAAGAGAATTCTTATGGACAAGCTAGTTGCTGTATACGCAGAATGTAATATAGAACAAGCTAAGATGTTCAGTAAAGAGTTGAGTAAGAGATGCAATATGAATGTGATTCCATTGACTATAGCTGATTTTAAAGAAATGAAACCTAAGACTTTAGAGATTTTAAATAGTAGTCAAGTTATTATAACTACATTTAACCATGTAAATGAGATAACGGAACTTACTAAGGGTTTTGAGAAAGAGGTTTTAGGGGTAGCTATTAACCCTGATTTAGGAACAATAGTTAAGATAGCTAGATATCCTTCAACTACTAAATTCGGTTTTGTATGTATTTCAGTAGAATTTATGTATAAGATTAAGGGTGCTTTAAAGAACTCAGGATTAGATGAAATTGATGTAGAGTATAGTAATAGCTACGATGAAAAAGAGTTGAAAAAGTTCATTGCATCTAAGGATGTAATAGTTGTGTCTCCAGGAAGACACAAGGACGTTGATATAGTAAACAAAAATCTTGATGAGCAAAAAGAGCTCATAGAGTTTTTATATACCTTAGATGATGGCTCAGTTAAAGCATTAAAATCAAAAATGATTGAGGCGCTAACTTGGTAATTAAATAAGGGGTTTCAAATATAGGATTGTTAATATTTAAAATTACGATATATAAATTTTAGGAGGCCTTGTTAAGATGGAAAATAAGAATGGCAAGAGAGTAGTTATAGGAGTTATAGGTTCTGACTGTCATGCAGTAGGTAATAAGATTATAGATTACGCACTAACAGAATCAGGATTCGATGTAGTAAACATTGGAGTTTTATCTCCACAAGAGGACTTTATAAATGCAGCAGTTGAAACAAACGCTGATGCAATTATAGTATCTTCTTTATACGGTCACGGGGAAATTGACTGTAGAGGATTAAGAGAAAAATGTGATGAAGCTGGCTTAAAGGACGTATTACTTTATGTTGGTGGAAACATAGTTGTTGGTAAACAAGATTGGGAATCTGTACATGCTAGATTCAAAGATATGGGATATAACAGAGTTTATGCTCCAGGAACACCAATCCAAGTAACAATAGTAGACTTAAAGAAAGATTTAAATATAGCTTAAAATAGATAACTTCTAAGAGCTTTAAGATAAGGGTTTAAAGAAGTGAATAGGTAAAATATAGAGGTGAATAACAAGTGGATGCTTATCTATTGTTAGATTTCGGTAGTACTTATACTAAGCTTACTGCTGTAGATATTGAAAATGAAGAAATATTAGCTGCGGCTAAAGATATTACAACTATTGAAGATGATATAATGATAGGTTTTAATAAAGCCTATAAAAAGATAGAAGAACAATTAGAAGGTAAAGAAGTTAATTTTGTAAGAAAGTTAGCTTGCTCATCAGCAGCAGGTGGATTAAAGATGGTTGCTATAGGATTAGTTCCAGATTTAACTGCCGAGGCAGCAAAGAGAGCAGCCTTAGGAGCTGGTGCTAGAATACTTAAGGTATACAGTTTCCAATTGACTAAAAGTGAAATTGAAGAAATTAAAAACTCCAACTTAGATATTATTCTGTTAGCAGGTGGTACTGATGGTGGAAACAAAGAGTGTATAATCCATAATGCTAAAATGATAGCAGAGCATGGATTGAATGTTCCAGTAGTTGTTGCAGGAAATAAAACAGCTAATGATGAGATTCAGGAAATATTTGATGCAAGTGGAACTACTTATAGAATTGCAGAAAATGTAATGCCTAAATTAAATACATTAAATGTTGAACCTGCAAGAGAAGAAATAAGAAAAATCTTTATGAGTAATATCGTAGAAGCTAAAGGATTAGGAAATGCCGAAAGTTTTGTTCAGGGAATATTGATGCCTACACCAGCAGCAGTATTAAAAGCAGCTGAGGCATTGAGTCTAGGTACAGACGAAGAAGATGGTATTGGCGACTTAGTAGTAGTTGATATAGGTGGAGCTACAACTGATATACACTCTTTGGCAGATGGTGAACCATCTAAAGCAGGGGTGACTATGAGAGGGCTTGAAGAACCTTTTGCTAAGAGAACTGTTGAGGGAGATCTTGGTATGAGATATTCAGCAGTAGCTTTACTAGAGGCAGCAGGAACAAGAAAACTTAGAGAGTATTTAGGCGATAAAGAAAGAAAAATAGATGTTGCAGGTAGTTGTGAATATAGATATAATAACATCAAAATGGTTCCAGAAACTCACGAAGAGATAGCTTTTGATGAGGCTATGGCAAAAACAGCAACTGAACTTGCTATGTCAAGACATGTTGGTACAGTTGAATGTACTTATACACCAATGGGTCCTATTTATACTCAAATTGGTAAAGATTTATTACCAACGAAGTATATGATTGGTACAGGTGGGGTATTAGTTCATAGCGAAAATCCACATAAAATATTAGAAGCAGGAACTTACAATAAAGCTGATGGTATATATTTAAAACCTGAGAATCCTAAATTTTTATTAGATAAAACTTATATATTATCAGCTATGGGGTTGTTAGCACAGGAATTACCGGATATGGCTGTAAGAATAATGAAGAAATATTTAGTTAGCATTGGCTAGGAGGGAATTTAAAGTGGAATTAAAGAATAAAAAATGGACTGAAGAAGAGTTTTTCAAAGTAAGAAAAGAGGTTTTAGCTCAATGGTCAACAGGTAAAGAAGTTGAAGATATTCAAAAGGGTATAGATTACTGTAAATCAGTACCAGATCACAAAAACTTTGCTAAGAAATTAGTTAAAGCTAAAGAAGAAGGTGTTACATTAGCACAACCAAGAGCTGGTGTTGCCTTAATAGATAAGCACATAGAATTATTAACATTCCTTCAAGATGAAGGTGGTGCAGATCTACTTCCTAGCACAATCGATTCTTATACAAGACTTAACAGATACGATGAGTGTGAAGTTGGTATAGAAGAAAGTAAAAAAGCAGGCAGATCATTACTTAATGGTTTCCCAGGAGTTAACCATGGAGTAGATGGTTGTAAAAAAGTTTTAGAAGCTGTTAACCTACCATTAGAAGCTAGACACGGTACTCCAGATGCAAGATTATTAACTGAAATAATCCATGCTGCTGGTTGGACTTCAAATGAAGGTGGCGGTATTTCTTACAACATTCCATATTCTAAAAACCACTCATTAGAAAGAACAATTGCTGATTGGCAATATTGTGATAGATTAGTTGGTTTCTATGAAGAAAATGGAGTAAGCATTAACAGAGAACCATTCGGACCTTTAACAGGAACTTTAGTACCACCAAGTACATCAAATGCAGTAGCTATAATAGAAGCATTATTAGCAGCTGAGCAAGGTGTTAAAAATATAACTGTAGGATACGGACAATGTGGTAACTTAATCCAAGACGTTGCTGCAATTAGAGCATTAGAAGAGCAATGTGAAGAGTACTTAAAACAATATGGTTACAATGATGTATATGTAACAACAGTATTCCACCAATGGATGGGAGGATTCCCAGCTGATGAATCAAGAGCATTTGGAGTTATCTCTTTAGGATCAACTGCAGCTGCACTTGCTGGAGCAACTAAAGTTATAGTTAAGACTCCACACGAAGCTATAGGTATCCCAACTAAGGAAGCTAATGCTGAAGGTATCAAAACTACAAAAACTACATTAAACTTATTACAAGGTCAAAGAATGCAAATGTCTGAAGAACTAAGAACTGAAATTGCTATAATCAAAGCTGAAACTAAGTGTATGGTTGATGAAACATTTAGACAAGGTCATGGAGATTTAGCAACAGGTGCAGTTAAAGCATTCGCAGCTGGAGTATTAGATATTCCATTTGCACCAAGTAAATATAACAATGGTAAGATGATGCCAGCTAGAGATAACAATGGTGCAGTAAGATACTACCAATTTGGTAATATCCCATTCACTCAAGAATTAAAAGATTACAACAGAAAGAAATTAGAAGAAAGAGGACAATACGAAGGTAGACCAGTATGTTTCGATATGACAGTTGATGATATATTCGCTGTTGGTAAAGGTGTACTTATCGGAAGACCTGAAGGTAAATAATTTAATCTTAAATATAACTGCTTAGAGAGTTTTCTCTCTAAGCGGTCAATAATAAATTTTTATTAATAAATAAAAAAGGACAGGTGTTTAACCATGAAAATTATTGATGTTGTATGTTCAGAAGGAAGAACTGGTTTCTATTTTGACGATCAAAGAGCTATAAAAAAAGGTGCAGGACATGATGGATTCACATATGTTGGAGAGCCTGTAACAGAAGGATTCAAAGCTATAAGACAAGCTGGAGAAGCAATCTCTGTTATGTTAATATTAGAAGATGGTCAAGTTGCATTTGGTGACTGTGCTGCAGTTCAATACTCAGGTGCTGGCGGAAGAGATCCATTATTCTTAGCTAAAGATTTCATTCCAGTAATTAACGAGAAAATCGCTCCAAAATTAATCGGAAGAGAATTAACTAACTTCAAAGCTTTAGCAGAAGAGTTTGATAAGATGGAAATTGACGGACACAGACTTCATACAGCTATAAGATATGGTATAACTCAAGCGATATTAGATGCTGTTGCAAAAACTAAAAAAGTAACTTTAGCTGAAGTTATTAAAGAAGAATATAACACTGGTAAAGAGATTAAGAGAATTCCAATCTTTACTCAATCAGGTGATAATAGATACGAAAACGTAGATAAAATGATTATTAAAGGTGCTGACGTTATGCCTCACGCTTTAATCAACCACGTTGAAGATAAATTAGGTTCTAAAGGAGAAAAACTTTTAGAATACGTTCAATGGATGACTAAGAGAGTTCAAGATTTAAGAAGCTGTGAATGTTATGCTCCAGTATTCCACATTGACGTTTATGGAACAATCGGTGTTGCTTTTGATTGCGATACAATCAAAATGGCTGACTACATCCAAACTTTAGCAGAAGCTGCTAAACCATTCAAATTAAGAATTGAAGGACCTATGGACGTAGAAGATAGACAAAAACAAATGGAAGCTTTAAGAGATTTAACAGCTGAAATAGATAGAAGAGGCTTAAATGTTGAGTTAGTTGCAGACGAATGGTGTAACACTTTCGAAGATGTTAAATTCTTCGCTGATAACAAAGCTGGACACATGCTACAAATCAAAACTCCAGACTTAGGTGGAGTAAATAACATAGCAGAAGCTATCTTATATTGTAATGAAAAAGGTATAGGTTCTTACTGTGGAGGAACTTGTAACGAAACTAACAGATCTGCTGAAATTACAACTAACATAGCTATGGCTTGTGGAGCTACTCAATGTTTAGCTAAACCAGGTATGGGTGTTGACGAAGGATTCATGATCGTAAATAACGAAATGAACAGAGTTGTTGCTTTAGCAAATAGAAGAAAATAATAAGATATTACAGTATAAATGGCGGTTTATTTTAAACTGCCATTTATGTTATTCAAAATTAATATATAAATATATAAGTTTTAATTATGTTCTACATTTATAATAGTTAGATTTATTCTATAATGAATGTTACATCTAAATACAATGAAAATTCTTTATTAGAATATATGTATTTTAAATTTAAATAAATATTCTACACTTATATTTATAAAATTAAGGATATTAAAAGAAATTAAAGTTGAATAATAAAGTTTTGATATTACGCTATATTTAAAACTTATTTAATAAATATTGCATAGTATTTAGTTATGTAAGAAAATATAAGTATATGTAATATTATTGCAATTTGAATCTTCAATTGATGGAGGGAAATAATATGAGAGAAGTTCATGTTTCAGATATAACAAAGGTAGTAAGGGATCTTTGTATAGAAGCTAATAATCACCTTTGCTGTGATGTTAAAGAAGCTTTACTAAAAGCTAGAGATGAAGAAAAATGGGATACTGCTAGAGGTATATTAGATAAAATCATAACAAATGTTGAAATATCTAAAAATGAAGAAGTGCCTATGTGCCAAGATACAGGACTTGTATGTGCTTTCTTAGAGATTGGTCAAGATGTTCACATAGTTGGTGGAAACATTGATGAAGCTATAAATGCAGGGGTAGCACAGGGCTACGAAGAAGGATATTTAAGAAAGTCAGTTGTTAAAGATCCTTTAGATAGAGTAAATACAAAAAATAATACTCCAGCTGTAATTTATTATGATATAGTTCCTGGAGATAAATTGAAAATAACTATAGCACCAAAGGGATTCGGTTCTGAGAACATGAGTCAATTAAAAATGTTAAAACCAGCAGATGGATTACAAGGGGTTAAGGATTTTGTATTAAAAGTTGTTAAAGAAGCTGGTCCTAATCCATGTCCACCAATAGTTGTAGGTGTTGGAATTGGTGGTACTTTTGATAGAGCTGCTAACTTAGCTAAAAAGGCTCTTATGAGATCTGTAAATGAAAGAAACAAAAATGAATTCTATGCAGACTTAGAAAAAGAATTATTAGAGAAAGTTAATGCTTTAGGTATAGGGCCACAAGGATTTGGTGGAAAAACTACAGCTTTAGCAGTAAATATAGAAAACTATCCAACTCATATAGCTGGATTACCAGTAGCAGTAAACATAAACTGCCACGTAACTAGACACGCATCTAGAACTTTATAATAAGAGATTTGGGATTGGGAGGAAAAAATTATGGAAAAAAGAATTACAACTCCATTAACAGCAGAAAAAGTTAAAGATTTAAGAGCTGGTGATTCTGTACTTATATCAGGTACAGTTTATACTGCTAGAGATGCTGCTCATAAAAGATTAGTTGATTTATTAGATAAGGGAGAAAAGCTTCCTATAGATGTTGAAGATGCAATAATATATTATGTAGGACCAACACCAACAAAACCAGGAAATGCTTTTGGTTCAGCAGGTCCAACAACTAGTTATAGAATGGATCCATATGCACCAAGACTTTTAGATATCGGTTTAAAAGGAATGATAGGTAAAGGGTTACGTTCAGAAGAAGTAATTGATGCTATAAAGAGAAATACAGGGGTTTACTTTGCAGCTATAGGCGGTGCAGCAGCATTAATAGGTAAATCAGTTGTTAAGGCAGAATTAATAGCTTATGAAGATTTAGGTGCAGAGGCTATAAGAAAATTAGAAGTTAAGGATTTACCAGTAGTTGTTGTTATAGATAGCGAAGGTAATAACTTATATCAAGAAGGACAACAAGCTTACTTAGATAGCTTAAAATAATATGAAATAGTTAATAAAAGAATATTTAAAGGGAGATTTTTATTCTCCCTTTGATTGCGTATATATTAAGAAGTTTGAGGTGAGATTATGCAAATACTAAAACCTGCTAAGGCTGGAACAATGGAATCAAATGATATGTATGTTATGATTATGCCTAATCCAGATGGTGGAATTGAATTAGAACTAGAAAGTATAGTTATTAAGCAATTTGGCGAAGAAATAGAAAAGGTAATAAGAGAGACTTTAAAAGAATTAGATGTAAAAGATGCTGTATTAAAAGTACAAGATAAGGGTGCACTAAATTACACAATAAAAGCAAGAATTGAAACAGTTGTTAACAGAGCAGCTAGTAACTAATTCAAGTCGTAGAAAGTTAAATTACTTTAATTAAGAGGTGAAGTTCTGTGAAAAAATTAAGAAGAACCATGTTATTCATGCCAGGTAATAATCCGGGTATGCTACAAAATGCTGGTATATTAGGGGCTGATTCTATTATTCTAGACTTAGAAGATGCTGTAAGTATTACTGAAAAAGATAGTGCTAGAATCTTAGTAAGAGAAGCTATTAAAAATGTAGATTATTCAAATGTAGAATTAGTTGTAAGAATAAATCCATTAGATACTGATTTTGCAGAAAAAGATATAGAGGTTATAGGTAAAGCAAAACCAGATACTATTTTAGTGCCTAAAGCAACAGAAGAGGCTATGGCTAAAGTTGATGAAAGACTTACTGAAATAGAGAAAACAGAAGGTTATGAAGTTGGGGGAATAAAATTAATTGCCCTTGTAGAATCTGCTTATGGTGTTGAAAATGTATATAACATAATAAAAGCATCTAGTAGAATAGTTGGTGTTTTATTAGGTGGAGAGGACTTAACATCAGATTTAGGAGTTAAGAGAACTAAAGAGGGAGACGAAATATTATACTCAAGAAATAAAGTATCTGTAGCTTGTAGAGCTTTAAGAGTTGATTCAATAGACACTCCATTTACAGATACAAATGATTTTGAGGGATTAAAGAAAGATACATCTAAAGCTAAGAGTCTTGGATTTACAGGAAAAGCATCAATCAACCCAAGACAAATAGATACTATACATTCAGTATATTCTCCAACAGCTGAGGAAATCCGTCATGCTCAAAGAGTAATGGAGGCTATGGAAGAGGCTGAAAGAGAAGGTAAAGGTGTATTCTCATTAGATGGAAAAATGGTTGACGCACCTGTTATAAATAGAGCTAGAAACACATTGCAATTAGCAACAATTTTAGGTTTGATTTAGTGTTTTGTTAGCAATTTTGTGTATAACTTTGTTGAAATTATACTGTAGTGTTAATAAATATTCAGTAAGTGAGGGATAAACATGAAAAATATTCTTGGTAGAGAACTACCTGATTATATAGAAGGATATGGTGAGGTTCAACCTTTTGAAGGTGCCTTTGAAAACTCAGGAGTTAAAGCTCAAACAGCAGTAGTAGTAAAAGCTGTTACTCCAAATGAAGAAAAATTAGTTGCAGATTTTGATGCATTATTAGATAAAGTAGAATTAAAAGATGGTATGGTAATAGCTTTCCACCATCATTTAAGAAATGGTGACTATGTACTAAACATGGCTATAGATGCATTAGCTAAAAGAGGAATAAAGGACTTAACAGTTGCAGCAAGTTCAATATTCCCAATTCATGCACCATTAGTTGATCACATGAAAAATGGTGTTGTAACAAAGATTTATGCAGCTTACATGTCAGGTCCAGTAGCTAAAGCTGTATCTAATGGAGAACTTAAGTATCCAGCTATAATGCATACACATGGTGGAAGAGCAAGACTTTTAGAAAGTGGAGATTTACATGTTGATATAGCATTTATAGCAGCACCAACAGCTGATGAGTACGGAAACATCAATGGTGTTCAAGGTAAATCAGCATGTGGTTCTATAGGATATGCTATGGCAGATGCAGAATATGCAGATATTGTTGTTGCAGTAACAGATAACTTAGTTCCATACCCAGCTTGTCCTATACACATAACTCAAGATAAGGTTGATTATGTTGTTAAAGTTGATAGTATAGGTGATCCAGCTGGTATAGTATCTGGTACAACGCAAATAACTAAGGATCCAATAGGCTTAAAAATAGCTAAAATGGCTTCAGAAGTTATGGTTGCATCAGGCTTAGTTAAAGATGGTATGTCATTCCAAACTGGAGCTGGTGGTACATCTTTAGCAGTTGCAGATGAGTTAAAGCACATAATGAAGGAACAAGGAATAGTAGGAAGCTTTGCAGCTGGTGGTATAACAGGATATATCGTTGATATGTTAAATGAAGGTTTATTTAATAGTTTATTTGACGTTCAATGTTTTGATTTAAAAGCTGTTCAATCAATTTCTACTAATCCACATCATATGTTAATGTCATCATCAATGTATGGTAATGCTCATAATAAGGGCGCGGTAGTAAATAAATTAGATATAATGATCTTAGGGGCTACAGAAATAGATACAGACTTTAATGTAAATGTAACAACAGCTTCTGATGGAACTATAATGGGAGGTTCTGGAGGACATAGTGATACTGCTGCTGGTTCAAAACTTGCAATAGTAGTAACTAACTTAGTGAAATCAAGAACTCCTATAATTAAGGACAGAGTTACAACTGTTACAACTCCAGGAGAAAGTGTAGATGTTGTTGTAACTGAGAGAGGTATAGCAGTTAACCCTAGACGTACAGATTTAATTGAAAAATTAAAAGCTACAAGACTTCCTGTTATGACTATAGAAGAGTTAAAGAACTTAGCTGAATCAATGACAGGAAAACCTAAAGCAATAGAGCTTTCAGATGAGATTGTAGCTGTAGTTGAATATAGAGATGGTACAGTTATAGACGTAATAAAAAAACCATTATAAAGTTTAATAAGAGTTAAGAGAATATAAGATTTATAGGTCGGTGAAATAAGCAACTTCATCGACCTTATTTATTATGTTAAATTTTTTTAATATAGAATATAAGGTATGGAAAGAACTTTCTTGTTGTTTAAAGCATATTAATTATATATAATAAATGTATTAAAAAAGAGGTAAGTAGTTATGTAAACTATGAAAATATTGAAGACTTTTCTTGATATGTTTATAAATTAATGTGTAAAGACATTAGAAGGTTAGCGAAGCAGAGGATAAGATCTTTAGGAGGAAAATATGAGATTAAATATATGTGTAGATATTGATGGAACAATAACGGATCCATATTATTGGTTAAAAGATATAAATGAGTATTTTAAAAGTGATTTAAAACCAGAGGGATTGGTTAAATTCGACGTATGTAGGGTACTAAACATACCTGAAGAGGATTATGATGTTTTCTATGACTTAAAGGGAGAACAGATTCACAGAGAGTGTGTACCAAGACCATATGCAAGTGAAGTAATAAAAGAATTAAGCAAGCAACATAATATATATTTTGTTACTGCTAGACCTGAAAAGTATAGAGAAGTAAGTCAAAGATGGTTAGATGATAATGGATTCATAGGGAAATTGTTCATGGTAGGTGGACATGATAAAGTGGGACAAGCAAAGGAACTTAACTGTGACTATTTTATAGAGGACAGATATAGAAACGCAGTTAAACTAGCTCAATCAGGTATAAATGTATTTTTAATAGATACAAATTATAATAGATATCCTCTTATAGAGAATATGAAGAGAGTTAATGATTGGATGGATATAAAAAGAGAATTTGATAAAGTAGAAAATATAGCGTCATAAATAGAAAAAGTAGCATGGATATTATAAGATATCCATGCTGCTTTCTCTTTTTTATGCATTTGCTTTTAGTTAAAGGAAGTTTTATATATTTTTTAGTATCTCATCTTAAGCAATAAATTATATTGATAATATTATTAACATGAAAATAAGTATACTAAATATATGCGTGAGAGTTTATGTATACAAAGGATATTTCGTGATTATATATGTATACATATACCTAATTAGAATTTTTATATGTCAATGATTATTGGTAAAAAAATTAATCTTCATCCCTATCTAACATAATTAAGTGGATACAATTATTATCTTCATTAAGATCATCTACATAATCACGATCAGATATTTTCACATGAAGTAATCCACAGGTATCTCTACTTATATCAAGGAGAATACTATCTAGAGTAGATGAACCAAATTTAGATTCTATAGCCTTTTCTGGGTTCTTAACAAAACTTCTTTTAAAGGATTCATCTTCTTGTATTGATTTTATTAATAAGTCTTTTAATTCAATTTTTGATGTTGATATCATAATAAATTAAATAGATAGTAGTCTATCTATTCCAACCCCCCTTTTCAAAAGTATATTTAAATTATACAATATTTGTAATAAAATACCAATAAAAATATAATAAAATATTAAAAAAAAATGTGTTCTTTCTATTGTATTAGGTAAAAATAAAATTAATGCATAGAAAGGATGTGAAAGTTTTGAAATCTTTATGGATAGAGGATTTTAATCACAGCAACATAGATGATGTTGAGGAAGAGAAATGGAGAGTTAGATACAACTTACCTAAAGAGGATGTAATATTAAAAAAAGACTTAACCTCAGCTTTAAAGTATATAGAGGATTCTTATGAAAATAGAGAAAACTTTGATGGATTTGATTCTGTAATTTTAGATATAAATTTAGAAGTAGGTGAACCTATTGATGGAAAAGATTATAGGAGTTTTTTAATAGGAGTAGTAAGTGAAGAATTTTTAGAGTTACCTATAGAAGAAGTAGGGAGAATAGGCGGATTCTATATATTTTTGAAATTGATTTTAGATAAAGATTTTCCAAGGGAAAGAATAGTGTTTTTAACTTCTAGTTATCAGATAGATACTTTAAATAGTGCTATAGATAATTTAATAAGAATATTTAAAAGGTATGGAGTTAGGGATAAAATTTCAGATGCAAGTAAAGAAGAATTCGAAAAATATATAAGAATTTTAAAAGATATTGAAGAAGTGAAAGTTGATGATGTTGAGACTAATATTAATATAGGAAGAGAAGTAACTTTAAGTTTTCTTAAAAATTTGAGAACTGAAATAAATAGTAAAAGAAATTTAAGTGATACTTATAACAGGTATGAAGAGATTTTTGAGGGTGCGGGTATAAAGCCACCTAAACCATACATAAAGGAAAATGAGGAGTATATAGAAAAGTTTAAGTCATGGCTAAATGAAAGCAATACTGAGTATTATATTTTAAGAAGAGCTATAATTGAAATATGTAGAGAGCTTATTTCTATATTAAAAGAAAGAAAAGAAAAATTTATTTTATTTAAAGGATTTCTTCATCCTAAAACTCCAAATGATAAAAAGGAAATGTATGATATAAAGTACTTTGAGGAGATGCTTTCATTTTTACAAAGAGCATTACCTATAAAAGAGCCTAAGAATTTAGAGTCCTATTATAAACAAATAGTAAGAAGTGTATCTCATGATTTTGAGGGTGTTATGATGCTGTACCCATATAAATTTAAAATTGAAAGCTATGAAGAAAACTTTTTACCTGTTATGAAGCTGTTAAGAAATTGGAGTGCTCATAGTAGAGTTGAGGAAAAGTTTGAAACTAAGGATGTAGGGATATTATTCATCATTGCAATAAGAAGTTATTTTGATATTGGATATGAGTTTGGCGTTAATATGAATACATCAATAGGAAGAATAAATTATTATGAGAAGAGCTTACTAGAGTTGTATTGTACTAAAAATGATGAAAAGGTTATGACTCAAGATGAAATAAAAGTAGTATTAAAGAAATCTTTTAATTACTTAACTAAAAGGGAGTATAAGGCCTATGCTGGCAATGAAAAATGGAAGTGGAGTGATAATGCTACCTTCAATGTATATAAAAAGTTTGAAGTCATAGGTGGACAAAATAGCAATAGTAAATGTCATATAAGTGATTTTTATAGACTGCTATGGCATTCTATTTTTTACTCAACCTGGGATGATTATAAGGCTAATAGTGAGGATTATACTTATATAGAAGTTAAGTTTAATACAGAGGAAGCATATCCTTATTTAAGTGCTGAGAATAATATAATAGGAGTGTTATATAAATATACATTTAATAATAGTTTGAAAATAATAGGTGAAGAGATGTAAATATATTATTTGTTGTATTAAAATCTTTTTTAAAATCTTAAGATTTGTATATAGATGCTTAAAAGGTGAAGTAATAAAAGAAGACTGTAACATTAAAGAGAGGAATTTGTATATAAATAAATGGTCATATAACTTATATAGCTGTATGACCATTTATTTAGGTGAAAATTTTATATTTTATTAATGAATATTACTTACTACAATTTTAATAAATGTAGTAAGTAAATATAAGGTTACTTTAAAACACGTTTAGCAGTATAGTATTGTTTGTTATAATAAACATTACTTAAGCTACTGTACTTAACTACAGAACCTGGGGCAGGTGCATGAATAAATTCATTATTACCAGCATATATTCCAACGTGACCAATATCAGAAGGATCATCTTCACTAGTAAAGAAGATTAAATCACCAGGTTGTAAGTTATTTCTGCTAACAGTTTGTCCTACGTTAACTTGATCATAAGTTACTCTAGGAAGATAAACCCCTATTTCTTTATAAACATATTGAACAAGTCCAGAACAATCAAATCCAGATGGAGTAGTTCCGCCCCAAACATATGGTACACCTAAGTATTTTTTAGCTAAATTAACAATATCTTGTCCAGTATAGCCAGAAGTTACAGGTGGGGTTTCTGGAACATTAGGTCCAGAAGGAACGCTACCTTTATCATAAATAGTAACATAATCAGTACTTACCCAACCAGTTGAACCACTTGCATTCACTTTAATCCAGCTATTACTACTATCAATTATATCAAGTTGATTACCGTAGTTTAAAACTTTAACTATTCCGTATTGAGTACCAGCACCACTTCTTAAGTTTAATGAGCTTGCATTAACAACTGCAACTTTTCCAATAACTGAGTCTGGAGTTGGATTAGTAGTTCCAGAGTTTCCATTATTACCATCATTACCAGATCCATTAATATCAAAAGATATGTAATCACTTGATGCCCAACCATAAGAATTTCCTAATTTTATTTTACACCAACCATTAGATTCCTCTACTACAGTTACCTTAGTATTTTTAGATAAAGCATCTATAACGGCATAATTAGTACCAGCACCACTTCTAACATTTAAAACATCAGCAGTTACTATTCCATCTTTATTAACTGCTGAACCATTATTATCAGTAGGAGGTGGAGTAGGGGTAGGATTAGTCTCTGTAACTTCAGATAAATAATCATTGCTTACCCAACCGCTTGAGCCATTGGCTGATATTTTAGTCCAACCAGCTCTGGATTCAGAGGCAGTAACAACAGTGTTATATGAAACAGTTGTAATAACACCGTAGCTTGTACCAGGACCACTTCTAACATTCAGAGCATCAGCAGTAACTAGATATTTCTTATTAATAGATGATGAATTATCATTATTGTTGTTTCCGTTATTATTTTCAGAGCCTGTAGTTACAATATAATCAGCGGATACCCAACCATAACCATTTTGATATTTAATTTTATACCAGTTATTATCTTTACTAATGATAGTTACTTTGGTACCATTATTTAAAGAACCTATTATATTATTACTAGTGCTTGCACCATCTCTTACATTTAATGCGGATGCAGTTACTTGGCCCTCAGTTGTAGATGATTGATTTACAGATATAAAGTCTTTAGATACCCAGCAATTTTTACCGTTAAAGGTTATTTTATACCAATTAGAATCTTCATCTAATATTTCTACTTTAGTATTTTTATTAAGTTGCCCAACTATGGAAGATGAGGTATTTGGTTCAGCTCTAACATTAAGCACATCAGCATTAACAATACCTTCTAAAACATCAGCATAAGCAACAGAAGCTTTTGAATAAGCACAAGATGATAAAGCTAATAGACACAAACCCTTTAAGTACTTTTTATTCATGATATTTCCCCTTTCGTATATAGCTTTTAAAATTAAAGGTAAAGTTTATATTTAAAAAGTTATATATTTTTATATAACATATATAAATTAAATTGAAATTAAAGATATTGTGATGTATAATAAAATACTTTAGTTTCAATATATTGTTCCAAGACAAATAAAAAGTTCCTTTAATGATTACATAAATAAATGTAGAAGATTTAAAACAACACTCTAATACAAAAATTTACAGTAATATTAGGAATTTTATGTAATACTACAACAATAATATAACATAAAATTATCAATTTTAGGTAAAAAAATTTCGAAAACTTATAAAAAATTAAATAACTTTTCAATAAAGCTAGAAAATCTATTTAATTTTATAGTAAAATAGTATAATATAACCTTTAGTATGATATTAAACATTTTAATATATAAGATTATGAAGAGTATAAGAAATTAAGTTTTAAAATTCAGAAAAGAGATAATAATAGATTATTAGAGGATTGAAATAAAGTATTAGACATAGACAAGTAGTTATGTCAAAGTTATTTTAGGGAGAATTATTTTTGAAAATTTAGGAGTGGATAGTATGAAGATAACACAAGAAGCAGATTATGCCTTAAGAGTAGTTCTTTATTTATCGGGATTAGAATTTGGAGAGAGAGTAGAGGCAAAAAAAATAGCAGAAGTATTAGGGTTATCACAGAGATTTTTGCTTAAGTTTTTAACAAAACTTACAGCTATAAATGTAATTAAGTCTTATAGAGGAACTAATGGGGGCTACGCTCTAGCAAGAGTACCTGAAGAGATAAATATGAAAGAAGTAATTGAGGCTATAGATGGTCCAATTTGTGTAAATAGATGTTTAACAGACATAAGTTTATGTACAGGTGGAAAAAATCATAAATGTAAATTACATAAAGCCTTTGTTAAGGTTCAAAGGGATTTAGCTAATGATTTAGAGAGTATAACTTTTAAGGACTTAATAGATGATAATTTTTAATAAAATTAATGGAATAGTAAGATAATATATAGGTTAATAATATGTAAACTAAATTAAGTTATAAGCATTATTATTGACTAAGCAAATTTACAGTGATAGAATATGGCAAAGTGATATTTTATACTATATAGTTAGTAGGGAATATCACTTTAATATATTACAAATCTAATTCAAGACTTGGAGGGATATATATGGAAAAACCGAATCCTTTTATAGAACGTGGTTTAAAAAATGCCGGAGGATACGGAAATACATCTAGTATGAGTGTAACAGGTACGGCAGTTAAGACATTTATATTATTAGCAATACTAGTTATTTCAGCATCTATAACTTGGAATGGTGGAGGAAGCATGGGATTATTAATAGGAGCTTCTATTGGAGCTGCTATAGTAGCTGTTGTAACATCATTTACACCAACGCTTTCACCAATTACAGCACCTATATATGCTATATTAGAAGGTATGTTATTAGGATCTTTTACTGGCATAGTGTCAAGACAATATAGTGGAGCAGTTTTAGCAGCGGTATTACTTACTGTGGCAGTTGCTATTTCTATGTTACTTATATATAGACAAAGAGGATTATCAAATAGATTAAGAAATACTATAGTAATAGCTACTATGGGAGTAAGTGTTATATATTTGCTAAGCTTTGTATTATCATTATTTGGTATTTACATGCCTTTTATTTATGGTAGCGGAATCACTGGAATAGTATTTAGCATAGCTATAGCAGCCTTAGCAGCTTTTAATCTACTTGTAGATTACGATTATGTTCTAAGAATGACTTATAGCGGTGCACCTAAATATATGGAGTGGTATGGCGGATTTGGAATACTTGTAACTTTAGTTTGGTTATTCTTAAGAATTTTACGATTAGTAATGATATTTATGGATAATAGAGATAATTAATACTGAAAATCACTTGTGAATTTTATAAGTTCACAAGTGATTTTTTTATTTCACCATAAAATTATAAGAAGCTTTTAATTATGAGTTTAGGTAGTAAAATCTATAATGCTTTTATATAGCTTAAGTTATGTAGCTTTTATTTTGTACTGGAGAACATGATGCATTTTTAATAGAGAACAATGAAATGTTGAATTTAATGGAATTATAATTATATTTTGGATATAATATATACTTAATACTATATATTGTTGAGTAGGGGTTATGTTTCAAAGGGACTCAAGATAAAAAATGTATAAAAGAGGGATAGGGGAATTTTTATATGAGTGAATATTTGGAGTTAATTAAGAAGAAAAACTTTAATAAATATCTAACTGCACGGGTAATAAGTAAATTTGGTGATATAGTGTATACACTATCTATTATGTGGTATATCTTAGATAAAACGGGTTCCAGTGCTACTGTTGGCTTTTTACTTGCATTTAGTAATTTACCACAAATAATAACGGGACTCTTTTGTGGCGTAATTGTAGATAAATTTAGTAAAAAGAATATAATGATTTTTTCTGATTTAATAAGAAGTGTATTAATTATAGTTATATTAATAATTTTAAAAAGTAATAGCTTTAGTATATGGCCTATCTTTATATGTTCTTTTTTATTAGAGCTGTTTGATATAGTCTTTGGAACTGCTAGGTCGGCAATACTTCCAAGTATAGTTGATGATGAAAATATTATAAAAGCTAATATATTAATAGAAACTATTTTTAATGTTTTAGATGTTGTAGGAATGGCATTAGGAGGAATACTAATAGCGGTTACTTCCATGAATACATTATTTATAGTGAATGCAACTACTTTTGTATTTTCAGCTTTTTTTATAGGATTAATTAAAATAAATAAAAATAGAGAAACTAAAGATATAGAGTGTGACAAGGAAAGTAGTTTTTTTATGGATTTAAAAGAAGGGGTATCCTATGTATATAAAAATAAATTTATAAAGGTTTTTATAGTGGTTTTACTTATAACTAATTTAGCTTATGGTCTTTTAGATACTTTACCTGTAATACTTTCTCAAAATGTTTTACATGTAGGTTCTGAAGGTATGGGGTTTATTAGAACATCCATAGCTATTGGTATGGTAATAGGTTCCTTAATAATAGGGATGTTAAAGGTGAAATCACCAGGTAAATATTATTTTATAGGACTTTTATTTAGTGGACTTAGTGTTTTAATTATAGGGGGAATTTCAAATTTTCCTGCTATAGTTATACTATATTTTTTATATGGAGCATCAGATTCTATTACAAGTCCTATATTTAGTTATTTACAAATAATAGTTGATAAAAATATTATTGGCAGAGTGTTTAGTATAATAAATGTTATTGGACTAATATTAGCACCTATAAGCATGGGACTATCAGGTATACTTTGTGACATGATTGGTGTACAACCTGTTTATATTATGGGTGGAGTATTACTTATATGCTCAGCGTTTATAGTGTTAATTTCTAAATCTATGAGAAAGGCATATATAAAGTAAAAATCAACTTTAATTACAGTTTGCATTAAGTAAACTTTATATCTCCATAATCTTAGAGGTGAAATTTGAATATGCAATACAGTATGAGAATTTAATTTTATAGTGCAAAATATAGAAATAGTATTTGGGTTTTATATAAAGATAATATTAGATTTTTATTAAAGTTAACACTTGAAAATTAAAGTAAACCATAAGACAAAGACATAATAGAAAAATTATATATTTAAATATCTAATTTCTTTTATTTGAATATTAATTAAGGAATAGTAGGAAACTAATTTTATTAAGAAATAAATTTATAGGAGGAATTAGTACCTTGGATACTAATAAAATTAATTTTCCGACAAGTTTTCCAAAGCAACATCAAAGTGAAAAACCAGGAGTGGAGTTTTCTATGAATCCTAGACCAGTATATGAGCATGAAGCTTATAAACATGGCAATAGATTAGAAGGAAAAGTAGCTATAATAACTGGGGGAGATAGTGGTATAGGAAGAGCTGTAGCTATTGCTTATGCTAAAGAAGGCGCAGATGTAGCTGTAATGTATTATAAGGAACATCAGGATGCTGAAGAAACAAAGAATTTAGTTGAAAAGCAGGGAAGAAGGTGTTTGCTGATATCAGGAGATATAGCTAACGAAGAGTTTTGTAAGTCTTCAGTAAAAGAGGTTATAAACAAATTAGGTAAAATAAATATATTAGTTAATAATGCAGGTGAGCATTATCCTCAAAGTGGCATTGAAAACGTAACCAAGGATCAATTAATAAGAACCTTTGAAGTTAATGTTTTCTCAGTTTTTTATATGACTAAGGCTGTTATACCTCATATGACAGAGGGGGATTCTATAATAAATACAGTTTCAATTACAGCTTATGCAGGAAATGAGGAATTAATAGATTATTCTTCAAGTAAAGGTGCTCTAGTTACTTTTACTAGATCAATGGCACTTTCACTAGCAACTAAGAAAATAAGGGTAAATGCCGTGGCACCAGGATCAATATGGACACCACTTATAGTAGCATCTTTTAGTGAAAATAAGGTTTCCACCTTTGGATCAGATGCAGCTATGGGAAGAGCAGGGCAGCCAGTTGAACTAGCACCTTCTTATGTATTCTTAGCTAGTAATGATGCTTCTTATATGACAGGAGAAGTTTTACATGTTAATGGCGGTAAGATGGTAACAACTTAATATATAAAAGTATATAAATAAAACTCCTTTACATATATGTTGTAGAGGAGTTTTATTTATGTTGCTTTAGTTATTATAGTATAGATACAATATAAAACTTAGGGTACAATTATATATTATGTAGTAAATAAGAAATACACTAAATATCAAAAGGAGAATTATAGCAATGACAGAATTTGATAAAAGTTATGATATAGAAAGTGAAATTGAAAACTATAAAAGCATAGAGGAATTAAATAACTTAAAGTTAAGATGCTTAGGAAAAATTACAACTACTGAAAAAATAATAAAGGGTTTAAGAGTGGATTTAAATAATTTACATATAGATAAAGAAAATTGTGAGAGATTATTAGACATTAAAAATACAGGTTTAGCTAAACTGAATAGTGATATTTTAAAGAATAGTAAAGAAGCTGATAATGTACAAGAAAAATTCGAAGAGATGAAGGAATTAGAGAAGAAGTTAAAGGAAGGTAATGAGACCAATATAAAGCTAGAAGAATTAAAAGGTGTAAATAGTGAAAAAAACAAATTAGGTGTTAGGTTAGTGACTTTAAGAAAAGCTATAGAAGAAAATCAATTCACTAAAGGAAAGCTAGAAAAAAACATAGAGGAGTTTAATGAAAATAAAGAAGTATATTTAAGTGAAGAAAAAAGATGTGTTGAAAAAATAAAAAATTATGAGGATAAGTTAAAGGTACATATGAATAATCTTGAAAAGGTTATTACGAAGATTCTGAAGGAGGAGAGAAAAGGTGATTAGAAGAGCGACTTTAGATGATTTAGAGTCTATAATGGAGATCATAAAGGATACAGTTATGGAGATGAATAAAGAAGGAAATTATCAATGGAATTCCTCTTATCCTTTAGAAGCTGATTTTATAAAGGATATAAAGAAAGGAGAGTTATTTTTAGAAGAGGAACATGGAGAAGTATTAGGTTTCATATGTCTTAACATGAGTGAAGCAGAGGAGTATAAAGAGCTTAAGTGGGACTTTGAAGGCGAGGCTGTTGTTATACATAGAATGGCTGTTAATCCTAAAAGTAGAAATAAGGGTGTAGGAAGTAAGTTAATGAATTATGCAGAGGAGTTTGCCTTAAGTAATAATATTAGTTATATAAAAACGGATACAAATGAAATAAATATAAAAATGAATAATTTATTTAAAAAGTGTGGGTATAAGCTATTTGGAAAGGTTCAGCTAAAAGGATATGATAGCTTGTTTCCTTGCTATGGAAAAGCTATAAATAAATAGGGTCAAGATGTATGATTAGTATTTGGTATTAATCATACATTTTTTATTTCTCTCTAAAATGAATAAGCTTTTTAATTTTGAAAAAGATAAAAGTATTAGTATTTTAGTAGAGGTATGGATATGATTAAAAATAAGACATTAAAAACTTATATTGGATTTTCGAAAAACATTCAGATGATGGTAATAAGTGAAGCTTTAGGTGCCTTAGCTTTTGGGATTTTCTTTTTTTTACATACATTATATTTTAATAATATAGGGTTACCAACAGAAGAAATAGGATTAATTTTTTCTATTGGATCTTTTTTTTCTATTATAGTTTTTTTCATGGGACCCTTTATAAAGGTTTTTGGAAGAAAAAATATTTTAGCTACAGGAAGTTTATTAATAGCAATGGGCATAATTATATGTGCATTCACAAGTAATTTTTATTTTTTGCTTTTTTCACAGATTTGTATAAATACAGGGAATACCTTTATTCAAGTAACAGAGCTACAACTATTATATTCTTACACAACAGAAGAAAAAGAGTGTTGTGCCTATAGTTATAAATTCTCAGTTAATTTTATAGCCACAGCTATAGGAACTTTAATAGGAGGAAACTTAAATAAGATAGGGATTTTTAAGAGTTTTGGATATGTACACTTTTTTATGATATCTGCTGGATTATTAATAATAACCTTTTTTATGAGATGGTTTTTACTGCCTAAGGATAAAAGAGAAAAGCATGATGAAAAAGCCATGAGAAAATCAATTGGTAACGCTGTAAAATTTCTTAAGGAAGATAAGAAGGTAAGAGTATTTGCTATATTTTTATTTCTTATGTCTCTTGGATTTGGAGCAGTAGGGCCTTTTAATAACTTGGTATTGCAAAAATATTTTTCATATGAAAATTCCACTATATCTATATTTGTATTTATAAGTACTGTATTTAGCATGATAGGTCTATTAGTTATGCCTATGATAGCGGAAAAGATAAGTAGAAATGCCTTTGATGGTACATTATTTTTAATAGCTATAGCAACATGTTTTATACTTGTTTTGCCATTAAATAGATTTAGTTTTGCAACAGTTTTATTAATAAGAAATATATTTACACTATTAATAGTATCATCAATAGATGAATCTATGATGAGTCATATGGAATTAGACTTTAGAGATGTTTTTGCAGGTTTAAAGTTATTAGTAAATGGATTATCAATGGCACTTGGAAACTTTATAGGAGGATTTATATTAAATAATTTTGGATATAGAGTTAATTATTGTTATGGAGGAATTATACTTACCATATTAATAGTGTTGTTTTATTTTAAGCTTAAGGTGTTCTTTGTTAATAAGAAGTATGTTAAGAAGTGTTGCTGTCACATGAATAGACATCATGTTCCAATTAGAAGACAACAAAATTAAAATAGTTTAAGAATAAAGGGACTGATAGAATAAAAAGAAATATTATTATATGTGCTGATTTTAAATAAGCATAAATAATATATAACTTTTAGTACTATAGTCCCTAATTTATATAAGTTCTAATTAATATTCTACATTTATAGTAATAGTAACATTTATTATATAGTGAATGTTACCTGTAAATACAAGTAAGATTTTTTATTAGACTATATATAAATACAAATAAAAATAATTTAAAGTATAGTTATTTTAACCTTCTTTATTCTGTTTTTATCAACTTCATGAATAGTAAATTTTCTATCCTCATATACTATTTCTTCCCCTAGAACTGGAAAAGAACCTAGCTGATTTATAATAAAACCACCAATAGAATCAAAGTCATCAGATTCTAGATTAAGTCCTACTAAGTCATTTATATCTTCGAGTCTTATACTACCATCAACAATATATTCATTTTGTGATAGCTGCTCTATGTGAATTTCTTCATCATCATACTCATCTTCAATTTCGCCAACTATTTCTTCAAGTATATCTTCAATTGTGATTAACCCAGCTGTGCCGCCATATTCATCTAAAACCACAACCATATGATGTCTATTTTTATTCATTTCCTTAAATAAGTCTAAGGTCTTTTTATATTCATAGGTATAAATTGGTTCTCGTATATAAGGCTCTAATGAATCACCAGGTTTATAATCTGAAATTAATATATCCTTTATATTAAGTATACCAACAATATCATCAATACTTTCATTGTAAATAGGTATTCTAGAAAGCTGTTCAGCTCTAATGATATTAATTACATCTTCATAAGAAGAGTTAATAGACAAACTTACAATATCTATTCTTTGAACCATAATATCTTTTACGAAGAGATCACCAAATTCAACTACATTTTTTATTATTTCACGTTCCTCTAATTCTAAAATCCCTTCTTCTTCGCTTACATCTACAATAGTTTTTAGTTCATCCTCAGTTATTATAGGCTTTTCAGCATCAGGTTTACCACCAAGCAATCTAATCAATATATTTGCTATATAAGTAGTAATAACCACTATAGGATTAAATATTATAGAAAGAAAGTTAATCAAAGGAGCAACTAAAATAGAGACCTTTTCTGAACTTTGTGCTGCTAGAGTTTTTGGAGTTATTTCTCCAAAAATAAGAACTACTATGGTCATTATAATAGTAGCTAAGGGTAAATATTTAGGTCCTAAACTATTCATAATTAACGCTGTAGCTATTGAAGAACTGGCTATATTAGCTATGTTATTACCTACTAATATAGTTCCTAAAAGTTTACTTGGATCTTCAGATAATTTTTCGATTCTTTTAGCGCCTTTACGATTTTCAGAAACCATATGTCTTATTTTAAGTTTACTTAAAGACATTAAAGCCGTTTCAGAGGATGAGAAAAATGCTGAAGCAAAAATTAATATTATTAAAAAAATCAATTGCCACGTACTACCGGGTGCCAAATTTACAACACACTCCTTAAATAAAATAGATAATTTAAATACAATACATTATATTAATATTACTAAATTAGTATAACAAATTATATTATAATATATAATATAATAAATTTGAAGTTACTAGAAGAATATGAATAAAATATGAAAAGTCTAATAGTGTCTAAAAAACAGGAAAGAAAACATTAAATATTTTGTGAATTTGAGGTTTAAAGAATAACTTTAGATTATAATATATATAAATACATTTTAATGAGGTGATTGGGTTTTGAAGGTAAATAAGGTTGAGTTAAAGGATGTAAAGAGAAGTGAAATAATTAGAGATAATGAGGTAGAAGTACATTTACATGTGCATAATGGGTTCAATAATTTAAATGTTACACTTTCAAAGAAAAATTTACAATTTAATGATATAGTTAATTACGATGTTGATGTAAAAGTTATATTTTATGCAAGGAATTGTTGCAGAGCCGCACCTATGCTTATAATGGATAGTGCTAATGAGAAGGATAAAGTTGAAATTAAAGAATTAATAGATAACATATTGAAAATAAAAGGTGATGAAATAAAAGCTGCTATAGAAGTAGCATAATAGTTGTAAAGAAAAAAAGTTGGTATAAACCGTAAGAAGGGTTTATACCAACTTTTTATTTATTACGTTACATAATACTTAAATAGCTGTAAATATAAATATAATAATTGAAATAGCTATAGGTAAGTAAGCTATTGAATTAGCAAGTTTTGATGAAAATCTTTTGAAGTCATCCTCATTTCTAGGAATATGAGAATCATTGATTTCAATACCTTCATAGTTAGATGTATATAAATTCTCCAGTGAAGTATCCTCAGTACTAGGAATTTCATGAGTAGCATTTTTATATTTATTTAACCACTTAAAGATTTCAATTATCACTATTATACATATTATAGATATAAACAAAGAGTAAAGTAATTGTGTAATATTGAATGAAACTGCGGCAACTTCATTGTTAATCATATCTGTTACTTCATTAGGTATAAGTTCTGAATTCATAAGTTTATTTAATACTAAAAATGATAAAGAGCTAAAACCATTAAATATAAAATGCACAATCATAGATGAAAAAATACTTCCAGTATAATATACTAAATAAGAAAAAACTGCACCTAAGAAAAATGCATATAAAAATTGTGGCATATTAAAATGAAGTATAGCAAAAAGTAATCCATTCATAAAAGCTGCTGTGTGTATAGATTTATTTTTATAACCATCTAATACAACACCTCTCATAATTATTTCTTCACCAATTGCAGGGGATATGGCAAAGGCAAATAAAAATACAAGTGAAGGCATGCCTACCATAGTTTGCATGGCATCGCTAACATTATTTGTATACCAAAAACTAGTTAAGATATTACAAAATGCTGCTATAGGATAACATAAAAATGGTAAAGCTATTGATGCTATTAAACCACGCTTGCTTAATTTATGTAGCATTAAGGTTTCCTTAACAGGCTTTTTAGTAACTAAAAAATAAATTATTGTTGGTAAGAAGATTGTAAATAAACTAGAAACAATCAATACAGTTGATGTATCTAGTTTAAAAGCAAATAGCAATATAGAAGGTACAATAAATTGCAACAAAACTAAACAAAGAAAAAATAGGTTAGATTTAAAAATTCTTTTCATTGTGTCACTTCCTTTCTTAATATTTATATGATTATTGATAATTAATTTATAATAAAAATTTATAACATATAGTATGTAAGATTTAATTAATTTTCCACAGATATATTTATTATCATATATAGTTAACAATTAAAAGTTTGATATAGGAAGTTTGCTTATTAAAAAATATATAAGTTTTCCTAATTATCCTTAGGAGTTACATAGTTTAAAGGATAACCCTACTATATATGATAGTATTTAAATGTTGCTTTTGCAAATAATTACAAAAGATAAGGAGATTATTCAATAGAGATTATGTGTACAACCACTTATACTTCTTCATAGAACATATAAAATAAGTAAATTTGAATAGTAATGGGAAAAAATATATAAAACAAAATTAATCTTCCTATTATTATAAAATATATAATAATATAATTATAATTATATTTGTAAATAAGTAAAAGAAAAAATACTATAGAGAAAGGAAAATTAAGATAAAGTTAATTTATATAATTAAATTTTACTGAATAATAGTACTATACAGTTTACATTGGCATAAATAAGCTTTATCATATACCTTATACAGGTATAGGGGGAGATGACATGAAAAAGCAAAGTAAAATAATTGTAGTAATAGTATTGTTAATAACTATAGTGTCTATGTATTTTATTAAAAATGGAATAAGTCCAAAGAAACTAGTAGAAAACTCTAGCCTTCCACAGGAAAGTGAATTTGAAAAAATAACTAAAATATCTGTAGAAGTAAAATCTAAAATTTTAAATGGACAAGAAGTGGATAAACCTGTGTTTTTAGAGTTCGGTTCTTCAGGGTGAGCGGGTTGTAGACGCATGGAGAGCGTTATGATTGAAGTTGCTAAAAAATATTCAGATAAGATTTATGTAGGATATATAGACTTAGATTCAGCTAATACTACTATGAATGAGGATTTAGCAAGAAAACTTAAAGTTATGGGATTCCCAACTTTAATGTTAATAGGCACAGATGGAAAAGTATTTTATAAAGAAGTAGATGTTAAAAGTTTAGAAGAAATTGAAGAAATATTTAAAAATTATGATTCAAGTTTAGTAAAATAAATTTTAAAAAGAGGAGTAAAATCATGGATAGTATAATTAATAGCTTTACAGGATTAATAGGAGAAAACTTTTTTATTTCTATTATAGTATCTTTTCTTGCAGGATTAATAGCATCTTTTAGTCCTTGTATGTTATCAACTATTCCATTGGTAATTGGAGGAGTAAGTCAAAGTTCTAAGAAAGATAAAAAGGCAGGTTTTCAATATGCTTTAATCTTTTCTTTAGGTGTAATTGTGGTTTTTATGGCTTTAGGTCTTATAACTTCAATTTTAGGTAATTATGTAAATGCCTTGGGCAAATATATATATCTTATTTTAGGAGCAATTTTAATCTTTATGGGATTAAAATCTATAGGTGTAATAGGAGAAAAAAATTCTTGTAAAGTTCCTAAAATAAAAAATAATTTATTAGGTGCTTTTACTATGGGAATACTTGGTGGAGTTTTATCCTCACCTTGTTCTACTCCAATTTTAGCAGTTATTCTAACAATAGTTGCTACAGGCGGAAATGTATTATTTGGAGTGGTTATGTTACTAGTATATGGAATAGGGCATTGCGTATTAATAGTAATTGCAGGAACTTCAGTTGGGTTTATAGAACAGTTATCAAGTTCCTATAAATATAATAAAGTTTCGGATGTAATTAAAAATATTTTAGGTGCTTTAATCATAGTATTTGGATTATATTTGTTATATTTATGTATGTAGATTAAATGTAATTAATTTAGCATTCTTGGTTAAAATAAGTTAAGTATTAAACTTATTTTAATCAAGGAGGAAGAAATGCTTAAGAAAATAACGCCTATAATCTTAATAGTTTTTATGACTGTTCCTCTATTTGGATTCATACATGGAGATATTAATCAGGATTTATTTACTGATATGAGGGTTTATGCTGAAGAAGAAAAGTCAAATGAAGATAAAAATGATAGCAATCAAAACCTTAAATTAGAAACCAAAGAAGAGCAAGAGAAGAGAGAGGAACGTGAAAAAATAAAGCAAGAAGAAGAGAAAAAAAGAATAGAAAAGGAAAGAGAAGAAAGGGCTAAAAAAGAAAAGAAAAAAAAGAAAGAAAAGCCTAGAATGAAGTTAAATGAAAATGGAGAATTAGTTGAAGAAACGGAAGAGGAAAAGCTTCAACGTGAGCAAAAGGAAGAAGAAGCCGAAATAAAAAAAGAAAAGAAGAAGAAAGAAAAACAATTTAATACAACTAATGTAGAATATACAGTGGAAATTCAATTAGATTGGACTAAAGATACTCATCCTAAGGATTATCCTAATAATGGGTATATAACAAAGTTTTTAGGTGTTACTCATACAAGAAAGGGCGGACTTTGGAAAGTTGGAGGAGCTACCTCTGATGGAATGTTAGATATAGTCAAGGAAGGAAAACTAAAAGAAGCTAAAAAGGAAATGAAAAAACAAGTAGAAAAAGAAAGAGTAAATGATATTTTTGAAATGGATTCTATGAAGAGTTTTCCAAATTCTACAGGAACCAAATTTAAGATATCAAGAGATAGACCCTTTGTTAGCTTTGCAGCAGGGATTATACCAAGTCCAGATTGGTTTGTAGGTGTAACAAATATAAAGTTATTAGAGAAGGATTTGTGGGTTAAAGAAAAGGAAGTTTTAATATATGCATATGATGCAGGAACTCATGAGGGGACTACATATACCTCTAATACTAAAAAAGCAAAGACATTAAGTAAAATAATGAGAATAGAAATGGAACCTTTCTTAATTGATAGAAAAGTTGTGCCTGTTGGAAAGGCAATTTTTAGATTAGTTGAAGAATCAGTACCATCTGAGCAGTATAACACTTCTTATGATCAAGGAAGTAGTGAAAACGTAGACAATTAAAGGATGCATATGAGAAAAAACAAAAATCCTAACTTGAAATAATTAATTTCAAGTTAGGATTTTTGTTTTTAAAGCTTAAAGGTTTGGCCAACTTCCACAATTTTAACAGCCGGATCATTAAAGCTTTGTAGTGTTTGAGTAGTATTCATATCTATATCTTGAGCTAATATAAAGGTTTTATAATGAATAGGAATCATAGTCTTACATTTGCTCATTTTAAACATTTCATAGGCTTGGGTAGGACTACAGTGCATTTCTTGAAACTCTAAAGGCATATAACATCCTACAGGCATTAAAGCTACATCAGCTTCTACGTTATTAAAGCTTTCTGTATAGGCTGTATCTCCTGGGAAGAACACCTTTTTATCCTCAGAACTTATTAAATAAGCATTACTTGGAGAAAATTTTCCATAATTGTATCTATTACCATCATGTTTGGCTTCTAAAGCCTTAACTTTAATGAATTCATCCTGAAATAATTCATTATGTTTTAAGGTAATTATATTAGTAAATCCAGCCCACTTAATAATTCTTTTATACTGAGGAGGGGTAATTATAATAGCATCTTTGTTAAGTCTCTTTAAACTTCTTATATCTAAGTGATCCATATGGCCATGAGAGATAAGAATATAGTCAATATGTATCTCAGTTAAATCTAAAGATGGTTTAATTAAACGCTTCATTTGTCCAATATTTTTTCTAATAACAGGATCTGTTACTATAATTTTATCATTTAAATTTATAACAGTAGTTGCATGTCCTAGCCAATGAATGGAATTCAAACATAAAGCATCACTATAAGGAATCTCTGCTGGTTTAAAGTATATCTTGAAATTTCTCCTATGAAGATGATACATATATCCACATATACTAATTAACTTATTACTTTTCATGACATAATCCTTTCTATAAATAGTTAGTAAAAGTAAAATAACTACTTAGCTACAGTAGTTATTTTACTCTATAATATAAATTATAATACACAACTCTATATACTTAATTTACAAAAATATAAAATTTAAGTTGAACTTTAATTCTTGTTATTTTTTTTAGAATCAGCAAGTTTTTGTTTAAAGTTATTAAGATGCTCTTTAAATTTATCACCACTATAATTAGGCATAACGCTTAAAAATCGAGGATACTTCTTCTGTATTGTTTCTAAAAAGTTCTCATACTTACCTTTAAATTCTTTAATTAAAATTTCTTCATTACTACTATCACATTCACAATCTACAGAGGACTCAGAAAGTTCGTTTAAGTCTTCTTTGGGATTATGGATTTTTTGCTTAAATTCCTTAGAAAATTCTTGGAATTGATCAATTAAATTATTAAAGTTAATTAAAGATTTAATTGTAGTTATAAGATCTATAGTTATTAACACAAGCAAGGTAAATATAACAATCCTACCCATAGTAGAATATATAAATGGGTTTAAAAGTTTTGCTATAAAAGGATGTACAAATTTTATAAGTAAAACTGAAAGAAAACCCCAAATTATTGAATATAACAAGCAAATTCTACCATGAAGATTTAGTGGATCCATGGAGTAATCCCACCATTTAGTTTTAAATATTTTTTCTAAGGTATATCCTGTTACATATTCTAATGTAGATGTAAGGAACGTAGATAAAATAAATAACAATATATAATTATTGCTAAAAGGTCTAAGTATCCAAATTAATAAGACACATCCTACACCATACATAGGACAATATGGACCGAACAAAAATCCTCTATTAACAAACTTTTTATGAGCGTAAGCTGCATAAGAAATTTCTAAACACCAGCCCATAAAGGCATAAAAGAAAAAAAAGAAAAATAATGGTAAAAATTTTTCAGTGAAAAATATCATAATATATTTAGTATAAATATACCTTTATACTATACCTCCTTAATTTACAAAATCAATATAAATGGATATTAAGTGATTTTACTATACAAATACACCTTGAGATTTTTTTTATTTTAATATAAAATTACATAATTAATGTTATAATAACAGTGAAATGTTTCACTGTTAACTTTGTATAGAATTGAATTCTCAAGCGTGATTTCAGTAATCTATTAGAATAAAATGCAAAATATGTATATATGTTGGTGCACATATTATTTATATATTGTTGTGGGGTAATAATTAACTTAAATATAAAAGTTAAATTAAAAACCATAATATAAAAGTTTATTCCATAAAGACTACTAACAAATAGTTTATATATACTCATAGGGTTAGCTGTTTCTATGTAATTAAATATAAAAAAGTAAAAACACATATCTAAAATTAAACAAATTTAAAAATGTACTATATATATTATATACCAAAATTATTAAAGATAAATACATAAAGCGGGATTTAAGAAAAATTTAAGTAATGTATAAAATTCTTAATTTAAATTTAAAATAGTCTTTGGTATAGTAAAGATATATTACATAATGTTATTCAGGGGGGTAAAAATGAATAAGATACTAGTGGTGGAAGATGAAATAAATATTAGAGCATTAATAAGCGTGAATTTAAGTATTGCAGGGTTTGAAGTGCTTGAAGCTGAATCAGGTGAAATGGCAATAGATATATGCAATAAAAATAGTATAGATTTAATTGTATTAGATGTAATGCTTCCAGGAATTGATGGATTTGAGGTTTGTAGAAGAGCTAAAGCTATTAATGAAGATATATGTGTATTAATGTTAACGGCTAAGGCACAAGACATGGATAAAATTATGGGGTTAGATTTAGGTGCGGATGATTATATGACTAAACCATTTAATCCATTAGAACTTGTTTCTAGAATAAGAGCTATATTAAGACGAGCACATAAGAATTCAAATGAAGTTAAGAAAAACATAATAAAATTTGGTGAGTTAAAGATAGATTTTAAATCACATAAAATTTTTAAGGATGGAGTGGAAGTACAGTTGACACATAGAGAATTTTCTTTGTTGCAACATTTCATGAATAATCCAGATAGAGCTTTTACAAGAGATGAATTATTAAATGATGTATGGGGTGAGGAATATTACGGTGAAATAAAAACTGTAGATGTTCATGTTAGAAGACTTAGAGAAAAAATAGAGGATTGTCCATCAAAACCTAAGCTTATACAGACTGTTTGGGGTCATGGTTATAGATTTGTAGGTAAAGAGGATTAAGTATTATGAAAGAAAAAAGTATAAAAGTTAGGTTATTTATGACTAATTTTATAATAATACTACTAAGCTTTATTTTTATTGAAGTAGCAATGGCTGCAAATTTAAAAAATTCATATTATTTTGATATGGAAAATTTATTAAAAAACAATATAGATATAGTTAAAAACATACACAATAGATATAGCTTTGAAAGACAGTCCGAAATTAATGAACTTACAAAGATGTTTTCTTATGATAAAGAAATGCATTTTGAGGTTTTGGATATGGAGGGTAATGTTCTAACAAGTTATAATAGGCCTTTAGAAATTACTGATGATGATATTATAAAGTCTAAAAAAGAAGTGATGGATGAATTTACTACTAATATAGTAAAAGAGAAGAAAAGTGGAACAACCTATATGAGTATCTCTAAGATAATATACAAGAGAGGTGTACCATATAGGCTTTTAAGATGTAGTAAATCCTTAGAAACATTAAACTTAAAACTATTTAAGGTAATAAGCTTATATATTTTATTTGGCATTATAACCATTTTAGTTGGAGCTATAGTATCATTTAAGATTTCTAAGACTATTACTAAGCCTTTGAAAGCAGCAGAAGAAGGTGCTAAGAAAATAGCTAAGGGTAACTTTAATGTGAGAATTCCTAAGTATTATCAAGATGAAGTTGGTAGTATGGTAGATACTTTAAATTATATGACGGAAGAGATAAAGAACAATGAAAAATTGAAAAATGAATTTATATCTTCGGTGTCACATGAACTTAGAACTCCCTTAACTTCTATAAAAGGATGGGCTATGACCTTGAATTTAAAGGAATTTACTGATGAAGCTAAAAGAAGACAAGGAATTAATATCATTATAAATGAGAGTGATAGATTGACTTCTCTAGTAGAACAATTGTTGGATTTTTCTAAGTACCAAGCTGGAAGGATGAAAATTGAAAAGCAAGAAGTTAATATAAAGATAATAGTAGAGAATATACTACAACAACTAAATCCAAAGATTAAAAGTAAAGGCATAAAAGCTAAATCATATATTGAAGATGATTTAATTGTTTTAGCAGATAAAAATAAAGTTATACAAGTTTTTATTAATATAATTGATAATGCTATTAAATTTACTGAGGAGAATGAAGGTACAATATATATTTACCCAACAATAGACTTTTATAAGATTTCAATTACAATAGAAGATAATGGATGTGGTATTAATGAGGAGAACTTACAAAAGGTTAAAAGAAAGTTCTTTAAGTTAGATACCAAGAAATCGGGAAGTGGAATAGGATTAGCTATATGTGATGAAATAATGAAAGCACATAACGGTTCTATAAACTTAGAAAGTAAAGAAGGATTTGGAACTAAGGTTACTTTAGAATTTCCATTATAAAATAAAAAAATTAGGCTATTTATTAATAAAAGAAGGGATTTAAGTTAAATTAATCTTCTCTTTTTTAATAGATAGCTTTTTATTATAAAAAAATAGACATTTCATAATATAACATAGAAAAGTTGGGTACATTAATACTTGTGATTAATAAGTTCTAAGTCGGAATGCTAGATATAATTAGGAGGTATATACATATGAAAAAGGTTGCAGCTCTTGTAATGTCTAGTTTAATTTGTTCTTCTATATTAATGCCAACACCAGCTTTAGCTGAGGATAAACCACAGGACGCACCAAAAAAAATGGAGCAAATAAAAGATGAAAAAAGAGATAAGAAATGTCCTTGTGAAGATAAAAAATGCGAAGATAAGACAGTGAAAGAAAAGAAAACTGAAGAAAAGAAAATAGAAGACAAAAAAGTAGAAGATAAAAAGACTTTAGAACAAACATCTACTATGGAAGAAAAAAAAGTAGAGGACAAAAAAACAGAGGATAAAAAACAAGATACAAAAAAATTAGAGGACGCTAAAAAGACTTCAACAACTGAAGAGAAAAAAGCTGAAGAGAAAAAAGTAGAAGTAGTTCCATCAGAAGCTACTACAGATTCTAAAAAAACTACTGAAGTAAAAGAAGAGAAATCTGAGACAAAAGATAAAAAAGTTGAAGAAAAGAAAAGTGATGATAAATCACTTGAAAAAAAAAACTAACAAGATGGGAATCTAATAATCAGAAGGTTAATGAATCGAAAGCAATTTCAGCTTTTCAAAATCCTTCAAATACTGTAGAGGTTGAAACCAAAGAGATATTTGAAGATAATGATTTGCTAGAAGTTAGGTTGAAAATTCCTAAAATCACTAAAGCTAAGGATAAAGAAACTGAAGAAAAGTTTAATAAGCTAATTGAAGATAAAATTTTAGAATTAAAAAGTCAAGTAGCAGATCAAGCTAAAAGTGATTATGATTCATATAAAAAAGAAGGCGTTGAATTTCATAAGTATGAAGTTTATTCAGAATTCAAAGTTACTTATAATAAAAATAACTTTTTAAGCATTCCTCTTAGAACTTATTATTACACAGGTGGAGCCCATGGACTTACTATTCAATATGGATATAACTTTGATTTAAATAAGGGCACAGAAGTATCCTTAAGGGAATTATTTACAGAAGGATTTGACTATAAAAGTATAATAAATAAAGAAATAAAGAATCAAATACAAGAAAAGAAGGATGAATATTATCCTGAATTAAAATTTACTTCTATAGAAGACAATCAGACATATTATGTAGATAATGATGATTTAGTTATTTTTTATCAACAATATGAAATAGCTCCTTATTCATCAGGTATAAGAGAATTTAGGATTCCTTTAGACAACTTTAAGGATAGCATAAAAATTCACAAATAAGAGAGGGTTTAACAAACCCTCTCTTATTTTTTTACAAAAATCACCGAAAAATAAAAGAGAAAATAAAAAATTCATATAAAGGTTATATTATATTAAAGAATAGTTAAATTATTTTTAGAAAATCAACAAAAAAATACAAATAAAGTTGAATGATTATTACGTTTTAGTATATAATTATGCAGGAACTTTAAAAATATTATAAAAGATACAAGTAATATATGAAGAAATAAGAGATAGAAATTATAACTAAAGATGAAAAGTGGTTAACAAGGAGTGAGTAGGGTGAAAGAAAAGAATAAAATAGGGTTGACTTTATTGGTATTATTAGGAGTTGGATCCATGATTGGTGGAGGAATATTCAACAGTCCTACAGATTTAATTAGAGTAGCTAATCCACAGGCTGTAGTTATTTCTTGGATGATAGGTGGAGTAGGGATAATATCCTTAGGATATTCTTTTTATTTATTGTCTAATAGAAGACCATATCTTAATGCAGGAATATTTAGTTACGCTAAGGAACTATTAGGTCAATATACTGGATTTACATCATCATGGGGATATTGGGTTAGTACTTGGCTTGGAAATGTTGCGTTATTCATTTTGATTTTTAAAACATTAGGAAGTGTTATATCAATTACTCCTATGCAGTCATTTTTAATGGCATCCACACTTTTATGGATAATATTTATAATTCAAATCAATGGAGCTCAGGGAGCAGGTTTAATAAATGCAGTTATAACTGTGGCTAAACTAATACCTATTATACTAGCTATATTATTAGGTGTTTTTGTGTTTAATAAAGAAATTTTTAATGTACCAAACTGGCAAAGTGTTTTTGCTTATTCAGGAGAATCAACTAATTTAATGTCTCAAATAAGTGGCTCTATGGGAACTATTTTATGGTGCTTTGTAGGGGTTGAGGCAATAAGTGTTTTATCAGATAAGGTAGAGAAAAAAGAAATAGTAGGAAAAGCTACTGTTATAAGCTTATTAATAACTCTAGCTGTATATATGGGTATTTCTATAATAGCTATGGGTGTTGTACCAGCAGAAGTTTTAGGAAGCACTGATACTGCTTTTGCGGAAATACTATCTAGAACTGTATTGGGAACATATGGAGTTATAATTGCTAAGGGGGGACTTATAGTATCTTTAGTTGGAGCTTCTTTAAGTTGGGTAATGGTATCAGTAGAAGCACCATACATAAGTGCTAAGGCTGGATTTATGCCTAAGTATTTTTTAAAAACTAATAAGAATGGAACACCGACTAATGCATTAATAATAACAACGCTCTTGACTAATATAGCTATGTTTGCTATTTTATCACCTGCACTTCAAGATATGTATTATGTAATCTATAACATGGCAACAGCAGCAATGCTAATACCATATTTATTTTCAGGATTATATGCACTTAAGGTTTCTAATGAGGATAAGTTAAAAGCATGGCAAAAGATATTAATATTAATATCTATAGTATATGCAATATATGTTTTATTTGCTGTTGGTATTTCTTATATATCAGGCGTAGTAATATTATATACTATAGGAATATTAGTATATATTCCATACAAAAAAGAATTAGGACAGAAATTAACTAAAGCAGAAATTGCAATAATGACATCCTTATTAGTAAGTTCGTTAATAATTACAGTTTTATTTATTAAGGGAATATTAGTACTGTAGAAATACAGTAAAAGAATATATAAATTTAAATAAAAGAATCAAATTTAATTTGAGTTTAAATTTGATTCTTTTATTTTATAGTAATATAAATATTTAAATAAAAAATCTTCTTATTACATGAAGTTGTTTTTTATTAGTGGATAGAGTTATATCCAAAGATGAATTTAGGTAGTGAATTAAAACTAATATGCTTTTAAATATTAAAGCTGAATTAACTAAACTTTAGTTAAATTAGCTTTTTTATATTTAAAGTTATGGGCAAACATTAAAGTTAAGCAATTCAGTATATAATAAAAAGTTTTTTAGAAATATTAATTTTATTAGAAAAAAATATAAAGAATGAATTTTTATAAAGTAAAGAGAATAATAAAACATAATTTATAGTATGTTAGATTTAATTTGATAAAAGAGTATGATAAATTTTAGCAATAAGATTAGGAGAAAAATGTTATAAAAAGTGGTCTTATGTAAATAAATATTAAATATAAATATGAATTTTTTGTTAACTAATTAGAATTTTAACAACAAATAAAATAAAGTAACTTAATTAAGACAATTAGAAAAATAAGTAAATTATGTAGTGAAACAATACAAATGGATTTTAAAGTCCTTGAAATGTCTTAAAGTGAAGGATTTAACAAATTAAACATGCAAAAAATACTTTGTTATAAAGATAAAATACTTTTGAAAAAAACGTGACATAAATATAGAAATTGTTTAAAAATTAACAGTTTAATTAAAGAAAATCTATTGAATATCTAAATGAAAGGAATTATACTAAAGCTGATATTGAGAAAAGATTAAATTGTTTTAAGATTTTATCAATTGCAATGAAAAGTTGCAGTTATGACATTTGTAATTATACTGAATAATTATGAATATCATTACTAGGGGATACTTTAACAAGTAATAATTATGAATGGGGGAAAAATAATGTTACCAAAGTACAAAAACGAAGAATATTTAAACTATAATTTAGAAGAAAACAAGAAAGCTATGGAAGCTGCATTTGCTAAAATTGATTCTTGGAAAGGTCAACACTTCCCATTAATCATTGGTGGAGAAAAAATTGACACTGAAGCTAAAATAACTTCAATCAACCCATCAAAAATTTCAGAAGTTATCGGAACAACAGCTAAGGCTGATGTTGAATTAGCTGAAAAAGCTATGCAATCTGCTTTAAAAGCTTTCGAAACTTGGAAGTACGTTCCAGCTCATGAAAGAGCAAACTACTTATTTAATGCTGCTGCTATCATAAGAAGACGTAGACATGAGTTCTCTGCTTTACTTTGTGAAGAAGCAGGTAAGATATGGGTAGAAGCTGATGCTGATACAGCAGAAGCAATAGACTTCTTAGAGTACTACGGTAGACAAATGTTAACTCTAGACAAAGGTATGGAGTTATGTGAATATGAAGGTGAACAAAATGAATGTAGATATATTCCATTAGGAGTAGGTCTTGTAGTTGCACCTTGGAACTTCCCACTAGCTATATTAGTTGGTATGACTGCTGCGGCTGTTGTTGCAGGTAACACTGTAATAATGAAACCAGCTAGTACAACTCCAATTATAGCTGCTAAATTCATGGAAGTTTTAGAAGAAATAGGCTTACCTGCAGGTGTAGTTAACTACTTACCAGGACCAGGTGGAGCTGTAGGTGACTACTTAGTTGCTCACAAAGATATGAGATTTGTAAACTTCACAGGATCAATGGAAGTTGGTTTAAGAATAAATAAAATGGCTGCAGATGTTGCACCAGGACAAAAATGGATTAAGAGAGTTATAGCTGAAATGGGTGGAAAAGACTGTATCGTAGTTGATTCAGACTCAGATTTAGATGCAGCTGCTTTAGGAATCGCTCAATCTGCATTTGGATTCCAAGGACAAAAATGTTCAGCTTGTTCAAGAGCTATCATCGTTAAAGATGTTTATGATGAAGTTGTAGAAAAAGTTGCTAGCATAGCTAAGACTTGGACAGTAGGACCAGCTAGAGAGTTTGGTTACAATATGACTGCTGTTATCGATCAAAACTCAGTTAACAAAGTACTTGAGTATGTTGAAATCGGTAAACAAGAAGGTAGAGTATTAACTGGTGGAGTTAGATTATCAGAAGACGGTTACTTCTTAGCACCAACTGTAATCGCTGATATAAAACCAACAGATAGATTAGCTCAAGAAGAGGTATTTGGACCACTTGTAGCTATGATTAAAGCAGAAGATTTTGATGATGCTATAGCTATAGCTAATAACACTATCTATGGATTAACTGCTGCTGTTTACACTAAAAACAGAACAAAAATCGAAAAAGCTAAGAGAGAAGTTCATGCTGGTAACTTATACATTAACAGAAAATGTACTGGAGCATTAGTTGGAACTGAGCCATTTGGTGGATTCAACATGTCTGGAACAGATTCAAAAGCTGGTGGAGCTGATTACTTACAATTATTCATGCAAGCTAAGACAATTGGTGAGAAATTCTAATAAATAATTAAAGTTTTTAAATTGAAAGTTATATAAATGAAATTAAAGAGCAATCTTATAAAGATTGCTCTTTTTTATGCTTTATAAAAGTGTTAATATAATATATGGTTCTAGTAATTTTTCTGGAAAAGCAGTATATAATTATACAAAAGAAATAATTTAATGAAATACATAAAAAATAAAATGTTATTTGTGACAAAATTTGAAAAAATGTCAATTATCCTTATTTTGCATTAATATGATAAAGTAATGGCTTGATTATATTTTTCAGAGGTGATAAACTTTACAACTGGTTGTTCTTCCAGGGTAAAAATCCGATTCTAGTAAAAGGTTTTAAACTAGAAGAATATTAAAACTTTTCAACAGTGAATTCACTGATATATATACATAATAATGTTAGCTAGCATAAGGGGGAAATTATATGTCAGAAGTAATGGAAGACGTAGAATTAAACAAAAGAGGAAATAGGAAAAAATTAATCGTAGAACTTTTAATGATAATGCTTGGAAATTTAATTTTATCATTAGGACTTAACTGGTTTTTATCACCATCAGATTTAGTTGTTGGAGGTATAACAGGTGTATCTATTATTTTAGATTACTTAGTTAATATACCTATGTGGGTCACAAATATAATAGTAAACTTACCATTATTTTTAATAGCAGCAAAACAATTAGGCTTTAAATTTATTGCCAAATCTGCATTTTCTGCAGGGTTCTTATCAGTAGCATTATGGTTCACAGGTTTTATACCACCTTTAGTTGAAGATCCAGGGATGTTGATGAATGCTGTATATGGTGCTATATTTTTAGGTGTAGGTATAGGGATAGTATTAAGAGCATCAGCTACAACTGGTGGAACAGACATGGCTGCAACAATAATACATACTGCTAAAAAGAATTTTCCATTGGCAAAGATAATGCTATGTATAGATTCTACGATAATAGCAATTGGAGCTGCTGTATTTGGCGTTGAGAAAGCTATGTATGCTCTTATAGCCGTATACATAATATCTAGAGTTGTTTCTACTATAATAGATGGTGGAGATTTATCTAAATCAGTGTTAATTGTTTCAGATAAGCATGAAGAGCTTGGTAAATCTATAATATCAAGACTGAAAAGAGGGGCTACTTCACTTAGAGGTACAGGAATGTATACTCAGCATGAAAAGAACTTATTATATGTTGTTGTAAGAAAAAATGAGATTGTAGAATTACAAAAAATAGTAAAAGAAATAGATCCTAAAGCGTTCATGACTATAATGGAGGCAAAAGAAGTTATCGGAGAAGGATTTAGAGACTATTAATTGTTATTATAAATATATTAATATGTAAGAGATTTAGAAAAGCGAGAATGACTTTAAGGTCATTCTCGCTTTTGCGTATAAGCTTAATCATGAATACAAAGTTATATAAACTTAAGTAGCATAATTAAAATTTAAGTGTATTTAGAAGATCTCTATTAAATTTAGAGTTAATTAGAATTTTATCATTAATATTAGATACATATGGAGCATTGAAAATAAATAGCTTTTCTTTACCACACTTCTCACAGGAGCAATAGTAAATCTTGTGAGCTATATTATTAAAAAATTCAATATCTAGTTTAGTTATAGTAAAATTAGCATTGCAAAGATTACAATTAGTAGAGTTTATAATTTTATATTCACTTTCTATGTATTTCATAGAATCATTCAAATTCATAGATTCCTCCTAGGTACTTAATTATGTCAATAAAATCCTATCATTAAAATAATTTCAGTACAAGGCAATATTTATAAATAAAATGAAAAACCCTTCATATAATTATTAAAGAGTATAAAAGAATTATTATATGCTTAGGAGGGGATTTTTGTGATTAATAAGGTTTGGTTTTTCTTAATAGGCATAGGGGTAGTATTTGCTATGCTAACAGGAAGAATTGAAGCGGTGTCTCAAAGTATAGTAGCATCAACAGGAAATACAGTAGAATTAATTATAAAGTTATGTGGAATGATGTGCTTGTGGTGCGGAGTAATGAAGATAGCTACAGAAAGTGGGCTTACAGAAAAGTTAGCTAAAGTATTAAGACCTATATTAGGAAGGATATTTAAAAGAGAAGGAAAGAGCCATGCAGCTATGGAATCAGTTATTATGAATTTAACAGCTAATATGATGGGACTATCTAATGCGGCTACTCCAGCAGGGATAAAGGCTTTAGAGGAAATGCAAAAGTTAAATCCAGATAAAGATACAGCTACAGATGATATGGCAGTATTTTTAGTTTTGAATACAGCATGCATACAATTGGTTCCAACAACAGTAATCTCCATAAGAGCTGCATGTAACTCTACTAATCCAGGAATGATATTATTACCAGCAATAATATCTACCACTACAGCCGCAATTTGTGGAGTTGTATTCTGTAAAATACTACAAAGATATTTTTAGAAGTTGGAGGAAAAATTGATGGTAGGAATAAAGAGTGTTTTTGAATATATAATAACGGGGATAATACCTTTATTAATAGGTGGGGTGGTAATTTATGGATTGTTAAAAGGAGTTAAGGTGTATGAGGTATTTGTGGAAGGTGCAAAGGAAGGATTGAGTATTTGTCTTAGGATCTTTCCATATTTACTAGCAATGTTAATTGCAGTTGCTATAATAAGAGAATCTAAAATATTAGAGTATTTTATTAATTTTATTTCACCGGTAACTAATATTATAGGAATGCCTTCAGAAGTGCTTCCTTTGGTCATGATAAAACCACTTTCAGGAAGTGGAGCGCTAGGAGTTTTTACGGATATTATAACTCAATATGGAGCAGATACATATATAGGTTTAGTTTCTTCTATTATAATGGGAGGAACAGAAACTATATTTTACACATTATCAGTTTATTATGGGTCTGTAAAAATAAAAAATATAAGACATACATTATGGGCAGCTATGTTTGCAGAGTTTATAGCTATAATAATGGCTATAAACTTATCTAGAATTATGTTGTAAAGTAAGTAAGCAAGGATTATCATCTAAGTGATTTATAAACAGTATACACATTGGATATTCTTATAAGATGTGAATATATTGTTGATAGATTTAAAGTGTGGTAATCCTTTGTATTTATATAAAAATATAATTGAATTAATTTTAAAATGAAAAAATAAGCATAAAATACAAAAAATAAAATAAAGTAATAGAAAAATGGAATTTGCATATAAAATAATAAAAAAAATTTAATTTTTTTGAAACTTTAATTTAACCTTAAACGTTATTATATATAAGAAGTTTTTATTTTATTTATTTTTTTTTAGTAAAGGGAATTTAACTTATTTATTTTAATTCGTTTAGGGGTGCTGAATATGGAACTATTAACAAGTGGAGAAAGAGTAAGACATTTTAGAAAACTACTAGGTATATCGCAAAAACAACTTGCGGACAATAAAGTTTCGTCTAACTTAATAAGTTTAATAGAGAGAAACAAAATTCCGTTATCTACAGTTACAGCCAGTATATTAGTAGATAACATTAATCGTTTTTCAGTAGAACAAGGTTTTGAACTTAACTTAAGCATAAGAGATTTATTAATGCCAAGAGAAGAATACTTAAAAATTCAATGTGAAGAGAAAATAGACAAGGCTAAAGAAATAGGGAATAAGGAATGTAAGGAAGCTATAGAGTTATGTAATAAGCATAACTTCATGGATGTTTTAGTAAAGGTTGAAGAGAAAAAGGCTGATGAATTCTTTGAGTATAAGGATTATAAGAATGCTGCTAAACACTATAAAAATTATATTGAGTCTAATAGGGATAAGGCTAATATAAATGTTTATACGAATTCTGTATACAGACTAGCTTTATGTTGTTACAATATGGAACAGTATGGAGTAGCTTTAAAGTATATGAATGAAGCTTATGAACTTATGGAAGAAAATGATTATAAAGAGCAAATAGGGAATGCTCTTTATGAGCTAGCTCTTATAAACTTAAAAATAAGGAATTTAGATTTAGTTGAAGAGTACATTAATAAGGTACTAAACTTAAGTGAGTGTGATGAAGAACTTAAAAATAAAGCAGTGTTTTTAAAAGGAAACTTATATTTAGAAAGAGCTCAGTATTATGATGCTTTAAAGGTTTATAGAAGCTTAGTTGGAAAAGAAATGAAAGATATAGATATGTTATATTGTAATATATCTAATGCCTTAGATAAAGTGGTTACTAATTAAATTATTATAATATAAGGAGTTTATCTTATGATAAATTATTCTAATATGTGGAACACATATCCATATACATGTTAGAAATGAATTTTTAATAAGATAAACTCTTTTTATTTAAAAGAAAAACTAATATTTAAGTAAAATATTATCTTACAGGATAATCTAAATCACTTAAAATTCTTTCTATTCTTTCCTTGAAACGGCCTAAGGACTTTTTACTATAGTCTGAAGAGTTAATTTCATCTACTGCAGATTTTAAAGATGAAACTAAGGAGGATAATGTGTCTATATATATAAGATCTTCAGCAATCTTAGCTCTTTCCTTTGATTCTTTAAAGGAAGGTGTATTTGATTTAGTTAAGGAATCCTTAGTATTATTTTTAGTGTTTGCTGTGTGTAAATCATTTTTAAAATTTTGGTTTTTAAAATACATGGTATACATCTCATCTCCTAAAGTTTGGTTATAAATATATCATATGAGAATTTACTCAATATTGATAAAAGTTATTAAAAATAAATTGTATAGTATTTACTTACATAAATAAAATGGAGATTATAAAAATGCAAGTTTCAGCTGAGAAAAATTTTTTTCATTTTCATGATAATTTTCATAGAAAATAGTGGATTTTTTCATGATATTAGTAGTATAATGATAGCAAAGGGATTTATATATTCAAAAAAGATAGAAAACAGAAAGGACTAAATTATGGCATCAGATATAGGTACAAAAATTAAAGAGCTTAGAACCAATAAAAAGATGACTTTAAAGGAAATGAGTGCTATAACTGACTTATCTATAGGGTTTCTATCACAGCTTGAAAGAGGTATGACAACAATTGCAATTGACTCGCTAGAAAAGATCGCTGCTGTATTAGAAGTAGATTTGTCTTATTTCTTTGTTATTCCAAAGGAAAACAAAAAGCCTATTCTAAGAAGTTATGAAAAAGAAGTGTTTCAGGTTGTTAATTCTCAATTTATAACATATCATTTAAGTAATGATATAGAAAATAAGAGTTTACTACCTAGAATAATAGAAATACTTCCTGCAGCTTCTATAGAAAAGGAAGATATATCTACGTATCAGCATAATGGAGAAGAGTTTGTATATGTTTTAGAAGGTGTTTTAACTTTAATAGTAGGAACAGATAAATACGAGTTATATCCAGGGGATTCAGCACACTATGATTCGAATTTATTCCATAATTGGTCTAATGGAACTAATAAGATGGTTAGAATACTAACAGTACACACTCCAAATGCTTTTAATAGTAGTCCAATAGTTAAATAGTCGACTTAGTATATAATGGTTTAATAAAAAGTAAAAGAGGATGATGGGGATGAAGGGCACAATAATTAATATACAAAAATATTCTATTCATGATGGTCCAGGCATACGTACAACAGTATTTTTCAAGGGTTGTCCACTTAATTGTTGGTGGTGTCACAATCCAGAAAGTCAGCATCTAGAACCAGAAGTAATGTACTGGGAAGAAAAGTGTACGGCTTGTGGAAATTGTATAAAACATTGTCCAAAGGGCGCCTTATCAATTGTTGATGGCAAACTTAAATATAATTCTGAGAGTTGTGAACTTTGCTCTGAATGTTCGAAATATTGCATTAATGAAGCAAGGGTTATTAAAGGAAAGTATATTTCTGTAGATGAGTTATTTAAAGAAATTATGAAAGATCAGGTATTCTATGATGAATCAAATGGGGGAGTAACTTTCTCAGGGGGAGAGCCACTTATCCAAGCTGATTTTTTAAGAGAAGTAATGAAGAAGTGCAAGAGAATGGACATACACACTACAATAGATACTTGTGGGTATGTATCATGGGATAAGTTTGAAAAGATAGTAGATTATACAGACTTATTCTTATATGATTTGAAGCATATGAATAGTGATAAACACAAAATTTATACCTCAGTACCAAATGAATTGATTTTGGATAACTTGAAGAAGTTATCGGACTTGGGGAAAAATATTTACATCAGAATGCCTATAATACCAGGTGTTAATGATGATATAGAAGATTTAAAAAAGGCTGCTGAATTATTAAAGAACCTAAACATTATTCAAGTGAATCTTTTACCATATCACAAAATGGGTATGGATAAATATAAAAGATTAAATATGGATCTTAAATTACAAGAAATTCAAGAACCATCACATGCGAAAATGAATGAATTGTCAGAAATTTTCAAAAATGTAGGTTTAAAAGTAAAGATTGGGGGGTAATCTATTATGATGACAGAAAGAGTTAAAAAATTAAGAGCTCAAAGTGTTAGCGCTGACCCATATATTTGCTTAGAAAGAGCAAAATATATAACAGAAGCTTACAAAATGTATCAAGGTACAGTACCAACACCGGTTTTAAGAGCATTAGCATTCAAACATGTTATGGCTAATAAAACTGTTTGTATCAATGATGGAGAGTTAATAGTAGGGGAAAAAGGTTCAGCACCAGCTGCTACACCAAACTATCCAGAATTATGTTGTCACACTTTAGAAGATTTCGATATCATGGACAGACGTGAAAAGATATCTTTTAGAGTAAATGAAGAGAAAAAACAATTCCAAAAGGAAGAAATAATTCCTTACTGGGAAAATAGAGCTTTAAGAAAAATTATACTTGATAGAATGACTCCAGAATGGCATGACTTATATGAAGCAGGTATTATTACTGAATTCATGGAGCAAAGATCACCAGGACATGCAGTTTGTGGAGACAAGATTTATCATAAAGGATTCTTAGATTTCAAAGCTCAAATAGCTGAAGAAATAGCTAAGTTAGACTTCGTAAATGACGTACAAGCATACGATAAAGAAGCTGAATTAAAAGCTATGGATATCGTTTGTGATGGATTAATTATATTTGCACACAGACATGCAGATTTAGCAGAAGAATTAGCTGCTAAAGAAGAATGTCCACAAAGAAAATCTGAATTATTAGAAATAGCTGAAACTTGTAGATGGGTACCAGAACATGCTCCAAGAACATTCCGTGAAGCATTACAAATGTACTGGTTTGTACACTTAGGAGTAACTATCGAGTTAAATACTTGGGATTCATTCAGCCCAGGAAGATTAGATAGTCACTTATATCCATTCTACAAAAAAGAAAATGAAGCTGGAACTTTAACTGAAGAGCAAGCTACAGAATTATTAGAGTGTTTCTGGGTTAAATTTAACAACCAACCAGCTCCTCCAAAAGTTGGTATAACTTTAGAGGAAAGTGGAACTTACACAGATTTCTGTAACATTAACTTAGGTGGTGTTACTAAAGAAGGTAAGGACGCTGTTAATGAAGTAACATTTATGATTTTAGATGTAATTGAAGAAATGAGATTATTACAACCAAGTTCAAATATCCAAGTAAGTAGACTAAATCCAGATAGCTTTATTAAGAGAGCTGCTAAGATTGTTAGAACTGGATTTGGACAGCCATCAATGTTCAACGTAGAGACAGTTATTGAAGAAATGTTAAGAGTTGGAAAATCTATCGAAGATGCTAGATGTGGTGGAACTAGTGGATGTGTTGAAACTGGTGCTTTTGGTAAGGAGTGTTATGCTTTAACAGGATACTTTAACTTACCTAAGATTCTTGAAATTACATTAAATAATGGTTACGACCCAAGAACTAAGAAACAAATAGGTTTACAAACTGGTAAGGCTGAAGACTTCAAGAGCTACGAAGAATTATTCGAAGCTTATACAAAACAAGTTCATCACTTTGTTGAAATTAAACTTGAAGGTAACCAAATCATCGAAAGAATATACGCTACAATGATGCCTTCACCATTTATGTCTGTTGTTATTGATGACTGTATCACTAATGCAAAAGACTACAATGCTGGTGGAGCTAGATACAATGTAAAATATGTTCAAGGTGTTGGTATTGGAACAATTACAGATGCTTTATCTTCAATTAAATACAATGTATTCGATAATAAAAACTTCTCAATGGCTGAATTAATGAAAGCTTTAGAAGATAACTTCGAAGGTCATAATGATGTATACAGCTTAGTATGTAACAATACTCCTAAGTATGGTAACGATGATGACTATGCTGATGACATTATGAAAGAAGTATTTAATATGTACCAAAAATCTATAGATGGAAGACCAACTGTAAATGGTGGTACTTACAGAATTGATATGCTTCCAACAACTTGTCACGTTTACTTTGGTAAAGTAATGGGCGCAAGTGCTGATGGAAGAAAATCTGCATTACCAACTTCAGAAGGTATATCTCCATCAAAGAACGCTGATAGAAACGGCCCAACAGCAGTTATTAAATCAGCTTCTAAAATGGACCACGTAAAAACTGGTGGTACACTATTAAATCAAAAATTCACTCCAGGGGTTGTTGCTGGTGATGATGGATTAAATAATATCGTTAAATTAGTAAGATCTTACTTCAAGATGGGTGGACACCATATCCAATTTAACGTTGTTGACAGAGCTACTTTAATGAGAGCTCAAGAAAATCCAGATGAATACAAGGACTTAATAGTTCGTGTTGCTGGATACAGTGATTACTTCTGTAATTTAAATAAAGTATTACAAGATGAAATCATAAACAGAACAGAACAAGAGATAGAAGGAGTAGCAAGCTGCTGCTAATTATAAACTTTACTAAGAAGATCCCTTAATAATGTTTGAGGGTATATTGCAAGAATTGTATAGCAATATAATGTGTGGAATATGGGTACCAAGGATATAGGAGAGTATCCTTGGTTCCTTATAAATACTTGAGGGGGACTTATTTAGTTATGGATAAAATTATAGGTTTTATAGGCTGTGGAAATATGGGAAGAGCTATGATGGGGGGGATAATTAAATCTAACCTTGTACCAAGTACAAATATCATAGTTTCAGATTTATATCAACCATCTTTAGATATAGCAGAGAAGGAGTTAGGGGTTAGGACTACTAAATCTAACTTAGAAGTTGTAGCTGAAGCTGATGTATTGATATTATCTGTTAAACCTAATATATTTCCAATAGTTGCGGATGAAATAAAGTCAAAGGTTAAAAAGGATTGTATTATAGTAAGTATAATGGCAGGAGTAACTATTGCTGAAATAGAACATTCTTTTGAAAGAGGTATAAAGTTAGTTAGAACTATGCCTAATACACCAGCTTTAGTTTCAGAAGCTATGTCAGCTCTATGTCCTAATAGAAACATTAGTGATGAAGAACTAGATTTAGTTAAAGAAATATATCAAAGTTTTGGAAAAGTAGAAATACTTAAAGAAAGTTTCATAGATGCATTTATAGCAATTAGTGGATCATCTCCAGCTTATGTATGCTTATTTGTAGAAGCTATGGCTGATGCAGGTGTTGCATTAGGATTAACACGTCCAAGTGCATACAAGATGGCTTCACAAGCAGTATTAGGTACAGCTAAAATGATTCTTGAAACAGGAAAGCATCCAGGAGAAATAAAAGACATGGTTTGTTCTCCAGCAGGAACAACTATAGATGCTGTTATAGCTATGGAAAAATATGGCATGAGAAATGCTGTTATTGAAGGTATGATGGCTTGTGCTGAGAAATCTAAAGAAATGTCTTCTTATGATTCAAAAAGAAAATAGGATACTTTACTTTAAAACACAGTAGGTGAGTTGTATGAAAAGATTAAGTAGATTAAAAGAAGTTATGAGAAGTCAGGGGATTGACGGATTCTTTATAAGTAAGGTTCCTAATGTTAGATACATTAGTGGGTTTACTGATTCAGGTGCGTATTTATTTATAACACCTGAGAAACAGTATGTAATTACTGATGGAAGATATACGGAGCAGGCTGAAAAGCAATGTCCAGGATTCATAGTTGAAAAATGGGCAAGACCAGGAAATACTTTAGGACAATCAGTTGAAGCTATTGCTAAAGAGAATAATATTTCTAAAATTGCTTTTGAGCAAGAAGTGGTTAGTTTTTCTTTATATGAAAAATTAAAGAATTGTTTAACTACAGCTCAATTAGTTCCAACTGATGGAATTATTGAAGATTTAAGATATGTTAAAGATGAAGAAGAAATAGAATGTACAAGAAAAGCAGCAATTATTGCTGATAAAGCCTTTTCTAAAATATTAGACTTCGTTAAAGTTGGAATGACTGAAAAAGAAGTATCTTTAGAATTAGAATATTATATGAAAAAAGAAGGTGCAGATGGACTTGCTTTTGATACTATTCTAATTTCAGGTGCTAAAACATCTCTTCTACATGGGCAGCCAGGGGATAAAGTAATAGAAGATGGGGATTTTTTATTATTTGATTATGGCGCTATGTATAATGGATATCGTTCTGATATGACAAGAACAATAGTTATGGGCACACCTGATGAAAAGCAACTAGAAATATATAATATGGTGAAAAAGGCTCAAGAGGATGCTCAAAACTCTATTAAAACTGGTGTTTCAACAAAGACTCCAGATGATTTAGCAAGAGCAGCTTCAGAAAAGTATATAGAATACTATTATTCAGGTATAGGTCATGGTGTGGGCTTAGAATTACATGAACAGCCATTTATAAGTTACGCGGGGAACAGAGTTTTCGAAGAAAACTGTGTTGTAACTGTAGAACCAGGTCTTTATATTCCTGATTGGGGTGGAGTTAGAATAGAAGATACTGTTGTTGTTAAAAATGATGGAGTAGAAATTCTAACAAAAACTTCTAAAGAATTAATTTGTATAAAGTAAAAATATAAGCCTATAACGGTTTAGTAAGTGGTTACTTGGCTCTTTGGGGATAAAGTTGAGCTAAAAGTGGGGATAAAATATAATTAAGACTCTATTATAGAGTCTTAATTAGTAAAAGAATAGAAAACCTTTTACTGGAACTTATCTTTATAATGATGTATGATTATTAAGATAATTTAAGAAAAAAATCGTTTTAAGGCATGAGACGATTGATTTCAAAAGAGGGGGATTTAATTATAATGAACGAAAAGAAGAAAACTGTAATGGCAGATTTAGCCTTATTGCTATGTGCTTTAATATGGGGCTTAGGATTTGTTGCTACTGATTTATCTTTAAGTAATGGGATAGGTACATATTATACAATGGCCATAAGATTCGGAGTAGCCTTTGTATTAATGGCAATAATATTCTTTAAAAAGCTTAAAAAAATCAATAAACAAGACGTAAAAGCTGGGGTTATAGTAGGTATTGTATTATTTTTAGCATTTACTACTCAAACAGTAGGACTTAATTATACCACTCCAGGAAAACAGTCTTTTTTAACTGGATTAAACGTAGTTATGGTTCCATTTTTTTATTGGTTTGTAAAGAAAAAGAAACCTGATAACTATACTTTTGCAGCGACTTTTATATGCTTATTAGGTATGGGATTGTTAAGTTTAAATGGTGAGGCTTCTTTCGAGAGTACTCAGCTTTTAGGGGACGGCTTAACAGTTGTTTGTGCGGTATTCTTTGCAATGTATATTATAGTTGTGGAGCATTTTACACAAAAGTCAGACCCAATTATAATAACAGTATTACAAATGGCAACGGCTATGATACTTTCAGTAATCGCGGTCCTTATATCAGGGGAAGGAATGCCTACTAATGTACCAACAGTAGGATGGGCAGCGGTATTTTACTTAGGTGCAGTAAGCACTATGGTTGCATATATTATTCAAAACTCAGCACAAAAATATACGACATCAACTCATGCAGCTATAATTTTATCTTTAGAGAGTGTATTTGGTGCTTTAGCATCAGTTATAATTCTAGGAGAATTATTTACTGTTAAGATGGTTATTGGATGTGCATTTATTTTAGTTGGACTAATCACAGCTGAAACTAAGTTGAACTTCTTAAGGGGAAATAAGAAAAAAGACTTAGAGGATGTTGCATAAGTTTTAAATAATTTTAAGATATATTAGACTACATGAAATAATTATGTTTTTTATTTGGGGAAATAAAAAATGTTGATTTAAAATTAAAAGGGTAATTAAGATATAAAGATTTAGATATAGTACTCAATTTAAGGTATTGAGATATTGTATCTAGATCTTTTTTTATTTAATGAAGAAAGTCCTACTGAGGGCACTCAAGTAGGACTTTTGCATTATAAATGCTAAATGGGGGATACATATATAATTAGGGGGATCATATATGTATTAATATTATTAACCATTTAAAGAATAATATACATATAAAATAAAAGTTTTTTATAAAAATTTAGTTTTTTATTTATTTTATGTAAAATTACTTTTGAGATGATTATTTTTTTATAATTAAGTGGATAAAATGCTTATAATTAAAGTTGTTTTTTCAGATTATTGATTAGAAATATAAAATAATAAATTAAAAAAGCAGTCATAGGTATAGAAGAATAAGATTTTTTGTATACTGCCCATATGAAAAATAGAATAGTAACAGAAATAAGTAAATATGCTAGAAATAATAAAAAAATATTTTTGCGTATTTTAACTTTCATAAAACCTCCTATGGATATTTAGTAATAGAATAAGCTGCTTTAAAGATAAATATTAAAGATGAAAACAAAGAAGTTTTTTAATTAGACAAAGTAAGAATATAATTGAATATATAATAACATTTAAGTTATAAAAAGTAAAATCTTAAATTGATTTAAATGTAACTTTATAATATAGCCTTGACAAAAAAACATAAATAAGTTAAAGTGTAAATTAATTTAATGAAACATATTTTATTAATTTGGATTTAAGTGTATTATAATTTTGTGTTAAGCATATTATATTCAATAAGATTCAAAATAAGTTTTAATGTGTTGTTTTTAAAGAGAAGGATTATATCCTAAGGGATTTTAATTATAAATCATAAAAAGCTATGAAGAGAAGAGTAATAAGGGAGATTATCTAAAGAGAGCCAGGGTAGGTGAAAGCTGGTGATAAAAGATCTTATGAACATGGACTCTGAGCAAAACATCTGAATTTATATTGAAAGTGATATATTTAAGATGTTTCGGTTTCAACCGTTATATTGAAGGGTACGATAGAAATATATACCTATTGAGATCCTTATTGAGAAATAAGGATGAATTAGAGTGGTAACGCGTAAATAATATGCCTCTAAGCTTATAGATAAGCTTAGAGGCATTTTTTTTCAACAAGGAGGATTAAAAAGTATGAGTAAAAAACCATATTATATTACTACACCTATATATTATCCATCAGCAAAACTTCACATAGGTAATACCTATACAACAGTTGCTGCTGATGCTGTTGCAAGATTTAAAAGATTAACAGGTTATGATGTAATGTTTTTAACAGGTTCAGATGAGCACGGACAAAAGATTCAAAGAATAGCAGAAGAAAAAGGTGTTACACCAAAAGCTTATGTTGATGAAATTGTTGAAGGTATAAAAGAACTTTGGAACATCATGGATGTTAAATATGACAAATTTATCAGAACTACTGATGAATATCATATGGATTCTGTAAAAGCAATTTTCAAGAAATTATATGACCAAGGTGATATATATAAGAGTTCTTATGAAGGATTATATTGTACACCATGTGAGTCTTTCTGGACAGAAACTCAAGCAGTAGATGGAAAATGTCCTGATTGTGGTAGACCAGTAGAAAAAGCTAAGGAAGAGTCTTATTTCTTTAAAATGTCTAAGTATGCAGATAAATTAATTGAATATATAGAAACTCATCCAGAATTTATTCAACCAGAATCAAGAAAGAATGAGATGTTAAATAACTTCTTAAAACCTGGATTACAAGACCTTTGTATTTCAAGAACATCTTTTGATTGGGGAGTTCCTGTTGAGTTTGATCCAGGGCATGTTGTGTATGTTTGGATAGATGCACTTTCAAACTATATTACAGCTTTAGGTGCATTTAATAATGAAGAAAATCTTATGGAAAAATATTGGCCAGCAGATGTACATTTAATAGGAAAGGATATTTTAAGATTCCATACTATTTATTGGCCAATAATGCTTATGGCATTAGATTTACCACTTCCAAAACAAGTATTTGGACACGGATGGTTAATGCTTGAAGGTGGTAAGATGTCTAAATCTAAAGGTAACATTGTAGACCCTGTAATGTTAGTAAATCATTTTGGTGTTGATGCAGTAAGATATTATTTACTACATGAAATTCCATTTGGTGCAGATGGTATCTTTAGTAATGAGATATTTATCAAAAAGACAAATTCAGATTTAGCTAATGATCTAGGTAACTTAGTTTCAAGAACTGTTACAATGATTGATAAATATTTTGATGGTCATATTCCAGCACCAGTAATTAAGGAAGCTGTTGATGACGAATTAATAACACTTGCATTAAAAACTCCAAAGTTAGTTGAAGAAGCTATTGATGATTTAAGAATTCCTCAAGCTTTAGATCACATTTGGGCTTTAATTAGAAGAACAAATAAATTTATAGATGAGACAGAACCATGGGTACTTGGAAAAGATGAAGAAAAGAAAGATAGATTAGCAACTGTTTTATATAATTTAGCTGAAGCTTTAAGATTCACATCAGTTTTAGTATCTGCATTCTTACCAAAGACAAGTGAAAGAATCAACGAGCAATTAAATGTTGATTTAACAACTTGGGATAGCTTAGCATCCTTCGATGGTACTCAAGCAGGAACTAAGGTTAATAAAACTGGAGTTATCTTCCCAAGAATAGATGTTGAGAAGAAGTTAGAAGAGCTTAACAAGATAGCTGAAGAGCAAAGATTAGTAGCTCAAGTAGCTCAAGAAGCTGTTGAAGAAGTTCAAGAAATGACTCCTATTAAAGAAGAAATTACAATTGATGATTTCGAAAAGATAGATTTGAGAGTTGTTAAGGTTTTAGAATGTGAGCCAATAAAGAAAGCTAAGAAACTTTTGAAACTTAAAGTTGATTTAGGTGGAGAAGTAAGACAGGTAGTTTCAGGGATTGCATGTCATTACAAACCAGAAGAGTTAGTTGGAAAATATGTAGTTTTAGTTGCAAACTTAAAACCTGTAACATTAAGAGGGGAATTATCACAAGGAATGATTTTAGCAGCATCAACTAATGATGATAGTAAATTATTCTTAGCTGACCCTGGAAAGCTTCCAACTGGTAGTGTTGTTAGATAATGGATGTAAAAATTCAAAAAACAATGGAAAAAACAGGTGTTTAGAATATATTAATAAGTAAGGGTATATAGAAAGACGCAGTATATAGCTGTGTCTTTTCTAATATATCCATTAATAAGTTTTAAAATGAACAATATAAGATATAGCATATGAATTTTAAGTTGGAAAAAATTTAGTATATTAAAACTAAATGTAATAATTAGCTGTGACTTTATTTGTAAATAAAGGTGTAAAATTAAATGGAATGTATATAGTGATGTATATAAAAAATTACTGTTATAAATTTACTTCTAGTGTATTATAATGAAAAAAACATTATAATATAGAAGCTATTTTCATGAAAGTATAAGTCCTTTATTATAATTTAAAAATTACTTTTTTAGGTAATACAACATTAGAGCTAAACTAGTTATTTTAGAAAGCAAAAATATATAAATTCATATGTGCAATTTAAGAGTATATATAATGTAGGGATTTTTTGAAAAAATAAAGTTTTTGCATTATAATTAAGGTGAACTTAAGCTAAAGGAGGGGAACCCTAGAGGAGAACTATGAAATATTTAATTGCAGCAGTTATAGGAGCAGTTATAGGATATTTAACAAACTATATCGCTATAAAAATGATTTTTAGACCATATAATGAAAAAAGAATATTTGGTGTAAGAATTCCGTTTACACCAGGGTTAATACCAAAGGAAAGATTTAGAATTGCAAAGAGTGTTGGAAAGACTGTTGGAGAACATCTTATAACTGAGGATGATATAGTAGAATCTCTTTGTAATAAGGAAATTGAAGAAAGTTTAGAGAAGTGGGTTAATGATGAATTAGAGATAGTTATTAAAGAAAGAAAAACAATAAATGACTATGTAGATAAATTAAACTTAGATTTAGATTTAAGAGGATTGTTATCTACTCAAATAGAGAAAATAATAATTGAATATCTTAACTCAGAAGAAACAGATAAAGGACTTAAAAATCTTATATATGAAGAGGTTAACAAGTCTTTAAGTGGAAACAAAACAATTGATAGCTTAATTCCAGATAATATTAAGTTATCAATTAAAAGTATGATATTTAATAAGAGAGATATTATTGCGGAGGAATTAAAGAAGGTATTAGGTTCTGAAAGTACAGAAGTGAAAATAAAGAAGGCTATAGATGAAGCTATAAGTACAAGGCTTAGCCCTATGGTTTCTATGTTTATAAATTCAAATGTAATATATGATTATTTACTTCCAGAAGTAAATAATTTCTTAGATAATGATGAAAATAAAAAAGAGATTGCTCAAATGATTAATGGTTCTTTGATGGATAGAGTTTTTGAAACTACCATGGATGAATTATCAGTTGATACTATAGATACTTTATCTAACTTCATAAGTGATAAAATATTAACAGTTATGAAGGATGAGAATATGGCTAATAAATTAAAGCCCGTAGTGGATAGTATTATTGAAAATATTATATCTAGGCCAATAGCTGATATTATTGGAGATGATGTTGAAAAGTTGAAGAAAGTATCAAGTCATCTTATTAGAAATATATACAATAATCTAGTGAGATGTAAAGCCAAAGCTTTCATTAGTAAGTTTAATATATCTGAAATGGTTGAAAATAAAATTAATGAATTTGATATTGAATTTACAGAAAAACTAGTTTTAGATCTTGCTAACAAGGAATTAAGTGCTATAACTTGGTTAGGGGGATTACTAGGAGGACTTATAGGAATATTATCACCTATAATAGGGTCTATATTATAAATATACAATAATTATTAGTTAATAAAAGGTTTGTAGAGTAGGAGGACTTAAAATGATTTTTGATTCACATGCTCATTATGATGATGAAAGTTTTAATGAGGATAGAGAAGAAGTTCTTAAGGAACTAAAGGAAAATGGTATAATAGGCATTTTGAACTGTGGAGCTTCTATGCAAGGTACTATAGATTCTGTTAAACTTGCAAATAAATATGAATTTATTTATGCAGCTGTAGGAATTCATCCCAGTGATGCACTAGATTTGACAGAAAAAAATATTGCTAAAATTAAAGAGTTTACTAAGGATCCAAAGGTTAAGGCTATAGGGGAGATTGGTCTTGATTATTATTGGGAAGAAAATCCTTCACATGATATCCAAAAGGATGCATTTAGAAAGCAGATGGAACTTGCAAAAGAATTAAAATTACCCGTTGTTATACATGACAGGGATGCACATGGAGATACTCTTGAAATAATGAAAGAATATCCAGAGGTTACAGGAGTAGTACACTGCTTTTCAGGAAGTGTTGAATTTGCAAGAGAATGTATAAAAATGGGGTATTATATAGGAATTGGGGGAGTTGTGACTTTCAAAAATGCTAAAAAAGTGGTGGAAGTTGTAGAAGAAATTCCTTTAAATAGACTTATAGTAGAAACTGATGCACCTTACATGGCACCAACACCTTATAGGGGAAAAAGGAATAGATCTGACTATATAGCTTATGTTATAGATAAAATATCAGAGATAAAAAATCTTAGTCAAAATGATCTAGAATCAATTACTATAAAGAATACAAAAGAGCTTTTTAAAATATAGTCATTATAATTAATAATTCCTCATATACTTCATAATAAAACAATATGTTTTAAACCCTCAAAACGCCCCCGAAAATGTCGAAAAGCAAGAAGTATAGATTTCATATATACATCAGTTGAAATTAGCTTATTTAAGGCTTTTAAGGGGCAAATTTGACTTATGAGCATCTTTAAGTTATAATGTTAAAGACTCGTAAAGGGAGGTAAGGTTATGAGGAATGCGACCAAAGAAAATTCACAGAGTTTTTTTTCCGCTATACCAAAAACTATAATAGCCTTTACTATGGTATTATTGATAATGACCATAGTGATATTCAACATGAGAAAAACGATAACAGTGTCGGTAAATAATGAAGTTATGAAAATAACAACTTTAAGGAACAATCTAAAAGCGATATTAGACGCTAATGGTATAGTAGTTGGAGAAAAAGATAAGATATCTGTCAATCTGGACAGTGAAGTAGCAGACGGAGATGTAGTAGATATAAAGAGAGCCGTTAAAGTAAAAGTGGCCGTAGACAATGAAGAATTAGAAGTTTTAACAGCAGAAGATAATGTTGGCCAAGTTCTAGATACAGAAGGTATTTCAATGAACGATCTAGATAAAATTGAACCAGCAGTTGATACAACTGTTAGTGAGGGTTTAAATGTTAAGATAACTAGAGTACAAGAGAGAGTTATAGATGAAGTTCAAGAAATAGCATTTGATAAGGAATATCAAAAAACAGATGAGATTGAACAAGGCAAGGAAAAGGTGCTTCAAGAGGGAGCAAATGGTGAAAGATTAATTTCATCAAAGATAACCTTTGAAGATGGAAAAGAAGTTTCTAGAGAAGTTGTCAAAGATGAGGTTCAAAGAGAACCAGTTAAGCAAATAGTTGCTTTAGGAACATTAGGTGTTTATAGACCTTCAAGAGGTGGAAGTGTAAGTTTTAATTACAGTAAGGTAATTAACTGTGAAGCAACAGCTTACAACCCATTAGGAGCAGCAAGTACTGCTATTACTGCTACAGGAACAGTAGCAAGAAGAAATCCAAGTGGATACAGTACTATAGCAGTTGACCCATCAGTAATTCCATTAGGAACTAAAGTATATGTAGAGGGTTATGGTTATGCCATAGCTGAAGATACTGGTGGAGCAATTAAAGGAAATATAATAGATGTTTTCTTAAACAGTTATGAAGAAAGCTGTAGATGGGGACGTAAGAACGTTAAAGTGTACATTGTAAAATAAAGTGTACAAATTATCATCAAGAGTATGATATTTATTTAAAAAGAGGGGCAATAGCTCCTCTTTATTTTTGGGTAAAAATATTGCTTACTAATTATAATAATAGGCTATAATTTAATTAAAAGTTTTTATTTTATAAATTAAGTAGTATAATAAAAAGATAATTAATAAGTAGAGTTAAGAGAATATACTATAAATAACTTTAATAGTATATCCTTGTTACGAAGCAGAATACGAGCGGTTTACATAGAGAATAGAAATATGTGTTTATGAACTGAGTTGGAGGAAAAAATGATTAAGGAAGTTATAGTAGTTGAAGGAAGAGACGATATAACTGCTGTTAAGAGAGCTGTTGATGCAGAGATTATAGCAGTTGGTGGTTTTGGAATTAATGCAAAAGTAATTGACAAAATAAGAGAAGCTCAAAAAAGATGTGGAGTTATAGTACTTACTGACCCAGATTTTGCAGGAGAAAAAATAAGAAGTATAATATCAAAGAGGATACCTGGTATTAAACATGCATACATAGCTAAAAAAGATGGTTTAAAAGATGGTGACATAGGTGTCGAGAATGCAAATCCACAGGTTATTTTAAAAGCTTTACAAGGTGCTAAGTGTAATGTTGCAGAAAAAAGAGAATATTTTACTATAGATGATATGATTTTCTTTGGACTTACTGGTATACCAGAGGCTAAAGAAAGAAGACATTTATTGGGCAAAGAGCTTGGTATAGGATACGGCAATACAACACAACTTATAACTAGATTAAATAATTACGGAATATGTAGAGAAGAATTTATAAAAGCTATAAATAAGATAGACAAGGAGACAAAGTATGAGCAAATGGACTAATGAAATGGTTAAAAAGTATGATTTTAAATTTACTAAAAGTTTAGGTCAGAACTTTTTAATAGATGATTCAGTTTTAAATGCCATAGTTGATTCATCAGAATTAACTAAAGATGATTTTGTAATAGAAATAGGACCAGGGGTAGGAACTTTAACAAAGGAACTTTTAGATAGAGCTAAATCAGTTTGCGCTATAGAGTTAGATAGTAGATTGATTCCTATTCTAGAAACAGAACTTGCGGAGTATGAAAATTTTAAGTTAATAAATAAGGATGCCTTAAAGGTGGATTATGAGCAATTAACTGAGGGTGAAAAATCTATTAAGGTTGTAGCTAACTTACCATACTATGTTACAACGCCTATAATAGCAATGTTTTTAACAGAAGGAATTGATTTTAAATTTCTAACTATTATGATTCAAAAAGAAGTTGCTGAAAGAATAGATGCAGAACCAGGTACTAAGGATTATGGTGCATTATCTATATTAGCACAGTATTACTGTGATACTAAAATAGTAAGAATGGTACCATGTTCAGCTTTTGTACCAAGACCTAAGGTTGATTCTATAGTAATTAGACTAGATAGATTAGAAAAGCCTAGAATTGAAGTTAAGGATGAAAAATTGTTCTTTAAGGTTGTTAAGGATGCATTCAATATGAGAAGAAAAACTTTATGGAATACTATGAAGGGTATCGGATTAGATAAAGAAAATTTAGAAAAAGCTTTTGAGAATGCAGGAATTGATCCAAAGAGAAGAGGAGAAACCTTAACTATACAGGAATTTGGAAAGCTATCAGATTGCATATATGAATTAAGATAAGAAATATACTTTGGAAAATGTTAGAAAGTAAACATATTATCAGTCACTAATAAATATAATATTAGTGACTTTTTTATTTATATAAATAAAATTCATTTATTTGTTCACTTTTGAAAATTCTACTCATATATTATAAGGAATAAGTATTAGGAGGGACTATATTGACACCTAAAAAAAATTACTCTAGATTCTTTATAATTTTACAGGAAGAAGAGAGAGGATATACATTAGATAGAGATAAAACACCATCAGGTTACGTTAAGCTTGAAAAGAATCATGGAAAATGTAAGGTTTCTTATTATGTACAGAACATAAATCCAAAAATGCAGCCATATTATATGGCATTAGTATGTGCGGATAATGATAATAAGAAAATAGTGAATCTTGGGAAATTAAGCTTTGATGATTCCGGAAAAATTGAAGTTTCTAATGATTATGATTCAGAAAATATATCTGGAACAGGTATAAGTATGGAGAAGGTTACAGGTGCAGCCATCGTTAAGTTGGTTGATAACAATGTCATAGGAATAATGTCTGGATTTAATGCATCTATTCCACCAAAGGGATGGCAAAATTATGAGCTTGTAATGAGTCAAAAGGGTGATACTAGAGCAGCAGTAAATATGTTTGATTCTTATGAAGAAAGAATAGAAATGAGCAAGAGTAAGAGTAGAGCAGAAAAAGCTGATGTAAGTATTGAGCAAGATCAAAAAGAAGTTTCAAATTCAGAACTTAATAATTGTGATGAAGAATCAAAGGTGAGAGAAGAAAGTAATAATGAAAAGGTCAAAGCAGCAGAAAGTTCAAATGAGGATGATGTTGTAGAAGTAGAATCAATTCATGATGAAGAGTGTGAGATAGAGTCAGAAAGTTTAACTGAATCTAATGCTATAGTAGACATGGAAAGATCTAAATCAGATGCTGATAGTTCAGAAGATGATAAGCTTGACTTATATGAGTATGATTACTCAGGAGAAGAAGAGTATTATGAAGAAGATGAAGAAGCACCTGTAGGGGTTACAGGACAGTACTTTAGAGGTATTGTAGAAGATTGTGAAGACTTCGTTGAGTTAGAAGAAGAAATTCATAATTGCAAGTGGAAAAAGGTTGCTGTTAAGGATATAGAAGAATTACACAACATGTGTAACTATGATAAGCATGTTGTATTATACTATCCAATGGCATGTTATCATTCTTATATAACTAAACATGGACATTTTATATTTGGAATGAAGATGGACAAAAATAATAAATTGAAATATCTAGTATACGGTATTCCAGGTGGTAGAAGCAAAGAAGATCAACCATTTGGAGGTAAAACAGGATTTGTTACATGGATACCATGCAAAGGTAAACATGATCATGGATACTGGGTAATGTTCTACGATTACAAAAACTCAACAGTTGTAATCCCAGTGAGTTTCTTATTGGTCCTCTAAATCTTTGATTTAGTTAGGCGAACTTACTCCTACGAATGGAATGAGTCGGAGTTTCATATGAGTCCTCTAAATCTTTGATTTAGTTAGGCGAACTTAAGCCTTCTTAGTTATTTTGCTAAGGGGGCTTTTTTATTTTATAGAGAAACTTAGAATAAATTAATATATGTAGCATATATTGTAGTAAGTGACTTGAATCATAAGGGGGATTGATTTAAATGAAAATAATAGTAGTAGATAGAAAAAAGGCAGGTACCATAGTGTGTTTAGCTGCATTTATGGTTATGTTATTTGCCATGGAATTTGCACTGCATAATAGATTGCAGGAAGCGTCATTTGCTCAAGTAACCAAAGGAACGACAGCAACATATAAATCAGTATTAAATGATAAACTTGTATTTTCAATACCAAGTACGTGGAACATAGAGGAGTTAACTAGTAAGGTGGAGGATACTTTGTACGAAGCTCAAATTACTTCTCAAGATAAAAACATAACTGGCGTAATCACTGTTAAGAACATACCAAATGACATGGACAGGTTTTTAGAAAAAAATGAAGAGCCTGTTACTCTAAATGGGAACATATCAAAAAAATATTGCATAGAAAAAAATGAGATTTTAGTTAAGGTAGTTTTTAACTATGACAAAAAGATGAGTGAAAAAGATGTTTCAAAGCAAATTAACTCAGTTTTAAAATCTTTAAAATACAATGAATAGTTAGTAATATGTTTGCTTTAACACTCCATAAGTATTATAATTTAAACAAGAATATTTTAGAATAAAAGAAGCTTTAGGCTTCTTTTGTTGTTTATGGGATTTAAAATAAAATATAATATAAGTAGATGGAATTAAGGTGAAGTAGTCTATTATTTTCATTGAATAGGAGTGAGAGAATGAGGCCAGAATTATTCGAAATATTTGGGATAAGTGTTAAAGGATATGGGTTGATGATAGCAATAGGTATTATTGCTGCTGTATTTTTACTAGAGAAAAGAAGAACTAATTATGGATATGATGAAGATAAGATTTGGAATATGACTATAATAGCTATTATTTCTGGAGTTTTAGGTGGAAAGGTATTATATATAATAACGGACTTTAAAGAATTTATAAGTACACCTTTTACTTTGGAGAAAATAGGTTACGGTTTTGTTATATATGGAGCTATAATTGGTGGAGCCTTAGCTATATGGCTTTATTGTAGAAAACAAAAATGGAGTACTCTTGGAGTATTTGATTTAGTTGTACCAAGTATACCACTTGCACAGGGATTTGGAAGAATAGGTTGCTTGCTTGCAGGATGCTGTTATGGTGCACCTACGACTTTGCCAATAGGAATTGAATTTAAAAATTCACCTTTTGTATCAGCTGGAGTTCATAGACATCCAACACAAATATATTCTGCTGTATTTGATTTTCTTTTAGCTATATTTTTATTATGGTATGATAAAAATAAAAAGCATGAAGAAGGCCAACTTACTGGTTTATATTTTATTGTATATAGTGTTGGTAGATTTATAGTTGAATTCTTTAGGGTTGATCCAAGAGGAAATGTAGGAATTTTATCTACATCACAATTTATAGCTATTTTTACTTTGATTTTTGGTATTGGCTTATATAATATGCACAAACTAAGAAAAAAAGAGTAATTAGTAGTGGAGGATAATTGAGTAATGAAAAAGATAGTTACCATATTTCTAGCTATAGCTATAGCTATGTCCATGACTGGGTGTAGTGTATCAGATACAATTAAAACAAAGCTTGGTTTTAGAAATGAAGACTTTGAATATATAAAAGAAGGTAATGCTAAGAAAATAGTAATACAAAGTAATAGAGACAAAGGATTTAAATTTGTTTTAACAGATGTCGCTGCTATAAAGCAGATGTACGATATTTTAGCATCCGGAAAAGAAGTTGGTACTAAAAGTACATTGGAACCAGATTATATATTTGAGATATATGAAAAGGGTGGAAAGGTACATAAGTATAACTACATAGCAGGTATTGATAAAAATGATGGTGCAAACTTCTATGGTGATGATAAAAGTTATATAGTTTCTTCAAGATTAGATAATGATGTGCTAAAACATTTTTCAAACATAAGAAAACCTAAATACTTTGAAGAAGTTTATCATGGTAGTATAATAAGTACTATGAAAGAGGATTTTGCTAAGGCAAAGTCAGACAACATTCAAATAGGATCTGTTGGAGTTGATATATCTGAGGACTTGAGTATATCTAAGTTTATTTTATCAACGGAGCTTGTTAAACTTAACGAGTTATTAAGACAAGAGTTTAAGAATGCTGAATTAGCCCAAGAAGGAAAAGAATATGATACTTTAGTTCATGTTATAACAGAGGGTTATAAGACGGACGTTTATAAGGCGAAGATATCTATTACCAAGGATAAGAAACTAAAGGAACATGTTTATTATGTATGGTGTAAAAATAAATCAGGTGCTTGGGAAACAAGCATAACCACAGAGAAGCCAAAAGACTTCTAGAAAATAGGAGGAAAAAAATGAGCGATAAATGTTCAAGTTGTTCACAAAATGGAAGCTGTACAAAGGAAAGCAAATGTACAGTTATGCTACCTAAACATGGGAAAATAAAAAAAATAATTGCTGTTATGAGTGGAAAAGGTGGCGTAGGTAAATCTACAGTTACAGGAATATTAGCAACTAAACTTAGAGAAGCAGGGCATAGTGTTGGTGTATTAGATGCGGACATAACAGGTCCATCAATGCCAAGATTCTTTGGAATAAATGATAAAAGAGCTATTATGCAGCCAGAGGGTGAAGAGGTTAAGTTTATTCCAGTTGAAAGTGAGACTGGAATAAAGGTTATTTCTTTAAACTTATTAATACAAAATGAAGAGGATCCAGTAATTTGGAGAGGACCTGTTATAAATGGTGTTTTAAATCAAATGTATGTGGATACTGTCTGGGGAGAATTAGATTACTTATTAATTGATATGCCACCTGGAACTGGAGACATAGCATTAACAATAATGCAAAGCACACCTATTACAGGAGTGGTTATGGTATCTACACCACAGGACATGGTAACTATGATAGTTAAGAAGTTAGTTACTATGGCTAGTAAATTAAATATGAATACTTTAGGTGTAGTTGAAAATATGTCTTATGTTACTTGTGGAAAGTGCGATGAAAGAATAAGAGTATTTAGTAAAAAGAGTGCTAAGGAGCAAGCTGAGTACTTAGGATTAGAATTACTAAGTGAGATGCCGATTGATTTAGACTTTGTAGAAAGTTTAGAAAAGGGAAACGCAGAAGAGTATGTACTAAATTCTCATAATTATGATGAGCTATTTGAAGGTGTAAATAAAGCCATTAATAAGTCCGTAAATATAATTAAGTAATAATTAAAGTAAAAGGCTTGGATTAGAATTATAATTAAAATTCTAATCCAAGCCTTTTTTATGGGGAAGCAATATTTAAAACAAATCCATAGTTTTATTGTTACTTAGTGCATTGTGACTACAAGTATCAACATTTACCTTATCGCCTATTTTAAGATTAAAGGGAAGGGTATTTAAGGACATTTCTACTACTCTGCCATTAGTTAAGTTAATTACAGCACAGGTAGAGTTTAAATCTAATACAATACCATTCATAGTACACACTCCTAAATTAATATATAAACTTTCAAATCTTAAAACCTTATGATTAAACTTTGTATTAAATAAAGATTTTTATTAAAGACATAGTGGTAAAGAAACTGAAATAAGCACTTAAGTACTTATTTACTTATAACTTAGGTTTAATGATTTATATTAAGAGTATTTTCCATTATTAAAATAAGTATACATTGTTAAGATAAAATAAAAAAAGAACTAAGCTTTAACTAAAACTTAGTTCTTTTAAAACAATAACTTTTAAATATATACTTTGAAATATTAAATCTACATAATCGTAATTTATTATATATTAATTTTTTTGTTCTATAAAATATTAATGAAGTTTATTTAATGCAAGATATATAGTATTATTAATATCTAAAATTATATAAACATTTTTAGAAATATTAGCTATATTATTTAGCTTTATATTTTAATACTCTCATGGCATTTAATATTGCAAGTACTGACACTCCAACATCAGCAAATATAGCTTCCCACATAGTAGATAAACCAAAGGCACTTAGTACCAATACACCTATTTTGATAGCTAAAGCAAAGATAATGTTTTGAGTAACTATTTTTTTAGTGTATTTAGCTATTTTTATAGCGTTTATTATCTTAGAAGGCTCATCAGTCATTAAAACGATATCAGCTGCCTCAATGGCTGCATCTGAGCCTAAACCACCCATAGCAATACCGATATCAGCTCTAGCTAATACAGGAGCATCATTTACACCATCACCAACAAAGGCAACCTTACCAATATCCTTATTGGAGTTTATAACTTCTTCTAAGATTTCAACCTTATTTTGAGGTAATAGCTCTGAATAAACTTTATCCAAGCCAAGTTTAGAGCCTATAGCATTTGCAACATCCTTATTATCACCTGTTAACATTATAGTTTGTTTAATACCTATTTCTTTAAATCCTTTAATAGCATTTATAGAATCGTCTTTTAACATATCAGATATTGTTAAAGAACCTTGAAACTTATTATCGATGGCTATATAAACTATAGTTCCAATAGAAGCATTTTTAGTATATTTTATATTGAATTTATCCATTAGCTTAGAGTTACCAGCTAGTGCTTCTTTTTTATCAATTAGAACTTTTATACCATGTCCAGCAATTTCTTCATAATTAGAAATCACACTTTTATTTATTTCACCTTTATATGCAGTAGTTATAGATGTTGCAATAGGGTGAGTTGAGAAACTTTCGATATATGCTGCATATTTTAAAAGTTCATCTTTAGTTAAGGTAGCATCAGAAGCTAAGTTAACTTCAGTAACTTCAAAGACACCTTTAGTTAAAGTACCAGTTTTATCGAAAACAATAGTATCTACTTCATTTAAAGCTTCTAAATAGTTTCCACCTTTAACTAATACTCCATTAGCAGAAGCTGAACCTATACCACCAAAGAAACCTAAAGGTATAGAAATAACTAAAGCACATGGACAAGAAACTACCAAGAATATAAGTGCTCTTTGTAGCCAGTCATTAAAGGAACCATTAAAAATTACAGGACCTAAAAGAGCTAAGGCTATAGCAGAGAAAACTACAATAGGAGTATAGTATCTTGCAAATTTACTTATGAACTTTTCAGTTTTTGCTTTTTTAGAACCAGCATTTTGAACTAAGTCTAGTATTTTAGAAACAGTAGACTCTGCAAAGTCCTTAGTAACTTTTAAAGTTATTAAAGAGTTTTTATTAATGCTTCCACTTAGTACATCATCTCCAACATTAGCTTTACGTGGAACAGATTCACCAGTTAAAGCAGAAGTATCTAACATAGTAGAACCATCTACTATTACGCCATCTAGAGGAATTTTTTCACCAGGTTTAACAATTATTAAATCTCCAATTGAAACTTCCTCAGGAGACACTACTTTTATTTCGTTATTTATTTTTAAGTTTGCTTTATCAGGACGTATGTCCATTAAAGCAGTAATAGAATTTCTAGAGCGATTAACAGCAATACCCTGGAAGGCTTCACCAACTTTGTAGAATAACATAACAGCTACGGCTTCAGGATATTCTTTTATAAATACAGCTCCTATTGTGGCTATAGACATTAAAAAGTTTTCATCAAAAACTTGCCCTTTAAGAATACCCTTAAGTGCCTTTAAAAGTATATCTCCACCAATTAAAAGATAACTTAGCATGAACATTACGAACTCTACATTGCTATCAAAATTAAAAAGCATTGCAATGGCAAATATAATAGTACCAATTACAGTAGGGATGATTTTTGAAACTTTAAAGCCTTCATCATGTTCCTCAGATTGATTTTTATTATAATCACCTTTTTCTATAACTAACACATGAGGTTCAAGTTTATTCACAAGAGCCTTTATATCATTTTCTACTGTGTTTAATGCAGATTTATTTTTAACTTTTACTGATAAAGTTGAAGTTGAGAAGTTCAATAAAGCTTCTTCAACATTAGGAAAATTATTAACTCCAAGTTCAATCTTTCCAGCACAGTTAGCACAATCTAAACCTTTCAAAATATAGTGCTTAGTTAATGAAGATTCTTTTAAAGTTTTATTTTCTGAAGGTTTTTTATTATCAGAGCTGCAATTGCAAGCTCCATGTTCATGACCATGAGAGTGTGGTGAATTCTCATGATCAGAGTGATGACCTCCACAATTGCAGTTATCTTCATTATGAGAATGTACTATATCCTTATTTAAAGGTATAAACTTTTTATCAATAGAAGATGAACTATCTATTTTATTTTGTTTTGAGATTTTTACTTTGTCTTTTTCAGTCATATTCAAACACCTCACTATTCGTCAATATGATGAGCTGCCATATCAAAAATACCTTTAATATGATCGTCATCTAAAGAGTAGTATACAACTTTACCATCACGTCTATACTTAACTAATCTTGCTTGTTTTAAAACTCTTAATTGATGTGAGATAGCTGATTGATTCATCTCTAGTAGAGATGCTATATCACATACACACATTTCAGATTTAAATAAGGCATAAATTATTTTAATTCTAGTAGAGTCCCCAAATACCTTAAATAAATCTGCTATATTTTGAAGCTTTTCTTCATTAGGCATATCTTTTTTTACATCATTTACTATATTTTCATGTATCGTGGTACAACTGCAATATTCCATAGTAGCTTTATCTAAAGATGTTCTATCCATAAATTAACCCTCCATAACAATAAGTTGATATATAAACATATGAGCATTTATTCATATGTTATTATTAATATATCACTGAGGTATCAAAAATGCAACCATATAAATAAAAAAAACTTTAAATAAATAAAAAAAATTTCGACAATATAGAAAATTAAAAGGAAGAATAAAGCAATTCAAGAAAAAGATAAATATAAGTGTCAACAATAGAATTGATATAAAAATAGTAAGAAAATGAAGATAAGCAGATGTAAATTAAGATAGTATATTCTTAAGGTTTTTTTGAAAATTGATATAAAATCTTTTTATGAGTATAATTAGCAAGTCACAATATCTTGTATATAGGAGGGTGTTAAATGCTATATGTAGTTAAAAGAGATGGCAGGATTGTGGATTTTGACACAATAAAGATAACCAATGCTATAAGGGGTGCAGCCGATGAGATTGGTTTTATTATAAAAGAAAGTGAGTTAATGGAGTTAACTCAAAAGGCAATGACAAAATTAGAAGCTTTAGATAAGGATAAACTAAAGGTTGAAGAAGTACAAAATGTTGTAGAGACGATGCTACTTAGTAATGGACATAAAAACATTGGTATAGCTTATTCAAACTATAGAAAAGAAAGAACAAGAATAAGAGAAATAAAATCTGATTTAATGAAGGCTATAAATAAAATAGGTGTAGAAACAGATAGGGATAATGCTAATGTAGGTAATAATTTTAGTTCAAAGTTATTAAGAATTGCAAGTGAATCTAATAAGTGGCATAACCTTTCAATGATGCCTAAGCATTTGTCAAAGGCTCATGAAAATGGAGATGTATATTATCACGACTTAGATAGTTACAACTTGACAACAAATTGTCTCCATATACCAACAAAAGAAGTATTAGAAAATGGTTTTAATACAGGGTATGGATATATTAGAAAAGCTAAGAGAATAGAGTCAGCTGCTGAACTTTCCTGCATACTTTTACAAGCGACACAAAATGATATGTTTGGTGGACAATCTCACCCTGACTTTGACAATGATATGGGATATTTCGTTGAAATTACAAGAGAAGAAATAAGAAATGAATTAAGAGAATATGGAATAGAAGAAGAAAAGATTAATGATTTAGCAGAGAAGAAGCTTGAAAGAGTTGTTAGACAATCTATGCAAGGTATAGTATACAATCTTAATACTATGCATTCTCGTGCAGGGTCACAAGTTCCTTTCAGTTCTATGAATATAGGTATCCCAAACTCTAATGATAGTGCATTAGTATGTAAAATATTCTTAGAAGAATATGAAAAAGGATTAGGTAGAGGTGAACAACCAATATTCCCTAATATAATATTTAGAGTAAAAAGTGGGGTAAATAGAGAGAAAGAAGACCCATATTACTATTTATATAAATTAGCATGTAGAGTAGCTAGTAAGAGAATGAATCCAACATTTATGAATATGGATGCAGACTTTAATAAATTCTACTATGATCAAGGAATAGTTCCTGCAACTATGGGCTGTAGAACATATATATGTTCAAACTGCAATGGAGAAGCAGGTACAAAGGGAAGAGGTAATATTGCACCAACAACTATTAACCTTCCTAGATTAGGAATACTTGCTAAAAATGATATTGATAAATTCTTTACTTTATTGAATAGTAGATTAGAACTTGCTAAGGAATCTTTATTACATAGATATGACGTATTAAAACATTTAAAAGTTAAGGATTTACCTTTTGTAGCTGGACAAAACTTAATGAAGGGATCTGAAAACTTACATCCTGAAGATACTATAGAACCGATTTTAAAACAAGGTTCTTGGGCAATTGGATTTATAGGTCTTGCTGAAACTTTAACAGCATTAGTAGGATGCCATCACGGAGAAAGTGAAGAAGCTAAAGAGTTAGGAATTAAGATAATAACTCATATTAGAAATTATACTGATAATTTAATAAAAGAAACAAGCTTAAATTGGAGTACTTATGCAACACCAGCAGAAGGACTAAGTGGTAGATTTATATTACAAGATAAGGCTGTATTTGGAGATATTAAAGGTGTTACAGATAAGGAATACTATACTAATAGTTATCACATTCCAGTAGGACATCCAATATCAATTAAGGACAAAATTGATATTGAAGCACCTTATCATAAACTTTGTAATGGTGGTCATATTAGTTATTTAGAAATAGATGATTATCCATCAGAAGAAGTAGTTCAAAGTATAGTAGATTATGCATATAAGCAAACTAATATAAGTTATATAGGAATTAACTTCCATATGAGATATTGTAAAGAGTGTGGAGAAAGAATAGAAAGCTCTATGACTAAGTGCCCAAAATGTTCAAGTCAGAACATTCAAGGGGTAAGTAGGGTAACAGGATATCTTTCTTTAGATGAAAGATTTGGAGCTGGAAAACACGCTGAGAGATCTGATAGAACATCTCATAATGGAGAGCATGATAAGTTTTACGAAGTTTAATAATATAAAATAATTAATGGGAGTAGGGGATAACTATTCCCATTAATTATTTTATTTAAAAATGAATTTTAGGTTGATATATATAAGCTTTAATTAATTTTTTATATGTAGTTAGTGTTGTACTTATTTAAAGCATAGATATAAATATACTATATTGAATATTATTTATTGAAGAATATATAATTAAAAGTAGAATGGGTCTATAAGATTTATAACATTGAAGTTAGGATATTAAAATTGATATAATTATAGTATATATATTGGTTATAGGGGGAGAAAGCAACTATGGATACGAAGTTAAGATTAGCAGGTATAGCATATGAAAGTTTGGTAAATGGGCCAGGAATAAGAAGAGTATTTTTTGCTCAAGGATGCAAACATAATTGTAAAAGTTGTTTTAATAAAGAAACCCATGACTTAACTGGTGGAAAGTTAATGCCTATATCGGAGCTTATTAAAGATATGGATGAAAATCCACTTTTGACTGGAGTTACATTTTCAGGTGGAGATCCTTTAGAGCAAGGGGAAGCTTTTGCAGCCTTTGCAAAGGAAATTAAAAAGAAGGATTTATCAATATGGTGTTACACAGGATATACAATGGAATACATTATGGAGCATTTTAATGAGAGAAGAGGCTGGAAAGAGTTAATAAATAATATAGATGTATTAGTTGATGGAAGATTCGAAGAAGAGCATAAGGTTGAGGGCTTAAAATTTAAAGGATCAGCAAATCAAAGAATAATAGATATAAAAGAAACCTTAAAAAAGGGAAGAGTTATAACTTTAAAGTTTTAAGAATATAAGAAGTCTAGGGCTGTTATAGTAAGGAAATCTAAGAATATATTAAGCAAAATTTATGTTTTAATATATTCTTAGAAAAAAATCTTATTGTAACAGCCTTTTAGTTAGCCAACTCTTTTACTTTCCCAAGTACCTTTTTTATAGTAATAATACATCACTATCATAGAAGTGAAGTTAGCTAAGAAGAAGCAGCCCCATAGATAAGTACTAGATAACTTAAGCACAATAACCACTAATAACATACATGGTATTTGTACAATCCATCTTGAAATTATACTAGCAATTAAGAATGGAAGGTTATATCCTGAACCAGAAAATACAGAGCCCAATCCAGAGGATACAGCTGCAAATATTAATGAGGATATAAGTAACCTAATAGCAGGTATACCTGCTGCGATTACCTCTCTATCATCAGTGAATATTTTCATTAAGAATTCAGGGAATATAATAGCAATTAAAGATATTATAATCATTGCTCCCAAATTTATCTTAGTTGCTAATTTAGTTGTTGCCTTAGCTCTTGGTACATTATTTGCTCCTAAACATTGGCCAACTATAGAACTACTTCCTATAGAAAGTGAATTAAGTGGCACATATGAAAAATCTAGAAGTCTATTAACAATTCCCATAGCAGCAACGGCTGAGGTTCCATAGCTGGTTACAAGCTTTAAAGTTATGATACTTGCAAGTTGTCTCATAAGAGCTTCAAAACCATTAGGAAGGCCTATAGTTAATAGTTTCTTATCAATTTCCCAATCAAGCTTAAATAGGTCTCTAAAGATTATTTTAATCTTTGTTCTTCCACTTAAAAAAATCCAAAATCCTATTCCAAAGGCAACTACAGTTGATATTACGGTAGCTAACCCAGCGCCAAAAACTCCAAGGTTAAAACCAGGAATACTTGTCCCGGGAATAGTTTCGAATATCAATATAGGATCAAGAACTAAATTAACTATAGAAGCTACCACCATAATTTTCATTGGAGTTTTTGCATCACCTAAACATCTAAAAGCTGTATTAACCGTAAATGAAGAGAACATTATTGGTAAGAAAAATAATCTTATATACCCATAATCTAATGCTGCAGTTAATACAGAGGAATCAGTGGTAAAAAACTTAAGCAAAGGATTAAGTATGGCAGCCATAATAAATCCTGCTAAAACAGCAACTAAAGCCTTGAATGTAAAGGTTTGCTCTATAGCAACCCTAGTTTTTCTCATATCTCCTGAGCCATAACATTGAGCAATAAGAGATACAGAACTTGTGCCGATTATTTCATTTAATATTCCAACAAGCCAAAATATTGTTGAAAAAATAGTAACACCAGCCAGTGCTGATGAATTAAGACGACCTACCCACATCATATCTACTAAGTCATAAACCGACTGAAGTAAAAATCCCATTATAGTTGGAACTGACATGGCAAGTAAGTCATGTTTTAAATCCTTGTCAATTACATTTGTAATATTGTTCTCTGATATAAAAGCCACCCCCTAGCTAGTAATAATTATGCATACAAACAATATTATACAATTAAAATGCAAAATTTAATATACAATAAAGTACGATAAATGAGTAAATTAAGTTATTATATATAGATAATAATTAATTGTTGGAGAATTATTAGATTAGATAATTATTGATTCTTAGATAATGATTATGTTAATTTAAGATTAGCAATATTAATTGAAAAATAATTTAACCCCAAGAATTAAATTTCTTAGGGTTTCTTAAGTAACTGTTATGAGTCAATCAATCTTATTCATGGTTATGCTCGTCAGCTTCCTTATATTCTTTTCTGTATTTTTCCATTATAGTATTCAATATATCAGAAGCTATAGGTGGTGTATAAGTAATAGCATTAGCACCAGCGGCTATAGTTTCTCTTATTGATTCATCATTAGGACCACCAGTAGCTATGATAGGGAAATTAGGGAATTCTTTTCTTATTTCTCTAACAATATGAGCAGTTCTTTTAGCTCCTGATACATTTAGTATAGTAGCACCTGCATCTATTCTACCTTGAATATCCTCAAATTCAGATACAACAGTAACGATAATTGGAATATCAATTGTATCTCTCATTTGCTTTATAACCTCATTTGGTGTTGGGTTATTAACAACAACTCCCATTGCACCTTTGAATTCAGCATCAAGAGCAAGGTTTACAACTCTTTTACCAGTTGTTATACCTCCACCAACTCCGCAGAATAATGGAACATCAGCAGCTAAAATTAAAGCTTCAGTTATTATTGGTTGTGGAGTAAAAGGATAAACTGCGATTACAGCATCAGCATTTGTATTTTTTATAATAGCAACATCAGTTGTAAACACAAGAGACTTAAGTCTTTTACCAAAAATCACAATACCACTAGCATCTCTAATTGAGTTAGGAACTTCAAGCATATGATTTCTAAGAGTTCCTTTTATAACAGGTACGTTTTTACTTGTAGGTTTTACTTCTGGATTTGTCTTTGTAGTGTTACTCATAATAATCTCCTTTCCTATAACAAAATGTAAATAAAGTAAAATGTCAAAATAAGACAATAAGACTTTATATATTTCATTATACACTTTTTTATACTGTTTTAGATATATTATTCTATTATATATTCACAAGAAATACAATAAATTAACATGTTATTAATCTAAATAGTCTAAAATAATAACTTTATTTTTAAAATTCATAGTTTCTGGTAAGGTATAAACCTTAGAATGCACTTTTTCACCATTTTTGATATTTTGAATGAACTCTTCTAAACCCTTTATAGTAAAATTCAAGGCAGGTGTTTTGTAATGCATAGGAATAATTAATTTGCTATCAAGAACATCACATAACTTAACTGCTTCCTTTGGGCCAATTGTATAATTTCCACCTATAGGTATGAATAAAACATCAAGGTTATTTAATATATTTATAGTATCAAAATCTAAAAGATGTCCTAAATCTCCTAAATGAGCAAGCTTATATCCATCAGCTTCTATTACGAAGATAATGTTAGAACCTCTTTTAAGCCCCTTAACTTCATCATGATAAGAAGATATTCCATGTATCTTTATATTACCTAAATCATATGTCATAGGTTTATCTACTAAAGTAGGAGTTCCTTTAACTTCTCTTAAATAATTATGGTCATAATGATCATGACTTACAGTAATAATATCAGCATTACCAGTATATACATCATAACCTATAGTGTTATCAAAAGGATCAGTCAAAATTTTTGTGCCATCATTTGTAGTTATAAGAAATGATGAATGTCCAAGCCATTTAATTTCCATTTATATACCCCCAATAATAAATTTTACATATATCTTTTAAAACCTATTTACAATAGGTTTTACTAATATTATAGTATTATACAAACTAAGCTAAATTAAATCTACCTAATCACTATAAAATTATAGAGGAAATTACATATATTATAATATAAAAAAATAAAAAATGATCAATTTCATAGGCAATTCAATAAAGTATAGTGATATAAAAAACAGATTCGTTGTAAAGAAATCGACGTTGCAAGCATAAAATGTAAAAAAATCTACATAAAAACCCATGATAATTAAATAAAACGTAGAAATGTTGTTGAGAGTAACATTTGAATAAAAAATAAATAAATCCTATAGAAAAACGAAGTAAATAAATATGTTAAAGTGAATGTAATTTTTAATGGTACCTAAAAAACAATAGAGAGGTTTGAAAAAAAATATGGTATAAATTAGAATTAAGCTATAAAATATAAGGTTGAGGTGTTAAAATTATGAAAAAGAAAAGTTTAGCTTGTTTAACTGTAGCAGTAGCATTAATGGGATTAGCAGTTGTAAAAGTCGACATAAATAAAGAAGTAGCAGGACAAATAGGGGAGTCAATCTTTCATGTGATGAGAGGCACACCAGGAACAGTAGATTCCTTAAATGAAAATAAAGAAGTAGCAGGACAAATAGGAGAATCAATCTTTCATGTAATGAGAGGAGTACAAGGTAATGTAGACTTCTTGGATGCAAGTAAGGAAGTAGCAGGACAAATAGGAGAATCAATCTTTCATGTAATGAGAGGAGCACAAGGTAATGTTGATTTCTTAAGTGCAGATAAAGAAGTAGCAGGACAAATAGGAGAGTCAATTTTTCATGTAATGAGAGGAGCACAAGGCAATGTGGACTTCTTAGGTGCAGATAAAGAAATAGCAGGACAAATAGGAGAGTCAATCTTTCATGTAATGAGAGGAGCACAAGGCAATGTAGACTTTTTAGGTACAGATAAAGAAGTAGCAGGACAAATAGGAGAGTCAATCTTTCATGTAATGAGAGGAGCACAAGGTAATGTAGACTTCTTAGATGCAGACAAAGAAGTAGCAGGACAAATAGGAGAATCAATCTTTCATTAAATTATTTGATCATAATAAATAGAATAATTTTAAAGAATGAGAATTAAGATGTAAAATGAAAAATTTTATTTTCAGTAAGCATAAACTAAAATAACAACTTTAGACATAGCTAAAGTTGTTATTTTTATGCAAATATATTTTTGCTAAAGGATTTATCCTTATATGAATGTATATGATCTTTGTAAATTGGATTTTTAGTTATTTTGTATAATTTATCGTACAGAGCGATTAAATCTTTGTAATAAGATTTATTTATAAAATAATTTTCGCATCGCTTTAATAAATCTAAATCATCAGTAATCCATCCTTTAATAAAGTAATAATCTATTTTACCTGCTTTAGTAAGTTTGTTAAGATTAATTTCATTACATACCTTAAGACATTTTGTATAATCTTCGCTAATGAAGTAGGTTAATATTTCTTGAGCAAGTAAATTATTGTATGCAATTGGATCATGTTTAAATTGATACTTTAAATAAGTTAACATATTAATAGATTCATCGAATTTTTTCGAATGTATCAAAAATGTAGAGTGTGTACAATATAAAACATAATCTTTGTATAAATTACCATGATATTGAGACAGATTTAAGCAACGTTTTAAATATACTATAGCCTTATCATAATCATTTAAATTATAATATGAGATAGATAAATTAAAATTAAGCGTAGCAAATACATCTACATAAATAGTGTCTCTAGGAGTATCTAAAAAACTCTCAAGTAAGTTTATAGTTTCTGTGTATTTCAAGTTTCTATAATATATGGAACCAAGGTTACAGTGTATAATAGCACTTGATCTAGTATTAATTAAATTATACTTATATATATAGTTTTTAGCTAATATTAAATATTTAGTTGCTTTTTCACTATTATTATTTATAAGAACTATCTTGCACAATGAATTTAAGCACTCTACTACATATAAAGCATATTTTTTCTTGAATTCTTCATCAGAGTTTTTATAAAAGTTCAAGTATCTTTTCAAGGGCTTTAAAGCATCCATGTGCCTATCTATACTAAATAAGGACATACCATAATAGAAATATTTATTTCCATCAAGAATGTCGATAAAGGATTTTTTATTATATTCTACATACTTTACTATTCTAAAGTAATCATTTTCTTTGAAAAATTGTCCTATATCAAAGTCGCAGCCTAAATCCTTAGGATTATTAATAGTAGTATTTAATGAATTATTATCAAAAAATGATACTATAGGTACATTAAATATCTTAGCCAGATGCTGCAATTGTGGAATAGAAGGATAAGACTTTCCATTTTCGATTTTACTTAAAATACTTCTATTTAAAATTTCATTACATACATCTGATTGAGTTAAGTTTCTATCTAGTCTAAGTTGTTTTATTTTATTACCGAGCAAAATCATTATATTTATGTCCTCCTTTCTATAACGAAAATTGTTGAAAAATTTAACTTTCCAAAAAATAAAAAAACTTTAAAAAATAACTATAAAATAATTATATCACGGCAAAGTTTAAAAGTATATGTTGTTGTAAGTAACATTTACATAAAAAAAAAACCGTGTGGCTGCAATAAAGGCAAAAAGCTTGAATAATAGAGGATAACAAAGATATTTTATTAAATTTGGGTTATTTAAGGGATTTTACTAATTTGAAATAAAGACTTAAAATATAATTACAGAAGAGATTAACAGATAGTTCAAGAGAATTAAGCTTGAAAGGTTCGGAATTAAGTTTAAGAGAACTATATAGAAATTTGGTAGAAGGAGGGGAAAGAAGTGATTGCTTTTGACGAAATAGATATACGAATAGCAGATTTTAACCATTATTTTAACTTAAATAAATTTGAAAATAGAAATAAAGATGAAAAAATAAAGACAACTAAAAAGCATATAGAGCAGCATACTTCTGGATACACTTTTACATATATAGTTGAAGAATAAAATCAATAAATATGCAGGTAAGTAAGTAAATGCCTTGAAAAAGGCTGATACTTATTAAATATATATATTTACCCCTAAAATTAATAACCGTTTTTGTGAACTTTTAACGAAGTTCACCTTTTTTTTATTTACAGAGTTTATGGTTTGACAAGGGTAATTTACTGTAATATAATGAAAGAAATTAAATTATAGAGTAATTTAATAAAAAGATTAATACACTAAGTTTAGTGGCGTTGATTAGGAAGAGTAATTAATATCAAAGCTTTCAGAGAGTGAACGGTTGGTGTGAGTTTACAGTGAAGAATTAATGAAAATCACCTATGAGCTTATGATTGAAAAGTAATGAGTAGGTCATACGTAATTCTGCGTTAAAGGATAGAGTATAAAAATAATTTTTATTGAGTACTTGAAGAATTTTTACCATAGGTGGTATAGCGAAGATTATAGACTTCGTCCTATTTTAGGACGAAGTTTTTTTATTTTATGTTGTATTATAAATACATGTATAAATGTGTATTATATAAATAAATCTTAACTAGTGTTATATGGAAACTCTAATTTTATTTATAAAGAAAAGTATTTATCTGTATATATTAGTAGAAAAAATATAATTGAGGATTTAATATACTCTTGCGGTTATATGAGAAAATTATTTTATATAGATTTTACTTTAAGATTAGAGGGAACTTAAAATAAGCATTAATATATGAAAGGAGAAGTTATAATGTACAATAAGATTGATTCTACAAAAAGTTTTGCTCAAAGAGAAAAAGAAGTAGCTAAGTTTTGGAATGAGCATGACATTATTCAAAAAAACTTTGACCTAAATAAAGATGGTGAGTATTTCACATTTTATGACGGACCTCCAACGGCTAATGGTAAACCACACGTTGGACACGTTTTAACAAGAGTTATGAAGGACATAATACCAAGATATAAGGTTATGAAGGGGTATCAGGTTTTAAGAAAAGCTGGATGGGATACTCATGGTCTTCCTGTTGAGTTAGAGGTAGAAAAGGAACTTGGAATTTCAGGTAAAGAACAAATTGAAGAATATGGTGTAGAGAAATTCGTAAAAAAATGTAAGGATAGTGTATTTAAATATACTAGTCAGTGGAAAGAAATGTCTGAGATGATGGGATACTGGGTAGACATGGATAACCCATATGTAACTTATCATGATAATTATATAGAGTCAGTTTGGTGGGCATTAAAACAAATGTGGGATAAGGATTTATTATTCCAAGGACATAAAATCATGCCTTACTGTCCTAGATGTGGAACAGCTTTATCTTCTCACGAAGTTGCTCAAGGATATAAGGATGTAAAAGAAGCTACAGCAATTGTTAAGTTTAAGGTAAAAGGGCAAGATAATAAATATATATTAGCTTGGACAACAACTCCTTGGACATTACCAAGTAACGTTGCTTTAACTATAAATAAAGCTTATGATTATGTTGAAGTTTCACAAAATGATGAAGTTTATATCTTAGCTAAAGAATTATGTGCTTCAGTACTTGAAGGTGAATACACAATTTTAAAAGAATTTAAAGGTGAAGAACTTTTAGGTTTAGAATATGAGCAATTATTTAAATTTGAAACTCCAGAAGAAAAAGCCTTCTATATTATACATGGAGACTTTGTAACATTAAGTGATGGTACAGGGGTAGTTCATACAGCACCAGCTTATGGAGATGATGATAATAGAGTTTGTAAACAAAACAATCTTCCATTAATCAACTTAGTTGATAAAGCAGGTAACTTTGTAGAATCTGTTGAACCTTGGAAAGGTATGTTTGTTAAAAAAGCTGACCCTAAGATCATAGACTTTATGAAAGAAAATAATATGCTTTATAAATCAGAGAAGTTTACTCACTCATACCCACACTGTTGGAGATGTGATACACCACTTTTATACTATCCAAAGGATAGTTGGTTTGTAAGAACTACAGCATATAAAGAAAAAATGATTGAAAACAACAATAAAATCAACTGGTTACCAGACAATATTAGAACAGGAAGAATGGGTAAATTCTTAGAAAATAATATTGATTGGGGTATTAGTAGAGATAGATACTGGGGTACACCACTTCCAATCTGGGAATGTGAATGTGGTCATAAAGAGTGTATTGGAAGCAGAGAAGAATTAGAGCAAAAGGCGATGGATGCTGCTAAGGCTAAAGGAATAGAGTTACACAAACCTTACATTGATAATGTAGAATTAAAATGTGAGAAGTGTGGAAAAGAAATGCATAGAACTAAGGAAGTTATAGACTGTTGGTTCGACTCAGGATCAATGCCATTTGCTCAACATCATTATCCTTTTGAAAATAAAGAGTTAGTAGAGAAAAATTTACCAGCTCAATTTATATCAGAAGCTGTCGACCAAACAAGAGGATGGTTCTATACATTACAAGCGATTTCAAATGCTTTATTTGGAACAGCTCCTTTTGAAAACTGTATAGTTTTAGGTCACGTTCTTGATAAAAAAGGTATAAAAATGTCTAAGCATAAAGGTAACGTTGTAGATCCATTTACAGTACTTGAAAACCAAGGAGCAGATGCTACAAGATGGCATTTCTACACAGCTAGTGCACCATGGTTACCAACTAGATTCTCTGAGGATGATGTTGCAGAAACTCAAAGAAAGTTCTTAAGTACATTATGGAATGTTTACTCTTTCTATGTGTTATATGCTGATTTAGATAACTTTAATCCAACAGATTACAAGAATTTTAAATCAGAAAATGTAATGGATAAGTGGATGATGTCTAGATTAAACTCTCTAAATAAAAATGTTCAAGAGTTATTAGATAAATATGATATAACTCAAGCAGCTTTATGTATAGAGGACTTTGTAGATGAGTTATCTAACTGGTATGTAAGACGTAATAGAGCTAGATTCTGGTCTGAAGAACTAAGCGATGATAAGATAGGTGCTTACACTACATTATATAGAGTGTTAGTAGATTTAGTTAAGATTGCATCTCCATTTGTGCCATTTGTAACTGAAGAGATCTATCAAAACTTAGTTGTTAATTTAGATAAGGATGCAGAAAATAGTATTCACTTATGTAAGTGGCCAGAGGTTGACGAAGAGGCTATTAATGTTGAGTTAGAAAAAGAAATGAACTTAGCTTACAAAGTTGTTAAGTTAGGTAGATCTGCAAGAAATGCAGCTAACATAAAAAACAGACAGCCACTTTCTAAGATGTTATTATCAACTAAGGTTATACCAGAATACTATGGAGATATAATCAAAGATGAGTTAAATATAAAAGCTATAGAATTTGGAGCTGACGTTTCTAAATTTGTTAACTTTGAAATAAAACCTAATCTACCGGTATTAGGAAGAGCTTATGGTAAATTTATTCCTCAAATAAGAAAAGCTATTGGGGAAATGGATCAAATGCAATTAGCTCAAACTGTAAATAATGGTGGAGCTGTAAATATAAATGTTGAAGGTAATGATATAGAGTTGAATAAAGAGTCATTATTAATAAACATGAATGGTCTAGAGGGATATGCCTTTGCAGGTGAAGGTGAGATAGGTGTATTATTAGATACAACTATAACTGAAATATTAAGAGAAGAAGGACATATAAGAGAGATCTTAAGTAAAGTTCAAAACATGAGAAAAGAAAGTGGTTTTGAAGTTGCAGACAAAATCAACTTATATGTTACAGGAAATGAAATGCTTGAAGCTGTTATAAGAAAGTACGAAGATACTATTAAGAGAGATACATTAACTGTAGAAATTAAGTTTAATGAAGAAAAAGAATATACAGAGTTCAAGATAAATGGTGAAGAGTTAAAATTAGCTGTAGAAGTAGTTAAGTAATAAATTAAAGTAAGGCTTTAGCACAGGCTAAAGCCTTATTTTCAGTTTATAAAAGAGGTTAAAGGTTTTATTAGCAGAAAATTTACTTATAAAAGTGTAAGCTCACACATAATAATTATTATAGAGTATGTTAATAATGTTATATAGAGGTAGAAGGTGGGTGAAGTTTATGGATGGTAACATAGAAACATTATATTTGGTATGGAGACTTTCGGAAGATGAATCTATAACCATAGGAGAATTAAATAGAAAAGATAGGGATAAGTATTATTTTAAGTATGACTTAGAAGGTGTAAGAGAAGCAATTCACAAAGGGTTTCAGGTATTATCAACAATGCCTATTATAACCGCTAAGTATTTTAAAGAAGAATTATTTTCTATTTTTCAAAGAAGAGTAAGTGGAAAACATAAAAAAGAAATACTTGAAGACATAGAAGAAAAACAAGAAGAATATGATGATTTTGCATTGCTAATGATATCTAAGGGAAAATGTATTGATGATGGATTAGAGTTTGTTAGTAGTGTAAACAAGTCTATTGAGGATATAGAAATATAGTTTTTTTAGCATTGAAGTTTAGAGGGTTAAACTTTAATGCTTTTTATTTTATATTAGAGTTTATTTGTTAGTAATAAACATATAAAGTATAGGTTTTTAAATAAAGGTATAGACATAGTTTATGCTATAATGTCATAATTACAGTATAGTACGTGGATAAAGTTTCTTTATAAGATTTAAATTTCCTTATTTTTAGTAATAATTATACGAATAATAATGAATTTTATATAGTATAAAACTATATAGGCTTACATTAAAATATCTTATTTATAGGAGGGGCAATATGGATAATAAGGGGAAGGCTATATTTTTTATGCTGTTATCGGCTTTAGCCTATGCATTTATGAATGCTTTTGTTAAATTGGCAGGGGGAATACCAATATTTCAGAGAGTCTTAATAACAAATGTAGTTATGCTGATAATGACATGGTTTGTGATTTATAAAAATAAATTAAGTTATTTTGGAAAAAGAGAACATCAAAAGTATTTATTTGCTAGATCATTTTGGGGCTATATAGCTGTGGTAACTAATTTTTATGCTATAGCTCATTTAACAATAGCTGATTCATCAATTTTAGGAAGGTTGTCACCTTTTATTGTAACGATTTGCGCATATTTCTATTTGAAAGAAAAGATAAGTAAGATTCAGATTCCGGCACTTATAATTGTGTTTATAGGTACTTTATTAGTGGTAAGGCCTAGCTTTAATTTAGAGATAGTACCTGCTTTATCTGGAATAATATCAGCTATTTTTTCAGGATTTGCATATACCTTGCTTAGGGTACTTGGGGATAAGGAAGATAGTAATACCACTGTGTTTTACTTTGCTGTTGTATCTGTAATTTTTAGCATACCATTTGCTATTACTAATTATATAGCACCTAATCCATATCAATGGCTAATGCTTATTTTAATTGGGGTTAGTTATGGAATTGCACAGATAACTATGACACTTTCATATAAATATGCTCCAGCATCAGAGGTTTCTATTTATATTTATTCTAATATAATTTTTGCTATAGGTGTTGGGTATATATTCTTTAGGGAAATTCCAGATATGTTAAGTGTTTTAGGATCCATATTCATTATAGCAGCTAGTGTAATGGTTTACTTGGATAGTAAGAAGAATTCAAAAAATGAGGATAGCTGTAAGGAAGAGAAAATAAATATAGAGGATATATAGATATAAAGTTTATAGTAAAACTATAAAGAGAATAAAAAAGGTGCTGAAATTATTTCAGCACCCAAAAGAGAAATTCTCTTTTGTTTAGGAGTTGTTTAATGGACGCTAATAGATAAGGTTTATCTTTACGGTAAACATTACTATTAAGAATTTGAGTAAGTCTTAAGGAGTATTTAGGGATTATAATACTAGTATGGCTTTAAGTTTTATAAATATGTAAAATTATTTTAAGTTTAAGTATAGATATTTATCATTAATTATCTTAAAAAAGTAGTGAATGTAGATAGTGTTACTTGTATAAGATATAATTGAATCATATATTAACTTTTAAAAGTAAGTATATAGATTATAATTAATACTCTATAGTGTTATTAAACTTTATAGTTATTCTAGGAGAAGCATTAGTTCTGAATAGAGAAGCGGTATTTATTATAACCTATACATTGTAGTAGAATAATTAAGAAGAAAAGATATATAAGTTAGGATTTTGGGAGGAAACTAATATGAAAACTTTAATTTGCCAGATTGCATGGATGACGGATTACACGGGAAGCAAGGAAGATGACAAGGTGAATTCAATTGTTCATAAATACTTTGGAGATATAGAAGAGTCCTTTGAGAAAGAAAATTTTTTGAATATAAATAATAATTACTATGGATTTGCAGCTACTAAATTAGAAGATGGCGAATTATTGCCTCTAGCAGTTGAAGATGAAGAAAATGTAAGGGTTATATGGGTTGCAGAAAATCACAAAACTTCTAATATGGAACTTGTAGGTTGGTATAGCGATGCAACTGTTTTCAGTGAGTACATTGAGCAAAATTCTAGATTTTATAATATAGAAGTAAAAGCAAAGGATGCAGTCTTATTATCTAAAGAGGATAGAAAGATAACTTGTAATTTCTTAAGGGAGATTTTTGAGGCAAATAATTTAGGATATACACTAATAGCTGAAGAAAATTCCTCAGTTGAAATAGAGGAATTCAAAAATATAATTGATGATTATATAAGAGAAGGTAAATTTAACAAAGTCAATAAAGTATATGATGAAAATGATTTTGATAAGGTAAGTGAATTGCAGTTTACCTCCTTAGAAGAGTGCTTTTTCACTACAAGACAACTTTTAGATGAAGAAAATCTTATGGGTATAATATCTATATTAAATAAGATAATTTTAACTTTTCCTAACTCAAGAGAGGTCTATGAAGAAAAGGCATATGTATTATATTTGATGAATCAATATGATATGGCATTACATAATTTAAATATAGCTAATAAGCTAGATAAAAAGTCTTTAAGGACTTATACATTAATGGCTGATATATATTACTCTATAGATGATATAGAAAATGCCTTGAAGAGCTGCAAGGCTTACTTCAGAACTATAATGGAAAACAATTATGATGTAGATGCAGAATTAGTCATAGAGATGTTTAAGCTTCAAATATTCGCACTTTGCGATTTAGAAGAATTTGATGAAGCTCTTGAAATTTTAGAAAAGGCTTTGGAAATATGTCCAGATGATGAGGAGTTACTAGAAATAAAAGAACAATTATAAACTTATAAGATAACTGTAGCATAGAGAATACTACCACATATGGTGAAAAGAAGGTTTTTACTTACATTATATTGAGGAGAATTTTTAAATGCTACAGTTATTTTTAATTTTACTTATTATAGATAAATTTTAAATATTATCAAAAATATGTTTTGCTTAAAAAATAAATGTGATTGCAAGCACAATATAAGGAATTGAGGAAGAATTAGCACTTTTTCCATAATAAGTTAATATAATAAAACATAGAAATTAATTTGAGGTGTTTATAAGTGTTGTACGCTGTGATACTTGCAGGTGGAAAAGGTACAAGGTTATATCCTTTATCCAGAACAGATAATCCAAAACAGTTTTTAAATATAATTGATGAAAAAAGTTTTCTTAGAAGTACAGTAGATAGAATAAAACCCTTTGTAGACAAAGAAAATATTTATGTAGTTACTAATAAAAGTTACTATGATAAAATTTGTGATGAGGTTCCAGAACTAGAGAAAGAGCATATTTTTCAAGAACCGTCCAATAAGGAAACTGCAACCTGTATAGGGCTTTCTGCAGTTAAGTTATTAAAAAAGGATGCTAATGCTGTTATGGTAGTATTACCTTCAGATCATTATGTGGGTAATAATGAAGCATTTAACCAAACTATTCAGCAAGCTGCAGATATAGCTTCTAAAAGAAAGGGATTAGTTACAATTGGAGTAAATCCTACTAGACCTGAAACTGGGTATGGTTATATTCAAATGGGTGAGAAGATTGGTGGAGAACTTCCTAGTTATAGGGTGGAAAGATTTTTAGAAAAACCCAATCTAGAAGTTGCTAAGGATTTATTAACTAGCGGAAAATATTTATGGAATAGTGGTATATTTGTATGGAGAGTGGATTCTTTCTTGAAAGAGATGGAAAGGTATTTACCTAAGATGCACAGTAGACTTATGACCATATATAGAAACTTAGGTGAAGAAAATGAGCAAGAGATTATAGAGGAACAGTATAATGCAATAGATGGTATTTCTGTAGATTTCGGTATAATGCAGAAAACTAGAAGAGCATATGTAGTGAAAAGTGAGTTTGCATGGGATGATATAGGAAGTTATGCTGCATTAGGTAGATTTTTGAAAAATTTCCGCGGAAATAATGTAAAAGGAACAACTTTTATGGAACAATCGGAAGGATGCTCAGTTTTTGCTAAAAATAAACTTATTATAGGCTTTGGAGTAAAGGATTTAGTAATAGTAGATACTGATGATGTAATGTTGGTTATGGATAAATCTAAGGATCAAGAAATAAAGGATTTATTTAATAAGTTAAAGGAAGATGAAGCATTTTCAAAATTTTTATAGTAATAAATTTAAGCAAAAGTTAAGAAAGATATAAGCTGTTAGAGTATAAAACTACATAACAGCTTTTTATTTGGTTATAAAAGCAAAAAGGAATCATAAAATTATTAATAAGAATATAAAAACTTAGAGGTGATTTTATGGAAGATAATTATAGAAATGAAAAGAGAGATAATTCTCAAATAGAAGCAGAAAAAAAAACAATACCTTTATCGCAATCAACAGAAGAGAAAAGAAACAAAAAAAGAAAAAGAAATAAAAAGATACTTGTTGAAAGTGTGATTATAGGACTAAAGATTATAATAGGAATTTTAATACTTAATATAGTTGTTAAAGTATGGAATTTAGGATTTAACATAGATGGGTTGAATTTCTTTATTTAAGAACTATTCAAAATCATATTTATTAAAACATATAAGGAAATTAACAGATATTAGAAGAGTTAATATAAAATAAAAAAGATATTAGGATTATTAAATCCTAATATCTTTTTGTTTTAATTAGTGACAACCACCAGAACAGCTAGAACATCCGCCGCCTGAAGTTTTTTCAGGTTCAACTGAGAATCCACCATATCCGTTTTCATCACCAGATTTTATAGTGAATGTACCAAACTCTGAATTAAGTTCTTTATCAACTAAAAAAGTTTTTTCGTTAATTGTTGTAACTAAATCTGTGTCTTTTTGCTCATCCAGAACAAGTCCAAAAGAAGGGCCTCCTCATCCTTGGCCTGCTAACACTAATCTAACTGTATCAGAATTTATATCATTTTCTTTTAAAAGATCTAAAAAGTCTTTGTAAGCTGCTTCGCTCATTTTTACTGCTGACATTTATATTGCCTCCTTATATTCAGAAAATTTAAAGTAATATAATGTATATTACTTAATTTTCATTAGAAATTATGTTTATATTTTAATACATATTAGAACATAATTCAACAAATAAAAAATGGTCCTATAAGGTAATAAGAGGTATTATGATAAAAGAACCCTTGTATTAAAATGTAAAAAGTATTAAATAGGATTTAATTAAATAATAAATAGAAAACAATAACATATATAATAAGAGAAAATAAGAAAAAGGAAAATCATAATAAAAGATAAAAAAATAGCTAATTTCACAGAAAAATGAAACTAAATTTAATATTAAAATAAAAAGTTTGAAAAAAATAAAGAAAATACAAAATGGTCTTACAATTCTTGTTGACAATTTTCTACAAAGATTTTATACTGATTAAGGTATAAAAAAGGACTTTATGACTAAAATTATATTTAAAAGGGAATAAGGATAAGTAGTGGAATTAAGGGGAGGAAAAAATAATGTCAAAAGAAAATTTAAAGAAGTCGATAACACTAGTTCAAGCTATTTCTTTAGTTGTTGGTATTATAATTGGATCAGGAATATTTTTGAAGCCGGGTGCTGTATTTAGTAATGCAGGTAGTGCTAAATTAGGATTATTAGCTTGGTTAATAGGTGGACTTGTTACCTTAGCATCAGCTCTTACAATAGCTGAAATTGGTGCAGCTATTCCAAGAACAGGTGGATTAAGTGTATATTTAGAAGAGTTATACGGACCTATATGGGGATTTCTTCTAGGATGGGTTCAATCTGTAATATCTTATCCTGCTACAGTAGCTGCTCAAGGAATTGCTTTTGCAACTTTTGCATCATGGTTTGTAACTATGACTAATACTCAATTAAAATTATGTGCAATAGCAGTTGTTGTATTTTTAGTACTGATGAATATAATTTCTACAAAGTTTGGAGGAATAATACAGACCTTAGCAACTATAGCTAAATTAATACCTATATTCGCAATCATAATATTCGGTGTTGTTAAAGGAACTGTAGGAAATGTAAACATAATTACTGCTACTATGGAGCAAGGTTTAGGATTTGGAGCTGCAATAGTATCAACTTTATGGGCATATGATGGTTGGATCGGTGTTACCAATATAGCTGGAGAACTTAAAAATCCACAAAAGGATCTACCAAGAGCTATAATAATTGGTATATCAGCAGTTATAATTGTATATGTTACATTTAACTTTATGTTAGTAAATATTTTAGGCTTAGAGGGCATGGCTACGTCAACACAGGCTGCTGCAGATTCAGCAATTAAACTATTTGGTAGTGCAGCAGGTGGATTTATTATTGGTGGTATGATGATTTCTGTTTTTGGTGCATTAAATGGAAATGTTATGGCTGGGTCAAGAGTACCATTTTCTTTAGCACAAAGAGGAATGTTACCATTTGCTAAGACTTTAAGCACACCAAGTAAATCAGGTACACCAAGTACAGCTATTTTAGTACAGTTTGTATTATCAATATTGTATATATTAACAGGAAGTTTTAACTCTCTAACTGATTTAATTGTATTTGTACTTTGGATTTTCTTTACAATGGGTGTATTTAGTATATTTATTTTAAGAAAGAAATTTTCTGATGAACAAAGACCATATAAAACACCATTATATCCTTTTGTACCTATCATTGGTGTATGTGGAGGAATATTTATATTAGCAAATAACTTAATGACTAACTATATAAATGCTTTAATAGGAGTAGTTATAACATTAATTGGATTACCAGTTTATTATTATTCAGTTAAGAAAAATGCTAAAGCTGAATAAGATTAGTTGATATATTATAAATAATGTGTGGTAATATTATTTATTTTACAATATATGAAGAATGTTAAATTATCAAGGATATAATGAATTAATATCCTTGATAATTTTATTTTTATGAAAAAATAGGTTGACATATATTTTTTCAAGTGATAGTATATAAATAATTTAATACGTAAAGCGATATTCTTATCCAGAGTGGTGGAGGGACTGGCCCTGTGAAACCCAGCAACCAGTATTATTTTATAATACATGGTGCTAATTCCTACAGCTTATAAAGCTGAGAGATGAGAGAGTAAACAGGTAATTTTACACCAGAGTTTATTCTCTGGTGTTTTTATTTTGTATATTTTTAGGAAGAGGATAAAAAATAAGAGATTGCTTTATCAGTTACTTACAATAAATTGAATAAAAGTAAAAAAATAAAAAAAGGAGAAATTAGGTAATGATTCAGGTAAAAAACTTAAGTAAGTATTATGGTAAAACACAAATATTAAAAAATATAAACTTAAATATTGAAGAGGGAGAAATATATGGGATTATAGGCCATAGTGGAGCAGGAAAGTCCACATTATTAAGATGTTTTAATGAACTAGAAGAATATAACTCAGGTTCATTAAAGGTTATGAATAAAGAGATTAAAGAATTAAACAATAAAGAGTTAAGAGGATTAAGAAAAGAAGTTGCGATGATTTTTCAAAGCTTTAATTTACTTAACTCAAAGAATGTTTATGAAAATGTAGCTTTACCTCTAGAACTATGGGGGAAAAAAGAGAATATAGAAGCTAGAGTAAAGGAGTTAGTTGAGCTAGTTGGATTAAGCCACAGGGTAAATAGTAAACCAAAGGATTTAAGTGGAGGGGAAAAACAAAGAGTAGCTATAGCTAGAGCACTAGCTTTAAATCCCAAAATATTGCTTTGTGATGAAGCTACATCAGCGCTAGATCCAAAGACAACAAAGGATATTTTACAATTACTTAGGAAAATAAATGAAGCCTTGAATGTAACTATAGTTCTAGTAACTCATGAGATGGAAGTTATAAAAAGCATATGCCATAAGGTATCCTTAATTGATAAGGGTGAAATAAAGTTAAGTGGTTATGTTAAGGATGTTTTTCTTAAGCCAGGAGATTTTTTAAAGAAAACCTTAGGAGAGGAAGATGAAGTAAAATTAGAGGGGTTAAATATAAAGATATTCTTTGATAATAATAAAAGCAGTCAAAGTATAATTACATCTATGGCAAGGGATTTAGAAATTGATTTTTCTATAGTATTTGGAAGACTAGAAAGATTTAGAGATGAGATTTTGGGGAATTTAGTTATATCCTTAGAAAAAGAAAATCTTACTAAGGTTATAGATTATTTAGAAAAAGAAAAAATGATTTGGGAGGTGATTTAATGTTTCAAGAAGTAATATTACCAGCAATTATTGAGAGTTTTATTATGGTTGGAGCTGCAACAATCTTAGCTACAATAATAGGTTTTGGAGTAGCTATTGTTTTAATAATAAGTGAGGAAGGAGGACTTATTCCTAATAAAATTTTATATAAGGTTTTAGATTTTGTAGTTAATTTATTAAGGTCATTTCCGTTTTTTATATTAATGGTGGTTATATCCCCACTAACTAAAGCAATAGTTGGTAGAACTACAGGTACCTTTGCAGCAATAGTGCCATTGACTATTGGATCAGCTCCTTTTGCAGCAAGACTAATAGAAAGTTCCTTAAAGGCTGTGGATAAAGGAGTTGTTGAAGCTGCTAAATCTATGGGAGCGACTAATAGCCAAATAATTTTCAAAGTATTATTAAAGGAAGCTAAACCAGCTTTAAGTTCAGGAATTACTCTTCTTATTATAAGCATAATAGGATATTCAGCTATGGCAGGATCAATTGGAGCTGGAGGCTTAGGTGATGTAGCAGTTAATTATGGATATTATAGATTTGATACTACTGTTATGGTAGTCACTGTAATTGTACTTATAATATTAGTTCAATTAATACAAACAATAGGAAATATATTATATAAGAAATTAAGCAAATAAATAAAGAGCAAATAAGTTAAGGAATATATATGGAGGAATAGAGATGAAGAAAATTTTATCATTAGTATTAGTTACAGTATTATCATTTAGTTTAGTAGGATGTGGACAAGCATCTAAGAATGAAAAGAAAAATGATAATAATAAAGTTATAAAAGTAGGGGCAAGTCCAACTCCTCACAGTGATATTTTAAAGGTTGCTAAACCATTAGTTGAAAAGGAAGGATATGAATTAGATATAGTAGTATTTCAAGACTATATAATTCCGAATACAGCTTTAAATGAAAAGGAATTGGATGCTAACTTCTTTCAACACATTCCATTTTTAGAGCAGGTTAAGAATGAGAAAAAATATGATTTAGATTATACAGCTAAAATTCACATAGAGCCTTTAGGATTATATTCAAAGAAGATTAAGGGTCTTAATGAAATAAAGGAAGGTGTTAGAATAGCTGTACCTAAGGATCCAACAAATTGTAGCAGAGCTTTAAGATTATTAGAGAAAAATGGGTTGATTAAATTAAAAAGTGGAGAGTTAGTTACATCAAAAGATATAGTAGAAAATCCAAAAAACTTAAAAATTGAGGAATTAGACTCACAGCAATTACCTAGAGTTTTGGATGAAGTAGAGGGGGCTGTAATAAATACCAACTATGCATTAGAAGCGGAGTTGAATCCTCTAAAGGATGCATTAGTATTAGAGGATAAGGACTCACCTTATGCTAATATATTAGTAGTAAGAAGTGAAGAGAAAGAGTCAGATAAAATTAAAGTATTAACAAAGGCATTAACTTCTACTGAGGTTAAAAAATATATTGAAGAGAAATATGAAGGAAGCATAATTCCTACATTTTAATAAAAAAGATAGATATTTTAATAAACAATCTTAATTGTATTTAGAAGAGAACATGTATTGTAGAATAAATACAAGCATTATTAGATATGTAGAGTATTAATTAAAACTTATATATTTAAAGAATTACCTTTTAAGTTTGTAATAAGGATATACTATGTAATAAAAGTTTTATTTTTAAATTAGTAATGAAGTAATTAAAAAATAATAGTTATAAAAAATATGACTTCTGCATTGCACAGAAGTCATATTTAAAATGAGTTTTAGAGTTTTATAATTATCTGTAAATTTGAGGTGCACTTATAAGAGAAAGATTAATCAATTGTTACTTTTCCAGATTCTTTACCAAGTTTTTTAGATTCATTAGAAACACCAAGTTCGTTTCCGGCTTCCATTTTCATTTTGTTAAGTTCTTTTTTAGTTTTTTGACCAGCTTTTTTGTTATCTTTGCTATTTTTGTTGTTTTTATGTGACATAGTTAACTTTATAGTTAAGACCTATCTTTAATATGTTAAATATATATTCTAATAAAGTTTTCACTGAAATAGATTTATATTTAATAAGAAGAAAAACTTTAATATAAATCTAAGAAGAGAATTAGAACTATATAATTATTTAGGAATCTTAACTATAAATTTCACCTCCTTAAGTTAAAGTTGTAGAGAATAAAGATATAAATATCTTCTATATTAATGTAACCAGAAGTGAAAAAAATATATATAAAACAAAAGGTAGAATTACCATATATATTTTTATAAAACTAAGTATAAAAGCAAAGTAACTATTAAATGTAATACTTTAGGAAGTTTTTTCATAGAATTTTATGATAGGTTTTCATTAATATTATAAGGAGTGTGTTAGATGGGTATCATAGATAACATAGAAAAGAAAGCTAAACAAACTGTCTTAAAGACAGCCTTTGATTTAATTGATAAGAATCCAGAAAAAAATATAGATAAATTTATAGATTTAATTAAAAAAAATATGAAGGACGAAGAACAATTACAAAAGTTCGAAGAGTTTGAAACAATTTTTATGGAAACAGATAGTATGAAACTATATGTGGAAGATATACTTAAAAATAGTCATAAAAATTGTATGAAAAAGATTATTTATAATTTTATAGGTAATCAAATATGGTTTGGAAGCTCAAAACGTGAAAAGCTTGGGGATAAAATAGGAAGAAAATTACCTTTTACTTTAATGATTACTCCTTCTATGAGATGTAATTTGAGATGTCAAGGGTGTGAAACAGCCAATTATAGCAAGAAGGATGATCTTCCTTATGAAGATATGGAAAAGATAATTAAAGAAGCAAGAGACTTGGGAATATATTATATAGTTATCTTAGGTGGTGAAAGTTTTTTTAATGATTATTTAATGGACTTATATAATAAATATTCTGATATGATGTTTATGCCTTTAACAAATGGAACTTTATTTAATGATAAGGTTGTTGATAGAATAGCTAATATGGGAAATGTATTTCCGGTTATTTCATTAGATGGTGATGAAAGTTATGTAGATAGTATACGAGGAAGAGGAGTATTTCAATCAATTATGTATAGTATGCAATTATTAAAGAAAAAAGGAATCCCCTTTGGTGTATACACTACTACTAAAAGTAACAATATGAAAAAGGTTGTAGAAGATAGCTTTGTAGATTTATTAATAAGAAAGGGAGCAAGAGCTATAATGTATTCTCCAATAGCCCTTAAGGGAGATAACTTAGAGGCTTTTAATAAGAGTGTGCTATCACCTGGTGAAAGATTAACTCTTGGAGAGAGAAGCAAGGATATAAGATGTAGTAAAAAAATATTAACAATAGACTTATTCAATGACTTAGATAATTTCGATAAGTTAAAAGAAGAAAATTATTTTTATCATATAAATTCTAAGGGAATGGTAGTAACTTGTTCATCTCCTAAAAAACTTTTAGGGAATGTAAAAGAGAAAAGTTTGGTGGAAATATTAGAGAAGTAGACAAAATACGAGTATTTTGCAGAAAATTCAAAGAAATTAAGCTCTTAATAGCTGCAATAGTTGAAAAATAGTAAATAGTTTGATAATATGTATCTATATAAAATATAAAAGGGTGAGAATATGCCAGTTACAATAAATGAAGTAGCAAAGGAAGCAGGTGTTTCAATTACTACTGTATCTAGAGTTTTGAACAATAACTACCCTGTAAAAAAAGAAACAAGAGAAAGAATTGAACAGGCTATAGAGAAGTTGAACTATAGACCTAATATTATGGCTAGAGGATTAATAACTAAAAGGACCTCTGTAATAGGTATAATAGTTCCGGGTATTACAAACTTATTTTTTTCAACTATTGTAGAAGAGATTCAAAGTATAATAAAAAAATCAGGATATAGTATTTCGTTATGCAATACTGGTGGCTCTTATAAGGAAGAAAGAAACTTAGTTGAAGATATGATATGTAGACAAGCAGATGGAATTATAGTAATAGATCCTGCAATAGAAAATATTAAGGAGCATTATTATAAGCAAATAGGGGAAAGGTTACCTACAATAATTATAAATTCTGCTTCTGATAATAATGATTGTAGCTGTATATGCTATGATGAAGAAAGTGGATTAGAGCAAGCTTTTGAGTATTTAAATAATCTTAAACATAATAAGGTTCTTCTTATAAGAGGAGAGAAAAGTTTATCTTATGATATTAGAGAAGAGATTTATAAAAAATTTATAGATAAATATGGCTTTGATTATGAAAAGGTATTAACTGTAGGCGGAGGAAATAGTATAGAAGTTGTTGAAAAAACTGAGAAAGAACTTATGAGGATTTTTCAAGAAGACAAGCCTACAGCAGTATTTGCATGTAATGATCTTATGGCAGTTGGAGCAACAAAGGTATGCAAAAGGTTATCTTTAAGGATACCAGAGGATATATCAATAATTAGTGTTGATAATACTTTACTAGCACAAACTAATTCTCCAAGGTTAACATCTATAGATTTTAATATGAGTAATATTGCTAAAGTAGTTTCTATGGATATATTAGATAAAATCAATAAGGATTCTAAGCAAATTACTAAAAAGGTATTTAAAACAGAACTTATTCAAGGGGAAAGTTGTAAAGAAGCTAAAGATACTAAAATTGATCTTAAAGAAGGAACAACTTTGAAATTTAAAAAGGTTGTTTTGAAGTAATTATAAAGTCAAATGAGTTGAAAATAGGAAAGGAAGCCTTTGAGCTTCATTTTCCTATGAATATATAGAAAAGGTTTTCAAAACTAAGGGGGAATTTTCATGGCAGAATTAAGATGGAATCCGTTATTAAAGGATTGGACAATGGTAGCTTCACATAGACAAAATAGACCTCAGATGCCAAAGGATTGGTGTCCATTTTGTCCAGGATCAGGTAAGGTACCAGAGCAGTATGACGTTTATAAGTATGACAATGATTTTCCAGCACTAAGCACTAATCCGCCTACACCAGATAATGTAGGAAGTGATTTTTATAAAACTGATGAAGCTTATGGAAAATGTGAAGTTATACTATATTCGCCAGAACATACAGTTACATTAAGTGAATTACCTGTTGATCATATTAAGAAATTAGTTGATTTGTGGGAAGAAAGATTTATAGAGATAAGTAAGGATGAAAAGATAAAATATATATTTCAATTTGAGAATAGAGGGGAAGAGGTTGGTGTAACAATGCCACATCCTCATGGTCAAATTTATGGATATTCTAAAATGCCTCTTAAAATTCAAAAGCAATTAGAGTCTTGTAGAGAATATTATGATGAAAATAAAAAATGTTTAATATGCAAGATGAATGAAGAGGAAGAGAGTTTTAAAGAAAGAGTTGTTATGGAAAATGATAGCTTTATAGTGTATATACCATTTTTTACTGATTATCCATATGGGGTGTATATATCAAGTAAAGAACATAGAAGCAACATTACAGAACTTAGTGAAAAAGAAAAGTTGGATTTTGCAGATATACTTAAGAAGGTTTCAGGTACTTTAGATGCATTATTTAATAGAAGATTTCCATATATGATGTGTATTCAACAAGCACCTGTTAATTCACCAGAATACGGTAATGTTAAAGAATATTATCATTTCCACGTGGAGTTTTATCCACCACTACGTTCAGCAGATAAAATAAAATTTAATGCATCTTCAGAAACAGGTGCATGGGCTGCTTGTAATCCTAGGGCAGTTGAAGATACAGCAGAGGAACTAAGAGAAGCTTATATTAGATATAATTCTAAATAGCATATATATCAGGGGGGAAATTAATAATGGAGGCATTATTAAAAAGTTTTAAGGACATATATGGGGATAAAGAAGAAATTAGAGTTTTTCAATCTCCAGGAAGAGTAAATTTAATTGGAGAGCACATAGATTATAATGGGGGTTTAGTTTTTCCATGTGCATTAGATTTTGGGACTATAGCTATTGTTAGAAAAAGAGAAGATTCTATAGTGAATTTAGCATCAACAAATTTTGATTTAAAAGTAGAAGTAGATTTAAATGATTTAGTATATAAGGAATTAGATGATTGGGCTAACTATCCTAAAGGCGTTATGAAAGTCATGAGAGATCATGGCTATACTTTAGGAGGAATGGATATATTAATTAGTGGTAATATTCCCAATGGAGCAGGATTATCATCATCTGCTTCCTTAGAAGTACTAATTGGAGAAATTATAAATGTAATTTTTAATAAATCTTCAATAGATATGGTAGAAATAGTGAAGATGAGTCAAGAAGCAGAGAATAAGTTTGTGGGTGTTAACTGTGGAATAATGGATCAGTTCGCAGTTGGTATGGGTAAGTCTAAGAAAGCTATCTTACTTAATTGTGCAACCTTAGAATATAAGTATGCTGATGTAGAGTTAGGAGATTATAAGATTGTCCTTATGAATACAAATAAACGTAGGGCATTAAATGAATCTAAATATAACGAGAGAAGAGCAGAGTGTGATAAGGTTTTAGAAATAATAAATTCTAAAAGAGATAATAAAATAGAAAACTTATGTGATTTATCTATGCAAGAGTTAGAGATATATAAGAGCTCTATACAAGATGAAATTCTAATAAAAAGAGTGACTCATGTTATTGGAGAAAATGAAAGAGTTAAGGATGCCTTTGAAGCATTAAATGAAGGTAAACTTAATAAATTTGGAGAGTTACTTACTGAATCTCATAATTCCTTAAGAGATTTATATGAGGTTACAGGAATAGAGTTAGATACTTTAGCAGAAGAGGCAATAAAAATTCATGGGTGCTTAGGTGCAAGGATGACCGGTGCTGGATTTGGTGGATGTGCAATAGCCTTAGTAAAATTAGAAAATGAAGAAGAATTCATAGCAAAACTTACCGAAGTCTATACAAAGAAAATAGGATATGCTCCAAGCTTTTATTCTAGTGGAATAGGAAATGGAGCTTGTGAACTTAATCTTGTCAATGCATAAATTTTAATATAAAAATAAGATTATTAATATTAAGAGCTGTTATATAAAAGTATATAATGACAAATTATTAGTATTACTTGAAAGTAGTATTTGTATATTGTTATTGAAATTTTTATAAACAGCTTTTTTATTTGAAAAGTTTACTGATAAAAGATAAAATCTATGTAATAATAATTATTATATATAAGTTTTAGTTAATATTCTAAATTTATATAAATCATGACTTATTCTATAATGAACCTTATATGTAAAAAGAAAGAAGATTCCTTATTACAATATATACTTTACAATGTAATAAAACTATAAGAATGTGAAGTATACTTATTAAGAAGTACATTTTATTATACTTAAGTGTAATATTTACATTTTATATTTATAAGATTTGAAAAAAAATAACTATAAAGATAGAATAAGACTAAGAGTCTTTCTAGTCTGACAATTAAAAGTAAATTAAAAGTTTCCCAAGTTTATATATAATGATATAAAAAATTAAATAAATTTTAGCAATTAAAATAAAAGCTAATAAATATATACTTTATAAAAGGAGGATATTATGCGCATTAGTAAGCTCTTTGATGAAAAGGATTTAGTTATATCTATAGAGCTCTATTCCCCAAGTTGTATAGGAAGTAGGGATTATATATTTAGAACTTTAGAGGCTATGAATGGATTGAAGCCTGATTATATGAGTATCACATATAGGGACTTTAGAGGAATAAATAATTCTATTACATATAAAGAAGATATGAAGTGTTTATTGGATATAAGAGATGATTATAGAATAGAAGTTTTACCTCATATTATAGGACATAATGTGAATAAAGAAGTTCTTTGTGAAATTATACAAGAGGTTTATGAAAATCAAATAGAAAATTTACTGATTTTACAGGGAAAAGAGCTTTTGGAAAAAGACTTAAATAAAAAAGGTATGAGTAAGGATTTTAAAGACATTTTGGAATTAATCAATTTTATAGATAAAAAAAATAAGTTTTCTATATCTTCAGTATGCTATCCTGATACATTTATATCTCAGAAGGATATGGAACATGATGTTAATAATATAGTTAAAAAGGTAAAAAGTGGAGCAAGTCATTTTATTTGTAAACCCCAATTTAATAATAGCAATATATATAGTTATATAAATACCATAGATCAAAAGCAATTAAAGATTCCTATTGAAGTAGGAATACTACCAATAACTAATTTTATGCAATTAAAAATGCTAAATCTATACTTTAACGACTTAATACCATCAAAGGTGCTGAAGATGCTTCATAAATATGCTAATGATGAGAAGTCATTAAGAGATATCGGAATAACCTATGCATTGTACCAGATAGAAGAACTAATATATAGTGGTATAGATGGGATTCATATATATTTAATAGATGATCCATATGTTACTAAAAGGATATTTCAGGGTTTAAATAAGATTTTGAGAAAAAATAATGGAAGGTAAAAAAATAAAATAATTTTACAAAATTAGACTAAAAAACACCCTTAAAGCTATATTAAATGATATAATATAAATACTTTTTAATCAAAGGGGAGGTGACTTTATGAAGATGGACAAGGCTCAAGAAAGAGTTTTGTATAGTAAGCCAGGGTTTTATTTGGTTAAAGGAAAGAAAGATACGGGAAAAAGTACTTTAGCTTTATATAAGGCTATGTATTTAGAAAATAGTTATTGCTTGTATAAAAATGAAAAGGTTCTTATAGTTTGTAAGGATGAAAGTGAGCTTTATACACTACAAAGAAGTTATAATAATATAAATTCAGAAAATAAATCACAGTTTATTAGCCTTTTTTCCACAGAGGAGAGTAAAGTAACTTTCACAACTGTGGATAATTTGATCAATGAGACTTTAAAGATTTATAAGTCACAGCTTGAAAATAAATTAAATATAAAAAATATAAAGATAATAGATGAAAAAGAAGAATTTAAAATATTTAATGAGATCTTTAAGAGTTTTAAGGAAAAGAACTCTGGAAATAGAATACTTAAAGAAAAGTATTCTAAATTTTTCTTTGAGGAAATCCAATGGATTATGAGTTGTGGATTTAGGTCACAAGATGAGTATTGTAATGTTCAAAGGTTTTGTAGAGCTTATGAAAAAGGAACAGTGCCTTCAAGTTTAGGGAAAAATTCTATAGCTAGAAAAACCATATATGCTTTAAAGGAAGATTATATATCACATTTAAAAGTTAATAAACTTATAAATAAGCTAGAAGCAATAAAGTTATTAACATATGAAGTGCAAAAAGAATCCACATATACACATATAATTGTAGATAATGGTGAACAATTCAGAAAAATCGAAATTGATTTGTTGATAAGTATGATAAAAACATCGCCATATTCTAATTTTATTTGTTTTAATAATAAAGAAAATGATAAATGTTCAATGGGATGGTTAGTGAGAAGTAGAAAATTAGATTCTCTTGGATATGAAATAGAAGGTAAAAATTTAAACTTAAAGAAAGTCTATGGAGAATTTAAGTCAGAAGTATTAAGGATAAAAGAAAATACTGTTAAGGAAAAAGTTTTTGGCGATGACTTTGAAAATGCAAATATATTTATGGAAGCTTATGATTACTATGATTTAAGACATAATAGAAACTGCAAGATTTTAAGAGATATTAGTAATTTTGATGAAATAATTCTGAGAGATATTTCAGGTGAAGAGGTAGTTAATGAATTAAAGTCTATACCTGTATATAATGATATTGCTGCAGGAGAACCTATTATGATAAATGATGAGTTAGAAGGAAATTTCTATTTGCCAGAGTACTTCTTTAAAGGTGTAAAAGAATGCTTTATTCTTAAGGTTAAGGGCGATAGTATGATAGATGCTAATATTGATAATGGTGATTTAGTATTACTTCGAAAACAGTCAAATGCCTTAAATAATGATATTGTAGCTGTGGATTTATATGGGAGTGCAACTTTAAAGAGGCTTAATATAAGTAAAGATGGAATTTTCTTAATGCCTGAGAATATAAATTATGAACCAATTAAGGTTACTGAAGAGGGTGCTTCTATTATGGGAGTAGCAATAGGTATATTAAAGAATAAAAATTAAGTTTATATATAAAGTTTGAAAGGACATTAGCATAGAAGCTAATGTCCTTTTAAGATTTTATTAAAATAAGTTTGAAGGTTTATTATTTAAAGCAGATATTAAAATATATGCTGTGTAAAGATAAAATATTATTATAACTCATAAATTTTTTCATAAGCTTCTAAGGTTTTTTTAGCTGTATTCTCCCAAGAGTAATTTTTAGAATGAAGATATCCTTTTATAGCTAGGGTATCTTTTAAGTCATCATCATTTAATAAAGTACCCATTGCGTCTCTTAGAGAATCTGGTTTATACGGATCTATTAAGATTCCACAATCTCCAACAACTTCAGGTATAGAAGTTAAGTTAGAGCTTATAACAGGGGCTTTACAACTCATAGCTTCTAGTGGTGGAAGTCCAAAACCTTCATAAAGTGAAGGATATACAAAGGCTTCACAGGCATTATAGAAACTTGGCAAGTCCTCATTTGGTATGAAGCCAGCAAAGATTATTTTATCTTCCATATTAAGATCATCAACAAGCTTAACTAATTTTTGACTACTATCTCTATAGGAGCCTAAAATAACAAGTTTATGTTCTTTATCTAAATCTTTATAAACTTTACTAAAGGCTTTTATGAGTGAGTCCACATTTTTTCTATCGCTGAAACCTCCCAGATATAATATAAAAGGATCTTTTATATTGTATTTATTTAATATAAATCTTTTGCATAACTCCTTATCTAGAGGCTTATAGCATTTATTAGCTGCCAAAGGAGTTACAAAGATTTTATCAGGGTCTATAGGGAAATATCTTAGAATATCATCCTTAGAGTATTGTGATACTGTTAAAATACCAGTAGAGTTTGAAATAATATCTGGCATTTCCTTTAAAAACTTAAGTAGATAACCTCTACCAACAGTTTCAGGCATAATATAAGGTATTAAATCATGTATAGTACATACAGTTTTACATTCTATGTCTTTATATAAACCAATTCCATTTTGAGGGACATGATATAAATCTATATTTTCTTTTTTTAGATTACTAGGAAAGTAATTAACTTGAAAGAATCTTTGATGCTTTTTAGAAGTCATTATAATTTTAGTATTATCTTTTCTATAATCTTCGAAATTATCACCAGACCAATATAGATTATAATTATTTTCACTATCTATGTTAAGCAAGTGTTTTAATAAGTTTTCGGTATAGGTTCCTATGCCAGTACCATGATACCAAGTTATGCTTCGTGCATCCATTGCTATTTTCATTTCGAAATCTCCTTTCATATATGAACTCTTTTCAAATAATGGTCCATTTTGGATATCTATTTATATCATATTCACAATAGGGGTAATTATTTACTATCACAAAAAATATTTAGTAAACATATAATAAATATAAAGCAATTTTTTAGGGAGAAGCCTTTTGAATATTGAAGATATTAAAGAAATAGTTCAATGCAAATATAACATTACAGTTGATGAAATAGAAAAAATAAAAAATGTATACAGAATAAACAGTAAGGGAGAAATTTATTGCTTAAAGGTAATAAAATATGAACTTCCACATTTCTTTTTTATTTATAGTGCCATGAGATATTTACAAAATAATGGCTTTGAAAACATTCCTAAATTTATTAAAACTATTTGTGGAGATGAATATATAGATTTAGGAAATAACCATGCATATTTAACTCCATGGCTCAATGCAAGAGAAGCCAATTATGATAATCCTATTGATGTAAAAACAGCGGCCTTAAAATTAGCAGAACTTCATAATCATAGTGAGGGTTTTGAAGTAACTTCGGATATGAAACCAAGATATTATTGGGGGAAATGGATTGAGAACTTTACTACTAGAAAAGCAGAAATTTTAGATTTTAGGGGGAAGATTTTAACTAAACCAATAATAACAGAGTTTGATAATTTATATCATGAGGCTATAGAAGAAGAAATTGAGAGATGCGATAGAGCGATAAATCATTTAATGGAATCCAAGTATTTAGATATAATGAAAAATCAAGAGGCAAATAAGAGCTTTTGCCATCATGATTATGCTAATCATAATGTGCTTATAAATAAGCAAGAAGAGGTTAGTTTAATAGATTTTGATTATTGTATACTAGATACTCATTTACACGATTTAGGTAGTTTACTTATAAGACGCATGAAGGATGGAAAATGGTCCATGGACAATGCGGTATATATATTAAAAAATTATGATAGTTTAAGAAAACTTCAAGATAGTGACATTCCTATTCTTGCAGCTTTTATAGAATTCCCACAGGCATTTTGGCAGGTTGGACTTCAATACTATTGGGAAAAACAACCTTGGGAAGAAGAGGTGTTTATGAAAAAGTTAAGGAGAGTTTTGGAGGATAGGGAAGAACGTCAAGAATTTGTAGATGAGTTTAGAATGTTTAAATTGTAGTCATGTATAAGGAGTGATTTTTTATGCCATGTAACTTAGAGAGTTTCTTTGATTATATAAATAAAAGAGGCATAGAACAACTTAAGGCTTTCAGCACTTTTGAGGAGGATTTTGAGTTCAAAACCCAAGGGGAGGTACTTACACAGCTTAAGACTCTTAGTACTTTTCATAAAAGATCAATGGGTTATGATGGATATATTGTGCAGAAGCTTAATAATAATATAGGAAAAATATTTGAAAATTTTAAGGTGGATGTAAAAAGGTTTAGAAGAGATTTGAAGATTATAGAAAATAAAGACTCTTCGGAGCTTAATAAGGTAGAAGAAGTTTTCAAAATCCATGGTAAAGAGTATTTAAATAGAGCTGAAAAAGTTATAAGCACTATAGAGGAATATGATTATTATAAGTTAATTTTAAGATCTATGAGGAGAAATGAAATATCTCTGTATAACTGTGGAATGGATAATTTACGAAGTGCGTATATAGTAACAACACCTTTAAATTTAGGACGAAAATATGAAGATGACAATTCTTTATATAGATATTTTAGGGGGAACTACTTAGAGTTTGCACAAAAGGAATCATTGTTGCAAAACACAACTGAATTTATACAGGTTGTAAATTTAGATAGATGTGCATATAACTTAGTAGAAGTGGATTGCTATTATTTATTAAATTATTTAAGAAAAAAACAATGTGACTATGACTATAAATTTTTAGTAAATGCCTTTTGTTATTTTGAAGGGTTAGATGAAAATAGTGAAAAGTTTATATTATCACTTCTCTCTTATCCAGTAGACTTTATGAGATGGGTTCACAGATATAGAGAGCAAAGAAAGAAGTGGTCTGTTGAAAAATATGCAGATAAGTTTAATAAAATAATAGAAAAAGAGGTTAAAAGCTTAATATAGTATTTAAGATGGCTTACAAGAACTTATAAGTTTAAATTAAGGTAAAAAAGTTTATGGTAAGCACTTATTTAAGTTTAGACCAGATGTAAAAATATTATATGAGGTGTTTTTATGTTAGATGTAAAATATAAAGATAGAGAATATCTGAAAGGTTATGACTTAGATGTCGGACTTTTCGATATGTTTGGATTAAAGGTAATTGATCTTATACCTGTAAGAAAGGTATATATTTTAGTGACAGACAAGGGAAATAAAGTATTAAAGAGACTTAGTTTAGATGAGGAAGAAATGGACTTTTTAGATTCTGTTTTTTCTCATTTAAATAAAAATGGATTCAATCAAATGATAAGTTTTGATAAAACAAAGGAAAATAAGACTTATTACAGATGGAAGGATGAACTTTATTGTTTAATGCCTTTAGTAGAGGGAAGAGAAAGTGAATATGCAAATCCAATAGATGTGGATATAGACATAAACGCTATTGCAAAATTACACCATAGTAGTAAGGGTTTTTCTCCTATACCTGATTTGAAGGATAATAGAACTGGACTTATAAAAAGCTTTGAAGATAGCTTAGGGAAATTGAAATTATTTAAGGAATTGGTTTCTTTATATGAAGATAAAAATGAGTTTGATCTTATATTTATGGATACTGTAGATTATCATTTAAAGCAAATTGAAAAGTCTATAGAATTATTAGAAAAATCCTCTTACTTTGAGCTATGTAATGAAAATGATAAGATAGCATTTTGTCATCATGATTTAGCACATCATAATATTTTAATTAAGGATGAAATAGCCTATTTTGTAGATTTTGATTACGCTATTTTTGATTTAAGAGTTCATGATTTATGTAACTTTATATGTAAGGTAGTAAAGAACTTTGCATATGACTTTGAAAAGACTAAAAACATTATAAAAGGTTATGAAATATACAGTAAACTTGACCAAAGAGAATTAGAAGTTTTATATGCTTTATTATATTTTCCACAGGACTACGTTAGCATATGTAAATCATATTATACTAAGATTAAGGATTGGGAATATGCGAGTTTCTTAGAAAAGCTTAAAGATAAGGTATCATACAGAGAGGAAAGAGAAGAGTTTTTAAGTAAGTTTAAAAAATATTATTTACTATAAATAGAAAACCTAGCATTTTAAAATGCTAGGTTTTCTATATTTCTAATAGTTATTATAAACTCTTGGAAATTTCTTTGTAGGCTCTTAATGTTTCGCAAGCTGTCTTTTCCCATGTAAGCTCTTTTGACCTACATACACCTTTTAAAATTAGGTTTTCTTTTAGATTGGAGTTTTCTAAAACTTCTGCCATGGCATTACTTAAATCCTCTGTATCATAGGGATTTATTAATAGACAAGAATCCTTAACAATCTCAGGTATAGAAGTTAAATTAGAAGTTATTACTGGTATACCACAGGCCATTGCTTCTAATGGAGGTAGTCCAAAGCCTTCATAGAAGGAAGGGTACACAAAAAGTTCACAAGCATTATAAAGATATGGCATATGATTTAAAGAAATAAATCCAGGGAATAGCACATCATTCTCTAAGTGTAAATCATTAACTCTTTTTTTATAGATATTATAGGATATTCCATGAGTTCCAGCTATGACTAGTTTCAATGGACTTTTAGTCTTTTGCTTTAACATATAAAATGATTCTATAAGACCAATAATGTTCTTTCTAGGACTAAATCCTCCTATATATAGGATAAAGTCATCTTTGATTTTATACTCTCTTTTTATTAGCTCCTTGCATAACTGTTTGTTTAGGGGTATGTACACCTCTTCAGCTGCAAGATGGGTAACAAAGATTTTTTCCTCGGGAAAATTGAAAACATCTATTATATCTTTCTTTGAATGTTCAGAAACTGTAATTATACCATCACAAAGAGGTAAAATTCTTGGCATTTCCTTTTCAAAAATTCTCAAATAGTTATCACTAACTGTTTCAGGCATTTTACAAGGAATTATATCATGAAGAGTTATAACAAAAGGACAAGTCTTCTTATAAGGAAGCCCTATACCATTTTGAGGTACATGATATAAATTTAATGAGTCATCTGTAAGCGTATTAGGATTACTAACTTCATGCCAAAAATTAGAATTTAGCTCCGTATTTATGTTTACAATTTCTATATTATCATTGAAATCTATATTAATATTACATTTCTCCGGAAGAAATAAAGAGTATTTATTTTCTATATCTATTTTGTTTAGAGCCCTTAGTAACTCGTGAGTATATGTGCCTATCCCAGTTCCTCTATACCATTTGGCAGCTCTTGCGTCGATTCCAATTTTCATAAATAAAACTCCTTATATATGAATATAATTTATTATATTAACTCTAAGGAAAATGTGTTAACAACTTTTATAAGAATAATCTATTCTAAAATTGGTTTTTTATGAATAAGATAAAATGGGGAGGGATGAAAGCAATGATGAGAGAATTAGAAATTGAAAGACAATTTGATTTAAAGATTGAAAAAATGCAACCTAATAAAGGAATATATTTTTTGAATACAAATAAGGGGAAAAAATGCCTTAAAAGAATTAATTATGGTGTTCAGAAATTATCCTTTATATATGGAGCCAAGGAACATTTAATTAAAAATGGATTCAATAAAATAGATAAAAATTTATTAAATACAGAGGGAAATCCATATGCTTTGGTAAATGAGGACATATATGTTCTTTCAGATTGGATAGAAGGAAGAGAATGTGATTTCCATAATGATGAGGACCTAGTTATGGCTGCAAAGACTTTAGCAGAGCTACATATAGCTTCAATAGGATATCAGCCAGAAGAAAATAGTAAATTAAAAAGTGACTTAGGTAGATGGCCTCACTTAATGGAAAAAAGAGTTAGTGGATTTAATAAGATGAAAAACATGGTTAGAAAAAAGAAAAATAAAAAAACTGATTTTGATATCATGTATATAAATACTATGGATTATTATAAAGATTATGGATTAAGAGCAATGAAGGTACTTGAGAATTCAAAATATGATGAGCTTTGTGAAGAAGCAGAACTTCAAAAGAGTTTCTGTCATCATGATTATACTTATCATAATATAATTGTATCTCCAGAGAATGAAATACATGTAGTGGACTTTGATTACTGCAAAAGAGAACTTAGAGCATATGATATCTCTAACTTCTTAATAAAAGTTTTAAAAAGAAGATCTTGGGACATAAAATATGCTAAATTAATTTTAGATACTTATAATAGTGTGAGTCCGTTAAAAGAAGAGGAATATAGAATAATATTTTCATTCTTATTATTCCCTCAAAGGTTCTGGAGATTAAGTAATAGATACTATTATAATGAAACAGGGTGGATTCAAAATACCTTCAATAATAAAATTCAATCTATGATAAAAGAACAAGAAGTTTTCGATAAATTTATAGAAGAATTTAAAGAACTTTATAATCAAACAGAATAATTTAATATGTATTTTAAATAAATCACCAACGTACCTATTAACTCATATGATAAAGGAAGTAAAAAGTTTTATGGAGATGAGATAATGGTAGTTGGTGATTTAGTTGTTAGAAAATCTTATGGTAAAGATATAACCTTTAAAATTATAGATCAATATGAAAACGAAGATGGAGAAATGATATTCATCTTAAAAGGAGTTAATTTAAGAATAGAAGCAGACTCTATAGAAGCAGACTTAGAGGTAGTTACAGAAAAGAATAATAGTAAAGCCGATATAATCTTCAATAAGAGAATTAATGATTCAATAAAGAGAGTTTTAGCAGAAAGAGATCCCTATCAAGATGTACAAGAGGTATTTGCCAATAAATCTAAACCAAATAAAAAAAGCAAAAGTAGTAAAAGTAAAAATAAAAGTAGTATAGTAGATTATAGTAGATCAGAAAGTTTTTTAGAAGATAGAGGGAAGAACAACAAAGAAGGTGGGGAGCTAGTACTAGATAAAAAATTAGTATTTGGAAGACCGGGAAGAATTCTTCATATAGATGGTGATCCAGATTATTTACAAGTTTGTTTAAAGACTTATAAGGAATTACTTATAGATGCTGTAGGTGTAGCTATAGCAGAAAATGAACAACCAGATAGAATTTTAGAGCTAGTTAGAGAAATAAAACCTGATATTGTTGTACTTACAGGTCACGATGGTATGTTAAAAAAAACAGGAGATGAGGTTCTTAACTTAGATAACTATAGAAATTCTAAGCACTTTGTTGAGACAGTAAGAAAGCTTAGAATATATCAGCCAAGTTATGATGAATTAGTTATCTTTGCAGGGGCATGTCAGTCCTGTTATGAGGCTCTTTTAGATGCAGGTGCTAACTTTGCCAGCTCTCCTAATAGAGTATTGATACATTGCTTAGATCCAGTACTTGTATGCGAAAAAATAGCTTACACCAATATAGAAAAGTTTGTAGCTATTGAAGATGTAATAAAAAATACTATAACTGGAATTAAGGGTGTAGGTGGAATGCAAACAAGAGGTAAATATAGAGAGGGATTCCCAAAATCTCAATATTTAAAATAAAATTTAATAAATAAAAGTAGTAATAGATTGTCATAAAAAAGTATAGATACAGTGTAAATTTAAGGGTAATTATTCTTTGTACTGAACTTATATTTTTAATATGACAATCTATTTTTATAGTAAAACTTATTGTAGTAAAATAATGTTTTTTTTTATAAAAATAATAGGTATAAAGGAATGAAGGTTTTATCATTAATAGATATGAAATATAATTTTAGGAGTAAATCATAAATTTTAAATTATGCTTTATATAAAATTAATAGTTTATATGGAAGTTGTTACAGTGATTTTAAATAGCTTATATTAGGACAGAAATATAATTAATATATAAGGTATAAAGTGATCTAAATAAGTTTATTATATGTATAATATTGCTGGAATTGAGCCATAATATATAATGGTATAACTAAATTCTAATATAACTATAAGAGAAACTATGAAGGAGCAGGTGCAGAACATGATTCAACAAGCAAAGATTAATTCTATCAAAAACGAACTGGAAAAACATACAGGGGAAAGCGTTTCACTTAAGGACATAGGTGGAAGAAGAAAAGTATTAATTAAAAATGGTGTTTTAGAGAAAACTTATTCAAGTATTTTTGTTGTTAAGGTTGAAGATGATTATGAAAGAAGAGTAACTTATAGTTACACAGATGTTCTCACTAAAAGTGTGCAGTTGAGTTTTGCACAGTTATAGCATGTTTAAATAGCTAGCAATAGGAAATATAGACATTAGAATATAAAATATATAAATTATAATATAAAGATATATTTAATAACTGCTAAATTAGCAGTTATTTTTTTTATATTTTTATCATTTTTTTGAGGGTATGGACATATGTTAATATTAGTAGCTTAGAGAGTTAGAGAATGCAAACTTATCATATGAAACTATCAGGGCATTTTAAATATGTTTTAAAGATAGTATTTATTTATCTTTGAAGGTAGGTTATAAAAATAATTTATACTTCAAGATAAATATTTAAAGGTATTTAGCATATTTTCTAAGCTGAAATTATATAAATTATATATATTGATGGAAAAGGGGGAATAGTTCCGTGGAATTGCTTAGAGAAAATATAGAGTTTGAGCAACTATTAACAGAAACTTATGCAGATACCGTTGTGAGGGAGGAATATGTTGTTCCAGATACCCTTCCTGATGTTCATGAAATTTTAATGTTAGATGCGAGCCCAAGAGTTACGAATCATGAAATTCAAGAGGATAAGATATACTTAGAAGGAAAGGTTAATTATACTATTTTATACTTAAGTAAAGTTAATGATGTAACAGAAGTACAATCTCTTAATTATTCAAGTACATTTTCTAACACTATGGAATGTAGAGAGGATTTTAATGATATAGAGTGTTACATTGAGTGCTTTGTTGAACATATGGAATGCAATATGGTTAATGAAAGAAAGATAGGCATCGCTGGTATTATAAAGTCTAAGGGTGATGTTTACAACAAGTACAGCTATCAAGTTGTTAAAGATATAGATAACGCTGTAGATACTCAATTTGCAAAAACACCTATAAAGATTGATAAGGTTGTAGAAAATGTAGTAACTGAATTAATGGGCGAAAGTCAAATGTTAGTGGCTATGGAAAAACCACAAATAGATAAGGTACTTAAAGTTGATGTTATATTAAATAAAAAAGAGCTTAAATTATTTGAAGGAAAGCTAAGAATAGAAGCTAGTGGAAAAGTAACAGTGTTATATCAACCACTTGGCGAAAATAATGTATGTGTTTTAGAAGATGTTATGTCCTTAGAAAAGGAAATGGACTTTGATGATTTAGATCCAACTATGGAAAGCTATTTAGATATGAAAGTCTATGATGTTAACTATGCCTTAAGAGAAGATGATTTAGGTGAAAAGAGAATTGTTGATATAGCATTATCTGCAAAGGTTTCTAGCAAGGTAATGAAAAAAGAAGAGCTAGACATGATAGAGGATGCGTATTCTCCAAGCATGATACTTAATATGGAAAGAAAACAAATTCCATTAAATGTAATGCATAAGCAGGTTTCAGAGGAGAAAATTCATAAGTTTGATATTGAATTAGAAAATGAAGCTGAAAGACCTAAAGAAGTAATATTGGCTAAAGGTGATGTTTCAATAAGTGATTGTAAAGTATTAGAAGATAAAGTTACTATAGAAGGAACTTTAAAAGTTGATGTAGTATACAGAACAGTTGATGAGGATATTTATATTGCTTCTGTATCAGATGAGGCTCCTATAAGCTTTACAGTTGATATGCCAGGAGCTAAAATAGACATGCAAAGTATATGCAAGTGTACATTAGAAAACTTAGAAGTTGATGTACAAGCAAGCAACTTAGCTGTTAAGGCAGTAATTTCTGTATATGCTCGTTGTGATTATAAGGATACAAAGGAATTTGTCACTAATATAGTAAAAGTAGAAGGGGAAGTTCCTAAAAAGAAAGCTAGTATAATAATTTATGTTATACAAAAGGGTGATACTCTTTGGAAAATAGCAAAACATTATAATACTACAGTGGATTCTTTATGCAAGTTAAATGAAGTTATGGATCCTGAAAAGCTAGTAACAGGACAAAAACTTATAATACCAGGAAGAGCTGTAATTTAGAATTTAAGTTTTTAGAGTTATAAATATTAAGGAATACATTTTATTAAAATAAAGTGTATTCCTTAGTTTGTATATAAATATAAATTTAAGGGAGCAAGTAATTATATCTATATGTCTTAAGAAAATCTTTTGTATATAAGTTCTATTCAATATAATGTGTTTATGTCAAAATACATCTTTATAATATAACTACAGTTAATAATAAATAGCTTGAAGATTGTTTATTAGAATATATATTTTTATGTGAGGTTATATAGTTAGGATTTATGAATAAAAATAATCTTTAGTAAAAGTGGCTTTTATCTTATAAATCTTTGTAGTATAATTTAAAATATTTGAGAGGTCTTTTAAGTTTAAATACGTTAGATCCAGGTTAAGGAGGGTAAAATGATAAGTAAGGCTTATGCAAAGATTAATCTTTCCCTTGACATAATAGGCAAACAAGAGAATGGTTACCATATTTTAAAGATGATAATGCAGAGTATAGATCTATATGACATAGTAAGTGTGGAAAAAGCCGTAGAAGGAATTTCTTTAACATGCAATAAATCATACATACCAACAGACGATAAAAATATTGCATATAGAGCAGCAAAACTATTTATAGATAGATATAAAGTTGAAAGTGGAGTTAAAATAAATATAGTAAAGAATATACCAGTAGCAGCTGGAATGGCCGGTGGAAGTACTGATGGTGCAGCAGTTTTAAAACTTATGAGAGATTTATTTAAACCAGAAGTAAGTAATAAAGAGCTTGAGAAAATTTCAGTTGAGATAGGTGCAGATGTGCCATTTTGTATAGAGGGCGGAACTGTTTTATGTGAGGGTATAGGAGAAGTAATGACTAAACTTCAGCCTTTTAAGGATAAAATTCTTGTAGTAGTAAAGCCTAACTTTGGAGTATCTACTAAAGAAGTATATAAGGCTTTTGATTTAGATAAAGTAGCTAAGCATCCAGAAACTAAGGAATTAATAGATGCTATTAAAAAGGATGACTTAGATTTTATATGTGATAATATGAAAAATCTTTTAGAGAATGTAACTTTAAATAAGTACCCTTTAATAAAACAAATTAAACGTGAATTAATGAGTATGGGTGCCAAGGGTGCAATGATGAGTGGAAGTGGTCCAACTGTATTTGCATTCTTTGATGATATGTTACAGGCACAAAGAGCATATGACCAATTAAAAGCAAACTATAAAGAAATATTTATAACTAGAACCATATAAGTAAATAGAAATTATAAAATGAATATTTTTTTTAATATCGCAAAAACTACCTAAGAATACCTTTCTTAGGTAGTTTTTTTATTGGGATAAATGAAAAGGGGTGAGTAATATAAAATTATTAGAGTTATGCGATATATATTTTTTAGTTATGATGGTTATTTTATGTGGAAGTTCTATATTTCTAGAAAGTCAAAAGTTATATAAAGAGGGAGATAAAATAGCATCTAGAAAAGCAACATTAGTAGGAAAATATATGCTAGGTATTTCGGTTGTATTATTTTTACTAAGAGTGATATTACTATAAAAAGTTTTAAGTTTAGAAATTATATAGTTTATTAAATATTATAAAGAGATCTTATGGAGAAAATTGAAAAAGAGGGAGTGATTAAATGAAGGAGTTTGAGAAAAAACTAATAAGTACCAGTGCAAAAGAAAATTTAGCCTACATAAAGGCGGTACTTGCGCAAAATGGCGATATTGTTTTTAGAGAGTTTTCCTTTGATGGAAGAAATGCCGTTATAATCTACATTGATGGAATGGCAGATAAGTTGTTATTAGATGAATACGTTATACAACCTCTTATGCAGCATGAGGATGACAAAATATCTTCAGAAGAGGTATTTAATACAGTAGTAACGGCATCAGATGTAAGAAAAGTTGATGATATGACTAAGGGAATAAACGCTTTTTTAAGTGGTGATACTCTTATGTTTATTGACAATCTTACAGAAGCCTATGTTATTGCTACTCGTAGTTGGCCTAATAGAGGAGTTGGTCAGGCAGAAAATGAAGCAACTATAAAGGGATCAAAGGAAGGTTTCACAGAAACAATAAGATTTAATACAGCATTAGTTAGAAGAAGGGTTAGGGATACTAGATTTAAGTTAATTCCATATGTTTTTGGAGAAAGATCTAAAAGCGATGCTTGTATTATGTACATAGATGATATTGTGAATAAAAAGGCATTAAAATTATTACAAAAGAGATTAGCTAATATAGATATAGATGCTATTTTAGATTCATCTTATATAGAACATTTAATTGAGGATAATATAAATTCTCCATTTCCTCAGATTCAAATGACGGAAAGACCTGATGTAGTAGCAGCTGCATTGTATGAAGGAAGGATTGCGCTTATAGTAGATAATTCACCTTATGCTATAATTGTCCCAGCTACATTGCCAAATTTCTTTCAGTCACCTGATGATTACTATGAAAGATGGCTTAATTCATCCTTAGTAAGATTAGTAAGATTTATGGCTATATTAATATCTTTAGCAATGCCAGCTTTATATGTAGCTATTACATCTTATCATTCAGCCATTATACCGACGAAGCTCGCCTATTCCATTGCAGCATCCAGGGAGGGAGTTCCATTCCCAGCCTTTTTGGAAGTTATGATAATGGAATTTAGTATGGCTATATTGCTAGAAGCTATAGTAAGGCTTCCTAAGGCAATAGGTGCAACTATTGGTATAGTTGGAGGACTTATTATAGGTCAATCAGCCGTTAGTGCAGGATTAGTTAGTCCTATTATGATAATAGTAATATCTCTAACTACCATAACTACATTCATTACTCCAAATTATGATGTGGTTACGGCACTTAGATTATGTAGAATATTTTTAGTTATAGCATCATCTATATTAGGACTCTATGGACTGATGATGGGACTTATGCTTATTTTAATACATTTAATTAAGCTTGAAAGCTTTGGAACGGCTTATTTAGCACCTATGGTAAATCCGAATATAAGAGATTTTAAGGATATGTATATAAAACTACCTTTAAAATATTTTAAAGATAGACCTAAATATATGAAAACTCCTGATAAATATAGACAAAAATAGGAGGAAAGCTTTATGGATAATAAAAACTTTGTTGGTAGATATGCATTATTTGCTACCTTGGTAGTAACTCTTTTAGGAGAAGGATTATTTTCTTATCCAAGAGAAATTACTGCTACAGCTTGGGGAGATGGCTGGTGGATAACAATATTAGGTGGAGTTATAGCATTTTTTATATTATATGTTATATATAAAGTAGTAGAGATAAACGGCTTTACTACCTTAGATAATATACTGATAAACAACTTTGGAAAGGGTGTAGGAAAGGCACTTTGCTTGGTGTTTATTACCTTTAATATAATATATGTTTCAGTAGGTATAAGAATATTTTCGGAATTAATAAAGATGAATTTACTACAAAAGACACCTAGAGAAGTTATTGTATTAACTATGATTCTAACAGGAACTTCATTAGTAAATGCAGGTATTAGAGCCATAGTAAAATTTAATGAAATAGGATTTTGGATAATGATAGTTCCTATTTTTATTATATTTTTATTCTTAGGTAAAAGAGCAGATTTAACTAATGTTTTACCTATCTTCAGTAGTAATTTAATGGGTTATGGTAAAGGTATAATAAGAGCGGTATATGCCTTTGCCTCAATACAGATAGCCTTTATGGTATTACCACATATTATAAATAGAGAAAAGGTTCATAGGGATTTAAGAAATAGTATGATTTTTACTGTTTTAACTTATGTATTAGTAGTAGTGCTTAGTGTGGGTATTTTTGGGAAAGCACAAACAACAATACAGTTATGGCCAACTATATCTTTAATAAGATCTATAAATGTAAAAGGTGGATTCTTTGAGAATTGGGAAGGGGTAGTTATGGTATTTTGGATACTATATTACTTCTTAACTTTTATAAATATATATTATTTTGGATCTAATATGCTTACAAGAGTACTAAACTTCAAAAGAGTTAGTATTTCTACAGTGATTTTTGCTCCAATAATATACATAATAGCTTTATTACCAGATAACATAGCTGCAGTATATGAATTACAAAATAGATATTTATATTATTTAGGTTTTATAACGGTAATCTTAATTCCTCTTATTTTACTAATAGTAAGTAAAGGTAAAAGTAAGAAGAAAAGGGGTGAAGCTAATGAAAGTTAAAAAAATAGTTTCTATTATATTGATTTGTTGCCTTTGCTGTGGATTTTCTGGATGTTGGGATAGTGTAGAAATTGATAGAAAGGGATTTGTATCAACTATAGCTATAGATGTTGGACCTGAGATATCTAAAAAGGATGAGCTTAAAAATAGGGATTCAAATAAATCATTAGAGAATAAAAATCTTGAGAAGTTAAATCTCATATTTGGATACCCTAATATGAGTGAGTTAGGTCCTGATAAGGGATCCACTGCAACTGAAAAGGTATTAAAGGTAGGGTGTTACTCTATGGCAGATGGAATTATGGAGGCAAGTACTAAAAGCAGTAGGGATATGAGTATGGAACATACTAAACTATTTATTTTTAGTAAAGAACTTCTAATGCATCAAGATACCTTTAAAGAGGTTATAGAGTATTTGCAAAGAGAACCTTCAATTAATAAAAATACTAAAGTGGTAGTGGTTGATGGTTCAGCAGAAGAGTTTGTTAAATTCAAACCGGAAATGGAAAATAATATAGAAGCTTATGTAAATGGACTTATGGAGAATAGTCAAAGAAATTCTGCTATTTTTCCTATAGATTTGAATACAGTATTTAGGAAGTTGATTGAAACTAATAGTGTACTTATACCAGTATTAAAACTAGATAAAGAGGAAAATGATATAGTTTTAGATGGTGCAACTTTAATTAAAGATTTTAGATACGACTCAACAATAGGAACTGATGAACTTAGTAATATATCTATAGTTACAGGTAGTACTAGAAGTGGAAAGAGGGTAATTTGTAAAGATGATGTTACTATTGATTATGTTATTGATGAAGTAGAAAGACAGCTTAAGATTAATTATGATGAAAATAATAATTTGGTAATTGATATGGAATTAAGAATAGGTGGTCAATTAAAAAACTTCAAAGAAGGTGAAAAAATCTTTAATGATGAAGAAATCAAAGATTTACAGGGATACTTCAATAATGCATTGAAAGAGGAGTTTACAAATACCATAAGATATACACAAGAAGAATTGCAAACGGATTTGTTTGGATTACAAGAATATATAGAAAAATATAAACCAAGTATATGGAAGAAAGTTAAGGATAATTGGAGGGGTAATTATTCAGAGGCTAAAATAAACTTAGAAGTAAAAACAAAAATTAATACAATTGGTATAATTAAGTGAATAAAACTCTCTGTGTTGGTAATAATTAGGATATAAGATTATTAATAAATTATTATCGATACAGGGGGTATTTAATTATGAAAAGAGGAATAATATTATTTTTAAGTGTATGTTTAACAGTTCTTATAGGTAGCAATGTAATTTCAGCTTATGGCAAGGAACCAGAAGTTTCACAGGATGAAATAGCAGACAAGCTTATAAGGTTTCATGTCTTAGCTAATAGTGATAGTGAAGAAGATCAAGCTTTAAAATTAAAGGTTAGGGACGTAGTATTAGAATATGCATCGCCTCTTTTAAAAGATGCGAAGGATATAAATGAATCAAGAGAAATATTAAATAAAAATAATGATAAAATTATAAATATAGCTAAAAGTGTTATAAAAGAAAATGGATACAGTTATGATGTACAAGCAGCCTTAGAGTATGAGAATTTTCCAGTTAAAACTTATGGAAATATTACATTACCAAGTGGTAAATATGAAGCTTATAGAATTCTAATAGGTAATGCAGAAGGACGTAACTGGTGGTGTGTTATGTTTCCACCTCTATGTTTTGTTGATGTTACAAAGGGAGATGTTAGTAAAGTAGAAACAGAAAAGGAAATGAAAACTGTTTTAACAGAGGAAGAGTATAATTCCGTTGATAACACTAAAAGTAATAAGGGTAAAAAAAATGATATTAAATTTAAGTTTAAAATAACTGAAGTTATAGATAAAGTATTAAAATAATATAGCTAAGATATAAAAAAATAATATTTCTTATAGGTTCCACTTTAAAATTGTAATAAGTAAATATATAATAGTAAGTAGTTTTTATAATAAAACAGATTTACTAAAACATAAGTTTTTAATAAATTTAATAAAGATAAGTACCTTTAATTAGAAATCAAAATATTATAATATAGTATTAAAGTATAATGTTTTAATATTAGATTTTAATATTAGATTTTAATAAAGTTTATATGTAAATTTAAATTTATTAAAAAATAGGTATAAAATTTTAGTCCATATAAGATACTTTGGAGTATAATATATATTTTAAAGAACTTTATGAACAATAATTAGGAAAGAGGTAATTGTATGAAAATTAAAGTTGCAATTTTATTTGGTGGACAATCTACAGAGCATGAGGTATCAAGAGTATCTGCAGCTTCAGTTTTAAGACACATAGATCAATATAAATATGATGTATACCCAATAGGTATTACTAAAGATGGTCAATGGTTTGAGTATAATGGAAAAATAGACAATATAGAAAATGGTTCTTGGGAAACTGATGAGTTTTACAAGAAACCAGAAGGTGAAAATATCTTATTTAATAAGGGCGTTGACGCAGTGTTCCCAGTATTACACGGAGCTTATGGAGAAGATGGTACAATTCAAGGGTTATGTAAATTATTGAACATACCTTGTGTTGGTCCAGGGGTTATGTCTTCAGCAGTTTGTATGGATAAGGTATACACTAAATATGTATTAGAGAAGTTTGGTGTTAAGCAAGCAGATTACTATGTAGTTACAGCTGCTAACTATGCTAATGATAAGGATACTATTGTATCAGCTATAGAAGAAAAATTAGGTTATAACTTATTCATAAAACCAGCTAATAGTGGTTCTTCAGTAGGTATAACTAAGGCTCATGATAGAGAAGAGCTTATAAAAGGTATAGAAGAAGCATTAAAACATGATAGAAAAGTATTAGTAGAAGAAGCTTTAATTGCTAGAGAAATTGAGGTGTCAGTTCTAGGAAATGATGCTCCAGAGGCTTCTTTACCAGGAGAAATAATTCCAGCAAAAGAATTCTATGATTATGAAGCAAAATATCAAAATGAAAATTCATTGCTTTTAATACCTGCTAATTTACCAGAAGATGAGTTAGAAGGAATTAGAGAAAAAGCAGTTAATATATATAAAAATTTAGATTGTGCTGGTATGGCTAGGGTTGATTTCTTAGTTGATAAGGATACAAGAGAAGTGTATTTAAATGAAGTTAATACAATTCCAGGATTCACTAGTATAAGTATGTATTCTAAAATGTGGGAATCTACAGGAAAGCCATATACTCAATTAATTGATGAATTAATTCAATTAGCTTTAGAAAGAAAAAATGGTTAATAGTATAATAAATATATTGTAAATAAAAATAATTTAATTTGTATTTTAGTAGAGTTTACCAGTGTAAACTCTATTAAAATATATAATAAGATTCATTAAATTACATATTCTAATAAAGTAAATACTTAAAGGAGAAAACAGCATATGACAAAGGCAATTGCTATGATATCAGGTGGCTTAGATAGTTTATTAGCTGCTAAACTTATAAAGAATCAAGGAATAGAGGTAATAGGCGTTTGCTTTAAATCTTATTTTTTCAATGAAGATAATGCTAAAAGAATGACTGCTCAAATAGATATACCTCTTGAAGTTGTAGACTTTTCAGAGGAACATTTAGAAATAGTAAGAAATCCAAAACATGGACATGGAAAAAATATGAATCCATGTATAGATTGTCATGCAATGATGATGAGATATTCTGGAGAGTTATTGAAAAAATTTAATGCTGACTTTATTATAACAGGAGAAGTATTAAATCAAAGACCTATGTCTCAAAATAAAGGTGCACTTCAAACGGTAAAAAAAGAATCAGGAGTAGGAGATAAGATTTTAAGACCTTTATGTGCTAAAAACTTAGATCCAACTGAAATGGAACTAAGTGGATTAGTAGATAGAGAACAACTGTTAGACATAAAAGGGAGAACTAGAACAGCTCAAATGGAATTAGCAGAGAAGTGGGGCATAGTTGATTATCCATCACCAGCAGGTGGGTGTAAATTAACAGAGCCAAACTATTCAAAAAGACTAAAAATAACCTTAGAAAATACACCTACTATAACAAAAAGAGAATTGGAATTGTTGAAAATAGGAAGACATTTCAGAGTTAATAATGGAGCTACCATTATATCTACTAGAACTGCTGATGAAGCTAAATCTATTAAAGAATTATTAAATGAAAATGATACTGTAATGCTAGCTAAAGATTTTAGTGGTTCTATGATAGTAATACTAAGCAAAGATCCAAGTTTAAGTGATATAGAATATGGTGCAAAGCTTACTGCTAGATACTCAAAAGGAAAAGATTTAGGTGTCATAACTATTAAATATGGTAATTACTCAAAGCCATTAAATAAGATAGTTGAAGCAGCAGCTGCTACTGATGAAGAAATAAATACATATATAATTTAACAATGTGTAAAAATTAGGTGGGGACTATTTTACTCCACCTAATATATGGTATAGTTTAGATATATTAATAAGTACATAAATTTAATAATTAAACATATTAAAAATGAGATTAAAAGGACTTATTAAGAAAATATATGAATAATTTTCACTTAGGTAATTTTTAGCGATATATAAAGAGGTGAGAAACGTGAAAAAGAAAGCTCTAATATCTGTAAGTAGTAAGCAAAAGGGCGGAACAGAGGATGCTATAGAAGTAGTAACTCCAGGTGTTTTCTTTAAAGATGAGGACAAATTAGTTGCATCTTACGAAGAAACAGAGATTTCAGGAATGGATGGAACAACAACTACTTTAGAGATATATAATGATTATTTTATCTTAAATAGAGAAGGTACAACAAGTTCAAGGATGGAATTTTCACAGAATAATAATGATGTTATTTTGTATAACACTCCTCATGGAGCATTAGAATTGAGTTTTATTGTACATAAAGTAGAAATGGACATAGACGAAGAGGGTGGAACAATATATGCTAATTATGATCTTATCATACAAGGTCAGCCAAGCATAAATACATCCATTAATGTAGAGATTCAATTAAATTAGCATAGGGGTATAAATAGAATAATCCAAGTATTATACTATTTATACCTATAGTTATATATTATTATATATTATATATTATATTTTAAAGTGAAAGTTATTAAGTTTAAAAAGTCTGAAGATATGATATTTAGTTTATAAAATCATAGATAATTATATTTAGTCTATAAAGTTTGGTAAGTCTTAAGATCTTAAAGATAATATATTAGTATGTATACATGAATTATAGGGTATGGTAGATATAGAGTTTAGTAATGCAAATAATTACTTAATATTTTAAAAATAAAATAATAAAAAATAAGAACAAATGTTTAAAAAGAAAATTTTTGTATATACTTTAGAATAAAAGGTGGTGAAATCATGATAACTTCTGAAAAGTATACAAAAATAATAAATTTAATATGTAGTATAAAAGGGATCTCATTAGAGGAGCAACATAAAATTTTAGAAGATAAGGAATGTAAATATTTACTTTTATTGCTTATGAAGAAATATGATTGTTTGGATATAAAGAGACTAGAAGATGATTTTAACTTACCTAATATGAAAAGAGTATTTTCCAACATAAAAAAAGCAGAAGAACATTTTTTAATAAATTACTATTTTAGAAATCAATATTTTTCCCTTGATGAACTAATGTCAAAATAAAATAATAAAAAATTTATAAAACATATATATTTAAAATTTGTAATTAGTGGTATAATTAAAAGGTAGTATAGATTTTACATTTTAAAATAAATTTTAAATCATACTTTATAATATAAAGTTATTAATATACATAAAAGTAAATAAGTATGTTAAATATAATTATTTTAATTGTAAATCCATTATTTTATATGATACAATAAAATAAAGGTTTGTCTTAAGTTATAATAAAAGTCTTAGGCAAATGAATTAATAAAATAAGAAGAGTAATTGTAATGTATAAGTATACAATGCATTTCTAATCAAATTTACTAAATTTATAATAATTTCCGCATACGTGATTAAATTTTAGCAGTTTAATATTTATAAAAGAATAAATGGTTATTTCTATATTATGAGGGTTGAATTAAATAATGTAAGTAAAGATTTGTAAGTGAAGGGAGGAATCACCAGGCTAATATATAGATAGAAGATAGCTTTGGTGAAAAATTTGTGACGCGTATTGACTTAGAAAATAAAAATTTGGTGGAACTAAAAGCAATAGCTAAAGAACTTGGTATCAATAATGCATATAAATTTAGAAAGATGGAATTAATTGAATTAATAAAAGGTAAATCACCTTTATCCATTGAGAAAAATGGAGTTGTTTTATCTGAAAAAATATCTACTAAGGGTAATGAGCCATCTGATAAAATAGAAGAAGTTATTGAAAGTAAAGAAAACTCTTCAGTCATTGAAGATGAAAAATCAAATAGTGATGAAGAGAAAACAGAAGATACAAGCATAAGAACTAATTATCCACAGAACAAGACTTTTATAAGAAATGACAGAACCAATAATAATGATACAACACATACTAGAACATATAATAATCGAAATTATGACAATGATAGTGTAAACAATAATAGAAATAATTATAATAACTATGATAACAATAGAAGTTATCAAAATAATAGTTATGAGAATAGAAGCTATCAAAACAACAATTATCAAAATAATAATTACTCAAACAATAGTTATTCAAACAATAGTTATTCAAATAATAGTTATTCAAACAATAATTATGAAAATAATGATGGAAGAAGAGACTATGATAAAAAAGAAAGATTAAAAGAAATGATAGATGAATCTGACAGTGCTAGTGGAGTATTAGAGATTGTTGAAAATAATAGTTATGGTTTCTTAAGAGGAGATAACTATTTAACTAGCTCTAAGGATATATATGTATCGCCTTCTCAAATAAGAAGATTTAATTTAAAAACAGGTGATGCGGTTAAGGGAAGAGTAAGAATACCTAAAGAAGGGGAAAAATTCAAGGCTTTACTTTATGTTGAAAGTATAAATGGTGAAAATCCAGAAAAAGCTGTTACAAGAGTACCTTTTGAAAAGTTAACTCCAATATATCCAAAAGAAAGATTAAAATTAGAAAGTTTTTCAGCTGATATAGCCTCTAGACTTATGGATATAATTTCTCCAATAGGTAAAGGACAAAGAGGGCTTATAGTTGCCCCACCTAAAGCAGGAAAAACAACTATACTTAAAAAATTAGCTAAGAGCATAAAGACTAATAATCCAGAAGTAAAACTTATAGTTTTATTAATAGATGAAAGACCAGAGGAAGTAACAGACCTTCAAAGATTTATAGCAGAAGAGGGGGAAGTCATATACTCAACTTTTGATGAAGAACCACATAACCATGGAAAGGTTGCATCTATGGTACTTGAAAGAGCTAAGAGAATGGTGGAGCAAGGACAAGATGTGGTTATATTATTAGATAGTTTAACAAGACTTTCTAGAGCATATAACTTAATAATCACACCAACTGGAAGAACTTTATCTGGAGGTTTAGATCCAGGCGCTTTAACAATGCCTAAAAAATTCTTTGGTGCTGCTAGAAATATTGAGGAAGGTGGAAGTTTAACTATATTAGCTACTGCTTTAGTTGATACTGGTAGTAGAATGGATGATATGGTTTTTGAAGAGTTTAAGGGTACAGGAAATATGGAAGTTCACTTAGATAGAAAGCTTCAAGAGAATAGAATATTCCCAGCTATTGATATTTATAAATCAGGTACTAGAAGAGATGATTTACTTCTAACAGCAGAAGAGTTTGAGTTATCTTCAAGCATAAGAAAAAATATGTATACTATGTATAACGAAGGTAATTTAAATATAATGACTGAAAGACTTATTAGAATGATTGGTAAAACGAAGAATAATAATGAATTTATGATGCAAGTAAGCAAAAATATAGAATTATTAACTAAGAATCCATATCATAAAGAGAATAATAATTATAATAACAATAGAGAAAATAATTACAACAATAATAATAGAGAGTATTCAAATAATAGATATAACAATAATAATAATTACAACAACAATAATAACAAATAAGTTTAAATTCAAGTGAATAAAATTAAGTTTATAATATTTAAAAATTAATTATATGTGTATAAAAAGTTATAAATAATATTTAGTAAAACATTTTGTGTTTCAAAAATTATTAAGGGTGTATTTTATATAGTGTATTTTAAGGCTACTTTATAATTAAGAAGTTATATGATTATAAAGTAGCCTTTTAAGTTTTATAATTAGTACAAAAAAGTAAAAAAGAAAGAAACCGAAGTTTCTTTCTTATAAGCACTTGAATTAGTCCATTTTGATATTGAACTTTTTCATGAATTTGTCTACTCTTCCACCAGCATCTATTGACTTTTGCTTTCCAGTGTAGAATGGGTGACATTTTGAGCAAACCTCAACTTTAAGTTCTGGTTTAACAGAACCAGTTACAAAAGTTTCACCACAAGCACATTTAACAACTGCGTCTGTGTGGTAATTTGGATGTAAATCCTTTTTCATATACATTCACCTCTCTTAAGAAATTTAATGCATACCGTCATCAACCATTACATTCTATCATAAAATAATAATTTAAGTCAATAATATAGTTTCAAAGTTTAATAAGGTTCTATTGTTATTTCAGGGTAAATTAACTATAATAAATTAAGATATTCTAGTTTCATGAACATAACTTTAAGACTAAGGAGTAAATAATTATATGAGTAAATTATATTTTAGATACGGTGCAATGAATTGTGGAAAGTCTACCAATCTTCTTCAGGTAGCACATAACTATGAAGAAAGAGGTATGAAAGTAGTTATTATAAAGCCTAAAATAGATACGAAGGGCGGTAATACTGTAGTATCTAGGTTGGGTATAATAAGAGAAGTAGATATATTAGTTGATAATGAACATAATCTTTTAGAGAAATTTAGAAGTTATATAAATAAGCATGGAGAAGTTAATTGTGTCCTTGTAGATGAAGCACAGTTTCTAAAGAGTCATCATGTGGATGAATTATTAGAAGTTGCTGTTAAGATGGATATACCGGTAGTATGCTATGGTCTTAGAACAGACTTCTTAGCTCAAGGCTTTGAGGGAAGTAGTAGACTACTTTTAATTGCTCATTCTTTGGAGGAACTAAAAACCATTTGTAAGTGTGGTAAAAAGGGTGTTTTTAATGGTAGAATGATAAATGGAAGATTTATATTTGAAGGAGATCAAGTAGTTATAGATAATGGAGAAATGGTAGAATATGAATCTTTATGTGCAGAGTGTTATTTAAAATATAAAGAGGCTTATAAGAAGTAAATATTATTAAAGATTTTTTATAAAAAGGGGGGAGTATTGTGAGCAAAAGGGTTAATGTTGGTGGGCAAGCGGTAATTGAAGGCGTAATGATGAGAGGGCAAGCAGCAACTGCCACTGCGGTAAGAAAACCTGATGGTGAAATTATAGTTAAAAAAGATGAAATTATTCCCTTAGGGAAAAGGTATAAGATATTAGCATTGCCTTTGATAAGGGGATTCGTGAACTTAATAGAATCTTTAGTCATTGGAATAAAAGCTCTAAATTATTCTTCAACTTTTTTTGAAGATGATGAGGATGCTAAGGAAAGTAAAATTGATCAATGGATGACTAGAGTGTTTAAAGATAAAACAGGTGATGTATTAATAGGAATATCATTAGTATTATCATTAATATTTTCAATGTTACTATTTTTTATATTGCCAACTACTGCTGCTAATATATTTAAAAAGATAGGAATTGAGAATGTATTATTATTGAATATATTAGAGGGTGTAATAAGAGTAGGTATATTTCTAGCGTATATATATTTAATAGGAAAGATGGGAGATATAAAGAGGGTATTTCAGTATCATGGTGCTGAGCATAAAACTATTTTCTGTTATGAAAATGGGGTTGAATTAACTCCTGAGAATGCACAGAGGTTTGGAAGATTACATCCAAGGTGTGGTACAAATTTCATGTTCTTGGTTATGATAGTTAGTATAGTGTTATTTACATTTACAGGATGGGGGAATTATTTAGAAAGAATATTTTTTAGATTGTTACTTTTACCTGTAGTATCTGGAGTAACCTATGAAATTATAAGATGGATGGGAAAAAGTGAGGGTAAGTTAAGTAAAATAATGTCTTATCCGGGGCTTATGCTTCAGAAATTAACAACAAAGGAACCAGATTTAGAACAACTTGAGGTTGCAATAGCTTCCTTAAAGGCAGCTGAAGGCATAGAAGAATAATAGTTAAACTAGAAAAAAGGTGAATTAATGAATATAGGAGAAGCATTAATAAAGTCTAATTTTACACTTAAGGATGCGGAAATTGAAAATTACATATTAGACTCTCAATTGTTGATGTGTAAGGTTTTAAATAAAGATAAAATGTTTATACTTATGAATAGAGAAGAAGAATTATCTAAATCTCAGGAAGAAGAGTTTTTTAAGTTGGTGGAATTAAGAAGAAAAAAGATGCCTACTAAATATATTTTAGGGAAAACTGAATTTATGGGTTTAGATATTTTAATAAAGCCAGGAGTATTAATTCCAAGAGCAGATACAGAGATTTTAGTTGAGGAAGCTATAAAAATAATAAAAGAGAACTCATATTTGAAGGTCTGTGATTTATGTTCAGGAAGTGGAGCTATAGGAGTAGCTATATGTAGCTTTTTAAAGGATATTACATTAAATTCATATGATATTGATGAAGTGGCTTTAGATGTAACTGAAAGAAATATATTTAATTTAAAGTTAGAGCAAAGAGCTAAAGTTCAATATAGTGATTTGCTTCAGAAAGCTATAGAGGATAAAGAAAGTTTTGATATGATAGTTTCCAATCCTCCATATATAAGGAAGGATGTTATTCCTACATTGATGGAAGATGTTAAGGATTATGAACCCTATATAGCACTTTGTGGTGGAGAGGATGGATTAAATTTTTATAGAACAATAACTACTCAAAGCTTAAAAGTTTTAAAAAAAGGTGGAGCTTTAGCTTATGAAATAGGGCATGATCAAAAGGATGATGTTATTTCTATATTAAAGGAAAATGGCTTTGAAAGTATTTATGCTTTACAGGATTTTTCGGGGTTAGATAGAGTAGTTATAGGATTTTTACCAAAGTAATAAAATATATAATTGAGAGAGGAAAAAATTATATGTAAATCATCATAGTGTTAGTGTAAAATCTACGTAATATTGGTATATATAAAGCTATTAGGCTTTATTGAGAAGTACAAAGACTTATGATATAATAAAATAATGTTAAAATATAGATACGGAGTGATAATGGCATGTTAGATAGATTGAACTTTTTAGAAAACAAGTACGAAGAGCTGTCAATAAAGATTAGTGATCCAAGTGTTATGTCAAACCAAAAGGAATGGCAAAAACTTTGTAAAGAACATTCAGAGGTTGAAATTATAGTTTTAAAGTATAGAGAATACAAAAAAGCTGTAGAAGGTATAGAAGAAAACAAAGAAATGCTTTCTATGGAAAGTGATAAAGATATGAGAGACATGATTCAAGAAGATTTAAAGCAATTACAAGCAGATAAAGAAGTTCTTGAGTCAGAATTAAAAATATTATTATTACCTAAGGACCCTAATGACTCCAAAAACGTTTTCATAGAAATTAGAGGTGGAGCAGGTGGAGATGAAGCAGCTCTATTTGCAGCTAATTTATTTAGAATGTATGTTAAATATGCAGAAAAACAAAACTGGAAATATGAAGTTATGAGTGCTAATGAAACTGACATTGGTGGATTCAAAGAAGTAGTATTTATGGTTAAAGGTGATGGCGCATACAGTAAGTTTAAGTATGAAAGTGGAGTGCATAGAGTACAAAGGGTACCTGATACAGAATCAAGCGGAAGAATTCATACATCAACAGCTACAGTAGCTGTATTACCAGAAGTTGATGATGTAGAAATTGAAATTAATGCAAATGATTTAAGAATTGATGTATTTAGAGCATCAGGAAACGGTGGCCAGTGTGTTAACACTACTGACTCTGCTGTAAGAATGACGCATATACCAACAGGACTTGTGGTATCATGTCAGGATGAAAAATCACAGTTAAAGAATAAGGAAAAGGCTTTAAAAATCTTACGTTCAAGATTATATGAGATGGCTGAAGCAGAAAGAAATAAGGGTATTGCAGATGACAGAAAGAGTCAGGTTGGTACTGGAGATAGAAGTGAAAGAATTAGAACATATAACTACCCACAAGGAAGAGTTACAGAGCATAGAATAGGATTAACTTTATATAAGTTAGAACAGTTCTTAGATGGGGATATTCAAGAAGTTATAGATGCACTTATTACAGAAGAGCAGTCTAAAAAAATGGAAGCTATGGGTAATAGTGATTTCTAGAATAAAAATTAAATTAAAAAAATAAGAAAAAATTTATCTATCCCTCTTTTAAAAAAGAGGGATAGATTTTATAATATAAATAATAGTTTATTGATATAGAAGTAATTATTTATTTAAAGAGTGGATGAAAATTGTTTTGATTTCTTATTGTAATTTATGTAAAAATTCTAGCTAATGCATTTATAGATACTATAAGTGGAGAAGTAACTTTAAGAGTAAACGAGAGGTGTTAGGTATATGAATATAGATAAAGCTATAAAAAAACAAAAAAGTAATTACATAATCTTTGTTTTTTATATGAGCTTTATTTTTGCTTTTTTGCCAGTGGCATTATTCTTATCCGGTAAAAAAGGTGAAATCTATATTGCATGTTTAGTTGTTATACAGTTACTCATAGTTTTAGAGGTTTTTAGAAAATCCTTTGAGGATTTAATGGAGCTAAAATATGATGATGGCAAAATAAGAATAAGGCATGGTTTTTTAGGAAAAAACTACAGTGTAAATTGTGATAAGATAGTATATGTTCACGCTGTAGGTGAAGATGATAAAATTATAATTATCGTTGGAAGCAAAAAGAAAATAAAGAAAAAAACCTTTAGACAATTGGAGAGAAAGGCATTAAGTAAGTATAAAGAAATTTTAGAGTATGAAAGTAATTTGGTTATGGAAGATAAAAGCACTAGAATTTATTACTATAGTTTCTTAAAGGGTAGATATATTAAATATAGTTTTTTAGATATGCTATATAGATACTGTACTAGTGCAAAGTTTTCTAATACAGCTATAGAGAAAATTAAGTTTTTTAGAGTATCCATATAAAATTTTTATAATTTAGAATATAACTTTAGGAAAATAAAACCTCCTTAAAATTAATATATATGATAAGCATAACTTGTATTTATGGGGTTATAAATAAATTTCATATACGTATATATTAAAAGAAGTAATAAATTTTAAGGAGATAATTATGAGTAATGTACATAATATGGTGATGTTTTCGTTGGTTATGTCTATGATAGGAACTATGATAGGAGCTTTTATTGGAGTTCAAACAGGAACCAAAACTAGCTCTAAGAAGTTTTTAGGATATGTTACAGCTATTGCTTGTGGAATAATGATTTCAATATCTATTTTTGAATTAATTCCAGAAGCGTATAAGGATTTAGGTGGAATTAATACACTTATATTTTTATTATTTGGAATGGGTGTTATATATATAGGTAATAAGATTGCGGAATCTTTTAATGGTAATAAGCATAAAAGGGTTGCATTTATGGTTGGATTATCACTTGCATTACATAACTTCCCTGAAGGATTAGTAGTAGGGTTGGGCTTTGCTAGTGGAGCAACTCTAGCGTTAAAAATGAGTATTATAATAATGTTACATGATATACCAGAAGGGGTAGCAGTGGCATCACCTTTAAAGTTCTCTGATGAAAGTAATTGGAAGATTTACTTTTATGCACTGGTAACTGGATTACCAGCGGTCTTAGGAACTTTAATAGGACTTAGAGTAGGTAGTATATCACCAATGATTTTGGCTATTTCATTAGCTTTAGCTGGAGGAGTTATGATGTATGTGTCACTTGGGCAGATGTATTTTGAAGCTAAAGAAGCCTGTGGAGGAAAGTATAGCTTTTTGTATACCTTAGTAGGTATTGGTATAGGATTATTTATGGTGCTTGCTTTTTAGTATAAATTAGAGGTGAAGAATTTGGAAACAAAAGTTGTAATTATAGATGAAAAAAATATAGATGAAAGTTTAATTAAAGAAGCTGCGGAATATATAAAGATGGGTGAAGTTGTAGCGTTTCCAACGGAGACAGTATATGGATTAGGTGCTGATGCATTGAATGCTGAGGCAGTAAAGAAGATATTTCAGGCTAAGGGAAGACCTCAAGATAACCCTTTAATTATTCATGTAGCTGACTTTGATATAAAAAAATATGTTAAAGAAGTACCTGAAAAAGCTAAAAAGTTAATGGAAAAATTTTGGCCAGGTCCACTTACCATAGTATTTAATAAGCAGGATATTATTCCAGATGAAACTAGTGCACAATTAAAAACAATAGGTGTTAGAATGCCTTCTAGTGAAGTAGCATTAAAACTTATAAGGGAAGTGGGTACACCAATAGCTGCACCATCAGCTAATTTATCAGGTAAACCTAGTCCTACAAGAGTTGAGCATTGTATTGAAGATTTAAGTGGAAAAGTTCCCTTTATTTTAGGGGGAGAGTATAGTGAGGTTGGAGTAGAGTCTACAATAGTAGATATTACAGGAGATAAGTTATGTGTCTTAAGACCAGGAGGAATTACTTTATCTATGTTAAAAGAAGTGGATGAAGAGGTTTATATAGATCCAGCTGTAATGGAAAAACCAAGAGAAGATTTTAAACCTAAAGCCCCTGGAATGAAGTATAGACACTATGCACCTAAGGCTCCAGTGAAAATAATATGTGGAGAATTACAAAAAACAGTTGCAAAAATTAATGAAATGGTGCAAAATTATAAGGATGATGGAAAGCGAGTGGCAATAATTGCTACTGATGAAACTAAGGCAATGTACAAAGAAGGAGTAATAGTATCTGTAGGAACTAGGACTGATATTCAGACTGTAGGTAAAAATTTATTTAAGGTCTTAAGGGAATTTGATGATATGGATGTTGATTTAATAATATCTGAAGCCTTTGATGAGTATGATTTGGGTGTTGCTATTATGAATAGGTTAAAGAAATCAGCAGGATTTAATATAATATATGTTTAGTCTGTTTATGGATGACTAAACAAAAAAATTTTACCTAAAATAAGCTTTCCTAAAATACAAGGTTAGAAAAGTAAAAATATGTATTTATTCAAGTGGTATATAAAGATAAAGTTAATATAGTATGATAAGGAGAAGATAGAGGTTGGGTGTTGGGCTTTTATCTTCTTTTTTTATAAAAAAGTATATTTATTTATAGCTTACTTAAAATATAGGAAGCAAAGTTAATGTATTTATAAATAAAGATAATATAAAAGTTGGAGGGATTATTTATGAAAATTGCACTTGGTTGTGATCACGGAGGATTAAACTTAAAAAATGCTATAATTAAGCATTTAGAATCTAAAGGAATAGAAGTAAAAGATTTTGGCACATATACTTCAGATTCATGTGATTATCCAGAATATGCTTTAAGAGTTGCAGAGGAAGTAGCAGCTAAAAACTTTGATTTTGGAATATTAGTATGTGGTACTGGTATAGGAATAAGTATATCAGCGAATAAGGTTCCAGGAGTTAGAGCAGCATTATGTTCAGATACTTTCAGTGCACATGCAACAAGAGAACATAACAATGCTAATATACTTGCCTTAGGGGAAAGAGTTGTAGGTCAAGGATTAGCTATTGACATAGTAGATACATTCTTATCAGCTGAATTTGAGGGTGGAAGACATGAAAATAGAGTTAATAAGATTTCAGAAATTGAAAAAAAATACTCAAAATAATCTATACCTTAAAGAAAATTTAGTTAATATTTTATGCTAAAAATACTGAAAGTAATCAGTGTTTATAATACACATAGGTTTTGAAGTTTAGGAGGAGAAAAATGAGTAAAGTAACGCAAATAGCACATCCATTAATATTACACAAATTAGCCTTTATCAGGGATAAAAACACAGGTTCTAAAGACTTTAGAGACTTAGTGGAAGAAGTAGCAATGTTAATGGCGTATGAGGTAACAAGAGATCTACAAACAGAAGAGGTGGAGATAGAAACACCTATATGTACAACTAAGTGCAAAATGCTTGCAGGTAAGAAGCTAGCTATAGTTCCTATTTTAAGAGCTGGATTAGGAATGGTAGATGGAATGTTAAAATTAATACCAGCTGCTAAAGTTGGACATATTGGTATGTATAGAGATGAAGAAACTCTTCAACCGGTAGAATATTTCTGTAAGTTACCACAAGATATAAGTGAAAGATACATAATTGTAACTGACCCTATGTTAGCTACAGGCGGATCTGCTATTGATGCAATTGATGCTTTGAAAAAAAGAGGGGCTAACAATATAAGACTAATGTGCTTAATATCTTCACCAGAAGGTGTAAAAGCTGTTATGAATGCTCACCCAGATGTTGACATATATGTTGGATCTGTAGATGAAAAATTAAATGAAAATGGATATATTGTTCCTGGATTAGGTGATGCTGGAGATAGATTATTCGGAACAAAATAAGTATTGCTTTATTATAATTAAAAGTAGAAATAAATAGTATAAAAGAGGTTTAAGAATTTAAAATTCTTAAACCTCTTTTATATATAAGAATAAAATAATGTTAAAGTTTAGTTTACTTTTGCTTTGAAGATTTAAACGTGGTAGTTTGCTTCTTCTTAGGTTTAAAATTAGTAGAAGTTTTTTTCTTATAGGTAGTTTTAGATTTACTATAAGCTACTGAAGAGTGTTTTGATGTAGTTTTTTTTGTTGAGTTTTCAGAAATAGAAGCAGTTTCTGTTTTATCTGAATCCTTGACCATATCATTTATAACAGATAGCTCTTTAGGGGTTAGATAACGCCATTTTCCTAAGGCTATTCCATCTAAGGTTATATTCATAATACGAGTTCGTTTAAGTTTTATAACATTATAACCTAGATATTCACACATTCGTCTAATTTGTCTATTTAAACCTTGAGTTAAAATTATTCGAAATACAAACTTGCTTTCTTTTGAAATAAAACATTTTTTAGTTATAGTTTCTAATATGGGAACACCATTACCCATTTTTTTTATGAAGTCAGGTGTTATTGGTTTATCTACTGTAACTATGTATTCCTTTTCATGGTTATTGCCAGCTCGTAGAATTTTATTTACAATGTCTCCATCGTTAGTTAGAAATATTAAACCTTCTGAAGGTTTATCTAATCTACCTATTGGGAAAATTCTTTGAGGATAATTTATATAGTCCACTATATTATCTTTAACTTTATGTTCGGTTGTACAGGTAATACCAACAGGCTTATTAAATGCCATATATACAAGTTTCTCGCGAGCTTTTAAAGGTTTATTATTTACTAGTACAATATCAGAGTCTTGGACATCAGAGCCAAGTGTAGCTAGTTTACCATTTATCTTAACTTTTCCATCTGATATAAGTTTATCAGCTTCTCTTCTAGAACAAATACCAGTTTCACTAATAAATTTATTTAATCTCATAGGTAAGTATCCTTTCTTCTTAATTTAAACATCTTAATATTATAATATATATTGAGATAATAATGTATAAAAAAATAAAATAAATAGATAATAAAAGTAGAAATAGTGTGCTTAAAGGATGTATTTCTGAAAATTCAGTACTAAAAGTTAAAATTAGATAAGATTCTATGAAAGAAAATAGAAACTTTGTTGCAAAATTAATGTAATATATAAATTATGTATTAGTTTTTATGATTAAATATATAAGGAAATCATTATAAACTTAGAAAAATCAATGCTTAAGGTAAATGTTAATATTATAAGAGGTACATAGGTAACATTAAAAGTGATAAAAAATACAATATGTATATCCATTATTTACAATAATGTAAGGAATAAAAATGGTGTTTTTAAACATAAATTATTGAGAAATTATTAAAAAGCTTAAAAAATACAAAAGAATTAAAAAAAACTTTACGAAAAATGAATATAATGAAAAAAATATATTCATTTTTTAGAAAAATTGAACTATAATAAGTAAAAAGATTGATAATTTGTTAAGGAAGTCTTTTGTATTCTATAATTATTGAAATTAAGCCGTTTGGTATCTTTACACCTGTATCTTAAATGGAAAAAAAGTCAAGAGAATAAATAAAGTTTATTAATTGTTAACATTTTTTTTCAGATAAATGATAGTTAAAAAAATAAATTAATTCTAAAAGTAGGAAATTGAAGAAAAAAAGAGTTAGGTAGATTAATTAAGAGGCAAACTTGTCCTATTAATTTTTTCTCTTATATAAAGAAAAATACAGGAGAATATAGGGTTTTATTTATAAAATTCCCGGGACTATAATATATTAAGTAATTTGAGTCAACTCTGGAGGGTTAACAGTTGAATGACGAAGTGAAGTTTATGATGAAAAAAATAATTATGAATAATTTTCTAATTGCTATAATAATATCTGTTATTATAGCAGCATTAAGCACTAAACAGTATGCTTTAGTTTTCTTAAGCGGCTGTGCTGTAGCAATATTTAATTTTATTATAAATAGTGTTATTGTTAACTTATCTTTGTCGGGAGCCGCCAAGAACTCTTTACTTTTAATAGGGGGGATGTTTTTAAGGGTTTTCTTTGCAGCATTTATAGGTTATAAAGCTGTTATAGTAAATCCATATAATATAATACCTTATGTGTTTGGATATTCATCTCACTTTTTAGGGATGCTGACATATGGGTTGACTAATAAGTAAAAAGTTAAAAGAAGGTGTTGTTAATGGAAGATTTAGTTATTTGGAGCTTCGCTTTCAAAGGAATGAACATCCATATTACACTGAGTATGTTACTTCAAGTAGTTGTATCATTATTAATCATAGGAGTTGCATTTTACTTAACTAAGAACTTGAAAAAGTTTCCCGATAAAAAACAATCGGTATTAGAGTTATTTATAGTTAAGCTACACGGTGTAATAAAAGAAAATATGGGTGGGAACTATTTTAGCTTTGCTCCTTTTATAGGAACATTAGCAATTTATTTAGGTTCCTTGAACTTAATAGGCCTATTTGGTATATCACCACCAACAACTGATTTTTCAGTAGCTTTTGGATTAGGTTTAATAAGTTTTATAGTTATTCAAGCGTATACCATTAAAAAGATAGGTATATTACACTATTTTGGAGGGTATGCAAAACCTATAGCAGTACTATTACCAATAAATATAATGGAGAGGTTTGTTTTTCCACTTTCATTAGCACTAAGATTATTTGGTAATATGTTTGCCGCTACTATGGTAATGGATTTATTATATGAGGCATTGGCTCATATAAGTATTTTTGCACAATTTGGTGTGCCTATAGCACTACATGCTTACTTTGATATATTTGATGGTACATTGCAAATGGTTATCTTTGTAATGCTTACTATGATAAATATAAAAATTATATCTGAACACTAAAATTAGTATTTGGATATTACAATTTTAAGAAAAGTAATTTAGTAAAAAGTATAAATTGAAGGAGGACAAAACTATGGGTCAAGAGTTTGTTTTAGGAATGACTGCACTTGGAGCTGGATTAGCAGCATTAGCTTGTATAGGAGGAGGTCTTGGTACTGGTAACGCTACAGGAAAAGCTGTAGAAAGTATAGCAAGACAACCAGAGGCAAGTGGTAAAATAATGTCAGCATTAATAGTTGGGGGAGCACTTTCAGAGGCAACAGCTATTTATGGATTACTAGTTTCAATTTTACTTATCTTTGTAGGAGTAAAATAAAAAAATATCATAGGCTGAAGGGAGCTGTATAAAGTGGGTGAAATTACAGTAAGTAAAATTATCTTCGCCATGGCTAACTTTGCGGTTCTTTACTTAATTTTAAGGCGTATACTATTTAAACCAGTTATTGATTTAATAACTTCAAGACAAGATGAAGTTAAGGATATGTATAGTAACGCAGAAGATAAGCTGTCTTTAGCGACAAATCGTGAAAAGGAAAGCACTGAAAAGCTAATTAAAATTAAAAAGGATGGGAATGAGTTAGTTAATCAATATAAACTTAAAGCAGAATCCGTATATGATGATATAGTTGGAGATGCTAAAATTGAGGCAGATAAGATTAGAGAAAGAGCTAGATTAGATGCTAAGAGAGAAATGGAAAGAGCTCAAGCTGATATTAAGGATCGTGTTGTAGATTTATCTATGATGCTTACTAAAAAGGTATTAGCAAAAAATATTGAGCGTGAAGTTTATACAGAGATTATCGATGAATTTATTTCAGAGGTAGGTAATGACTAATGTATGAATATTTAGATAAAAGATATGCTTTAGCACTGTTTAAGGTTGCCGAGAGTAAGGGAAAAGTTGAGGAGTATTTACAAGATTTAAGAGAAATTGTTGATTTCATTGAAAATGACAAGGACTTTCAAAAGGTAATTAAGCATCCTCAAATTGGAACTGGACAAAAGAAACAAATCTTTACTAGAATTTTTAAAGATAAAGTAGATGATGAACTTCTATCATTCTTATTAATTTTAATAGATAAAGACAGAATTCTTTATTTAAAAGAAAAACTAAGAGAGATGGAAAAAATCTACTTGGAGAGTATTGATACTTTAAAGGCAGAGATTATTACAGTAGTTCCACTTAATGATGAAGAAAAAACAACATTAATTGAGAAGCTAAAGAAAAAATACGAAAAAAATATTATATTAGAAGAACATATCGATAAAAGCGTCCTTGGAGGCGTTTGTATAAAGATAAATAATGATGTTATTGATGGGACAATTAAGAACAGGCTTAAAGAAATGAAAAAATTGATGCTTGACTAGAAAAGAGGTGGCAAGTATGCACGTAAAACCTGAAGAAATAACTTCTATTATAAAAAAGGAAATAGAGAAATACCAAACAAAAATAGAAACAGTAGATTCAGGAACTATTATTCAAATAGGTGATGGTATTGCAAGGGTTTACGGTTTAGACAATTGTATGGAAGGTGAACTTTTAGAGTTTCCAAACAATGTTTATGGTATGGCCTTAAACCTTGAGCAAGATAACGTCGGATGCGTTTTACTTGGTCCAGAAGAAGGAATCAAGGAAGGCGACGTCGTTAAAAGATGTTTTAAACTTGTTGATGTACCAGTTGGTGAAGACCTTATAGGGAGAGTAGTAAACCCTTTAGGTATTCCAATTGATGGTAAAGGCAAAGTAAGAACTACAGAAAGAAGACCGATAGAAACAGCAGCTCCAGGGGTTATAGATAGACAGTCTGTTAAAGAACCACTTCAGACTGGTATAAAAGCTATAGACTCTATGGTACCTATTGGTAAGGGTCAAAGAGAGTTAATAATCGGAGATAGACAAATAGGTAAGACTGCTATAGTTATAGACACAATACTAAATCAGAAGGATAAAGATATTGTTTGTATTTATGTTGCTATAGGACAGAAACAATCTACAGTTGCTCAAATTGTGAATACACTTCAAGAAATGGGCGCTATGGATTATACAATAGTTGTTTCATCAACGGCATCAGATACAGCACCACTACAATTTATTGCTCCATATGCAGGTTGTAGTATGGGTGAGTACTTCATGTATAAAGGTAAAGATGTATTAATCATCTATGATGATTTATCTAAACATGCAGTTGCTTATAGAACAATGTCATTATTACTTCGTAGACCACCAGGCAGAGAAGCTTACCCAGGAGATGTATTCTATTTACACTCTAGATTGCTTGAAAGAGCAGCTAAGCTTTCTAATGAGTTAGGAGGAGGATCTTTAACAGCTCTTCCAATTATAGAAACTCTTGCAGGAGATGTTACAGCTTATATACCAACTAATGTTATTTCTATAACTGATGGTCAAATATTCTTAGAAACTGAACTATTCCACTCAGGACAAAAACCAGCTATTAATGCAGGGATTTCAGTTTCAAGGGTTGGAGGAAGTGCTCAAACTAAGGCTATGAAACAAGTTACAGGTACTTTAAGACTTGAACTTGCACAATATAGAGAGCTTGCAGCATTTGCTCAATTTGGTTCAGACCTAGATAAAGACTCATTAAAGAGACTTGAAAAAGGTAAGAGATTAATAGAAATATTAAAGCAAGACCAATATAAACCTATGAATGTAGAAGAACAAGTAGTGATTTTATATGTTGCTGTAAATGACTTTTTAGCAGATATTGAAGTAAGAGCAATCAGGGCTTTTGAAAGAAAGTTCCTTGAATATATGAAAACTTATCATAGAGATGCTTTAAAAACTATTGCTACTGAAAAGAAACTTACTCCTGAACTAGAAGATGAGATTAAGGGTGCGGTAGAAGAATTTAAGATTGTATTTAATGCACCACAATAGCTTCACCTTGAAGTCGGTTATGTATAGGAGGTGAAAGTATGTCTGCAACAGGATTTGCTGTTATAAAAAAGAGAATTAAATCTATTAATAATACAAAAAAAATAACTAATGCCATGAATTTAGTTGCTACTTCTAAATATAGAAAGGTCAAGTCAAGATTGGATATAGTACATGATTATCATAAATGTCTTGATACAGCTATGGGAAGAATAATTAGAGGTTATTCTGGAGAGAGCAAATATATTCTTGGTAATAAAAGTGAAAATAAATTATATATCATAGTAACATCAGATTTAGGGTTATGTGCTGGATATAATGCAGCAAATATTAACAAAGCTATGTCTTTCGTTTTAAAAGATAGAGAGCACTCTAGAATAATAACAATGGGACAAAAGGGAAGAACTATGCTTAAAAAGTATAGAGTCGATACTGTAGCTGAATATGTTGAAATACCTGACTTACCATCTTTAACAGATGTTAATGTTGTTATGAGAAAGTGTCTAGAGCTTTATGATAATAATGAAGTAGGAGAAGTATATATAGTTTACTGTAATTCTAAGTCATTAGTTAGAAGAGAAGCTGCGATAAAAAAAATTCTACCTTTTACTATAGAAGATAGTAATGAGGATGAAAATAATTATGTAGAATTTGAACCTGATGAAAATAGCATATTTGATAATGTAAGTACAACTTACGTATCTTCACTTCTTTTAACTTGTTTAATAAGCTCAAAGGCTGGTGAACATGCTTATAGAATGGAAGCTATGGACAGTGCTACTAGAAATGCTAATGATATGCTTGAGAAGCTTCATACTCAATATAATAGAATTAGACAAAGTGCTATTACTCAGGAGATAACAGAGATTGTAAGTGGTGCTGAAGCACAACATTAATCACTGTTAATACAGAAATACAGTGGAGGTGAAGGCAATTATGTCACAAAAAGTAGGTAAAGTTATTCAAATAATAGGACCTGTTTTAGACATTAAGTTTGATGCTGGATTACCTAATATTTACAATGCTATTGAGATTGAATTAGACGGTAAAATTATAACCGCAGAAGTAGAACAGCACGTAGGAGATGAGATTGTCAGAGCTATAGCTGTTGAACAAACTGAGGGGTTGAGAAGAGGGTTAATTGCTAGAGATACAGGCAAACCAATAAGTGTACCTGTAGGAAAAGAAGTTCTTGGTAGATTATTCAATGTTTTAGGTAAACCTATGGACAAAGAAGGACCGGTAAAAACTGAGAAAACTTACCCAATTCATAGACCAGCACCAACATTCGCAGAGCAAGCAGTTGCACCAGAAATGTTTGAAACTGGTATAAAGGTTATTGATCTTTTAGCACCATATCCAAAGGGAGGAAAAATAGGTCTTTTTGGAGGAGCTGGTGTTGGTAAAACTGTTTTAATTCAAGAGTTAATAAACAATATTGCAAAACAATATGGTGGACTTTCTGTTTTCACAGGAGTTGGAGAGAGAACTAGAGAAGGTAACGACTTATATAATGAAATGAAAGAATCCGGGGTTATAAACAATACTGCATTAGTATTTGGTCAAATGAATGAACCACCTGGAGGAAGAATGAGAGTTGCACTTACTGGTCTTACAATGGCAGAGTGTTTTAGAGATCAAGGGCAGGACGTACTATTATTTATAGACAATATTTTTAGATTTACACAAGCAGGTGCTGAGGTTTCAGCATTATTAGGAAGAATTCCTAGTGCTGTTGGATACCAACCAACACTTGCAACTGAGATGGGAGCATTACAAGAAAGAATTACATCTACAACTAGTGGATCAATAACTTCTGTTCAAGCGGTATATGTTCCAGCGGATGACCTTACAGACCCAGCTCCAGCTACAACATTTACTCACTTAGATTCAACAACAGTTCTATCAAGAGAAATTGTTGAGCTTGGTATATATCCAGCAGTTGATCCATTGGATTCAACTTCAAGAATATTAGACCCAAGAATAGTTGGAGAAGAGCACTATAAAGTTGCTATTAAAGTAAAACACCTTTTAGAAAGATATAAAGAACTTCAAGATATAATAGCTATCTTAGGGGTTGATGAATTATCAGAAGAGGATAAAGTTGTAGTTAATAGAGCGAGAAAGGTTCAAAGATTCTTATCACAACCATTTACAGTTGCAGAACAATTTACAGGAATGCAAGGTAAATTTGTACCTATAAAGGAAACAATAAGAAGCTTTAAAGAGATTCTACAAGGTAAGTATGATGATCTTCCTGAAAGTGCATTCTTGTTTGCTGGTACAGTTGAGGATGTTGTAGAAAAAGCTAAAAATATGGAATAGCATTGTGGGTGATGTTAGATGAATGAAATGGAATTAAATATACTAACCCCAGAAAAGAGATTTTTCAATGGAAAGGTTTCTGAGCTAGTAATTAAAGGTGAAGGTGGATATATGGGAATACTACCAGGACACACACCTTTAGTAATGGCAATGATTCCGCATGTTGCTACTTTAAAGATAGATAATGAAAGTAAGCAAATATTTATATCTACTGGCTTATTAAGCTTAGCTAATGACAAGATAGATATAGTCTGTGAAGCTTGTGAATGGCCAAAGGATATAGATAAGATAAGAGCGGAAAAGAGTAAAGAAAGAGCGGAAGAAAGACTGAAAGAGAAAAAAGATAATCTAGATATGAAAAGAGCACAATACTCTTTAATTAGAGCTTTAGCTAGATTACAAATTGCGGAATAAAGTTAAGTTTAAAATGTTATGTTAAGTAAATATGTTGTTAAAGTTAAAGATAATGATGTTAAATTAAATATTTAATGGAAATGCCGAGCAAGTAGTTAAAATACTATTTGTTCGGCATTTCTATTTTTGAGAAAAATACTTAAAAAATTCCATGCAAACCTTTAAAGAATTGAATAAAAACAATCTATATGGCAATCATTAAAATATAAATATTAACTAAAGCAAAAATAAAAATAAAATTTATTAAAAGATATGTTTGGAGGAAAGTCATGAAAGAATTAAAAAAAGTGAGCATATTTATTTTTATTATTTTTGCTTTGTTGGTATCTAATAACAAAGTTACATTTGCTAATAAATATGATGTATATGAAGAAATTTTATCCATTTCTAATACTTCAGTAATAGAGTCAGGAATAAAAGTAAGATTCACTACTTTAGAGGAAAATATGGACATAGTATATAAAATAAAGAATAAATTAGAAACTATAGACGAAAGTATGAATATATCAATAGATAACGAAAGAAAATATATTGAATTTAATGGAAAAACATTATATGGATTTATAGATTATAGCTCCCAAGAAGGTGCTATTACTGTACAAATAATAGAAAAAAGTAAAGACCTAAGTATAGAATCACTAAAAGCAATGATAATGAATATAATAAACAATAAAATACAAAATATGGAATCTTTTGAGTACATTAAAGCTTCCTTACCTAATGATGTAAATTTACAAAACTTAAATATAAATATAGAAAAAAAACTTAGTACAAATGATTGTAAGAATATAGATTCTATAGAATTAAATAATGGATATTCTTCTTTAATTAACTTAAACACTGAAAGAGAAAATCAAATAAATTATGCACTATGTAGTTATACATCAGGAAAATATTTAATAATTGGTACACCGGAAATTATAATTCCATATTAGTAGTAAACGCAGTAGATAAAGCAATAGCGAATGGAGGATTAAAATATGTATAAGATAGTCGTAAGAGGAGGGAATGAACTTAGTGGAGAAGTTCAAATAAGTTCAGCTAAAAACGCAGTATTACCTATAATAGCAGCTTCAGTTATGAATGGTGGTATAGTTGTTTTGAAAAATATACCTTTATTAGAAGATGTTTTTATAATGTGTGAAATATTAGAGTCTTTAGGGGCTGAGATAGATTTTAATACTGAAATAGGAGAATTAAGAATAGACAGTAGGAATTTAAAGGATGTTGATCCTAGTGATAAATTAGTACAAAAATTAAGAGCATCCTTTGTTATAATGGGAGCAATGCTTGCTAGGTTTAACAGAGCTAAAATATCATTTCCAGGAGGATGTAAAATAGGTTCTAGACCTATAGATTTACATTTGAAAGGTTTTGCTGCTCTTGATTCCGTGGTGGAAAAATATCATGGATATGTAGAAGTTAAGGCAAAAGAATTAAAGGGAAGTGATATATACTTGGATTCACCTTCTGTAGGTGCAACTCAAAATATAATGATGGCGGCAACTTCAGCTAAGGGAGAAACTGTAATAAGAAATGCAGCCAAGGAACCAGAGATAGTAGATTTAGCTAATTTCTTAAATGCTATGGGTGCTGATGTAAGTGGTGCTGGGACAGAGACTATCACAATAAGAGGTAAGAAACCTTGTATGGATATAGAGTATACTCCTATATATGACAGAATAGAAGCAGGAACATTTATAGTAGCTGCAGCTATAACTAAAAGTAAGATTACAGTAAAAGGAGCAGTTGAGGAACACTTAAAAGCTGTTTTAGCTAAGTTGAAGGAAATGGGTCTTAAAATTGATAGTATAGGTGAGAATACACTTATAGTTGATGGAAGAGGTACATTAATTCCTGTAGATATAAAAACTATGCCTCATCCAGGTTTTCCAACAGATATGCAAGCGCAGTTTACAGCATTATTAAGTGTAGTTCCAGGTACAAGCATAATAACAGAAACTGTCTTTGAAAATAGATTTATGCATGTAAGTGAATTAGTTAAGATGGGTGCTAATATAAAAATAGATGGAAGAAGCGCTGTTGTTCAAGGTGTTGATACACTAACAGGTGCTAATGTTGTAGCAACTGATTTAAGAGCAGGAGCGGCATTGATTTTAGCTGGTTTGATTGCAGAAGGAGAAACAACTGTCAATGATGTTCATCATATTGATAGAGGATATATGAAAATCGAAGAAAAGTTCAAAAAAATAGGTGCAGATATAAAGAGAATTGATGTGTAAAATATAATAAAAAAAATCACCGTTTAGTTTAATGGTGATTTTTTTTATTTTAAGTTATAAAAGTATCGTAAAAATCATAACTATTTATAGAAGGAAATTTATGTAAGAATATTTATGTTTTAAATTAAGTGGGGAGGAAGGAGAATTTGAAAAATAGAATAATATTGGTACATTTTAAAAATCTACTTATAGTTATGGGTGCATTTGTAGCTTTTTTAATATTAATTACTTTTTTATTATTAGGAAAGCCTAAGACGCAATCCAATGAAAAAAATGATGTTAAAGCTGAGAGTAAAGAGCATAAGGAAAAACCTAAAGAGGATAGTAAAAAAATAGGTATTAGTAATCAAGTTTTTGATACGAAAATAAAACTATACCTAACTAAGGAAGATAAAATTGTAGAAATGAATCTTGAAGATTACATAGTAGGAGTTGTATCTGCAGAAATGCCAGCAAGTTTCAGTGAATCGGCTTTAGAGGCACAAGCAATAGCAGCTAGAACATATACCTTAGCTCATTTGGAGTCTACAGGTGGACATAAATGTGCGCAAGGAAAAGGAGCAGATTTATGTGATGAAGTACATTGCCAAGCTTATATAAATAAAGAAAAAAGATTTAAAGCTTGGGATCAAGATAAAGTAGATGCGTATTGGAAAAAGGTAAATGATGCTGTACACAATACAGAGGGAAAAGTTTTAACCTATGATGATGCTTTAATAAAAGCCTTTTATTTCTCAACAAGTTCAGGAAAGACTGAAAATTGCCAAGAAGTATTTAAAGAAAGTCTTCCATATCTAAAAAGTGTAGAAAGCAAGGGGGAAGAGGTAGCACCTAAATATGAGACAGAAGCATCCTTTACAGATATTGATATGGAGAATAAGCTTAAGTCAGTAAATAGTGAGTTTTATGTATCTGATATTAGCAAAGAAATGGAGATTTTAAGCAGAACAGAAGGTGGAAGTGTAAAGGAAATAAAAATAGGAAATACTACTTTTGCAGGTACAGAAATAAGAAAGTTATTCGGATTAAGTTCAGCTAATTTTAATGTGGATTTTACAAAGGGACTTGTTAACTTCAAATGTAAAGGATATGGGCATGGAGTAGGGATGAGTCAGTGGGGAGCTAATATAATGGGGAAAGAAGGAAAAAGTAGTGAAGAAATATTAAAACATTATTATAGTGGCTGTCAAATAACAGAGCTCAAATACAAATAGAGATATTTACAGAATATATTAGGTATAAAAATTCACTATAAGATGTTAATGATTTTAATTTAGTATAGTACTTAATATATTATAAAATCTTAAGCTTATAGTTGTATATTTTAATAGAATTAAGCTAATAAACATTTATAATTCAATAAATATTAAAAGAAAGAAAATAAAAAGGTAAGTAAAATAACCTTTTTATTTTCTTTTTTTTATTCAAATGAATATTTATGAGGTATAAATATGTAAAAAAAGAGAGAAGAATGTTGATAAAAATTAAGAAAAAAATTCATAAGGATTGTATTAATTTCTAAGTTCTGGACAAAAATATGATTAGGAGGTGTTTGAAATGGAAAAACCAAACAAGTTTAAACAATTATTAAAAACTCAAGGATTTTATGTAGCATTATTCATATGCTTATGTGCAATAGCTGTAGTGACAGCTATTACTATCAACAATGGTGTGGCTTCAGGTAAAAAGTCACATACAGAAGCAAATGCTAATGTTAAAACAGATGAAAAGGTAAGTTCAGAGGGAGAAAAGGACAATGCATTATTTGTAAAAGGAGAAACAGATGGTGCTACTGCAGAAGTTGAAATACATAAAAGTGGTAAATCTTTAGTAGCTAATGAAGAAACTTCATCAGTATCTTCACAAAATGTGTCCTTCAATAAACCAATAGATGGTAGTGTTGCACAAGGATACTCAGAAGTTCCAGTATTACAAAATGCATCAGGAAATGAAAATGTTAAGGTTTATAAAACAAATTTTGGGATTGATATAAAAAGTGATTTAGGTACATCAGTATTAGCAGCAGCTGATGGTGTAGTTGAATTAGTAGGCGAGGATCCAAAGGGCTACGGTAACATGGTAGTTATAAATCATAATAATGGTTATAAATCAGTTTACTCTAACTTAGATGGAGATTACCTTGTAAAAGTAGGTGACCAAATTAAATCAGGTCAAGAAATAGGTAAGGTTGGTAATACAACTTTAAGAACTCTTTCTCAAGAATCAGGTGAAGGAGAAAATGTTCAAAAACAAAATGTAGATTACTTACATTTTTCTATATTAGAAGGCTCAGGAAGCTTTGAAGAGCTAGATAAAAATAATAGCTATATTAATCCAGAAAAATTTATTAAATATTAGTTTTAATAAAAAAATAAATAGTCACTTCTAAGTAAAGGGGTGACTATTTATAAACCATTATGAAAAATACATTAAAAAATAAAATGTGTACATACTAAAGCTTTATCAGTGGAATTATATGATTATGTTATTACTAAAAAATTACAATCTTATAAATTAATTTTCAAAAACTAAAATTTGAAAATTTTAAATATTGAAATAAAAATAAGGAAATAAATAAATGTATTTTGTAGTTATGAATTTAAGGAGGAAATTAATCGTGAAGGATTATATTGAAGAAAGAGTATTGGAAGTAGCTAAATATATTATAGAATCAAAATCAACAATAAGAAAGACAGCAAAAGTTTTTGGAGTTAGTAAAAGTACAATACATAAGGACATGACAGAAAGACTACCTAAAATAAATCAAGAAATAGCTGAACAAGCTAAAAATATTTTGGATATAAACAAATCTGAACGTCATATTAGGGGTGGAAAAGCCACAAAACTCAAATATAAGACAGAGGCAGCAAGTTAATTTTATCTGAAATTGTCAATATATTGAGATTTATGTTTGTATTACTTAGAAAAATATATATAATATAACTAAAGAGGATTTTAAAAATTATATAACTAGTATGTAAAATACTAAAGAGCAGGAGTGAAAGGGTATGTTTTTTTTTGGTATGGGAACAGATATGGGTATCGATTTAGGTACAGCTACGGTTCTTGTTTATATAAAAGGAAAAGGCGTAATATTAAAGGAACCATCGGTTGTAGCAATTGATAAAACAAATGGAAGAGTGCTTGCTGTAGGAGAAGAAGCAAGACAGATGATTGGTAGAACTCCAGGAAATATAGTAGCTATAAGACCTATGAGGGATGGAGTTATTTCAGATTATGATATTACTGAAAAAATGTTAAAACATTTTATAAAGAAGGCTTGTGGACATAGAAGAACAACTCCAAGAGTGGTAATTTGTGTTCCATGTGAAGCTACTGAAGTTGAAAGAAGAGCGGTAGAAGATGCTGCTAGAAATGCTGGAGCAAAAACTGTAGAGTTAATTGAAGAACCAGTAGCAGCAGCAATTGGAGCTGGTTTAGATATAGCAAAGGCTAGTGGGAATATGGTAATAGATATTGGTGGAGGTACTACTGATATTGCTGTAATTTCATTAGGTGGAATGGTTGTTAGACAATCCATTAAAATAGCTGGTGATGAATTTGATGAGGCTATCATAAAGTACATTAGAAAGAAACATAAGCTAATGATAGGTGAAAGAACAGCTGAGGATTTAAAAATAAACATAGGTTGTGTATATGATACAGGAGAAGAAAAGACTATGGAGATAAGAGGAAGAGACTTAGTTACAGGTCTTCCTAAAAACTTAGAAGTTTCTTCAAGTGAGATGAGAGAAGCACTTAGTGAGGCAGTTAATGCTATTGCAGAGTGTACTCATTCAGTATTAGAAAAAACACCACCAGAGTTAGCAGCAGATATTGCTGATAAGGGTATAGTTATGACTGGTGGAGGAGCTCTGTTAAGTGGTTTAGATAAATTAATAGAGGATTATACTAAGGTTCCAGTATATGTAGCTGAGGATTCTATTTCTTGTGTTGCATTCGGTACTGGTAAAACATTAGACTATGTAGTAAAAAAATATTAATAAAAAATAAAAGCTATGGTTAAGAACTTACCGTAGCTTTTGTTGCTTTTAAATTTAAATATGTGAAATTGAAATAATAATTATATCAATAGTGAAAGTAAAGTGTTTTAAATTGAAATCAAAGTATTTTTAATTATAAAAAACTTTATATAAATCATTCTATCAAGATAAATATTACTAATTTCTTAGAACTTATTTGTCGGTTGAGTGTAAATAATAGGCATGAATCAATGAGTCTGAAATAACATTAGCCATATTCATTATTAGATTAAGTCTAATATTTGTATGGAAAAACATTTCTGCCATATCACTAGAATCTACAATACCAACAATTGATAAATCGCCTACTTTAGGTAAAGTCTTACCAACTCCTTTACCAGGTGTAACTGGAACATTTCTTAGTTGTAAGTCACCAATATTGCTTTCAGATCCAAGACATGCATCTATTCCGATTACTGTACTATTGGGATACAATTTTAATAACTCAGGAACCTTAGTTTTTAAGTTAAGTGCGTGTATTGGTTCATCTATAGTACCGAAGACCGGAAGAGGGAAATTCTTTTCTTTTAAATAGGTTCCAACTAAAGGTCCTAAACAATCGCCTATACATTTATCTGTACCTATACAGATGATTATAGTGTCTTCTTTTATGAAGTTTTTTAAGTGAAAAGCTAATTTATAATATGCTAAAGGATCTTCATAATAAACTTTTACACTATTCAATTTATCACCCCCTATGAAGTTATATATATGATTTAAATATTTTAATTATTATCAAAAGTATAGAAAAAAAAATAAAAGGTATAATTTAGATATAGCACAATGTAAATCTATATAAATCTTATTAAAAATGAGGTGAGAATATGTGTAAAAACAATAAAAAACAATCTGATAATAGAAGAATTTATTTTAATGACAATATATATATAGGAAGAAATAAAACTGCTAAAAATATTTTTATATTATCAGCAGTTACGATTATATCTATAAGTGCTATGGTAGTGTCTAGTTGTAAGCTTAGGGAAGAACTTTTTACTGTTAAGGGTATAAATGTAGAGTATAGTCCGGATGAGGTTTTAAATAGTGTGATTAATAAGAAGGATGATGTATCTAACTATAAAGAATCAATAAATAAAACTGTTAAAGTTTTACCAGAAGAGAATAGAAATAACAAGAGTTATAATGATGTAAGTCAAGCAAAACGATATGAAAGAAAGTTTGAGGAAATGAGCAAAAATGATAAAAATAAATCTATATCAAATGAAGTTAATAAAGAAGAGATTGAAAAAATGCTAGAAAAGTCTGAGAAAAAAAGAGAGCTAAATGAAAATTATAAGAGCTTATTTAAGGTAAATACATATGATATATTGCCAAGTTTAAGTTTTAAAGAAAAAACACAGCTACTTTCAGTAGCACGTCATCTAAGTATTTCTGATTATGATAAAATTAAGGAATATTTATATGCGAAGGATCAAGAAAAAGGCATAGTTGATGCTATATCTATGGTGAAGGAAAAAACTCCGGAAGATGAATATAAGACTGTAAAGAAGATAGCTGATAAGTTTATTGATATGGATAAATTGGATTCTTATTTAGCACCTTAAGAACTTTACTATATAAAATTATAATATGTCTAGGAAGTAGATTTTTAATAGAAAATTAGTTGTGTTTAAATAGCTTAGTATATGTGAGAAAAACGCATGAAAATGATGTAATAGAGGGATAATTAGCTTAAATGAGTAAAATTGAAGTTGAAGGCATGGCGAGAAATATGTATACTAATGTTTGTCGGTGAGTGCCGATACACAATTGAGGATGAGTTCCCGAGTGGCCAAAGGGGGCAGACTGTAAATCTGTTACGTTTCGTTTCGGTGGTTCGAATCCACCCTCATCCACCATT
>NZ_FQXP01000005.1:0-241658 GCF_900130005.1 Clostridium collagenovorans DSM 3089 | reverse complement strand
AGGATGAGTTCCCGAGTGGCCAAAGGGGGCAGACTGTAAATCTGTTACGTTTCGTTTCGGTGGTTCGAATCCACCCTCATCCACCATAAGATATCTTATTTATAAGATATCTTTTTTTATGTCTATAAATTTAAATATGTATTATGATTGTATATAAGTTTTAATTAATATTGTACATTTATATTAGTGGTTAAATTCATTTAAAACACAGTACATTTTCAAGCTAGTTACATTATGAAATACCTTTGAATTTTATCAGTAGGAAAATTTTTTGAATTTAATATGGGTTATTGCCGTGTATACAATGATAGCTTCATGAAAGTTAAAAAATATTTTTACATTAAAGTAAAGAGTTTGAATTGTATTGATGTAGGTAAGAATATGAAAGAAAAGTTCCTCTTAAATCCAGTATAAATTTTAAATAAAATACATTGACTAATATATTTTATTATGCTAAGATTATTTTCGAAATGAATATTAAGTTAAATAAACTCTTATCCAGAGAGGTGGAGGGACAGGGCCCTACGAAACCCGGCAACCAGTGTTTGACACAATGGTGCCAATTCCTGCAGATTATATTTTATATGTTCTGCAAGATAAGAGAGTGTTGATGAATTGTGAAATCACCTCTTCTTATTGAAGAGGTTTTATTTTTTGCACATAGTAATCCTTGAAATAGAGTTTATTTAAAAAATAAGGAGGATTAGAGTATGAGAAGATTATTTACATCAGAGTCAGTTACTGAAGGGCATCCAGATAAGATTTGTGATCAAATATCTGATGCGATACTAGATGCTATATTAGAAAGAGACCCAGAAGGTAGAGTTGCTTGTGAAACAGCAGTTACTACTGGTATGGTTATGGTTATGGGTGAAATAAGCACTAACTGTTATGTTGACATCCCTAAGGTTGTTAGAAAAACAGTTGAAGAAATAGGATATACAAGAGCTAAATATGGATTTGACTGTAATACTTGTTCAGTTATAACTTCAATTGATGAGCAATCAGTTGATATAGCTATGGGAGTAGATGAAGCTTTAGAATCTAAAGAAGGACAAATGGATAAAATAGAAGCAATAGGTGCTGGAGACCAAGGTATGATGTTTGGTTTTGCTTCTAATGAAACAGAAGAGTATATGCCTCTTCCAGTATCATTAGCACATAAATTATCAAAAAGATTATCTGAAGTTAGAAAAAATGAAACTTTAGGTTATTTAAGACCAGATGGTAAGACACAAGTTACAGTTGAATATGATGGAGATAAGGTTGTAAGAATAGACACAATAGTTATTTCAACACAACATGGTCCAGAAGTAACTCGTGAGCAAATAGAAAGAGATTTATTAGAGCATGTAATTAAGCCAGTTGTACCAGCTGAGTTATTAGATGAGAACACTAAATACTTCATAAATCCTACAGGAAGATTTGTAATTGGTGGACCTCAAGGAGACTCTGGTTTAACAGGAAGAAAGATCATAGTTGATACTTATGGTGGAGCTGGAAGACACGGTGGTGGAGCATTCTCAGGAAAAGACCCAACTAAGGTTGATAGATCAGCTGCATATGCTGCAAGATGGGTAGCTAAGAACTTAGTTGCTGCAGGAGTTTCGGATAAGATAGAAGTTCAATTAGCTTATGCTATTGGAGTTGCAAAACCAGTTTCAGTGCATGTTGATACATTTGGTACTGGTAAAATATCTGAGGATAAAATAGCAGAGATTATTAATAAAGTATTTGATTTAAGACCAGCTGCTATAATCAGAGATTTAGATTTAAGAAGACCTATATATAGACAAACAGCTGCTTATGGTCACTTTGGTAGAAATGATTTAAATTTACCATGGGAACAATTAAATAAAGTAGAAGATATTAAAGCGCTTCTTTAATATAAGGAGAGAGCTGCTATATTAGTAAAAACTTTGCTAATGTAGTAGCTCTTTTTTACATAATTGCTACGTTGTTTAATATTTAATTGTGATTATATAAGTTGATTTATTGTAAGATTACTAAAAAATCCGAAAATATGTTCGTATTTATTAGTAACTATAAGATTATAGTGCGTAAATCATGGTATAATATATATTATGATAATAAAAGTTCATTTTATATATGTGTTTTAAATAAGCTTTTACAATGTTAGTAACAATAACATTTACGCTATAAAGAGAGTAAAACATGGTGAAGGTTATTTATTAGAATATATATAATTTAGGTTATTAAACATTTATATATAGCTCCTTATTAGTTTTTTCAGTGAGAACTTAATTAAAATAAGGATTTATCATAAATGTTTTTTGTTTTATTAAACTGTAAAATTATTTCGGTGATTTTAAGTTATTATATATTATGATTTAAAAGGCTTTAAATAATAGTAGAAGTAAAGATAGGAGTAGAGCTTTATGATTGAGTTACAAGGAATTGTTGACGGTATAGTATTTCAGAATGAAGAAAATGGATTTACTATAGCTAAAGTAAAAGGAACTGAAAATATTATAACTGTTACTGGTTGCATGCCTGAAATAAGAGAAGGACAAAATTTGAAATTCCAAGGAGAATGGATTATTCATCCAAAGTTTGGACAACAATTAAAGGTTTCTTCTACAGAAGAAATACTACCTACTACTACTATAGGAATTGAAAGGTATTTGGCATCAGGAGTAATTAGTGGTATAGGTCCTGTAACGGCTAAAAAAATAGTTTCTTTTTTTGGAGAAAGAACCTTAGAGGTTTTAGATAATAATATAGAAAGATTAAATGAAATAGAAGGAATAGGGGCAAAGAAGATACAAATTATATATGAATCTTACTCTAAACAAAGAGAAGTTAGAAATATAATGATATTTCTTCAAACCTATGGGATTACAGCTAAGCAATGTGTAAAAATATATAATAAGTATGGAAAGAATTCAATAGATATGGTAAAAGATAATCCATATAGGCTTACAGATGAGATAAGTGGTATAGGATTTAAAACTGCGGATAAAATTGCACTTAGTCTTGGAATAGAAAAAAATTCAAAGTTTAGAATTCAAAGTGGTATTAAATATTTAATTAATGAATTTTGTATGTTAGGTAATACATATATACCACTAAAAAAGTTAATCTCACAATGTGTAGATGTGCTAAAGGTAACGGAAGCAGAAGTGGAGCAAAATATAATAGAGTCTGCTATGGAATCAAATATAAAGATAGAGACTATAGAAGAACAGGAATGTGTATTTACTATTCCTTTTTATTATAGTGAATTAGGTGTAACTAAGAAGGTAATAACTTTAGGAAGTAGTGGAAGTGAAAATTTAGATATAGATGTTGATAAAAAAATTGATGATTTTGAAAAAGAACATAATATAAGCTTTGCACCCTCTCAAAGAGAAGCTATAAGTGGGGCTGTTGAAAATGGTATAGAAGTAATAACAGGAGGTCCTGGTACAGGAAAAACAACAATAATAAACTGTATTGCAGATATATTTGAGAGTGCTGGAAAAACAGTGTTTATGGCAGCACCAACAGGAAGAGCAGCTAAGAGAATGACAGATGCTACTGGAAGAGAAGCAAAGACAATACATAGACTTTTAGAACTTGGCATAGGAGAAGAGGGGCAAGAGTTTTTTAGAGGAGAAGATGAACCTTTAGAATGTGATGTGCTTATTTTAGATGAAGCATCAATGATTGATATATTATTGATGAATAACTTACTTAAGGCAGTTAGTTTAAGTACTAGATTAATTATAGTTGGAGATGTGGATCAGTTACCTTCAGTAGGACCTGGTAATGTATTAAGGGATATAATAGAAAGCGAGACGGTGAAAGTAGTTAGGCTAAAGGAGATTTTTAGACAAGGAAAAGAAAGCATGATAGTTGTTAATGCGCATAAAATTAATAATTCAGAAATGCCTATAACTAATCAAAAACAAAGTGATTTTTTCTTTTTGAAAAATTATAATCCTGATGGAATTCTGGATACATTATTAGAACTTATTCATCATAGACTTCCTAAGTTTAATAAAGATTGGAACAGTGTTAAGCACATACAGATATTATCACCTATGAGAAAGGGTATTCTTGGGGTGGAAAATCTTAATATACAACTTCAAGAGATGCTAAATCCTCCACTAAAGGGAAAAGAAGAGGTTGAAAGCAGAGGATGTCTTTATAGGGTTCATGATAAAGTTATGCAAACTAAAAATAACTATAGTGTAAAATGGCATAAAAGTAATGGAACTTATGAAGAAGTCGGTGAAGGTGTTTTTAATGGTGACATAGGGTATGTAATTGACATAACTAAGGATAATCACGTTATAGTCAAATTTGAAGATGATAAAATAGTAGAATATGATGATGTAACTTTGGATGAATTAACTTTAGCTTATGCAATAACTATTCATAAGAGTCAAGGAAGTGAATTTCCTGTTGTTATAATGCCAATGTATATGGGTGCACCGCTACTTATGAATAAAAATTTATTATACACAGGTATAACAAGAGCGAAAAAAATGGTTGTATTAGTGGGTATGGAAAATGCTTTGCAGTTTATGGTTAAAAATGATAGAAGTTTTGAAAGATATTCTGCTTTGAAATGGAGAATATCTAATATAATGAGCCCTAATAATTAAATATTTTTTTATTGAATAATAACTTTAATAGTTGGATAGAATCTTAATAGAATTTTATTAAAACAATGCAAAGGTATGGTATGTCATGGCAAATAAGTTTAAGGTAGCTATAAAGTATTTATATGAAGGTGTTTTAGAAAATTTATTTTTTACTAGTGAAACTTGTATACTATGTAATGAATATTCCTATGAACCTTACATATGTAATAAATGTTTAGCGGAAATAAGTTTATGTGAAAGCAACTATTATATAAATAAAGATGATTATAACATCGCATGTAGTAGTTTGGCATACTATGCTTATCCTATAAAGGATATAATTTTAGGTTTAAAGTTTAAAAACAATCCTATGTATGCAAAAATTTTAGTATATATTTTTGATAAATACGTAAAAATAGATTGGGAACTAGTTGACTACATAACTTATGTTCCTATGACGAAAAAAGATAAAGTAAAAAGAGGGTATAATCAAAGTGAATTATTAGCAAAACATCTAAGTGATGCACATAATATAACAATGATAGATGCTCTTATGAAATTTAAAAGTACAGAAGAACAAGTAGGATTAAATAGAAATGAAAGATTTAATAATATAAAAGGAGTATTTAAATTATCATTAGATAAGAATTTTATTAAGGATAAAAGAATAGTTATAGTAGATGATGTTATTACTACAGGAGCAACTTCTTTTTATTGTTCGAAGGAATTATTAAATAATGGTGCTAAAAGTGTTGAAATATGCACAATAGCTAAGAGTGGTAATAAAAGTACAATAACAATCTAAAATTACTCACAACATTTATATTATATCATATATATAATTAAAAATCACTTGATATACAAGCATGAAAAAAAATAAGAAACATAGAGAGAATTAGAGAAATGAGAATAAATATTTAAAAATTCAGAAAATGACCAAAATACAAATTGCTATTTAAGATTAAAAGATATAAAATTATATCAATCCAAAAGATTTAAGCAATATTATTAAAGATAAAAAATATTAATACCTAAAAAGTTTTAATATTTTACTATAAAAAAGGTAGGTTAAACTACCTAATATAATAGAAGGATTAAATCTAAAGACTTAATTATAATTGTGAAATTAGAGATATTAAGTAATAAGCACTCTAAGATGTATAGTGAGGTTTAAGAGAAAATCCTGAATTAGTAAAAATAAATAGAGAATTAGATTATCTAATTCTTAGAGAGGGGCTGTTTTTATGAAAGTTAAAGTAATAGGTAGAAACGTCGAGGTAACAAAAGCTCTAAAGGAAATTATAGAAAAAAAGGTATCAAGATTAGAAAGATACTTTAAACCAGAAGTAGAGGCTAATGTGTTGCTAAGTGTTCAAAAAAGTACTCATACAGCTGAAGTAACAATCCCATTCAATGGTGTAATATTAAGAGCAGAAGAAGCTAATGGAGACATGTATAATTCTGTAGATTTAGTAATAGAGAAGATTGAAAGACAAATAAGAAAACAAAAAACTAAGATGCAAAGAAAGATTCAAGGAGAATCATTAATATATGGATTAATTCCAGAAGAAGATAGCGGAGATGAAAAAGACGGTAAAATAGTGAAAACAAAAAGATTTGCTATTAAACCAATGGCTACTGAAGAAGCTATACTTCAGATGGAACTTTTAGGTCATAGCTTCTTCGTATATATGGACGATGAAACTTCAGAGGTTAATGTTATATATAAAAGAAAAGATGGAAATTATGGTCTTATCGAACCAGAATTTGAATAAAAATTTAAAATTAATGTAATAACTAAGGAGTAAGTAATTAATACTTACTCCTTAAATTTCGCTTAAAATTGAGTATTATTTTACCTTGTAATTAAGAAAAATTAAAAAGGAAACTATTACATAAATGATATACTAAAACTAGTAAACCTTTATTGATAAATTTATCAAGAATATGGAAAAAAACTTGCGATTAAAGTTGAAGATATAAATATATGATGGTATAATGGAGAAATAATAGAAAGTAAAACTATATATGTAAGTGAGGATATACACATGAGTTTTTTAAATAAGATTTTCAAGAGTTATAGTGAACGACAAATAAAAAAGATAGACTCAATAGCAGATAAAGTTATGTCCTATGACAGTGCTATGACGGCATTATCAGATGAAGAACTTAGAGGCAAAACTGAAGAGTTTAGAAATAGATTAAATAATGGTGAAACATTAGACGATATTTTACCAGAAGCATTTGCTGTGGTTAGAGAGGCTTCTTGGCGTGTACTTGGACTTAAACATTATAGAGTTCAAGTTTTAGGCGGAATTATTCTTCACCAAGGTAGAATTGCAGAGATGAGAACTGGTGAAGGTAAAACTCTTGTTGCAACTTTACCATCTTATTTAAATGGTCTTACAGGTAATGGTGTTCATGTAATTACAGTAAATGATTACCTTGCAAAAAGAGATAGAGATGAAATGGGTAAAGTTCATGAGTTTTTAGGGTTATCTGTTGGAGTAATTCTTCATGATTTAACACCAGGTCAAAGAAAAGAAGCTTATGGCTCTGATATTACATATGGAACAAATAACGAGTTCGGATTTGACTATTTGAGAGATAACATGGTTGTATACAAAGAAGAAAGAGTTCAAAGAGAACTAAACTTTTGTATAGTGGATGAGGTTGACTCTATATTAATAGACGAAGCTAGAACACCTCTTATTATTTCAGGTGAGGGTGAGAAGTCTACAGAGTTTTATAAAGTTGCAAACTATTTTGTTAAGAGCTTAACAGATGAAGACTATGAAATAGATGAAAAAACTAACTCTGTTATTTTAACTGATTCAGGAGTTGAAAAGGCTGAAGCTTATTTCCATTTAGAAAACTATGCAGATGCAGAAAATATGCATATACAACATCACGTTGTTCAAGCATTAAAAGCTCATTATAGAATGAGAAGAGATAAGGACTACATGGTTAAAGATGGAGAAATTATTATAGTTGATGAATTTACAGGAAGACTTATGGAAGGTAGAAGATATTCAGATGGTCTTCACCAAGCTATTGAAGCAAAAGAAGGAGTTAAAGTAGAAAAAGAATCTAAAACTCTTGCAACAATAACATTCCAAAACTATTTTAGAATGTATAAAAAATTATCAGGTATGACTGGTACAGCTTTAACAGAAGAAAGTGAATTCAGAGAAATCTATGGTCTAGACGTTATAGAAATCCCTACTAATAAAACAGTAAGAAGAGTAGACCAACCAGATTTAGTTTATAAAACTATAAAAGCTAAATATGAGGCTATAGTAGATGAAATAGCTGAAACTCATAGTAAAAATCAACCAGTGCTTGTTGGTACTGTAAGTATAGAAAAATCTGAAGTATTATCAGAGATGTTAAAACGCAAAAGAGTTCCACACCAAGTATTAAATGCTAAATACCATGAAAAAGAAGCTGAAATAGTTTCTCATGCAGGTGAACCTGGAATGGTTACTATTGCTACTAACATGGCAGGTAGAGGTACTGATATTAAACTTGGAGATGATGTTGTAGGATTTGGTGGACTTAAGGTAATCGGTACTGAAAGACACGAATCTAGACGTATAGATAATCAGCTTAGAGGACGTTCAGGACGTCAAGGGGACCCAGGAGAATCAAGATTCTATGTTTCTTTAGAAGATGATTTAATGAGAATTTTTGGATCTGAGAAATTACAAAGTGTTGTTGATAAATTAGGTCTTGAAGATGATGAAGCAATAGAAAGTAAAATGGTTTCTAATGCTATTGAGGGTGCTCAAAAGAAAGTTGAAGGAAATAACTTTGATGTAAGAAAGAATGTATTACAATATGACGATGTTATGAATCAACAAAGAACAGTTATTTATAAGCAACGTTCAGAGGTTCTTGAAAATGAAGATTTAAGAGAACAAATCTTTAGCATGATTGAAGAAGTTGTTGAATATGCAGTTAACTCTCATGTTTTAGAAAGTGATGATTCAGAGCCAAGTGAAGAAATAGCTAAATTAATTCACTACTTAGAGGATATATTATTACCTAAGGATTATATCAAAGTAGAAGATTTAGTAAATAAAGATAAATCAGAAATTACAAGCAAGCTAATAGAAGTTGCTAAAAATATGTATGAAGAAAAAGAAGTTGATTTTGGTGAAGACTTAAATCACTTAAGAGAAATTGAAAGAGTTATCTTGTTAAAAGTAGTTGATACAAAATGGATGGATCACATAGATAGTATGGATCATTTAAGACAAGGTATGGGACTAAGAGCTTATAAGCAACAAGACCCAGTTCAAGCTTACCAATTTGAAGGTAGTGAGATGTTTAATGAAATGATATGGAATATCAAAGTTGAAACAATCAAATACTTATTCCATATTCAACCACAAAATCAAATTGAAAGAGAAAGAGTAGCAGTTGTTACTTCTGCATCACATGGAGATGATTCAGATGCTAAGAGAGAACCTGTTAAAAAGGAAAAGAAAACAGGAAGAAATGAACTTTGTAGCTGTGGATCAGGTAAAAAATATAAAAACTGCTGTGGTAGATTTGAATAGTTAATTTTATAATATGGTAGGGTGGGGTATATAACCCCACCTTATTTAGGTTAAAAATATTATATATACTTTGCAACATTAAATTTACATCATGGTAATTTATAAAATATTAAATTTTTTTATCATATAAAATATGAATGAGGTTTATTTAATACAAGATATATACTATATAAAACATTTATTTGTAACTATAAAATTAAGAAATATAATGCTAGAACAAAAGGATAATGAAAGAGGTGATTAAATGATTATTCAATTAGAAGAAGCATTAAACGAATTAAGTATGTTGAATAAAAATTTAGATGAGATGAGGGCTTCTCTTTGACCTTGCAGCAATGGAGAAAAACTTAGCAGAAATTCAGTTAAAAATGCAGGAAAGTAATTTTTGGGATAATATAGAGGAAGCTCAAAGAATAACCCAAGAAGGAAAAGTTTTAGGTGATAAAATTGATAGTTTTAAAGAAACTATATCTAGAGTAGAAGATTTAAATGTATTATTGGAAATAAGTGTTGAAGAAGAAGATTTATCAAGTTATTCAGAAATAAAAAGAGAGCTTAAAGAACTTAAAGAGCTTATTGATAGATTTAAAATTGAGATACTGTTATCAGGAGATTATGATAAAAATAACGCTATTTTAACACTGCATACTGGAGTTGGTGGTAATGACGCACAGGATTGGACAGAGATGCTTTATAGAATGTATACAAGATGGTGTGATAAAAAGGGTTATAGAATAGAAATAATTGATTATCAAAATGCAGATGAGGCAGGAATAAAAGCTGTTACTATGAAAATTGAAGGTGAATTTGCTTACGGTTATTTAAAAGCTGAAAGAGGAGTTCATAGATTAGTTAGGATCTCTCCGTATAATTCAAATGGTAAAAGACAAACCTCCTTTGCTTCCTGTGAGGTTATACCAGAACTTAAAGAAGGGCAAGATGAAATAGAGTTAAATCCTGTGGATTTAAAAATTGATACCTATAGAGCTAGTGGAGCTGGAGGTCAGCATGTTAATAAAACAGAGTCTGCTATTAGAATAACTCATATACCAACAGGTATAGTTGTTCAATGTCAAAGTGAAAGAAGTCAGTTTACCAATAAAGATACAGCTATGAAAATGCTTAAGGCGAAATTACTTCAATTAAAAGAACTTGCACATAAAGAAAAGATTGAAGATTTAACAGGGGAACTTAAGGATATAAGTTGGGGAAGTCAAATAAGATCATATGTATTCCATCCATACAATTTAGTGAAAGACCACAGAACTAATATAGAAACTGCTAATGTTAATGCTGTTATGGATGGAGAAATAGATATGTTCATTAACGAATATTTGAAATCAGAAAATAATTAATTTAGAAGGTGAAAGATAGGTTATGGAATTTATTATAGAAAAATTAAGACAGGAGTTAGGCTTAAAATTATCACAGGTTAAGAATGTAATTGAAATGTTAGATGAAGGATGTACAGTTCCCTTTATAGCTAGATATAGAAAAGAGAGAACAGAGGGAATGGATGATACTATCTTAAGAGAGTTTCATGAACGCTTAACATATCTTAGGAACCTAGAAGATAGAAAAGAAGCTGTAATTAAAAACATAGAAGAACAAGGTAAATTAACAGAGGAGCTTAAAAATCAAATTAATGCTTCTAATACTTTAACAGAGGTTGAAGATTTATACAGACCATATAAGCAAAAGAAAAGAACTAGAGCTATAATAGCAACAGAAAAGGGGTTAAAGCCTTTAGCAGATTTAATTTTAAGTGGTGAATTTAAAGGTGATATAAACTCAGAAGCTATGAAATATATTGATGAGGAAAAGGGTGTTAATTCACTTGAAGAAGCTATACAAGGTGCTAGTGATATCAATGCAGAGGCTATTTCTGATGAAGCAGAGTATAGAAAATGGATAAGAGAAGTTTTAAATAAAGAGGGATTCATTGAAACAAAGAAATCTCAGAGTAAAGAGAAAGATGAGAATAATGAAGTAACTCCATATGAAATGTATTATGAGTATAAAGAACTAATAAGAAGAGTACTTCCACATAATATTCTTGCCATAAATAGAGGAGAAAAGGAAAAGGTACTTTCAGTTAAAATTACTTCTGATGAAAAAAAGATTTTAACTTATTTAAACAATAGGGTATTAAAAAATAATAGTAATACAGATAAATACTTAGCAGAAAGCATTAAGGATAGTTTGAAACGACTAATTTATCCTTCAGTAGAAAGAGAAGTAAGAGCTGAACTTACTGAAAAAGGGGAAAACTCCGCTATAAATGTATTTAAGGCAAATTTAAAATCTCTTCTTATGCAGGCACCAATAAAAGGAAATGTTGTATTAGGCTATGATCCAGGGTTTAGAACAGGATGTAAAATCGCAGTTTTAGACGAAACAGGAAAGGTTTTAGATACAGCAGTAGTTAAAGCTGCCTTACCAAATGATAATAAGGAAAAAGCTATTAATGATTTACTGAATTTAGTTGAAAAGAATAATGTTAAAGTTATATCTTTAGGTAATGGAACAGCTTGTCGTGAATCAGAAGAGGTATTGGCAGAAGTAATTAAGAGAGTAAAAGAAAAGGGGGGAAGAGAGCTTTATTATGTAATAGTTTCAGAGGCAGGAGCATCTGTTTATTCAGCTTCGGAACTTGCTAGTAAGGAATATCCAGATTTAGATGTATCAATAAGAGGAGCTATATCAATAGGTAGAAGATTACAAGATCCATTAGCTGAACTTGTAAAAATAGATCCTAAAGCTTTAGGAGTTGGTCAATACCAACATGATGTAACTCCTAAAAAATTAGAAGAATCCTTAGATGGAGTAATAGAAGATTGTGTTAATAATGTAGGAGTAGATTTAAATACAGCTACACCATCATTACTTACTCATATTTCAGGAATAAATGCAACTATAGCTAAAAATATAGTTGAATACAGAGAAGAAAATGGAAAGTTTGGTAGCAGAGCTGAAATAAAGAAAGTAAAGAGATTAGGTGCAAAAGCCTTTGAACAATGCGCTGGTTTCTTAAGAGTTATGGAAAGTAAGGAAGCTTTAGATAATACTTCAGTGCATCCAGAATCTTATAAGGCAGCTAAAGAACTTTTAAAAATATTAAATTATAAGGAATCTGATATTAAAGAAGGTAAATTAGTAGATATAGATTTAAAAATAAAAGAAATAGGCATGAAAGCTTTAGCAGAGAGATTAGGGGTTGGAGAATTAACCCTTGCAGATATAATAAAAGAAATTAAAAAACCAGGAAGAGACCCAAGAGAAGAATTACCTAAACCAATTTTTAAAACAGGAATAATGGAATTAAATCAGTTAAAGCCTGGAATGATGCTTATGGGTACTGTAAGAAATGTAGCTGACTTTGGAGCTTTTGTGGATATTGGGGTACACCAAGATGGATTAGTTCATAAAAGTCAATTAGCTGATAGATTTGTTAAACATCCTTTAGATGTAGTTAAAGTTGGAGATATTGTTGAAGTAAGAGTACTTGAAGTAGATGAAAAAAGAGGAAGAATATCTTTAACAATGAAAAAAGAAAAATAATATAAAAATATCTTGCTAAAGATTAATTAATCAATTATAATGGTTTTAATAGCTTAAGTGGTTATTAAAACCATTATACATATTAGGATAAACAACTTTAAATGGAGAATCAAATCATTAAGGTGAGTTTATTCAAATTAAACTGGGGGAATATTTATGGATATGGATTGGATTAAAAATCTAGGCAAGAAATGGTGGAAATATTTTATAGGCGCTAATATTATCTTTTTACTTTTATGTTTTGTTATAAATAAGTTTTTCTTATTTGTTCCATTAAACGTAAGATTTTTATTTAGATTCTTAATTAATATAGCCTTTATAGATGGCTTAGTATTAATAATTTATGCGGCAATAAGTAAAAAGAAGAAGCTGATATACGGAATAGTTATATCTTTTATTCTTATAATTGCACTAGCAGTAGTATCTACAAGTAAAATAATTAACTATGAAAAATATAGGGAACTTGCTGGAGACGTAGAAGTTCATGAATTTACAAGTGATATAAAAACTGTTGATTTATCTAAATTACCAATAAACAACAGTGACCTTGCAAGAAATTTAGCAGATAAGAAAATTGGAGAAATTCCATCTTTAGGATCACAGGTTACTATTGGAGAGTTTACTATACAAAAGGTTGCTAATGAATTATACTATGTAGCACCATTAGAGCATTCAGGATTTTTCAAGTGGAATAGAAACAAAGAAGGTACATCAGGATATGTAATGGTTAATGCCACTAAGGAAAATGAGGTAAGATTAGTTACAGAGTTAAATGGAGCACCATTAAAACTTAAATACTTAGATAGTGCATATTTTGGATCATATTTAAATAGATATGCTTATTCAAAGGTTAATAACCATGGATTAACAGATTTCTCTTTTGAGTTAGATGATAGTGGAAATCCATACTGGGTTATATCAATGTATGATTTAAGTATAGGATTATCAGGAAATAAGATAGTAGGATCACTTTTAATAAACGCACAAACAGGGGAAGCTCAAAGTTATTCAGTTGAAGATACTCCTAAATGGGTAGATAGAATTCAACCTAAAAAAATAGTTGAAAATAACTTAACTAACTGGGGTGAATTAGTTCACGGAGTATTTAACTTTAGTAATAGAGATAAATTAACTTTAACAGAAGGAAATAAAGTTTTATATAATGGTGAAGATTGTTACTACTATACAGGGGTTACATCAGTAGGTTCAGATGAAAGCTTAGTAGGGTTCTTATTGAGCAATACAAGAACAGGTGTTACTACAATGTATAAAGTTTCAGGAGCTGTGGAGACTGCAGGTATGAAATCAGCAGAAGGAAAAGTACAGCAGTTTGATTATGAAGCAACCTTCCCTATACTTATAAATTTAGAAGATCATCCAACGTATTTTACAACATTACTTGATAAAAAGGGATTAATAAAAAGTTATGCCTTTGTAAGTGTTTCTAACTACAATATTGTTGGGGTTGGAGAAACTATTCAGCAAGCATATAATTCTTACATTCAAGGATTATCAAGAGATACATCTTCAAACTTAACTAATGATAATAATATAGTTGAAGTAGAGGGTGAGGTAGATAGAATAGGTGTTGTTATTAATAATAACACATCATATTACACTTTCATGCTTAAGGATAAGAAAACTAAGTTTATAATTTCAACTGAAATTAGCACAGAACCAGCTATAACAAATATTGGGGATAAGGTTAAAATTAAATATGTAGGAAATGATAACGAGTCAATAACAGTAAAAGAATTTACAAACTTAAGTATAAAGTAATAACTTGACATTAAGAAATGTTAAATAATAAAAAAGAGTAAGATTACTTGATTTTAAAACAATGAAGTATATTACTCTTTTTTTATTAGTTTTAAATAATAAGGTTTTTAGGACTAATAATATTTATTAATTAATAACAAATAAATGTATTGATTTTGTATTTTAAATGTTATATAATTTAGATGAAAACTTAATAGTCTTCAGGGCGGGGTGTAAGTCCCCACCGGCGGTATAGCCCGCGAGCCGTTAAGGTTGATTCGGTTAAATTCCGAAGCCGACAGTTAAAGTCTGGATGGAAGAAGGTAAAGATTGTAAGGTTTATTATGCCCTGACATAGTTATATATGTTAGGGCTTTTTATTTTGAAATAAATCTTAAAATCGATACCCTAGAAGATAAAATTTTATTATCAGGGGGAAGATATAATGCAAACAACAAGCACAATGAGTAGTACAAAATTAAATGTTTTGGTAAAGGTATCAATTTTAGCGGTAATATCATTAATAGTGATGATGATAGAATTTCCAATACCTATATTTCCATCTTTCTTGCAAATTGATTTAAGTGATATTCCAGCTTTATTTGGAGGATTTGCATTAGGACCAGTAGCAGGAGTACTTGTAGTATTATTAAAAAATATACTTCATGGGATATTAATGACAAGTACAGCATGGGTTGGAGAAGTAGCTAACTTTTCAGTGGGAGTTATTTTAGTTCTAGTATCGTCATTAATTTATCATAGAACTAAGTCTAAAAAAGGTGCAGTAATAGGATTAATTGCAGGAACTTTAGCTATGTCAGCTGTAGCAGGAGTATTAAATTACTTTTTCTTCTTGCCAGCTTTTGCAAAGGTATTCCACTCACCAATTCAAAGTTTTATTGATATGGCAGGAGCGATATTCCAAAGCATAGATACTTATGTTGAGTTAGTTATGTTTAGTATAGTTCCTTTCAACTTATTAAAAGGAATTATAGTTTCAGTTGTGACACTGATGCTTTATAAAAAGGTGTCACCAGTAATACAATCTCAAAGTAAAATATTAAAAAAACTAAAAGCAGAAAAATCTGCATCTAAATAAAATATTATAAGGAGTCATAAAGAGTAAAATCTTTATGACTCCTTATTTTTTCACTCTGAAACTAGGTTATTATACAATATAGTAAAATTAATACAGAGATATTTTAATAAACATTATCTATACTATTTATTGGTAAAAAGTGATTGTAGAATAAATATAGTTGCTAACATAAATGTATTATATTAATTAGAGTTTAATGCTAATGAAAAATATATTTATATAACTTATAGTTAAGTATTCTTATTCAATAAATACCTATATAAATTATAAATATAAAAAGTTAGTTTAAATTTATTCAGTAAGTTAAAAGAATAAAAAAATAAATAATTATGATAAATTTATGAATAAAATTTTAAGTTGCATATTTAATCATATGTGAACTTAAAAAAATAGATTAAATTTAAGAAAAAATATAAATATTTTAAGACTAGTTTTTATCAATTTCTACAAGTGACTTAAGAAATACGATAAATATAAAAAACTTAAAATAATGGTATGAAACAAAAAAGTCCAATATGTTTTTAAGGAAGTGTTAACTGATTCAAAATTTAAGGAAAAGTATTATATAACTTAAAAAAACAAGCTAAGTATGATAAAAACAATAGAAAAATGAGAGGGAGTGGAAACGTTTACATATAAATACCAACGTAGTATAATGAGTCGCAAGGTACTATTCTAAAAATTTAGAAAATTTAGAATAAAGCAATAAACCATTAATATAAATAGAATCAAGTATTAAATACTAGGTTTTATATAAAAATAGGGGGGTATTTTTATGATATGTAATAGGGATGTTTTATCATTAGATGGAAAGGTTGCAGTTGTAACAGGTGCAGCATCAGGAATAGGACTAGCATCAGCTGAAAAATTAGCTGCCTATGGAGCAACAGTAGCAATACTGGATATTAATGAACAATTAGGATTAAAAGCAGCAGAAAAAATAATTGCGGATGGCGGTAAAGCAAAATTCTTTAAATGTAATGTAGTATCAGAAGAAAATTGCAAATCTGTTGCGCAAGAAATAAAAAGTGACTTTGGAAGAATTGATATCTTATTCAATAATGCAGGGGTTACTAAAAGAAAAACAGTAGTTGATTTAGAAGAAAAAGATTGGGATTTTGTTATTGATGTTTGTTTAAAGGGGACTTATTTATTATCAAAACATATAATTCCTATTATGGCTGAGAACGGTGGAGGAAGTATTGTTAACACAGGCTCAGGATGGGGATTAAAGGGTGGAGATGATGCTGCTGCATATTGTGCTGCTAAGGGTGGTATCGTTAACTTAACTAGAGCTATGGCTATAGATCACGGAAAACAAAATATAAGAGTTAACTCTATTAATCCAGGTGATACAGATACTCCATTATTAAGAGATGAAGGAAAGCAATTAGGCTTAGAAGAAAACTCCTTCTTAAAAGATTCTGCAAAGGGCAGACCATTAGAAAGATTAGGAACTCCAGAGGATATAGCAAATTCAGTATTATTCTTTGCTAGTGATTTATCTTCTTGGATAACAGGAGCTGCATTAGTAGTAGATGGTGGAGGAATAGCATAGTAAAACCCAGTAACTAGTTATATCATTGAATTTTAAAATTGTTTAGTTTGCATATTTATAAATAGATTTATTTTAAATACCCTAAAAGAGGCTGCTTAGAAAAAGATTAATAACTACATATAGTATAAATTATTAAAGAAATAATAATTTAATGTAGGTATATATTTTAGGACTACAGCCTCTAATACAAGATATAGATTTAAGATTAGGAGGAAATATACATGAGCGTTAAAGGTTATAAAAACCATCCTTACATTCCTAACTCTGTAAAAGAGGTTCAAGATGAAATGTTAAAGGAGATTGGAGTAAAAACTCTTGAGGATTTACATGAAGAAATCCCAGAGGAACTTATATTAAAGGAAAACTTGAATCTTCCAAAGGCTATAAAATCAGAATTTGAATTAAAAAGACATGTAACAAACCTTTTAAATAAAAATACAACTTGCGAGGAAAATTTAAACTTCTTAGGGGCTGGATGTTATCAGCATTATGTACCAGCTATATGTGATGAAATAAACTCAAGATCAGAGTTTTTAACAGCATATGGTGGAGAACCTTATGAAGACCATGGTAGATTCCAAGCCTTATTTGAATATCAAAGTTTATTAGGTGAACTTCTTGATATGGATGTAGTAAATGTGCCTACCTTTGATTGTGCACAAGCAGCTGCTACAGCAGTTCAAATGGCTTCAAGACTTACAGGAAGAGAGGAAATCTTACTTCCTAGTTCAATGAGCAAAGATAAGTTTTTAATTATGAAAAACTATGGTATAGCTCATTTGAAATTTACTTTTGTAGATTATGAGAAAGAATCTGGATTAATATCTTTAAAAGATTTAGAAAATAAATTATCAGATAAGGTTGCAGCAGTATATTTTGAGAATCCTAATTTCTTAGGAATGTTAGAGGAAAATGGAGCAGAGATATCAGAACTTGCACATAAATTTGGTGCTGTAAGCATAGTTGGAGTAGATGTAAGTACATTAGGTGTTGTAGAAGCTCCAGTTAATTATGGTGCAGATATAGTTTGTGGTGACATACAACCTTTAGGAATGCACATGAACTTTGGTGGTGGTCAAGGTGGATTTATGGCTACTAGAGATGAAGAAAAATTCGTAATGGAATTCCCATCACGTTTATTCGGTATAGCACCAACTTCAGTTGAAGGTGAATATGGTTTTGGAGATGTAGCTTATGAAAGAACATCCTTTGCTTTAAGAGAGGGTGGTAAAGAATTCGTAGGTACACAAGCAGCTTTATGGGGAATAACAGCAGGGGTTTACCTAGGGTTGATGGGTCCTAAAGGAATGCAAGAGTTAGGACAAACTCTACTACAAAAATCTCAATATGCAGTAGAAGAATTAAGCAAAATTGAGAATGTTAAAGGATCTATATTTAATAGTTGTTATTTTAAGGAATTTGTAGTTGATTTTAATAATACAGGAAAAACTGTTGAAGAAATAAATAAAGCCTTATTAGAAAAAGGTATCTTTGGTGGTAAAGATTTATCTAAAGAGTTCCCAGAACTAGGACAATGTGCACTTTACTGTGTAACTGAAACCATGAGTAAAGATGGAATCGATACCTTAATAAATGCTTTAAAAGAAATTTTATAGTAGAAGATACGGAATTCTAAGAAAGGGGTAGAAAAAATGAAAAAGATTAAAAGAGATCATAAAGTAAGACAATTCCATCAAGCGAAATGGGATGAGCCAATAATTTTTGAATTAAGTAGACCAGGACAAAGAGGTGTGGTACCACCATTATCAGAATGTGAAATAGTAGAACAAGTAGGTTCGGGTTTAGATAGATTACCATCAAAACTAGTTAGAAAAGAGGAGCCGAAGTTACCAGAAATAGAACAATTAAAGGTGTTAAGACACTATTTAAGATTGTCTCAAGAAACTTTAGGTGCAGATTTCAATGTTGAGATAGGACAGGGTACTTGTACTATGAAGTATAGTCCTAAAATTAATGAAGTTCTAGCAAAGATGCCTAAAATAACAGAGTTACATCCATTACAAGATGAAAGTACTGTTCAAGGGATATTAGAAGTCATGTATAAATTAGATTTATATATGAGAGAAATATCAGGTATGGATAGATTTACTATGCAACCAAGTGGTGGTAGTCAGGCTATCATGACTATGGCTTCATTAGTTAGAGCTTACCATGAATCTAAAGGTGAGGGTGAACAAAGAGATGAGATTATAACAACTATGTTCTCTCACCCATCTGATGCAGCTGCAGCAGCTATAAAGGGATATAAAATAATAACTATCTATCCAGATAAAGAGGGATATCCTGATTTTGAAGCATTTAAAGCCGCAGTTTCAGAAAGAACTGCTGCATTTATAGTAGCTAATCCAGAAGATACAGGTGTTTATAATAAAAGAGTTCAAGAATTTACTAAGTTAGTTCATGAAGCTGGTGGATTATGTTGCTATGACCAAGCTAATGCAAATGGATTATTAGGCGTTACAAGAGCTAAAGAAGCGGATTTTGATATGTGTTTCTTTAACTTACACAAGACCTTCTCAACTCCTCATGGATGTGGTGGTCCAGCTACAGGTGCAGTAGGAGTATTAAAATATCTAGAAGAATTTATGCCAGGTCCACTTGTGGATTTTGATGGAGAAAAATACTTCTTAAACTATGATATTAAAAATAGTATAGGAAAGGTAAGAAGCTTCTATGGGGTACCACAGGTAATGTTAAAGGCTTATTCTTGGATAATGAGCTTAGGTGCTGAAGGATTATACGAAGTTGCTAAAATTGCAGTTTTAAATAATAACTATTTATATAAAAAGATATTAGAAATTAAGGGAATGAGTGCTCCATATATTGAAGGAAAGCAAAGAATTGAGCAAGTTAGATATAGTATGGAGGAGTTGAGACAAGAAACAGGAATTGAAGTTGAGGACTTCCAAAATAGAATATTTGACTTTGGACTACATTTCTGGACAAGTCATCATCCATATATAGTACCATCACCATTTACTTTAGAACCTACAGAAACTACATCTAAAGAAGATATGGATGAATATATTGAAGCATTTAAACACATTGTGAATGAAGCTTATACTAATCCAAAAATAGTTAAGACAGCTCCACACAATAGTGTAGTTCATAAAATTGATTGCACTGATTTAGATATACCAGAAAAATGGTGTGTTACTTGGAGAAGCTATCTTAAAAAGGCTGAAAATTAATAAATAATTAAATAGACTTTTATAAAAGGTTTAGGGGTTGTTTTAAAATTAAATTTATTTTAATTAAACAACCCCTATTGTAAATTTAGGCTACATTTATACAAATGAGGTGATTTAGTGAAAAAAGTAGGTTTTCTAGTTAATCCTATAGCTGGTATGGGAGGAAGAGTGGGATTAAAGGGTACTGATGGAGTTTATGAAAAGGCATTAGAACTAGGAGCTAAACCAGAGGCACCCAATAGAGCGAAAATAGCCTTAAGTCAATTGAGTGAATTAAAAAATGATATAGAAATTTATACCTTCTTCGGTGATATGGGAGAGGTTGAATGTAGAGAACTTGGCTTTAATCCTTATGTATTAGGAGAGAAAAAAGATGTACTTACTACTTCAGAAGATACTATAAATGCTGCTAAGTTATTGAAGGAAAAGAATGTGGATTTAATTTTATTTGCAGGAGGAGATGGTACGGCAAGAGACATATATACTGCTTTAGGAGAAGATGCAGTAGTAATTGGAATACCTTCAGGTGTAAAGATACACTCAGCAGTATATGCTACTACTCCTAAAAAAGCAGGAGAAATGGCTTTAGCTTATATAAAAAATGAAAAGGGAAAAATAAAAGAAGTAGAGGTTATTGATATAGATGAGGAATCTTTTAGATCTGATATAGTTAAGACAAGACTTTACGGATATTTAAAAATTCCTCATGATAAGAAGTATATGCAAAATAGGAAAGCTGGTTCGGTTTTGAATGAAGAAAGTACTAAAAGAGCTATAGGAAGATCCGTAATAGATTCAATGGAAGCGGATTGCTATTATATTATAGGTTCAGGTTCAACAACTAGACCTATTATGAGGGAACTTGGATATAATGGTACTTTATTAGGAATTGATTTGTTATATAATAAAAAACTGGTGAAAGAGGATCTTAGAGAAGAAGAAATATTAGATTATATTAGAGGAAGTAAAGCTAAGGTAGTAGTTACACCTACAGGGGGACAGGGATATATTTTTGGAAGAGGCAATCAACAATTAAGTCCAAAAGTTATTAAGACTGTGGGGAAAGAAAATATTATTGTTATATCAGCTTTAAGTAAAATTATAAGCTTAAATGGAGAGTCTTTATTAGTAGACACTGGTGACCTTGAATTAGATAAAGAATTAAGTGGATATGTAAAGGTTATAATAGGCTATAGTGAGAGGATAATGTATAAGATAGGTGATTGATATAATATACAAAAATATAATATTAAAGTAAAATACACCCAATATAATGAACGAAATTCATTGTATTGGGTGTAAATTTTTAAAAAAAATTTAACAAACTATGAAATTTGCGTGAAATGAAGGGAAATTCATTAAAATTTATCAGTATAATAAAATAACTTATAAATAAGCAATATAACTCTAAAAATCTTTGAATTAAGAAGTAGTGTAAAAAAAAGGATTAGGTGTAAAAAGTATATAATTTAATAGGTTAATTTTAAATAGGAGGAAAGAGAATGGAGACACCTAAACTAATTGATATTTTCAATAAGAAAGAGGGAGGTTTTTCTAAGGAACAAGTGATAAAGGATATTATAGCAGGAATTATTGTGGCAATAATAGCATTACCTTTATCTGTAGCTTTAGGAATATCTTCAGGGGTTACACCGGATAAGGGATTAATAACTGCTATAATAGCAGGATTTATTATTTCAGCCATAGGTGGAAGTAGAGTTCAAATAGGAGGACCTACAGGTGCTTTTGTAGTAATAGTTTATGGAATAATTGAACAGTATGGATTTGAAGGGTTAGTTATTTCTACTATAATGGCAGGGATTATATTAATAATTTTTGGTCTACTAAAGTTTGGATCACTAATAAAATATATTTGTTATCCAATAACAGTAGGATTTACAGCAGGAATAGGTGTTACACTATTTGCAACTCAAATAAAGGATTTTTTAGGATTAAATATAGATAAAGTACCTTCAGAATTTATACCTAAGATATCTGCTTATATAAACAATATAGGAACTATAAATTGGATCGCTTTTTTATTAGGAGTAATATCAATAGCTATAATAGTTTTATGGCCTAAGGTTAATAAAACTATACCAGGATCACTAGTAGCTTTAATTATAGTAACTGTAGGTACAGTTATTTTTAAATTAGATGTACCTACAATTGGAAGTCAGTTTGGAGAAATATCTTCAAGTATTCCTAAGATATCTATACCAAATATAGATTTTGCAACAATAAAAGTTTTATTTAAACCAGCCTTTACAATAGCAGTTTTAGCTGGAATAGAATCATTGTTATCAGCAGTAGTTTCTGATGCAATGATAGAAGACAAGCATAATTCAAATATGGAATTAATTGCTCAAGGTGTAGCTAATATAGCTACAGGTCTATTTGGTGGTATACCAGCAACAGGTGCAATAGCAAGAACAGCTGCTAATGTTAAAAATGGTGGTAGAACTCCAATAGCAGGAATTGTACATGCTATAACATTATTATTAATAATGAAGGTATTTATGCCTTTAGCAAAGTTTATACCATTAGCTGTTTTAGCTGCAATCTTAATGGTTGTATCTTATAATATGTGTGAATTCAAGGCTTTTAAAGAACTTTTACGTGCTAATAAGAGTGATATAGCAATATTAATAGTAACTTTTTTACTTACAGTTATATTTGATTTAGTTGTTGCAATAGAAATTGGAGTTGTTATATCAGTAGTATTATTCATGAGACAAATGGCAGTATCTACGGAGGTACATAAATCCCATGGTGCAGAGCATTTGGAAGATAGTGTGAGAAAAATTGGTGAAAAAATATTAGTATATGATTTAAAAGGACCTTTATTCTTTGGTTCAGTTGATACTTTAAGTGATAAGTTAAGTGATATTAAAGATAACACAAAGGTAGTTATTTTACGTATGAGACATAGTAAAGTAATAGATGCAACAGGTTATGATACTATATATAAGTTACAAGAGTCATTAAAAAAGCAAGGTGTAATATTAATATTCTCAGAGATGCATATAGATGTTAAAGAGCTTATGGAAAGAAGAGGCTTTGTAGATAAGCTAGGAGAAAGAGCATTCTGTAATGATTTTGATAAGGCTTTATCAGTAGGGCTTGAAAAGGTTTCTGAGCTTATATAAAAATATATAAATTCTATTTATAGGTAAGACTTATTAGAGAATAAATATTAATACAAATATAAAATATTAATTAGACACTATAGATTCTATAATAAAATTAAGTTTAAATTTGAGTAAGTTTATTGATTATAATATATAAGTATCTCCTTAAGATAAATTTTATAATATATTCATAAAAAAACATTATACTAATTGTATATAATGATGATAATATTTTTATGAAGGTAGGAAATCTAAAACTTAAGGAGAAAAGATAATGAATACAATACAACCCTTAAATCCTATACTATTTGAAATAGGATCTTTACAAATACATTGGTATGCTGTTTTGATAATAAGTGGAGCTTTGCTTGCATTATGGTTATCTATTAGAGAAGGAAAAAGAGTAGGTATAAAAAGTGATCTTTATTTTGATATTTTTTTATACGGATTTCCTATTAGCATACTTTGTGCAAGAATATACTATGTGATTTTTAAGTGGAGTTATTATTCAAAGCATTTAAATGAGGTTTTTGCAATATGGAATGGTGGATTGGCTATACATGGTGCTATAATTGGTGGTGCTATTTTTCTTATAGTACTTTGTAAAAAGAGAAGAGAAGATACTTTATTAGTATTAGATACAATTGCGCCGAACTTTATTTTAGCACAGGCTATAGGAAGATGGGGAAACTTCATGAATCAAGAAGCTCATGGAGGAGTAGTACCAGGAGCTGACTTAGAAGCTCAAAGACAATTTTTAGAGAATATGAGATTGCCTGATTTTATAATAAATCAAATGTATATAAATGGTGCTTATTATCATCCAACATTTTTATATGAATCCTTATGGAATATTTTGGGGTTTATCTTATTGATTATTTTAAGAAGAACTAAATTATTTTATAAGGGAGATTTAATTGCTAGTTATATATTGTGGTACTCCTTTGGTAGATTCTTTATTGAGGGCATGAGAACGGATAGCTTATATGCCTTTGGAACATTAAGGACTGCACAGATTATATCCATAGCATTAATGGTTGGAAGTGCATTATTCATATTGATTAGAAGATTAAATAAAAATAAGAGAGAAAAGAGATATATAGATTATTTAGAAAATAGATTTTTTATATAATATAAGAAAAAATACTCTATAGAGATAAAAGAATTATCAATTATAAAAGGTATATTCTAGAATTTATTTCTAAAGGGTATTTTTTTATTTTTATATTGAAATAATTTAAATAAGGTGTATAATACAGATAGACACCCCCTAGGGGTGGGGAGGTATAAAATGAACGAAGAAAAGAAAAAAGCAATGCAAGCATTAAAAACTTCAAAGGGACAAATTGAAGGAATAATAAAAATGATAGAGGATGAGAGGTATTGTATAGATATTTCTAATCAAATAGTAGCAGCTCAAGGTTTATTAAAGAAAGCTAATATGCTTATTTTAAAACAGCACTTAAACCATTGTGTAAAGAAAGCATGTATGAGTGATAATGCTGATGAAAAGATAGATGAAATAATTGGTGTATTAGAAAAGGTAATAAGCAAATAGGAGGGAGAAATGACACATAAGGATTTTAAAATAGAAGGAATGACTTGTGCAGCGTGTGCAAAGGCAGTAGAAAGAGTAAGTAAAAAGATAGATGGTGTAAGTGAAGCTACGGTTAATTATACAACAGAAAAACTTACAATAGACTATGATGATACAAAGGTTACTTTTGAAGATTTAGAGAAGGCTGTGGATAAAGCCGGATATAAAATAGTAAATGAAGATATAAAAAATGAGAGTTTTAAAATAGAAGGAATGACCTGTGCAGCCTGTGCAAAGGCAGTGGAAAGGTCTGTAAAAAAGTTGAAGGGAACAAAGGAAGCAAGCGTTAATTACGCTTCTGAAAAGTTAAATATAGAATTTGATGACTCCTTAACTAATGAAGGAGAAATTGTGAATGCTATAGTTAAGGCAGGATACAAGGTAGCTAAGGAAAAAGAAGTAAAAGTTCAGGATACAGATAAGGACTCTAAGGAGAAGGAAAGAAAGGCCTTATGGAATAGATTTATATTTTCTGCTATATTTGCAGTGCCACTACTTATAATAGCAATGGGGCCAATGGTAGGATTAAAACTACCAAGTTTCATAAATCCAGATGTAAATCCTTTGAACTTTGCTTTGCTTCAAGTGGCTTTAGTAGTTCCGGTTTTAGCTATAGGTTATAAGTTTTTCTTAGTTGGATTTAAGACTTTAGTTAAAGGTAATCCTAATATGGACTCCTTAATTGCAATAGGAACCTCTGCTGCATTTTTATATGGAATTTTTGCTGCTTATCAAATAGCGCAAAATAACCAACATTATGTTCATCAGTTATATTTTGAATCAGCAGCAGTTATTTTAACCTTAATAACATTAGGAAAATATTTAGAGAGTGTTACTAAGGGGAAAACTTCAGAGGCAATAAAAAAGCTTATGGGGCTTAAACCTAAAAATGCAACTGTAATTAGAAATGGGAAAGAAGTTATAATTCCAATAGAAGAAGTTATGGTTGGAGATGTTGTACTAGCAAAACCTGGTGAAAAGTTAGCGGTGGATGGAGTAGTTGTAGAGGGAAGTACATCTATTGATGAATCTATGCTAACAGGGGAAAGCTTACCAGTTGAAAAAAATGTAGGAAGCAATGTAGTTGGAGCAAGTATAAATAAAAATGGTTTTATAAAATATAAAGCTACAAAGGTAGGGAAAGATACAGCCTTATCTCAAATAATAAAATTAGTAGAAGATGCTCAAGGGTCCAAAGCACCTATTGCAAAGATGGCTGATATTATATCAGGATATTTTGTGCCTGTTGTTATATCTTTAGCACTTCTTTCAGGCTTAGGATGGTACTTCCTTGGTGGTAAATCAGTAATGTTTTCATTAACTATTTTTATTTCAGTTTTAGTAATTGCTTGTCCCTGTGCATTAGGATTAGCAACACCAACAGCAATAATGGTTGGTACAGGTAAGGGTGCTGAAAATGGAGTGCTTATAAAAAGTGGAGAAGCTCTAGAAACAGCATATAAAATTAAAACAATAGTTTTTGATAAAACAGGAACAATAACAGAGGGTAAACCTAAACTTACAGATATAATAATTCATGGACAATTTACTGAAGAATATATTTTATCTATAGCGGCTAGTGCTGAAAAAGCTTCTGAGCATCCTTTAGGAGAAGCAATAGTACAGCAAGCAATTAATAGGGACCTTAAGTTATATGATATAAGTAACTTTAAAGCTATTTCTGGACATGGAATAGAAGCTAAGATTGATAATAAAGAGGTTTCTTTAGGAAATAAAAAGCTAATGAAGGAAAAAGATCTTAATTTAGGAGAATTAGAAGAGAAGTCTAAGGTTTTAGCAGAAGAAGGTAAGACACCTATGTATATTGCTATAGATAATCAAATTGTGGCAATAATAGCTGTTGCTGATACTGTAAAGGCTAGCAGTAAAGAAGCAATTGAAAGATTGCACAATATGGGAATAAAGGTTGCTATGATAACTGGAGATAATAAAAGAACAGCAGAGGCAATAGCAAAACAGGTTGGAATAGATATAGTATTAGCAGAAGTATTACCAGAGGATAAAGCAAAGGAAGTAAATAAACTTCAAAAAGATGGTGTGAAGGTTGCTATGGTAGGGGATGGAATAAATGATGCACCAGCCTTAGCTCAAGCAGATATAGGTATTGCTATTGGCTCAGGAACTGATGTTGCTATAGAATCAGCGGATATAGTACTTATGAGAAGTGATTTAGTAGATGTAGCAACGGCTATTAAGTTAAGTAAAAAGACTATACAAAATATAAAGGAAAATTTATTATGGGCCTTTGGATATAATACCTTAGGTATTCCAGTTGCCATGGGAGTATTATATATCTTTGGTGGACCATTGTTAAATCCTATGATAGCAGCCTTAGCTATGAGCTTTAGTTCAGTATCAGTTTTAGCAAATGCCCTTAGACTTAAGAGATTTAAAGCATAAAAAAAGAAGTGAATAGAAATATAAAACAGATAATAAGTTAATTTTAAAAAATTAGATGTACCCAGGAAATTGGGAAGATTTATTTAAAAATTAGTGAAACAACCTATAAAGGTAGTTTAAATATAATAACTTGTTTAGAGCAGAACTTAAAAGACTGCTTAAGTAAAGGAGTGGAATATATATGAAAAAGATTTTTATTGAAGGTATGAGTTGTGGACACTGTGTAAAACATGTAACAGAAGCATTAGAAGAACTTGATACAGTTTCAAAGGTAGAAGTAAGTTTAGAAAATAAAACAGCTCTAGTTGAAGGTAGCTCTACAGATGAAGAATTAAAGGCAGCTATTGAAGAATATGGATATGATGTAATTAAAATAGAAAATATTTAATGATAGCACAGCACAGGTGATTAAAGTAATGATTTAATCACCTGTGCTTTTATAATACATATATATTTTAGTAGTTTAAGTATATTATATAAGTTCTAATTAATATTCTATATTCCTAATAATGGTTATATTTATTCTATAATGCAGGTTCTTTATTAAGAGTATATAGAAGAAAATAAAGTAGAAGAATGAAATTTAAATAACTTATCTATATATGTTTAAAAACATATATAGATAAGTTATTATTATTAAAAAGAATATATGTATTTTATATAAAATTATTCTAGAAAGTTAGAAAATATATAGGATAATAGTAATATAATGTAATATGAAATTTTTAGGGGGGAAGGTTATGAGGTATTTAGTTAAACAAAAATTATTTACTTTTAGGGATTCATTTTATATAAAAAGCGAATTTGGACAAGATATATTTCAAGTTAAAGGTCAAATGTTTTCCATAGGAAATAAGTTATACTTGTGTGATATGTACGGTGAGGAACTTATTTATATAGAACAAAAGTTATTTAAGTTTTTGCCAGCATATGAACTATATAGGGGGGAAGGTCTGACAGCTAAGGTACAAAAGGAGTTTTCATTCTTTAAGCCTAAATTCAATATAGATAGTGTTATGGGGAATTTTACTTTAGAAGGGGATTGGTTTGACTACAATTTCTCTATAAAAAGGAATGGATATACTGTAGCTACTATAAGTAAGCAAATGTTTTCTTTTTCAGACACTTATATGGTAGATGTAGACGATAATGAGGATCAACCATTTATTATGGCATTAGTTATAGTAATAGATCAAGTTTTACATGATAATAGTAACAATTAAAATTAGTAATTAATATATAATCAAATACTTATGAAGTATATAAAAATATACTATAGATTATAATATTAACAAAAAAACTTTAAAGTATTATAATAAGTGAGGAATTAAATCATATTATTAATTACGAAGGAGAATAACATATGTTTAATCAAAAGCAAGTTACAGAACTAAAGTCTTTAGGTTTTTTAATGCAAAAGGATAAACAACATTTTAGTGTTCGTTTTTTAAGCAAAGCAGGTAATTTTACTACAGAGGAGATTTCTCACATATCAGAGGTTGCTAACAAGTTCGGAAAAGGTTATATGGGAATAACAAGTAGAATGTGTATAGAGGTACCTTGGATAAACTGGGAAAACGTAGAAAATGTTATAGAGTATGCTAAGAATGTTGGACTAAAGCATGGTGGTACTGGTAAAAAACTAAGACCTATAGTTGCATGTAAAGGTACAATATGCCAACATGGTAATATTGACACACAAGCACTTGCTGGGGAATTACATGAAAAGTTATTTTTCACATTAAAAACTCATGCAAAATGTAAAGTTGGAATAGTTGGTTGTGCAAACAACTGCATAAAAGCTAACTTAAATGATATTGGAATTTTAGGATATACTGTTCCTAAATTTAATTATGATAAATGTGTTGGCTGTGGAATGTGTATAAAATCATGTAGACAGAAGGCTTTAACATTGGATACTGAAAATAAAAAAGTTATTTTAGATAGAGAGAAATGTGTAGACTGTGGATGCTGTGTGAGAGCTTGTAGACCAGGTGGATTTACAGTGGAAGATCAAGGAGCAAAAATCTTTATAGGTGGAAGATTCGGAAGAGGATACAGTATGGGAACATGCTTACCTATTAGATTCAAAGAAGATAAAGTTATAGAATCTATAGAAAAAATCTTAAATTACTATATAGAAAATGGTGAAGACGGCGAAAGAATATCTAAGATGATGGATAGATTAGGTGAAGAAAAGGTAGTTAATGATTTAGTTAATATATTAAGTTAATAGGGGTAATGCCATAGCATAGTAAGGAAGCATAAAACTTATTAAATACTATATTAGATATAAACATTATATTCAGTAAAGAAAAACCATGAATTTAAGAATTTACTCTTAAATTCATGGTTATTTTATTATTTATTAAATTGCCATAACACATATTATACTTATTATTAAGGTGAATAATCCACCTATGAGGTACATAACACCTTCACCCTTATATTTTTCACAAATAAATTCTCGTATAGCTGTAATAAGTATTGCTATGGATAGTGAGAAAAATATTATAGCCAATAGTATATTTCTAGTACTTAGTTCTAATGAACCAATAGGAGTACAAAGTAATAAAAATAAAGCTAAGCCATAAAATAATATTAAGGGTATTTTATATATAAGAGATTTTCGATTTTTAAGGTTCAAAAAAATCAACTCCTTATACTATATTTATACATTATATGTATAAAATAAGTTATAAGTTACATCTCCTATACCACATTATTATTGCATCTTCCTTATCAGGATAAAACTTTTTTCTTACACCTTCGTTTTTAAAACCTAATGATTCATAAAGGTTTTGTGCTATTAAATTTGATTTTCTAACTTCAAGAGTTATAGAATCCACATTTTCATTTATGCAATTCTCTAAAATTGATTGCATAAGTAACTTTCCAATACCTAAGCCCCTAAATGTAGGGTCCACCGCTACATTTGTTATATTTCCTTCCCCTGCAATTATCCAAATACCAACAAAACCTAGAACTACATCATTTTTTATAGCAACTAAGTAGCTAGCAAGAGGGTTATTTAATTCAGCATTTATAGAGTTTTTATCCCAAGCTTCTTTTAAGCTTTTTTTACTTATTTCGTAAACAGCATCTACATGTTTAGATTGCATTTTACATAATATTATATCTGAGTTACTCATATTATGTAGCTGATTTTCCTGTTCTTTCTTCATATTCTCTTTCTGCTTGCGATTTTCTTAGGTATATTGGAGCAGAAGAGAATAATTCTTCTTTTTCGCCTTTAAGTAGTTTTTTCATACCAAGTTCACCAAGGCATGAAGCCTTAACTAAGTTAAGACTTGCAGGAGCAATAAAGAATTTAGTAGAGGAAGTCTGTATTTTTTCTTTGAATTTATAAGTTGCATCACCAATAAAAGTGATTTTTTCATTTCTTTCTTTAAGAGTATCTAATAACTCATCAAAGGATAAATTATCGTAATCACTAAGCCTTACTAATTCTTCATTTTCAAATTTATAAAGAGCTGTATATACATTTCCTCTTAAAGCATCTAAAACAGGACAAATAACACCCTCAGTATAAGCTAAACTAAATGCTAAGGCATCTAAGGTACTTACACTGACAAAGGATTTATTACTTCCATGACATAGTCCTTTTATTGTTGCCATACCGATTCTAAGACCAGTAAAGGAACCAGGACCTTTAGAAACAACAAAACCATCTATATCATTAATAGTATTATCGGTTTTTTGTAAAAGCTCATCAATCATAGGCATTAATAGCACAGAATGTTGCTTTTTATAATTTAGACATATTTCGCCAATAAGTTTATCATCATCTAGAATTGCACAAGTAGCTACTTCAGTAGCTGAATCTATGCTTAAAACTTTCATATCTTTAACTCCTTTATGTAGTCATATCTCTTATCTGTATATTCAAAAGTAAGCTTTCTTTCGTTTAAGTTGACATTAGAACTTTTTTCAACTTTAATCCATAAGGATTCCTTAGGAATTAGTTCTTCTATGTAATTTGCCCACTCTATAACAGAAACACCATCACCAAAAATGTATTCATCAAAGCCTATAGCGGCTATTTCATCAGGATCATCTACGCGATAAACATCAAAATGATAAAATTTAAGTCTTCCATCATATTCATTAACTATTGTAAATGTAGGACTAGTTACATGATCAGTTATATTAAGACCTTCAGCAAAGCCTTTGCTAATATGTGTTTTACCGGTTCCAAGGTCACCAACTAGACAAATTATATCGCCCTTATTACATAAGGATCCAAGCTGTTTTCCTATATTAAGTGTTTCTTCAACACTATTTAAAATCAATTCCATCTATTTCACCTCATATATATTTTATCCTAAAACAGAATAAAAACATATACTCACACATAATAATAGAATAAAAAATAAAAAAATAGTAACATTTTTTTACGAGTTTAATACTTTATATAGGGAATTTTATTAGTTATATTAAAAAAATCAATTGTTAAATAAATAAAACTGTTATACATGTATAAAAAAATAAGGTATAATTAGTATATATATTTATATTGAAATAGGGGGGTTTATTATGTTTGTAAGTAACTTAATGTTAGGGGCAGAAAAACTTGTAACAGTATCTCCAAAAGAAACTGTAAAGAGAGCTTTAGATTTAATCGAAGAAAATAAGTTTTTATCTATTCCGGTAGCAGAAGGCGATAAGTTTTACGGAACAATATCCAAGGAAAGAATTTATACTTTCTACTTTGAAAAATCTTTAGATAAAAAGAGTCTCTTAGAAGAATTTTTAGTAGAGAATGTTATGAGAGTAGATGTACCAGTTATTGATCCAATGGAAAATGTTGAAGAAGCGGCACACTTTTTAGCAACTAAAAATACTGCTTTTGTAGCTGTAATAGACAGTAGAAAGTCATTTAAAGGTATTGTTACTCATAATGCAGTATTTAAGCAATTTACAGAATTATTTGGATTAAATAATGGTAGACGTATTTCAGTTATTGCTTACGATATTCCAGGGCAAATATCAAAGTTATCAAAGATAATTACTGAGAATAATGGCGATATAATTAGCTTTGTAGTAATAGATCCTAAGAGCTTAACAGAAGTCAAAGAAATAGTTGTAAGATTAAAAAGCAACAACTATGATGAAATACTTGATAAGATTAAGAATGCAGGATTTAAAGTTCAATAATTTGAGTTTATAAAGTTTAGAGTATATAAGAGTATCTACCATTAGTAGGTACTCTTTTCTTATAGCTTATTATTTGAAAATTTTATGAATTATATATTGCTTTTATGCTAAAATGTTGGTATAATTCTAAATGTACTTAGGGGTATAGCTCAATTGGTAGAGTAGTGGTCTCCAAAACCATTGGTTACGGGTTCGAGTCCTGTTGCCCCTGCCAGTTTTATTTAAAAAATTGAAACAGCATTTTATAGTAACTGAGTTTGTATTTAATATGAACTTAGTTATTTTTATTTGTCCAAATTTAAATTAATTCACTAGAAAAAGTCTAAAGTTTTATCTAATTACTAAATTTCATTTCAATAATTTCAATAACCTATTTTAGTTGTATAATTCATAAAAACTCAAAAATAATTTTTAAAATAATCAAATTTGCTTTTCATTACTGAATAAATTTACATATAGAATATAAATAGATAATTCATAAATTCTACATATTTAAATTATATAAGTTTTAATTGCTTTTCTATAGCTTATAAGATAGCTGAGAGGTATGTAATAGTTAGAAATAAATACAAATATGATGAGTATTTTTAATTGAAACATATCTACTTAATAAATAATATTTATCAATTCTTATCTTTAAGAATTGGTTAAAAGTAAATTGCACAATATATCTATGCAAGTAATTAAAATATATTAAAGCACAAGTTATAAATATATTTGCTGCAAAATTATATGCTTAAACTTTAATTTTATACGAAAAAATTTATAAAAATGCAAAAAAAGATAGCGAAACTTGCAATGTAGGAGTATAATAAGAATAATTTTACTAAATAGGGAGGGTAATATTGTGACTTTAGAACAATGTACATTGAAAGTTCCAACTGGTTATAAGTCAGATTTGGATATTAAAGAGACAGAGATAGCAATAAAAAAATTAAAAGACTTTTTTGAGAGAGCATTAGCAGAAAATTTGAATTTAACAAGAGTTTCTGCACCATTATTCGTTAAGAATGAAAGTGGAATAAATGACAATTTAAATGGAACTGAAAGACCAGTTGCTTTTGATATGAAGGCTATAAAAGGATCCAATATAGAAATAGTACATTCTTTAGCTAAGTGGAAGAGATTAGCTTTATATAGATACTCCTTTAATTTAGGAGAAGGACTATACACAGATATGAACGCTATTAGACGTGATGAGGACTTAGATAACTTACACTCTATATATGTTGACCAATGGGACTGGGAAAAAGTAATAGAGAAGTCTATGAGGAACAAAGCAACATTAAGAGAGATAGTTCAATCGATTTATAAAGTATTTAAGGATACTGAAGAATATATATGTAGTCATTATGGTACGTTAACAAGAAAATTACCAGAGGAAATATTTTTTATTACAACTCAGGAATTAGAAGATAAGTATCCAGGACTTACTGCTAAGGAAAGAGAAAATGCTATATGTAAAGAAAAAAAGGCAGTGTTCTTAATGGAAATAGGTGGGGTTTTAACTTCAGGTGAGAAGCATGATGGAAGAGCACCAGACTATGATGATTGGACATTAAATGGAGATATATTATTCTGGAATCCATTATTAGAAATAGCATTCGAAGTGTCATCTATGGGTATTAGAGTAGATGAAGAAAGTTTAGAAAAGCAATTAACTATTTCTAATAGTCATGAAAAGAAAAACTTAGAATTCCATAGATTACTTCTAGAAGGCAAATTACCTTATACAATTGGAGGGGGAATAGGTCAATCTAGAATATGTATGTACTTCTTAGATAAAGCTCATATAGGGGAAGTTCAGGCTTCTATATGGAATGATGAAATGATTGAGGAATGTGAGAAAAACAACATTCATTTATTATAACAGATATTCTAATAAAAAATCTTAAGATACAAATAACACCTAAGTGTATTTAAAATACATTTTAGGTGTTATTTTTATATGTAGATTTTATGGGTTAATTTACATTAATTCATATATAAACTTCAAAAAAACTATGTATATTTATTGATATCGAAGAAAGAAATGTAAATAAGTTTGATAATGAAAATATTTAAGCTTATAATATAATAGATAAAATAACTTAGTAGAGGTGAATGCTTTGGAGAATAAAAATAAAAAACCCAAGGTTCAATTGGATATACATAGAGAAAAATTAAATCTTTTTATGAAAAAGTTAAAGCATTCAGTAAATCTAGGAAATGATTTTAAAAGAAGAGTAAATATAAAAGTCAAATACTTTTTTGAGGTTAATAAAACAGAGCAAAAAAGTAGCATAGAGCTAAAAATAGGGGAAGATAAGTTATATGTAGTAAAGAACTCTAAAAACTTTTTAAATGTAGTAAAGCATAAAGACATTATGGAGTTTGGCAAACAGTTTTATTATAATGGTAAAAGCTGTGAGTTTAGAGGTAATGATAATAAGGTTATTCAGCTTTTAACGGAGTTGTATGATTTTGGAGAGTTTATGGCTGAAGATGGTAATGTAGAAGGTAATTATCAAAAGCTATTTAAAGGAAAAAGAACTTACTTATCTTCTAATTATGTAAAGAGATTATTTAATTATCTTATAGGGAAAAGAATTGATTTAAATATTTACGGTAAAGAGTATTCTAATGTTGAAGTTGTTCAAGAAGAATTACCTTTAGAATTTACAATGAATGAAGACTATGAAGAATTTTTTATAGAACAAAATGGAAAAATGGCTATGCCTCTTATAACAGAGGGCGGTATATTCTATTTTAAAAATAAAATATATATTACCACAGATAGACAAAATGAACTATATAAATATTTCTATAATATGCTTAGGGAAAAGGGTGGAATTAAGTTTAAACAAGATGACCTTAAAGAGGTTGGAACTTATGTAATCCCCTTACTTCAAAGCATAAGTAAAGAGATATATCTAGATGAAAAAGTATCTAAGATTTTTCATAATGAAAGTCTTAATGCTAATATATTTTTAGATAGGGAAGGAAACAATGTTATAGCTTCCTTGAGATACGAATATGGGAATATAACTTTTAATCCATTGAAATCCTTAGAGGAAAACTATAATTCACAACTTATTATAAGAGATATAAAGCTAGAAAAATCTATTGAGCAGATATTTAAGACCTATGGATTTGAAGAATATGGTTTTAATTTAGTTTTAAGAGAACCAGAGGACATATTATTTTTCTTAAGAGAAGGTGTAGAAAAGTTACGAGATAAGGGAAATATATATTACTCTGATGATTTTAAGAAATTAAAGATAAATAGAGCTCAAAGTATAACTTCTAAGTTAAGTATAGTACAAGATTTTCTAGAGTTTGATTTTGACATAGATGGTGTTGAAAAAGAAGAACTTAAAGAAGTATTAGAAAATTTACAAGAAAGAAAATCATATTATAGACTTAAAAATGGTAGTTTTTTAGATCTGAATAGTGATAGTTTAAAAGAGTTATATAATATACTTCAGTATTTGGATGTTGATGTAGATGATATAGATGGAAATAGCTTAATGTTATCTAAGTTTAATGCTTTATATTTAAATAAAAAGCTAAGTGATACTGAGTACTTTGAAAATGACAGTAATGAGTATGTTGAAAAATTATGTGATAACATTGGCAATTACGAACCAATAGATTTCAAGGTGGATTCTAGGTTAGAAGCTATCTTAAGATCATATCAAAAGGTAGGATTTAACTGGCTTAAAACTATTGCACACTATGGATTTGGAGGAATATTAGCTGATGAAATGGGTCTTGGTAAGACTTTACAGGCTATTTCTCTTATGACCTCTTTAGAAGAGGGAGAAGAACAGGGAATTTCCTTAGTTGTATGTCCAACATCTTTAGTGTATAACTGGAAGTATGAAATAGAGAAATTTGCACCACATTTGAATGTTAGCATAATTTCAGGAAGTAAGGATAATAGAGAAGGTGAAATCGAAGAGTTACAAAGCAATAATGTAGATGTGGTTATATCTTCCTATGGATTAATAAGAAATGATATAGAAAAATACAAAGAGATAAATTTTAAATACTGTTTTTTAGATGAAGCACAAAATATAAAAAATTATAATTCCTTAGTATCTATAGCTGTAAAACAACTTAATGCAAAAAGTAAATTTGCACTTACTGGTACACCTATAGAAAATTCACTAATGGAGTTGTGGTCCATATTTGATTTTATTATGCCAAGGTATTTACTTGACAGACAGAAGTTTGCTTCAAAATATGAGTCTCCTATTGTAAAACAAAAGGATAGAGATGTTTTAGAGGAGTTAAACAGTCGTATAAGACCATTTATTTTAAGAAGATTGAAACAGGATGTAGCTATTGAATTACCTCCAAAAATCGAGCATAAGTTAATGGTAGAGATGACAGAGGAGCAAAAGAAGGTATATGCTGCTTATACTTTATCTTATAAAGAAGAAATAACACAAGAGATAAGTAAGAATGGATTTACAAAAAGTAAATTTAAGATTTTAGCACTTTTAACTAAACTAAGACAAATATGTTGTGATCCATCTATAATTTTAGAAAACTATAATAATGGATCAGGAAAATTAGAGATTTTAGATGAACTTTTAGAAGAAATGCTTAATGGTGGTCATAAAATACTTATATTCTCTCAATTTACTAGAGTATTAGCTAGTATATCAGAACTTCTTAAAAAGAGGGGGATAGAGTATTATTATTTAGATGGTACTACTAAGAGTGAAGAAAGAATGTATTTAGTAAATAAATTTAATGAAGATAAAACTCCAGTATTTTTAATTTCCTTAAAAGCTGGGGGTACAGGACTAAATCTTACAGGGGCAGATGTTGTTATACATTTTGATCCATGGTGGAATCCTGCTGTAGAAGATCAAGCTACAGATAGATCTCATAGAATAGGTCAAAGAAAGAGTGTAGAAGTAATTAAATTAATTTCTAAGGGTACAATAGAAGAGAAAATTTATAAGCTTCAAGAAAGTAAAAAACACATAATAGATAGTGTTATGAATGATATGGATGAAGGCTATCTATGGGATATGAATGAAGAGGATATAAAGAACTTATTTGAATTTTAAAAAAGGGATAATGGAGGATTTTTATGAAATTATACGATGCAGTAATTATTGGTGGAGGTATAGCTGGGTTAGCATCAGCTTTACAGATTAGTAATGAAGGTATAAATGATATTATAATCCTAGAAAAAGAAGAATATTTAGGTGGTAATTTAAATAGTTGTATTGATGCCGGTTATGGAGAGACATTTTTTAATGAGAATATGACCGGAGTAGAATATGCTCAAAGATTTATAGATGAAATTGAAAGAAGAAAAATAGAGTATAGGACTAAAACAACAGTTATTGAAGTGAAAAACTTTGATGGCTATAAAGAAACTACTTTAGTAAATGAAGAGGGCATAACTACAATAAGATCTAAAAGCATAGTCTTTACTATGGGTTGCAAAGAAAAACCAAGAGGAAGTGCACACATATCCGCTAATAAGTGTGCAGGAGTTTTTACAGCAGGGATGGTTCAAAGATTTGTTAATGTTCAAGGAGTTATGCCAGGAAGAGAAGTGGTTATATTTGGCTCAGGAGATGTTGCATTAATAGTGGCTAAAAGATTGATTATAGAAGGGGGAAATGTAGTTTCTATAGTTGAACCTATGTCACTTTGTAGAGCAACACAAGCTAATATTAAGGGCTGTATAGATTATTTTAATATACCACTGAGCTTAAAGCACACAATAGTGGAAATTGTTGGCGATGATAGAGTAGAGGCTGTTGTAGTTGCAGAAGTAGATGACTCTCTAAATGTAATAAAAGGTACAGAAAAAACTATAAAATGTGATACTCTAATTTTATCTGTAGGATTATACCCAGAAAATGAATTCTTAAGACAGCTAGGAGTTGAGTTAAACAAAGTAACAGGTGGACCCATAATAGATGAGGTTATGCAATGTTCTATACCAGGAGTTTTTGCATCAGGTAGTATAACTCATCCCTATGACCATGTTGATGATATAACAAGAGAAAGTACCATATCAGGTAGAGGAGTTAGTAAATTTTTAAAAGGTGAATTAAATCTAGAGGAATACATAGAGGTTCACAATAAAAAAGGAATTTTATACTCATTACCTAATAAAGTTAATGTAAATAACTTATACTATGATGATTTAGAACTTAGAATAAGACTAAAAAAACCAATGCCACGTTGTATCTTAAAGGTATATGTAGATGGCGAAGTGATTTTAGAAGAGAAAAGAGAAAATTTATATAGTAGTGAGTTATATAGTATCTTCTTACCTAAAAAGTTAATAGAGGATAAAAGAGAATTTAAGAGCATAGAAATAAGTGCAGAACCCTATGATTATGCATTTATTAATTACAGAAGATAGGTGTTTATAAATAATGAATATAAAAGAAAGCATATCACAGAAGTTAAGGGATATAGATTTAGATACCTTTGGCTTCTTAAAGTGTGAAGTATTTCATGATTTAAAAGAATTCTTAGTAGTTAAAGAAGAACTAAGTTTAATAAATGAATTTGAAGAATCAGAGATAGAGAAAAGAATAAATCCATTACTTTTAATGCCAGAGGGAAAGACTATAATTTCTATAGCCTTTCCTTATTATGTAGAAAATAATAAAGAAAAAGATGAAATATATTTTTCAAGATATACTAGGACACTTGATTATCATAGAGTTGTTCATAGGTATTTAGATGAAGTGATAAGGCATATAGAGTCATTAGGAGGAAAGGCCCTTGGCTTTGTAGATAGTAACCCTCTTCCAGAGAGATATATAGCTATGAAATCAGGGGTGGGATTTATAGGGAAAAACAATATGATTATTACAGAAAAGTATGGGTCATATGTATTTTTAGGTGAGATAATAACAGACTTAGAAATAGAGGAAGATATGCCTAAGGAGAATTTATGTGGGGAATGTAGGGAATGTATAAAAGCGTGTCCAACTAAATCTATAAAAAACATTAAGGAAAAAAACTTAAAGGGTATATTAAATAATTCTAAGATATGTCTTTCATATATAACTCAAAAAAAGGAGATAGATTTTCCTTTTATTAAGTTAATGGATGGAAGGTTATTTGGATGTGATAGTTGTCAAGAATCATGCCCTTATAATAAAGATATTAATAATAAAATTATTAAAGAGTTTGAATCCATAGATTATATGGATAAGGTAAATCTTGAAGAATTATTAAATTTAGATAATGCAAAATTTAAGGAACTCTATAAGTGTACCTCATGTGGATGGAGAGGTAAAAATATATTAATAAGAAATTCAATGATAGCTGCCTATAATAAAGGGAGACTTAACTTGGATTATATAAATAATATAAAATCAACCTATGTAAAAGAGTATTTTGAAAAAATATTGAGATTATAACATAAATTATAGTAAAAAGCATTGAAAAAAATTATTAAAGAGTGTATTTTAAATTAGAGTATATGTTAATAAAATATTAACTATATTCTTTAATACTAATGAAAATCTATTTTTAGTATATATATTCTATAAAGTAGAGAGTTAAAAAGTGGAGGGGGTGGGAGGCATGATGTCTCCAAAGATTGCAAAAATACTAGAGATTTTACCAGATTCTATAGAGAATTATATTTCAAAAAAATTTGTAGATAGAACAATGAAAAAGTATGCTAACCTTACTATAGAGGGCAAGGAAAACTTAAATGATATTCAAAAGCCTACATTATTTGTGTGCAATCATTTAAGTAATGCAGATGTAATGATTGTAAATGCTGCTATAAAGGAAATTAATCCAACCTTTGTTGCAGGAGCCAAGTTAAAGAGTGATCCTGTTACAAAGTTAGGAACTAAGATATATAAAAATACATCTATTAAACCTAACTCACCAGATAAAGAAGGATTAAAGAGAATAATAGACTTAATTAAAAATGGCGAGAGTATAATGATTTTTCCTGAGGGAACAAGAAGTAGAGAAGGAAAAATGATTGAAGGAAAAAGGGGTATATTATTAATTGCTAAGTTAGCAAAGGTGCCTATTGTTCCATTAGCATTATGGGGAACAGAAAAAATGTTGCCTATAAACGAAGAAGGCGTAATGAATCAAGAAAGATTTGTTAAATCTGATGTTCATATAAGAATAGGTAAACAAATAAAAATGCCTACAAAAATGAGAGAAGAAGATAAAAAAGACTATGATGATAGAGCCATGAATTACATAATGGGTAGCATAGCAGAATTATTACCTGATGAATACAAAGGATTTTATGGAGAAGAACCTAAAAAGTAACTTGTTAAATTTGCTAGACTAAAGCAATAAGAAGTTTCTTAAGAGATAAAATATATAAATGTAAAAAGGTAGTTAGACTTAGAAATAGTGGGTCTAACTACCTTTTGTGTTTTAATTAAAAGAAATTAAGCTAACTTAAAAAGAAAATCTTGATAACAAAATTTAACTGTAAAAATTTAAAAAATATCTTTACAACGTAACAATGTTTTGTTACTCTATAGAAGAGGTGATTGAATGAAGGAAAATTTAATATCCAAAAAAGAGCTTTTAGAAGTAATGGGTATTTCCTATGGTCAATTATATAGATGGAAAAGAAAAAACTTAATACCAGAGGAATGGTTTATTAAAAAGTCTAGCTATACAGGTCAAGAAACCTACTTCCCAAAGGATAAAATTATAGAACGAATAGTTAAGATATTAAGTTTAAAGGATGAAGTTCCTTTAGATGATATGGCAGATTATTTTACACATAAAAAAATTAATAAGGAACTAACTAGTGAGTATATATTATCTAAAGGCGTAGTACAACCAAGCTCCTTATATATTTATAAGAGTTTTAATAGGAGTACAAAAGAATACGAGTTTTATGAAGTAATTATAATGAGTGTAATAGAAAGAATATTGATGATAGATGGTTTTAAAGAGATATATGTGGAAGATTCAGTGAAAATGCTAATGGAAAATAAATCTATGCTAGAAGAAAACAATGTTATGTTGATAGGGATAGCAAAGAATGAAAATTTCATACCTTTTATTGTAAAGGAGTATAGTGCAGTTGCTTTTCCAAATAATTTTAAAGAGGTTTTTAAAATTAATATATCTTTAATAACAGAAGATATAAAAATGAAGTTATTTAATTAAGTTATTGATATAAGGGATTTGAGGAGGGGTAGTATGGTAGTGCCAGAAATGATTAGAATAAACAATGGACAAAAATTAAGTGTATCAGGAGCTAAAGAAAAAAGAGGGAATAATGAGGAGTATGAAAGTATAACTGTTAGTGGAGCAAGTGAATTAATAGGCAATTATACAAGTAATGAAATCTTAATTAGTGGAGCCTGTGATGTTAAGGGGAATTTAAAAGCGGGACTAATTAAGATTAGTGGTAGCAGTGATGTTATAGGGGATATAGAAGTAGATGCTTTATATAAAAGTGGCGCTTGTGATATTAAAGGAAATATTAGAGGGAACTTTATAAAAACAAGTGGAGCTGGTGATATACGTGGAAATGTAGAAGCTGATAGATTAGAAATAAGTGGAGCTTGTGATGTTAAGGGGAATGTTAATGCAGACTTCTTAAGATTAAGTGGTTCTTCTGATATAAAGGGAGATGTAGTTTGTAATATAGCAGAGTTATATGGAGCTACAGAGGTAAAAGGAAAATTATCAGGAAATGACATTCAAGTAAAGGGTAGTTGTGGCATAAGAAAAGAAGTTACATGTGAAAGCTTATTTATATCTGGTTCTTGTGTATTAAAAGAGGGCTGTGAAGTGGGGCACTTTAAAAGTGAAGGTGCTGTTAGCATAAGTAAAGCTCTTTATGCAGAAGAAGTTGAAATATCACTTGTAAGAAAATGCAGGATAACAGAGATTGGAGCTGGAAAAATAACAGTTACAAGAAGCAATAAAACCGTAAACTCAGGAATAGCAATTTTAAATAAGGTAATTAATGAAATATCTAATTCAGAGAGATATTTAGAGGCAGATGTTATTGAAGGAGATTATATATTCTTAGAGAATACAAAGGCAAAGTTAGTACGTGGCAAGAGTATAGTTATTGGGGTAAATTGTGATATTGCTAATGTAGAATATGTTTCAGAATATAGAGCCTTACCAGAGGGGAATAAAAGTACTAAGGTCAATGAAGTAACTAAATTATAAAATAATTATATTTAGGGGGAAGATTAATGTTACAAGGGGAAAAATATAGTTGGGTAGACATGATAAACATTCCATTTAAGTGTGCACCAATAAACACAATTGTTATAGCAATTATAAAGCTTTTAGATGGATTGATACCAACTTTACAGGTTATAGCAACGGCTAAATTTTTAGATAATGCCATTGCTGTAGTTAATGGTACAAAGGTTATAGGGGATGTTTTTATTCCAATACTAATGCTAATTACTTTAGTCGCTTATAGTTGGGTATCTAGACAAATTTGTAAATTTGTAGAGGTTAAGTTGGAGCTTAAATTAAAAGAAACCTTTAGAGTGAGCATAACAGAAAAAAGAGCTAGATTAAAATTCAAACACATAGAAAATAATGATACTTGGAATTTAATATCAAGGGTAGCAAAGGAACCAGAGAAACAATGTAAAGATGCTTATATGAATTTACTTTCATTTATGGCACTGATACTTAAATGTTTAGGACTGCTTATGTTATTAATGACACAGGTTTGGTGGAGTACAGTACTTATAATAGCTGTTTCTATTCCATTAATTATGTTAGCTATAAAAGGTGGAAAAGCAAACTATGAAGCAAATAGAGTAGCTTCTAAGTATAAAAGAAGATATGAGTATATTGGAGAGGTATTAAGGGGAAGAGAAGCTGTAGATGAAAGAACTTTATTTGGGTATACAGAAGAATTAAATAAAAAATGGGTAGATGAATATGAATGTGCAAGAAAAATAGAATTAAAGACTAATCTTAAGTGGTTTGTAAAGATGAAGACTGGAGGAGTATTAGTTGCTTTAATATCAAGTTTAATTGCCTTAATCTTAATAGGTCCTGTTAAAAAAGGTGTGTTATCCATTGGTATGTTTATATCAATAATAAATGCAGTTTTTGATTTGATTCAAATTATGACATGGCAACTTACTTATTATACAGATCAATTAGCTAAAAACAAAGAATATCTAAAAGACTTATCAGAGGTTTCAAGATTAGAAGAAAGCAATGGTGCTTTAGATGAACCCTCAAAAGAAAATCTAAAATTAAAAACTTTAGAATTTAAAAATGTTTCTTTTAAATATCCAGGAACAGAGAATTATATATTAAATAATATGTCATTTAAAATTGAAGAAGGAAGACATTATGCTTTTGTAGGAATAAATGGAGCTGGTAAAACTACTATAACCAAGCTTATCACTGGTTTATACGAGGATTTTGAAGGGGAGATTTTAATTAATAACATTAGTATAAGAGAATATAGTCAAAGTGTATTAAAATCTTTATGCTCGGTTGTATATCAAGACTTTGCTAAATATTTTATAAGTATAAAAGAAAATATAGCATTAGGTGATATTAATAATATGAATAATAAAGAGCAGGAAGAGGTTATAAATAAATCAATAGAAATCATAGATTTGAAAGAAGAAATAGAAAAGCTTCCTAAGGGTATAGATACAACACTTGGAAAGATAAAAGAAGATGGACAAGATATTTCAGGTGGCCAATGGCAACGTATAGCTATGGCTAGGTCAATTATAAGTCCAGCAACTCTTAGAATATTAGATGAACCTACAGCTGCACTAGATCCTATAAGTGAAAGTAATCTTTATGAGAAATTTGAGGAGATTAGTAGAGGAAATACAACTATATTCATAAGTCATCGTTTAGGCTCTACTAAATTAGCAAATGAGATATTTGTTATAGGAAGTGGAGAAATTGTAGAAAAGGGTTCACATGAAGAGCTTATGAATAATAATGGCATTTATGCTGAAATGTATGAAAGTCAAAGGAGTTGGTATTTATAATGGATGCGAAATTAAATAAAGATATGTCAGTATTTAAAATATTAAAAAAGATGTTTCCAATAGCTATAAAAGCAGCACCTATTTTATTTATAGTTAATACTATACTAGGAATTTTGCATGGAGGAGGTTTTGTTTTAAATACCTTCGTTACTCAAAAGTTCTTTGATTCTGTTAATAATATTGCAAGCAGTGATGGGAGTATTAAGAGCATAGTAGTTATAGGAATTATATTAGCTTTGACTTTAATTTTTCTGCAAGTGGTAAATGGAGCAGTTAACTTTCTTGGAGATGCTCAAATGAATATAATCCTTAGGGAACTTCTTAAGAAGATTAATAAAAAGGCTGGTAGGATTGAAGTAGTGAGTTTTGAAAATCCAGAATTTTTAAACGATATAAATAAAGCAGAAGAAGGAGCACAGGGACTACTGCAATTATTTACAGTATTGGTATCTATATTTATGCTTTATTTACCTTACTTTATATTTATGGGAATATATTTATATAAGTTAAAACCTATTTTAGCACTTGCTTTACTTATGATATTCCTACCAGTAGCATTGGTTCAAATAATGAAGGTAAAGATTTTTAGTAAACTAGCAGATGAGTCTGCACCTTTAAGAAGAGAATATGACTATTATGAGAAGTGTATTGTAGATAGAGAATATTATAAAGAAACAAGACTTTTAGGTGGATTTTCATTTTTCAAATCTTTATATAGTAAATCTTTGAAAGAGTTAAACAAAAAGTCATGGAAAGCACAGAAAAAGTCAGGAATTATGGAGTTAGCAATGAAGTGCATAACTTTAAGTGGATATATAGGAGTATTGTATCTATTTGTTGATGCACTTATTAAAGGAGATATAAGTGTAGGAGCATTTGGAGCAATTTTTGCATCCATAGGACTTATGTTTTCCTTAATGGAAGAAGTAATTTGTATGCACATAGGTAATGCAGTTGAAACTTTAGGTAGTGTTAGAAATTTGATGAATTTTCTAGAAATAGAGGAGTCAAGTGGGGAAGATATAACTATAGAGGGTACTCCGGAGATTGTATTAGAGCATTTAGAGTTCACATATCCGGGAGCAGAAAAGAAATCTATAAGCAACTTAGAGTTTAAAATTAATAAGGGAGAAACAATTGCTATAGTTGGAGAAAATGGAGCAGGTAAGACAACCTTAGTTAAGTTAATTATGGGACTGTATAAACCTACAGAGGGTAAAGTATTAATAAATGGTGTAGATACTAGAAAATTATCTAACGCATCTATTTATAAAAATACCTCTGCAGTATTCCAAAAGTATCAAAGATATAAAATGACACTTAAAGAGAATGTAGTTATCTCTAGTATTAATTTAAAAGATATAGGAAAAAATAAAATAGATGGAGATATTAAGAAGGCTATAAAAGAAGCAGATTTAGAAATAACAAAGGATAAGTTTCCTAAGGATTTAGATACCATGTTATCAAGAGAATTTGATGGTATAGATTTATCAGGAGGTCAATGGCAAAGGATAGCAATAGCAAGAGGATTTTATAAAAAGCATAATATGATAGTTTTAGATGAACCAACGGCTGCAATAGATCCTGTGGAGGAAACTAAAATATATGAAAAATTTAGTGAGATGTCTAAGGGAAACACTTCAATAATTGTTACTCATAGATTAGGTTCTGCAAAAATTGCAGATAGAATAGTGGTCATGGATAAGGGAAATATAGTTGAAGTGGGAACTCATGCTGAACTTATGGAGAAAAAAGGACAATACTATGATATGTATGAAGCTCAAAGTAAATGGTATGTTACTGAGGAGCAGATGGTATTAGGATAAAAGCAAGATAGAGAATAAAAAAATAATAAATTTTAAAAACCATGCAATGAGCATATATAATAATGAGTAATTATTATAATGTTCATATGCATGGTTTTACTTTTTAATGCGTAAAAAATTTAATTATCTCAAATTAAACTTAAGAAACATAAGTATTATATAAGTTTTCAACTACCTGCCAATCAATTAAATTCCAGATGTTTTTAACATATTCAGCTCTTAAGTTTTTATATTTTAAGTAATATGCATGTTCCCACACATCAATAGTTAATATAGGCTTAACTCCTGCACTTAAAGGACAGTCTTGATTTGAAGTAGAAATAACCTCAAGATCGCCTTTTTTATTAATAACTAGCCAAGCATAGCCTGAACCAAATTGATTTATTGCAGAATTAGTTAATTTCTCAACTAAACTTTCTAAGGATGAGAAATCTTCTACAATCTTATTAAGAAGTTTTCCTTCAGGTGCTTTTTTAGGATTTGGAGATAATAAAGAGAAATATAAATTATGATTGAATACTCCTCCACCTTGGTTTATTACAGCTTGACGTATTTCTTGTGGCAACATAGTTACATTTGATAGAATATCCTCTAAAGATTTTCCTTCAGTAATTTCTGAGTGATTTGCTAGAATACCATTTAACTTGTCTACATATCCACTTAAGTGTTTAGAGTAGTGAGTTTCAACAGTAGTAGCATCTAAATAAGGTTCTAAAGCATCATAAGTAAATGGCAGTTTAATTTTATCATATATCATAATAACTCCTCCTTTAAAAATAGATAATTAACCCAAAATAACATATTTTAGTGGTTAATTGTTCATAATAAACTTTAGACAAAAAAATAAAATTCAAAATTATAATATCACTACTTAAGAGTCATTATACTATCGAAAAAAATATATTCAACAGAATATATAGAATAATAAAAAAATTATATTGAAAAACATCTTATAGTTGTATATTATTATGTTAGAGGGAAACATTATAATGAAATGTATTTCTCACAAGGATACTTGTTTGCAATATATTAAGTTATTATTCAATATATTGTATTTTATACAGCTATTAGCTGATATGTGGAGGTAGATACTATGTCTAGCAAAATTTTAGAAAAATATTTAAAAGAAAATTTAGAAGATTTAAAAAGTAAAGGGCTTTACAACGTTATAAACCCATTACAAAGTGCTAACGGACCAATAATAAAGATTGATAATAAAGATTTTATCAACCTTTCATCAAACAACTACCTAGGGTTAGCTACTAATCCAAGAATGATTGCAGCTAACATTAAAGCTACTGAAAAATATGGAGTAGGTGCTGGAGCTGTTAGAACGATAAACGGAACTTTAGATGTTCACGTTGAACTTGAAAACAAATTAGCTGAATTTAAACATACTGAAGCAGCTATTGCATTCCAATCAGGATTCAACTGTAACATGGCAGCTGTTTCAGCTATCATGGATAAAAATGATGCAATATTATCAGATGAATTAAATCATGCTTCTATTATAGATGGATGTAGATTATCAAAAGCTAAAATTATTAGAGTAAATCACTCTGATATGGAAGATTTAAGAGCAAAGGCTAAAGAAGCTACTGAATCAGGATTATACAACAAAGTAATGGTTATAACTGATGGTGTATTCTCTATGGATGGAGATATAGCTAAACTTCCAGAAATAGTTGAAATAGCTGAAGAATTTGACTTAATAACTTATGTAGATGATGCTCACGGTTCAGGGGTACTAGGTAAAGGTGCTGGAACAGTTAAGCATTTCGGTTTATCAGATAAAATAGATTTACAAATAGGAACATTATCTAAAGCTATCGGTGTAGTTGGTGGTTATGTTGCAGGTAAACAAGATTTAATAGATTGGTTAAAAGTTAGAGGTAGACCATTCCTATTCTCAACATCTTTAACACCAGGTGCAGCTGCTTCTTGTATTGAAGCTATCAATATATTAACAGAAAGCACAGAATTACATGATAAACTTTGGGAAAATGGAAACTACCTAAAGAAAGGTTTAAAAGAATTAGGATTTAACATTGGAAAAAGTGAAACTCCAATAACTCCATGTATCATTGGAGATGAAGCTAAAACACAAGAATTTAGTAAGAGATTATATGAAGAAGGCGTTTATGCTAAATCTATAGTTTTCCCAACAGTACCAAAGGGAACAGGAAGAGTTAGAAACATGCCTACAGCAGCTCATACTAAGGAAATGTTAGATCAAGCTTTAGCAACATACGCTAAAGTTGGTAGAGAAATGGGGATAATTGAATAGAAAATACTTGCTTGAGGAACTATAAAATAGTTCCTTGGGTATTTAAAATATTAAAGGAAAAGATAATTACAGGTAATATGTAATTTTGGAGGGAATAGAATGAAAAAGATTTTAGTAACTGGTTCATTAGGTCAGATAGGTACTGAATTAGTTGAAAAAATGAGAGGAATTTACGGTAACGACAATGTTATAGCTACTGATTTAAGAAAAGTAGAAGGTAACCCAGTTGTTGATGCTGGTCCATTTGAATTATTAGATGTTACAGATGCTCAAGCTATGCACGATATAGCTAAAAAATATAATGCAGATACAATAATCCACTTAGCTGCTTTATTATCAGCAGTTGCAGAAGCAAAACCACAAGTTGCTTGGAACATAAACATGGGTGGACTTGTAAATGCTTTAGAGGTTGCTAGAGAATTAGATTGTCAATTCTTTACACCAAGTTCAATAGGTGCTTTTGGTCCATCTACTCCTAAAGTAGGAACACCACAAGACACTATTCAAAGACCACAAACAATGTATGGAGTAAACAAAGTTGCAGGAGAATTATTATGTGACTACTACTATAAAAAATTTGGAGTAGATACTAGAGGAGTTCGTTTCCCAGGCTTAATTTCATACGTTGCGCCTCCAGGAGGAGGAACAACAGACTATGCTGTTGATATATACTACGAAGCATTAAAAAATAAAAAATATACTTCATATATTGATAAAGGAACTTATATGGATATGATGTATATGCCAGATGCTTTAAATGCAATCATTAACTTAATGGAAGCTGATCCAAGTAAGTTACAACACAGAAACGCATTTAATATAGCTGCTATGAGTTTTGAACCAGAACAAATTGCTGCTGAAATCAAAAAACACATTCCAGAGTTTACAATGGATTATAATGTAGACCCTATAAGACAAGCAATAGCTAATAGCTGGCCAGATTCAATAGACTGTGCAGCTGCACAAGCAGAGTGGGGATTCAAAGCTGAATATGATTTAGCTAAGATGACTACTGATATGTTAGAAAAATTAGCTGAAAAAGGCATCAAATAATTTAAATAAATTAACAAAAGGAACTGTTAGAATTTCTAGCAGTTCCTTTTTAGGTTATTTATCAAATCCATCTCTAGAAAGCACACCTTTAGAATAATAGTGTTTAACTTCCTCCATATTAGTAACAAGATCAGCAAGGTCTATAAGTTCTTGAGGAGCATACCTTCCTGTTATAACTAATTCAGTTGAGTAAGGTCTTACATTTAAAACCTCAATTAAATCTTTCATAGTGAAGAGCTTAAAATATAAAGAAATAGTAACTTCATCCATAACAACCATGTCATATTCATTACTTAATAAGACAGCCTTAATACGTTGTAAACCCTCATTTGCTATTCTTATATCCTCTTCATCAGGTGATTTATTTATGAAACAATCTCTTCCTAATTGTTCGAATTTTATGTTTGGTAGATAATTTTCACATTTAGTTTCGTTATATTTCATACCCTTAATAAATTGACCAAAGAAAACTTTTTTACCAGCACAAGCAGCTCTTACAGCTAGTCCTACTGCTGCAGTTGTTTTCCCTTTACCATTTCCAGTATAAACGTGAATGTATCCTTTTTCCACTTGCAATCATCTCCTAAAGTAGTATAAATTAATTATATAATATATAGAAATCATAGTCCAATAATCTATAAAGTAGGGAATAGTATTATATATACTTAAGTAAAGAGTATTTATTATATTTAGAGTTAATTTTAATTGTTGAATAAATCTCTCTATATATAAATATACAGAATAAATATAAACTTATATAATGGTATAATATAAAAATAGACTATAATATTTTTATAAGGTATAGTATATTAAGTAGTATTGAAGAATATATAAACGGAGTGAATAAAATTATGAGAATGAGAAGAAAGCCTTGGGCTAGACCTGAATTAGAGTCAGTAGACTTCTTTTTAACTAAGCCATCTCAGTACAAAGGTAGATGGAAAGAGTTATTTGGAAATGATAACCCTATATATGTAGAGTTAGGTTGTGGAAAGGGAACTTTTATATCAGTTCATGCTGCTGAAAATCCTAATATAAACTACATAGCTATAGATATAAAAGATGAAGTTTTAGTATTAGCTAAAAGAGATATAGAAAAACAATTTAAAGCTAGAAATCGTGAAAAAATAGATAACGTAAAAATAATGTCTCAAGAAATAGGACTTATAGAAGAACTATTTGAGGAAGATGAAATAGATAAGATATTTATAAATTTCTGTAATCCTTGGCCAAAGAAAAAACATAAAAAAAGAAGATTAACATACAACACTTTCTTAAAGAAATATAGAGGTTTCTTAAAAGAAGGCTGTGAAATTTGGTTTAAAACAGATGATGATGATTTATTCTTAGAATCTCAAGAATACATAACAAGAAGTGGATTTGTTATTACATATATAACTTATGATTTACATGAATCAGATTTTGTAGGAAATGTCACTACAGAACATGAAGATATGTTCTCAGCAAAGGGAATAAAAATAAAATGCTTAATAGCTAAATCAACAAAATAAATAAATTATATTTATAAACATAAATAAACTTAAGTAAGGCTATAAGACTTAAAGGTAAAACTTTAAGTCTTATAGTCTTTTTTTATTGGTTAAATTAGGTACTAAACTCTTTTAAAACCCATATAGTAATAGTAAAAAGATAAGGGAGGTATTTATTTATGCCAGATAAAGATTTTGTTGGCTATGTTTATGATTTAGTAAATAGTAAGAAAGATGTAATCATAATAAAGGTTTATGATGATTTGAAAATTGATGATGAGCTTAAGAAGGCAAAAATACCTTATGAAAAGTGCGAAGATGGGGTAATGGTGGAATTAAGGTTTAGAAACAGATACGCACTTCATAAAGCAATGATAGACTGTGTTTTTAGAAAAAAAGTAAATAGAGTTATAGAGAGAATATACAATGAATACAGTCCAACCTTAGAAAAGCCACAGTTTGGTAAAAAAATATGGCATAGCACAGAAATAGATGAGTTAAAAAAAGAAGCTATAGAAGTGCTTCATTCTAGAATGCATATAGCTAAAGATATTGATTTGAATTACTTAAGCGAAGTTTACTTAGACTATATATTAAGTAGAGTATATGATACAACCTTTGATAAGATGAAAGCATATATAATTTAATACTTTAAGAAGTTTATCGTAGTACTGTAAAAGAAGAGGTGGGGATTCCTATCTCTTTTTTATTTGTAAAAAAGGAGGAGAATTATATAAAAATATTGAAAATGCACCATCTAAAAACCTTATTGCTGATGGAGCATGTTTTATTGAAGGTACTGAAATACTCACAGAAAATGATAGTAAATGTATAGAAGATATAAAAATTGGTGATAAAGTATACTCAAAGAATGTAGAGACAGGAGAAGTAGGGTATAAAGAAGTCAAAAATACATTTGTAAAAGAAGTAGATACTTTAGTAAAATTAAGTATAGAAGACAATAAAATAATAACAACACTAAATCATCCATTCTGGGTAGTAGATAATGGATGGGTAGAAGCAGGAAACTTAAAGGCAAGAGATAAAGTATTATTGGCTTCAGGTAAAATATCAAGAGTATGTAGTATAGATATAGAGAAGTTAAAAGAAAAGATAAAAGTATATAACTTTAAAGTAGAAGATTGGCATACTTATTATGTAAGTAAAGATGGAATACTAGTTCATAATCAATGTTTTGTTACTGAGGGGGCAGTAGATGCTGTTGAATGGACAAATTATGGATATAAACATTTTCCACAAAAGAATATGAGCTGGAAAGACTGCGAATAAGAGTGGCATTGAATTTAAAAAGTGATGAATGGGGGAATTTAATAGCAGTATTAAATTTAGATGGAACTCTAAATGAATTTAAGATAAGAAATGTAATCGGAAGGAAGTTGAAGTAAAAACATGAATATAGAAAATAGTGTAAAGAATACATTTGAGTTAATAAAAAAAATAAATAGAAAAATGAATAATTCTATTATTTCAAATGAAGAAGAAAAGGAACAGGAGGAAAATATTAGAGAGATATCAGAAATAATAAATAGATTTAATGTTATATTAGAAAATATAGATAAATTAAATAAAGAGAATAGTGAAAAATTACTAAGGGAATTTATACAACTTCACTTAGTTATAGGAGACATAGAGTGGCAATATGACCAATTGCATGAAATAATTAGAAAAGTTATAGAAAATATAGAATGTAAAAATGAAATTAGTGATAATATATAAGTTAATACAAAATTAGGTGAGAAATAACTGCATAAAAAGTAGTAATAGAGGAATTTAGTTAAATCAATAATGTAGTGAAAGAAGTTAAAAAGGTTAGTGTTTCAGTAATGGATCATTAATCTTTTTTTGATATATTTAAATATTTTCAAAATATAAAACTACTAGTGTTAGACACAAATGTAAGACGAAAAGTAGAGAATCAAAATCTATGATTTGGTGTGAATTACTTTCACGGAGTGCAAGTAAGGAAATCCTAGGGTCAATAATTCCACTTGAAATCCAGGATAGGGAAAAACAAGACCTAAAGTATTATTGGCTTCAGGGAAAATATCAAGAGTATGTAGTATAGATATAGAGAAGTTAAAAGAAAAGATAAAAGTATATAACTTTGAAGTAGAAGATTGGCATACTTATTATGTAAGTAAAGATGGAATACTAGTTCATAGCCAATGTTTTGCTACTGAGGTGGAAGTGAAGCTAAATAAATGATGTGATGAAAAAATTAAGAGTTGAGGGATATGACCAAATGACTTCGGCACATAATCAAAGGATAAAATGGTATAGTATAAAGAAACAGAAAGGGAATAGCTAGTGCAAGACAACTACTTGCAAGAGGTATAAGAGAGTTAAGAAGAGTTTACTCTGATATTCCAAATTCAAAATTACAAGAGTTAATTTATATGAATAAAAAATTATATGTAGAAATGAGGAAGTAACATGAATGAAATTTTTATTAAAAGTATTTACAAAAGTATAGTAGAAGAAAATAGAAGTCTATATAAGAATTTATTCGATAATACAGACATAGATAATGCAAGTGATGAGTATTGGAAGAAATCATTAAAGCTATATAATAGTTTATCAGAAGAAAATAAAGAGACTCTGATTACAATTATTCAACAAACAATGATAGATACAATCTCAAATATGCTAGATATAATTGATGGAAGTAGTACACTTAGTGGGAGTGATACTGAACCTAAATTGTATTTAAATGATGCAGATACTGATGGCGAGTTACAAGATCTATTTTTAGAATATGTAGGGGAGATTAAAGAATAGATAAATAATTATAATCAAATATAACCTTATTACAAAGAATATAAGTAGTAAAAAGTTATATACTTTATGATATAATTAATAATAGTTAGTCATTAATTATAACTTTAAATTAAAGAATGTAAATGAAAAATATATTACTAGTTAATTTAAAATATAAATATATATTTTAATAAACAATATTCAATCTATTTAGAGATAACACTCATTATAAAGTACATACAAGGATTAATATAACTGTAGAATATTAAATTAGAAGTTATATGTTATATATTTAAGATGACTAGTATAATTGAGATAATTATTTTTAATATTATTTAGAGTAAGGAGGGATATTTAATATGTTAAAAAAGAAAGAGATGGCTGAGGCTTTGAAAATTTTAGAAACTACTTATGCTGGGGCTAAGTGTGGTTTGGATTTTAGTAATCCTTTTGAACTTTTAATATCTACTATTTTATCAGCTCAGTGTACAGATGAAAGAGTTAATATGGTAACGAAGGAGTTATATAAAGAGTATAATTCAGCAGCGGCTATGGCTACTTTATCAGAAGAGGAAGTGGGAGAGAAGATAAAGTCCTGTGGATTTTATAAAACAAAGGGGAAGAATATATTAGCTACTTCAAAAATTCTTTTAGAAAAATATAATGGTGAAGTACCTCAGACTATGGAAGAGTTAACTGAACTTCCTGGTGTTGGTAGAAAGACTGCTAATGTTGTTTTATCTAATGTATTTGGTGTTCCTGCTATAGCTGTTGATACTCATGTGTTTAGAGTTTCTCAGCGTATTGGTTTAGCTAAAGGGGATAATGTAACTAAGGTAGAAGAACAGTTAATGAAGAATATACCTAAGAATAAGTGGAGCGATATGCATCATTACATAATATGGCATGGAAGAAAGGTATGTAAGGCTAGAAGACCTTTATGTGATCAATGTAATATGCCGCCGTTTTGTGAGTATTTTAGAAAGAATATATAGGATTGATATATAGATTATAAGTTACACTGTATTTTGATAATGTTCGTATTTGCACGGATGAAATTAAAATGATAATGAAATAACCTTCTTAAAATAGCAAAAAAAACTTACATTTATTTAGTATGGGTGGTAAAATATTTGTATAAATATTTTGTGCTTTATTATTTTGAAATTTAAAATAAATCCATATAAATTGAAATTATAAATTAAAGTGAAGTTATGATTCATTGAAAATTTGAAAGTACTTATCTAGGGGTATAGATATTGTTTGCTTTAAGCTAAGAAGAGTTTAGAGCATTACAAGAACTATCTATTAGATAAATTACATAATCTTAGGAGGATGAATAAATGTCTTATGCAGAAGAAGCTTTAAGAGTTCATAAAGAAAAAAAGGGTAAATTAGAAGTTGTAACTAAAATGAAGGTTGAGACTAGAGATGACTTATCTGTTGCATACACTCCAGGTGTTGCAGCTCCTTGTTTAGAAATAGCTAAGGATAATGAGAAGTTATACGATTACACAATTAAAGGAAATACAGTTGCTATTGTAACTAATGGAAGTGCAGTTTTAGGCTTAGGTAATATAGGAGCGGGTGCTGGATTACCTGTAATGGAAGGAAAAGCTTTATTATTTAAAGAGTTTGGTGGCGTTGATGCTTTCCCAATTTGTATAGATTCACAGGATCCAGAAGAAATAATAAAAACAGTGAAGTTAATAGAACCTGTATTTGGTGGAATTAACTTAGAGGATATTAAGGCTCCAGAGTGTTTCTACATAGAAGAAACATTGAAAAGAGAATTAAATATTCCTGTATTCCATGACGATCAACATGGTACAGCTGTTGTAACTTTAGCTGGTTTATATAATGCTCTTAAAATAACTGGTAAGAAGATGGATGAAATAAAGGTTGTAATAAATGGTGCAGGTGCTGCTGGTGTAGCAATTGCTAAATTACTTATAAAAGCTGGAGTTAATCATATAGTTATCTGTGACTCTAAGGGTGCAATATCTGAGGATATGGCAAACTTAAATTCATCTAAGATGGAAATAGCTAAAATGACTAACAGAGAATTTGAAAAGGGTTCATTAGCTGATGTAGTTAAAGGAAAAGATGTATTTGTAGGTGTATCAGCTCCGGGAGTATTAACTCAAGAAATGGTTAAAACAATGAATAAGGATAGCATTATATTTGCAATGGCTAATCCAACTCCAGAGATTATGCCAGATGAAGCAAAAGCAGCAGGTGCTAGAGTTATTGCTACAGGAAGATCAGACTTCCCTAACCAAATAAACAATGTATTAGTGTTCCCTGGAATATTTAAGGGTGCATTAGAAGTAAGAGCTGTTGAAATCAATGATGAAATGAAATTAGCTGCGGCAAGAGGAATTGCTAATTTAATAAAAGATGAAGAATTAACAGAAGAATATATTGTACCAAATGCTCTTGATAAAACAGTTGCAGATTCAGTAGCAGCAGAAGTTAAAAGAATTGCAAGAGAAATGGGTATTGCTAAATTATAATTTGAGCAAAACTAATAAGAAGTAAAAAACAGTCCAACTTTTTAAAGTTGGACTGCCTTTTATAGTCTCGGGAAATTCTTAATTGATTTATAGCTAAGCTCTAATATTTAAATCAGAAGCATTAGAACGTATTTTGGCGTTAAATTTATCTAACTCTAATTCTAAGTAGTTACAAAGATCATGAAAGTCAGCTACCCAATGAATTTTAGATAAATCTCTTAGATCTATTATTATATTTGTACCCTTTTGTTTTAAAAACTCCATATTCCACATATCTGTTTCTACAAAGCCATTTCTACAGCTATGTATACAGGGAACATAGTTATTTATATTTTTTTCAAAATACTTTGTTTTAGCAAAGCATAATCTATTTATGTGAAAAATCATTCCTATTAAAGAACTTTTAGTTGCAAGCTTATAACTAAAATATTCTTGAGCAGGGTACTTTTCTTGTATTCTTTCAAAGTAAAATCTATCATTTAATTTAAGGTCGTATTTATCGAGAAATTTACATTTTTCTGGTCCTAATTCTTTCCTAATTAGTAGCTCTCTTTCAGATATAGGGAGACTTTTTAAAAATTCAATATCCACTTAAGACAAATCCTCCTAAATAATTAAATAAAGTATTATTTAAGATTATTTTAAATGTAGACAGGAAAAATATCCAATACTTATAATTCATGAAACTAATCATATCTATAGAGAAAATCTATAGTGGAATAAAAATAAAAACTAGTGTAATAATAAATTACACATCTTAAATTTTATCTATCTCTTAAGATGTGTAATCTATTTAAATACAATAGTTTTATTTTAACTTTTAAATCATACTATTTTAATTGGAATGATTTACAGTCTGTACATTGATCCATTTTTGGGTTTTGTTCATGTGTACCTACTTGAATTACAGATAGTGTACAATAATCTTCACCACAATCATGGTGTTTACATTGTTGAACTGAACATTTAATACTTGAATTTTTAGACATAATAAAGTCCTCCTTAATCAAACCTTTAATTAATAATTTTAATATTGAATTATTGAACTGTTGAAGTTCTTAGTTATTATGTGATGTATGAGAAAAAGTTATACTAGTTAAAATATTGAAATTATTTGCAAAATAAAGGTATTAGATATAAAATTAAAATAAGTAAATATAATTATAAGAGAGAAATTTACTACTATAATATCCTTGAAAAATGTACTTGAAGAAGTTACTTTATATTTATAATTTTTAGAAGTCTGGTAAAAGCTATAATGAAGAAGTATTATTGAAATGTATATATAGCTTTTTAAAGGATAATTATTAAATTAAAAACCATATCTAATCTTAAATTACTACTTTTAAAGCAATTATTTTATATCATAGTTTTAAGGTGATTTAGGTAGATGATAAATTTATATATAAGGAGTGTTTTAGAATGAGCACAGTTATAGAAAGATTTTTAAAGTATGTAAGTTATGATACTAAATCAGATACAACAACAGGTACTAATCCAAGTACAATGAAACAATTTGACCTTGCTAAAGAATTAGTAGCAGAATTAAATGAATTAGGATTAAAGAATGTATCAGTAGATGATAAGGCCTATGTAATGGCAGAATTACCTGCTAATACAGATAAAGAAATTCCTACTATAGGGTTTATAGCACATATGGATACTACTCCAGAGATGTCAGGAGCTAATGTAAAGCCACAAATAGTTACTAACTATGATGGTAAAGATATAGTTTTAAATAAGGAAAAGAATGTAGTATTACAAGTTAAGGATTTCCCTGAAATAAAAGAATATGTAGGAAAAACTTTAATAACAACTGATGGAACTACAGTACTTGGAGCTGATGATAAAGCTGGTATAGCTGAAATTATGAGTGCTATTGAGTTCTTAGTTAAGAATCCTGAAATAAAACACGGAACTATCAAAATTGGATTTACTCCTGATGAAGAAATAGGTGAGGGAGCAGATCACTTTGATGTTGAGAAATTCGGAGCTGAATTTGCTTACACTGTTGACGGTGGAGAAATAGGTGAGTTTGAATTTGAAAACTTTAATGCAGCAGCATTTAAATTAGTTATCAATGGTAGAAATGTTCATCCAGGTTCTGCTAAAAATAAAATGATAAATTCTCAATTATTAGGATTAGAATTTGTATCAATGCTACCAGAGAATGAAAGACCTGAAACTACAGAAGGATATGAAGGTTTCTATCTTTTAGATACAATTGAAGGAAATGTTGAAAGAACTGAAATGCATTTCATTATAAGAGATTTCTTTAAGGATGGATATGAAGCAAGAAAACAATTTGTAGTAGATTTAGTTAAGAAATTAAATGAAAAATATGGTGAGGGAACTTTTGAACTTGAATTAAAAGACCAATACCAAAATATGAGAGAAATGGTTGAACCAATAGCTCATATAATAGAGTCTGCAACAAAAGCTATGGAGCTTGTTGGTGTAACTCCAAAGGTTAGACCTATAAGAGGTGGAACAGATGGAGCTAGACTATCATTTATGGGACTTCCAACACCAAACTTATTTACTGGTGGACACAACTTCCATGGAAAATTTGAATATATTCCAACATATGCTATGGAAAAGGCTGTTGAAGTTATAATTAAAATAGTTGAAATATACTCTGAGAAGTAATAAAAACCCACTAGTTTTTACTAGTGGGTTTTTTAATGTATTTAAAATGATTTCATATTCATAATAATACTTTCATTTCTAATTATAATAAGTTAGGTTTTAGGTTTATCCTTGTCAAAATAATTGTCCTCAGCTTCACTATCATACATATTGCAGTCTTCTTCACACATATGGTGTAGGGTTATGAAGAAGGAAGAAACTAAAAACCAAAGAACAAAGATAGCAAGTAAAATTATAATACTAGCTAAAACTATATTTAAACACAGGTTCATAATCCTCACCTCGTATATATTAATATATAATATACTATGCATCTAAGAGAAAATATGACTCGAATTTATATAGTCCCATTTTAATATATTAAGGATATAAGCTTGTTGACACTAAAATAATATAAAAAAATCAAAAAAAGAACAAGAGCTCACGGGGAGTTGTGAACTCTTGTTACAAGGTAGGATAAATTTAAAATAATAAAAAGGGACGGTATAATAAAGTTACAATATAAGCAATTACTTATAGTTCATTTTATGAGATTATAGGTAATTTGATACAAAAATAAACCCTAAATTTTAGTTTATAAAATTCAGGGTTTAAACTTTTGGGGTAAGAATCATTATTTTATTGCTATAGTGAAAAGAAAAAGGGGGAATCTTTTCTCTATAATTTATTTATGTTAAATCAATAATTTTAAATTGATTTATAGCATTTTAAAGAATTAATAACCAGTTTCTAGAGTTAGGTTTACAGTTACTTTTTCACCATCTCTATCAACTTCTACAGGTACTTTATCTCCTTCTTTAGCTTTTTCTTTTAAGTCATTTAATTCCTCGTTAGTTTTAACTTTTTTGCCATTGAAGGAAGTGATTACATCACCTATTTTTAAGCCAGCTTTTTCAGCAGAGCTATAAGGTTTTATATCATTTATAAATAATCCTTCAGGAATATTATATTTTTTAGAATCTTCTTCAGTTACTTGTCTTATAGTAACACCTAACATAATTTTAGGTTTCATTAATCCTTCAATTTTAGGTTGAATTTGATGAATAGGTATAGCAAATCCTAATCCTTCAACTCCGGTACCAACTCTTTTTTCAGTATTTATACCTATTAATTGACCATGGCTATTTAATAAAGGTCCGCCACTGTTACCAGGACTAATAGCTGCATCAGTTTGAATTAATTTTAAGTCAGTATTTTTATCATCTATATTTCTATTAAGAGCACTAACAACACCTGTTGTTACTGAACCTAAAAGTTCTTTTCCAAGTGGGTTACCTATTGCTACAACTGGTTCTCCTACTGATAAATTCTCAGAATCACCAAACTCTACAACACCAGGCATTTTCATATCTTTGGTAATCTTAACAATTGCTAAATCATAAGCTGGATCAGCATTTACTACCTTAGCTTCTACTTCATCACCATTGTTTAAGATTACATTTATAGTTGTAGCATTTTGTATTACGTGGTTATTAGTTAATATATAACCATCCTCATTTATAATTACACCAGAACCTATTCCTTCTACTTGTTGAACAAAAGGTGAGTTACCGTAACTTTGTACTGATTTTACAGAGATACCAACTACAGCAGGACCAACCTTTTTTACTATATCAGGAACACTTAAACCACCAGTAGTAGTACTAGTATTAAACTCACTATTTTGTACAGGATTCTTTTTGTTTTCTTGTTTAAGTTCATCAATTTTTCTGTCCATTACATTTAAAGAGATTACTGAGGCTATTCCTGCACCTAATGAAGAACATAAAAGTCCAACTATTATATAGCTTGCAAGTCTTCCTCTCATTCCACCTTTATTTTCTTTCTTTCTCTTCTTGACTTCTTTAACGGTACTTTCTTTATAGTTATTAAATTCATCAGCAGTTGTAGTAGATTCTTTTACATCCTCAGTAGTATCACTGTTAGGTGTACTTGAATCTGATGCTGAGTGCTCATGTATCATACTTTCATCAATATTAATTTCGGTAGTTTCATCTATATGCTTATTATTTTCATCCATATTGTTAAAAGAGTCATTGTTTAAATTAACATTGTTATTTTCGTTTTCAAAGTTATTTTCTTTATTTGTCATAAATACAACCTCCAATATATTAAGTTTAGGTTTTAGATTTATATAAACTTTTAATTTGTTTCTTATCTTGACTATGAATATATAATAAATCTTCATTGTGACAGTTATGTTACAGAAAAAAGATTTTTTGTTTTTTTCGCAAAAAAATAAGTATATAAAAATGATGGCTTAAAAGTCACTTTTATATACTTAAATTTTAAGAATTATTACTTTTGTATTTTTTATTTCTTCAAAGTCTGAATCTAATGTAATAAAGTAGTGTATTCCATTAAATTCTGCACAAGCAATATGGTATGAATCATTTACAGGCAGTATATAATTTTTCATTAATTCTTTGGCAAGACTAATGCATCTACTGTCTATTGATATGTTTCTAAACTTTAATAGTCTCTCCATTTGACTGTGCATATCTACTGCTTTAGAATAATAGATTTTAAGTAAATCTTTCTTCCAAGGATTTTTAGAGAGATTATAAAAATATTTATTAAATTGAATTTGGTTAAACTTCTCAAGACGCTTTTCTTTAATAAGTTTTCTATCATGTCTATTAAAACTATTTAGAATTATATCAACATTAGAAGGACTATTAACAGGATCTACTTTATCTATCCTATAACGCATATCATTTTGAAATAATTTTTTTGGTATTTGATTTAAAATTTCTGCGCTTGTAATATCCGTTATATACAATTGGCACCCTGAAACAATAAGTCTAGATAAAACTTCAATACATTCCTTATTCTTAGGATCTTTATCATATAAAAGCGTTAATATAAAACATGTATCCAACATAACTTTGGTTGTCCTGAGAAAAGTTACTTCTTTAAATGGATAATGTACGATATTTATTTTTATTCATCTCACTATAAATTATTAATGTTGGTTCATGTAAAGCTTTCATATTTATAATCTCCTTCTGTACACTTAAGTACTTTATTATTAAGTTTATTAAAATATAAGATTATATATTACAAAATAAATTTAATAATAGAGTAAATTAAAAAAATATATATATTCAAAATAATCAAAAAATAGTTCAAAGATTGGATGCAATTAGTTAAAAATAATGTTACAATTTATTATGATAGCAGTTATATATTTAAGTCTAATTAGGCTTAATATCGAGGGGGAAAAATGGGAACGGCGGATATACAAATAAATGGTCTAGATGATATAAAAACCTCTAGAATAAGAAGAAGTATATTGAGAATGATAATTCCGATTATCTTAGAAGGTGTGCTTCAGATGCTAGCAAGTTTTATATCTATGGCTATGACAGGAAAACTAGATGCTACATCTATAGCAGGGTTAGGTCTTAGTGTTAGAATAACTCAAATAATATGGGCATTTTTTAAAGGGATTGCTATGGGAGCAACTATTTTTATAGCACAGGCATATGGTGCTAATGATAGAAAGAAGCTTAGGGGGATAACCATACAAACCTTAATTTCTAGTATCATTATAGTTATTGGAATACAACAAATTTTATTTTGGTTTGCACCAAAAATAGTTACTTTAATTTTTAGTGCTGAGGGAGCTTTGTTAGATACTACAGTTACTCATTTAAGAGCAGTATCTTTTGGACTACCATTTTTAGTAATTATGTTAGTTGCAGCAGGAATAATGCAAGCTACTGGGGATGCATTAACTCCCTTAATTGTGGCAGTAGTCATGAATGTAGTAAATGTTATATTTAGCTACCTATTTATATTTGGTGGCTTAGGTATTAATGGCATGGGTGTCAAAGGAGCAGCTATAGGGTTAGCTATTTCACAATTGGTATCAGCTATATTATATTTATATATCTTTTTTAGAAAAAAGGGGCTTATAGGCAAGGTTAATAAGTCACATTTTAAGTTAGATATGAATCAAATAAAGCAAATTTACAAGGTATCTTTGCCTTCATCGATGGAAGCTGTATTTTTACAAATAGCAGTTATAATAGTGACTAATGTAGTACTAGGATATGGAGAAAATCATTTAGCAGCATATCAGTTAGCAGTACAAGCAGAGGGAATGTTCTTTACTCCAGCTATGGGCTTTGGAGTGGCGGCTACAGCCTTTATAGGACAATCTTTAGGGTCTAAAAACATTAAGTTAGCCAAGGCATACATGAAGGAAATTTGCATTGAAACCTTGTTAGTAACATCTATTGCAGTAATTGCCTTAGTATTTTTCCCTAATGTTTTAATGGGATTACTTACGGATAAGGTGGAATTAATTGAAATAGGAGTGATTTACTTAATTGTAACAGGACTTATTCAAATACCACAGAATATTGGTACTGTAATAGTAGGGGCAATAAGGGGAGCAGGATACTCTAAGGCGCCAATGATAATATCTGCAATTGGAATCTGGGGAGTAAGAGTTTTAGGAGCTGTTGTTATAGGATCAGTTCTTAAGCTAGACATTATTTGGATTTGGATTGCTATAGATATAGATTTATTAGTAAGATTAATAATTAGCTATGTAATGTATAAAAAGAAAAATATATATGAGAATGCTATTATATTATAGCGAAATTTTATTTGAACTTTAGAGAGGGATATAGAAGGAGACAATTTTTATAATTGTCTCCTTCTAAACATATATTAAAAATTTTTATTAAAGCATTTATTACATATAAGGGTTTTTCCTTTATTAGCAGATATATAGTCATTAGATACAATCACTTTTCCACATATATCACATTTCAATATGTTATCTATTTCCTTAGGAGATATTTTCTTTTTCTTTATAAGTTTTTCTGATTTTTCTTTAGAGTTAAGCATAGATACATAGGTATCTGATGATACTGATGAAAAAGTCATATTATCTCCAAGAGAGCTTTTAGATTTTTTATTAGAAGGAGGAGAATAAAGAATTTTATCATCCTGTAGTTCTTTCTTATGAAGGCTATATTCTAAAGAATAGCTACTTTCTCCAAAAAGCTCTAATTCAAATCTTGGGTTTTCTTTATCATAGAATTCTTCTATAACTAATCTTCTAACTTGAGCGTCATTTATTATAAGACCACTTTTTTCTATACCATCTAAGATACTTTTAGTTATATTATTTGTATCTGGATGACGCTTTTCACTTTTATAGAAGACCTTTAATATAGCTATACAAGCTTCTTCAATTATTATTCCAGGATTTTGTGCTCGAGCTTCTAAGGCTATTTCTTCTTCATAAAGTGCATATCTATCATGATATTTACCAGAATTATAAGGAAGAATTGCTCTACCTTCTTTGTTAAATAATTTGAAGTTAGATTTTGAAATTGGAGACCCTTTAACTATAACTTTAGCATAACAATTACTCATTTTTTATCTCCTTATTTATAAAACATTCGTTCTAATAATTATATCAGTTTATATAGTGCTTGTAAATTTACAGGGTATTATGATTTTTGAGGGAAAACATGATTAATAGGGAAGTGGGGTTACTTGAAGTAGTATTTTTTATAAAGTATAATAATTATATTAATATAAAGAGAAAATATACAGAAGTATTTTAAGTATCATATATAAGTTTCAATAAAATATTTTAAATTAAGTTTATAATTAGCGTAATAATATTAAAAACTTAATTTAAAGATGATAAAAGCTTTTGTTGAAAAATAATGTGTATTATATTTATGTACTTATAGAGATAAAGTGAGGATAGGTTTATGGAAAAAGATATGAAAATACTTGCCATAGAATCAAGCTGTGATGAGACTTCAGCTGCAGTAGTAGTTAATGGTAGAGATGTTTTATCAAATATTATTTCATCTCAAATTGATATACACGAAAAATTTGGAGGCGTTGTTCCAGAGGTTGCTTCAAGAAAACATATAGAAGCTATTAGTGCAGTTGTAGAGGAAGCATTACAAGAAGCTAATACAATTATGGAAGAAATAGATGCAATAGCTGTTACATACGGGCCAGGATTAGTTGGAGCTTTGTTAGTAGGTATACAATATGCTAAATCTCTAGCATATGCCACTAATAAGCCTTTGATAGGAGTTAATCATATAGAAGGCCATATATGTGCTAATTTCATTGAGCATAAGGATTTAAAGCCACCTTTTGTTTGTTTAATAGTATCAGGAGGGCATACCTTTATTGTTCATATGAAGGATTATGGTGATTTTGAAGTACTTGGTCAAACAAGGGATGATGCTGCAGGAGAAGCCTTTGATAAGATTGCTAGGGCTATAGGACTTGGCTACCCAGGAGGTCCTAAGGTTGATAAAATATCTAAGGAGGGAAATGCTGAAGCTATTAAGTTCCCAAGAGCTAAATTTGATGGTGATACTTTAGATTTTTCTTTTAGTGGAGTTAAGTCAGCGGTTTTAAACTATATAAATCAAGCTAAGATGAAAGAAGAAAAAATAGTTGAAGCTGATATAGCTGCTTCTTTCCAAAATGCAGTTGTTGGTGTTTTAGTAGATAATGCTATGAAGGCTTGTAAAATGAAAAAGGTTGATAAAATAGTAATAGCCGGTGGAGTAGCATCAAATTCTTGTTTAAGAGAAACCTTAACAAAGGAAGGTAAGAAAAGGGGCATAGAAGTATTGTTCCCAGCACCAATTTTATGTACAGATAATGCTGCAATGATAGGCAGTGCTGCTTATTTTGAGTATAAAAAAGGAAATATAGCAGATTTAACTTTAAATGCAATACCAAATTTAAAACTTGGTGAGAGATAGATTTTAATTAAGAAATAAAACAGACTACATTATGAGTTCTTCTCATAGTGTAGTCTGTTTTATATAGATATTTTATTAAGAATAATTATAATAACATATTTAAATGAAATTTAGCTTATAAATAAAATATACTTTATATAAGCTCTAATTAATATATTCTACATTTATATTAATCATTGAATTTATTATATAATGAAGATTATTTATTAGAGTATATAATAAAATATTGTTAGTCAAATTATCTTATAAGTAAAATATAGTATATAGGGATTTATTAATTCAATAGCTAAGGTTAATTGCTATCAATTTTAGGTTCTAATATGTTTTTAATAGAATCACCAATAACATTGAAGCTTAGAACTATTATAAGTATTAATAATCCTGGGAATAAGGCTAAATATGTTTTATCAGACATTCTAGATTGTGCAGCCTGTAACATACTTCCTAAAGAGGACATAGGTTGTTGAACACCTAAACCTAAAAAACTTAAGGAGGACTCTGTAAGTATTGCACCAGCTATATCAATACTAGCTGCAACTAAAATGGTTGGTATAACACCAGGCAAAATGTGTTTCCTCAATATATAAAAATTATTAGCGCCTAGACTTCTTGAACACATTATGTACTCTCTTTCTTTTAAGCTTAAGGTTTCGGCTCTAACTATTCTTGCAACTCCCATCCATCCAAATATTCCGATTATGATTATTATGTTTTTGATACTAGGTTTTAAATAGGCATTTGCAATAAGAATTAAAAAGAACATAGGTATACTCATTAGCATGTCTATACATCTCATTATAATTTTGTCTACTTTTCCACCAATAAATCCACTTATAGCTCCAACGAAGGTACCTATTACTATTGATACAAACATAGAGCATACCCCTACTAATATAGAGAGTCTTGTACCATATAGAGCTCTTGTGAAATAGTCTCTTCCTAACTCATCAGTTCCAAATATATGTTTGAGGCTAGGACTTTGTAATTTTAGAGATAAGTTTATTTCATTGGGATCATATGGTGATAAAAAAGCTAAGGAAGAAGCAATTATTATTATTATAAGTGCTATTATAGCAAAAGCGGCTAATTTATTTTTCTTTATATGAACTTTAAAGTTTACTTTAATTCTTTCTATATTCAAGTTATTCACCTACCTTAATACGAGGATCAACAAAGTAATTTAATATATCTGCTAGTAAGTTTCCAAGAACTACAAAAATAGAACTTAGCATTGTTATAGCCATTATTATTGGATAGTCCATAGCAAGAATTGCATTCATGCCTAATCTGCCCATACCAGGCCAACCAAAGACTGTTTCAGTAATAAAGGCACCAGAAACTATAGCAGTTAAATTCATTCCAAGTATTGTTATAATAGGAAGCAGTGAATTTTTAAGAACATGGTTAAAAAGTACTTGCTTTTCAGATAATCCTTTAGACTTAGCTGTTATAATATAGTCTTCCTGTAGAGCTACAAGAGCAGAGGATCTTACATAGCGAGTAAGTACAGATATATTGCTAAGACTAAGTACTAAAGTTGGCAGTATTCCATGACTTATAAGGTCTAAAGTAGTGTCTACACCTATAGATCTCATACCAACACTTGGTAGCCAACCTAATTTAAGTGAAAAAATTGTTATTAAAATCATTGCAAACCAAAAACTAGGTATAGATATACCTACATAATTAAGTATGGTAACAAAGTCATCTATAAATTTACCCTTGTGTAGAGCAGTAAATAAGCCTAAGGGTAAAGCAACAATAACTGAGAATAACAAAGATATACCCATCAATCCAAAGGTAGCAGGCAATCTAGATACAATCTCAGAAGAAACAGGCTGGTTAGTTACTAGGGAGTAACCAAGTTCACCACTAAGAGTATTTTTAAGCCAATATCCATAGCGAACAAGTATAGGCTTATTTAAGCCTAAATTTTCACGTATTATAGTTATTTGTTCTTGAGACATTTTAGGTGTTATGTAGTTTTTAGCTGGATCTCCCGGAGCTAAATTCATAAGCATGAATGAAATAAAGGAAATAAAAAAAAGCATAGGTATAGCCTGTAAAATTCTTTTTAGTATTTGTTTTTTCATACTTTCACTTCCTTTTTTTAGATATAAATAAAATTTAAAAGAAGGCATGAATAATATTCATGCCTTATAACTTACTATCCATTTTTACAAATGGACTCTAAAAGATAACTTAAGTAACTTTTAGATAATATATTATTAATAAAAAGCAATCTAGTATAAATTAATAGGTCATAGCTAAAAAATTATTTTTCTACCATATAAAGTTTTGATAAATCTTCAAACATATAGATAGGAACTGTTTTAGCTTCTTTAATACCACCAAACTTAGCATTAACTCCAACAAAGGATTTACTATAGTTGATAGGGTATACTGGAGCATCATCAGATATTAACTTTTGTGCTTTTTCATATATAGATTTTCTTTTAGTAGTATCTGACTCTACAGCACCATCTTCAAATAATTTATCAACTTCAGGGTTAGAGTATTCTATTATATTGTAAGGTCCTTTAGTAGTAAATGCATTTGCATAACCATTAGGATCTACTCCAAGTACATAACCATTTAAAACTAAGTCAAAGTCTCTTTCCATTTGACCATCAAACTTTGCATAGAAAGTATTAGCATCTAAAGCTTGAAGCTCTACATCTATACCAACTGGTTTAAGTTGTTGTTGAATTATTTGAGCAATTTTTTCATCGCTTTTTCCACTTATATATTGGAAATTTAATTTTAAATTCTCACATCCAGCTTTCTTTAAAAGTTCTTTTGCTTTTTCAACATTATTATCATACTTAGTTACAGAGTCAGTATAGTATTTAGTGCTAGGTACTAAAACTGAATTAGCAACTTGAGTATTTTTAGGATCTTCATAGCTAGATTTTATAATCTCATCTTTATTAAGAGCATAAGAAATTGCTTTACGAACATCAGGATTTTTCAAATCTTTATTTTTCATATTATAGTTAAGGTATAGTAACATTCCTTCATCAAAAGCATGAGTAGTAAACTTTTCATCAGAAGACATTTTTTTGTAGTTTTCTTCTGATAAATAAGTTGCTGAAACTTCACCATTTTCAAAGGCAATTTTAGCAGTATTATCATCAGGTATAATTCTGTATACAAGGCTCTCTAAATGAGGTTTACCAAGATAATAGTCATTAAATCTTTCAAGAGTAAGTGCTTCACCTTTTTTCCATTCTTTAAATTTAAATGGTCCAGAACCAACAGGGGTATTATTTTTTTCAGATTTTGCTAAATCTGATTCATTTTCGAAAATATGTTTTGGTATAGGTGTTAAACTACCAAGGCTACTATCAAATGGTGCAAAGGCTTGAGGTAATTTAAACTCAACTGTTAAGTCATCAATTTTTTTAACTTCAATGTTTTTTCCATCTATAACAAAAGACTCTCTGTCAGCAATTGCATTTTTTTCGTTTTGAATTGCATTAACTGTAAAGACTATATCATCAGCAGTGATTTTTTGACCATCATGCCATTTAAGGTTATTTTTTAATTTAACAGTATAAGTAAGATTATCATCTGAAATCTTAAGACTATCTGCAAGATAGTTTCTAGTTTCATTAGTATCTACTACAAATAAAGGATCAAAAAGAGCATTATTTACAGTAAAAGTTATTCTGTTACTTTGAAAAAATGGATTTAGGCAAGTTGGATCTGTAGCAGATCTAAAAACCATAGTTCCGCCATCTTTAACTTTAGCTGTAGCTTCAGATTTTTGACCATCCGTTTTACCTGTATCTTTATTATCTGAAGTATTTCCACAACCCATAAGAGTAAGTGTAAAAATACTTGCTAAAAGAACGCTTAGAATTTTTCTTTTTTTCATTATAAATTCCTCCCAAGAAATTTTAAAATAATGTCACAAAATAAAATATAATGTTTAATTTCATAAAATAATCAACAATGTATATTTTAGTAATAAAAAATAAAAAATTCAATATTTGTCGCTTAGTATATAAAATATCGATTAGTGAACTTGGATTTATAGGTTAAATCTATTGAGAATTAAATTCAAATATAAAAAATAAAAATATAATTTTATATAAATAAAAGAATGTCGAAAATATTTTTAATTATAAAAAATGTTATAAAATATTTAATGGCAGATTATATATAATCAACGAATGAAGAAAATAATTTGTAGTTTTATTAAGAAATTAAAGAAAACAGCGTAAAAAGTGAAAATAAAGTAAAAAAATATTGAAAAGTAACAATATGTGGATATATAATAGTCTTTGGGAAAAAATATATAGGGGGTATGTAATGAAAAGGTTAAACGGTTTAATAGTAATCACAGGAGCTATACTTATATCTGTTTTAATTTTTAAAATAGAGGGTAATTATTATATAGCAGAAGATGAAGTTATAGATTTTATAAATAATAGTGAAATTACAAGTAAAAGTATAGATTCACAAATTAATAGTAAGGATATAAAAGAAGTAATTAATATAGATAATAAAAAATTAGTATTTTTTAAACAAAAGGATGAAATATGGTTATGTGAGTTTACTAAAGGCATGAATAATAAGTATAAATATAATAGAATAACTGGGACGTCGTCTTTGTTTTTAGAGTCTTTTATAAGAACTTATAAGAATGACTATTTTATAATATGTGGATACAACTATGGAAATGAAATAGAATATAGAAAAGTAACTATAGAAAATAAGGAATATAAAATAAATTTACCTAAGAATAGGGATCCATTTATAGTAGCACAACCAATAGATAGATCTAAAGGGTATGCCGTAATTCCATCTTTGGAGTTATATGATATAAATAATAATAATATAACTTCAGATATTAAAAATAAATATAAGTATTATTATGCAAATTTATAAAAATAAGCCATAGTGTTCTATGGCTTATTTTTGTGTCTAGTATAACTAGCACATATGTCAATTAAAATCTATTATGGGTTAATGTACATTATCTTACGTTAATTAATATATTCTTGCGTTAATTGAGTTTTAGCTTTTGTAATTTAATATTTATTCTTTGTATATTTGCTACTTAATCAAATGTTTATTTATAATAATTTAAATATACAGGTATGTTTAAATTATATATTTCAATATTAAGTTTATTTAAATTAATAATTTATGTAGAAAAGCGTAGTTAATATTTTAAAATAAGTATAGCTTTTCATTTGAAAGACTATTAAAGTTATAGTATTTTTCTTTTGTTTACCGGTTAATCATAAAGTTAATAGATGTAAGTTATTACATCTTAGCTTTATGTATTTTATATAGCTAAAATAATGTATTCGACAAAATGTATTGTTTTAGCCACAAGAACATTTTACCATAAAAAAAATAAATGTAAATAAAAAATGCATGGAATCAAATAAAAACTAAAAAAATATGAATAAAAATACCAAAACAAGTAAGTTGACCAAGTTTTTAAACTTAAATATAATTGAAAGGTAAGTTTATATAAAAATATAGTTTTAATTATTGTTTAAAGGGAATTATAGGAGGAAAATATAATGGACAAAAAAATGTTAGGCCCTGGTGAAGTATGCAATTATGTAGAGGAGATGGGTGTAACTAAGTCAAACAACCGTTTTTTACAAACTTTAGTTTTAGCATTTCTTGCAGGAATGTTTATATCATTAGGGGCTTTTGCTTCTCAGGTGGCATCGCATTCTATTACTAATTTTGGATTAGCTAAATTGATAGCGGGAATAGTATTCCCAATTGGACTTATGTTTGTTGTTATTTGTGGTGCGGAATTATTTACAGGAAATTGTTTATTGTCTGTAGCCTATGCTGAAAGAAGAATTTCAATTATAGATCTTTTGAAAAATCTTCTTATAGTTTTTATAGGAAATTATATAGGGGCGGTATTTATAACTTTACTTATATATTTTAGTGGAGCGTTTTCCTTAAACGATGCAGCCTTAGGGGGATATATTCTTAAGGTAGCATATAAAAAGTCAACTATGGGATTTGGAAAAGCCTTTGCAAGTGGAGTTTTATGTAATGTATTAGTATGTTTATCTGTATGGGGAAGCTATGCGTCTAAAGATATAGTAGGAAAAATATTTATGGCTTTTTTCCCGATAATGGCTTTTGTAATAACTGGTTTTGAGCACTGTGTTGCTAATATGTATTACTTAACAGCAGGGTTATTAGCAAAGGGTACAGAAGAATATATAGCCGCTAGTCATTTAAGCTTAGAACAATTAAGTAAAATAGATATTTCACATATATTCTCTAATTTGATTCCTGTAACTTTAGGAAACTTTGTTGGTGGAGGAATTTTAATAGGATTATCTTATTGGTTTATTTATAAATATATGAATAAAAAAAGAGCTTAAAAATATATTGTAATAAAAAATCCTAATATAATCACATAGCGACTTTAAAAATCATAAGATAGCTATAAGAAATAATTTAGGGAGTTGTAAGATATGCTTTATTCAAAGGGTAGTAAGGGATATGAAATAAAAGAAATTCAGAGCTTTCTATATAGTTTAGGATACAGAGATGTAAGCATTACAGGGGTATTCGAGGATAGTACAGAGGAAGCTGTTAGAAAGTTTCAATTATCTAAAGGATTATTGCCAACAGGTATTGTAGATAAGACAACCTATGAAATTATAGAGAAAATAGTATTAGGATACGACATATATGTAGTTGAAAAAGAAGATACATGGAAGAAAATCTGTGATAAGTTTAAGTGTGATTTAGATACATTGTTAATTTCAAATCTTAAGTATGGAAGTATAGAGGAAGTTAAAAATAAGGAAATAATAATACCATTTAAAAATGATATTGTAAGAAGTCATGTGGAATGTAGTTATGAAATGATGAGAAAAATGATAAAGGGATTAAAAATTAGGTATCCTTTTATGGAGCATGAGATAATTGGTAAAACGGTTATGGATAAAGAAATATACTGCATAAAGCTAGGTAAGGGCGATATAAAGGTGTTTTACAATGCTGCACATGATGGAATGAGTTCAATAACATCCTTATTACTTATGAAATTTATAGAGGATTATTGTAAAGCTTATACTATGAAAAGAGATTTTAAAGGTAAAGATATAGAAGGTATCTGGAATAAATATACTTTATGTATAGTTCCCATGGTAAATCCTGATGGTATAGAAATCAATTTAAATGGTATAACCAAGAAAAATCCATATTATAGTAGGATAGTTAAGTGGAATAAAGAAAAGGACTTTTCAAAAGGATGGCATAGTAACATAAGAGGAATTGATTTAAACTTAAATTATGATATAGCTTTTGAAAAGGGTAAGAGTGAAAGTAGTAAGCTTAATGTGAAGTGCCCAAGTAGTAAAAACTATGGAGGAATAGAAGCATTTTGTGAACCGGAAACTAGAGCAATAGCTTATTGTATGGAAGAAAATAAATTTGATATGATGCTTTGTTATGATACCTTTGGGGATAATATATCATATAAATATGTGGATAAAGACTTGAAGGTAAGTAAGCATATGGCAGAAAAGTTTTGTAAAGTAAGTGGGTATAAAATAAATAATAAAAAAGAATATGGGACATGTAAAAGTTACTTTATTCATAAATATAAAAAGCCAGCTTATAAAATTTTAGTTGGAAATGAAAATAAAAAATATGATATAAAAGAATTTAATGAATTATATATTACTAATATAAATATATTACTGGGAGTATTAGAATAAATTTTAGATTAAGAATAGAGGAGTTCTAATTAAAATTCATATATTTCAGTAATAATTTAAAACTAATTTGATATGATGAAGTCAATATTAAAGTATATATTAAAATTAAACTTATTAAGTAAGCTCATAGTGTAAAAGTAGAAGCAGATTTGTAATTCAACAAATCTGCTTCTACTTTTTATTTATAAATTTAAACTAGTTCTTCCCATTCTTCATACAAAGAAGATAATTTTTCATTAGTAGAAGATAATAGAGTATTTACTTCTAAGGTTTTAGTTGGATTTGAGTAAACTTCTTCAAGACATAGTTGAGCTTGAAGATTTTCTAGCTCCTCTTCAGTATCCGCTATTTCCTTTTCTATAGATTTAAGTCTTAATTTTTTTTGCTTTTCTTCTTTCTCAATCTCGCGCTTTTTCTTTTTCTCTTGCTGAATTTGAGTTTTGGTTTTCCCATCAGTTACCTCATCAATAGTTTGAAATCTAGTAGGATTATTTTTCTTTTCTACATAGTAAGAATAATTCCCTAAATATTCTTTTATTCCATCAATATTTAATTCAAATATTCTAGTTATAATTTTATTTAAGAAGTATCTATCGTGAGATATTACTAAAACTGTTCCTTCATATCCTAAAAGAGCATCCTCTAGAGCTTCACGAGACATAATATCTAAGTGGTTTGTAGGTTCGTCTAGAAGTAAGAAGTTACTATTAGAAAGCATTAATTTTAAAAGGTTAATTCTACATTTTTCTCCTCCACTTAAAGAAGAGATAGTTTTAAAAACTTCATCACCTTGAAATAAGAATGCTGCAAGTGCACTTCTAGCTTTAGTTACAGTTAATTCTGGGAAATCATCCCAAACTTCATCTAAAACTGTTTTTTCAGGATTAAGATTAGATTGCTCTTGGTCATAATAAGCAATATCCACATTTTTACCTAAAACTTTAATGCCTGAGTCAGCTTTAATATTATCCATTATTATTTTGAATAAAGTTGTTTTACCTCTACCATTTTCACCTATTATAGCTATTTTATTTTCACGCTTTATATCCATATCTAGGTTAGAAAATAAAAGTTTTTCACCATAGCTTTTACTTAGGTTTTCTATATGAAGAACATCATTACCACTTTTTATTTCAGGAGTGAAGTTAAAGTGAGTTATTTCTTTTTCTATAGTAGGGGCTTCAATTCTTTCTATTTTATCTAATGCCTTTTGTCTACTTTCAGCAGCTTTAATGCTTTTCTCTCGGTTGAAAGATTTATATTTTTTTATTATTTCTTCTTGTCTTTTTATTTCAGCTTGTTGAAGGTCATAAGATTTTTGAAGAAGTTCAATATTTTTCTTTTTTAAATCTATAAACTTTGTATAGTTACCATTGTATATGTATACAACACCATTTAATAGCTCTATAGTTTTATCAGTAATTGCATCTAAAAAGAATCTATCATGGGAAATTACAATAACTGTACCTTTATAGGACTTAAGATATTCCTCTAACCATTCTATAGCATTTAAATCCAAGTGGTTAGTAGGCTCATCCATAAGTAAAATATCAGGGTGAGTCAATAACAATTTACATAGAGCAACCCTAGTTTTTTGACCACCACTTAAAATAGAAATAGTCTTATCAAAATCAGATTCTGTAAAACCTAAGCCCTTTAATACACGTGAAATTTCACCTTTGTAAGTGTATCCACCCTTCATTTCATACATGTCACAAGCAGTTGTATAATCCTTTATTACTTTATTATGATAATCTTCTTTACTTTCATCATAGGGTTCTTTCATTTTTATTTCTAAATCTACCATCTTTTTTTCTAAGTTTAGAAGCTCTGAGAAAACAGAAAGTAGTTCTTCGTATATAGTTGCATCTCCTAAAGAAAGATGCTGAGATAAATAACCTACTTTTTTACCTTTTTCAAAGTAAAGTTCACCACTATCATGAGTAAGTTCACCAGTTAATATTTTAAAAAGAGTAGATTTACCTGCGCCATTAGCACCAACAAACCCAACTTTTTCACCATCATTAATACTAAAAGTAACTTTATTTAATACTACATCAATACCATAGCTTTTGTTTATATCCTTACAACTTAAAACAGTCATAATTTTATGCACCACCTTTAATTCATTTATATAATGAAAGTAATAAGAAGTTTATATCTAAATTAACATTTCAGTTAAAGTATTTTTCAAGTTCAAAAAAATATAAAAAGGCATATATGAAATATTTTACCCTATATTGAAGAAAAGGAAAATAAATAATAAAAAATTAATTAAAAAGAGAGATGAAATAAAATATTTCATCTCTCTAAGAAAATAATTCAATGAATAATTATTTAAAGAAAAAAACTCTTAATTCATTGTTTAAGTTAAAATAGTTATCCTCTAAATATATAGCAACTTCCTTAGCATAATCTTCATCCTGTAATAAGTTATTCAAAAGCACTAAAATACTAGTTTTAAACCATACTGTACAAAACTCTGGTGTTAAAATCACATTTTTAGAGCAACCATCACCAAGACTTTTTACTTTTGCTTCATTTTCTATTAAGTTATGAAAATGATTTTTCATATCCTTTATACAGTAGGCAGTAGCTTCTGGACTTAAAGCATATAACTTTAATAAGTAATAGTTCCAAGACTTCAGTATTTGAGCTGGTATATTAGCTTCTCTTATTTTAAATTTAAGCCCTGGTAGAAGAGTCTTAGAAAAGAATTCTCCTACTTTATCCTCATCATAACTTGCAGAGATTTCGTTGATTTGCAAAGGCATAGATTCATTAATTCTTGTTAATAGAGTATCATTAATCATTAGATTTCCCCCTTAATCCCCATTTTTACTAATTATATCAGTAGTAAAGAGAAAATTATATAACAAATTAAAGATAATGTGTATAAATCTACATTAATAAGTAAAAGTAAGGAAGGATTTAAATAGGATTTATATTGAGAATAAGAACTGAAAAGGTAGAAAGTAGAGAATAAGAAATATTACTTAAATATAAAAAGTGAATTTTAAGTGGGGGTTAAAGTTCAAAATGTACTTTAAGTACAAAGAAGAAAGCAATTAGTTCTTTGATAAAAATATAATAAAAAATACAAGTGTATTTTAGGAAAATGAAAAAATATTATGAAAATTTTAATTTTTTTAAAAAAAGAAATGTGTCAATAAATGCTTAAACATAATTCAAATGGTAATGTATACAGTTATATAACCTAAAAAAGCATATTCATTACAATGAAAAATACAAGAAAAATAAAAAAAAATGATAGTTAAAAAAATAACATCTTGACATATATATTTGCTAATAATATCATATAATCATGATAAAAGTTACGGAATAAATGACTTTATTAAAGTCAAAAGTTTTAATTTATGGCTAAAGGACACAACCTAAGGGGGTGTAATTATGGATCGAAAAAAGAATATATCTATGGCGGTTATAAAGAGATTACCTAAATACTATAGATATTTAAGAGAACTATTAAAAAGTGGAGTTGCAAGAATTTCTTCAAAAGAATTAAGTGAGCAAATTGGGTTTACAGCATCTCAAATAAGGCAAGATCTTAACTGTTTTGGTGATTTTGGTCAACAGGGTTATGGCTACAACATAAAAGATTTATATGAACAAATAGGAAATATACTAGGCTTAACAGAAGAATATAAAATGGTCCTTATAGGCTCAGGAAATATAGGGCAAGCAGTTGCTAATTATTTGTATTTTGAAAAGATAGGCTTTAGAATATGTGGAATATTTGATAGAAATCCAAAGTTAATAGGTCTTAGAATAAGAGATATAGAAATACAGGATATTGATTTCCTAAGTGAATATTTAAAAGACAATAGTATAGACATAGGAATAATTTGTGTAACTAAGGAAAGTGCGCAATCTATTTGTGATGTTCTTACAGCTAATGATGTAAGAGGAATATGGAACTTTGCACCAGTTGACTTAGAAGTACCTGCTGATGTAATAGTGGAAAATGTTCATTTAAGTGAAAGTTTACTTACACTTAGTTGCTTATTGAATGATTCGACAAATTATAAGAATAAATCAATAATAGATAAAGAAGAATAGATAGTAGGGTAGCTTATAAATCAGCTACCCTTATCGACGTGAATAAATATTCCATAAGCATCTTAAAACAGAGAGGATTTTCATAAATATTCACAATATTTATGAAGTTTGCTTATTAGTTGAAAAATTAAAACAATTTACACTTGACTAAAGTATTATAAAATTATAAAATCATATACAGATATAGATAAGCTTTTAACAATTGATTATTTATATATAACGCAATATTGTGTGGATGAAGAATGATTGGAGATATTAATCGAGTGATTAATAACCGGAGAAGAAATGAGTAGGTTATGCTATGGCTTATATCAGAAGCTTTCAGGTTATGTACAACATTTAGACACATCCCTGGAGAGATTCATTTAACTATGAACATCGACGGAGAAACTTAAGGTGTAAGTGGTATTACATATTAAGGAAACTTTCAGATAAAAGGACAGGGAATAGATAGCATAAAACTAAGTCTATCTATTCCCTGTCCTTTGCAGTGTAAAAATATAAAAATAATATAATTCTTATATTAAGTTTTAAATAAATATATGTTAATTAAATTAAAAAATTTAAATAGTAGGTATGGAGGAATTAAAATGTACAAAATTGTTGAAAAGAAACAACTAGCTCCTCAAATATTTCTAATGGATATTGAGGCTCCAAGAGTAGCAAAATCAGCTTTACCAGGACAATTTATCATAGTTAAAATGGATGAGAAGGGTGAAAGACTTCCATTAACTATTTGTGATTATGATTTAGAAAGAGGTACTATTACAATAGTTGTACAAGCACTAGGATGTTCTACTAAAGAAATGATGAAATATGAAGTAGGCGATTACTTTGCAGATTTCGTTGGTCCATTAGGACAACCATCAGAATTCGTTCATGAGAACATAGAAGAAGTTAAAAATAAAAAAATGCTATTTGTAGCTGGTGGAGTTGGTACAGCACCTGTATATCCACAAGTTAAATGGTTACATGAACACGGCATAGAAGCAGACGTTATAATCGGTGCTAAGACTAAAGAATTAGTTATTTTAGAAGAAGAAATGAAGGCTGTTTCAGGAACTACTTATGTAGCTACAGATGATGGATCTTATGGATTCAAAGGTTTAGTTACAAACTTAATTGAAGAATTAGTATTAAATCAAGGTAAAAAATATGATTTAGTAGTTGCAATAGGACCAATGATCATGATGAAATTCGTTTGCAAAACTACTGAAAAATTAGGAATAAATACAATTGTTAGTTTAAACCCTATAATGGTTGACGGTACAGGTATGTGTGGTGCTTGTAGAGTAACTGTTGATGGTGAAACTAGATTTGCTTGTGTTGACGGACCAGAATTTGATGGACATAAAGTTAACTTTGATGAAGCAATGAGAAGATCAGGCATGTATAAAACTGAAGAAATAGATAAAGAGTGTAAATTAGGGGGTACAAAATAATGGCATTAAATTTAGTAAGAGTACCAATTAGTGAGCAAGACGCAAAAGAAAGAGCTAGAAACTTTAAAGAGGTTTGTTTAGGCTATACTGAAGAAGAAGCAGTAGCAGAAGCTTCAAGATGTTTAAATTGTAAAAAACCTTTATGTGTAAGTATGTGTCCGGTTTCAATAAATATTCCAGAATTTATACAACACGTAAAAAATAAAGAATTTGCAGAAGCTGCAAAATCAGTAGCAAAATACAGTGCATTACCAGCAGTATGTGGTAGAGTATGTCCTCAAGAATTACAATGTGAAAGCAAATGTGTACTTGGGAACAAAGGTGAAGCTGTTGCTATAGGAAAATTAGAAAGATTTGTAGCAGACTGGTCAAGAGAAAATAACGTTGACTTATCTGCTAAAGAAGAAAGCAAAGGTAAGAAAGTTGCAGTTATAGGAAGTGGTCCTGCAGGATTAACTTGTGCTGGTGACTTAGCTAAGAGAGGATACGATGTAACTATATTCGAAGCTTTACATGAAGCTGGCGGAGTTTTAGTTTACGGTATTCCAGAATTCAGATTACCAAAAGATACTGTTGTTAAACATGAAGTTGAAAACGTTAAGAAATTAGGCGTTAAAATAGAAACTAATGTAGTTGTTGGTAGAACAGTTACAATAGATCAATTATTAGAAGAAGAAGGATTTGATGCTGTATTCGTAGGTTCAGGTGCAGGTCTTCCTAAATTCATGGGTATTCCAGGAGAAAACTTCAATGGAGTATTCTCAGCTAACGAATACTTAACAAGAACAAACTTAATGAAAGCTTTCAAAGACGATCATAGCACACCAATTAGAGTTGGTAACAAAGTTGCAGTAGTTGGTGGCGGAAACGTTGCTATGGACGCTGTAAGAACTGCATTAAGATTAGGTGCTGACGAAGCTCATATAGTTTATAGAAGATCAGAATCAGAACTTCCAGCAAGAATTGAAGAAGTTCACCACGCAAAAGAAGAGGGAGTAATTTTAGATTTATTAGTTAACCCAACTGAAATCATCGCAGATGAAAAAGGTAATGTTTGCGGTATGAAGTGTGTAAGAATGGAATTAGGAGAACCTGATGAATCAGGAAGAAGAAGACCAACAGTTATTGAAGGTTCTGAATTTATCCTTGATGTAGACACTGTAATAATGTCTTTAGGAACATCTCCAAACCCATTAATCCCAGCTACAACAAAGGGATTAGATATCAATAAGAGAAAATGTATCGTTGCTGAAGAAGAAACTGGTTTAACTTCAAAAGAAAGAGTTTATGCTGGTGGAGACGCTGTAACAGGTGCGGCAACAGTTATTTTAGCTATGGGTGCAGGTAAAAATGCAGCTGCAGCTATAGATGAGTTCTTAAGTAAATAACTTATTTTTATAAGTTAATATATACGAATTTAAAATTCGCATGTAAAAAGTCCTAAATCATTAAATTCCAGAGTAATGTGCCACTCTGGAATTTTTTTATTTAAAAAAATTTTTATTTAAATACTATTTATCATAAATATTTTATAAGAAAATACCATAATATATATTGGTGGAAAAAATATCTAAAATATAAATAAATAGTAAAATAATTAAAAGAATATTAAGAAAATTTAAAATTAATGCACAAAATTTTAAGAGACATATTGAAAAAATATTATAGCGATGTTAGAATGTGGATAAATGAATATGTTTTGATAATTATGAAGTTTTATGGGGAGAAGAATTTTTTATTTAAAACGGTATTCTATGTTAAGATTAATCGCTTAATCTTAATATTGGTATAATTTAAATTTTAAGGGGGATTTATTGTGGCTGAAAATGTAAAAGTTAGTACTGGGGTAAAAGAAAAGAAACTTAAAAAAATAATTACCACTGAGTCTTATGTGGCTTTAGTTGTGATTATAGGGTTCTTTGGATTAATGGCTTGGAAAATGGGATTGGCATTTATGTTCAAGACAATGATGAATACGGGACATGACATAGTATTAAACACAATATGGTTTTTGATGGCGGTTATAGTTATAGCTGGTGCAATCACATCTTTACTATCAGAATTTGGGGTTGCTGCAATACTTAATAAAATATTTTATCCTTTAATGAAACCTTTATTTAATTTACCGGGGGTTGTATCTGTTGGTGCAGTTACTACTTATCTATCAGATAACCCATCAATAGTACCATTAGCTCAAGATAAAGGTTTTTTAAAATACCTAAAAAGATATCAAGTACCTGCTTTAGTTAACTTAGGAACAGTATTTGGTATGGGACTTATAGTTACAACATTTATGCTTACACAATCTACTTCAGATATGCCTTTAGGTATGGCTGTACTAGTTGGAAATATATGTGCAATTATAGGTGGAGTTGTAAGTGTTAGATTAATGTTAAGATGTAGCAAAAAGGTCTATGGACCAGATGCAAATGCAATTGATGAAGATACAGAAGGATATGATATATTAAAATTTAGAGAAGTAAGAGAAGGATCTGCTTCAGAGAGAGCTCTTCAAGCTTTATTAGATGGTGGTAAAACAGGAGTACAAACAGCAATGACAATTATTCCAGGGGTTGTTGTAATTTGTACATTTATAATGATGTTAGCTAAAACAGCTCCAGTAGGTGGTTATACAGGTGCTGCATATGAAGGTATTGGTTTCTTCCCATGGGCAGGAGAAAAGTTATCATTTATATTAAAACCATTGTTTGGATTTACTGATCCATCAGGAGTAGCATTCCCAGTAACTTCATTAGCTTCTGTTGGTGCTTCATTAGGTATAGTTCAAGATATGATAGCATCAGGAACTGCTGTTGCAAAGGATATAGCTGTATTTACTGCTATGGGTATATGTAATGCTGGATTTATAACAGTACATGTTGGTATGATGGAAGCTATAGGAGAAAGAGATTTAGTTAAGCAAGCAATAGCTACTCAATTCTTAGGAGGAATAGTTGCTGGTATAGCTGCTAACTTGATGTATAGTTTGATAAGTTTAATATAAAATAGTTTAGTAAAAACTTTATATAATAAAAATAGAAATCAGCTTTGAGGAGTTCAAAGCTGATTTCTTATTGTCTAAAAGTGAAAAATAAAGCATTTTTAATACTATCATCATAGGAAAGTGAATATATTGCCTTGTATGAATATATAATACTACAAATAATAAATAATATCAATAGATAATAATTATTTAAACATAACTTATTGAAATTATAATGCCTTTTGTATTAAAATAAGGAGGAAGGATTAAGTAACTTTGTAAAAGAATAAAATTACAAAGAGTTTATTTTAAAATTTTACACATAACAATATGGGTATTTAATGATCTTATATATAGTTTAAATAAAAGCTATTAAAGATAAAGCTTTAGGTTTAATATATTAGAATTTGATTAAAATAAGTATTAGAAGATAAATTAGTAGAGCATGGAGGGAAAGGATATGGATTTTGTATCTGTAGAGACAATAGATAATGGAGTTATTTTAAAAGATGTAAGAAATTTTAATGTAAAACATGTATTTGAGTGCGGGCAGGCTTTTAGATGGCATGTAGAGCCAAATGGAAATTATATATGTGTGGCTTTTGGTAGAGTAATTGAGTTAGAGGAAAGAGATGAGGATATAATAATATATAACACTAATAAAGAAGACTTTGAAAATATATGGTTAGAGTACTTTGACTTGAATAGAGATTATGGTGAAATTAAATGTGAATTAAGTAAGGATCCGATACTAAAGGAATCTGTTGAATTTGGCTATGGAATAAGAATACTTAAGCAAGATCCTTTTGAAATGTTAATTTCTTTTATAATCTCTGCCAATAATAGAATACCTATGATAAAAAGAGCTATATGGAATATAAGCAATAAGTGGGGAAAAGAATTAACATATAAAGATAAAAAGTATTATACTTTCCCGACAGTAGAGGATTTAAAGAATGTAACTCTTGAAGAGCTAGAAAAGTGTGGCACTGGTTTCAGAGCTAAATATATAGCTAATACTGTAGAAAGACTTGCGAATAATGAAGAGGATTTACAAGTAATAAAAGAGTTAAGTGCAGATGAATGTCATAAAGCTTTACAAAGATTTAGTGGAGTAGGACCTAAGGTTGCTGATTGTATAATGCTTTTTTCTATGGAAAAGTATTCAGCATTTCCAGTTGATGTTTGGGTAAAGAGAGCGATGCAATTTTTCTATCTTGCACCGGATGTATCTTTACCTAAAATTAGAGTTTTTGCTAGAGAAAAGTTTGGAGATTTATCAGGATTTGCACAACAATATTTATTTTATAATGCTAGAGAAAATAACATAAATATCGATGGAGAATAATTATAAGAATGGGTGATATATGTGGATGAAATTAAGAAATTTAAGGAACATTTAAAGAATCACTGGGGAAAATATTTATTAGCAGTAATTGTTGTAGTGGCCTGTATATATATACTTAAAGATTACATAGGACCCTTAGTAATTAAGTTTAGTGATTTTGAAACAGTTAGAAATTTTATTAATAAATATGAAAACCATAGTGTGTTGGTTTTTATAATTCTTCAAATATTACAAGTTGTTATTTTTGCAATTCCAGGTGAAGTTATACAAATTTCTGGAGGATACTTATTTGGATATCTTTGGGGATTTGTTTATTCCTTAATAGGAATAACTTTAGGAAGTGCTATTTGCTTTTTTATAGCTAGAACCTTGGGAAAAAAGTTTGTAGGAAAGATAATTTCTAAGGAAAAGATTCTATATTATGAAGAAAAATTAAATAGTAATAGATATAGAATAGGATTATTTATTTTATATTTAATTCCAGGAGTTCCTAAGGATTTACTAGCATATGTAGCTGGAATCTCTAAAATATCCTTAAGTGACTTTTTAATGCTTTCAACCATTGCTAGAATTCCAGCACTTTTCTTATCATCTTATTTTGGATCGAAGGTAATAGAACGAGATATGAAAAGTTTGATAATAGTAGGGATAATAGTTGTTATTATATTAGTTATGACCTTTATTAAAAAAGATAAGATTATGAGTTATATAAGTGAACATAAAAAACATAGCAAAGAAGATGGAAAAGAGAAAAAATAAGATATAAGAATAAAACTATAAAATGGGCTGTGATATTAATAAATTCATGTGCAAAATATTGTATCTAGAGGTTAGCTTAAAATACAATATAAGATGAAATTTATTTTTAGTACCACAGCCTTGTTTTTTTATTTAATAGAGTTAGTATATTCAATAAGATTTTGAATTTATATTCTAAAAAACTTATATTTAATGGAAATTGAGTATTAACATAAAGCGTAATCTTTGCGTTTATTTCTTATGTTTATAAAAGTATAAGAAACATAAAGTGTGATACTAATGAAAATTAAAGAACCTATTATGCATATACTCATATATAAAAAGAAATTTTGTGGTAGTAATTTTATAATTGGATCAAATTGAGAGTCAAAAAGCCAATTACTATTATTGAAGAATAATTTGTGAAATAAGGTAAAGCTACTATGAAAATTTATAAGGATAGGAAGTACTAGTGCTATTGGAAGCAATATTAAACATAGAGAAGTATGCTTTAATATTTTAAAGTATTTATCCTTGATAGATTTCATTACAATAATAGCAGATAATAAGGAACTAAGACCTAAGCAAAGATTCATTTTAAAAATAAGTTTTTGCACATCTTTAAAATGAGATTTTCCTTCAGGTGAAGAGGGTAACGTAGGAAGGTTAAAGTCTTCGCCTTTATTATTTTTAGGAAAGTCGTATAAGTAATCAATAATATAATCATAATTTCTTATTATGTTCTCTTTAGAATTAAAATTTGTTAAGTTTAAAGAGTCTATTTTTACATAATAGAGTGGCTTATATAATATAATTAAATTTATAGTTATTAATATAATTGTTATAGTTAATATAAAGGGAGAAAAAATATTATAAAATTTTTTATAAGACATAAACTCATACTCCTTTTGCAATTTTATAAATGTCATATATAAATATGATATAATCAAAGTTATGTTACAAATTATTCCTTTTAAATTATTGACTAAAAGCATGGAAATATAATCAAAATATTAATAAATTCAAATAAAAATAAATTTATTAATAACTTTATAAAAATAAAAGGTTAATTAAAAAAAGAAAATAAAAGTTAAAAAAATGTTGTATTATTTTTCTATATAAAAGATAATATAAAAGAGTGCAAAGGTTTATAAAACTAAGAAAAAGCATAATAAATTCCTCAAATCCAATATATTTAAAGAAAATAGCTTTAAATATAAGATAATAAGGTTTGATTAAGATGATTCAATTAATTACTATAATATTATATTAATTAGCACTCCATTGCAATGAGTGCTAACAGAACATAAGAAAAGAATTGTAAAATTGATACTATATCAGTGGTTAAGGGGGGAGTAGTTAAAGCTATTAATTCTTTATATTATTGATTATATTATTAAAATAGGTTTATAATATTTAGTTAATTGAGTTTAAATTAAGATATCAAAAATTCAATTATACAATATACAACATTTAAGGAGGATTATAATATGAATATAAGACCACTTGGAGATAGAGTAGTACTTAAGAGAGTTGAAGCAGAGGAAACAACTAAGGGCGGAATTATCTTAGCTACTACTACTAAAGAGAAACCACAAGAAGCTGAGGTTATGGCTGTTGGACCAGGAGGAGTTGTTGAAGGTAAAGAAGTTACTATGCAAGTTAAAGTTGGAGAAAGAGTATTATTCTCTAAATATGCAGGTACTGAAATAAAATTAGACGGCATAGAATACATTGTTGTAAGACAAGATGAAATTTTAGCTGTAATAGATAAATAATAGAGAGATTAAAAGTTTTATATAGATTATTAGGAGGTTTTTTATAATGGCTAAAACTATTTTATTTAATGAAGAAGCAAGAAGAAGTATGCAAAGAGGTGTTGATAAACTTGCTGATACAGTTAAAGTTACTTTAGGACCTAAAGGAAGAAATGTAGTATTAGATAAAAAATTTGGATCACCTTTAATTACTAATGATGGTGTTACAATTGCAAGAGAAATAGAGTTAGAAGATGCTTTTGAAAATATGGGAGCACAATTAGTTAAAGAAGTTGCTACTAAAACTAATGATATAGCAGGTGACGGTACTACTACAGCTACATTATTAGCACAAGCAATAATTAGAGAAGGTTTAAAGAATGTTACAGCAGGTGCTAACCCAATGCTAATTAGAAACGGAATAAGAATGGCTGTTAATAAGGCTGTAGAAGAAATTAAGGCTGTTTCTAAGCCTATAAATGGAAAAGAAGATATTGCTAGAGTTGCTGCTATTTCTGCTGCTGATGAGGAAATTGGAACACTTATAGCAGATGCGATGGAAAGAGTAGGTAATGAAGGTGTTATTACTATAGAAGAATCTAAATCAATGGGTACTGAATTAACAGTTGTTGAAGGTATGCAATTTGATAGAGGATATTTAAGTGCATATATGTCAACTGATCCAGAAAAAATGGAAGCAGTTTTAGAAGATCCATATATCTTAATTACAGATAAAAAGATTTCAAACATACAAGACCTTCTTCCAGTATTAGAGCAAATAGTTCAACAAGGAAGAAAATTATTAATTATAGCTGAAGATATTGAAGGTGAAGCTTTATCTACATTAATAGTTAACAAATTAAGAGGTACTTTCACATGTGTAGCTGTTAAGGCTCCAGGATTCGGTGATAGAAGAAAAGAAATGTTAGCTGATATAGCTGCATTAACAGGTGCAGAGGTTGTTTCAGAAGAGTTAGGAAGAGACTTAAAAGAAGTAACGATCGAAATGTTAGGAAGAGCAGAAAGCATTAAGGTTTCTAAAGAAACTACTACTATAGTTAATGGTAGAGGAAATAAATCAGAAATCGAAGGAAGAATTCATCAAATAAAAGCTCAAATTGCTGAGACAACTTCTGAATTCGATAGAGAAAAATTACAAGAAAGACTTGCTAAATTAGCAGGTGGAGTAGCAGTTATCAAAGTTGGTGCAGCTACAGAAACAGAATTAAAAGAAAGAAAACTAAGAATTGAAGATGCTTTAGCAGCTACAAAAGCAGCAGTTGAAGAAGGTATAGTTCCAGGTGGAGGAACTGCTTATATCAATGCTATTAATGAAGTTAGCATGTTAAATAGCGAAAACAGTGATATTCAAGTTGGTATTAATATCATAGTTAGAGCATTAGAAGAGCCAGTTAGACAAATAGCTAAGAATGCTGGTTTAGAAGGTTCTGTTATAATAGAAAAAATCAGAAATAGCGCTAGAGGCGTAGGATTTGATGCATATAAAGAAGAATATGTTGATATGTTAAAGAGCGGAATAGTAGATCCAACTAAAGTAACTAGATCTGCATTACAAAATGCATCATCAGTTGCTGCTACATTCTTAACTACAGAAGCAGCTGTTGTTGATATTCCAGAAAAATCTGCCGCAACTCCAGGTATGGAAGGCATGGGCGGAATGGGTGGAATGTACTAATTTCACATTGCGTAATTTTAAAATGGTACTCATAATTTATGAGTACCATTTTTTATAAAATAAAATTTTTATTTAAATAATAAAGTTATAAATAATCATGGAGATAAATAGAATTTAAAAAACTATTCAATTTATGGAAAAAATAGCTTTTAAAATATGAAATAATAAGATTAAAGACAAGAAGAATTAAAGAAAAAATGAATTAAAAAAATCAAAAATTATAAAAAATAATAAAAAATGAATAATAAAATTCATAATTCACAAAGAAAATAAAATCAATAAAAGAATGAAATATGAACATTGAAAATAAAAAATCATAAAAAATTCAAATAAAACCATAAAAAAGCCTAACGATATAAGTTGATATATGATAGAATATTAAGAAAAAGATATGATGTTAATAAAAAACGAAATTTAAAAATCTTATACAATATAAAATGAATTAAAAAAATCATAAAATCTTTAAAAGTTTTTTTAAAAATTGCATTGACAAAAGCATTAAATTTCACTATTATAATTATTAATAATTAAAACGACAAATACTTAAAGCAAATAATATTTAATTTTCATATAATCCTTGAATATGGCAGGGAGTATCTACTAGAAACCTTAAATTTCTATCTATGAGAAGCTATAAATATAGGGATAATCATACCTATTTAGCTTTTTCTTAGAATATAAATTTTAGAAAAGGATAATTAGGTATTTTTTTATATCTAAAATTAACTAATAAAAAGGTTTATATTAGATGAGAATTATTATTTATATATAATAAGAAGAAATCTTATTAAAAATATATACATTATATAGAAAATAATGAATATTCAAAGAGTGAAAAATATTATGAGCAAAAGATATACGAATTAGAACTAAATTTATTTATCTATTAAAAATAAGAAAGGAAGGTAATAATTATGGCAATAATACTTAAACAAGCTTACACATTTGATGATGTTTTATTAATTCCTAATAAATCTGAAATCCTACCAAGAGAGGTTTCATTAAAAACTAATTTAACTAAAAAGATAAAGTTAAATATTCCTCTTATGAGTGCTGGTATGGATACAGTAACAGAATCTAAAATGGCTATTTCTATGGCAAGAGAAGGTGGAATCGGTATAATCCATAAGAATATGAGTATAGAAAGACAAGCTATGGAAGTTGATACTGTTAAAAGACAAGAAAATGGAGTAATTACTAATCCTTTCTCACTTTCACCAGAAAATACAGTTGAAGATGCTTTAGCACTTATGAAAAAATACAGAATTTCAGGTGTTCCAGTTACAACTGATAATAAATTAGTTGGTATCATAACTAACAGAGATATAGCTTATGAAACAGACTATTCAAAATTAATAAAAGAAGTAATGACAAGTGAAAACTTAATTACAGCTAAGGGCGGAACTTCTATAGACGAAGCTAAAGTTATTTTACAACAACATAAAATTGAAAAGCTTCCATTAGTAGATGAAGAAAATAATTTAGTTGGATTAATTACAATAAAAGATATTCAAAAAACTATAATGTTCCCAAATGCAGCTAAGGATGAAAGAGGAAGATTATTATGTGGTGCAGCTATTGGAATTACAGCTGATATGCTTGAGAGAGTAGAAGCTTTAGTTGCCGCAGGAGTTGACGTAGTAGTTTTAGATACAGCTCACGGACATTCTAAGGGTGTAATTGAAGGAGTAAAATTAATAAAATCTAAATATCCAGAACTTCAAGTTATAGCTGGTAACATTGCTACACCAGAAGCTACTAAAGATTTAATAGAAGCTGGAGCAGATTGTGTTAAGGTTGGTATAGGACCAGGATCAATCTGTACAACAAGAGTTGTTGCAGGGGTTGGAGTACCTCAATTAACAGCTGTTATGGATTGCGTAGAAGAAGCTAATAAACATGGGGTTCCAGTAATTGCTGACGGTGGATTAAAATTCTCAGGAGATATCGTTAAGGCTTTAGCAGCTGGTGCTAAGGTTTGTATGATGGGATCATTATTTGCAGGATGTGAAGAAGCTCCAGGAGAAGTTGAAATATATCAAGGAAGAAGTTACAAAGTTTACAGAGGAATGGGTTCATTAGGAGCTATGGCTTGCGGTAGTAAAGATAGATACTTCCAAGAAGGAAACAAGAAGCTTGTTCCAGAGGGAGTAGAAGGAAGAATACCATTCAAAGGAAGTGTAACTGATACAATATATCAATTATTAGGTGGTATACGTTCAGGAATGGGATACTTAGGTTCAAATACTCTTCCAACATTATTTGAAACAGCTAGATTTGTTGTTCAAACTTCAGCTGGTTTAAGAGAAAGTCATCCACATGACATCAATATAACTAAAGAAGCACCAAACTACAGTGTTGGTCACTAATTTTTAAGAATATCTCTATAGGTTTAAATTGTAATATTAACCCTTTGAAGTTGTCTAGACTGAAGCTTATAATTTGAACCTATAGTTTTACTAATATATTAAGTAAGTTAGGTTTTTGAAACCACAATATATGATATAATGTTTATGAAAAGTTAATGAAATATAATTGAGGGAGGAATATCCGTGGCTAATAGAGAGTTAGTTCTAGTAATTGATTTTGGCGGACAGTATAAACAACTGATTGCTAGAAGAGTTAGAGAAAATAATGTATATTGCGAAATTATTCCAAGTACATATACGGCTGAAATGATAAAAGAAAAAAATCCAGTAGGAATAATCTTCACAGGTGGACCAAACAGTGTTTATGAAGATGGTGCACCAAGAATAGATGAAAAAGTATTTGAGTTAAACGTGCCTGTATTAGGTATTTGTTATGGAGCTCAATTAATGTCTTATACTTTAGGTGGTACAGTAAGTACAGCTGATATAAGAGAATACGGAAAAACAGATGTAGATTTAAATACAAACTGTACATTATTCAATGGATGTACTGAAAAACAATGTTGGATGAGTCACACTGACTACATATCAGCAGTTCCTCAAGGATTTGAAATTACAGGAACAACTTCTCAGTGTCCAGTTGCTTCTTTTGAAAATAAAGAAAGAAACCTATATGGAGTTCAATTCCATCCAGAGGTTGAACATACTTTATTCGGTAAAGAATTAATACATAACTTCTTATTTGATATATGTAAAGTAAAAGGCGATTGGTCAATGTCTTCATTTGCTGAAGAAAAGATTAAAGAAGTAAAAGAGTTAGTTGGAGATAAAAAAGTTATATGTGCATTATCAGGTGGTGTTGATTCATCAGTTGCTGCTGTACTTGTACATAAAGCAATCGGTAAACAATTAACTTGTATATTTGTAGACCACGGTTTACTTAGAAAAGATGAGGGAGATCAAGTTGAAGAAATATTTAAAAATCAATTTGATATGAACTTAATCAGAGTTAATGCTCAAGAAAGATTCTTAGGAAAATTAAAAGGTGTTTCTGATCCAGAGAGAAAGAGAAAAATCATTGGTGAAGAATTCATAAGAGTTTTCGAAGATGAATCAAATAAATTAGGTGAAATAGATTTCTTAGTTCAAGGAACTATTTATGCTGACGTAATAGAAAGTGGAACTAATACATCTGCTACTATTAAGAGTCACCATAACGTAGGTGGTCTTCCAGAGGATATAGAATTCTCATTAATAGAGCCATTAAGAGATTTATTTAAAGATGAAGTTAGAGCTGTAGGAGAAGAACTAGGAATACCTCACGATTTAGTTTGGAGACAACCGTTCCCAGGTCCTGGATTAGCAATAAGAGTCTTAGGTGAAATTACTGAAGACAAACTTGCTATAGTAAGAGAAGCAGATGCTATATTTAGAGAAGAAATAGCATTAGCAGGCTTACAAGGAGAAGTATGGCAGTACTTTGCATGCTTACCAAACATCCAATCAGTTGGAGTTATGGGAGATGAAAGAACTTATTGTCATACAATAGCTTTAAGAGCAGTATGTTCATCAGATGGAATGACTTCAGATTGGTCAAGAATACCATACGATGTTTTAGATAAAGTTTCTCGTAGAATAGTAAATGAAGTAGAAGGAGTAAACAGAATTGTTTACGATATCACTTCTAAACCACCAAGCACAATAGAGTGGGAATAATTTAAAGTGCTAAAGAAACCCCGAGTTTATACGGGCTTAAAGCATTTCGAGAAGTCTTTTGATAACAATTTGATAACAGCCATACAATAGCCATTATTCTTGTAATCCAGTGGTTTTAGGGTTAGAGAATAATTGACAGATGCTTGTGTGACGAATAAATCCATATTAGAAAGCCCCTAGCTGTGTGTAGTAACTCATAGCTAAGGGATTTTTGTCGTTATTCTATATTGAATTAGGCAAATGTGGAGTAGTAATGCTTTGGAGAAGTTTTCCTATAAATTCGCCAATACAGCACCAAATACAATAGAAATAGGTGTCCAAAGGATTTGAATCCACCAAGTATCCTTACAATGATTTAAAATTCTGGATTGTCAATACTTTTCTATACATCTTTTATTTGGACAACTTTAATTTATATTCCACTGGTATCGTATAATTTAATGAGCCATGTATTCTGTGATTATTATACCAGTGCACATACTCAAAAAGTTCCATCTCTAATTCTTCAAAACTATTAAATACCTTTTTGTATGCAAATTCAGTTTTTGGTATTTTATAAGTTACTTCTGCAACAGCATTATCACATGGACACCACTTTTTACTAAGAGCTTTCTTTATCTTAAATGCTTCTAAAACTTCATCTAGAATCTTATTTTTAAATTCATTCCCTTTATGGGTGTGGAATATATTGACATTATTTGAGTTACATGTAAATTTTGAAAAGGCCTTATAGACAAGCTGAGAATCTTTCTTTTTACCAGCTGAATAGCCTATTATTGATCTGATATGTAAGTCTATAAGTAGACTATGTAGTTCCATTTACCTGCAACATTAATGTATGTTAGGTTACTTACAACAACATCCAATTTCTCTCTATCCTTAAATTCTATATTAACTATATTTTCCACCTTATCATTATTGAATGGAGATTTGTGTACCTTAAATTGCTTAATGGTATAATTAGATACTAAGCCATACTTCTTCATAATAGTGCCTATCTTAGCTCTTGAGGCTATAATATTATCACTTTCTAAAACTACTTTAATCTTTCTTGTACCATAGTTATTCTTATTCTCCTTAAATATTTGTATAACTCTATTTTCTAACTCTGTATTATTTTTACGTAGCTTTCTTTTATAATAAACTAACGATCTTGGAAGTGCGAAGTGCTCTGCACATTGCACTGATACTGTAGTTATACTTATTTGCTAATATAATTTCTATTTTCGTGCCATTATCAGTGCTGCTTACTTTTAAGTGAAACTTAGCAATTTATTGCTTTAGTTGAACTTATCCTAGCAGGACAAATATCATTTTTCATTATTATACCATGTCCTAATACTAACTGTATAATTAATTATAACCTATCCATAAGTACTTTAGGAGGATGACGCTCGTGCCTTTGTAGGAGCACCACTACTTGTAACTATGTGCGGAAGATTGAATTTCGCAATGCTTTGGTGTATAATGTAAACGTAAATGAGGGAAAAAGTAAATTTTTTACTAGAAAGGAAAAAGAGGAATGTTTTTAGTTATAGCAATAATTGTAATAATTATAACGGTTAAAATTGTAACAGAACAAAAGTATAAGCAATTGGAAGCAGAGGTATTAAAAGAATTAGGGTTTTCAAATTGGAATATTATTTCTTATTTTGATGAGTATGTAACTGTAAAAAGTCGTCAGACATTGGAAAGATATGATGATATAAAGTTTTTTAAAGAGAACAGAGAAAAACTTGTAAGAGCAGAAAATATCATTAAAAGAAAAAATGATGTAGCAGCGACTTTAATGAGATTTCTTGAGAACAATGAATACAAATCCCGTTCACAGTACCGTCGACTTACAAAACAGATAGATGTAGTTTTGAAGAATGAAGGTGCTTACAGAATTAGCGTCAATTACATATCTTCGGCTGGAAATAATTTAGGTGCAAGAGAAATAGCTGTAAACCAATATGGTATAGACAGATTTAAGAAAGACCCATCTTTGCTTATGGGTAAAGGAGAATATAATAAATACCTAAAAGAACAGCAAAAAGAAGCTTTGAACCAGAAACATCATGAATATTATGAGAATGTGAATAATATCATAGATTATGCAAATGAGAATAGAGGTTCTTTGGTTGTTAAGGGTAGCCAGGAACAGCTGGATGGTTTAATTGCTCAGTTGTTCGATAGAACAGTTAACAGCATCAAGAAAATTAAAACTATTGATAGTGAAGAATGGAATATTATTGGAGACTTCATGAATCACCTTAAGGGTCAGATAGAGAAAGTAGTAAGTATAAACCAGAAGATACTTGAGTATTACGAGTCTCCTAGTTTCTTAAAGATTAAAGATACTTGCGAAGTACTAATGAGTACACAGAGAGAATTCAATGAATACATAACCGAGAAGGTACAATCTATTTCTCAGCTCTTTGGTACCAGAGTGGTTCGAAATGAAACAACCAAGGATGATGAATACAACTATATTCGTCCGTATAAAAAGACAATCACACCCTTTACAGCGGAGGTTTCTGCAACGGTATTTGCAAGTGCAGAGAATAATCCTTTGGAGTATGTAGTAAAGAACTTCTATCCTAATAAGAAATCATACCCTGAGCAAATCCAGAAACTCTATCGACTTGTAGAAGAACTTGAAACCTTAAGAGATGCAAAACAGATTATTGAAAACTATAAAGTAGAGTATCAACAGTACCTTGGTGATGTCCCTAATTTTATTATGGAGAATGATGAGTCGGGGTTCTATTCAAGGCTTGGATTTGCTAACATTGATGAGAGTGTACTTACCGTAGAGTACAAATTTTCATACACTTCTGGCGGTGGAATGGCACAGAGGTCGTTTACCGTACCAATGACAGAAGAAACCATTGTAGAACTTATTAAGGTGCTAGAAAGTAAGCTTACTGCAAGTGCCTTTGCAAAAGAGCAACGAGCTCTAATGACAAAGAAACTGCGTGAGGTTATCAAAAACCGTGATAACTTTACTTGTTGTAACTGTAGTAATTCTACTCATGTGGAACCAAATCTCCTACTTGAGATAGATCATATCATTCCGGTATCAAAGGGTGGTTATACGGTGGAAGATAATCTTCAGACATTGTGTTGGAAATGTAATAGGGCAAAAAGTGACAAAATCATAAGTTAATAAGGAACGGTCATTCGGAATAGAATGCTCTTTTACATTGGCAAAAATCTGAATAGAAAATTTTATTCAGAATAAGCATTGAATTTTTAATCAAAACTGCTTATAATTTGAATCGGAACATATTGCTATTATCCACATTTGCATAGTAAGTGTTATAAACGCCGATAGCAAAATGATAACAATAGCTCATATAGGTAGGATAATATGGATATATCAAATAATCAAAAGAACTACAAACACGACAGGGAATAATCTCTAAACAAAATTGATTAGGATTTGTCGAGTTCGAATAATAGATTTCAAAACCTCGGATACCCGTTTTTAACGGGTTTCCGAGGTTTTTTATGCTTATAGGATCTTTTTATTAAAAGGGTGTATGATAAGCTGCTTTATTTGAACTAAAATATATAGGATTTAAAAATCCAAATAAAAAACATACATATAATAAACGCAATAAGTCCACTTGCTAAAGCTAGCAATAATTTTTGGTATGGACGTTTTCCATATTCATATGCCTTTTCAATCTCATCTAGTCTTTTACCTTCAGTAAAAGAAATGATTTCTTTATAGGTCTGAATATCATTTTTCTTTTTAAACTTTTCAATTCTTAAGGCGTAGAACATGGATATTCCCCAAATTAAACAGGCAATGATTAATCCATAAAAACCTAAAAATACTGTTAATGGAACAACTGAAACCATAGATAGTATTAAAAGTACAGTAAAGATAGCACCATCACGGTTAAATTGTTTAAGATCACTTTTATTAATTTCTTCTTTCATAATTTTAACATCTCCCTTAATTAATTGATCAAGAGATATATTAAATGTAGAACTTAATAAAAGAAGACTATGAATATCAGGATAGCTTTTGTTGTTTTCCCAATTTGAAATAGTTTGTCTTGTAACATAAACCTTTTCTGCTAGTTCTTCTTGTGATAAGTTCAAAGAGGTTCTATATTTTTTTATTTGTGTATGAAGTTCCAATGGTATAACCTCCCTTCCTATTTTGATTCCCTTGACCTAACTTCATCATACTGAATATAGGAGGAAGTTTCTATCAAAGGGCTTTAACATGGCTTGAAATCAGCATGTCAAAGAGCTTTTACATGGGTGAAATATTAGTTTTATGCCAAATTCTCCATATAAAAAGTTAAACTTTTTTAGTTTTACTAAAATGCTTATAATATGCACTAAGGGGTATTTCTATAAGCTTATATATAGTTTTAAAGTTAGAAGAGTCTATACCTCCTCTAATAAAATTACTGAAATATAAAAATTAAAGTTACTATAAGTAAATCTAGTATCTTGACCTACTAAGATATTTTAATACTATTTTTCAATTTGTTAAAGAGATAAAACTTTCATGCTTACTTATATAAAATAATATTTTCAAAAATTTAATGAAAAAATATGAAAAAATTATGTTAATATATACAAAAACATGTAATAATATAAGTGGGTTTTGTTAGAGCTATACAAGAATATAGTACGTAGTTAGTACATATTATAGTAAATAGAAAACCTATTTTAATATAAACTATGGGGAAATATTAAGAAGCGGAGGTATAATTATGTTGAAGTTAGACTTAATGAAAACTATGCCATATTTAAAGGAATATGAAATAGATAATTTTCAGCCAATGATTACAGAAGCACATAATATGTTGCATAATAAAACAGGAGTAGGAAACGATTTCTTAGGGTGGGTTGACTTGCCTATAGATTATGATAAAGAGGAATTTGCACGAATAGAAAAAGCAGCTAAGAGAATTCAAGAAAATTCTGATATATTATTAGTTATTGGAATTGGAGGTTCTTATTTAGGAGCTAGGGCAGCTATAGAAATGCTTACACATTCATTTCATAATGCATTACCTAAAAATAAGAGAAAAAGTCCAGCAGTATTCTTTGTAGGAAATAATATAAGCTCTACTTATATACAGGATCTATTAGAATTAGTAGATGGTCAAGACTTTTCTATTAATGTTGTATCTAAATCAGGTACTACAACAGAACCTGCTATAGCTTTTAGAGTATTTAAGGAAGCTTTGGAAAAGAAGTATGGAAAAGAAGAAGCTAAAACTAGAATATTTGCTACAACTGATAAGGAAAGAGGAGCTTTAAAAACTTTAGCTGATTCAGAGGGATACGAAACATTTGTAATTCCAGATGATGTTGGAGGAAGATTCTCTGTATTAACAGCGGTAGGATTATTACCAATAGCAACAGCTGGTATAAGTATTAAAGAAATGATGCAAGGAGCTGCAGATGCAAGATTAGCCTATATGGAACCTGAGCTTAAGAAGAATATATGTTATCAGTATGCAGCTGCTAGAAATGCTTTATATAGAAAAAATAAGAGTATAGAGATTTTAGCAAACTATGAACCAAAGTTACAATACTTTGGAGAGTGGTGGAAGCAATTATATGGAGAAAGCGAAGGGAAGGATCAAAGAGGTATATTCCCTGCTTCAGTGAATTTATCTACGGATCTTCACTCATTAGGTCAATATATTCAAGATGGTTTGAGAAATATATTTGAAACTGTAATAAATGTAGAGAAACCTAATAAAGAGTTAATAATTCAAGAGGAAGAAAATGATTTAGATGGATTGAATTATTTAGCAGGTAAAACTGTAGATTTTGTAAATAAAAATGCTTATAAGGGTACATTATTAGCTCATAATGATGGTGGAGTTCCTAATATAGTATTAAGTGTTCCTGAATTAAGCCCATATTATTTTGGATATATGGTATATTTCTTTGAAAAGGCTTGTGGAATAAGTGGATATTTATTAGGTGTAAATCCTTTTGATCAACCAGGAGTTGAAGCTTATAAAAAGAATATGTTTGCGCTTTTAGGTAAAAAGGGATATGAGGAACTAAAAGAAGAGTTAGAAAAAAGATTATAAATGTAATTTCTAAAAATTTAATTAAGATAAAATATTATAATTGCAGAAAACTATGGATTTATTTAAGTATAAATAGTCCATAGTTTTTCTTTTGTATATACTTAAAGAAGGTTTTTTTATATAATTAAAATATAATCTTTTAGGGGGCCAAAAGAATGTGGTTTATTTATGTTATTTTTTTTGTTGGTTTATTAGGGATAGATTTGTATAGCAAAAAAAGAATTGAAGAAAAAAGAATTGATAAGGATAATAAGTTTTTTAGCATAATTTATTCAGAAAATTATGGTGTTGCACTTAATATATTAGAAGGAAAAAAGAAAGTAATAATAATATCAAATATTTTCATATTGATGCTTATAGGATCATATACCATGTATTCTATAATTACTACATCAAACTATTTAAAAAACTTATCTTTATTACTCATAATCATAGGTGGATTAGGAAATTTAATAAATAGATTAACTAAAGGGTATGTAATAGATTTTATAAAGTTTCATTTTAAAAAATCTCCAATCTTTAATATAGCAGATTTTTATATTATAATAGGACAACTTATAGTGATTATATTAGTGTTTTTAGGAAAGTTTTAAGTAATCTAGTGTATAATGTGAAAAAAATAATTATATATGGATAAATATCTTTTTATTAGTAGATTTATGTATGTCAAAAATATATAATAATTGTAGTGATTAATACAAATGAGGTAAAAGAAAATGTTTGATAAGTGTTTACAGGATTTTAAAAATATAGATTTTAAAGAGATAAATAATCATAAGACATTTAGAGGAATAATATTAGCTTTATTCATTTTAGAGATTTTCTTTAGTGTTTACGTATTAAGTACATATAAGGTGTATGCTTTAGAGATTTTTAAGTATATATATTTCGTAGTATTTTTCATAATATTACAAGGGTTATTTTTTTGTAGAATAACAGGGTTAAAATTAGAAAAGTTAGAAAAATTATTGGTGGCCTACTCCTTAGGGATGATTTTGTGCGTACTTGAGTATTATATAGTAAAAAGGTTTTTATTTAAGGATATTATGTTCTTTTGTGTTAACTTTTTTGCAATTATAGAGGTGTATTTAAGATTTGTACATGCCCTTAAATACAATGATTTTTCAAAGGAAAATATAAAAGAGCTTATAAATAAAAATTTTAATATAGGGATTGTTTTTATTTGTTCAAGTGTAGTGTTTGTGAATTTATTTACATTTTCTATGAAGAATCCAATGCCTGATTTAGGTGGAACTATCAGTTATGATACTAGAGTTTTAGAGGATGTTTCCCACGCTCAATCTTATATTAGAGGAATTCCTACCATAGATTCAGAGGTATATGGAGTTAAAATAAATAAGCAAAGCTTTAAAGCTATTTATATAGCTGCAGCTTCTTCTATGACGGGTATAAGTACTGTAAAGATAGGCTTTTACTTAAGTAATTTAAATAATATGTTTTTTATGGTTCTAGCTGCTTATTTGATGCTTAAAAGGATTCTTAAGGGAAGAAAAGGTGCTACTATAGGAACCTTAATAATATTTTTGTTTAATGGTATATATGGAATTTTACATACTGATAAAGGATTCATTATAGAAGGAACCTTTAAGGATTTAATTTTTACATCAAGTGGAAATGAAATTACTTGCATGTATTTATTCTTGATTAGCTATTTTATAATTAAGAGTTTACAAGAAATAAAATTAGGGAAGAAACAAGAAATTATAATAAGTTTATTATTTGTGGCTTTAACATTTAGCAATATATATATTGCTATTATTGTAATAATAGCTTTGTTTTTAATGCCATATAAGCATGTTAAGGATAATTACTTTAAAAGAGACTTTAGAGCTATAAGATGGATTATGCTTTCAATAGTCGTAGTAGTTTCAATATTATTTTTATCTGATGAAAGTTTAGCTTTAGGATTAAAATTAGTTGATGAAAATCAAAAGGGCATAATTGCAAGCTTTTTACTAAGTATAAGATCTAAAGTATCTCCTATGGGACTTGGTATTCTAGGCGGCATATTATCGATGTTTATAGATGTAATTTATGGTGTTGTGAAGTTTATTTTAATAGCACCACCTATTTCTGTTATATATATATTTATTATTAAAAAAAGATATAGAGATATTAATTTCTTAAGTCATACATATATAGTTAGAATATCTTTGGTTTTAGTTCTGGCAACTTACATATTTGGATTTAAGTCTTCTAGTGAGAGTACTTTAGTAGTTATTAGTATGATGTTTATGATTATAGTTGTAATGAAGGAGTTAGAGGAGTTTCAATGTTATAATAATTATATCAAGTATGTAACCTGTGGATTTATGATAATGCCAATACTTACTACAACTCTAGGACTATTTAATGGAGTTAGAGGAGGGGTAAGTACTTTTTATAATGTAAGCAATGGAAGCTTAGTAAATGAGGCATTTATTTATGACTCTATAACTAAGGGTGAGTATGAGGCATTGCAGTGGATAAACCTTAATTCTAGCAATGAGGATGTAATAGCAACAGATATTCATTATACTAGTTCTAAGTTTTCAGATAAGGTAGCAGAACATAAATATTATTCGGTTTTTAGTGAAAGACAGATGTATGTAGAGGGATATAAAGATGCTCTTTCTAGTAATAATAAATTAAAAAAAGTACTAGAAAATAAGGCTATAAATGAAAGAATCTATAATAATGATAATACTGTTATAAATGATATTATAGGTAAAAATATAAGGTTTATAATGGTATCTAAGCAAATACATCCGGACTTAGTTATAAAATGGGATAGAGTTGAACGAGTATTTGAAAATAATGACACTACAGTGTATGAAATCAAATAAATTAATATAAAAACATAATATGGATAAAATTTATACTATAGTAAAAATATATATTTATACTCTAATTTGTATTGCACAGTAAAGAAATTAAGTGATAGTATTAATATATATTGCTTTCTAGGTAATATAATTTTATGAGGAGGCAAGCACATGGAAAAAATAGCTATAATTACAGATAGTACAGCAGATTTAGATGTTAAATATGCTGAAGAAAATAATATTATTATTTTACCTTTTAGAATTATCTATAAGGATAGAGAGTACAGGGATAATATAGATATTAAAGCTCAAGAGGTATATGATAATATAAAAGTAGAAATTCCAACTTCATCGTTACCATCTATGGCTGATATAGAGGATGCTTTCAATAAATTTACAGAGGAAGGATACACTCATGTAATTGCTGTAACATTATCTACTGGGTTATCTGGTATAAATAATGCAATTAAGTTAGTGTCTGAAAACTTCCCAGAGCTAACAACTACTGTATTTGATTCAAGATCAATATCAGAGGGTGAAGGCTATATAGTTAAAGAAGTAAGAAGAATGATAGATGAAGGAAAGAGTTATGAAGAAATAGTTGATACCTTACCTAAAATAAGAAGCTCAATAAAGATATTCTTCATTGTTGACACATTAGAATATTTAGTTAAAGGTGGAAGAATAGGTAAGGTAACCGGTGCTATAGGTACTATATTAAATTTGAAACCTATTATATGTGTTGGAGAAGATGGTAAGTATTTTACCTATGATAAAGTTAGAGGTAAAAAGCAAGCTGTGAAAAGAATTCATGAGCTAGCAATAGAATCTTTAAAGGCTGGTAAAGAGTTAGGCATATATGATGGAAATGGAAAAGTTGATGCAGATAAACTTTATGAAGAGTTAAAGAGTTGGTGCAGTGATAATAAAGTTGGTACTGTAAGAAGAGCAGGGTCAATAAGTCCTGTTGCAGGGGTTCATAGTGGACCAGGACTAATAGCTATTGCTATTGTAGATAAGTAAATAAAAAGATATATGATAATTGTGCAATAAAAATAAACCTTACAATGATGTGTAAGGTTTATTTTTATTGTATAAAGAATACCACAGGTTATATCTGTGGTTATAAATAGAGTTATTAATAACCTAATATTATTAATAGTCTATAGGTATAAAAGGTCTTTTTTCTTAATATAAATATAAGAGTTTATATTGGAGGGAGGGATTTTAATATGGAGAATAAAAATATATATCTTAGATATATAGAATTTGGGTTTGAAGTACTAGCTGTATTAATATCTATAATATCTATGATGGTCTTAATTTCTAAAGGATTTAGTGAGCCAGCATTTTCATTAGAGGTGAAGAATTACTTTATTAAGGTATCTATTGGTGCTATTGGAATTGTTTTAAGTATTTGGGGTATAGCAACAGGTTTCATTAAGTTAAATAAGCTAATAAGCATAGGATTATTAGCTATGGCAACTATAATTTTCTTCTTCAGCAGTAAGTATTTTATTCTTTCAGGTGTAATTATGTTAGCTTTGATAATTGAAAAGGTGATTATGATTTATAAAGAAAAGAATAATACAGAAATAGTTGAAAATATAAGTGCAATAAGTGTTGATGAAGAAGAGTAGATTTATTTAACAAAGTTGATAGAAAAGAATTCTTAGATATTATAAGACATAAAATTAAAATAATAATAAACATAATATGTAGCTATTACATGAGAGGTTAGGTATTAATATACAAGAAGTATAGTATTACTAAATCCTTATGTAATGGCTTTTTTCTATTTACTAATTTGTAATTATGCAAATTTAAATTATATATGTTATATTATCAAGTGAAAGTTATTTTCAAAATTTTATGTTTATATATTCATATAATGATAATATGTAACTATTATTATATAAAATTATGCATTTTGATATTAAAATTATAATCTATTTATAGTACAATTATTGTGATGAATTATGATAATTAAGTAGTTTATATAGATTGTAGAAATCTTGAAAAATAAAACTTAGGGGGATCGCTATGGTAGATTTGCATTGTCACATACTTCCAGGAATTGATGACGGAGCTAAAAACGAAAAAGATTTTTTTGATATGATTAATATAGCTATTAATGATGGAATTTCAGTTATTATTACTACGCCTCACCACTCAAGACATTTTACTAACAAAATATCTGATGTTAGAGATATGGTTAAGAGATATAATGAGATATTAAGTGAGAAAAACTTAAACATTAAACTTGTAGCAGGTCAAGAAGTACATATTAGATCTAATTTGATAGAGATGCTGGATAATGGAGAAATACAACCTATAGAAAATACAAACTATATGTTAATAGAGTTTCCATTTGATAAGTTACCATCTTACGCTATAGATATAATATATGAGTTAAGGGTTAGAGGGATTATACCTATAATTGCACATCCAGAAAGATATACCTATGTTATGAATGATGAAACATTATTAAATGATTTTATTAGGGAAGGGTGTTTATTTCAGATAAATGCTATAAGCTTAAGAGGAGACTTTGGTAAAAAGGTTAAAGCAACTGCTGATACATTAGTTAGGAATAATATAGTTGACTTTATAGCTTCAGATAGTCATAACACTGGTAAAAAAGCACCTATAATAAGTGATGTAATCAAATCATTAGATAAAGATAAAAAGCTTAAAATTAAGAGAAATATGGAGAATTTCTTTGATCCTAATTATAATATTCCAAAGCATAAGGAAATTGAGAGAGAAGGATTCTTTAGTAGAATGAAAAGCATCTTCAGATAGTGTCAAATAATAAATGCCTATGATAATAAGTATCATAGGCATTTATTTGAAATATTTAAAACATAATATTATCTTTGAACATCTTCCAATTGTTTTCCTGGTGCTACATCATTATATATAAAGTTAAATATATCACGTTTAGTAGCGTCCTCATCATGACCTAAATAGTAAATATCATTTACATATAAATCATAACAATGACCATCAATTGGGAAACGAGTTTGCTCTAAGTTTAGTGAATTTGAGAAAAATGCTTTTGATCCAAATTTAAATATATCAGAGCCATTTAAGCTTGTTTCAACAAAAGGAAGTAACTTTTTAACATTGCTAGGAAACTTAAGTACTCCACCTTTTTTTATTTTATTAAACATAGCATTAAGAACTATTCTTTGTCTTGAAGTTCTTCCAAAGTCTCCACTAGAAGTATATCTAACTCTTGTGAAGGCTAAAGCTTGCATACCAGTAACAGTTTGTTTACCAGCTTTTTTTAAAGGAATATTTTCAACTCCTCTTTGATAACTTTGATCAGAGATATATCCATTCATGTAATCAATTTCATCTGCGTTTATATCTAATTCAACTCCACCTATTGCATCAACCATATCTTGTAGTCCAGTAAAATCAATAGAAACATAATTTTTTATGTTTAAGTTAAAGTTTTGATTAATTGTTTTTACAGCTAATTCAGGACCGCCATAAAAGTATGCATGAGTTAATTTTTCATATCCATGACCTTCAATATTAACATAAGTATCCCTCATTAATGAAGATACCTTTACTTTTTTGTGTACTGTATCTAAGGATACAATCATCATAGAGTCAGAACGTGAAGGTTCATCTGGAGTTCTACGATCTAATCCAAAACAAGCTATGTTAATTACATCATCATTCATTTGTTCGCTTTTTAGATTTCCTATACCTAATGCACTATTGGTTTTAGGAAAATCTTTAGAGTTAATTTTATTCATAGTATTTCCAATGGAAATAATTGAAATAAGACCTAATATAATTAACAATAAAAAGCAAAATAATATTGCCTTTAAAACTCTTTTTTTTCTACGCCTTTTTGATTTCTTTTTCTTTTTTGTTGTAGAAGTTTTATTATCAGCTCCATTAGTGCGTCGAGTACGGTTATTGCTATTACTTCTACCATTATTTTGGTCGTAATTGTTAGACATTGCATCACTTCCTTAAGTATTTTAATAAATATAGTTAGTTATATTATAAACTAACTATAAAATGGTTAAAAGAGTATATATCTTAAAAAAATACAATTTTAAGATATTACTTACATAAAATAATAAAGTGTTAAACAAAATAAAAGAATATTTATGGTGTTTTTAATAAACTTATTGTAATATATGTATAAGAGATAGTAAAGGAGGGCTTGAAATAAAGTATTTACAAAAAGTTTTCAATAGTAGAGTTTTTAGATGGATTCTTGTAGTTTTATGGATGAGTATAATATTTAAGTTTTCTAATGATAATGCATCAGCATCTAATGAAAAAAGTAGTACAGTTATTATGATTTTAAACTTTCTAGGCATTGATTTAAATAGCACTTTGGGAGAATTTAGTCAACTGTTCATAAGGAAGGCTGCACATATAACGGAATATTTTATTTTATGTTTCTTTATATATGAAGCTTTAAAAATAGACTTTTCGGATAAGCTATTATACATATTATCAATATTATTTACATTTTTTTATGCGGCTACAGATGAATTTCACCAATTATTTGTTGTTGGTAGAAGTGGACAAATTAAGGATATATTTATAGACACAACAGGTGCTATAATATTTTTAATTTTGGTATTAATTAAAAAATATATTGCCATAGGAATTAAAGCAAAAAATAAGTTTGAATAATGTTTTATATTAAGATATAGAATATGGTAATATTAAAAGTAAGGCTACATCATAAATGTAAGATAATTAATTATATACTTATTATAGCTATAAAGATTAAAGTTAACTTTGAATATTGTAGTGATTTATGAAAAGTTAATATAAATAAAGGGATTCTTTTGTGAAATATATAATGTTTCATAAGAGGGAATTAATGGGGGATGAATTAAATGGCTAATGAATTAAATAATCAAAAAGAAACAATTAAGTTTGAATTATATTTACCAGAAAAAGAAGAGATTTTAATATCAGATCTTCAAAAACAAATATGGAATGATGAACTTGAGGCTTTAAATCCATTAACTCATGGGGAAGTAGCTATTAATGGACTTTATATCTTTGAGGGTGAAGAAAACTATGAATTAAGTGTATTTATAAGAAATGGATTAGAGAGAAGTATATTAATAAATACAGTTCCTATGAGAATAATAGATGAAGAAAATAACGTATTAGCTCAGGCCTTTGTGGAGTTCACAGATGCTGGACAGATACCATCTCTTAAGGCTAGACCATTTAAAGTATACTTAGATAAAGAAAGTGTGTTAGATAAGAATATCTGTGATAAGAAATGGAAGGTAGTATATACTAATGATGCTCAAATAACTGAAACAGTTGAAGTTGAGGAATATGAAGATCTTCCAAAGGAAGCTGATACAACTATAAGAGAGCAATTAAAAGAGTACTTAGATACTTTACCAGCTGTACCATATGGAAATGTTACTGTTAATATATTTAGACTTAGTCATTTAGCTTTAAATAAGATTGATATAGTTGTAGTAATTAGAAATGGTGCTGATATGGATGTAGAGTTAGGAAAACTTCCTATAACACTTGTGCATGAAGAAGAGGAGTTAGTGGCATCAGGTATATTTGATCTTTCATCCATAAGAATAAGTAAGGATAAAGCTAAAGTTTGCAACTTATCCTTCGAAAATGATGATATAGTTAAAAAAGATATAGATATAAGAAGATGTTCAGTGAAACTAGGATAGATTTAATATAATTAAATTTTTTCAAAAAGCTTAAAATAAAAATTTTTAAGCTTTTTTTATTTTGTAATAATATAATCTTTGTCTTCATAACTTTAAATATAGAAAATTTATTAAGAGTTGAGGAGGGTTAGATGAACATTTATTATGTAATACTAATAGCTTTGGCAGTATCCTTAGATGCCTTTGCTGTGGCGCTTTCGATAGGATTAGATAAGAGAGTTAATGGAACTATGAAATTGGGGGTTTGCTCTAGTTTTGGATTTTTTCAGTTTTTTATAGCTTTTATAGGTGGAGTATTAGGAATTATTTTTAATACTTATTTTTTAAAAGTTCCCCAAATAATGTCTGGATTTATTGTATCTCTCGTTGGTATAATAATATTGAAAGAAGAATTTGAAAATAAAGAAAAAGAATTAGTGTTGAAATTTTTTATGTGTATTATATTAGGTATATCTGTAAGTATTGATGCAGGAGCTATAATGTTTGGAATAGCGAGTAATTTGTCAAACTATGCAGAACTACTTTATTATACATTAATAATTGGAGCAATAACCTTTGTTATGACATCTATAGCATTTTTCATATCTAAAGTTCTTCGAAAAATTGAAGTAGTAGAAAAATATGCTACATACATAGGAGCAGTTATACTCATACTATTGGGTATAAAGATTATGTTTTAAGGGAGGATTACTTAAATGTTAGAACAATTAAAAAATTTAAAAAGCTATGAGGTATTCAAGTATTTCAAGGAAATGAACGAAATACCAAGAGGTTCTGGAAATGAGAAAGCTATAAGTGATTGGTTAGTAGACTTTGCTAAAAAACACGGATTAGATTACACTCAAGACGAAGCTTTAAATGTAATTATAAGAAAGCCTGGAACTAAGGGATACGAAAATTCTCCAACTGTAGTACTTCAAGGACACATGGATATGGTTTGTGAAAAAAATACAGACACAGTACATGACTTTGAAAAGGATCCAATTAAGTTCATCGTTGAAGGAGATACTTTAAGAGCTGATGGAACAACTTTAGGAGCAGATAATGGTATTGCTTTAGCATTTGGATTAGCAATATTAGCTTCTAATGATGTAGATCATGCACCATTAGAACTTTTAGCTACTACTGATGAGGAAGCTGGAATGGGTGGAGCTCAAAGTTTAGATCCTAAAAATATTTCAGGAAGAATATTAATTAATATAGATTCAGAAGAAGAGGGTATTCTTTTAGTAAGCTGTGCAGGTGGAGTAAGACAAGTAATTTCACTTCCAGTTGTTAAAGAAGCTGCTTGTTCAGAGTGTGAAAGAAAAGTTGTGAAAATTAGAGGACTTAAAGGTGGTCACTCTGGAATGGAAATTAACAAAGAAAGAGGTAACTCTAACAAGTTAATGGGAAGATTCTTAGAGGACTTAAGAAAAACTGTAAACTTCAAGTTAGCAAGTATCGATGGTGGAGCAAAAATGAATGCTATTCCTCGTGAATCAGACGCAGTAGTTTTAGTTAAACCTAATGATGTAGCAGCTTTAGAAGCTAAAGTTAAAGAGTGGAATGAAGTATTTAAAGTTGAATTAAATGCTCAAGATCCAGATGTAACTTTAACTGTTGAAAACTTTGATGGAAAAGTAGAAGAAGTATTTACTGCTGAAACTACAGAAAAAATTATTAACATCATTATGTTAATTCCTAATGGAATTCAAACAATGAGCATGGCAATTAAAGGATTAGTTGAAAGTTCAAATAACTTAGGTGTTATAATTACAGAAGATAACTGTGTTAAATTTGAAAACTGTGTTAGAAGTTCAGTTAGAACACTAAAAGAGCAAATTAATGCTGTTGGTACAATCATATCTAAAATGACTGGTGCTGAGGTAGAATTTATATCTGATTACCCAGCTTGGCAATATAGACCAGATTCTAAACTAAGAGATACATTTGTAAGTGTATTTGAAAAAACATTTGGTAACAAGCCAGAAATAAGTGCTATACATGCTGGATTAGAGTGTGGATTATTTGGTGGTAAGTTTGGAAGCGATATGGATATGATTTCATTCGGACCAAACATTTATGACGTTCATACTCCAGATGAGCATATAAGCATAGAATCTACAGATAGAATGTACCAATACTTAGTAGAGGTATTAAAAGATCTTAAATAGATTTTTATAAGCTAAATCAATTAAACTCCTATAATATAGAGGGAATATCTATATTATAGGAGTTTTTATAATCTTTTATGTTTTAGAGTAAGTAGATTTATAAAAGTTTATTGTGAAAGCTTCAAATTATATAAGCTTATGAAGTTATGGTAGGAGTATTTTTCATTTATATAATTTTATTATGCATTTAGAAAATATGGTGCTATGAAAATTTTAATTATGGAAGTCTTATTATTTTAATGTAAACTTTTATTGATATAGTAGATAAAATGTAAAAACTTTATGATTTTATAGGAACATATAGAAATTTTATGGTAGAATGTTTTTAGAATTTAAATCAAGCTATTATAGATAAATTAAAACTCAATCTATAGGAAAGGAAAGATTCATGAAAAAGAAATATGCAGATAAATTTATATCTACTATGATAAATAATTTTAATTATGCATTAATAGAACTGGAGGGAGCTGCTGAATATAAATCTTCATGGGCAGCGAAGTCAGAAGAAGATGGTCAGAGATTTGTAATATTTTTAGATGAAAGCAATTTAGAGTTTTATAGATATTATAGAAACATAGTATTAGGAAATACAGAGGGTACAGTTGAGATAAATGCTGTTATATTTTTAAACAATAAAAATAAAGAATTAATTAGCAAAAAAGCTTATGACTTAGGTATAACTGGAGTTTTAGTTAATGAAGAAGAGTACAATGTAAATTACTTAGGAAACGTGCCAAATTATTTAAGTGATAGTAGTGCTAGAATAGCTAGATATCTAAATAAAATAAAAGAAAATGAAGAGAATAGGTTCGATAAGGTTACTAAAATACTTATTCTTATAAATATCTTAGTATATCTAGTATCTACAATAGTATCAGTAAGATTAGGCGGAAACATCATAGAGATAGATAATATGGCTTTATTTAAGTTAGGAGCTAACTTAAATATTAAGTACATGGGAATTATAGATATATATAGATTTGTAACTTCAATGTTTTTACATGGAGGACTTATTCACTTAATATTTAATATGTATGCCTTATATGCTTTAGGACCATTAGTTGCTGAGGTCTTTGGAAAGAAGAAATATATATCAATATATTTTATTTCAGGAATTTTAGCATCTATAGTAAGTTCTTTATTTTTAAGAGGTATTGGTATAGGAGCATCAGGAGCAATCTTTGGGCTTTTAGGTGCTATACTTGTCTATGCTCTAAAAAATAAAAATAGAGTGGGAAAAGAGTTCATAAAGAATATAGTTATAGTAATAGGTCTTAACTTAGTTATGGGAATGAGTATAGCGAATATAGATCAAATGGCTCATATAGGTGGACTTATAGGGGGAGCTATTGTAGCTCTTGTATTTAGTATGAATGATAAATCAAAGTTATTATAAAAAAGCACCATATCTTCATTGATATGGTGCTTTTTCAAAAGCAATCATGAGAGAGGTGGCTTCATTGCCAGCCTCTATATATATTTAATTAAAAGGATAATTGTTTAAAACCTTTTCCGTGAGCCTCAGTTACATCCATAACTGTGATGACGGATTTTGGATCAATTGATAATATAGCACTTTTAGCTTGTTCAACTTGCTTAGGATTCATTATGGAATATATTACTTTCTTTTGTTGTCCAGTGAAGGCACCTTCGCCATGTAGACAAGTTACTCCACGTCCTAAGGAAGTTAAAATAGAATTTTTTATTTCATCAGAATTATCACTTATAGCAATAATTAGCTTTTTTTCATTACTAATGGCAATGACCTTATCTAAAATATAAGCTCTTATAAATAAGGAAATTAAAGTATAAACTGTTATAGTTAAATTGCTTAAAAATAACCCTATAAAAACTATTATGGCATTTAATATAAAGGTCATAGAAGAAAGTTTCAAACCATATTTTTTCTTAAGAACTATAGCTATTATATCAGTGCCACCTTCAGATGCTTTGTTAAGGAAAATTATTGCCATTCCTAATCCACACAAAACCCCACCACATATGCAAGAGATTAATAAGTCATCAACTACTAAAAATTTATTAACACTCTCTGTTAGTACTAAAAAGATTGACATTGATATCATACCTAAAAAGCTTAAAGCTCCAAATTCTTTATTTATAGCTTTTATACCAAACAAGAAAATAGGAATGTTTATAAGCAAAGTAAAGTAACCAGAAGGTATATTAGTTACATATTGAAGCAATAGTGATATACCAGCAACTCCACCGCTAAGAAACTTATTTGGCACTATAAAAATGTTTACGCTTAAGGCATAAATTAAACTTCCTAATAAAATACAAATAATTTGAACTGTCTTTTTACTTATAGTGTTTCGGGAAAATTTAATATTTCCCACAGATAATTTGTTACACATGATGTTCTCCTTGAAATCTTTTGCTTGTTATAATAAGTTTTGTTTTGACTACTCTCTATGATTAATTAGGGAGAAATCATAGAGAGTAGTAGGGCTTTAATATATTCAATGTTTTAGATTATTAGGGGCTAATAATACAGAATGAGGAATATATTAAGCTGAAATTAAGTTATTAGTAAATAAAAAAGACACCCTATAGAGGATGTCTGATATAACAATAAAAAGATTTAGCAAGGATAGTTTCTTTTAATAAACTACTCCAATGCCTTTTCATGTTAGACACCTCCCAATTTTCCCGTGGGATTTTTTAGTCTATACTTCATGGCAGGTCTCCTGACTTCAAATCAACATATATACTAACCTTCCCATTAACATAATTAACAGTGGTGTAACTAGTATATACTCCTTGTTACAGTGACGGGTTCGTGCTGGACTCACACCAGCTTCCCTTTTAATTTAAAGAAAACTTTAAAACCACAAAATATATTAAATTTTACAAATTCATTATAACACTATAAGATATAAAATCAAGTCAATTTATAAAAAAATAATTTATAAAAGATTTTCTATAGTATTTTCATAGAGTGTTTCTTTCTCTATTAATTCATTGGTAAGTATCTGTAAAACTTCTTTGTTTTCTTGTAGCATAGTTAAAACTTCTTTGTAAATTGAATCAATAGTATTTTTACACTCTTTGAAGGCATCGTTTTGTGTTGTTATTCCAAACTTTGATAACTCATTCATGTTAAGTAATCCTAAACTATTACCCATACCATATTGAGTTATCATATTACTTATTAATTCCGTACTTCTTTGTAAGTCATTAAATGCCCCAGTAGTTATATTGTCACTTCCAAAAATTAATTCTTCAGCTGCTCTACCACCAAGTAATACTTTTATTCTATTTATTAAATAAGATTTATTTTGATGTTGATTATCTTCTGGTATTGTAAGAGTGTATCCGCCTGCTCCCTTTGAAGTTGGAATAATAGTGATTTTAGATATCTTCTCATTAGGTAGTACTAAGTGAGAGATAAGAGCATGTCCAGCTTCGTGGTAAGCAGTTATAATTTTATCATCTTTTTTTATGTTTGAAGTATCTTGCTTTTCATATCCAGCTAAAACCATTGAAAAGGCTTTATCTAGATGTAAATCTAAAATTGAGTGGCTATTTTCTTTACATGCCAAAATAGCTGCTTCATTTACAAAGTTCTCAAGTTTAGCGCCTGAGAAATAAGCGGTTTTCTTAGCCCATGTTTCTATATCAATATTAGATTTTGGTTTATTTTTAAAATGTAAATCTAATATTTTTTTTCTAGCATTTAAATCTGGTAAAGACACTTCGATGTGTCTATCAAATCTACCTGGACGTAATAGAGCAGGGTCTAATATGTCTAATCTATTTGTGGCAGCAATTACTATTATGCCATCACTTTCTTTAAAACCTGACATTTCCGTTAATAAAGCATTTAAGGTTTGATCTTTTTCTTCAGAGCCCCCATTAGTAGAGGAACTTCTTTTTTTACCTATGGCATCAATTTCATCTATAAAGATTACAGCTTTTCCATGACTTTTAGCTTTTTTAAATAGATTACGTATTCTACCTGCTCCTACCCCTACATAAACCTGTACAAAGTCAGAACCAGATACGGCATAAAAGGGAACACCAGCTTCTCCAGCAACGGCTTTAGCTAAAAGTGTTTTACCAGTACCAGGTGATCCATAAAGAATTATTCCCTTTGGCATTCTGGCACCGTAAGATGCATACTTTTGTGGGTTTTTAAGAAAATCTACTATATCATTTAAACTTTCTTTAGCTTCTTCATTACCAGCAACCTTAGTAAAGTTAAAATCTATGTTTTGCATATCTTGAGCATCTATTGTAGCTGATTTTATATTGCCAGATGAAACCTTTGATGTTCTTTTAAAGGATAAAAGAATTATTGTAACTATAGAAATAACAAAAATAATTGGAGGTATAACTTCTATTGGTGAAAAATATATTGATTCAGAGACTTCAACATTTTTACTAAGCATAGATTCTTTGAAGTTCTCACTTCTAGGGTTTTCAGTTGAATATAAACTTCCATCCTTAAGCTTTATTTTAAGTTGAGGAGAATTTATAGAATATATTTTTTCAACAGTACCTTTATTAACTTTATTTAAAAAATCATTGTAGCCTAGGTTTTTAGTAACAATAGAAGAGTTATTAAAGAATGCACTGGCGATTATAGAGAAAATTGCAGTGACAATAGGTAAAATTAATATGTTTTTTTTGAGATCTTTCATTTAGTGCTCCTTTCCTAGAAAAACTAGATAAAGATGACATAAAGAAAATAATATATGTAAAATAAGTTGAAAAAAATCGAAAATTATTGATTTAAATGATTCGTTCATTGATAATTTATATTATACATTAAAAATAAACCTTGTCTAATGGAAATATTTTCGATTTAATGCTTGAATTATACAAAAATTTATTTAAATAGCCTTTTATATATAGTATACTAAGGGTAATAATATAGAAAATGATAATTTTATTTAATTTTAAATATAAGAAAAGTTAATATTCTACAGGGGGAGGTATTTTAGTGAAGGTATCTAGTGTTAATGTAGAACTTACACAGGAAGATTTACTAAGTATATTAGATGAAGTTGTAAATGAATATGCGAAAGTAGAAAATCTAAAGATAAGTAGTGCTAATATAGAAGATTCAATAATTATACAGGGAACTTATAGTTGGAAAATAAATCTTGAGTTTAAAATTCAATTAGGTATTATTGATGTTATAAATAATATAGTTATACTTAAAATAGAGAAGGTTAAGTTTTTTAAGCTTGGGATATTTAGCAGTATAGTAAGTTTGGTTGAAAAGAAGCTTATAAATGAATTTAAATATTTAGGAATTGGATATAAAAACAAAGAAATCAGAATTGATTTGAAGGTAATTAATAAATTAATACCTATGGTAGATTTTGAAATTATATCATTGAGAACAGGAAAAGGTAAACTAATTTGTGAAACAAGAGATATATTAATCAATAATAAGAAAAAAGAAGTAACAGTTGAAGAGCTTAAGGAAAATTACGATATAGTAAATAACTTAGAAAAAATAGGTGAAATAAGCAAGTCTAAAATAGAAAGTTATGAAGATACTAAAGTAGAGAATGAAACAGAAGAAGTTTTAAGTGAAATAGAGAACGTTGAAACTTGTGAAACTATTGAGGGGTATAAAAATGAAAAAAAAACGATAAATATCACAAGTAAAAATAGTTATAATGATATTAGAGATAATATAGAAAAGAGTGTACCTAATAAGTATAAAAAAATAATGGAATATGCTCTTTTAATACCAGATTTAATAGTACTTATGGGAAGATTATTTAAAGATAAGAGAGTTCCTATAAAAACTAAATATTCCATAGGAGCGGCTTTAGCGTACATATCAATTCCCATAGATATTATTCCGGATTTCATTCCATTTATAGGTAAAATAGATGATGTTACTATTATATTTTTTGTTTTAGAAAAGATAGTAACAGATATTCCTAAAGAGATAATAGTTGAACATTGGCAGGGTAAGGAAGATTTGATACAAATAATTACTGAGGGAGTAAAGTATTTAACTGTAGTAATAGGGTTAGATAATACTAGAAAGGTAATGCAAGTAGTTAAATCCTTATTTAAGTTTAAAAAAAAGTCAAGAAAAGAAGTGAAAACTTATAAAAAGGAATTGAAAAGAGGTAAGTAATGGCTAAAAAGGTTTATGCTATAAAAGAAGGCTTTGATTCTAAAAAGAATATAAAAGTAGAGGATATAATAGTTGATACGTGGAGCGAGTGTCTTAACTATGTAAAAGGAGTTAAGGGTGCTAAATATAAGAGCTTTGAAAGTTTAGAAGAAGCTAAAAATTTTCTTAAAGAAACTAAGAAGCTTTTAAAAAAGGGCGAAGATGAATATCCAATGGATCAATTACATGCCTATGTAGATGGAAGCTACAATATAGCAACAGAAAGATATGGATATGGATTAGTTGTAGTAAAAAACAGCGTAATAACCTATATCGAAAATGGTGCTGCTGAGGATGACTCTCAAAAGCAAATAAGACAAATAGCAGGAGAGTTAAAGGCAGCAATAAGAGCTGTTAAATATGCAGCATATTACAAACAAAGCAAAATAGTAATATTCCATGATTATGAAGGTATCTGTCATCATGCAACTGGATACTGGAAGAGAACTGATGAATCTTCAGAGATATATTACAATGAATTCAATAAGTTAATTAACACTTATGGTATAGAAGTAACCTTTGTAAAGGTGGATAGTCACACAGGAGATTTCTTCAATGAAGTAGCTGATGAACAGGCTAAATTACCAATAGGTGTAGAAAATAATAAGGTTGTTTTAAATTACCTAAAAAGTAATAAGGTAAAGGTCTTAACAGAAGAAGTAAAGGAAAAGCTTTTAAAAACTGCTCAAGGTATGGAGGACAATATAGAAGTTATAAAAGAAAAAGGTTCTATAAACAAAGGAATAAAAAGTGAAAAATCAGAGGAAAAGGATAAAAATGAATTAAAAATAGAAGAAATAATTAATAAAATTAAATCTATGGATATGAATAAAGCTAAGAAGTATGTAGAAGGACTAGAGGAGAATGAAAAAAACAGTATCATACTTAAATTAATAAAATAACATAGCTTTTACTAAGCTTAACTTAAATATGTAAAGTTAAGTATATATTTACACGTTTATTTAAAGAAAAAGTACACAACCTAATAGTGTAAAAGTATAAATTAAGTAATGCTTTAAAAACTATTAGAAAGGATGTGTCGAAAATGAATGGTAAATTTATAGGTGGCATGGCATTAGGTCTTATGGTGGGTGCAGCTGCAGAAATGGCTGTTATGCCTTATATGGATAAGAAAACAAAAAGAAAAGTAAGAAAAAAAGTTAATATGGCTAAAAACAGAATGTACGATATGGGGGGAAACATGATGTCTATGATGAAATAATTTTTTATTTCTAGTGGGATATTATGTAACATTTTAATTTTAAACTGATTAAAAATATTAAAAAAACTCCGAAATACCTCGGGGTTTTTTTAATAATAAAGAATATTTTAAAATTTAATAGTTGTTTTTGCAGTATTACACCATTTTATGATATAATAATGTTAATAATTTGTATATTACATTTAATCATATCGGGAATTTGTATAGTAGATTTAATTATATTAAAATTTAATACTTTTACGTAAAGGATGCGTTAACATGGAGATATTGTCTTTAGGAGAGAAGATTAAAAGAAAAAGAAAAGAATTAAATATGACTTTGAAGGATCTAGCAGGGGATAGAATAACACCAGGACAAATAAGTTTGGTGGAGTCAGGGAAGTCTAATCCAAGTATGGATTTGTTAGAATATTTAGCTGAAAGTTTGAATACCACTGTAGAGTATTTAATGGAATCTGAAGAGAGCCAAGCTCAAAAAATATGCCTTTATTTTGAAAATATGGCTAAAGCACATTTATTAAATGATGAGGTAGAAAAAAGTGAGGCATATTTAGAAAAAGCTTTATTATATTCAGAAAAATATTCACTTTCATTAGTTGAGGCTGAAGCACATTATATTAGAGGTAAAATTTATCTATACAAAAGAGAATATTCTTTAGCACAACAAAGCTTTTTAGAATCTAATGTTATTTTTATGAAAAACAATGCCTATAGACAGGTTATTAAAACACTGTTGAATTTAGGGATAATAACATTAAAATTAAAAGCATATCATTCTTCAAGTACATACTTTCAACAAGCTGAGAAATTATATAAAGATAATGAAATAGGTGATGATTATCTAATAGGTGAAATTTACTATTTTATTGCTTTTAATTATTTCAAGTTAGAAAATTTAGAAAAAGCTAAAAGATATTGCTATTTAGCAGAAAAACAATTTAAACTTTTATATGATAAGAGGGAATATGGAAGAACCTTATTGAAACTAGCAGAAACTTGCAGTGAAAATGGGGATCTAGAAAAAGCTATTAAGTATTCTGATAAGAGTTTAAGTGTATATAAGGAAATTGAGGATAACAAATTAACTTCTGATATTGAAAATGACCTAGGAAAATTATTCTCAGATTTTAACCTTATGGATGAATCTTTTAAACACTTAGGAAAAGCAAAAGAAATGAAAATTCAACAAAGTGATGACTCTGTTATAGATACTTTAATATCTATATGTGAAAATCACATAAAATTAAAAAACATAGAAAAATCTAAAGAGCTATTAAGTGAAATAAGAGAATTTGCCAATGATAAAGATCCGAAAATAATTATTAAATACTACTTATTAAAATATAGGGTAGATTTACAAGAAGAATCAGATATGGAAGCAGAAAACACTTTAATTATGGCTTTAAATATAGCCAAAAATATGAATTTATTAAAAGATGCAGCAGAGATTTCTGTTATATTAGGTAATTTTTATATGGGTAAAGCAAATATAGTTGATGCTACTAAATATTTAGGTGAAAGCGTAGCATTATTCAAGGAATTAGATATTATTTAAGTATTCGGTTAAGGAATTAATTATTGGGTGTAGGAATTAAGGAATATAGTTTTATATTATAAATAATGGGTGATGATAAAAAATGGAGATACTTTCAACTGGGGAAAAAATTAAAAGAGCAAGAGTCTATAAGGGACTGACTTTAAAAGATTTATGTGAAGATAAAATTTCAGTTTCTAAGATGAGTTGTATAGAAAATAATAAAATAAAACCTGATTTATGGATTTTAGAATTTGTTAGTAAAAAATTAGATTTAGATTTAGAGTATTTAAAAAAAGATGTAGATGAGCAATTAGAGGAAAATCTTAATAGATTGAAGAATCAAAAAGTTTTTTCTCATTATGAAGAAGATTTAAAAATCATAATGGATTATTCAGAAAAATATAACAATTATGAAAGAGCCTTTGAAGCTATGCATATATTATTCCAATATTATTTTAAAAATAAGAATGTATACGGACTTCAAGATATTCAATGTACTTATTACGATTTATATGAAAAATCTTACACAGAAAAAAATCAAATAATTTATTATATGGACATAGCTTTATATTTATATAGCAATAATGAAATACCTCAATGTATGAATTATTATGACAAAGTAATAGAGATATTACGGTTGAAAAAAGAACTTAGTATTGAAGAGAAATCGTTATATAGCGAAGTTTTATATAGTCAATCCAATTGTCATCTTATGCTAAATCAATATGCAGAAGCGTATAAAATTGGTATAAAGCTAAAAGACTTAGTAAATGATATAAAAGATATTAATTTAAAATCTAAAGTATATCAATTACTAGCAAATTTAAGTATAAGAAATGATATTAACCAATTTAGTAACTATGAAGAGAAATCTTATGACAGTTTTTCACTGGAAAGTTATACCGTGGCGAAGTTAAAAATGTCTTATGCCGAAACTTTCTTTCAAGTTGATTTAAAGGATAGAGCATTTTTATATTTAGAAGAAGCTATTAGTATATGTCCAAAGGAAGAAAAATATAATTTTGTATCCTTACATTTGGATGCAGTAAAAATTCTTTTAGATAATAATTTTCTAGAGAAGGCTGAACCTATATGTGATATAGCATTAAATGATGCTATATCACTAGATGATATAAGATTTATCGAAAGAGCATACTATTATAAGTCTTTAATATGTATGAGTACATCTAAAGAATATTTTGCTGAAATGTATATGAATCTTTCATTAGATTCTATAGTGAAATTTGGAGATAAAGAAGATATATATAATAGATATCTTGAATTAGGCAAGATGTACAATAAAATTAACAATGTTAGAGAAGCATTGAAATACTTTGGCTTAGCTATTTCAATTGAAAGTAAGCTTTAACGTTTATCTAATAATTGGAAAAACATAATAATATTCAATAGCTTTTCAAAATCTTATTGAAAGAGTATAATTAGGGCATATATTTATATATTAAATATATGTCCTTTTGAATTAATTAAGTGAGGTGTAATGTGTATGGATATTGAAAAATTAACGATTAAAACTCAACAATCTATTAACGATGCGCATAGTATAGCAGTAAGAAACAATAATCAACAATTAGATGTTATACACCTTTTTGCTGCTCTTATTGAAGAGGAGGATAGCTTAGTTCCTAGTATACTTGCAAAAATGGGAGTTAACTTAAAGGCATTAAAAAACTCTACAAAACAAGAACTAGATAAGATTCCAAAGGTCTTAGGGGAAGGTGCTCAAAGCTCCGGTATATATCCTAGCAGAAGATTTGAAGAAGTCTTTATCAAGGCTGAAGATGAAGCTAAAAAATTTAAGGACTCATACATAAGTGTCGAGCATTTGATGTTAGTTATGATAGAAAATGCTAAGAAGTTTGGCTTAGAGAATTTATTTAAAGCTAATAATATTGATAAGAATACATTTTTACAGGCTTTATTAGAGGTGAGAGGAAATCAAAGAGTTGATACTCAAGATCCAGAAGGAACTTATGAAGCTTTAGCGAAGTATGGAAGAAATTTAACAGCTGATGCTAAAAAACATAAAATGGATCCTGTAATAGGAAGAGATGAAGAAGTAAGAAGAGTAGTTAGAATATTATCTAGAAGAACTAAGAATAATCCTGTTCTTATAGGAGAACCAGGGGTTGGTAAAACAGCAATTGTAGAAGGTTTAGCTCAAAGAATAGTTAACGGAGATGTTCCAGATGGACTTAAGGAAAAAACAATATTTTCTTTAGACATGGGGGCACTTATAGCTGGGGCTAAATATAGAGGAGAATTTGAGGAAAGATTAAAGGCTGTTTTAAAAGAAGTAGAAGCTAGTGAAGGAAAAATTATTCTATTCATAGATGAGATTCATACTATAGTTGGAGCAGGAAAAACAGATGGTGCTATGGATGCAGGTAACTTAATTAAGCCAATGCTAGCAAGAGGAGAGTTGCATTGTATAGGAGCTACAACCTTTGATGAATATAGAAAATATATAGAAAAAGATAAAGCTCTTGAAAGAAGATTCCAGCAAGTTCAGGTAGATGAGCCTTCAGTGGAAGAAGCAATATCAATTTTAAGAGGATTAAAGGAACGTTTTGAAATACATCATGGTATAAGAATACATGATAATTCCTTGGTAGCAGCAGCTAAATTATCATCTAGATATATAAATGATAGATTTTTACCAGATAAGGCTATTGATTTAATTGATGAAGCTTGTGCTATGATAAGAACAGAAATAGATAGTTTACCTACAGAGATGGATATGATTAGAAGAAGGATCTTTCAGTTAGAAATAGAAAAAGAGGCTTTATCTAAAGAGGGTGATGAAAAATCTAAATTAAGATTACAAGACTTAGAGAAAGAGTTAAGTAATTTAAAAGAAAAGGATATGGAATTCACTGCTAAATATGAAAAAGAGAAAGCTGAAATTCAAAATATAAGAGACATAAAATCTAAGATTGATGATGTAAAAGGTGAGATAGAAAAGGCTGAGAGAGAATATGACCTTAATAAGGTAGCAGAACTTAAGTATGGAGTTATCCCAAATCTTGAATCTGAATTAAAACAAAAGGAAGAAGAGGTTCAAGAATTTAATGGTAATACCTTATTAAAGCAAGAGGTTACAGAAAATGAAATATCTGAAATTGTTTCAAAATGGACTGGAATTCCTGTTAATAAACTTGTTGAAGGTGAAAGAGAAAAATTATTAAAACTTTCAGAGGAATTAGAGGAAAGAGTTATAGGTCAAAGTGAAGCAGTTGAAGCAGTAGCAAATTCAGTTTTACGTGCTAGAGCAGGTTTAAAAGATACTAATAAACCAATTGGATCTTTCATATTCTTAGGACCAACAGGAGTTGGTAAGACTCAACTAGCAAAGACTTTAGCAAATAATTTATTTGATGATGAAGAAAATATAATAAGAATAGATATGTCAGAGTATATGGAGAAATTTGCAGTAAGTAGGTTAATAGGTCCTCCTCCAGGATATGTAGGATATGAAGAGGGTGGACAATTGACTGAAGCCGTAAGAAGAAATCCATACAGTGTTGTTTTATTTGATGAAATAGAAAAAGCACATGAAGATGTATTTAATATTTTTCTACAAATCTTAGATGATGGAAGACTTACTGATAACAAGGGTAAAGTAGTTGATTTTAAAAATACAATTATAATAATGACATCTAATATAGGAAGTAGATATTTACTAGAAAATGTACATGGAACTGAAATAAGTTCAGAAGTAAGAGAAAGAGTTATGAATGAACTTAAGTTAAGATTTAAGCCAGAGTTTTTAAATAGATTAGATGATATAATTTTATTTAAACCACTTAGCAAAGATGAAATCTCAACTATAATAGATATTTTCTTAAAAGGAATTGAAAAAAGACTTGAAGAAAGAAATATAAGACTAGAAATAACTTCAGAGTGTAAAAAGGTTCTAGCGGATGAGGGATATGATCCTATATATGGAGCTAGACCATTAAAGAGATACATTAGTAATACTTTAGAAACTATACTTGCAAAAGAAATAATTGCAGGTAAGATACAAGATGGCGATAAAGTAAAAATTAATGTGAAAGATGGAGAAATTATAACAGAAGTAATATAAAATTAAGGGTTGTTGCATTAAGAATAAATATCAAATCATAGAGTACTTATAACTAATTTATAAGTACTCTATGGTGAATATGACTTTCTTAATGCTACAGCTTTTTTATTTATTAATTACAAAGTATGTATAGTGCATTAAATAGACTTCATTTATATTTTAGAAGATGAAAAAAATTAATATGCAATAAATTACCATGAGGTAGCTTTAATATTTCAAAGTATATATAGAAATTAAATGTAAATTTAGAATTTTAGAAAAAGTTTTCTATAACAATTCAATATGGTCATGTTATAATAAATTAAATATATAAATTACTATTACATGGGGGAAATATGAGAATATATAGAGAATATTTTAAGGGGCAAAATGCAATTGTACTAGAAAACGATTTTTTAAGGGTGGTTATTTTACCTAAAGTTGGAGGAAAAATAGCATCTATTTATGAAAAAAATAAGGATTTTGAATTGTTATTTCAGAACAAAGAAACTACATATAAAGTTCCAAAACTATATGATTCTTTTGAAAAATTCGATGCAGCTGGCTTTGACGATGCTTTTCCAACTATAGATCAATGTGAAGTAAAATATGAGGATAAAACAATAGTTTATCCTGATCATGGAGAAATATGGACAGCTTCCTTTGAAGAATCCATAGAGGATAATAGGGTTATACTAACATATTTAAGTGAAATATTACCATATAAATATGTTAAAGCTATAGAGTTAAAGGAACATGAAATTGAAGTGAGTTATCATATAGAAAACTTAGGACATGAGCAATTTCCATACATATGGGCAGCTCATTATTTAGTTAATTGTCATAAGGATATGCAACTTATTATGCCAAGTAATGTAGAGCAAGTTGTAAATGTACAAAATAGTACTAAATTAGGTGAAGTTGAAAGCATACATAATTATCCTATAACTAAAACTCTAAGTGGAGAAGAATATGATTTAAGTAAAGTACTAGAAGAGAATGCTAAGCATACAGAAAAATTTTATACAAAGCTTAAGGTTAATGAGGGTTTATGTGGAATATATTATCCACATAAAGATGTAACATATAAATTGAAATATAATAAAGAGGTTTTACCTTATATAGGCTTTTGGGTTACTGAGGGTGGCTTTAGAGGAGATTATAATTGTGCTTTAGAGCCATGTAACGGTTACTATGATAGTATTTTAATTGCTAAAAAACATAAAAAATTAGAATATTTACAATCAAAATCTAAGGTGGAATTTGCTATTAAAATAGAGCTGAAATAAAGCTTATAAAGATAAGAGAAAGTAAAGTTAGCAAAAATATAATGATTTATAATTAGATATAGTAAAGATCTCCTTTTGTTATTCAAACTTAAATCAACATTAAAACAACAAAAAAAGTAAGCGAAAAAATAGAACTCAAATATTTTATGAGTTCTATTTTTTTATTCTTTAATACAAGGTTTATTTTTTAGGAAAATGCAAAAGATAAGTATGTTGATAAACTTACTTTTAGTAAGTTATTAATATGAAAGTTCATATTATATTTTTAGATTAAACTTAATTATTAGTTTAAGATAATTAAGATTTTATTTTATAAGAAACTTTTAAGTTACACAAAAGAAGGGAGAATTACAAATGAAGAGGTTTTTACAAAAAAAAGCTTTTATAGTATGGGCTATGTTATTTTTTATGACGCTTACTGTATTAGTACCTAAAATATATGGTGAGGAGAATGCTGAATCAAGTACAAGTGAAGAAGCTAATAGAAAAAAAGTTGTATATTTAACCTTTGATGATGGGCCATCACCTAATAATACGAGAAAAATAATAGATGTACTTAATAAAGAAGGGGTAAAAGCAACCTTTTTTTTAATAGGTCAAGAAGCAGAGAATAGACCACATATTGTGAGAGATTTAGTAGATAACGGAATGACAGTTTTGCCGCACTCTTACAGTCATAAGACAAATTACATTTATAAATCATCTAGTAATTATATAAGTGATTATGAAAAATGCAAGGAAGTACTTGAACATATAGTAAGAGGACCACTTCCTAATTATATGAGAATGCCTACGGGTTCATATACTCCATGTTGTAATAAATGGGTTATGCAAGATATTATTAAGGGTTTAAGAAGCAAGGATGTTAGCTATATAGATTGGAATGTAAGTACTGATGATTCTTTAGGTAAAAATGTTCCAGTAGAAAACTTGAAAAATAAATTTATTAAGCAAGCTAAGGACAAGGATTTTATTGTAGTACTTATGCATGATAGTTATTATTGTGGAACTACAGTAACTTATCTACCAGAAATGATAAAATATCTTAAGGATAATGGATATGAATTTAAAACTATTAATGATATGACTCCAGAGGATGAAGCTTATATGAAAAATCATCGTTTAATAAATAAAACTAAAAAAGTAAAATAATTTTATAAGCTAAAATATAAGATTAATAAATTTAGTTTTCTCTATTTTGATCAGTAAGATTTACTAGTAGCTATAGTGTATTATATATTAAAAACAATAAATCCATATTATAAGTTTCCTAGAAGTAAGTAACTTATAATATGGATAAAAGTTTTGCTTAAGAATATCTATAAAAATTCAAGTTATAAAACCACTATAAACTTGAATTATCTTCTTTAGAATAAGTTTTTATTATATAATCTTTAGCTTGAGTTTCTAAAGAATCATCCAATGGAGCCAATACTACATCTCCATACTTATATTCAAGAGCCATCTTTAGCATCCTATCAGCTAATTCAGGGTTTTTAGATAGTAGACATCCATGGAAGTAGGTAGCAAAAGTACCCTTGTAAATACATCCCTCAAAACCATCTTCACCGTTATTTCCAAAACCAAATTTTACTTTTCCTAAAGGTTTTAAATCACCTATATAAGTTTTACCTGAATGGTTTTCAAAGCCTACATAAGATTCATTAAATTCCTCATTAAAGATAACAGTATTACCTATAAGTCTTTTATCACCAGCTTCAGTATAGATATCAAGAATCTTAAGACCTTCTATCTTTTCACCATCTGGAGCAGTATAGTAATTTCCTAAAAGTTGATAACCTCCACATATAGCTAAAAAGACTTTTCCATCTTCTATGTATTCCTTTATTGATGCTGTTTTTTCAGGGGTTAAGTCACTAGATACTATCTTTTGCTCAAAATCCTGTCCACCACCAAATAAAACGATATCATAGTCATCCTTTATGAATTCATCATTTATAGAGTTATTTATTAAATTTACCTTTATGCCTCTTTTTTCAGCTCTATCTTTTAAAATTAATATGTTACCGAAGTCTCCATAAACATTTAAAAGATCAGGATATATATGGCATATATTTATTTCCATAGTTTCACCTTCTTGTTTTCAAGTAATTATATTACCAAATTTTATTTGCGTATCCTTTAGAAGAAATAAATTGTCTAAAACCTGTCATAGCTGTATAAGTAGCTAATATGTATATTGTATCAGAATTACACTTTTTAATTTCACTTAAAAGTTTTTCAAAGTCATTACAAAGTGCAAACTTGTTTTCTTCGAATCCAGCAATTTTTAATCTAATAGCCATATCGAATAATCTTTCGCCAGAAACTAAAATTCTATCAGTATCTAACTGCAGTAATTTTTCGAATTTTACGTCCCAAATCCAAGAAACATCAGTACCATCAGCATATTTGTCATTAAGTAAGAATGCTAAATCAACTTTATTTTTATCTAAAATCAAAGTATTTATAGCTTCATCATATCCAGCAGGGTTTTTAACAAGTATAACCTTTACTTTTTTACCCTCAATATCAATAGCTTCTTGTCTTCCAAAACTACTTTGTTGTTTTTCAAATGATTTTAATATAATATCATCATTTATATTTAATTCTTTAGCAATTGAGTATGCACATAAGGCATTATAAATATTATATGTACCAGCCTGACTTACATATAAATCAGTATCATTTATACTTATATATGAACCAGAAGTTGTTTTTTCTTTAATAGATGTAACTGCAAAGTCTAAGTTAGGTCTTTTATAGCCACATTCAGTACAGAAGTACTTACCAAGATGATTATAAGTTACAAATTCATACTTATAAGGAGTGTTACAGAATTTACAGAACTTTGCATCGGCATTAACATCTATAGATGAATTCATATCATCAGTAGCGCCAAATCCATAAAATAAAGTTTTGTTAGGAAGATCTAATTTCCCTAATAAGGATTCATCACCATTTAAAATTAAAGTTGAATTTGGAACCTTTTTAACACCTTCAAGGATTTTATTTAAAGTTGTATAAACCTCTCCATATCGATCTAACTGATCTCTAAATAGATTAGTTATAGTTATTATTTCAGGAACAGAATGCTCAGTAAAGAACTTTAAATTTGCTTCATCTACTTCTATTACAGCATAACGTTGTTTTTTACTATTCTTAAAGGAGTAATTTGATACAAAACAAGCTGTTATTCCTGTTATCATATTTGCTCCAGAAGCATTAGTTATTACATCTAAACCTGATTCTTTTAAAAGATTATATATCATACTAGTGGTAGTAGTTTTACCATTAGTTCCAGTTACTAAAATGACTTTATAGTTTTTAGTAAGTGTTTTTAAAACATTCTTGTCTAGCTTTAAAGCTACGGTTCCAGGAAAATTAGTACCGCCTTTAGACATTAACTTTGAAAGTTTAATTGTTAATTTTGAACATAGTATACTAAAAAATGACTTAATATTAATTTTAGTCACCGCCTCTAACATAAGTTTTTTTATAAGTTTTTTATAGTACATAAGTATAACTAGAGTTATTTTACTAGGCTTTAATAAAAAATACAACAAAATATAAGTATTTTTCATTATAATTTTACTTTTGTAGTGATTAATTTTTCAAACAAAATACGCATAAATACACAATTACTAAAAATAAAAAAAGTAAAACTGCAATTTTAAGTTGGCGTTTTCTCTCGGTTATAAATTCTTGCTTATTCAAATTATTCACCTCATTATGATTAAAATAACATCCTTAATATAATTTTAACATTTTTTGTGAATTTGTCTAATAATTTGTGGTAAAATTTACAAGTAAGATTTATTTTATTAGTACATTAAGCATAAACTTAATTAAAGCATATTTTTAATTAAATAAATTAGTATGTTTATTGTATTTATATATAAAAAAGTAATTATATATTTATTATACATAAAAGGAGGGCAAATTAATGAAAAAAATAGAAAAAAAACATTTAATTTATATTTTAATCTCAATAACAGTATTGATTGCAGCTATTTTTACGTACAAATATGTAAATAATAAAAAATATGAAGAGGAAAAGAATATTGCTGAATCTTTATATATTAATGAAAAGTATGAGGAGGCAATAGGGGTATATGAATCCATACTTAAAAAATATAAAAATAAAGAAGAAATCATGAAAGAGTTGATAGATACTTATTATATGACTAATAAAATGGATGCTGCCCAAAGCTATATTGAAAAGCTTAGTAATAAAAATGAAAGTTATTCAGGTGAAGATAGAATAGTCATGAGTAAGCTTTTAAATGGAGAAGTACAGGAAGCTAAAAGTAAGGGGGAAGAGCTTTTAAGTAAGGCCAAAAATAAAGAACTTCTTAGAGTTATGCCTCTTGTTTATATGTGCAATAATGATTATGAGAAAGCAGAGGAAATGCTAGGGGAATTTGAAAAGGTAGTAACTAATTCAAATGATCATGTAGACTTATTTAATATGTATATAGTTACTGGTAAGGATAAAGAAAAGAGTTATGAGCTTTTATTACAAGCTTTTAAGAAAGATAAGAATAACTATAGGATTTATGATGCCTTAGCACAGAATACAACTTATAATTTTGATAAAACTGTAGAAGAACTTGAGAAGTTAACTCAAAGTAATCCTAATGAATTAGGGTATAAAGTGTTTCTTTTAAAGGCATACAGTACATCAATAGATTATGAGGATATATGTGAAAACTTACTTGAGAATATAAAAAAGGAAAAATTAGAGGACTTTGATATTAGGTTTTTAGAGGCTTCTATACTATTACAAAGTAAAAAAGAAGAAAAGGTCAAGAGTGGAATAGAACTTCTTAATAAGGCAATAGAAGAGGAAAAGTATGTTGATAGAGCATATAATGCTTTAAGTTGGTTTTATGTAAAAGAGGATGAAAATAAGGCTATGGAGTACTATGAGGAATCTATAAAAGCTAATTTAGATTATGTAGATAACTATGGGGCATTAAAGTATGAACTAATGATGGCTAGTGGACTAGAAAAGGGTGGCGAGGAAGAGTTTAGAAGAGCTATGGTTTTAGATCCATATAACTATAGTTTGATTATGAAAATAGGACAGTACTATAAATCTTTTAATAATTTTGAAAAAGCTATAGATTTATATAAATTATCAGAATGTATGCTACCTAAGGACTTAGCTGTAAAGGAGAAAATATCACAACTTTACCTGGATGATAGACAAGCTTATTTAAATAAAATTACTAATGCATCAAGCGATGAAGAAAAAGAAGAATATAAAAAGCAATTAAAAAATATTGATGATAATATAATAGAAAAATTACATCAATGTATCGATATATCAGATGAAAAAGATAAATATTATAGAACTATAGGCACATTGCATATAACAAATAGGAACTATGAAGAAGCACTTAAAAACTATAATAAAGCCTATGAATTAAATGTAACAGATGTGAAAAATATTAATAATTTAGGTGCCTATTATATTAGCATAAATGCTGAAATGGAAAAAGCATTGAAGTATCTAGAAAGTGCCAAAGAGTTTGCAGAAAAGGAAAAAGATAAGAGTGTAAAACAAATAGTCAATGAAAATTATAAGAAAATAAAAGAACTTGAAAAGGAGTATTATTTAGCTAAGCATAAAGAGGTTTTAACCATACCGGATTTTAAATATTTTTATTAACATAATAACTAGATTTTGGATTAAATTAAAAAAATCTGAAATCTAGTTAAGTTTTTTGCAATGAAAAAGTATTAAAATGTTGTATAATTATAAAGGTAAAATTGCAAGGTCGAATTAACTAGAATGAAAGTTAATAAAAAATGCAAGAAAAAATTCAAAAATTTATTGATTTTTATAAGAAATAGTGTATCATATATATTAAATAAACTATACAAAATGTAAGGGGGAGCACCTAAAAGTATTACAACTTTGGGGAAAATAAGTATGAATATAGTTAGTGAAAAGTCAAGAGCGGTAGATATAAAAACAAATGGGAAAGTTTATAGAAATTTATCCGTTGAAGAATTAGTTAATAAATCTTTAGAGAATAAAGAGGGAACTTTATCAGATGCAGGAGCTTTAGTTATTGATACAGGAAAATATACTGGAAGATCCCCTAAAGATAGATTCATAGTTATGCAAGACAGTATAAAGGATAAGGTAAATTGGGGAGATAGTAATTTACCAATTGAAGAAGAAGTTTTTAATAACTTATATAATAAAGTGCTAGAGTATTTAAGTGAAAAAGATTTATATATATTTGATGGAGAAGTAGGAGCAGATTCTAAATATAGTTTACCTATAACAGTTATTAATGAGTTAGCTTCTCAGAATTTATTTGCTACACAATTATTCAGAAGATTAGATAGCAAGAACATAGATGGACATGTTGCAGAATTTACAATTATAGCTGCACCAGGATATAAAGCTGAAGGAGAAAATGACGGAATTAATTCAGAAGCTTTCATTTTAGTTAACTTTGATGAGAAGATTGTTTTAATTGGTGGAACGCAGTACTCAGGTGAAATTAAAAAATCTATGTTTTCAGTAATGAATTTCATTATGCCAGATAAAGACGTATTCCCAATGCATTGTTCTGCTAATAAGGATGAGCAAGGGAATACTGCAATATTCTTTGGATTATCAGGAACAGGAAAAACTACTTTATCAGCAGATCCAGATAGAATACTAATAGGGGATGATGAACATGGATGGTGTGATGAAGGTGTATTCAACTTTGAAGGTGGATGCTATGCTAAGGTTATAAAATTAGAAAGAGCTAAAGAAAAAGAAATATTTGATGCTATAAGATTTGGAACAGTACTTGAAAATGTTGTTGTTGATTCAGAGGGAAAACCAGACTATAATGATGGAAGTAAAACTGAAAATACAAGAGCAGGTTATCCTATAGATTATATACCTAATGCTGATATTAATGGTAAGGGTGGAAATCCTAATACAGTAATTTTCTTAACAGCAGATGCTTTTGGAGTACTTCCTCCAATCTCTAAGTTAAGTAAAGAAGCTGCAATGTACCACTTTATGTCAGGATATACAAGTAAATTATCAGGAACAGAAAGAGGGATTACAGATCCTAAAGCAACTTTCTCAGCTTGTTTTGGTGAACCATTTATGTTAAGAAGCCCTTATGTATATGCTGAATTATTGGGTAAGAAAATAGAACAAAACGAAACTGAGGTTTACTTAGTAAATACAGGGTGGACAGGCGGTCCATATGGTATAGGAAAGAGAATGAACTTATCTTATACTAGAGCTATGGTTAAAGCTGCTATAAGCGGTGAATTAGCTAAAGCAGAATATACTAATAATGGTTTATTCAATGTTTCTATTCCTAAGAGTATAGAAGGAGTTCCAAGTGAACTTTTAAATCCAGAAAATACTTGGGAAAATAAAGATGACTACTATAAAAAGGCAAAAGAATTAGTAGAAAGATTTAATGAAAACTTTAAGAGATATGAAGATGTACCAGAAAATATTATAAATGCTGGTCCTAGAATTTAATATTTCTCTTAAAATATTTTAATAATGCTTACAAAGAAACTTTTAGAAAACTAAAATGTTTCTCCTTAAATACAAAAGCCATGTATTACTAGAGTATTCTAATAATACATGGTTTTTAATTTTGATAATTATAAAGAAGAAGATTTTCATATAATAGGGTATTAGATCATGTATATTTTAATAAATAACTCTAACTATAATAGAATTAAGTTTGTTTAGGTAATAAATGAGAACATAACTATATATGTAGAATATTAATTGAAATATATATAATATAAGAAATAAAGTTGTATTTAATTTTATTATGGATAAAGTTATTTTATTAAAGCAATATTTAAGGTTATTTTAATTTATATATATTTGTTCCATCGCTACTAAGCACAATGGTATCTTCCCTATCAGTACGAAGTATTTTTACATTAAATTCTGATAAGTATTTTAATACTTCCTTAGAGGGATGACCGTAGCTATTTGAAGCTGCACAAGAAATAATAGCTATTTTAGGTTTTACATTATTCAAGAAATTCTTGGAGGTAGAACTATTGCTACCATGATGACCTACCTTTAAAATTTGAGAATTAAGATTATAATTATTATTAATCATTTCATTTTCACTTATAGCTTCTGCATCTCCTGTAAATAGAAAGGATAGATCATTATAAGTTAACTTTAGGACAGCAGAATAATCATTAAGGTTTTCATAACTACTACTATTTGGAGCAATTATAGAGCAATTTATTTTGTCATTTAAAAGAAAATTTACGCCCTTTTTAGCTTCAATAGGAGTAATATTATGTTTCATAAGTGAGTTAGCCATATCCTCAAAGTATTTACTAGAATCACTTGTTTTTGGCATAATAAAATTATTAACTTTAAATTTATCAAGTACTTCGTCCATTGCGCCTATATGGTCTTCATGTGGATGAGTTGCAATAACATAATCTAAGGTTTCAACCTTACATGATTTTAGATATTTAATCAAATTACTGCTATTTTCATCAGGACCAGCATCAATTAATATAGATTTATTATTAAATTGTATTAGTGAGGCATCTCCTTGACCAACATCAATGAAATGAACTCTAAGTTCAATTTCTTTTAGAGAATTTGCATTACTAAAACAACCATAGTAAAGGAAAGTAGTTAATAAAAAAACTGTTATGTAGAAATATATATATATAGGTTTAAAAAAATTTTTTTTCAAGGTATCCTCCTATAAATAAATCTAAAAAATTAGATATATAATATAAAAATACAAATACTTACAGTTACATATTACATTATTGACATAAAATGGATAAAATAATACTTCAATTATCATATTTCCTCTTATTTCTTGGGAAATAGTTTTATTGAAATTTAAATTACAAAATTGTATAATCAATATAATAAAAGTAATAATATGAGATATTATTAAGGAAGGAATTATTATGAAAATAAAAAATGTCATACCATTTACTAAGATGGTAAGCTCTACGGTAAAAGCAAATACAAATAAGAGAAAGTATAAAAAGTTAAAGGAAACAAATAGCAAGGAAGCTGAAGATTTCTTATTTAAAGTTCTTAAAGAATGGGCGGTTAGTGTATTAAAGACTGCCAAAATGACAGTAAAGGTATATGGAAAAGAGAACTTGATAGAAGGACCATGCTTATTTGCTAGTAATCATCAAAGTAACTTTGATATTCCAACTTTATTTGCAGCTATCGATTCACACATTGGATTTGTAGCTAAAAAGGAATTAGAAAAGTTGCCTATATTACCTTATTGGATGAATGAAATACATTCAGTGTTTTTAGATAGAGAGAATCCAAGAGAGGGCTTGAAAAGTATCATTCAGGGTGGAGAAAACTTAAAAAATGGATATTCTATGGCTATATTTCCAGAGGGTACTAGAAGTAAGGGAAGTGAGATAGGAAGCTTTAAAAAAGGAAGTTTAAAGATGGCACTTAAGGCTAATGTTCCTATTGTTCCTGTTAGCTTAGAAGGATCATATAAAATCTTTGAGGGAAATAACAATGAAGTAAATAGAACACCTGATGAAATAAAAGTTTACATAGGAAAACCTATTTATGTTAAGGATATGGATAAGGAAGATAAAAATAGAATTCACGAAATAGTTGAAGAAGTAGTAAGAAAAAATAAGGAAGAGTTTTTAAAATAATAATTTGCATTTATATTAGGATAAAATTATTTTTAAATTAATTAAGTATAATGGAATTTAAGTTATACTCATTCTTTCTAGAGATAAGCTTACTTATAGAATAAATTCAAAGATTAATATAAATTTAGAATATTAATCCTTGAATTTATATATAAGAATATAATTTAAAGCATATAAAAAATAACCTATAGAATATACTGAAGAGGTATATTCTATAGGTTATATATTTTTGAATTATAAGTTATGCATTGTTATATTAGTAGCTTTAAGCCTAGTCATAGACTCTATACTGTATTTTATTCCTTGAGTACCTATACCAGAATCCTTTATACCACTAAAAGGAAAGTGATCAGGTCCTCTTTCTGTTTTAGTGTTTACTTGAACAGTTCCAACTTCTAATTTAGAGGCTATATAAAATGCATTATCAATATTAGAAGTAAAGATAGAAGATTGAAGACCATAGTTACTTCTATTACAGATATTTATAGCTTCTTCAATAGAGTCAATTCTAATTATAGGTAGAACTGGTCCAAAGGGTTCAACCCAAGCTATATCCATGTCTAAGCTTACATTGTCTAAGAGGTAAGGGGATATTAAGTTGTTTTTTCTTTTATATTCTACTAGTTGTTTAGCATTTTTAGAAAGTGCATCTTTAATTAAGGATTCAACAAAATCAGCGGAAGAATTATCAATAAGAGGAGTTATTGTAACATCAGTTTCTTCAGGATTTCCAACCTTAAGCTTGCTTACTTCCTTAGCTAATTTTTCGCTGAATTTATCTGCTATAGAGTTCATAACTAAAACTCTTTTAATAGCAGTACATCTTTGCCCAGAATAACTGTAAGCACCAGAAACAATTTCTTTAACAGCTCTATCTAAATCAGCATCTTCCAATACTATTGCAGCATCTTTACCTCCAAGTTCCATAAGAAGGGGAACCATGCCAGCAATTTTTGCTATATGTTTCCCAACCTCAGTACTTCCAGTAAAGTTTATAAAATCAACATCTTCATGTGTAACTATATAATCACCTATTTCAGAACCTTTTCCTGTAACTGTATTTAGAACACCCTTTGGTACTCCAGCTAAAGAAAAAATTTCGCAGAGATGAAGGGCACTTATAGCACCTTGAGTTGGAGGTTTTAGTACAATAGAGTTACCACCCATTAAAGCAGGAGCAATTTTAGATGCTGATAAATTAATAGGATAGTTAAATGGAGAAATAGCTAGTATTACCCCCATAGGAACTCTTGTAACAAAGGAAATTTTATTTTTTTCGAATCCAGGGAAATTATCAGCATAAATTACTTCTCCCTCTAAATGTTTTGCAGCATCTGCCGTAAATCTAATAAAGGTAGCTGTTCTAGTTACCTCTGATAAGCAAGACTTTTTATCTTTACATATTTCATTCATTAAAATATTAGCTAGAACTTCTTTATTTTCCTCTAAAAGATTAGCAGCTTTATATAAAATATTAGCTCTTTCACTTACAGGAGTATTTGCCCAAGAAGTCTGAGCTTTTTTTGAAGATTTTAAGACCTTATTAATATCCTCTTGACTCATTGCAGGGATGGTACCTAATAAGGAATTATTTAGAGGATTATAAATTTCTATGGAGTTTTGAGTAGTTACCCATTCTCCATCAACAAGGTTTCCATAGTTTTTATTAACACATATATCTTTTAACATTCATTTCCTCCCTTCTAAGGATAATAAAAATCCCTCTTATAAAAATAAGAGGGATTGGCTTATATTATTTTACGTCTTCACTATCAGAGCTAAATAACCCAAAGAAAGATAATGAATATAAGCCTGCAATTCCTACTAAACCATAAATTACTCTACTGAACATTGTCATGCTTCCAAATAATGCAGAAACTAAATTAAAACCAAAGAAACCTATTAGTCCCCAATTTACAGCACCTATAATGACAAGTAAAAGCACGATAATATTTAATGCTTTCATAAGTAAACATCTCCTTTTTATTAGGTTATGAGTTTAGTATTTGCAGGTTTTTTAAAAATATGTGTAAAATTATTTTACTTCACCATGTTTTTCATAATGACAAATTTCTTTTATAGAATTATCATCATTTACAAAAATAACAGTTGGTTTATAGTTTTTAGCTTCTTCTTCATCCATCTCACCATAAGCCATAATTATTATTTTATCATTAGGCTGAACTAATCTAGCAGCAGCACCATTTAAACATATAACACCGCTTCCAGCGTCACCAGCTATTGTATAAGTCTCTAATCTACTTCCGTTATCTATATCAACTATTTGAACCTTTTCATACTCTAAAATTCCAGAAGCTTTTAATAAATCTTCATCAATAGTTATACTTCCTACGTAATCTAATTTAGCCTCAGTAATAGTTGCTCTATGAATTTTTGCTTTTAGCATGGATAATTTCATTGTGTTTTCCTCCTAGTATGTAAAGTTATCTATTAATCTAGTTTTGCCTATATAAACAGCAATTGCTACTAGTATAGGTGCATTTATATTTTCTACAGGACTTAGAGATAAACTATCAACCACTTCAACATAATCCATTTTAGCAAGTGGTTCAGTAGAAAGTGAGTTTATAATTATATCTTTTATTTTATTAGCAGAAGTTTCCCCCTTACTTAAGGCCTCTTTTGCTTTATTTAAGCTTTGACTTAATATTAAAGCTGATTTTCTTTCTTCCTTAGAAAGGTAAGCGTTTCTTGAACTTTTAGCTAAGCCATCGCATTCTCTAACTATAGGACAACCAACTATTTCTATATCAAAGTTTAAGTCTCTTACAAATCTTTTGATTACTGCTAATTGTTGTGCATCTTTTTCACCAAAGTAAGCTCTATCAGGAGTTACGATGTTAAAGAATTTACTTACAACTAAACATACACCATCAAAGTGTCCAGGTCTCTTAGCACCACAAAGAAGGGTAGTAAGACCACTAACAGAAACTGAAGTAGATTTATCCTCAAAATACATTTCAGATGCCTCAGGGAAGAATACTAAATTTGCACCACTTTTTTCACAAATTTCAGTGTCTCTTTCTAAGCTTCTAGGATAATTATCTAAGTCTTCATTTGGACCAAATTGTGTAGGGTTAACAAATACACTTACTACAACTTTATCATTTTCCTTAGCAGCTCTTTCTATAAGGCTCATGTGACCTTCATGCAAGTATCCCATAGTAGGTACAAAACCAATAGAAAGTCCTTGTTTTCTCCATTCTTTAACTGTTTCTCTTACTTCTTTAATAGTATTTGCAGTTTTCATAATTTAGCTGCTTAAGCAGCTTCACTTCCTTTCATAAATAAGTTTTGATGAAAATAAAACTTCATAGAAACTTCATCCTATGAAGTTTTATTTGATAATTTTTAATATAATTTTTTTAGTGTTTCTTCATCTATTTTAAAACCATGTTCTTCAGAGGGGAAAACTCCTTCTTCAACTTCTTTTATATAAGAAGTAACCCCAGACTTTATAGCTTCTCCAACATTAGCAAAGGTTTTTACAAATTTTGGCTTAAAATCTGAGAACATATTTAACATATCTTGATAAACAAGTATTTGACCATCACAGCCAGCGCCTGCTCCAATGCCTATTGTAGGTACTGAAACTTCCTTTGAAATAATTTCAGCAAGTTTAGCAGGAATACATTCTAAAACTATGGAAAATACACCAGCAGCCTCTAATTTCTTAGCATCTTCTATAAGAGCTTTTGCTGCATCTTCACTTTTCCCTTGAACCTTAAACCCACCAAACATATTAACAGATTGAGGAGTTAAGCCTATATGTCCCATCACAGGAATTTGAGCTTTAACTATAGCTTCTACTTGTTCACAAACAGAAGCACCACCTTCAAGCTTAACAGCATGGGCACCAGCTTCTTTAATTAATCTACCGGCATTTTTTACTGCATCATAAACAGAAGTTTGATATGACATAAATGGCATATCACCAACAACTAAACAATTATCACAACCACGTGCAACAGCTTTAGTATGATGAATCATATCCTCCATAGTTACACTTAAAGTATCCTTATATCCAAGACATACCATTCCTAAAGAGTCACCAACTAAAATTCCGTTAATTCCACAACCATCAAAAAGTTTTGCCATAGAATAGTCATAGGCTGTAAGCATAGTTAGCTTTTCGCCCTTAATTTTTGAATTTAAAAATGTACTAACTGTGTTTTTCATCATTATATCCTCCTAAATATGTCTCTAACTGTGAATAATTTTTATCAGGATTTTTTTCTTTGCATAATTTCACTAACTTATTAGATAAATTGGTATAAAGTAAAATATCTTCTTTAGGAATTACAGATAAATGATTTGTTATAGTTCCTATATCATTTCTATCTACAGGACCAGTAACTGCTTTAACAAAACCTTTTTCTTCAATGTTGTTTAGGTTATTTTTTATAAGTGGTAAAAGGGCTTTTAAAGCATCATTTTTATCAACACCACAAAGAGATAAATAATCAACACCTGTGTTTAAAAGTGATAAGGTTAAATTAGCAACTGTTACACTGGCTAAATGGTATAGATATTTTTTCTCTTTTTCAATAATAATAATCTCATTTCCTAAAGTTTTTATAAGGGACTCTATATAAGATAAATATTTAGAATCACCTTCTAGTGAAAAATATGCTGAGTTTAAATCTTTATAGGAAGTATACTTGTCTGAAAAGGCATACATGGCATGAAGTGAATAACCATAGGCTCCAAAATTGCTTATGTTTGAAAAAACTTCCGAAGAAATCGAACCACTACAATGACAAATAATTTTGTCTTTAATATAGTAGTTTTTTAAGTCATTCCATACAGTACTAATAAAATCATCAGGCGTAGTTATAAAAATAAATTCTGTATCATTTAAAAAATCTTTTAAATCAGTATAAAACTTTGAATTAGTAAATTGTGCAGCTTCCTTAGCACTTTCAAGAGTCTTGCTGTAGTAGCCAGAGACTTCAATATTATTAATAGAGAAGTACTTACCAAGGCTAAAGCCTACTTTGCCCGCTCCTATAAAACCAATTTTCAAAATATCACCACCACGATAATATTTAACTACTCCTGCCTTATTGTCTTACTCTATATAGATGTAAGCAATGAATAAAAAAACTATAAACAATTAAGGTGCAGTTCCTTACAGATACTACCCAAGAATATTTTAGCATAAAATTTGAAACAAAGAAATTTAAAGAAAATTCAAAAAATAACAAAGAAATAACAGGAAAATATTAAAAGTTTATAAAGTATATTGATATAATCTATAAAATGTAGAATAATACTTTATATAGGTTAGAACATGAGAGGAGTTTTTTTAATGTTTAAGGATGTATTATTTATACTAATTTTTTCAATTATAGGATTTATAGTTTTCACAGTACTAAAAGAGTATGTTTTAGATCGAGTAAAAATCAATAAGTGGATAGTACTTGTACTAGCATTGGTTGTTGCATTTGTTCCAGGGTATTTAGGGGTAGATGCTACTAGCTTCTTAGGAAAGTACATAATTCCAGCTATATATGTAATATTATTTTTATGGTTTATTGATCTTTGTGGCTTATTTAATTGGTTTGAAAAAAAGTCTAATGATAAGGAAAGATTAAAACATAATAAATATGTAAAACAAGTTGACAAGAAACATGATGTTATAAAACCTAAAGCTAAGAAAAATAGAGCTTCAAAATAAAAGCTATGAAAAATGCACTAAGGAAATTTCCTTAGTGCATTTTTATTTTTAGCTACATCCAGTTGTAGTTCCACAGTCCATACAAACTTTACAAGTACCGTTTCTAACTAATCTTGTACTAGCACAGGATGAACATACTTCAGAGTAAAGTCTTTCACCAGTTACTTTCTTTGGATTAACTTTTGAAGTATCCATAGAGTCTGTGGATACTTCACAGTCTAAGGAAATCATTGTTGGTAAGTTGAAGTTTTCAGGCTTAACTTGACAACGAGAGAAATCTCCAAGTTCTATATCAATAACTTTGCTTATTAAATCAGAAATAGAGGATACATTTTTAATGTAAGGGTGTTTTTGTACAAAGCCATAAGGTTCATATTTTTGACCTCTTAACATTTTAGCAATGTCCTTAGCAGGTACATGGTACTGCAGCATAACAGAAATTGATTTTGATAAAGAGTTAAGCAATCCTGTTATTATAGTACCTTCTCTATCTGTAGTTATATATATTTCACATATTTTACCGTTTTCATCTCTGTTAACAGTAGTATATATTTTAACATCATCTATTTGAGCAGGATGAGTTGTTCCTACTCTAATTCCAAGTGGCTTATCTCTATGAGAGTATTTAGAGTAACTTAATTCTCTTGCTTTATTAAGTAAATCCTCATAATTTAAGTCCTCAAGCTTAGCCTCTTCATTTTCACTTAAAGTATTATTTAGAGGTTGACTAGCTTTAGAGGAATCTCTGTATAAAGAAATACCTTTTACACCTAATTTCCAAGAATCTAAAACAACCTTCTTAAAGTCATTTATTGTTGCGTTCTTTGGAAGGTTTACTGTTTTAGATATAGCTCCAGAGATTAAAGGTGTAATAGAAGCCATCATTAAAACGTGACCCTTAGCAGAGATATATCTATCACCACTTCCACATTTGTTAGCTGTGTCAAATATAGCTATGTGTTCTTCTTTTAAATGAGGAGCTCCTTCAATTTTACCGTCAAGGATTTTCTCATATTCAAAACCATTTTCATTAACAGTTTCTTTTCTAGAAACATACTCAAGTATATCTGCAATTTCTTCCTCGTTATAGCCTAGGTTTTTTAAAGAAAGCTCAATAACAGGGTTAACAATAGTCATATATCCGCCACCAGATAATTTTTTGTATACTATGTGACTAAAGTAAGGTTCAATTGAAGTAGCCCCACAGTCCATAGCAAAAGAAATAGTTCCAGTAGGTGCAATAACAGATACTTGTGCATTTCTATAACCGAAAGTTTCACCATATTTAAGTGCATCTTTCCAAGAGTTAATTAAGGCAGAACTAACCTTGTCTAAACCTTTAGCTTTTAGTAGTTCATGATTTACTTCAAGTGGTGTATAGTTTAAGTTTTCATAAGATGAATCTAAAGCACCTGCAACTCTACAGTGGTTACGAATTACTTTTAACATATGCTCTTTATTTACATCATACTTTTCAAAAGGACTTAACTTTTCAGCCATTAAAGAAGATACATAATAAGAAGTTCCTGTTAATGTACCAACTAAAGCAGCGGTTAAAGCTCTAGCTTCTTCTGAATCATAAGGATATCCCATAACCATAAGTAAAGAAGCTATATTAGATATACCTAATCCTGTTGTTCTAAACAAATGAGTTTTTCTGCAAATATCAGCAGTAGGGAAGTTCCCCCAATGTATAGATGCTTCTAAAGCAAGCTGAACAAGTCCAACTAAGTGAACATAAGAATCTACATCAAAAGTTTTAGTTTCTGCATTGTAGAACTTAAATATATTAATTGAAGCTAAGTTACAAGCTGTATCATCTAAGAAAGCATATTCTCCACAAGGGTTAGTTGAATTTATTCTATTATATTTAGCATTGAATACACCATCTTCTCCACAAGGACAAGTGTGCCATGCATTAAATGTATCATCAAATTGTGGTGCAGGATCTGCACATTTCCAAGAAGATTCATTAAAGTTTTCCCAAAGATCCTTAATTTGTACAGTTCTAGTAACGGAATCATCCACACGTCCTTTAAGATCTAAAGTAGAATCAGGATTTACATCTAAGTCATCTACCTTTTTCATGAACTCATCAGAAAATCTAATAGAGTTATTACCGTTTTGACCAGAAACTGTTTCGTAAGCTTCCCCTTCAAAACCTATTTCATAACCCATCTTTCCAAGAGCACGAACTTTATCCTCTTCTTTAGCTTTCCAAGACATAAATTCCATGATCTCAGGGTGATCTACATCAAGAATAACCATCTTAGCAGCACGTCTAGTTGTTCCACCAGATTTTATAGCACCGGCATTTCTATCAAAGGATTTTAAGAAACTCATTAATCCAGAAGAAACTCCACCACCAGATAATCTTTCACCAACAGCTCTAATATTTGAGAAGTTAGTACCAGTACCAGAACCACCTTTAAATAACTTAGTTTCAGTTACAAACTGTTCCGATATTGAATGTTCACCTAAAAGTTTATCTTCAATAGAAAGTATGAAACAAGCAGAAGCCTGAGTTCTAGAATAGAAATCTTCACACTTCTTTACTTTCTGTTCTTTAACATCATAGTAAAAGTTATTATTTGAGTTACCAGCTATACCATAAGATAATTTCAATCCAGTATTAAACCATTGAGGTGAGTTAGGAGCATACATTTGCTTTAAAAAAGCATAAACCATTTCATCATAAAAAATAGTTCTTTGCTCCTCATTTTCTATAATTCCTTCGTCAACTAAAGATTCAGCCCAAAAATTAACTAATCTATGTGCAATCATTTTAAGACTATTTTCGTATCCTAATTCATTATTTATACCAGCTTTTCTAAAATACTTAGAAGCTATAATATCACAAGCATTTTGTGAATATTCAACGGGAAATTCTAAGTCCTTCATATCTACTAGTGTAGTTCCAGTTTTGTGATCTTTTAAGATAACATCAACTTTTTTCCAATTAAATAGGTCAAAGACAGTTAAGTTTTTAGATGTTTCTAACTCTTTAGTAAAAACTCTTTTGAATATAGTATCAAGTTTTTTCATTATATTATGCTTAAGCCATTCTAAATTTAGAATGCTTTAAGCTTCACCTCCAATATCGCTATATTTTAACTAAGAAAAACTATATAAGATTACTTCATAAGAAGGCTACATATAATTTCTCTTGAGAATTTATCAGTATTTATTAATAAAAATTCCAAGACTACTATACAATATATAGTTGCAAAGCTCGAAATATATACCACATTTAGTATTATATCTTAAGAAAAATACTATTACAATAGTGAATCTTAATCTTTATAGGAAACTAAAAGAAATGAGAATAAACTAGTGAAAAATAAAGAATATTAAAGAGAAATAATTATCACAAAATATATATTAATGGTAAAACACAACTTTGACAATAGTATTTTTGTTGTAAATTACATGAAATTTATTTTAATATATAAACTAAATTTTCTTAATATGATAAAATGATGTAGTGAAAAAGTACTTTTGTATATTCTTTGTTTCATAGCAACATAATTATTTATGAGACATTTTAATAAAATTTATACATGAGCTTTGATGCGAATTGTGAAATGAAATAAGATAATTTTAGTATTTTTCTAAGGTAGTAGGATATAAAAACTAATAAATAAGGAGGGAGGCTTTAGTAAGAGGGAAAGAATATAGATATGTATTATATAAGATTTAGTTTTTATAAGACATAGAAACTAATATTTATAATTCAAAGTAAACACTCTTACTAAAAAATATGTTATGAGTATAAGAGAATTTAAAAATTTAAAGCCACAAATTCATGAAGAAAGTTTCATTGCAGAGTCTGTAGATGTAATAGGAGATGTAGTTGTAGGAAAGGATGCTAACCTTTGGTATGGAGCAGTACTTAGAGGGGATATACAAAAGATTGTTGTAGGAGAGAGAACCAATATACAAGATAACTCCACAGTACATGTAGGCAATGATGTTGAAACTATAATAGGTGATGATGTAACTATAGGACATAATTGTGTTATTCATGGATGTACTATAGGAAACAATGTATTAATTGGAATGGGATCAGTGGTTTTAAATAATGCTGTAATTGGAGAGAATACAATTATAGGTGCAGGAAGCTTGGTTACAGAAAGAAAGCAGATTCCTTCAGGAGTATTATGTTTAGGTTCACCAGCAAAGGTTGTGAGAGAACTTACAGCAGAGGAAATAGAGGGAATAAAAGAGTCAGCTAAAAATTATGTAGAGTTATCTAAGGAGTATTAACTAAAACATACTAAATTACCATACATAAGTAAATTGCTTTTAATAAGTATTTATTGTATAATATATATTAATCGTGAAAATAAGAGATATGAGGAGATGAAGCTCTCCTGATAAACTTTATCAAACTGCTAAATGCTAATAGCTTCTACGACCTGTCGTAGAAGTTTTTTGCTTTTTGAGTTTGATTTTTTTATGCATTTATTTAGTTTTTAAAGTTATATAAATAGATTATGGAGGAAGAAAAAAATGATTTTTAGTATTTTATTAGTTTTATTATTAGGTATCTTAGCAAATAAATTATTTACTAAATTAAGACTACCTGGATTACTTGGTATGATTTTAGTTGGAGTTGTAATAGGACCTTATGTAGGAAACTTATTAAGCGAGGAATTTTTAAGTATATCTACGGATATTAGAAATATGGCTCTAATTCTTATTTTATTAAGAGCAGGATTAGGAATCAATAAGGAAGTTTTAAAGAAGGTGGGAGTAACGGCTTTAAAAATGAGTTTTATTCCATGCTTATTAGAGGGGGCTGTAATAACCTTAGTAGGTCACTTTCTTTTCAATATGCCCCTATATGAAGCTGGCATTTTAGGTTTTATCTTAGCAGCAGTATCTCCAGCAGTTATAGTGCCAGCTATGATTTCTATGAAGGAGCAAGGTTTAGGTGAGAAAAGAGGTATAGCTACAATAATTTTAGCTGGTTCATCAATAGATGATATATTTTCAATCACAATTTTTACGGTATTTCTAGGATTATCAACATCAGGAGAAGTATCTATTGGAAAAGAATTAATAGGAATACCTATTGAAATAATAGGTGGAATAGTACTAGGATTAATAATTGGAATCATTATAGTTAAAGTATTTAAGAAGTTCAAATTTTCTATTTTAGAAGAAACATTTTTATTAGTAAGTATGGGATTTTTAATTTATGTAATAGGCAACCTTATTAATGTTTCAGGGTTATTAGGAGTTATGACATTAGGATTTATGATTTTAGAAAAAAGTGAGGAAAAGGCAAAGCTTATAGAAAGTTCATTAAGCAAGCTATGGTTTATAGCTCAAATATTCTTATTTGTTTTAATAGGAGCTGCAGTAAATGTAAAGGTAGCCTTTGGGGCGGGTGCTTTTGGAATAGCAATAATAGCAATAGGACTTATTGGAAGATCTATAGGGGTTATCATAGCATTGCTTGGTTCTAATTTAAATAGAAAAGAAAAGTTATTTACTGTAATAGCATATACCCCTAAGGCTACAGTGCAAGCAGCATTAGGGGCAGTTCCCTTAGCTAGTGGGGTAGCATCTGGAGAATTAATTTTAGCTGTAGCGGTTATGGCAATTATAATAACTGCACCCTTAGGGGCTATAGCAATAAAAGGATTAGCTCCAAAGCTTTTAAAAGAATAGTAAATGTGTGCTTTTAAAAGTGATTTTTAGTATCTTTCCATTTAACTATTAAATAAATATAAATAATTAAATGGAAAGATTTTAATACTAAATATTTATTGACACCTACAAGGATACTATATATTATTTACATAGATTATCCTTGTGGGGGAAATGTATATTTAATAATTAAACTTTGGAGGGGATTAAATGTTTAAGTTAAATGGAATAGAAAAGATGACTATTGAACAAAAATATAGATACATGAATAATTTATTACAATCACAACTTTCATCAGAAAAAGATGCTTTAGCTAATTTAAGTAATGCTTCAGCTATTATAAATGTTATTTTTCATGATATAAACTGGGCTGGTTTTTATTTTATGAGAAATGAAGAATTAGTTTTAGGACCTTTTCAAGGGCTTCCAGCTTGTAATCGTATAAAGGTTGGCAATGGAGTATGTGGTTCAGCTGTAGCTAATAAAAAAATTTATAGAGTGGAAAATGTTCATGAGTTTCCTGGACATATAGCTTGCGATTGTGCATCTAAATCTGAAATTGTAATTCCGATAATTCAAAATGATGTGGTTTATGGAGTTTTAGATATAGATAGTCCGAAACTTTCTAGATTTACAGAATTAGAGGAAAAATATCTAATTAAATTTGTAGAATTATTAGTAGAATATATAGATTTTAAAGAGATTAGTAAGTAGTTTGAGTAAGAAATATTCTTCAAAATCGTTATACTTTATATGGTGTAACGATTTTTGTAAGTTTTTTGTGTATAAGGGCAATAATATTAATGTTTTACACTACAGTATACATGGTACAGTATTCCCATGACAGTAAATTTAGTGTAATATTATACTTATTAATATGTAAGAAGAGAAATGTACTATGGAAATATAGTAATTTTATTTAGGACTTAAAGAACAGTATTATAAAAGTCTTTATTAAAGGTTTTCTTTTAGTAAAGCTAGTAAGGAGAAAATAATGATAAATATAGGAGATTTCAATACATTAAAAGTAGCTAGAAAGGCTGAATTTGGATATTATTTAGATGCAGGCACAGGAAAAACAGGTGATGATATTTTATTACCAAACAAAAGTGCTTTAGAAGAGGAAATAGAAGTTGGATCAGAGATTGAAGCTTTTATTTATAAAGACTCTCAAGATAGAATAATTGCAACTTTACAAAAACCTTTAGCAAAGGTAGGAGATGTTGCTTTATTAGAAGTTGTAGATTCTACAAGAATAGGATATTTTATAAATTTTGGATTAGAAAGAGATTTATTAGTTCCTTTTAAAGAGATTGCTTACACATTAGAGGTAGGTAAATCATATTTATTTTACATATATCTAGATAAAACTGATAGACTTGCTGCTACAACTTATGTAGATAAGCATTTACATCATACTAATACTTATAAAATAGGTGATGAAGTAGAAGCTTTAGTATATGGAATTCAAAAGACAGGAAACCTTATGGTTGCAGTAGATAATCTTTATAGAGCTGTTATATTTAAAAGAGAAATATATAGAGCTGTAAGACCAGGAGAGGTTATAAATGCTAGAGTTACTGGATATTTAGATGATGGTAAAATAAGCTTAAGCACTAGAAAAAAGAAATTAGATGAAATGAATGATGTTGAAGAACAAATCATGGAGTTCTTAAAGAGAAATGAAGGAAAGATGATTTACGGAGACAAAACAAGTCCAGAGGTAGTTAAGGATGTGTTTAGTACAAGTAAAAATGCCTTTAAAAGAGCTTTAGGTGGTTTAATGAAAAAGGGACTAATTGATCAAAATGAAAAGGGTACTTACTTAAAAGAAAATCAAGATGAAAAGTAAGCTTGAGAATACATTACTTCATAAATTATAAAAATAAAAAGCTGTAGCATTAATAAATTTATGTGCAACAGATTATATTTCTGAGTTAATCACAAGTATAATCTGTTGACATATTTATTTTAGTGCTACAGCCTTTTTTATGCTATTTCTTTTTTAGAATTACTCATTCTTTTAAAGATTTTTATTATTTCATTTGCTATTAACGGAATTAAGCTTAATACAGTAACTACTAACCAATCAGTTCCTGTAAGGTTAATTACGTTAAATATATTAGCAAGGAAAGGTATTGTTATTATTAAATCTTGAATAAGAATACCTAAAACAATAGAGCCTATTAAGAATTTATTTGTAAACAATCCTAAGGAGAAGATTGATTTATCTTCGCTTCTCATATTAAGTGAGTGAATTAATTGAGATACACTCAATACTATAAATGCCATAGTTCTAGCATAAATTAAAGCATCCTCTGTTAAATTGCTAGGATACAATGGGAATAAACTAGTGCTGCCAGTATGAATTTTAATTCCTACAATAAAGGCTGCTAAAGTTAATAATCCAATAAGCAATCCATTAAAAATAAGGCTTCCTACAGAATTCTTAAAAATACTATCCTTAGGACTTCTAGGTTTATTTTTCATAATATCAGGATCACCAGGATCAACACCTAAAGATAAAGCAGGTAGTGTATCTGTAATTAAGTTAACCCATAAAATGTGAATAGGTTTAAGTGGTGTTGCCCAGCCTAATAAAATAGCAAAGAATAATGCTATTATTTCACCTAGGTTACAAGATAATAGGAATATAACAGATTTCTTTATATTATTAAAGATATTTCTACCTTCTTTAATAGCAGATACAATTGTTGAAAAGTTATCATCAGTTAATATCATATCTGAAGCGCCCTTTGCAACATCTGTACCAGTTATCCCCATAGCTACACCAATATCTGCTGCCTTAAGGGAAGGAGCATCATTTACACCATCTCCAGTCATAGAAACTATATTGCCATGACTCTTAAAGGCTTTTACTATTTTAACTTTGTGTTCAGGGGAAACTCTAGCGAAAACTCTTAAATGTTTAACTTTTTCGCTCAATTCTTCATCATTTAATTTATCTAATTCTTGACCAGACATTACTTGACTAATATCCTCTGCAATTTCTAGTTCCTTAGCAATAGCAAAGGCAGTATTTTTATGATCACCTGTTATCATTATAGTTTTGATACCAGAGTTTTTACATAAGGAAATAGAGTCCTTAACTTCTAATCTAGGAGGATCTATCATTCCAATCATACCAATGAAAATTAAATCATTTTCAAGAGTAGATATTTCTACATTAGTATTAGGAGTTTCTTTAAAAGCAGCTCCTAGTACCCTTAAGGCATCATCAGACATTTTATAAGACTCATCTAAAATAGTGTTTTTCATTTCCTGTGTAAGAGGAATTACTTGCCCATTTTCATATATTTTTGTACAGATTGTAAGCATATTATCAAGGGCACCCTTTGTCATCACAATAAATTTATTATCATAAGTGTTTACTGTTGACATTAGCTTTCTATCAGAGTCAAAAGGAATTTCATTAACTCTCTTGTGAGAGGCTTCAAGTTCATCTTTAAATAAGTTAAACTTTATTCCAGCTTCTACCAAAGCTATTTCAGTAGGGTCTCCAGTTCTGGAGGTTTCAGAAAAAGTAGCATCATTACATAAAACTAAATTTTCAATAAGTAATTTTTCAGATGAATTTTCTATATTTAAATCATCTATAGTTTTTAACTCTTTATTACAATAAAATTTTGTTACAGTCATTTTATTTTGAGTTAAAGTACCAGTTTTATCTGAACAAATTATATTTACAGAACCAAGGGTTTCAACAGCAGGAAGTTTTCTGATAATGGCATTTTGCTTTATCATTCTTTGAACACCCATTGCTAAAACTATAGTAACAATAGCAGGTAATCCTTCAGGTATAGCAGCAACGGCTAAACTAATGGAGGACATGAACATATCAAGTAAATTTCTCTTTTGTAAAAAACCAACCAAGAACATAACAGCACAAATTATAATAGCACCTATACTAAGTGTTTTACCTAATTCAGCAAGTTTAATTTGAAGAGGAGTTTTACTATCCTCGTCTTCGTTAAGCATTTTTGCTATTTTTCCTATTTCTGTGTTCATACCAGTAGCAACAGCTATACCAACACCTCTACCATAGGTTGCTAGAGTTGATGAAAAGGCCATGTTTTTTTGATCACCTAAAGCAGTATCAGGTGCATCTAAAACCATTTCCGCATCTTTATCTACAGGCACTGATTCCCCAGTAAGAGCAGATTCTTCTACTTTTAAGTTTGCAGTTTCAAATAATCTAATATCACAAGGAATATATCTACCAGCATCAATTACTATAATATCACCTGGTACAACCTCCTCGGAGGGGATTTCCACTAATTGACCATCTCTTTTAACTATGGTTTTAGGAGTAGAAAGTTGTTTTAGGGCATCTAAGGCTTTTTCAGCTTTAGACTCTTGAACAATACCAACAATAGCATTAATAAGTATTACTATTCCAATAATTATAGCATCAGAAATTTCTCCTAAGAATCCAGAGATTAAAGCAGCAGCAATTAAAACATAAATCAAAATATCATTTAATTGTGCAAAGAAAAGTTGGATTAAGGTTTTACCTTTTTTACCCTCTAACTTATTTAATCCGTATTGGGCTTTTCTTCTTTCTACTTCACTAGAACTTAGTCCTTCTACTGGATTAGTTGAAAGTTCTACTATAATATCTTCGGACTTTTTACTAAACCACATAATATCACCTCTTCCTAAAAAATATAAAAAAATTAAAAATATACCATTATATAATCATATTATAAACTTTTTAAAGTTTTAATCTATATTAATTTATCCAATAATAAAAATAAAATTACAGTTAATGAGTTTTATATAAAAAAAGGATGAATATTAAAAGTATATTCATCCTGTAAAGAAATAATTATGTCTAATTGTTAAATTTATTAAATAAAAGAATTGAAACTAGTATCAGAGGACATTCTTAAGTCACCTCTAGGTGATAAACTTATTGTTCCAACCTTTGGTCCATCTGGAATAGCAGAACGTTTAAATTGTTGAGTAATAAATCTAGTAATAAATTTATTTAACCATTTTTCAATAGTCTCTTCAGTGTAATCATTTTTAAAGGCCGTTTTAGCTAAGAAGAAAAGTTTTTCCTTAGAAGCACCTTGTTTCATAAAATAATACAAGAAAAAGTCATGTAGTTCATAAGGTCCAACTAAATCCTCAGTTTTTTGAGTGATTTCACCTTTTTCATTTTTAGGTAATAACTCTGGACTAACTGGAGTATCTAAGATATCTAATAATATATCTGATACTTCAGAATTAACTTCATTCTCAGCAACATATTTTACTAAGTATCTTATAAGAGTTTTAGGAATAGAGCAGTTTACTGAATACATAGACATATGATCTCCATTATATGTACTCCAACCTAAAGCAATTTCAGATAAGTCACCTGTACCTATAGATAATCCACCTTCCTTATTAGCTATATCCATAAGTATTTGAGTTCTTTCCCTTGCTTGAACATTTTCATAAGTTATGTCATGGACATTAGGGTCATGATTTATATCTTTAAAATGTTGAAGGGCAGCTTCAACAATATTTATTTCTCTTAAGTCTGTATTTAAAAGTTTACATAAATTTACGGCGTTTACATAAGTTCTATCAGTAGTACCAAAACCAGGCATAGTTACTGTAACTATATTATGTAAAGGTAAATTTAAAAGTTTAAAGGTTTTAACTAAAACTAAGAAGGCTAGAGTAGAGTCAAGGCCACCAGAGATACCTATAACAACCTTTTTAGTATTAGTGTGTTCTAAACGTTTAGCCAAGGCTGCGGATTGAATATTAAAAATCTCTTTGCAAGTTTCCTCTCTCTTATCTTCTCCATAGGGAATAAATGGATGTTTATTTATAATGCGATTAAATTCTCCTATATTATCATTTGAAAATGAAAAATTAATTTCTTCAAAATCCATTAAATTAAGAGAAGCATCTCTAAAACTTATATTTCTTAACCTTTCAGCATTTAATTTATCTAAATCTATAATATTTGTAATTACCTCATTTTCTCTTTGAAATCTATTATTTTCTACAAGAGTAGAGCCATTTTCAGAAATTAATAAATGACCACTGAAAAGTACATCTGTAGAAGATTCAAAAACTCCTGAAGATGAGTATACATAGGCACATAATGCTCTAGCACTTTGCCCATTAATTATAGATCTTCTATAATTTGCTTTAGAAACAAGTTCATTTGAAGCAGAGCCGTTACCTATAATATTTGCACCAGCTAAAGCTAAGTAACTGCTAGGAGGAATAGTAGTCCATAAATCTTCACAAACTTCAAAGCCAAACTTTGCAATTCCGCTTGAAAATATAAATTTGCTTCCAAAAGGTATATTTTTATGGTTGCCAAAATTAATATGTTGATTTTTAAGGTTTATTCCAGGGGTAAACCATCTTTTTTCGTAAAATTCGCTATAGTTTGGAATGAAGTTTTTTGGAACAATTCCAAGAATATTGCCGTTGAAAAGAAGGAATAAGCAATTATATAGAGAATTATTATGTAATAAGGGAACACCTACACTAATAAGTATATCTTTGTTTTTAGAAAAATTACAAAGATCCTCTATAGCATCTTGAGATTTATCTAGTAATCTTTTATTTAAAAATAAATCTGCACAGGTGTAAGAGGTTATAGCTAGTTCTGGTAACTGTATAAATTTGGAGTTCTCATTTAAAGCTATGGAAATACACTCTTTTATTTTATTAAGGTTAAAGTTTACATCAGCTACATTAGTAACGGGACAAGCAGCTGAAACTTTTATAAAACCAAGTTTCAATTTTTACACAACCTTTCACTAATTAGTAATACCATAATCATTTTCATAGTTTTATAAGGGAAATCATTGCACTAGCTTCATTATATATTTAAATATAAACTAGTTCTATTTTTATAAAATTAAAATTCATAATTTATAATTAAATGTTCCCAAGGGAAAAATATTTATACTCTTATTGTAAAAATATTCTATTAAATTATAGCATGTAGAAATTTGAAAAACAATGATAAAAACAAAGTGAGTATCAACTTATAATATGGTTTTAAAAAACTTTTAAAAAGTTATAAAATAGTATTGATTATAGTTTTAAATATGATATAATGATATCAAGATTTAACAAATAAGAATTTTTAAAATATTTTATAAAAGACTTATTGTGATATAGGATTTTCTGAAAAAAGTAGAAAAGAAATGTGAAAAAGTAGTATTTAATATTATTGGTAGAAATATCATAGATAATAGAAGGGAAATAACATTAAAGAAATTTTAAGGGGGTGTATGTAAGATGGATTGGACAATGATGACAGTATGGATAGTTATAGCTGTTGCTGGAATAGCCTTAGATGTACTAAGTAGTAACTTTTTTTTCATATGGTTCACTTTATCAGCGATTGTTGCAATAATTGCTATGTTGTTTGGTTTAAGTACTGCAGCACAAATTATATTATTTATAATTTTAAGCACAGTATTAATAGCAGTAGCTTATCCATTGGTTAAGGATGCCATAAAGAAAACAGTTAAGGTTACTAAAACTCAAGAGCAAGAATATATAGGAAGAGTTTATGTAGCTGAAAAGGACATTGAAACAAAGGAGACTGTGAAAATAGAGGGTATCTACTGGACAGTTTTAAATGAAGGTGAAGTTATAAAACAAGGTGACAAATTTAAGATTTTAGAATTAAGAGGGACAAAATTTTTAGTTGCTATAGAAAAATAAAGGGAGGAATTTATAATGATATTTATTATTATTGCTGTAGTAATTCTTATTGCAGTATTATCATCAATCAAAGTTGTAAATACAGGATATGTTTATCTTGTAGAAAGATTTGGTCAGTTTCACAGAATTTTAGAACCAGGTTGGCACTTTACTATTCCATTTGCTGACTTTGTTAGAAAAAAGGTTTCAACAAAACAACAAATATTAGATATTGAACCTCAAACAGTTATTACTAAGGACAACGTAAATATAGAAATTGATAATGTAATATTCTATAAAGTTGTTAGTGCTAAGGACTCAATTTATAATATTGAAAACTTTAGATCAGGTATTGTATATTCTACAATTACAAATATGAGAAATATTGTTGGTGAAATGACATTAGACGAAGTCTTATCAGGAAGAGATAGAATCAACTCAAAACTTTTAACTATTATAGATGAGATAACAGATGCTTATGGAATAAAGATCCTTTCAGTTGAAATAAAAAATATTATTCCACCTCGTGAAATCCAAGAGGCTATGGAAAAACAAATGAAAGCTGAAAGAGATAAGAGAGCAATTATCCTTCAAGCAGAAGGTTTAAAACAAAGTGAAATAGCTAAAGCTGAAGGGGTAAAACAATCTAAGATACTTACAGCAGAAGCAGAAAAAGAAGCTAATATTAGAAGAGCAGAAGGTTTAAAAGAATCTCAACTTCTAGAAGCAGAAGGTAAAGCAAAGGCTATTTCTGCTATTGCAGAGGCTGAATCACAAGCAATTGAAAAAATCAATAAATCAATTATAGAGTCAGGAACTAATGAAGTAGTAATTGCTTTAAAACAAGTTGAAGCTCTTAAAGAAATGGCTAAGAACCCTGCTAATAAACTTATACTTCCAAATGAAACTTTATCAGGTTTAGGAAGTATTGCAGCAATAGCAGATGTATTAAAGGATGCAAAAAATTAGAATAAAATTTAAGTGTAAAATCTTGGTTCAATCTTAGAACCAAGATTTTATTTCTATCCTTATTTATGCATAAAATAAAAAAAATTTAAGTAATATTATAGAAGGAATTTTTTAGTTATGCAAAAATAAAATTTATTTTAAATTTCATGACAAAAGTAAAACTATAATATAAATATATGTTATAATAAATCAACTTAATATTATTCATAAGAAGGGTGAGTATTAACAGTGGAAAAATGGAGTTTAAATAATTTAGAAATAGCAGAAATAAATGCTGAGATAGAGAATGAAATTTTATCTAATGTAAAATTACCTGTTAGGGCAAGAAAAGGATTTAAGGAGAACTCCAGCATAATCTACATTCCTAGATATTTTTATAGATTTATTGGAGTTATGGAAAAAGAAGAGGAATACTTCGAGCATATTTCTAAGATAGATTTAGAACTTAGATGTTATGCTGATTTGTACTTAAAGATTACAAATGGATTTGAAAGGAATATAGCCTTTAATATAAATGAACAATTGAATAAGGTGTGGAATCAAGTTAATATAGATAACTTTTTAGACACAACTTTAATAATGGATTTAATGGAGAGCAATGGTATACTGCCTAGTTTTCCTAATAGAACTTTAAATAGACAAATAAAAAATAATTTCAAGGGACTTATGGACTATTATTATTTTAATAATAGAGATGTAGAAAAGGATAAATTGAAGAAGATAATTGGGTTTATAGTATCTTGGATTAACCTTTATCTTTATGATTTATTTAAGCAATTTGAATACAGAGACACAAATCCTAAGATCTTATTTTATGGTGCCATAACAGAAGAAGAATGTTTGTTTTTAACTTTGCTAGCTACTTTAGGCTGCGACGTTTTATATTTTAACTCACATGATGGTGAGGTATTTAAATCTGTAGATAAGGTTAGTGCCTTTTCAAAGGAAGTTTGTTATAGTAAAAAAGTTGATATTCCACCATTTCCAATAGCAATGGCAGATAGAAAAGAAACTACTGCTTATAATGCTCGTGAAGATTTAAAGAAAGTTCTACATTCAGAGGAGTCTTTATTTTATAAGCCATGGCAGCTTAGTGAATATGAACTTAGTTCTATTACATTAAAGACAACCTATGAGGAGCTTTTTATTTGGGGAACTGAAGAAGCTTATTTAAGAGATGGTTGGGTAGCATCAAAGGGAAAGGTAGTAGTACCTAATATATTTGCAAAAATAAGGGGAACCCATGAAGATGTAGAGAAATATTGGGAAGATATAAGTAAAATTTTAAAACAAGAGAATACTAAGTTTTATAATAAACTACCTATTATAGATTATACACATCTTGAATATAGTAAATTCGGAGAGGTATACCCTAAAAATAGTGCAAGAGAATTCGATGTTAAAAAGCTAATAAATTCTTCTTGGTGGAAATATGGGGAGTTAAGATTAGGATTACAGTACTCTATAGCATTAGCTATCAAGGAAATGTGCTTAAGTCCTGTTATTAAAAATATTAATAATGATGAGTTTAGGGATTTTGCAGTAGAGATATTTTCTGTGTTAATAAATTTAGAAAATCAATTTATGGAGTTATTGCAGGCCTTTGACTATCCTCAAAAAGTACCTAAGGTTGTAATTTATAATAATGAACAAAATGGAAACTTATCCTTTGAGGATTGTGTTTTATTAGCATTCCTTAATAAGCTAGGGGTAGATATATTTATATTTAATCCTTCAGGATATAGTGATGTAGAAAGATATACCTTTGATAATGTATATGATGTTCATAATTTAGAAAAGATGAGATTTAATTTGGCATATAGAAAGTTTAAAAAGAAAAAAAGTTTCATTCAAAAAATATTTGGTGAATAGAAAGGGGGAAGACCTTAGGGTCTATTGGTTATGGAAAATAATAATTTAGAAAAAGAAATTTTAGTTATATCGGAAGAAGATATACAAGTTAAAAAGCAAGAAATTGAAAAAGAGGTTGCTGTATCTCCTGAGTTAAAACAATTAGTATCTAAGATTGATTTAAAGGATGCTCAATCTATTATGTCATATGGTAACGGTCCAGCAGAAGAAATATCAAAATTTGCTGATGGCATACTTCGTAGCATGAAGTCTAGTTCTATCGAAGGTTCTAGCATGATGATAAAAAATTTAACTAGCATCATGAATAAGTTTGATAAAAAAGACTTTGAAGATGAAAAACCTGGTTTCTTTGAAAGAATTTTTAAGAAAACTACAAATAATATAGATAAAATGATGGGTAAATATAAAACTATGGGTGGAGAAATCGACCAAATTTATGTTGAGCTTCAAAACTATAAATTAGATATTAATGATGCTAACGTTATGTTAGAAGAAATGTATAATAAAAATGCTCAATATTATAAAGAACTTCAAAAATACGTTTCTGCAGGTAATATGTATGTAGAAAGAATAGAAAAAGTTGAACTTCCAGAGTTAAGAGCAAAGGCTGAGTCTTCTCAAGATGAAATGGAAATGCTAAAGGTTCAAAAGGTTGAAGAGGGATTAGAGTTATTAAAAAATAAGATCTATGATTTAGAGTTAGCTAAGATGGTATCTTTACAAACAGCACCTCAAATTAGAATTATACAACAGTCTAACTATAAACTTATAGGTAAGATACATTCAGCATTTATAATTACTATACCAGTATTTAAAAATGGTATACTTCAAGCTATTGCCTTAAAGAGACAAAGCTTAATATCAAGTTCTTTATCAGAACTTGATAAGACAACTAATGAATTATTGCTTAAAAATGCAGAGACTATAAAAAATCAAAGCATTGATATTGCTCGTTTATCTACAGGCACTTCAATTAAATTGGATACTTTAGAAAAAACATGGCAAACTATCATGGAAGGCATAGATGAAACTAGAGCAATAGAAGAAGAAAATAGACGTGTAAGAGATGAAAGTATTTCTAAAATTAATGAGTTAACTGAAAAGTCTAAGGAAAAAGGAATACTTTTATAGGAATATAAGCCAAGGGGTAATTACTTATTTAAATAATTACCCCTTTATAACTTTAAAAACTAGAGGTGTAAAAATGCAAGAAACAATGTATACAAGAACAGAGTTAGTACTTGGGAGAAATGGAGTAAAGACTTTAATTAATAGTAAAGTTGTAGTGTTTGGAATAGGTGGAGTAGGTAGCTTTGTAGTGGAAGCTCTTTGTAGAAGTGGGGTAGGGAATTTAGTTTTAGTTGATGCGGATTGTGTAAGTGTAAGCAATTTAAATAGACAAATTCATGCTACTATTGATACGGTAGGTAAAGATAAAGCTGAGCTTATGAAAGAAAGAATACTTAGTATTAATCCAAAGTGTAATGTTACAACTCATATTGTTTTTGCAACTAAGGATAACTTAAGTGAAATCATAACAGAGGATGTAGATTATGTAGTTGATGCAATAGACACGGTTACATCAAAGCTTGCTATTATAGAGTATTGTAAGAGCAAGGATATAATGGTTATAAGTTCTATGGGTACAGGGAATAAGATAGATCCTACTAAGTTTAAAATAACTGATATATCAAAAACTAGTATTTGTCCTTTAGCTAAGGTTATGAGAATTGAGCTTAAGAAGAGAGGAATTAAGAAGGTTAAAGTGTTATTTTCTGAAGAATTACCAAGAAAGCCTATTGTACATAATGAAGAAGAGGAACATAATGGAGAAATTATGGATGCAACAAGTACAATGAAACCGAAGAGACAAACTCCAGGTAGTGTATCTTTTGTTCCGCCAGTTGCAGGTATGATAATTGCTTCAGAGGTCATTAAGGATTTAACTAATCTATAGAGTAAAGATAATTTAAAATGCAAGTTAATTTAACTAAGTTTAGTAGAATAAAGTGTTAATCATATACTAAAATATAAAAAGAATATGTGATTTAAATACTAATTTAAGATTAAAAGAATATAAGTATATATATTCTAATAAAGAATCCTCATTTTTTTCAAATATGAGTTTCATTATATAATAAATTCAGCCATTAATATAACTTTAGAATATTGATTAAAGTTTATATAAAAAATGTATAACATTAATTAGAATTTATATATTTATTATAACTAAGAATAATACATTGAAAATAAAAATAGTACATATATTACATAAATAAACTATTTATGATACCTATAAAGTTTTGTGAAGAAACTTTATAGGTATTTTCTTGTTTTAGGTTCTTTTTTATAAAGGGTATCCATAAAATTAAATAAAGTAATTTTGGAGATAGAAAAATGAATAGTTTTGGAACCATATTTTTAAGCATTATTTTAGAGGGTTTTCCTTTTATATTATTAGGAACCTTTGTATCATCGTTAATTCAAGTATTCATATCAGGAGAAACAATTAGCAAGGTTTTACCTAAAAATAGGTTTTTAGGTTTGATTTGTGCTGCCACTATGGGAGTAATATTTCCAATATGTGAATGTGCAATAATACCAATAACAAGAAGGTTAATGAAAAAGGGACTTCCCGTGAGTCTTGCTATTACCTTTATGTTATCAGTGCCTATTATGAATCCAGTATGTATAATGTCAACTTATTATGCTTTTATTGATAAGCCTTATATGGTAATAGGAAGAATAGGATTTGGTGTAATATCAGCTATTATAATTGGAATTTTAATAGAACAACTATATAAGGGAAACCCTTTAAAGGATTCTTTAGTTAAGGAAGCAACTTGTAATTGTACTTATCACAGAGAACTTCAAAATAAAACTCAAAAACAAGGTGTAAAGATAAAATCTTTAAATAATTCAGTAGTTACTATACATAAGGTGAAAAGAAAAAGAAAAAGTATTTTAAGTGTTATAAAAGAGGTGTTATATCATTTAAGCTTAGAGTTTTATGAGGTTGGATCATTATTTACAATAGGAGCTTTATTATCAGCTGCATTACAATGCTTTGTACCTAGAAGCTATTTAATGTCAATTGGAGGAGAAAATGTTTCTTCAATAATATTAATGTTATTTATAGCCTTTATATTATCAGTTTGCTCAGAAACTGATGCTTTTATAGCTAAGACCTTTATTAATAGCTTTACAAAAGGTTCTGTAATAGGATTTTTAATTTTAGGACCAATGATAGATATAAAAAATTCAATAATGCTTTTTGGAGGCTTTAAGAAGAAATTCAGCGCAGTACTTATATTTTTAATATTTGCAGTTTGCTTCATAATGTCTTGCTTTGCAAATATAATTTTAGGGTAGGTGAGAGGGTGTGAAAAAAGCAAAACTAAATTACAAAAATATTCTATGGTTTATTGTTATGTTTCTTTTGGGAACATACTTTTTAATGTTGATTTTAAATGATAAATTACATCTATTTATTCACCCTAAGATGTTTAAATATGTGTTTATTGCTAGTGTAATCTTGTATATACTATGTATATTTCAAGCTACTTTATTTACAGAAAAAAGTAAAAGAAGAGAATCATACTTTGGATTTTTATTCTTTTTTATAATATTATTTTTTGCTTATATAGTAAAACCACAGGGGGTAAGTAATAGCTTTATAAACAGTAGATTAATAGATATTCACAGTAGTAATAAAGAGTTTGTTTTACAACAAAGTAGTGAAGAACATAACTCTCATGAGCACAGTCATGGGGAAAAGGAAGGTGAATCCCATGAGTTTTTAGAAACCTTAAATAAAACTTATACAGATGTAACTTTACAAGGTGAAACTTTAAAATTAAGAGGAATTGTATATAGAGATAATTCTATGAAAAAAGATGAATTTATATTAGGAAGAATGTTAGTAAGCTGTTGTGCTGCAGATTCTCAATTTATAGGGTTTTTATGTGAAAGTAATAAAGATTTTAATATTAAAGAGGATCAATGGGTAGAAATTATAGGTGAGGTTGATTACTATAAAGACGAATTAGGAAACTTGAGTCCTAGGGTAATAGTAAATAATATAAAAAAATTAAGTAACGTAAATGCAGAAAATCAATATATATATAATTAAATATTAGTTGAAGCTATAAAATAAAATAGTATAATAAAAGGGTGTTATTTTTACTTGAAAATAGCAAATTTATAAGAAAATATAATTTAGAATAAAACATTTTAAAATAAATGGAATAAAATATATAAAGTATATTTGTAAAAAACGAAAGGAGGTATTTGTTGATTTTTTTATAATCAACAAGTATAAATTATGATAAGTATTATAGCTGCAGTTGCTAATAATTCTGTTATAGGAAAAAACAATAAATTATTATGGAACTTACCAGAGGATTTGAGAAAATTTAAAGAAATAACTTCTTATAAAATAATAATTATGGGAAGAAAAACCTTTGAATCTTTACCACAAGTATTACCTAATAGATATCATATAGTATTAACAAGAGATAAGAACTATAAAGTAAAGAACAAGAGTGTTAAAGTGGTTCACAGCCTAGAGGAAATTTATCCATATATAGAAGATGAATTTGAAAACTTTGTAATAGGTGGAGGTGAGATCTTTAATGAGTTCTTACCACATGCTAGTAAATTATATATAACAAAAATATATAAGGATTATGAGGGAGATACTTATTTTCCTAAGTACGAGTCAGAAAATTGGGAGCTTATTAGAGCAGAAAAGGGCAAGGTAGATGCTGAAAATCCTGATCCATATGAGTTCTTTGAATTTGTAAGAAGGGAAGAGTATAAGTTTAAAAAGAAAAAGGTAAAGTTGAAATTTAAATAAATATATGTAGGACTGAAAACAAAGTATATAAGCACAATATAGTGTTATTTAATAAGAATAACCTTACGCCTGTATTGATGTTAAAATTATTTTTGTGACAGTCCTTTTTATATTTTAAAATATACTCTATAAATGAAAGTAAAAATTTGTTAAAATAGTTTAAGAAAGCAAAGTTAATGGAAATTTAATTTTAGTGTATAGTTAATGAAAGTATGATATTATAGTGCATAATGATTTTAATAGCTATATAATTAAGAAATTCTTAGAATAAATGATTAGGTACTTTTATAGTTCTAAATAAGATAAGATTATAATTATGGTTTTTATGATAAAAGTTAAAGTAGGATATTTTATAATTATAAAATAGAAATGTAAGAATTATATTTATTAAAGTGAGCTAAGGATTTATTAGTATAGTTATAAAAGTAGAATAATTAAGATATACATTTATATAGAGGAGATAATTTAATGAAGGAAAGCTTTTTTGATGCAAAAGAGAGTGTATTAGACAATGGCATAAGGTTAGTAACGGTAAAGAAGGATACTCAACTTATGACTATATACGCTGCAATTGAAGTAGGATCTCTTAATGAGGAAAAACACGAGAAAGGAATATCTCATTTTATTGAACATATGCTTTTTAAGGGCACTGAAACAAGAAACAATGAGAGTTTAAATGAAGATATAGAGAATTTAGGGGGAGAGTGTAATGCATATACTGACTATATAAGTACAGTGTATAGTATGGTTGCATTAGGGGAAGAACTTCCAGAGTCTTTAGAGATTTTATCAGATATGATAATTAATTCTAACTTTCCAGAGGAAGAATTAGAAAAGGAAAGAGGAGTTATTTTATCAGAATTAAAAACTAGTAAAGATGATATAGAAGATTTAAGTTTTAGAAAGATTAATAAGTTAGCCTTTGATAAAAGTCCTATTAGATATGAAGTTTTAGGAGATGAAAAGAATTTAAAATCCTTTAGAAGAGAGGATTTATTAAAATACTATAATAAGTATTATGTACCTAATAATTGTATTATATCTGTAGCATCTAGTTACGAACATGATGAAGTTAAAGAAGTGGTTGAAAAGTACTTCTTAGATTGGCAAAAAAAAGAGTTATATAAAAAGCCAATAATAGTTGAAGATAATAAATGTGCTACCCATATAAGTTACAAAAAAGATATTGAACAAAATACAATTATGTATTTATATACTTTTCATGGTTTAAGTAAATATGAAGAATTAGTATTAAGAATTCTTAATCATAAGTTAGGAGATAGCGCTAACTCTATTTTATTTAGAGAACTAAGAGAAAAAAGAGGACTAGCTTATGATGTCTATAGTAATATTGATTGCTCTAACAATGTAAAGACATTATACATATACACAGCAGTAGATGAAGAAAATGTTGAAGAAGCAATTGAAGTAATAAATAAGGCTATAGATGATATCAAAAAAGAAAAAATAATATTTAATGAAAATACTTTAGATTTAATGAAAAAGGTATTTAAAACAGCCTTAGCTTCTACTTTAGAGGATGTTAGTGACTTATGTCATTATGTTTTATGTCAGAGATTGGATGATGAGCATATATATGAATTTTACAGTGATATGAAAAGTATAGAAAATATGGAAAGTGGACATATTTATAGTATAGCTAATAAGGTTCTTAATAATCCTACTGTTCACATATTAAAGTCAGAAAAGAGTGAGTAAATATGAAAAATATTATAACAAAGATAGAAATTCAAAAGAGAAATTCAGAGCGTGTTAATATCTTTGTAAATAATGAATTTTTATTTGCATGTAGTTCTGAATTAGTATACATTCATAATCTAGTTAAGGGAAAAGCAATAGAATTAGAAGAGATAGGTAAGATAGTTGAAGAAGATAATTATATTAAGGGCAAGAGTAGAGCACTTAAATATTTAGAGCGTGGATATAAGACAGAAAAGGAAGTATTTGATAAGCTACAGAGCTTTGAATATGATGAAAAAACTATTGCTAGAATAATGATGTTTCTTATAGAATATGGTTTTGTAAATGATGAGAATTATGCAAAGATGTATACTAATACGAAAGTAATTAATTGTGGTAAAAGTAGAATAAAGCAAGAACTTTTAAGAAAAGGAATTAAAGAAGAGTATATACGCAATGCCTTTGATAAATTATCTTATGGCATAGAGGAAGAAAGAGCTAAATTTCTATGTGAAAAGAGATTTAAGGTGCTTTTGAAAAGTGAAGGAAATAAAATAAAGCTTCAAAAGAAATTATATGATTTTTTAATTAGAAAAGGTTATGATTTTGATGTTGTATCAAGAATTGTAAATGAAATTCTTGAAGAAAATAGTTCAATGTTTTGTAGAGAATTAGAAGAAGAAAAAGAAGATAAAAATGAGATATTGGAAGTAGCTTCTAAGAGATATGAAATCATAAAAAAATCTGAAGATAATAAACAAAAGATTTATAAAAAGCTACATGACTTTTTATTGAGAAGAGGGTACTCTTACGAAGAAATAAAAAGTGCATTAAGAGAAATAATGAATTAAAGTGATTTGTTTTAAACTTATGGAGGTAAGCAAATGAACTATGAAAATATACTAGATGTATTCTTGGTATGTCTAATGGTATTTCCTATTCTAAAAGGATTCATATGTAAATTTTCATCTAAAAGTTATAAAGAAAGAGTTTTTAGTGTGCAATGTAGTTTGAGCTTTTTATTATGCATCCTTTGTTCTGTAATGGTAAATAAAAATATTTTCATAGAGCAAAAGGAGGGCATTTATTCAACTATATACTCAAATATTCCTAATGTTATTTTGGAATTAGTAAATAATGCTCCCTTTATAATATATGTTATTTTTATACCAACAGTAGCTTTATTCTTATATAAAGTATTTCAAATAACTTTTGTATTTATAAACAAGATATTCTTTGATCCACTTTTAGAATCTCTAGATAAACATATTGGAGAAGGAATTGGAGGAAGAGTATTAGGTGCTATTTTTGAAATACCTAAGGCAATAGTAAATTTAATAGTGTGTTGTTTAATTATTAGTGCTATTAATTTATTTACAACATCTTCGATAAGCAATGATTATATAAGTAAATCAAAGATATATAATTATGTGAATGGTGAAATTTTATCACCTATAACAACTTCAAACATAGCTAAAAGTCTTCCTAATCTTTTAAATAATTCATTTAAGGTTAATGTAGATGAAAGCTTAGCTAAGAACAATGGCAATATTGAAGAAAGTAAAAATGTAATAATATATTATAATGGTGTGACTTTAGATCAAGCTATAAAAAGTAATGAAAGTTTAGAAAGTTTTGCAAGAGAATTAGTTAATAAAGAAGTAACAAGTATAGATAAAGCAGAGAAAATTTATTCTTGGATAACTAAGAATATAACCTATGATTATGATAAGGCAGAAGATATTATAAATAACAATTACTCTAAGAATTCAGGAGCAATTACAGCTTTTAATAGTAGAAAGGGCATATGTTTTGATTATGCATCTTTATACGTAACTATGTGCAAAGCTAATAATATACCTGTGAGATTAATTACTGGTATGGGGTTTGATGGGGAACAATGGGTTAATCATTCTTGGAATCAAGTTTATATTAAGGAAATTGATAATTGGATTGATGTAGATTGCACCTTTGGATTAAGTGGAAACTATTTTAATAATTTAAGATTTAAAATAGATCATAAAGAGGGAAAAGTAGCTGGAGAATGGTAAAAATAAAATCACCTATGGCAAGTAGGTGATTTTATTTTAGTTTAGTTTGAGAGGTATTTACATTGGGACAAGGTGTTTAAAAGTATTGTTTATAAGAATATAACTTAGTATGTCCTTTTAATTATTAATTATGCTTTATGTATATAATTTTTTAAAATTAAGCCTATAGCTTTTTCACAATCATTATCATCAGGGTTTAATGCCCAAGCTTTATTAAAATAGATTAAAGCCTTTTGATTGTCATTTAACATTACGTGGCAATAAGCTAAGTTAAAAAAATACTTACTGTCCTCTCTTTGCCTTAAGGCTGAAACTAGTTTGTTTATAGCTTCTGTAAAATTTTTTAATTTAATATGGCATACAGCTGTGTTATATAAAGAACTAGCTTCATGCTCATTTAATTCTAAAGCTTTTTCATACATAGAAATAGCTTTTTTATATTCCTTTGCATTATATAAGTCGTTTGCTTGTTGAAAATAATTCATAAAATCCTCCAAAGCATCAATAAATTTATATTTATCTATATAGTAGTAATTTTATCCATGAAACTATAATTTATACATTTTTATTTTAAGTTTCTAATTTAAATTCCTTATATTCATAAAAAAGGAATAAAGTTAAAAAATAATTAGTTATTTAAAAAAATATATTGAAATAAATTGAAAAGATACAAAAAAGATATATAATAGTATATATTTATAGATATGTGCAAATTAAGTCTTTAATTTACATAATTAATTAAGAAAAAAATAAGAAAAAATTAAGAGAAGTTACAGTATGTACAATATAATTGACTTGTAGGACATATTTTCATTATAATTATAATAACTATAGTAGTGTTATTGAAATTACATACAATAAGATTGGGAAGTGGAGTAAACTATGAAAAAGATTATGAATATAGGCTTAGATGTAGGTTCAACCACTGTTAAGCTTGTGCTAATGGATGAAGAAGGGAATTTAATCTACAGTAAATATACAAGACATTTTTCACAAATAAAAAATACAATAGAAGGATTAGTTAAGGAAGTTTATGATAAATTTGGAGATATAAAAGTAAAGGCTATGGTAACAGGTTCTGGTGGATTATCTGTATCTAAGTGGTTAGAGATAGATTTTATACAAGAAGTTATAGCATGTACTAAAGCCGTTGAAGAAATTATACCTAATACAGATGTGGCTATTGAATTAGGTGGAGAAGATGCAAAAATAACATATTTTACAAACGGTATAGAGCAAAGAATGAACGGTACTTGTGCAGGTGGTACAGGTGCATTTATAGATCAGATGGCAACTTTACTAGAAACTGATGCTTCAGGATTAAATGAACTTGCTAAAAATTATAAGACTATATACCCTATAGCAGCTAGATGTGGGGTTTTTGCTAAAAGTGATATTCAGCCATTACTTAACGAAGGAGTTGCTAAAGAAGATATTGCAGTATCAATATTCTCTTCAGTTGTAAATCAAACTATAAGTGGTTTAGCATGTGGTAGACCAATAAAAGGAAAATTGGCCTTTTTAGGAGGCCCTTTATATTTTTTATCAGAGCTTAGAAAGCGATTTATTGAGATATTAGAATTATCACAGGATGAAGTTATTTTTCCTGAGAATTCACAACTTTTTGTTGTAATGGGTGCAGCATTAAGTGCAGTAGAGAGTGAAGATAGAAGCTTAAAAGACATATATGATAAATTAAGCAATGTTGATGTTACTTCTTTTGAAGAGGTTCCAAGATTGGATCCTTTATTTGAAAGCAAGGATGAATTTGAGAAGTTTAAAGAAAGACATAGCAAAAACAAAATAAAACGTAGGGATTTAAATTCCTATGAGGGAAATGCTTACTTAGGTATTGATGCGGGTTCTACAACTACTAAAATAGTACTTTTATCAGAAGAAGGAGAGCTTTTATACTCATATTATGGTGGGAATGAAGGTAAACCTTTGAATAAAATAGTGGAGACTTTAAAGGAGATATATTCAATTATTCCTAGTAAAGTTAAAGTAGTTAATTCTGCAGTTACAGGTTATGGAGAAGGTTTAATTAAAGCTGCTCTTAATGTAGATATAGGAGAGATAGAAACAATAGCTCACTATAAAGCAGCTGAGTTTTTCTTGCCAGGAGTAGATTTTATTTTAGATATTGGTGGACAAGATATGAAGTGCTTAAAAATAAAAAATGGCACAATAGATAGTATAATGTTAAACGAAGCTTGTTCATCAGGATGTGGATCTTTTATAGAGAGTTTTTCTAAGTCCTTAGATGTTCCTATAAGTAAGTTTGTAGAAGAGGCCTTAATTTCTAAATCACCAGTAGACTTAGGTTCTAGATGCACGGTGTTTATGAATTCAAGAGTTAAACAAGCTCAGAAGGAAGGGGCATCCGTAGGAGATATATCAGCAGGATTATCTTATTCAGTTATAAAGAATGTTTTAAACAAGGTAATTAGAATAAGAGATCCAAAAGAAATGGGTGAAAAGATTATAGTTCAAGGGGGAACCTTCTACAATGATGCTGTTCTTAGAAGTTTTGAGCTTATATCAGAGAGAGAAGTAGTAAGACCAGATATAGCAGGACTTATGGGAGCCTTTGGTTGTGCTTTAATAGCAAGAGAAAGATATATTAATGATTATGAAAGTAAATTATTTAACAGTGAAGAATTAAATAATTTGAAGATTAATACTGAAATAAAAAGATGCGGGTTATGTGCTAATAATTGTATGCTTACTATTAATAAATTTAATGATAATGCACAGTTTGTATCAGGAAATAGATGTGAAAGAGGGGAAGGAAAGACTAAAAATAAGTCTAAGATACCTAACCTTTACGACTATAAAATGAAGAGACTTTTTAGCTATATTCCACTAAAAAAAGAAGAAGCTAAAAGAGGGGTAATTGGAATTCCAAGAGTCTTAAATATGTATGAGAATTATCCATTTTGGTTTACATTCTTTACTCAATTAGGCTTTAGAGTTGAATTATCTGCTATGTCTTCTAAGAAAGTCTATGAGATGGGTATAGAGACAATACCATCTGAATCAGCATGTTATCCTGCTAAACTTGCGCATGGGCATATAATGAACTTGATAAATAGAGGAATTGATACTATTTTTTATCCTTGTGTATTTTATGAGAAGGTAGAGGATAAAGAGGCTACTAATCATTATAATTGCCCTATGGTAACTTCTTACCCAGAGGTAATAAAAAATAATGTTGAAGCTATAAGAGAGAGAAATATAAAGTTTATAAATCCTTTCTTAGCACTTCATGATAAAAATAAACTTGCTTCTAGACTATATGATGTATTTGAAGAGTATGGTGTATCTCATAAAGAGATTAAGGAAGCTGTTGATATGGCATGGAATGAGGATATTGCCTTTAGATTCCAAATTAAAGAAAAGGGTGAAGAGGTTGTTAAAAGTCTTAATAAGACAGGGGGAAAAGCTATTGTTTTAGCTGGAAGACCGTATCATATAGACAACGAGATTAACCATGGTATAGCTGAAATGATTAATAGTTTTGGAATAGCCGTTTTAACAGAGGACTCTATATGTCAGCTTGGAGAAATTGATAGACCTATAAGAGCTGTAGACCAATGGGTATATCATACAAGATTATATGCAGCAGCTAGTTTTGTAGCTAAACAATCTAATATTGAATTAGTGCAACTTAACTCCTTTGGATGTGGATTAGATGCTGTAACAACAGATCAAGTTCAAGAAATTTTGGAGTCAGCAGGTAAAATATATACTACATTAAAAATAGATGAAGTAAGTAATTTAGGTGCTGCTAAAATAAGAATACGTTCCTTAAAAGCTGCAATAGAGGAAAGAGAAAGAAATAACTATAAGGCTGAAGTTAAGGAAATAAATAAGGATAGGGTTTTATTTACAAAGGATATGAAGCAAACACATACTATATTAGCTCCACAAATGTCACCTATACATTTTGAGCTTTTAGAAAGTGCAGTGAAGCCATGTGGATATAACCTAGAAGTGTTACCTTCTGTAGATAAGGAGGCTGTTGAAGATGGATTAAAGTATGTTCATAATGATGCTTGTTATCCTTCAATTATAGTAATTGGACAAATAATACATGCTTTAAAATCAGGAAGGTATGACTTGAATAATACTTCAGTTATGATAACTCAAACAGGTGGAGGATGTAGAGCAACCAATTATATAGCATTTTTAAAGAAAGCTTTGAGAGATGCTGGGTATAATAATATACCGATAATTTCTTTAAATGCTTGTGGTTATGAACCAAACCCTGGATTTAAGATTACTCTTAAGTTAATTAATAGAATGCTAATGACCTTAGTATTAGGTGATTTGATTATGAGATGCCTATACAGAGTTAGACCATATGAAGCTAGAGAAGGATCTGCTAATAAACTATATGATCTATGGATGGAAAGAAGCAAAGATATAGTTACTAAAGGAGATTATAAGGCATTTAAAAATGCTGTATATGATATAGTTAAAGACTTTGATAAGTTACCATTATTAAATATTGTTAAGCCAAGAGTTGGAGTTGTTGGAGAGATTTTAGTTAAGTTTCACCCAACGGCTAATAATAATTTAATTGATGTTATTGAAAGAGAAGGGGCTGAAGCAGTAGTTCCTGATTTAACTGATTTCTTCTTATATTGTAGCTATGATGCTGATTTTAAATTCAAGTATTTGTCAGGCAAAAGGCTAGATATGATAACAAGTAATCTTGCTATAAAATATATAGAATTTTATAGAAACCCTGTAAGAAAAGCTTTAGCTACTTCAGAGAAGTTTGGAGAAATAAAGCATATTCAAGAGTTAGCAAAGGGAGCTAGTCCTATACTTTCAATTGGAAATCAATGTGGAGAAGGATGGTTCTTAACAGGAGAAATGGTAGAGTTAATAGAAGGTGGAGTTAAAAACATTCTTTGCATTCAACCTTTTGCATGTTTACCTAACCATGTTACTGGAAAGGGTGTAATTAAGGAATTAAAGAGAAGATATGAAGATATAAATATTGCACCAATAGATTATGACCCAGGAGCAAGTGAAGTAAACCAAGTTAATAGAATTAAGTTAATGTTAGCTATTGCTAACAAGAATTTAAAAGATAACTCTGAGGGGAATAAAAATATTGAAAATCTTAACTTAAACTATAAGGATATAGAAGAGGGAAGGATTGGAATAAAAGATATAGAGGATATTAACGAAGAGAGTTATATAGCTTCAGATTTAGAAAGTTAAAATAAGCATATAATTTAGTAAACATAGTACTAGATTTATCATAGATATAAGATAATTAGTTTATTATAAAAAATTATCTTATATCTTTTTTTATTTTTTTCTTAAAGTCATCTCTTGACAAAGTAACTTAATAAGCTATAATATATAAAATATATCTTATAGAATTAATTTTAATTTAATAGTTTATAGGCTGAGAAAAAGAGGAGTAAAAATATAGCGTATTTAGAGAAGGAGACTCATGGGCTGAGAGGTCTTCTATACAAAGTATTTTGAAGGTAGCTTTGGAGCTTTTCTAATGAAATAGTAGTAGTTAGAAACGGTATGTATCGTTAAAAGATTTGAGAGTTCTTGAAATTATTTTTTTATTTTCAAGAAAATAAAGGTGGTAACGCGCGCTGTCGTCCTTTGATTAGGATGATAGCGCTTTTTTATGTTTATAAATAATTTAAATGAAGTTTTTACTTTAAAGTAAAATAACTTCGATGTCTTAAAGTTATAGATTAAAAGCAGTTTATGTTAATAAAGATTAAGGAGGAAAACACTATGGAAGAAATGAATAATATTGCAAAGACATATGATCCAAAGGAATTTGAAGAAAGATTATATGCTTGGTGGGAAGAGAAAGGATACTTTACACCAGAGGTGGATAAGAGCAAGAAGCCATTTACAATAGTTATGCCGCCACCAAATATCACAGGACAATTACACTTAGGTCATGCACTTGATAATACTCTACAAGATATTTTAATCAGAACTAAGAGAATGCAAGGATATAGCACATTATGGTTACCAGGACAGGACCATGCTAGTATTGCTACTGAGGTTAGAGTAGAAAAGGAAATAATAAAAGAAGGCTTAGATAAAAAAGAAATGGGAAGAGAAGCTTTCTTAGATAGAGTATGGCAATGGACTGAGCAATATAGAGATAGAATTAGAACTCAACTTAAAAAAATGGGATGTTCAGCTGACTTTACAAGAGAGAGTTTCACTATGGATGATAACTTAGATAAAGCAGTTAAAGAGGTTTTTGTTAAGTTATATAATGAGGGATTAATATATCAAGGAAATAGAATAACTAACTGGTGTCCAAAATGTATGACAGCACTTTCAGATGCAGAGATAGAGCATGAAGAAAAAGCAGGACATTTCTGGCATATAAAATATCCAGTTGTAGGTTCAGAGGAATTCTTAGAAATTGCTACAACAAGACCAGAAACTATGCTTGGAGATACAGCTGTTGCAGTTAACCCAAATGACGAAAGATATAGTCATTTAATAGGTCAGAAATTAATGTTACCTCTAGTTAATAGAGAGATTCCAATTGTTGCTGATGAGTACGTTGATTTAGAATTTGGAACAGGAGCAGTAAAAATAACTCCAGCTCATGATCCTAATGACTATGAAGTTGGTAAGAGACATGATTTACCTCAAATCTTAGTTATGGATAAGCAAGGCTGCATAGTAAATGGATATGGTAAGTATTCAGGAATGGATAGATATGAAGCTAGAAAAGCTATAGTAGAAGATTTAAAGGAACAAGGTTTCTTAGTTGCAATTAAAGAACACAGCCATAATGTTGGTACACATGATAGATGTAACACAGTTGTTGAACCAATGATATCAAAACAATGGTATGTAAAAATGGAGTCTTTAGCAGAACCAGCTATAGAAGCAGTAAGAAATAAGGAAACTAAGTTTGTTCCAGAAAGATTTGAAAAGACTTATTATAACTGGATGGAAAACATTCAAGATTGGTGTATTTCAAGACAATTATGGTGGGGACACAGAATTCCAGTTTGGTACTGTAAAGACTGTGGTGAGATAATAGTTTCTAATGATGAACCAACAAATTGTCCTAAGTGTAATTCTACTAATTTAGAGCAAGATAGTGATGTATTAGATACTTGGTTCAGTTCTGCATTATGGCCATTCTCAACATTAGGTTGGCCTAATAAAACAGAGGACTTAGAATATTTCTATCCAACAAATGTTTTAGTAACTGGATACGATATTATTTTCTTCTGGGTTGCTAGAATGATATTCTCAGGAATTCATAACATGAAAAAACCACCATTTGAACATGTATTAATGCATGGTATTATTAGAGATAGTAATGGATTAAAAATGTCTAAATCTCTAGGTAATGGAGTAGATCCACTAGAGGTAATTGATAAATATGGAGCAGATGCTTTAAGATTCATGCTTGTTAACGGTAACGCTCCAGGAAATGATATAAGATTCTATGAAGAAAGAGTAGAAGCAGCTAGAAACTTTGCTAATAAAATTTGGAATGCATCTAGATTTGTTATGATGAATTTAGATAAGGATTTAATGGAAGAGTATAAAGATAGCACTAACTACTCAATAGCGGATAAATGGATTTTATCTAGAATGAATACTGTAGTTAAGGAAGTTACAGAGAATATAGAGAAGTTTGAATTAGGTATAGCATCACAAAAAATCTATGACTTCATTTGGACTGAGTTCTGTGATTGGTATATAGAACTTGTTAAGCCAGTATTCTTCAGTGAAGATAAAGCAGCTAAAGGAGTAGCATACAATGTATTAAATACAGTTTTAACTACTTCATTACAATTACTTCACCCAATAATGCCATATATAACAGAAGAAATTTATACTCACTTAGAAGGTGCATATGAATCTATAACAGTTTCAAAATGGCCAGAATATAAGGAAGAATTACATTCAGAAGAAGTTGAAGAAAATATGAACTTCATTATTGAAGCTATTAAGTCTTTAAGAAACTTAAGAGCAGAAATGAATGTACCACCTTCAAGAAAAGCTAAACTTATGATTTTTGCTACAGAAGGTAAAGAAGCCTTCAAAGGTGGAACAGCTTATTTTGAAAAATTAGCTTCAGCAAGTGAAGTAGAATTCCTAAATTCTAAGGATGAAGCTCCAGAGAATACAGTATCAGTTATAACAAAGGGTGCTGAAATCTATGTACCATTACTTGATTTAGTAGACTTAGAAAAAGAGCTTGAAAGATTAGGTAAGGAAAAAGAAAAATTAGAAAAAGAAATAGATAGAGTTGAGAAAAAGCTTAACAATGAAAAATTTGTAAGTAAAGCACCTGAAGCTGTAGTTGAAGAAGAAAAGCAAAAGGGTGAAAAATATAAAGAAATGCATACTGCTGTTTTAGAAAGAATAGCAAGTTTAACTAAATAGTATAAAAATAAAAGGTAGAAGCTTAATAGGCTTTCTACCTTTTATTTTATATAGTTAACTTTGAAATATCTTATTTTCAAATAAGGTATCCTTATACTTATATTATACTGTAAATATTTTCAAAAGTATAGTCTGGTATTTTATGAGTTTCGCACCTATAATTTACGTATGGTATTAAAGCTATAAGGGGGAAGGGTTATGATTATAAGTGGATATGCTACTATTGATGGTACTAAAGAGTATTTTCTAAAAAAAGGTCTTGAAGGAGAAGGCATAGAAAATGGAGAGTATTTTAACTGCTCAAAGATCGCCATAGGAACTAATTTAGGTGATTTTTCAGATGAAGATTCTAAAGCCTATAAAGAGACTTTCAGTTATGGTTTAAATAAGGGAATTAATTTTATAGATACAGCTATTAATTATAGGGGAATGAGATCAGAGGGAGATATAGGGGAAGTACTAAAGAAGCTAATAGTAGAAGAAAAGATAATAAAACGAGAAGAGATTATAATATCTTCTAAGGGTGGTCAAATATTTGGAGACTGTCTAAAGGGCATAAGACCTATGGACTATTTAAATGATAAATTATTTAAAGGTAATATTCTCAATAAAGAGGATGTAAATATAATTGATAATCGTAGGCATACCATGAATCCTAAATTTTATAAATTATGTATTGAACAGAGTAAAGAAAATTTGAATTTAAAAACCTTAGATATTCATTACATTCATGATCCTGAAATTTCTAGATTTGTACTAGGTGAAAAAAGATTTTATGAAGAATTAACTGAGCTTATAAAGTTTTATGAGAGTCAAGTAGAAGAAGGTAATATTAAACATTATGGTATGGCAACTTGGGAAGCTTTTATATGCTCTTCCGAATCACAGTGGCATATATCCTTGGAAAAAGTTATGGATATAGTAAAAGTGGTAGCAGGAAACAATCATAACTTTAGATTTATACAACTTCCTTATAATAAAATGAATAATGCAGCAAATACAATTAAGACTCAGAGCATAAATGGAAAAATGTATACAGCGATAGAGGCGTGTAAAATCTTAGACTTGAATATAATTATAAATGCACCTTTAAATCAAATGGAAAATATAGAGGGTAAAGGAACAATGGATGAATTACTGAGATATGTAATAGAAACTAAAGGAGTATTTTCTACCATGGTAGGAATGAAGAAAAAAGAAAATCTTATTAATAACATGGAATCCATATTTAAAAATTGCATAATTAAAAAGTAAACTTAGCTTTAAATGAAGGTGCAAATAATTAATTTTAAACTATGGTTTATATATAATATCCAAAATAAATTCCAAGTGTTTTTATAATTTTAAACAAACTTAAAATATAGGCTGAAGTTAAATATTAAAAATATAATATTTAAAACAATATAAAAAAATAAGAGAATATTAATTTGAAACTTATAGGAAAGTAAATGCAATTATTTTGTTATAAGTTTTTCATTTAACTTTATTAGTGATATAATGAGGTAAATATTTTATTAAGGTACGGAGTGATAAGGATGAATTATAATGAAGCTTTAACTTATGTAGAGGGCACAGCGAAGTTTGGTATGAAGTTGGGATTAGAAAGAATGGAGAGAGTACTTGAGATTCTAGGTAATCCACATAAATTCATAAAAACTATTCACATTGCTGGAACTAATGGTAAGGGTTCCACAACAGCTATGTTGAATTACATTTTAAATCAACAAGGTTATAATGTGGGGATGTATACTTCGCCATATGTTGAAATATTTGAAGAAAGAATACAAATAAATAATGAAAATATATCTAAAGATGAATTTGCTAGTTTAGTAACTGAATTTTATAATATAGTGCCTCAAATTATTGAAGAAGGTTTTGATGAACCAACATATTTTGAAATAGTAACAGCTATAGCTTTTTTATATTTTAAAAGGAAAGATGTTGATTATGCACTTATAGAGGTAGGATTAGGGGGAAGATTGGATGCAACAAATGTAATTAATCCAATTCTAACAATAATTACTTCTATTAGCTTTGACCATACAGGAGTTTTAGGTAATACTCTAAAAGAGATAGCCTATGAAAAGGGCGGAATAATAAAAAAGGGAGTGCCACTTGTCTTATATCCTCAAGAAAAGGAAGCTCAAGAGGTATTTAAGGATATATGCATTGAAAGAAATGCTATATTAATAGAAGTTCCAGAGAATTTTACACAATATATAGAGGTATGTAGAGAAGAAGGTAAAACATATCAAAGGATAAGAGTAAATGAAGGTGAAAGCTATGATATATTATTAGGTTTACTAGGAAAATATCAAGTGAATAATGTATCAGTAGTTATTAAGGCTGTAGAAGCACTTAATTATATAGGAGTCGAAATTAGCAAAGAATCAATGCTAAATGGCTTAAGAGAAGTTAAATGGATAGGAAGATTAGAAAAACTAAAAGATAGTCCTTTTACTGTAATTGATGCAGCTCATAATATAGGTGGGATTATAAGTTTAAAGGAAAGTTTAAATACATATTTTAAGTACAATAAGTTAATTTTAATTTTAGGAATTTTGGCAGATAAACAAGTAGAAGATATGGTTAAGGAAATTGCACCTTTAGCACATAAGATAATAACTGTAACTCCTAATAGTGACAGGGCAGAATTAAGTGAAGACTTAAGAGAAGTTGTTATTAAGTATAATTCTAATTGTGAGAGTTGCAATGATTATGGAAAAGCATATAAAATAGCCTGTGAAGATTATGAGGATGGAGATATGATTTTAGCAGCAGGTTCAATATATATGATCGGTGGAATGAGAAAAGTTATAAATAGTATAAAGTAAGAATTGGCTGTTGCATTAAGTGTTAGTGCAACAGCCTTTTACTTTCTTTAATTTTATGAATATGTTATGTATATAATAAAGATAATCTAATTTAAATAAAATTCTATCTTATTATTTGTTTACAACTAAATCTTTTAATGCTTGAGCAAATTGATCAGGGCAAGAAGTATCTCTAGAACCACAAGTGATTCCTTCAAGTTTAGAAATAGCATCCTCTACAGTTAAGCCTTCTAATAATTTAGAAACTCCTTGTAAATTTCCATTACATCCACCTACGAATGATACAGAAGTAACTTTATTATCTACTACATCAAAAGATATTTCTTTAGCACAAACGCCCTTTGGCATATAATTAAGCATGTTAATCCCCCCACATATAAGTAATTCTTCAAATATTATAAGTTATTTTTAAGCCATAGTACAAGAACAATTCACTATCTATAGAAAATATGTCTAAGTAATCTTAAGTTTATAAAAAATAGTAATAGAATTAACAAGCTTTGCTATTAAACATGGCTTTTATATATCTTAAGGTTTTGGAATAAATTCAGTGAATATATTTTTGAATAAATCTATACTAATATTTTTTATTAGCTGTAAAATAAATTTCAAGTGTTGTAAGTATAGTGAAAACATAGTGTGCCTATAAATTCATCATTATATGAAATTTTTTATTATATCAATAAGTAATTAAATTCATATACTGAGATTATAGGAGGTGATGGGTGTTGTGAAATATATATATATTTGTAATTTAGAATATGATTATATATCTAAAATTTCATTAAATGATTTTCAGGAGGAGGGAAGAATACAGCTAGACAAGGCTTACAATCATATTCTTAGACCTAAGAATATGATAAGTCACGAAGATAAGTTATTTATAGCAAACAGCTATGCAAACACCCTGATAATAGTTGATCTCCTTAGTGATAAGGTTATAGGTGAATATTATATAGGTGCAAATTGTAATGACGTTATTATAGTGAATAAAAAAGCATACTTTACTTGTGGGGAATGTGATAGTCTAATAATTTTTGACTTAGAAAGTAATAGTATTTTAGAGAGAGTTCCATGTGGTTCAGCGCCATGTCATGTAGCATATGATGAAAAGAAAGAATTGATAGTTGTAACTAATTTAGGAGATGATAGTGTAAATGTCATCAACTTTAAAGACTATAATGAAAATAAAAAAATAGCTTTGAAAAGCTATCCTACAAAGACTTTGATGGACAAGAAAGAAAACATTATGGTTGTTTTACAAAGTAATATGGGACTAAATAAAAATGGAAAGATAAGCATTATAGATACAGTATATATGAAAACAATAAAGGAAGTTGAGGTAGGTTTATCTCCAATTGACATAATCGAAGAAGAGGGAAATTATTATGTTGCTAATTTTTTAAGTGGAACGATAGATGTAATAGATAAAAAATCTTTTGAAATAGTAGATATTATGGATGTAGGTGGGATGCCTAAAAAGATTTTGAAGTATGGTTCATACTTATATATACTTAATTGTCTAAATGGAAGTTTAATAAGAGTAGATATTTTAAGTAAAGAAAAAAGAAGCCTTCGCCTAGGCGGAGAGCCATCGGCTATAGTAATTAATTAGCTTCTTCTTCATCTATTAATATTTCAATAAGTTTTGTATAAAGGTCTGAACAATTTTCTGTCCATTTTGAGCATAGTTTTCTAGCTTCTTTATTAGAACCTACAGTAAGCTTTAAATCTATTAAGATAGATTCATTTTCTGCGGCACCTAGATTTACTATAAAACTATTATTATCATCTATTGTATAATCAGCTGTTATAGTTAGCTGTCTTTTTATGTTTTGAATATGCTTCTCTAAATAATCATCAATAACTTTAATTTTTGATGGAGATATTCTATTAAAGAACATTGATAATATTTTTGATCCTCTCTCAGTAATGCCTATTCGTATCTTTCCTTCTTTTTCAATTGATTTTATGAAATTAGAGGAAGTAAGTTCAAAGATATATTGTTGTAAAGTGAAATAATTTAGAAAATTATTTTCTAAGACTATATCTGTTAATTGAGTATTGGATATAGGCATTTTAATGTTATCTATTATATACAATAAAAGAAGCTTATTTTCGGCTAGCTCTAAAGTATCTTCATACATTATTACTCCTCCTTTAATAAGTGGTGTGTAAAAAGCTTACACCCACTATAGTATACCATAAAAAAGTTAAGTTAATAAGCATTTAAATTTACTTAATAGTAACTTTAATGCTTATTTTTTTTATTATCAATTATTTTATCATATAAATTATACCTAATGAATATAAATTTAGGGAAAACATTATGTAGGAGGAATAAATGAAAAAGCTAGAACCTAAACATACTAAATTATTATTTTTATCGATAGCCTTAGTTGTGGTAATGTGTGTAGGGGTAGTATATAATTATAAAACAGTTGGAGCATTATCTAATGCTACAACAAAAAAATTACCTATTTACTCAACTGATGTAAAAGATAAAAAGGTTGCTATTACCTTTGACACTAGTTGGGGAACTGACTATACAAAGGAAATATTAAATGTACTTGAAAAGCAAGATGTAAAAGCTACATTCTTTGTAATTGGTACTTGGATTGATGATTATAAGGAGGAGACAAAGGAGATTCATAGCAAGGGGCATGAACTAGGTAATCACTCCAATACTCATCCTGACATGACCAAGATATCTAAGGATAAGATGATTAATGAAGTAGCTGTAACAGATGCTAAAATTATGGAGATCACAGGAGAAAGACCAACTTTATTTAGATGTCCTAGTGGCTCATATAATGATGAAGTAATTAAGAATATAGAGGAAACCAATCATAAAATAATACAATGGGACACAGACTCAATTGATTGGAAAGAAAAAGGAGCGGAAGAAGAGTATAATAGAGTGGTAGAAAAGGTAAAACCAGGATCTATTATATTATTTCATAACAATGCTAAATACACACCAGAAAATCTTGAAAAAATAATAACTAAATTAAAAGGTGAAGGATATGAGTTTGTAAAGGTCTCAGACATGATTTATAAGGACGATTATTACTTAGATCATACCGGTAAACAGATTAAAAATTCAAATGAATAAAATTATTTAATAAATTCTCATAAAAAATATTGAAAAGTATTAATGAAATGTATTATAATGGAAAATAAGAAAAGTAAAATAAAAAAATTACTTTTCATATCGGTTCTATATTGTTAGGGGATAATTATTTATAAGAATAATTATTTGAAAAGCTATGATTAAAAATTATAAAACTAAGGGAAAGAGGGGTTACAATGGAAAATTTAATTAACAGCAACACTATTTATTTAGAAGGAAAGGTGCTTACAGAGTTAGAATTTAGTCATGAAATGTATGGAGAAGGATTTTATTCATTTTATATTGAGGTACCAAGATTAAGCGATGTAACTGACCAATTAAACATAACAATATCAGAGAGACTAATGGTTGACGTAGATATCCAAGTAGGTTCAGAAATAATTGTAGAGGGTCAATTAAGATCCTATAATAAGTTTGTTGACAATGCTAACAGATTAATACTAACAGTATTTGCTAGAGACATATATCCTTGTTTAGAAAGAAGTAAAAATCCTAATCAAATATTCTTAGATGGCTACATTTGCAAAGAGCCAGTATACAGAAAGACTCCATTCGGAAGAGAAATTGCGGACATGCTTCTTGCTGTAAACAGAGCATATAACAAGTCAGACTACATTCCAACTATAGCATGGGGAAGAAATTCAAGATACTGTAAGACTTTAGTTGTAGGCGATAGAATAAGAATATGGGGAAGACTTCAAAGTAGAGAGTATCAAAAGAAAATATCAGACTTAGACGTAATCAAAAAAGTTGCATACGAAGTATCAATTTCTAAAATGGAAATGGTTAAGGCTGGAGAAGAAGAATTATACAGTGAAGATGTTGATATGACATCAGTAGGTATTTGCACTCCAGACTCTAAATCAGAGACTGAAGAAATAATATAAATTCCTTCAAACAAGTAAAAATGGTAATAAAAAATCCAAGATAGTTAATATCTTGGATTTTTTATTGTTATTTTCTTAAATCATCTAATATTTCAGTTTTACCTTTAGTTTTATCGTCTACGCTTTTTATTATTCTAGCAGGAGTTCCGGCAACAACAACATTCTCAGGAACATCTTCAGTAACAACTGAACCAGCAGCAACAACAGAATTGTTACCTACTTTTACACCTTCAAGAATTACAGCATTAGCACCTATAACAACGTTATCACCTATTTCACAAGGAGATTTACTAGGTGGTTCTAAAACACCAGCTACAACGGCTCCAGCTCCAACGTGAGAACGTTTACCCACCTTAGCTCTTGCACCAAGTACAGCATTCATATCAATCATAGATTCTTCCCCAACTTCAGCACCTATGTTAATAACTGCACCCATCATTATAACGCTATTTTTACCTATGAAAACTTTATCACGGATAATAGCACCTGGTTCTATTCTTGCTTCTATATTTGAAATGTCTAACATAGGAATAGCAGAATTTCTTCTATCATTTTCTAATTTTACTGTGCTAATTTTTGCTTCATTAGCTTTTATAAAATTAGAAACCTCAGAGTATTCTCCAAATAAAATGTTTAATTCTCCACTTGTTAATGCTTCAATACTTCCAAAGTCACAACCTTCAAGAGTACCTTTTATGTATGCTTTAACAGGAGTAGTTTTCTTTACTTCCTTTATGTATCTTGCAATTTCATATGGATCTGTTAAATTATAATTCATAATAATCTCCTTTCAATTTTATTATTTTATAGTAAAATTAATTTACTAGAATTTAAAACACTTAAATATAAATTATATGCATAATGACTAGTTTAATACTAGGCTACAGTGTTTTTAAAATAAGGTTTTATGATAAAATAATATATATGTAATATATTATATAAAAAAGCATAGAAAAGCAATTGAATATTATAAAAGGAATGGTGAAAAATGAAAGATTTTATTTCAAATAAAGTTAATTCTATAGAAATATCAGGAATAAGAAAATTTTATAATAAAGTATCCAAAATTGAAGGAGCTATTTCATTAACTCTAGGGCAGCCAGATTTTCCTATTCCACAGGGAGTAAAAGAGGGAATATTAAAAGCTGTTGATATGGGTAAGACAGTATACACACCTAATGCAGGTGTACTTGAGTTGAGAGAAGAAATTAGTAACTACTTAAAAAGTCAAAGTATAAATTATGATACAGAGGATATTTGTATTACTGTAGGCGGTAGTGAGGGGTTAATGAATGTATTTACTGCTTTAATAAATGAAGGTGATAAAATATTAATTCCTAATCCAGCTTATCCAGCTTATGAGGCGTGTGTAAAGCTTTTAGGAGGAGAAGTAGTTAATTATAATTTAGATAAAGAGTTTATGCCTAATATAGAGGAAATAGAAAAGCTTATAAACGAGCATTCTCCTAAGGCTATAGTTTTATCTTATCCATCTAATCCAACAGGAACTATTTTAACTAAGGAGTTTAGTGAAAAACTACATAGGTTATTAAAAGATAAAGAAATAGTTATTGTAAGTGATGAAATGTACTCAGCTTTAATATATGATGCTGAATATAATTCAATAGCACAATATGATGATATAAAAGATAAAATAATTTTAGTAAGTGGATTCTCTAAGATTTTTTCTATGACTGGTATGAGGGTAGGCTATGTTTGTGCTAAGGAACCATTCTTTAGTGCTATATTGAAGGTACATCAGTATAATGTATCTTGTGCACCTTCTATATGTCAATATGGAGCTTTAGCAGGATTAAAAAATTCTTTAGAGGATGTTATTTCTATGAGAGATTCATTTAAGAAAAGAAGAGATTACTTATGTGAAGAGCTTATAAGATTAGGCTTTGAAATAAATGAACCTAAGGGAGCTTTTTATATTTTCCCTAGTATAGAGAAGTTCAATATGAGTAGTGATGAGTTTTGTGAAAAATTATTAGAGTATGGTAAGGTAGCTGTAATTCCAGGAACAGCCTTTGGAAGCAATGGAGAGGGATGTGTTAGAATATCATATTGCTATAGTATAGAAGAATTAAAGGAAGCTATAAGAAGAATAGAGGAATTTATAGCAACACATATAAATTAGTAAAGAATTTATAGTTAAATTTGATTATTGAAGAAAGTTAATTAAAACATATATAAATAAGTAAACTTTGAGTATAGATGCTTTAATTAACTATTTAGTTAAATAATCAAGACTAATAACATATATATTTAACTTTTATCTAGGTAATGAAAAATATATATTTATTTAGAAAATAAACTAAAACTTATATATTAAAAGTAACAAATGAGCTTCTATAAATTTGATATCTTATCTCAAATTTATATGAGCTTTTATTTATGTAAATTTTAATAATAAAAGTTAAGCTTTATATAATATCTATAATCTCAGGTATATTTAATATATAGATATAATTTTTAGTATAGAAGGTTAAAGCTCTATAGAAAAATGCAATAATAAGTATAATTTGTATAAACAATATGTATTAGACAACAAAAGTCTTATAATGTAACATGACTATTGGGATAAAGTATTTTATGGGAGGGAATAAATTTATGTTTAATTTTGATAAGCAAGTTTGTAGAAAAAATTCTAATTGTGCTAAGTGGGATATACTTAAAGTATTAGGCAATGAAAATGCTATACCTCTTTGGGTTGCAGATATGGATTTTGAAGTAGATCCATCAATAAAAGCAAATATAGAAAAAAGATTACAACATGAGGTTTTTGGATATACATTTTTAGGTGAATCATATTACAATGCAGTAATATCATGGATGAAAAGAAGACATGATTGGGATGTAAAAAAAGAGTGGATTAAATTTACTCCAGGGGTTGTACCAGGAATAAATTACATAATAGGTGCTTTTACTAATCCGGGAGATGAAGTTATAATTCAGACTCCAGTGTATCATCAATTCTTTAAAGTGATTGAAAATAATGATTGTAAAGTTGTTGAGAATCCATTAATAAATGAAAATGGGGTCTACTCAATAGATTTCGAGGATTTTGAAAATAAAATAACTGAAAAAACAAAGATATTCTTATTATGCAGTCCTCACAACCCAATAGGTAAGGTTTGGAAAGAGGAGGAGCTTAGAAGATTAGGTGAAATATGCTTAAAGCATAACATACTAATTATTTCAGATGAAATCCACTCAGATCTAATATTTGGTGAGAATAAACACACTGTATTTTCAACTCTTTCAAAGGCAATAGAAGATATAACAATAGTATGTACAGCACCAAATAAAACATTTAATATAGCAGGACTTCACACAGCTAATATAATAGTTCCTAATGAGAAATTAAGAAATAAATTTGCTAAGCATTTAGAAAAACTATGTATAAGTGGACCTACAATATTTGGAGCTATTGCACAAGAAGCAGCTTACTCTAATGGAGAAGAATGGTATCAAGGATTAATGGAATACTTAAGAGGTAATATAGATTTTGCTGTTGAGTTTATTGAAACAAGAATTCCTAAATTAAAGGTTCAATATCCAGAGGGTACTTATTTATTATGGGTAGATTTTTCAGCACTTGGAATTGAAGGGGAAGAATTATATCAAAGATTAATAAAAGAAGCTGGAGTTATATTAAACAAGGGATCTATATTTGGTAAAGGTTCAGATTTATATCAAAGAATTAACTTAGGTACAAGTAGAGCAGTAATAAAAGAAGCTTTAGAAAGAATAGAAAAGTTTGTTAATGAACTATAAAATATATGATTTAAGGGATTTTATGGAGGAGTGTCATGATTAAGATAACTAACTTGCATAAGAAATTTGGAGAGTTAGAAGTATTAAAAGGTGTTAATTTAAATGTAAATAAGGGGGAGGTTATAGCTATAATTGGTCCTTCAGGTACAGGTAAATCTACTCTTTTAAGATGTATAAATTATTTAGAAGAACCAACTGAAGGAATCATAGAAATAGATGATATTAAGGTGGATGCTAAAAAACACTCTAAGGAAGATGTTAGAAAGCTAAGAATGAATACATCTATGGTTTTTCAAAGTTATAACTTATTTAAAAATAAAACAGCTTTAGAAAATATTATGGAGCCATTAGTTACAGTTCAGAGAATGAAAAAAGTTGAAGCACAAAAAATAGCTAAGGATTTATTAAATCAAGTTGGACTAAGTGATAAAAAGGACTATTATCCATCTAAATTATCAGGAGGTCAACAGCAAAGAGTTGGTATAGCAAGAGCTATGGCTGTTAATCCAAAGCTTATGTTATTTGATGAACCTACATCAGCTTTAGACCCTGAACTTGTAGGAGAGGTTTTAGGAGTTATAAAATCTTTAGCAGAGAAACATAGAACTATGCTTATAGTTACCCATGAAATGAAATTTGCTAGAGAAGCGGCAGATAGAATTATATTTATGGATGGTGGAAACATAATTGAAGAGGGAACACCAGAAGAAATATTTGATAACCCTAAAAATCCACGTACTCAAAAGTTCTTAAATTTAATAGAGAAATAATTTATTGTAAATAATAAATTAGAATTAATCATGATAATGTCTATTTTACAATATTAAAAGTATATATTAATATTCTACATTTCTAATAGTGGTTTCATTTATTTTACAATGTATGTTACCTGTAAATACAATGAAGGTTGTTTATTAAAATATAGATATAAATAAAATTAAAGATAGTATTTTTAATTTTATTTATTGAAGATTAATTAATTAAATATGTAGAAGCTTAATTATAACTTAATAAGCTATATAATTAAAGGGATATGAATTTTCATATCCCTTAATAAGTTTCTAATATGCTATATATAATGTCTTAGAATTAAGAGTTGTTAAGTTTTCCTAAGCACCCTTAATAATTAACTTTAAATTATTCTTTTTAGTGTTTATTATAAAGCTTCGTTTACTACATTATCCATATCATACATTCCAGCAGACTTTCCTTTAACGAAAGCACAAGATCTTAATGCTCCAACTGCAAAAACCTCTCTAGAAATAGCAGTATGTTTTATTTCAATACATTCTCCTTGACCAGCAAAGATAACTTCATGATCTCCTATGATATTTCCACCACGTACTGCATGTATACCTATTTCCTTGTGTTCTCTTTTTTTATGTCCTTCTCTTCCATAAATAAATTCAGTATCTTCTTCTATGGAATTTTTAATTGTATTAGCTAAAAGTAAAGCTGTTCCACTAGGAGAGTCAACTTTTTGATTATGGTGCTTTTCTATAATTTCTATATCAAAATCTTCATATAATAAAGAAGAAATTTTTCTAAGAACACTATTAACTACATTTATGCCTATGGACATATTAGCAGAGTGGAATATTGCTATTTTCTCACTTAAGGATTTGATGTATGCTTTTTCTTCTTCAGAGTATCCAGTAGTACATAGAACTAAAGGAAGATTTTTAGAAACAGCAAATTCTCCAAGACTCTTTAAAGAAGAAGGTCTAGAAAAGTCTAGTATTACATCTCCTTCAATATTACAATCTAATATATTTTTAAAAGTAGGATAACTAAGAGTAGTATCTTCTTTAAAATCTACTCCTGCAACTATTGAAAGATTAGCAAAGTTTTTAGCGCATTCAGTTACCATCTTCCCCATTTTCCCACAACAACCTGATAAAATTACTCTTGTCATATTCAGCCTCCTAAAACTTATTATTTAATATAAGCTTATTTTAAATGGTACAATATATATTGTACCATTTAAAAGTACACTATTTAATTTTTCTAAAACATATAAAGATAAGTGTATTATTCCTTAATATGATAAAAAGAAAGTGAATTGTAATGAAGTAGCTTTTATAATATGGAATTATAAAAGCTACTTTTTAAAATATGATTAAATTAAATTACAGTTTTTTAATTCTTTTTCAAGTAAATCCTTATTAGAATCACACATATCACAAAGAGGTAAACGTAAAGGTCCTACTTCTTTAGACATAAGATTTAAAGCGGTTTTTACAGGAATAGGATTATTTTCTATAAATAAAGCATCACAAAGAGCTAAATATTCAATTTGAAGGTCTAAAGCTTCTTGTGTTTTACCCTCAAGATAATTCATAACCATATCATGAGTTTCTTTAGGAACAACGTTAGCAAGTACAGATATTACTCCAATTCCTCCTAGAGAAAGGATTGGAATTATTTGATCATCATTTCCAGAGTAGATATCTATTTTATCACCACATAAAGCTTTTATTTTAGCAACTTGACTTATATTTCCGCTAGCTTCTTTTATAGCAATTATATTTTCTAAGTCACAAAGTTTTACTAAAGTAGAAGGATCAATATTCATTCCAGTTCTACCAGGAACATTGTAAAGTATTATTGGAGTTTTAACACTGTCATTAATAGCTTTAAAATGTTCAATTAATCCCTTTTGAGTTGTTCTATTGTAGTAAGGAGTGATAACAAGTAGTCCATCTACTCCTATTTCCTCAGCCCATTTGCTCATAGCAATTGAAGCAGCTGTATTATTTGATCCTGTACCAGCTATAACTGGGATTCTTTTGTTTACAACATCAACAACAAATTTTATAGTTTCTTTTCTTTCAGTTTCACTCATTGTAGAAGCTTCACCAGTAGTACCACATACGACTATAGCATCTGTTTTATTTTCAATGTGCCATTCAATTAATTCTTTAAGCTTATCAAAATCAACACCTTTTTCATTAAACGGAGTAACAATTGCTACTGCCGACCCTTTAAATAATGCCATATTAATCTCTCCTTTAATTAATAAAATTAATTATTATAGTTAGTTTATTCTAGGCTAATCACTAATATTAGTGGTTAAATAATTTTTCTACTAAAACTTCTGCAATCTGTACAGCGTTTAATGCAGCACCTTTTCTAATATTGTCAGCTACAACCCAAATATTAAGACCATTATCAATACTAAAGTCACGTCTTATTCTTCCAACAAAAACTTCATCTTTTCCAGCACAATATAATGGCATTGGATAAACATAATTATCAATATCGTCTTGAAGTATTATACCAGGACTGTTTTTAAATAAGTGGAAAACATCCTTCAAGTCAAATTCATTTTTAAGTTCTATATTTATACTTTCACTATGGCCATAGAAAACAGGAATTCTAACTGTAGTAGCAGTTATTTTTAAAGAATCATCATGAAGAATTTTCCTAGTTTCTTCAATCATTTTTATTTCCTCTTTAGTGTAACCAGTCTCATTAAATACATCTATATGAGGAATTACATTTCCTGCTATATGATAAGGGAACTTTTTAGGATCTTCTCCTTTATAGCCATTTTCAAGGTCAGAATAACCGCCAACACCAGCACCGGAAACAGCTTGGTAAGTTGAGTATATTACTCTTTTTATTCCATATTTATCTTGTAGAGGTTTTAAAGCAACCATTGCTTGTATAGTTGAGCAGTTTGGATTAGCTATAATTCCTTTATGCTTGAATATATCTTCAGGGTTTACTTCAGGAACTACAAGGGGAACCTCAGGATTCATTCTCCAAGCACTACTATTATCTATTACAACAGCATTGTATTTAGCAAAGATTGGTGCAAACTCTAAGCTTGTACTTCCTCCAGCTGAAAATAAGGCTATATCAATAGATTTATTCTTTATATTTTCTTCACATAATTCTTCTACAACAATTTCTTTTCCTTCAAAGTTAAGTTTAGTGCCAGCAGACTTTTTAGATGAATATAAATACAAATTATTTATAGGAAATTTCCTTTCAGCTAATATACTTAAAAATTGTCTACCAACCATTCCAGTTGCACCTACAACTGCCACATTAGGTCTCATAATAATGTACCTCCTTAAATTTTATACTATCATTATATAACTAAAAAAATCTTTTTTATATAGGTAAAAAATATATCCTACAAAAGAATAAGGTTATTGTGATTTAAATTCAAATTATTTTGTAAAATAATTCTTACTATATATAATATATAAAAATGCTATAAAAGCAATACATAAATGCAAGAAATAAATAAACAAATATTCATTTTTTTACATTCGTGCTATATAAATATATTCATTTAAATAAGTAAAGGTGATAAGAGAGGGAGAGAAAGTAAACTCTTTCATATATAGTTTTTTATTTTGAATATAAAATTTGTGTTAATAGAAAATTCAAATGAACATAAGCTTAGCTAGACTATAAATAGATAGTTTGTAAAAAACACATAAATATAAATAAGAAAGCATAAATATAAATAAGTGCTCATATAATAGAGCAAATATTAAATAATTATTATTTAATATAATGCAATACAATTATCAGTTTAAGCTTTTACACGTTTTCATTAGACTGAAGTAGAAAAGGGGGAATTTAAGTGAAAAAGAAAAAGCTTCTAGCAGCATTATTATCTGTAACTTTAATTGCTACAATGGGTTTGACTGGATGCGGAAAAGATAAAGAACCAGGTGAAACAGGTAATCAAACTGAAAAAATGGACAAGGATCAACATCTAAATATAACTTTAGTTGCAGAGCCTAAGAGTTTAGACGCTTCAACAGCAACAGATTTATATGCATCTCAGGTTTTATCACAAATCATGGAAGGCTTAACTAGAGTTGTAGTTAAGGATGGTAAGGACGTTATTGAGCCTGCTGGGGCTGAAAAATGGGAAGCTAGCGATGATGGTTTAGTGTGGACCTTTAAATTAAGAGAGTATAACTGGCAAGATGGAAAGAAGGTTACAGCTGAGGAGTTTGTTTATGGAATGATGAGAACTCTAGATCCAAAAACAGGCGCAACTTATGCAAGTTTATTATATCCTATAAAAAATGCTAGAGAATATAATGCGGGAAAAGCAAAAGCTGAAGAAGTTGGAATTAAAGCTTTAGATGAAAAAACATTACAATTTACTTTAGCTAATCCATGTGCATATTTCCTGGATTTAACTTATTTCAAAGTAATGCAGCCTCAAAGAAAGGATTTAATTGATCAACACGGTGAATTATATGGAACAGAAAAAGAAACTTTAATAGCTAATGGACCATTTGTTATTAAAGAATGGGTACATCAAAGCAAAGTTGAATTAGTAAAAAATGATAAGTATTGGGATAAGGACAATGTTAAGTTAGAAAAAGTAACAATGAAAATCATAACTCAAGAAGACTCTAGAATGGGAGAGTTATCTAATGGATCTTTAGACGCAGCGGCTGTTACTATGCCTGAATGGGTTAAGAAGTTTAACGATACAGGAGACTTCGAAGTTCTAAAATCAGCAGATCCATCTATAGCATATACATTTTTTAATCAACAAAATAAATATTTCAAAAATGAAAAAATTAGAAAAGCATTTATATTAGCAGAAGATAGAGCTGGAAGAATACAGACTTTATTTAGAAATGTAGGGCAAGAGGCTTATGGATGGTGTCCACCTCAAGTATTAATGGGGGATAAAGAATATAGAGATATAGTAAATTATAATCCATTAGAGACTTTAAAAAAGGAAAGTGGAGATCCTAAAGCATTATTAATAGAAGGACTAAAGGAAATAGGTGAAGATCCAGATCCATCTAAAATGAAGTTAACTTGGTTAGAGTCAGGAACAGCAGCTAGAAATAAAGAGTTTGCAGAATTTGCTCAAGAAAATTACAAAAAAGTTTTAGGTATAGATATGAAAATAGACTATGTAGAATGGCCACAATTTATGGCTAGAACTGATAAGTTGGATTATGAAATAGCTTCAATGGGTTGGACAGGAGATTATAATGATCCTTCTACATTCTTTGATATGTGGGCATCAGATGCAGGTATTGTTCCAGTAGCTTGGAAAAATGATAGATATGATGAAATCATAAGAGAAGTTGCAGCTACTAGCAATCAAGAAGAAAGAGCTAAGTTATTTAAGGAAGCAGAAGAAATTCTTATAATTAAGGATGCTGTTGTATCACCACAAGTATTTAGATCAAGACAAACTTATGTAAGAAAATATGTTAAAGATTTAATGTATCCTCTATTTGGAACAGTAGAATGTAAGTATGCTTATACTTCAGGAAGATAAAAGATAAGTTAAATATAGCTTAGGCTGTTGCACTGAATGATTACATCTTCTAGTGTGACAGCTTCTTAAATAAAATCCAAATAAAAGGGAGGGAGCATAAGTGTTAAGGTTTATAGTTAAAAGAATAGGTTATATGATACTTACATTATTTATTGTAATAACAATGACATTCTTTTTAATACACTCTATTCCTGGTGATCCTTTAGCTCATTTAGCTAAAAAGTTACCTGAACAAGTGAAGTTAAATTATTATGCAAAGTATGGATTAGATAGGCCTGTTATAGAACAATATGGTATGTTCATGAAAAATTTAGTACAGGGAGATTTAGGGACATCCTTGGTTTATCCAGGAAGATCCGTTACTAAAATAATAAAAGAATATGCACCGGTTTCAGGGCGTATTGGAATTCAGTCTATAGTAATAGGGTTTTCCTTAGGAATAGTTCTGGGTATTGTGGCAGCTTTAAAAAGAAATAAATGGCCAGATTATGTTGTAATGTTTTTAGCTATTATAGGAATATCAGTACCGAGCTTTGTACTTGCTAATTTACTTCAATATATATTTACGGTTAAGTTTACTATTCTCCCTACAACGGGTTGGGGATCCTTTGAATATACAATTTTACCTACCATAGCTATGAGCTTCACATCTCTTGCTACATATGCAAGATATATGAGGGCTAATTGCTTAGACGTAATAGGACAAGATTATATATTAACTGCACAATCAAAGGGTGTAAGTAAAATTAACTTAGTCACTAAACATGTTATTAGAAATGCAATACTTCCAGTAATAACTTTATTAGGACCACAGATTGCAATGATATTTGTAGGATCCTTTGTAATAGAAAGTATTTTTTCAATTCCAGGTTTGGGAAGGTATTTTGTTTCCTCTGTACAAGATAGAGATTTTTCAATGGTATTAGGTCAGACTGTTTTTATGGCTAGTTTATATATTGTAGCTTTAGTTGCAGTGGATATAATTTATAGTCTTGTAGATCCTAGAATAAGAATAAATGGAGGAAAAAGATAGGAGGAAGCAGAATGAGGGATGAATCAGTTAATAAAAATATTGAACTTACACCTGAAAAATTTATTATTATTGGAGAGAAAGATACAGATAGTGAAAAGATATTAAGACCAAGTATGACTTATTGGCAAGATGCGTGGAGAAGACTTAAACAAAATAAAATAGCCATAGGTGCATTAATAATCTTAGTAATAATATCTATAATGGCTGTTATAGGACCTTTGATTTCAGGAAAGGTTTACTCAGAAATACACAAAGACATGATTAATTTATGGCCATCTACATCTAATTGGTTTGGTACAGATAATTTAGGGCGTGATGTATTTTCAAGGGTATGGCAAGGAGCAAGGGTATCAATAGCCATTGGAATTGTTGGAGCTTTAGTAGATGCAATTATTGGAGCTGCTTATGGTGGAATATCTGGATATTTTGGCGGTATAGTTGATGATATTATGATGAGAATTATTGAAATATTAGTAAGTATACCACATTTAATAGTAGTTATTTTAATAATGATAATTTTTGGACAAGGCATACCTCAATTAATTATAGCCATGACTGTAACTGGATGGTGTTATATGGCTAGATTAGTTAGAGGTCAGGTAATGCAAATTAAGGAGCAGGAATATATTCTTGCGGCATCAGCATTAGGAGCTAGTTCAGCTAGAATAATAAGAAGACACTTACTACCAAACGTATTAGGGGTTATGATAGTAGCTATAACCTTTGATGTTCCAGGTTTTATATTTGGAGAAGCTTTTTTAAGTTTTATAGGCTTGGGAGTACCATCGCCTGATACGAGTTTAGGTGCGTTGGCAGCAGCAGCACAACCTCAAATGCTATTTTATGGATATCAACTTTTCTTCCCAGCTTTAGTAATTAGTTTGATAATGCTTTCATTCCAATTATTTGGTGATGGATTAAGAGATGCTTTAGATCCGAGATTACGTCAATAGTTAGGGGGAGATGGAAAATGAATAAGGTTTTAGAGGTAGAAAATTTAAGGGTTTCTTTTCATACCTATGCAGGAGAGGTGCAGTCCGTAAGGGGTGTAAGTTTCGTTTTAAACAAAGGAGAAACCCTAGCAGTTGTAGGTGAATCGGGATGTGGTAAAACAGTTACAGCAAAAGCTATAATGAGACTTATAACTACGCCACCAGGAGAAATAAAGAGTGGATCTAAAATAATATGTGAGGATAAAGATGTACTTTCTATGAATGAGAAGGAACTGAGGTGTTTTAGAGGAGCAGAGGTGTCTATGATATTTCAAGATCCTATGACTTCTTTAAATCCAACTATGATTGTTGGAAAGCAAATAGCTGAAAGTATAGTGATTCATAGAGAATTAAATAAGAAAGAAGCATTTAATGCAGCAGTAAAGATGTTACAGGTTGTTGGTATACCAAATGCTGATAAAAGAGCTAGGCAATACCCACATGAGTTTTCAGGAGGGATGAGACAAAGAGCTATGATAGCTATAGCCTTAGCTTGCAATCCTAAGATATTGATAGCAGATGAACCTACAACTGCATTAGATGTAACAATTCAGGCTCAGATAATGGAATTAATATCAGATTTACAGCAAAAATTAGGAACAGCAGTTATTCTTGTAACTCATGATTTAGGAGTAGTAGCTGATGTTGCAGATAGGATACAAGTAATGTATGCAGGTGAAATTATAGAAAGAGGTACAACAAATGAAATTTTCTATAATCCACAACATCCATATACATGGGCACTTCTTCAATCAGTACCTAATTTAAGTACTGACAATAAGTCTAACTTATATTCATTAGGAGGCACACCACCAGATTTAATTAAACCGCCTATAGGATGTCCTTTTGCAGAAAGATGTGAATATTGTATGCCAATATGCAAAGAGGCTGAACCAGCGGTTACAAAAATTTCTGAAACTCAAGAAGTTAGTTGTTGGTTGAAACATGCCATGGCACCTAAGGTGGAAAAACCTAAAATATTAAATAAGAATATTTAGAGATGCTTTTGAATAAAGTTTAATATAGATAGCTTAATGTAAAGGGGTATATATCTGCTATCTATATTAAACTAAATAAAGAGAAGGTATAAAAAACTACAAAAAGTAAGAAAAAAGGCACCGTATTTTTAAAAATGTATGATGTGGCTTAAGGTAAGAATGAAAAAAGTTTAATAGTTTAAATCAAATATTTGAAAAATAAAAAAAAAACTAATATTTAATAAAAAACTATTTATAAATTTCATTTTATATAGTATAATAAAAAAAAGTTACTAAAAAGTTAAATGTAAAATATTTTATTGAAACTTTTTAAAGACACAACACACATATTATATAACCAAGTTATATGGGTAACTCCATATTAAGAGATTAGTCTACACGAATTAATGCTAAGAAAAATTACTAGTTTTTAAAATAGTAATAAATGCATTAGAAAAGGGGGTTATACTAATAAGGTATAAGATAAGTTGATTTAAGTTAAAATTCAATTTTCAGAAAATATTTTATATTCAATTAGTAATTTGCTACATAATATCTTTTAAAAGTACATGATGTAAGATTAAAATTTCTTATAAGAAAAATTTAAGAAATTTAATATAGCTATGCTAAAAGTACTAAAAGTTTTAGGGGGGTTTTTAAAATGGGAAAGTATATTCTTAAAAGAATAGGCTTTGGTATTCTAACAGTATTTATTATCATCACAGCAACATTCTTCCTTGTACGTGCGGTTCCAGGAGATCCGATGGCAGCTGGTGCAAAAAACTTATCGGAAGAAGCAAAAGCAGCATTTAAACACAAGTATGGTTTGGACAAACCGGTAATGGAACAATATGGAATTTATATGAAAAACTTAATTACTAAGGGTGACCTTGGAGATTCAATGGTATACAAAGAAAGAAGCGTAAATAAAATGATAAAAGATTACGCACCAACATCAGGTAAAATTGGTGGAATAGCAGTATCTATCCAAGTTGTAGTTGGGGTTTTACTAGGTATACTTGCAGCATTCAATAGAGGGAAAATTATTGATAAGTGTATTTCTGTATTGGTTGTATTATTAGTATGTATTCCGGGATTTGTTTTCGGTGCATTGCTACAGTATATTTTTGCAGTTAAGTTACAGATGGTTCCTGTTATGGGATGGGGAAAACCTATTCACTATTTCTTACCAGTATTAGCTATGGCTATTGGAGGAATTGCGTCTTACTCTAAGTTTACTAGAAATAGTACGTTAGGAGTAATTGGACAAGACTACATTGTTACAGCAAAAGCTAAAGGTGTAAGTAAATCAGCTTTAATAATTAAACACGTATTAAGAAACTCTATGATTCCTATCGTTACAATGTTAGGACCAAGTATTTTAGGTATCTTTGGTGGTTCATTCGTTATTGAAAGAATGTTCGCTATTCCAGGATTAGGTTCTTACTATGTAACAGCAGTTAACTCAAATGACTACTCAATGATTGTTGGTTTAACTATATTCATATCAAGCTTATATGTATTATCACTAATACTTGTTGATATAAGTTATGGATTAATAGATCCAAGAATAAGAGTATCAGGTAGTAAATAAAGGAGGAATCATAAATGGAGAATAATGCTTCAAAAATTGAAATAACTAAGGATCTCTTTGAAGTAATTGGAGTAGATTCAAGTGACGCAGAAAAAATATCTAGACCGAGTATGACTTATTTACAAGATGCTTGGAGAAGATTTAAACAAAATAAATTAGCTTTATTTTCAGCAGCTTTATTAATTGTTATAATTTTAATGACTTTAATAGGGCCAAGTTTATCACCACATGATTTTGATTATATTAATGGTGATATAAAAAATAGTGTACCAAGTGCAGAATTTTGGTTCGGTACTGACGACCTAGGAAGAGACATATTCTCAAGAGTATGGATGGGTGGTAGAGTATCTATAGCTATAGGATTATGTTGTACAGCGATTATGGCTATAGTTGGATCAATATACGGTGGTATAGCTGGTTACTTTGGTGGATTAATAGACAATATTATGATGAGATTAGTTGAAATTATTTCATCTATGCCTTATCTAGTATTAGTTATACTTATTTCATTAATATTTGGTAAAGAAATAAAATGGTTGATTTTAGCCATGTCATTAACTTCTTGGTGTGGTACATCAAGATTAGTAAGAGGACAACTTCTTCAAGTTAGAGAGCAGGAATTCGTACTTGCATCTCAAAGTTTAGGAGCAAGTCCAACTAGAGTTATAGCAAAACACTTATTACCAAACGCTTTAGGAGTATTGCTTGTTGATATTACATTATCAGTTCCAGGATTTATATTCAGTGAAGCATTCTTAAGTTATATAGGCTTAGGAGTTCAATCACCTAATACAAGCTGGGGTGCTATGGCATCACAAGCACAAGGGCAAATAATGTTCTATCCTCATGAGTTATTCTTCCCATGTTTATTGATAAGTTTAGTAATGTTCTGTTTCCAAATGTTAGGAGATGGATTAAACGATGCATTAGACCCACGTCTACGTCAATAATTAATTAGAGGGAGGAAAAAATCATGGAAAAAATATTAGAAGTTAAAAACCTTAACGTTTCCTTTCATACTTATGCGGGAGAGGTTAAAGCAGTTAGAAATGTTAGTTTTCATTTAAATAAAGGAGAAACTCTTGCAATAGTTGGTGAATCTGGATGTGGTAAATCAGTTACATCTAAGGCTATAATGAGACTTTTATCAACTCCACCAGCTGAAATAAAAGAGACTTCATCAGTATTATTTGAAGGTAAAGAGTTATTAACTCTTTCTGAAAAGGAAATGAGACCATATAGAGGATCTGAGATATCAATGATATTCCAAGATCCAATGACATCTTTAAACCCAACAATGCAAGTTGGAAAACAAATTGCTGAAAGCTTAATAATTCACAGAGGAATGAAGAAGAAAGAAGCAATGGATGAAGCAATAAAAATGCTTAAATTAGTTAATGTACCTAATGCTGAAAAAAGAGTTAAACAATATCCACATGAATTCTCAGGTGGTATGAGACAAAGAGCTATGATAGCTATAGCACTAGCTTGTTCTCCAAAGGTTCTTATAGCAGACGAACCAACAACTGCATTGGACGTTACAATTCAAGCTCAAATAATGGATTTAATCGGTGACTTACAGAAAAAATTAGGTACAGCAGTTATACTTGTAACTCATGACCTTGGTGTTGTTGCTGATGTAGCTGATAGAATTCAAGTAATGTATGCTGGAGAAGTTATAGAAAGAGGAACAATTAATGAAATTTTCTATAATCCTCAACACCCATATACAGTAGCATTACTTCAATCAGTTCCAAGATTAGATACTGAGCATAAAGGAAGCCTTTACGCTTTAGGGGGAACTCCTCCAGATCTAATTGCACCTCCAAAGGGATGTGGTTTTGCAGCAAGATGTAAACACTGTATGAAGATTTGTAGGGAATTACCACCTACTGCTGAGTCATTAACTGATACACATGAAGTGGCTTGTTGGTTAAGACACCCATATGCACCTAAGGTGGATGTTGCTGAAGCTTTAAAAAAGGTAGGTGTTTAGATTATGTCAACAAAAAATCATGAAGTATTAATAGAAGTAAAAAATCTAAAAAAACACTTTAAAGTTGGTCCAAAAGCAATTTTAAAGGCTGTTGATGGTGTAAGTTTTGATATCCATAAAGGAGAAACATTAGGACTTGTTGGAGAGTCTGGATGTGGTAAAACAACTTGTGGTAGAACAATAATGGGTATGTATGGTGCAACAGAAGGAGAAGTAATCTTTGATGGACATGATGTTCACAAATTAAACAAAAAAGATAAAAAAGAATTCTCAAAAAGAGCACAAGTAATATTCCAAGATCCTTATGCATCATTAAATCCAAGAATGACAGTTGGGGATATTATAGCAGAGGGAATAGATGTTCATAAATTATATACAGGTGAAGATAGAACAAAGAAAATCTATGAGTTACTTAGTTTAGTAGGGTTAAATAAGGAGCATGCTTCTAGATTCCCTCACGAGTTCTCTGGTGGACAAAGACAAAGAATAGGTATTGCTAGAGCTTTAGCTATAGAACCAGATTTCATAGTGTGTGATGAACCTATATCAGCACTTGACGTTTCTATTCAAGCTCAAGTAGTTAACCTTCTTATAAAATTACAAAATGAATTAGGCTTAACTTACTTATTTATAGCGCATGACCTTTCAATGGTTAAGCATATTTCAGATAGAGTTGGGGTTATGTATTTAGGAAATATGGTTGAACTTGCTCCAAGTGCAGACTTGTACGCAGAGCCATTACATCCATATACTCAAGCACTATTATCTGCTATTCCTATTCCAGACCCAGAGGTTGAGAAGAGCAAGGAAAGAATTCACTTAGAGGGTGAAGTTCCAAGTCCAATTAATCCTAAACCAGGATGTAAGTTTGCAGGTAGATGTAGATATGCTAAGGATGTTTGTAAACAAACAACACCTGAATTAAAGGAAGTAAAACCTGGACACTTTGCAGCTTGTCATATACTATAGTTGGAAGTATATGAGAAATAAGTAGTTCATACTGTTGAAAATTCTATTGAATTGATGTAGTATAAAAAAGTAAAATATTTCATCTGGAGTTCTTCTCCAGATGAAATATACATATATATCATATATATTATAGTTGAATTTATTAGGGGGAGTTATTGATGAAAAGCAAAAAGATTTTAGCTACAATATTAGCACTATCAGTACTTTCAACATCAGCATTAGTTGGTTGTGGTGATAAAAAAGAAGCTTCAGGTAAAGATAATCAAGGGAGTACAAACTCAGGAGATAAGGATAAGGATCAATATTTAAACATATTTGGGGGAGAGCCTCAATTACTTGATCCAACAATTGCATCTATTACAACTACTTGGGAAGCATTAGGACCAATGCATGAGGGTTTAACAAGAGTTGTTGGTTCACAAAATGGTGGAGCAGATAAAATAGAACCTGGTGTTGCTGAGAGTTGGGAAGGAAATGATGATTCAACAGAGTTTACTTTCAAGTTAAGAAAAGACGCTAAGTGGCAAGATGGAACACCTGTAACAGCACAGGATTTCGTTTACTCATTAAAAAGAGTAGTTGACCCAAGAGTAGCTTCAGACTATGCAACATTCTTAGATCCATTTTTAAAAGGTGCTAAAGAATGTACTAGTTTAACCGGTAAAGATGATGCTACAATTGATGCAGCTTTAGAGAAATTAGGTGTTACTGCTGTTGATGATTATACATTAAAATTTGAATTAACAAAACCTACACCATATTTCTTACAATTATCATATTTCCCAACTTTAAAACCAGTTCAAAAGAAAGCTATCGAAGAATATGGTTCTAAATATGGTACAGAAGCAGAAAAAACTATGGCTAATGGACCTTACATCTTAACAGACTGGAAACATAATGGAAGTATGACATATGAGAAAAACCCTAACTACTGGGATAAAGATAATGTATTTATAGAAAAAATACACAAAATCAACGTACAAGATACTAACTCTGCAATGCAAGCTATATACAATGGAGAAGTTGATAGAGGTGGTGTAAACGACCCACAATGGATTCAAAAATTTGATCAATCTGGAGATTTTGATGTTATTTCTAGACCAGACTATGGTGTTGAATCATTAATATTTAATCCTAAAGAAGGTCCTACATCCAATATTAAAATCAGAAAAGCATTAGCTGCTGGATTCGATAGAGATCAATATAGTAAAGATATGGCTCAGGGATTAAATATTCCAGCATATGAGTTTGTACCAGATACAGTTTCTTTAGATGGAAAGAGCTTCCAAGAAAGAGCTGGTGCTCCTAAATATACTAAAAAATTAATTGAAGAAGTTAAAGATCCTAAGGCTTTATTAATTGAAGGTATGAAGGAAGCTGGTTTAGGTGATGATCCATCTAAATTAGATATCTCTATCACTATGAGAGGTGATAATGAGTTCTGTAAGAAACAAGGTGAATGGTTCCAAAATAAATGGAAAGAGTCTTTAGGAATAAATGTGAAGGTTGTAACACTTCAATATCAAATTATGTTTGAAAATATGAAGAATGGTGATTACAATATAGCAGTAGGTGGTTGGTCAGCAGACTTTGATGATCCATCAAACTTCTTAGATCTTTATGTTTCAGAGGGTGGTTACTACTCATATTTAGGATGGAAAAATGAAGAGTATAATAAGCTGATAAAAGATGGGGAAATGGAAACAGATCCTCAAAAGAGAGCGGAAATATATACAAAGGCTGAAAAAATCCTTACTTATGATGATGTGTTAATAACTCCATTTGAGCACGGAAAATATAACACTTATCAAAGAAAATATATTAAAAACTATAACCTACCAGGTCTTGCAAGTTACTGTATGGACTACAAAGGTGTTTACACTCAAGGTAGATAATAAAGTTAAAGTAAAAAAGAGGTCACAATTGTGGTCTCTTTTATTTTTAAAAAATAAAGTGTAATATTTTACAACCTATGTAAATAAACTTAAAATATAAAAATATTTTTATGATTTAATTTAAAATATTTTATTGCAATATTTATTCAAGTAATATAGAATAGTCTCAATAAACAAAAATAGAAATAAAAACCAACAAATAGAGAAATGGCTGCAACAACAATTATGAATGTTGCAAATAAATGAATTTATATATCTAATATACTAAAAATTCAGAAAATTATTTATATTTTGCAAAAAAAGCTTGCAAAAGATTATTCCATGATATATTATATATATAAAATAAAACAAATAAAAATAGAAGAAAATAGATAGAAAATAAATACTTTCTATTTTTACTATAAATTAAATTTAGTTAATGTACTATACATTATTTAGTTAACTTATTAGGGGGGAATTATTAATGAAAAGCAAAAAAATTCTTGCTACACTTTTAGCTTTATCAGTACTTTCAACATCAGCATTAGTTGGTTGTGGTGATAAAAAAGAAGATCCAAAGGGGAATGAATCAGGAAAAGATAATAGTGGAAAACCAGAAATGGACAAGGAACAAGTTTTAAATGTGTTTGGGGGAGAGCCTCAATTACTTGATCCAACAATAGCATCTATCACAACTACATGGGAAGGATTAGCTCCAATACATGAAGGACTAACAAGAGTAGTTGGTACAGAAAGTGGAGTAGATAAAATAGAAGCAGGTGTTGCTGAAAAGTGGGAAGGAAATGCTGATTCAACAGAATTTACTTTCAAGTTAAGAAAAGATGCTAAATGGCAAGATGGAACTCCGGTAACAGCAAAAGATTTTGAATATTCATTAAAAAGAGTTTGTGATCCAAGAGTAGCTGCAGAGTATTCATCTTTCGTAGCTCCTATTATAAAGGGTGCTGCTGATGCAATAAAATTAACAGGAAAAGATGATGCGACTATAGATGCAGCTTTAGAAAAAGTTGGAGTAAAAGCAGTTGATGATTATACATTAAAGTTTGAGTTAGTTCAATCAACTCCATACTTCTTACAGCTTTCTTACTTCCCAACATTTAAGCCAGTTCAAAAGAAAGCAATAGAAGAATTTGGAGCTAAATATGGTACAGAAGCTGATATGACAATGTCAAATGGACCATATATTTTAAAAGAGTGGAAGCATAATGGTAACTTAACATACGAGAAAAATCCAAATTACTGGGATAAGGATCATGTATACTTAGAGAAAATTACTAAGCATATAATTCAAGATTCTAACTCAGGAATGCAAGCTTTATTTAATGGAGAAGTTGATAGAGGTGGTGTAAGTAAGCCAGAGTGGGTTGAAAAGTTCGATGCTTCAGGAAACTTTGATATTAAAAAGACTCCAGGATATAATGTTGAAACTTTAATATTTAATCCAAAGACTGGTCCAGCAAGTAATTTAAAAATAAGAAAAGCTTTTGCAACATCTTTTGATAGAGATCAATATGGCAAGGACATGGCTAATGGAAACAATATACCAGGATATCAATTTATACCTGATAATGTAACTATCGAAGGAAAGAGTTTCCAAGAAGAAGCTGGTAAACCTCAATATACTAAGAAATTAGTTGAAGAAGTGAAAGATCCTAAGGCTTTATTAATAGAAGGTATGAAGGAAGCAGGATTAGGTGATGATCCATCTAAATTAGAGATATCTATTCATATGAGAGGAGATAATGAGTTCTGTAAAAAGCAAGGTGAATGGTTCCAAAACAAATGGAAGGAAAAACTTGGAGTAAATGTAAACGTTGTAACTTCTCAATATCAAATAATGTATGAAAAAATGAAAAATGGTGAATTCGATATAGCAGTAGGTGGTTGGTCAGCAGACTTTGATGATCCATCAAACTTTATAGATATATATAACTCTGATGGAGGATATTACTCATATTTAGGATGGAAAAATGCAGACTTTGATAAAGCTATAACAGATGCTGCTAATGAAAAGGATCCTAAGAAGAGAGTTGAGCTATACAGTAAAGCTGAAAAAATCTTAACTTATGATGATGTTTTAGTAACTCCATTTGAACATGGCTTAACTAAATTCTATACTAGAAAGTATGTTAAGGATTTCAAGGCACCAGGATTGGCTGATTACTGTATGGACTACAAAGGAGTCTATATTAAAGGTAGATAATAGGTAGCAAAGTTTTAAGAATATAAAACCTAATAAAATTCAACTAATAAAGAGGAAGTCTAAATTTAGGCTTCCTTTTTTATGCCTTAAAATTTAGAGTTTTTATCCCTATCTCAAATAAAGATATAATATAGAATAAAAATTCTTCATTTGGGAAATAATCTTAATAGAAATTATTATAGGGAGGTATACTTTATGGGAAAAACACCTTTAAAGAAAGTTATAAAAGCTAAAATAAAAGCTAATAAAAGTCTCAGTGAAATGGAGTTAATGAGAGAAAAAATTAAATACGAAATAGCAACTGAGTTAGGTCTTGACCATAAGGTTGACCAATATGGATGGGGTGCTTTAACAGCTGAGGAGACAGGTAGAATAGGTGGTATCATGACAAAGAAAAAGAAAGCCATGAATCTACCTAAGAATAAGGATATTCAGTAATAATTTTAAGTGTTAAGATTAATTAGATGGTTGGACAAAGTTCACATTTTCTTATAAAATATATTTATATTAAGAAGAGAGGATGAGATTTATAGTGGAATGTTATAGAGATTTAGCAGACATTTATGATAATCTAATTAATAGTGATATAGATTATAAGTTATGGGCATCTGTAATTAAAGACAAATGTGATAAATATGGTGTGGACTTTGAAAACTATCTAGATGTAGCTTGTGGTACTGGTAACTTTACTCAACATTTATGTAAGAAATTTAAAAATACTTGGGCAGTAGATTTATCGCAAGAGATGCTAACAGTGGCAGAAGAAAAATTTAGAAAAGAAGGATTAAAAGCTAGATTTATATGTCAAGATATGAGGGAGTTGTGTCTCAATAGAAAATTTGATTTAATAACATGTTGTCTTGATTCTACTAATTATTTATTAGAAGATGAGGATGTTTTAGAATTTTTTAAATCAGTGAAGTCTTTACTGAAAGATGATGGAATGTTTTTATTTGATATAAATTCTTACTATAAACTTATACATATATTAGGAAATCAAGTTTACAATTACGATGAAGGAGATATCTTTTATCTATGGCAAAATTTTTTAGAGAATGACATAATTGACATGGAGTTAACATTCTTCATAAAAAATGGACAAGAGTATAGTAGATTTGATGAGGTACATACAGAAAGAGCTTATAAAGAGGAAGAAATAGAAGTTCTTTTAGAGTCAGCAGGACTTAGGGTACTTGAAAAATTAGATAATTATTGTGAAAAAGAAATTCATGAAAAGTGTGAAAGAATTACATATGTAGTGAAGAAAAAATAAATAGATATTTCTAATGTTGGAGGGATTTTAATGAGTGATAAATTAATAAGAGCTACGGCTCATAGTGGGGATGTCAGAATAACAGTTGCTATTACTACTGAAATGGTAAATGAAGCTACTAAAATTCATGGATGTACACCAACTGCAGCTGCAGCTTTAGGAAGAATGTTAACAGCTGGTAGCATTATGGGATCTATGATGAAATCAGAAAAGGATAAGTTAACATTGAAAATCGATGGTGGCGGAGAAGCAAAGGGGGTAGTTGTAACTGCTAGCTCTGATGCTTCAGTAAAAGGTTTTATAGGTAACCCTAGAGTTGAGTTACCTACTAATGAAAAAGGTAAGTTAGATGTTGGTGGAGCTATTGGAAAAGATGGTTCACTAATTGTAATTAGAGATATGGGATTAAAAGAGCCATATGTTGGTCACTCACCAATATACACAGGAGAGATTGGTGATGATTTAGCATACTATTATACTGTATCAGAACAAATTCCTACTGCGGTTGGAGTAGGAGTTTTAGTTGATGTGGATCACAGTATAAAAGCTTCAGGTGGTCTTATTATTCAAATGATGCCAGGTGCGCCAGAGGGCTTAGCTGATATTATTACTTTTAGATTAGAAGAAAATCCACCTATAACTAAACTTATCAGTGAAGGAAAGACTGTAGAGGATATTTTAAATTTATACTTTGATGATATGGATTTAAAATTATACGATACTGTAGTTCCTCAGTATCTTTGTGATTGTAAAAGAGAAAAAGTTGAGAAGGCTTTAATAAGCTTAGGAAAACAGGAACTTGAATCAATACATAAAGATGGCAAAACTGAAAGTATACAATGTCAATTCTGCGGAAGAAAATATGATTTTACTCCAGAAGATTTACTAGAGATAATTAACAATCTGTAGATTTTATGAATAAGTAACTTTTAAAATTGTAAATAATCAAGTAAAGTATAAGGGCTGTTGCACTAATAACTTTATATATGGCATATTGTACTTATAAGTTAGCTGTAAGTAATGATATGCTATAGTATTTAGTGTTAGTGCAACATTTTCTATAGAATATGAAGAGTAATATTTATGGAGTGTTAGAAATTGTGTTTTATTTAATATATAATTTCTAATATAAAATAAAGTATAGAAAATTAAAGCAATATAAAGAAAAATAAAAATAATTTAATAATATAATCTTAAGTCAAGTTGAATATAAGTTGAATTTATAGTATTATATAAAAAGAAGTTAGATATAAACTTTATGGAAGCATAGCTCAGCTGGGAGAGCATCTGCCTTACAAGCAGAGGGTCACAGGTTCGATCCCTGTTGTTTCCACCAATAAGTTGGCTGGATAGCTCAGTCGGTAGAGCAGAGGACTGAAAATCCTCGTGTCCCTGGTTCGATTCCTGGTCTAGCCACCAATATATGCGGGAATAGCTCAGTTGATAGAGCGCCACCTTGCCAAGGTGGAGGTCGCGGGTTTGAGCCCCGTTTCCCGCTCCATATGGCGCCATAGCCAAGTGGTAAGGCAGAAGTCTGCAAAACTTTTATGCCCCAGTTCAAATCTGGGTGGCGCCTCCATAAAAAACCTCGTATTAATATACGAGGTTTTTTTATTTTATACATACTCTGCAATATTAAATCTATATCATCGTAATTTATTGCATATTAAATTTTTTTATCCTAGGAAAATATGAATGAAGTTTATTTAAGACAAGATATACAGTGTTATATTTACAGCAAAATATAATATTAAAGTTTCTCATGTGCAATAAGAAGGAATAGAATCTCATATATTAAATTACAGTTGCTTAAGATTTATGAATTAAATAATAAATATAAAATGTGTAAGTTAATGAAAAAGTTTCCTTGAATATGGAATTTAAAAAGGATATAAAGTGTAGTTTAAAGGAGATAATTTATATATAAAAATTTATAAGTTACCTGTGGAAAAAGACTAGTAGTAGCATATGCTAATACTAGCCTTTTATTTTGCAATGAATTAAGCAAATTTTATTTATGCATAAAGGGTATATTTCGGTTTAAATAGGGTAATTAGTTTATAAGTATAAATTAGTAGTTACGCTTAAATGCTTAAAATATATAGAAACCAATAAGAATATTATATGTGAAATATGCTACCCCTATCAGTTAATGGACCTTCTCCTAAAGAAAGATAGTCCACTTTGTGTTTTTTCAAAAAGCTTTTAACTTCATATTTAAAAGGATAACACTCTAAATCTCCAAAGAAGGCTAATAAATTCTCATCTATTAGACCACAGGTTCCGCCTATAAAGCCGTAATCTAAATGAGGAAGTTTTATATGTTTAGGAGGAAGTAGAAGTACATCAATATTTTCTGCATATAGTAATTTTGCTATGGATACATCGCTAGTCATAATAGCTGTACTTTTAACTATTGCAGTAGAGCATTTTGTATATCCTTGTTTAGTATTAAGTAGTTTTTTATTATAAACTTTTTCTAAAAGAGAAGGATCTGTACAATCCAACTTGTGTAGAAAAATATTTTTTAAATTTAGTGCATTTAAAATTATATCTTTAGGGTATGCATCACTAAGTGAATTATTGGTTTTAAGAACTTTATAGTTAAGATTTTGTAGAGTTCTTATAAAATCACAGGATATATCTTTATGAACTATAATTTCTTTATTTTCACTAATTGGATGAAGCAAGATATCTGGATGTCCATCTATGGCTTTGTATAAATTACTATTCTTAGGACAAGAAAGAAGATTATATCCTAAGGAATTGAGAGTGAATTTTTCTAATTCAGATATTCTGTAATCTACAATTAAAGTTTTCAAAACAAAAATCTCCTTTTCTTAAAGTATATAGGTTTATTATAAACCCTTGGGTTAAAGAATTTCAATTATGTTGTCGATAATTGCTAATTTTAATGCGTATATAGCTTTAAGTAAAAGACATACTAAAACAAAGGAGTGTGAAAGATGTTACTATTAACTGTGATATATGATGAGAATGTAAAGGATCTGTGTGAAGACATTGGTGAAATAAAGAGTATATTTGAAATTAAAAATATCAAATTAGGGATATCAGAGAATATAGAAAATAAAAATCACTTTGTAAAAATATTTTGCAATGATCAATCCTTGAATGATAAAATTGATGATATAAAAGCAAGTTTTAATTTGTATTTTGCTAAAGTAATATACAATTTAGCTATAAAAGAATTTTGTGAAGGTAAAGTAGATGAGTTTTTAAATGATAGATACTTCTTTTTAAAGGAAAAGGATGTTGTGTTAATTAAATTTTTCTTAGAAGAGTTTTTAATTTATGATAATTTAGAAATGAGTTCTGAAATTGCATTTTGCATTAATAAAAAGAATAGTATAATAAAGAAAATTTTAAAGTGTATTGAGGAAAATGAGGAAATAAATATAAATGGTTTCTTAAGATTTAGAACAAAGGAATTCCAAAATGAATTAGGCGAGATAGCAGATAAAATCATAGAAAAATATATAAGAGATAAGGAGTATATGGAGTTTATAAAACTTCTTAGATTTTTTGTGGAGACACAGGAAATTTGCTATGATGAATTAAACCTTATAATTGATAATAAGAACAATTATAAATTAAAAAATAAAAATGGTGATGATGTAATAGGAGATCTTTTAAAGGATATAGAAGGTTCTAATTATAGTGGAGTTGTAAATATGGAAGATATTATAATTAGTGGGCTTATAACACATGTTCCTAAAAGAATAGTTATTCATTGTGCTGAAAATTGCTATAACAAAGAGTTTATAGATACAATAAAAGATGTATTTTTGGAGAGAGCGCATTTTTGTGATGGATGTAGCTTTTGTAAGGAATATATTAAAGACTCAAAAGAAGTTTTAAAATACAATACTAGTGTTGATAAACAAAATCATTTTTTGAATTAAAAAGCTAATTAAATATTATTTTATATTATATTTATTAAGAGAATTAGATATACAGATACATGACAGTATAAATTAATAGCAATAATATAGCTTTCATTTTATTTAAGTAGAAGTTTAAAATATGAAAAGTTTAATAATCATAAGAAAAATATATTAAAAGACATTTAAAAAGGCTGATCTACGAAGCTGTTAATATAGATATATAGTTGTGATGGGTTTTATTAAATAATTTATACTATATATTGAGTTAAGTTATTTAGAGTTTCAGCCTTAAGTTTACATACGGTAAAAATATAGAAAAATAAAAAACCAAAAAACATATTGACAAAGTATTATTATAATAGTAGAATAAACATGTTGAATTAATAAAATTTAATAATTAAGCAAACAAGTAGAAAGTCGTTTCTCACCTTTCAGCAAAGCTAGTTAGGTAAAGTGCTTATAATATATTTATTTTTGAAAAATGTATTATGGTAATATAGGACGACAAGATGTCGTCCTTTTTTACATATTTTAATATAGTTATAGACTTACCACAGGAGGTGTCTAGTATTAGTACTAAGAAAGAATTACTTCTTAATGAAGAAATTAGAGAAAATGAAATCAGGGTTATAGGCGATGACGGAGAACAATTAGGCTTAATGTCATCAAGAGAAGCTTTAACAATTGCAGAACAAAAGGATCTTGATTTAGTTATGATATCACCTGGTGCAAATCCACCAGTGTGTAGAATTATGGACTACGGAAAGCATATTTATGAGCAGTCTAAAAAAACTAAAGAAGCTAAGAAAAACCAAAAGGTTGTTAGCATAAAAGAGGTTAGACTTAGTCCAACAATAGAGGAACATGACATTAATATCAAAGCTAGTAATGCTAGAAAGTTTTTATTAGCTGAAGATAAAGTAAAAGTAACAGTTAGGTTTAGGGGAAGAGAAGCAGACTATTCACATGTTGGAAAGAGAATATTAGATAGTTTCTATTCAAAGGTGGAGGATGTTTCATCAGTAGAAAAGCCAGCTAAACAAGAAGGCAGAAATATGATAATGATTTTAGCCCCTAAGAAAGCTCAATAGTAAGGAGGAATTATTATGCCAAAAATGAAAACTCATAGAGGTGCAGCAAAAAGATTTAAGAAAACAGGAAGCGGTAAGCTTAAAAGAGCTAAAGCTTACAAAGGACACTTATTAACATCTAAGTCACCTAAAACTAAGAGAAATTTAAGAAAATCATCTTTAGTATCAGAGACTCAATTAAAAGCAATGAAGAAATTATTACCATATATCTAATGGAATAGTTTATTTAGGGAGGTAATGAAATGGCAAGAGTAAAAAAAGCGATTAACGCTCGTAAAAAACATAAAAAAGTATTAAAACTTGCAAAGGGCTACTATGGTTCAAGAAGTAAGTTATATAGAACAGCTAACGAAACAGTAATTAGAGGTTTAAGAAACGCTTTCATCGGAAGAAAGTTAAAGAAAAGAGATTTCAGAAGACTTTGGATCGTTAGAATTAACGCAGCTGCTAGAATGAGCGGAATGTCTTATTCAAGATTCATGAACGGAATCAAATTAGCTGGTATCGATATGAACAGAAAAATGTTATCTGAGTTAGCAATTAATGATGCAAAAGCATTTGCTGAATTAGTTGAAGTTGCTAAAAAGCAATTAGAAGCTTAATAATATAAAAAAATGCAACCCTTTGGTTGCATTTTTTTATATATACATATATCTATAAATTAAACATATACTAAAGATGGAATAATAGAGAGCGATTTGTTATTATAAACTAAATGTTAATAAATAATGAATGCAATATTAAGCAAACTTAAAAAAGATTTTTTCTTTAGAGGTTAAAAGCCATAAGAATTTATACTATAATAGGTAATATATGAAAATGAAAAGAGGTGATAAGGGTGAAGTATGAAAAGTTTAAAAGTCATATTAGATTGAAGCCAGTTCAGATTTTGGCTTTAGGCTTTGCTTTCGTTATTTTTATCGGTGCATGCCTTTTAAGTTTACCTATATCATCTGCAGCAGGAGTATCTACTAATTTTTTAGATTCTTTATTTACATCTACTTCAGCCGTATGTGTTACTGGATTAGTAACTTTAGATACAGGAACTTATTGGAGTTTATTTGGTCAAGTTATTATAATGCTTTTGATTGAAATTGGTGGATTAGGATTTATGTCTTTTGCAACCTTGATTTTCTTGCTATTAGGCAAAAAAATTACGTTAAAGGAACGTTTAGTAATGCAAGAGGCTATGAACTCTTTTTCACTGCAAGGTATAGTTAAAATGGCTAGATATATTTTAGGCTTTACTTTCTCAGTTCAAGCAGTTGGGGCATTATTACTGTCTACGCAGTTTATTCCTGATTTTGGTTTTAAAAAAGGACTGTTTTATGGTGTATTCCATTCTATTTCAGGATTCTGTAATGCAGGATTTGATTTAATGGGTAATTTTAATAGTGTTACAGCATACTCAGGTAATGCCGTAGTAATATTAACATTATCTGCTTTAATAGTAATTGGTGGTTTAGGATTTTGTGTTTGGATAGAAGTATATAATTATAGAATGAATAGAAAGCTATCATTAAACTCTAAAATAGTTTTACTTATGACAGCTATATTAATAGTTGGTGGTACTATACTTATGTATTTATTTGAAATGAAGAATCCTGCTACTTTATATGGTAGACCTGCAAGTGAGCAATTTTTATCGGCTACTTTTGCCGCCATAAGTCCAAGAACTGCTGGGTTTAACTCGATACCTTTAGCGGATATGACTTTAGCAGGAAAGTTCCTGACTATTGTACTTATGTTTATAGGTGGATCTTCAGGGTCAACAGCAGGTGGTTTGAAAGTTACCACTACAGGTATATTAATTATAGCAGTTATTTCTGTAATTAAAGGAAGAGAAGATGCTGAGATTTTCAAAAAAAGATTACCTAAGGAACTCGTATACAAAGCCTTTGCAATTTTTGCAATAAGTCTTATTTTAGTTATAAGTGTGACTATGGTATTATCTATAGTAGAGTCACAGGCTTCTTTAGAATATTTATTATTTGAAGCAACTTCAGCTTATGGAACTGTTGGATTGACTTTAGGTTTAACTCAACAATTAGGTGTAGTAGGTAAAATAATAATAAGTTTAACTATGTATGCAGGAAGGGTAGGTCCTATGACCTTAGCATTAGCATTAGGTAAACGAGGTTCAAGAAGTGTTGCTATTAAATATCCAGAAGATAAAATTATGGTTGGTTAGGGGTGTTTTGAATGAGTAAAAAACAATTTGTAGTTATTGGATTAGGTCGCTTTGGAATATCTGTTGCAGAGACCTTATACTCTTTAGGAAATGATGTTCTTGTAGTAGATTTAGATGAAGAAGTGATTCAAAGTGTATCTAATTATGTAACACATGCAGTTCAAGCTGATGCTATGGATGAAAACAGTTTAAGAGCAGTAGGAATAAGAAACTTTGATGTTGCAGTTATAGCTATTGGATCAGATATACAAGCTAGTATAATGGCTACTTTATTATTAAGGGAGCTAGGAGTAAAATATATAATTGCAAAAGCTAATAATCATATGCATGCTAAGGTTCTTATGAAGATAGGGGCTGATAAGGTGGTATTCCCAGAAAAAGATATGGGAGTAAGAGTTGCTCATAATTTAGTTCAATCTAATATTTTAGAGTATATAGAATTATCACCAGATTATAGTATAGCTGAATTCTTAAGTCCTAAAGAATGGCATGGAAGAAATCTTATAGATTTAAATATTAGAAGTAGATATGGAATAAACGTAATGGCTATAAAAAGAAACAATGAAATAGATGTTTCTCCATCGGCATTAGACATAATCGAACCAGGTGATATAATAGTTGCTATTGGAAATGTTGGTGATTTAGCTAGATTAGAAGAGGTTATAAGATAGTATTCTTAAGATATATTAAGTTGATTATTTAAAAGTTAAACTTAGTTAAGTAAATAACTTTTATAAAAGACTATTGTAGATAAATTAAATTTTATTTATAATGGTCTTTTATAATATAAAAATAAGAAGTTAAGCACTTCGGAGTAAATAATAATACAATGGAGTTATTGATAAAACTGTAAGCAATCTATGATGTAAGATATAAGAGTAGTTTAAGAAAAAGTTATATAGCATTTTAAATTACATAAAGAAAAGATTAGATTTATAAAGTGTATTTAATCTGTGATATTTAACTATGGTATAATTAAAATGAATAGAAATATGTATTAATATTTTTATATGCTGAAAGATAGGATGATAATATGGAGAGAATAGAAAGTAAGAGTAATAATTTTTTAAAGGAAGTAAAAAAACTTAAGGATAAGAAGCATAGAACTAAAAGTAGCTCTTTTTTAGTAGAGGGCTTAAGATTTGTTAAGGAAGCTATAGAATCAGATTTTAATGTGGAAGCTTTGATAATAAGTGATAAGATTCTTGATAAATTTTATGATTTAGGAATAGATTCTATAGACTTGGAAAATACTAGAGTTGTAAATGTAAGTGATGAAATATTTACTACGGTATGTGATACAGAAAGTCCTCAAGGAATTTTAGCTATCGTTAAGAATAAAGCTTTAGAGATAAGTGAAGAAAATGGTTTTTATGTTTTAGCTGATAGAATTCAGGATCCTGGAAATATGGGTACTATAATAAGAACAGCTCATGCAGCTGGAGCCTTAGGAGTTATTTTAACTAAGGGAACAGTAGATATCTATAATGAGAAAACTTTAAGATCTACTATGGGTTCAATATTTAAGGTTCCAATTATTGAGGATAATAACTTAGAGTTAACAAAATCCTTAAGAGATAATGGTTTTAAGTTAGTTACAAGTACCTTAGAAACAGATAATAATTTCTTTGATGTTAATTTAAAAGATAATGTTATAATTTCTGTTGGTAATGAGGGAAATGGCATTAGTGATGAGCTAAAAGGTTTAAGTGATATAGCTGTTAAAATTCCTATGCCTGGCAATGCTGAATCTTTAAATGCAGCAGTAGCAGCTAGTATTATGGTATATGAAGTTGTAAGACAAAACATGATATAAAATTGAGCTGAAAATGCTTTATGAAATTTTATTTAAAAGTTGTTTTAAATAAATTCATATGGTATAATCATAAGCATATTTAAGTAAAATAATATATTTTAAACTATGAAGGAGAGAGTAGTCAAAAATAGCTTTAAGGGAGAGCAAATCGTAGACTGGAAGTTTGCTTAAGTGGGTTTTTGTATGAAGTTCACTCTGGAGTTCTAACTGTGAAATAATAGTAGTAGTTAGCGGGAAATCGATAAATTTTCAAGTGAGTTATAGGATTATTCTATGACTAACTAGGGTGGTAACGCGGATTAAGTTCGTCCCTTTTTAGGGGACGGACTTTTATTTTTTGCCTGATTATAAAAATGAGGAGGAATAGAGATGAAAGAAAAATTAGAGCTTATAAAAGTTAAAGCTTTAGAAGAATTAAATAGTGCTGAAAATAAAGAAGCAATTGAAAGCTTAAGAGTAAAGTACTTAGGTAAAAAAGGTGAACTTACAGCTATCTTAAGAGGAATGGGTGGTTTAAGTGCAGAGGAAAGACCTATAGTTGGTAAGATTGCTAATGAAGTAAGAGAAGAAATAGAAAACTTTATTGCATCTACATTAGAGCAGATAAAGAATAAAGAAAAGCTTGAAAGATTAAAGAATGAGATAATAGATATTTCTATGCCAGGTGTAAAGCAGACAATAGGTAAGAAGCATCCATTAGAACTTACATTAGATAAAATAAAAAATATATTTATATCTATGGGATTCTCAGTAGAAGAAGGTCCAGAAGTTGAATATGATTATTATAACTTTGAGGCTTTAAATATACCTAAGGATCACCCAGCTAGAGGAGAACAAGATACATTCTATATTAATGATAATATAGTGTTAAGAACTCAAACTTCTCCAGTACAGGTTAGAACAATGGAGAAAAAAGAATTACCTATTAAAATGATTTCTCCAGGTAAGGTTTATAGATCAGACGCTGTTGATGCAACTCACTCTCCAATTTTCTATCAAGTAGAAGGATTAGTAATTGGAAAAGACATTACTTTTGCTGATTTAAAAGGAACTTTAGAATTATTTGTTAAGCAAATGTTTGGTGAAGCAATGCAAACTAAGTTCAGACCACACCACTTCCCATTTACAGAGCCATCAGTAGAGATGGATGCTACATGCTTCGTATGCAAAGGTGAAGGATGTAAAGTATGTAAGGGTGAAGGATGGATTGAAATCTTAGGAGCTGGTATGGTACACCCTCAGGTTTTAAGAAATTGTGGTATTGATCCAGAGGAATATAGTGGATTTGCATTTGGATTTGGTTTAGATAGAATGGTTATGTTAAACTATGGACTTGATGATATAAGACAATTATATGAAAGTGATATGAGATTTTTAAATCAATTCTAATCTAAATAAGTTATACTATAAAAAATATTATATATATATTCTAATAAAGAATCTTAATTCTTTTTAGGTATAAGGGTGATTATAGAATAAATTCAAGGATTAATATGAATGTAGAGTATTAATTAGAACTTATATATAAATCTTGAAGTTAATTTTGTGTATAGGAATATGCTTTATAAAAACTTTAGGATTTGTAAAATTTTACTGTGGAGGTTTTGAAATGAAAGCACCAATTCAATGGTTAAATGATTATGTTAATATAGATATATCTCCAAAGGAATTAGGAGATGCTTTAACTTTAAGTGGTTCTAAGGTTGAAGGAGTAGAAATTACAGGGCAAGAAATTACTAATGTTGTAACAGGAAAAATAGAAAAGATAGAAAGACATCCAGAGGCTGATAAATTAGTTGTATGTGATGTTAACATAGGTAGTGAACATATTCAAATAGTTACTGCTGCAACTAATATGAAAGAGCAAGATGTTGTTCCAGTAGCATTACATGGTTCTACATTACATGGTGGATTAAAAATTAAAAAGGGAAAATTAAGAGGGGTAGTATCTCAAGGAATGTTCTGTTCAGAAGTTGAGCTTGGCTTAGCTGATGAAAAAGAAGTTGATGGATTAATGATACTTCCTACAGATACAGTCTTAGGTGAAGATATTAAAAAGGTGTTAGGATTAGAAAGTGCAATTATAGACTTAGAGATAACTTCAAATAGACCTGATTGCTTAGGTATCATAGGATTAGCTAGAGAAACAGCAGCTACTTTAGGAACTACTTATAAGATGCCTAATTTAGAATTCACTTGTAAGGCAGAGGGTAATGTACACGAAGATCTAAATGTAGAAGTAAAAGATGAAAAATGTGTAAGATACATGGCAAGAGAAGTTAAAAACATAAAAGTTGGCCCTTCTCCAAAATGGATGCAAGATAGATTATTAGAAGCTGGAGTTAGACCAATAAATAACATAGTTGATATAACTAACTTTGTTATGCTTGAGTTTGCTCAACCAATGCATGCCTTTGATATTAGAGATATTAAAGGAAACACTATTATAATTGAAAATGCTAAAGATGGTGAAAAGTTCATAACTCTAGATGAAGAAGAAAGAACTTTAACTTCAGAGATGCTTTGCATCAAGGATGCTGAGAGAACTATTGCTTTAGCAGGTATTATGGGTGGATTAAATTCAGAAGTTAAGGAAGACACTAATACAATCATTTTTGAATGTGCTAGCTTTGAACCTGTTAATATAAGAAATTCTTCAAAACAGTTAGCTTTAAGAACTGAGTCTTCATCAAGATTTGAAAAAGAAATAGATCCAAATGGTGTTGAACTTGCTATGAATAGAGCATGTGCTTTAATTGAAGAATTAGGTGCAGGTGAAGTTGTTAATGGAACAATAGATATATACAATAGCGAAAAAGAATCTCATGAAGTTAAAGTGAGTGCAAGCTGGGTAAATAAATTCTTAGGCACAGAGATTTATGTTGGAAAAATGAAAGAATGTCTAGATGCTTTAGATTTAAAAACAGATATAGATGGAGATACATTAGTTATTAAAGTACCTACTTTTAGATGTGATGTATTTATTAAAGAAGATATAGCAGAGGAGATTGCTAGAATATATGGATATAATAATATTCCAGCTACAATTCCAAACTGTGAGACTTTAAAGGGTGGAAAAAATGAAAAACAAATCTTAGATGATAAGGTTATGGAAGCTATGATGAATAGTGGATTAAATCAATCTATTAGTTATTCATTTGTTAGTCCTAAAATATTTGATAAATTATTAATTCCAAGTGATTCATCTTTAAGAAATGTGGTTAAGATTAAGAATCCACTAGGTGAAGATTATAGTGTTATGAGAACAACTTCAATAGCATCTATGATGGAATCTTTAGCTAGAAATAATAACAGAAGTAATGAGTCAGCAGCTTTATTTGAAATAGGAAAAGTTTATATTCCAGATGAAGATATTAATAAAATACCAGAGGAAAGAAACATAGTTACTATAGGTATTTACGGAAATGTTGATTACTTCCACTTAAAGGGTATTATTGAAAACTTATTAGATACTTTAGGAGTTAAAAACCCAAGCTTCAGAAGAGAAAGTGAAAATCCAAGCTTCCATCCAGGAAAAACAGCAGCTTTATATGTTAGAAATAAATTTGCTGGAGTATTAGGGGAAGTACATCCTGATGTAGCAGAAAACTTTGAAATGGAAGAAAGATGCTATATTGCAGAACTAGATTTAGACTTATTATATGCAGCTTCTAACTTAGATAAGAAGTATAAAGCTCTTCCTAAGTTCCCAGCAGTTACAAGAGATATAGCTATCTTAGTTGATGATGCTATACTTGTACAAGAAATAGAAGAAGCTATTAAAAAAGCTGGTGGAAATATTTTAGAAAGCATAAAATTATTTGATGTTTATAAAGGAAAGCAAATACCAGAAGATAAGAAGAGTATAGCTTATGCATTAGTTTATAGAGCGGAAGAAAAGACTTTAAAGGATAAAGAAGTAAATAAGGTACATGATAAAATATTAAGATCCTTAGAGCATAAATTAGGTGCAGTATTAAGATAATTAAAATTTAAAATTCATTTAACTGAAAGTCTATGTAATATGAAAGTAAAAATAAAATATTACATAGACTTTTTAAAATTCCTTAATTTTCCTCAAATAAAATTTGTTTTTTTATGGTTAATAAGATATAATTTTAAGTAAACATAATACAATAATTGCAAAATTGTTTTAGGAAATATGCGTATATGGGGTGTTTATGATGAATATAATAACTGTTATTATAGATGACGTTGAATATAATTTAAAAGGTAATGAAGATGAGGAATATTTAAATAGAGTCGCATTTTTTGTGGACAAGAAAATAAGAAATATAAAGTCTAAAAATGAGAAGCTTAGTATTAGTTCGGCGGCTGTTTTAACTGCAATAAATATAGCTGATGATATGTTTAAAAGTCAAGAGATATACTCGGAACTTTTAAATAGATATAGAGATTTAGAGGAACAACAAAATAACTTAAAAAATGAAAATAGTAACTTAAAAGCTTACGGAGAAGAGGCAGAATATAAAAATCAACAGTTAAAATTAGAAATTGAAGATCTTATGAATACTGAGGATAGGTGTAAGGTTGATGAGGTTAATAGGGAATTAGAAGTAGTAAAGATAGAACTACAGGCCTTAAAAGAGAAAAGTGAGAAGGAAATTAAAGCTTTACAAGAGAAAAATCTTGAATTAGAGAGAGAAAAAGAATTATTAGAAAAAAGATTAGTTGAAGAAAAAGCTACAGTTGAAAAAAATCTAATACAAGAAAAGGAAAAAGAAAAAAATAAACTTACTGGTATATATGAAAATAAAATAGAGGATTTAAAGAATCAGTATGAAAATAAAATAGTTTCTATTAAAAATGAAAATGAAGAAGTTATTGAAATGTTAAAAGAGGAAGAAACACAAAATCTTTCTAAAGTGCTAGAAGAAAAAGAAAAAGAGCTTAAATTAATAGATGATATTCATAGAGAACAGATAAATAAATTAAAACAAGAACATAGAGAAAAATTTAATTCTATAAATGAAGATCATGAAAGTAAGATATCAGAAATTAAGCATAGATTTAATGAAAGTCAGCACAAAACTCAAGAAGCTTATTTAAAGGAATTAAAAGAATTAAAGGATAAAATAGAAAAGTTAAATTCAATTCATAGTAGTGAATTGAAGTCTTTAGAAGAAAGTCATATACGTGACATTGAAGTGTTAAAAAGTAAATTTAATAAAGAAAAATCATCCTTAGAAGAGATAAAAGCAAAGGATATAGAATCTGTTAAAAGTGAGTATGTAAGCAAAGAACAGCAAGCTAAAAATATTGCTTTAAAAGAAATAGAAGACATAAAAAGATCTTATGACATAGAAAAAGAGCAACTAAACAGTAGCTTTAATAAGCAGTTAGAAGAATTAAGCACAAAATTACAATATGTAGAGGGTGAAGCTAAAAAATATAAAACTCTATATAATTATAATAAGGAACAGGGTGAGACTTCTAAGCTACAACTTCAAAACTATAAGTTCAAGGTTTTAGAGTTAGAAAATAAAATTAATGAGCAGTCTATAGCATTAGCTAAGGAGAAAAAATTAAGACTAGCAGTGAGTAAAAAATAATTAAATTAAAGTATAAAGGTACAAGGGTAAGAGAAAATCTTATCTTTGTACTTTTTTTATTTTTCATAGTGTCAATATAGTTTAAGAACAATATACTATATATAAAATTTACTTAAATCAAAAAAATGTTTTTACAGTTATCAACAGGGTGCCTTATTTAATAATAAAGGTAACTATTAATATTTATCTTTATTAAGAATACTCAGGTCTGTGTAGTGGATTAAAGTTAACTTTTACAGTTAGTATTTTATATAAGTATAGCTATAATTATTGATAATTGTAATTTATATTCTTTATTTTAAAATATATAAAATTAGAATTGTAAATTTAAAAGTTATAAAGATGTAATTATTTGCATAGATTTTAAATTAAATAAAGGGATTTTATTAGGAGGAGGAGAGTAGTGAAGGTATTATTATGTGTAAGAGGGGATTATTATAGAAACTTTGCAGCAGATTCTTTGCAGGCTATAAAATTATATAAATATTTCAAGTCTATAGGGGTTGAAGCTGACATAAACACTGGGGATATATGTGATTTTTCAGAGTATGATATTATTCATTTATTCGATTTGAATAATGCGGGAGAGGCTTATAAATATTATAAAATAGCATATTCTTATAAAAAGCCAATAGTTATAACTCCTAATTATTGGTCAATGACTAAGTATTATGAATTTAGCTCTAAGAAGGATGAACTAAGTGTGTGGAAGGGTTGTAGACCTTATAGAAATGAGATTTTAAAAAGAGCAAAGAAAATCCTTGTAAGTAGTGAAATTGAAAAAAAGGTAATTAAAAGAGATTTTAATATAAAGAGAAACTTAGAGGTAGTGTATAGTGGTGTTGCTGTAGAAAGTACAGATGTGCCTTTATACAATTTTAAGGATAGATATGATTTGAATAATTACGTGTTATGTGTAGGAAAGATTTGTGAAATTAAAAACCAATTGGCACTTTCAGAGCTATGTAATAAGTTAAATATTGATTTTGTTATGATAGGAAGTATCACAGATAAAAAGTATTTTAAAAAATGTATGGAATATGAAAATGTTAAATACTTTGGATTTGTTGATAGTTACAATTTATATAATGCATATAAGTTTGCTACCGTATACGTTGCCCCTGGTTTTAGAGAGTTGCCGGGTATTTCAACCTTAGAAGCTGCTGCTACTGGATGCAGAATAATAGCAAGTAGTGAAGGATGTGTAAAGGAGTACTTAGGCGAGGATGCTATATATTTTAATCCATATGATTTGGGAAGTTTAGAAAGAGCTATGGAGTTTAGTAAAAAATTAAAGAAGCCTGATGAGTTAAGTACTAGAATATTAGAAGAATATAGTTGGGATAAATTTGGAGAAAATATATATAGTATATATAAAGAGGTTTGTGAAACAGTGTAGAAATATTAATTTGAAATAGGTATTTATAAAAATTGATATATATATTTATGAATAAAAGAAAGTTAAAATGAAACTCTAGTTACATATAGTGTGCTAGAGTTTTTTATTTTGGCTAATAATCTTAATATATGGCAAAATATATTGTATAATGATATTAAAATGATTTTTAGGAGTGTGTCCAATGAATAAAATAGAATTATTAGCTCCAGCAGGAAGCTTTGAAAGTCTTATAGCTGCTGTTCAAAGCGGAGCAGATGCTATCTACCTAGGAGGTAGTAAGTTTTCAGCTAGGGCATATGCTAATAACTTTGATGATGAGCAAATGATAAAGGCCGTTGAATATTGTCATGATTATGGTGTTAAGGTATATATAACTATAAATACTCTTTTAAAGGATAAAGAAATAAAAGAAGCTTTAGAATATGCTAAGTTTTTATATAGAATAGGGGTAGATGCTTTAATTATACAAGACACAGGACTTGTATATCTTATTAAAAAATGTATCCCAGAATTTGAAATACATGCATCTACGCAAATGAGCATACATAATGGAGAAGGAGCTTTACTTTTAAAGAATCTAGGATTCCAAAGAATTGTTCTATCAAGAGAGCTTAGTATCGAAGATATAGATTATATTTCTAAGGATTTAGGAATAGAAACTGAAGTTTTTGTACATGGAGCTTTATGTGTTTGTTACTCAGGGCAATGTTTAATGAGTAGTATACTTGGTGGTAGAAGTGGTAACCGTGGTAGATGTGCTCAAACTTGTAGACTACCATACACTTTATATGGTAAGAATACCAAGGTTGAAAGAGATGGATATATCATGAGCCCTAAGGATATATGCACTATAGAAAATATTAAAGAGTTAATAGAAAGTGGTACATCTTCACTTAAGATTGAAGGAAGAATGAAAAGACCAGAATATGTTGCTGGAGTAGTATCAATTTATAGAAAAGCAATTGATAGCTATTATAATAATACTGAATTCAATTTAGAAGAGGAAAAAAGAAAACTTACTCAGTTATTCAATAGAGAAGGATTTTCTAAGGCTTATCTTTTAGGGAATGTAGGTAAGGATATGATGGCTTATAAAACTCCAAGAAACACAGGTGTATATCTTGGTAAAGCCAATAAAGATGGAAGCATTTTGCTTAAAGAGCCTATTGGGTTAAAGGACGGTATACGTATAGAAGAAGGTGGATTTACAGTAAGTAAAATTCTACTGAATGGAAAAGAAGTAGAGAAGGCTAATGTTGGTGATATAGTTAAGTTAAAACCAAGTAATTATAAAGCTAATGATATTCTTTATAGAGCTTCAGATAATGAGTTGTTAATGGAATTGTCACAATACTATAAGCATCCTTATGAGAAAAAAATACCTCTAAAAGCTAACTTTACTTTTAAAGTAGGTAGTCCAATGGTAATAGGAACTCAGTTTAACGAAGAAACATTTTATGCTGAAGGAGAAATAGTTCAACAGGCATTAAAGAAACCTTTAGAGAAAGAAAAGATAGTGAAAAATATTTGCAAAGCAGGAGATACTGCTTTAAAGATAGACGAAATAGAGTTCTTACACTTTGAGGATGGTTTTGTTCCCGTTTCAGCTGTAAATGAAATAAGAAGAAATATTATAGAACAAATTGAAAATAGAATAAAAGAAAAAAACAAAAGAGTTTTAAAAGATCTTTCTTCTGAAAATATTGAAGCTACATATGCAGAACAAAATATGCCAAGTTTAATGGTGACCCTTCAAAGAGCAGAACAATTAAAGGCAGCAGAGGAATTGAATATTGAAAATGTAGCTGTTAATATATTCAATATGAGAGGCAATGTGGACTTAGATAATGTGAAGATCAAAAATTTATATTTAAAAGTTCCTAATATAATAAGAGATAAGGAAATTCATAAGATTGCCTTAGAAATAGAAAAAAATCTTCACAGAATTAAAGGAATCATCACAGGAAATATGGGCATAATCAATAGATTTTTAGGTAAAACAATAATATATGGTGATTATAAAAATAATGTTTTAAATACCTTTGCTCATAGATTCTTTAGTGAAAAAATAAATGGTATGTATTTAAGTGCCGAGCTAAATAGAAGTGAACTTTTAAATATAGGTAAAAAGTCACCTGAGAATTCTTGTGGAGTAGTCATATATGGAAGATATGAACTTATGGTTTCAGAGTATTGTCCTATAGGTTCCATATATGGTGGAAAGTCTAAAAAAGAAAATTGCAAGGGTGCTTGTGCTAAAGATACTTATCTACTTAGAGATCGTAAGGGTGAAGAATTCATTCTTGATGTAGATAAATCTTGTAGAAGTTATATATATAATAGTGTACCAGTTAATCTTTATCCATATATTAATGAACTTAAGAAAAATAATATAGATGCATTTAGAATAGATTTTATTGCTGAGGATTACAATGAAGCTAGGGAAGTTTTAAGCGGATTTATAAATGGAACCTTAGATAATGAAGATAAGAAATACACAAGAGGTCATTATAAGAGAGGTATAGAGTAGAAAAGAAAATATATTGGAAAGATAGGTGGATTTTAAATGAATGAAAAATCCTTAAGAGTACTTGAGTTTAATAAGGTAAAAGAGAATTTAAAGAAATATGTGCATACAAGTGCTGCAAAAGACTTGATCACAGAACTTAAACCTTATGATAATTTATATGAGGTTAAGGAACATCTAGAAGAGACAGAGGAAGCTTTTAGATTAATTATTAAAAAAGGTGCAGCGCCTTTTGAGGGAATATATGATGTAAGAGAAGCTATAAGTAGAGCTGGAAAGGGTTCTACACTAATACCTGAGCAATTACTTAAAATAGCTCAGATATTAAGATCTTCTAGAAGTTTCACAGAATATATTTCTCATAAAGAAGAGGAAGAAGGATATAGAGTTTTAGAGGATATATGTGAGGGAATAACTCCGTTAAAAAGAATAGAGGATAAAATATTCAATGCTATAATTGGTGATGATGAAATTTCAGATAGAGCAAGTGAAAAATTATACTCTCTAAGAAAAGCATTAAAAGATAAAAATAGCTCAATTAAGGATAAAATTAATTCTTTAGTTAGAGCTAATTCATCTTATCTTCAAGAGAACCTTTATACAATAAGAGGGGATAGGTATGTTATACCTGTAAAGGCTGAACATAAGGGTTCAGTTCCAGGGCTTGTACATGATCAAAGTTCCTCTGGTGCTACATTATTTATTGAACCTATGAGTTTAGTTAATTTAAATAATGAAATAAAGGAATTGAAGCTAAAAGAGAAAGCTGAAATAGAAAGAATTTTATCAGAGTTATCAAGAGAAATATACCATAATATAAAGCAAGTTGAAACTAACGCTAATATAATATGGGAACTTGATTTTATCTTTGGTAAGGCTAAATATGCATCAGAATTAGACGCAGTAAAACCTGTTGTAAATGATGAGGGAATAATAGATGTTATTGCAGCAAGACACCCTCTTATTAACAGAGATATGGTGGTTGCTAATGATTTTTACTTAGGAAATGATTTTAATTCTTTAGTTATAACAGGACCTAATACTGGTGGTAAGACTGTTACTATAAAAACTATAGGCTTAATTCAGTTAATGGCATTAAGTGGATTATTAATACCAGCTAGAGAGAATTCAGTAGTTGCATTTTTCAAAGAAGTATTTGCAGACATTGGGGATGAGCAAAGTATTGAACAAAACTTATCAACCTTCTCTTCTCATATGACTAATATAGTAAATATAATTGATAATGCAGATGAAAGTTCTTTAGTTATTTTTGACGAACTTGGAGCAGGAACAGATCCAACTGAAGGGGCAGCTCTTGCAATTTCTATACTTGAGAATCTTAGAAAAAGAGGATGTAGAATAGTAGCTACAACTCACTATAGTGAACTTAAAGGATATGCTTTAAAAACTGTTGGAGTAGAAAATGCTTCAGTTGAGTTTGATGTGGAGACTTTAAGACCAACTTATAGATTATTAATAGGAGTTCCAGGAAAATCAAATGCCTTTGAGATATCTAGAAGATTAGGATTGCCATCTTATATAATTGAAGATGCTAAAGGAAATATATCACAGGATACCTTAGAGTTTGAAAACTTAATTAAAACTCTTCAAGAAAAGAATATAATAGCTGAGAAAAATGCTAGAGAATCTCAAAACTTAAAGAATCAACTTCAAAAGTCTAAGTTAGAATATGATGAGAAGTTTGATAAACTTAAGAATACAAGAGAGAAAATAATGCAAGAGGCTCAAATCGAAGCTAAAAAAATCTTAAAAAATGCTAAGGTAGAAGTTGATGAGATAATTAAAGAAGTTAAGAAGCTTGAAAGTGAAGGATATTCTACTTCACGTCAAAAGCTAGAAGAACAAAAACAAAAACTTAAGGGTAAGCTAAATAGCATTGAAGAAAAACAATTGATTCAAGAGCAGGATAAGGGTATAAAATTAGAAAAAGTAACTCCAGGAATGGAAGTTTTACTTATGACATTAAACCAAAAGGTTACAGTGCTTTCAGAGGTTGATAAAAAGGGTGAAGTTCAAGTTCAAGCTGGTATAATGAAAATTAATGTTAAACTTGAAAACCTAAGAAAGATAGAAGGTGCTAAACCAACTAAGGATGAAAGAAGGCAGGCTAAAAAGGAATTAAAATTAAAAATGGCCAATGTAGATACTTCTATAGACCTTAGAGGCATGGATTCCGAGGAAGCTGTCTATGTTACAGACAAATACTTAGATGATGCTTACATGGCAGGTTTAGGTGAAGTTACAATTATACATGGAAAAGGTACTGGAGTATTAAGAAAATCTATAACTGAAATGCTAAGAAGACATCCTCATGTTAAGACTTCTAGAATAGGAAGTTATGCAGAGGGTGGAACAGGTGTTACAGTTGCAGAATTAAAATAATTTATAGCTATGCTTATTTAATACTTTAAATTAAAGGTAGAAATAAATCTATGCTACTTATTGGAGTAGGTAAATATGAATTAACAATTTTAGGGGGAATGTCACATGGAATCATAGGACATTTCCCCTTTTCTAGAGTTTAAAAAGAAGTAATAAGACTTAGGATTTATTAATATTCTACTAAGGAAAATTCATAACCATAAAACAACCAAAGAGTTAGTTGATTTGTGTACTTAGATAAAACCTATGAAATCTAAGTACATTCAAGCATTTAAGTTATACACGTAAAGTAGTTCAATTTGGTAGTGCAATGTATAACTTAGATAAAATGCGAGTAAAATTAAGTAGTTAAATAATTCGACTTAATTACTTTAATTTGCTATTAAGGGTTATAAGGATATTTTTATGAAGGAATAAAAAAAGTTAATTCTATAGTTGGAGGGAAAAATGATATTAGTAAGTGCTTGTTTATGTGGGGTTAAGTGTAAATATAATGGAGATGATAACTATTGTGTGGATATAGAAAAGTTAGTTAAAGAAAATAAAGCTATAATAGTTTGTCCTGAACAATTAGGGGGGATGGCAACTCCGAGAAAATGCAGTGAAATATGTGGTGGAAGTGGTGAAGATGTTTTAAGTAAAAAGTGTAGAGTTATTGATAATGAAATGGAGGATGTTTCTCAGAATTTTATAAAGGGAGCAGAAGAGGCTTTAAAGATAGCAAAGCTTTATAATGTTAAGTATGCAATATTAAAAAGTAAAAGTCCTTCCTGTGGATATGGAGAAATATACGATGGAAGTTTTAAAGGAAACAAGGTAAGAGGAAATGGAGTAACAGCAGAGTTATTACATAGAAATGGAATAAAAATTTTTAATGAGTTAAATTTTATAGAGCATTTAAATAATATGGTTAAATAGTTTATATTTAATTATTTTTCTGTAAATAAGGGATAAATTTAAAGAAATATTTTAGATTTTGATTTATAATGGATAATATATGAAAGCATAATATACGTACATATTAAGTGAGATACAACTTGTATGTGTTAATATATATAGTAATTGGGAGGGGAAACCTATGAATTATAATGAAGTATTAAAGAGTGCAAAGGAAAATCTTAATGGAAGTTGTAGAGTGTGTAAGGCTTGCAATGGTATTACATGTGCAGGAGAAGTTCCAGGTATGGGCGGTAAGGGAACAGGAAAAGCCTTTACAATTAACTATGATTCCTTAGATGAAGTAAAATTAAATATGAGAACAATTCATGATGCTAAGGACCCAGATATGGAAGTGAAATTATTCGGAAAGAATATGAGTATTCCTGTATTTGCAGCTCCTGTTTCAGGAACAACTTTAAATATGGGTGGAAAATTTACTGAAGAAGAATATATATCTTGGGTAATTGATGGATGTCTTCAAAGTGGAGTATATCCTATGGTTGGAGATACGGCAGTAGATTCATTTTTAACAACAAACTTAGAACAATTAAAGAAGCATGATGGAAGAGGTATCGTATTTATAAAACCTTGGGAAAATTCTAATGTTATAAAGAAAATTAAAATGGCTGAGGCTGCTGGAGCTTTTGCAGTAGGAATGGATATTGATGCTTGTGGATTACTTACATTAGCATTACATGGAAAACCAGTTATGCCAAAGACTTTAGAAGATATAAAGCAAATAGTAGAAAGCACAAAATTACCTTTCATACTAAAGGGAATTATGACACCAGATGAAGCTAAATTAGCTGTTAAAGCAGGTGTAAGTGCAATTGTTGTATCAAATCATGGTGGAAGAGTATTAGATCATACACCAGGTGTAGCAGAGGTATTACCAGAGATAGCTAAAGCTGTTAAGGGTAAAATAACTGTTTTAGCTGATGGTGGAGTAAGAACAGGGGTAGATGTATTAAAAATGTTAGCTTTAGGAGCTGATGGTGTATTAATAGGTAGACCTTTTGTAACTGCATCCTTTGGAAATGGTAGTGAAGGTGTAAAAACATATATAGACACAATAAAGAGCGATTTAAAATCTGCTATGGTATTAACAGGATGTAAATCAATTAAGGATATAGATGAAAGAATAATATATAAAAACAAATAATATGTAAGTACTAATTAATTGTATATATTTTTTACATTAATTATCTAGATAGTTATATTTATTTAATAATAAGAGATAAATATATTGAAAGTCATTTTGTGAAAAATATAGATATAATAATTGATAGTTAGTCTAGATATGATAGAGATAACTAAAAATTATATAATTTAAACTATAAGTAGGCTAACTTTGATTTAATTACTATAGAATTAAATCAAAGTTAGCCCCATTTTAAATATATAGTTTTTAGAAAGTAACTAATATTTTTAATCTCATATATAAAGTGAACTAAATAAATTTAACTATCTTTATAATCCATATTAGAATGATAAAGTTTAAGTGAGGATTAAAGGGAAGTTTTAATATTTTAAAGTATATATTTAAAAATAGAATGTCTTAATAGTTAATGGGGAGATGAAAAAGGTTTATGAGAAGTTTTGAAGATATTATGGTAAAGGCACAACAAGGGGATAAGAAAACATTAGTTGTAGCAGCAGCACATGATGAAGTTGTTATTAAAGCTATAGTTGAATCTGTAAAGTTAAATGTGATAAATGCTATTTTAGTTGGAAATGAAGAGAAAATATTAGAAATATGCAAAAAAGAAAATTTAGAGTTAAATAATATAGAAATAATTAATGAAAAAGATAATGTAGAATGTGCTAAAATGGCAGTTAAATTAGTAAGCTCAGGAAAAGCAGATTTTATTATGAAGGGTATGTTAAATACTTCTGATATATTAAGACAAGTTCTAAATAAAGAATATGGACTTAGAAAAGAAAAGGTTCTTTCACATACTATGCTTTATAGTGTCAGTACTTATCATAAGCTTTTATTTTTAACAGATGGAGGAATGATATTAAATCCTACATTAGAAGAGAAAATAAGCATAATAAATAATGCTGTGTTTTTAGCTAATAAGTTAGGCATAGAAAAACCTAAGGTTGCTGTATTAGCAGCTGTAGAAAATGTAAATGTGGCTATGGAAAACACTTTAGATGCTGCAAGTTTAACAGTTATGTGTAAAAGAAATCAAATAAAGAATTGTATTATAGATGGTCCTTTAGCTTTAGACAATGCTATTAGCATAGAAGCAGCTAAACATAAGGGGATTACAAGTGAAGTTGCAGGAGATGCTGATATTTTATTAGTTCCTAACATAGAGGTGGGAAATGCATTAGGAAAAGCTTTAAGTTATTTTGCAAAGGCTGAAAATGCTGGAGTAATTATGGGAGCTAAATGTCCAATAGTATTAGTATCTAGAGCTGATTCAGAAAAATCAAAAATATATTCAATAGCTTTAGGAAGTTTGTTGTGCTAGAGATAATGTGATTAATTATATAGTATAGATATTAATATGAATTATATAAGTGAAACTTAAGTATTCAATTAACAGTATACAGTACCTAGTAGCTATGATAAAATAATATTACGAAAATATTTAGAAAATTTCATAAATATAAAATATGGAGGCATGTTATGAGTTTTTATGAAACTGCATCTGTGGAACTACAGAAAAAATTAGAAAAGCATAAGAAGTTTGGAGAGGCAATATATGTGTCTAAGAATGCTAAACTTAATGGAAATACATATAGAGAAGTAAAGTTTAAATCTAAAAATTTACAAAAGTTATCTCAAGGAAATAATGGGGTTTTATATATAAATGAAAATGATGAACTTGTAGATAATAAGCAAATAATTGATAAGTTGGCAAGAATATTTTATTATGGTGAGATTTTATGTGATAATGAAAGTAGAAGCTCTTTAGTAAAAGCAATACAAAGTGAAGCTGATATTGAGAGAGAAAAAAGGGAATTTGAGCAATGTCTACATGGATTAGAGATTCTTGTGGAAAAACAAGTTCCTCAAGCTGCACAGTTAAGTGAATTATTTAATAAACTTCCAGGATTAAAAGAAGAAAATAATAAAAAACTTCAAAATGTTGTAGAAGTAGCTAAAAATAATTTGGAAGAAAAAAGTTATATAGATGAAGAATTTATAGAGAGTATAAAGCCATTATACGTAGATGCTCTTTTAAGTAATTTTGATAAAGTAAAATTTATAAATAACTTCAGTACAGATTTAGGATATATAAGAGAGAGAACCCAAAAAAATAAGAGAACATTCAGGTGGAAATTTAAGAGTAAAAATGTAATGGATTTAAGTAAGCTAGAAGAAACTATAAATTATTTGATTAAAATCGTATCAACATATGATAGTGTTTTAAGAATGAGTAAAGCACAATATGAGCAAAGATTGAGAGCTATAGAAAAAGAAAACGTGGCTTTAAGATTAGACTTACTTAGAAAATAATAAAAATCTTAAAGAATATAATTATATTTGAACTAAATATAAATTAATGAAAGTAAAGGTCCATAGGAGTAAGAAAAAGAAAATCCTATGGACTTTTAATTTTATATGTTCATATTTTATTATGATTTTAGAATATTAAAGATATAATTAATATTTTAAATTCCTAATAATGGTTATGTTTATTCTAAAATGAATGGTACATAATAAATATAATGAATGTTGTTTAGTAGAAAAAATATATATGTGTATTATACGTATAGAGTAAAAAGTTTTTCATTTTAAATCTAAATCAAATCTAAATATCTAAATCAAAGTTAAAATGTAAATTCATTAAAAATCTAATCTCCATATAGTGAAACAAGAATTACATCGAAGTAAAAGAGGATTAACTTCTAAGTGTGTTAAGCATTTTGTAAGTTAGCAAAGAAAATATAAATATTAATCATAAAAGTAATATATGATTTTATATAGATAAATATTTATAAAATGCATAAAAATTAGGAATAAATATGTGGGAAACACATAAAAATTAGTTGGGTTAAGCTTAGATGAATAGAGTGTATAAAAAATTTAATGTCGGTAATATTTAAATAACTATAAGTAATAAAGGAGTAAAAGAAATTAAATAAATAAAATTTTTTATCTATAAATAAAAAAATAAATTGAATTAAATTAAAAATAAATAGAGGTATAAAATAAATAAAATAGATAAATTGAAAGTCAAAATTGAATATATGAAGTAGTAACTAGATAAAGTAAAAACAAAAACTACATTTTATAAAATTTATTTATAAGTAAAAGTATAAAATTTTTAAAAACTAAGAGAAATAAAGATTTGGTTATTTTGATTTTTAGTACTAAATTAATTAAGTGCGTTAATTTAATAGAATAGCTTTGATTTAATTAATAGAATAATAAGCAAGTTTAAAAACATCTATTTTAATAGTTAAATTTAAATCGATAGTTAGGTCTTAAAGGTAAAGCTATCCTTAACAAATGAAAATTGTAATAAGCAAGAAAAATAGTCTGAAAAATTAAACTAGCAAGTAAAGGAACAGGAATATTATTAAAAAAACAAGTGAATATATTACATATAAAGTTTTTTGAAGCATAAAAATGAAAAAAATGTAGAATGAAAAATTTGAAAGCTATAAAATTCTGTGATATATTGTGAAAAAATAAATTAAATAAAAAAATTAATAAAAAAATATACAAAAATTTATGTTATTAAATAAAAAATTCATATAAATGCTATAAACTTTATAATTTAAAGTTTAAATAAAAAACTGAAAATTATGAAAATGATGAAAGAGGGGGGCAGCTTAGTAATACTTTATATTTTTAAGTGAGTTTTTTACTGTTTTTATTAGGTTAGTTTTGGGGGAAATTGTAGTGACTTCTAAGGGGGAATTATTAATGAAAAATGTAAAGAAATCATCTGAAAAAAATATTAGAAGAAAACCAATTTCAAAAGCAGTTCTTTGTTCAATATGTACAGCTATGTTAGTTTCTACTTGTGGAAGCAGTGTAGTACTAGCTTCTCAAGTTAAAGTTCCTAACGGGGTTGTGCTAAGAGAAAGTAGTGAAAAGAAGAAAGCACCTTTAGGTTCTTTATCAGATTTAGCAGATAAAGAAGGGGTGGAAACAGTAACTGAAGCTGGAGAAAGTGTACCTGAGTTAACAACTCCAGAATTTTTAAGAGTAGCTAATGTAGAAAATTATGCGGAAGAAAATGTGTCTACAACTTACACTATGGCACAATTATCACAAATGTCTTATGGACAAATGGTTGATACTGTTTGTAACTTAAGTGATTTTAGACTTATAACAGATTTATTTAAGTACAATGATGGTAACCAAACTTTCTATGCTGATAAATATCGTGTACAAGCACTTATAGATGCTATAAGATCTAAGGCTTATACTTATACTTCAACTGATAATAAGGGAATACCAAATTTAATTGAAGTATTAAGAGCGGGTTATTATTTAGGATTCCATAACCCTAGTTTAAGTTACTTATCAACTAGAGAAGAAAAATCAAAGGCAATACCTGCAATTAAAGCTTTACAAGCTAATCCAAACTTCAGACTTGGAACAGCTAAAAATGATGAGATGGTATCAGCTGTTGGTTCTTTAATATGGAATAGTGCTACAGATGTAGAGGTAATTAATAACTGTACATCAATTGTTAGGGATTTTGTTGATAATTTCGATAGCTATTCTCTTAATAATGATAAGGGTACAGCTCTATATAATATATTATCAGGTATAGAGTATGATATATCTTCTTTAAAATACGAAAAGGATTCTGATTACAGTAAGAGTCAATGGTACGGAAGAATAGATAACTATATAGAACAAACTATAAGAGTTGCAAAACTAGGACCATCAAAGCTTAACTCAGAGACAGCTTGGATGATAAATAATGGAATATATATGATGGGTACTCTAGGAAAAGTTCATAGTAATCCTAAGAGATGCCATGAAGTATTAACAGAGTGTTTAAGCTTATATGAATATTTAGGAGCACAATATTTTGAAGTAGTAAATACATTATCTTATAACTATGATAGCAAAGATGTTAATGGAAATGTATTAGATAAAAATAAGATAATAGAAGATGGTAAGAAAAAGTATCTTTCAAAGTCTTATAGTTTTGATAATGGAACAGTATTATTCCAAACAGGAGATAAGGTTTCAGAAGAAAAGGTTCAAAGACTTTATTGGGCATTAAAAGAAGTTAAAAGTCAATTATTTAGAGTAATCGGAAGTGATACTCCATTAGAAAAAGGAAATCCTGATGATATATTAAGAGTTGTTATATATAACAGTCCAAAGGAATATAAGTTAAACAACGTGTTTAATAAATTATCAGTAGATAATGGTGGATTATACATTGAAGGAGACGGTACTTTCTATACTTATGAAAGAACAACTGAAGATAGCTACCTAACTTTGGAAGAGTTATTCCGTCATGAACTTACTCACTATATTCAAGGTAGATATATGGTACCAGGTATGTGGGGTTCTGGAGATTTATATGACAAGGGAAGACTAAACTGGTATGAAGAAGGTGGAGCAGAGTTATTCGCTGGTTCAACACGTTATGAGGGTGTAAAAGTTAGACAAACTATGATTGGAACATTAATGGTAGATCCAGCATCAAGATGGAGTTTATCTAAAACCTTAAATGCAACATATGACAGTGGATGGGATATGTATAACTACGCTTGGGCATTCCACAATTATTTGTATGAAAATAGAAAAGATCTTTATGATGAATTAATAAATGCAATAATGAAGAATGATGTAGCTGCTTATGATGCTTTACGTGAAAAATGGAGCAATGATTCAGCATTAAATAATGAATATCAAAGACATATTCAAAAATTAGTAGATAATTATAAGAGTTATAATGTTCCATTAGTATCAGATGATTACCTAGCTAAAATTGGAGAAAGAGATTTAAATGGTATAGTTGAAGAGCTAAACTCTGTTGCTAAATTAAAAGATGGAGTTACAACTACTCAAAAATCTCACTTTGATAATGCGTTTACTTTCAGAGGGACTTATACAGGTGGAAAATCTCAAGGCAAACTTGCAGATAAGGAATCAATGGATAAGATTGTAAATGATAATCTTAAAACATTAGACACTCATTCTTGGAATGGATTTAAAACTGTAACTGCATACTATGTAAATCATAGAGTAGATAACAATGGGAATTTTGTTTTTGATGTTGTTTATACAGGTGAACTTCCTAAGAATATAGTGGTAGAACAACCTGAACCACCAGTTGCTAAAATAGTAGTTCCAGAATCAAGTGAAGTAAATACCGCTATACAATTTAAAGGAGATACTTCAACTGACGATAAGGGTGTAGTTTCTTATGAATGGAATTTTGGAGATAATACTACAAGTAAAGAAATGAACCCAATCCATACTTATAGCAAACCTGGTAAATATACAGTGAGCTTAACAGTAAAAGATAATGAAGGTCTTGAAAATTCAGTAACTCAAGTAGTGACAGTAACACAAGATGCTGTTAATGGAATTACTTATGAAGTAGAACCAAATAATAGTTATGCTGATGCTACAGGCCCTATATTTGCTGGAACTCAAGTAAGTGGTGCTTTTGATGAGACAGGTGAAATGGATTATTATTACTTTGAAGTAAAAGAAGAAGGTCCAGTAGAAATAAAAGTTACAACAACAGGAATGACTCCAGATGCTATGAATTGGTCTGTTTATTCAGCAGATGATTTGAAGAATATGTATGCATGGAAACAAGATGTACAAGGAAATGCAGCAGTTGGAGAATTCGAGGCTACACCAGGAAAATATTATTTAGTTAATTACAACTGGGACAAAACTGGAACTTACAAAATTGATATAAAAGGTAATGTTGGAGGAGCTGGAAGCGGAACTGTTACTCCAAGCAATCCAGGTATAATTGCAGAATCAGAACCAAATAATTCAGAGTCAGAAGCTAATGGACCAGTTAAGCTAGGTGTAGATATAAGAGGAGCATTAAATGTTAACTCTGGAGATTATACTGATAAATTCTACTTTAATGTAAATGAAAGGACTACATTCAACTTTAGTACTCAAGGAACAAGCTCAGAATATACTTGGAATATTAAAGATGAGAATGATAGGAATGTTGCATACCCACAGGGTGGAGCTACAGATGAGTTTACATTAGAAGCAGGTAAGTATTATGTAACAATATACACTTGGGGTTATAACAATATTGACTATAACTTTAGAATTAATAAAAGCAACAGTGGTGCACAAGGTTCTATGGGATATGTAGGATTAAATGCAATAGAAAATGAAAAGGATAAATCAGTTAGCAGATCAGAAGGAAATATGATTAGCTGGTTTAAAAATTTATTTAGATAATAAAAAAGATTTTATAAATTTACTTTCTATTAATTAAATAAGGACTATCTTGTATAAATGAAAATATTAGGTTATAAATCATAAAAATCAGTGAGTTTATGATATTCTTACTTAATATAATAACTATATAAGGTAGTCTTTTAGTTTACTAAAATATTTATATATAGATAAGTATAAGTCACTATAAAGTATGATATAGTATATTGTGAATTATAAATTGAGATAATGTATATTTGTATAAATAAAATACAAATGTTTATATAATCATAAATTGATAGTGAAAATGGGGTATTAAAAATTAAAAAGCAATGTATTAAGTAATATTTTCATATATTGTTGAGTTATAACTAAAACACATATAAAATATATAAGGGAAGGGTAACTTGTCTTTTGTTAATGTAAAATCAAGAAAGTATAAATATTAAATACAAGAAGAATATATATGCTTTATTGTGTATATATATTGAAAAATAAATAAAAGTATAGTATAATGTTATCAATAATTAAGTATGTGAGTATAAGTTACGAAATATAATATAGTAAGTGCTAAAAACCCAATAAGGGATAATGTTGGGTTGATTTTGTTGTGTAGAAAAATTTAAGTTTTAAGGAAAAATTATCATTATAAGGTAAAAAACATAATTTATCTTGAAAATATTCAGAAAATTCAGTATAATCCATAAAGATGAAGTGTATATTAATCAAAAAATAAAAAAATATATACTTCATCTTTATTTTTTGAAATATTCAGCGAAAAAAATGTAGAATGAAATAATTTGAAAGCTATTTTAAATTGTGATATATTGTGGAAAAATAGTTAAATAAAAAAACATACTATGAACATTGCTTAGAAAATTGTTTTATTTAGCAAAAATTTATACTAAATGCTATAAACTTTATATTTAAAGTTTAAATATTAACTAAAAATTCTTAAAATTATTATTTAGGAGGTGAGTTTAGTAAAACGTTAAATCTTAAATGAATTTTTTACTGTTTTTGTTAGGTTAATTTTAGGGTGAAAATTTAATTATTGTTGTAAAGTTTCAATTATTAAGGGGGAATTATTAATGAAAAATGTAAAAAAATCATCTGACAAGATTGTTAGAAGAAAACCAATTTCAAAAGCAGTTCTTTGTTCAGTATGTACAGCTATGTTAGTTTCAACTTGTGGAAATAGTATAGTATTAGCTTCTCAAATTAGCAATCCTAATGGAGTAGTAAGTAATCAAGATGTCGCTAACAAGAAAGCACCTTTAGGGTCATTAGCTGATTCAGTAATTAAAGCTGAATCAGAAACAGTTGATAAAGCTGGTGATGGGGAACCAGAATTAACAACACCAACATTTTTAACAGAGTCAAATATAGCAAGTTTTGCAGCTGAAAGAATAGCTACTAATTATACTATGGCTCAATTATCACAAATGTCATATAATCAAATGATTGAAACAGTTGCTAGTTTAGATGATTTTAGACAAATAACAGATTTATTCGTGTACAACGATGGTAACCAAGCTTTCTATGGTGATAAAAATCGTGTGCAAGCACTTATAGATGGAATAAGATCTAAAGCTTCAACTTATACTTCAAGTGATAATAAAGGAATACCAAATTTAATTGAAGTGTTAAGAGCAGGTTATTACTTAGCATTTTATAATACTGGTTTAAGCTATTTATCAACTAGAGCAGAAAAATCAAAGGTATTACCAGCAATTAAAGCTTTACAAGCTAACTCAAACTTTAGATTTGGAACAGCTACAAATGATGAAATGGTATCATCTGTTGGTTCTTTAATATGGAACAGTGCAACAGATGTAGAGGTAATCAATAATTGTTTGCCAATAGTTAGAGAGTTTGTAGATAATTTAGATACTTACTCACTTAATAATGCTAAAGGTACAGCTTTCTATAATATAATTGCTGGAATAGAATATGATATTTCTTCTTATAAATATGAAGGAAGTACTGATTACACAAAGAGTCAATGGTACGGAAAAATAGATAACTATATAGAACAAGTTATTAGAGTTGCAAAATTAGGACCATCAAAACTTAATGCAGATACAGCATGGATAATAAATAACGGAATATATATGATGGGTACATTAGGTAAAGTTCATAGCAACCCTAAGAGATGTCATCAAGTATTAACAGATTGTTTAAGCTTATATGAATATTTAGGCGAACAATATTTTGAGGTAATCAATGTATTATCTTATAACTATGATAGCAAAGATGTTAATGGAAATTTATTAGACAAAGATAAGATAATAGAAGCAGGTAAACAAAAGTACCTTCCAAAGAGATATAGCTTTGACAATGGAACAGTACAATTCCAAACAGGGGATAGAGTTACTGAAGAAAAGGTTCAAAGACTTTACTGGGCTTTAAAAGAAGTTAAGAGTCAATTATTTAGAGTAATAGGAAGAGATAATCCACTAGAGCAAGGAAATGTTGATGATGTATTAACAGTAGTTATATACAATAGTCCAAAGGAATATCAATTAAATAAAGTATTTAACAATTTATCAGTAGATAATGGTGGTATGTATATAGAAGGAGATGGTACTTTCTATACTTATGAAAGAACAACAGAAGAAAGTTACCTAAGCCTAGAAGAATTATTCCGTCATGAGCTTACTCACTATCTTCAAGGTAGATACATGGTACCAGGTATGTGGGGATATGGTCAAATATATGAAAATGGAAGATTAAACTGGTATGAAGAAGGTGGAGCAGAGTTATTTGCTGGCTCAACACGCTATGATGGTGTAAAAGTTAGAAAAACTATGATCGGAACATTGATGGTAGATCCATCAGCAAGATGGAGCTTATCTAAAGCTTTAAATGCAACATATGACAGTGGATGGGACATGTACAACTATGCATGGGCATTCCAAAACTATTTATATGAAAATAGAAAAGATCTTTACGAACAATTAATAAGTACAATAATGAAGAATGATGTAGCTGGTTATGATGCTTTACGTAGCAAATGGGCTAGTGATTCAGCATTAAATACTGAATACCAAAGACATATGCAAAAGTTAGTAGATAACTACAATAGCTATGATGTTCCAATGGTATCAGATGCTTATTTAGCTACAATACAAGAAAAAGATTTAAATAGCATAGTTCAAGAGTTAAATTCTGTAGCTAGCTTAAGTAATGGTGTTACAACTACTGAAAAATCTCATTTTGATAATGCATTTACTTTCAGAGGAACTTACACAGGTGGAAAATCACAAGGTAAACTTGCTGACCAAGCATCTATGGATAAGATGGTAAATAATAACTTGAAAACTTTAGATACTCATTCTTGGAATGGATTTAAAACTTTAACTGCATACTATGTAAATCATAGAGTAGATAGCAATGGAAACTTTGTTTTTGATGTTGTTTATACAGGAAAACTTCCTAAGAATGTAGATGTTGTACAACCTACAGCACCAGTTGCTAAAATAGTAGCTCCAACTAGTGCAAAGGTAAATGCTTCTGTACAATTTAGAGGAGATAGTTCAACTGATGATAAGGGCATAGCTTCTTACTCATGGAACTTTGGTGATGGAAGTACAAGCACAGAAGTAAATCCAAATCATAGTTTCAGTAAAGCTGGTACTTATACAGTTACTTTGACTGTAAGAGATACTGAAGGCCTTACAAATACAACAACTCAAGTAATTACAGTAACAGGAGGGGGTTCTTCTAATACAGCAATTACTTCAGAAACAGAACCAAACAATGATTTTACACAAGCAAATGGTCCTATATTTGCAGGTACTCAAGTAAGAGCTAACTTTACAGCAAACGAAACTGATTACTATTACTTTGAAGTAAAAGAAGAAGGACCAGTAGAAATAAAAGTTACTACATCAGGAATGACTGCAAATGACATGAACTGGCTTGTATATGCAGAAAATGATTTAAATAATTTATTTGCATGGAAACAAGATGTATCAGGTAGTTCAGCAGTTGGAACATTTAATGCTAAACCAGGAAAATACTATTTAGTTAACTATAACTGGGATAAGACTGGATCTTACACAATTGATATAACAGGAAAAGTTGGCGGTGGAACAGTTACTCCAGAAAACCAAGCACCAACAGCTGTTATAGTTGCTCCAACAACAGCAAATGTAGGAGAATCTGTATCATTCAGAGGATCACAATCAAGTGATGCTGATGGAACAATAGTAGGATATAGCTGGAACTTTGGAGATGGATCAACTAGCACACAAGTAAATCCAAGCCATAGCTTTAGTGCAGCAGGGACTTACAATGTAAGCTTAACTGTAACAGATGACAAGGGTGCAACTTCTACAATGACTCAAAAAATCACTGTAAAAGAAGTAGCAAACCAAGCACCAACAGCTGTTATAAGTGGACCAAGTACTGGAACAGTTGGACAAACATTATTATTTGATGGATCACAATCAAGTGATGCAGATGGAAGAATTGCATCATATAGCTGGAACTTTGGAGATGGATCAACTAGTACACAAGCAAGTCCAAGTCATAGCTTTAGTAAAGCGGGAACTTATACTGTAAGTTTAACTGTAACAGATGATAAGGGTGCAACTGCTACTAAAACACAGTCTGTTGTAATAAAAGCAGTAACAAATCAAGCACCAACAGCTGTTATAGTTGCTCCAACAACAGCAAATGTAGGAGAATCTGTATCATTCAGAGGATCACAATCAAGTGATGCTGATGGAACAATAGCAGGATATAGCTGGAACTTTGGAGATGGATCAACTAGTACACAAGTAAATCCAAGTCATAGCTTTAGTAAAGCAGGAACTTACAGTGTAACTTTAACTGTAACAGATGACAAGGGTGCAACTGGTACTTTAACTCAAGAAATTGAAATAAAGAGCACAGAGGTTCCAGGAACAGGTATAACTGTAGAAACTGAACCAAATGATTCAACTTCACAAGCTAATGGACCAATTAAATTAGGTGCATCAATAAGAGGTAAATTAAATGCTTCATCTGGAGATTACACTGATAAATTCTACTTTGATGTAAATCAAAGAGGTACATTCAGCATAGGTGTTCAATCAGCAAGTACACAATATACTTGGACTATTGAAGATGCTGCGGGAAACAATGTTGCTTATCCAAAGGGAGGAGCTACAGATGAATTCACAGTTAATCCAGGAAGATACTATATTACAGTATACACTTGGGGATATAGCAATGTAGATTATACATTTAAAGTAGATGGTAACCAAGGTGGTGGAACTACACAACCAGGAATCACTGCAGAAAGCGAACCAAATAATAGCTTTGCAGAAGCTAATGGACCAATTTCAAGTGGTGTACCAGTTACAGGATACTTTGACTATGATGATACAACTGATATATACTCATTTGATGTTACAACTCAAGGTGATGTTAATATTAGTGTTAATAAGTCTAGTGCTATAGGTGGAAGTTGGATGTTATATTCAGCTAACAATACAAGTAATTATATAGCTTATGAAAGTGGAGATACTACAAAGGTTAACTTAAAACCAGGTAAGTACTACTTATATGTTTACAAATATGCTGGAGGAGCAGGTAGCTATACTGTTAATGTAACAGGTAACTTAAAGAGTGGAGCTAAAGCTGCTACAGGATATGTAGGTTTAAGTGCTGCTGTTGAAAATGAGCCTGTTCAACAAACTGCTAAATCAGAAGGAAAAATAACTAGCTGGTTTAAAAATTTATTTAAATAATATAAAATAAATTAAATAAAGTTACTTTCTATTATATTAGGACTATCTCACAAATAGTAAATTAAGTAGATAACTATATTATAAATACAATAATATTTATAATATAGTTAAACTTAAGGAACTATCATAATGAGATAGTCCTTTATGCTATTTTAATTATTATTATATTTATGAAAAATAATAATAATTATGTTTTTATGGTATATTATTGAAAAGTTAACCGATATAACGTATAATACGAGTATGAATATTTAGAATATTAAGAAAATTAAGTCAAATAAAACACGTATATTATGCTTGAGTTAAGTGTGTTTTATATAAATAAAATTTATATTAATTAAAATATAATTTAAAAAATAAGTAATTTTGTTAATATTGCTAAAAACATCTAATAGAAAGAGGCAAAATGTATGCGTTCATAAAATTTATTTGATTCTATAAAATGATATGAACTTTATAATTAAAGTTTGCATATAAAAATAATTACAATGGAGGTGTGAGGTTTTAACACTTTTAGACTTGAACATGATTTTTTGTTTTTGTTAGATTATTTTATGGTAGGTTCATGGTAAATTCCAAGGGGGGATTATTAATGAAAAATGTAAAAAAATCATCTGAAAAAAATGTTAGAAGAAAGCCAATTTCAAAAGCAGTTCTTTGTTCAGTATGTACAGCTATGTTAGTTTCTACTTGTGGAAACAGCATAGTATTAGCTAATCAAATTAAAAATCCTAAGAGAGTTGTGGAAAATCAAAGTTTTGGAAATAAGAAAGAACCTTTAGGATCTTTGGCGGATTTGGCAATTAAAGAAGAGTCAGAAACAGTTGATAAAGCAGGGGACGGGGAGCCTATCTTAACAACTCCATCATTTTTAAAAGCAACAGATGTAGAAAGCTATTCAGTAGAAAGAATTTCGGCAAAATATACCATGGCAGAATTGGCACAAATGCCATACGATCAAATGATTGATATAGTTTGCAATTTAGATAGCTTTAGACAAATAACAGATTTATTTGTATACAATGATGGTAACCAAGCTTTCTATGGGGATAAACAACGTGTACAAGCACTTATAGATAATATAAAATCTAAGGCTCCAACTTATACTTCAACTGATAATAAGGGTATCCCAACTCTAATCGAAGTATTAAGATCAGGTTACTACTTAGGTTTCTATAACCCTGGTTTAAGTTATTTAAAAACTAGAGAAGAAAAGTCTAAAGTAATACCAGCTATTAAAGCTTTACAAGCTAACTCAAACTTTAGATTTGGAACATCTAAAAATGATGAAATGGTAGCAGCGGTTGGTTCTTTAATATGGAACAGTGCTACAGATGTAGAGGTAATTAATAATTGTATACCAATTGTTAGGGACTTTGTTGATAATTTTGACATTCATTCACTTGATAATGCTAAAGGTACAGCTTTCTACAATATAATTGGTAGTATAGAATATGATATTTCTTCTTACAAATATGAAGGAAGTACTGATTATACAAAGAGTCAATGGTATGGAAAAATAGATAACTATATAGAACAAGTTATTAGAGTTGCAAACTTAGGACCATCAAAACTTAACTCTAATACAGCATGGATAATAAATAACGGAATATACATGATGGGTACATTAGGTAAAGTTCATAGTGATCCTAAGAGATGTCATCAAGTATTAACAGACTGTTTAAGTTTATATGAATACTTAGGTGAACAATATTTTGAAGTAATAAATGTTTTATCTTATAACTATGATAGCAAAGATGTTAATGGAAATTTATTAGACAAAGATAAGATAATAGAAGCAGGTAAGCAAAAATACCTTCCAAAGAAGTACAGTTTTGATAATGGCTCAGTACAATTCCAAACAGGAGATAAGGTTACTGAAGAAAAGGTTCAAAGACTTTACTGGGCACTTAAAGAAGTTAAAAGTCAATTATTCAGAGTAATTGGAAGAGATAATCCATTAGAGCAAGGAAATGCTGATGATGTATTAACAGTAGTTATATACAATAGTCCGAAGGAATATAAATTTAATAAAATATTCAATAATTTATCAGTAGATAATGGTGGTATGTATATAGAAGGAGATGGTACTTTCTATACTTATGAAAGAACTATAGAAGAAAGTTACTTAAGTTTAGAAGAATTATTCCGTCATGAGCTTACTCACTATCTTCAAGGTAGATACATGGTTCCAGGTATGTGGGGTTCAGGAGCGTTGTATGAAAATGGAAGATTAAACTGGTATGAAGAAGGTGGGGCAGAGTTATTTGCTGGTTCAACACGTTATGATGGTGTAAAAGTTAGAAAAACTATGATCGGAACATTAAGGGTAGACCCATCAGCAAGATGGAGTTTATCAAAAACTTTAAATGCAACATATGACAGCGGATGGGACATGTACAACTATGCTTGGGCATTCCAAAACTATTTATACGAAAATAGAAAAGATCTTTATGATGAATTAATAAGTAAAATCATGAATAATGATGTAGCTGGTTATGATGCTTTACGTAGTAAATGGTCTAATGATTCAGCTTTAAATGCTGAATATCAAAAGCATATGCAAAAGTTAGTAGATAACTACAATAGCTATGATGTTCCAATGGTATCAGATGCTTATTTAGCTACAATACAAGAAAGAGATTTAAATGGTATAGTTCAAGAGTTAAACTCTGTAGCAAATTTAAGCAATGGAGTTACAACTACTCAAAAATCTCATTTTGATAATGCATTTACTTTTAGAGGAACTTATGTAGGTGAAAAATCTCAAGGTAAACTTACTGACCAAGCAGCTATGGATAAGGTAGTAAATAATAATCTTAAAACATTAGATACTCATTCTTGGAATGGGTTTAAGACTTTAACTGCATATTATGTAAATCATAGAGTGGATAACAATGGAAACTTTGTTTTCGATGTTGTTTATACAGGAAAACTTCCTAAGAATATAGTAGTAGAACAACCTATAGCACCAGTTGCTAAAATAGTAGCTCCAAGTAGTGCAAAGGTAAATACTAATATAGAATTTAAAGGAGATAGCTCAACTGATGATAAGGGCATAACTTCATATGCATGGAATTTTGGAGATGGAACTACAAGTACAGAAGTAAACCCAACACATAGCTTTGCTAAGCCTGGTAAATTCACAGTAACTTTAACAGTAAAGGATACTGAAGGTCTTGAAAATACTATAACTCAAGTAGTTACAGTAACACAGGATGCTACTAATGGAATTACTTCAGAAGTAGAACCAAACAATAACTATGCTGATGCTAATGGACCTATATTTGCAGGAACTCAAGTAAGTGGTGAATTTGCTAAATCAAATGACAATGATTACTACTACTTTGAAGTAAAAGAAGAAGGGCCAGTAGAAATTAAAGTTACAACATCAGGAATGACTCCAGATGATATGAACTGGATTGTTTACGCAGAAAATGATTTGAATAACTTATATGCATGGAAACAAGATAGTACAGGCAATTCAGCCGTTGGAACATTTAATGCTAAACCAGGAAAATACTATTTAGTTAACTATAACTGGGATAAGTCAGGATCTTACACAATTGATATAACAGGAAAAGTTGGAGATGGAACTGTTACTCCAGAAAACCAAGCACCAACAGCTGTTATAGTTGCTCCAACCACAGCTAATGTAGGAGAATCAGTATCTTTTAATGGAGCTCAATCAAGCGATGCAGATGGAACAATAGTAGGATATAGCTGGAACTTTGGAGATGGATCAACTAGTACACAAGTAAATCCAAGCCATAGTTTTAGTTCAGCAGGAATTTACGATGTAAGTTTAACTGTAACTGATGATAAGGGATTAACTGATACTTTAACTCATACAATAGAAGTAAAGGATACTCAAGTCCCAGGAACAAACGTAGAAGTAGAACCAAATAACTCTGAATCACAAGCTAATGGACCGATTAAATTAGGTGAACTAATAAGTGGTAGCTTAGATACTTTATCTGAAGATTATACTGATAAATTCTACTTTGAAGTAAGTAAAAAAACTACATTAAACTTTACTATTCAATCAGAGGGAACAGAATATACTTGGAATATTACTGATGAAGATGGTAATAGTGTTGCTTATCCAAAGGGAGAAGGCAAAGATGAGTTTACAGTTAATCCAGGCAAATACTATGTAACAATTTACACTTGGGGAAATAAAAATATAGATTATACTTTCAAAATTGATAATAATCAAGGCGGAGTTGATGAGGCTGATAAAAAGGCAGCAGAAGGTGTAATAAATAAGATTAATGCTTTACCAGATAGAATAACTTTAGAAGATAAAAAAGATGTAGAGGAAGCAAG
>NZ_FQXP01000027.1 GCF_900130005.1 Clostridium collagenovorans DSM 3089 | reverse complement strand
TACTTATCTTTCGATAAGATTTTATTTATTACTCAAAGCATTTTACGAGTTGTTTCTTTATTACTCTGTTTAATTTTCAAAGACCATGTTTTTCTGTCGTTTCTCAGAAGCGACTCCCTTATAATATCAAACTTGATATTCTTTGTCAACAACTTTTTTCAAGATTTTTTTCTTGGTTTGTTGTTTACTTCAGTGCCTCTCAGCGACGAAATATATAATATCATATTCATAATATAAATTTCTTTATTCAAATCTAATTTATTAAGTTTATTCTCTATTTTCTCTTTATATCTACTTATTTCTATATTTATCTTTTATAAATACACTAGGTAGAGTTTACCCTATAAATCACATCTTTATACATTTTTATAGTACTTATCTAAGTATTTTTCTAAATACCTATATTGTAAAAAATCATTATTTCTCTCTCTATTGCTGCTAACTTTAAAACCTTTATATTACTTTTCTTAATAATAAACTTATATTTTTTTCTAGATAAAATACTTTTTCATCCTTTACCTTTCTATAAGTTTTTATTATTCATCTGAAAAATTATATATTATAGTAGTTCTTTTCTATTATATCCCTCATATATAGATTAAAAATTTAAAGATAAAATTTAAAAATTCATATTTAAAGGAATTAAAATAGTGCACTTAGTCTTTACTGAATCCCCCTTATCTATTGAAAATATTCAATTAGACTTATATATTCTACTTATCTTAAACATAATAGTATTTATTAGTATATACCTATATACTCCTATTTAAAGTCTCATTCTTAAAGTGTATAAGATCTAATATTTTTTACTGTCCTCTTATTTCTTATAAAAAATCTCCATAAATAATCATATATATATATTAAATCAAGAAAATTTCTATAAATTAACTAAAGTCTCATTCTAGATTAAAACTTAACCTTATACAGTATTATCTTAAAAATCCTTTATACTATAAATCTCTTCTCATAATATATAACTTTACAAATATATTATTATCGCCTAATAAATAAACTCAATTTACTATTATAATCTAAATTTTTATCCTTTTATCTATAATTGACTAACTATAAAATATTTTTATTCATTTAAAGTAATTCCTTTTAATATTTATCTAATGTTAAGAGATCTTTAGAAAAAATCATACTGATCAAGCCCTATTGGAGAATATTTTAAAATAATAATTACATTATTTATTACTTTTTAGTATTCTTATTGCTATAAATCTATTCTTACTATTATAAATAATTATGGAAGCTTATTTTAGCAAAAAACAAAAAGAACTTCATATATAATATGAAGTTCTTCTACCCGGCGATGTCTTACTCTCCCACAGGGCCTCCCCTGCAGTACCATCAGCGCTGTAAAGCTTAACCTGCCTGTTCGGAATGGGAAGGGGTGTT
>NZ_FQXP01000028.1 GCF_900130005.1 Clostridium collagenovorans DSM 3089 | reverse complement strand
CGACTTCCTTCAGATTCCACCTCACGGTGGACACCCTTGTCTTAAGCTATACACTTACCACTACTAGGTCGTGTTAGGGACTTACACCCTTAAGATTAAACCCATGCTGGGCACACCAAAAAAGAAGAGGATTTTTCATCCTCTTCCATTAACATATTATATAAATAATTATCATATTTAATAACTAGCTTGTTTACCTTATAATAATTATTTATACTATTTGATTTTGACATTATAACATCCCTCAAATAATTATAATCATCTAAAGAAAATTCCTTCTTAGCATATCTTTTAGCTAATGACTTCAATTCGTTTTTAATCAAAGAATCCTTTCTTCAAAAATTATTATATGCCTCCCTATTAACTAAAACTCTTTTTTTAGTTTCCTTATTGACACATATATAAATCTCATCATCTAACCTCTGAAACACACCATTTTCTATTAATTTTTTTTCATATCTCTTGCTTGTTCTTCCTTCAATGTTAATTTTATTGCATAACTCTTTTTTAGTTATTATTTCTTTTTTTCTATACTCCGAGCTTTTCTTTTAGCATAAATTTTAAAATCTTGAATATTCTTTACTTTGAATACCTCTTCTAAATGTTCATCATTACTCTGATAATATCCTTTGTATTCAACATAAAAATAAACACATCTATCCTCTTTAACTATATTAGTCACCTTATAACACACTTTAGACAATTCATATTTTATTTTTTCATTATCCCATCTTGATAAACTTTTAGTATGTACTCTCAATACTTCTGCTACTTGTTTTTTATTAATTCTTTTCATAATTAACTATATCCTATTTTATATTTGTCAATTGTAATAATTGACCTAATAGAATATAGTATTTTCATCAATCACATCACCTCTTTTCTAATATTTATATTATATAATAAAGCTCTTTTAAAGTTCATGTTTTAATCTTCTCAGTATTAAGGCACATATTGAACTTATATATACATTCCTGTATAATTGTACTATATTGGTTTTAGTAAGATTCTGTTAAGCTGCTATGAAAAAATAGCTTAATATTTTGTAGAATTACTCGCACCTTGAAAATTATATAAGTTTGAATAATTTATTGCGTAGCAAATAGACCTACAATAAAATGGATTTTTGTAGTTTAATCAAAGATATTAAACTAAGATTATGCTGCAACAAACTAAGAGGATTTATTTGAGTCACTAACTGTAAGACTAGATACCTCCGCAGGAGTACAATTATTCAAGGAACCATGAGGTCTTATAAAGTTGTAGTGAAATATAAAAACTGAAATTAAGTTATTAGCTTTTT
>NZ_FQXP01000001.1 GCF_900130005.1 Clostridium collagenovorans DSM 3089 | reverse complement strand
TTGAGATGTTCTCTCAAAATTGCATAATGTTAAGAGTTTTTTGGTCAAGTCCTCGACCTATTAGTATCGGTCAGCTGAATATGTTACCATACTTACACCTCCGACCTATCAACCTTGTGTTCTTCAAGGGGTCTTACTGATATACATGGGAAATCTAATCTTGAGGTAGGCTTCACGCTTAGATGCTTTCAGCGTTTATCCCTTCCCGACATAGCTACCCAGCTGTGCTCCTGGCGGAACAACTGGTGCACCAGAGGTCAGTCCATCCCGGTCCTCTCGTACTAAGGACAGCTCCTCTCAAATTTCCTACGCCCGCGGCGGATAGGGACCGAACTGTCTCACGACGTTCTGAACCCAGCTCGCGTGCCGCTTTAATGGGCGAACAGCCCAACCCTTGGGACCTACTTCAGCCCCAGGATGCGACGAGCCGACATCGAGGTGCCAAACCTCCCCGTCGATGTGGACTCTTGGGGGAGATCAGCCTGTTATCCCCGAGGTAGCTTTTATCCGTTAAGCGATGGCCCTCCCACGAGGTACCACCGGATCACTAAGCCCGACTTTCGTCCCTGCTCCACTTGTATGTGTCGCAGTCAGGCTCCCTTCTGCCTTTGCACTCTACGCGCGATTTCCGACCGCGCTGAGGGAACCTTTGGGCGCCTCCGTTACATTTTAGGAGGCGACCGCCCCAGTCAAACTGCCCACCTAACAATGTCCGACCGCCAGTTTCATGGCTAGTCGTTAGAATTCCAGTACTGCCAGGGTGGTATCCCAAGGATGACTCCACTAAGGCTGACGCCCTAGCTTCTAAGTCTCCCACCTATCCTGTACAGACAATACCGAAATTCAATGCTAAGCTACAGTAAAGCTCTACGGGGTCTTTCCGTCCAACCGCGGGTAGCAAGCATCTTCACTTGCACTACAATTTCACCGGATTTGTTGTTGAGACAGTGCCCAGATCATTACACCATTCGTGCGGGTCGGAACTTACCCGACAAGGAATTTCGCTACCTTAGGACCGTTATAGTTACGGCCGCCGTTTACTGGGGCTTAAGTTCATGCCTTCGCTTGCGCTAAGCAATCCCCTTAACCTTCCAGCACCGGGCAGGTGTCAGCCCCTATACATCAGCTTACGCTTTAGCAGAGACCTGTGTTTTTGTTAAACAGTTGCCTGGGCCTATTCACTGCGGCCTGCTCTC
>NZ_FQXP01000023.1 GCF_900130005.1 Clostridium collagenovorans DSM 3089 | reverse complement strand
CTGAATCACATATATCTCCTTGAACAAATATATGATTTTCATTATTCTCTACTGACTTTAAATTTTCTAAGTTTCCTGCATATGTTAAAGCATCTAGATTTATAATCTTTATGTCTTCATACTTATTTAACATATATAATACAAAGTTAGAACCGATAAATCCTGCTCCACCCGTAACTAAATAAGTTTTCATAAACTATTCTCCTTTATATTCAAATGGTATATCTAATTCTTTTAATGTCTTTTGATTTTTATCCTTTTCAGATAATAAAATTTCTTCTATTCCTTCTAATGGCCACTGAACATTTATATCTGGATCATTCCATAGCACTCCACCATCATATTCTGGTGCATAAAAATCTGTACATTTATAATTAAATACAGCTTCATCAGAAACAACTAAAAAGCCATGAGCAAACCCTTCTGGCACATAAAACTGTCTTTTATTTTCTTCGCTTAAAAGTACGCCTTCCCATTGTCCAAAAGTTGGTGACCCCTTTCTTAAATCTACAGCAACATCATAAACCGAACCCTGAGTTGCTCTAACAAGTTTTCCTTGAGTGTGCTTTGTTTGAAAATGCAATCCTCTTAGTACTCCTTTTTTAGATTTAGATTCATTATCCTGTACAAACTCCATAGTAAGTCCAGCTTCAAAAAAGTCTTTCTTACTATAGGTTTCCATAAAATATCCTCTATTATCACCAAATACCTTTGGTTCTATAATATATAGATCTTTTATCTTAGTTTCAATAAAATTAAAACTCATATTACCACCTACTCTTAAATATACTTTAATAATCATATTATAAATTTAAACATGATTATTAATAACTTTTAATATATTGCTTTTTAAACATTTATTTTATTACTTCTCTTCGATTATATCAATTAAGTATTTACCGTACCCTGTTTTCATTAATGGTTTCGCTAACTCTCTAACTTTATCCTTAGTTATCCATCCTTGTCTATATGCTATCTCTTCTAAACATGCTATATAAGTACCTTGTGTGTTTTGAACCGCTTCTACAAAGTTAGATGCCTGTAACATAGAGCTATGCGTTCCTGTATCAAGCCATGCCATACCTCTCCCTAATAAACTAACCTTAAGATCATTTTCTTCCATATAAATCTTATTTAAGTCTGTAATTTCAAGTTCCCCTCTTTTAGAAGGTTTTAAATTTTTAGCCTTTTCCACTACTGTATTATCATAAAAATATAGTCCTGGAACTGCATATTTAGACTTCGGTACTTCCGGCTTTTCTTCAATGGAAAGAACATTTCCTTCTGCATCAAATTCAACCACGCCAAAAGCAGTTGGATTTTGAACATAGTATCCAAAAATACATGCTCCCTTTTCTAATTTTGCTGCATTTTGTAAGCTCTTACTAAAGCTTTGACCCCAAAAAATATTATCTCCTAGAATCATTGCTACGTCATCATTTCCTATGAACTCTTCACCAATTATAAAAGCTTCTGCTAATCCATTTGGTGCACTTTGAATCTTATATTCTATATTTAATCCCAAATCAGAACCATCTTGAAATAACTCTTTAAAATGTGGTAAATCTCTCTCAGTTGAAATAATTAATATATCTTTTATTCCTGCAAGCATTAAAACTGACATAGGATAATATATCATTGGTTTATCATATATGGGAACCATCTGTTTAGACATAGCCTTAGTGACCGGATACAATCTCGTACCTGACCCACCTGCTAATATAATTCCTTTCATACTTGTCACTCCTTTTTAAATCCAATAGTTTTTATTCAGTGAAGATTTTATTATAAAATTTCTCGGTAGCTTATTAAATCTTTTTCCTAAGTTACTTCCTATAAATCTAGCTCCAAAATTAGGAATTAAGTTTAAAAGTACAGATATATTTCTTTCTTTTATGGATCTCTTAAATGCATATTTTGCTAATTTAAATCCACTTTCATTTGCTTTGTATTGTAATAAATACGAATGTTGCTTTAAAAACACACCAGTATCGAAATATCTATTATACAACTGTTTCAGAGTAAATACATGAGAGTGATATACTTCTGAATCTGCACAGTATTTTATTCTATATCCGCTAGTAATAATTTTATATGCTATATACATATCTTCATTTATAATTAAATTCTTACCATCATATCCATTTACTTCAAGATAAACATCTTTTCTTATAGCCGATGACGCATCTGAATAAAAGAATGTTAACAATCCATATTGGTCAATATCTTTTTCACTTACTACTCTTGATTTTTCCGGATAGTTATTTTCTCTAATATATTTCTCTATACTATTATTTGTACATAATTGTCTACTAAACGCTGCTTCACATTCATTATTTATAATTGGTTCAACTAAATTTTTAAGCCATAAATCATTTTTCATAACAACATCCTGAGAAATAAAAACTAAAATATCTCCTGTAGCTTTATATGCCATCATTTCTCTTGTCTTACTATGAGAAAAATCTTTTGCGTCTATAAGAATATAGTCCACTTGGAGTTTTTTTAAAAGCTCCTCTGTATTATCCTTACTTTCGGTTAATACATATTTTATTTCTAACTCTTCCAAAAAATCCTTTTTCTGCTCTAGTATATTAGAATGCAATTTTTCAATATATTTTTCTGCATTATATAAAGGACACACTATAGAAACCTTCATTATTTACATAGCCCCTTCTTTTTTTATTACAGAGATAATAGTTTTAAAGATTATTTTTACATCCATGGATATCGACCTATTATCTATATAGAACATATCCATCTGCACTCTTTCTTCATAACTAGTATCACTTCTACCGTTAGCTTGCCAATATCCTGTCAATCCTGGTTTAACACTAAAAAGTTTATCAGCATATTCACCATATTTTTGTATTTCCTTTTTAATTATAGGTCTTGGTCCTACAATTGACATATTTCCTAGTATTATATTAAACAATTGAGGTAATTCATCTAAGCTAGTTTTTCTCAGAAAATTCCCCACTTTTGTTATTCTAGGATCATTTTCTAATTTGAAGTTTTTTTCAAATTCTTTTTTTTGCTCTGCTGTAAAATTTCTTAATACTTCTTCAGCATTCTCAACCATAGACCTAAACTTATAAACCTTTATTAATTTACCATTTTCTCCAATACGAGTATGTCCAAAGACAGCTGGGCCTGATGAGTCTACCTTTATACAAATAAAGATTATAATAAAAACAGGTGACAATATAACTAATGCTAAACTTGCTATAATAACATCAAAAAATCTTTTTATTATATTATAAGCTGAGTATGACTTAGAATTAACATCCATTTTATTCTCTAAAGCTTCCGTTTGTACCTTTTGCATTTTTTCCTCCAATTTTCAACATATATCATAATATATATTTCAATTTCATTAACAATATTATACTTTTATATTTGAATAATTCACCAAAAATAATTATCATATTTACATTATCTAATTAAATTCCCCTTAGAATTATACATAAAAACATATTATTTGTCTACTTATCACACCATAAAATAAATATAATTGTTATTATATTATCCAAAATATAAGAATTTTATTTAATATATCTTACAAGAAAGTTTTAGACTTTTTGATTTAGTATAAAATTTTCTTAAAACTTTTTAATCTTTTAATAAGTATTACTATTATTTTTAATTATAATATCTTTTTATTAAAATTTAACATTACAATTTGTTAACTTTTTAAGAATTTGTTTCTATAATTCTCTTTATTCTTTATTTATGTATATGTCGTATCTTTTAGAAGGTTTTTGTACTAATATTAATGTATATATAATTATTAATTTTTTTAAAAATAGCTGTTGATAATTAATTTATCAACAGCTATCTTTATTTTATAAAGTTAATTTCCGTATAAGTTTTTTTCAATTATGGTACTTATTTTCTCTGCCATCTCATTTCTTTTTTCATTACTAGTTATCTTTGAAATATCTGATTTATTTGTTATAAATCCACATTCTAATAATAAAGCAGGCATATTAGTTCTACTTGTAACATATAATTCTCTATCTTTATTACCTCTGTTACTATAACCTACTGATGACATAGCATTAACTATCTCTGCACCCATTACTTGACTTTTTACAGCTTCTATACATGGAGTTATATCATATTTACCATCTGTATTGGAAAGCACACCTTCATTATCTAGCCCTGGTTTCCATGTACTATAAAAAGAAGTAACCCCATTTGCACTTGAATTTGTAAAAGAATCATGATGTATACTTATAAATAAATCAGCTTTACTATTATTAGCTATAGTAACTCTATCTTGTAGTGAAACTGATTGGTTATTAGCATTTCTAGTCATTATAACCATAAATCCCTTATTCTCTAACTTTTCTTTTAAAGTTTCAGCTACCTTTAAGTTTACCTCTTCCTCTCTGTATGTTACACCATCAATTACAGAACTTGCTCCTGGATCACTTCCACCATGACCTGCATCAATAATTATAGTTTTTCCTACTATAAACTCTTTTGATCCCATAATTGTAGTAGAATCCTTATTATAAACTTTTACAGCAACAATATTTTTCCCTGTCAATAATCCTGTAGTATCTACCATACATGAATATCCACTTTTAGATGCTACATTATAATTGTATTCTGGATAAGCAGCAGCAACGTCCTCTCTATCTAATCCATGTTGAGCATTCATAATCAACTTATTATTTACGTATATTTCAACTTTCTCTACTGTTGAATCACTTAATGTCCATCCTCTAACAAGCATTTTTTCACCTTTATTTACTACTTGCTTATTATATGGATTATCAATTTGAAGTCTTAAGTTCAACTTCTTCATCTTAAAATAGGTAGTTGATGTTTGTACCTCACCATCATTTGCTATTACTTCAACTGTTACTCTATGGTTTCCTTGATAAATATTATTTTTATTTATTACATAGTTATATCCTGATGTCTTACCATTTTTATACCCTGGATAAACTCTATCTACATCAGGTCTTGATAGTCCTAA
>NZ_FQXP01000024.1 GCF_900130005.1 Clostridium collagenovorans DSM 3089 | reverse complement strand
TTTAATCATGGTGTCCGGGGTTCGATCCCCCGGTGGATCACCAAATCCTAGCTTATTAGCTAGGATTTTTTATTTTTTGTAGATTTATTTGATTTATTTTATAATAAATAACATCTATGTTTTATAATATCTTTCTATAATATATATGTTTTTTAGAATAATTAGAGTAAATAATGGATGAATAATATTTTTAGTTCTTTTTAAGATGAATCATGATTGTATTTATTTCTTGAACTTTAATGTCTAAAGTTAATTTTAAGCTTTAAAATCTTATCAATTTAAATATAAGACATAAAATATAGTTTTATATCCTGTCTAATTTTTATTCTTTGTAGCTTTATGCTTATAAAGGCGATCCAAAATTCTCTTTGATAAATTTTAATACGTAGTTCTGGCAGCAATTCTTATATAAAAATTAAAGATTGCTACTTTTTAAATGATATATATTGTTATATAGGCAGTATTAAGGTGAAAGGTTATTGAATTAATATAGGATGCTAGCTTAATAGCATATACATAGATATTTGAATCTTATAAATAAACAATATTAGAGTGAGTATTAAGTTTAGAGTCAATTCTTAAGGATAATTGATGTAAATCTCATGGAGTATATATATTTAAGTAGTTTATATTAATATTGTAAGGAAGTTATAATATTAGTTTTCTATTAAAGTAGTATATAGTAATGCTTTAAGGTAAATCAGTCATAAGGATTAGTAATTATATCAATTGAACTATTAAGTTGAAGGGTATAATATGTAATTAAGGTATGCTTTAAATATTATAGTATATGAAGCTGATATTTATAAATAAAAATTAATCTTAGCTTTAAAAGTTAGAAATATATTAGACCTGATTAAAATAAACATACTCACAAATATTAATTTTTAGGGGGAAGTACAGTAGACATTAAATGTAGTGGTACACGATGTACTGATGCATTATAAATAACAGGGGGTATTTTTATATGGACAGATTATATTTAGAGAAGTTTGTATCAATAGATGATTTTAAATATTTTTCAAAGTTAGTTTTTAATGAAGAAGTAATGAATATGAATTTAGGAAGAGTTTTCACTATAGAAGAATCAGAAATGTATTTTAAAGGATTATTAAAAAGTCTTGATAGACACGAGAAATGTGGAATTTTAAAGTCTTTGAGTGTGGCACCAATGAATTTATAGGAGTATGTGCACTTTCAATAAATAATGATTTTAGTGAAGCTGAGGTTGAATATATGCTTATGCCAGAATATTGGGGAAAGGGCTATGGAAGCGAAATATTAGGAGAACTATTAAATATAGCTGATAGTATACCTGATATAAGAAAGTTAGTAGGGATAACAAAGCCTAATAACATAATATCAAAGAACATATTATGTAAATATGGTTTTAAATCAGTAGAAGTGTTTAAAGTAGATGATGGAACTATAGCGGAGAGATTAGAAAAAAATATACATTGATTAAGAGCTGTCATACTACTGTAGTATGACAGCTCTAGTAATTTTATTTCCACTCGGAAGTTTTAATTTCTACGTCATTTGATAAGAAATTTATATATCTTGAAAGAGTGAATAAATAGTCAGATAATCTATTCATAAACATATAGCTTTGAGGATATGATGTTATATTAATATCTTCTAAGAATTCAACAAATAATCTTTCACATCTTCTTACAATAGCACGAACCAATTGTGCATAGGTTGCATCTTCTGTACCGCTGTATATTATAAAAGAACGCTGAGGAGGCATTCTATCTGTCATATCATTAATTTTTTCTTCTAGTAATTGTACGTGCTCCTCTGTAAATTTTATATCTTTAAAGTTAGATGAAACTTCTACACCCATATTATATAGACCATTTTCAATCCATTGAAGAAGCTCTATTATATCTTTTTTCTTCATAGGTTGAATTTTTTTATTGCTATGTACTAGGGAGGAAAGATATCCTATAGAAGCATTAACTTCATCAATTTCTCCATTAAGTTGAATAATAAGAGAAGCTTTAGATACTCTTTCACCATATAAAGTAGCAGTTGTTCCTTTGTCGCCTGTTTTTGTATATATAGCCATAAACTCACCTCGATTATTTAATATGTAATCAATAATTATTATTGATTAAGATATATTTTATCATAGTTTTATAGTTTTTAAGTAGTTAAAAGAAAATTAAATAAAATTCAAATATTAAAACTATAACTTCTTAAATAAAAGTATTCACTTATTTTATAAATATATGTATTGAGACAGTTCAAGTTTATAGTTAAGGTATTTCTTTATCCTCTTCACCTAAGGTTATAAAACTTTTGGCTAAATCTTCAATAGTAGTATCTAATATATTAATAAATTGACTAAAAGCAAAATATTAAGAAGTTATTTAATTACACTAAAATATGTTTTTTTATAGGTTAAGGGTAAAAATATAATTAGTTGTCCACTCTTTATGATTATATCTATTAACAGTTGTTGAAGATATATAAGAAATAGTTATATATTGAATTCAAAAAATTATATTTAACTTCAACTATGATAAGCTTAATATAGGATTAATTGTATTGAGGTAGTGATAGATAGTATCTTAAATAAATCCTGGATACCTTTAAGAATCATATAGTTTTATATTAAAATTTAATCAATATGCAATAATAAGGTTTTAATATTATGATATATTATTTAAAGTTAATTTGATATATAAAGATTGATTATAGATAATTATACTTAAATAAATTAATAAGCAGCTAAGTTTTAATATAAAAATTTATAGATTTAAATATACAATAAAAAATATATTAAACTTGAATCTGGAGTTTCTATGTTTAGTGGCATTAAGTTTCTAGAAGTTACAAGAAATCTATAAATAAATAGAGCATGTAGTATTATATAAATTAAAAAGATATTATGTATATATAAGAAATAAAAATAAAATAAAAAAGCTATAGAACTGTTTTAGGGGGAAAGATTGAGTATATTTATGTGAAAAAAGCAAGTGAAATAGTAAAAACCTTACCTAGTGTATCTATATAAGTAAAATTAAATAAATTAAAGAAAAAGGCTAGAAAGTAATTGGTAATATAAAAAAATGGAGATTTTAGTGAATAGTATAGAGTTAGAATATGATATTATATTCCTTGTCGCTGAGAGGCACTGAAGAAAACAACGAACAAGAAAAAATCTTGAAAAAAGTTGTTGACAAAGAATATCAAGTTTGATATTATAAGGGAGTCGCTTCTGAGAAACGACAAGAAAAACATGGTCTTTGAAAATTAAACAGAGTAATAAAGAAACAACTCGTAAA
>NZ_FQXP01000025.1 GCF_900130005.1 Clostridium collagenovorans DSM 3089 | reverse complement strand
AAGTTTATTTAATACAAAGTATATATTATTTAAGAGAGTTTAGAGAGGTTTAAATCATGGGTTGTTAAAATAAAAGTGTAACTTACTAAAGATAGTCAAAATAAAAATATATAAAGCAAAGATATATAGATAGTGAAGATATATATAATAAAAAATATATAAAGTGAAAATATATATAAAACAAAAAGGTGTGTAAGAAAAGAAGAAGTATAAAATAGAAAGATGTATAAAGTAAAAAGCTATGTAAGGCAAGTAGAGGTATAAAACAAAAACTCTATAGAAGGTAAGAAAAATAGTTCTTACTTACTATAGAGTTTAATATATTTAATTGAATATTAGTTACAAGCAATAGTTCTTAATTCATTAAAGAACCTATTAACACCCTTAGACCAACCTTGATCACTTGCATATCTCTTATTAATCCAAGTAAAGGTATCCATGTTTGCTGGACATCCCTTGGATAAATCTATGATAGTTCTTGATACAATTTTACTAGTATCTTCTATATTAGTATTGTAACGTTGCCAACTGTAGAAGACATTATAAGGATTATTAGCTATTGAATAAGCATTACTATGGTGCTTAGGCACAAAACCTTGCTCCTGTCCAGTAATAGCAAATAGTATAAGAGGATTTAAATTAAATTCTCTACTAGTTGATATAATTTCTGAAAAGTAAGGTTCTTCAGCTAAAACGGAATTTTTATTATTTAGATATTCTCTTAATTTGCTTTCGTTAATTTCTGTATACAGAAAATGGTCTGGTAGATGCATAGTGCTTTCTTTTTCTACGGTTATTTTAGATGAAGAAGCAACTTGAGCTACTGTATTGATATCATAATAGTCTTTGTCTGATGCATAGGAATATTTATCTGAGATATTAGCATCACCTCTTGATAAGGCACGTCTACTTTCTATGATCTCGGAATAAGACTTATTTTTCTCAGTAGATTTTATTCCTTCTGTTTGATAAGGATAGCCTGTAGGGGAAGCATAAACTGTATTTCCCATTATTACAGAAGCACCAATTAAGGTACAAGCAAATTTACCTATAGGCTTTCTTACTTTTTTAAAATAATCATTCATTAAAAAATAACACTCCTCTAATTTAGATTTAATTTGATTAAACTTTAAAATACATATCTGAATTCTATCCATAAATTATTTTTTTATACATAAATTTCACTAATAAATTTTAAAGTCTAAAAATATTAAGGAAAATATAGTGTGGAGCAAAGGTGTAAGAAAGAGTATACATTATAATATTATGTGAAAGAAAAGCGAATTATGACAAAAATAAATTATCACTAAGTAAGAGGGTGCATAGTGTGCGATTAAGTTTAGCTTTTTAGAGGGCGTGAGAGTGATAGATATAAGATTGTCATGGAATTAATAGGTAAAGGCAACTTATATAATGTGTTATTGATGATATACACTCTAATAAAGATATTTATTATATAGAAGGTTCATTATAGAATAAATTCAATGACTAATATAGAGATAGAATATTAAGTGGAGTTTATATAAAATGTTAAAATTATGAAATATTGAAATAAAGAAGTGCAATAAAGAAAGGAATCTTAAAGTGAGTAGATTAGTATTAAGTGAAGAGATGGAAGAATAAACATTTAAAATAGACTCATGCTTATTTAAAGAAGAGTAAGTATTTGAGCTTAATGTAAGATTGGGTTATTAAGAAGATATAATAGTTTGTGAGTACTGACACTTATATTAATTAAAATTCAAGTAAAAGGTATTATGATATATATGGGCAAAGGTAATACTTGAGTATTTAGACATGCTTTCAAACTTTAATGAGTAATTATGATAGATATGAGAAAAAAGGATACCCCTATTAATAAATAATCTAGAGTATAAAGAATAAAATAAGAGTTAGAATTAATATTAGATGTAAGTATATAGAAGAAGAAAGGTGAAAAAACTATATTAAATAAAGTAAACTTATCTGGGTGTGTTGTACTTTAAAAACCATAGATAAATAGATGAAATGAGGAGTATATTAAAAATAATATAAAAATATAGCTAATAAGCATAATATATTGGGAATAGTATGTGATAATATATTCCTTGTCGCTACGAAGCGATGGCAACAAATTAGTTGCTTTTGATTTTTAAAATTTAAAAATTAAAACAAAAAAATGTTGACAGGGTTTCGAGTGTCTGATAAAATAATAAAGGTCGTTAGGTGATGACGATAAATGACATGGTCTTTGAAAATTAAACAGAGTAATAAAGAAACAACTCGTAAAATGCTTTGAGTAATAAAAAAAATCTTATC
>NZ_FQXP01000026.1 GCF_900130005.1 Clostridium collagenovorans DSM 3089 | reverse complement strand
ATATTTCATAGGATAAAAACTTCTAATATGTACTAAATTAAGCTGTTGTAGATTTAACCTATCTTTAGTAAGTTACACTTTTATTTTAACAACCCCATGGTTTAAATCTCTCTGATCTCTCTTAAATAATATATACTTTGTATTAAATAAGCTTCATTTATATTTCATAGGATAAAAATTTCTAATATGTACTAAATTACGATGTTGTAGATTTAATATTGCAAAGTATGTACATAAATAAGAACCGAAAGTATTTTAAACCAAATTAAATCTAACCTCAAAGTCCTTACTACACCATTATAATTATAGTTTCATAACAATACCCTTTCCATTGGGTAATATATAGCTTTCATTAGAAGCTTATAATGTATTCCTTATACAATTCTAGGTAGCATACCTATAGATATTAGTTTTCCGCCTTGTAAAAAGCATAAATATCTGTAGCCCTTAATGATTAAAAAGAGCCATTACCCAATGATATTTCCATTGAATAATAGCTCTTCTTATAATATGAACAACTTAAAATGTGAATATGTCTTTAATAAAGTTTAGTAAATTTAATTATCTATTTTCTTACTATAATCTCAACATCCTTGATGTTGCTTTCTTGTAGAATAGCATCTTTAATTTTTTTACTTTCTTCATCTTTTAACTTGTCTTTATTTTGTACTACAACTTTAACTCTATCATCTTCTAAATAACACATTGCTTTTTTAAAGCCTAATGCCTTAACTTTAGATTCAAGAGTTGCCTCTTTTTCAAATTTTAATGATAGTTGTCTATAGTCTTCTGATGCCTTATCCTTTTGCTCCTGTGGTGTACTTTGATTATCAACCAAAGCCTTTAAGGAATCCAAGGATTTTTGAGTAGCATTGTCTCTTTCTACCTTATCATTTTTAAAATAATCATTTCCGCCAAAACAATATCTTCCCATGCAGAAACCTATTGAAAAGACAAGGATTAAAGAAACTATAACTACTATACTATGTTGTTTGCTATTTAAGTTACATTTCATTTTACTCACCTCAATATATATATATGAGGTGTGCATACTAATATTACAAAAATATATTTATTTCATAAAATTTATTGTGTCATTTTGAACACTTTATAATACTATGTTTAAGCCTTATAAAATATAACTACTTTCCACAAAAATTTTTCACCTATATACCTTATAATATTGAAAATTTATTTTCTATATTTTATCTTAAATGATAACGTCAAATAGGTTCTTTCCATAGTTATTGGATTTTAAATAGTGTATCATATAGATATATATGAATCGGAGGACAGCTATGGAAAGCATAATTAAAATTTTGGATACATCACTTGAATATAAATCTCATGGAGCTAATAGATAATACACTGTATATTACTGTAATTTCAAAAAATGAGGATTTAAGATGCTCTAATTGCAATACTTTAACAAATAAAGTGCATTC
>NZ_FQXP01000030.1 GCF_900130005.1 Clostridium collagenovorans DSM 3089 | reverse complement strand
CATATATGGGGGTATAGCTCAGTTGGGAGAGCACTTGCCTTGCACGCAAGGGGTCAAGGGTTCGACTCCCTTTACCTCCACCAAAACCACTCAATGATTTGAGTGGTTTTTTTACGTGTAAATTTAAGATAAGCATAAGCAAATTTTTAAGGAATAAGATAAGTACTATTTAATTTATAAAATATTTGTCTTCTATTCATAATTGGGACAGAAAGTCTTTGATTAACAAGCTTCTATGTAGATGATTATAAATATTCATGAGAGGTAAGAAAAATTAAATATATACATATTTAAGGGCATACTTAAGGTCAGATGTGAGATTAAGTATGCTCTTTCCGTCCATAATAGGGGTTAAATATATTAAAGGGAGAGAAGTAGCTTTAGTATAAGGTTTAATAGTAGAGTAGAATTGCTGTAATTAAAAGTTAGTATATTTGCTAAATCATATGTTTTGAATAAGTCTTATTTTAATCTAGCACAATTCAAAGATCTTTTTTAATATCAAGTAAGGGGAAAAAGATAACTATAGTTTCTAATAATTAAATGTTGAAGAGAAAGTAACTACAATAATTAATATGTATATAAATAATTCCATGATATATACTTTGTAATATTAAATCTACATTATGGTACTTCACTACATATTAAATTTTTTTATACTATAAAATATGAATGAAGCGTATTTTAATGCAAAATATATATGAATTATTTATATAGAGAAGTTAAGGAAATAAGGTCAGTATTACTATGAAAAAGTTAGAAGATTAATAAATAAAGTTAGAAAGTGAATATAATTATCACGTTAAATTAAGAAATAAATTAAAAAAACAAGAATTAAATAATGAGATTAAGGACTATTTAAGAAAATATTATAGAATAGAAATCAAATTCTAATAGAGTAAATACTGAAATTATAGCAATTTAATATATAATATACAAACAAAAGTAAGTATAAGCTTGGATATTATATGTATTAAAAACATAAAAATAGTAAATACTTATCCTAGTGTATCAATATGAGAAAAACATAATAAAATAGAGAAACTAAAAGAAAGAATAACATAATAGAAATTTATGTAGATTTAATATTATTTTGATGAATTTTCATATGATATTATATTACTTGTCGCTGAGAGGCACAGAGAAAAAACAACAAAAACTTAAGTCGAAAAACTTAAAAAAAGTTGTTGACAAATGATAT